>NZ_CP114791.1:2830000-5010245 GCF_027359115.1 Sphingomonas sp. NIBR02145 | reverse complement strand
CTGAGTCACCGTGACGCACCCCTCCTTCGCGGGAAGCACTGCTTCCCGTGCGCAAATTCGCTCCGACATGAGGCCCCCCGACACCGGACATCCCCGGTCCCTGTGCGGCAGGCTTCGACTACACCCTGGCGAGAACCCGCCTGGGAGGTCTGTTGTAGGTACCCCTTTCTGAGTCGAGCAAGGGGGTCCGGTGTAAAGATACTGAAATAGTTTTGTTGACTCGCCGTAACCCACGGAAAACCGTGCCCATGGCCACTAACTATCTGAAAAGAATAGCGCCTTCAAATTATTGCAAGTCGAAGACACCGCGACTCGCGCGAATCGTAGGGTTCCAGGGTGCTAACCACGATTCGTTCCGCAAGCCTCTGTCGAACACGACAAAAACCCCGCGGAACTGGTGTCCCGCGGGGCTTTGTTACGGAAAAGTGACGATTATGCCAGCGCTTCGACGCGCTTGTTCAGACGCGCAAACTTGCGCGAGGCCGTGTTCTTGTGGAGCACGCCCTTGGCAACGCCGCGCGCCATTTCCGGCTGCGCAGCGGCGAGCGCGGCAGCGGCCGCAGTCTTGTCGCCGGCTTCAAGGGCCGACTCGACCTTCTTCACGAAGGTGCGGATACGGCTCACGCGGGTGCCGTTGATCTCCGCGCGGCGCGCATTGCGCCGGATACGCTTCTTCGCTTGCGGCGTATTCGCCATGCCGTGTCGTTCCTGCTCGTAAAATGGTTTGGACCCGGAGACAAAACGCCGTCCACGTCCGGAAAGACGGGCCCCTTAGCGGCACCAGCGATTCGGGTCAACCAAGAACGATGCGGCACGGCGGAGGCAGTATCTCGCCCGGCCCCGGTACGTACGCAGAATCGAAATAGGGACCCACCATCACGAGGCGCCTGCCTTCGAACCGCGCGGTGCCCCGCCATTCCCCACCCAGCGACAGCGCGCCGCTGGCCTGGTGCCAGGTGTAGCTGCCACTGCCGCTGGTCATCGTCTCCACCATCGCTTCCGGGTAGGTGAAGTCATATCCGCCATTGTCGAAGAAGCGGATTTCGGAAGGCAGCTTTGTGCGGCAATGCTGCGATTCGACCACATGCCAGGTGCCGGTGAGCACTTGCTGATCCCGCCCTGTGACCTTCGCCGTGCGGCTGTACGGCATCCCGCCTATGCGCATCGAGAGGGCAATCTCCTCGCCGCCCTTGGCATCGGACCGTACCAGCAAGCGCTGCCTGCCACGCAAGCGGGCCGGACCTTTCACCGCCAGATCGGCGATGCAGCGCTGCGGGATCATCTTCTCTCCGTCCGGACCGTCACGGTAAACATATTCGATGTTCGTCTCGTCACCCGGCCGCAGGACCTCGCGGTCATAGCGCGCCGCCCGCAGCGATTCGCCGATATGACGGCAATCCGCCGCACCGGCGGCGAGCAGGGCAAGGGCAGTCAGCAGCATGGCATCTCCCTATTTCTGGCAGGCGGGGCACCAGAAGGTCGACCGCCCCGAATCGATTCGCCGCTCGACCAGCCCGCCGCAGCCGCAGGGCTCCCCTTCCCGGCCATAGACGCGCCATTCCTTGGCGAAATAGCCGAGCTCGCCGTCCGGCCGAGCATAATCGCGAATCGTCGAGCCGCCGGCGCGGATCGCGCTTTCGAGCACGTCGCGAATCGCCGCGACCAGCTTTTCCAGCCTGGCCTTCGAGATCGAGCCGCCTTCGCGGGTGGGCGCGATGCGGGCGATATAGAGCGCCTCGCACACATAGATATTGCCCAGCCCCGCCACGACGCGCTGATCGAGCAGCAGCGCCTTCACCGGCGCGATCCTGTCCTTGAAGACACGCGCCAGGTGCGCGGCGTTGAAGTCCGGGCCCAGCGGCTCGGGGCCAAGTGCGACGAAGGGCGCCCAGGCACTCACCTCCGCGGTCGGCACCAGGTCGACCGAGCCGAATCGCCGGGGATCATTGAGCGCGAGACGGTGCTGCTGCGTCTCCAGCACCATGTGAT
Organism: Sphingomonas sp. NIBR02145; assembly: GCF_027359115.1. NCBI lineage: Bacteria > Pseudomonadati > Pseudomonadota > Alphaproteobacteria > Sphingomonadales > Sphingomonadaceae > Sphingomonas > Sphingomonas sp. NIBR02145. Next base: position 5,008,256 of record NZ_CP114791.1, on the reverse strand, counting down.
CATGCTTGCCGATCTCGCCCGGATCGATCCGCCAGCGCCCGGACATGCCGAGATGGAAGATCAGCGTGTCGCCGCGATTCGTCTCGATCAGCCCATATTTGGCGCGGCGGCCCATGCCAGTGACCGTCGCCCCGGTGAGCCGCTGGCCGAGCCCTTCCGGGAAGGGCCGGCGCAGATCGCCGCGGTGGAGGGTGACGCGCTGGATCGTCTCGCCCTTGAGCACGGGCTCCAGCCCGCGAACGGTCGTCTCTACTTCGGGGAGTTCTGGCATAGGCCTCCCTACCGCGCCCACCCCCCTTTCGTCATCCCCGCGCAGGCGGGGATCCAGGGTAACCGAGCGAGACCCTTTGCGACTCTGGATCTCCGCCTGCGCGGGTATGACGATGGAGCGGGGGATAACGTGGAGTGGGGATGACGCGCGCAGAAACCCCCGCTAGAGCCCGTCGCATGACCGACACCGTCTCCTTCGGCTACGAGGATGTGGCCCCCGAGGAAAAGACCCGCCGCGTCGGCGAGGTCTTCTCCAGCGTCGCGGCGAAATATGACCTGATGAACGACGCCATGTCGGGCGGGCTTCATCGGTTGTGGAAGGACAAGTTCGTCCGCCGGGTGAAGCCGCGCGAGGGCGAGCATATCCTCGACATGGCCGGCGGCACCGGCGACATCGCCTTCCGCATGGCCCCTTCGGGCGCATCGATCACGGTGGCGGACATCAATCCCGAGATGCTTGCCGTCGGCGTAGAGCGCGCCGCCGAGCGCGGGATCGACGGGCTGGTATGGAGCGAGGCCAATGCCGAGACGCTGCAATGGCCCGACAAGTTCTTCGACGCCTATACCATCGCCTTCGGCATCCGGAACGTGACCGACATTCCCAAGGCGCTGCGCGAAGCACACCGCGTGCTCAAGCGCGGCGGGCGGCTGTTCGTGCTCGAGTTCTCGACCACCGAGTGGCCGGGCTTCTCCGAAGTCTATGACGCCTATTCGCACAAGCTCGTCCCCAAGCTCGGCCAGATGCTGGCGGGCGATGCGGAGAGCTATCGCTACCTGATCGAATCGATCCGCCGCTTCCCGAAGATGCCCGAGTTCGAGCGGATGATCCGCGAAGCAGGCTTCACCCAGACCAAGGTCGAGCCGCTGCTCGGCGGGCTGGTCGCGATCCACAGCGGCTGGAAGATCTGAGCTAAGTGACCGCACCCGCCGTTCATCTCTGGCGCCTGCTGAAATGGGGCCGCATCCTGGCGCGCCACGGCGCGCTGCGCGGTATCGAGCAGGATCCGCACACGCCCAGGCCCGTGCGCCGCGTGGCGCGCATCGCCCGCTTCGGCGCGCGCGTGCCCAAGGTGCCGCATTATGCCGATGCCTTCCAGGCGATCGGCCCCGCCGCGATCAAGCTCGGCCAGACGCTGGCCACCCGTCCCGACTTGGTCGGCGATGAGGCGGCGCACGACCTGCTGCGCCTGCAGGATGCGCTGCCGCCGCTCCCCTTCCCGGTGATCCGCCAGCGGATCGAGGGCAGCTTCGGCCGGCCGCTCGAGACCTTCTTCGCCGAATTCGACGAGCATCCCGTCGGTGCCGCCTCGATCGCGCAGGTCCACCGTGCGATCACCACCGATGGCCGCCAGGTCGCCGTGAAGGTGCTGCGCCCGGGCATCGAGACCGAGTTTGCCAAGGCGATCGACACCTATGAATGGGCCGCCGCCCAGGTGGAGAGCATGGGCGGCGAGGCGTCGCGCCTGCGCCCCCGAATGGTGATCGAGACGTTCAAGCGCTGGACCGCGCGCGAGCTCGACCTGCGCCGCGAAGCAGCCTCTGCTTCCGAACTGGCCGAGGGCATGCAGGCCGAGCCGGACTTCATGGTTCCCCAGATCGACTGGCAGCGCACCACCGGCAAGGTGATGACGCTGGAATGGATCGACGGCATCAAGCTGTCGCACCGGCAGAAGCTGATCGAGGCCGGGCACGATACCAGCGCGCTCGCCAGCCGGCTGATCAAGGCGTTCCTGCGCCAGGCGATCGCCGAAGGCTTCTTCCATGCCGACATGCACCAGGGGAACCTCTTCGCGCTCCCCGATGGCCGCATCGCCGCGATCGACTTCGGCATCATGGGCCGGATCGATCGACGTGCAAGGGTCTGGCTGGCCGAAATCCTCTACGGACTGATCACCGGCAACTACAAGCGCGTCGCCGAGATCCATTTCGAGGCGGGCTATGTGCCGCCGCACCACAATGTCGCCGAGTTCGCGACGGCGCTGCGTGCGGTCGGCGAGCCGATGCGCGGGCTGGCGGTGAAGGACATGTCGATGGGCGCGATGCTCGACGGCCTGTTCTCGATCACCCGCGACTTCGACATGCAGACCCAGCCGCATCTCCTTCTGCTCCAGAAGACGATGGTGATGGTCGAGGGCGTGGCGCGCGGGCTCGATCCCGATATCAATCTGTGGGACGTCTCGGCCCCGTTCGTGCGCGAATGGATCCGCACCGAGCTGGGGCCGGAAGCCAAGATCGCCGACCGGCTGGTCGAGGATTTCCGCACGCTTGCCCGCCTGCCCGACCTGATCCGCAACATCGAGCTGCGCTTCCCGGCTCCGGGTGGCGCGCCACCCGCGCCGCCGCTCAAGGAGATCGAGCGGATCCGCGTGGTCGGCGGCTGGCGCTATGCGCTGGTTGCGGTCTTCTCGGGCGCGGTGGGTGCCGCGATCATGATGTACCTGCTCTCGTGAAGCTGCCTGCGGTCCAGTGGCTGGCGGAACCGACGCGCTTCGCCGCGCTGGCCCGCCCCCGCGCCCGGATCGTTCTTGGCATTCTGCTGCTGTTCCTGCTGTTGTCGCTGACCGCGCTGGTCACGGTCGGGCCGCCGCCGGTGAGCGGCGATCCGGCGAAGCGTGCCGACGACCAGAGCGACGTGGTGCTCTATGAGAGCATCGTCGCCGGCGTGCGGCACGGCGGCGACTATTACGAAGTGACCGCCGATGCGCTGCGGGCCGGCAACTACCCGCTACGCCCCTTCGTCACCTTCCGCCTGCCCGGGCTGGCGATGGTCGAGGCGCATGTGCCGCGTGCCGGCATGCTGGCGCTGCTCTTCGTGCTGGTCGCCTCGGTCTTTGCCGTGTGGGGCATGAAGCTGCGGAGCGGGATGACGCGCTGGCCGCCGGTCCTGATCGGCCTCGCCCTGCTCGCCGGCGGGCTGATGGCGTTCGTCCAGACCGACCTCTGGGCGTTTCACGAGATATGGGCGGGGCTGCTGATCGCCCTGTCGCTCGGCATCCGGCGGCAGGGGCGCTGGATCGAGGCCGTCGCGATCGCGCTGCTGGCCATGCTGGTGCGCGAGCTGGCCGCGCTCTACGCGATCATGATGCTCGCCGCCGCCTGGTTCGAGGGACAGCGGCGCGAGGCGATCGGCTGGGGCGTGGCGCTGGCCTGCCTCGCGGTCGCGGTCGGCTTCCATGCCCATGCGGTGGGCCAGGTGACCAATGCCGCCGATCCGGCCTCGCCGGGTTGGGCCGGGCTGCACGGCTATGGCTTCTTCGCCAAGGCGATGGTGCTGTCGACCGCGCTGCAGCTCTTCCCGATGGCGCTGGGCGTGCTGCTGTTCACGTGCTCGCTGTTCGGCTGGGCGGCTTGGAAAGACCAGGCGGCGGGGCGCGTGTTCCTGACGCTTGCGGCATATGGCGTGGCGCTGGCCCTGTTCGCGCGGCCCGATACCTTCTATTGGGGACTGATGGTCGCCCCGCTCTCGCTGATCGGCCTCGCCTTCGTGCCCGACGCCCTGCGCGACCTGTTCCGGCAGGCGCTCGACAGGCGCAGGATCACCGTGACAAAGGTCACACGATGAAGAAGATCCTCCTGATCGTCGGCGGCGGCATCGCGGCCTACAAGGCGTGCGAGCTGATCCGGCTGTGCCGCAAGGCCGGGATCGAAGTGAAGTGCGTGCTCACCGAAGGCGGGCAGCATTTCGTCACGCCGATGACGCTCGCGGCGCTGAGCGAGAACCAGGTCTATACCAACCTGTTCGACCTCAAGGACGAGGCCGAGATGGGGCATATCCAGCTCAGCCGCGAGGCGGACCTGGTGGTGGTGGCGCCCGCCACCGCCGACCTGCTCGCCAAGATGGCCGCGGGGATTGCCGACGATCTGGCGACCACGCTGCTGCTCGCCACCGACAAGCCCGTCCTCGCCGCGCCGGCGATGAACGTGCGGATGTGGCAGCACGCCGCGACCCGCCGCAATGTCGCGACGCTGCGCGGCGACGGGGTGACGGTGCTGGAGCCCGACGAGGGGCCGATGGCCTGCGGCGAGTACGGCCCCGGCCGGCTGCCCGAGCCCGAGGCGATCCTCGCGGCGATCCAGAAGTTCTCAGAACCTAAATCTGGTGCGCCTCGTCCGCTTGCCGGCAAGCATGTCCTCGTCACCGCCGGCCCCACCCATGAGCCGATCGACCCGGTGCGCTACATCGCCAATCGCTCCTCGGGGAAGCAGGGCTATGCGATTGCCGGGGCGCTCGCAGCCTTGGGAGCGAAGGTCACGCTGGTTTCGGGGCCGGTCACGCTGGCCACGCCGCCGGGCGTCACCCGCATCGATGTCGAGACCGCGCAGGAAATGGCCAATGCCGTCGCCCAGGCGCTGCCCGCCGATGCCGCGGTGATGGTCGCCGCGGTCGGCGACTGGCATGTCGAGCGCGCCGGGCAGAAGCTCAAGAAGCAGGGCGGCGCCCCGCCCCGGCTGGAGCTCACCGAGAATCCCGACATCCTCGCCATGCTCGGCGCCAGCCCGCGCCGGCCGGGACTGGTGGTGGGCTTCGCCGCCGAAACCGAACAGGTGCTCGAACATGCTGCCGCGAAAAGGACTCGCAAGGGCGCAGACTGGATTGTCGCCAACGATGTTTCCGGCGATGTGATGGGCGGTGAAGCCAATGCCGTTCATCTCGTCACCGCCGACGGTGTCGAAAGCTGGGAAAGACTGCCCAAGGACGAAGTCGCCCGCCGTCTCGCGCAGCGGATTGCCGATGCGCTCTAGCCTTGCCCTTTTGCTGCTCGGCGCGAGCCTGGCCGCCTGTACGCCGGGCGAGCGCATTGGCGCGCCGGAACCGGGCCCGGGCCTGTACAGCCAGAGCTTCGGCAACACGCCCGCCAAGCAGGTGCGCACGCTGATCGTCGTGCTGCACGGCGACGCCCCGACGACCAAGCCCGACTATCACTATGCCTTTGCCCGCAGCGCCGCCGCCGCAGTGCCACAGAGCATCGCCGTCGCGCTGCTCCGCCCGGGCTATGAGGACCCGCAGGGGCATGTCTCGCCCGGCGAGCGCGGCCTGACCACCGGCGACAATTATACCGCGGACCGGATCGGCGCCGTCGCCGCGACGATCCGCCACCTGCAGCGCCGCTACGGCCAGGCACGCACCGTGGTGGTCGGCCATTCGGGCGGCGCCGCGATCGCCGCCGACCTTGCCGCGACGCATCCGGGGCTGGTCGACGGCATCGTCCTCGTTTCCTGCCCCTGCGCGCTGCCCGAGTGGCGCAAGCACATGAAGACCGTGTCGCCCACCCCGCTCTGGGACGCGCCGGTCACCAGCCTCGACCCGGTCAAGCTGGTCGGCGGCATGCAGCCCTCGCTGCGCGCCGCGGTGCTGGTCGGCGGCGACGACAAGACCACGCCGGTGCGCTTCTCGCGCACCTATGCCGAGGCGCTGTCGCTGCGCGGCATCGCCACCGATTTCCGTATCATCCCCGGCAAGGACCATGAGCTGCTGAGCGATCCCGAAGTGATCTCCGCGCTCCAGCGCCTTGCCGCCGCGCTTCCAGGAAAATCTTGATGCTCGCTCCGATCCGCATTGCCCTTCAGCGCCTGCCGCATGGCGAGGGCCTGCCGCTGCCCGCCTATGCGACGGCGGGAGCCGCGGGCATGGACGTGGTCGCGGCCGAGGATGTGGTGCTCGCCCCCGGCGCGCGCCATGCGGTGGCGACCGGCTTCGCGATGGCGATCCCGGTCGGCTACGAAGTCCAGGTCCGCCCGCGCTCGGGCCTGGCGCTCAAGCACGGCATCACCTGCCTCAACACGCCCGGCACGATCGACAGCGACTATCGCGGCGAGGTTAAGGTGATCCTTGCCAATCTCGGTGACGCGGCGTTCACCGTCGCGCGCGGAGACCGTATCGCACAACTCGTGCCCGCGCCGGTTCAGCATGCGGAGCTCGAGGAGGTGGGGACGCTCGACGAAACGGCGCGAGGCATCGGGGGCTTCGGATCGACGGGCACGTGATAGCGACGGTTCTTCTTGCTGCGGCGCTCCAGACGGCGCCGATCGACTGGGACGCCCTGCCGCCCCTGCCCTGGCGCGCACCCCCAATCATCACCGCCGAGATGCAGACCTTCGTCCAGCGCGAAGTGAAGCTGCGCAAATGCGTGCTCGCCAAGCCGGGTGTCGCCGAAGTCTCGATCGCCGTGCTGGTCGACGAGGGAGGCAATATCCGGACCACCGTACCGCGCGCCATCGCCTGCCCCTCGGTCGAGCAATATGCCGCCGCGCTGGCAGCCGGCTTCGCGCGCAACAACCTGCTCCCCCGCCCTGGTGCGACCGAGCAATGGTATCGCACGACCATCAGCTTCACCCTGACCAAATGACACTCTCCGACACGGAGCTGGAGCGCTACGCCCGCCATATCGTGCTGCGCGAGATCGGCGGCGGCGGGCAGATGCGGCTGAAGGCCGCGCGCGTGCTGGTGATCGGCGCGGGCGGCATCGGATCGCCGGCGATCGAATATCTGGCGGCCGCGGGGATCGGCGCGCTCGGCGCGGTGGACGACGACACGGTCTCGCTCTCCAACCTCCAGCGCCAGACGCTCTATGCGACCGGCGACGTAGACCGCCCCAAGGTCGAGGCCGCCCGCGCCCGCGTCGCCGCGCTCAACCCCGAAGTGGTGTTCACCGGCTTCCAGCAGCGCATCGACGCGCGCAATGCCGATGCGCTGATCGCCGAGTTCGCGCCGGACGTGATCCTCGACGGCTGCGACAATTTCGCCACCCGGCTGGCGGTCGCAGACGCCGCGCTGCGTCATTGTATCCCGCTCGTCTCCGCCGCCGTCTCCGAATTCGAGGGACAGCTGGGCGTGTTCCGCGGCTGGGAGCCGGACAAGCCCTGCTACCGCTGCTTCGTCGGCCATGATCCCGAGCGCCCGGGCATCAGCTGCGCCGAACAGGGCGTGCTGGGCGCGCTTACCGGGGTGATGGGCAGCCTCGCCGCGCTGGAAGTGGTCCGCGCCATCGTGCCGTTCGGCGAGGAGACCGCGGGCAAGCTGCTGCTGGTTGACGCGCTGGCCTTCCGCTTCCGCACGCTGACGCTGCCGAAGGACCCGGGCTGTCCCGCTTGTGGTGATCTGGAGAGGCCGGAGTGATCGGTCCGCTCCCCGAGGTGACGTTCTACGGATTGGCGACAGCCTATTTCGTCCTGTGCACGATCGCCCCTCGCGGAGTGATCCTTTTGATGAGCTTCGGGCAATCGCGCATCAGCGATACCGGTGAGCGTGTGCTGCGCTGGCTGTCCGGCTTCTTTGCCCTGGCATCTTTCGCAAGTTTCCTTTGGGCGTTGCTCACCTAACGCCTTTCCCGACCGTAGAGGTCAGTGACTCGTCACTACCTGATGCGTGAAACTGGACTTCGCCGCGCCCTTGAGGCACCTGCCCTCCCCATGACGCGCGTCCTGGTAACCGGCTCGGCCGGCTTCATCGGCTTCCACACGGCCAGCAAGCTCCTCCAGCGCGGCGCCACCGTGCTCGGCGTGGACAATTTTAGCGCCTATTACGATCCGGCGCTCAAGGAAGCGCGCAACGACATCCTGTCGAACCACCCGAACTTCAACGTCGCCCGCGTCTCGATCGACGACATGGGCGCGTTCGGCGCGCAATGGGCCGAGTTCCAGCCCGATGTGGTGATCCACCTCGCCGCGCAGGCCGGCGTGCGCCACTCGATCGACAGCCCGGAATCCTATGTCACGGCGAACCTGATCGGCAGCTTCAACGTGCTGGAGCTGGCGCGTCAGCACAAGACCAGGCACCTGCTCGCCGCCTCGACCAGCTCGGTCTATGGCGCGAACACCGACATGCCGTTCACCGAGACGCAGCGCACCGCCACCCCCTTGAGCTTCTACGCCGCCACCAAGGGCGCGACCGAGCTGATGGGGCACAGCTACGCGCATCTGTTCAAGACGCCGATGACCTTCTTCCGCTTCTTCACGGTCTATGGGCCGTGGGGCCGGCCGGACATGGCGCTGTTCAAGTTTACCAAGGGCATCCTCGCCGGCCAGCCGATCGACATCTACAACAACGGCAACATGGTCCGCGACTTCACCTATGTGGAGGATCTGGCCGAATCGATCGTCCGGCTGACCGAGGCCGTGCCGGGCGACACGCCGGTGGAGGGCGACAGCCTCTCGCCCGTCGCCCCCTTCCGCGTCGTCAACATCGGTGCGGGCCAGCAGACCCAGCTGATGGACTATATCGGCGAGATCGAGCGCGCGCTGGGCAAGGAAGCGATCAAGAACTTCATGCCGATGCAGCAGGGCGACGTGCCCGCGACCGAGGCGTCGCACGCGCTGCTCAAGACGCTGACCGGCTATGCCCCCACCACCCCGCCGAGCGCCGGCGTGCCGGCATTCGTGGATTGGTATCTGGAGCATTATCGAAACTGAAACCCCTGCGGAGGCATGAAGGGCGCGACAGAGCGTACTTCACGGGGTTTCTATGAGCATCGAATGGCCCGCCCATGGCTTGAAGCTGCAGGCGCGGATCGAAAGCGGCACCGCGATCATCGGCGTGATCGGCATGGGCTATGTCGGCCTGCCGCTCGCCGTTGCCTTTGGCGAGGCGGGCTGCCCGGTCCTCGCTTTCGACGTCGACCAGGCCAAGATCGACGCGCTCGAAGCCGGTGAGAGCTATATCAAGCATATCGACGGCGCCCGCATCGCGCCGCTCGTCGAAAACGAGAAGCTGCGCGCCACCGCCGACCTCGCCCGGCTGGACGAGGCGGACGTGGTGCTGATCTGCGTCCCCACCCCGCTCACCCGCCATCTCGAACCCGACCTGAAATATGTCGAGCTGACCACCCAGGCGATCGCGAAGACGCTGCGCCGCGGCCAACTCGTCATCCTCGAATCGACGACCTATCCGGGCACCACCAGGGAGGTGATGCAGCCGATCCTCGAGGCCGAGGGCCTGGTCGCCGGCAAGGACTTCTTCCTCGCCTACTCGCCCGAGCGCGAGGACCCGGGCAACCCAACCTTCTCGACCACCAAGATCCCGAAGGTCGTCGGCGCCGACGACACGGTCTCGGCCGACCTGGCGCTGGGCGTCTATCGCCACATCGTGCCCCAGGCGATCCAGGTCTCGTCCGCCGCGACCGCCGAGGCGGTGAAGATCACCGAGAATGTGTTCCGCGCCGTCAACATCGCGCTGGTCAACGAGCTCAAGCTCATCTTCACCGCGATGGACATCGATGTGTGGGAAGTGATCGACGCGGCGAAATCGAAGCCGTTCGGCTTCATGCCCTTCTATCCGGGCCCGGGCCTGGGCGGGCACTGCATCCCGATCGACCCCTTCTACCTCACCTGGAAGGCGCGCGAGTATAACCAGCACACCAAGTTCATCGAGCTGGCCGGCCAGATCAACGCGGACATGCCGCAGCATGTCGTCCGGGTGATGGCGGACACGCTGGACGCGCGCTTCGGCCGCGGCCTGCGCGGCGCGCGCATCCTGGTGATGGGCGTCGCCTACAAGAAGAATGTCGAGGACATCCGCGAGAGCCCGTCGCTCCGCCTGATGGAGATGATCGAGGCACGCGGCGCCACCGCCGACTTCTTCGACCCGCATGTCGCCCAGATCGACAACACCCGCGAGCACCCGACGCTCAACTTCCGCAACGGCGTGGCGTGGGACGAGGCCGAGATCGCCAGGTACGACGCGGTGCTGATCGCCACCGACCATGACGCGGTGGACTATGCGGCGCTGGTCGATGCCGCGAAGCTGGTAATCGACACCCGCAATGCCTGTGGCAAGGCGGGTGTGGTTTCGGAGAAGGTCGTCCGCGCCTGAGCCCCCAAGCTCAGCCCGGGCCTCAGCCCGGGCAACGGCTCGTCATGAAATCGCGGATCGCCGGCGCGATATCCTCGCGCTCAAGCGCCACCGCGATGTTCGCCTGGATGAAGCCGGCCTTATCGCCGCAATCATAGCGGGTGCCCGCGAAGGTGACGCCGTGGAAGCGCTGGTCGCCGATCATCTGGGCCATCGCATCGGTCAGCTGGATCTCGCCGCCGGCACCCTTGCCCTGCTTCTCGAGCACCCGCATCACTTCGGGCTGCAGGATGTAGCGGCCGATCACCGACAGGTTGGACGGCGCCGTGCCCGGGGCCGGCTTCTCGACCAGGCCCTTCACTTCAGTCAGCGCCCCGTCCTGCGCGCCCGGCGTGATGATGCCGTAGCGATGCGTCTGGTCGTCCGGCACGATCTCGGCGCAGATCAGGTTGCCGCCCACCTTGTTATAGGCATCGACCATCTGCTTGAGGCAGCCCGGCTTGCCGAGCATGAAATCATCGGCGAGCAGCACCGCGAAGGGCTCGTCGCCGACGATGTCGCGCGCGCACCACACGGCATGGCCCAGGCCCATCGGCTCCTGCTGGCGGACATAGGCGACCGCGCCGGGCTTGAGCCGGGTGGCGTCGAGGATCTCGAGCGACTTGCCGCGTGCCGACATGGTCGTCTCGAGCTCATAGGCGATGTCGAAATGGTCCTCGATCGCGCTCTTGCCGCGGCCAGTAACGAAGATCATCTGCTCGATGCCGGCTTCCAGGGCCTCGTCAACCGCGTACTGGATCAACGGACGATCGACCACCGGCAGCATTTCCTTCGGCATCGCCTTGGTGGCGGGCAGGAAACGCGTACCGAGGCCGCCCACGGGAAACACGGCCTTGCGCAACGGCTTGATGGTCATTCGGGAAATGCCTTTTCAGATCAGTCGGGCGCCCATAGCGATGGCTATAAGCTTTCGCAATTATGTCCGCGACCGTAACCTGATGGTGACGGGATCGGCGATAGGAGAATGCGCATGACCGGTACCAGCAAGCGCGTTCTCCTGATCTTCGGCACGCGTCCCGAAGCGATCAAGCTCTTTCCCGTGGTCCGCGCGCTGGCGGCCGTGCCCGGGCTGGACGTGCGCACCTGCGTCACCGCCCAGCATCGCGGGCTGCTCGACCAGGTGCTGTCGATCGCGGGCCTGACGCCGGACATCGACCTCGACCTGATGGAACCGGGCCAGACGCTCGATCAGCTCACCGCGCGGCTGCTCACCGGCCTCGGCAAGGTGATGGACGACGAGAAGCCCGACCGGGTAATCGTGCAGGGCGATACCGCCACCGCGATGGTCGGCGCGCTGGCAGGCTATTACCGCAAGGTGCCGGTGAGCCATGTCGAGGCGGGCCTGCGCTCGGGCGACATCTACCAGCCCTGGCCCGAGGAAGTGAACCGCCGCATCGTCGCGCCGATCGCCGACCAGCATTTCGCTCCGACGGATACCGCGGCCGAGGCGCTGCGCCGCGAGAATATCGGCCCCGCGACGATCCATGTCACCGGCAATACGGTGATCGACGCGCTGCTCGCCACGCGCGCCCGGATCGAAGCCGAGCCGGAGCTGGCCGCCGGGCTCGATCCGATCGCCGCGCGCTTCGCCGGCAAGCGGATCGTGCTGGTCACCACGCACCGCCGCGAGAATTTCGGCGGCGGCATGGAGGACATCGCCCGGGCGCTCGGCCGCATCGCCGACCGCGACGACACCGCAATCCTGTTCCCGATGCACCCCAATCCCAATGTCGTGGCGGCAATGGACAAGGTGCTGGGCGACCGGGCCAATGTCGCGCGCATCGAGCCGCTCGACTATCCCCACTTCATCCGCGCGCTCGAGCTCTGCGACGTGGTGCTCAGCGACTCGGGCGGCGTGCAGGAGGAAGCGCCCGCGCTCGGCAAGCCGGTGCTGGTGATGCGCGAGACCACCGAGCGCCCGGAAGGGGTCGTCGCGGGCACCGCGAAGCTGGTCGGCACCGACCCGGAGCGTATCGTTTCCGAAATCTCAACCCTCCTCGACGTACCATCCGCCTATTCGGCCATGGCCCGCGCCCACAATCCGTTCGGCGACGGCCATGCCTCTGAGCGGATTGCGGGGATCGTCGCACATGGTTTCGGATTCTGAGCTCAAGGTCTGTGTTCTCGGCCTGGGCTATATCGGGCTTCCCACGGCAGCGGTGATCGCGCGCACCGGCGCGAAGGTGCTGGGCGTCGACGTCCACCAGTCGGTGGTCGACACGGTGAATTCGGGCAAGGTCCATATCGAGGAGATCGACCTGGACGGCCTGGTCTCGGGCGTCGTCGCGCGCGGCAGCCTGCGCGCCTCGCTCCAGGTGGAGGAGGCCGACGTCTTCGTCATCGCCGTCCCCACCCCCTTCGGCGAGAACCATGCGCCCGATATCGGCTATGTGCTCAAGGCCGCGACCAATGTCGCGATCACGCTCAAGGCCGGCGACGTGGTGATCCTCGAATCGACCTCGCCGGTGGGCACCACCGAGAAGGTCGCCGCGCTGCTCGCCCAGCTCCGCCCCGACCTCAAGATCCCCGGCCACTGCACCGGCAGCGCCGATGTCGCCATCGCCTATTGCCCCGAGCGCGTGCTGCCCGGGCGCATCCTGGTCGAGCTGATCGACAATGACCGCGTCATCGGCGGCATCACGCCGCGCTGCGCCCGCAAGGCACTGCAATTCTATCGCCGCTTCGTGCGCGGCGCCTGCGTCACCACCACGGCCAAGGCTGCGGAGATGACCAAGCTCACCGAGAACGCCTTCCGCGACGTCAACATCGCCTTCGCCAACGAGCTGAGCCTCGTCGCCGAGAAGATGGGCGTCGATGTGTGGGAAGTGATCCGCCTCGCCAACCGCCATCCGCGCGTCAACATCCTGTCGCCCGGCCCGGGCGTGGGCGGCCACTGCATCGCGGTCGATCCCTGGTTCCTGGTCAGCGCCGCGCCCGAGCAGACCCCGCTGATCCGCACCGCCCGCGAAGTGAATGACGGCAAGACCGACTATGTCATCGGCCACGCCGCAGCGATGCTCGAATCCAACCCCCATGCCCAGGTTGCGTGCCTGGGCCTCGCGTTCAAGGCGAACATCGATGATTTCCGCGAGAGCCCCGCGCTCAAGGTCGCGGCGGCGCTGGCCGAGCAGTTTGGAGAGCGTATCCAGATCGTCGAGCCCTATGCCGACGCGCTGCCCAAGGCATTCGACGGCACCGGTGCCGGGCTGATCGACATCGACAGCGCGATCGAGAGCTGCGGCATCTTCGTGGTGCTGGTCGATCACGACGTGTTCAAGTCGGTCCCGCTCGACGAGCGCGCCGACAAGCTGGTCTACGACACGCGCGGCATCTGGCCCGACCAGCCGCGCGGCGTCCCTGGCGAGCCGCTCCGCCTGGCGAGCTGAAGCGCTAGTTCCGCACCAGGATCGACTGCCAGTCGCCATCCAGCGGCTTGTCGCGTTCGCCGAGGATCGGGGGCACGACCGGCCGGGCCGAAATGGTCTCGGCCTTGGCAATCTCGGCCTCGAACGTGGCGACCCGGTCCCGCCAGGCCGGATGCGAGCGGCTGCGCAATATGCCGCCGGCCTTGCTCGGGCCGAAGCGCTTCCAGAAGGCCGTCGTCGCGCGCAGCGGATAGCCGGCATTGGCCAGCAGGTAGACCGAAAGGAGATCCGCCTGGACCTCGGTCTGGCGGAAATACTTCACGTTCGCGCCAAAGCCGGAAAGCAGGCCGTAATCGACGCCGCGCGCAATCAACCGGTCACGGTGGCGCAGGATATTGTGCGCGAATTCATGCGCTACCACTACGGCGATCTGCTCGTCCGGATAGTCCTCGACGAAGCCGGCTCCGACCTGCACCGCGGTGCCGGTGCTGGCCGCGTTGAAGTCATCGGTCATCTCGAATCGGCTGTTGCAGGCGCGGATCGGGCGAATCGTGACATGGATCGGGCGACCGGCTCTAAGTGCGTCCACTTCGATCGATGCATCGACGGGCAGTGCCGCGATTGCGAGGTGCGCGGCATCCAGCCGGTCTGCCTTGCCAGCCTTGCCGGACAGTTTCGCGATCTCGACCGAACCGACCCGAACGAGCGAATCATCGGCGCGCAGCCCCGCCTGCTCCGCCGGGCTGCCGGGCAAGACCCCTTCGACCGCGACCGGCGTGGCGAAACCGAAATGCCGGGCAGCGGCCTCGCGCTGCGGCCCGCCATATTGATCGAGCACGTGAAGCTGCATGCCGGTGCCGGGCTCGGTCCGGTCGCACAGCCGCGCATTGGCCACGGCGAGCCGCCAGCCGATCGCCGCGATGCGCATGTCGGCAGCGCGCACCCCTTCGAACAGGGCGGCATCATCCGCGCGCGTCGACAGGGGCAGGAAAAGCAACGGCAGGACGATGGCCGGAAAGCCGCGGCGACAGGCATGAGCGAGGCGGCGGAACGCGGATGATACGGGCTTCATTCCAGCCATCCTACGCGCGGCCCGCCCCATCGACAAACCCTGGCACGCCCATTCGAGACCCCATCACCCGATTCGCTCTGCACTACCGTGTTTTTGCACCGCAACTCGAACCGGGGCCGGTCTTCCGCAACATATCAGTCACAAAAAAACCCTCCTAACCATCACGAAACAAGGCCATTTCGACGAAGACACTTCATTAACCCCCTTGGCTATATTGGTGCAGCGCGTTAAGGACGGCTGCGTAACCACTTGGTGCGGGTCGCCTGGGTAACAGAAGTGATCCGGATCAACCGGGCCTGTGTTGCCAAAGGGTCACGTCGGGAACTTTCTCGCCGTTACCAAAGTTTGAGGTGTTGCGACGGGTTTGGTCCTATGGCATAGGACTGCCCGACGAGAGCACCAGAGCTCGAAAGAGGGAGAAAAAGAGTGTTCACTAAGCTTCTTACGGCGGCCGCTATCGCGTCGATGGCGACTGCTCCTGTTCTGGCCGCTCCGACGAGCGCTTCGAAGCTGTCGCTGTCGGGCGTTCGCGCCTCGACCTCGACCAGCAAGAAGAGCGAGCTGGCTCCGGCCGTTCTGATCGGCGTTCTCGCCACCGTCGCCATCATCGGCGGCGCCGTGGTTCTCGCCGACAGCGACGACACGCCCGACAGCCCGTAGGATTGTCGGTCGGTCAGCTGACCGAGTTTCAAGTGGCGATCCTTCGGGGTCGCCACTTTTTATTTGCCCGTCGCACGCGTGGCGAGTTGATCTCGCCGGGGCATGAGGGCGAACGGGTTATTTGAGTTTGCAAGTCGGTATGGCGTTCGGCTTATCCCTCTTCAAGCGCCCTGCCAAAGGGAACTCCGCCCTCCCCTCGGGAGAGCGATATTACGCGATCGGCGACATTCACGGCCGCCTGGATCTCCTCAACGAATTGCTCGCACGCATCGAGGAGGATGACCGCCAGCGCGCGCCAGCCGCCACGACGCTGGTCTTCATTGGAGACCTGATCGATCGGGGCCCCGATTCCGCCGGCGTGATCGACGCCCTTATGGCGCTCCGGGAGCGCTTGCCGAATTCCCGGTTCCTGCTCGGAAATCACGAAGAACTGTTTCTTGGCGCCCTTGAGGGCAGCATCGAGATTCTGAAATTCCACCTCCGCGTGGGCGGCAAGGCCACCGTGCTCAGCTACGGCATCTCCGAAGAGGAATACGCACCGGCGAGCCATACCGAGCTCCTCGAGCTCCTGAAGGCCAGGGTCCCCGAGGCCCATGTCCGCTTTCTCGAAAGCTTCGAGGACATGATCATCGCCGGCGACTATGTCTTCGTGCACGCCGGGGTAAATCCGAACCTTCCCCTGGAAAAGCAGCGGGTGAAGGATCTGCGCTGGATCCGGGACAGCTTCCTCGATCACAAGGGCGCCCTGGAGAAAACCGTCGTCCACGGGCACACCATCGTCCCGGAGGCGCAGTTCAAGTCCAACCGGATCGCGATAGACACCGGCGCCTATGACTCAGGCCGCCTGACCGCGCTCGGGCTCGAAGGCGAAGAGCGCTGGCTGCTGCAGACCTGATTGCCTCCCGGTTGCCCGCTCCGGCAGCGCGCGCGACCAAGCCGACTTGACTGGGCGTGCGCGCAAGAGCACGGGAATCTTCCGTTCATCTCCTCGAAAAGGTCGCCCCGGCGACCTCGCTGTGCAAAGTGGGGCATGTTCGCACTGGAGGGCAAATGACTGACGTTCCGGCCAATTTCCGTATCCAGACTTTGAAGGAAATCGTCCGTCACGGGTTGCGACTGGTCGGCCTGGGGCGCCGCCCCTCCCATCTTGGCTCCGGCAATATCCGCGAACGGTTCTCCGAGATCTACGCGTCGGGCGTCTGGCAGGTCGGCAATGACGATGCCCCAGGCTCCGGCGCCGGATCCAGCCTGCAGGCGACGCAGAATATCCGGACCGAACTCCCTCGGATTCTCGACACGCTTGGTGCCGAGACGCTGCTGGACATCGGTTGCGGCGATTTCACCTGGATGCGCGAAGTCAGCCTGTCGCAGCGCTATATCGGTGCCGACATCGTCCCCGCGGTGATCGAGAGCAACACGGCGAATTTCAGCTCGGACCGGCGCGAATTCCATTGCCTGGACGCAATCAGCGGAACCTTGCCCGACGCGGATGCGGTGCTGTGCCGCGAAATGCTGTTCCACCTGAGCTTCGCCGATGCCCGGCGCGCGCTGCAGAATATCCTGAGCAAGCCGCGCAAGTTCATTCTGCTGACGACGGATGGCTCCACCGGCTTCAACCGCGACGTCGATACCGGCGACTTCCGGCTTCTGAACCTTACCCGCCGCCCGTTCGGCTTTCCGACGCCGGCCCATGTCATTGATGACAGCTTCGTATCTCCAGGGCGCGCGATCGGCGTATGGCATGCCGAGGACATCGCCGCCGCCTTGCGCACGCACGCTTGATCTGAACGGCTGACGCCGACATCCAGACAAAATAGTCCAGTACAGAGTAGCCCAGTACGAGAGGGGCAGCGATGAATGTCGACAGAGGGCGCCTAGCGACCCGCTCCGTTTCCCAGACGCTGGGTCGAACACGGTACCAGGTTGCCCTGGCTTTCCTCATTGCCATCCTGGTGCCGGTGGTGCTCCGCCAATATTGGTTTGGGGCGGCGGTGACGTCGCCGAACCAGTTCAACACCGCGGCGGGCGGAACGCTGGCCCTCGTACTCGGCTATCTCGGCTATCGGCGGCTGCATGTGTTTCCCGGCATTACCGCCGGCGGATATATCGTGGCGAGCGTCTCCTTCACCTTCGCCATGCTGGCCACGATGCTCGTGGTCCTTCGCCTCGACTACAGCCGCGTCCAGTTCGCCATCAGCTATGTGCTGACATCGGTGATTTTCACGCTCATCCACCTGATCGTGCGGCGACGTCGCAGGGTTTGCTTCGGCGTGATCCCGGGCGGCAGGACAAACCGGCTCCCGCAGCTCGGCTCGGTAACCTGGCATCATATCGAGACGCCGGACGCCCCCACGCCGCCCCTGCACGGCGTGGTCGTCGATCTGAGCGCCGACCATAGCGCCGCGTGGGACAGCCGGATCACGTCCTTCGTGCTGCAGGGCGCTCCCGTCTATCATGTGAAGCAGGCGATCGAGCAGCTCACCGGCCGGGTCGAAGTCGATCATCTGTCCGAGAACACCCTGGGCTCGCTGAACCCGAACGACGTCTTCTTCAAGATCAAGGCGACGGTCGATATCCTCGCGGCGCTCTGCATGCTGATCGTGCTGTCTCCGGCGATGCTGCTGATTGCGGTGCTGATCCGGCTGGACTCTCCTGGCCCGGCCCTTTTCCGCCAGTGCAGGACGGGTTTTCGCGCCCGCCCGTTCACGATCTACAAGTTCCGCACGATGCGAATTGCGACTGCCGCTTCGAGCGATGAGGAGGCACGCCGACGGGCGATGACCCAGGCCAACGATCCCCGGATCACCCGGCTCGGCGCCTTTCTGCGCAAGAGCCGCCTGGATGAACTGCCGCAGCTGATCAACATCGTGCGTGGCGAGATGAGCCTGATCGGCCCGCGCCCGGAAGCGGCCGAGCTGACAAGCTGGTACGAGAAGGAAATCCCGTTCTACCACTATCGCCACATCATCAAGCCGGGCGTCACCGGCTGGGCGCAGATCAACCAGGGTCACGTCTCCGAGGTTGAGGCCATCAAGGAAAAGCTCAACCTCGACTTCTATTATGTGAAGAACTTTTCGCTCTGGCTGGACATCCTGATCATCCTCAGAACCGTCCACACCATGTTCACCGGCACTGGTGCGCGCTAGCCCTCGATAAGACTAAAGGCTTGAAGATGATCACTTTTCGACGTGTGGCCCGCGGCCTCAAGAATCTCTATCGCCGGGAAGTACTTCGCGATGGCCCCCTTCTGGAGGCAAAGCGCTGGTTCCGCGACAAGGGCGATACGACGCTTCGCCTGGACTATCCGCTCGATGAAGACAGCATCGTCGTGGATCTGGGTGGCTATATCGGCCAATGGGCGCTCGACATCCACGAACGCTATGGCTCGACCGTGCATGTCTTCGAACCGGTGCCCTCGCTCCACGCCACCTGCGTCGAGCGCTTCTCCGGAAAGCCGAAGCTGCACGCCCATCGCTATGGCCTGAGCGACAAGGACGGCACCTTCGCGATCACCGACGATGGCGACGCCTCCAGCTTCGTCAGCCTCGAGAAATCGGATTCGCACATCAATTGCGAACTCCGCTCGGCACCCGCGGCGCTGAATGCGCTCGGGCTCGATCATATCGACCTGCTCAAGCTCAATATCGAGGGCGGCGAATTTGCCGTTCTGCCCGCGCTTATCGAGGCGGGCTGGCTGCCCCGGATCCGCTTCCTGCAGATCCAGTTCCATACCGTCGGCGACTATGATGCGATGCGCGACGCCATTCGCGCAAAGCTGGCGGAAACCCATGATGAGCAGTGGTGCTATCGCTTCGTCTGGGAAGGCTGGGAGCGAAAGCCGGGCTGAACCCGGCACTGGCTCTGTCCATAGCCGCTTGCGATATCCCCGATGGCGCCGCCTGCCCGGCTGCGCCATCGGCGTTTCAGGCTTGGCTATCCGCGCCCAGGCCTTCGCTGGCCAGCTGGAAATACCGGTCTGCGATGATACCCCAGCGATAGGTGTCGCGCAGCGCCGCCAGTGCCTGCGCATCGATCGACACAACCACTTCGCCGGCAAGCGCCTCCGCCAGCTGCCCGGCATCGGCAAAATAGCTGCCCGCGTTGCTGAGCGTGGCGCGATTGAAGGCACAATCGAAGCTGAGCAGCCTGTCCGTGTGAAACAGCGCCTCGACCAGCGACGGATTGGTCCCGCCCACGCTATGGCCGTGGATATAGCCGATCGCGCCGCGTCGGTAGCGCTCCAGCACCCGCTGATCATAGATGGGGTCGAGCAGCCGCAGGTGCGTGCTGGCGCCGAAGCGCTCCCGCAACCGGCGGCCATAGTCGCTTCCGTTCCAGTTTCCGATGAACACCAGGCCCGCGCCGGCCTTGTCGCAGGCCTCGAGGATCATTTCCGTATTGTTCTCGGGCTCGATACGCGCGACCGCGAGATAATATGCCCCTTGCGGCGCGTCGAGCGGCGCGGCGTCGGCGGGCACCGGCGCCTCGGGCAGGACCGTGTGATCGCCGCCATAGGCAATCACCGTCGCCTTGCGCCGGTATCGCGCCTCGAAGATCTCCGCGAGCGCCGAATTGTCGGCAATGATCTTCTGGCTGAAGACGGCCGCGAAATATTCGAGCCCCTTCAGCAGCAGCTTCGAGGAGGCGGAGAACTTGTCCCGCCGCCACTCCATGCCGTCGACATTGGTGATGTAGCAGGTGGAAGGCGACAGGAGGCGCAGCAGCGGGAGGATCCAGCTGCCGGAATAGCCGAACAGGAACACGACCGGACTGCGCTCGACGAAGCGCGCGTGCAGCAGCGCGGCTGCATCGTACAACATGCTCATGGGGCCATTGGCCCGCAGCGGGATGAACACCCGCCTATGGCCGCAGAAATCCTCGGACAGGTCCTCGCTATAGACCTTGCGCTCGCAATAGACCGCGAATGTCATCCGGCCAGGCTCGATATGCCGACACAATTGCTCGGCCAGCGTCTCGAAGCCGCCATAGCGGCCGGGAACGCCCACCGTGCCAACCAGAGAAACGCGCCTCGATCGGCGCGTCCGTGCCCTATTCACGCTCTTCCCCCTGCAAAATCACGCGCAGCGCCTCGCGGAAACGGTCCATGGTGTAAAGCCCGCGCCGCACCTCGCAGGCGGCGCGCAGTTCGGCTTGTCTCGCCGGGTCTCCGGCGAGCGCCGTGATCCGCGCGGCGATCTCCGCCGGATCCCGGGATGCGATGTTGAACGCCAGCGCCGGGCCCAGCACTTCGTCGAGCACCTCGGCTCCCGCGCCTCCCACGGGCACCAGGAACGCGCATGATTCGACCGCTACCAGCGAGAAGGTCTCCACCCACAGTTCGGGATCGGTGGCCAGCAGGGTCAGGAAGCCGTCGGCGAACAAAGTCGATGGCGCGGTTTCGCCGAAATGCACCGCCACGCCAAGCGCGCGGGCCTTCGCCAGCAACCCGGCATCGTACCGCTCGAGATCGGCCAGATAGGCAACGGGCCGCAGTCCCGTCCCGCCCAGCCGCGCCGCGACGTCGAGATAGAGGTCGAACCCCTTCATCGGCGCCGTCGTGCCGATATACAGGAACCGATCGCGCGCCGAAGCCGGCGGCAGGTCCGGCACCGCCACGGGATTGGCAAGGATCGTCGCGTCGATGCCCAGCCCGGAGGCATGGACATGGGAAACGCACATCACCCGCACGCCCCGCCGCATCGCCAGCCGGAGCAGCGGCCGGAAGACTCCGGGAAAGGTCAGCTCATGCAGGTGCAGGAAGACCTGCCGCGGCCGGACCAGCGCCGCGAGCATCGCCGGCGGCAGCGCATAGATGGTGTTGCCCCAGATCCGCTCCCCGCGCAGCACGCGCAGCAGCAGCAGCGGCGCCAGGGCGAGTGACCATAGTGGGAAGAGCAGCTTGCGCACCCGTACCGAGCCGCAGACCAGGTCCGCGCGTACGTCCGGCAGATCCGAGACGAAGCCATGGCCGCCAAAGCCCAGCTGCACCCGGACCCTGGCGCCCAGCGCCTCGAACGCGGCAAACAGCTGCGTGGCCACGCGCTGCGAGCCCGCATAGGCATCGAACGGGTTGAGCAGGGTCACGGGCGGCATCGCGGCGCGCATGTCAGGACTCCGCCGCGGCGGTTCCGGAAGCGAACATCCGATGCTCGACGAACCAGACAATGCCCGCCAGCAGGGCGAAGACCAGGCCGGAGAACACGATCCTGACGGTCAGCGCCTGGGCATCGAGGGCAAGCAGCAGGTCGATCTCGCGCAGGCCGATCGCGGCCAGGGCCATCACCGCGAGTCGGGGGAGCGCAAGCACGCCGAGGTCCCGCAACGCTCCGCGCCCCGCCGCACGGAACATCAGCGCCGCCGCGATGGCGTGCGACACGCACAGGGCGAGCGGCAGCGCGACGAGGCCGAGCCGCGGGAAGAAGCCGACGACCATCGCCATCGATACCACCTGCCCGAGCGACCCGGCAAAGGCATAGGACTTCCCCTTCCCCGCCGCGAGCAGGCTCACCCCGCCCAGCAGGTACAGGATCACCGAGACCAGCGCGGGCGCGTACCAGCGCAGGAGCGGCGCGAGCGCCAGCGCGGAATTGCTCAGGCCGTGCTTCCCGAACAGAATCGTCACTGCGATGTCCGAAAAGCCGTAGAGGAACACCACCGCGGCGCCGCCAACCAGCAGGCACTGCCGCACCCATATGTCGGTCACGCCGCGAAACGCCGCCTCTCCGTCGCGCTGGAATGCATGGGAGAGCTGGGGCAGCGCGAGCGATGCCAGCGCGCTGGTGAACACCGCCTGCAGCGTCGAGCGCGCGAACAGCGCATAGCTGAGAACCGACAATCCGCCGACGCCGGCGAGCGCCGCATATTGACGCTCCAGCAGCCCGCTCGCCTGCCCCAGCAGATAGGGCACGAACAGCGGCAGCGCGACCAGCGTGGCCGCCCTGACATAGAAGCGCAGCTCGCTCCATTTCAGCTGCCGTAGCCGGGAAACCACTGTGCGAAGGAAATCGAACGAGACGGCGAGCGGCGCGAGGACGCCGAGATAATAGGAGACGAGGAGCAGCTCCACCGCCGGCAGTCGCGGAAAGAGCACGATGAAGGCAGTGCCGATCGCCCCCCCGAGCGTTCCGGCGATTTCCGGCCGATAGACCACGCCGACGCAATTCATATAGGCGGTGAGCACCGCGACCAGCTGGGAAAGCACCAGGCCCGGCAGCAGCAGCAATACGAACCTGGTCGCGTCCCCGGTCAGGCCGCCGGTGGACGCGAGCCCGAACATGTCGTCCGACAGGCTGAGCAGCGCGACCAGGCCGAGGCCGATCACCAGCGCGCCCACGACCACGCCGACGCTGACCGACGCTATGTACTTGTCGGCGGCCGCCTGCCCTTCGCCGTGCTGGAACTTAGCATAGGTGGCCCGAAAGGTCTCGACGAAGGGGCCGAACACCATCAGGCTGATCGCGTTCACCAGGCCCAGCGACCAGACCCAGGCGTCGTACATGGCACTTACGCCGAAAATCCGGGCGAACACGAAGATGGTGACCAGGCCGACGCCAAGCTTCAGCCCGCGTACCGTGATCAGGCCGACGAAATCCAGCTGGACCGCCATCTAGCGCCCCTTGGCATGATAGGTTGCGATCGCCGCCTCATAGGCCTCCAGGATCACCTTCTCGCGGCTGTCCCAGCGGAACACGGTGCATTCGCGGGCACAGGCCTCGGCCATCTCGCGGAGCTTCTCCGGGCGCTCCGCCAGCGCCTCCAGCGCCTCCGCCATGTTGCGCTCGATCGCATCGAGGCTCTCGACCGGCAGCTTGATCCCATAGCCGCCGCCGACGGTGTCGTGCATGCCGCAATGGTCCAGGGCCATCAGCGGGACGCAATTCTCCATCGCTTCCCAGATGGTGGTCGGATTGCCCTCGTTGAGCCCGGTCACGACGTGCAGATGCGCGCTGCGGAACAGCTCGGACACCGTCTCCCGCGGAATCTGGCCGTGCCAGGTGATCACGTCATCGATACCCGCCTGGATCGCGGCTTCCTGCATCGACGACATCATCGGGCCATCCCCGATGATGTCGAAATGATAGGCGTGGCGATCCTTCAGCTGCCCGATCGCGCCGAGCAGGATCGGTAGCCCCTTGCGCGCCTCGATGCTGCCGATCCAGGCAACGCGGATCGGCTTTGCCGGGAACTTGCTGGTATCCAGCGTCAACGGCCCCACGATGCCGTTCTCGGGCATGTAGCGGCTGGATACGCCGTGTATCCGCTTGAAGATCGCCTGGTTCTCGCTCGTGGCGGTGAACAGGAAATCGGCGCGCTTGAGCGCCTTGCGCACCCGCCCGCTGAAGCGGAGTTGAAAACCGTTGACCATCGCCCGCAGCGAGAGCTTGGCCAGCCCGCTCGCCGGCATCGCGCGGCGCAGCTGCCAGGGGAAATTCGTGGCGCCGCCGATCGGGCCCCAGACATAGGGTTTGTCCAGCTTCCACAAATGCCCCGGCTCGCGATAGCCGATCGGCCCGAGATAATGGACCAGGTCGAAATCGCGCTCGGCGCAAAGGCGCCTGGCCACCCTGCCCGCCTCGCGATGCCACACCGCATAGGCCAGGTAGAAGCTGTAGAGGAGGAAACCCTTGCGGTTGAAGCGGTTCAGGATCGACGCCAGCCGCGGGGGCTGGACGAAGACATAGTCGACATCCTTGTCGAGCACGTCGCGGACCGCGGCCATATCGTCGTCATCGCCCATATGCGGCCCCGACGTGCCGTACAGCAGGGTGATGTCGCACCATTTCTTCATCGCCTGGATGTGATTCCAGGTCACCGAATATTCCGAGCCCCGCCGCGGCGAGATCATATAGGCCAGCAGCAGCACCCGCCGGCGCGGCGGTGGCGGATCATCCGAACTGGTTTCGGCCAGGCCGTGCATCAGAAGGCGAACTGATAGGGCGAAGCCCAGGCGGCGCCGCGCGCGATGCCGACGACCAGCCACGCCGTGAACATCACCAGCAGCGCGGCGGCGAAACTCGCATCCCGAAGCGACCTGCGCGACAGGAGGTCTGCGGTCAGGAACGCCAGGCAGATCGCGCGCATGCCGTTGAAGTAGAACAGCGCGCGCGCGAACGGGATGAAGCCCCAGCTGGTGTTCACCGGCGTCAGGATCGCGGCGACCAGGAAGAGATAGTGATAGCGCGCATAGCCCTGATCGGCCCAGCGCGCCGCCGTCCTGCGGGAGAACAGGATCAGGATGATATCGACGATCATCCAGAAGAAAGCCGCGATGCCGTAGGAATCATAGCCCCCGGTCAGCAGCAGGTCCGATCGGGAGGTCCGGCCATAGGAGGTATAGTCCAGCATCGGCGCGAGATAGGAGAACAGGAAGATCACCTGGTCCGAGAAGAGCTGGGTCATGAAATAGGCGAGCATCAGCCCGCCCAATTGCAGCGAGACCGGCGGCAGCGAGACGCGCCAGAGCATCAGGCCGATCGGGAAGAAGACGATGGCGCTGCGGTGAAACAGAAACGCCAGGAAGATCATCGCGCCGAAGAGAAACACGTTGCGGCGATTGATCGCGTCAAGCGCGACCAGGATCGCGAAGAACGCCACGCCCTGCCGGATCGTGCTGTTGACCTCGAAGATCAGCAGCGTGGAGAAAATATAGAAGATCACGAGCGCGGCGAGATCGACCCGCTTGCGAAGCCAGGCCACCAGCAGAATGCACTGGACGCAGGTGGTGGCGGCAATGATCGCCTGTGGCGGGAACGAAAAGAGCTTCAGAAACTGGATTAGATAAAGGAACCCCGGCTCGAAATACACCGTCGACGGCGTGTCGTACATGGTGGTGTAGGTGTAATAATCGATATAGCCGAAGAAGTCTCCGCCCACCGCGTAGCGGAAACCGATCACCACCGTGACCAGCACGACGGTGATCACGGACGCGATATTGGCTCCCGATTGGGAGAAGTCTCCGCTCGCCGTCGAATACCATCGCGGCAACTGCCAGACGAGCGCCAGCGAGATGATAAGGCCAAAATAAACAATATATGCGAGCGTCATGTCTCAATCCCAGGCAGCGCTGCCGCGGTCACGCCAACTTGCCGCCCGCCCGCTTCAGCCGGGCGAGAATCCATTGAACGCTCATCAGTGGAAGGAACAGCATGGCCACGCCGAGGTGCTTCGCGGTGAAGCCGCTCGAACTCGCGGTCACCGCCTGCACGAATTCGGGAACCCGCTTCACGCCCCGCCGCTCCACTCCACTAGTCCTGCGCCAATAATATCGCACGCCGCTGACCGCAAATCCGATCTGTCGCTCGATGGCCTGGCGGCCGGCCCGTCCGACGTCCGCCCGCATCGCCACCCCGCGCAGCTTCAGGACGATATGGATCATGTCCCGGACATGCTTCACCGGATTGCTCGCCGCCATGATCGAGCCGGGGCGCATCCGATAGAGATAGGCCGGCCGCTCGATCCTCAGCAGTTTCCTGGCGCAGAGCATCGCCTGAGGTGTGAACAGCGCATCCTCGTGATAGATGCCGGGTTCGAACCAAAGGTCATGCTCGGCCAGCAAGCCCCGCCGGAAGACATAGAATTGCACGGGCATCGGCGGATTGCCGCTCATCAGGAAATCGGTGCCCGGGATCGCCTGCTCGCAATTCTCGCTGAACACCCCGCGCACCAGCGTGCCGCCGATCGTCTCGAAATTCAGCGCGAGCATGTCCACGCCGACCGCCGCGCGATCGAGGATCTGGCCGGTCGCGCCGGGCAGCACCTCGTCATCGCTGTCGACGAACCAGATATAATCGCCCCGGGCGGCGCGTATGCCGGTATTCCGCGCTTCGCTGAGCCCCTTGTTCTCCTGGGTTATGATCGTGACGTTCGGCAGCATCCCACAGATCGCCTGCGCGATGCGGATGCTGTCATCGGGGCTCCCGTCATCGACCAGGATCAGTTCGCACCGATCGGCGAACTCCGGCTCGCGGATGATGCTCTCCACGCATGCGGCGATGAATTCCTCGACGCGGTAGACCGGGACCACGAACGACAGCCCCGGCGTACGCTGCGGTGCTGGGCTGTGTCCTTCCGGCATGGTCACCAGCCCCGTAGGCGATATGCGGCCCGCGTCGCGAGCGTCCGCATGCGTCGGTGCATCCTCGAGCCCAGTTCCCGCCAATTGAAATCGGCAAAGGCCTGGGGCGGCGCAAGCCGCACCGTGCGCGGCGGCGCGTCCTGAACGCGGCCCAGTTCCGCCAGGATCAGGGCCGTGAGATCATGCTCCTCGATCAGGCGCCGGCGTGCCTCGATCAGCGCCGGCAGGCGCGCCTGGTAGATCTCCTCGGCATGGTCGAGCACGTTCGCCACCACGGCCTCCGCCGCGGCCGGATCGTCCAGGTCGAGCCGGATCACCGCGCCCGGGAAGAATTTCTCGATATCGGGGGCGCCGGCATAGATGGGCACCGCATAACCCAGGATCGGATCGGCGATCTTCTCCGTCCAGAGCCCCGGCACGCCGCTGTTCTCGAAGCAGAGATGGAAGCGATAGGGCAGCAGCGCTTCGTCCTTGTACTCGACGAACCGGTGCGGGCGGCCGAAGAAGTCGATGCGCTCGCCAAAGCGCTGCCGGAACCGCTCGATCAGGCGCAACCGCTTGAAATGGTTGGGCAGGTAGGAAAGGTTCGACGTCACGACCGAGATGTCGCGCGTCTTCTCGGGTATCGGCAGTGCCCGGAGCGCCGCGTGGTCGTAGCGATAGCTCTGCTCGCTGCCATTGTAGCCGAAATGCCAGTTGTTGAAGTGCTGGATGCGCACCGCATCGGGGTGGCGCCCCGGCTTGGCCGAATAGACGCGATCGAACTGCGCGAGGAAGCCCGGCGGATAGATGCCGATCTCCGGCGGCTCGCCCGAAACGAAGACAAGCCCGCCTTCGCGCACCGTCAGCGCTGCCGGGACCGACATGCCTTCGAATACGATCGCGAGGTCCCAGTCGCCGCCGTCTCCATTCTCGACGAGCTCGACCTTCTCGGAAAATTGCGCGCCGATATGCTGGGTGTACAGCGGATAGGCATGCCGGGTGAGCAGGTTCACACGCGCGCGCATGTCAGGCCTTCTCCCCGGCCAGGGTAGCACGCAGCAATGCCTGGGTCTCGGCAAGCCTCGGGTCATCGAAGCTGGCGTCGGTGTCGCCGAGCACCGAAGCCCAGAACAGCAAGGTGCTGTTGTTCCCGTCGATCGCACCGAAGCGGCAGAAGGTCCGCAACACGTCCTCGCTCTTCATGCCCGCCGTCGTCACGACATGGGCTTCGCGCTCGGCCAGCAGCGGCGCGAGTTCGGGCGACGAGAGCAGCGCTTCATCGTTGGTAAGCAGGGCGGCTCCTCTCGGGATCGCTGCCATGCGCGACTGGACATGCGCGATGGCAGCGGCGCGGTCGGCGAAAAAGTCGCCGAGGCGCAGATGCACGCCGAACGGATAGAGCTTTTCGCCCGGAATGGCGAGATCCAGGCGCAGGTCGGCCAGGGCGCTCGCGACCGCCTGGGGCGAGAAGCGGGCATAGTCCCGGCTCGACTGGAAATAGCCGTCGAGCAGCGTGACGCCCGGAAGCGCGATCCATTCCCGCTTCGCGCCGAGCCGTGCGGCGATCTTGGGCAGCCGGGCAGCCGAGAGCGCGCGCATCCAGCCGGCGGGCGCCTCGTACGGGAGTTCGTCGCTCTGCGTGAAGCGGTGCGGGTAGTTCAGGTCGTGGATCTGGTACAGCCGCTCGCCCCGCTCCGCCGCGAACAGGCGGGCGAAGAGCAGCTGGAACAGTTGATTGCCCAGGCCACCATGGGTTCGAACGACAACCGGCATCAGATCTCGAGCGAGGCGAGCGCCTCAATGGCATCGGGTATCGGATAATGGTGGTTGCCCACGAACACGCCGTGCGCATCCACATGGTCCGCGGCGGTCAGCCGGCCGTGCACTTCGTGATCCATGTACTTCACCACCTCCTTGGCAGCGAAATTCCCGGCCACGATCGGGCGGCATTCGAATCCCTTCGCATGCAACGCCCCCAGCAACCGGCTGCGCGTGAGATTCCGGCCCGGCCGCACGACGAGGCTGAAGCCGAACCAGCTGCTCTTTCCGGTCTCCCGCTGTATCATCAGGTCCGGATGCTGAGACAGGGCAGCCTGCAGAAGCGCACCATTTTCCTGCCGCGCGGCGATTAGCCCCGGCAGCTTCTCCACCTGGCAGATGCCCAGGGCACCAGACATCTCCAACGGGCGAAGATTGTAGCCCGGAAGGATGAAGCGGAAGGCTTCCTCGAAATAGTCATCCGACTTGTCGGAGCAGATATGGTTCACGCGCGGCAGATTGCGCGTCCAGCCATGCGCGCGAAGCGAGAGGAGGATGTGGTACAGCTCCTCGTCGTCCGTCGAGACCATGCCGCCTTCCATCGTCGAGATGTGATGGCTGAAGAAGCAGCTATAGGTCCCCATCAGGCCGAAGGTGCCGGCCTGCTTGCCGTCGAATTCGGCGCCGAGGGATTCACAATTGTCTTCGAGCAGGATCAGGCCATGCGCGTCACAGATCTTCTGGAGGCGCGCAAAATCGTTCGGATTGCCGAGAAGATTGACCGCGAGGATCGCGCGCGTCGACGGGCCGATCGCAGCCTCAACCGCATCGAGATCGAGATTCAGCGTCTCGAGATCGATGTCCACGAACTTCATCTTCAGGCCATACTGGTGGAGCGGGTAGTAGGTCGTGCTCCAGGAAACCGCCGGAACGATCACCTCGTCGCCACGCTTGAGCCGGCGCTTCTCGTCCGACGTGTAGAACAGCGCCGCGATCATCAGGAGATTGGCCGAGGAACCCGAATTGACCATCACGGAGTAGCTCGCCCCGAGATAGTCCGCGAAGGCGCGCTCGAACGCCTGCACCTTCGGACCCATGGTGAAGTGTCCGGAAGCGATCACGTCCTGCAACGCCTGGTATTCAGCTTCGTCCCAGGTGGAATTCGCCAGCGGGAAAACAAAGCTCATACTGCGCTCCTCAGAAAGAACTCATAAGTCAGACCCACTGCCTGCTTGAGGTCATGGCGGGGCTTCCACCCCATTGCGTCGAGACGCGACACGTCGACGACTTTCCGCGCCATCCCGACCGGACGGTCCAGGTCGTGGTGGAAGCCGCCGGAATATCCGAGGACATCCGCCACGGTCTGATAATATTCGTTGATGCTGTAGTCGAAGCCCAGGCCGATGTTCATCAGGTCGGGCATCGCATCGAAATTCTGCAGGCAGTGCACCACGGCATCCGCGAAGTCGGTCGCGAACAGGAATTCCCGCCGCGCCGTGCCGTCGCCCCAGATCTCCACCGATTCCGCGCCCGTCTGGATCGCGCCGTGCACCTTCTGGATGATCGCCGGCAACAGATGGGAGCTGGCCGGCTTGAAATTGTCATGCCGTCCGAAGAGGTTGCACGGGATGACCGACTTCAGCGAGGTCGCCTCGCTGGCTGCGTCGAGATAGGCCGCGAGCTTGAGCACCGCGATCTTGGCCAGCGCATAGCCTTCGTTCGTCGGCTCCAGCGGACCGGTCAGAAGGTCCTCCTCGCGCAGCAGCGTCGTGCGGTCGCGCGGGTAGATGCAGGAGCTGGCGAGGTTCAGCACGACCGAGGCGCCCGCCTCCACCGCCGCCGTGATAACGTTGCGACCGAGATCGAGATTCTCGATCAGAAAGCCGGCGGGGTCCCGCATGTTCGCCTGGATGCCGCCCACCTTGCCGGCAGCATGGATCACCGTGACCGGCCGATGCAGCTGCATATAGGCGCGCACCGCGGCTGCGTCCCGCAGGTCCAGTTCGGCACGCCCCGGCATGAGCAACCGCGCCCCGCTCAGGGCCGGATGCTCGCGCAGATTCTGCCCGACCATCCCCGTGCCACCGGTTACAAGGATGGGCTCCAGCAGTCCCGATGCGGCCATGCCTTCAATACCCGGAATGGGCGATGAGCGCAGCGCGACGCGCCGCCTTGAGATCCGCCTCGACCATTTCCGCGCAGAGATCGCGGGTCGAAATCTCGGGCAGCCAGCCGAGGTCGTCCTTCGCCAGGGCCGGATCACCGAGCAGGGTCTCGACTTCGGCCGGACGGAAATATTTCGGATCGACGCGCACGATCACGTCGCCCGGCTTCACTGCCGGCGCATTGTCGCCGCTGACCGCCTCGACGATGCCGCGCTCCTCAACGCCCTCGCCCTCGAAGCGCAGCGTGATCCCGAGGCCTTCGGCGCTCCAGGTCAGGAACTCGCGGACGCTGAACTGCACGCCGGTCGCGATCACATAGTCCTTGGGGGTTTCCTGCTGCAGCATGAGCCACTGCATCCGCACATAATCGCGCGCATGCCCCCAGTCGCGCTTCGCATCGAGATTGCCGAGATACAGGCAATTCTCAAGCCCCTGCGCGATGTTGCAAAGGCCGCGGGTGATCTTGCGGGTGACGAAGGTCTCGCCGCGGCGCGGGCTCTCATGATTGAACAGGATGCCGTTGCAGGCGTACATCCCATAGGCCTCACGATAATTCACCGTGATCCAATAGGCGTAGAGCTTCGCCACCGCATAGGGGCTGCGCGGATAGAAGGGCGTCTTCTCGGTCTGCGGCACCGTCTGCACCAGGCCATAGAGCTCGCTGCTCGATGCCTGATAGAAGCGCGTGCGCTCCTGGAGCCCGAGCAGGCGGATCGCCTCGAGCACGCGGAGGGCGCCCACGCCGGTGACGTCGGCGGTATATTCGGGCAGCTCGAACGAAACCGCGACGTGGCTCTGCGCGCCGAGATTATAGACCTCGTCCGGCTGGATCTGCTGCATCAGCCGAATGAGGTTCGTGGAGTCCGCCAGATCGCCATAGTGGAGATGCAGGTTCACATCCTGGGCGTGCGGGTCCTGGAAGATATGGTCGATGCGCCCGGTGTTGAACGAGCTGGACCGGCGCTTGATGCCGTGGACGACATAGCCCTTCTGCAGCAGAAACTCGGCAAGATAGGATCCGTCCTGCCCCGTGATTCCGGTGATCAGCGCAACCTTTTGACCAGAACTCATAGATCTTACCGAGCCCGAAGGCTCTCTCCGCTAGAAACGTTTGGGAAACCGCCGTCCGAAAAAGCCGCGGGAAATCAGGAGCAGCCTAACGAGGAGCGACGCGCGTCAGATCGATCTTCACCACGTCGAAAGTCACCCCTTGCCGGTCTTCGCCCCCGCTCACATCAAGCTCCAGAAACTGGTGCGGGCACCCTTCGTCGATAAGGATCGAATCGTCAATCTCCTCGGATTGCGCTCCGTTGACCGGACGGCCCTGCCACACGATCCGGCTGCCTTCGCCGATTCCGCAGCGTAAAATCCAATTGGCCTTTGCCCGCGCGGGCAAGGCGATGTTGTCGTACTTGGCCTGGAAGCGATACCGCCCCGGCGCGAGGAACAGCAGCTTGCTCGCGGCCGTGCCGCCATGGCCGGGATTGGCATAGGCACTGAATCCGGTCTGGCCATTGGCGGCACTGGAGAATTCCGCGCCGGCATCGGGATCGCTGACCAAACGCCATCCAAGCGCGCCGAACTTCCTGCTTGCGTCGCGCTCGCCGATCGCGGCGCTGCGCAGAACGGTTAGATCGGCATAAGGCAGCGAGCGATAGAAGCGCTCGAGCTCGTCGAAAGCCGCTGCACCGGCCAATTTGTCGACCAGCTGGATCTCGATGATGCGATAGACGGAATCACGCGGAAGCGGCCCGTCCTCGAGGATCATCGCCGACAGCACGCGAGGATCCTGGTCCGGCGCAGCGACGCGCGTGATCAGGAACGGCACGAGCCACGGAGCGCCGGCCTTCACATAAGGCTTCATCGCCTTGCGGATTTCCGGATCCGACAAGGCATTGCCAAGCGCGGGCAGCAACAGGTCGCGCGCGCCCTCGCTGGAACGCAGCGCGAGATCATATTGCACGAGGACCTGGGGCAGCTGGTTGTGCGCGGCGTGATATTCGATCAGCCAGAGCTGGGCGAGACGCGTACGCTGGCCCACGCGCTGCGCGAGATTGATCAGGCGGGCGGCGCCGGCCTGATCCCCGCGAAGATCCCTGGCGATACCCAGCGCGGCGATCGCGCTGGGATTGATCGCCTGCGCCCGGATCGAGCGAAGCGCCAGGTCGCTCACCCGCCCCGCCGAGGCAGGATCCGGCGTCGTCAGTACGCGCTGCGCCATCCCGGCGAGCGCGCCACTGTCATGTGGTGCGAAACGCAGTGCCGCGGACGGATCGCTCCCGCGATAGACAGAGCCCATCGCGGCGGCGAAGCTCGCATAGCCGATTCCGGCTGCCAGGATCCCAAGTGCAATGCCCCGGCCCATTCTGGCCCTGTCGGAAAAGGCATCACGAAGGGATCCCCGACGGCTCATCGCGCGTCGCCGCCCTCATCGTTTCCGTAGCCATAGCCATAGCCGTAGCCATAGCCATAGCCCGCCTGACGGCGCTTGAGCTTGGTCAGCACCACGCCGAAGATGTGCGCGTGGACATCCTGGAGACGGCTGAGCGACGACTTCACGCCGCGCACCGCCACGCCCTCGGCCTCGACCACGAACACGCTGCCCTCAACCGAGCGCGACAGCAGCGGCGCGTCGGCCAGGCCAAGGATCGGCGGGGAGTCGACGACGACATGATCGAACTCTTCGAGCAACTGACGGACCAGAAGGCCCATGCGGTCGCTGCTCAGCAGCTCGGCGGCGCTCGGCGGGATCGGGCCCGACGACATGATCGACACGCCACGCAGCGGCGTCTCGACGACGAACGAACGCCAATCATTCTCGCCGGCCAGGAAGTTGCTCAAACCGCGCTCGTTCTTGACCCCGAACAGGCCATGGACGGACGGACGGCGCATGTCGGCATCGACCAGAATGACCTTCTTCGAGGTACGACCCAGCACGGTAGCGAGCGCGAACGCGGTCGTGCTCTTGCCTTCCGCAGGCCGGGTACTGGTGACCATGAGCGATCGCGGCACACCGTGATCGGTCGAGAAGGACAGGTTGGAGCGAATACTGAGATAGGCTTCGGAAAGCTCGGACTTCGCATCGGCCAGCGCCTTCGACGCGTCCTCTCCCTCCACGTCGGGCACGCTGCCCAGCAAGGGAACCTGCAGGACCCGGTTGACCTGGCTCGGCTCGCGCAATCCCTCGTCGATCTGATCGAGTGCGATCGTCGCAATGCCCGCAAAGGCAAGGCCGCCCAGCATCGCCAAAGCGAGATTGAGGAACAGGCGGGGCGAGGAAGGCTTCGCCGGCACCTTCGCGGTATCGACGATCGCGATGTTGCTCGGGGTCACCCCGGCGACGCCGATCTCCTTGTAGCGCTGCAGCAGCGCATCATAGAGCTGGCGATTGGTGTCGGCCTCGCGCTGGTAGATATTGTACTGGATGCTGTCGCGCTGCTCGACATCGAGCCGCTTCTTCAGCACCGAGACCTGTTCGCGCAATTCCGCCTCGCGGCGCGTTGCCTCGCGGAACGCATTGCTGTCGAGGCCGGTTACGCGACGCTCCTCACGGGCAATGCTCGCATCCAGAACCCCGAGCTGCTCGTGCAGCGCCCGCGCCGCCGGATATTGCGGCTCGAACTGCACCAGCATGCGGGCATATTCCGACGCGACTTCCGCGCGGCGCTGCCGCAGCTGCGACAGGGCGGAGTTGGCGAGCGCAAGCGGATTGCTGTCCGCGGAGCCGCCGCTCTTCATCCGGCTCTCCGCCGCGATGCGATCGGCAATCGCCTTGCTCAGGGCATCGTTCAGCGCTTCGAGATCGACCGCCGTCAGCGTCCGCTCGGCCTGGGTCTTGCCATCGGCGCCCTGCGTCCGGTGGAGCGTCACGATGTCGCGCTCCGAGGCATAGGAAACCAGGTCCCGCTCGGACTTTTCGAGCTTGCCGCGAAGATCGTTCAGTTGGCGCTCGAGGAAGGAACGCGCGTCGGCAGTCGACGAGAAGCGACGGTCGGCGCTGGCTTCGATGAACTGCTGCGTCCAGGCATTGGCGATTTCCGCGGAAAGCGCAGGCGACCCGCTGGTGTAGCTGACGTCGACAAGCGCGGAGCCGCGAACCGGCGCGATGCCGATATGCGCGAGCACCAGGTTGGTCGCGGCCTTCTCGCGCTCATCGGCGATCGACGACGCCGCGCCGGCAGGCTTGCCGGCGGCAAAGGCGGCGGGATCGATCCCGTGCGCGGCAAAGAACGCATCGTTGCTCGCCAGCCGCAGCCTGCGCACGACGCGCTCGCCCAGCGTGCGCGCCTCGAGCAGCGCATACTGGGTCTGGTAGAATTCCAGGTCGCGGCCCGCATCGGCCGGCTCAAGACCTTCGACCTTCGTGATATTCTTCTGATCGCGGCTGATCTCCACGCGCGCACGCGCGGTGTATTGCGGCGTCATCATCATCGTGGCGACAAAGCCGAGGACAACCGAAACGACCAGGATCGACGCGATCACCCACTTCCAGCGGTTGATGATCTGCCAATACTGAAGCAGCAGCGGCGGCGCGAGCGAGGATACCCGCTTCACCTCACCCTGGCCCCCAGCAACCTGCGCGTGCCCTTCAGTATCTGTCTGCGACATGTGGGAAAATATCCGAGTGTCAGTTTGATTAGTTTTGAAGGGCCACGACCAGCGGAGTCGTCACCAGCGGAATGATCGAGATGAAGTCGCGGAAGAGGCGGCGCGCGTAGGATTCCCCGACGACCACGACGTCGTTTGCGTAGACCTCAGGGTCCGCATAGGCGCCCTGACGAATGGCCTTCAGGTTATACAGCGCGGCATATTTCTGCCCCTGCACCGTCCGGAACACGACAACATAGTCGAGCTTCGCATATTCGGTGGCGCCCTTGGCAGTCGCGACCGCGCGCATCAGCGTCATGCGGCCCACCACGGGATACAGGCCCGGCTCGCGAACCTGGCCGTCCACGGTGACGACCTGGCTCACGGTCTCCTTGAGATTCACCGTGACCTGCGGATCCCGGATATGCGCGGCGCGAAGGCGATCGCGGAGAATGTCCTGGATTTCGGCCGGCGTGCGGCCGGCAGCCTCCACCACCCCCGCCAGCGGGAACGAAATTCGCCCGCTCGCATCGGTCTGGACTTCCTTCTTGCTCAGTTCCTCGACGCCGAAGACGTCGATCTCCAGCTTGTCGAACGGGCCGACAAGATAGGGACGGTCTTCGCCGACGATATCCACGCGCGAAGGCGGCGGCAGCTCATTGCCGACCACCACCTGCGTACCGGCATCACCACCAAGCGCACGACTACCGGCACAGGCCGAGAGCGCGGAAACGGCGACCAGCAGCGCGACCCCGCGAAAAGCACCAAAACTCAGCAAGATTATTTCCCTCCTACCTCATCGTCGATGAGGCCCTTGCCGTCCTTTACAGCGCGTCTCTCGCCGGAAACCCACAAAACCGCAACAACGAAAAGGCAAGAAATCGACGGGACACGAAGCGGATAGTCCCCGAGACTCGCAAGCGCAACAAAAACCACGAGAAATGCGCCCAGGCGGCCAAATAGATCGCCCTCGGCGCGCACCGGAGCACGGAAGCGGCTCCATATCCTGCGCCCCAGCAAAACCACCGCCAGCAAGAGCAGAATTACGCCCGGCACGCCTGCAGTCAGCCAGATCTCCAGGAAATCATTATGCGCGTGGTTGGTGTAGGTCAGCGACAGCAGGTTTCTAGGTTCATCGACCTGATATACCTCGACGAACGAGCCGACGCCGGACCCGAACGGGAAGTATTTCCATGCCATTTCGGCAATGGGCCCCCACATCTGGAAACGGCGATCATTGCCCTGCCCCGCCGCCAGCAGGCGGCTCAGCGCCTCGGCCTTCGAGCTCAGCGCCGCGATCGCGACCATCGCCGATACGACGGCGGCCGCGGCCCAATAGCGCCAGTCGCGCCACAGCGCCTTGGAACGCCCGCCGCGGCGCGTGCTGGGCAGCCGATATATCATGGCGATGCTCAGCAGCCCGCAGATCCCGATCAGCAGGCCCGCGCGCGATCCGGTGATCAGCAACAGCGGCACGAGGACCAACCCGGCTCCAGCGGCCAGCAGCGAACGCCCGATGCTCCGCTCTCCCTTGTCCCCGCGCAGCATCGCGTAGGTGGCAAGCATCGGAAACAGCAGCGCAAGCAGCAACGCCTGGTGATTGCGATTGGCGAACATGCCGACCGCGGCGCCGTCATTGGTGACGCGGTAGAGATACAGCGACCCGTGCGGGGGGCCGAGTATCTGGAGGATACCCAGCACGCCGCTCAGCAGGCCCAGCGCCACGAACAGCGGCAGCAGCGCGTGCAACTCGCGCTGCCGAAGCTGCACGCCCATCAGGAATATCGCGAAGGGCACCAGCAGGCTGTACAGGGCGTTCCAGCTATCGTCCGGCGCCAGGCTCAGCGGCCGCCACACGCCCTGCAGGCCGGCAGCTGCATCGACCTGAACCGCGAGCTGCCGCCCCGGCAGGTTCTGCCAGAGCGCGGGCGGCAACGGGATGAGGTGCAGGATGCAAAGCCCGGCAACTGCCGCGGCGATGCCAAACGCGAACCGATTGGCCCGAACTTCTTCCATGCGCAGGGAGAACAGGGCGAAGCAACACATCAGCGCCGCAGCAGGCCGCAGGATCAACAGGGATTCAACATCGTCCCGCGAGCCGCCGCCGATGAAGAAAACAAGCACCAGAAATGCCGCTATCACCCAGAACTTCGCCCGGAACTGACGAATATATTGCATCATCGCGCATTTTCTTTCTGACGCCGGCATCGCCTGCCGAGAAGGATGGCGGCACGGCGTTAGATGCGGCCATTACGAGCGTCAACCGCACCCCGGCGCCGCCCCGGCCCGGCTCCACCCCGCACGGGGAAGACGTCGGCGCGGAATCGTGGCAGGGCCACCCGCAAACGCCACAAGGAAAGCCTGCCCGAATGCCGATCGATGCCCCTCACGCCTCGCGGCGCATGCTGCTGGCCGCACTCGCAGGCTCGGCCGCGCATCCCGTGGCAGCCCGGGCGCTGTACAGGAATGGCGGCCCCGACATAATCGGCGCACCGCAGGACGCACCGCAGCCCCGGCCGATCCAGGGCTTCGTCTCGGTGCTTGATTTCGGCGCCACCGGCCACGGCACCTCGGACGATACCAGCGCCTTCCAGAAGGCCATCGACTTCGTTTCCGAGCACGGCTTTGCCCTGCACGCTCCCGCCGGACGCTACCGGCTGACCAAGACCCTAGAAATCAAGGAAAACATCACGATTTCAGGCGACGGATCGGACAACACGCTGCTGCACCTGGACAGTGACGGCCCGATCCCGGCGATCCGCATATCCTGCCGCGACAATTCCAGCATCATCGGATTGCGGATCCAGGGCCTGAAACTGATCTGCGGCACCCCCGGCTCCGCCAGCGACGGCATCGAGATCATTACGACGAAGGTCAATTCGAGCGTCAATCAATCCGTCTTCGAAGATCTGTTCATCATCAACCCGCGCATCGGCATCCGCATTGGCGGCGTGGTCTACCGATCGATCTGGCAGAACATCACCATCTCCGGCCGCGTATCCAGATATGGCATATATTGCGAAGACGCGTTCATCGACGTCACCTACAATACATTCTGGAATATCGAGGTCACCGGCGTAACCGACAAGGCATATGCCTATTACATTCATTCGAACTTCTCGAATTTCATCAACCTGACCTGCGATGGCTGCTGTTATTTCTCCTCACCCGGAGGATCCATCATCAACCTCGCGGTCGAGACGATGACCGCCGACCATCCGCCGAGCGACAGCGTCGTGACCCTGAATCAGGTCCAGACGGCAAGCAACTTCAACCTGCTCAGCATCCGCCCCACCCAATGCCTGTATGCAGTCAAGGTGATTGGTCGCGCCGTCACGATCGCGGGGCTGCGCTTCGGCGGCGCCCAGCCCTCCCGCCCGATCTTCTTCGATCACGGGTCCTCGGGCGTCGTGAATGGCATCTACATGGATCCGCCATTCGAGAAGCTGGACAGCTATACGCCCGCCGCGGTGCTCAACAACTGGGCGCTGCTCGGCTGCGATGGGGTATCTTCCCGAACGCTCACCTACGCCGAAGACGATTGGACACCCAAGTTCATCGGCTGGGCCAAGCCCCCGAAGCTTCGTTCGGCAACCTATGAGCGGATCGGTCGCCGCGTGTTCGTCACGCTCGAAGCCGAGGGCGGGGTGAGCTCGGCCACTGCGCGCATCGAGGGCATGCCATTCGCCTGCGCCACCGGGGCGGCGGCCACGGTGAGCCTGAATGCCGATGGCGCGCCGCTCGCCGCGCGCGCCAGCCTTGCGCCGGGAAGCAACCGCATCGGCGGCATGGGTCAGCACGATCTCTCGCAGAAGGTCTGGCAGATGTCGGCCTCCTATCGCAGCGCCTAGCCCGACGGCAAGACACTCAGGCCAGCAGGCGCCTCACCACCGGAGCGAGCGAGGCTCGCCATTCCGGCGCGACATAGCCGAACAGCTGGGCAAAGCGCCGACTGTCGAGCCGGGAATTGGAGGGCCGCCGTGCCGGCGTTGGATAGTCGGTGGCGGGGATGCCGCGCACCTCGGCGTCCTTGCCACCATGCGCGATGCTCATCGCCAGGATCTCGCGCGCGAACTCCGCCCAGTTGGTCTCGCCACCGCCGGCAAGATGATAGATCGCATCGGCGCCGTGCTGCGGGTCTACCGCCCAGCGGTCCGCGATGCGGAACAGCGCATCGGCAATGTCGAAGGCCGAGGTGGGGCATCCCCACTGGTCGTTCACGATCGTGAGCTCGTCGCGCTGCGCGGCGAGCGCCAGGATGGTCTTCACGAAGTTCCGGCCGAAAGGACTATAGACCCAGGCGGTGCGCAGGATCGCGTAGCGGGCGCCCGATGCGGCAACGGCCTGCTCGCCGGCCAGCTTGGTCTCGCCATAGACATTGATCGGCGAGACCGGATCGGTCTCCAGATAGGGGCGGTCGAGCGTGCCGTCGAAGACATAGTCCGTCGACAGGTGCACGATCCCGGCGCCGATTTCCGCGGCAGCCCGGGCCAGCACGCCGGGCGCGGTTCCGTTCACCGCCATGGCAAGCGCCGGCTCGGACTCTGCCTTGTCCACCGCGGTATAGGCGGCAACATTGAAGATCAGGTCCGGCCGCTCGGCTTCGATCACCCGGTGTATCGTGTCGAAATCGGCGAGATCGAGCTCAGGCCGCTGCGCGAAGATGACGTCATGCTGCGACGGCGCCCGCTCGGCCAGGCTTCTGGCGACCTGTCCGTCCCTGCCGGTAACCAGGATCCTCATGCGCCTCCCAGCCGTTCGCCGGCATAGGTTCCCGACCGGATCGGCTCCCACCACCAGCGATTTTCGAGATACCAGTCGATCGTGCGATCGAGACCCGTCTCGAAACTCTCCTGCGGCGTCCAGCCCAGCTCCCGGGCGATCTTCGAAGCATCGATCGCGTATCGCCGGTCATGGCCCGGGCGATCGGTCACGAACCGGATGAGCCCCCGGCGCGCGCCGCCTTCGGCCAGCGGGACGCGACGATCCAGCGCGTCGCAGATCGCCTCGACCACCGAGAGGTTGGCCCGTTCCTGATTGCCGCCGATATTGTAGCTCTCGCCGACACGCCCCTGGGTGAGCACAAGCTCGAGCGCCCGCGCGTGGTCCTCGACGAACAGCCAGTCGCGCACATTCTCGCCCTTGCCGTAGACGGGCAATGGCTTGCCCTCGAGCGCATTGAGAATGGTCAGCGGGATCAGCTTCTCTGGGAAGTGATAGGGCCCGTAATTGTTCGAGCAGTTGGACAGCACAACCGGCAGCCCATAGGTCTCGTGCCAGGCACGGACGAAATGGTCCGAAGCCGCCTTGGAGGCCGAATAGGGCGAGGAAGGCGCGTAGGACGTCTCCTCGGTGAAGATGCCGCTGTCGAACGGCAGGTCCCCGAACACCTCGTCGGTGGAAACATGGTGGAAGCGGAATCCCGCCCTGGCGTCGCCTTCCAGCCCGCGCCAATATTCCAGAGCGGCGGAAAGCAGCCGGAACGTCCCGACGACATTGGTCTCCACGAACGCCCCGGGGCCATCGATCGAGCGATCGACATGGCTCTCCGCCGCAAGATGCATGATCCCGTCGACCCGCTCCTCGCGCAACAAGCCGAGCAGCAGGGGAACATCGGCGATATCGCCCTGGACGAAACGATGGTTCGCGGCGTTCTCGATGGCCTTCAGCGAGGCCGGATTGCCCGCATAGGTGAGCTTGTCGAGGTTGATGATGCGAAGGCCCTTGCGGACCAGATGGCGCACCACCGCCGAACCGATGAAGCCTGCGCCTCCCGTGACGAGAATGGTCTTCATACGCGCGCTCCCTCGTAGACGAATGGAGAGTCAAAGGCACTCAGCGGCAATGCCACGCGATCCTTGTCCGACAGCGTCGGCGCGACACCGAGATCGGGCCATTCGATGCCGAGCGCCGGGTCGTTCCAGAGAATGGCCCCCTCATTCTCCCGCGAGTAAGGCGCGCTCACCTTGTACATCACTTCGGCATCCTCGGTGAGCGTCATGAAGCAATGCGCGAAGCCGATGGGAACCAGCAACTGGTTCCACTTCTCCGCCGAAAGCTCGCAGCCGACCCATTTGCCGTAGGTCGGCGAGCCCTTCCGTATATCGACGGCAACGTCGTAGATGCGGCCGCGCAGCACCCGGACAAGCTTGTCCTGGGCAACCGGCGGAAGCTGGAAATGCAGGCCCCGCACCGTCCCCAGGTCGGTCGAGAGGCTGTGGTTGTCCTGGACCCAGCTGATGTCGATCCCCTCGGCCTCGAACGCCGAGCGCTTGTAGACTTCAGAGAAGAAGCCGCGATGATCGCCATGTTTCGGGGGAATGATCTCGATGACGTCGGGAATGGCCAGCCGATTGAAAACCGTCATATCGTACTCGCCACCCGTCGCTTGAGATAATCGGCATAGCCGGTCTTGCCCAGCATCGCGGCCCGCGCGAGCACCTGCTCCCCGCTCACCCAGCCCAGTTCGAGCGCGATTTCCTCGGGACATGCGATCTTGATGCCGGTGCGGTGCTCGATCGTGCGGACGAACGCGCTGGCTTCCTGCAGGCTGTCATGCGTGCCGGTATCGAGCCAGGCATAGCCGCGGCCCAGCCGGGTGATGTGAAGGTCGCCGCGCTCCATATAAGTGCGGTTGACGTCCGTGATCTCCAGCTCGCCGCGCGCCGACGGCCGCAGCGACCTCGCGATATCCACCACGTCCTGGTCGTAGAAATAGAGGCCGGTCACCGCCCAGTTCGACTTGGGAGCGGCGGGCTTCTCCTCGATGCTGGTCGCCCGCCCATCCGGATCGAACGCGACCACGCCGTAGCGCTCGGGATCATCGACATGATAGGCGAAGACGTTCGCGCCCCCACGCGCCGCCTCTTCCGCCGCGACCCGGCATTTCTCGCCCATCTTGTCGCCATGATAGATGTTGTCGCCCAGGATGAGCGCGCTCGGCTTGCCGTCGATGAAATCGGCACCGATCACGAACGCCTCGGCCAGGCCATTGGGCTCGGGCTGCACGGCATAGTGGAGATTGATCCCGAACGCCGAGCCGTCCCCGAGCAGCGTCTCGAACAGCGGAAGGTCACGCGGCGTGGAGATGATCAGGATATCGCGAATGCCGGCAAGCATAAGCACCGACAAGGGATAGTAGATCATCGGCTTGTCGAACACGGGCAGGAGCTGCTTCGAAATCGCAAGCGTCGCCGGGTAGAGCCGGGTGCCGCTGCCGCCGGCCAGAATAATACCCTTCATTGGCGCGTCATCCCCTAAGGCCCACGCCCGGCGCCTAATCAAGCACCGCATGGCACGCAACCGTTTTGGACCGCGGCCGAACGCTCCGTGCGAGAAATGGGGCGGAAAGCAAAAACGCCGGCGGAGCGATCCGCCGGCGTTTTGCTGTTCACTGTGTCGGGAGCTTACTGACCCTCGGGACCACCCGGCTGCGGGCCGCCGGGGCCGCCCGGGCCGCCGGGAGCGCCGCCGCCCTGGCCCTGCTGCTGCATCATCTGCTGCATCATCATCTGCTGCAGGACCGCGGCGGGGACGATTTCCTTCACCTCGAGGTCGAACTGCAGGAGCTTGCCGAACAGCGGATGCTGCGGGCCGGCCTTCTCATAGGCGATGTTCGCCGGAATCCAGATGCGCAGCTTCGAGCCCTTGCTCATCATCTTGAGCGCTTCGTCGAAGCCGGGGATCGCGCCACCGACCTGGAGGCGGATATCGCCGGCCGGCTGGAAGACGGTGCCGTCACGCATCGTGCCGACGGTCCACACCGAGACGCCGTCGCCTTCCTGCGCCTTGGCGCCGGAGCCTTCCTTGAGCACCTGATACTGCAGGCCCGAAGCCGTGGTCTGCACGCCGGTCTGGCCCTTGTTCCAGGCGAGGAACTGCGCGTCGCTGCCCTTGGCAGCGACAGGCGCGCGGGTACCGGTCCAGGCCAGCGCCACCGCAACGGCGATCGCCAGCACCACACCGGCCCAGAGCCAGGTCTTGTAGCTGCGCTTGACGGGCTGGAGCGGAACGGCGGTCACGGACATGCGATAGGCTCCAGGCGCGGGTATTCAGGCTACCCGTTAGTCAAGAAAGTCACGACGGCCACGCGCGAGGTCCGCGCATGGCCGATTCGCGAAATCAACGGGCGCTGTCGCGCTCCATGCGCTTGCGCTCGAGCTTGCGGGCGCGGCGAACCGCGGCGGCACGCTCGCGAGCACGCTTCTCGCTGGGCTTCTCGTAGTGGCGACGGAGCTTCATCTCGCGATACACGCCCTCACGCTGCAGCTTCTTCTTGAGTGCGCGCAGTGCCTGGTCGACGTTGTTGTCGCGAACGATGATCTGCATAAACCCGTCAGTGCTCCGGTCTAATCAATAGAAAAGGGTTCGCCGGAACACGAGAGTTGCGGCGTAAGGGCGGCCACCTAACAGCGTGAATCCAATTTTACAAGGGCGAACCGGCCCCGCCTCCCCTGTGATGCGGCGAGCCGCACCTCAGGCAGCCGGCTTGCCGGTGCAAAGCCCCAGCCGCTTGCCATAGACGCGCATGCGAATCGCCGCATAGTCGGGCTGCCCCCTGGCGCCGCTCTTCTGGTCGACGGTCACGTCATAGGCGTCCTTGCCCATGGTGCCGGCATAGAGGAGAGTGGTCTTCGCGCCGCTCGCCTGGGTGCACTGGATCTCGACGTCGAGCTTCCCGCCCTTCTGGATGAAGCGCGGGAAGGTGCAGG
This sequence comes from Sphingomonas sp. NIBR02145, assembly GCF_027359115.1. Lineage (NCBI taxonomy): Bacteria > Pseudomonadati > Pseudomonadota > Alphaproteobacteria > Sphingomonadales > Sphingomonadaceae > Sphingomonas > Sphingomonas sp. NIBR02145. The sequence goes on along the minus strand of NZ_CP114791.1, from coordinate 4,964,765 downwards.
TGCCGGCGACCTTCTCCAGATTCTCGATGTCGAGCGGCTTGAGGTCGCTCGCCGTCTGGCACTTCACCGCATGGCGCTCCTGCTTGCGCACCGCGGCAAGCTGGTCGGCCTTGTCCGCCCCGTCGGTGAAGTCGGCCGAGATCACCTGCATCCCCGAGTCCCAGGTGCCCGGCTGCATCAGCATCTTCGAATGCGCCGCCTTGGACAGCGCGGCGACTTCCTTCATCGAGCCATTGTGCACTTCGAACTCGCCCGTGGCGGCCGCCTGGCGCTCCGCGGCGGACTGGCAACCGGCAAGCGCAAGGGCGCCGACGAGCAGGATGGCACGCATCTTCAGGAAATCCCTCTCCAAATTCGTGGCGCCACTCAGCCGATATCGCAGCCAAAGACAAGCGCGATTCCTGGCGCCATAGTGGCGCGATGACAGCAGCCGACGCCACCACCCCGCCCCGCCACCGCCTGCGCTCGATCCTGGGCGGATCGGCCGGCAATCTGGTCGAATGGTATGACTGGTATGCCTATGCGGTGCTCGCCAGCTATCTGGCGCCGCACTATTTCCCCAAGGGCGCCGGCCAGGACATCAGCGCCTGGATCGTCTTCGCGATCGGCTTCTTCATGCGCCCGATCGGCGGCTGGCTGATGGGCATCTATGGCGACCGGCGCGGGCGCAAGGCGGGACTGACCCTGTCGGTCACGCTGATGTGCGCCGGCTCGATCATCATCGCGGCAACGCCCAGCTATGGCGAGATCGGCGTGGCGGCCACCGTCGCGCTGGTCACCGCGCGGCTGCTCCAGGGGCTCAGCCTGGGCGGCGAATATGGCGCCAGCGCCACCTATCTTTCGGAAATGGCAGGCAGGAAGCATCGCGGCTTCTTCTCCAGCTTCCAGTACGTCACGCTGATCTCGGGCCAGCTCGTCGCACTGCTCGTGCTGCTGGTGCTCCAGGCGGTGATGAGCGAGGCGGACCTGAAGTCCTGGGGCTGGCGCATCCCGTTCGCCGTGGGCGGCGTGCTGGCGCTCGGCGTATTCTGGCTGCGGCGCCGGCTGGCCGAGACCGAGAGCTTCGCCAAGCGCGAAACGGCCAAGAAATCGAGCGCACTGGCACTGGTCCGCGAGCATCCGCGCGAGGCGGCCGTGGTGATGCTGCTCACCGCCGGCGGCACCCTCGCCTTCTACGCCTATACAATCTACCCGATCGCCTTCCTCAAGAAGACCGCCGGCTTCTCCGATTCAGCGGCGACCCAGGTGAACGCGGCCGCCCTGTTCGTGTTCATGGCGATCCAGCCGCTCGCCGGCGCCCTGTCCGACCGGATCGGGCGCAAGCCGCTGATGATCGCATTCGGCGTGCTCGGCACCCTGCTCAGCTATCCGATCTTCGTCGCGATGGAAGGCGCACGCGACGCGCTCACCGCCTTCCTGCTGATGACCGGGGCGCTGGTGATCGTCACCGGCTACACTTCGATCAACGCCGTGGTGAAGGCCGAGCTCTTCCCCGCCCATATCCGCACCCTGGGCGTCGCCCTGCCCTATGCGCTGGCCAACGCCCTGTTCGGCGGCACCGCGCCCACCGTGGCGCTTTGGTTCAAGCAGGAAGGGTGGGAGCGCGGCTTCTACTGGTATGTCACCGCGATGATCGCCATCTCGCTGGTCACCTATCTGCGCATGCGGGACACTGCGAAACACTCGCAGATCCTCGAGGATTGATGAGCTATTGCTAATCATTAGCGTATCGAACTCGTCGAATTGCAGGCCGGCATCACAGCAAGCGCTTCGTCATGCTGAACTCGTTTCAGCATCCAATGCGCCTCCAGCGATATCGCCCGTGGAGGGTTGGACCCTGAAACAAGTTCAGGGTGACGGCGTGAAGGGCTCGCGGTCCCGACACGCCCGGCCTCCCCGCGAAAGACAAAAGCAGAAATCCCCTTACGGCTTTCCCCGTCCCGCTCCGTCATTATGTTTCCGTGCGTTGCAGCCGTGCAATACCGGCGTTAGGCTCGGCACTTAAACCGATGGGATGCCACAAGCAGCTTTAGCCCCCGCCTTGGACATCGAGACCCGCCTGCTGATCGTCGATGACGATCCCGGAATCCGCGAGCTTACCGCGGCCTTCCTGTCGCAGCATGGCTATGTCGTCGACACCGCATCGGGCGCCACCGAGATGCGCACCCTCACCGCGCGCAACGATTACGACCTGATCGTACTCGACGTGATGATGCCGGGCGAGGACGGCCTTTCGATACTCCGCTCGATGGATCGTGAGACCGGCCCCGCGGTGATCCTCCACTCGGTGATCGGCGAGGATATCGACCGGATCGTCGGGCTGGAAATGGGCGCGGACGATTATGTGCCCAAGCCCGCCAATCCGCGTGAGCTGCTGGCCCGCATCCGCTCGGTGCTGCGCCGCAGCCAGGGCGACCGCAGCGCCGCGCCGGCCGCGATCACCACCCGCGCCTTCATGCGCTTCGCCGGCTGGCGGCTCGATCCCGTGGCACGCCAGCTCTGGGATCCGGACGACGTCATCATCAACCTGAGCGACGGCGAGTTCCGCCTGCTGCTCGCTTTGGTCGAGCGCCCACGCCGGGTGCTGACCCGCGACATGCTGCTCGATCTCTCGCGTGGCCCCAATGCCGAGCATTTCGATCGTGCGATCGACGTGCAGATGAGCCGCCTGCGCAAGAAGCTGGCCCGGCCGGGCTCCGAGGACCTGATCCGCACGATCCGCAACGAAGGCTATATGTTCGTCACCGAAGTGACGACCAAGTAACCCCGTGACGCGGCGTTCGATCACCGTTCCGATCGTATTGCTCGTCATCGCCGCGGCGCTGATCGCGACGACGACGCAGTTCACGATCATGTTCAACGGCCCGCCGCCCGGGCCGGGGCCGTTGCCGCTTGCCCGCGTCGCCGAGGCGCTGCGTACTGGCACGGTGGCGCCCACCGCCCAGGCGCGGATGGCGATCACCCGCACCAGCGAGGACAAGTTCGGCCGCGAGGACGAGCGCCCCTCGCCGGCGCGCGACGCGGCGATCGCCCGGCTGATCGGCGTGCCGGCCGAGCGTGTTCACGGCCTCTACCAGTTCCCCGCGCGCGACCCCGAGCAGGACATGCACGGCAGCTTCACCGTCGCGCTGGAGGACGGCAATGGCTGGATCGTCGCCTCGAGCCTGTTCCGCCCCGCCTTCACCCGCTGGCACCTCGCCCGACTGCTGGGCATGCTCGGTGTGCTGCTGGTGCTGTCGCTGCTCGCCTGGGGCGTGGCGCGCCGCATTTCGCGCCCGATCCGCGATCTGGCGGGCGCCGCGACGCGCGTACGGCTCGGCGCCCGCCAGCCGATCCCGCACAACGGCCCGCGCGAAGTCCATGAACTCGCCCGCGCACTCGATTCGATGCAGGAGCGCATCCTGGTCGAGGCGGAGAACCGCAGCGCGATGCTCGGCGCGATCGCGCATGACCTGGGCACTCCCCTCTCCCGCATCGCCTTCTGGGTCGAGCAGCTTCCCGACGATGCCCGGCTGCGCGCCGAGGCGGACATCGAAGAGATGCGCGCGATGCTCAAGGCCGCGCTCAGCTTCACCCGCGACGGCCGCGACGGCGCCCCCCACGAGAAGCTCGACCTGGGCAGCCTGGTCGAGAGCCTGGTGGATGACCTCGCCACCGCCGGCAAGCCGGTGAGCGTGGAGCCTGGCCCACGCGCGGTGGTGCGGGGCGATCCCGCGGCGCTGCGCCGCCTGTTCGCCAATCTGATCGAGAATGCGGTGCGTTACGGTGAGCGCGCGCGTCTCGGCTGGAGCCTGGCCGAAGGCAAGGTGGACGTGGTGATCGAGGATGACGGGCGCGGCTTCGATCTCAGCCGGGCCGAGGCGCTGTTCGCGCCCTTCGTGCGCGGCGAGAGCTCGCGCAATCGCGAGACCGGCGGCACCGGCCTCGGCCTCGCGATCGTCCGCACGATCGCCGAAGCGCATGGCGGCGAAGTCACGCTGGAGAATCGCGCCGCCGGCGGCGGACGGGTGCGGGTGCGCCTGCCGGCCTGACTGCAACATGCTGCAACAATCGGCGACGCGGGGAAATCCGCGCGTGTGTCCGGCATGTGACTGAAGCCTCTGACCAAGGAGGCAGAATGGAACATCATGACGAGCACGACCTGGGCCTCGCCCACGACCTGAAGGCAATGACGCAGCTCGCCAGCCGGCGCCGGGCGCTGGGCTGGTTCGCCGGCGCCAGCGGCGCGGCGATGCTCGCGGCATGCGACGGCGGATCGAGCGGTACTGCCAGCAGCACGAGCAGCTCGGGCACCACCACCACCGCGACACCCACCCCCACAGCGTCGGCCACCGCCACGCCGACCCCGACCGCGACCTCCACCAGCAGCACCTGCGTCGTCGACCCCACCGAGACCAACGGCCCCTATCCCGCCGACGGCACCAACACCTCGAGCGGCGCGACATCGAACGTGCTCACCGCCAGCAACGTGGTGCGCAGCGACATTCGCTCCTCGTTCGTCGGCAGCTCGACCACGACGGCGGCGGGCGTGCAGGTCACGCTCACCCTCACCCTGGTCAATGTGAACGCCGCCTGCGCCCCGCTGGCCGGCTATGCCATTTATATCTGGCACTGCGACCGCGACGGGAAATACTCGCTCTACGACCTCCCGGCCGAGAGCTACCTCCGCGGCGTCGGCGTGACCGACAGCAACGGCCAGGTGACCTTCACCACCATCTTCCCGGGCTGCTATTCGGGCCGCTGGCCGCACATCCATTTCGAGGTATTCTCGAGCCTGGCCAACGCCACCGGCGGACGCTACGCCACGCTGATTTCGCAGCTCGCCATGCCGAGCGCCGCGTGCAGCACGGTCTACAACAACGCCACCGGCTATTCGACGAGCATCCGCAACTTCGCGAGCGTCAGCATCAACAGCGACAATGTGTTCGGCGACAATACCAGCGCCCAGATCGCCCAGCAGACCCCGGTGATGAGCGGCAGCGTCGCGGCGGGCTATACCGCCACCGCCGTGATCGGCATCGCACGCTGAACTCGGCCAGGCATCCCCAGTCGCCCTGAACCTGTTTCAGGGTGACAAAGGGGGCCTTCGACAGCCCCCTTCAAGCCGCTTTAGAGTATCATCCCGCCGCCGCCGCGGATCGCGAGCACGCGGCCGATCGAATCGAACAGCGCGTCCATCGCCACCGGCTTGAACAGCACGTCGTCGGCGCCCACCGCGAGGCAGCGCTCGCGCAGGTCCACCGCCGTATCCGCAGTGACCACGATGATCGGCAGCTCGCCCTTCTCGTCGCCGCGCGCGCGGATGCGCTCGATCGTCTCGAACCCGTCCATCCCCGGCATGCGCAGGTCGACCAGGATCACGTCGAAGCTCTCGGCATCGAGCATCGCCAGGCCTTCCTCGGCCCAGCTGGCCTCGGCCATGGTGGCCCCCGCAACGTCGAGCATGTCCTTCACGACCCGACGGTTCATCGGATCGTCCTCAATGAAGAGGATGTTCATGCCCGCCCGCCCGTGGCGACCGGTTTCCTCGAGATACGCGCGACCATTTCTGTCATGTCAGGTGTGCTATCGCCCTAAGCCGCCCGAGATACAAGCGGGTCCCCATCCCTCTTGTCGGAATTTTCTTCCGTCGGCGGAATGATAGCATCAATCAGGCTCGCGCCGGTAATAGGTTTTTCCAGTATTTTGCCGTCACTTGCCGCAATCAGCTCAGCCACGGTCTCCGCATCGGGCTTGAGCCAGAGAATGGTGTGGGAAACGCTTCCATCCGCCGCCCGCAGCGCGGTGAGCGCCTGGACGGGACCGTCGGCCTCGGCCTTGAGCGTGGCTTCGTCGGCGAGCAGGTGACCGACCCCGCCCTCCTCAAGCATCGGCAGCGCCTCGCCGACATTCGCCGCGAAGCGCAGCCGGGCGACGCGCGGCTCGAGCAGGGTGCGCAGCATCGAGCGGGCGATGGGGTTGCGATCGAGCACCACCAGGTCGATCCCGGTGCTGCTTTCGGCCGTCGCGGCAGTCTCCGGCGCCTCGGCGGGAACCAGCGGCAGATCGACGACAAAGCGCGATCCCTTGCCGTCCTCGCTCTCCACCATGATGTCGCCGCCCAGCGCGCGCGCCAGGTTGCGGCAGATGGCCAGGCCCAGCCCGGTGCCGCCGAAGCGGCGCGTGGTGCTGGTATCGACCTGGCGGAAGCTCTCGAAGATCTCCTCGAATTTCTCGCGCGGGATGCCGATGCCGCTGTCCTCGATCGCCAGCTTGAGGCGGCGGGCATCGCCCTCCCCCTCGGCCACGGCACGCAGCGTCACGCCGCCCTTCTCGGTGAACTTGATCGCGTTGGAGAGCAGGTTGAACACCACCTGGCGCAGGCGGGTGGCGTCGCTGACGATCCAGTGCGGCGCATGGCTGAGCTCGAGCTTGAAATTCAGCCCCTTGGCGCGCGCCTGCTCCTCCCAGAGCTTGGTGACGTCCCGGAGCGTGGCGCACAGGTCCATCGGCGACGCCTCGACGCTGAGGTTGCCCGTCTCCATCTTGGCCACGTCGAGAATGTCGTCGACCAGCGTGCGCATCGTCACGCCGGCGCTGTGGACGATGCCGATCCGGTCGCGCGTCTGCGCTTCCAGCTTCGGGTCGGACAGCATCACCTGGGTCATGCCCAGGATGCCGTTCAGCGGCGTGCGGATTTCGTGGCTGGTCGTTGCCAGGAACTCGGTCTTGGCCTTGAGCGCCTTCTCCAGCGCGACATTGGTCTCGCCGAGCACGATGTTGGCGGCGCGCACCTTGTTGCGGCTCCGACGAATGGTGACGAGGCCCCAGCCCAGCGCGCCCATGACGATTACCGTCGCGCCGCCGATCAGCAGGAACATCGTCAGCTGGGTACGCGCGCGGTTCTCGGCCTCGCGGTTCTGCAGCGTCAGGATGTCGTTCTGCTGCTTGGCGTACTGGAACTGTGCCGCCATCAGCGCCGCGCTGGTCGTCGTCGCCACCTTCGAGGCTTCGTCGCCCAGCCGCTTCGCCGCCTCGAGATGGATCAGCGCCTCGCGGGTATCCCCGGCTCGGCTGAAGACCTGATAGGCGTACATATGGTCACCGCGGAACTCGACCGTCGTCTTCGCGATGTCGAAGCCCGCAAAGGCCTCGCGGATCAGACGCACCGCCCGTTCGGTGTTGCCCCGCTCCAGCTCGAGCGCCGCCGCGGTCGACAGGAGGTGCCGGCGCAGGAAATCGGCATCGACGCCCTTCAGCAGCTCGAACCCGCGCGAGATCAGCCGGCCGGCGACATCGAAGCGCTTCAGCTCGATCTGGCTGCGCGCATAGTTGCTGAGGATACGCGCCTCGAGCACGGGCTGGTCCATCTCGCGCGCGACGCGCAGCGCATCCTCATATTCCCGCCCCGCCTCGACGTTGCGGTCCATCGTGAGCAGCACGTTGCCACGATTGTTGTGCAGCGACAGCGAGAGCACCGGATCGCCGTCATACAGGTCGGCGGCCTGGCGGTAATATTGCTCGGCCCGGCCATTGTCGTTGGCCGAGCTGTAGAGCGATGCGATGTTCTGCAGCGCGATCGCCTGGCTGCGCAGCTCCTTGACGTCGCCGAAGATGCGGAACGCGTTCTGGTAGCTGTCGAGCGCGCGCACCGCCTGGTCGCGCGCCATGAAGAAGGTACCCTGCGACATCAGCAGGTCGCCGCGCAGCTTGATCGGCTCCGGGATCGTCTCGATCAGCTTCAGCCCTTCGACGATCAGCGGCTGTGCCTGGGCGGGCTCGTCATTGCGCAAGCGCGCTTCGGCGGCGAGCCAGCGCGCGGTTGCCTGGGCGAGCATGGACTGGCGCGCATCGGGCAGCTGCCGGGCAAGCTTGTCGATCGCGTCGGCGTGGCGCAACGCCTCGGCCTGATCGCTCATCATGCTGCCCTTGGCCGCCTGGATCTCGGCCTGGATCGCAGGGGTGAATTCATTCGCCGGCTTGGCCGGTGCCTGGGCGAGCGCGGGGACAGCCGTCAGCAGCGCGAGGAACGTCAGGAAAGCGTGGAGGCGCACGCGCATCAGGCGCGCTTCCAGAAGCTCTCGGGCCGGACGAACGACTGAAGCTGGCCGTTCGCAGTGTCGAGATGGCCGTCGTCCGCAAGGAACTTGCGGAACGCATCGAGCCCGAGCGGGCGCGAGATCAGGAAGCCCTGCACCATGTCGCAGCCCATCACGCTGAGCAGCGCCAGCGCCGACGGTGTCTCCACGCCCTCGGCGGTGACTTCCATCTCCAGCGCATGGGCCAGGTCGATCGTCGAGCGGACGATCAGCGGATCGCGATTGCTGCTGGTCAGCTGCATCACGAACATCTTGTCGATCTTGAGCTCGCGCGCCGGCAGCTTCTTGAGATAGGCGAGCGAGGACAGGCCCGCGCCATAATCGTCGATGGCAAGCGTCACGCCGCTGTCGGCGAAGAACTGCAGGTGGCGGATCGCGCTTTCCGGATCGCGGATCACCGCGGTTTCGGTGATCTCGAAGCCGAGCTTGGCGTCGGTGCTCGCCAGCATCTCGCAGACTTCGTTCACGAAGGCGGGGTCGGCCAGGAGCTGGCCGGAGATATTGACGAAGAGCAGCAGGTCGAAGCCGTCTTCGCGCAGCTTGCGCTGGTCCTCGATCACCTGGCGCAGCGTCCACAGCGTCAGCTTGGAGATTTCGCCTGCCTGCTCGGCGACGGAGATGAAGTCGCCCGGCAGGATCAGCCCGCGCGTCGGATGCTGCCAGCGGACCAGCGCCTCGGCGCTGGCGATCTCCTGGCGGCGGACATGCACCTTGGGCTGGTACTGGAGGAACATCTCGCCATTGGCGATCGCGCGCGGCAGTTCGCGCATCAGGGTCAGCTTGTCGAACGCCAGGTCCGCCCGCGACAGGTCGAGCATCACCACCCGGCCATCGACACGCGCCTGCTCGAGCGCGGATTCGGCGGCCTCGGAGAGGAGCACCTCGTCGTCCTCGACCGTGGGCGCGGCGGCGACGCCGATATGCATCTGGAGCTGGTGCGGCTCGCCGTCGATGTCGAGCGTGGTCAGGAACGCCTTGTAGATCCGGTCCATATCGTCGGCGGCGACTTCGGGGGATTCGCGCTCGAACGCGATCTCCACGACCGCGCGGCCGGCGGCGGAAATTCGAACGTCGGGAATCAGCGAAGAGATTCGCCGCGCGACGTCCAGAACCAGCGAATCGGCCCTCGCGCGGCCGATATGGCGGCGCAGCGAAGCAAAATTCGCAATTTCACAAAGTCCGAGAACGCTCCAGTAACGCCCCTCGACGTGGCGATCGTTACTTGCCCGGTGCAGTTCGCGCTTGCCCGGCGCCTGGCGGCTGCGCGGGCGTGCGCGGATATCCATCGCGGCGTCCTGCGAAGCTCGCACTTGCACAAATTCCCTCGTGATTTCCGTATTTTCCACGGACCTCACGACTGCGCTCGAGATAGCGCTGGCCTGGTTAGCCAAGGGCTCTTTGCGTGCCGACATGCCCCGACGGTCTAGCCCGAGACCATTGAAGGAACCGTTAAATCCCGGGCGCTTCGGCATTTTCGATCACGCCAACTCCGCAGAAATCCGGATTGATTCATCGTTAAGCAGTCTTTAACCACGTGAATCGCGCACATGTGCGCACCGATGGGAGACTAAAAATGTTCGCGTTCTTTGAACTTATGTTCCGTGACGGTGCGAGCGGTAACGACATCCGCCCGTTCTAACCGGAACACTCATCCGGGCCGGCGGTGAAGCGACCTCCTGTGAGGCCGTGCTGACCGGCCCGGACGACAACGGAAGACAAAACCAAAAATGGCGGCCTTGGGCCGCCTTTTTTGTTGCCCGCGCCCTTCTCGCGCACGGCACCGGAGAAGCGGTTTGATCCAGCCCCTTGCCCCGGGCGCTGGCGTCGCTATCTGCGCAGCATAGTTTCTTCCCAAGGGGATCCACGTTGCGCATCGCTATGATCGGCACGGGCTATGTCGGCCTGGTTTCCGGCGCCTGTTTCTCGGACTTCGGCCATGACGTCGTCTGCGTCGACAAGGACGCACGCAAGATCGAGCTGCTTCACCAGGGCGTGATGCCGATCTACGAGCCGGGGCTCGACGCGCTGGTCGCCTCGAATGTGAAGGCCGGCCGCCTCTCCTTCACCACCGATCTGGCCGAAGGCGTCAAGGATGCCGATGCGATCTTCATCGCGGTCGGCACGCCCAGCCGCCGTGGCGATGGCCATGCCGATCTCAGCTATGTCTTCGCCGCCGCGCGCGAGATCGCCGAGAACCTGACCAAGGGCAGCGTGATCGTGACCAAGTCGACCGTGCCGGTCGGCACCGGCGACGAAGTCGAGCGTATCCTGGCCGAGGTCGCACCGAATATCGGCGCGAAGGTCGTCTCCAACCCCGAATTCCTGCGCGAAGGCGCCGCGATCGAGGACTTCAAGCGCCCGGACCGCGTCGTCGTCGGCACCGATGACGAGGGTGCGCGCGAAGTGATGCGCGCCATCTATCGCCCGCTCTCGCTCAACCAGTCGGCGCCGATCCTGTTCACCGGCCGCCGCACCAGCGAGCTGATCAAGTATGCGGCGAACGCGTTCCTGGCGGTGAAGATCACCTTCATCAACGAGATCGCCGATCTGTGCGAGGAAGTCGGCGCCGACGTGCAGGAAGTCGCGCGCGGTATCGGCATGGACAACCGCATCGGCGGCAAGTTCCTCCATGCCGGGCCGGGCTATGGCGGCTCGTGCTTCCCCAAGGACACGCTGGCGCTGCTCAAGACCGCCGGCGACAACGAGACCCCGCTGCGCATCGTCGAGGCGACCGTGCAGGTCAACGACGCCCGCAAGCGCGCTATGGGCCGCAAGGTCATCAAGGCGATGGGCGGCGATATTCGCGGTAAGACGGTCGGCCTGCTCGGCCTCACCTTCAAGCCGAACACCGACGACATGCGCGACGCGCCCAGCCTGTCGATCGTCGCGGCGCTGGAAGATGCCGGCGCCACGGTGAAGGCCTATGATCCGGAAGGCTTCGAGCAGGCCCGCCCGCTGCTGCCGAACGTCGAGTTCAGCGACAGCGCCTATGCCGCCGCGGACGGCGCCGATGCGCTGGTGATCGTCACCGAATGGGATGCATTCCGCGCGCTCGACCTTGGGCGGATCAAGTCGCTGCTCAAGGCGCCGCTTCTCGTCGACCTGCGCAACGTCTATCCGGCCGCGGAGGCCGAGCGTGCCGGGCTGACCCTGGTCGGCGTCGGCAAGCCGAAGCGCGGCTGATCCCGGCCGGACGGGGGGAGTAGATCGATGAAGGCCAGCCTGCTGCAGATGACGAGCGGGATCGATCCGGCCGCCAATGCGCGCACCATTTCCGATGGGGTTGCGCAGGCGGCGGCTGCCGGCAGCGCGATGCTGTTCACCCCCGAAATGTCCGGCCTGCTCGACGGCAATCGCGAGCGCGCCCGGGGCCATGTCGTGCCGGAAGACCAGGATCTGGTCCTCGCCGCCACGCGCGAGGCTGCCGCGAAGCACGGCATCTGGGTCCATCTCGGCTCGCTCGCGGTGAAGGGCGAGGGCGACAAGTTCCTCAACCGCGGCTTCGTCATCGACGATACCGGCGCGATCCGGGCGAGCTATGATAAGCTCCATCTGTTCGACGTCGATCTCGCCACCGGCGAGAGCTGGCGCGAGTCCAACACCTATCAGCGCGGCGAGCGGGCGATCCTGGTCGATACGCCGATCGGCCGGCTCGGCCTGGCGATCTGCTACGACATGCGCTTCCCGGACCTGTTCCGCGCGCTGAGCGACGCCGGCGCCACTGCCCTCGCCGTCCCCGCCGCCTTCACCCGCCCGACCGGCCAGGCGCATTGGCACGTGCTGCTGCGCGCCCGCGCGATTGAAGCCGAAGCCTTTCTCATCGCCGCCGCGCAGACCGGTGAGCATGCGGACGGCCGCGCCACCTATGGCCATTCGCTGGTGATCGATCCCTGGGGCGAGGTGCTGCTCGACATGGGCGAGCAAGCCGGGCTTGGCACCGCCGAGATCGATCTTGCGCGCATCGAGGACGCCCGTTCGCGCATCCCGGTGCTCCGCCACCGCCGCCCCATTCCTCCCGTCGAGACCTTCGCATGAGCACCAAGACCGAGAACACCAAGGTGTCGGCACCGATCGAGGACCGGCAGCAGCTGATCGACTATTTCGCCGGCGGCGAGAAGCCGAAGGAGCGCTGGCGGATCGGCACCGAGCACGAGAAGTTCGTGTTCGCGAAGAGCGACTTCCACGCCCCCAGCTACACCGAGCAGGGCGGCATCCGCGACCTGCTCGACGGGCTCACCGCCTATGGCTGGAAGCCCGTGCTCGAAGGCGACAACGTCATCGCCCTGTCCGGCCCCGACGGCACCGTCAGCCTTGAGCCCGCCGGCCAGCTCGAGCTCTCCGGCGCCCCGCTCGAGAACCTCCACGAGACCTGCAACGAGACCGGCCGCCACCTTGAGCAGGTCAAGCAGGTCGGCGAGCGGCTGGGGATCAACTATCTCGGCCTCGGCATGTGGCCCGACAAGACCCGCGCCGAGCTGCCGATCATGCCCAAGGGCCGCTACGAGATCATGCTGCGCCACATGCCGCGCGTCGGCAATCTCGGGCTCGACATGATGCTGCGCACCTGCACGATCCAGGTGAACCTCGACTATGCCTCCGAGGCGGACATGGCGCAGAAGTTCCGCGTCGGCCTCGCGCTTCAGCCGCTGGCGACCGCGCTCTTCGCCAACTCGCCCTTCACCGAGGGCAAGCCCAACGGCTTCCTCTCGTTCCGCTCGAACATCTGGTCGGACACCGATCCCGCGCGCACCGGCATGCTGCCCTTCGTGTTCGAGGACGGCTTCGGCTATGAGCGCTACGCCGAATACGCGCTCGATGTGCCGATGTACTTCGTCTACCGCGACGGCAAATATATCGACGCCGCCGGCCAGAGCTTCCGCGACTTCCTCAAGGGCGAGCTGCCCGCCTATCCCGGCCACAAGCCGACGATCGACGACTGGGCCGACCACCTCTCCACCGCCTTCCCCGAAGTCCGCCTCAAGACCTTCCTCGAGATGCGCGGCGCCGATGGCGGCCGCTGGGGCCGGATCTGCGCGCTGCCCGCGCTGTGGGTCGGCCTGCTCTACGACCAGGGCGCGCTCGATGCCGCCTGGGACCTGGTGAAGGGCTGGTCGATGGAGGAACGCGAGACGCTGCGCAGCTCGGTGCCGAAGCTCGCCCTCGACGCCCCGCTGCCCGGCGGCGGCAAGCTCAAGGACATCGCCGGCGAAGTCCTCGACATCGCCGCCTCGGGCCTCAACGCCCGCGCGCGCTTCAACGCCTCGGGCGACAACGAGTCCGGCTTCCTCGATCCGCTGCGCGAAGTGGTCCGCACCGGCAAGGTGCCGGCGCAGGTCCTGCTCGATCGCTTCAACGGCGATTGGGGCGGCGACATCCGCCGCGTCTATGAGGAAGCGCGGTTCTAGCCTCCCCGACCCGGGGGAGCACCGCCGGGAAGGCTAGTCCCTTGCCGAAGCGATATCCGCTCGACTTCGCGCAGCCGTCCGTCGATCGCGGCGACTTCGTCGTCGTCCCCCTTGCGGATGGCCGCAACGATCAGGTCGATCAGCTGCTGCGGGGCCGCGTCCCCGAAGCGCAGGAGCAACTCCTCGCCCGAGAGCACCGCGACGTCCCGAAGCACCATCCGCCCGCACTGGCCGATCTTCGGGGCGGATTCGGCCTTTCCACGCTTCACGCTCGCCATCATCGCTTCGTCTCACTGAACCGCCGCAAAGCCTGCTCCCGGCCCCGAAATCCGGAAATTGGTAAATTTACGTATTACCGTCCCCGGCACCCGAAAGGCGCCGACGGACCTTGCCCAGCCATATCTGTGGATTATGCCCCCCTGCGGGTTCGGCATGGCAAGGCCGGGCATCGCTGCTGTTAGGGAGCAACCATGGCCTTTTTCCTGGGGATAGACGCAGGCGGCAGCCATTGCCGCAGCCGGCTGGTTGACGAACACGGGACGATCCTCGGCACCGGGGAGAGCGGCCCCGCCAATACCCGTATCGGGATCGAGCGGCTCCACGCCGTGCTGAGCGAGGTCGTCCAGCAGGCGATCTCCGCCGCCGGGCTCGACCAGGGCCAGGCCGCGACGATCCGCGCCGGCATGGGCATCGCCGGCATCACCCGCACCGGCATGCGCGAGCAGCTCGCCGCTCTGCCCTTCCCCTTTGCCGACATCATCTTCGCCACCGATGCCGCGATCGCCAATCTCGGCGCGCATGCCGGGGCCGAAGGCGCCACGCTGATCATCGGCACCGGCAGCATCGCCGAGGTCCGCGTCGGCACCACCAGCTTCGCGATCGGCGGCTATGGCTTCCCGATCTCGGACGAGGGCAGCGGTGCCGCGCTCGGCCTCAGCGCGATGCGCCACGCGCTTCGCGCCCTCGACGGCCGCAGCGAAGTCACCGCGCTCAGCCACGCCGTCACTGCCGGCTTCGGGCACGACACCGCCCGCGCCGTTGCCTGGATGGATGCCGCGACCCCGAAGGATTACGCCGCCTTTGCCCCGCTCGTCATGGACTATGCCGAGAATAACGACGCGATCGCCCGCTCGATCGTCGAGGATGCCGCCCAGCATATCGAGCGCTTCATCGAGACGATCTTCGCCCGCGGCGCCGTCCGCTGCGCGCTTGCCGGCGGCCTCGCGATGCGGATCAAGCCCTGGCTGCGCGCCCGCACCGTCGCCCGGCTGACCGACGCCATCGCCGATCCGCTCGACGGCGCGCTGCTTCTCGCCGGCCTGTCCGCCTCTGTCCTCCCGACCCGGAAGCCGCATGTCGACTGAAGCCACCGACCCCCGCTATCGCGAACTCGATCGCTGGCCCACCGAGGCCGCCGTCGAGGCGATGCTCGAGGCCCAGCTCGCCGCGATCGCCGCGCTCAAGGCCCAGACCGCCCCGATCGCCGCCGCGATCGATGCCGCCGCCGGGCGGCTGCGCAGCGGCGGCCGCATCGCCTATGCCGGCGCCGGCACTTCGGGCCGGATCGGCGTGCAGGACGGGGTCGAGCTCACCCCCACCTTCAACTGGCCGTTCGAGCGGCTCGCCTTCCTCATCGCCGGCGGCCCCGCCGCGCTCACCCGCACCCAGGAAGGCGCCGAGGACAGCCGCGAAGCCGCGATCCAGGCCGTGGCCGCCGAAGCGCTCGGCCCCGATGACGTGCTGATCGGTGTCGCCGCCAGCGGCCGCACCCCCTATGTCATCGCCGCGCTCGAAGCCGCCCGCGCCGCCGGCAGCCTGACCATCGGCGTCTCCAACAATCCCGACACCCCGGTCCTCGCCGCCGCCGAGCATGCGATCCTAGCCGACACCGGCAGCGAAGTCGTCGCCGGCTCCACCCGGATGAAGGCCGGCACCGCGCAGAAGGTTACGCTCAACCTGATCTCCACCGGGATCATGCTGCGCCTCGGGCTCGTTCACCACGGGCTGATGGTCAACATGCAGGTGTCGAACGCCAAGCTGCGCACCCGCGCGATCCGCATGGTCGCCACCCTCGCCGGCACGAGCGAGACCGTGGCCGAGGCGGCGCTCGACGCCGGGCGCCTCAACATCAAGCGCGCCGTGCTGATCGCCCGCGGTCTCGACGCCGCGGAGGCCGAGACCCTGCTCGCCGCCACCAAGGGCAGCCTCGGCGCGGCGCTGGACACGCTCGCGTGAAAGCCCTGGTCAACGGCCGCATGCTGCTGGCCGAAGGCTGGCGCGACGATGCCTGTGTGGTGATCGAGGGCGAGCGGATCGCCGCGATCCTGCCCGAGCCGCCCGCCGGTGCCGAGCAGGTCGATCTTGCCGGCCACACCCTGCTCCCCGGCTTCATCGATACCCAGGTCAATGGCGGCGGCGGCCGGCTGTTCAACGACGATCCGAGCGTCGAGACCCTGCGCATCATCGCCGGGACCCATCGCCGCTACGGCACGACCGGCCTGCTCCCTACCCTGATCAGCGACGATCTCTCGGTGATCGAGGCCGCCATCCAGGCGGTCGATGCCGCGATCGAAGCGGGTGGGCCCGGCATCCTCGGCATCCATATCGAGGGACCGTTCCTCAACCCGGTGCGCCGCGGCATCCATAGCGAGAGCAAGATCCAGCCGCTGCAGGACGGGTTCCTCGCGCTGCTCGAATCCGCCCGCCACGGCAGGACGCTCGTCACCCTCGCGCCCGAGGCCGCCACGCCCGATCAGGTCGCCCGGCTGGTCGCCGCCGGGGTGATCGTCTCGGCCGGCCATTCGGACGCCCCATATGAGACGGTCCGCGCCGCGCTCGACAATGGCGCCACTGGCTTCACCCATATCTTCAACGCGATGTCGCCGCTCACCAGCCGCGCGCCCGGCATGGTCGGCGCCGCGCTCGAGGCACCGGACGCATATGCCGGCATCATCGCCGATGGCCACCACCTCCACCCCGCCACGCTGCGCGTCGCGCTCCGCGCCAAGGGGCCCGACCATCTGATGCTGGTCACCGACGCGATGCCCAGCGTCGGCAGCGACGAGGACCATTTCCTGATCCACGGCCGCGAGATCCACCGCGACGGCGACCGCCTGGTCGGCGCCGACGGCACGCTGGCCGGCTCCACCCTCACCATGGCCGGCGCGGTGAAGGGGATGATGGAGCAGGGCCGCGTCCCGCTGGAAGTCGCTTCCCGCATGGCCTCGGCCACCCCGGCGGCCTTCCTCGGCCTGGCCGGCCAGCTCGGCCACATCGCCCCGGGCTACCGCGCGGACCTGGTGCTGCTGGACGATACCCTGGACCTGCAGCGCAGCTGGATTTCCGGCCTCTCCAGCTAGCGCTCACCGCTGGACCTATCCGCTCCCCGGCGAAAGCCGGGGCCCAGGGTTTCTCTGCCGTTTCGCTCTGTTACCCTGGGCCCCGGCTTTCGCCGGGGAACGGAGGAGCTTCGTCCAATCCATAAATGCTCCCCCGGAGGGGGAGGATTTGATCAGAGCCCCCCATCCTACTCCCCGCTAAACATAAACTAGATCGCGCAGCCCGGGGCAGCTTCCTAAATCGCCCCCCATGCTGCATTCCGGGAACATGACGGAGAACCAGGCTCAAGCGACCGCATCGCTCGCCCCCGCGCGCCTGACGCACCTCCAGCGGCTCGAGGCCGAGAGCATCCACATCCTGCGCGAAGTCGTCGCCGAGGCCGAGCGCCCGGTGATGCTCTATTCGATCGGCAAGGACAGCGCGGTGATGCTGCACCTCGCGCGCAAGGCCTTCTACCCCGCGCCGCCGCCCTTCCCGCTGCTCCATGTCGACACGACCTGGAAGTTCCGCGCGATGTACGATCTGCGCGACAAGGCCGCCCGCGACGCCGGCATGGAGCTGCTCGTCCACAAGAACCCCGAGGCCGAGGCGCTGGGGATCAACCCCTTCGATCATGGCGGCCGCCACACCGACATGTGGAAGACCGAGGGGCTCAAGCAGGCGCTCGACAAATATGGCTTCGACGCGGCGTTCGGCGGCGCCCGGCGCGACGAGGAGAAGAGCCGCGCCAAGGAGCGCGTGTTCAGCTTCCGTACCGCCTCGCATCGCTGGGACCCGAAGAACCAGCGCCCCGAGCTCTGGCACCTCTACAATGCCCGCAAGCAGAAGGGCGAGAGCATCCGCGTCTTCCCGCTCTCCAACTGGACCGAGCTCGATATCTGGCAGTACATCCTTGCCGAGGGGATCGAGATCGTCCCGCTCTATTTCGCCGCCCCCCGCCCGACGGTGGAGCGCGATGGCCTGCTGCTGATGGTCGATGACGAGCGCTTCCGCCTCAACCCCGGCGAACAGCCGGTCACCCGCTCGGTCCGCTTCCGCACCCTCGGCTGCTACCCGCTCACCGGCGCGGTCGAGAGCGAGGCGGATACGCTGGAGGCAGTGATCCAGGAGATGCTGCTGACCACCACCTCGGAACGCCAGGGCCGCGCGATCGACCACGACCAGGCAGCGAGCATGGAGAAGAAGAAGCAGGAGGGGTATTTCTGATGGCCCGCGTCCTTCTTCTTCGTCACCCTGAACTTGTTTCAGGGTCCAATCCTCCACAAGCGAAGGCATCCGTCGTTGCGCCTTGGATGCTGAAACAAGTTCAGCATGACGGAGTGTGGGCATGACCTCCTACCGCCCCGACGCGCTCATCGCGTCCGACATCTCCGCCTATCTCCAGCTCCACCAGAACAAGTCGCTGCTGCGCTTCATCACCTGCGGAAGCGTCGATGACGGCAAGTCCACCCTGATCGGCCGCCTGCTCTACGATTCGAAGATGATCTTCGAGGATCAGCTCGCGTCGCTCGAAGCTGACAGCAAGCGCGTCGGCACCCAGGGCGGCGAGATCGACTTCGCGCTGCTGGTCGATGGCCTCGCCGCCGAGCGCGAGCAGGGCATCACGATCGATGTCGCCTATCGCTTCTTCGCGACCGAGAAGCGCAAGTTCATCGTCGCCGACACGCCCGGCCATGAGCAGTATACCCGCAACATGGTGACCGGCGCTTCGACCGCCGATCTCGCGGTGATCCTGATCGATGCGCGCAAGGGCGTGCTCACCCAGACGCGGCGCCATTCCTATCTCTGCCATCTGCTGGGCATCCGCCACATCGTGCTGGCGGTGAACAAGATGGACCTGATCGGCTACGACCAGTCCGCCTATGACGCGATCGTCGAGGACTATCGCGCCTTCGCCGAGAGCATCGGCATCACCAGCTTCACGCCGATCCCGATCTCGGGGTTCAAGGGCGACAACATCACGGGCTCCAGCCCGAACACGATCTGGTACACCGGCCTGTCGCTGCTCCAGCATCTCGAGAGCGTCGAGATCGACGCGGACGCCGATGCCGCGCGCCCCTTCCGCCTGCCGGTGCAGTGGGTGAACCGGCCGAACCTCGATTTCCGCGGCTTTGCGGGGATGATCGCGGCGGGCACGGTGCGGCCGGGCGACAAGGTGCGGATCCTGCCCTCGGGGCAGGTGACCGAGGTGGCGCGGATCGTCGCTTTTGGTGGCGATCGGGAGCAGGCGGTTGCGGGCGAGAGCGTCACGCTTACATTGGCGGACGAGGTCGATTGCTCGCGCGGCAATGTGATCGCGGCGGCGGATGCGCCGCCCCAGGTCGCGGATCAGTTCCAGGCGACGATCGTGTGGATGGACCAGGCGGAGCTGCTGCCGGGGCGGGCCTATTGGCTCAAGCTCGGCACCCAGACGGTCAGCGCGACCGTCCAGCCGCCGCGCCATGCCGTGTGCGTCAATACGATGGCCGAGCTGAGCGTGAAGACTCTGGGCCTGAACGACATCGGAATTGCCGAGGTTTACACCGACCGCGGAGTGGTTTTCGAATCCTACGCCCAAGGCAAGGACCTTGGTGGATTCATCCTGATCGACAAGGCCACGAATGCGACTGTGGCCGCCGGAATGCTCAATTTCTCGCTGCGGCGAGCCCAGAATGTCCATTGGCAGGCCGTGGAAATCAACCGCGAGGCCCATGCCAACCAGAAGCACCAGGCACCCCGGCTGCTCTGGTTCACGGGCCTTTCCGGCTCGGGCAAGTCGACCATCGCCAATCTGGTCGAGAAGAAGCTGCACGCCATGGGCAAGCACAGCTTCCTCCTCGACGGCGACAATATCCGCCACGGCCTTAACAAGGACCTTGGCTTCACCGATGCGGATCGCATCGAGAATATCCGCCGCGTCGGCGAAGTCGCGAAGCTGATGACCGATGCGGGCCTGATCGTCCTCACCGCGTTCATCTCACCCTTCCGGGCCGAACGCGAACTGGTCCGCCGCATGCTTCCCGAAGGTGAGTTCTTCGAGATCCATGTCGATACGCCGCTGGAAGTCGCCGAAGCGCGGGACGTGAAGGGCCTCTACAAAAAGGCCCGCGACGGCCAGATCGCCCACTTCACCGGCATCTCCAGTCCCTATGAGGCACCGGAGGCGCCGGAAATCCGGGTGGACACCACGCGCGAGAGCCCCGAGGACGCAGCCGAACGGATCGTGGAGACGATCATGGGCACGTGGAGTCCGGTGATTTGAACGACGCTGAACTGGCCAGGGAAGTCGCCGAGGAGGCCGGCGCGCTGCTGCTGCGCATCCAGAACGAATGCGCCGGCGGAGATCGCGGCGACCGCGAGGCCAATGCGATGATCCTCGCCGCGCTGGCGCTGGCACGGCCCGACGATGCGGTCCTCTCCGAGGAATCAGCGGACGATCCCGCGCGGCTGTCTGCCAGCCGGGTGTGGATCGTGGACCCGCTCGATGGCACGCGCGAATTCGCCGAGCGACGCGGTGACTGGGCAGTGCACATCGCCCTCGCCATCGATGGCGTGCCGGCAGTAGGCGCGGTCGCCCTGCCCCGTCTCGGCTGCACGCTCTCGAGCGATTGCCCGCCCGCCTTGCCCGAAGGCGAGCTGCCGCCCCGCATGCTGGTGAGCCGCACGCGCCCAAGCCAGCTCTGCGCCGGCGTGGGCGAGCGGATCGGCGCGGTGCATATCGGCATGGGCTCGGCGGGCGCCAAGGCGATGGCGGTGGTCCGCGGCGAGGCCGAGATCTATCTCCATTCGGGCGGCCAGCACCAATGGGACAATTGCGCGCCGGTCGCGGTAGCGCTCGCAGCCGGGCTCCACGCTTCGCGGATCGACGGCAGCCCGATCGTCTACAATCAGGCGAGCACAAGCATTCCGGACCTGCTGATCTGCCGCAAGGAATGGGCACCGATCGTGCTTGAGGCAGTGAAGGACTGCGGCGCGGATCTCTGAGATTTCGCCGCTAAGTGTGTCGCGCTGATTCCAAGCGACTCGCGGATTCAACGCGAGTCGCGCATAGACGGTGATTCCGGGACATGGTAAACGCTCCGTTTGGGAGGGGCGTTTTTGACTGCCGATATCTGGTTCTTTCTGGCGATCGGATTCAGCTTTGCGGGCTATGCGACCTACCTGATCGGGCTGCGTCGTGAGCTGGTGGAGCCGAACCGTGCGTCATGGCTGATCTGGAGCGCAGCGACCACGCTCGAGGCACTGACCTATGCCGCCGTCAATCCCGGCGCGCCGCAGGGCTGGGTGTTCGCGCTCTCCTCGATCGCCTGCATCCTCGTGACGATCGGCATCTGGCGGCGCTCCTCCTGGGCCCCGCCCTCGCCCACCGAGACCTTCTGCATCGCCGCCAGCCTGAGCGCGTTGCTGCTGTGGCTCGTCTTCCGCGAAGCCTTCTGGGCGCACATGCTGGTAGTGCTCGCGGTGCCGGTAAGCTTCTGGCCGACCTGGGCCAGCGTCTGGACCGATCGTAACCGCGAACGCTCCCCGGCCTGGGGTCTGTGGACCTTCGGTGACCTGGCCACGCTGCTGATCGCCGTACGCGGCGCCGAGCCGGGCGTCGCCGAACTCGCCTATGTGATCGTCGAGTTCCTCTGCCATGCCAGCGTCTGGTTCCTGATCGGCCTGGCGACGATTAACCCGCTGCGCTCCTTCGGCACCCGCCGCGGCGGGCTGCGCTGGCTCGATCGCTACCGGCCTTCAGGCAATCTCTTCAAGGTAGGTGACAACCATCTGGGCAAGGCTGTCTATGCCGCAAGCGGCTTTGCCGAAGGCGACGTGCTGATCGAGTTCACCGGCCGCCGCTTCCGTGCCGACCAGATTCCCAGCCTGATGCGCGGCAGCAACGACCGCTTCGTCCAGGTGACGCCCGACCATTATATGGGCCCGTCCGGCCGGATCGACGACCTGGTCAACCATAGCTGCGATCCCAATGCCGGACTGCGCTTCACCGATCGCGGCGTGTTCCTGGTCTCCGTGCGTGCGATCCAACCGGGCGAGGAGATCGCCTGGGACTATTCGACGACGCTTCGGGAATCGAACTGGCACATGATCTGCCAGTGCCGTTCGGAACAATGCCGCCGGGTGATCGGGAACTTCGACAGCCTCGATCCGGACCGGCAGGAGTGGTTCCGGGCGCGGAACCTAGTCGCACCCTATCTGCGGCGGAAGGATGAGGTGGCGGGTCCCCACCGCGCCGCCGGGCAGCGTTAGGCCGCCATCCCGCTCGGCTGGGCCAATTGGGCAGTCCCCAGCGTCAGGATCGCCTTGGCGCCCGTGCCCCTGCCGTCGCTGAGCAAGTCGAGCCTGCCTTCCATCGCCAGCATCGAATTCGCGCACCAGTGCAATCCCAGCCCGCCCGACTTGTGCGCGCGGGTGGAGAAACCGCGCTGGAACAGCGTGGGTGCAGTCGATGGATCGAAGCCCTCGCCATCGTCGCGGATATGGATTTCGGTGTTCTCGCCCTTCTGCTGGATCGTCACCGCGATCGAACCACTGGTCCGTCCCGTCGCCGCGATTGCCTCGGCAGCATTCGCGAATAGGTTACCGACCACCTGGCTGAGGATCACCCGGTTCGCCATCACCCATTGCGGCTTTGACGGGAAGCTGAAGGCAATCGAGTTCTCGCCCGAATACCGCGCGATCGTGGCGTTCTGGGCGACGATATCGGTGATATCGCAGGCATCGAGCGGCGGACGTTCGTGCGCCGCCTCCTGCTGCTGGCCGATGATCTCCAGCACATGGTGGAGCGCCTCGCGACCGATCGTGATCTGCTCGCGCCGATCGCTGCGTTCCTGCTCCACGCTTTCGATCGCAGCAGCGAGAAAGGCGACCAGCTTCTGCCGGCGCACCGCCGGGATCTCCTCGCCCGCCAGCTCGCCGAGCGCGCGATCGAGCAGTGCGCGGTCCATCGGCGCCCCCGTTCCCAGCCCCTGGCTGAGCACCGTGCTGATCGGGTTCAGTGCGTTGCGGACATTGTGCATCACCGCGACCGCGCTTTCGCTGCGGCCGAGCGAGAAGCTCTGCACCTCGAGCTGCTCGCGCAGGTCCTTGAGCTGCTTGAGCATCGAATTGAAACTGGTGACCAGGCTGCCGATCTCGTCATCGCGCTCCTTGTCGGTGAGCAGCCCGAGCGTGCCCGACGCGCGAACCACGCCCATATGCTGCTCGACCCGCTTGAGCGGCCCGAGCACGAGCCGCGCGATCATCCGGCGCAGCACCAGCAGGACGATCGCCAGCAGGATCGACGACCCGACCACCGCGAGCACCAGCATGCGGGTACCCAGCGTAGAGAGGTCACGCGGCACGGTGTAGGTGGCGGTGGCGACCGAGCGGCCATCCGGGCCCGGGACCGGCACGGCGATACGGGTACGGGTAGTGCCGGGCGTCTTGGTGACTTCGGCTACGGGATTGTCGAGCGCAAGGCTCGCCTTGAGCTGGAGCAGGGTGCTGAGCTGGCTTGCGGTGACGGCGCGCGCCATCAGCACATAGCCGCGCGGACTTCCGCTGCCATCACTCTTGCGCACCTGCGCGACGCCTATTGCGGCCAGCCTATCGCCCAGCCGCATGAAGAAGCCGGCCGAACTCTGGCCGTGCAGTGCCCCCGAGAAATCGAGCTTGGAGATAGCGGTCGTCAGCTGCGCGCGCATCGCCGGCACATCGGCCTGTTTCTCGAGATCGAGCCAGCGGGCGATGACGATCGAGCGGTCCGGCCGGACATAGGCCATGCCGTTGACGTCGAGATTGACCATGGCGAGCGTCGAGAAGCTCTCTTCCTCGAATGCCCTGGTCGGGTTCGCCATGTAGTCGTAGGACGAGTTCCAGTCGCCATAGTCACGCACGGCGTTCTCGACCTTGGCCGAGACGTCGTGAACCACCGCTTCGGTGCGCGCGACATGCGCATTCACGGCGTCGCGCTCGAGCTGGTTGAAGCTCGGCGTGATGACGGTAGCCAGCATCAGCGTAAGCGCGGCGGCGCCAACCACGCCGACGCCGGTGAGGATCAGGACCAGTTTCGCGCCGAGCGAGGCCGGCGCCTTGAGGCGCCCCCGGGTTGGCATCAGCCGTGCGTCCCGTTGCTCAGTTCGGCCTCAGGCTCCTCGATGCCCATATAGCGCTTGTTGGCGAGCACCAGCGCATCCTCGGCATCCATCGGACGGGCGAGATAATAGCCCTGGAGATGGCTGCAGCCGGCCAGGCGGAGCGCCTGGAGCTGCGCTTCGGTCTCCACGCCTTCGGCGACCACTTCCATGCCCAGCGCGCGGCCGAGATGGATGATCGAGTGGACGATCGCCGCGCTCTCGCGCTCACGGCCCATGCCGTCAACGAAGCTGCGATCGATCTTCAGGCAGTCCAGCGCGAAGCGGCGGATATTGTAGAGGCTCGAATAGCCGGTGCCGAAATCGTCGAGCGCAATGCGGAAGCCCATCTGGCGGAGCTTGAACAGCGTCTCGGCGGCACGTTCGACATCGTCGAAGATCGCCGTCTCGGTGATCTCGATCTGGAAGCGGCCGGGCTCGACGCCGGCATTGGCGACGCGCTCCATCACATGCGCCACGAAATTGTGGCGGCGGAACTGGCGCGGCGAGAAGTTCACCGACACATATTGCCCCGGCCAGGTCTTGAGCGTCTCGACCGCACGGTCGATCACCCAGTCGCCCAGTTCGTGGATCAGGTTCGATTCCTCGGCGATCGGGATGAACATGCCCGGCGAGACCATGCCATATTCCGGGCTGCACCAGCGGATCAGCGCCTCGAAGCCCGTGATCTCGAGCTGGTCGCGACCGACGATCGGCTGGAAGACGAGCTTGAGCTCGCCCTTCGCGATAGCCTCGGAAAGCCCGCCTTCGATCTGACGGCGGAATCGGATCGATTCGTCCATCGCCTCGTCGAACAGGCGAACGATACCGCGGCCATTGTGCTTGGCCTCGTTGAGCGCGAGGTCGGCACGGCGCATCACGTCGATCGGATCATGGATCGTGCCGGGCTCGACCACCATAAGGCCGACCGAGGCCCCGCCCTGCACCGAGTGACCGAACACCTTGAAGCTGACCGAAACCGCCTTGAGCAGGCGCTCGGCGACCATCGTCGCCTCGTCCTCGCCGGTCACGGGATAGAGCATTGCGAACTCGTCGCCGCCCAGCCGCGCGACAAAACCTTCTGCCGGCACGTTCGTCTGGAGAATCTCGCAGACCATGCGGATCAGCTCGTCGCCGGCAAGATGGCCGAGCGTATCGTTGACGATCTTGAACCGGTCGAGGTCCATCATCGCCATGGCGAAGCACTGGTCGCCCTTCACCGCCTTGCCGAGCATGTGGAGGAACGAGAGGCGGTTGGGCGCGTCGGTGAGCGAATCATGGTTGGCGATGTGGACGGCGCGGGATTCATTGGCGGCCAGTTCGAGCTTCTGCTCCTCGAGCAGCGCGATGGCGCTGCGCAGCTTGCCGTCGGCTTCCCATCGATGCGCAAGCGCGGTCGCCGTCTGCATCACCTCTTCCGCCTGGAAGGGCTTGGCGATGTAGAAGATCTTGTCGGCGGGGCCGGCGGCGCGGCTGATGTCGAGCGGGGAGAAGTCGGAATAGCCGGTGACGATCACCAGATTGATGTCGGGATCGAGCGCGCGGATGCGGCGAGCGGTTTCCTTGCCATCGATGCCCGGCGGCATGCGCACGTCGATGAACGCGACGGCGAAACGCTTGCCGGTCTCGATCGAGTCCTGGATCGCCTCGACGGCATCCAGGCCCTGGTTGAAATGGGCACAGTCGAAGTCGATCGCGTCATTGGCGGGCTCTGACGGTGCGTCATCCTCGTCGCCGAACAGCTCGGCGGCCATGGCGCTCAGCGCGGTCGCGTTGCCGCCCCGGCGACTCCCGAACACCTGGCGGTACGACTCGTGCATCGCCGGTTCGTCGTCCACGATCAAAATGCGCACTTGCGAAATCCCCTCGCTCATCCCTGCAAACGAGGTAAGCGGACAGCGTTAAGGAGCGGTAAAATCATTACGCCTCCGAGAGGGAAAGGCGCCGGACAAGGTTAAGGATGACGCGCGGTTTACCCGTCGATCCGGCCACGATAGCAAGGCTGGATAACAGGAGGATGCATGACCGACCCGCTCGCCGCCCGATCGCTGCTGTTTGCACCGGGTGATTCCGAACGCAAGATCACCAAGGCAGGCGCGAGCGAAGCGGATCTGGTGCTGCTCGATCTGGAAGACGCGGTGGCCGAGGCGAACAAGCCCGCCGCCCGCACGCTGGTCGCCCAGCATCTCAAGACAGCCGAGCGCGCCCAGCAGCAATGGGTACGGATCAACCCCCTCGACACCCCGCATGCCCTGCCCGACCTCGCGGCGATCGTGCCCGGTCGCCCCGACGGGATCATGCTTCCCAAGGCCAGTCGCGCCGAAGCGGAACTGCTTCATCACTATCTGACTGCACTGGAGGCCGCGCATGGCCTTCCCCAGGGCGGCATCCGCACGATCGTGGTGGCAACGGAGACCGCGCAGGCGATCTTCGGGCTTGGTGACTATGCCGGCTGCCCGCGCCTCGCCGCGCTCACCTGGGGGGCCGAAGATAGCGCCACGGCGCTGGGCGCGACGCACAACCGCGACGAGGCGGGGGAATATGATTTCCCCTATCAGGTCTTCCGCGCCCTCGCCCTGACCGGGGCGGCAGCGGCAGGCGTAACGCCGATCGAAACGATCCATGGCGATTTCCGTGACCTGCAGGGGCTGGAGAAGGTCGCAACCAAAGCGCGCCGCGCGGGTTTCCGCGGGATGCTCGCGATCCATCCCGATCAGGTGCCGGTGATCAACCGCGCCTTCTCCCCTTCCACGGCCGAGATCGAGCGCGCCGAGAAGATCGTGGCCGTCTTCGCGGCTAATCCGGCTATGGGTACGATCGGACTGGAGGGCGAGATGCTCGATATGCCGCATCTGAAGCGCGCCAAGGCCGTGCTGGCGATGCGCCGGTGATATGCGTTGATTTGCCGTAGCCTGGCTAGGACATTGCTGATGCAGCTCGACGGGGTACGATGATCGAAGCACCTGCTGAACCATTGCCGGTTGGCGAGGACGAGTTCCGCCTGATCGCGGACAGCGCCCCCGTCGCCGTGTGGGTCACGCGGCTCGATCGCCGTCGCAGCTTCGTCAATCGCGCCTATGTCGCCTTTCTCGGCGTTTCCTATGCGGAAGCATTGGAGTTTGACTGGCGACGGATCATTCACCCCGATGACGCCGCGCGACTGCTCGCGGAATCGGTGGCGGGCGAAGCGAGCCTCCAGACCTTCGAGCTGGAGGGCCGGTATCGCAACGCCGAGGGCGAATGGCGCTGGCTTCACTCGACGTCGCAACCTCGCCGCGACGCCGAGGGGCGTCACATCGGCTTTATCGGCGTCGCGCATGACGTGACCGAGGCCAAGACCGCCGAACTGGCCCTGCGCGAGCGCGAGGCACAGCTCTCCGCCTTCATCAGCCAGACCACCGCCGGCTTTGCCCAGGTCGATCTCGAAGGCCGCTTCACCCTGGTCAATGATCGCTTTTGCGACATCACCGGCTGGAGCCAGGAAGCGCTGATGGGCATGACCATGCAGCAGATCACCCATCCGGACGATCTGGTGCGCAACGTGCCGCTGTTCGAACGTGCGGTGCGGGAGGGCACGCCCTATACTCATGAGAAGCGCTATGTCCGCGAGGACGGCGGCATCGTCTGGGTGAACAATTCGGTCGCGGTGATCCGCCGTGCCAATGGCGAGCCCTTCGGCGTGCTGGCAGTGACGCTGGACGTCACCCAGCGGCGCGAGAGTGAGGAGGCACTGCGCAAGAGCGAGGAAACGCTTCGCCTAGCCACCGAGACCGCGGGCATGGCGACCTGGGAACTCGATCTCGAGACGATGGAGGGCACCTGGTCGCCCAATCGCTTCGACCTGCTCGGCATGGCGCGCCGTCCCGATGCACGCGGTACCTTCGAGGAGTGGATCGAGCGCGTGCATCCCGCCGATCGCGAACGGACGCGCGAGGCGGCGCTGCGCTGTTTTACCGAGGGCACGCCCTATACGATCGAATATCGCATCCTGCGTGCCGACGACGGCGCCGAACGCTGGCTGCAAAGCCATGGCAACCGGATCGACTATGGCGACAGCCGACCCAGCCGCTTCGTCGGCGTCTCGTTCGACGTGACGGCGCGCCGACGCGCCGAGGACGAGCTGCGCGAGAGCGAGACGCGCTTCCGAACGATCTTCGAGCAGGCCAACGACTTCCTGATCACCACCACGCTCGACAATCGGGTGACGTCGGTGAACCCGGCGGTGGTGGAAGCGATCGGCTATGACGAGAGCGAGATTCTCGGCCACTCGATCGCCGAGTTCATGGACCCGGACCAGTTTGCGATCAGCATGGACGCGTTCAACCGCAAATTGCAGCATGGCGGATCGACCCGGCTCACCGTCAGGCTGCGCGCCAAGGACGGGCGCGAGCTGATCTGGGAAGTCAATTCACGGCTCAGCCTCGACGATCAGGGCCAGCCCGTGGCACTCCATGCGATCGGCCGCGACATGACCGAGGCGAAGCGCGCCGAGGCACATCTCCGCCTGCTGATCGATGAGCTCAACCACCGTGTGAAGAACACGCTGGCGATCGTCCAGGGCATCGCCCAGCAGAGCTTCAAGGACGACGTGCCGCCGCGCCAGGCCCGTGCCGCCTTCGAAGGCCGGCTGGCCGCCCTGTCCGAAGCGCACAACCTGCTCACTCGCGAGTATTGGAGCCTGGTGTCGATGCGCCAGATCATCGAGGACGCGCTGCGCCCGCACGGCGAGGCCTGTCGCTTCACGCTCGACGGGCCGGACCTGACGATCCTGCCCAAGACCGCGATCAGCCTGGCTCTGGCGATCCACGAGCTGGCGACGAACGCGGTGAAACACGGCGCTCTGTCGCGGCCAGAGGGCCGGATCGCCGTGCATTGGCAACGCGTCCATAATGACGGCCCCGCCCGTCTTTCGATGCGCTGGGAGGAAACCGGCGGGCCGACCGTGTCGGCGCCCAGCCGCCGCGGTTTCGGTACCAGGATGATCGAGCGCGGCCTGGCGGCCGAGCTGGGCGGCAGCGTGAAAATCGAGTTCCGGCCCGAGGGGCTGGTCTGCGTCGTCGATGCCCCGCTGCCGGAGGGCGCCGAATGAGTGGGCTGGAGGGCCTGCGCGTGCTCGTCGTCGAGGACGAGCCGGTGGTGGCGATGTACCTCGAAGACCTGCTCGAGGCGCTGGGCTGCCAGACGATCGGACCGGCGAGCCGGCTGGCCGAGGGGCTGGCGCTGGCTGAGGAGCAAGGCTTCGAGGTGGCGATCCTCGACATCAACCTGGGCGGCGAGCGCAGCACCCCGATCGCCGAGACACTGCGGGCACGCGGGGTGCCCTTTGCCTTTGCCAGCGGCTATGGCGCGCCGCCGGAGGGCTTTGGCGACGAAGTGCCGATGATCGAGAAGCCCTATCGCGAAGCCCAGGTGGCCGCCGCACTCGACCGGCTGCTGGCCCGGTAGCTCAAGACCTCCCAAAGTACACGAAGTACAGGCCAAGAACGGTTTTCAGCGGCCTGCCTCGCAACATTGCTGCGCGAGACCGCTCCTATCTTTCCTACATCGGAAGAACGCTCCGGGACGGCGTGAGCCGCCCCGGAGGTCGTTCCCGTTACCAGCGCTTGGACAGCCGGATCTGCAGGGTGCCGGCACGTTCGCCCTGGCCGGCGCGCAGGCCGGTCTCGAAGTCGAACGACCAGCCGCTGCTCAGGATGTCGAAGCGCGTGCCGATGCTCAGCTGGAGCTGCTCGCGCTTCCAGCCATTGCCCGCCAGATCATAGAGCGCAGCACCCGGGATATCGGCATAGTCGAGCCACTGGGCATCGACATCGGCGAACTCATGGTTCCACTCGGCGCGGATGCGCGGGGTGATCGAACCGAAGCTCACCTTCTGGCGATATTCGAGGCGCCCGCCCAGCGTGCCGGTGACCGAACGCACCTGGCGCGCATCGAAGCGCAGGTTGTAGCGCCCGGCACCGCTCTCCGCATAGGCGTCCAGGTCCGCATCGAGATACTCGGCGCGGCCATAGAGCGACCATTGCAGCGGGCCGCCTGCCCGGTCGATGCCGAGCGAGATCGCGGCGACCGTGTAGCTGCCATCCCGGCTGCCGCGCGCCGTCGCGTTCACCGCCGCGGCAAGGCGCCGGGTGGTGAAGTCGAGCTGGCCGCGGCCGACCATGCCATCGATGAATGTCCCGCTTGCCGGCTGAATGCTGGCATAGGCGGCATAGATGGTGCTGGTGCCGCGCACCTGCGCCGCCGTGCCGATCCGGCTCAGGTCATTGCCATAGCCGCCACCCAGGCCGACGAGGATATCGTCGGACAGCTTGATGTCGGCGCCGGCGCTGAGGCCCGCGGTAGTGGCGGTGATCTTGCTGCGATCGGTGCGCTTGTCGCGCGTGCCGATGTCGATGGCACCGCCCGCCCAGGTCGCGACCGACCCGTTCCGGCGCTTGCCGTCCTCATCGACACCCGAAGCCGCCTTGGCCGGCCCTGCCGTGCCGCCGACCCCGCCCGTGGTCGCGACCGTGCGGCCATAGCCGAGCTGGTCGGCCCGCGAGAGCGGCGACTGCGGGTTGTTGGCGAACTGGCCGATCGCCGGATCCTCGCCCGAGACGCGCATCCGGTCGGTGATGGCGAGGCCCCAGTTCTTGTCGTCGGGCCGCTGCAACGCCATCGTCCCGTCGCGCGAGCCGAGCGTCACGCCCATGGCGAGGCCGGTCGCGCCGCCCCCGTTATGGAGCTGCTCGGTGCGCCGCATGAAGTTGGACACCTGTGCCCGGGCGAAGCGGCGTGCCGTCTCGGCCTGGGCATCGCTGATCGCCGCGATATCCGGATCGTTGCGCGGATCGGGGCGGGCCTGGACGGTGAGCGTCACGGTCGACGGCGCCGAGGCACCGAAGATGTTGCTCAGCGTATAGTTGACCACGATCTGCCCGCCGAAGCGGTTGTTCGGCGTCACATCCAGACGATAGGTGCCGTTGCCCGCCGCCACGATCGTGGTGGTTGCCGAATTGGCCGGCGAGATGCTGACCACGGTCGCGCCGGTGATCGGCCCGCGCGTGGCCCCGTCGGTGAGCATCACCGACACCATCTGGCCGTCGCCCGCCGTCGCGGTCTTGGGCGTCGCGATCGGCACCTGGCCGACCACGGTGATCGTCACCGTGCCCGGCGACGAGGTGCCGCCAGGGCCGGTCGCGGTGAAGGTGAAGCTGTCGGTGCCGGCATAATTGGCTGCCGGGGTATAGGTCGCGACATAGGGCGAGACCGGTGCCACCGCGGTCGGCGTCAGGCTGGGCCCTGCCCCGCCGCTCAGCGTAACCGTGCCGTGCGCCGGCTGGCTGGCGATCTGGATCGAGTCATAGACGCCGGTGACCAGCGACGAGAGGTTGATCTGGACACTGGTGCCCGCCGTGGTGGTGCTGCCCGGCACCGTGCCGGTGCCCGGCGCCGCGCTCGGCGGCGGCGGGGTGGCGACCGTCAGGCCCACCGTCGCCGCGGCCGAAGTGCCGCCCGGACCGGTCGCGGTGTAGGCGAAGCTGTCCGCACCGTAATAGCCGGTGGTCGGAACATAGGTCACGACATCCCCGCTGACCGTCGCGGTGCCGTGGGTCGGCGCCGTGCTGATCGTGATGCTGGCATGCACGCCAGTGATCGAGGGCGCGAGATCGATCGCGGTACCTGCGCTGTTATAGCCCACCGCCACGCCGGTCTTGTTCGCCGCCACCGGGGCCGGCGGCGTCGCCACCGTGATGCTCACCGTCGCCGGCGCCGAAGTGCCGCCGGGGCCGGTCGCCGTGAAGGTGAAGCTGTCCGCGCCATAATAGGTCGCGGCCGGGGTGTAGGTCACCACATCGCCGGCGATCACCACCGTGCCGTGCGTCGGCGCCGTGCCGATCGCGATCGCCGAATGCACGCCGGTGATCGAGGCGCTGAGATCGATCGCCGTGCCCGTGCTCGCATAGGGCACCGCCACGCCCGGCTTGTCGGCTGCGACCGGTGCCGGCGGCAGGCCCACCGTGATGCTTACCGTCGCCGGCGCCGAAGTGCCGCCGGGGCCGGTTGCCGTGAAGGTGAAGCTGTCCGCACCGTAATAGGTCGCGGCCGGGGTGTAGGTCACCACATCGCCCGCGATCGTCACCGTGCCGTGCGCCGGTGCCGTGCCGATCGCGATCGCCGAATGCACGCCGGTGATCGAGGCGCTGAGATCGATCGCCGTGCCCGTGCTCGCATAGGGTACCGCCACGCCGGTCTTGTCCGCCGCCGTCGGAGCCGCCGGCGTCGCCACCGTCAGGGTTACGGTCGAGACGTTCGACGCACCACCCGGGCCGTTCGCCACATAGCTGAAGCTGTCCGCACCATAATAGGTGGCGCTCGGGGTGTAGGTGGCAACGTCACCGGCAACGGTCACACTGCCATGCGCGGGTGCCGTGCCGACTGCGACGCCCGAATGCACGCCCGTGATCGAGGCGCTGAGATCGATCGCAGTGCCGGTGCTCGCATAGGGCACCGCCACACCACTCTTGTCGGTAGAGACCGGCGCGGGCGGCAGGCCCACCGTGATGTTCACCGTTGCCGGCGCCGAAGTGCCGCCCGGGCCGGTCACCGTATAGGTGAAGCTGTCCGCGCCGTAATGCGTGGCGTTCGGGGTGTAGGTAGCGACGTCACCGGCGACGGTCACCGTGCCGTGCGCGGGTACCGTGCCGACAGCAATGCCCGAATGGACACCGGTGATCGACGTCGACAGGTCGATTGCCGTGCCGGTGCTCGCATAGGGCACTGTCACGCCGTTCTTGTCGTTCGCCACCGGTGCCGGCGGGTTGGCCACCGTCACGGTCACCTGCGCCGGAGCGGAAGTGCCGCCCGGGCCGGTCGCCGTGAAGGTGAAGCTGTCGCCGCCATAATAGTTGGTGGTCGGCGTGTAGGTGACGACATCGCCCGCGATGCTCACCGAGCCATGCTGCGGCGGCGTGCCGATCGCGATGGACGAATGCACGCCGCTGATCGAAGTGCTGAGGTCGATCCCCGTGCCCGTGCCGTTGTACGGGATCGCGACGCCGCTCTTGTCGGTTGTGACCGGAGCGGCCG
Source organism: Sphingomonas sp. NIBR02145 (assembly GCF_027359115.1). Lineage (NCBI taxonomy): Bacteria > Pseudomonadati > Pseudomonadota > Alphaproteobacteria > Sphingomonadales > Sphingomonadaceae > Sphingomonas > Sphingomonas sp. NIBR02145. The sequence continues at coordinate 4,931,780 of NZ_CP114791.1, read as the reverse complement.
GCGTCGCCACGGTGATGTCCACCCGCGCAACGTTCGAAGTGCCGCCGGCACCGGTCGCGGTGTAGGTGAAGAAGTCAGCGCCGAAATAACCGGCGGTCGGGGTGTAGGTCACCACATCGCCCGAGATCGTCGTCGTGCCATGCTGGGCAACGGTGCCGATGGCGATGCTGCTGTGCGGGCCGCCGGTGATCGAGCTCGACAGGTCGATGGCGGTGCCGGCACTGTTGTACGGCACCGAAACGCCCGGCTTGTCCGCCGCGATCGGCTTGTCGATGAAGGTGAAGGTTGCCGAGGTCGTGCTGGTCTGGCCGTTGACCGAGACCGTCACGGCCTTCGCACCCGAACCGGCCACCGGGGCGGTGACGGTGAGCGAGGTAGCGCTCGCCGCCGTGACGTTGCCGTTGCCGGCCGAGCCGAAGGTGACCGTGTTGTTGCCCGGGGTCGTGCTGAAGCCGGTGCCCGAGATCGTCACCACCTGGCTGACCGGGCCCGTGTTCGGCGAGACGCCGGTCACGGTCGGCACGACGGCGAAGGCGCTGCTGCCGGCCGCCGACGTGGTCGGATAACCGCTCGGGGTGAAGGCGCCGAGCGAGAAGCCCGCCGACGAACCGGCGGTGGTGCCGGTATAGCTGATCGTGACGGTGCAGCTGCCCGAAGGGATGCTGAAGCCGTTGAACTGGAAGTTCGCACCGCTGTCCGAACCGCTGGCGCCGCAGCTGCCGCCCAGCGCGCCACGGCTGACCAGCGCCGAACCGCTGAACAGCGGCGCGATGTTGGGCGATGCCGAGGCATTGGGATTGGTGAAGGTGATCGTCGCGGTGCCGGTCTGGCCGACGCCGAGCGTGCTGGTCGAGAAGTTGACCGTCACGCCGATCGCGCCCGCCGCACCGACGGTGACGCTCTGCTGGGCCTGGGGCGCGGCGTTCCAGTTGGAGTCGCCCGCCTGGTTGGCGTTGATCAGGCAGGTGCCGGTCGCCTGGAAGGTCACCGAGCCGCCCGAGATCGTGCAGATCGCGGTGGCGCTGGCGTCGATCGAAAGGATCGGCGTCAGCCCCGAGGTCGCCGAGGCGGTCACATTATATGCCGCACCACCCACCGACGCGCTCGGCGCGGTCGAGGGATTGAAGCTGATCGTCTGGTTGCCCTTGGCAATGTTGACGGTGGTGACGGGGGTATCGGCGGTGTCGGCGGGCCCCTGGGCGTCGGTCGCCCGGATGATGTAGCTGAAGGAGCCCGCGACGGTCGGCGAGCCCGAGACGACGCCGGTCCCTCCGTTGAGGGTGGTGCCCGGCACGAAGGCGCCGGCGCTGAGCGTGTAGGTATAGGGCGCGACGCCGCCCGAGGCGGTGTTGGCCTGGTTGTAGCTGGCGCCGACCTGGAGGCCGGTAGCGGCGCTGGCGTTGATCGTCAGGTTCGCCGGGGTGACGGTGAAGCTGCGCGAGACGTCGGGCGCGGCGGTCCAGTTGCCGTCGCCACCCTGGCTGGCGGTGACCGAGCAGGTACCGGTCTGGTGCAGGGTCAGCGTGGTGCCCGAGACGGTGCAGACGCTGGTCGTGGTCGAGGCGAAGCTGACCGTCAGACCCGAGGATGCGGTGGCCGACAGGGTCAGCGGCGAATCATCGAGCGAAGCGTTGGACAGTGTGCCGAAGCTGATCGTCTGGGCGCCCTGGGAAACGGTGACGCTGTACGACTGGGTCCGGGTGTACGGGCCGCCGCTGCCGGCAGTCGAGCCGTCGGTCGCGGTGATGTCGAAGTTGAAGGTGCCGGTCGTGGTCGGGGTGCCCGACAGCGTGCCGCCCGAGAGGGTCACGCCCGTCGGCAGCGTGCCCAGCGTGCGCGCATAGGTGTAGCCGGCGGTGCCACCGCTCGCAGTGAAGCTCTGCGAATAGCTGGTGCCGACGGTGGCACCCGGCAGCGCGCCGGAGGCAGGCGAGATGCTGATCGTCGGCGCGCCGATGGTCAGCACCATTGGACCGGTCGACATGGTGTAGGGGCCGGTGCCGAGCGAGCTGTCGGTCACGGTGGCCGTGAAGGTGAAGGTGCCGCTCGCCGCCGGCGTGCCGGTGATCGTGCAATCGGCGTTGAGCTGCGTGCCCGCGGGCAGCGAGCCCGTGTTGAGCGTGGTCCCGCAGGTATAGGGCGCACGGCCGCCGGTGGTGTCGATTCGCACGTTCGAGAGCGCGACGCCGCGCGTGCCGCTGCCCACCGGGAAGGTGAAGAGCAAGGTCGGGTTGTTCACCGGCACGGTGACCGTCGCCGGGGCGGACGTGCCGCCCAGGTTGGTCGCGGTGAAGGTGAAGCTGTCATTGCCGCGGAAGCCGCTCGGCGTGGTGTAGGTGACCGTGCCCGAGGAATCGACCGAGACCGATCCGCCCTGCGCCGTGGTCGCCGAGCCGACCGCATAGTTGGTCGGGCTGTTGGTCGCATGGCTGGCGACGCTGAAGGTCGTGTTGCTGATATCATAGGCGACCGCCGCGGCCGTGTACGAGCTGGCCACCGGCGGGGCGATATAGGTGTACTGGTCCGCCGCGCTCGTCGCGCTGGTGCCGCCGGGCGTCGCGACCGTGATGTCGTACGTGCCCGCGGCGCTCGCCGGCGAGGTCGCGGTGATCTGGGTGCTGCTGTTGATCGTGTAGGTCGCGGTGGTCGCGCCGAACTTGACCGCACCCGTGCCCGGCGCCGCCGCGAAACCGGTGCCGGTGATCGTCACCGTCGTGCCGCCGCTGGTCGGGCCCGCTGTCGGCGAGACCGACGTGACCGTCGGCGCCGAGACATAGGTGTACTGGTCCGCCGCGCTGGTCGCGCTGGTACCACCAGGCGTGGCGACGGTCACGTCATAGGTGCCCGCCGCATTGGCCGGCGAGGTCGCGGTGATCTGGGTGTTGCTGTTGATCGTGTACGTCGCGTTGGTCACGCCAAACTTGACCGCACCCGTGCCCGGCGCCGCCGCGAAGCCCGTACCCGTGATCGTCACCGTCTGGCCGCCGCCGGTCGGGCCGGCGATCGGCGAGACCGAGGTCACCGTCGGTGCCGCGATATAGGTGAACTGGTCCGACGCGCTCGTCGCGCTGGTCCCGCCAGAGGTGGTGACGCGGATGTCCACCGTGCCTGCGCTTCCCGCGGGCGAAGTCGCGGTGATCGTGGTCGCGTTGACGAAGGTGAAGCCGGTCGCGGCGGTCCCGCCAAAGGTGACTGCCGTCACGCCGGTGAAGTTGGTGCCGGTGATCGTCACCGAGGTGCCGCCACCCGTCGGGCCCGCGGTCGGCGAGATCGACGTGATCGTCGGCGCCGGGATATAGGTGAACTGGTCCGCCGCGCTGGTCGCGCTGGTACCGCCGGGCGTGGCAACCGTGATGTCGTACGTGCCCGCGCTGTTCGCCGGCGAGGTCGCGGTGATCTGCGTGTTGCTGTTGATCGTATAGGTCGCGGTGGTCGCGCCGAACTTGACCGCGCCCGTCGGGTTCGCCGCCGCGAAGCCGGTGCCGGTGATCGTCACCGTCGTGCCGCCGGCCGTCGGACCCGCCGTCGGGCTGACAGACGTGACCGTCGGTGCGGTGACATAGGTGTACTGGTCCGCCCCCGACGTCGCGCTGGTGAGGCCGGCATTGGTGACGGTGATGTCATAGGTGCCGGCGCTGTTCGCGGGCGCCGTCGCGGTGATCTGCGTGCTGCTGTTGACGGTGTAGCCCGTCGCATTGGCCGCGCCGAACTTGACGCCGGCCGCGCCGGTGGTCCCCGAGAAATTAGTGCCGGTGATGGTCACCGAGGTACCGCCGCCCGTCGGGCCTGCAGTCGGCGACACCGACGTGACGGTCGGCGTCTGGTTGACCACAGTGGAATCGGTAGCCGTCGGTGAGTTCGAAGCGCCGCCGCCCGACAGCTGCACCTGTGGCACAAGCGGAGTCGTGGCGTTGCTCGCGAAACTGGTGTTCAGCGTAATCGTCGGGCCATTGCCCGTGCCGATCGAAGTGGTGCGCGTGCACGAGCCGGTCTGGCCTGAGCCGCTGCAGCTCCAGCCGGTACCGGTCGCGCTGCTGTAGGTCATGCCGGTGGGGAGCGTGAACGCGGCGGTCAGCGTCGCGGTGCTGGTCGGGGCAGTCGTTGTCGACGGAGTGATCGTGTAGGCCAGCGAGCCACCCTGCGAAGCGTTGCCGCTATGGGTCATCGAGACGCCGAGCACCGGCGTGGGCGCCGAGCAGCTGATCGTGACGCTGGCAGTGCCGTTGGTCGGGCCGCTGATGTTCGGGCCGCCGCCAAAGGAACCGGCATCGAGGCGCACACCGACGATATCGCCCGAGTTGACGATCGTGAAGGAGCCGCTGCCCGAAGCCGCGGTCCGATCATAGGAATTGGTCCCGGTGATCAGATTGTAGTTCGAGTCGGTAAGATAGATGTGGAGGTATACGTTGGTGGTCTTCGTATAGCTCCAGCTGATGATCTCACCGGGCGCGAAGGTATCGACCAGATTCGCGCTGGTGGTGATGTTCTCGTCATTACCGTTCGGCGCGATGAACCCGTAGGTTCCGGACATTGCCGTCGGATTCTGGCCGCCCGCGCGCCCGTTGTTCACATATTGGCCGCTGTTGATCGCGGTACAGGCACTAGAAAGCGCCCAGGCGGTATTTGGCGCGACGAAGAGAAGTGCGGCAGCCACCGCCCCGCCGACGCGGGTGCGCAGTCGCCCGAGGGCCGAAGGATGATTGGCCGGGGTCGGCGTCTTGCGCCCCCCGATTCGCTGCTTACCAGAGATCCCCGCAACGATCCGACCACAGGCGGAACGCGCCTTCCCCAAGCCCCACGACATGTGCAAACCTACCCCCAACGCCCATGACGGACGAGCGCGCTGTATATATCGCGCGAACGTTGAACAAAAGTCACTAAAATCAGGAATTAGTTCCGAATTAAGGAACTAGTTACTTTTCCACCAAAATGACTTGAAGCGCATCTGGAGGATTATTCGCGCCGATAGCTCCCAAATGGCACCTTGAATTTTGCAAATTACGACTTTTCGTCAGCCCACTCTTCCCCACCGAGGCGAGATAGAACGGAATTGAAGTAATAGCCGCTTGTCTGCCCTTGCGATCGCGTATCTAAAAACCCCGCCTTAGGAACCGGCGCGGCATTCCGGCGCGCTGGCCATCGCTAACTTGGGGGGTAGGACAATGTCTGAACCGTTTATGGGCCAGATCATGCAGGTCGGCTTCAACTTCGCGCCGCGCGGCTGGGCCTCGTGCAATGGCCAGATCCTCGGCATCTCGCAGAACAATGCGCTGTTCGCGCTGCTCGGCACGACCTTCGGCGGCAATGGCGTGAGCACCTTCGCCCTGCCGAACGCAGCGGGACGCGGCTTTGTCGGCCTTGGCCAGAGCACCGCCAGCGGCCAGACCTATGTGTGGGGCCAGGTTTCCGGCACCGAGACCGAGACGCTGACGATCGCCAACATGCCGGCGCACAATCACGTCGCCACCTTCACCGGCATCGCCGGCCAGACCTCCGCCACCGGCTCGATCTCGGCGATCAGCGACGTCACGGGCGGCCAGCAGGTCAACACGCCGGCAGCCGGCTCGCTGCTCGCGAACTGCGCCAATGCCGGCACCCAGGCCGTGAAGATCTACGTCCCCTCGGGCACCACCGGCACTTCGGTGAACCTGGGCGGCGTCAACATCACCGGCGGCAACTTCACGCCGCAGGGTTCGGTGCAGGTCGGCATCACCGGCAGCAACATCCCCTTCTCGATCATGAACCCCTATGTCGCGGTGCAGACCAACATCTCGCTGTCGGGCGTGTTCCCGTCGCGCAACTGATCGTCACGACGACCAAACAGAACCGGCTCCGTCGCACCCTGCGGCGGAGCCGGTTTCGTTTCAGCCGTCCTGGATCAGGAGAAGACCGCTTCGTAGATTCGCCGATCGGGCAGCGGCTGGAGCTGGGTGATCAGGATCGCATGCGGGCCGCCCCTGCCGCAATCGAGCTCATAGGTGGCATCGATCAGATAGACGTCCATCGGCGCTTCGAAGAACAGCGAGAAGGGCGCACGCACGTCGATGCCCCGCAAGGGACTGCGCCGAAAGATCTGGGCAAGCGTGATCTCCACCGGCTCGGGCAGGGTCGAAACGCGGACCTTGCGCCCAACCCAGGGTTCGAAATCTTCCGGCTTAAGTTCCATGTCGCTGCTTTCCCCTCCTGCATAATCAAAGCTATCCTGCCGGTACGGACGCAACACGGGAAGACGGTCCACGCCGTTTCGGGGCAAAATGACGCGGAATAAGCTACCTTCCTTCCCGGCGGCACGGGTCCTCCCGCCCTTGCCCATGGAGTTGCCGACACAGGGGATCGCGCTGCCCGCAGCCGATGTCGGCAACCTGCCCGAGCTTGCCGATCTTCACGCTCAGGCGCGCATCGCGGAGCTGCTGTTCGCGCCCTGGGCTCCCGACCAGAAACGCGCGTTCCTCGACGAACAATTCGCGCTCCAGCACGCGCATTTCGTGAAGGCCCACCGCAAGGGAGACTTCCGGCTGGTGACGCGCGGCGATGCTCCGATCGGCCGCTTCTATTTCGACAGGAGCGGGCCGGAATGGGTGCTGATCGACATCCTGCTCGCGCCCGGGGCACAGGCCAGGGGGCTCGGCACGACGCTGGTCGGCTGGCTGCAACAGGCTGCACGGGACGCGAACGCGGACCGACTGCGCCTGAGCGTCGCCTATAACAACCCGCGCGCGCAGGCACTCTACCGACGGCTGGGGTTCGAGGATGCCGGCGACGTGGCCGGCACCCATCTCTCGATGCTCTGGCGGCCTATTCGACCGTGACCGACTTCGCCAGGTTGCGCGGCTGATCGACGTCGGTGCCCTTGGCCACCGCGACATGATAGGCGAGCAGCTGCACCGGCACCGCATAGACCAGAGGCGCGATCAGCGGGTGGACCTTGGGCATGGTGATCGTCGCCACGGTGCCCTCGCCCGCCGCTTCGATGCCGTCATAGTCCGAGATCAGGATCACCTTGCCGCCACGCGCCTGAACCTCCTGCATGTTGCTGACGGTCTTCTCGAACAGCGGGCCCGAAGGGGCGATCACGATCACCGGCACGGCATCGTCGATCAGCGCGATCGGCCCGTGCTTCATCTCGCCGGCGGCATAGCCCTCGGCGTGGATGTAGCTGATTTCCTTGAGCTTGAGCGCGCCCTCGAGCGCCAGCGGATAATCGGTGCCGCGGCCGAGATAGAGCACGTCGCGGGCAGCGGCGACCACGCCGGCCATCGCCTGGATCGCCTCGTCATAGGCCAGCGCGCCGTTGAGCGCGGCCGGCGCCTCGGCGAGATGCTTGACGATCGCCTTCTCCTCGGCGTCGGACAGCTTGCCCTTGGCCTTGGCGAGATTGGCGGCGAGCGCGGCGAGTACCGCAAGCTGGCAGGTGAACGCCTTGGTCGAGGCGACGCCGATCTCCGGCCCGGCATGCGTCGGCAGCAGCAAGTCGGCCTCGCGCGCCATCGAGCTGGTGGGGACGTTGACCACCGCGGCGATCTTCTGGCCTTCGCTGCGGGCATGGCGGAGCGCGGCGAGCGTATCGGCGGTCTCGCCCGACTGGCTGATGACGATCATCAGCCCGCCCTCTTCCATCACCGGCGCGCGGTAGCGGAACTCGGAGGCGACATCGAGATCGACCGGCACGCGGGCGAACTGCTCGAACCAGTATTTGGCGACCATGCCGGCATAGAAGCTGGTACCGCAGGCGACGATGGTGACGCGCTTGATCGCCGACAGATCGAAGTCCGGGATCGGCAGCGTTACCTGGTCGTCCATGCGCTGCAGATAGGCGCGCAGCGTCTGGGCGACGACGATCGGCTGCTCGTAGATCTCCTTGAGCATGTAGTGGCGGTGGTTGCCCTTGGAGACGAGATCGCCGGTGACGCCGGAGATGGTGACCGGGCGCTCGACGGGGTTGTTGTCCTTGTCGAAGATCTGGGCGCCGTCGCGGGTGATGACGACCCAGTCGCCTTCCTCGAGATAGGCGATGCGCTGGGTGAGCGGCGCCAGGGCCAGCGCGTCCGAGCCGAGATAGGTCTCGCCGTCGCCATAGCCGACGACCAGCGGCGAGCCGAGGCGGGCACCGACCAGCAGATCCGGATGCTGGCGGAACAGGATGGCGAGCGCGAAGGCGCCATGCAGGCGCGGCAGCACCTCGGCGACGGCCTCGGCCGGGGCCATGCCGGCCTCGACCTTCTCGCTGACCAGATGGGCGACGACTTCGGTATCGGTCTCGCTCTCGAACTTGCGGCCGCGGGCGATCAGCTCGTCGCGCAGCGCCTTGAAGTTCTCGATGATGCCGTTGTGGACCAAAGCGACTTCGCCGGTGGCGTGCGGATGGGCGTTGTTGGTGGTGGGACCGCCATGGGTAGCCCAGCGGGTATGCGCGATGCCGGTGGTGCCGGGCAGCGGGTTCTCCGCCAGCTCCTTGCCGAGATTGACCAGCTTGCCGGAGGCGCGGCGGCGCTCGATCCGGCCATCGACATCGGTGGCGATGCCGGCCGAGTCATAGCCACGATATTCCAGCCGCTTGAGGCCGTCGTACAACCGCTCCGCAACGTCTTCCCGGCCGACGATTCCAACGATTCCGCACATCTCAATTCATCCTTCAGACCGCATCAATGCGGGAATTTGGTATCGACAAAGACCCGGGTGAACTCGACCGGATCGGGCTCCCGGCCATTGGCCGCGACGAACCGGTCCCGCCCCTTGTCCCAGACCTGGCGGATCGCGCCCGCAATGCCATCGGGGAACTGCATCCGGGCAACCACGATCGCCCGCCAGTCGCCGGCCTCGCCGAAGACCTCGCGGAACCGGGGCTCCATCGCCGTCAGCCTGGTATCCTGCTCGGCGTCGAGATGACCGATCGCATCGAGCACATAGCTGTCGAGCAGCCGAAGAAAGGGTTTGCCGGCATATCGGTCGGTCATGGCGTTGCGGGCTTCCTCGTCAGGCAAGTGGCGGCCGAAAATCAGCCCAGGATTTCGATCTGGTCCGCCGTCTCGACGGAGATGCGGGTCTGGAAATGCGAGCCGACCGGCACGCGGCGGGCGATGCCCTTCACGCGCACGCGCTTGCCGACAAGGACGTCTTCGGCGTGCCCGCCGAGCTTCTCCTTGAGCCCGTTGCGTGCCCCGGTATGCAGCTCGATGGTGAGGTTGCCGGGGTCGCGGTAATTGGCGGCGGAGTTGAGATAGGCGCTGAACCCGCCCGCGCCGGACGAAGCGACCACGAACTCGAACACGCCCTCGACCGCACCGGTCTTCGAGGCGGCGACCGCCTCGATCGCCTGGGCCGGCGTGAGCGGCGCGGCGGTCTGGGCGATCGCCGGCGCGGCGAGCACCAGGGAGAGCATCGCGACCTGGCTGCGCATACGCATCATTTCTTCCCCGCTTCCTTAAGAGCCTTCATCTTCTCGCGGAACTTGCGCGCCCAGCCCGGCTTCACCTGCTGCTCAGCCCGCACGATCCCCAAGGCGTCGCTCTCGACATCGCGGGTCACCACCGATCCGGCGGCGACGATCGCGCCATCACCGATGGTGACGGGCGCCACGAGCGCGCTGTTGCTTCCTACAAAAGCGCCGTTTCCTATGACTGTCCGGTACTTTAAAAATCCGTCATAATTGCAGGTGATCGTGCCCGCGCCGATATTCGCCCCCGCCCCGACGGTGGCATCGCCGATATAGCTGAGGTGGTTGGCCTTGGCGCCGGGGCCGATCACGGCCTTCTTGATCTCGACGAAATTGCCCACCTTGGCACCCTGCTCGATCCGCGCGCCGGGGCGCAGCCGGGCATAGGGGCCGATATCGGCACCGGACAGGATCTCGGCGCCTTCGAGGTGGCTGAAGGCATGGATGACCACCCGGTCGGCCACGCTCACGCCGGGACCGAACACCACGTTGGGCTCGATCGTCACGTCGCGGCCGATCACCGTGTCATAGGCGAACCACACCGTCTCGGGCGCGACCAGGGTGGCGCCCTCGACCATCGCGCGGGCGCGGCGGCGCTGCTGCCATTCCTGCTCGAGCCCGGCGAGCTCGCCGCGACTGTTGACCCCCGCAACCTCGATCGCATCGGTCTCGATGCCGACCGAGAAGCGGCCCTCGGCACGGGCGAGCTCGACCAGGTCGGTCAGGTAATATTCGCCGGCGGCATTGTCGTTCTTGAGCTGCGCGAGCAAGCGGAACAGGTCCGCCGAGCGCACAGCCATCAGGCCGGAATTGCAGAGGGTTACCGCACGCTCCTCGGGCGTCGCGTCCTTGAACTCGACGATCTTGTCGAGCCGGCCATCAGGGCCGACGATCACCCGGCCATAGGCGCCGGGATCGGCCGGGCGGAAGCCGAGCACCACCACGCTCGGATCGCCCTCGCCGTGAAGCGCGTCAATCATCCGGCGCATCGTTCCGGTCGTGACCAGCGGCACGTCGCCATAGAGGATCAGGACATCGCCCTGGAAACCGGCCAGCGCCGCCTCCGCCATGCGCACGGCATGGCCGGTGCCGAGCTGCTCGGCCTGCTCGGCGGTCTCGACACCGAGGGGGTGCACCGCCGCCTCGACCTGCTCCTTGCCCGCGCCGACCACCACGACCTCGCGCTCGGCACCCAGCGCCTTCACGCTGTCGATCAGGTGGAGCAGCATCGGCCGGCCGGCGATGGGATGGAGGACCTTGTGGGTATCGGACTTCATCCGCGTGCCCTTGCCGGCCGCCAGGATGATTGCTGCGATCGGTGCGGTCATTTTCCCTCCATTTACCCGTCCCCTGCCACGTTAGCCTTGCCAATTCCATAGGGCTGCTGGCAGGCAGCACCGCCATGGCTGATTTCCCCTTCGACATCGTCGGTTTCGACCTGGACGGCACCCTGATCGACAGCAGCACCGACCTGGTGGGCGCGACCAACCACGCCCTCGATCTGGCCGGGCGGCCGCTGCTCGACAAGGCTGCGGTGATGACCATGGTCGGGCTCGGCGCCAAGCATATGCTGGAGCAGGCGCTGGAGGCCTCGGGCGGCTATGACGAGGCGCTGATGGCGCGGCTCTATCCGGCGCTGCTCGAATGGTACCGGGACCATGTCTCCGAGCATTCGCGGCCCTTCCCGGGCATGATCGAGGCGCTGGACCTGCTGGCGGCGCGCGGCGCGAAGGTGGCGATCGTCACCAACAAGTTCGAATATCTGGCGGTGAAGCTGATCGACGAGCTGGGGCTGAGCGCCCGCTTCGAGACGATCATCGGCGGCGACACGATGGGCAAGGGCAACGCCAAGCCCTCCGCCCTGCCGATCCAGGAGATGATCCGGCGCTGCGGCGGCGGGCGCGCGGCGTTCGTCGGCGACACGATCTTCGACACGCTGGCGGCGAAGAATGCCGGGGTGCCGAGCGTGGCGGTAAGCTTCGGCTTCCTGACCCAGCCGATCGAGGAGCTGGGCGCCGACGCGGTGATCGATTCCTTCGCCGAGCTGGTGCCGGCGCTGGAGCGGCTGGGACAACAGAATTAGGCGTGCACAATTCCCCTCCCTGCAAGGGAGGGGCTAGGGGTGGGTTAGAAAAGGTCGGGCTCGATGCCCGGCCTTTTCTTTTTACCGATGCCGTCTCGCTGGGCGCGCCCGGAAGGCCGGGCGCGCAACCCACCCCCACCCCCTCCCTTGCAGGGAGGGGAGCAAGAAGGAATCAGGTACGATTCTTCAGCTGGTGGAGCAGCACGCCATTGCCTTCGCTGTCCTCGATCACGCGCATCCGGCAGACGGGCGAGTGGATCAGGTCGGTCTTGAAGGTGACGCCCTTGGCCTCGAGATCGGCGCAGAGCGCGTCGAGGTCCTCGACCTCGAAGGCGATGGTGCCGCCGGAATCGGCCGAGGGCTTGTTGCCGGTGACCGTGGTGATGCCGAGGCAGCCGCCGCCGGGCAGGTCATATTCCACCCAGGGAATGCCATAGGCGGCGTTGCTCGCCGGCAGGCCGAGGACGTTCTCGTAGAAATTGCGGGCACGGTCGAGATCGATGACCGGGTACATGGTGAAAGCGACCTTGCGGAACATCGAAACCCCTCCTGCTGAACGCCGCGGAGGATAGGCTGCGATCGCCTACATCACAAGGATTTGTTCCCGTTTCGTTTCAATGCGTTCAGCCGACCGGGCGATAGCCCTTGCGGTATTTGGTCCAGAGATGGCGGGCGAGCATCGCCGGCGGCATGCGGAGCCAGTGGCTGCGGACATAGAAGGCCATGCGCAGCGGCCTGCGGGTCTGGCGGCCCCAGCCGTCACGCGCGGTGAGGCGGCGGAGATAGAGGCGATCGGCCAGCCCAAGCCGCTGGTATTCCGAAGGAACTTCGGTGCCGTAGAGGGCATGGCTGAGGCGCAGGGCGCGGGCCATTTCACGGGCCAGGCCGTGGTGGCGGGCGCGCTCCAGCAGGCCTTCGGTGCCACCATCCCGTACCAGACAGTGAAAGTCCCAAAGGTTGCGCATTCCACCCGCCAGATCGCCGTCCGCCAGGAGATGGGCGACGGCGTGGACCAGCACATCCGGACGCGAAAGTATGCGCAGGCCGTTTTCGAGCGGTTCGCTGGCCGCGATCAGGCCGGCCGCGTCCGGGGTTATCTTCGCGGTCAGCGGCAGGATCGTGTGGTGGACGTCGATCATGCGATCCCGTTCATGATGGATCAGCGGGGGCAGCTCGTGCATCCAGCGGCGGTAATAGGCATCGTCATAGGGATCGGGCTTCACCCATTCCCAGCCGGCGGCCATCAGCGCGGCCTCCACCTCGCCAAGGCTCTCGCGCGGCACGAGAATATCGAGATCGCCGATATTGCGGCCCGCGCTCGGCGACAGGCCGGCGGCGGCAAAGGCAGTGCCCTTGAGCAGCACCACCGGCACGCCCAGCGGGGCGAGCGCGCGACGGGCCATTTCGGCTTCCCAGAGGGCGGCCATGCGGACCTGCTCGGACGAGGCGAGCGCATCCTCGACCAGACGCTTTATCCGGGCGGGTAGCACCAGGCCATGCAAACGGTGCGCGAGCGTGCCAGCCATCTGCTCTGCACGGGCTACGGCGAAGAGTTCGGTCCACTCTTTCGCCGAGAAGGTGAGCGAAGCGGAGGGCTCGCGGAGTATGGTCGCAAGGCGCCAGCCGGGGTTCATGCGAGCCCCTCGACCAGGGCAATGCCAGCTTCGGTGTCCGGATAGTCTATTGCGCGCGCCGGGACCGACTGGACGAGCCGGGTGAGCGCATCGAAACCGCGCTCCGCCAGATGGACGTAATTGGTCGAGGCCTGGGTGAGACGGACGAATGCTTCGCTGGGCAGCACCGGACGCTCGGCGGTGTCGAAGCCGAAGCGCGGGAAGAGGATCAGCGCGGGCTGGGCAAGCTCGTCCATCGCGGCGATGGCGCGGGCATCGGGGACGAGATGGCGGATATCGCCCTTGGGCGTGCCGGCGAGCAGCGGCCCGAACCGGCCCTGCGGATGCGCGGCCTGGGCGACCGCGATCGCCTGGTTCTTGAGGCTGATCAGGCGCGGAAAGGCGTGGGCTGCACCAGTTCGCGGATCGATCAGTACGAACTCGTCGCCCATCAGCCGCCAGCCGCGCGCCATCAGCAGCGCAGCCAGGGTGGACTTGCCGGCGCCCGAGATGCCGGTCATCAGCACCGCCTTCCCGTCCCTTTCAACCGCGGAAGCGTGCAGTAACAGGTAGCGGCGCTGCGCGAGCGCCATCTGCAGGTTCATCCCCATCTCGGCGGCGAGCAGGCCCTGGGCAAGCGGCAGCGGCGCGGCATCGGGAATGGTGAAGTCCCCGCCGATATGGACCGCGGGGCGGAGATATCTGCGCCACGGACGGGCGGCGAAGAGGTGGACGTTGAAGTCCGGGATCTCGGGCTTCGGGTAATCGCCGTACAGGTCTTCGAGCGCGGCGATCGGCGCGCGCCAGTGGCTGCCGATGCGGAAGGCGGCGGGGCCGATCCGGAGATGGGCGATGTGCCTCACAGCCGCTCGACCAGCCCGGCCTGGACGAGCTCGTCGAGACGGATCGCCAGCGCGGCGGGATCGGCGTCGAGCAGGTCGTAGCGCTCGGTGAGGTTGGCGAGGAGCTGGTCGAGGGTCCGGGGCTCGGGGGTGAGCGCTTCGAGCAGCTCGGGTACCGGCGCGTCGACGACATGGGTGATGCCCGAGGCGCGGTGGTAGATCAGGGTGAGCGCGTCGAGCGGGACGATGCGGAGGGTTTCGGGCGCGGCGGCGCGGTAGAGGACCGTCATCTCACGCCCCATTCGTCATCCCGGCGAAAGCCGGGATCTCGTGCGGCTCCTTCCCCGCGCCTTCGCCTGAGATCCCGGCTTTCGCCGGGATGACGGGAACCGGGAATGCCACGGCCTCAGCCGCGCGGCATTTGCAGCGAGGCGAAGCAGGTGAAGCCGCTGGTGCCCGATTGCAGGCGGCGGATGTAATTGGTGTAGGCGCGGCTCTGCTCATAGGTGGTGCCGGGCAGAGTGCCGCCGTTGAGCGCGTTCTTGACCTCGGCCGCCTTGAACGGCCGGCCCGCCGCCGGGAAGGCGCCCTGGGTGCCCGCGGGGACCAGCTTGCCGTCGGCCGCGACATATTGGCCGGCGCGGCCCGGATCGGGGACCGGGATCTCGCAGTTCATCACCGAGGCATTGGTCTGCGCCAGCGCGGGGCGGATCGAGACGATCGCGGACGCACTCGCCGCGCCGAGCATCAGTGCGCGTCGGCTTGCCTTCGGACCCTGTGCTTCGTCTGCCATGATGCATTGTCCTGCGCCCGGTGGCGTTTCGCAATCGTAAATTGTGGGACAGGCCGTCCCAACACCCTCGTCATTCCCGCGGAAGGCGGGAATCCATTGCCGCTGCCGTCGCGGCTCCGTTCGAGAAGCCGGCCAGAATGGATCTCCGCCTTCGCGGAGATGACGGTGAAAAGGGGTGGGGATGACGAAGCTGGAGTGCGGGAACGATGGAATAGAGGGCGCATCGGCAATAATCGCGGCAATAATCGCGGGTGACGAATCTTCGCCCCGCCCCTAGTAAGGCGGCTCATGCCCTATTCCTCCGGTATCAAGGCGCTTGTGGCGCTCGGCATCGCTGCCGCGGGCGCGCTGGCGGGGCTGTTGCTCAACGGCGACGTGCAGACCAGCCTGATCATGCTGGTGTGCGGCGTGGCCGCCGTGCTGGTGGCGACGGCCGGTGGCGACCAGGACGGTCCGCCCGATGCCGCCCCGGCGGCGAGCGAGGATCCGGGCATTGCCGAAGTGCTCGATGCGATCGCCGAGCCGGTGCTGCTGATCGCCGAGCGCCGCGTGACCGCCGCCAATCCGCCTGCCCGCACCCTGCTCGGCCAGCATATCCTGGGCGAGGATGTTCGGGTGGCCATTCGCCACCCCGCCGCCGCCGAGCGGCTGATGAACCCGAGCGATCCGGGCAGCGCGGCACCGATCCACCTGGTGGGCCTGGGCACGCGGGACCAGCGCTGGGAGATGCGGGTGACGACGCTCGCCGACGGGCGGCGGATCGTCCATCTGGTCGACCGCACCGGTAGCTATGCCACCGAGCGGATCCGCGTCGACTTCGTCGCCAATGCCAGCCACGAGCTGCGCACCCCGCTCGCCTCGCTGCTCGGCTATGTCGAGACGCTGGAGGATGGCGCGGGCGAGGATCCGGGGCTGCGCGAGCGGTTCCTCAAGATCATGCACGGCGAGGCACGCCGGATGCAGCGGCTGATCGACGACCTGATCTCGCTGAGCCGGATCGAGGCGGAGAAATATCGCGCGCCCGACGATCCCGTCGCGCTGGGCGAGCTGATCGACGAAGTGTGTCTCGAGCTTTCGGGCGTGCCGCGCGCGGGCGATGTGGTGACCGAGATCGCCGAGGTGGCGCCGGTGCGCGGCGATGCCTCGCAGCTCAGCCAGCTGCTCCACAACGTCATCGGCAATGCGATGAAGTACGGCCGCGAGGGAACGCCGATCCTCGTCAGCCTGTTGCCCGAGGGCGATTCGATGGTGCGCCTCAGCGTGACCGACCAGGGCGACGGCATCCCGCCCGAGCACCTGCCCCGCCTCACCGAGCGCTTCTACCGCGTCGATGCCGGCCGCAGCCGGACGATCGGCGGCACGGGCCTGGGCCTCTCGATCGTCAAGCATATCGTCGAGCGGCACCGCGGGCGCTTCGACATCGCCAGCGTGGTCGGCAAGGGAACCACGGTGAGCGTGCTGCTTCCCTTGGCCGCTGTCATAAAGCCGTAACCGTACTGCAACAGAGGCAGGCGAACCGCAGGGCGATTCTCGCCCCCTTCTTGCCGTTCCCGGGAGACGAGACATTTTCGGCAGGCTTGCACTCGTGGCGACCGCGCTGACGCTGACTGCCTGCAACGGCAACAGCGCGCGGGAGATCCGCGTGGTCGGCTCGTCGACGGTCTATCCCTTCACCACGGCGGTGGCCGAGGCGTTCGTCAACCAGGGCAGCGGGCACCGCGCGCCGGTGGTCGAATCGATCGGCACGGGCGCGGGGCTGAAGCGCTTCTGCGAGGGCGTGGGCTGGCAGTTCCCGGACATCGCCAACGCCTCGCGCCGGATCAAGAAGACCGAATATGCCGATTGCCAGCGCAACGGCGTGGGCGAGATCATCGAGGTGCAGATCGGCATCGACGGAGTCGCGCTGGCCGAGGCGAACAACGGCCCGAAGCTGACGCTCAGCAAGAAGGACGTGTATCTGGCGCTGGCGGCGCATCCGTTCGGCAAGGACAGCAACCCGGCGCGGACCTGGCGCGACGTAAACCCGTCGCTGCCCGCGATCCCGATCCAGGTGATGGGCCCGCCCTCGACCAGCGGCACCCGCGACGCGCTGGTCGAGCTGGTGATGGAGCCGGGCTGCGCCGAGGCCGATCCCGCCGTCCACGCGATGAAGACGGCGAAGGACACCAGCCCGTACGACAATCGCTGCAAGCGCATCCGCGACGATGGCCCGTACATCGACAAGGGCGAGAACGATAATCTGATCGTCCAGGGGCTGGCGCAGAACCCCAATGCGATCGGCGTGTTCGGCTATTCCTATCTCGAGGAGAATGCCGACCGGCTGCACGGCGTGCCGATCGACGGCGTGGCGCCGAGCTATGCGACGATCGCCGACGGCAGCTATCCGGGCGCGCGGCCGCTGTTCCTCTATGTGAAGAAGCGCCACCTGCGCGCGGTGCCCGGGCTGGCCGACTTCCTGAAGCTGTACGGCACGATGTGGGCGCCGGGCGGCAAGCTCTCGCGGCGCGGGCTGATCCCGGCGCCGGACGCGGTGCGCGCGCACGCGCTGGCGATCCTCGAGCAGCGCACGCCGCTCGATCCGGCGGGGCTGCACTGATGAACCCGCTCGCCCTCCTTTTCCTGATCGCCGGGCTTGGCCTGATCGGCTGGCTGACCGGCCGCGCCCGCGCCCAGCGGATCGATCGCGGTGGCGCCAAGCGGCTCCATTCGCTGCCCTCGCAGCATGGCTGGTATGTCGCGACCTGGGCGGTGCTGCCCGCCCTGCTGTTCGTCGCGGTCTGGGCCTCGCTCTCGCCGAGCCTGGTGCGCGACGCGGTGCTGGAGCATCCGGCGGCGAAGCAGCTGCCCCAGTTCGAGTTCGAGCGCGACGCGCTGCTCGCCGAGGCGAAGCGCGTGGCCGAGGACCCGGACGCCAAGGCGTTCGATCCGCTGGCCGCCGAGCTCGCCCCGGCGACCCGCGCGGCGGAGAACCGCTACAACTGGATGGGCAGCGCGATGGCGATCCTGCTCGCCTTTGCCGGCGGGCTGTTCGCCTGGTCGCGGATCCGCGCGCAGCTGAAGGCGCGCAGCCAGGTCGAGCGGATCGTGATGCTGCTCCTGCTGGTCGCCTCGCTGATCGCGATCCTGACCACGCTGGGCATCTTCCTGTCGCTGCTGTGGGAATCGCTGCGCTTCTTCGAGCAGGTGCCGATCACCGACTTCCTGTTCGGCACGCATTGGAGCCCGCAGGTGATCGAGGCATCGGACCCCGGCAAGTCACTGGGCGCGGTGCCGTTGTTCTGGGGGACCTTCTTCATCGGCGCGGTGATCGCGATGCTGGTCGCCATCCCCTTCGGGCTGATGAGCGCGATCTATCTGACCCAATATGCCGCCCCCCGGGTGCGCGCCTGGATGAAGCCGACGCTGGAGATGCTCGCGGGCGTGCCGACCGTGGTCTACGGCTATTTCGCCGCGCTGACCGTGGCGCCGGCGGTGCGCGACCTGGCGGTGCATCTCGGCATGCCCTTCGCTTCGTCCGAGAGCGCGCTGGCAGCGGGTCTGGTGATGGGCGTGATGATCATCCCGTTCGTCTCCTCGATGGCCGATGACTCGATCGCCGCGGTGCCGACCGCGATGCGCGACGGCAGCCTGGCGATGGGCGCGACGCACAGCGAGACGATCTCGCGGGTGCTGCTGCCCGCCGCGCTGCCCGGCGTGGTCGCGGGCGTGCTGCTCGCCGTATCCCGCGCGATCGGCGAGACGATGATCGTGGTGATGGCCGCCAGCGGTGCCGCCAACATCACGCTCAACCCGTTCGAGAGCGCGACCACCGTCACCAAGCAGATCGTCGACCTGCTGACCGGCGAGGCCGAGTTCGACAGCCCGAAGACGCTGGCCGCCTTCGCGCTGGGGCTGACGCTGTTCGTGATCACGCTGCTGCTCAACATCGTCGCGCTGCGCGTCGTGAAGAAATACCGGGAGGCCTATGAATAAGCCCGCCCCCGAGGCCGTGCAGTCCCGCGCGCCGACCGACTGGAAGACCGCGGCGATGCAGAAGCGCATCCGCCGGCGCTATGCGCGCGAGCGGCGCTTCAAGCTGTTCGGGATGATGGCGGTGATCCTGTCGGCCGCCTTCCTCGCCTTCCTGCTGTTCACCATGGTGACCAATGGCTGGCGCGGCTTCACCCGCACCGAGATCGCGCTGCCGCTCGACTTCCCGGCGATGGCGATGAAGATCGATCCCGCCCAGCTCTCCACCCCGGGCGCCAATCTGGCGCTGGCCGGGGCGGAACTGGAGGACAAGGTCTCCAACGCCGCGCTCGCCGCCTATGGGCCGCAGAGCGTGCCGGTGCTGTCCGATGTCGCCTGGCTCAAGGTGCGCGAGGCGCTCAAGGCCGATCCGTCGCTGCTCCATCAGAAGAAGCTGCTCTGGGTGCCGGCCTCGACCCAGGTCGAGCAGGGGCTGCGCGGCAATGATGCCGCCGCGGCACCGCTGGCACGCAAGCTCAATGCCGCGGGCAAGCTCCACACCGGGTTCAACGCCGGCTTCTTCAGCGAATCGGATTCGACCGATCCGGTGGCGGTGGGCATCTGGGGCGCGTTCAAGGGATCGCTGCTGACCATGGCGGTGACCTTCCTGATCGCCTTCCCGATCGGGGTGCTCTCGGCGATCTATCTCGAGGAATATGCCCCGAAGAACCGCTGGACCGACCTGATCGAGGTTTCGATCAACAACCTGGCGGCGGTGCCCTCGATCATCTTCGGCCTGCTCGGGCTGGCGGTGTTCCTGGGCAGCTGGAGCCTGTTCGGGATGCGGGTGGGGCCGCTGCTGCCGCGCTCGGCCGCCTTGGTGGGCGGCGTGACCCTGGCGCTGATGATCATGCCCGTCATCGTCATCGCCAGCCGCAACGCGATCAAGGGCGTGCCGCCGTCGATCCGCGACGCCGCGCTGGGCATCGGGGCGAGCCGGATCCAGGTGGTGTTCCACCATGTCCTCCCCCTCGCCATGCCCGGCATCCTGACCGGCACGATCATCGGCATGGCGCGTGCGCTGGGCGAGACCGCGCCGCTGCTGCTGATCGGCATGCGCGCCTTCATCGTCACCCCGCCGGGCGGCTTCACCGACCCCGCCACCGTGCTGCCCGTCCAGATCTTCCTGTGGTCCGACGAAGTCAGCCGCGGCTTCGTCGAGAAGACCAGCGCCGCGATCCTTGTCCTGCTGGTGTTCCTGCTCGCCATGAACGGGCTCGCCATCTATCTTCGCAACAAATTCGGGACCCGCTGGTGATGACCGACGCCCACCCTGCCCCGCACAAGATGTCCGCGCGCGGCGTCAGCGTGTCCTATGGCGACAAGCAGGCGATCCGCGACGTCTCGATCGATGTCGACATGGATCATGTGACGGCGTTCATCGGCCCGTCGGGCTGCGGCAAGTCGACCTTCCTGCGCACGCTCAACCGGATGAACGACACCATCCCGAGCGCGCGGGTGACCGGCGAGATCACGCTGGACGGCGAGGACATCTATTCGTCGGACATGGACGTGGTGCAGCTGCGCGCCCGGGTGGGCATGGTGTTCCAGAAGCCCAACCCCTTCCCCAAGTCGATATACGAGAATGTCGCCTATGGCCCGCGCATCCACGGGCTGGCGGCTTCGAAGGGCGCGCTGGACGGGATCGTCGAGCAGTCGCTGCGCCGCGCCGGCCTGTGGGACGAAGTGAAGGACCGGCTGAACGACAGCGGCACCGCGCTTTCGGGCGGCCAGCAGCAGCGGCTGTGCATCGCCCGCGCGATTGCCGTGGACCCCGAAGTGATCCTGATGGACGAGCCCTGCTCGGCGCTCGATCCGATCGCCACCGCGAAGATCGAGGAGCTGATCCACGAGCTCAAGGGGCGCTATGCGATCGTGATCGTGACGCACAACATGCAGCAGGCGGCACGCGTCAGCCAGAAGACCGCCTTCTTCCATCTCGGCCAGCTGGTCGAATATGGGGACACCGACAATATCTTCACCGCCCCCAGGCAGGAGCGGACGAAGGATTACATCACCGGCCGGTACGGCTAGGAGTACCCATTATGTCGACCGGCCAGGAACATACGGTAAAGGCGTTCGATCAGGACATCGGGCAGCTGCGCGCGCTGATCTCGCAGATGGGCGGGCTGGCCGAGCAGGCGATCGAGGACGCGATGCTGGCGCTGTCGCGCGGCGATGCCGAGCTGGCCGACGAAGTGCGCAAGAAGGACAAGCAGATCGACGCGATCGAGGCCGAGCTGGAAAAGCTCGTCGTCCGCGTGATCGCGCTGCGCGCCCCGATGGCCGACGATCTGCGCGAAGTGATCGCCGCGCTCAAGATCGCCGCGGTGATCGAGCGGATCGGCGACTATGCCAAGAACATCGCCAAGCGCGTGCCGCTGATCCATGCCGAGGGCGAGGAGCGGATCGAGGTCGTCTCGATCCTGCCGTCGATGGGCCAGCTGGCCGCGGACATGGTGCACGACGTGCTCGACGCCTTTTCGGCCCGCGATGCCGAGGCCGCGGTGCGGATCTGCGCCCGCGACAACGCGCTCGACGATTTCTACGACTCGATCTTCCGGACGCTGGTGACGTTCATGGTCGAGAATTCGAAGACGATCAGCCAGGTGGCGCACCTGCTGTTCGTGGCGAAGAACCTGGAGAGGATCGGCGACCACGCAACCAATGTGGCCGAGATGGTCTATTTCGCGGCGACAGGCGAATACATGGCCGAGCGCGAGACCGGCGCGGCCGGGACGAACTGAGCGGATTGGGGAACATATGGCCCGAGTGAAGATGCTTCTCGTCGAGGACGACGCCGCGATTGCGGAACTGGTCGCCTATCATTTCAAGCGTGAAGATTATGAGGTGAAGCACACGCCCGACGGCGAGGAAGCCCTGCTCCTCGCCAAGGAAGCGACGCCCGACATCGTGCTGCTCGACTGGATGGTCGAGGGGCTGAGCGGGATCGAGGTCTGCCGGCGCCTGCGCCGCATGCCCGAGACGGCGAACGTGCCGATCATCATGCTCACCGCGCGCGGCGAGGAAGAGGATCGCGTGCGCGGGCTCGAGACCGGGGCGGACGATTACGTCACCAAGCCCTTCTCCCCGCGCGAGCTCGTCGCCCGGGTCGGCGCGGTGCTGCGCCGCGTGCGCCCGGCGCTGGCCGGCGAGGCGCTGACCTATTCGGACATCGAGATGGACACGGTGGGCCACAAGGTCCGCCGCGGCGGCGAAGTGGTGCAGCTGGGGCCGACCGAGTTCCGCCTGCTCAAGCACTTCCTCGAGCATCCGGGCTGGGTGTTCTCGCGCGAGCGGCTGCTCGACGCGGTGTGGGGGCATGACAGCGACATCGAGAGCCGCACGGTGGACGTCCACATCCGCCGCCTGCGCAAGGCGATCAACCATGGCAACCGGCCGGACATCATCCGGACGGTGCGCTCGGCCGGGTACGCGCTCGACGCGGGGAATTGAGGAATAGCCGTCATCCCGGCGAAAGCCGGGATCTCGTGCGGCTCTTTTCCCGACTCCTCACTTCGTCATTCCCGCGCAGGCGGGAATCCATTGGCACTGACGCGGCGCTTCTTTCGACAAGCCAGCCAGAATGGATCCCCGCCTGCGCGGGGATGACGGCGGGTGTGCGGAGGAGAGCCCTTCCACATGAACCCGATTTAACGAAACCAACCCCTCCCCCTCGCGTTGCTGGAACCGGGCGTAACGATCTCGCCCGGTTTCAGGAGACGCACCCCATGAAGCTCCTTGTCATGGCAGCCGCGCTGACGCTGGTCGCCGGCGCCGCGCAGGCACAGACTTCGGCGCAGAAGGCCGAATCCCCGACCAACAACGACGCGAGCAAGCTCGGCGGCTATGCGCCGGCCGCGCCGCTGTTCAGCACCGGCACCACGCCGCCGCCGGGCACCCAGGTGGTGTTCGTGCCGAGCACCCAGACGCCGACCCAGGCCTTCCCGCCGCCGGCACCGAAGGAAAGCTACCCGATCTGCAAGCGCGGCCAGTTCGACGGCTGCCGCCAGCGCGGCGGCTGAGCGCGGCCAAATCCCCTTTTTGCGGGATGGAATGTGCCGGGTGCGCAACGTCGCACCCGGCACATGCGTTTCGGGAGGGAAGCGGGTGGGGTGACAGAGAGGAATGCTCACAATGAAGTTCATGCTTTTGGCCTCGGCCGCCCTGGCGCTTGGTGGCACCGCCATCGCGCAGGACATGCCGCAGACCGCCCCGCAGACGGCGCCGGCCCCGACTCCGCCGGCACCGCCCGCCCCGCCGGCCGACGCACCGCCGCCGCCCCCCGACGCGCCTGCGGCGCCTGCCGACCCGGCTGCGCCGCCGCCGCCGGCGACCAACCCGCCGCCCGCCGCTCCGGCCGCGCCCGCTGCTCCGGAAACCACCCCGACGCCTCCGGCTCCGCCCGCGCCTCCGGCAGCTCCCCCCGCATCGCCGCCCCCGCCGGCGGCCGATGCAGCCACCGCCGCGGCGCCGGCACCTTCGGACCCGAAGAGCTATCCGCGCTGCTCGAAGACCATCAAGGATCATTGCCGCCAGTCGCGGTGATCTGTTTAGAACCGGCAGGGGCCTGATGCCTCTGCCGGTTCGTCCCTTGGGGAGAGTTGGACCCTGGAACAAGTTCAGGGTGACGGAGGGTGGGATCGCGTCGCATCCCTCCGCTAGCGGTTGTTGCGGCTTGTCTCCCCCTCCTCGCCCTGCCTAAGCTCTCCGCAAAGGAGAGACCTGCATGACCATCGACTTCAAGGACCGCGTCGCCATCGTCACCGGCGCCGGCGGCGGGCTGGGCCGTGCCTATGCGCTCGAACTGGCGAAGCGCGGCGCGAAGGTGGTGGTGAACGACCTGGGCGGATCGCGCGACGGCACCGGCCATTCGGACGCGGCATTGAAGGTGGTCGAGGAGATCGAGGCGCTGGGCGGCGAGGCGATGTCGAACGGCGGCAGCGTCACCGACTATGCCCACATGGTCGCGATGGTCGAGGCGGCCAAGGCGAAATGGGGCCGGATCGACATCCTGATCAACAATGCCGGCGTGCTGCGCGACAAGAGCTTCGCCAAGATGGAGCCGGAGGACTTCAAGTTCGTCGTCGACGTCCACCTGATCGGCTCGGCCAACTGCACCAAGGCGGTGTGGGAGACGATGCGCGAGGCGAATTACGGCCGCATCCTGATGACCGCGAGCTCGACCGGGCTGTTCGGCAATTTCGGCCAGGCGAATTACGGCGCGGCCAAGCTCGGCCTCGCCGGGCTGACCAAGACGCTGTACCTGGAGGGCGCGAAATACGGGATCAAGGTCAACACCATCGCACCGGTGGCGGGCACGCGGATGACCGAGGACCTGTTCCCCGAGGAAGCATTCAAGGCGTTCGCGCCTGAGAATGTCGCGCCGGCCGCCCTGTTCCTGGTGAGCGAGGACGCGCCGACCAACCAGATCGTCGGTGCCGGCGGCGGGGTAGTCCAGGCCGCCTATGTGACGCTGACCCAGGGCGCCAGGCTGGAAGCGCTGACGCCCGAGGCGGTGCAGGCGCAATGGGCGCAGATCACCGACCGGACGGGCGAGATCGTCCCCGGCTCGGGCAGCGAGCAGACGATGCTGATTTTGAGCCGGTTGCAGAAGGGCTGAGCTTTCCCCTTCCTTCGTCATTCCCGCGCAGGCGGGAATCCATTGGCACTGACGCGGCGCTTCTTTCGAGAAGCCAGCCAGAATGGATCTCCGCCTGCGCGGGGATGACGAAATAGAGAGGAAGGGCACACCGCCTTACCGTATTGTTTCACTAACACACATATGGTATATCCTCCCCAACAGGAGGAGACTGCCATGTACAGCGAAAGCGATCTGGCCAGTGCCGTGGAAGCGGGGGCGCTTTCCCCCGCAGCCGCCAATGCGCTGCGCAATTACGTCGCCGAGCGCCGGTCGGCGCCCGCGGTGGACGAAGAGCATTTCAAGCTGCTCACCGGGTTCAACGACATCTTCGTGGCGATCGCCGCCGCGCTGATCCTGGTTGCCGCGGCGCGCATTGGCGCATTCTTCGGCGAGATGCTGATCGGCCCGGGACCGGAGCCGCGCATCGTCGGCGGCAACATGATCGGCGGTGGGCTCGCCGTGGCCGCGTCGAGCTGGATGCTCGCCGAGTATTTCACCGCCAAGCGCCGGATGGCGCTGCCGTCGATCCTGCTGCTGTTCGGCTTTGTCGGCGGCGTGGGCGCGGCGCTGTCGGGCATCTTCGCCGCGAACCTGCCCTGGATCGAGGAGCAGCTGCACCTGGCCACCGACCTGCAGCGCCAGCAGGTCGGCGCTGGCGTCGCCGCGATCGTCGGCCTGCTGACCGCGCTCGCCACCTGGATCCACTGGAAGCGCTTCATGGTGCCGATCACGGTCGCCGCCGGCGGGCTGGTGATCGTCGGCATGGGCGTGGCGATCGTGCTCGCGCTGGTGCCGAACGCGAAGGACTGGGTGAACGAGATGCTGCTCGTCGCCGGCGTCGCGATGTTCTTCTTCGCGATGCGCTGGGACATGACCGACCGCGAGCGCCGCACGCGCCGCTCGGACGTGGCCTTCTGGCTGCATCTCGCCGCGGCGCCGCTGATCGCGCACCCGGTGTTCCACATGCTCGGCGTGTTCGACGGCGAGGTTACCGGCCCGGTCGCCGCGGTGGTGATCGCGCTCTACATCGCCTTCGCCTTCGTCGCGCTGGCGGTGGACCGGCGGGCGCTGCTCGTCTCCAGCCTGATCTATGTGCTGTGGGCGATGTACGCGCTGTTCCAGGCGACCGGTGCGGTCGAGCTGGCGGCGGCGCTGACCGCGCTGGTGATCGGTTCGGCACTGCTGCTGCTCTCAGCCTTCTGGCAGCCGGTGCGCCGCATCGTCGTCGGCCTGCTCGGCGGGCTGGAGGAGCGGCTGCCGCCGACCCAGCTGGTGACCGCCTGAGTTCCCTGGAGGCCCGGGGTTCGCGCCCCGGGCCGATACTCTCGATCAGGATATTGCATGATGCCCTGTCTGACGCTGGCCCTGTTGCTCACCACCCCCGCCCCGCAGGCGGATGCCCCGCTGGTCGAGCTGGTCGGCAAGTTCGTCGAGGCCGAGCGCGCCTATGACCAGGAGAAGATCGCCAACCTGGTGACCCAGGATTATGCCGAGGTCTCGCCGCTGGGCGATGTCGACACGCATGACGAATTCCTGGGCTTCTATGCCGCGGACAAGAAGCGGCCGGTGCCGGTGACCAGACTGAGCGATCCGCTGGTGCGCGAATATCGCGATGCCGCCTCGATCATCGTGCGGCTGTCGTTCGACCTGCCCGGCGCGCCGGCGCAACCGCCACGGACCGTGTCGATGCGGGCGAGCTTCCTGGCGGTGCGCGCGGGCGGCACCTGGAAGATCGCATCGGCGCACTACACGCCGATCCGTCCGCCGGCGCCGCCTGCCCCGCCGCAGCCGCCTGCGCCCTGACCTTACTTGGGAGGAAGCGCGGTCCCCAGCCCTGCTTCCGACACCACTCCCCTCCCGTGCCCCCCGGCGCGGGAGGGGTTTTTCGTTCAGGGCTGCTCGATCGCGGTGCCGGGACGCGCACTCATCGCGGTGCCGACCGAGGAGAGGACGATCAGGCACACCGCCAGCCACTGCACGCCGCTGAGCACTTCGCCGAGCAGCATCAGCCCCATCAGCGCACCGACCGCGGGCTCGGCGCTGAGCAGCGTGCCGAAGGTGTTGGCCGGGAGCCGGGGCAGCGCGATCATCTCGAGCGCATAGGGGATCGCGCTGGAGACGATGCCGACGAGCAGGCCGAGCATCAGCACCTCGGGCCGGAGCAGCGCGGTGCCGGCGTGGAGGATACCGACCGGTGCGGCTAGGCAGGCGGCGATCAGCATGCCCCCGGCCGCGGCGGCGGGCCCGTGCGCGGCGCCGGCATGGCGGCCGGTGAGGATGTACGCCGCCCAGCAGGCACCGGCGACCAGCGCGAGGGCAACGCCGCGCCAGTCGAGATGCGCGGCGCCCTTCCAGATCGGCAGCAGCAGCGCGAGGCCGAACACCGCCAGGCCGATCCACAGGAAATCGATCCTGCGCCGCGAGGTGAGCACCGCGACCGCGAGCGGCCCGGTGAACTCGACCGCGATGGCGATGCCGAGCGGGATGTAGGACAGCGCCTTGTAGAAGCTGAGGTTCATCACCCCGAGCACGAGGCCGTAGCCGAGCAGCGAGCGCCAGCCGGCGTCGAGCCGGATCCGCCACGGGCGAAAGATCGCCGAGAGGATCACCGCCGCGAACATCAGGCGCAGCGCGGTGGCCCCTTCGGGGCCGACCAGCGGGAACAGCTTCTTGGCGAAAGTCGCGCCCATCGTCACCGACAGCAGCGACACGAACAAGGCGGACAGCGCGACAAGATCGATGCGCGGCGAAGCGGGCCGCGGGGCAGCGAAAGCGGACATCGGGACACTCGAAAATGCGGGGTGGTGGCTTCAGGATAGGGATTTGCCGCGATAAGGGCGGTTTATTTTGGCACTTATGCGATAAAGTTTATCGACCTAGGCTCGAAAAATGACGAAGATTGAACCGCTCGATTCGTTCGACCGCAAGCTGCTCGAGCTGCTGCAGGTTGATGTGCAGCAGCCGGTGGCGGCGCTGGCCGAGAAGGTCGGGCTTTCCGCCCCCGCCTGTTACCGCCGCATCCGGCGGCTGCGCGAGACCGGGGTGATCGAGCGCGAGATTGCGGTGGTGCATCCGAAGACTTTGGGCTGGCCGCTGTCGATGATCGTGCTGGTAACGCTGGAACGCGAAACCGCCGACACGGTGAGCGAGATGTTCGAGATCTTCCGCCGCGAGCCCGAAGTGATGGAAGCGTGGAACGTCACCGGCGACCATGATTTCGCGGTACGGATCATCGCGCGCGACATGGAGAGCTATGACGACCTGGTCCGCCGGCTCTTCTCCGCCGACGAGCGGGTGCGGACGTTCGAGACTTTGGTGGTGATCCGCGAGACCGGGGGAATGAGCCCGGTGCCGGTGGGATTGGGGGGTAGCTGAGGCCAAGGCGCTCCGAGCCACATCCCTCGTCACCCTGAACTTGTTTCAGGGTCCAACGCGCCTCTAGCGATATCGCCGGTGGAGCGTTGGATGCTGAAACAAGTTCAGCATGACGGAGTCGCCCTATTCCTCCACGAGCTTCATCAGCCGGCGCTCGACCGGGGCGAGCACCGGGCCGAGCTCATGCCCGCGCTTGAGGATCATGCCGCTTTCGTTGACCAGCGCCCACATGCCCTGGCGGTTGCGCAAGGCGGGGCGCTTCTCGATGCGGAATTCGGGGCGTTCGGCGGCGCGGCGGAAGGCGGCGAAGATCGCGGCGTCGAGATCGAACGACATCGCATAATCGCGCCAATGGCCGGCGGCGACCATGCGGCCGTAGAGATCGAGGATTCGGGAGAGCTCGGGGCGCTCGAAGCCGACCTGGCCGGGGCGTCCAAGGGGGAGCGGGGTTACGGTGCCCATCTACGCGCTGTCGCGCTGCTCCCCTTCGGTGCGGCGCTCGGCGAGCACGGCGTCGAGCCGCTTGCGCATCGCCTCCAGCTCGCAGCGCATCAGTTCGAGCTTCTGGGTCTGCGGATCGAACAGGTCGCTGCAGGGCGTGCCATAGGGCACGAAATCCTTCTGCCACTTCTCGGCCTCGACCAGGGTCGGCTTGGCGGGGATGCCGACCATCACCGCGCCGGGCGCGACGTCCTTGGTGACCACCGCATTGGCGCCGACACGCGCGCGCTCGCCGACGGTGATCGGGCCGAGCACCTGCGCGCCCGAGCCGAGGATCGCACCGTCGAGCAAGGTCGGGTGGCGCTTGCCGGCCACACCATTGTCCGGGCTGGTGCCGCCCAGGGTGACGCACTGATAGATGGTGACGTCGTCGCCGATCTCCGCGGTCTCGCCGATCACGACAAAGCCGTGATCGATGAAGAAGTTGCGGCCGATCTTCGCGCCCGGATGGATGTCGATCGCGGTCACGAAGCGCGACCAGTGATTGACCACGCGGGCGAGGAAATAGAGGCGATTGCGGAACAATGCGTGCGCGATGCGGTGATAGCCGAGCGCCCACACGCCCGGATAGAGCAGGATTTCCGCGCGCGATCGCGGCGCGGGATCGCGCGCCTTGATCGAATCCAGATACGCCAACAGGCGCTGAAACATGGCCGGTCCCCTTTTATCGGGTGTCCACATAATAGCTAAACCCACGGAATTCCAGAATGGCCCATTCTGCGCTTGGCCGCACTAAAGCCGATGTATCTTGTTGGAACGTTCCGGTGCCGTCATCCATTCCATCCCGGCCCAACCTTCAAGGTGCGAATGATCTTTGGAATCGACCTGAGCCTCCTGCTGCCGTTCATCGCGGTGGGATTCGCCGCCCAGATGGTGGACGGCGCGCTGGGCATGGCCTTTGGCGTGATCTCCAATACCCTGTTGCTGAGCCTGGGGGTGCCGCCCGCGGCGGCCTCTGCCGGCGTGCACACGGTGGAGACCTTCACCACCGCCGTATCGGGCATCAGCCATGCGGTGCACAAGAATGTGAACTGGAAGCTGTTCCTGCGCATCGCCGTGCCCGGGGTGATCGGCGGCGGGCTGGGCGCCTATGTGCTGTCGAACATCGACGCCGGCACCGCCAAACCCTTCATCCTCGCCTATCTGACCGCGATCGGCTTCTACCTGCTGTGGCGCAGCCGCCATTATCCGCCCAAGGAGAAATCGCCCAAGATCGTCGAGCCGCTCGGCCTGGCCGGCGGCTTCCTCGACGCGGCGGGCGGCGGCGGCTGGGGGCCGGTGGTGACCAGCAACCTGCTCGTCCAGGGCGCCTCCCCGCGCACGACGATCGGCACGGTCAACACCGCCGAGTTCTTCGTCACCACGACGATCTCGGCGACCTTCATCACCCAGCTCGGCTGGGGCGCCTTCACCCTGGCGACGGTCGGCCTGCTGGTCGGCGGCGTGATCGCGGCGCCGTTCGGCGCGCTGCTCGCCAAGCGGGTGGAGCCCAAGACGCTGATGCTGATGGTCGGCATCGTGCTGACGCTGACCAGCCTGTACAATCTGTACCTGGCGGTGGGGCGGTAGGGTCTTCACTCCCCACCCTGGAAGGGAGGGGTCGGGGGTGGGTCGATGTACGCGATATGGCTGGGTTAAGCCTTAGGCGACAGTATCGCCCGGCTTCCACCCACCCCCAGCCCCTACCTTCCAGGGTGGGGAGCTTGAGACTTTACGCCTTCCTTACGCCCTCCCCCATCTTCCCTCTCGAAGCTTAACGCCGATCCGCCCCACATCCCCGCGCATGTGGGACAGCAGCAGGAACAGCCGCCACGGGCGGATACGGCGCATCGGCGCTCCCGAAACCGGATGGCAGCGGCGCTGGGGCCGGATCGTCGACTGGCTCGGCGCGCGGCGGCCGCTTGACCTGATCCTGGGCTGCATGATCGTGATCACGCTGATCTCGATGATCGCCCGCGCCGTCTGATCGGTTTTCCAGAAATCCAGTCGATCAATCGATGCCGCTTGATCGATTAAAGCGATCACCCCGAACGGGCTTTCCAATTTCACATTGCAGTGCAGCGGCCCTATCTCGCCATTGCAACAACAACCCCCGTTCTGGAGGAATACCAAGCAATGGCTCTCATCGGCAGCACCATCAGGCCGTTCACCGCGCAGGCCTATAAGGAAGGCAAGTTCGTCCAGGTCACCGACGCGGACACGAAGGGCAAGTGGGCGGTGTTCTTCTTCTACCCGGCGGACTTCACCTTCGTGTGCCCGACCGAGCTCGAGGACCTGGCGGACATCTATCCGCAGCTCCAGAAGATGGGCGTCGAAGTCTATTCGGTCTCGACCGACACGCACTTCAGCCACAAGGCCTGGCACGACACCTCGCCGGCGATCGGCAAGATCAACTATTACATGCTCGGCGACCAGAACCACGTGCTGTCGACCAACTTCGACGTGCTCCGTGAGGGCCAGGGCCTGGCCGATCGCGGCACCTTCGTCGTCGATCCGGAAGGCGTGATCCAGCTGGTCGAGATCACCAGCGAGGGCGTGGGCCGCAACGCGGCCGAGCTGCTCCGCAAGATCAAGGCTGCGCAGTACATCGCCGCGCATCCGGGCGAAGTCTGCCCCGCCAAGTGGGAAGAGGGTGCCGAGACGCTGGCTCCGTCGCTCGACCTGGTCGGCAAGATCTGATCCCCCAGGCGCCCGTTAGCCCCCTTGCGGGCGCCCATGCGGCCCGGGACGGCAATCAACTTCTGTCCCGGGCCGTTTTGTATCTGAATTAGTGGAGTTTCTGCCATGCTCGACGCAAACCTGACCCAGCAGCTCAAGGGCTATCTCGCGAACATCCGGGAGCCGATCGAGCTGGTCGCCAGCCTCGGTGACGATGCCAAGTCGCGCGAGCTGGAGGAGCTGCTCAATGAAATCGCCGCACTTTCGGACAAGGTCTCGGTCGTCCGCACCGATGACGATAGCCGCAAGCCGAGCTTCCTGATCCACCGCACCGGCACCGATATCGGCGTGCGCTTCGCGGGCCTGCCGATGGGGCATGAGTTCACCTCGCTGGTGCTCGCTTTGCTCCAGGTCGGCGGCCATCCGAGCAAGGCGGCGCAGGAGCTGATCGAGCAGGTGAAGAACCTGGACGGCGACTATGTCTTCGAGACCTATTTCTCGCTGACCTGCCAGAACTGCCCGGACGTGGTGCAGGCGCTGAACCTGATGGCGGTGCTCAACCCGCGCATCCGCCATACCTCGATCGACGGCGGGCTGTTCCCGGCCGAAGTCGAAGAGCGCAAGGTGATGGCGGTGCCGACCGTATTCCTGAACGGCGAGCCCTTTGCCAGCGGCCGGATGGAACTGGAGCAGATCGTCGCCAAGATCGACAGCGGTGCCGAGAAGCGCACCGCGGCCAAGATCGCTGGCAAGAATCCGTTCGAAGTCCTGGTGGTGGGCGGTGGCCCGGCCGGTGCTGCAGCTGCGATCTATTCGGCGCGCAAGGGCATCCGCACCGGCATCGCCGCGGAGCGCTTCGGCGGCCAGGTGCTCGACACGATGAGCATCGAGAACTTCATCTCGGTGAGCCACACCGAAGGCCCGAAGCTCGCCGCGCATCTGGAGCAGCACGTCAAGGAATATGACGTCGACATCATGAACCACCAGCGCGCTGCGAAGCTGGTGCCGGCCCGGCATGAGGGCGGGCTGCATGAGGTCGTGTTGGAGAATGGCGCGAGCCTGAAGGCGCGCACCGTGATCCTTTCCACCGGCGCCCGCTGGCGGACGATGGGCGTGCCCGGCGAGGAGGAATATCGCAACAAGGGCGTGACCTATTGCCCGCACTGCGACGGCCCGCTGTTCAAGGGCAAGCGCGTGGCGGTGATCGGCGGCGGCAATTCCGGCGTCGAGGCCGCGATCGACCTGGCCGGCCTCGTCGCGCACGTCACGCTGATCGAATATGACAGCCAGCTGCGCGCCGACGCGGTGCTCCAGCGCAAGCTGGGCAGCCTGCCCAACGTCAAGGTCATCACCTCGGCGCTGACCACCCAGGTGGACGGCGATGGCGAGAAGCTGACCAGCCTGACCTACAAGGACCGCAACCACGGCACCGTGCATCAGGTCGAGCTTGAAGGCATCTTCGTGCAGATCGGCCTGGTGCCGAACACCGAGTGGCTGAAGGACGCGATCGCGCTGTCCAACCGCGGCGAGATCGAGATCGATGCGCGCGGCGAGACCAGCCAGCCGGGCATCTTCGCGGCGGGCGACTGCACCACGGTGCCGTACAAGCAGATCGTGATCGCGATGGGCGCAGGCTCGACCGCGGCACTCTCGGCATTCGACTATATGATCCGCCTGCCGGACGAGCTCAGCGAGGCGGCGTAACCTCTAAATCCTCCCCGAGCTTGTCTCGGGGAGGGGGACCAGCCGCAGGCTGGTGGAGGGGCGGCGAAGCCGGCGGTGTGCCACCGCCGCCCCTCCACCCCTCGCTTCGCGAGCGGTCCCCCTCCCCCAGCAAGCTGGGGGAGGATTTGTTTTATCGCCTGGCTCACTATATACCCGCCATACAATCGACACAGGCGATCAATGGCGCAGACCACCTACCTCCCCACGCTCAAGCAGCTCCAGTATCTCGTCGCATTGAAGGACCATGGCCATTTCGGCCGGGCGGCGGAGAGCTGCTACGTTACCCAGTCGACACTGTCGGCGGGCATCCGCGAGCTGGAGACGCTGATCGGCGTGGTGCTGGTCGAGCGGACGCGGCGGGTGGTGCGCTTTACGCCGCTGGGCGAGCGCATCGTCGACAAGGCGCGGCGCGTGCTGCGCGAGGCGGACGAGCTGGGCGACCTGGCCCGGGCCGCCGGGCGGCCGCTCTCCGGCGAGATGCGAATGAGCGTGATCCCGACGATCGCGCCCTTCCTGTTGCCGCGCATCCTGCCCAAGCTGCGCAGGGACTATCCCGACCTGAAGCTCTATCTGCGCGAGGAAACCAGCGGCCAGGCCTGTGAAGGGCTGCATCATGGCCGTACCGACTGCGTGCTGCTCGCTTTGCCCTATGCGTGCGGCGACGTGGAAACGGCGCCGCTGTTCGACGACCGGCTGTTCGTCGCCTATCGCGAAGGCGAGATGGATCCGAGCGCCTCGATCCGCCCGGCCGAGATCGACGAGACGCGGCTGCTGATGCTCGAGGACGGGCATTGCCTGAAGGAACATGCGCTCGCCGCCTGCAACCGGCCGGAGATGCGCGCCGAGGCGACGATGATGGGCACCTCGCTGCACACCATGGTGCAGATGGTCGACAATGGCCTTGGCGTGACGATGCTGCCCGAGATGGCGGTGGATTCGGGCATCCTCGACCACACCCAGGTGGCGGCGCGGCCGCTGGAGGCGGACAATGCCTCGCGGCGGATCGCCCTGGTGTGGCGCAAGGCTTCGCCGAGGGAACGGGACTTCCGGCTACTGGCGGACGTGCTGGCGGAGGCCCGGCCCTGACCTCCCTCTCCTTACGGGAGAGGGATTACCACTTGGCCGCAGCCGCCTCGTCGCTTGCCCGCGCTTCGACCCAGCTCGCATCCTCCCCCCGCCATTCCCGCTTCCAGAAGGGGGCGTCGGTCTTGAGCCGGTCGATCAGGTATGCGCAGGCCTCCAGCGCCTCGCGGCGATGCGCGGCGGCGGTGCCGATGAAGACGATACGCTCGCCCACCGTCATCCGGCCGACGCGGTGGAGGATCGTCACGCCGAGCAGGTTCCAGCGGTCCATCGCCGCCTCGGCCAGGGTGCAGAGCGCGTCCTCGGTCATGCCGGGATAGTGTTCGAGTTCGAGCGCGGTGATGCCGTCGCCGCCGCGGACCACGCCGGTGAAGCTCGCCACTCCGCCCGCGCCGCGCTCCTCGAGCGCCGCCAGCTCCAGTGCAAGCTCGATCGGTGCGGGATCGATCGAGACGCGGATCATCCGCCGGTCACCGGGGGGAAGAGCGCGACTTCCTTCGCCCCGTTCAGCGGCGTGGCCAGCGGCACGAAGCGCTGGTCGATCGCGGCGCGCAGCCTGGCCGGATCGGCAAAGGCAGCGGCGTGGCCGGGGCTGCGCGTGGCCAGCCAGCCGACCAGATCGGCAACCGTCTCCACCGCCTCGGGCGGGTCGACCTGCTCCTGCCCCACCCCCACGGCCTCGCGGACCCAGGCGAAGTAGAGCAGGTCCATCACGTGTCCATGTGCCGCAGGCCGACGCGCAGATAATCCCAGCCGGTGATCAGGGTGAGCGCGGCCGACACCCAGAAGGCCGCCAGCGCCGCCTGCCACAGCCACGCATAGGGCAAGGCGCCGACCAGGATCAGCCCGCCGAGCGAGACCAGCTGCAGCGTCGTCTTCCACTTGGCGAGCCGCGATACGGGAAGCGAAACCTGGATGCCGCCCAGGAACTCGCGCAGGCCGGAAACGGCGATCTCGCGCACCAGGATCACCAGCGCGGGGATCAGGTGCAGGTCGGTGATCACTCCGCGGCCGGCGAGGATCAGCAGCACCGCGGCGACCATGATCTTGTCGGCGATCGGATCGAGGAACACGCCGAGCTTCGACACCGTGCCCTGGGCGCGGGCGAGATAGCCGTCGAAATAATCGGTGACGCCCATCAGGCAGTAGATCGCGAAGGCGATGCCGTAACCCAGCCGCCATTCCGGCCACCAGAGAAACGCCGCGAGCAGCGGCACCGTGATGATACGCGAGAGCGTAAGGATATTGGGCAGCGTCAGCATTTGGCAGGCTCTACCACCGCACTTACCCTTCCGTCATCCCCGCGGAAGCCAGTACCATCGACAGGCAAAGCCGTTCCCCGGCGAAAGCCGGGGCCCAGGGTAACAGAGCGACACGGTAGAGAAACCCTGGACCCCGGCTTTCGCCGGGGAACAGCATGGCGGGAAGCCGCGTAGCCTACTTCACCAGCTTGAACCGGATCGCCTGGCCGCCGCCCGGCGCCAGCACGAGATCGAGCGTGTCGGCGCTCGTCACCATGCGCTTCTCGATCGTGTAGGCGACCGGCTTCTTCACATAGTCGGCATCCGCCGCATCGCGGTAGATCTGCGCCTCGTAGCGCTTGCCCGGCGCGAGGAAGTCGAGCTTCACCGGCAACACACGCGCCGTCTCGTCGGTGATCGCGCCGAGATACCAGTCCCCGCCCCCGCGCGGCTGGCGGGCGACGACGACATAGTCGCCGATCTCCGAAGCCAGCGTCCGCGTCGTCTCCCAGTCGGTCGGCACGTCGCGGATGAACTGGAAGGCATCGAGATGCTTCTCGTAATTTTCGGGCAGGTCCGCCGCCATGTGGATCGGCGAATAGAGCACGACATATTCGGCGAGCTGTGCAGCGAGCGTCGACTGGTTGCGCTCCGTCAGCAGCGTCTTGCCATGCTCCAGGTCGAAGATGCCGGGCGTGAAGTCCATCGGCCCCGCGAGCATGCGCGTGAACGGCAGGATCGTGAGATGCTCGGGCGGGTTGGTCGGGCGGCCCCAGGCGTTGAACTCCTGCCCGCGCGCGCCTTCGCGGCTCACCCAGTTGGGCCAGGTGCGGCGCAGGCCCGTGTCCTTGACCGGCTCATGCGTGTCCATCGTGATGTGGCGCTTGGCCGCAGCCTCGATCACCTTCAGGTGATGCTGGACCATGAACTGGCCGGCGAACCATTCCTTGCCACCCTCGCGATCGAGGATATCGCCCGAATGGCGGACATAGCCGGTCTTCACCGACGGCACGCCGACCTTGGCATAAAGGTCGAGCGCGTCCTCGAGCTGGTTCTCGTAGTTCACCACCGCGCCGGCAGTCTCGTGATGGCCGATCAGGTGGACGCCCTTCGACCTAGCATAGGCCGAGAGCATCGGCAGGTCGAAATCCGGGTACGACTTGGTGAAGCTGAACTTGTCGCCATTGGCGATCCACTCGCCGTCCCAGCCCTGGTTCCAGCCTTCGACGAGCACGCCGTCGAACCCGTATTTCGCGGCGAAATCGATGTAGCGCTTCACATTGTCGTTATTGGCGCCGTGGGTCGGGCCGCTGCCCCAGGTGGTGCGGTTGAGATGCATCTCCCACCAGACGCCGACATATTTGCCCGGCTTGAACCACTTCTGGATATCCGGAAGCTTGCTCGGCTCGTTGAGGTTGAGCTCGATCCGGCTGTCGGCCAGCGCGCCGGGCGTGGTGCCGATCAGGATCGTGCGCCACGGCGTGGAGAAGGGCCCGGTCTTCTTCGCGCCGACGCCGTCGGGCCAGGGCATCAGCCAGGCGGTAAGCGTGCCGGCGCCGTTGCCCTGGAGCAGCATGCTCGGGAAATCGACCAGCGCCGCTTCGTGGAAGGACAAATACAGCCCGTTGCCGCCCTTCAGCGTCAGCGGGGTCTCGGCCAGGGTGATGCGGCGCGCGTCGGTCTGGGTGTAGAGATATTCGTCGCGCTCCTGGCCAAGCCCTTCATACCACCAGGCCTGGTACGCGCCCTTCGTGCGGAACTGGGTGCGATCGGCGGTGACGCCGACCTGCTCGCCCGCCGGAATGCCGGCATAGGAATAGCGGAAACCTACCCCGTCATCGAAGATGCGGAAGGTGACCTGCATCGCCTTGTTGAGCGCGGTGTCCCCCGTGATCGTCACCGCCAGCTCGCTGTGATTGTCGCGGACCAGCCGCTGCTCGCCCCAGGGCTGCTCCCAATTGCTGTCCGAGGCCGAGCGGCGGGCATCGGTGATCGCACTGTAGCGCGCCGCCGGTTCCCCTGCGAAGCTGAGGCCCAGCGCCGAGGGAGCGATCACCACCGTGTCGCCGCGCTTCACTTCGTAGAGCGCCTGCCCGCCTTCGACCGAAACACAGACTTCGAGCGTCTTGCCCGGCGACTGGGCGCATTCCCGATCCGCCGCGAAGGCAGTGCCGGGAAGCGCAAGGGCAAGCAGGGTCACGAGGGTACGAGAGGTCATTCGGGGTCTTTCCTGTGGGGAAGTCATGATTGGGGAGCGGCGAGCCGGGCCAGCCAGGCGTCCTGCATGGGCTGGCGCAGCACCTGCTCGCGAACGAAGCCGAGCATACGGCGGAACTGCGCCTTCACTTCCTCGGGCGGGACCCGATCGATCGCCGGCGGCCAGCTTTCGGGTTCGACGCCCTGGCCGAGGAACAGCGCGCGCCAGCTGTCGGGCGGGAGGTTCTCCTCCTCGAACGGCGCCAATTCGCCACGGGCGCGGAACAGCGCGATGGCATGGGCGAGATCGGGCGATACCTCGCACGCGCCCTGCCAGAAGGGGCCGGCATAGCGGGCGAGCGCGTAATGCGCGGACTGGAAGTCGCGCAGCCGGTCGAGCGCTTCCGTGGTGGCGCGGTTATAGGCGTCGCGCTCGGCAGCGAAACCGGCACTGGCCGGGAAGTCGGCGAGGAGCTGGACCAGGCTGACCTGCAGGCCGAGCAGGTCGAGGCCGTGAACCGGATCGAAACGTGCGCCGAGGGTGACCTGGTTGCCGGTCCAGGGTTGCGCGGGGCGCCCCGGATCGAGCGTGCGGATCACGGCGCCGGTGAGCGGCAGGCCGGCGGCTGTGGTCGCGGCGGCCAGCGCTTCGTCGTCACTGGCGTGCGCGCTCGACCAGACATGGGTGACGAAGGTCGCCGGGCGGCTCGGGTGGAGCGCGGTCCAGCCGGTGGGACCGGCTCGGTTCTCGGCATAGACCGGGAGATTGGCGAAGGCCGGGCCGGCGGCGGTCAGCACGCGGTCCGCAGGGAAATGCGCACGCCAGCTCAGGAAATCCGTGTCGAGCGCGCCGCCGGCATCGACGAACAGATCGCCCGTGAGCCGCCGTCCCTCGCCGAGATCGAGCGCGGTAATCGTCTCGCCCTGTCGTGCAGGGGTTACCGCGTCGGCGGCATGTACAATGACGCCGTGGCGGATCGCCGTCTCGCGCAGCAGCCGGGCATAGGCGGTCGCCGGCAGGTGATAGCCATAGTCGCAGCGGCCGTAGCTCGCGCTCTGGTCGTCAGGCAGCATCAACCGCCCGTGTCGCGCAGCGGCGGCAGTGAGCGAGAAGTCGTCGAGCGGGACGCTCAGGCCATAGGCGCGTGCCTTGACCCAATGGGGGAAGAATTCGTCCTCGCCGATCCGGGTGCCGGCGGAGCCATAGGCGTGGAGGAAGGCGGGTTGCGACTGTGCCCCTACCGCTTCCGAAGCTGATCCCCGGCGAAGGCCGGGGCCCAGGTTCGACGCAGCCTCGGCGGCGCTTGCCCTCTCCTCCAAACCGCTTGCAGCTGGGCCACGGCCTCCGCCGGGGATCTGGTTGGGCTCTATTGTGCTGGGCTCAAGCTCCACAAAATTCTGCCCAAGCGTCAGGCTTCCCCCCGTAGCCCGCAGCACCCCAGCCTCATCGATACGAAGCTGGCTATGCAGCGCCTCCAGCGCCGGGAAGGTGGCGTAGAAATCCACCGGCGCGAGCCCGCTCGGCAGCTCCACCGCCTCCACCCGAACACCCGAAGCCCCAAGCGCCCGCGCCAAGGCAGCCGCCGCCAGCCAGAGCGGCGCATCCCGCCCTACAACGACAACGGTGAACGCCCCGCTCATGCGACCACCGCCACTTCCCCCGCCGGGCAATAGCCGGCCAGGAAATCGGCATGCGCTGGCAACGCCGCGGCGTTGCTGGCGATCCGTTCGCGCAGATCGGAGAGGCGCTCTGC
Organism: Sphingomonas sp. NIBR02145; assembly: GCF_027359115.1. Lineage (NCBI taxonomy): Bacteria > Pseudomonadati > Pseudomonadota > Alphaproteobacteria > Sphingomonadales > Sphingomonadaceae > Sphingomonas > Sphingomonas sp. NIBR02145. The sequence continues at coordinate 4,892,831 of NZ_CP114791.1, read as the reverse complement.
CACCTGATCGAGCGGCGCGCGGTCGGCCTGACGATCCCAGGCCTGGGGCATGATCCCCTGCCCCATCAGCACCGCCAGCCAGCTGTCGCGCGAGAACAGGCCAAGCTTGTAGTCGGGCGCGCGGCCGCTGGAGCGGAAGAGATCGATCTTGTGGGCCAGGCTGTCCGGCAACGCCATGTTCCGCACATGATCCCAGAGCGGTTCGCCGTGGCGCGCGTTGGCGGTGTAATGGAGCACCAGGAAATCGCGGGTCCGGTCGTAATGGATCGCGAACAGCCGGTTGAACTCGGCGGCCAGGCGCGGATCGATCGCGCCGCCGGGCCGGGGCATCAGCTTCGCCAGGTCGGTTACCGCCGCCTGGATCAGGAAGATGCTGGTCGATTCCAGCGGCTCGAGAAAGCCCGAGGACAGCCCGACCGCGACGACATTGCCTTCCCAGCCACGCTCCCGCCGCCCAGCCTGGAAGCGCAGCACACGCGGCTCGGCAAGCGGGGTGCCGTCGATCGCGCCGAGCAGCGTCTCGCGCGCCTGGTCTTCCGAGCAGAAAGCGCTGGAGAAGACATAGCCATTACCGATCCGATGCTGGAGCGGGATGCGCCAGGTCCAGCCGCCGGTCTGGGCCGTCGAGCGCGTGAAAGGCGTGATGCCGGCCACGCTGGCGCACGGCACCGCCATGGCGCGGTCGCAGGGCAGCCATTCGCTCCAGTCCTGCCACGCCACGCCCATATTCTGCCCGAGCAGCAGCGAACGGAAGCCGGAGCAGTCGATGAACAGGTCGCCTTCGATCCGCGCACCCGATTCGAGCGAGACGCTCTCGACGAGCCCGGTCTCGGCGCCGCGCAAGACCTCGACGATCTTGCCCTCGATCCGCTGCACGCCGCGCTGCGTCGCCCAGCCACGCAGATACCGGGCGTAGAGCCCCGCATCGAAATGATAGGCGTAGGAGAAGGTCGAGCGGATCGAGCGCGGGTCCGGATCGGGCATGTCGAACACGCCTTCGCGGCACATCGCGGCGGCGAAGCTGTGCTCGGCGAATTCGCCAACCGGCTTGCCCGCCGCTTTCGCCCGCAGCCAGTGGTGCTGGAAGTCGAGCCCGCCCCAGCGTTCGCCGAACGTGCCGAAGGGGTGGACATAGCGCCCCCCGGGCCTGTCCCAGCCGACGAACTCGATGCCCAGCTTGAAGCTGCCCTGGGTGGCGGCCATGAACTCGGCCTCGTCGAGCCCGAGCATCGCGTTGAACTCGCGGATATGCGGCAGCGTCGCTTCGCCGACGCCCACCGTGCCAATCTCGTCGGACTCGATCAGGGTCAGCGCATAATCTGTCTCCGGCAGCAAGCGCGCCAGCCCGGCCGCGCACATCCAGCCCGCGGTCCCGCCGCCGACGATGACGACGCGCAGGGGCGCCGCGGATGTGCTCGAACTGGGCTGCATGCAATTCGCTCCCGAAAGAAATGGCGCCGCCGAATGAAGGAACGGCGGCGCCGAGGGGAGTTAGAACTTGAACCGGGCGCCGAACTGGAAGCGGCGATCGACCCGGCTCCAGTTTGCGTCGCGGTAGACAGGCTTGGCGCCGGGCGTCTTGCTCGTGTCGCCGAAGATCTGCTGCTGGAACACGCTGGTGGTGCCGAGCAGGTTCGATCCTTCGACCGACAGCTCGACCCATTTCGCCAGCGAGAAGCGCAGGGAGCCGTCGAGGAACCCGGCCGCCTTCTGGAACACCGGCAGGCCGATGCAGCAGTCGAGATTGTCGGTGAGGAAGCGCGAGCGCCAGTTATAGGCGACACGCATCGCTATCGGGCCCTTTTCGTAGAGCATCACCGCGTTGAACGTGTGCTTGGAGATGCCCGCCAGCTGGTGCGAGTCCATCACCACGCCGCGCCCGCCCGATGTGTCGAGGCCCGCGCCGAAGCCGCCGGTGCCGCCCGAGTCCAGCGCGCCCGCCGTCACCAGGTTCGAGTTGTTGATGCCCGACTGGTCGACGAACGTGTAGTTCAGCTGCGTACCAAGCCCGCTAAGCGCGCCGGGCAGGAAGTCGAAGAAAGTCTGGAAGGCAACTTCGAATCCCTTGAGCGTCCCCCCATCCTCGCCGTTGCGCGGGCCGCGCATCAGCACGGTCTGGGTCGAGTTGTTGTTGGTGAAGCTGCGATAGAACTCGCCGTACGAGATGCTCGAATTGAGCTTCTTGTAGAAGCCGTCGATCGTGAACGAGCTGCTGCGGCCGAAATAATGCTCGAAGGTCAGGTCGAACTGGTCGGCCGTGATCGGCTTGAGCGCCGGGAAGCCCGATTCCGCGCGGAACACGAAGTTGTAGCCGGTGACCGTGCCCGCGCCGTTGCGGACCAGGTAGGGCGACGTCGCCGAACCGTCGAGGATCGGTCCCTGGATCGATACGAAGTTGCGCAACAGGCCGAAGTCCGGCCGCGACATGCCCCGCGAATAGCCGAAGCGGATGAAGCTCTTGTCGTCGAGGCCCAGCCGCAGATTGAAGCTCGGCAGCCAGTTGTCATAGCTGGCCTCATAGGTGTTCGCCGTGCCGCCGCCGCTGGCGAAGGCCGCCACGGCCGGCGTGACGAAGCACATCGGGTTGACGATCCAGGTGGCTGGCAGCGTCGAGCCGCAGGGCTGGTAGTTGGTGAAGGTGGTGGTCAGCGGATAGCCGACGCTGCCGTCGGAATCGATGCTGGTGCGGACATAGCGCAGGCCGATATTGCCGCGGATATTCACCCCGCCGATATTCGCATTGTCACCGCCGAAGCGCAGCATCGCATAGGCCGCGGTGGTCTTCTCCTTGACGTGCATCACCTCGGACGGGAGGTAGCAGCCCTCGACCGTGGCATCGGCGCGGTCGCAGATCGGCTCCCAGCCCATCGGCGAACCGGTGGTCGAGCCGCTGACGCCCTGCACCAGCCGCGCGCGGTCCATCAGCGTGGCGCGGTTCATGTAGACCAGCGCCGGGTTGTCGTAGACGCCGCCATCGTAGAAGCCGTCGCCGAGCGTGACCGACTCCCACATGCCCGGGCCATAGCCCTTGAACGCCGGGTGGCCGGCGTTGCAGCTCGGATAGGCACCGCCCGTGGTGTTGTCGATATTGAAGCCCGGGCCGTTGCAGTTCCACGACGCCGCGACCGGCGACCAGTTGAAGGTCGAGTAGCGCACCGTCTGCGCGCGATCGGCATAGCGAACGCCTACCTTCAGCGAGTCCAGCCAGCCGCCCTCGTCGAAATCATAGCCGATATCGCCGCGGAACGCGGTCTCCTTGGCGTCATTGTCCTCCATGTGCGCCTGGACGAACGGCATCCAGTAATTGTGCGGGTTGGAGAGGCCGCCGGCGGCGTAGTTCACGTTCGAGCCCGGCAGCAGCTTCACATTGGGCGTGCCGTCCTTGTTCGTGCTGTACTGCACATTGGCCATCGAGCCGACGGCGACGAGGATGTCGTCATTGGTGGTGTTGGCCCAGATATGCTGCACGTCGAGGTTGACGTGGAGCTTCTCGGTCACGTCCCAGCTGATGTTGCCCGACAGGTCCTGGGTTCGCTCGCGGTGATCGAAGTTGCGCGCCTCGTTCTGGAAATAGAGGCCGTCCTGCAGCGTCGAGCAGACCGAAGGCGCCGCGCAATTGTTGACGAAGGGCTGGCCCGGCACGGCCGAACCGGTGTTGATCGCTTCCTGGGTGCTGTCCCAGCTGCCGCGCCAGCTGCCATGCGCCTGGGTCAGCGTGCCCGACTGGAGCATGCCGTCCGGCCCGAAGACGAAGGCCGAGGTGCCCGGCGCCCGGCCGAGAACCGTGGTGGCGCGCGGGTTGAACGCCGGGGTGCCGAAGTAATTGCCGTCCAGGATCACGTGGCTGGCCCGCTCGAGCCAGGCATTGTGATACTCGCTGTCGTTATACTGGGCCGACATGCGGAAATTGCCCGCATTGTTCTCGTACTGCGCCGCCGCCGAGATGCCGCGCCGGGTGCGGTCGTAATCGACCTGCGAATAGCGGATGCCGTCGGGAATATAGGCCCAGCCGGTGCCGCCGAACGGATTGGCGGAGCAGTTCACGGTGCCGTTGGTCAGCACACCATTGCCCTGCGCATTGGTCGCGCCGGCCGAGCAATAGGTATCGATCTTGTCCATGATCACGTTTTCGGTGCGCGTCACGACATGGCTGCGGGCGAAATTGGCCATCAGGCCGAAGCGGCCGATCGCGGTGTCCCAGGTGTTCGAGATCAGGCCCGAGAACTCGCCGGTCCACTCCTTCGAACGGGTGCCATAGCTCGCCTTGGCGTTGCCGGCGACGACCAGCCCCTTCTGGTCGAACGGCAGGCGGGTGCGCAGATTGACCGTGCCGGCCAGGCCGCCTTCGATCATCTCGGCCGTCTGGTTCTTGTAGGCATCGACGCCGGCCATCAGCTCGGGCGAGATGTCGTTGAAGTTGAGCCCGCGATTGGCATCGGCCGAGAAGCTGTCGCGCCCGTTGAACTCGGTGCGGACGAAGGTGAGGCCGCGGATCAGCACCGCGGTCGGCTCGCCCGAGGGGTGGGTCGAGTCCCCGGCTGCCTGCAGGCGCGAGGTGGTGATGCCCGGCACGCGCTGGAGCGCGCCCGCCACCGAGGTGTCCGGGAAGGCGCCGATATCCGTCGCGGTGATCGAGTCGACCACCGTGTCGGAATCGCGCTTGATCGTCTGCGCGCTTTCCAGTGCCTTGCGGACGCCGACGACGACGATCGCGCCGCTATCGTCCTCCTGGGTGGCTTCGGGTGCCGAGGCGGTCTGCGCCTGGGCAATGCCGGCCAGGCCCATCAGGGCTACGGCCGCCAGCGAGGCGCCGCCCCGCAACAAAGTGATCTGCTTCATCTTTCCTCCCTCCGTCGCGCCTTTGCGGCGCTGTTGCACGCGCGGCACCACGGGGCCCCCGCCCCGCAGCGTCGCTTCAGATTCCAATTCGGTGCTTCAAGGCGCGGATGCGCGAAACGCGCGCAGGGCAAGGCCCGACGCTATCGCGCATGATCGCAAGCCGGCTATGCCGCGCTTCCCCCAAGACACCCTCCATTGTGCCGCCCCCGCTCTCCGGCGGGACCATCCACTTGCGAGCTGCCCGGCCCGGGAAGCTCTTTGCGTAACTTTGCGTAAATTGAGCAAAGCCGCAAGAGGGAAATTCTGCAGAATATTTCTGCCGATATCTTATTATAAAATAACAGTTCTATGCGGATTATCAGTGGGACGTGCACGAATTTCCGCAGCAGCGAACGAGTCGCGCGATGCAATTTTGTCTTGCAATTAATGCAAATTTTGCACAGCCTCGCGCGGCAATGCGAAGCACTGCAAAGCCTTGCGCCCGTGAGGGGCTGTCACCGGGAGCCGGTATCGGCGCTGCGTGGAAGCGTGAGCGCGAAGCCTGCCGCGACCAGCAGCGCCGCGGCGGCGAGGAGGAGCGCGTATTCGGCCTGCCCGTGGAAGACGCGGCCGACCAGCGGCCCGAGCATCGTCGAGGCGACGAGCTGGGGGATCACCAGGAACATGTTGTGGATGCCCATATAGACGCCGGCCTTGCCCGGCGGCACGCTGCCGGCGAGCATGGCATAGGGCATCGACATGATCGCCGCCCAGGCGAGCCCCACCCCGATCGTCGGCAGCCACAAAGCCACCGGATCGCCGACGAGAAGGAAACCGACCAGCCCCGCCGCGCCGAAGCACAGGCACAGCGCATGCGTCAGCCGCCGGCCGAGCCGCTCACCGATGCCGGGCAGCAGCAACGCGCCCAGCGCCGCGACGCCGTTATAGCCGGCGAACAGCACCCCGACCCAGTCGGCCGCTTCATTGTAGCCCGGCGAGGCCGGATCGGCGGTGCCGTAATGCCGGAGCGCCAGCGCGGGTACGGTGTAGATCCACATCGCGAACAGGCCGTACCAGGTAAAGAACTGGACCACCGCCAGCCGCTTGAGCACCGGCGGCATCGACCGGATGTCCTCGACGATCTCGAGCATCCCGATCGAGCTTCGGCCGAGCCGTCGGAGGCGGACGACCACGGCCTGGAGCAGCCCGAACAGGAAGCAGATGCCGGCGATGACATAGATCTCGCGCTTCCATCCGGCGAGCGCGGCAGCCCCGGCGACCCCCGCCCCGGCCAGCATCCAGCCGATACCGTGGCGCACCAGCGAAGCCGCGCGCTCGGGCGACAGCGTCACCGGCGGCATCGCTTCCTCGGGCAGCCGCGTCGGCGCCGGGCATTCGGGGGTGGTGACGATCGTCCAGCTCACCGCCACCAGCAGGCAGACGCCGCCGATATAGAAGGCGCTTCGCACCGATTGCGGCAGCAGATGCGGCTCGGGCTGGCCGCTCAGCCCTGCCCAATGGACCAGCATCCAGGGCAGTGCGGAAGCGAATACCGCGCCGATGCCGATGAAGAAAACCTGCATCGCGAAGCCGGCGGTGCGCTGGCTCTCGGGCACCCGGTCCGCCACCAGAGCGCGGAACGGCTCCATCGCGATGTTGATCGATGCGGTGAGCACCCAGAGCATCAGGCTCGCCGCCCACAGGCTGGTGGCATTGGGCATCAGGAACAGCGCCAGCGCGGTGCAGACCGCACCGGCCAGGATATAGGGGCGCCGCCGGCCGAGCGGGCCGCGGGTGCGATCGCTCAGATGGCCGATGATCGGCTGGACGAGCAGCCCGGTCGCCGGGCCCGCGATCCACAATATCGCAAGGTCGTCGAGCTCGGCGCCGAGCGTCTGGAAGATGCGGCTGGTGTTTACGTTCTGCAGGCCCCAGACAATCTGGATGCCAAGCAGGCCGAAGCACATGTTCCAGATCTGCAACAGGCTGAGCCGCGTGACACGCGGCGCGGCGCCCGCGTCGCCAGCTTGCAATGCTCCCCCCTCACCGTTCTAATCTGGCCGTATTCGGCTTTCCTCAAGCTTGGGCACAATGGGCAGCAGTAGCAACAACAATACGACGCTGGAGGATCTGGCGAAGCTGGCCGGCGTGTCGATCTCGACCGTCTCGCGGGCACTCAACGATCATCCGCTGATCAGCGCGCGCACCAAGCAGAAGATCTGGGCGCTGGCACGCGACCATGATTATCCCTTCCGCCCCTATATGCCGGCCGCGCCGGTGGGAGCCGAGGGGACGATCGTGATCGTCACGCCGTTCATGCGCGGCCGGCCGCTGCCGCTCTCGCACCCGTTCTTCCTCGAGCTGCTCGCCAGCATCGGCGAGGCGGCGCGCGCCCGCGACTGCGACTTCACGGTGAGCCACACCACGCCCGCCAATTATGACGATCTCGTCGCCACCACCACGACCAGCCGGGCGAGCGGGGTGATCTTTCTCGGCCAGTCGATGCTGCACGACGCGTTCAACCAGCTCACCCAGACCAGCGCCAATTTCGTGGTGTGGGGCGCACAGATGGCCGGGCAGCTCTATTGCTCGATCGGATCGGACAACCAGCTGGGCGGCAGGCGGGCGACCGCGCATCTCGCCCGGCTTGGCCGCAAGGCGATCCTGTTCCTGGGCGGCACCGATCCGGAATCGATGCAGCGCAAGCGCGGCTATGACGAGGCACTGCGCGAAGCCGGGATCGCGGCCGATCCCAAGCTGGTGGTGCCGGTCGATTTCGAGCTCGAATCGGCCGACGCGGCGGTGAGCCGGCTCTTGCGGCGACACGTCCATTTCGACGGCATCGTCGCTTCGTCGGACCTGATCGCCCTGGGCGCCATCCGCGCGTTGCGCCGCGCCGGCGTATCGGTGCCAGGCGACGTATCGGTGATGGGCTATGACGACATGCTGCTCGCCCGGCTCTCCACTCCGGCACTCAGCACGATCCGCCAGGACACGTTCGAGGCCGGCCGCCAGCTTGTCTCGCGCATCCTCGACCCTTCCCCCGATCCCAGCGCCGAGCGGCTGCCGACGGACCTGATCGTGCGGGAGTCATGCGGGGCGTAATCCAGTGAATTCCCCTCCCTGGAAGGGAGGGGAGCAGAGGGGAAACCGATTAACCGATTGCCGCCATGCATGCCGCTCGGCTATGCCCGCCCCAGATACAGCGGAAAATCCGCAACCAGAGGTGAAAGTTAGCTTATGCATGGTGCGGCGCTCGGTTTGATGCGGGAGCGCCGGTTCCTGCCGCTCTTCGTCACCCAGTTTCTCGGCGCGTTCAACGACAATCTGTTCAAGAACGCGATGATCTTCTTCGCGACCTATCAGATCTTCAATTCGGTCGAGGACGAGACCCGGTTCAGCGCAATCGCAACGGGCATCTTCATCCTGCCCTTCTTCCTCTTCTCCGCGCTCGCCGGCCAGCTCGCCGACAGCTACGACAAGGCGAAGATCATGCGGATCATCAAGGCCGCCGAGATCGGGATCATGCTGGTCGGCGCCTCGGGCATCTTCCTCAAGAATCTCGAGCTGATGCTGGTCGCGCTGGTCGGCATGGGCGTGCACTCGGCGTTCTTCGGCCCGATCAAATACGCGATCCTGCCGCAGCATCTGAAGGAAGACGAAGTGCTGGGCGGCACCGGCATGGTCGAGGCCGGCACCTATATCGCGATCCTGTGCGGCACCATTGCCGGCGGCGTGATCAGCGCGAAGGCCGCGGCCTTCGCCGTGATCGGCGTGGCGCTTGTCGGCTGGCTGGCCTCGCAGCGCATCCCCTCCGCCCCGCCGCTGACCAAGCTCAAGATCGACTACAACATCTTCCGCGCCTCGTGGCGGCTGATCTCGGCTACGATGCACATCCGCCGGCTCTATCTCGCGATCATCGCGATCAGCGTGTTCTGGACGATCGCCGCGGTGCTAGGCGTGCTGTTCCCGCCGCTGGTGAAGAACGTGTTCCACGCCCAGAAGGACGTGGCGAGCGTGTTCCTCGGCATCTTCTCGGTGGGCATCGCGATCGGATCGGTGATCATCAACCGGCTGCTCAAGGGCCATGTCTCGGCCAAATATGCCGTGCGCTCAGTCCTCTCGATGATGCTCTTCGTGATCTGCTTCTACCTCACCGCGCGCTTCTGGCCGGTGCATGAGGGTCCGCTGCTCAAGACCGCCGAGTTCCTGTCGATGCCGATCGGCTGGGCGGTGCTGGGCACGCTGCTGGCGATCGCGACCACCGGCGGCATGTTCGTGGTGCCGCTCTACGCCTTCCTCACCACCACCGTCGAGAAGTCGCAGACCGCGCGGACCGTTGCGGCGAACAACATCGTCAATTCGGGCTTCATGGTGTTCGGATCGGTCGGCATCTTCGGGGTGAGCAAGATCCCCGGGGTCGGCGTGGCCGAATGCGTCCTGGTCGTGGTGCTGCTCTGCCTCGCCTCGGCCTGGTGCGCCAATCGCCTCTACAAGGCCGAGGACACACCCCACGCGCCGGACGTGCTGCCCTAAAGGGGCGGACGACCACCCTGCCTTTATCCTTCGTCACCCTGAACTTGTTTCGGGGTCCAACCCTCCACCAAGGATATCCCTCGTGGTGCCCTGGATGCTGAAACAGGTTCAGCATGACGAAGCGTTTCAGGCGATGAACGTGAAGAAGCAGACGAAGAAGGCCGTGAAGCTCAATGCGAAGAGCTTCACGTCGCTGTCGTCGCGCAGCTGGCGTTGCTGGGCCACCGCGCGGCGGACATAGCGGCGGAACGGATGGCGGCGGGGGGCATAGCCCTCAAGGACGAGCTGGCGTTGCATGGCCAGCAGTTAACGACTTCTTAACTTTTGCCGCCAGCGCCGTGTTTGGTTAACCCCTGTCCGGCTGCGGGACAGCTATTGGTTACCGGGACACCGGCCCGGTGCTCGCCCGTATCATCAGCTTGTGCTCCAGCGTCACCCGCGGCTGCGGCGCCGTCCCGGAAAGGATCAGCTCGGCCGCGGCGGCAGCAAGCTCGTGCACCGGCTGGCGGATCGTGGTCAGCGGTGGCCACACCGCGCGCGCCAGGTCCGAATCGTCGAAGCCGGCGATCGACAGCTGGCCCGGCACGTCGATGTCGCTCTCATGCGCCACCGCGAGCGCGCCCGCCGCCATGTCGTCATTGCCGGCGAAGATCGCGGTCGGCCGGTCCTTGAGCGCCAGCAGCTCGCGCGCGGCGGCCGCGCCCGAGGCGAAGTCGTTCTCCGCCGCCACCACCAGCGCCGGATCGAAGGCGATGCCATGCGCCTCGAGCTCGGCCTTGTACCCCGCCAGGCGATCGGCCGACGAGGCGTGGCTCTCGAGGCCGCGGATCATCGCGATCCGGCGATGGCCGAGCCCGATCAGGTGCGCGGTCATCTCGCGCGCGGCGGCGACGTCGTCCATCGCGGTCGACATGCCCGCGTCCTGGCGGATGCCCGGCGCGATCCGCGCATAGGGCAGCCCGCGCCGGTCGAGCTCGTCGAGCAGCGCCGTCGCCTCGGTTACCGGCGGCGAGAGGATCAGCCCGTCGAGATGCGTCTCGTCGATCAGCGCCAGCACGTTGGAGACCAGGTCCGGCGACTGGCTGTCGATCGGCTGGAGCAGCAGCCGGTAGCCCAGCTCGGTGCAGCGCTGCTGCGCGCCGGTCTGGACGTGATAGATGTAATAGGGGCTGGGATTGTCGTAGAGCAGCCCGACCTGGAACGACTTGCGCCCGGCCAGCGTGCGCGCCGCATGGCTTGGCCGGAAGTTGAGCCGTGCCACGACTTCCTCGACGCGGCGGCGCGTCTCTTCGCTGACATGCTTCTCGTTGTTGAGCACCCGGCTGACGGTCTTGAACGACACGCCTGCGATCTTCGAGACTTCCTTGATCGTCGGACGACTGGACACAAGTTTTCCCCGCCGGGAAGGGCCCCGGCCCGCACCAGCCTTATTTGACAGCGCTGGCAGAGCGCAAGCACAGATGCAGCCGATGGCCGCGCCCCCGCCCCTTCCCGCCGCCGAGTGGATCGCCGAACGGCTCCGCCCCGGCACACGCCGCCCCTTCGTGCTGGGCATCGCCGGCGCGCAGGGCAGCGGCAAGAGCACGATCGCCCGCGCGCTGGCCGAGCGCTTCGCCTGCCCGGTACTGTCGCTCGACGACCTCTATCTGGACGGCGCCGAGCGCCGACACCTTGCCGAGACCGTCCACCCGGCGCTGCGCACCCGCGGCGTGCCCGGCACGCATGACGTCGCCGCCGGCCTTGCCGCGATCGAGGCGCTGGCGCATGGCCCCGCCCTGCTTCCCCGCTTCGACAAGGCCCGCGACGAGCCCGGCGCGCCCGAGCAGGTCCCCGGTCCGGCCGGGATGCTGATCCTCGAAGGCTGGTGCCTCGGCGCCCGCCCGCAAGGCGAGGCGGAACTTGACGAGCCGGTCAACGATCTCGAGCGCACCCAAGACCCCGACGGACGCTGGCGCCGCTGGGTCAACGCCCGGCTCGCCGGCCCCTATCAGGCACTATGGGCGCGGATCGACCAGCTGGTGTTCCTGCAGGCGCCCGGCTTCGAGATCGTCGCCGACTGGCGGATCGAGCAGGAGCGCAAGGCCGGCGGCCCGATGAGCGATGCCGAAGTCCGCCGCTTCGTCCAATATTATGAGCGGCTGACCCGCCACATGCTGCGCCACGGCGGCGCGTGGGCGGACCTTACGCTACGGCTCGACGCCGACCGCAGGCCCGATTTCGTAACGTAGATCAATCCCAACATGAAATTTGCGTAATATCGGGACTCTTCCCTCAGAATCTGCGTGCGCGTGAATGTTTCCGTCTATATTGGAAGCGGGGCTAACCGTCCGGAATCGAATAGAAACCACGGAAACAAAGAAACTCGGGGGTGTAGTTTGGCGTCGCAACCTGTTCGCGTACACCGTTACACGACCGCCCAGATCGACGCCAAGGATCGCCACGAAGTGTGGCTGAGCCATTGGCCGGGCATGACGCCGCTCTACCATACCGAGCCGCTCGAGCAGTTCCGCATCTCCAGCAGCATCGCCCAGCTCGGCGAGATCGCGCTGGTGTTCACCGACATCTCGGCCCAGCGCTGGCGCCGCGACAAGCGGCTGGTCGACATGGGCAACGACTCCATGGCGCTGACCGTCAACCTCGACGGCAAGGCGGCGGGCGTGGTCGGCAAGCAGGCACAGGACTGGGTGCAGATGCCCGGCTCGGCGGTCATCGTCGATCGCCAGCAGACCTCGATCCATGATTCCGCCGGCGGGCGCAGCATCTCGCTCAGCGTGCCGCGCCATCTGGCGATAGAGGCGGGGCTCGATGTCGCCAGCCTGCACGGCACGGTGCTCAATCCCGCCGAGATCGCGATGTTCACCTCGCACGCGATGCAGATACGCGAAGCCCTGCCCCGCTTCAGCGAGGAAGACGCCCCCAGGCTGGGCAAGTCGATGCTCGACGTGCTGGTGCTCGCGCTGAAGGGCGCCAGCCGCACCGAGGCGCCGGGCTTCCGCGAGGATCCCGCGACCCTGGTGCTGCGCGCACGGAACGAGGTCCAGGCGCATCTCGGTTCGCCCAGCCTGACCGTCAACAATCTCTGCCGCAAGCTGGGCGTGTCGCGCAGCACCCTGCACCGCTTGTTCGAAGCCGGCGGTGGCGTGCAGGCCTATATCCGCGACATGCGGCTGGAGGCCGCGCGCCAGGCACTGCTCAACCCCGAGAACCTCGAGCGGATCGGCGATCTCGCCGAGCGGCTCGGCTTCAGCGACGCCGCGCATCTGAGCCGGCTGTTCAAGGCGCGCTTCGGCGAAACCCCCAGCGATTGCCGTGCAAGGGCCGCGCTAACCCGTTGATGTCCCAAAGCGGGAGTTGTCCTCCCGTGCGACATCGGTCCAAATCGGTGAGACGGCTGTTCAACAGCAAAACCCCCATCTGGGACTAAGGGATTTCCCTATGTCTGCCGTGTGTCGCGTGGAGTCGGGGCGCACGGTCATTTGATTTCGGGGGCTTTTTCGAATGATCGATCGTGGCAATGGCGCGCGTGCGTCCAAGGCGGTTTCGGTGCGCGTGGGTCGTGAGGCGCTGCTCCGCAAGGCGCTGCTCGGCTCGACCGCGCTGATCGGCATCACGCTGGCAACGCCGGCGCTCGCCCAATCGACCAGCCCCGCCGGCGGCGGCACGATCTCGGGCTCGGGCACCTATACCGACGATACCGCGACCAATGGCGGCGTGATGGTGGACAACACCCAGAGCTCCGGCGTCACCATGACCGGCGTCACGATCGACAACACCACCGGCAACCCCAATGGCAGTGCCTACCGGCAGAACGCCGGGAGCGGCCAGAGCGCGGTCCTCTACACCGCGGGCGCCAACTCGCTGCGCAGCGACCAGAACGGCGCGGCGCTGTTCATGCAGGCCGGCGGCGGCAACCTGACCTGGGCGATCGGCCAGTTCGACACCAGCTCGACCACCGACCTGAACGCGACCTTCGGCGCCTATCTGGTCGCCACCGGCTTCATCAACGTCGTCGATTTCGGCACGGTCAGCAGCCTGCGCAACGTCACCGGCATCAGCGGCGACACCGGCATCTATGCGACATCCACCACCGCGACGGTGGACCTGTCGCTCAAGGCGCCGACGATCTCGGGCTTCGCCACCGGAATCAACGCCCTGTCCGCCACGGGCGCCAACGTCACCACCACGGGCGGCACGATTACCACGCTTGCCAACGGCACCGGCATCGCCGCTTCGGCCAGCAACGCCATCGCCGCCGTCAACGTCACCTCGGGCTCCGCGATCACCACCAGCGGCACCGGCATCGGCATCAACGTCACGTCGAGCAACACGACCAACAGCGTCACGACCACGGCTGGCGGCACGATCAACGGCGGCAGCGTCGGCATCCAGATGAAGTCGGCGCAGTCCGGGCAGACGAACACGGTGACGGTCGGCGCCGCCATCGGCAATTCGACCCGCCCGAGCGCGGGCGTCCTGTTCAACACCGCCGGCGCGATCGGTGGGCTCAACACCGTCTACGCGAATGCGGATATCCTGGCGGGCAATGGCAGCTACGCGATCGGATCGGGCTGGACCAACACCGACCTGGTGGTGAACGTGGCATCCGGCGTCACCGTATCGAGCCAGGGCAGCAGCGCGATCGGCGCCGGCCATGACGTCACCATCGTCAACAACGGCACGATCAGCGCGACCGCCGCCGGCGGCACCGGCGTGCGCAATTCGCAGGGCCCCTCGACGGTCACCGTGACCAACAACGGCACGATGACCGCCGGCAGCGTCGTGGTCTGGGGCGCGGCGACGACCAACATCACCAATTCCGGCACCCTCACCGCGACGAACAATTCGGCGATCATCTCGGGCCGCGGCGGCACGATCACCAACAACGCCAGCGGCCACATCACCGGTGGCTCGGCCGCCAATGGTTGGGCGATCCGCTTCGACAGCAGCACCTTCTCGCCGGGCCAGACGGTCAACAGCGACGGCCAGATCACCGGCGGCGGCGCCGGCGCGATCCGGATCGACGCGACCACCGCCTCGACGCTCAACCTCAACGCCACCTCGCAGACGACCGGCCTGATCAGCGTCGTCGGCAGCGGCGCGACCACCGTCAACCTCGCCGGCGCGCTTGTCGGCGACTATGACGGCAGCGGCTCCACCGGCGCCCAGAACTTCCGGCTCGGCGCGAACGGATCGATGCAGAGCGCAGATTTCGGCTCGGGCAACGACACCTTTACCTGGGCCGGCGGCGCCTTCAGCGGCACGATCGACGGCGGCACCGGCACCGACACCTTCGCGGTGGATGTCGGCTCGTCGACCAACAAGACGCTCAATCTCACCACCGACTTCGCCAACCTCACCAATTTCGACGCCTACAGCCTCGTCAGCGGCAACCTGACCCTGACCGGCAGCCGCAACGGCGGCGCGGGCTGGACCGTGGCGGGCGGCAACGCGACGACGTTCATCCTCAACGGCTCGCTGACCAATATCGCCGGTGTCGGCGTCACGCTGACCACGCCGGACCTGATGTTCGTCCAGTCGGGCGCGCAGCTGAGCGCGACCGGCGACGTCATCTATTCGAGCGGCACCGGCAACAACATCCAGAACAGCGGCACGATCACCTCGGGCACCGGCGCCTCCTCGGCTATCGCGATCGGCAGCGGCACGGTCGATAACTATGGCACGATCACCTATGCCGCCGGCGGCTCGATCACGACGCAGGGCAACGGCGTCCTTGCCAGCACCAACCAGCTGTCGCTCGGCAACCACACCGGCGCGAGCCTCTATGGCCGCTGGGACGGCGCCCGCGCCAACAACGGCGCCTATATCGTCAATGACGGCCTGATCCAGGGCGACCGCTTCGCCGGCGTCGAGATCAGCGGCACCAGCGTCGTCATCAACAACGCCACAGGCCGCATCTATGGCGCGACCGGCGAAGGCACGGGCCTGCTGATCAACAGCGGCGCGGTGCAGGTCACCAATGCCGGCCAGATCGTCGGCGCGGGCACCGCGGGCATCAACAATGTCGGCAGCGGCCTGCTGAGCGTCAGCAACTCGGGCACCATCGCCACCGGCACGCTCGACGGCTCGAACAACTATGTCCAGGGCGGCACCACCACGGCGATCCGCACCGGCACCGCCAACATCACCAATACGGGCACGATCCGGGGCGCATCGGGCGGCATCGCTGCCACCGGCGCGCTGACGCTGGTCAACATCGGCATGATCAACGGCGTCGGCGCCGGCACGCTGGCCCTCAATGCCGTCGATGTCGGCGGTGCCGCGAGTATCCTCAACGCCGGCGCGATCAGCGAAGGGACGAACTTCGCGATCAGCGCCACCGGCGGCGGCACGATCACCAACGCGGTGGGCGCCTCGCTCGGCGGCGGCAGCGATGCGACCAACGGCTATGCGGTGTTCCTGAACGGCGGCACGACCTTCAACAACTATGGCCAGGCGGGCAGCGGCACCGGCAGCACCGTGCTGACCGGCAGCACCGGCGGCACGATCAATCTGTTCGCCGGCTCGGCCAGCGGCCGGATCACCGGCGGTGCGGGCAACGACACGCTGGCGATCTACACCGGCCAGACCAACGCGAGCGCGGTCACGCAGGGCTATACCAACGCCGTGACCGGCTCGGCCGGCACCGTGACGCTGCAGAGCAGCGGCGCGCTGGCGGCGGCGACCTATGGCGCGATCGACCTGGGCGGCGGCAGCGACACGCTGCAGCTGCGCGGCACCGGTACCGGCGCAGATGCAGGCAGCTTCTCGCTCGCCACCTCGACCGGCGCCGAGACGATCACCAAGCTCGACAGCGGCACCTGGACGCTCACCGGCGCAGCAGTGGTGCCCGGGATCACCGTCAATTCCAATGGCGGCACCCTGCTATTCCAGGGCACCAGCGGCATCGGCACGATCAACGCGAACGGCGGAATCGTCCTCGCCAACGGCGCCGGCGCGTTCGGCAGCGCGGTCGTCCACCTGCTCACGTCGAACGTCCAGTTCGGCGCATCGGGCGTCTATGCGAACAACTTCGTGCTCGACGTTCCGGCGGTGCTGAACGGCCAGCCGGCCGTGTTCGAGAACCTGTTCGGCGGCAACGCCATCCTGAGCGGCAGCATCACCTCGGGCAGCGGCACCAACGCCGCCGGCCAGGCGATCGGCACCTCGCAGGCGGTTACCTTCGCCGGCATCGGCGGCAGCCTGTTCAACCTGACCGGCACCGGCAACAGCTGGACCGGCATCACGACGATCGGTTCGGGCGTGACCGTGCGCGGCTCGACCAGCGCGATCTCGGGCGGCAGCATCACCAACAACGGCACGCTCACCTATGCCCAGTCGGGCGCCAGCTCGAGCGCCAAGGTGATCTCGGGCACCGGCGCGCTCCGGGTAGAGAGCGGCCAGGTCACGCTGACCGGGTTCAACACCTATACCGGCGGCACCACGGTCGCCGGCGGCACCCTCCAGGTCGGCGATGGCGCCGCCAGCGGGCGCATCACCGGCGCGATCACCGTCGATTCGGGCGGCACGCTGATCTTCAACCGCACCGACAATTACGACTTCACCAGCGCGATCAGCGGCGCCGGCGACGTCCAGGCACTCGGCACCGTCTCGCTGAGCGGCGCGATCACCAACACCGGAAACCTCACCGTGGATTCGGCCACCGGCGGCCAGGTCACGCTGACCGGCGCGCGCAGCGGCGCGGCTGTCTCCGCCGTGACGCTGGCCGGCGTGGGCAACGTCCTGCGCGTCGGCCTCTCCGGCTCGGTCGCGGGCGGCCAGTATGTCGGCGTGCGCCTCGGCGGCACCAATGACGGCGTCGACAATTTCGGCGCGATCACCAACACCGGCACCGGCGGCGACAATGGCTATGGCGCCGCGATCGCCGTGGTCGCGACGAGCGGCACCAGCACGATCAACAATGGCTCGGCGAGCAACTCGACCGCGACGATCAGCGGCCAGAATGCCGGCATCAACCATGTCGCCTCGGGCGGCATCGTCGCCACCGGCGCGTTGAACGTGAACAATTACGGCCTGATCGCCGGCAACCTCTACAACGCGATCGAGAACCAGGGCGGCTCGGGCAACCTCTCGATCAACAACTACGGCACCGGCCGCATCGTCGGCCAGGGCAATGCCGGCGGCGGCAACGGCATCGGCATGGGCGGCACGGGCACGCTCGGCCTGGACAATGCCGGCCTGATCGTCGGCCGCTCGAACGGCATCGCGACCGGCGGCACCGTCAACATCACCAACCGCGGCACGATCGCCACCGGCACGCTCTCGGGCGGCACCACCGGCACGCTCACCGCCGGCGGCGGTACCGGCATCCAGGCCATGGGCGGCACGATCACCAACCAGGCCGGCGGTGTGATCCAGGGCTCGTTCCTGAACGGCAGCGGCGCCGACACCAACGCGATCTCCTCGTTCGCGGCGACCACCGTCAACAATTCCGGCCAGATCCTCGGCGCGGCGCTCGGCTCGACCTCGACCGTGCGCGCCAATGGCGTCTATCTCGCTAGCGGCCTCGGCACGGTGACCAACAATGCCACCGGCCTGATCACCGGCAGCTGGGACGGCGTCTATCTCGCCAGCGGCGGCTCGGTGACCAACACGGGCACGATCTCGGGCTATAGCGTCAACGGCATCGAAGGCGCCGGCACCGTCACCAACAATGCCGGTGGCCGTATCTTCGGCGGCGGCGTGGGCGTGAAGCTGGCCGCAGGCGGCACGGTGAACAACAGCGGCCTGATCGCCGCCGCAACCTATGACTCGCTGGCCAACACCTATACCGCGAGCACCGGCATCGGCGTGTCGCTCATCTCGGGCACGGTGATCAACCAGTATAACGGCACGATCACCGGCGCGACCGGCGTCAGCGCGACCGGCACGCTGAACTTCAACAACAGCGGCGGCACGATCATCGCGTCGACCAATGCCGGCCTGAACGTCGCGGGCACCAGCAACCAGCTCTTCAACTCCGGCACGCTCACCGGCGGCAGCAACGCCACCCAGGGCTATGGCGTGCGCTTCACCAGCACCTCGACCGGCAGCCTCAACAACCAGACCAACGGCCTGATCAGCGGCGGCACCGGCGGTTTCCTGGCGGGCGCCGCCACCGGCGTGAGCGTCGACAATGGCGGCGCCATCGTCGGCCTCGACAGCGGCAGCCGCGGCATCTACTTCTCGAACGGCAGCGCCATCGTCACCAACCAGGCGGACGGCGTGATCGTCGGCCAGGGCTGGGGCATCTCGGTCTCCGGTACCGCGAACATCAACAATAGCGGCTTCATCGGCTCGGGCACGCTGTCGGGCGGCACCACCGGCACCTTCACGGTGAACGGCACCGGCAACGGCGTGGTCTTCAACGGCGGCTATTTCAGCAACAACGTCACCGGCACCGTCACCGGCGGCAATTACGGTGTCGCTTCGGGCGGCACCACCGCGGCGAACATCGCCAACGCCGGCACGATCACCGGCGGCACCTATGCGATCTATCTGACCGGCAACAACGCCGACACGGTCAGCCTCTACGCCGGCTCGACCACCAATGGCGCGATCGCGCTCGGCAACGGCGACGACACGCTCAACTGGTATGGCGGCAGCTTCACCAGCATCAATGGCGAGGGCGGCAACGACCGCTTCGCCGCGACCGTCTCCGCCCCGGCGACGCTCGACCTCTCCACCCTCACCGGCTTCGAACAGCACAGCCTGAACGGCGGCGGCACGCTCACCCTGACCGGCACCCAGGCACCGACCGAAGGCGGCTGGAGCGTGAGTGGCAGCAATCTCGTGCTCGGCGGCACCGCGAAGCTCGAGATGACCGGCACGGGGGTGACGCTCGTCAACGCCGACGCAAGCCTGGCCGTCAACGCCGGCGGCCAGCTGATCGCTCATGACGCCTATGCCGTCGCCTCGTACACCGGCGGCGGCGTGACCAATGCCGGCCTCATCAAGTCGACCGGCAGCGGCTTTGACGGCGTGATCACCAATGGCGGCACCGTCGACAACCAGGCCGGCGGCCGGATCATCGCGGCGGGCAACGGCGTCACGCTGCAGGCCGCGGGCACCACGCTCACCAATGCCGGTGTCATCGCCGGCCAGGCCAATGGCGTGATGGGCAGCGACGACTATCAGACGCTGACCAACACCGGCGTCATCGTCGCGGGCACCGCCGGCGACAACGCCACCGCATATTGGCAGACCAATGCCAACCTCAGCACCGGCGACGGCGTCCGCTTCACTGCGGGCGGCTCGGTCACCAACGTCGGTGGCTATGTCAACGGCAACACCACGGGCATCATCGTCGGCGGCGCCAATGGCGTGACCATCTCGGGCGGCGCGGCCACGATCGAGAACTCGGGCACGCTCCAGGGCAATAGCGGCTACGGCATCTCGATCGACACCGCCGGCGGCGTGACCTCGACGATCACCAACCATAATGGCGGCGCGCTCGTCGGCGGCACCGGCTCCGCGCTGCTCTCGGGCGACGGTACGGTCAACATGACCAACGAGTACGGCTCGTACATGTACGGCAGCATCGTCTCGACCGGCAACGGCACCCGCAACATCGATCTGTCGGGCGTGGTCTATGGCGACTATGACGCCTCGTCGGGCGCGGGCGTCGACAATGTCATCTTCCGCGGCGGCTCGATCTACAACGCCAACCTTGGCGACGGCGACGACAGCTTCACCTATTTCGGCGGCACCATCAGCGGCATGGTCGACGGCGGCGCGGGCAATGACTGGCTGTACGCCGACTTCGGCGACGCCGGGACCAGCGTCTCGGTCAGCCTGGCCAACTTCATCGGCTTCGAGAATCTCGGCCTCGTCTCGGGCGACATGACCCTGACCGGCCCGAGCGCCAATCCGGGCCAGTCGATCAGCGCCGGCGTCCGCGGCATGCCCTCGGGCACCATCACCTTCGACGGCACCAGCGACCTGACCGGCGACATCTGGGTCAATGGGGGCACGATCCGCGCGGCGACCGCGGGCGCCTTCGGCACCGGCACGATCCACATGGTCGATCCGACCGCGGTGTTCGGCATGACCGGCACCTATGCCAACAATATCGACCTGCAGGCGGTGGACACGGTCAACGATCCGGCCGTGCTGCGTGCCGAGACCGGCGTCACCGCGACGCTGACCGGCGCGATCACCGAGAGCCTGGCCGGCCAGAACCTGGTCTTCCAGGGCAGCATGGGCTCGGGCCTCGTCCTCACCAACGCCGCGAACGACTGGACCGGCACCACCACCATCTCGGCTGGCGCCTCGCTCGCCGGCACGTCCGACACGATCTCGGGCGGCGATATCGTCAACAACGGCCTGCTGACCTACAATCAGGCCGCCAACGGCACGGTCTGGCAGGACATCACCGGCACCGGCAACTTCGTGAAGACCGGCACCGGCGACCTGACGCTCGCCGGCACCAACAACTGGACCGGCACCACCACCGTCAGCGGCGGCACGCTGATCGGCACCACCGACAGCATCTCGGGCAGCAGCGTCACCATGTCGGGCGGCTCGCTCTACTTCCAGCAGGCGAACAGCGGCACCTTCGCGGCCAATATCTCGGGCAGCGACGGCGGCGTCTTCGTGAAGGGCCTGGCGGCGGGCAACACGCTCACCTTCTCGGGCAACACCAACTATGTGGGCAGCTTCACCGTCGTCGACGGCTCGGCGATCGCCTTCACCGGCTCCGTGAACAGCGGCGCCGGAGTCAGCGTCGCCCTTGCCGGCGCCGGCAGCAGCGTGACCAATTCGGGCACGATCACCGGCGTGCGCGCGATCGACGCGATGGCTGCGGGCACCAGCGTGACCAACCTCGCCGGCGGCACGATCGACGGCACGTCGGACAGCGCCGCGGTGTTCTGGAACGGCGGCACGCTCAGCAACGCCGGCACGCTCACCGCCTCGGGCAGCCTTGCCACGGTCTACATGGCGGGCGCGACGGGCAGCGTCACCAATGCCGCCGGCGGCAGCATCACCAGCACCGCGAGCACCGGCCTCAACATCTACACCGCCAGCTTCACGCTGGACAATGCCGGCCAAATCAGCGGCTTGACCGGCGTCTATGTCGGCACCGGCACCAGCGGCACGCTCACCAACCAGGCGAGCGGCACGATCACCGGCACCACCTATGGCATCCAGACCAACAGCGCGGGCCTGACGATCGACAATTATGGCTCGATCTCGGGCGGTTCGGCGACGAGCGCCTCAGCGGTCCGCGCAGCCGGCGCCAACGTCACCGTCATCAACGAAGCCGGCGCGACGATGAGCGGCTGGCGCGGCATCGTGACCACCGGCGCCGGCGCCACCGTCACCA
Source organism: Sphingomonas sp. NIBR02145 (assembly GCF_027359115.1). Lineage (NCBI taxonomy): Bacteria > Pseudomonadati > Pseudomonadota > Alphaproteobacteria > Sphingomonadales > Sphingomonadaceae > Sphingomonas > Sphingomonas sp. NIBR02145. The sequence goes on along the minus strand of NZ_CP114791.1, from coordinate 4,871,155 downwards.
ACTATGGCACCGTCACCGGCATCGCCGACAACGCGCTGAGCCTCGATGGCGGCGGCACCGGCACCAACGCGCTGGGCGGCATCCTCAACGCCACCGCCCCCGGCGGCTGGGGCATCTTCGTCAACAACACCGGCACCGCGATCAACAACGGCACGATCAACGCCGATATCGGCATCGCCTTCGCCGGCAACGGCACCCACACCGCCACCAACACCGGCACGATCAACGGCATCAGCGCCGGCGTCGCGACCTGGACCGGTGCTTCGGCGGCGAGCCTGGTCAACAGCGGCACGATCGCGGCGACCACCGGCGCGGGCATCAACTATGTCTCGGGCGGCTCGGTCACCAATTCGGGCACGATCACTGGCGGCACCGCCGGCTATGGCATTGCCACCACCGGCGCGACCACGATCACTAACCAGTCGGGCGGCAAGATCGAGGGCGGCCTCGGCGCGCTCTACCTGGACGGCGCCGCGGCGATCACCGTCAACCTCGATGCCGGCTCGACCACGATCGGCACGATCGGCTCGGTCGGCACCGGCGATCGCATCGTCAACATCAGCGGCACGCTGACCGGCAACTATGTCGGCGGCGACGGCGCCGATGCCCTCACCCTCGATACCGGCGCAGTCTTCAACGGCACGCTCAGCGGCGGCGCGGGCAATGACACGCTGGCACTGGTCGGCACCGGTTCGGGCACGCTCGGCGCCGTCACCGGCTTCGAAAGCGCTACCAAGTCGGGCACCGGCACCTGGACGCTGGCCGGCGCCAACGACGTCGCCAGCTGGACCGTCACCGGCGGCACCCTGGCCACTGGCGGCGCGATCGACAACGCCGCCTCGGTCAACCTGGCGGCCGGCGGCACGCTGCAGCTTACCGCCGACGAAGGCATCGGCACGCTCTCGGGCACGGGCACCGTCTCGCTGGGCAGCCTCACGCTCGGCCTGTTGGCCGGCACCAGCAGCTTCGCCGGCGCCCTGACCGGTACCGGCAACCTGCTGATCGACGGCGCGAACCTGACCTTCGGCGGCACCGCCGGCTATACCGGCGTCACCCAGGTCAACTCGGGCAGCCTCACCCTGGCAGCCGGCGCGAGCTTCGATCCGGCCTCGACGCTGATCGTCGGCACCGCCGGCACGCTCGATCTGTCCACCATCGGCATGACGGTGTCGCAGGCGACGCTGAACGGTACGCTGAACGGCGCCGGCACGCTCACCGCCACCACGATCGCGCTGAACGGCGCGACCGTGAACGGCAACCTGTCGGGCGCGGTAGGCAACACCGGCGGCGTCTCGCTGCTGAACGGCACCATCAGCGGCGGCAATGTCTCGGTCACCGCAGGCACGCTGCGCCTCGGCGCCGCCAACCGCATCGCCGACACCGCCGAGCTCGGCGTGGCCCAGGGCGCAACCTTCGACCTGCAGGGCTATAACGAGACTGTCGCCGTCGCCGGCATCGCCGGCACGCTGGCGGGCACCGGCACCCTCACCGCCAGCCAGTACAAGCTGAGCGGCGCGACGGTGAACGCCAATCTCGGCGCGGGCACGCTGGTCAACCTGGCCGCCATCTCGACGCTCAACGGCACGCTGGCCGGCGACGCCGTGGTCCAGGCTGGCACGCTCAGCCTCGGCGCCTCGGATCGCATCGCCAATGGCGCCACGGTCTCGGTCGCTTCGCTCGCCACGCTCAACATCGGCGGCTTCAACGATACCATCGGTACGCTGGAGCTGGCCGGAACGCTGAACGGCACCGGCACGCTCACCGCGAGCCAGTACAAGCTGACCGGTGCGACGGTGAACGCCAACCTCGGCGCGGGCACGCTGTTCAACCTGGCCGATACCTCGACGCTCAACGGCATGCTGGCCGGCGACGCCGTGGTCCAGGCTGGCACGCTGAGCCTCGGCGCGGCGGATCGCATCGGCAACGCCAGCACGGTCGCGGTCGCATCGGGCGCCACCTTCAACATCGGCGCCTTCAACGATACCATCGGCACGCTGGCGCTGAGCGGCACCCTGGCCGGCACCGGCACGCTCACCGCGAGCCAGTACCTGCTCAGCAACAACGCCGTAGTGAACGCGAACCTTGGCGCGGGCACCCTGTCGAACCTCGGCGGCACCTCGGTGCTGAACGGCACGACGGCGAGCAACGTCTCGGTCCAGGCCGGCACGCTGCGCCTCGGCGCAGCCAATCGTATCGTTGATACGGCAACGGTGGCGGTGTCCTCGAACGCCATTTTCGACCTTGGCGGGAACAATGAAACGGTCGGATTGCTGGCACTTGGCGGCACCCTGTCGGGCACCGGCACGCTTACCGCGGCCGAGTATCAGCTCAGCACCGCCACGGTGAACGCCAACATCGGCGCCGGAAACGTCTACAACCTTGCCGGTACTTCGACGCTGAACGGAACGGTCGGTGCAGGCACGGTCGTCGTACAGGGCGGCACCCTGCGCCTCGGCGCAAGCGAACGTGTCGCCAACAATGCCACCCTCGGCGTCTCTTCGGGTGCAGTGTTCGACCTGGCGGGCTATACCGAGACCGTCGGCGGCCTGGCCGGCACCGGCACGCTGGCGCTCGGCGCCGGCAAGCTGGTCCTGTCGAACACCTCCGAGCAGAGCTTCGGCGGCGCGATCACCGGCACCGGCTCGATCGACAAGCAGGGCCTTGGCCGCCTCAATCTGGCGGGCACCTTCGCCACCACCGGTCGCTTCGACGTGACGGCCGGCACCCTCGCCTTCTCGGGCTCCACCCAGGGCGGCATCCGCGTCCAGGGCGGCACGCTGATCGGCTCGGGCACCGTGGCGGGCGCGCTGACGATCGCCTCGGGCACCTTCTCGCCGGGCGGCCTCAACGGCGCGCTGGGCACGGTCAACCCGATCGGCAGCTTCACCGTCGGCAGCCTCGTCGCCAGCGGCGGCAGCCTGCTCTTCGACTTCGGCGGGACGAGCTTCAACTTCGCCTCGGACAGCATCAAGGTGAACGGCACCGCGACGCTCTCGGGCGGCACGGTGGCGGTCAACGCGCTGACGTCGACGGCGAGCGACTATCGCTTCAACCAGCTCTACACGATCGTCCAGGCGAACAGCCTCACCGGCACCTTCGCCAATGGCAGCACTTTCGCCACGGTGGCGAGCAACCCGAACCTGAAGTGGCGCCTGCGCTACGATCTGGTTGCCAACTCGGTCATCCTCCAGGTCCAGAAGAACATGGAGTTCAACGACGGCGTGGCAGCGGGCGACACCAACACGCTGGCGGTGGCCAATGCGCTGAGCAACTCGACCACCGGCAATGCATCGGACGAGTGGGCGGCGACGCTCAACACGATCACCGCACTCGACACCACGCAGCGGGTCGCGGCGTTCAAGAGCCTCAGCGGCGAGGCGCTCGCCGACATCTCGACGGCGACGATCTCGGCGAACAACCTGTTCACCGACCTGCTCCGCCAGCGCGTCGGCGACGGCAGCGATGCCCTGGTCGGCGGTGGCTTCGCCAGCTCGAGCCTGGCCGATGTCCGCACCACCGCCACCTCGGGCAACAGCTTCGCCAGCGCCCTCTCCGGCGCGACCCTGCCGGGCACCGGTGCGGGTGGCGACACCAGCCGCGGCGGCATCTGGGGCCAGGTCTATGGCGGCTACCAGAAGCTGCTTGGCGACAATGTTCATGCCGGAGTGGAGAACACCACGGCGGGCGTCGCCATGGGCGTGGAGACGAAGCTCGATGGCTTCACCCTCGGCGTTGCCGGCGGTGTGGCGCAGATCGACTCCGACATGAACAGCCGGGGTTCGACCGTCAGCGGCAACCAGTATCAGCTGGGCGGCTATGCCAGCTATGATGCCGGCAGCCTGTTCATCGCGGCCTCGGGCAGCTGGTACTCGGGCGACTTCGACAGCCGCCGCACGCTCAGTCTCGGCGGCACCACCAGCCTGGCCACCGGCGACATCAGCTCGAAGGGCTATTCGTTCGGCCTCACTGGCGGCGTCCGCACCGAGCTCGGCAACGGCCTGCGCCTCGCCCTGATCGGCAGCGCGAGCAAGGTCCATGACAAGCGCGACGGCTTCAACGAGAGCGCCGCGGGCGGCCTCGGCCTCCAGGTCGCCTCGGCCAGCCGTGACCTGTTCACGGCCTCGGGTGAGCTCCGTCTCGGCGCCAAGGTCAAGACCGGCGCCGGCGAGGCGATGCCCTGGGTCAGCATGGGCGTGCGCTACAATTCGGGCGATCTCGACACCCTCGGCGCGATGCGCTTCGCGGGTGCTCCGACCGGCACGGGCAGCTTCGGTGTGAGCGGCGTGCGGATGGCACCGGTGCTCGGCACGCTCGGCGTCGGCATCGATGCCCGGGCCAGCAAGAATGTCCGCCTGGGCATCGCGCTGGAAGGTGCAGCCGGCGAGAACACCCGTGAGGGCCGCGCGTCGGTGCGGGTGAAGATCGGCTTCTAAGGGAGCTTCGGCGCGGCGCGCGGAGGGGTCTGGAATCCCGCTCTTCGCTGCCGTGCCGGCATCCGGCCTCTTTGGGGGGGGCCGTGGGGGCCCGCGCAGGGGGACTGCGCGGGCCCTCTTTGCTGCCCGCCTTGTAGCCGTCTACGGCAACTGTTCCGTTGCGTAGGGCGCCGCGGTTCCCCCAACCGCAGCGCCCGGCCCTGAGGGGCAGAGAGCCCGCACCGAAAGGTCGTGCGGGCTCTCCCGCTACTTGTCGCCGTCGCCCTCGTCCTCGCCCTGATCGTCGCCCTCGAGATTCCGGGAAGGGTTCTGATCCAGCGAGAAGCCGGGTGCGACGCCGGCCCGCAGCGTCCTGAGGGCGTCGCTTGCATCGGCGCCCGATTGGGTAAGGGTGATCGCCAGCGTGCCGGGGATCACGGTGAGCAGGTAGTTGGCCGACAGCGCCAGCGTCCCCTGCCCGATCGCATAGCGGCCGACCTGCTCGCCCGCAGTCCGCGCCAGCGCGCCACCGAAGCTATCGCCGCTCACCACCGATCCGCCGGTGACGGCATAGGTGAATGCGGGATCGGGCTGGCCGAGGAGCTTGGTCATGTCGGCCACCGTCACCGTCACCGCACGGCGGGTGATGTCGGCGGTCACCGGGGTGCTCGACAGGGTGACGGTGTAGTTCGCCGCGTCCGCGCCCGAGAGCGCAAGGCCGCTCACCTGCACCGTGCGGCCGGTGCCGGCATTGGCATCGGCGAAGCGATAGCTCGCCGTACCGGTTACCGTGTCGCCCGAGATCAGCCCGGTCAGCGCGATGCGGCCCGTGGCGGTGGTGGTGCCGTCATAGGTCCGGCTGTCCGCCGTGGCGGTGGCGCTGATCGCCTTGGGGGAGATCACGGCGCTGCCGCTGGCGGTGCCGCTGACCGTGTAGTTGGCCGCATCGGCACCGTTGAGCGCCAGGCCCGTGGCGGTGGCGGCGCGGGTGCCGGCATTCTTGCTGTCGAAGGCGATGCCGGCGGCAGTAACGCCAACCGTATCACCCGCGATAAGACCGCTCAGGCCGAGCGTGCCGGTGGCGGCCGTGGTGCCGTCATAGACCCGCCCGTTCGCCGCCAGCGTGGCGGTGATCGCCTTGGCGAGGATATTGGCCAGGGCGGTCGCGATAGTGCCGGTCAGCACATAATTGCCCGCGTCGCCGCCCGACAGGCCGATCCCGCTCGCGGTCACCGTGCGGCCCGTGCCCGCGTTCTTGCTGTCGAAGGCCATGCCGGCGCTGGTCGCCGAGACCGCGTCACCGGCGACCACGCCGTTCAGCCCAAGCGCGCCGGTGGCGGCCGTGGTGCCGTCATAGGTCTTGCCGTTGGCCGACAGGGTCGCCGTGATCGACTTGGCCAAGATGTCCGCCAATGCCGTCGCACTGGTGCCGGTCAGCACATAATTGCTCGCATCCACGCCCGAGAGGCTGATCCCGCTAGCAGTCACCGTGCGGCCCGCGCCGGCATTCTTGCTGTCAAAGGCATAGCTGCCGGCCGCGCTCACCTGGTCGTTGCCGACCAGACCGCCCAGGCTCAGCGTGCCGGTGGCGGCAGTGGTGCCGTCATAGGTCTTGCCATTGGCCGACAGGGTCGCGGTGATCGCCTTGGCAAGGATGTCCGCCAGCGCCGTCGCGCTGGTACCGGTCAGCACATAGTTGCCCGCGTCCACCCCCGACAGGGTGATCCCGCTTGCAGTGACCGTACGGCCCGTGCCCGCATTCTTGCTGTCAAAGGCATAGCTGCCGGCCGCACTCACCTGGTCGTTGCCGATCAGCCCGCCAAGGCCCAGCGTGCCGGTGGCGGCGGTAGTGCCGTCATAGGTCTTGCCATTAGCCGACAGCGTCGCCGTGATCGCCTTGACCAGGATCTCCGCCAGCGCAGTCGTGCTGCCGGCCGAAAGGACATAGTTGCCCGCATCAGCGCCCGACAGGGTGATGCCGTTCGCCGTGACGAGATGCGTGCCGGCATTCTTGCCGTCAAAGGCCATGCCGGTGCTGTTCGCCGACACCGTGTCGCCCGCGATCAACCCGTTCAGGCTCAGCGTGCCAGTGGCGCCCAGCGTGCCGTCATAGGTCTTGTCGTTGGCGGTCAGTATCGCGCTGATCACGCGCGGATCGATCACGACCGTGCCGGGCACGAAGGCGAAGGTGTAACCCATCTCCGAGCTGAGCGTGCCCAGCGAGCTATAGGCGAAATAGGTGCCGGCATCGCTGCCGACGCCGCTGATCGCTGCCGCGCCGCCATACGCATTGGCGGCACTGTCGCCATTGACCAGACCGGTGATCGTCGTGGTGACGTTCGGCACGGTGCCATCATAGACGAGGTGCAGGCTCGACGGGGTGACCGTCAGCACCGGGCGATAGCCATAGACGAAGCGATTGCCTGCATTCGGCGCGGTAGCGAAGCTGCCGGTGCCGAAATCATAGGCGTCGCCATAATAGCTGGTCCCCGCCAGCCCGCCGAAATCGTTGAGCGGGTCGGAGGCGCCGGGATTGCCGCCCGTCTGGGTATAGACCAGCCAGCGGCCGTTCGAGGCGCTCAGCGCGCCTGCCCCGGCCAGGTTGGTGAACCGGCCGTCCGAGGCGAGCACGATCGCATCGCCCGAAGCGGCGGAGACGATGCTGCCATTGGGGCTGATCTCCAGCCCGCCATGCGAGGCGATCGTCACCGCGCCGCCATTGCCCTGGACGGGGCCGTCGATCACCAGCGAGGTGGCGTTGTTGAGCCTAAGGCCATTTGCCGAGAAGGCGGCAAGCGTGCCGATGCGGTTGTCACCACCCAGCGTCGCCGCGCCGGTCACATTGCCCTGCAGGCGATCGGCGACGATGTACCAGGCATTCTGGGTCAGCCCGCCTGTGACCTGCAGGTCAAGCACGCCGCTCACCTCGATCACGCCGTCGAGGCTGAGGCCCTGAAGGTTGCGCAGTGCGAGGTTGCCGTTGCCGACCGTCACGCTGGCCAGGCTGCCGATGTGCGAACCGGTCCCGCCATTGTCGAGATTGACGTTGCCGCCCATCGCGACCACGCCGAGCGTGCTGGCCGAGATGCCGGCGGCGTCGATGCCGCCCGCCACCGAGAACGACACGTCACCGCCGGTAACGGCGCCGACGCTCAGATTGCCCAGGCTGGCGCCGAGGGTGATCACGAAGTGGCCCGACACATTGCCCAGCGTCGTGTTGCCCTGGCCGCTGACGTTGATGAGGCCGGCGCTGGTGGTCAGGTTACCCAGCGCGAGCGTGCCGCCCGGCCCCTGCACCAAGAGCGCGCCCACCGCATCGATGTCGCCAGCCGAGAAATCGCCGGCCGCCACTGCGATCTGCACCGTGCCGCCCTCGATCGCGCCAAGGCCGTCGGCCTGATGAAGGTTGATCGCGAGATTGCCGTCCGCCTGGATGCTCGTGCCGCTCGCCAGCGACCCCGCGTTGCTGAAGATATTGGTGCCAACGACCGAAGCCGTATTGGCGGCGCCGAACTGCAGGTCCCCGCCCGAGACGAGCGAGAAGCTGTTGGTGCCGGTGGACGTCAGCTTCGCGCTGGCCAGCGTCAGATTGCCGCCGGCGTTCAGCGTGATCGCGTTACCTGCCTGCAGGTTACCGATGTTGAGCAAGCCGTGCGACGCGTCGATGTCGATCGCGCCGCCAAAGGCGAAGTCGGTCGCGCCGAAGTCGAAATCGCCGACCGTGTCGGTGATGGCGAGCGAGCCCGTGTTCGCGCCACCGGTGGCCAGAGCATTGCCCGAGAAGTTGCCGGCGGTGACCGTATAGTTTCGGCCGACACTGAGCGTGTTCGAGATCGCGGCCGTGCCGGTGCCGGCATCGATCGTGACGTCGCGGCCCTCTGCCCATTGCAGGGCAACGCCCTGACCAATGGCGGTGACGTCGCCGGCTGCGGTCAGCGCCAGTCCGCCGGTGATAGCGCCGTCCCGCGCTTCAACCCGGATATCGCCCGAGGAATTGAGCGCCCCCGTGGAATTGAGATCGCCATCGGTGTCGATGATCGTCACGTCGCCGAGGCGGGTGGCCCCGCCGAACAGCGACGGGCTGAGCGTGAAGGTGCCGAAGTCCGCCGCGGTCAGCGCATAGCTGCCACCGCTGCTCTGCGCGTCCATGATGCTGAGCTGGCCGGGCGTCGAGACCAGGATATTGTGGCCACGCAGCCTGTTGATCCCGAGATCGCCCGAGGCATTCGCGATGCTGACATCGCCGGCGTCGGCGGTCACGCGGTCGAAGACACCCGTCACGCTGGTCAAGTTGATCGACACGTTGCCGCCAAGCGAGATCACCGTCGCGCCGCCGGTGAAGCAGCCGCAGCCGCCCAGCGCTCCGCCGACCTGGATATCGTTGCCGGCAGCCGCGAGCGTTCCGGCATCGGCGCCTAGCGTGACATTGCCCTGCCCCGTCAGAGTGAAGCCATTGCCTGCGATCACGCCGCGCACCGTGGCTTCGCCGCCTGCCACGAAATCGCTGAGGCCGCCGACCGAGATCTGGTTCATCGCCAGGTCGCCAAACGCACTGACGAACGCCACGCCCGAAGCGGTCAGGTTGTCGAGCGTGATCCCGCCATTGGTGCTCGACAGGTCGGCATCACCGCTCGAGCTGAGCGACGCCGCGCGGATCTTCGATCCCACGATCTCGATATACTGGCCGGAAAGGTTGCTGATCGCAGTGGTGTCGATGGTGCCGTCGGCCACCAGATGGATACCGTTCGCGGTGATCCCGGCGCCGCCCAGCGTCAGGTTGCCGCCACTGGCCTCGAGCAGGAGAACTCCGCCCCGGGCGGAATTCACGAAGATCGAACCCGCTCCGGTGATGGCGGTGGCGTCGCCGGCAAGCGCGCCAAGCGTGTCGATCGACAGGTTGCCATGCTGCACCTCGACCCAGGCCGTGTTGGCCTGAACCAGGTCCAGCGCCGCGGAATGGTCGAGATACACTTTGGCGCCGGTCGATCCGAGGATCGAGACGGTGCCGCTGGAACCCGCCGCACGCTCGAAATAATGGTCGCCGGTGATCGAAGCGTCATCGTCCGCGCCAAGTTTCGCCGCGCCGATAACGCTCTGCACGCTAAGGCTACCGGTCGCGCCGGTGAGCTTCGCCTGGCGCAGCGTGGCGTTGCCGAACAGCGAATAGACACTGATATCGCCGCCCGCACTGGCATTGCCGACCGTGGCGGCGCCGAACTGGGCCGACACGCTGGCATTGGTGCCCGCCTCGATACTGCCGGTCACGTTGAGCGCCTGGCTGCTGCGAAGCGTCGCGCTGCCGCTATCGGCGATAGCCTGGAAGATCGTGAAGCTGCCGCTGGTGGCGGAGACGTCGAGGTCGGTCGCCGCGATCAGCTGGTAGACATCGGCCGAATTGGCGGTGCCCGTCACCGCACCGGACAGCGAGCGGATCGTGCCGTTGCTGAGCAGGCCGGCGACCGAGAAGTCGATATCGCCCGCATATTCGAGCGTGTTGCCGCCCATGTCGAGCGCGCCCGTGGCGGTCAGCGCCCAGATGCCGCCGCGCGTGCCGCCCGGCGCAAGCGCCGCGCCCGCGAAATTGCGGCCGGTGAGCGTATAGTCGTTGGCGACGAGCAGGAAATTGCGAACGTCGATCGTGCCTGCATTGGCGACCAGCGTGACATTGTTCCCGCTGAGGCCGCCGATGCCGATATTGGCGGCGCGGATCTCCACATCCCCGTTCGCGCCGAGTTGGACGCCGGTGTCGGCGTCGAGCGCGCCGGCCGCGATTTTGATCAGGATGTTCCCGGTCGCGCCGATCGAGGTCGGCAGGAAGAGGTTGCCGTTGTCCTGGGTGATGGTCAGGTTGACGATGCCGCAGCCACAGGGCGACAGCGCGCCCGCGTTGAAGCCGGCGCCGCTCCACAGCGTGTAGTCGCCGGTGACGGTCACCCCGGTCGCATTGACCGAACCCAGCACCGAGCGCAGCGAGACATTGCCGCCCGAAACGGTGTCCAGCATCAGGTCGCCCGTATTAACCTGGGCCTGGACCGCGCCCGAGACGGCGGCGACCGAGAGCGCATTGTTCATGCGGTAGAGATTGACGGTCGCGCCGCCCGCGCCCGCGTTGATCGCCGCGCTGCCCGTCCAGCCGTTGAACTCCAGGGTATTGTCCGCCGAGATGCTCGCCGGGCTGACCGCGCCGAGGGTCACGCCGCTGCCGCTGAACAGCATGTTGTGGTCATCGGCTTCGTTGTCGACACCGCTCGTGCCGATCGACGCCCCCACGATCGACACCGCCGTCGCCGCGGAGACCGCGATGTCGTCGCCGGCCCGGACGGTGAACAGGCTGACCGCGCCATTGTGGCTGGTCACCGAGACATCGCCGCCCGCGTCGATCGCCGAGGTGATCGAGACGAAGCTGTCCGCCTCGAGCGATAGGTTGCCGGCCGCGGTGACGGTGGGCGAGCCGATCGTCAGGCTGCCGCCTGCCACGGTGACGCTAGCATCGCCCGGGCTGGCGAGCGCGGTAAGGACGAGGTCGCCGACATTCCTGATGCCGATGTCGCCGGTCATGGTGCTCAGCGAGAGCGTGCCGAAACGGTTGTTGCCCAGCAGGCTGATGCCATTCCGCGCCGACAGCGTGGTCGAACTGGCGGTGATCGCCCCGCCCGACTGCGTGATCTGGCCGCCGGTCGAAGTCAGCTGGACGGCGTCGGCGACGATATCCGCGGTTATGTCAAAATCGGCTGCCTGCGAGAAGCTGAACAGCGTCGGGTCGATCAGGCCGAGGCGCAGGATGTCCTGGTTGGTGAGGACGACGTCGCCGATCGCCTGGATGTTGAGCGTGCCGGTGTGCAGCACGCCGGTGCCGCTGTTCTGGATCGCCGGCCCCGACGCCAGCGTGCTGATCAGCGAGATGCTGTGGCTGCGATCGGTCGTGACATCGCCAACGATGGTCAGCGAACGATCGGTTGCGACCGCGATCTCACCGTTCGTGGCGGTGATCGTGCCCAGCGCCGAGATATGGTTGGCGCCGGTCAGCAGGAAGTTGCCGGTGGCCATGCCCTCGATATTGGCGGCGCTGACGATCGAACCGCTGGCCTGGGTGACCGAACCGTTGGCGGCGCTGAGGAATACACCGCCCCCACCGCCCGCCTGGACAACTCCGGTGATATCCACCGACGCGGCGCCGAGCCCGATATAGCCGCTGCCGGTCAGGATATCGCCGAAATGGCCGACAGTGTCGGTGCCGAAATTCAGGCTGATGTCGCCGGTGATGTTCTGGGCGCTGATCGTGCCGCTGATGGCGCTGTGCGCGCCGGAGGCGGTGATCGCGTTGTAAGCGCGAAGGTACAGATCGCCGTCCACCACCGCACTGTTAAGATAGATGCCGCCCATCGAGGTGGTGACGCTGGCATCGCCGTTGAAGTTTAGATTGAGCTCGAGCTGGCTCGACGACGCAATGATGCCGGTCAGCGTCGCGGTGCCGGCACTGCCGGTGTTGCTGAGGCTGATCATCTGCGCCCGCAGCGCGCCGTTCGAGCCCATGCCGAGCGCAAAATCGGTCGCCAGGCCCGAACGGACAAAGGCGATGCTGTTGGCGGCGTTGATATAGCCGGTGATCGCGGTCTGGCCGACGCCGACCGAGATATTGTTGCCGAACAGATAGCCGAGGCGGTCGATCAGATTGTCGCCGGTCAGTTCGATATCGTTGCCGGTGGCATCGACGTTGAGCAGGCTGGCCTTGACCGAGTCCGCGGTGATGCGGCCGACGGTGAGGTCGACCGTGCCGTTCACGGCCGAGATCAGGTTGCCGCCCAGGATGTTGGCGGTGGTGATGACCGTAATGCCGCCGTTCTGCGACACCAGCCGATCGATATAGTTGAAGGTGCCGCCGTTCAGATCGATGTTGCCAGCCGCGGTGACATCGACAGTGTTGGCGGTGAACAGAGCGCCGGGGTTGGATACGCTGCCGGTATCCGAATAGAGGCCGAACTTGCCGCCGACGACGCTGTTGCCGCTGGCCCAGAGCTCGATGTCGCCGACGTTGCGGAAGAGGAAATCGCCGCTGGTGGTGACCAGCCCGAGCTGATCGACCACATTGGCCTGGCGCAGATCGGCGCTACCCGCATTGACCGCCAGCGACTGGGCGGTGATCGTGCCGCCGGTCTGGGTGATGCCCGCGCCGCCGTTCAGCGAGGCAGTGGTGCCGGCGGTGACGTCGCCGGTCAGCGCATAGGCGGTCGAGCCGTAATAGGTCAGCTCGGTGCCGGCACTGAGCTTGGCGAGAGTGCCGATCACATTGCTCTGGTTGAACGAGATCGAGCCATGCGCCGTCGCGGCGAGCGAGCCCCCGTTCATCACGCCCGACTGCCAGATATTGCCATTGGTCGAAGTCAGGTCGATCGCGCCGGTGGTCCCGGCATCGATCCCGCCGACGGTAAAGGTCCCGTCGTTCACGAAGGTCACGTTGTCGCCGCTCAGCGAGACGGTGCCGCCGGCATCGACAAGATTGGCCGCATCGAGCGTGACGTCGCCAGCAGCGTTGACGTAGAGCCAGCCCGCCTTGATCCGCCCCCCGGTCTGGTCGACCGCGCCGCCGGCATCGAGGCTGAAATAGCCGCTCGCATCGATGTTGCCGGTCAGCGCGACCGCGCCGAGGCTCTTGATCACGACGTCGCCGAAGCTGCTGCTCAGCGTGCCGAGCGCGGCGATATGGTTGGCGGCGCCATCAAGGGTCACACTGCCATAGCCGCTGGCATTAAGCAGATTGGCGGTGATCGAACCGGAGGTCTGGCGCACGAAGCCACCATTCGCGGTGCCGCCCAGCGTGACGGTGTCGCCGCGAATATCGCCCTGGATATCGAGCAGGCCCGACAGGATCGAGACGTCGCCGGTGGTCGTGGTCGCCCCGTAGACATAGCTCAGATTGCCGGTGATCGAGATGCCGGTCGCCGCCTGAAGCGTGACGCCGCCGCTGTTGACCGCGCCGCCCGCCATCGAGATAGAGCCGTTCTGGCTGGTCAGGAAGGTCTGGAACATCCCGTTCTGGAGCGCACCCGCTATGGTGAAGCTGCCGTCGTTGACGAACTCGAACTGGTAGCCGTTGAATCCGCCGATCGAACTGACGTGACTGGCGGTGTTCAGGAAGACGCCGCCGCCGATCGGGTTCACGGTCAGGAGGTTGGCAGTGATGTTGCCGCCGCTGATGTCGCCGCCATTGTAGATCGTGACATTGTGGCTGCCGGCATCGATGGCGTCGATCTGCAGCGCCACGTCGTTGCGCAGGCTGAGGTCCGACCCGGTCGAGATCAGGCCGATGCGGCTGATCCGGTTGCCGGTGTTGTCGAGCACGACATTGGTGCCGGTCGCCGAGAAGGTGCCAGCAAGGATCGACGTGCCGGCGAGCTGAGTGACGCTGCCGGTATCCGAGATCATCTCGACGATGTGACCGGCGGCGCTGATGTCGCCGAGCGCAAAGTCGCCGGTGTTGCGGAAGCGCAGGTCCTTGCCGTTCGAGTTCAGCGTCGCATTGCCGACCTGGTTGTGGTTGAGCAGGCTGATGCCGTTGGCGGCCCCCACGCCGCTCGTCGCCTCGAGGAAGTCGCTGTGGATCGCTCCGGTGCCGACCTGGGTGATGTCGCCGCCAGCGACAAGCTTCACCAGGTCGTGCGCGGTGATCTCGCCGTCGAGCGCTAGGCCCGTGGTGGTGCGCGCCGAGATCCCGTCGAGCGCGGTGATGGCGTTGAGCGTGCCGATCGAATTGAGCTGATCGAGCACGATGTCGCCGCCGACGGCGCTGGCAGCCAGCCGGTCGGCCGTGATCGCGACCGTCTGGGTGATGTCGCCGCTGTCCGCAGTGAGCGAGAGCAGGCCCGGCGCGTTCACCGTGCCGAGCAGGATCGCGTTCGCCGAGTGGAAGAAGATGTTGCCGACGTTCGAGGAGAAGGAACTGGCCGTGGTGCTGCCGACATTGTTGGCGCTGTCGAGCCGGATCAGGCCATAGGCCGACGAGGCGATGTTGCCGGCGGTGATGATGCCGCCGCTCTGGGTGAGCCCGCCGCTGGTCGAATCGAGCGTTACCTGCTGTCCCGCGGCAGTGACGTTGCCGGCGAGTTCATAGCCCAGGAAATTGTTGAACGAGATGCCGCCCGAAACTGCATTCGACAGCCCGGCGATCTCGCGGATGTTGTTGTTCGCGTGGAGCTGCACGCCGGTCTGGGCGCTGACGCCAAGCGATTGGGCGGAGATCATGCCGGCCGCGGCCTGGCTGACCGCGCCATTGAGCGACGTGAGCGAAACCGCCTGGCCGGTCGCGGTGATGCCGCCGTCGATGCGCAGATCGCCGCTGTTGGTCAGCACGATGCCGCCGCTGGTGCTGTTGGTCGCCTCGGAGATCGAACCGATCGTGTTGCCCGAGTTGCTGAAGTCGATGCCAGTCGCCGCCTGAAGCTTGACGTAACCGACACCCAGGGCAGTGGACTGAGTGATCGATCCGGTATCGGAGATCAGCGTCAGCAAACCCCCGCCGTAATAGAAGCTGAAGTCGCTGTTGGCGACGATGTCGCCCTGGTTACGGAACGCGATCGCGAGCCCGCTCGAGTTGAGATAGTTGCCGGTCGCGCCGACCTGGTTCGCCCCGACCAGGCTGATGTCGCCGCCCGTTGCCGAAATGCGACCGGCAACGATCCGACCGGTACCGCTCTGGGTGATCGCGCCATCGGTGGACAGGCCGATGCCGGTGGCGGCGGTGATCGTGCCGGCGCTCTGGTTGAGCGTGTGGCCGCTGAGCTCGATGCCGCCCGCTGCGGTGACGTCGCCGATGATGGCGAGGTTCGAGTTCGAGCCGTTGATCTGGATATCCTCGCCGCTTGTGACCGCGTCGAGGGTGTTGAGGCTGGTGAAGTCGAGATAGAAATCGCCGTTGGCGCTGCCGGTGAGCTGGTCCGCGCTGAGATAGCCGTTGCTGTAGACGGCGCCGCCCGAATAGAGCGCCAGCGTGCCGCCCACGGTGCCGTTGTTCATCGTGATGTCGGCGGGCGTGTGCACGGTCAGCGAGCCGCCGACCGACAGGCTCTGGGCGATCGTGGTGGCGAGCGCCGAGCGCAACGTCGCGTCGCCGGTGACGTTCAACCCGAAGGTGCCGACCAGATTGGCGTTGTCCAGGATCGCCGAGGCGTTGGTGCCGGTGGTCGTGACGTTGAGCCGGTTGGCGGTGATGACGTTGCCGGTCGCCTGGCTGAGGCCGTCTTCCGCGGTGATCGAGACGGTCTGTCCGGCGGCGGTGATGTCGCCTTCCAGGGTGACGTTGCCGAGCAGGTTGAGCGCGATGCCGCCGCTGCCGCTGTTGGTGATCGTGCCGAGATGGTTGGCGGCGATCTGCCCACCGGCGCCCGCCGCCGAGTAGATGCCGTTGGCAGCGGAGAGGGTCAGCGTGCCGGCCGAGGACGAGCCCGCGCCGGTGAAATTGATGTTGCCGCCCGAGGTGATCGTCGCCGCGCTGGTGGCGTTCAGCCGGAGGTTGAGGTCGCCATAGGACAGGAAGCTGCCGCTCCCCATCGTGATATTGGCCTGGCCGCCGACGATGTTGATGACATTGCCCATGTCGAGCGTGCCGGCGGTGTTCAGGTTCAGATTATAGGTGTTGATCACCCCGCCCGGGCCCTGGGTGATGCCGGCGGCATTGGTGATCGTGGTGGTGCCGCTGACCACGATGTTGCCGTTCAGGCCAAGCACCCCGGTCGACAGGTTTGAATTGGCGGTGAAGTCGCCGCCGTCGATCTGGATGGAATCGAGATTGTCGAGCGCGTTGGCGCCCAGCGTGGCGCTGCCGTTCATCAGGCGGAGCCGCAGATATCCACCGGTGATCGTGCCGCTGTCCTGCGTGAGGTCGCCGTCGCCGACGAAGAAATAGACATACTGGCCCGGCGCGGTCACATCGCCGGCGATGTGCATGTCGACATCGGAGGCGATGGCGATCCCGACATTGGCGGCGCTGCTGCTGTTGGTCAGGCCGTCGACGGTGTGGATCTGGTTGCCGATCTGGCTGAGCACCAGCCCATCGACCGCCGAGGCGGTGAGATGGTTGGCGATGACGGTCCCGCTGTTCTCACGGATCTCGCCGGCATCCGCGATGAGCGTGACATGGTCGCCGCGCACACTGCCGGCGATCTGGAAGCCGTTGATGTCGTGGAAGCGCACATCGCCATCGGCGGTGAGCGCGCCCAGCGTACCGACGTCATTGGCAGCACCCAGCGTGATCGCGCCGGTAGCGCCGCCGGCGGTGGCATAGAGCGACGCGGCGGTTAGCGTGCCGCTGGTCTGGATGATCGCACCCTGCGCACCGAGCGTAAGCCTGCCGCCGACAGCGACGTTGTTGAGCAGGCTGAGCGACGTGCTGCTCGTCGTGATCGTGGCATCGCCCGAGGCGCTGAGAGCGCCGAGATAGGTGAAGCTGTTGGCGGCGTTGCCGAAGCTGATGGTGCCACGCTCCGCAATCGCGGACAGCGCGGTGGCGCTTATGGCGCCCGTCGAAGTGATCGAGCCATTGTCCGAGGTCAGCGCCAGGTTGCCGCCCGAGGTGAAGCCGCCGAGTGCGTCGAGATCGATCGATCCTGCGTTGCGCAGGATCAGGCCGCCATTCGTGGCGACGGAAACCGAGCTGCCGGCGCTGTTGAAGCTGTTCGCACCGTTGAAGATGATCGCGTAACTGCTCAGCGCGATGGTGTTGGCCACGACCCGGCTGGTGGTGCCGATCTGGCTCAGGTTGCCCACGCTGGTGAGGTGGACGTCGTCGCCGGTGATCGTGCCGCCGAACTGCGAGATTCCGCCCGTATTCGCCCGCAGGTCCACGGTGCCCAGCGTGCTCGTACCGGCGGTGACGTCGCCGAGGATCTGGAAGCTGTTGGCGTCAGTGAGCAACACATTCCCCGACGTCGTGATCAGCTTGCTGACGCTGTTCACGTCCGTATTGAACGTGAGGTCGATCGCCCCGCCTGCGGTGAGCGACAGGTCGCCCGCCCGAATATAGGCTCCGAGCACGCCGCCCGCGGTGGTGACGACCGCGTTGCCCGTGGTGCTGACGGTGAGGTCGAGCGTGGAGGTGCCGGCATTGTTGAAGGTGACGGTGCCGCCGCCCTGCGACGTGCCACCGAAGCTGCTGAGGCTGTTGGCCTTGTCGAGCGTGATGCTGCCGGCCGCGCCGGTGAGCACGGTGTTGCCGGTCACGATGCCGGCGCTCTGGGTGATCGAGCCGATATTGGCGATCAGGCTGGCGGCGAAGAAGTTGCTGGTCGCGGTCAGGTCGATGCTGCCATCGGCGACCAGCGTGAAGCCGCTGTTGACCGAGGACGCGCCAAGATTGATGTCGCCGGCGGTGTAGACCGTGGCGTTGACGGCGGAAACGGTGAGCGTGTCGGCATCGACCTTGCCATGCGGCGTCGTGACGACGCCGACCGTGGTGGTGCCGGTGGTGATGTTGCCGCCGCTGGCGAGCGCGACGGTGCCGGGCGCGGTGATGTTGCCTTCGATGGCGAAACCGTTGGTGTCCGCGATCCGGATGTCGCCGGTGGCGGTGGTAAGTCCGGTGAGCGTCGTGAAGTTGTTGGCCTGGGTCAGATTGATGCCGGCGGCGGCATTCGCGATCAGCGTGGCCACGGCGATAGCGCTCGTCTGGCCGATGCTGCCGGTATCCGACGTCAGCGTGAGCGTGCCGAAGCTGTTGGCGGTGCCCGGCAGCGTGATGCTGCCAAGGTTGCGGATGGTGACGTTCTTGCCGTTGCCATGGCCGAAATCGAGCAACTGACCGAAATTGTTCGCGCCGCCGAGCAGCAGGTCGCCGCTCGTGCCGGTGAAGAGGCGGTCCGCGGTGATCGCGCCGGCGGTCTGGCTGATCCCCTGCGTGGCGTAGATATTGACGCCGCCGCCGGTGATGTTGCCCGTCAGGCCCAGCAGCGAGTCACTGAAGATGTCGATATCGGTGCCGCCGGTGTTCCTGGCGGTCAGGTCGCCGAGCGAACCGATGTGATTGTTGCCATAGTTGAAGACGAGCTTGCCGTTGGCGGCAGTGGCGCTCAGCCTGTCGGCGTTGATCGGGCCGCCGATGATGTCGCCGGTATCGGAAATCAGCGTGGTGTAGTGGTTGCTGCCGGCCTGGTTGGCGGATCCGCTCATGTTGATCGTGCCGACCGCGCGCAGCGTCAGGTCATGGGTGACCGTATACATGCTGATCGCGCTGATCTCGTTGGCGCCGATCAGCGACACATCGGTGGCGCGGAGGCTCAGGCCGTAATCGCCGGTCACCACCTTCGCGCTGGCGTCCTGGAGGACCGACTGGGCGGCATCGAGCTCGACGCTGTAACCGCTGATCGTGCCGCTGTACTGCTGGAGCGAGCCACCACTCGAGTTCAGGCGGACATAGTTGGAGCCGGTCCCGCCGCTTGCGGTGACATCGCCGTCGAGGTTGATGTCACCCTGGTTCTCGACGTCGATCGCACCGGCCGACGAGGTCAGATAACGATAGCTGCCGACGTTGATGGTGACGGTCTGGTCGCTCAGATAGACACCACCGTCCGCGTTTATCCCCACCGAATTGGCGATCACGCTGTCGTTGTTGCCGGCGATGCCGCCGGCATCGACGGTCAGGTCGCCGGCCGTGTCGATCTTGAAGAAGATATCGGCATTGCCCGTGAGATTGATGGCGCCGCCGTTGCTCGAACTCGCCCAGACGATCGCATTGCCGGTGCTGTCGAGCGTGATGCTGTCGCGCGCGGTGGCGGCAACCGAGTTGGCCGTGATCGTGCCGCTGGCGCCGTGCCCGATCGTGCCGAAATTCGCCTTCAGCGTCGCGTCGCCGCCATTGGTGTTGAGCAGGCCGGCGACGGTGAGATTGCCGTCGGTATCGATCGCGAAATTGCCGTTGGTGGTGACGGTGCCGAGCTGGATGTTGTTACCCGCGACCAGATTGGCGCTGGTCGCCGAGACGTTGAGCAGGCCGCCCGCGACGACCAGCCCGCCATTGGTGGTGATCGCCCCGCCCGAGGTGAGCGAAAGCGCACCGGCGGCACGCACCTGGCCCGTCAGGTCGAAGGCATTCGCATCGACGATGGTGACGCCGCCGCCCTGGCTGCGGATCGCGCCCAGATGGCTGATAGCGTTCCCTGCATAGTCGAGCACGATGTCGCCGGCTGCATCGGCCTTGAGCGTGCCGGCGATGAAGCGGTCGCTGAAGCTGGTCTGGCTGATCCCACCCGTGTCCGAGATGAGCGAGACGGTGCCGCCGGGCGCCTCGATCTGATAGTCGAGCACGATCGCGCCGACATTGCGCAGCGTGATGTCGTGGCCGGTGCCGCTGTCGTACTGGTCGGTGTCGAGCCGCCCGACTACATCGATCTGGTTCGCCCCGGTCAGCAAGATGTCGCCATTGGTGATGACGTTGAGCCGGTCGGCATCGATGATGCCGCCGGTCTGGCTGAGCCCGGTATTGCCGTAGAGGCTGACGTTCCGGCCGGTGACATTGCCGGTCAGCACCATGCTGCCGTTGTTGGTGGTCAGCAGGATGGACTGGCCGGCAGTGATGGTACCGAGCGAGGCGATCGTGCCGGCGAGGCTGATCGAACCCGCCGCGCTCACGGTCAGGCGCGAGGTGTCGATACCGGAGTTGGTGCTGAGGATGTTCCCGGTATCGGAGATCAGGGTGAGCGCGCCACCCGTCCGATATCCGCCGGTCCCCCCGAGGATCGGACTGAGATCGATGTTGCCGAGATTGCGCAGCGTCAGGTCGCCGCCCACCGCAAGGTCGGTGAGGGTGGTGAAGTCGTTGGCCTCGCCCAGCGTCGTATTGCCGCCGCTGGTCAGCGACAGATTGGTGCCGTGCAGCGTGGCGCCGCTGCCCTGAGTGAGAGTGGTACCAGCCTGCAGCCCGATGCTGCCGCCGGTGAGCGTGGTGCCCGCGTTCTGGGTGAGAGCGCCGAATAGCGACGTCAGCGCAAGGGTATTGGAGCCCGCATTGATCGACTGGGTGACATTGAAACTGCCGGCATTGGTGAAGACGATCGGCCCCATCGTCGAAGCGAATGTGCCGAGATTGCCGACCTGGTTGTTGCGCCCGACGCTGATACCATTGGTCGCGGAGAGGCTCAGCGTATCGGCCGTGACAATGCCGCCGCCCTGGAAGATGTTACCTGCAAGATCGGTGATCGACACCGTCTGGCCCGCAGCATTGATGTTGCCGGCGAGCGTGAGCTGCGACGCGCTATAGCTGACAATGTTGATGCCGCCGCTGGTCGTGTTGGTGATCGTGCCGAGATTGAGGATGCCGTTGTTGCCGACAAGGGATGCGCCCGGCAGGTTGATTCCGGTGACCGCGCTCAGATTGGCCGTGCCCGCCGAGAACGAGCCGTTAATGCTCTGGGTGATCGCCCCGCCCGAACTCAGCGAGATCGTAGCGAAATAGACGGATTGGTCGATCAGGAGATCGGTGGTGGTGTTGAGCGAAAGCGCGCCGTTGCCCGAGGTGGCGATGAGCCTGTGGATCCGGTTCGCCTGGTTGAGCGTGACCGTGCTGGCGCCGGTGGTGATCACGCCGAGATAGTCGACGTCGATGATGCCGCCGCTCTGAGTGATCGACCCCGCACCGGCCGTGCGCAGCGAAACGCCCCCGGTGACAGCTGTGGTCGCGGTGATGTTGCCCGCGATGTCGAAGCCATTGGCGTCGCGATAGAGGATGCCGCCATTGGTGCTCGTCGCGCCGCCAAGCGTGGCGATGTCGTTGCTGGTGCTGCTGAGCAACAGGTCGCTGGCGCCGCTCAGGAAGAGCTGGTTCGCGCGGACATAGATGCTGGCGCCGGTGTTCTGGGTGATGCCGCCGGTGTTCGAAGTCAGCCGGAGCGCGCCGCCCGTGGCGTCGATCCGGCCGTTGAGAATGATGTTGCCATCGTTGCGGAAGGTGATGCTGTGGCCGCTGGTGAACAGATTGGCGTTGAGCCCGCTCACCGTGGTGACCGCGTTCGCCTGGTCAAGCGTGATGTTGTTGTTGGCGGTCGCGTTCAGCGTGTCCGCAGTGATCTTGGTGCCGGCGTTCTGGGTGATCCCGCCATTCATCGCGAGCAGAGTCACATTCGTGGCGGTGATGTCGCCGGTGAGGGCGAAGCCGGGGAGATCGGTGCCGATCTCGATGTCGCCGCCCGCGGTCATCGCACCGAGCGAGCCGATCAGATGACCGCCGCCGCCAAGCAGGATCGACCCGTTCAGCGCCGTGGCGGTTAGCTTCGTGGTGGTGACGACATTGCCGGCAGAGATGTCGCCGATGTCCGAGGTCACGGTCAGCGCACCGCCCAGGGTGGCGCCGCCGCCGACCGTAGGATCGAGATCGATGCTGCCCAGGTTGCGCAGCGTCAGGTCGCCACCGATCGAGAGATCGGCGATGCTGGTGAAGTCGTTGGCCTGGCCCAGCGCCACATTGCCGCTGCTGGTGAGCGACAGGGCGCCGCCGTGCAGCGCCGCGCCGCTCGCCTGGTTGATCGCGGAGGCGCCGCTCAGCTTGATGATGTCGCCGGTGATCGTGCCCGAATTCTGCAGGATGCTCCCGCCCGAGGTCAGGCTGACGGTATTACCCGCGCCGCCTGCGGTGACGTCGCCATCGAGCTTGATGTCACCGTTGAGGTCGATGCTGATCAGGCCGTCATCGGTGCCGAGATGGCTGAAGCTGCCGATATCGACCGTGAAACCCGTGTTGACCAGGCCAATCCCGGTGCCCGCGGTGATAGACACCGAACTCGCGATCACGTCACCGGTGTTGCTCGCCTGCCCGCTGGTCTCGACGGTGAGGGTGCCGGTGGTGTTGGCCGCGAAGCCGAGATCGTTGTCGCTGCTGAGATGGATGGCGCCGCCACCGCTCGAGGTTGCCCAGAAATTGGCGAAGCCGGAGCCGACGAGCGTGATCGCGCCGGTGGCGTCCGCCGTCGTCGAAAAGGCCTTGATCGAGCCGCCATTGCTGGTGATCGCGCCGTTGGTGGTGGACAGCGTCAGGTTGCTGGTGCCGGTGTCGACCAGGCCGGTCAGCTCGATATTGCCGTTGCTGCCCAGGTAGAAATTGCCGCCACCGCCGGTGCTGACATCACCGAGCTTGATGTTGCCGGTCACATCGAAGCTGGCGCCGCCACCTGCGGTCACTTCCAGCGTGCCGGCGGAAAGATGGCCGGAATTGGTGTTGATCGCCCCGCTTGTACCGAGCTGAACAAGCCCCGGAGCGCTGATGTCGCCGGCAATATCGAATCCATTGCCTTCGACGAACATGATGTCGCCGCTGGCGGTGCTGAGCCCGCCCACGGTGGTGACGGTGTTGCCGACGCCGCCGCCATCGAGCCGCAGCCCGGTCGCCGCCTGCGCGATCAGCGTGTCGGCATAGATGCCGCTGCCCTGGCGGATGCTGCCGGCGTCGGAGATCAGCGTCAGCGTGCCGACGGTGATACCGTAGCTGTTATAGCGGAAGTCGCCGATCGCGCGGATCGTGACGTCCTTGCCGGTGCCCGCTGTGAGGTACGGGTCCTGGTAGCCCAGGTTGTTCGCACCACGCAGCAGCAGGTCGGTGGTCGCATGCGCTTCGAGATAATTGCTGGTGCTGATGCTGCCGCTGGCATGCTGGTCGATCGCTCCAGCCGTGGCATTGAGCGTGACGTCGTTGCCGGAGATCGTCGTGCCGGCACCCTGGCCGATCGACGTCCCGGACAGGCTGACATTGGTTCCGGCGACGACGTCGGCCGTCACCGAGAGCGCGCGGTTGGACGTGATTCCAATCATGCCGCCGGCGGCCACGGCGCCCAGCGAGTCGATCGCGCCCGAAAGGCCTATCGATCCCCAGGCCGAAGCGGTGATGCGCGATGCGGCGATGGCATTGGGGCTGATGATATCGCCGTTATCGGACGTCAGGTTGAGCTGGCCACCCGCGGTGTAGCCACCGCTCGACACTGGGGTGAGGTTGATCGTGCCGGCATTGCGCAGCGTCAGGTCGCCGCCGACGTGCAGGTCCTGGAGGCTGGTGAAGCTGTTCGCGCTGCCCAGCGTCGCGGTACCGCCGCTGGTGAGCGACAGGCCACCCGTCTGGACGAAGGCGCCGTTGGTCTGGATGATCGTGCTGTCGGCGTCGAATATGATCGCGCTTGCGGTAATGCTGCCGGAGGACTGCTGGATCGCGCCGCTCTGCGAAGTGAAGCGCGCGGTGCCGCCATTCGCCTGCACGACGCCGCCGAGCCGGAGCACGCCGTCCATCGCGAGCATGATGTTGCCGTTGGCCTGCAGGTCCCCGAACGCGGCGTCACCGCCGTCGGAGCTGAGGTTGATCGCGCCGCCCGCGGTCACGTGCAGACCTCCGGCGATCAGAGCGTTCGTGCCCGAAGACGTCGCATCGCCCCCGACGGTGAACCGCGCGCTCGAGAAGGTGTTCACCTTGAAGTCGAGATTGCCGGTCGCGTTGACCGTGATGTTCTCGCCATCGGCGGAATTGGCCGTAAGGCTGGTGAAGCTGTTGGCCCCACGCAGGTCGATCTCACCAGCGGCATTGGCGACGACGGCGCCCCCGCCCGAGATGAAGCCACCGGTCTCGCGGATCGCGCCGGTGTCCGCAGTCAGCGAGAGCTGGTTGCCGAGCAGCATCCCGAACTCGTTCGACAGCGTGATGCCGCCGGTCGCGTGGACCGTCACCGCCCCTTGGGACTGGCCGTAGCCGATATTGGCGTCGCCATTGACCTTGAACGACCCGCCGCCGCCCAGGGACAGCTCCAGGCTGCCGGCGGTGATCGAGCCAGTCGTAGTATCCATGAAGCCGCGCGCGCCGAGCGTGACCTTGCCGGGCGCGCTGATCGCGCCGGTGAGGATGACCCCGTCCTCATCGCCGATATAGGCGAGATCGCCCGTGACGGTGCTGAGCGCGCCGAGCTTGTCGACCCGGTTTGCACTGAACGAATTGAAGTTGATGCCCGTCTGCGCGCTGGCGGTGAGCGTGTCCGCCGTGATCACACCGGCGAACTGCCGGACATCACCATTGTCGCTGCGCAGATCGACGGTGCCGCCCGTCGCAGTCACATCGCCGCGCAACAGGACGCCGTCAGTGCCGAGCACGCTGACCGACGGCGCGACGAGCGCGCCGCCAGGGGTCCCGACGAAGCCCGAGCCGGTGCCGGAAACCGGGGCCGCCACCGCGGCGCCGCCCACGATATTGTGGTTCGCGCTAAGCACGATCGCACCGGTTTCGTCGGTTACGGCAGTCGTGGCGGTGATTGTGCCGGTGCTGAGAATATTGGCTTGCAGCCCGGACTTCGAGACCGCCGCGACGAACACGCGGTTGCCGCTGATGTCGCCGGCCAGCGAGATTGCATCGGTGCTCGAAGTGCCGGCGCCGTCCGCCACTTCGAAGCTCAGCAGGTCCATGTCGTCGGTCGAGGTCGGCCGGAAGCTGATCTGGTATTTGGACGCCGAGCCGACGAGCACGTTGCCGCCATCCTGCGCCGAGATGCTCGATCCGACCTCGGCGGTGACCACCGGCGCCACCAGCGCGATCGCGCCGCCGTGGCTGGTGATCTGCGCGCCGTTCTGCACGGTGATGTTGCCGGTCCCCGCCCCGGTGAAGCCGAAGCTGGTCGAGCTGCCGTCGAGGAAGCCGCCCGCGCTGCTGTCGGTCGCACGGTCCAGCCCCGCCGTCGTGACGAGCAGGCCGCCGGTGCTCACCCGGGCATTGGCACCGATCACCACGCCATTGGCGTTGTAGATCCAGATATTGCCGCCCACCGCCCCGCCGGTGGAGCCGATCGTACCGTTCAGATTGCCGTTGATCGTGCTGCCCGCGCCGCCCACGCGGTTGAGCACGATGTCGCTGCGATTGGCAAAGACGAAGTTCGCCGTGTCGCCCGAATTGATGTCGAACTTGTCCCAGTCGATCACCGTGCGCGATCCGCCCAGCGTCACCGTGGTGGTGTTGGGCACCGACTGGTCGATCGCGGGGCCCGTGCCGTTGCTCTGCGCGGTCGTGGCGCCCTGGACGAGCTGCGCTTGCGCGGGTGCCGCCCAGACCGCGGCGAGCGCGAGCGCGCCGAATGCCGAGGTCGTGAACAGGCGGCGATTGGAGCGGCGGCGGGGAGCGGACATCTATCTATTCCTCAGAAGATCGAGGCGGTGAGGCTGACGAGGAAGCGGTCGCCGGGTTTGGGCGCGCCAGGCGCCACCCGGTCGAAGGGATGCGCCCAGGCGGCATCGACCGAGAACCACGGGCCGATCTGGGCGCGGACGCCGTAGCCGGCGGAACGCAGCGTCACCTGATCAGCGCCCGGCCCGATATTGGTCAGGCGCACGGCGTCGAGGAACGCATAGGGCCGGATCACCGATCGCTTGGCGAACTGGAAGGGCGCGGTGCTGATCTCCAGCGACGAGCCCAGTGCCCGATCGCCCGAAGCTGCCGAGGGGTCATAGCCCCGGCCGATCAACAGCCCGCCGGCGGCGAACTCCTCATAGGAGAGCAACGGCGTGTCGGTGTACTGCCAGCTGGTCGAGAGGCTGGCCGTGATCGGGCCGAACAGCCGGGCGCCGACCGACAGGTCCGCGCGAACCACCGTCGCGTCCGGGCGCCCGCCGAAGCGCGACGCATTCTTGTTGCCGAACGGCGTCGCGCCCAGGCCGTTTATGCCCTTGCGGATTTCGAGCGAGCCGGTCGCCGCTACCGAGTGCGACGCCAGCTCGCGCGGGGCGAGATGGCCGTCGAGCTTGGCGAAGAACACGCGCAGCTTGTCGTCGGTCAACGTGGCGATGCCGCCGCCGAACTCGACCTTCTGGTCGATCCATTCGAGACCGCCCGACAGGTTCAAATTGTACCGGCGGTGGCGCAGCACCGGGTAGCTGAGCCTGGCATTGCCGGCGAAGCTGTTGCCGAGCAGGTTCAACGGCTTGAGCGCCGCGCCCGGCCGCGTCCGCGCGAACGAGCCGGACAGGTCGAGCTGCAGCCCCTCCCCGCCCAACTTCACGCTCTCGGTCAGCTGGATGACGCGTTGCTCGGGGCTTGTGATCGTGCCGTAGCCGACGACGGTTGTGCGCTCGCCGAACGGGGTGAAGCTGTTGTAATCCACCCGAGCGGTAGCGAGGTCGCGCCCGATCGATTCCGAGCCGCCATTGTTCACGGAGAAGCTGGCGGTGACCGGCGTGCGCGAGATCGCGATGTCGAGGTCGACAGCTCCCTTGCCGCCCGACGCCTGCTTGAGCGAGGCCTGGACGATCACGCCGGGAATATCCGAGGCAAGCAGCAGGTAGCGCTGGGCGACGTTCAGGTCGAACGGCGTCATGCCCTTCAGCTTGTCGAGATAGCGCTCGACCTGACGCTGCGCCGGGCCGACATCGCCGTGATAACTGACCGAGGAAACATGCGCCTCGGTGACCAGCAGGACGAGCTTGCCGTCGGCGATGCGCTGCTCGGGGATCTCCACCGAAGCGAGCACCCCGCGCCGCAGGTAGAGCGACGCCACCCGATCGCGGATCGTGCAGATCGTGGCGAGCGGCACCTGCTTGCCGATCAGGTCGGCATAGGCGAGGCGCAGCCGGTCGCCGGAGAGCGCGAGCTTGCCGTTATTGCCCTGGAACACGACGTCGGCCAGCGTCACCTTGAGGTCGCTGCCGGCAAAGGGACAAGGCCCAGCTTCCATGTCGCGGAACAGCTCGCCGCGCGGCGCCGCCGGGATCGGCGTCTGCTGGGCGGGGTTGAGCTGCTGGCGGTTGGGCAGCACCTGCGCCGCCGCCGGCATGGCGAGGACCGCCGCGCCAAGTAGCAGGGATGTGGCGAGCGCCTTCCGCCCGTAAGGGAGATGCTGCACGGCAACCTTCGGCATCGCTCGGCCTTTTTTTGTCTTGAACTGGAGAACCGGGAGGCCGCTCCACCCCACGACCCGGGCGAGCGATCCTGCGCGTGAATGGTACCGCAGGGCGGATTCTGCGTCTGTCGCTACAACTAGTGACAGCAGCGGAACGACGTCGCGGAACGTCGGACTCCGCGGCCTGGACCTGCGCATCGGCTGCGGTTCCGGGCCTAAGCCACGGTGAAGAAACTCCAATTCCATCGACGCCATCCCCCCGACGCGATCCCGCGCGCACGATCCCGAGGGTGGTTGGGTAAGGAGGCCGATAGGGAGCGAATAGCTCCCATATGGGAGTATCCCTCAGACGAGTCGGAGAGTGGGGACCGACATGGCGAGGCGCACCAGATCCATCTGGCGGTGGCAGTCCGTCTTGGCCTGGATCGTCTTCAGGCGGGTGCGGGCGGTGGAGAGCTGGATGCCCAGTCGCTCCGCCGCTTCGCTCAGCGGCACGCCCGCGATGACCGCCTCGGCCAGCCTCTCTTCCGATGGCGACAAGCCGAACCGCCGCGCGATCCAGGCGACCGCGCCCGGCGGGGTATCGTCCGGATCGGAGACCACGAGGAGAACCTGCCCGGGAAGGCTGGGCAGGTTGAATTCGGCCGCACTGGAAATCGGCCACAGCATCGCGTGCAGCGCGCTTGCCCCGGCGCGGCGCGGCAACATCACCCCGCCTGGATCGTCCACCGCTCGAATCGGCGCATCCGCGCTCGCCCGGCAGGCAGCCAAGGCGGTTTCGAGCGCCCGGCTGCACTTGTCGTCGAAGCTGCGCGGTTGGCCGAACCGGTTGAGCACCAGGCAGTCGCCCCGAATGACCAACGCATCGGCGCGGCGGTTCATCGTCATCACCCGGCCGTCACGATCGAGCACGAAGGCGGCATGCATCCAGCCATCGAATACCGCCTGCTGGGCCTGGCCGGCCATGCGGCTGTCCATCAGCGTGCGCCGCAGCTTGAACGCGCGACCGAAATGCGGCGCGAGCAGGCGGAGCAGCTGCATCTGGTGGTCGCGCCGGTCCACATCATTCCGGCGGTCGGCGAGGGAAAGCGAAGCCCAGCCGCCGGGGTCCCGCTCCAGCACCATGCCGGTGCCATATCGGCCAACGCCATGCGGCAGCATGAAGTCGTTATAGTGCTCGGTCCGGAACAGCTCCTCGTCGCTGATGATCGCCTCGGTCCGCACCGGCTGGCCCACGCCGTTGCGGGGCACGAAGTCGACATAGGGGCTGGTCGAGAAATGATAGGCCGAATAGTCGCGCAGCGCCGCTTCGGAGAAGTTCGCCCGGATGTTCAGCGCCGCCGAGGGAACATGGCTCTCATGGCTGAACAGCGCGACCGTGATTTCGGGATAGATCGCCTCGATACGATCGACGAGGCTCTGCCACAGGCACGGGTCGAGCGCGGCCTCGTAGATACCGCCTACCAGTTCCGCGACGAGCATCGGCGTCAGAGGGGCCGGGCTTGGCATGGACGACTCATTCTCTTGCCTGACCTGGGAAACGGAAGGTTAACCCAGCCAGGGTTCCGGAACAAATTGTAACGAGCCCGAAATATTGAGTATGTCGCTATTTATAGGGACAAGGTCGGGGCGTATCCGATGGTACAATCGCGAAAGCCGGGCGTGGCGACACGCCCATCCGATCGCCGCTCTGGCCGCGCCGCTGGAGGCGGGCCGCTTCAGGATGCCCGAATGGCCGATTCCACTCCGCCGCTGCTCAAGGTCGCGCTGGTGGAGGACGACATCGCCTTCCAGAACAGCTTCGCGGCAGCGGTGCGCAGCTCCGGTGACATGCATCTGGTCGGCATGGCGCATAATGTCGCCCAGGCGCGCAGGATGATTGCCGGCGATCCGCTCGACGTGCTGGTCGTCGATCTCGGCCTGCCCGACGGGTCCGGGATCGAGGTGATCCGTGCCGCGCATGATGCCTGGCCCGATTGCGGGATCATGGTCAGCACCACCTTCGCCGACGAGAAGCACGTCATTGCCTCGATCGAGGCGGGTGCCGCCGGCTACCTGCTCAAGGACAGCTCGGCCGAGAAGATCGCCGACGAGATCCGCGCGCTCCATGCCGGCGGCAGCCCGATCAGCCCGCGCATCGCCCGCCAGATCCTGCTGCGCTTCCGCCCCGCCGAGCCGGTACCGGCGGCTGCGGCGCTGGCGGAAGTCACGCCGATCGCCAACCCGCTTTCTCCGCGCGAGCGCGAGGCCCTGGAACTGATCACCAAGGGCTTCAGCTATGACGAGATCGCCGAACTGATGCAGGTCTCGCGCAACACGGTGATGACCTTCGTCCGGCGCATCTATCAGAAGCTGGAGGTCACCTCGAAGGCCGAAGCCATCTTCGAGGCCCGCAACCATGGTATCCTCTAGGACCCTGCGCGCTATCCTCGTCTATACCGGGATAGCGCTGCTGGTACTGCTCGCCTGTTACTACGGATCGCGCCCCCGGGGGATCCACCTGACCAGTGCCGATCTGCTGGTGCAGGACACGCTGGGCTATCCGCCGCCCTCGCGCACTCAGGACTGGCGCGCGCTGCCCGGCCAGTGGCAACAGGTCCCCCTCCCCCATGCCCCGCGCCCGAGGATGGTGCCGGGCTCGGGCGATGCCGGCCTGCTGCCCACCCAGACGAGCTGGTATCACTTTACCCTCGGCCCGGAGCAGGCCGCACCGGCCGGCGCCTATATCTATGTCCCACGCTGGAAGACCGATGGCGAGCTGGCCATCTATATCGACGGACGGCTCTTCTATCAGACCCACGCCAATCTCCAGTGGAACGGCTCGAATCGCCCGCTGTGGATCCCCCTCGAGGAAGCGGCCGAGAGCACGCCGCCCAAGGACATATTGATCCGCATCCGCCATGTCCGCGGCATCGGCGGAGCACTCTCCACCCTGTGGATCGGCGACTATCGCCAGCTCGGCGCCGCTTACTACATGCGCGCCTTCTTTCAGGCCGAGCTGCCCTATATCAGCTCGGCGCTGTTCCTTGCGACTGGGGTGTTCGCCTTCCTGATCTGGCTGCGTTCGCGGCGCGAAACGCTCTACCTGCTCTATGCGGTGATGACGGTCGCGACCTTCCTGCGCGTGATGCACGCCTATATGGGGGCGGACCGCCTGCCGGTGTCCGACGCGTGGTTCGGCTGGATCACGGTCAACTCCGTGGGCTGGACGGTGCTGATCACCCACCTCTTCCTGACGGCCCTCCATCACCACCATGTCCGCGTGCTGACCTGGATCATCGCCCTGATGTGCGTGGGCTTCGGCGCAATCACCCTGCCGCTGTTCGAAGGCACGACCGACGCCACGATCATCTCGCCGCTTATGTACATCACCATGGTGGCGGTCGGCTCCGTCACCTTCGCCCTTCACATCCTCTGGAGCCGCCGGGCCGGTACGCTTGAGGGTGCCGGGCTGGCGATCTGCGGCCTGCTCTCGTTCATCCTCGGCGCGCGCGACATGCTGCTCCAGAACAACATCATCAACATCGAGAGCCTGTTCGTCTCCTTCTACGCCCAGATCTCGCTGATCATCGTCTTCTGCCAGATCATGCTGAGCCGCTATCTCAAGGCGATGAAGGCGGTGGGGGAAGCGAATGTCGTGCTCGTCCGCAGCCTGGCCGAGCGCGAGGCGGAGCTCACCGCCAGCCACCAGAAACTGCGCGAGGTCGAGCGCCGCGAAGTGCTGTTCCAGGAGCGCCAGCGGCTGATGCAGGACATGCACGACGGGCTGGGCTCGTCGCTCGTCAGCACGCTGCGCATGGTCGAGCATGGCCATATCGACGAGGCCGACATCGCCCAGCTGCTCAAGGGCTGCATCGACGACCTCAAGCTCACCATCGACTCGATGGAGCCGGTGGAGACCGATCTTCTCCTCCTGCTCGGCACGCTGCGCTTCCGCCTCCAGCCTCGTCTGGAATCGACCGGCATCCGCCTGCGCTGGGACGTACGTGACGTGCCGCCTCTCGGCTGGCTCGACCAGCGCCACTCGCTCCACATCCTGCGCATCCTGCAGGAGGCCTTCACCAACGTAATCAAGCATGCCGGGGCCAGCGAGATCATCGTCACCACCGGCGTACGGGACGGATGTGTATGCGTGGGCGTGGCCGACAATGGCCAGGGCTTCGACGTGGCGGCAACGGGCGCGGGCCGCGGCCTGGGCAACCAGGCGCGCCGCGCCGAGGTGATCGGCGGCCGGGTGGAGCTGCTGTCCGGACCGCAGGGTACCCGCTTTGCGCTGCTGCTGCCGGTAGAGGGAGCGGCGCTGCAGCAAAGTGCCGCCGACTAAACGGAAGAAGGGGTTCCGGGCCGCAACCGCCGCTGGTACCTCTGCCCCATGACCCAGACGGGATATGAAAGCCGACCACTCCTGCGCATCGCCCGCGCCGGCGAACAGGGCCCGGCGGACCGGGACATCGCGGAGGAATGCCCGGTCGCGCTCGAATATCAGGGCCTCGGCTATGCGGTGCTGATGGCGACGCCGGCCGACCTGGTCGACCTTGCCTATGGCTTCTCCCTCTCGGAGCGGCTGATCGACCGGGCCGAGCAGATCCTCGATGTCGACAGCTTCCGGGCCGAGAAAGGCTTCATCCTGCGCATCCAGCTGGCGCCAGAAGTGGCGGGCCGGATCACCGATCGCGTCCGCCACCGCGCGAGCGATTCCTCCTGCGGGCTCTGCGGAATCGAGAATCTCGAACAGGCGCTGCGCCCGCTCCCACAGGTGTCGCAGCCCTGCCTGGCGGAAGACGCCGCATGCTTCGCCGCGCTTGCGGCGCTGCCCAAGCATCAGGTGCTCAACCAGGCCACCGGCTCGGCCCATGCCGCGGCCGCCTGCTCGGCGGACGGAGAGCCCTGGCTGGTCCGCGAGGATGTCGGACGCCACAATGCCTTCGACAAGCTGATCGGCGCGATGGCCCGCGCCGGGCGCGGCTGGAACAGCGGCTTCGCCTTGCTCAGTTCACGCTGCTCCTATGAGCTGGTCGAGAAGGCTGCGCTGGCGAACTGCCCGATGCTGGCGACCATATCCGCCCCCACGACTCTGGCGATCGATCGCGCCGCCGGGGCGAGGCTGCGCCTGCGGGTGCTGGTCCGCAGCGACGCCCTGCTGGCGGCCCATCCCTATAGTAGCGGCAGCTTGGGATAGGCCAGGAAGCGCGGCGCATCCGGCGAGACGCGGAGCCAGTGATCGGCATGCACCACACTGCTCAGGACATGCGAGCGCTGGTCGAGGCCGGTATCGATCCGCACGCGCCCTTCCGCATCGAGCATGCGCCGGCCGCGCAGGAACAGGGTGGTGCCTTCGCGCGGTTCCGCATTCGCCGAGACCAACTCAGCCGCCTCACGCGGCAAGCCGAGCATCCGCCGGACCGCCGCCATCACAAAGAAGCGGAAAGCGACGAATGCCGCCACCGGATTGCCTGGCAGGCCGAAATAGGGCCGCCCGTCAGGCAGTTTCGCGAACAGCAGCGGCTTGCCCGGGCGCATCTGGACACCGTGGAAGCATAGGGTCGCGCCCCGCGCCTCCAGTCCGGCGCGGACCAGGTCGAAGTCTCCAACGGACACCCCGCCTGTCGAGATCACGATGTCCGCGTCGCCGGATGCGAAGACCGTGTCGAGCATCGCCGTCACCGCCGCATGCGTATCTGCCATCCGCCCCTGGAATCGCACCGGCAGGCCTAGGCTTCTCGCGGTCGCAAGGATCATCGGCGCGTTGCTGTCGATGACCTTGGCCTCGCCGGAGAGCGCCGCGGAGCTAGCGGCCAATTCGCTGCCGGAGGAGACAAGCACGATCCGGGGCATGCGCCGGACCGCGAGCCGTTCGATCCCACAGGCTGCCAGCGCGCCAATCGCGTCGGCGGTAATCAGATGGCCGGCACCGATCAGTTGGCCTCCGCGTGCCATGTCCTCGCCTCGGGTACGTACGTTGCGCCATTTGTCGATCGCCCCGCGAACCCGAAGGCGCGCACCTTCTTCGCTTCGTACAATCTCGCCGAGCTCCCGCACGAGGACTGCATCGGCCCCTTCCGGAAGCGGCGCACCGGTGCTGATCGGCACCGCGTGTCCCGCCGCCAAGGCACCCGCCGCGCTGCCGGCTGGCACGGGCGCTCCCAGCGGGAGATCGACGGGGAACTCCTGGGTCGCGGCCAGGACATCGACGCTGCGTACCGCAAACCCGTCCATCGCGGAGGCTGCGAACCGGGGTACGTCCAGCGCGGCAATCGCGGGCTCGGCGGTGATACGGCCCAACGCGTCCGCTGCCGCGACGGTCTCCGAACCAAGCGGCGATACCATCCTCTCTATCATGTCCAGCGCGGCATCGACGCTCGGCCGCGGGCGCCGTTCAGCCATTGCGCCCGGCCAGTCGCGCCAGGTCTTCCGGCGTGTTCACGTTGAGGATCGGCCGCTCGAGGCTGATGCCCCGCGCGCCGAGCCGCCGCGCCCAGCCGCGCATCGAGCGATCCTCGCCGGTCAGGTGTTCGTCCAGCATCTCGGCCATCGCGACCGGCCACAGCCCGATCACCGGCGCATCCTCGACAAAGGCAGGCGCGCCCGCCGCTTCCAGCCGCGCGCGCAAGTCGGGCGGCAGCAACGGCGCATCGCACGGCACACTAAGCACTGCGTCGAAGCCCTGCGCCGCGTGCAGTGCCGCGTTGATCCCCGCCAGCGGCCCAAGCCGACCGAGGGGGCGGTCCGCCAATCCCTCCGGCCCGCACAGCAGCAGGGCATCGACCTGCGGGGCCAGCGCCTCCCGCACCCAGTCGATCAGCGCGCGCCCCTCCAGCACTGCCGCTGCCTTGTTCGATCCGAAGCGCCGCGATTCGCCCCCGGCCAGGATGGCACCCAATATCCGCACGGCTAACCCGTAACGACGCGAACCGGGATCGACTTGGCGGCGGGCGTGCCGCTGATCCTGTCGTAATGATCCAGCGGCAGCAGCGGGTTGAGCTCGGGATAATAGCCCGCCACCGCACCACGCGGCATCGCATAGTCGAGCACGGTCAGCCCCTCCACGCGCCGGGCCAAGCCGTCGCTGCTGATCGTCTCCAGCGCGATCTTCGCGCCCGCCTCGAGCCCGCGCGCGGCACGATCCTCGGCGTTCATGAACAGCACCATCCGGTCGTTGTAGACCCCGCGATAGCGGTCGGAATAGCTGTAGATCGTCGTGTTGAACTGGTCGTGCGAACGCACCGTCGCCAGCCGCAGCATCTGCGGATCGTCCACCGGCGAATCCACTTCCAGTCCCGGCAGGATGAGCATGTTCGCCTTGCCGTTCGGCGTCTTCCAGACGAGCCGGCGCGGCGCGACGTCGAGGTGGAAGCCCTTGGGATTGCGGATCTTCTCCGAGAAGGCCGCATAGATCTCCGGATAGACCTCGGCGATCTTGTCGCGGATCGCTCCATAGTCATGGATATAGCTCACCCAGTCGACCTTCGAGGCCGGCAGCGTCGCCATCGCCATGCGGCAGACGATCTCCACCTCGGGCATGCAGTCCGGGCTCGCCGGATCGAGCACCCCGCGCGACGCGGTGACGTTCGACATCGAATCCTCGATCGTCACAAACTGCTCGCCGGCCTCGGTCTCTATGCGCTCGGAACGCGCAACCACCGGCAGGATCAGCGCATCCTTGCCGTGGATCAGGTGCCCGCGATTGAGCTTGGTCGCGATCCCCACGGTCAGGTCGAGCTTGCGCATCGCGGCATAGGCGCGGTCGGTATCGGGCACCGCGCGGACGAAGTTGCCGCCCAGCCCGATGAACACCCGGGCGGTGCCGTCCAGCATCGCCTCCATCGTCTCGACGGTGTGATGGCCATGCTCGCGCGGCGGCTCGAAGCCGAACACCTCGCGCACCCGGTCGAGATAGGCCTGGCTCGGCTTCTCGTCGATGCCGACGGTGCGATCGCCCTGGACGTTGGAATGGCCGCGAATCGGAGAGATACCGGCGCCGGGCTTGCCGAAATTGCCCTTGAGCAGCAGGACATTGGCGACCTGCTGGAGCAGGCGCGACGACAGCTGATGCTGGGTCAGCCCCATGCCGTAGCAGATCATCGTCGCCTTCGACCGGATATAGACCTCGGCGCAGCGCCGGATCTGCGCTTCCTCGATCCCCGAGACGCGGACAATCTCGTCCCAGTCCTGCGCCATCACATCGGCGCGCAGTTCGTCGAGCCCGACCACATGCTCGGCCAGGAAGGCGCGGTCGAGGATCGGTTCGCCCGCATCCTCGCGCTCGAACATCACCTTCATCATGCCCTTGAGGAAGGCGAGGTCACCGCCGATGCGGATATGGACGAACTCGCTGGCGATCGGCGTCGAGCCGAAGGTCGCCATCTGCACCACGTCCTGCGGCTCGGTGAACTTGATCAGCGCGCGCTCGGGCATCGGGTTGACCACCACGATCGGCACACCGCGCTTCCGCGCCTCGACCAGGTTGGTCATCATCCGCGGCGAATTGGTGCCGGTATTCTGCCCGATGATGAAGATCGCCTCGGTATGCTCGAAATCCTCGAGGATCACCGTGCCCTTGCCCACCCCGATCGCCGGCGGCAGGCCGCGGCTGGTCGGCTCGTGGCACATGTTCGAGCAGTCCGGGAAATTGTTGGTTCCGAATTCGCGCACGAAGATCGAATAGAGGAACGCCGCCTCGTTCGGGGTGCGGCCCGAGGTGTAGAATTCCGCGTGGTGCGGGCTGTCGAGCCGGCGCAGGTGATCGCCGATCAGCGCGAAGGCATCGTCCCACGATACCGGCACATAATGATCCGTCGCCGAATCATAGCGCATCGGCTCGGTCAGCCGGCCCTGCATCTCCAGCCAGTAATCGGACTGTTCGTTGAGCGCGGTGACGCTGTGCTGCGCGAAGAAATCGCGGGTGACCCGGAATTTGGTCGCCTCGTGGGCCAGCGCCTTGGCGCCGTTCTCGCAGAATTCGAGCGTCTTCTTGCACTCAGGATCGGGAAAGGCGCAGCTCGGGCATTTGAAGCCCCCGGGCTGGTTCATCGAGAGCAGCGCACGCGATCCCTTGGTGACGACACTCTGTTCGAGCAGCACCTTGGCGGTGGCCGCCGCCGCGCCCCAGCCGCCCGCGGGATGGTCGTAGCGCTTGTACCGTGGCTTGCTCTCGCCCATTCGCTTCACTCCGTCCCGCCCGGCATCGATGCTCTAGCACAGCTAGCCGATCGTGCGCGACGGAGCAGGAGAAACAAAGGTATGGGAATGTCGCGAGGAAGGAACGCGAGCCCAGCATCGCTGCGCGGGCCGCCCGGCACGGGGCGCCTCGCGGCGCGATCACATCATGCTGGAAAACAAGGAGGGAATGGTGGAGCCGAGGGGGATCGAACCCCTGACCTTCGCAATGCCATTGCGACGCTCTCCCAGCTGAGCTACGGCCCCATTTCCTCGGGAGACGGGCCCTCTAGATGGGCCCTTCGGGTCTGGCAAGGGCCTTTTTTCGACCCTTGCCATTTTCCCGGAAATTACTGCTCTTCGTCGTCGCCGCCGGTCTCGACGCCCAGGTCGTCGTCGCCGCCCAGATCAACGTCGTCGTCCGCCGAGGGCTCCTCGTCGTCGTCGCCGATGTCCAGATCCTCGTCGCCGAGATCACCGTCCTCGGTCTCGGGCTTCTCGCCGTCCTTCTTGACCATCTCGAAGGGAAGCGGCTGCTTCGACTTCAGGATGGGCTCCGGATCCCATGCAAAGCCGCAGTTGATGCAGGTGACGGGTTCGTCCTTGGTAAGATCATAGAAGCGCGTACCGCACTTCGGGCACGCGCGCTTGGTGCCCCATTCCGGCTTCACCATGTGTTGCCTCTTCGCCTTTCAAAATCTCGGATTTCGGGATGTTGTCCCGGAAAGTGGGGCGCGCCTTGCCATGCCGCAAGGGCGCTGTCAAAGCCGCGCGTTATGTCTACCGCCACGCCCCGCCCGCTCGCCGTCTCCTCCCGTGGTCCGCTGAAGGGCCGAGTCACCGTTCCCGGCGACAAGTCGATCAGCCATCGCTCGCTGATGTTCTCGGCGCTCGCGGTCGGCGAAAGCAGGGTCGAAGGGCTGCTCGAGGGCGAGGATGTGCTGGCCACCGCGGCGGCGATGCGCGCGATGGGCGCGACGATCACGCGCGGCGAAGACGGCGTGTGGACGGTCAACGGAGTCGGAGTCGGCGGACTGCTCCAGCCCGAGGGTGCGCTCGACATGGGCAATTCGGGCACCTCGACGCGCCTGCTGATGGGGCTCGTGGCCAGCCATCCGATCACCGTGACCTTCACCGGCGACGCATCGCTCTCCAGCCGCCCGATGGGTCGCGCGATCGAGCCGCTCAGCCAGATGGGCGCCGAGATCACGGCCAGCCCGGGCGGCCGGCTCCCCTTGATGTTGCGGGGCATCAATCCCGCGGTGCCGATCACCTACACCCTTCCCGTCGCCTCCGCCCAGGTGAAGTCGGCCGTGCTGCTCGCCGGCCTCAACACCCCGGGCATCACCCGCGTCATCGAGCCGGTGCCGACTCGCGACCATAGCGAGCGCATGCTCAAGGGCTTCGGCGCCGAGCTGACCGTCGAGGACAGCCCCGAGGGCAAGATCATCTCGATTCGCGGCGAGGCGGAACTCAAGCCGCAGCACATCGTCGTGCCGGGGGATCCTTCCTCGGCAGGCTTCTGGATGGTCGCCGCCTCGATCGTGCCGGGCTCGGACATCACCATCGCCAATGTCTGCATGAACCCGACGCGCACCGGCCTGATCCAGGCCCTGCGCATGATGGGCGCGTCGATCGAGGCGGTCGATTCGCGCGAAGTCGGCGGCGAGCCGGTCGCCGACCTGCGTGTCCGCCATGCCCCGCTCAAGGCCATCGAGGTCCCGCCCGAGCTCGCCCCGAGCATGATCGACGAATATCCGATCCTGTTCGTCGCCGCCTCGGTCGCGGAGGGCCGCACCGTGGCGCGCGGCGCGCATGAGCTGCGCGTCAAGGAATCGGACCGGATCGCGACGATGCGCGCCGCGCTCGAAGCCAATGGCGTGGTGCTCGAGGAGTTTGACGACGGCCTGGCGATCACCGGCACCGGCGGCGCGCCGATCCCGGGTGGCGGCGCGGCGGTCTCGAAGCTCGACCACCGCATCGCGATGAGCATGACCGTCGCTGGCCTGGCCGCCGCCGCGCCGATCGCCATCGACGATGTCGCGCCGGTCCAGACCAGCTATCCCGCATTCTTCGACGTGCTGGACAGCCTGACCGCATGACCCCGATCGGCCGCCGCGCTTTCCTCGGCGGCCTCGCCGCCGGCGCGATCACCCTGCCCGCCTGGGCACGGATTGCCGGCAGCGATATCCGGTTCACGCCGGACCGGGAGCTGATGGTCCCGGTCGAGGGCGGCAGCGTCTATGTCCGGATCAACGGTGACCCCAAGGGCCCGCGCCCGCCGCTGATCTACGCGCATGGCGGCCCCGGCGGCGACCATTCGGGGCTCCTGCCCCTCACCGCGCTCGCCGGCGAGCGTGCGGTGATCCTGTGGGACCAGCTCGACAGCGGCCGCTCGGACGCCCCGCTCGATCCGAAGAACTGGCGGGTCGAGCGCTTCGTCGACGAGATCGACCGGATCCGCGACGCGCTCGGCATCACCCGCTGGCATGTCGGCGGCGGCAGCTGGGGCGGCACGCTCGCGATCGAATATGGCGCCCGCCGGCGGCCCGGCACCGCCAGCCTGATCGTCCAGTCCCCACTGGTCTCGACAAGAAGCTGGATCGCCGACGCCAATCTGCTCCGCGCGCGGATGCCGGCCGAAGTCCGCTCCACGCTGGAGAAGTGCGACACCGCCGCCCCGCCCCCGGAAGCGACCTGCGAGGCCGCGACCTGGGACTTCTACCGCCGCCACGTGATCCGCTCGAAGCGCGCCGACGGCATCGCCGAATACCGTGCCAGGGCACCGCGCGACGCCGGCGATACGCTCTACAACCGGATGTGGGGCAAGGCCGAGTTCGTCTCGACCGGCACGCTGCGCGACTATGACGGCGAGCCGCTGCTCGGGAAGCTGGATGGCCCCAGGACATTGTTCGTCTGCGGCGAATATGACGAGGCCCGGCCCGAGACCGTCGCGAAGTTCGCCGCGCGGGTGCCCGGCGCCACCTTCAAGGAAGTGATGGGATCGGCCCATTCGATCCTGTCGGATCAACCCGAGGCCTATCTTGCCCTGCTGCGCGACTGGATGGCGCGTCACGACGGTATTTGATGCCGATTCATGTCCGAATCGCTTGACGCCGCGCCCGCGTGCCGCGAACGCTCGGGCATATGATCATCGCAGTCGACGGACCGGCAGCCTCTGGTAAGGGCACCATCGCGCGCGCCCTCGCGCAGCATTACGGGCTGCCGCATCTCGATACCGGGCTGCTCTATCGCGCCGTCGCCGCCACCGTGCTGCGCGAGGATCTCGATCCGTCGAAGGAAGCCGATGCCGTCTCGGCCTGCAGCTTCGAGGATTATCTGCTCGACGATCCCTGGCTGCGCACCGACGAGGTGGGCAAGGTCGCCTCGGTCGTGTCGGCGCACCCGCTGGTCCGCGCCGCGCTGCTCAATCGCCAGAAGAAATTCGCCCGCCAGCCCGGCGGCGCGGTGCTCGACGGGCGCGACATCGGCACGGTGATCGCACCGGACGCCAATGTGAAGCTGTTCGTCAAGGCGACCCCGATGATCCGCGCCCAGCGCCGCCATCTCGAGCTGCGCAAGAACGGCGTGCTCACCAGCCTCGACAAGGTGCTCAGCGACATCCGCGCCCGTGACGAGCGCGATTCCAAGCGTAGCGAGGCGCCGATGCTCCAGGCGCCGGACGCGGCCCTGCTCGACACCAGCTTCCTCTCGATCGACGCCGCCGTGCAGCGCGCGATCGCGATCGTCGAGAGCAAGACCAACTCGGCCGCCTGAGACCGCGCGATTCTGGTTAACGCCTTTATAACCATGACTGCTCAGTATTGTCCCGGAGGAACCCCGGGGGATTACCATGCAGATGACGGTGCGCGCGTTCGAGATCGCAGAGCTGCTCGACCAGGCGCCTGACGGGATCGAAGTCCTGTCGCTCGATTGCTTCGACACGCTGATCTGGCGCAACACCCATGCGCCGACCGACGTGTTCGCCGATAT
Source organism: Sphingomonas sp. NIBR02145 (assembly GCF_027359115.1). Taxonomy (NCBI): domain Bacteria; kingdom Pseudomonadati; phylum Pseudomonadota; class Alphaproteobacteria; order Sphingomonadales; family Sphingomonadaceae; genus Sphingomonas; species Sphingomonas sp. NIBR02145. The sequence goes on along the minus strand of NZ_CP114791.1, from coordinate 4,830,765 downwards.
CGAGTTCACCGGCGGCGGCGTCGAGCCGCGCATGTGGGCGGAATCGCATGCCCGCAAGCGCGCCTATCTGCGTACCGGCGCCCGCGAAGTGGGCCTCACCGACATCTATCGCGAGATGCTGAGCAATGCCGACGACGCCGAGATCGAGGCCGCGATCGGCCGCGAGCTGGCGATCGAGGCGAATCACGCCTTCGCCTTCGCTCCCACCGTCGCGCTGATGCGCGAGGCCAAGCGCCGCGGGCTCAAGCTGATCCTCGTCTCCGACATGTACCTGACCGAGGCCCAGCTGCGCGCGCACGTCGCCGGTGCCGCGGGCGACGACGTGCTGGCGCTGGTCGATCAGGTTTTCGTCTCCAATGCCTATGGCGAGGGCAAGCGCGACGGGCTGTTCCCGCACGTGCTCGAGGCGCTCGGCGTCTCGCCCGACAAGATCCTGCATGTCGGCGACAATCGCGCCGCCGATTATGATTCCGCGATCGAGCATGGCCTGCATGCCGCGCATCTCGTCCAGTTCGACGCCGATGCCGCCGCGCGGCTGCGCATGGAGGCGGCGACCGCGCTGATGCTCGATCCGCAATGCGGCATCACTCGCCCCGTCGCCCAGCCCCACCGCGCCCAGATCGCGATGCGCCGCTCGGACGATCCTGCCTATATGCTCGGGCACGACATTGTCGGCCCGGGCCTCGCCACCTTCGCGCACTGGCTCAAGAACGAACTGGACGAAGCCAGCGCCAAGGCCGGCAAGCCCATCCGCCCGCTGTTCGTGATGCGCGATGGCTATCTGCCCTGGAAGGTATTCGACGCGCTCTATCCGGAGATGGGCGCCAGCACGGTCGAGATCAGCCGCTTCGTCGCGCTGCGCGGCAGCATCGCCGACGAGAAGTTCCTCGACCATTATCTCGAGGAATGGACCGAGCGCCTGCCGGTCCGCTCGCTGGCGCGCCAGCTGATGCTGTTCAGCCACGAATATACCAAATACGACAAGGCGACGGATGCCGACGCGGCCAAGGTGGAGCGCGAGGCGTTCGTGAAGTGGGTGCGCAAGGATCGCGACATCCAGCGCAAGATCTTCACCCGCCGCAACGCCTTCCTCAAGAAGATCGTCGCGCATCTCTCCGCCGCCGGCGTCGAGCGGGGCGATGCGGTGATGCTGGTCGATATCGGCTATAACGGCACGGTCCAGAACCTGCTGACCCCGATCCTCGCCGAGGCGATGAACGTCAGCGTCAGTGGCCGCTACATCTTCCTGCGCGAGAAGCGCCAGTCGGGCCTCGACAAGCGCGGCATGATCGATGTCCGCAACTTCGACTATCGCACGCTGCATGCGCTGTCGCGCTCGATCGTGGTGCTCGAGCAGCTCTGCAATGTCGAACAGGGCTCGACGATCGACTTCGATGCCGATGGCACGCCGGTGCGCGAGAAGACCGATGCCAAGGCCGCGAGCAACGCCACCCGCGGCGTGGTCCAGGCCGCGTGTCTCGACTTCGTCTCGGAAGCCGCCGGCCCCAGCCGCGTGCGCGCACCCCGCGCGGACGACCTGGACAGCCGCTGCCGCGCCGCCGCCGCCAGCTTCGCGCGCCTGTTCTTCCTGCCCAATGCCGGAGAAGTCGGCGTCTTCGAGAGCTTCGATTTCGACTATAACATGGGCAGCGCCGCGTCGGTGACCCTGGTCGACAAGGGGCGCGGCCGGCATGGCCTGCGCCGTCGCGGCCTCACCTTCTACAACGATCAGCTGCCCCAGTTCATGTCGGCCGAGCTTCAGGCCCAGGGCCTGCCGGTCAGCCTCGCCAACTTCACCGCCTCGCGCTTCAAGCTCGATCTGCGCTCCACCGATTTCGAGGTCGGCGGAATCAAGGTGCCGGTGATCCTGGCCGGTGCCGCGCAGCAGGGGGTGATGGACTTCACGGCCTGGCCGACGGCCGAGGGCTATTATCATGTCCGCGTGCCGGTCGGCCCGCAGCGGCCGGTGGTCGCGGTGCAGCTCGGCCAGATCTGCGAATGGGTCCAGGTCGAGGAGTTTGGCTTCATGCCGCTCGAGGACATGTGGGACGGCAAGACCGCGTCCACCGTTCCCGCCCAGGCGACCGCGGACGCGATGGAGCAGATGAGCCCGGGCCTGTTCCGCGCTGGTCCCACCGGCGTGCTGATCGCAGCCCCGCCGGCGGGCACCGAGCCCATGGTATTGTCGCTGGTGTTCCGCCCCGTCGTCGCCCGCAAGGCAGCAGCGGAGCTGCGCGTGGCGGCCTGACCGGCCGCCCTCGCACTAGCGCCGGAGTTCCACCTCGCCTTCGCCCGGCTCGGTGAAGCCGCGCAGGATCTGCAGCATGCCTTCGGTGCCGAACAGCTGGTAGAGCGTGTTCAATCCCTGGGCGAGATCGCCGCCGAACTGGAAGGAGAAGCGGTCCATCCCGCACTCCGCCATTTCCACCGGTCCGCCGGAATAGTGCAGCCGAACGTCCTTGAAGCTGCAATTCCGGTAGGTATTGCCGTCCAGCGTTACCGTAACCCCTTCAAAATGCTCGTTCTCGTATACCATCTCGAATCCTTGCAACCTGGCCCCAAAGCCCGCACGTCGCATCCCGGCCGCTTCTCCGCAATGCTTGCGGATAAGGGCTGTTTCCGCTAAGGCGCGCGCGTCCGGCGGGCAGTGCCCGCGGAGGAAGGCGCGGAGAGTTGACTCTCACGCGCCCTTTTCGCTTTTACCGGCGGCTAGTCCTTCCTCCGCTTGCTCCTGCGCGACGGATGCCGCGATCGGCGATCGGCCGCCGCGGCGACTCTGGCCCAAAGACCGCCGGATCCAACCGGCTGGCCGGAAAAACATTGTTAGGAACTGAAACCCTTATGGCCACTACGGCAAATCCGAGCCGCGACGATTTCGCGGCTCTCCTCGAACAGACCCTCGGTCAGGCAGACGGCTTCGAAGGCCGCGTCGTGATCGGCACCGTCACCGGCATCGAGAACGACCTCGCGGTCATCGACGTCGGCCTCAAGTCCGAAGGCCGCGTGCCGCTGCGCGAATTCGCCGCGCCGGGCCAGAAGGCTGACCTCAAGGTCGGCGACGAAGTCGAAGTCTATGTCGATCGCGTCGAGAACGCGAACGGCGAAGCGATGCTCAGCCGCGACCGCGCCCGCCGCGAAGCCGCCTGGGACAAGCTGGAAGCCGAGTTCGCCAAGTCGGCTCGCGTCGAGGGCGTGATCTTCGGCCGCGTCAAGGGCGGCTTCACCGTCGACCTCTCGGGCGCAGTGGCCTTCCTCCCCGGCTCGCAGGTCGATATCCGCCCGGTGCGCGACGTCACCCCGCTGATGGACATCCCGCAGCCCTTCCAGATCCTCAAGATGGACCGCAAGCGCGGCAACATCGTCGTGTCGCGCCGCGCCGTGCTCGAAGAGACCCGCGCCGAGCAGCGTTCGGGCCTCATCCAGAGCCTGGCCGAAGGCCAGATCATCGACGGCGTCGTCAAGAACATCACCGATTACGGTGCGTTCGTTGACCTGGGCGGCATCGACGGCCTGCTGCACGTCACCGACCTGAGCTACAAGCGCGTCAACCACCCGTCGGAGATGCTGAACATCGGCGACACGGTGAAGGTGCAGATCATCCGCATCAACCGCGACACCCAGCGCATCTCGCTCGGCATGAAGCAGCTCGAGAGCGATCCGTGGGATGGCGCCGGCGCCAAGTACCCGGTCGGCGCGAAGCTGTCGGGCCGCGTGACCAACATCACCGAATATGGTGCGTTCGTCGAGCTGGAGCCGGGCATCGAAGGCCTGGTCCACGTCTCGGAGATGAGCTGGACCAAGAAGAACGTGCACCCGGGCAAGATCGTCTCGACCTCGCAGGAAGTCGAAGTCGTGGTGCTCGAGGTGGACGCCGAGAAGCGCCGCATCTCGCTCGGCCTCAAGCAGGCCCAGGGCAATCCGTGGGAAGCCTTCGCCGCTGCCCACCCGGTCGGCACCGAAGTCGAGGGCGAAGTCAAGAACGCCACCGAGTTCGGCCTGTTCATCGGCCTGGACAACGACGTCGACGGCATGGTCCACATGTCGGACATCGCCTGGGGCATCTCGGGTGAGGACGCGCTCAACCTGCACCGCAAGGGCGAGGTCGTTAAGGCCATCGTTCTCGCCGTGGAGCCGGACAAGGAGCGCATCTCGCTCGGCATGAAGCAGCTCGAGCGTGGTGGCGTTGCCGCTGCCGGTTCGACCGCCTCGGCCGATCGCCTCAACAAGAACCAGGTCGTCACCGTGGTCATCCTCGAAGTCCGCGACGCGGGCCTCGAAGTGCAGGTTGGCGAAGACGGCGCGACCGGCTTCATCAAGCGCACCGACCTCGGCCGCGACCGCGACGAGCAGCGTCCGGAGCGTTTCGCTGTCGGCCAGAAGCTCGACGCGATGGTCACCGGCTTCGATCGTTCGAAGAAGCCGACCTTCTCGGTCAAGGCGATGCAGATCGCCGAAGAGAAGCAGGCTGTTGCGCAGTACGGCTCGTCCGATTCGGGCGCGTCGCTGGGCGACATTCTCGGCGAGGCCCTCAAGGCCCGCAACGAGAAGAACTAAGACCTTTCGGAACGGGGAGCGGCAAAACCGCTCCCCGTTTTCGATTATTCCCGATTATCATAGGTTAATAAGCAATCTTCGCCTTGATGAAGATTGCTGAACGGGGCTAGAGAGTCCGTAAGGGATTGGTGTTCGCACGGAATCCGCATGTCCGTGTGCGCAAAGGGAGGGTTGCGGATGATCCGCTCGGAACTGGTTCAGTTGCTGGTGCAGGACAATCCGGGCCTCTCGGTCCGTGAGGTCGAGAAGATCGTGTCCGTCTTTTTCGATGAGATCGTCGGCCGCCTCCAGCAGGACGGCCGGGTCGAGCTCCGCGGCTTCGGCGCCTTTTCCACCCGCGCACGCGATGCGCGTACCGGCCGTAACCCGCGCACGGGCGAGACGGTCGAAGTCGACGCCAAGCGCGTCCCCTATTTCAAGCCTGGCAAGGAAATGCGCATCAAGCTGAACGTCTGACGCCGCGCGCCGGATGGCGCGCGTGCTTGACGATGCTTTGCGCATGCGCTTCGTGCGCCTGCACGATGCGGACGTGGCGGAACCGGTAGACGCCGGAGACTTAAAATCTTCTGCCCTTCGGGGCGTGCGGGTTCGAGTCCCGCCGTCCGCACCAGCGCTGAGCCAGCGTTCCCGCTACCCCAAGCGGGCCCCAAGGCCGGATTACCCCGACCGTCGCCTCGGCGACCATGATCGCATCGCCGGATCGGCGGGGGTTGGCAGCCCATGCGCGGCGCCATACACCAAGCATACCCCAGCCGGATCCATTCCCCGATGCGCCCAAGCTTCCTTGCCCTGCTGCCCCTGCTCGCGCTTGCGGCGTGTGGCGGCGGTGCGGGTCAGCGGCGCGACAACACCGTCGTGGTGGTGAGCGCCATCGGCAGCGGCAGCACGTTCGCCGATCCCGATACCGGCCCACTGGATCCCGCGCACCGCGTGCTGATGGGCGCGGCCGCGCAGGGGCTGGTCCGCTTCGACGCCACCGGCCAGATCGAGCCCGGCCTGGCCGAGCGTTGGATCGTGATCGACGACGGCCGCAGCTACATCTTCCGGCTGCGTGACGACGCGACCTGGCCCGATGGCGAGGCCGTCACCGCCGGCGAAGTCGTCCGTGTCCTGCGTCGCGCCATTCAGCCGCGTTCGCGCAATCCGCTCGCCCCCTTCCTCGCGGTGATCGACGAGATCGTCGAGATGACTCCGCAGGTAATCGAAGTGCGGCTGAAGCGCCCGCGCCCGGACCTGCTCAAGCTGTTCGCCCAGCCGGAGATGGCCGTGTTCCGGCTCGACAAGCTCGATGGCAGCGGCCCGTTCCGCGCCACCCAGAACCGCGCGGGCGTGCTGCTCAGGCCCGTCCCCGAACCCGGAGATCCGGACGAGGCAGCGGCACCGCGCCCCCAGGAGACCCTGCAGTTCCGCGGCGAGCGCGCCTCGATGGCGCTCGCCCGTTTCCGGGAAGGACAGTCCGACCTGGTGCTGGGCGGCAGCTTTGTCGATTGGCCCCTGGTCGGCGTGGTCGGCATCGCTGGCCCGAATGTGAAGCTCGACAACGCACTCGGGTTGTTCGGCCTGGCCGTCGCCTCGCGCGAGGGCTTCTTCGCAGATCAGGCCAACCGCGCGGCAATCGCCATGGCGATCGACCGTCCCACGCTCACCCGTCAGATCCACCCCGATTGGGCCCCGGTCGAGACGCTACTGCCCAGCCAGCTCGATTCCGCCAGTGCCCCCGCCCAACCGGCCTGGGCATCGCTCGATCTCGACGCGCGCCGGCAGAATGCCCGCAATACCGTAGCCAACTGGCGCCGAAGCCACCCGGGACCGGTCACCATACGGGTAGCCCTGCCCTCGGGCCCCGGCGCCAATCTTGTCTGGTCGCGAATCGCCGAAGCGCTCTACGCTATCCGGCTGACCCCGGTCCGCGTCGCGCAGGACGCCCCCGCCGACCTGCGGCTGATCGATGCCGTCGCGCCCTATGACAGCGCCCGCTGGTTCGTCGCCACCGCGTGCGAGACCTGCTCGCCCCAGGCCCAGGCGCTGATCGAAGCGGGCCGTGACGCGCCCGACCTCGACGCCCGCGCCGCACGCATCGCCGATGCCGACGCCGCGCTCACCGCCGACATCGCATACATCCCTATCGCCCAGCCCTTCCGATGGTCTATCGTCGCGCTGCGGCTGCAGGCCTGGCAGGGGAACGCCCGGGCGTGGCACCCGTTGAACCACCTGCGCAACGAGACGAGGTGAACGTGGCGAAGACGACGCGGATGGCTTCGGGGGCAAGGACGGCGGCGAGTGCGCTGCCGCTGGGAACGCATGCGGCCGACGTCCGCAAGCGGATCGAGGCGATGGAGCATCTGCTCGAGCGCAGCGTGCCCATCCCCGGCACCAAGGCCAAGGTCGGCCTCGACGCGATCCTGGGGCTCGTCCCCATCGGCGGCGACGTGGTCGCGGCGCTGCTCGGACTCTACATCGTCTGGGAAGCCCGCAACCTGAAGATGCCGAAGACGACGATGATCCGCATGCTCGGCAATGTCGGCTTCGACTGGGCGATCGGCCTGGTGCCCGTGGTGGGCGACGCAGCCGACTTCCTGTTCAAGTCGAACAGCCGCAACCTGAAGCTGATCAAGCGCCACCTCGACCGGCACCACCCGGGCACCTCGACCATCGACCACCGTTAACGGCGGCCGCCACCCCGCCAGATCTTGAGCGCGGCGCCGTCCGCGGCCCCGCCGCTGTTCGGCTTGCAGCGCTCATAGCGCAGCCCGGTGTCGAGGCAGAGCCACAGCTCGTCGAGCCAGTTCTCCTTGGTCACCGTCACGCGGATCGCCTCGGCCGGAATGTTCGGATTGGCGGCAGCGAAGCGCGCCTTGAACTGGCCGACGGTCAGGTTGCCGCGCGACAGCTGGTCCATGTCCGGATAGCGCACCAGGTCGTAGAGCCGCCTGGCCGTGGCGAAATAGGTGGCGGGCGACATGGTCGTGCAGGTGCCGTGCTTGGCCCATTCGTGCTGGATCAGCTGGGCCGAGGGGGTGGCGCACAGCATCTGCTTGATCTGCGCCGGCGGCAGGATGCGCGTATCGGCGCAATATTGCGGCCAGGTCTTGCCCGTCCCGTCGGGCCACAGGCCGTGCAGGGTGAAGCCGAAACGCGCGCTCCGGCTGCAGCGGAAGCGGTTCTCCGGATTGGCAGCATCGGCGCGGCACAGGCCGGGGTTCCAGGTCAGCGCCAGCGTATAGCTACCGATCGGCAGGATACGGCGCGGCTGCCGGGCATCGGGCAGGTCCGGACGCGGCCGCTCGACACCCGCGGCGGGGCGGCACATCAGCGCCTGGGCCGATGCCATGCCCGGCAGCAGCGCAAGCCCGGTGCCGGCGATCCCGAGAAGCAGCTTGCGCATCCCCATCTTCCTCATCCTTGGGTGAAATCCAGGCCGATATCGGCGGCGGGCGCCGACTGGGTCAGGCGACCGACGCTGACATAGGTGACGCCGCTTTCGGCAAGCGAACGGATCGTATCGAGCCGCACCCCGCCCGAAGCCTCGGTCGGCACCCGCCAGGAGACCAGCGCCACCGCCTCGCGCAGTGTCTCCGGCCCCATATTGTCGAGCAGCAAGTGGGTGGCGCCGGCTTCCAGCGCCGGCTCGATCTGGTCGATCCGATCGACCTCGACGATGATGTGCTCGATGCCCGCGGCCACCGCGCGGCGCGCCGCCTCGCCCACCGAACCGGCGACGGCGACATGATTGTCCTTGATCATCGCCGCGTCCCACAGGCCCATGCGGTGATTGGTCGCCCCGCCCATGCGCGTGGCATATTTCTCGAGCACGCGGAGACCCGGCAGCGTCTTGCGGGTGTCGAGCAAGGTCGTGCCGGTGCCGGCGATCGCAGCGACATAGGCGCGCGCCATCGTCGCGATGCCGGACAGGTGCTGCACCGTGTTGAGCGCCGATCGCTCGGCGGTGAGCAGCGCGCGGGCCTTGCCGCGCAGCCGCATGAGATCGGTACCGGCGGGCACCTGCTGCCCGTCCTCGACCAGCCGCTCGATCTCCACCTCGGGATCGAGCGCGCGGAAGAACGCCTCGGCGATCGGCAGCCCCGCGACGGTGATCGCGTCGCGGCTGTCCATCACCCCGGTGAACACGGCATCCGCCGGAATCACGGCGGCGGAAGTGATGTCTCCCTTGTCGCCCAGATCCTCGGCAAGGGTGGCGGCGACGAAGGCGTCGAGATCGAAGCGGTCGAGCGTAAAGGCCATGCGCTGCCCTTAGGAGCCATGCCCCGTGGCGGCAATGGCGACCTGCCGAACGGATGCCATTGACCGAAGCCAGCCCGCCGGGTCATCGATAGCCCATGGCCGATGTCGAACCCGCCCTGTTCCCGGATATCCGTGGTCTGCATACATATTGGGAGCGCAAGGCCTGCCATCTCGCCGCGCCGCCCGAAGACTGGCTGGCGGACAAGCTGCTGCTCGACCTCCTGGGGCTGGGGACGGAGCAGGCCATACAATATCTTGCCGTAGAGAGACCGGACTTTGACGGTTTCCGCCGCTGGATCCTCGCCACCGCCGGTTCGCCCGAGCCGCTGGAAATCGCCCGGTTCCACGCCGCGCTGGATGGCGCCCCGCCCCCGCCGGCCGTTGCCGCCCGGCTGGCGGCGATCGATGCGATGCCCGACACGCTGGACTCCACCGACCTCGCCCATTGGGAAGAGCACGGCTATGTGGTGCTGCACGACGCAGTCACGCCCGAGGAAGCGGAAGCGGCCGCGACCCTGCTCTGGGAAACCGTCGGCGCCGACCCGTCCGATCCTGCAACCTGGTATTCGGCGCGCGGCCAGGGGATGATGGTCCAGCTGTTCCAGCATCCGGCGCTCGAAGCGGTGCGGCGGTCGGCCCGGGTGCACAAGGCCTTTGCCCAGCTCTGGGGCACCAGCGACCTGTGGCGCCGCGTCGACCGGATGAGCTTCAACGCGCCGCTGCACCCCAGGCATAGCTTCGCCGCGCCAAGGCTGCACTGGGATGTAAGCCTGGTGCCGCCGATCGCCTTCGCCACCCAGGGGGTGCTGTATCTATCGGACACCAGCGAGGACCAGGGCGCGTTCGAGCTGGTGCCCGGCTTCCATCACGAGTTGCTCGAATGGCTCGACGGATTGGGGGATGCCGATCCACGCAAGGTGGACCTGAGCGATCGCGCGGTGCGCATCCCGGGTCGCGCAGGCGACCTGATCATCTGGCGGCACGACCTGCCGCACGGCGCCAGCCCGAACACGACCGACCGGCCAAGGCTGGCGCAATATGTGAACTTCTATTCGGCGACGATGGGCATCCAGCCGGAATGGCGCTGAGCCACCGCGGCGGCCAGCTTGCAATGTAGGATTTCGTCTGCTGGGCTCGCGCCGCCGGCTCCATGGCCGGCCGCTCTTTGAAGCCGCTGGAAAAATAGGATCACGCGCACGCAATCATGTTGCGGGACGCACGACTTCCCCGGGAAAACAGGGAAGACAAGCACCGGCGAAACCCGTTCCAGGCCTGTACTTTGTGTACTTTCGCGAGTCGCAGCCGGACGCGTGTTGGAGCGCGTCGATCGCGCCTTAGTCGCCCTTGGTGGGGTCGCCGCCGATCGCGCCGAGATCGCCCTGCCCGACCGTGCTCGACGCCATCTCCAGCATCCGGTCGAGGCTCTTCTTGGCCTGGAGGCGCAGCCCCTCCTCGATCTCGATGCGCGGAGTGAGATCGCGCAGCGCGAGGTAGAGCTTCTCCATGTTGTTGAGCGCCATGTACGGGCAGATATTGCAGTTGCAGTTGCCGTCGGCACCCGGCGCGCCGATGAAGGTCTTCTCCGGCATCGCCTTCTGCATCTGGTGGATGATGTGCGGCTCGGTGGCGACGATCAGGATATCGCCGTCCATTGCCTGCGAGAATTCCAGGATGCCGCGGGTCGAGCCGACATAATCGGCGTGATCGAGGACATGCGGCGGGCATTCGGGGTGCGCGGCAACCGGAGTGCCGGGATACTGCGCCTTGAGCTTCAGCAGCTCGGTTTCGCTGAACGCCTCGTGCACAATGCATACGCCCGGCCAGAGCAGCATGTCGCGGCCGATCTTGCGCTTGAGATAGCCGCCCAGGTTGCGGTCCGGCCCGAAGATGATCTTCTGGCTCTCGGGAATCTGGGCGAGGATCTTCTCGGCCGAGCTCGAGGTGACGATGATGTCGCTGAGCGCCTTCACCTCGGTCGAGCAGTTGATATAGGTCAGCGCGATATGATCCGGGTGCGCGGCACGGAAGGCGGCGAACTGCTCGGGCGGGCAGCTGTCCTCGAGGGAGCAGCCGGCGTTCATGTCGGGCAGCACCACGATCTTCTCGGGGCTCAGGATCTTCGCCGTCTCGGCCATGAAGCGCACGCCGCAGAAGGCGATCACATCCGCATCGGTCTCCGCCGCCTTGCGGCTGAGGTCGAGGCTGTCGCCGACGAAGTCCGCCAGGTCCTGCAGCTCGGGCTTCTGGTAATAATGGGCGAGGATGACGGCGTTGCGCTCCTTGCGCAGCCGATCGATCTCGGCGCGGAGATCTAGCCCGCTCAAGCTGCCGCCAATGCCGTTGCGCGCGTCCATGCCAACCATACTCCCTTGCCCGCGCCGCACATGGCCCGGCGCGAGCCCGGGTTCAAGGCCGTTCGGGCTCACCACTTGTTGTTGATGACATCCTCGGGCCGGCGCGAGACGTCCCATTGCTCGCTCGGGCGGTTCAGCTCGTCGGGGAACAGCACCTCGACGCTGCCGTCGATCCCGGCGGCCTTGAGCGGCATGGTGAAGCTGCGCTCGATCGCGCGGCGCGTCGCGTCCCGGGCCATGCGCATGTACGGGCCCGAGCGCGCCTGGTTGAGCAGTTCCTGCTGCCCGGCCTTGCGGTTCGCCTCGTCGAGCTTGCCCCCGACATTGGTGACCGAAAGCAGAATGCCGCCATTGTCATACTGGCGGATGGCGTTGAGATCGACCGCGGGATCGGTCGCCTCGACCGCAGGCAGCTTGATGGTGAGCCGCTTGTTCGCCGCATCCCAGGTGACGTCGTCCTGGCCGAGCTTCGACAGATCGACTTCGTAGCGGACGCTGCCCGGCATGATCATGGTCTTCTGCGCGGTAAGACCCAGCTGGCTCTGCTTCGAGGTCACCACCGCGACGAACTTGGCGGCGAAAGCGGACAGGCGGTTCTGCTCGCGCAGCCCCTGCAGGCTGGCCTGGGCAACCGTCTCGGGCGTGGGCCCCTGGAACTGGCGCTTGATCGTGTCGCCGATGAACCAGAATCCGGCGCCGAGCATCAGGGCGATTGCCAGCAAGATCGCCAGCGTCACGCCCAGCAGCTTCAGGCAGCCGCTCCCCTGCTTCACGCTGCCATCTTCCAACTATCGCCCTCCTCGATCACCAGCCCCCGATCGCGCAGGTCGATCAGATGCGCGAGCACAGACCGGCCCGCCGCGCCGTTGAGACGCGGGTCGAGGCCTACATACATGCGCTCGACCATGGCGGGAACCGCGCCGACATCCGCCTTGAGCAGGCGCAGGATCTGGCCCTCGCGCTGCTTGCGGTGGCCGATCAGCCCGCGCACGAACCGGTGCGGCCGCTCTATCGGCTCGCCATGCGCGGGGAAGTAGATGCGGTCCTGCGCGCGCGCCATCAGCACCTCGAGGCTGCGCATATAGGACGCCATGTCGCCATCGGGCGGCGCGACCACGGTGGTCGACCAGCCCATGACATGATCACCGCTGAACAGCGCGCCGCTCTCCGTCAGCGCGAAGCAGAGGTGGTTGGAAGTGTGGCCGGGCGTGGCGACGGCGGTGACCGTCCAGTCGGGGCCGGTGACGGACTCGCCGTCCGCCAGCACCCGATCGGGTGCATAGCCGGTGTCGAAGGCGGCATCGGCGCGCGGGCCGGCGTCGGCGAGCGACAGCGGGGCACAGCCGATGATCGGCGCCCCGGTCAACGCCTTGAGCGGCGCGGCGGCGGGGCTGTGGTCGCGGTGCGTGTGCGTGCAGAGGATCGCCACCACCTTGCGCCCGGCGATCGCGCCGATCAGTGCGGCGATATGCTCGGGATCGTCGGGGCCCGGATCGATCACGGCAAGCGCGGTCGTGCCGACCAGATAGGTCTGCGTGCCGGTATAGGTGAAGGGCGACGGGTTGGGCGCCAGCACCCGGGTGACCAGCGGATCGAGCGCCATGGCCAGGCCGGTCGGAGCGTCCGTGGGGATGTCCATGCGCCCGAGATGGCCTTTGCGGCGGCGCAGCGCAAGACTGGCCTCGAAAACGAAACGGGGCCGGCTGCGAAGGAGTGGCAGCCGGCCCCGTCGAAGGGCGTTCGTGAAAGGGGCAACAATCCGAACGCCCTTCCCCTCGCGGGTTACTTGTCGGCGTTGAGGCCGCCCTTTTCGAGCTCGGCGATCGCCTCATCGATGCCCTTCAGTGCCTTGGCACGCTGCTCGGGGCTGAGGTCGGGCTGGCTCTCGATCGAGCGGCGGGCAACCTGCAAGCCGATCGTAGCCGAACGCATGCCGACCCGCTTCGCCTCGAACGCGGCCTTCTCGGCCTGGACAGTGATCTTCTCGATCCGGTTCGAACAGATGATCATGATCTTCTTGCCGTTCCGCTCGAAATTCTCGACGACCGGCTTGCCGTCCGTGGTGTCGGTGCACTTGCTGTTGCGGACTTCCGGAACGCGGGCACGAAGCTCGTCGATGTCCGGCATGTCCTTCTCGGTCTTGCTGCCATCGGCATGCACCATCACGATCTTGGTGACGCGCTTGCCATCCTTCTTGTCCTTGCCGTCCCCGGTGACCGTATAGCTGTAGGTGCGGACCTTGACCGGGCCTTCCGGCGCTTCCGGGGCCTCGGGTACGGCAGGAACGGCCTGGGGCGAGACCGGCGCGGGCGGTGCCGGCGGCGCGGGCACGTCCTGGCCGAGCTTGATGCCGGTCACCTTCTCCACCTTCACCTTGATGGTCTCGGCGGCCTGGGTGCCGGAAGCGGTGAGGCCGAGCGCGGCGAGGCCCAGCGCCGTGGTGCCGACCAGGCCGGCGGCCAGGCGAGCGGGGGAATTCTTGTGGGTCTTCGAAAGCATGCGGAGCCTCCCTTTGACTTCGTTGATTGTGTGCAAGTGACATGCCGCCGAGACCGCACCCCCATGCGCGGACTTGACGATCGCACGGCCATAAGCATGGCGCAGTGCCTGGGCGCGGCCGGCGAGCACCAGGGCGTCGCAGGCCATTTCCTGGTCGGCGCGGAAGGCACGGAATGCCCGCCAGGCGACCGGATTGAACCAGTGGAGCGCGAGGACGATGAGCGCGACCCAGTTGGCGATCAGATCGCCGCGGACATGGTGGCCCAGCTCATGGGCGAGCGCGAGATCGCGCTCCTGCTCGTCGTAGCGCTCGTTGAAGTCGCACGGGAAAGCGACATATTTGCGCATCACCCCGAAGGCGAGTGGCCCGTGAACCGCGTCGGTCTCGATCACCCGCACCTTGCCCTGGGCGATGGTGCGGTCGATGCGCGCCGCCCGGAGCAGCTTGGCGCAGTGCCGACGGTGCGCGATCAGGTGATAGGCGAGGAACGCCAGCGCGCCGAGCGCCCACAGGCCGATGGCAAGGATCAGCAGGCTGGGCCCGCTCGCACTATAGGTGGGCGCGACCAGCGCCGCCGTGGCGGGATGGCTGCCGCTGCCGATCTCCACGATCGTCACCGCGCTCCTGTCGATCGTGGCGGGCAGTGCCTCGGGCTTGATGATCCCCGTGACGATCCCCGGTACGTCCGCCTCGCGGACGAAGGGAGCGATCAGGCTGGTGAGGGTCCAGTCGCCGGGCAGCGGCGGCATCAGCAGCCGGAGTACCGGCATGGCCCACAGCGCATAGGCCATTTGCGGGCCGAAGGCGCGGCGGACCGGTGCCCGGATGACGAGCACCAGCAGCATCAGCAGCGTGCTCGCGATGAAGGTCTCGACGATCCAGCCGGTCATTGCTTGAGATCCTTCAGCAGTGCCTCGATCTCGGCGATGTCCTGGTCGGTAAGCTCATCGCGCTCGGCGAGATGGGCGACCAGCGGAGTCAGCTTGCCGCCGAACAGCCGGTCCATCAGCTTGCGCGATTCTCCCGCGACATAGTCGCCACGGACGACCAGCGGACGATAGAGGTAGCGACGGCCCTCTTCCTGGTGCCCGATGATGTTCTTGGCGAGCAGGCGGCCGAGCAGGGTCTTGACCGTATTGGCGCTCCAGCCGCGCTCGGTGGGCACGCGCTCGGCAACTTCCTGGGCAGTGAGCGGCGACTCCTCCCAGAGCACTTCCATCACGGCATGCTCTGCATCGCTGATCCGTTCCGTCATCACGTCCCTCTTTTGCTGACTACGCCTGTAATCGTCACGATTACGCTTGTAGTCAAGCGGGTGAACGCTGGCTGAACGGAAACTGACGGCTTTGCTGCTGGATGGTCGGCGCAACCTGCCGAAACTGTCGGAATCGCTTACAAGTCCAGCAACGGGTTAACCCTCGCTAACCAGTGAAACCCGCGCAAATCCGGGGTTCGTGAAAACTGGCACGCGGACTGCAAAGTATAGGGCACCCCAAGCGTTCAACGCTTCATTTCAGGGTGGGTCGACCGCTACTTTCCCCGGTCTCGCGTCGACCCACCCGACCCGGGTTCCCTAGAACGAATCGAGCAAGTGACGTCACGACGTCGCATCATGGCGGCGTGCAGCCATGACGTCATGAAAAAGGCCGCCACCCGCGAAGGAGTGACGGCCCGATATTCCGGACGCGTGCCGCGAGATCAGGCGGCGGCGTTGTCGGCGAGAAGCTGGGCGAGTTCGCCGCTCTCGTACATTTCCATCATGATGTCCGAACCGCCGACGAACTCGCCGTTCACATAGAGCTGCGGGATGGTCGGCCAGTCGGAGAATTCCTTGATCCCCTGGCGGACACCCTGGTCCTGGAGCACGTCGACGCTCTCGAACTCGGCGCCGAGATGGTTGAGGATCGCCACCGCGCGGCTGGAGAAGCCGCACTGCGGGAAGAGCGGACTGCCCTTCATGAACAGCAGCACCTTGTTGCTGTCGACCAGCTGCTGGATGCGGGCCTGGGTATCGTCGGTCACTTGGTCTTACTCCTCGACAGGCGCTTCGGTGGTGAGCTGGAGCGCGTGGAGCACGCCACCCATCCGCCCGCCGAGCGCGGCATAGACCGCCTGGTGCTGGCGCACCCGCGGCATGCCCTTGAACATCGGCGCGACAACCCGCGCCGCATAATGGTCGCCGTCCCCGGCGAGATCGGTGATCTCGACCCGGGCATCGGGGATGCCGGCCTTGATGAGATCCTCGATCTCGCTGGCCGCCATCGGCATCAGATCTCGCCCATCAGCTGGCGACGTGCCTCGACGGTCTGCTCGTCGAGCGCGCGGCGCACCGCGGCGTCATCGGCCTCGACCCCGGCGGCGAGCAGGTCGCCCAGCACCTTGCGGATCACGTCCTCGTCACCGGCTTCCTCGAAATCGGCCTGGACGACGGCCTTGGCATAGGCGTCGGTCTCTTCCGGGGTGAGCTTCATCTGGGCCGCAGCCCACTGGCCGACCAGCTTGTTGCGGCGGGCCGTGACGCGGAAGGCCATGTCCTCGTCGCGGGCGAACTTCGCCTCGAATGCCTTTTCGCGATCGTCGAACGTGGTCATTGCAGTCCCCTATATGGCGTTTGGTGCGGAGATAGGGGGGCGATGGGCGCTAGGCAAGCGAGTGCGGCCCGAACTCCACGCGCCGGGGCCACTCCTTCGTCCAGGCGCGCACCCGGGCAGGCGCCGGAAAGCTTGACGGCCAGCCCAGGAATAATAATAAACAGAGTACTCTCTCTTTTATTGGATTCACATGCGCACCGTCGATCCCGTCAAACATGCCTTCCAGCGACAGGCCGTCCTCGCCGCGGCGCGGGCCTGCTTCATGCGCGATGGCTTCCACAGAACCAGTACCGAGGCCATCCGCATCGAGGCCGGCACGAGTTCGGGCAAGCTGTTCCACTATTTCCCGAACAAGAAGGCGATCATCCTCGCCGTCGTGGAGGATCAGAGCCGGCAAACCGCGAGCTGGATGGAATCCCTGCGCCGGCAACCGCAATTCCCCGCGGCATTGACCGCTTTCCTCGACGGGATCCTGCACCTCGCCAGCGACGCGGGCGAGCGACGGCTCATCCTGGAGATTGCAGCGGAGGGCGCGCGTGACGCGGATGTCGCCGCAGCGAGCATGACCGGCGATCGGCTGCTGGAGGAAGGGCTTGCGGCACTCCTCCTGGACGCCACCGCTCGGGGCCAGGCGCATCCGTTGATCCCGGCCGACCATGCCGTTCGCTTCCTCATGGTGCTGGTCGACGGGATATTCAGCCGCGTCGCCGTCGACGGGAACTTCGATCCCATGGCGGAGCGCGCCGCGCTGGCAACCGTGATCCAAGCCATTTTCGGCATCGACGCGACCGACCGCGATGCATGAACGCATCACCAATATCGATGCGGCCCGGGGAAGCGCCCTGTTCGGCATTCTGGTGGTCAACGCCATGGTCTTCTCCTCGCCATGGTATGGGACCGGGCTCATGCCGCCGGGCGGAAGGGGCCCGCTGGACGACGCCCTCGCCTTCGTGATCTCCACGGTCTTCGAGCTGAAATTCTACCTGCTGTTCTCCTTCCTGTTCGGCTACAGCGTCACCCTCCAGATGCAGTCGGCGGAAAGGGCGGAGGCCGCGTTCCTGCCGCGCATGCTGCGCCGTCAGGCCGGGCTGTTTCTGATCGGGGCCTGCCACGCCGTCCTGCTGTTTCATGGCGACATCCTCGCCACCTATGCCGTGCTGGGCCTCTTGCTCCTGATGACGCGGCGTTGGAGCGATGCAACCAGGTTGTGGCTCGCCGCCGCCATCATCCTGGCGACAGCGGCCTTCTGGTTGCTGCTGGCCCTCCTCCAGGCGAGCGAGCCGATGCGGCAGGATTCCGTGGCACTCCAGCAGCACGCCGAAGCAGTCGCCGCTGCCTTTCGGGGGTTGATGCCGTCGATCGTGGGCCAGCGCCTGGAAGAGCTGCAGTCCTTCCTGCCGATGCTGCTCCTGCTCCAGGCACCCTGTGCACTGGCGATGTTCCTGCTCGGTTTCGTCGCCGGCCGCCGCCGATTCTTCGAGGCGCGCGAAACCTATGGGCCATATCTCGGCCGGGCATCCCGTTGGGGGTTGCTGGTCGGTTTGCCGGGAGGCCTTGCCTATGCGGCGGCGACGCAGCTCGCGCCCGGCTCTCCGCTTGAAACGGCCACACTGGCCCTCTCCATCGTCACATCGCCATTCCTGACGATGGCGCTGATGGCCGCGATGCTCACGATATTCGATTCCGGCCGGACCGAGCCCTGGCGCGACTATCTGGCAAGCGCCGGCCGCATGGCGCTCTCCAACTACCTCCTGCAATCGCTGGTCTGCGCCTTCATCTTCTACGGCTATGGCCTAGGCCTGATCGGGCGCCTGTCCATCGCGCAGACGCTCGGCACGGTCATCCTGATCTTCGGCGCCCAGCTGCTCGCGAGCCACTGGTGGCTTCGGCGCTTCCGTTATGGCCCCACCGAGTGGCTGTTACGCGCAATGACCATCGGTCAATGGCCGCAATGGCGTGCCGACCGGCATGCCGGCGGGTGAGAAGGCCCGAACCCACGACATCGCCCTGACGTGAAGCAGGAGAAGGGAAAGCTCAGACCCGCACCACGACCTTCCCGATCACCTGGCGCGCGGCCATCTTGGCAATCGCCTTGCCGCCATCGGCGAGCGGGAACGTCTCGGTGACCTTCGGCGCGATCTTGCCTTCGGCCCAGAGGCGGAAGAGGTGCTCGACATGGGCCTGGTTGGCCTTGGGATCGCGCGCCGCGAAGGCGCCCCAGAAAACGCCGCACACGTCACAGCTCTTGAGCAGGGTCAGGTTGAGCGGCAGCTTGGGAATGCCCGCAGGGAAGCCGACCACCAGGTAGCGCCCTTCCCAGCCGATCGCACGCAGTGCCGGCTCGGCATAATCGCCGCCCACGGGATCGTAGACCACGTCCGCACCCTGCGGCCCCAGCGCCGCCTTGAACTGCTCGGCCAGCGCCTTGGACTGGTCCCTGTCGAACGGCGCACGGCCGTAGACCAGCGTCTCGTCGGCGCCCGCCGCCTTGGCCGCCGCCGCCTTCTCCTCGGAGGAAACCGCCGCGATCACCCGCGCGCCGAACGCCTTGCCGAGCTCGACCGCCGCCAGGCCGACGCCGCCGGCCGCACCGAGCACGAGCAGGTTATGCCCCTCGCGCAGATGGCCGCGATCGAGCAGCGCGTGGATCGTCGTCGCATAGGTGAGCAGCAGCGCCGCGCCTTCCTCGAAGCTGCGGCCCTCGGGCAGCCTGAACAGGCGGAAGGATTCGATCGCTATCCTTTCGACCAGGCCACCATGGCCCGTCACGGCGATTACCCGGTCGCCAACCGCCCAATCGGTCACGCCCTCGCCGACGCTTTCGATCACGCCGGCGATCTCGCCGCCCGGCGCGAAGGGCCTGGGCGGCTTGAACTGGTACTTGTCCTCGATGATCAGAAAGTCGGGATAGTTGATCGCGCAGGCCTTCACCGCGACCACCACCTGCCCCTTGCCGGCGACCGGATCGGCGACTTCCTCGAGGATTAGAGTGTCAGGTCCGCCCGGCTCCTTCGAGAGCAATGCCTTCATGTCCGCCTCCTACAGCGATCCACGGGCGCTCTGCGGCCACCGCGGATTCGAATTTCGAAATCGCGGTATCCTTTGCCAGCGTCATGCCGATCTCGTCCAGCCCTTCCATCAGGCACTGGCGACGGAACGCATCCAGCTCGAAGGCAAAGCGATCCTGGAACGGCGTGGTGACGGTCATCGTCTCGAGGTCGACGGTAATCTCGTCGGTCTTCGCCACTTCGACCAGCCGGTCGACGGCTTCCTGCGGCAGCACCACCGGCACGATGCCGTTCTTGAAGGCATTGCCCGAGAAGATGTCCGAGAAGCTCGGCGCGATCACCGCCTTGATGCCGAGATCGGCGAGCGCCCAGGCCGCATGCTCGCGGCTGGAGCCGCAGCCGAAATTGTCGCCGGCGACGAGCACAGGGGCGCCGGCATAGCGCTCGTCGTCGAACACATTGCCCGGCTGCGCGCGCACGCTTTCGAACGCGCCCTTGCCCAGCCCTTCGCGCGTGGTGGTCTTCAGCCAGTGCGCGGGAATGATGATGTCGGTGTCGATATTCTTGGCGCCCCACGGATAGGCGCGCCCCTCGACCTTGCGAACGGCTTCCACTTATTCTGCCTCCCGGTTCAGCGGGCGGCTGCGGTCTCCGCCTTCGCTTCCATGACCCTGCCGGTCGTTGCATAGGCTGCTGCCAGCCCGCTCAGCACCGTTGCTGCGATCAATGCGACAAGCGCACGCTTCATACTTCATCCCCTTACGCATCCTCCGACATCAGCTCCCTGACATCGGTGAGGCGCCCCCGTATCGCTGCCGCCGCCGCCATTGCGGGTGAAAGCAGGTGCGTCCGCGCCCCAGGACCTTGTCTTCCTACGAAATTTCGATTCGAGGTGGAAGCACAACGTTCGCCGGCGGGGACCTTGTCGGGGTTCATGGCGAGACACATCGAGCAACCCGGCTCGCGCCACTCGAAACCTGCCTCGCGGAAGATGCGGTCCAGCCCCTCGGCCTCGGCCTGGCGCTTGACCAGCCCGGAACCCGGCACGATCAGCGCCTGGCGGATGCGATCGGCGACGTGATGGCCCTTCACCACCGCGGCGGCGGCGCGCAGATCCTCGATTCGGCTGTTGGTGCACGAGCCGATGAAGACATGCTCGATCGACACGTCTTCCATCCGCATGCCGGGGGTGAGCCCCATATAGTCGAGCGACTTCTGCGCGGCGATGCGCTTGGCCGGATCCTCGAAGCTCTCCGGATCGGGCACGGCGCCGGTGATCGGCACCACGTCCTCGGGGCTGGTACCCCAGGTGAGCGAGGGCGCGATGTCGCTGGCCTGCAGGATCACGCTCTTGTCGTAACACGCGCCGGCATCGGTCGGCAGCGTCTTCCAATAGGCGACGGCTCTGTCCCAGGCCTCGCCCGTCGGTGCCAGCGGCCGGCCCTTGATATAGTCGAAGGTCGTCTGGTCCGGTGCGATCAGGCCCGAGCGGGCGCCGCCCTCGATCGACATGTTCGAGACGGTCAGTCGCCCCTCGATCGACATGGCGCGGATAACCTCGCCGGTGAACTCGATGACATAGCCGGTGCCGCCGGCGGCGCCGATCTTGCCGATGATCGCCAGCACCACGTCCTTGGGGCTCACCCCGAAGCCGAGCGTGCCGTCGACGCGGATCTCCAGCGTCTTGCTCTGCTTCAGCAGCAGCGTCTGGGTCGCAAGGACATGCTCGACCTCGCTGGTGCCGATCCCGAAGGCAAGCGCGCCCAACGCGCCATGCGCCGACGTATGACTGTCACCACAAACCAGCGTCGTGCCCGGCAGCGTGAAGCCCTGCTCGGGACCGACGACATGGACGATGCCCTGCCGCGCATCGAGCGCGTCGATATAGGGTACGCCGAACTCGGCGACGTTCGCGCGCAGGGCGGAGAGCTGGCCGGCGCTGGCCGCATCGGCGATCGGCAGCTCATGCCCGGCGGCATCGACGCGCGCAGTGGTCGGCAAATTATGGTCGGGAACCGCAAGCGTAAGGTCCGGACGGCGCACCGGCCGCCCCGCCGCGCGCAGGCCGGCAAAGGCCTGGGGGCTGGTCACCTCATGGACGAGGTGGCGGTCGATATAGATCAGGCAGGTTCCATCATCCCGGCGCTCGACCACATGGTCGGCCCAGATCTTTTCGTACAGGGTGCGAGGTTGAACGGTCATGCGGGCGCTTTAGTCGATTCTTGCGCACAGGCAAGCGTTCGTGCAATTTTCCATCGCATAGTTGAACTATTCTCCGGTCCGGCAGCTGCATCAAGTTGCCGAGCTGGAGATAGGAATTGCCGACCCGGATCGCCACTGTGATCCAAGGCTCTGCAACTACCTGCTCCCCGGCGAAAGCCGGGGCCCAGGGTCACGAGCGGTCCGGCAGAGAAACCCTGGGCCCCGGCTTTCGCCGGGGAACAGATTGACCCCTAGCGCGCGCCCTTCGCGGCCTCGGCCTTGAGATAGGCCTGCAGCGCGACGATCTCCTGGTCGGTGAAGGCCGAGAAACCGGCGCGGGCGACGACGCCCATCAGCCCCAGGTCACGCTTGCTCATCCCCTGCCCCGTGCGCATCAGCTTGTTGAACGCGGCGGGATCGTAGGAAGCGACCATCGGCGCCAGCGCCGGCACCTTGGTCTTGCCGTCTTCCATCGTGCCGTCCTCGTGCAGCTTGTGGCAGGCCTGGCAGGCGACGCTCGAATAATAGCGGCCGACATCGGCGGGGCGCTTCGCCGCCGAGACATTGGCCGGCGTCGCCATCGCCGGCAGCGCACCGGTGAGCAGCAGGAAACGGCCGATCGGCCCGAACCGGTTCTGCGCCTTGCTGTCCTGCGGGCCAGGCTTGAGCGTGCGGATCCAGGCGATGATCCTGCCGAGATCGTCGTCGGAGATATGCCCCAGCGAGTGGCTGGGCATGATGAAGGTCGAGCTGCCGTCCTTCTTCACGCCGTGGCGGATCAGCCGGGCAAGCTCGGCATCGCTGAGCTGCGCCGCCATCTTGGCGATCGGCGGCGGTGCCACCGTGCCGAACATCGGATCGGAGAAAATCTGCTGCCCCTGCCCCTCTGCCGCATGACAATCGCGGCACATGACGATCTTGGCGAGGCGGCCGCCTTCGGCCACCGACGCGGCATCCTTCGGCACGGCGATCGCGACTTCCGGCACGGCATGGCTGCGGCGGAGCACCCATTCGGAACCCGCAAAGACGATGATGGCAAACAGCACGGCAAGGCCGGCCAGAACGGCCAGTCCACGAAATATCCAGCGCATGTATAATTCCCAAGGCTCAAAAGTGTATCAAGCCACTAATACACAGCCAGCCCCAGCGGATTATGCCGCGGCCGGACCTTCCTTAGGGGAGACGTAAGACGGATCATGCGCGAAAGGCAGTGGCCTCCCGCCGCGCAGCGTATCCAGAACTTCTGCGAACCCGGTCTCACACCGAAAGCCGAGTCTTTGCTCGGCGCGGGCTGCGTCATAGATGCGGCCGATGCTGCTGGGAAGTTCCCATCCCTTTGCACGATATAACTCCGGTGCATCGGGGAAATGACGGGTAATTACCGTAGCGGCATCGTGCTTGAGTTCCGAGCAATCCGCGCGCGAGAAGGGTGTCGGCGCAGAAACGATGCAAGTATCGAAGCCGATTTCCGGCGCCTTCTCCAGCGCAACCAGATGCGCCCGCGCCGCGTCCTCTACCGTGAGACGGCGATTAAGCAGTTCATTCGCCTTCATATTCTCGCCGGACAGCGCATGGTGGGTATCATCATCTTCCGGGAAGAAACGGCTGGTGCGCAGCACGATGCAGTTGAGCCCGTCGTTCAGCCAGGCGAGCCGGCAGAGCTGCTCGGCGGCAAGCTTGGTGACGCCGTAGATGTTGCGCGGCTCGAGCGGGCCCGAGGCCTCATCGAGCCACACCGCCGCGTCGCCGGCCTCGTCGCGGATCGCCTGGCTGATCATCAGCGAGGTGGTGGATGTGAACACGAACCGGTCATGCCCGGCCTTCGCGGCCGCCTCGAGCAGATTGAGCGTGCCGGCGACATTGACGTCGATGAACGCCTGGGCGGGATAGCGGGCGATGTCGGGCTTGTGCAGCGCGCCGCCATGGATCACCGCCTCGATCCCCCGCTCGGCGAAGGTGCGATCGACAAGTGCCCGATCAGCGACCGATCCGGCCACATCGGTATCCACGCCCGGGGCGACATCAAGCCCGGTCACCTGGTGGCCATTCGCACGCAGCAAAGGCGCAAGGAAACGGCCGAGCCAGCCGGACGAGCCTGTCAGCAGGATATGCATCGAGGTGGATATGCCCGAGGCATCGCAGTGTCGAAAGCCCCTCCCCTTCGGGAGAGGGGCTTTAGGTCAGGAGAGCACCGGCACCGGCGAAGCCTTGGCCTCGGCCGGCTCCCGCGCGTCCTGCCATTCCGTCCGCCGCTTCACCCGGAAGTTCAGGAACAGCACCGGCAGCTTGAGAAACAGCAGCTCGGAATGAATGAAGGTGTCGATCCCCCGCTCCCACCAACGGGACTCGCGCTTGCCGTTCGCCTTGAGCCAGCCTTCATAGGGGGCCCAGTGGCTCGGCTCATCCTTCTCGATGATCCGGAAGATCTTCATCAGCACCTTGTCGCCGGTCACCAGCGGATGCCTGAGCAGGATCTCCACCTGCTTGTGCCCGCGCTGCTCGGTGAGCGAGATCACCCGGCAGAGCTTCTCGAACTGGTCATCCTCGGCGATGATCCGCCTGGTATCGAGCTCGTCGATCGTCCGGCGGAACATGATCTCGACGAAGCGGTCGATATGGCCGCAGGTCCGATCGACCTGGAGCGGCATCTTGCCCCGCA
This sequence comes from Sphingomonas sp. NIBR02145, assembly GCF_027359115.1. Taxonomy (NCBI): domain Bacteria; kingdom Pseudomonadati; phylum Pseudomonadota; class Alphaproteobacteria; order Sphingomonadales; family Sphingomonadaceae; genus Sphingomonas; species Sphingomonas sp. NIBR02145. The sequence continues at coordinate 4,806,655 of NZ_CP114791.1, read as the reverse complement.
GCTCGAACCAGCGCTTGAACATGACATAATGCTTGCGCTCGTCGGCGCGGTGCTTCTCGATCGCGGCGATCAGGGCGTGGTCGTCGGGCGCACGCGCCTTCACGGCCTCGAGCACCCGGTCGATGCTCGTATAGCCCCGATGCTCGTTATAGATGTAGATCGAACCGAGCAGGTCGAGGTAGCGGCGGCGGAACCAGTCGATCATGGGCGGAGGCTACGCCCTTGCGCAGCCCCCGGCCAATTAATTCGCGTCCATGCGGCGCTGCAGCAACTTATGCCGTCGCCAGCGCCACTTCGTACTTCGCGGTGGTCTTCGCCGCGACGTCTTCCTCGCTCACGCCCGGTGCCAGCTCGATCAGACGGAAGGGCGAGCCGTGATCGGGGCGCTGGAACACCGCGAGATCGGTGATGATCATGTCGACCACATTCTTGCCGGTAAGCGGCAGGTCGCAGCTCGGCACGAACTTGGGCGCGCCATCCTTGGAGTTGTGCTCCATCACGACGATGATCTTCTTGACGCCGGCGACCAGATCCATCGCGCCGCCCATGCCCTTGATCATCTTGCCCGGGATCATCCAGTTGGCAATGTCACCGGTCTCGCTGATCTCCATCGCGCCGAGCACGGTGAGATCGATATGGCCGCCGCGGATCATCGCGAAGCTCTGCTCCGAGCCGAAATAGACCGACTGGGGCAGCTCGCTGATCGTCTGCTTGCCGGCGTTGATCAGATCGGGATCGACTTCGTCGTCAAAGGGAAACGGGCCGATGCCGAGCATGCCGTTCTCCGACTGGAGCGTCACCTCGACCCCTTCCGGGATATGGTTCGCCACCAGCGTGGGGATGCCGATGCCCAGATTGACGTAGAAGCCGTCCTGCAGCTCCTTCGCGGCGCGCGCCGCCATCTCGTCACGGGTCCAGGCCATTATTTCTTCTCCTCGGCCGGATCGGCCCATTGCTTGTCCTTGGGGAACACCTCGTCCATCCCGCCCTTGAGGCCGGAGCCGTAGACCGGGTTGGGCAGGATGAACCAGCCGCGCCCCCAGAGCGGGGCGATCAGCGTGTTGCCGGTGGTGTTGCGTCGCGCCGGCGTCGACAGGTCCCTGGCGTTGAACAGGTCGCTGAAATCACCGAGCTGGTCGCCGCCCATCGCGACGATGCAGTAGCGCTCGGCGATCTTCCAGCGCCGCTCGTCCTTGCCGCTCGGCGCACTGTCGTCGCGCAGGATCAGCGTGTCGCCCAGGGTCACCGGGCCCAGCCCGGCCTTGTTCAGCGCATCGATCGTGAAGGCCGCGGTGCTGGCCGAGCGATTGGTGTTGTAGATCACGGTGATGCCGTCGCCGCGGATCGCGGCGATCGTCTCGGCGGCGCCGGGCACGGCCTCCACCTTGTCGGCGCCGGTCTCTTCCCAGCGCGTCCAGCGGCCCTGGTCATAGCCGGGCCCACGCCTTGCCGCATCGCTTTCGAAGCCAAGGTTGAGCAGCACAGTCTCATCGACATCGAACACCACGGCAAGCGGGCGCTTGCCGCAGGTATCGAACTTGGGCGAAGTCAGGGTGGAATCGCGCGTCATCACCACCGAGCTGATCTGGCTCTTGTCGCGGCGGAAGCGCAGCTCGTCATGCAGATAACGCCACAGCGCGGCATAGGCCTGGAGGCTGAGCGCCGACGCCTCGCCCGAGCCATAGAGGAACTGCATTTCCGGCGGGACCTTGCCCGGCGCGACGGCTGCCGCGGTGGGCGCGCCGCTGGGCGGCGGCAACGCCGTCAGGCCGGTGACCTGCGCCTTCTTGCCGTCCTCGGTGACATAGACATCCCCGGCACGCGGCACGGCCTGCTTCTCGCGCTTGCTCTTCTTGCGCGCCTTGCCGTCCTGCGTGGTCTTGACCACCTGCGCACCGGCCATGAGCGGCACCGCGGCCACTGCCGCGACACAACCCGAAAGGCCGGTCGCGGCAAGCGCCAGGCCGGCTATCGCCAGGCGGCTGGTCACGCCTGCTGCGCCTCGGGGCGCGGCCGGGTGGTGCGGAACTCGATCTTCTTGTCGTAGGGCGCGCCCACGATCAGCCGCTTCACATAGATGCCGGGCAGATGGATCGCGTCATGATCCAGGCTGCCGACCGGCACCACTTCCTCCACCTCGGCGACGCAGATCCTGCCCGCGGTCGCCATCGGCTGGTTGAAGTTGCGCGCGGTCTTGCGGAAGATCAGGTTGCCGCTCTCGTCGGCCTTCCAGCCCTTGATGATCGACAGGTCGCTGCGGATGCCGCGCTCGAGGATATATTCCTCGCCGTCGAACACCTTCACTTCCTTGCCCTCGGCCACCAGCGTGCCGACGCCGGTCTTGGTGTAGAAGCCGGGGATGCCCGCCCCGCCCGCGCGGCAACGCTCGGCCAGCGTGCCCTGGGGGCAGAATTCCACTTCGAGTTCGCCCGAGAGATACTGGCGCTCGAACTCCTTGTTCTCGCCGACATAGGACGAGATCATCTTCTTCACCTGGCGGGTGCGCAGCAGTTTGCCGAGCCCCTCGCCATCGATGCCGGCATTGTTGGAAGCGATCGTCAGGTCCTTGGTGCCCGCATCGCGGATCGCGTCGATCAGCCGCTCGGGGATGCCGCACAGGCCGAACCCGCCCGCGCAGATCGTCATGCCATCGAACAGCAGCCCTTCCAGCGCTGCTTCTGCGTTGGGATAGAGCTTCTTCATCGGCGATTCTCTCCTGACTTCGCCGGGGCGATAATCCGGGCGCAGCCTGCCGGTCAAGCAAACCTGAACCGACTTTCAACTTCGTGGCGCAGCGGCGGCGCTCAGGGATCGTAGGGCCAGGGGTTGGAGCGGGCGCGCGAGCCCTGGCGGATCAACTCCTCATTGGGATCGCCTTCCGTCGGGACGTACCGGCCCTGCCCTTCGTCCCAGCGCTCGGTCGGAGCACGGCCGCGGCGCTCTTCTTCCTCTTCCGCTCTGCGCCGGCTTTCGGCTGCGGTGTGCGCGTTGACCCGGCGCATCTGGCGCCACATCGCCCGCATCAGCAGGAAGGTGAGGCCAAAGACGATGGCCACCCCGGCAAAGGCTGTCAGCTGTTCCCCCATGCGGGCATGCTAGCAAGCCCGTCATGCGCCGCAAGGGCGGCGAGGCTTCTCGGCCAACCTGAACAGAACATGATCGAGAATGGCGGTGTGGCACAAAGGCAACACGCCGAAATTGTAATTAAATTGCCATATTGCACTGCGGAATCGGAGGCCTACGTAGAGCCCCGGATGGCCATCCGAACCTGAGTAAATAAGTCCAAAGTTAGGAAATATAATGCGAATTCTCGCAGTGTCCGCGTTCGCCCTCGTGGCAGCCACCGCAACTCCCGCTTTCGCGCAGGACAGCGCCGCGCCGTTCAACGGCCCGCGCATCGAAGCCGAAGGCGGCTGGGATCACGTCGGCTCCGAGGGTGATGGCCGTTCGGGCTTCGTCTATGGCGGCGCCATCGGCTACGACAAGCAGTTCAACAACATCGTGATCGGCGCCGACGCCGAGATCACCGGCGCGACCACCAAGGAAGGTGGCGTGGAAGCCGGCCGTGACCTCTATGTCGGCGGTCGCGCAGGCTTCGTCGTCGGCGGTTCGACGCTGATCTACGGCAAGGCCGGCTACACCAATGCCCGCATCAGCGTCGGCAACGACGGCATCAACAACGACGGCTACCGTCTGGGCGCCGGCGTCGAGAAGAACTTCGGCCGCTTCTTCGGCAAGGTCGAGTATCGCTACTCGCGCTACGAGAAGATCGACCTGAACCGCGACCAGGTCGTCGCCGGCCTCGGCGTTCGCTTCTAAGCGAACCGATCAAATCCGGACAGCAAGGAGGGCCGCGCGGGCAACCGCGTGGCCCTTTTCCGTTCGGGAGATGCGGCAGGGACAAGCCCCATAACGGCCGCATGTCGGCATTGCCCGTCCCACATACTTCGGGCACGCTCCGGCCGTGCAGTTGCGCCGGCCCACCCTTTTCCGGTTCACCCTCCTGGCACTGGCTTTGGCGGGCGCCCTCGGCGTCGCCTGGCTTTTGCTGCCGCCGGCAACCGCGGATGAGCGGGCGGTCCTCGAAAAGGTGGCGAAGGCACAGCCCGTAACGACCTGCCTGGCGCTCAAGACCAGGCGGCCCTCAGGCTATCACATCCCCTGGCGTGACAAGGTGAGGGACGCCGCTATCCTTCGCGCGGACGAACTTGCCCAATCCAGGGACGTGAGCCTCGCGCTCGACCTGGAAAGCCTCATCGACAATGCGCTGAAACTGGATTGCAGGACCAGGGCCACGCTTTCCACGCCAGCTTTTTCCGGGAGCTTCGCATTCGTCGAAGTGGCCGATAAAAACTCGCGCGATGCGATCGTTCTGCAAAAGAGCGGCAAGGGATGGGAGTTCGTCAGACATTATCCGGCCCCGATCCAGAGCGTGATAGTCTAGCTTCCTCCGACCGCTGGCCCATCTTCCAGCATGATCGAGCGCTGCGCCGTCCGGTCGCCATAGCTGTGCTCGGCCACTTTCGCGCCCGCCGCCCGCAGCGCCTCCGCCCGGTCCGCCGAGCGCACCCCGAAGATCGCCGCCTCAAGCGGCATCGTCCCCGCGAACGCCGGCACCGCGCGGACCCGCTCCAGCCAGTTCGCGGTTCGCGGCCAGCGTTCCGCATCTACCTCGAACCCGGCGAGCGAAGCGTTGCGGAAGAAGCAGGCATAGGTGAAATCAGCGGTGCAGACATGATCGAACAGGAAGCCCTCGCCCGGCGCCCGCGCCTCGATCCAGTCGAGCGCCTCGGGCAGGTCCTGCGTCACCGTCTTCTCGACCAGCGCATGGTCGATCTCGCGCTTCCACACATAGGGGACGATCGTCTTCTGGTAGAAGAGCCGCCAGATGATCAGGTCGCCCAGCCGGCTGTCGGCAAACTCCTCCATCCAACGCGCCTTTGCCCGGTCGGCGGCGGCGCGCGGCATCAGCGGCGGCTCGGGCCAGCGCTCATCGACATATTCGGCGATCACCGTCGAATCGTTGAGCAGCAGATCGCCGTCGATCAGCACCGGAATCCGGCGCAAGGGACTTACCCGGGTGAATTCCTCGGTTCCGAAGAACGGCACGATCGGATCGATCTCATAGTCGACGCCCTTGTGATCAAGCGCGACGAACACCTTGCGGGCATAGGGCGAGACATGGTTGCCGATGATGAGCATGGGGCCTCCGCACTATCGCCGTTCCTGGATCAGAGCTCTATCTCGAAAAAGCGCAGCGGACCATCGCCCTCCTCCCAAACCGGCTCGCACTGGGCCGCCGCGACAAGGAATGCCGTGAGCCCCGGCGCCAGCACCTGGCGCTCGTCCTCGTCGCTGCCGATCACGATGATCTGCCCATGGCTACCGCCCGGAACCGGCGCGAGATCGACCGCATAGGCATTTCCCCCGCCATCGATCGCGAACGGAAACCAGCCGCGCCGGAAATATTCGCGCGCGACCGGCGGATCGCCCGCGCGCAGCGTGATCCATTCGTTCGGGTCGCTCTCGTCGCCCCATTCGTCGATGACGTCCACCCAGGTCCGATAATCATCGAGCGCGCGGGAGAGCGAAGCGAATTCATATCCGCCGAACAGGGGCGTCACGATCGTACCGGGCGTGGGATCGATCGGCTCATGGAAGCGCTTCTGCCCGTCCGCCCGCAGGTAGAGTTCCCGCAGGTCGTCGGAGAGGCGGAAGCCGATTTCCGCTTCCACCGCCATGATCGCCGCCCTGGTCGCCGGAGGGTTGAGCTGCGCTTCGGCGACGAAGCCGAGATCGTTCAGAAAGACGAGCCACGCATCGAACGCGGACTTGAAATCGCCAGCCATATCTGTTCCCCTTTCGTACCGTTTTCTATCGTGGGGCGGGGACGCCGAACAGCATCGGACGGGGCAGAAGACTCCGGATCGGACATAGTTCGCGGCGGTTCGCGCCATTGCCGCAGCCTATACGCCGGTAACAATCGCACGGGTTGGTCTGGCCGCGCGGCCTCGCTAGACAAGGCGCATGACCGCGAAACGTACCGGGGGCCGGATCCTCGTCGACAATCTGGTTGCGCAGGGCTGCGACCGCATCTTCCACGTGCCGGGCGAGAGCTTCCTCGCCGTGCTCGACGCGCTGCACGACACGCCGCGGATCGACGTGGTGACCTGCCGCCAGGAAGGCGGAGTCGGCTTCATGGCCTGCGCCGATGGCGCGATGACCGGCAAGCCGGGCGTGGCCTTCGTCACCCGCGGCCCGGGCGCGACCAATGCCTCGATCGGCGTGCATGTCGCGATGCAGGATTCGCAGCCGATGATCCTGTTCATCGGCGATGTCGACCGCGGCATGCGCGACCGCGAAGGCTTCCAGGAAGTCGATTTCCCCGCGATGTTCGCGCCGCTCGCAAAATGGGCGACCAAGATCGAGGACGCCCGCCGCATCCCCGAATATGTCGCCCGCGCCTATGCCGTGGCCATGTCCGGCCGACCGGGCCCGGTGGTGATCGCCCTGCCCGAGGACATGCTGTGCGACGAAGTCGAGGCTGTCGACCGGCCCGAGCTCGCCCCGCCGCTCCAGGCGCCCGACGGCTATGACCTCGACCAGATGTATGCGCTGCTGGAACAGGCCAAGCGCCCGGTCGCGATCGTCGGCGGCGCCGGCTGGGATGCCGAGACCGGCGAGGCCTTTCTCAAGTTCGCCGAGCGCATCGCCCTGCCCGTCGCCGGTGCCTTCCGCCGCCAGGACGCGATCCCCAACGCCTCGCCGGTCTGGGCCGGCAATCTGGGCTATGGCCCGAACCCGAAGCTGGTCCAGCGGATCAGGAATGCCGACCTGCTGCTGGTGGTTGGCGCCCGCCTCGGCGAAGCGACGACCGACGGCTACACCTTGGTCACGCCCGATCATCCCGGCCAGACGCTGATCCACGTCCATCCGGACCCGAACGAGCTCAACCGCGTCTATCTCGCCGACCTGCCGATCTGCGCCAAACCGTTCGAGTTCGCGGCGACGCTGGCCGCCGATGAGGACGTCGAGCTTCCGAGCTTCGACGCCGAGCAGGCACATGCCGAGTGGCTCGACTGGTCCACCCCCAAGCCCCGCGACGGCGTGGCGCTCGATCTCGGCCAGTGCGTCGCGGCGATGCGCGCGGCGATGCCGGCGGACACGATCATCTGCAACGGCGCGGGCAATTTCTCGAGCTGGTGGCATCGCTACTGGCCCTATGCTGCCCACCCCTCCCAGCTCGCCCCCACTGCCGGGGCGATGGGCTATGGCGTGCCCGCGGCGGTGGCCGCGGCGATCCGCTTCCCCGATCGCACCGCGGTCGCGCTCGCCGGCGACGGCGACTTCATGATGAACGGCCAGGAGCTTGCCACCGCCGTCCAGCATGACGCCAACCTGATCGTGCTGCTGATCGACAACTCGACCTATGGCACGATCCGCATGCACCAGGAGCGCGAATACCCCACGCGCCTCTCGGGCACGACGCTGAAGAATCCGGATTTCGCCGCGCTCGCCCGCGCCTATGGCGGCTGGGCCGAGACGGTGGAGACGACCGAGCAGTTCGCCCCTGCCCTGGCCCGGGTGCTGGAGCGCGACGGCCTGCGCCTGCTCCACCTCAAGACCGATATCGAGTTCATCACCCCGGGGCTCACCGTCTCGGGCCTGCGGAGCAAATAAAGGCGGCCAAGTGCCGATTCGAAAGGTCCCTGCCCGCTATAATGCTGAAACAGGGATTCAATCGAAGAGGCATGATATGGGCTGGCGGCACCTGCACGTCGGGCGCAAGGGCGACAATCTGACCATCCAGAACCGTCAGGTCTGGAAGGAAGAATGGCGCTGGATCAACGCGGAGACCGTCCGCCTGCCCGATCCGATGGTGCCGGTCGATATCCTCTCGCACATGATCTGCGAGATCGGCCCGAAGACCCGCCCGGTCCGCTTCGCCGCCCACAAGCTGCAGAGCGACCTGTGGAGCTTCTACATCCCGGATTGATCCCGGGCGCGCCGCCTCAGTCCAGCAACCACGAGCGCTTCGGCCCCGCGCCGGACACCAGCGGATCGTCCGGCTGCGCCAGGCGCAGCTTCGCATCGGCCAGCGGCTTGCCGGTCAGCCGGTCGATCACCATCGGCTCGACCAGCGCATCGGTCTCCATATCGACCAGCCGGCTGGTGCCGCCTTCGCCATTGTGGCGCCGGCCCCATTCGCCGATCACGTGCAATACCGGCAGGAAATCGCGCCCGGCCTCGGTCAGCACATATTCGTCCCGCGGCGGACGCTCGCTGTAGCGCCGTTTCTCCACCAGCCCCGCCTCGCCCAGCGCGCGCAGCCGCGCGGTGAGGATGTTCGGCGCGATCTTCAGGCTCACCCGCAGCTCCTCGAACCGGCGCAGGCCGAGCGATAGATCGCGCAAGATCAGCATGCTCCACGCATCCCCGACCTTTTCCAGCCCACGGGCGACCGGGCAGCAGGTCCGATTTTTTTCTTCGCTCATATCCATTGCATAATGATAGTGACTCACTATTAAATTGCAAGCGACTCGATCTCCGGGCCGCTTCGGAGACGACCCATGACTGATTCCACCCTTGGCACCGCCCTGATCACCGGCGCTTCCACCGGCATCGGCGCCGTATATGCAGACCGGCTGGCGAAGCGCGGCCATGACCTGATCCTCGTTGCCCGCGATACCGCACGCATGCAGGCGCTGGCCGAGCGCCTCACCGCCGAGACCGGCCATACTGTCGAAGTGTTTCCCGCCGACCTCACCGATGGCGACGATCTCGACCGCGTCGCTAAGCGCCTCGCCACCGACGAAGCGATCACCCTGCTGGTCAACAATGCCGGCATGTCGCTGAACGGCGGGCTGCTCGACAATGAGGGGCCGGCGATCGAGCGGCTGATCGCACTCAACATCACCGCCCCCGCCCTGCTTGCTTCGGCCGCCGGCAAGGCGTTCAAGGCACGCGGGCGCGGTGCGATCATCAACATCGCCTCCGTGCTCGCCTTCGTGCCGGAAATGTATGACGGCACCTATTCGGGCTCCAAGGCTTTCCTGCTCAACCTGTCGCTCTCGCTCGCCGGCCAGCTCGAACCGCTGGGCGTGCGCGTCCAGGCGGTACTGCCCGGCGCTACCCGCACCGAGATCTGGGAGCGGTCGGGCAAGGACGTCGACAGCTTCCCGGCCGATTTCGTGATGGGCGTGGACGATCTGGTCAACGCGGCGCTGCTCGGTTTCGACCGGGGCGAGACCGTGACGATCCCGCCGCTCGCCGACGAGGGGTTGTACACCGCCTATACCGAGGCTCGCCTCGCCATGGGCCCGCACCTTTCGAAGCGCGACGTCGCGCCGCGTTATCGCGAGGTTGTGGAGGCCTGAGCCCACCACCAACCTGTTCCCCGGCGAAGGCCGGGGTCCAGGGTTGCTCCGCCGTTGCGCTTGTGGCTCTGGGCCCCGGCCTTCGCCGGGAAACAGGTCAGCGGGAGGAGAGGCTCACCAGCCCCTCGGCGATTCCCTTCCACACCGGATCGCGCTTCCGCCGCAGCAGCTCTACTGCCGTCCGCCCTTCGGCATCGGCAATATCCCCCCGCGCGCCGGCCGCCACGAACATCGCGAAATGCCCGGCCGCGCTGCCCTTCCTGAGCATCAGGTGCAGCGCGGTCCGCCCCTTGCCGTCGCGCGCATCGGGATTGGCGCCGCCATCCAGCAATTCCTCCGCCGGACCGAACTTGCTCCAGCCCACCGCCCCCAGCAGCGGCGTCTCGCCGCGGCCCGCGCCTTCCTCGATATCCGCGCCATGCGTCAGCAGCAGCCGGATCGTCGCACGATCCTCGTTCCAGGCGGCGGCGAACAGGCAGAAATCGGGATTGCAGCCACGCTTCAGCAGATATTCGGCCAGCGGATAGTTCTGGCCGCGCGCGATAGAGAACCAGAGCGGCGTGGCCCGCCATTCCCCTTCGGTGAAAGCGGCCTCGTCCAGTCCCAGGCCCAAGCCGAGCAGCAATTCCGCCATCGCGATCGGCGTGCCGGGCACCGAACAAGCCAGGTGGAGCCAGTTCCGCCCACGCTCGTCGCGTTGGCCAAGCAGGTCGGGACGTAGCGCCAGCCCCTCGCGCACCTCCTCCACCCGGCGGCCACGCACGCTTTCCGTGAGGCTGGTCTTCGAAACCATGGCCGCATCCTAAACGCGAGCACCCGCCATACAAAGAGGCCGCCCCGGTTTCCCGGAGCGGCCTCACCCGAGTATCCGCCTGGGCGGATCAGATATCGTCGCCGAGCGCGCCCTTCACCTTGCCGATGAACTGCTGGCCCTTGCCCTTGAGCTCCTGGGCCTTGCCCTCGGCATCCAGCTTGTCGTCGGCATGGGTGCGCTGCGGGTCGGCGGGATCGCCGGCCACGGCCTGCTTGGCCTTGCCCACCAGCTCGTTGACGTTGCCCTTGATCTTGTCGGTAAGTTCGCCCATGATTCCAGTCTCCTAGCCGCGGATTGGCGCTTGGCCGCGCTTGTCATCCGTCCGACTGAAACAACGGTCCGCGCTGGAAATGGGTTCCGTCATGCCTGAGCGGATTGCCGAACATTATGAAAGACATGCGCACGCGTTCGACCATGAGCGGCGCAAGCGCTTCGCCGAACGCGCCTGGCTCGACCGATTCCTGCTGGGGGTGACGAAGGGCGCACCGGTGCTCGATCTGGGCTGCGGGGCGGGCGAGCCGATCGCGCGCTACCTGATCGCCCATCATCATCCGGTCACCGGCGTCGATGCCTCGCACGAGATGATCGCGCTGTGCCGCACCCGCTTTCCGCGCGAGCGCTGGATTGTAGCCGATATGCGCAGCGTGCCGCTCGACACCGCCTATGGTGGGATCATCGCCTGGGACAGCGCCTTCCACCTGCCCGCCGACGACCAGCTTGCCCTGATCGCGCGTCTAGCGCCCTGGCTGGCGCCGGGTGGCACCTTGCTGTTCAACACCGGCCCGGCACGCGGCACCGCAATGGGCTGCCAGTTCGGCGAGGAGCTCTTCCACGCCAGCGCCGATCCGGCCGAATATCGCGCGGTGTTCGCGAAGACTGGCCTGTTCGAAGTCGCCTACAAGCCCGAGGATGCCGCGATCGGCGGAAGATCGGTGTGGCTGGTGCGGCGGCCCCATTAGATCTGTACAACATCTCGTCACCCCGGCCTTGAGCCGGGGTCCCGCTGCCCTATCCTGACAAAGAAGAAGCGGGATCCCGGCTCAAGGCCGGGATGACGTAAGAAAACCCGGCCTCACGGTGCCACCTTCTGCAGGAACGCCAGCACCGCTGACCAGGCCGGCTCGGAGCCGTCCGGGTTCTTCGCACGCAGCAAGGTCGACGAGCCGTGCACCCCGCCCAGCTTGGGCACGAACTGCTCCTTGGCACCGGGCACCGCGGCGAGGATGTCGCGCGCCGCGTCGATCTCGTGCCCGTCCTTGGCGGAGGTCGCGAACACCGGCACCCGCACCTTGGCCGCAGCCTTCGCCACCAGCGTCTTGTCGTCGAAATATTCGCCCGGCGAGAAGGCCATCACCGCCCGCAGCTCGGGATGCTCGGCCGCGAGCAGAAATACCAGCGATGCCGAATAGCTGCTGCCCCACAGGATCACCGGCAGCTTCTTCGCCTCGGCCCAGGCAAGCGCGGCCTCCAGATCCGGCTTCGCCGCCAGATATTCGGCCGGAGTCGCGACATGGCCCGGCTTCACGCCCACGCCCTTGGCGGTCGCGTTTCCGCCGAACAGCTCGCCGCCGGCACGCTGGTCGATCCGCAGCGAGGCATAGCCCCAGGTGGCGAGGCGCGGCGCGATCGTGGCGTATTCGTCCTTGCCCGATTCGGCCTGGTGGAAGAGCAGGATCAGCGCCTTGGGCTTCTCCACGCCGGTATGGACGCCGGCGATCTTCACGCCGTCCGCCGCGGTGAGCGTCACCGGCTCGGCCGAGATCGAGCGTGCCTCCTTGGGCACGTTGGCGGGCTTGGGATGGCAGGCCGAGAGCGCCAGCAACGCAAGCGCCGCAGCAGCGCCCCGCATCAGATCAGGCCTGCCAGCGGGCTCGACGGATCGGCATAGCGGCGCTTGGCCATGCGCCCGGCACGATAGGAAAGCCGGCCGGCTTCCACTGCCGCCTTCATCGCAGCCGCCATCAGGATCGGGTCCTTGGCCTCGGCGATCGCGGTGTTCATCAGGATGCCGTCGCAGCCCAGCTCCATGCCGATCGCGGCGTCGCTAGCGCTGCCCACGCCGGCATCGACCAGCACCGGCACCTTGGCGCCTTCCACGATCAGCCGGATCGTCACCTGGTTCTGGATGCCCAGGCCCGAGCCGATCGGCGCGCCCAGCGGCATGATCGCCACCGCGCCCGCATCCTCCAGCCGCTTGGCGGCGATCGGATCGTCGACGCAATAGACCATCGGCTTGAAGCCTTCGTTCGCCAGAATTTCCGTGGCCCGGAGAGTCTCGACCATGTCCGGGTAGAGAGTCCGCGCCTCGCCCAGCACTTCGAGCTTCACCAGCTCCCAGCCGCCCGCCTCACGCGCCAGGCGCAGCGTGCGGATCGCCGATTCGGCATCGAAGCAGCCGGCGGTGTTGGGCAGGTAGGTGATCTTCTTGGGATCGATATAGTCGGTGAGCATCGGCGCGTTCGGATCGCTGACGTTCACCCGCCGCACCGCCACGGTGACGATCTCGGCGCCCGAAGCAGCCACCGCTGCCGCGTTCTGCTCGAAATCCTTGTACTTGCCGGTGCCGACGATCAGCCGCGAGCGGAAGGTCTTGCCGGCGACGCTCCACGTGTCTTCGTCCACCGGCTTGCCATGGTCGCCGCCACCGACGAAGTGGACGATCTCCAGCTCGTCGCCATCCTCGACGACCACCTGGTCCAGCGTCGAGCGCGGAACGACCTCAAGGTTGCGCTCCACCGCCAGCTTGGCGGGCACCAGGCCGAGCTCCTCGGCCAGCTGGGCGATGGTCAGGCCGGCCGTCACCCGCTTGTGCTCGCCGTTTACGGTGATGGAGACGGTGCAGTCGCTGTGCATGAACTGTCCTTGGAAATTGATCGGAAGCGCGGGCTCATATAGGGAAGCCGCTCCCGCGCCCGCAACCGAAAGGCTTGGCCTTGGCCAACACGATCTACGTCCTCAACGGTCCCAACCTGAATCTGCTGGGGCTGCGCGAGCCGGAGATCTACGGTTCGGACACGCTCGACGACATTGCCGGCCGGCTGGAAGACCGTGCCAAGGAGCTCGATCTCGAGATCGACCTGCGCCAGTCCAACCATGAGGGCCATCTGGTCGACTGGCTGCACGAGGCCCAGGCGCGCGGTGCAAAAGCCGTCTTGCTGAATGCCGGTGCCTTCACCCATACCAGCCTGGCGCTCTACGATGCGATCCGCTCGATCAGGACGCCGGTACTCGAAGTCCATCTCTCCAACCCGCTCGCCCGGGAGGAGTTTCGCCACCACAGCTATGTGGGCATGGCCGCCAAGGGAACCATCTCCGGTTTCGGGGCGCTGTCCTACATGCTTGCGCTTGAAGCCGCCGCGCTCCTCTGACAAAGGGCGCGGTTTCATCGGAAGAACGAGATCAAATGGCAGACAAGAACGACAAGGCGGGCGCCATGCAGGTTGATATCGAGCTGGTGCGCCAGCTCGCCGCGGTGCTCGACGAAACCAATCTGACCGAAATCGAGGTCGAGGACGCCGACCGCAAGGTCCGCGTCGCCCGCACCGTGCAGGCTGCGCCGGCGATCATGCAGGCGCCGATGGCCGCGCCCGTGGCCGCCCCGGTTGCCGCGCCTGCCGCTGCCGCTCCGGCCGCCGAGGCGGCGCCGGTCGCCGCGCTCAACGCCGTCAAGTCGCCGATGGTCGGCACCGCCTATCTCGCACCGAACCCGGAAGCCGCGAACTTCATCGCAGTCGGCCAGTCGGTGAAGGCCGGCGACACGCTGCTGATCATCGAGGCGATGAAGGTGATGAACCCGATCCACGCCACCTCGGCCGGCACGGTCAAGGCGATCCTGGTCGACAACGGCCAGCCGGTCGAGTTCGACCAGCCCCTCGTGGTGGTCGAGTAAGCGCCTTGCCCGAGATCAAGAAGCTTCTGATCGCCAATCGCGGCGAGATCGCGCTGCGCATCCATCGTGCCTGCCACGAGATGGGCATCAAGACCGTCGCGGTGCACTCCACCGCCGATTCGGACGCGATGCATGTCCGCCTCGCCGACGAGGCGATCTGCATCGGGCCGCCGGCTGCCGCCGAGAGCTATCTGAAGATCGACCGGATCATCGCCGCGGCGGAGATCTCGGGCGCGGATGCGATCCACCCGGGCTATGGCTTCCTCTCGGAGAACGCCAAGTTCGCCGAGATCGTCGAGGCGCACGGCATCATCTTCGTCGGCCCCAAGCCCGAGCATATCCGCACGATGGGCGACAAGATCGAGGCGAAGCGCACCGCCGGTGCGCTCGGCCTGCCGCTCGTCCCCGGCTCGGACGGCGCGATCAGCGATGTCGAGGAAGCCAAGAAGATCGCGGAAGCTGCCGGCTATCCGGTGATCATCAAGGCCGCGTCGGGCGGCGGCGGCCGCGGCATGAAGGTCGTGACCAACCCGGCCGATCTCGAAGCGCAGATGCTCCAGGCGGGCAGCGAGGCCAAGGCCGCCTTCGGCGACGCCACCGTCTATCTCGAAAAGTATCTCGGCAACCCGCGCCACATCGAAGTGCAGGTGTTCGGCGACGGCAATGGCAACGCCATCCACCTCGGCGAGCGCGACTGCTCGCTCCAGCGCCGCCACCAGAAAGTGCTCGAGGAAGCCCCCTCGCCCGTCCTCTCGTCCGAGGAGCGCGAGCGCATCGGCGGGATCTGCGCCAGGGCGATGGCCGACATGGGCTATCGCGGCGCCGGCACGATAGAGTTCCTGTGGGAAAATGGCGAGTTCTACTTCATCGAGATGAACACCCGCCTGCAGGTGGAGCATCCGGTGACCGAGGCGATCACCGGCCTCGATCTCGTCCGCGAGCAGATCCGCGTCGCCGAGGGCCATGGCCTGACGCTGCGCCAGGAGGACGTCGTCTTCCGCGGCCATGCGATCGAGTGCCGCATCAACGCCGAGGACCCGCGCACCTTCGCTCCCTCGCCGGGCCTGGTGAAGGGCTATCACGCGCCGGGCGGCATGAACGTCCGCGTCGATTCGGGCCTCTACGCCGGCTACAAGGTGCCGCCCTATTACGACTCGATGATCGCCAAGCTGATCGTCTACGGCACTACCCGCCAGGGCGCGCTGCGCCGCCTGCGCCGGGCGCTGGAGGAGTTCGTGATCGACGGGATGAAGACCACCATCCCGCTCCACCAGGCGCTGCTCGACGACCCCGAGTTCCAGAAGGGCGAGTACACGATCAAGTGGCTCGAAGAGTGGCTGGCACGCCAGGACGAGGCCTGATCCCATCCGGGATCAGGTCCGCCTGAAAGGATTCGTTACAAGTAGATCATCATCCCCATCGCTCGATTTCGGAACGTCATCGACGCCCGAACGCCGGACTTTACCGAAGCCGACTGAATGAGAAGAGATTTACTGGTATCGAATCCCATCAATTGTAGAGAGAAGCCAAAAATCTCGATTCGCCCCGGCCCGGCATCGACAGTAACTGCCGTCGGAACCGACAAAGGGCCTTCAGTCCGATCATAATCAAACCAAAAGGCAATATTGGAAGACTGGCCAGCAATCTTTGCCCGCTTGCCGCCCCAGCGCAGGTCGGCCTCCCCTGCCGGCCCCTCGTGATAGTCAACTGGCGAATAAGAAATTGGTGATGGCAGCGCCTCAATTTGCTTATGCCGTACCCCAATCACATTTCCCTTCTTACTCACGGCCATGCCGTCGGGATTGATCGAGGTGAACGCGACTTTCTGAATTCCGTCGAATTTTCCGTCGGCATTGCTGTCGATTAGGCAGGCCCCAGCCATGCCGATTCCGCTTGCGCGCAAAGGCACGCAATAGCGCCCGCTACGATTCTCGGTTGCGATTAGCACCACACCCCGGCGCAATGGCGCGCTTGGGTCGATGGACGCGCGCATAGCTAAATCGCTATTTAGCCCAACGTCTTCATCCAGCTTAATCGCAAAGGGGGCATAGGTCTTCAATTTGAGGATCGAATCTCCAGCGTGCACTGATCGCACAGCAATGTCCGCAGTTTCGACTGCTTCGACGATCACAAACCCTTCGGGCGCTTGCTGCGCTGACGCTGGACTAATAAAATTCAGCCCCCACACGACCAGGACGGCTGCCACAAGACCAAAGTGAATTTCTCGCATAGCCCCCCCCTCAAACCCAACGATTGGTATCACAACTTCTTCGTTTCAAGACAATCAAGGCACAAGCATGAAGGCCACGATCTACAACAATCCCCGCTGCTCCAAGTCACGCGAGGCGCTGGCGATCCTGAACGAGACGCCGGGCATCGAGGTCGAGATCATCGAGTATCTCAAGACCCCGCCGAGCCGCGACACGCTGAAGGACCTCTATGCCCGCGCCGGCATGACCCCGCGCGAAGGCCTGCGCATCGCCGAGGACGCCGCCAAGCCGCTCAAGGGCGCGGACGACGATACCATTCTCGATGCGATGGCCGCAAACCCGATCCTGATCGAGCGCCCGCTGGTCGTCACCGAGAAGGGCGTTCGCCTCGGCCGCCCGCCGGAGAATATCCGATCCATCCTATAATTTTCGGCCCGGACGCCCGGTTATCCACGGCTTTCCGAGCTTTGGTGGCCTGAAAATTAACGATCCGCCGCGTAGCATTCTCGTCGAAACGGGGGTGGAAATGCCGGTAAGGTTCAGGAATTACAGGAAAGGTCCGAAACGGGAGGCCGTGCGACTCAGCACCGGCCGAATTGGCGAGTCGCGGGCATGAACGCGCCTGTCTCGCTCCATTCCCCGCTCGACCGCCTCACCTCCTGGTTCCGGCGCAGCGACGGCACCGAATCCGATCGGGTCGCGCAGTATCGCCTGCGCTACGAGCAGGTCGGCGCCCTGCTGTTTCAATATGGTCTCGAGCCGACCACGACCAATTTCGACTTCGCCAGCCGCTTCCTCGACGGCAATGATACCGCGCTGATCCAGGCGGCCCAGACGGTTCTCGAATTCAAGGGCAAGCTCAGCGACCGCGACGTGGAGCGGATCGTCGAGCGCTGCACGCCCAACGACACGCCCGACAAGCTCGACAAGCTCACCCGCCAGCTCGAGGCCAAGGTTGCCGAATGCCTTGGCGCCGTCGGCGATGCCTCGGCTTCGACCAGTGCCTATTCGACCGCGCTCGGCGAAGCCGCCGGGCAGATGGAGAAGGAGCCGGCCGAGGCCTATCGCCGGCTGCTTTCGGCGACGCTCGACGTGGCCGAGACCACGCGCAGGATCGGCGGCCGGCTGGAGCGCACGCGCGAAGACACCAAGCGCCTGCGCGCCGATCTCCAGCGCGCGGTGCGCGAGGCGGAGGAGGATCACCTCACCTGCCTGCCCAATCGCCGCGGCTTCTTCATCCGGATGGAAGAGGCGCTGGCCCGCACCGACGCCGCGCCCTTCGCGCTGGCGCTGTGCGACATCGACAATTTCAAGGCGATCAACGACCGCCACGGCCACCAGACCGGCGACCGGGTGCTCCGCTTCGTCGGCCGCACGCTGAGCGAGTTCCTCGGTCGCCGGGTGACGGTCGGCCGCTATGGCGGCGAGGAGTTCATCTGCCTGTTCGAAGGCAGCGATGCCGAGGATGCGGCAGACACGCTCGACGCCTGCCGCACCAGGCTGCGCGAACGGATGCTGCGCGACCAGACCACCGACATGCCGATCGGCCGGATCAGCTTCTCCGCCGGCGTCACCACGGTCACCGGCGATCCAAGCGAAGCGCTGCGCATCGCCGACGAACTCCTCTATGCGGCCAAGCACGCCGGCAAGGATCGGGTGGTCACCTCCACCAGCGCGATCGCCTCGGCGGCCTGACCCTGACAGCTCCCCGGCGAAAGCCGGGGCCTAGGGTCACAAGCGACACGGCATAGAAACCCTGGGCCCCGGCGTTCGCCGGGGAACGGCGCTTTTCCAAAGCCCCCCAACTCCGCAAGAACCGTCAGGCGCCCCACCACCCCTTGCGGCATCCCCTCCCCTCAGGGAGACCAGGAACCGTGAAGCCAGACGCAAGCCAGCACTATCTCGCCCGGATGGGCCGCGTGCTCGATCATATCGACGCGCATCTCGACGCCGATCTCGGCACCGGGGCGCTGGCGCGCGTCGCGGCCTTCTCGCCCTTCCATTTCCACCGCCAGTTCGCCGAACTCTTCGGGATCAGCGTCCACCGCTATGTCCAGCTCGCCCGCCTGAAACGGGCCTCGCTCGCCCTCGCCTACCGGAAGCATAGCGTGCTCGACATCGCGCTCGACTCCGGATTCGGCGGGCCTGAGGCCTTTGCGCGCGCGTTCCGGCAGCGGATCGGACAAAGCCCGAGCGAATTCCGTGCCGGCCCGGAATGGGCTCCCTGGAACGCGGCGCTCGCGCCGCTCGAACAGGCAAGGAGCCAGCACATGACGCCCACCTTCACCGATGCCGATGTCACCATCATCGATTTCCCCGACACGCCGGTCGCACTGGTCGAACATCACGGCGATCCCGTCGCGATCGGCGACACGATCCGCCGCTTCATCGACTGGCGCCGCGCCAATGGCGTGGCGCCGGCGAAGAGCGCGACCTTCAACATCCTGCACAATGATCCGGAAAGCGTGCCGGCCGAGGATTACCGGCTCGACATCGCCTGCGCGGCGAACCGCGTCGCGCCCAATCATGCCGGCGTCACCGAAGGCCTGATCCCTGCCGGCCGCTGCGCCCTGATCCGGATGACGGGCCCGGGCGACAATCTCCGCCCCGCCGCTCACTTCCTCTACGCCGACTGGCTCCCGCGCAGCGGCGAGGAACTGCGCGACTTCCCGATGTTCGCGCAAAGGGTGAAGTTCTTTCCGGACGTGCCGGCGAGCGAGGCCGTGACGGACGTGTTCCTGCCCTTGAATTAGCCGCCCCCGGTAACCGTCCTCCCCGCCTTCGCGGGGAGGACGACGAAAGAGATGCGCGTTAGCCCAACTTCACTGCTTCAAATGGGTGATGTCCTGCTTGAGCCCGTACAGATACGCCGCCCGACCATCGCGGACCTCGACATCGGCGGTAATCCGCATCCAGCGCACCTCTCCATTCGGGCGCCGGATTTCGGCCTCGAAGGTGAAGCTCCCGCAGGTCGCGATCGCGTCATCGCGTAGTCGCTTGAGCTCCGCCTGCGATTCGGCGCTGTACATCGCCACCGCGTCTTCACGACGCAGCGGCACGTCCGGTGGCAGCCCGAATATCTCGAACACCCCGGGCGTCCAGCGCAGCGAATCGTCGGAAAGGTCGCATTCCCAGGCGGCGGGCATCGGGGCGAGCACGCCGGGCGCTTCGTCGGGCACGACATGCAGCCCGTTCGCCCAGCCCATCGGCACGCGGCCCGATGCCGGCTCCGCTACCCGATCTATCCAGTGACGCGACAAGCTACCACCCGAGATCCTGCTCCCTATGTCCCTTTGCTACGCCTGTAGTGGTTAATGTCCAGTCCCATCGAACAGCGACGAATCGGTCTTTTAATGTAGGATTCCATCTGCTTGGCTGCCCGGCGATGCCGATCCGCCTCTCCTCCCCCGCTACGCTGCCCGCCAATCCGGTGCCGATGTTTTCCGGCGCCGCGCACCCGCGTTGGGGATTCAAGAGATTCAACATTTCTGCTTCCGCCCCGCTCGGGGGTGACGCGGGCGAACACCCTCGCTATGGGCTGCGCCCATGAGCCAGATCACCCCCGAAACCGTCGCCGAACACGGCTTCACTCCCGAAGAATATGAGCGCGTGCTCAAGGCAATGGGCCGCGAGCCCAACCTGACCGAGCTGGGCATCTTCTCGGTGATGTGGTCCGAGCATTGCAGCTACAAGTCGAGCCGCATCCACCTCAAGAAGCTGCCGACCACCGGCCCCCAGGTCATCTGCGGCCCGGGCGAGAATGCCGGCGTGGTCGATATCGGCGATGGCCAGGCGGCGATCTTCAAGATGGAGAGCCACAACCACCCGTCCTACATCGAGCCCTATCAGGGCGCGGCGACCGGCGTGGGTGGCATCCTGCGCGACGTCTTCACCATGGGCGCGCGCCCGATCGCCAACATGAACGCGCTGCGCTTCGGCCGGCCGGATCACCCCAAGATGAAGCACCTCATCGCCGGCGTGGTCCATGGCATCGGCGGCTATGGCAATTGCGTGGGCGTCCCCACCGTCGGCGGCGAGGTCAATTTCCACAAGGCGTATGACGGCAACATCCTCGTCAATGCGATGACGGTCGGCATCGCCGATACCGACAAGATCTTCTATTCGGCCGCGAGCGGCGTGGGTAACCCCATCGTCTATGTCGGCTCGAAGACCGGCCGCGACGGCATCCACGGCGCGACCATGGCCTCGGCCGATTTCGGCGAGGACAGCGAGGAGAAGCGCCCCACCGTCCAGGTCGGCGATCCCTTCACCGAGAAGCTGCTGATCGAAGCATGCCTCGAGCTGATGTCGTCGGACGCCATCGTCGCGATCCAGGACATGGGTGCCGCCGGCCTCACCTCCTCGTCGGTCGAGATGGCCAGCAAGGGTGGCGTCGGCATCGAGCTGATCATGGACGATGTCCCCCAGCGCGAAACCGGCATGACGCCGTACGAGATGATGCTGTCGGAGAGCCAGGAGCGCATGCTCATGGTGCTCAAGCCCGGCCGCGAAGCCTTTGCCGAAGCGATCTTCCGCAAGTGGGAGCTCGATTTCGCCGTCATCGGCCACGTCACCGATACCGGCCGCATGGTGCTCAAGTGGAAGGGCGACACCGTCGCCGACATCCCGCTCGCTCCGCTCGCCGACGAAGCGCCGCTCTATGACCGTCCGCATGTGCCGACGCCGAAGCCGGCCGAGCTGGCGAACGTGCCGGAGAGCGTGGATCCGGCCGCGGACCTGCTCAAGCTGGTCGGCACCCCCGACCTCGCCTCGCGTCGCTGGATCTGGGAACAATATGACCACATGGTCGGCGCCGACACCACGCAGCGCCCGGGCGGCGATGCCGCAGTGGTCCGAGTCCATGGCTCGGGCAAGGGCCTGGCGATCACCACCGACTGCACGCCGCGCTATTGCTTCGCCGACCCGATCGAAGGCGGCAAGCAGGCTATTGCGGAGGCATGGCGCAACCTCTCGGCAGTCGGCGCGACGCCGCTCGCCGTGACCAACTGCCTCAACTTCGCCAATCCGCAGCGCCCGGAGATCATGGGCCAGATCGTCGGCTGCCTCGAGGGCATGTCGGAAGCCTGCATCGCGCTCGACTTCCCGATCGTCTCGGGCAACGTCTCGCTCTACAACGAGTCCAAGGCCACCGGCGGCGGCTCGGCGATCCTGCCGACCCCGGCGATCGGCGCGATCGGCCTGCTCAAGGACTACAGCAAGAGCGCGACGATCGCGTTCAAGGGCACCGGCGACATCATTCTCGCCGTGGGCGAGCGCTCGGGCCATCTCGGCCAGTCGATCTGGCTGCGCGAGCTGCATGGCCGCGAGGAAGGCCCCGCCCCGGCGGTCGACCTGATGATGGAGCGCCGCACCGGCGCCTTCATCCGTTCGGCGATCAACACCGGCTGCATCACCGCCTGCCATGACGTCGCCGATGGCGGCCTCGCCGTGGCGCTCGCCGAAATGGCGATGGCCTCGGGCATCGGCGCGATCATCGACCAGCCCCAGCCGTTCGGGATTGCGGGCTCGTTCTTCGGCGAGGACCAGGGCCTGTATGTGGTCACGGTGCGCGACGAATCGCTCGCCGACTTCCTGGTCGCCGCCGACAAGGCCGGTCTTGCGGCCGACCCGATCGGTCGCACGATCAAGGACCGGATCATCTTCGAGCTGGAAGAAGGCGATTTCTGCGTGAGCTTGACCGATCTCAAGGCGGCGCACGAAGCTTTCTTCCCAGAACTGATGGGGGAAGACGCCGCCCTGGCATGAGGTGACGCGCCGGGCCGGCAATGGAAGGAGGTCGTTCGATGACCGAAGGCTATTCCGGCACGCCGCTCGCGCAGAAGCTGGGGTTGAAGCCGGGCATGCGCAGCTGGTTCTGCGGCATGCCCGACAGCGTCCGCGACGAGATCGATCCCGAAGCGCTGGGGATCGAGGAATATGAAGTCGCCTGCACCGGGCTGCAGGCCGCGCACCTCTTCGTCACCGAACGGGCGAAGCTGGAGCGGGAACTGGACGCGCTGCTGGCGCTGATCGAACGCAACGGCTTCATCTGGGTATCCTGGCCCAAAAAGGCCGCGAAGGTGGAAACCGACATCACCGAGGACGTGATCCGCGAGGTCGCGCTGCCCAAGGGACTGGTCGATGTGAAGGTGTGCGCGGTCGATCCCGTCTGGTCCGGCCTAAAACTGATGATCCGCAAGGAAAATCGCTGAGGACCTAGGGAAGAATCCTTAGTGCCCGCCGGAGGGCACCGGTGACATGCTGCGGTCAGGGATTCCTATGACCGAGCATGAAGCGCTGCCCTGGCAGCCCTATCCGGAACTGAGCGACGAATCGCGGATCGAGCGAGCCCGGGCCTTCCTCGCGGAAATGGCCACACGCCGCAGCTGCCGCGCCTTCAGCGATTCGCCCGTGCCCCGCGAAGTGATCGAGGCAGCGCTCCGGGCCGCCGGTTCCGCCCCCAGCGGCGCCAACCGCCAGCCCTGGCATTTCTGCGCCATCGAGGCTCCCGAGGCCAAGGCGGCGATCCGCGTCGCGGTAGAGGAGGAAGAGCGGCATTTCTATTCGGGACGTGCGCCGGCCAACTGGATCAACGCGGTCCGCCCGCTCGGCACCGGCGCCGACAAGCCCTATCTCGAGGTCGCGCCGTGGCTGATCGCGATCTTCGCCCAGCGCCATGCCACCGAAGAGGAAGAGCGCCTCCGCAACTATTATGTCGTCGAGAGCGTCTGCATCGCCGCCGGTCTGCTGCTCGCAACGCTCCATGCCGCGGGCATCGCCACCCTGGTCCACACGCCGCACCCGATGCGCTTTCTCAACCTCGTCTGCCGCCGGCCGGACAATGAGCGTCCGGTGATGCTGATCGTCGTCGGCCATCCCGCGCCGGGCGCCACCACGCCTGCCAATGTGATCAGCAAGAAGCCGCTGGAGGAGATCAGCTCCTGGCTGTAGCGTCCTGCGCAGAACGCGGCAGGGGACGAGGCATGGCAAGGGCTGGACAGCGCATTCTGGTCTCGACGCTGGTCGCCGGCACGCTCGACATCGCCGCGGCGGCGTTGCTCGCGATCCAGGCCGGGCGCACGCCCGACAAGATGCTGCGCGGCGTTGCCAGTGGACCGTTCCCAGATGCGGTCCATTGGGGCCTTGGCGGGGCTGCGCTGGGCCTGCTTGTTCATTTCGCGATCATGGCGGTGATGGCCGCCGTCTATATCCTTGCTGCTGATCGGCTGCCGGTGCTCAAGGCGCAGCGCCTGCTGGCCGGCATCCTTTATGGCATCGCCACCTGGGCGGTGATGAACCTGGTCGTGCTGCCGCTGCGCTGGCCTACTGTCTTCCCGCATCTCGACCTGCAGAGCGTCGCTACCCAGCTCTTCTGCCATATCGTGCTGGTCGGCTTGCCCATCGCGCTGATCGCGGCGCGGCGCTGAATGAACCGCCCCGCCGGCAGCGCCCGGCTTGCCTCGCTGGATACGGTCCGCGGTGTGGCGGTGCTGGGCATATTGCTGCTCAACATCCTGTCCTTCGCGATGCCCGAGGCCGCCTATTTCAACCCGCGCGCCTATGGCGGCTGGCACAGCGCCGACCTTGCCACCTGGGCGGTCAACTTCATCCTGTTCGACGGGAAGATGCGCGGGCTGTTCTCGTTCCTGTTCGGCGCATCGACCCTGCTGGTGATCGAGCGAGCCGAAGCCGGCGGGCTAAGCCCTGCCGAGGTCCATTACCGGCGCATGGCCTGGCTGCTGGTCTTCGGCATCGCCCATCTGTTCCTCGTCTGGCACGGGGACATCCTGGCCCATTATGCGCTGGTGGGCATGATCGCCTTTGCGATGCGGGACATGCCGGTTTCGCGGCTGATCATCCTTGGCATCCTGCTGGGCCTGGCAGGGGCGGTGCTGTTTGCGACGATCCCTTTGGGTATCGTCGCGGCGATGGGGAGGGATTCGAACCCTCAGGCGCTCCATGACTATAGTCTCATGTTCGGGGTGCCGAACGCGGCCGATATCGCGCGGGAACTGGCGCTGCACCGGGGCGGCTACGGCCCGATCCTGCTCGACCGGCTGCAGCATGACAGCGGCGCGCTGACCGGGCAGCTGATCTTCTTCGGGCCCGAGACCCTCGCCTATATGCTCTTCGGCATGGCGGCGCTGCGCAGCGGCATGCTGCGCGGCGAATGGGCCCCGGCACGCTATCGCCGCTGGCTCGTCGCCTGCTGGAGCATCGCGCTGCCCGCCTATGCGCTGCTGGCCTGGTGGCAATGGGCATCGGCCTTCGACATCCGCGTGGTCGCCGCGATGATGCCGCTGACCGCGCTGGCCCGCCCGCCGATGATCGCCGGCTGGATCTGCCTGATCCTGCTCCTCGCCCGCCCCGGCGGCCGGCTGACCGCCCGGCTGGCGGCGGCGGGGCGCATGGCCTTCACCAACTATCTCGTGACCAGCCTGATCTGCACCACGCTCTTCTACGGCTATGGCCTGGGCTGGTACGGCCATCTGAGCCGCTGGCAGCTCTACCCCGTAGTTTTCGGGATCTGGGCAGCGATCCTGACCTGGTCCAGTCTCTGGCTCCACGCCTTCCGATTCGGCCCGTTCGAATGGCTGTGGCGCAGCCTTGCGCGCTGGGAGCTGCAGCCGCTCCGCAACACCAGCCTACGTAATAATGCGACTGCCTCGCAATAGTCTTGCGAATCAGTGTCAATAGCCCTAGATCACCCGCAGCGAGTTGCGAGGGTTCGATGGTCGTTTGCGTTTGCAATGCTCTGCGGGAACGGGAAGTGCGCGAAGCCGCGCGTGGCGGCGCAACCAGCGCATGCCAGGCCTATCGGGCGCTCGGCTGCCAGGCCAAGTGCGGACAATGCGTGCCATTCGCACGTGAGATCATCGCCGAGGAACGTGCTGCTGCGTAACACTCGCAACAGCCAAAAACCGCAGAAATCCGCCATTTTTTGACTGTTAAACGCGGCCGTCCGCGCCTATTCTGCTGCCCGAAATTCAATCAGAAAACAGGTGGCAGCAATGAAGGGCGACCCCAAGGTCCTCGACTATCTCAACGAGGCGCTCAAGAACGAGCTCACCGCGATCAACCAGTATTGGCTGCACTATCGCCTGCTCGACAATTGGGGCGTGACCAAGCTCGCCGAGCTGGAGCGCCACGAATCGATCGACGAGATGAAGCACGCCGACAAGCTGGCCGAGCGCATCCTGTTCCTTGACGGCCTGCCCAATTTCCAGCTGCTCGGCCGGCTGCGCATCGGCGAGACGGTGGAAGAGATCCTCAAGGCCGACCTGGCGATCGAGATGGAAGCCATCCCGCTGCTGCGCGACGCGATCCAGCATTGCGAGAGCGTGCGCGACTATGTCTCGCGCGACCTGTTCGCCTATATCCTCGACAGCGAGGAAGAGCATGTCGACACGCTGGAGAAGCAGTTCGACATGATCGCCCGCATGGGCCTGGAGAACTATATCCAGCTCAACAGCAAGCCTGTCGAAGGCAGCTGAGCCGCATCGGCATCAGGCATTCGGAGCCGGGCCCTTTCCCAAGGGTCCGGCTTTTTCGTATCCGGCACCGGACACGGTTGTTGCTCGACGGCGTCAAGGAGCGGCCGGCGATCCGGCTGGGGCGAGCGAAGCAGGCGAAATCCTACATTGCAAGGCGGGTTGGGTGCGGAGCGCCTGCCCCGGAGGAGCGGAATGTGGATTCCCAACCCCCGCCCGTGGGCACGGAAATCAGCCCCAGGCTGGTGGCGGGGTAATATCCGCGAGCGATGTCGCGCGTGGCACGCTACCCCTCCACCACCAGCTTCGCTGGCGGTCCCCCTCCCCCTCCGGGGGAGGATGGTGGTGCCAGCACCAAGAAGCACTGCGATCCGGCCCTTGCGGGGATGACGACAGTAGCGCGGCGATGTCGGTGGGTGGGTTCAGGCGCCCTCGCCAGTGCCCGAGACTGGGCCCCGGCCTTGGCCGGGGAACCGGAAGGAAGCTTGCCGCGCGAAGAAGCCTCACGAAATCCCGGCGGCCGGCGGGATAACGCGAACGGGCAGCCTCAGCCCGCGAGCGAGCGGCGGCCGAAGACCGGGCGGCGTTCCACCAGCGGATTGGATTCGCGCTCAAGCAGCGCGAGCGTGGCTTCGAAGAGCGGGCGCAGCGCCACGACATGTTCGAGGACATTGGTGGGCGTATCCTGGCGCTCGACGCAGGAGCGCGCGGCCATCTCGATCGTCTCGGCCAGATCGGCCAGCGGATCGGCGCCGAACTGGCGCGCCTCGCCCTTGAGCGTGTGCGCGGGAATCACCATCGACGCGGCATTGTTCGCGCGCATGGCTTCCTCGATCCGCGCGACCGACTTCACGCCGTCTTCGCGGAAATAGCCGAGAATCCGCACGAAATTGGCGCCGAGCTCGGTCCGCGCCTGCGAAAAACTGTCCCAGTTCACCAGCTGCTCGCTGCCGGTCATCGCTTCATTCCCCTACTCCGCACCCCAGAGCACGGGAGGAGATTAAAGCCGGTTCGTAAACACAGGGTTGATTTAGGCTAAGGGTCGTTACGGAAGCGTCTGGATTCTCAACCCTTATCGCGATCGAACGGGTTCTTCGGCGCACGCAGATTGAGCCGCACCGGCACCGCCCCGAAATCAAACTCCTTGCGCAAGCCGTTGATCAGATAGCGCTGGTAGCTCATCGGCAGCAGATCGACCCGCGTGCCGAACAGCACGAACGTCGGCGGGCGCGTCTTGTTCTGCGTGACGTAGCGCGGCTTGATCCGCTTGCCGCCGGGCGCGGGCGGCGGGTTCGCTTCGATCGCGCGCTCGAACCAGCGATTGAGCTGACCGGTCGAGACGCGGCGCGACCAGGATTCACGCGTCTTGAAGGCGACGTCGATCATCGTGTCGAGGCCCTTGCCGGTCACCGCGGACACGGTGAGCAGCGGCACACCCTTCACCTGGGCGAGACCTTCGTCGAGCGCCTTCTTCACGCCGTTGAACAGGCTGGAGGCATCTTCGGCCACATCCCACTTGTTAAGCACGATGATCAGCGCGCGCCCTTCCTGGAGCACACGATCGGCGATCTTGAGGTCCTGGACTTCCAGCCCGCGCGTCGCATCGAGCAGCAGCACCACGACTTCGGCGAAGTCGATCGCGCGCAGCGTGTCCATCACGGAGAGCTTCTCCAGCTTCTCCTCGACCTTCGCCTTCTTGCGCATGCCGGCGGTGTCGATCAGGCGGACCCGGCGCATATTGCCGTCGAAATCCTCCCATTCCCAATCAACCGAGATCGAATCACGGGTGATCCCCGCCTCCGGCCCGGTGATCATCCGGTCCTCGCCGAGCAGACGGTTCACCAGAGTCGACTTGCCGGCGTTCGGACGGCCGACGATCGCCAGCTTGAGCGGGGCGTTGGGGTTGTCGGGATCTTCCTCCTCGATTTCCTCCTCGCCCTCCCGCTCGACGTGCGGCAACAGCGCCTCGAACAGGTCGGCCAGGCCTTCGCCATGCTCGGCGGAGAGCTGGACGGGCTCGCCGAAGCCGAGCGCCATCGCCTCGATCACGCCGGTTTCGCCCGCGCGGCCCTCGGCCTTGTTGGCGACGAGGATGATCGGCCGGTCGGTCGAGCGCAGCCAGCGGGCGATCTCCTCGTCGAGCGGTGTCACACCGGCGCGGGCATCGACCAGAAACAGCGCGACATCGGCGTCCTGCACCGCTGCCTCGGTCTGCTGGCGCATGCGACCGGGCAGCGTCGCCGCGTCCTCGTCCTCATAGCCGGCGGTATCGAAGATGCGGAACTCGAGCCCGAGCAGGTTCGCCTCGCCCTCGCGGCGATCGCGGGTCACGCCCGGCTGATCGTCGACCAGCGCGAGCCGCTTGCCGACGAGCCGGTTGAACAGCGTCGATTTGCCGACATTCGGCCGGCCGATAATGGCGACGGTGGGCAATGGCATGGCGTTGAAACTCTTGTCGGCGTGGTTCGATCAGAAAGAAGCAGCTTGGCCCAAAAAGCAACGGGCGAGGTCTTGCGACCCCGCCCGCCTGCCATGGCCGGGACAGATATCAGCGGAACGCGGTGAGGCGGCCCTTCTCGTCCAGAACGTAGAGCGTGTTGTTCACCACCACCGGCTGCAGCGAGATCGGATCCTTGAGATCGATCGTCGAGCTGATGCTGCCATCGGCGGGCGAGACGAACACCAGCTCGCCGCGGGTGTTGCCCAGGATCAGCTTGCCGCCGGCGAGGACCGGGCCGACCCAGCTATAGGGGTTCTTCGGCTTCTTGGCGTTCTTGTAGAGCTTGAGCTGCGAGATCCAGCGGACCTTGCCGCTGGTGCGCGACAGGCAGAGCAGGCGCGCATCGTCGGTGACCACGAACAGCCACTCGCCCGCCACCCAGGGGGTGGAGATGCCGGCGATGTTCTGTTCCCACATGCGGTTGCCGGTGGCGATGTCCATCGCGACCATGCGGCCGCCCTGGCCCACGGCGTAGACGCGGCCCTGATCGATCACCGGCTCGGCATCGATGTCCGACAGCGACGAGACCGAGGTGGTCATGCTGCTGCGCGACAGCACGTCGCTCCACAGCTGGCGGCCATTCTCGTAGCGATAGGCGTTGAGCTCACCCGAGGAGAAGCCCGCGACCAGCGTGCCCTGGGCCGAAGCCGGGGCAGCGACGCCGAACACGCCCTGGGTCTCGAGGCTGGCCGATGCGGTCCAGCTGACGTCACCATTCTCCTGCTTCATCGCGAAGAGCTGGTTGTCCTGGGTGACGACATAGAGATTGTCGTTGGCCAGCGTCGGCGCGCCGCGCAGCGGGCCGCCCGGGCGCTTGCGCCACACCTCGGTGCCGTCGGCGACGTTGAGCGACACGACATCGCCCAGGCCGTTGGTGGCGAAGACATGCTCGCCCGCGACGCTGACGCCGCCGCCGAAGCGCGCGGTCTTGTTGCCCTCGGCCTTCACGGTCGCGGCGGTCCACAGCTCGTTGCCGCTGTCGGCGGACATCGCATGGACGACACCGTCGGTGTCCATCACGAACAGCTTGCCGCCCGCGATCACCGGCGACGCGGCGAGGCGCTCGCGCTTCGAGGTCTTGGCGACCTGCTTGCTCCAGACGCGCGACGGCGAGGCCGAAAGCGCGAGATGGCCCATCGACTTGGCGGCGTTGCCGCCCGGCTGCGTCCAGTCCTCGTTCACGGCCGCTTCGGGCACGAGCACGTCGACATTGGCCAGCGACTTGTCGCTGGTGATGTCGTTCTCGGACATCAGGATGGGAACGCGCTCGCCGAGCACGGGCGTCTTCTTGCCGCCCGATCCCTTGAAGACCCCGCAGCCGCTAACCAGCGCGAGTGCCGCAAGGGCCCCAGCCACCCTCAGCTTATTGTTCATTTAGCCTGCTTTTCCTTCGACTGATCGAGGACGTCGATCCCCAATACGCTCGCCAGCTGAACCGCGCGTTGCCGCGTCGTATCCGGCACGTTCTCGCCCCCCTGGGCAATCTGCTGGAGCAGCTGGCCGGCCTCGGCCCGCTTGCCCAGCTTGATCTGTGCGGCCGCCACCATCTCGCCGGCGCTGCCGAACCAGGCCGAATCCGGCTTGGCGAGCGCCTGGAGGCGCGAGACCACCACGTCCGGCTTCAGCGTGTCATACTCGACCGTGGTCTGGCGGAGCAGCGCATAGTCGCGATAGGGCTTGGCGAAGCCGCTGTTGCTGGCGACGGTCGCGAACTTGGCGGCGGCGCCCTTCAGGTCCTTCTTCTGGACGAGGAGGTTGCCCTCGACGATCGCCGACATTGCGGCGAAGCCGTTGGTGCCGCTGGCGGCCAGCTTGGCGAGCTCGGGCGCTGCCTTGTCGCCCTGGTTCTGCTCGATCTGGCGGAGCGCCGCGTCATATTGCTCGCCCTTCTGGCCAGCCGCGGAATCGCTCTGGTGCTGCCAGAACAGGAAGCCGCCGAGCGCCGCGAAGGCGATGACGATGCCGCCGATGATCAGCCGCCCATATTTCTGCCAGATGCCAAGCACCTGCGAGCGGCGATATTCCTCGTCGACTTCGCGCAGGAAGGCTTCGTCTGTCGTGCCGGAGGGGGGAAGCGCCAAAATCTACCTCATGCGTCTCTTGCGGGCGCGGACCTATAGCCGCGCCGTGCGGGAATCGATAGCGCTCGGTAGCCCGTCAATCCCGCGGCGCATAGACCTGATCGGGTCCCGGAAAGGACCGCGACCGAACATCGGCGGCATAGGTTTCAACCGCGGCGGAAATACGGCCAGCCAGATCGTCATATTTCTTCACGAAACGGGCGGTGCGCTCGAACATGCCGAGCATGTCGTCGATGACGAGGACCTGGCCGTCGCATTCGGCCGAGGCGCCGATGCCGATCACCGGGCAGGAGACGGCGGCGGTGATCTCCTTCGCCAGCGTCTCGACCACGCCCTCGACGACGATGCCGAAGGCGCCGGCGGCCGCGATGGCGCGGGCATCGTCGATGATCTGGGCGTGCTCGGCATTGCTGCGGCCGCGCGCGCCATAGCCGCCGAGCGCGTTGACCGCCTGGGGCGTGAGGCCGACATGGCCGACCACCGGTATGCCGCGCTTCGTGAGGAACTCGACCGTGGGAGCGAGCGTCTCGCCGCCCTCGAGCTTGACGCCGGCGGCGCCGGTCTCGGCCAGTACCCGGGAAGCGGAGGCGAAGGCCTGTTCGGGGCTTGCCTCGTAGCTGCCGAAGGGCATGTCGACGATCACCAGCGAATGCCAGCTGCCGCGCACCACCGCGGCACCGTGCGCGATCATCATGTCGAGCGTGACCGGCAGCGTCGACGGCAGGCCGTAGATCACCTGGGCCAGGCTGTCCCCAACCAGCAGCACGTCGCAATGCGGATCGAGCAGCTGCGCCATCCGCGTGGTGTAGGCGGTCAGCATCACGATCGGGTCCTTGCCCTTGCGATCGCGGATGGCGGGAACGGTCAGGCGCTTCATCGGCGCCGGGGTCGGGTTAGCGCGGCTCGTGGCCGTGTCCATCGTGACGTGCGACATGCCGGGCTCTCTAGCCGCTCCGAACCGCGCCCGCCAGCACCGAGCGGCATGCAAGTTCGCCGCGCTTGACTCAATGTTATATATTTCTAACATAGAGTCATATGATTCGAACTTGAGGTGAAGAATGCCATTCAAGGAAAAGATCGCCTGGATCTCGGTGGTCACCACGATCCTGGTGTGGGGCGGCTATTTCGGCTTCGGACTGGCGACCGGCTGGCAGATGCACGGCATGGTCTATGTCACGGGCTTTGTCGGCGCGGTGATCGTCCAGACGATCCTGGTGGTGGTGGCGAGCATCGT
Source organism: Sphingomonas sp. NIBR02145 (assembly GCF_027359115.1). Classification (NCBI taxonomy): domain Bacteria; kingdom Pseudomonadati; phylum Pseudomonadota; class Alphaproteobacteria; order Sphingomonadales; family Sphingomonadaceae; genus Sphingomonas; species Sphingomonas sp. NIBR02145. Next base: position 4,775,059 of record NZ_CP114791.1, on the reverse strand, counting down.
CACCGCCGCGCTTGCCCCCCGCGACGCCAGCGCGGGCAGCGACGAGCGCGACCGCGACATCGCCCGGCGCTCCTATGCCTTCGCCTATCCGGTGCTGCTGACCCTGGTCCTGTGCGTCGCGGCGAGCATGCACTTCGGCGTCAGCAAGATCGGCATGGCCTATGGGATCATGGGCGCGATCGTGATCGCCGAGATCGTCCACTATGCCGCGCAGATCGCCGGCTATCGCCGGGGATATTGAGCATGGCCTATCGCGAAAAGACCGCCTGGCTGACGCTGATCTGCATGATCGTGGCGTACGGCATCTACTTCCCGATGATGGCGCTCCGGGACACACAGCCCACGCTGTTCGACATCCTCTGGGCCTTCGGCATCATCGCCGGGCTGCAGGCAGTGGCGGTGATCATCGGCAGCATCGTCCTCGCCATCCAGACCGAGCCGACCGCGCGCCGCGCCGACGAGCGCGACAAGGCGATCGCCCGGCGCGGCGCCTCGGCCGGCTTCTATGTGCTGATGGCCGGCACGATCCTGGTCGGCGTGGTGATGCCCTTCACCGAACCGGCCCCCAAGATCGTCAACACCACCCTGCTCGCGCTCGTCATCGCGCAGGCGGTGAGCCTGGTCCTGGTCCTCATGAGCTATCGGAGGGGCTGGCATGGCTAAGGGACGCGTCGTCAACCAGGTCCGCACGCTGCGCTTCCTCGCCGGCGAGATGACCCAGGCCGAGCTGGGCGACAGGATCGGCCTTACCCGCCAGACCGTGGCGGCGATCGAACAGGGCAAATATTCGCCGACGCTCGAGGCAGCATTCCGCATCGCCCAGGTATTCGGCAAGCCGCTGGAGGAAGTATTCAGCTGGGAGGAATAGGCTTCAGCTACCCATTTTGGCAGAGCCGGCACTTGCACGGATCGGCAACCACGCTAGCGTGGTTGCCACCAGATTGGGGGGAATCAGGATGCGTCTCGCACTGCTCGCGCTTGCCGCGCTCGTTACACCGCATGCGGCCTCGGCCCAGTCCTGGCGCCTCGCCGCCTATTCGAACCAGGCGCCGCAAATGGCCTATTTCGTCGACGTCGATTCGGTGCGCCGCAATGGCAACGTCGTGACGTTCAAGCAGCAGACCATCTACGAGACGACCAGCCCGACGCGCGACTTCGACCGCTCGATGCTCACCCGCCAGGCCGACTGCTCGGCGATGACCTCGTTCATGCGCGACAGCAGCTTCTATGTGCGCGGCACCTATCTGGACACCGAGGCCGGCCCCAGCGACCCCACGCTCGCCAAGCCGGGCACCGTGCTGCTGACCATGCTCAACACGGTGTGCGGCCGCGGCGACTATTTCTCGCCGGTGGTCGCCAATCCGGAAATCTGGGTGCTCGAGAAGTTCCGCAAGGGCTTTTGAGCGTCAGCTGTTCCCCGGCGAAAGCCGGGAAAGCCGTTTACCGTGCGCGCCTGCCCTTACAGCAGCGTCCTGGCGTAGATCTCCGGCTTGAAGCCGACCAGCACACCGCCCGGATATTCGAGCACCGGCCGCTTGATCATCGAAGGCTGGGCCAGCATCAGCGCCGCCGCCTTGCCGGCATCGATTCCCTCGCGATCGGCATCGGGCAGCTTGCGGAAGGTGGTGCCGGCCCGGTTGAGCAGCACTTCCCAGCCGACCATCCCGCTCCAGCGCGCCAGCCGCGCGGCATCCACGCCCTGCGTCTTGTAGTCGTGAAAGGCGAACGGGATGCCATGCTCGTCGAGCCAGGTCCGCGCCTTCTTGATCGTGTCGCAATTCTTGATGCCGTACATGGTGATGGTCATTGCGCGCTTTCCTGATCGGGTCTGATATCCCCATATTGCCTGGACCAGGGAGCACAAGCGGAGGTGCGGCATGCGCGACGTAAAGCTGCTGGCGGGCGGCAACCCGCAGATCCCCAAGGGCGAGGGCGATGCGCCGGTGCAGGCCTATCTCGCCGCGATGCCGGGCTGGAAGCAGCGGATCGGACGCACGGTCGATGCCCTGGTGACGGCCACCCTGCCCGGCGTGCGCAAGGCCGTGAAGTGGAACTCACCCTTCTATGGCGCGGCGGACCAGGAAGGCTGGTTCCTGTCGTTCCATTGCTTCGACCGCTATGTGAAGCTGACCTTCTTCCGCGGGACCTCGCTCGATCCGGTGCCGCCGGGGCCGTCGAAGCAGAAGGATGTGCGGTATCTCGACATCCGCGAGGAGGATGCGATCGACCAGGCGCTGCTGGCGGCGTGGTTCCGGCAGGCGAGCGCTTTGCCGGGGGAGAGGCTGTAGGATGTAGCCTGTGCTCTCCCCGTCATCCCTGCGAAGGCGGGGATCCATTGTCGCTGAAGAGAATGAGACTCACGCCGGCCAGCCAGAATGGATCCCCGCCTTCGCGGGGATGACAGAGATAGGCGCGAGGACAGAGGTAGGTGCGAGGACGGAGGTAAGTGTGGGAATGACGAAGGGTAGGTTTTCCTAGTCCTTCAGGAACCGCCCCAGCGTGACCACGCCCTGCGGCTCCAGCCCCAGCGCGGCGTAGAAGTCCAGCGCCTCGGCATTGGTGTCGCGCACCATCAGCTGGATCTTGGGGCAGCCGCGGGCGCGCAGCCAGTCTTCCGCCGCCGACATCAGCTGCCGGCCGAGACCGGTGCGGCGGGCGCTTTCCGCCACGGCGAGATAATAGACCCAGCCGCGATGGCCATCGTCGCCGATCATCACGCTGCCGATAACCCCGCCCTCGCCTTCCGCGAGCAGCACGGTCGAGGTCTCGCCTGCCAGCGCCCGGGCAAAATCCTGCGCGGGATCGTTCCAGGGCCGGGTGAGCCCGCAGGCATGCCACAGCGCGATCACCGCATCGGCATCCGCGATCAGAGCTTCGCGGATCATGCCGGCTTCCGGGCGATGCGCCACAACGTCACGCCGCCGATCAGCAGCCACACCACGTTGAGCGCGGCCGAGGGAATCGCGCCGTTCCAGCCGCTGTTGACGATGAAGCAGGCCGCGCCGGCGACGTTCATCCATTGATAGAGGCGCGACTGGCCGGTCACCTTGCCCGAGGAGAGCAGCAGATAGGCCACGAGGATCAGTCCGGCGCCGGTCCAGCCGACGACCTCGATCAGCACCCGCTCGACAGTCATCGCGCGATGCAGGTCGTGCCGGCCCAGAGATTGGTGACCTTGCCATCGGGCGCGGGCGTGCTGAGCAGGCCGGAAAGCCCGCCCATCATGAATTCATTGCCGATCGAGGTCTCGCCGACATCGACTGCGCTGCCGGACGCTTCCAGCTCCTTGCGGGTAGTGCCGATGCCGACGCCATTGCCGGTGGTGAACTTGCCGTTCTCGCGCCCGTCCAGATCCCAGCCGGCGAACTTGCCGTCGTCGAAATAGAGCGACAGGCCGTTGCGGAAGGCGGCATAGCCCAGCGCGCCGGCGCCGCAATCCTGGTTGACGGCTTCCTCGATCGGGCTGCCCAGCGCGGCGCTGATCATCTTCACCGCTTCCGCCTTGGCCATGCCGAATCCGACATGGCGCGAAGAGCCATTGGGCAAGACCAGGGTCAGTTCGTCCGGCGCGAGATTGAGGCCCACCCCGGCCGCTTCCTCGCTGGCATTGGCGATATTCACCTCGGGCGGCGCGGAGGGGACGATGATCTCGGCCTCGTTCGCCGCGGCGTTGTTGGCGACGGGCTTCTCCGCCTCGGGCGAGCAGGCGGCGAGCAGCCCCAGCGCGGTGAGCGCGGCCGGCAGCAGCTTGATCGTCATCGTCATTCCCCCATCCCGATACAGGGCCATTGTCCCATTATCGCCGGTCGCCCGCAATGATTTCAGGCAAGCGCGGCGACGGGTTCGCGGCGAAAACAGCCGAGTTGATGATCGTTGACCAGCCCGACTGCCTGCATCCAGGCATAGACGATCGTCGGGCCGACGAACTTGAAGCCGCGGCGCTTCAATTCCTTCGAGATCTCTTCGGACAATGGCGTGGTCGCGACGAAGCCGTGGCCGGGGCGCTGGATCGGCTTGCCGTCCACGAACGCCCAGCAGAACGCGGCGAAATCCTCGCCGCGATCGCGCATCTCGCACCAGATCTGCGCGCCCCGGATCGTCGCCTCGATCTTGGCGCGGGCGCGGACGATGCCGGGATTGGCCATCAACCGCTCGACATCCCCGGGCCCGAAGGCTGCGACCTTCACCGGATCGAAGCCGGCAAAGGCTTCGCGGAATGCCTCACGCTTGCGCAGGATGACGATCCAGGCGAGTCCGGCCTGGAAACCTTCCAGCATCAGCGTTTCCCACAGCTCGCGGGAATCGCGGACGGGCACGCCCCATTCGGCATCGTGATAAATGCGATTGAGCGGATCGCCGGCCGCCCAGGCGCAGCGCTGCGGTTCGTCGGTCATTGGCTTCCCCTGATTGTCTCTCCGATTCGCACCTCGCCGAGCCCGAGCCAGCCGGCCATGCGCGCCAGCTCGACCGCCAGCCGCTCGAGCGTGTCGGCCGGCGCGTCCGGCTCCAGCGTGATCCGATGGGCGAGCAGCCGCCCGGCCTGACGATCGGCCTTGAGGTCGACGCGCGCGGTCAACGCCTCGTCCTGCAGGAAGGGCAGCACGAAATAGCCGTGCGTGCGCTTGTCGGCAGGGACGTAGATCTCGATCCGGTAGCGGAAGCCGAACAGCCTTTCGGTACGGCTTCGTTCCCAGATCAGCGGATCGAAGGGCGCGAGCAGCGCATCGCCGCGCACCCGGCGGGGCAGTTTCGCATCGCGGTGGAGCCAGGCCTTCTGGCTCCAGCCCTGCACCGCCACCGGGACCAGCACGCCTTCCTCCTCCAGCTCTGGGATGGCGTGGTTCGCTTCCTCGGGCTTCAAGCGGAAATAGTCGCGCAGATCGGTCGCGGTGGCGACGCCGAGCGCGCGGGCGCTGCGCTCGATCAGCGCGCGCTGGGCGGTGGCGGCATCGGGCGTAGGCAGATCGAAGACGGCGCGGGGGATCACCCGCTCGCTCAGGTCATAGACGCGCTCGAAACTGCCGCGCCGCGTCGCCGTGGTGATCTGGCCGGACCAGAACAGCCATTCGAGCGCGAGCTTGGCTTCGCTCCACTCCCACCAGCCGCTCTTGCTGCTGCCATTCTCGAAATCGGAAGCGGCCAGCGGCCCTTCCGCGGCGATGCGGTCGAGCACCGCCTTCGCCTCATGATTGCGCTCCTGCGCGAACAGGCGGAGATGACGCCAGCCGATCTCGCCGCGCTCGGCCCGGGCCATGCGCCAGCGGAAATGGGGGTGAAGGTCGATCGGCAGCAGCGAGGCTTCGTGCGCCCAATATTCGAACAGCCGGCGGCTGCGCTTCGGGCCCCAGGCATCGCGCTCGAGCAGCATGCGATCATAGCTGCCGAGCCGGGAGAAGGCGGGCAGATAATGCATCCGCGCCAGCACGTTGACGCTGTCGATCTGGTGGAGCCCCAGCCGCTCGACCGTGCGGCGGAGGTGCGGCGCGCCCACCGTTTCCGGATGGCGCGCGCCGAAACCCTGGGCCGCGAGGAAGATGCGACGCGCCTGCTTCAACGATAGGCTCGTCACTATTCCCCCTCCAGGCACTCGCGGAACATAACGAGTACCTTAGCGGGTTTTTATTCCCATTCAATCGTGCCGGGCGGCTTCGACGTATAGTCGTAGGTTACCCGGTTCACGCCGCGCACTTCGTTGACGATGCGGGTCGAGACGCGGGGCAGGAAGCCGGCAGGGAACTCGAAGGCCTCGGCGGTCATGCCGTCGATCGAAGTGACCGCACGCAGCGCCAGCACCGAATCATAGGTGCGGCCATCGCCCATCACGCCGACCGACCGGACCGGCGTCAGCACCGCGAAGGCCTGCCAGATCGTGTCGTAGAGACCGGCGTTGCGGATCTCCTCGAGATAGATCGCGTCGGCCTTGCGCAGGATGTCGCAGCGCTCCTTGGTGACTTCGCCCGGGATGCGGATGGCGAGGCCCGGCCCCGGAAAGGGGTGACGGCCGACGAACGCCTGGGGCAGGCCCAGCTCGCGGCCGAGCGCACGGACTTCGTCCTTGAACAGCTCGCGCAGCGGCTCGACGAGCTTCATGTTCATCCGCTCGGGCAGGCCGCCGACATTGTGGTGGCTCTTGATCGTCACCGACGGGCCGCCGGTGAAGCTGACGCTCTCGATCACGTCCGGATAGAGCGTGCCCTGGGCAAGGAAATCGGCGCCGCCGATCTTCTTCGCCTCTTCCTCGAACACGTCGATGAAGGTCTTGCCGATGAACTTGCGCTTGGCCTCGGGATCGGTGACCCCGGCCAGGCCGTTCAGGAACAGCGCCTCGGCGTCCACATGGACGAGCGGGATATTGTAGCTGTTGCGGAACAGGCTGACGACCTGCTCGGCCTCGCCCGAGCGCATCAGGCCGTGATCGACGAACACGCAGGTCAGCTGGTCGCCGATCGCCTCGTGGATCAGCACCGCGGCAACCGCGCTGTCGACACCGCCCGACAGGCCGCAGATCACCTTGCCGCTGCCGACCTGGGCGCGGATCTCGTTGATCTTGGTCTGGCGGAACTCGGCCATCGTCCAGTCGCCGGTCAGGCCGCAGACATGGCGGACGAAGTTGGCGAGCAGCTTGGCGCCGTCGGGCGTGTGGACCACTTCGGGGTGGAACTGCATCGCATAGTAGCGACGGTCGTCATCGGCGATCACCGCGAAGGGCGCGCCCGAGCTGTGGGCGACCGGGCGGAAGCCGGGGGCGAGGTTGGTCACCTTGTCGCCATGGCTCATCCACACCTGGTGGGTCTCGCCTTCGTGCCACATGCCGTCGAACAGCACGCAGCCATCGTCGATGTCGATGAAGGCACGGCCGAACTCGCCGCTGTCGCCCAGCTGCACCGTGCCGCCGAGCTGGTGCATCATCACCTGCTGGCCGTAGCAGATACCGAGCACCGGCAGGCCGGAGTCGAAGATCTCCTGCGGCACGCGCGGGCTGCCGTCTTCGAGCACCGAGGCCGGCGATCCCGAGAGGATGATGCCCTTGGGCTTCATCCGGGCGAACGCCTCTCCGGCGGTGGTGAAGGGAGCGATCTCGCTATAGACCCCCGCCTCGCGCACGCGGCGCGCGATCAGCTGGGTTACCTGGCTGCCGAAATCGACGATGAGGATGGAATCTGCATGCTGGTCCATGCCCAGCGCGCTTAGCCAGAAGCAGCGCCGGGGGGAAGGCCGGGCGCGAGATTATTCTTCGCGCCCTCCTCCGTTCCGCTTCAGAGCGACTGCAGCCCCTCGATCGTCACGATCGGATCGCTGCCCCGGCGCAGCGCGCAGCGGAAGCCGTGGCTCTGCTTCGTGGTGTCGCGGTAGCTGGCGGCGAGCTCGACCTGGCCCTTGATCACCCAGCTCTTGCCGTTCCACACCGTGCTGGTGACGTTCGAGACGCGGGCGAGCCGGGCATAGCGTTCGCCAAGGCTCTCGGCTTCCATCGCGCAGCGATCCGCCGCGGCGTCTTCGTCGTACAGCCCGTCGAAGCGCGCCGAATCGGGTGCCGGCATCTCGGCGATGGGACCGCTGCCCGGCTGGGGTGCCTCGCCATAGCGGCTGTCGGCGACGGGGCCGGTATCGATCGGCACGCGATCCTCGGGGGGAGGCGCGTCCTCGAGCGCCTCGACCGGGCGCGGCTTCTTCTTGCCGCTGGAGACGAGCGCGAGCAGGCCGCCGACCACGAGCCCGCCGACGATCGCGTCGCCGACATCGAACTTGTCCTCGTGATGCTTGCGCTCGGGGCGCCAGCGCTGGGCCTGGGCGGGCATCGCCATGCCGACGATCGCAACCACGGCGATCGCGCCGCCTCCGAGCTTCAGAACACCCATCGCCGCCTCCGTTACTTTTGTGGAACGAAATCTAAATCCATCAATCTGTCAGGTGGCTGAATGACATCAATCAGGACGCGGGTGGCGCAACACGACCAACCTGGTGATTTCAACATGCAGCGAGCCACCCGAGACTTGCCAGATCCTGGCTTCGACATCGTCCTTGCCGACGAACCTGTAGCAGGTCGCCCCTTCCTCCGTCGCGCAATTCCACATGCTTTCGAGCGGGCGCGCGACGAATGCCGACAATGCTTCGACGCAGGAGCCGGTGGCAGTATCGCAGCGGGGGAGCTTCCCGGCCTGCGCTTCGGCTGCCGCACGCCGGAGCAGGGCATGGCCTTCGCGTGCCGCCTCCTCGCTCACCGCGCGGAAGAAGCGCGGATCGTCCTGCCCAAGCCTCGCGCAGGGGCCGTTCCATTTGTCGTCGAACACGTCCCCCCGCTCTTCCGGCAGCAAGGAGAGCACCAGGAACCGCTTGCTGCTCTCCAGGCCATAGGCACGCATTGGCGTGACCGCGTCGGCATCGCGCAGCAGGCCCTGCGTCGGCGCCAGCTTCATCACCACCACATCCATACGACAGAGGCCGGAAGTGCCGAACGCACCGGCGGGATAGGGTGTGGTGACGAGGCGCTCGCCCGTGAGCGGCTGGGTTGGCTGCGTCGGGCTGCGGCGATCGGCCTTGCGGAAGAGGCCCCATAGCTGGTCCCGCAACTGCGCGTCGGTGATCGAGGGATCCTGCTGCCGGACTTTTGCCTTGGAGATAGTCTGCTGGGCACTTGCCGGCACCGGCAACATCAGCGCTGCCAGCATCAACATCGCATAGGCCCGAATACGCATCACCCCTCCCGAACACCGGCTCTGCCCAGACATAGGAGCCGTGCCCATCGGGCGATATCGAATGTTCGGCATTCGCGCCGAATTGGATGCGAACGCGGCGCCATCCCAAAGTCAGGATGGCGCCGCGTGCCGGTTACTTGCTCTTGATCTCCAGCCCGGTCCACTTGGCCGTGAAGGCATAGAGGTCGGAAGCTTCCTCGATGATCTTGTCGGTCGGCTTGCCGGCGCCGTGGCCGGCGCGCGTCTCGATGCGCACGAGATGCGGCTTGTCACCGATATCCGCATGCTGGATCGCGGCCGTGTACTTGAACGTGTGCCCCGGCACGACGCGGTCGTCGGTATCCGCCGTGGTCGCCAGGATCGCCGGATAGGCTACACCCGACTTAACATTGTGGTACGGCGAATAGGCATAGAGCGTCTTGAAATCGGCTTCCTTCGACGGATAGCCATAATCATCGACCCAGTAGCGCCCGGCCGTGAACCGGTCGAAGCGCAGCATGTCCATCACGCCCACCGCCGGCAGTGCCGCGGCGAACAGGTCGGGGCGCTGGTTGACCACCGCGCCCACCAGAAGCCCACCGTTCGAGCCGCCCTGGATCGCCAGCTGGTTCTTGCCGGTGATGCCTTCCTTGATGAGATACTCGCCCGCGCCGATGAAATCGTCGAACACGTTCTGCTTGTTCGCCAGGCGCCCGCCGTCATGCCACGCCTTGCCATACTCGCCGCCGCCACGGATGTTGGCGAGGACGAACACGCCGCCCTGCTCCATCCAGGCGATCCGCGAGGCGGAGAAGCTGGGCGTGTACGAGACGTTGAAGCCGCCATAACCCCAGAGCAGGGTAGGCGCCGGGCCGGTGGTGGTCTTCTTGCGGACGATGAACATCGGCACCTTGGTGCCGTCCTTCGACGCGAAGAAGCGCTGCTCTACCTTATAGTCCTCCGGCTTGAACAGCAGCTTGGGCTGGGCCCAGGGCGTGCTGGCGCCGGTCGCCATGTCGTAGCGGTAAATAGTGGTCGGCTCGTTGAAGCTCGTGAAGGCGTAGAAAGTCTCGGGATCGTCCGGCTCGCCGCCAAAGCCCGATGCGGTGCCGACGCCCGGCAGCTTGACCGCGCCCAGCGCCTTGCCGTCCAGGGTGAAACGGCGCACTTCGGTCTTGGCGTCGACCAGATAGCTGGTGACCAGCTTGCCACCGACGATCGCGGCGCCTTCCAGCGTCGCCTTGTCCTCGGGGACCAGATCGGTGGTGGCGAGGTCGGCGGAAGCCACGTCCATCGTCACGATCTTGTGCTTCGGAGCGCCCTTGTTGGTAACCCAGTAGAACTTGCTGCCGATATTGCCGGCCAGACCCCAGCTGTTCTCCAGCGCGGGGATCAGCACCCGCGGCTTCATCGCCGGATCCTTCAGGTCGATCAGCGAGATCCGGTACCGATCATCGGTGCCCTCGCTGGTGGTGACCACCATCCAGCGGCCGTCATCGGTTACCTGGGCATAGTGGCTCCACTTGGGATGGTCCGGCGTCTCGTAGACCAGCCTGTCCTCGCTCTCGGCCGTGCCGAGCTTGTGGAAATAGACCTTGTGGTTCTCGTTCAGCGCCTGGAACTTGGCATCGGCGGCCACATCCGGATAGCGCGAATAATAGAAGCCGCTGCCGTCCTTCGCCCAGGAGGCGCTCAGCGTGAACTTCATGCCATGGACGGTGTCGGGCAGTTCCTTGCCGGTGGCGACATCGAGCACCTTGGCGAAGCGCCAGTCGGTGCCGCCGTCCTGCACGGCGTAGAGCAGATACTTGCCATCGTCCGAAGGCGCCCATTCGGAAAGTGCCGTGGCGCCATCCTTCGACCAGCCATTGGGATCGATCAGCACGCGGCCCTGGCCATCCAGCGTATCGCGCACGAACAGCACCGCCTGGTTCTGCAGGCCGCTATTGTGCATGTAGAAATAGCGGCCGCCCTTCTTCTGCGGCGCGCCGAACCGCTCATAGTCGAACAGCTGCTTGATCCGCGCCTTGAACCAGTCGCGCCCGGGCAGCGTGGCGAGATAGGCACCCGTCACCTTGTTCTCGGCATCGACCCATGCGGCGACTTCCTTGTCGTTGCGCACGTCATTCTCGAGCCAGCGATACGGATCGGCGACCTTCACCCCGAACTGTTCCTCCACCACATCGACGCGGCGGGTTTCGGGATAGGCAAGCTTGGTCACTTTGGTCTCCGGCTGGGTCTGGGCGAATGCGGGGGTGGCAAGGAGCAACGGCAGGATGAGAGCGCGGCGCAAGGGAACCTCCGATTGGGGGGAATGCGTCCTAGGCTAACGCCCCGCCGCGATCGCTCAAGCGAAACCGACCACCGACGTCTCCGAAACGGCCCAGATCAGCGCGCCCAGCACCGGCGCGAGCGCCATGCCGGCCGAAAGCCAGGCGCTCATGTTGGATTGGGAATGGTTCCTGTTCATTCCCCGGATATGGGGATCGGAACGCCTGCGGAAGGAGTGCAGGAAAACTTGTGGGGCTGAAACGAAAAGGGCGGCCGCACTTGGTGCGACCGCCCTTCCCTATCTCGATATCGAGGCCGATCAGGCGACGGCGTCGAAATCGTCGTCGACGAGGACCGGACCCGAGTCCTGGCCCTTGGCCGAGACGTCGCGATCGACGAACTCGATGATCGCCATCGGCGACGCGTCCGAAGCGCGCGGGCCGGTCTTGATGATGCGGGTGTAGCCGCCGTTGCGGTCGGCATAGCGCGACGCCAGGACGTCGAACAGCTTCACCAGCTGCGCATCGTCGAGCAGGCGGGCATGCGCCAGACGACGGTTCGACAGGCCACCCTTCTTGGCGAGGGTGATCAGCTTCTCGACGTAGGGACGCAGTTCCTTCGCCTTGGCGAGGGTGGTGGTGATCTGCTCGTGCTTGATCAGAGCGGCGCTCTGGTTGCGGAACAGGGCCGCACGATGGGCCGAGGTACGCTGCAGCTTACGGCCGCCAACGCGATGACGCATTGTCTTCTTCCTTCAGTTCGTCTGGGGGCCGTTTCAGGTACCCCAAGCCAGGCGGTGCTAATCGGGCCACCGCCCAAAACCCGTGTGCGAATTTCGCGAAGGGGCGCCCAAAGCGGATTCGGGGCCGAGAGTCAAGGGCGGGGACGAAACTCCGCCCGCAAAAGGCCGTCGCTAGCTCGTCGACTTCGCCGCTCCGACCGGTGCCAGCACCTTAATCTCATATACCCGGTCAATGTAGAGATAGAAGAAGAACATAGAGGCGACGAGAACGAACAGCCCAATGATCGACGAGCTGATCTCGACCCCGTCGAAGCCGAATTTCAGCCTGCTCATTCCAGCCGGGGCGACGGGATTCTCCCCGGAAACTCCGCCAGCTTCGGAGGCACCTCCCCCATCATTGCCGGTTCCAGTCGGCCCACTCTTTCGGAATTGCAGATAACTCATATAGATACCGCTCAGGACGGTCAGCATCACGAAGATGCCGATGACGATATCGGTCACGCTCTGCTTGTAGAACGAAAACATGCGGTGCTGGTCTTCCTTGACCGCCTGGTCGATCTGCGCCCGGCGATACCGCAAATCCTCCGCATAGAGCGCTGTCGTGATGCGAGCGCGCTCTGCATCCTCCTTCGATACCACTGGCGGCGGTTCGCCCTCTTGCGCACGCACCGGCATCGTGGCGGTACACGATATCGCCAACGCCAGCGCAGGCCCGAGCCACTTCACTCCCGTCAAGGCCGCCTTGGCCTGCAGACTTGTCGATCCGGTAGCCATTCCCCTCCCCTTGCAGCACAAGCGCCAGGCGTGCTCGAATTGCGCAGATCGGCCTGGGTTCCCTGCCCGACCTGCGTGCAGCCGCAACATGCCAGCAGAAACGGGATGAGCGTTCGGCGCATCACTTTCTGCGGAGCGTCAGGGAGTAGCGCCGGACCTTGCACGTAGCGGTGACGGGATCCCATTCACGGCCCTGCGCCGCACAAAGGCCGGCTGCGGACAATGTCGGCCGCGGCAACGCCGGCAGCGGCGCAGAGCCCTGGGTCCCACCGCCGATGGTGCTGGCGTTGCAGCCCACGCAATTGGGCAGATTCCGCAGACCCCGTACAAGATCACCGGGAAGAGCCCGCCCCGTCTCGCCCCGCACCTGCGCAGCCGCGGCACCACTGGACGCCAGCAAGGTGATTGCTGCAATCAGGCGAATGCCCTGACCGAACACGGCTAAGCCCTCCCCCATATTCAGGCACGCATTTCTATCAGAAGCCATGCGCCCGGAACAGCGCCGGGGCGGAGATCCAACGATAATGAAGCAAATAGCAAAAAGGGCCGCCACAAGGGCGACCCTTTCCGATGTCTATTCAGGAAGTAACGGGCCTTAGCCCATGATTTCCTGCTCGAGCTTCTTGGCCATCTCTTCGATGTTCTCAGGCGGCCAGCCCGGGATTTCCATGCCGAGACGGAGACCCATCGACGACAGGACTTCCTTGATCTCGTTGAGCGACTTGCGGCCGAAGTTCGGCGTGCGCAGCATCTCGGCTTCGGTCTTCTGGACCAGATCGCCGATATAGATGATGTTGTCGTTCTTGAGGCAGTTGGCCGAGCGGACCGAAAGCTCCAGCTCGTCGACCTTCTTCAGCAGGTAACGGTTGATCTGCGACGCGTCGCCCGAACCGGTGTCCGCAGCGCCGCCGGCAGCCGGAGCGGCCATGCCGATCGGAGCCGAGCGGGTGATCGCCGAATCGTCGAAGTGGACGAACAGCGCCAGCTGGTCCTGGAGGATGCGCGCGGCATAGGCCACGGCGTCTTCCGGGGTGATCGTGCCATCGGTCTCGATCGACAGCGTGAGCTTGTCGTAGTCGAGCTCCTGGCCGACGCGGGTGTTCTCGACCTTGTACGAAACCTGGCGAACCGGGCTGTACAGCGCGTCGATCGGGATCAGGCCGATCGGAGCATCCGCCGGACGGTTCGACGCGGCGGGGACATAGCCCTTACCGGTGTCGGCGGTCAGCTCCATGTTGAGCGTCGCGCCGTCGTCGAGGTGGCAGATGACGAGATCGGGGTTCATCACCTCGATGTCGCCCGAGACGGCGATGTCGCCGGCCTTCACCTCAGCCGGGCCGGTGGCCGAAAGCTGGAGGCGCTTCGGGCCTTCGCCCTGCATCTTGAGCGCGATCTGCTTCACGTTGAGGACGATGTCCGTCACGTCCTCGCGCACGCCTGCCAGCGAGCTGAACTCGTGGAGGACGTTCTCGATCTTGATCGAGGTGACCGCGGCACCCTGCAGCGAAGAGAGCAGCACGCGGCGCAGCGCGTTGCCGAGCGTCAGGCCGAAACCACGCTCCAGCGGCTCCGCTACGAAGGTCGACTTGCGCTTGGGATCGCCACCGGGCTTCTTCTCGAGGCCGTTGGGCTTCTTGAGTTCCTGCCAGTTCTTAGCGTTGACCGACACGGGCTTTCCTCATGTTGGGCAGGCTGGGGTGTGCCTGCCAGAAATATACTGCAAAGGCCGCGGGCCCACCCCTGGGCCCACGGCGAACGCAGGGTTGCCGCTTAGACGCGACGACGCTTCGACGGACGAACGCCGTTGTGCGGGATCGGCGTCACGTCACGGATCGACGTGATCTGGAAGCCGACCGCCTGCAGCGCACGAAGCGCCGACTCACGGCCCGAACCCGGACCCTTCACTTCCACCTCGAGGGTGCGCACGCCGTGCTCGGCAGCCTTGCGGCCTGCGTCCTCGGCGGCGACCTGGGCAGCGTACGGGGTCGACTTGCGCGAGCCCTTGAAGCCCATCATGCCGGCCGACGACCACGAGATGGCGTTGCCCTGAGCATCCGTGATGGTGATCATGGTGTTGTTGAAGCTGGCGTTCACATGGGCGACGCCGGCGGTGATGTTCTTGCGTTCGCGACGGCGAATGCGCTGCGGTTCACGTGCCATTGTTAGAGCCCTCCCTTACTTCTTCTTGCCGGCGATCGGCTTGGCCTTGCCCTTGCGGGTGCGCGCATTGGTGTGCGTGCGCTGGCCACGGACCGGGAGGCCCTTACGATGACGGAGGCCGCGATAGCAGGCCAGGTCCATCAGACGCTTGATGTTCATCGCGGTCTGGCGACGCAGGTCACCTTCCACGGTGTAGCCGGCGTCGATCGCTTCGCGGATCTGCAGCACTTCCTGGTCCGAAAGGTCCTGGACGCGGCGCTCGGCGGCGATGTTCAGCTTGGCGGTGATCTCCTTGGCCTTGGCCGCGCCAATGCCGTGGATATACTGCAGCGCGATAACGACGCGCTTGTTGGTCGGGATGTTTACACCCGCAATACGTGCCATGGAATTTGTTCTCCCAGCTCCACGGGGTGCCGCATGGCAGCTCACACCCCATCTCGTAGCGTTTACTCCCGAAATGCAGTGGCACGACGAACACGCCTAGGCGCCGCCGTGATACCGATCTTTCGGAAGATGCGCGACATATGCGTCCGCCCACGCTGAGTCAAGCGCTGCGGGAAAGGCTTTCGCCGGAACGCGGTTCATACACCATCCCGCCCCCCTCGCCAAGCAGTCCACTCGATCCCCTCCGGGCCGGTATATTCAACCGGGCGGTTGAACGATTCATTGAATCTCTTGATACTCCACGCATACGCGCAAAGCGCCGCCCCTCTCCTTCCAGAGAGCAGGCGAAATCCTATTTTGCAAGGCGAAGAATCCTCCCCTCCCTTCCAGGGAGGGGATCAGGACTCACACCGCGGCGAGCCGATATCCCGCCCCGCGCACCGTGTGGAGGATCGGCGGCTCGCTCTCCTCGAGCTTGCGGCGCAGGCGGCCGATATGGACGTCGACAACGTTCGAGCCCGGATCGAAGCGGCAGTTCCACACATGCTCGAGCATCATCGTGCGGGTGACGACCTCGCCGGCGTGGCGGGCGAGATATTCGAGCAGGTGGAATTCGCGCGCGACCAGCGGCACCGGGCGACCGGCGCGGACCACGGTACGACTGAGCAGATCGATATCGAGATCGCCGACGATGATCCGCGTCGCCTTGGCATCCGATTCGGCACGATCGGCACGGCGCAGCAGCGCGGCGATGCGCGCGCGCAGCTCGGCAAAGGAAAAGGGCTTGGCCAGATAATCGTCGGCGCCGGCGGCCAGGCCGCCGACCTTGTCGTCGACAGTGCCGAGCGCGGAGAGCATGATTGCCGGAGTGCGCAGGCCCTGGCGGCGCAGCGCATCGAGCATTGCCAGCCCGTCGATGCCGGGAAGCATGCGATCGAAGATCCAGAGATCGAAACGCCCCTGCCCGGCGCGGGCAAGGCCGGCATGGCCATCGGCGCAGATTTCGATTTCGAAACCAGCCTCGCCGAGGCCCTTGGCAATCAGCTCGGCAGCGGCCGCATCATCCTCGACGATCAGGATCTGGTGGGTCACTTCCATCCTCCGCACCCCCGCAAAGGGCTGCCGGCAAGAGGGTGGCCGGCGAACAAGGGGGTGTCCGCCGGCCGAGACGTCGATGCCAGGGCAGCATCGGCGACTTCAATACGCAGCACGATTTCCGAAAGCTCTTCCCGGCAGGCCCTGGTCCGACAGGGGCAATCGCCGGAGCGGAGCCGCGGCGAAGATCACGGGACGGATCCGCCGGGCCGGGAAGAGCAACCGGGGAAACCGTGTGCGGTTACCTCTGATGCGTGGTCGGCGGGGGCTGCCGGCCATGGGCTCCTGATAGCCGCCGACCCCGCCTCCGGCGGTGACCGGGGCATGACAAAACCGTAATGTTGGGTGGTCGATCAAATCCTCCCCGAGCTTGCTGGGGGAGGAATTGAAGGGTCAGCGCTCCGCTGCGGCCTTGAGCCCGGCGACTTGCGCGGCGAGGACGCCATCGACCGGCGCGGCGATCCGGCCAAGCCCGGGCGCGCCGGCCACGGCGTAGGTGAAGACAACCGCCGTCGACTTGCCGTCCGCCCCGGGCGTCAGCGTCACCGTCATCACCGCGCTGGCCGGCATTGCCTGGAGCGGACCGAGACCGCCGGTCAGACGCAGCATCTCGCCGGGCGCCGCATAGACGACCCGCATATGCTCGACCCCACCGCCCTTGGGCAGCTTCTCGCACCAGCAGCCGCCGGGGCGCGGATCGAGCGACAAGTTCGCGGCACTGCCCGACCAGGTATGATCCTTGTTCCACCACAGCGACGGCGCGACCAGCGTCGCCCAGACCTTGGCGGCGGGCGCGGCGACCGTGACCTTCTCGGTGACGGTGAAGCTGGTTTCGGTGGACGCCGTGACTTCGGCGGCAGCGGGCGACGCAGCAACGAATGCCAGGGCGACGAGCGAATGAGCCTTCATGTTCCCCTCCCACGATGTGGCGGGGCGATCATAGCGCGCAGAGCAGCATTCCAGAAGCTGCGGCGACACGGCGCGGAATCCCGGTTTCGACCCGGTCCGCAAGCGTTCGCGCCAGCGAGAGATAATGCAGCGTGCCGTCCAGATACGCCTGGAAGCTGGCCATCGGCACATGCTGCGCATCGACGAACCGGCGCAGCGCATAGGGGTTCGCCCCCGGCGCGTTGAGCCCTTCGGAAACCAGCGTGGCCGACCGGACCCCGCTGGCCGCGAGCAGGGCGGGCGCCGAAGGGTGGAAAGTGCCGCTGGGATAGCAGAAATGCTCGGCGGCCGCCCCGCCGGTGGCGGCGCGCAACGCGGCGCGGTTCGCCTCGATCTCGGGTACCAGCTGCCCGATGCGCCCGGCGACATCGATATGGCGGTGGGTGTGGAGCTGGATGTCGAGCCCGCGGGCATGCGCGTCGGCCAGCGCGTCCGGTCCCATCAGGTGGAACTGGCGGCAGGCGAGCCAAGCCTCCCCTACCCCCAGCGCCCGGCCAAAGGCACGCAGCGCATCGAGCCGATCGGCCTCGGGCAGCGCCTCGATCCGGCGGATCGTCGCGGTGCAGTTCTGGTCCGTCCGGCCCGAGGCGGCGACCAGATAGTCGACCGCGACATTCACCACCGGCAGGTCGCGCTCGGCATACCAGGTAGTGGCGTAGAGCGTTGCCGGCAGGCGGTGCGCCTCGAGCACCGGCAGCATGTGGCTGTGGGTGGAGGCCCAGCCATCGTCGATCGTGAGGACCACCGCGCCGGCGGGCAAGCGATCGGCGGCAAGCCGCTCGACCGCTTCGCCGAGCGGCAGCACCGGGCGCCCCGAGCGGGCGAGCCGGGCCATGCGATCGGCGAACAGCGCGGGCGTCATGAACAGGCAATTGCCATGCGGGGCGCCGGGAGCCAGCCACAGGCCGTGATAGCAGAGGATGCGCAGCTGCGACGCGGTGGCGCGGCGGGCGAGCGCGGACAGTCCGGCAAGGCCGGCGAGCTTCAATGCGGCGCGCTTGGGCATGATTACGATCCCCCACCCGGCGGGCCGCCGGAGCAGGGGAAGCGTGTCACTGCAGGTTTAAGCAGGGGTTAGGGCAACAATATATTACAATGGGTTGGACTTCAGTTCCCCGGCGAAGGCCGGGGCCCAGTTGCAATGTCGGCCGAGAGCTCCGACCGCCCTAACCAACTGCGCCGAGACTGGGCCCCGGCCTTCGCCGGGGAACTGCCAGTAGTTAGGCCGAAACGGAAAAAGGCCGGGCATCACACCCGGCCTTTTCCAATTCCCGGCCCCTCACACGGAGGGGTACTCAGGCCTTGGCGTCGAGGATCGCGTCGATCTGCGCGCCGACCTCGGCGATGTCGGCCATGCCGTCGACCTTCCGCACCAGGCCCTTGGCCTCGTAGAAGGGCAGGATCGGCGCGGTCTTGGCGCGATACTCGGCCATGCGGGTGCGCACGGTCTCGGCATTGTCGTCCGGACGGCGCTTGAACTCGTGATGACCGCACACGTCGCAAGTGCCCTCGACCTTGGGCAGCTTGAACTTGTCGTGATAGCCCTCACCGCAGTTCGCGCAGGTGAAGCGCCCCTCGACACGCTCGACCAGCGCATCCTCGTTCACTTCGAGCTCGATCACGAAATCGAGCTTGCGGCCACGCTCCGAAAGCAGCGCGTCGAGCGATTCCGCCTGGGCGGCGGTGCGCGGATAGCCATCGAAGATCGCGCCGTTCAGCGTGTCTTCCATATCGAGGCGCTCGCCGATGATCCCCGAGACGATCGCGTCCGACACCAGTTCGCCGGCATCCATCACGGCCTTGGCCTGGAGCCCGACGGGCGAACCCGCCTTGACCGCGGCGCGCAGCATGTCCCCAGTGGAAAGCTGCACCATGCCGCGCTCTTGCTCGAGCCGCTTCGCCTGGGTGCCCTTGCCGGCTCCCGGCGGGCCCAACAGGATGATATTCACTAAGCCTATCCCCTCAGTATCGGCCAGTATGGGTCGCGCTTAACGCGCGCGACCCTTGAGCTTCGCCTTCTTGATCAGATCGCCATACTGGTGCGCCAGCAGGTGCGACTGGATCTGCGTCACTGTGTCCATCGTCACGTTGACGACGATGAGCAGGCTGGTGCCGCCCATCAGGAACGGAATGCTCATCGACGAGAACACCGCTTCGGGAACGAGGCAGATGATCGTCAGATAGGCAGCGCCGATCACGGTGATGCGGGTGAGCACGTAATCGAAGTACAGCTCGGTGTTCTTGCCGGGGCGGATGCCCGGGATGAACCCGCCATAGCGCTTCAGGTTCTCGGCGGTCTCCTCCGGATTGAACACCACGGCGGTGTAGAAGAAGGAGAAGAAGACGATGCCGAGGCCGTAGAGCGTCATGTACACCGGCGAGCCGTGGCGCAGCCAGGTGTTCAGGTTGATGATCAGGTCGCTCCACCAGTTCTCGCCCGCGGTCATGTTGCCGGCAAACTGGGTGACGGTCAGCGGCAGCAGCAGCAGCGACGAGGCGAAGATCGGCGGGATCACGCCGGCGGTGTTCAGCTTGAGCGGCAGGTGGCTGCGCTCGGCCTGGACGCCGCGCGCGGTCTGGCGCTTCGGATACTGGATCAGGATGCGGCGCTGGGCACGCTCCATGAAGCAGATGAACAGCACCAGCGCGGCAACGCCGACGATGATGAAGATCAGGCGCAGCGGATCGATCGAGCCGGTGCGGCCGCTCTCGAACAGCTGGACAAGCGTGGTGGGCAGGCGGGCAACGATGCCGGCCATGATGATCAGCGAGATGCCGTTGCCGATGCCACGATTGGTGATCTGCTCACCGATCCACATCAGGAACATGGTGCCGCCGATCAGCGAGACCACCGCGCCGATGCGGAAGATGAAGCCCGGTTCGACGACCGGCTGCAGCCCCTGGCTTGCACCAAAGGTCTCGAGGCCGACGGCGATGAAATAGCCCTGCACCGCGGTCAGCGCCACCGTGCCGTAGCGGGTGTACTGGTTGAGGCGCTTGCGGCCGCTCTCGCCTTCCTTCTTGATCGCGTTGAGCTGCGGCGACAGCGACGTCGCCAGCTGCACCACGATCGAGGCGGTGATGTAGGGCATCACGCCGAGCGCGACGATCGACATGCGGTTGAGCGCGCCGCCGGTGAAGTTGTTGAAGAAGTCGAGCACGCCGCCCTGGGTCTGCTGCGCGAGCAGGTTGAGCTGGGTGGGGTCGACGCCCGGCAGGGGCACGTAGCTCAGCATGCGGAAGACGATCAGCGCGCCGAGGGTGAACCACAGACGCTTCTTGAGATCGGTCGCCTTGGCGAACTTCGCCAGGTTGATGCTGGAAGCAAGTTGATCGGAGGCGGAGGCCATAATGTATTAGGTCCCGGAAACAGAAACGGCGGATGAGCGTTTCCGCCCTCCGCCGCTCATATAGGGTGTCCAACCCTTTGGGCAATCTGTCCCTGCCCACAGGCTGGGGACAAGTTGCGGAACGGCGTATGCTGGGCCCCGGCGCGACGGCCGGGGAGCAGCAGTTTTACGCCTTGGCGGCAGCCTTCTTGGCTTCCTTGTCCGCGGCGCGCGTCTTCTGCACGACGCGATACTTGGCCTTGGCCTTCTCGGCGGCCGGCACGATCTCGGGGATCGTCACGGTGCCACCGGCCTTCTGGACCGCCTCGATCGCGCCCTTCGACGCGCCGGCAACGGTGAAGTTCAGCTTGGCCTTGAGCTCGCCCTTGCCGAGCAGGCGCACGCCGTCCTTGCCGCCACGGGTCAGGCCCGCCGCGTTCAGCTCGGCCTGGGTCAGGTCGGTCGCGGTCAGCTTGCCCGAGTCGATCGCCTTCTGGATCGCGCCCAGGTTCACCTCGGCATAGTCCTTGGCGAAGATGTTGTTGAAGCCGCGCTTCGGGATGCGCATGTGGAGCGGCATCTGACCGCCCTCGAACCCGTTGATCGAGACACCCTCACGGCTCTTCTGACCCTTGACGCCGCGGCCGCCGGTCTTGCCCTTGCCCGAGCCGATGCCGCGGCCGACGCGGATCTTGCGGTGGCGGGCGCCCTGGTTGTCGGTGAGTTCGTTAAGCTTCATGATATGCACTCGCTTTCGCTTTTGTCGCGCGTTGAAAGGAAGCGGGGCCCATAGCGGCGCAGGCCGGACTTGTCACCCCTGTTTTCACCGGACTAGCCAGCATCGGGGCCGGGCCGTAGGAAATCGGGCTTGCCGCCCATCCGGCCGGCAGATCACGGTGCAGGCGATGAAGAGTTTCTGGGCCATTTTGCGTCAGCCCGCCGCACGGATCGTGGTGGCGGCCGCCCTGTCCTTCGTCATCATCTCGTGGATCGCGGTCATCTGGCAGATTCGCGAGGACGCGGCCACCGCCATCCAGTCCGCCTCCCGGGAGAATCGCAGCCGCGTCGTCGCGTTCGAGCAATATGTTCGGCGCACGCTCGAACTGGCGGACCTGGCCACCGAGTATCTCGGCGAGCGCTATGGCGGCCGGATCGACCAGGGCGACAGCACCCGGCCCAACCTGATCACCCTGCCCAGCTATTTCCGCCCGATGATCACCGGCGCGGAGATCGCCGATCGCGACGGCAATATCCGCTTCACCACCAAGCCTACCGGCCCGATCAACGTGAAGGACAAGCGGGTGTTTCGCGAGTTGCTCGCGGCCCCAGGCATCGCCCGCGCGATCTCCAATCCCAGCGAAGCGCTCAATTCCAAGGGGGCCGTGCTGCTGATCGCCCGTTCGTGGCGCGATGCGAAGGGGGCGTTCGCCGGCGCCGTGGCGGTCGATATCCCGACGGACCGGTTCGTCGATTTCAACGCCGGCCTGCGCTACCGGCCCGACGACCTGATCTCGATCATCTCGCTGCGCGGCATGACGCTGGCACGCCGTGAGGGCGAAACCGTCAGCTGGGGCCAGGACCTCAAGGGCAAGGAGGTGATGCGGCAGCAGATGGCCCATCCCGATGGCGAATATTGGGGGCCAAGCGCGATCGACGGCAAGCGCCGGCTGTTCAGCCACCAGCGGCTGGCCAGCTACCCGATCTTCGTCACCTCGGGCATTGGCGAGCATGATATCCTCGGCCCGGCACAGCAGCGCGCCCGCTGGTTCCTGGTGCTGGTCAGCGCGCTGACCCTGGTCGTCGGGGCGCTGCTCGCGCTCTATTTCCGCCACGTCCTCAAGCAGCAGCAGGCGCGACGCCGTTTCGACGTGATCCGCGACGAGTTCGCCCACAGCGCGCGGGTCTCGTCGCTGAGCGAGATGGCCGGCGGGCTGGCGCATGAGCTCAACCAGCCCCTGGCCGCCGCATCGAACTTCCTCTCGGTCGGCGAGCTGATGCTGAAGGGCGACGGCAGCCGCGAGGCGGCGCTGCTCCAGGTCCGCCAGGCGCGCAGCCAGATCACCCGCGCCGGGGACATCATCCGCCGCATCCGCGACTATCTGGCCAAGGGCAGCGCCGACCTGCGCATCGAAGCGATCGACGATGTGATCAACGATGCCATCGAGCTGGCACGCGGGGCCAAGGTCGCCCCTTCGGCGCGGATCACCTATTCCAGCGCCCAGCCCGCCGCGCGGGCGCTGATCGACCGGGTCCAGATCCAGCAGGTCCTGGTCAACCTGATCCGCAATGCCGAGGAAGCCATGGCCTCGCTTCCGCCCGAGCAGCGCGCGATCCGGATCAGCTGCGCGGTCGCCTCGGACGAATTCCTGCGCATCTGCGTGGAGGATACCGGCCCCGGCATCCCCGACGCGGTGTTCGGCAAGTTCAACATGCCCTTCATCTCGACCAAGGCCGACAAGGGCCTGGGCATCGGCCTGTCGATCTGCCGCAGCATCATCGAAGTGCATGGCGGCGAGTTCAAGGCGGAGAACCTGACACGCGGCGCGATGATCTGCTTCACGGTACCGAGGGACCCGACGCTGATGGCGGTTGCCTGAGGCCTAATCATGCCCCGCGTAAGAGGGCACTCAGGCAAAGCATGAACCCAAAGGCAGCGACCAGGGTCGAGGCCAAGATCACGCGCGCCGGAACATTGCCCCTGATCGCACGATGCCCGAGGGCAACGGTGCCCGCGATCAGTAACAGGGGAACAACCAGCAGCGCGACCACGCCCTGGTCCAATACCGCACGGACGTAGAGGCCGTAGCTGAACAACTCGCGCAGCCCCGCTGCGAGGAAGATCAGCCACAACAGGCTTCCCAGAGCCGCCAGCAGAAAGGGCTTCATCCGACAACCCTAACCCGCCCCTCCGAGGCGGCAAGCCGTGCCCTTGGGCACACAAAGGAAAAGGGGCGGTAGTTGCCTACCGCCCCTTCCCGATTTTGCTGCGAGATGCGCGAAGGGCTTAGCCCTCGAGCACCTTCACCATGTGCGGCAGCTTGCGGATCATGCCACGGACTTCCGGGCTGTCCTCGAGCTCGCTGACCTTGTGCATCTTGTTGAGGCCCAGGCCGATCAGCGTCGCGCGCTGATCCTTGGTGCGGCGGATCGGCGAACCGATCTGCTGGATCTTGATCTTCGCCATGATCGATTACTCCGCGATAGCCGCAGCGTCCGCCTCGGCGGTCTGCGAACCGCCGCGGCCGAGCAGGTCGGCGATCTTCTTGCCGCGGCGCTGCGCAACGCTCTTCGGCGAGGTCTGCTCGCCGAGCGCTTCGAAGGTGGCGCGGATCATGTTGTAGGGATTCGAAGTGCCGACCGACTTGGTCACCACATCGGCAACACCCAGCGATTCGAACACGGCGCGCATCGGACCGCCGGCGATGATGCCGGTACCCTGCGGCGCCGAGCGCACATAGACGCGGCCGGCACCGAAGTGGCCAGCACCGTCATGGTGCAGCGTGCGGCCTTCCTTGAGCGGAACGCGCAGCATCTTCTTCTTCGCCGAAGCGGTCGCCTTCGAGATGGCTTCCGGCACTTCGCGCGCCTTGCCATGACCGAAGCCGACACGGCCCTTGCCGTCGCCCACGACGACCAGCGCCGCGAAGCCGAAGCGCTTGCCGCCCTTGACGGTCTTCGAGACGCGGTTGATGTGAACCAGCTTCTCGATCAGCTCCTCGCCACCGTCCTCGGCGTTCTGGCCACGACGGTCGTCGCGACGACCGCGGTTGCCGTCACGGCCGCCACGGCCACGATCACCACCGCCACCGGGGCCGCCACGGCCACGGCCGCGGCCACGGCCCTGCTGCTCCTGGGGAGCACCGGCACCGGCGTCCTGGGCTTCGAAGCCCGCGCCCTCTGCGGGCGCCTGGTTGTTTTCGTCAGCCATTCTCAGAACTCCAGCCCGCTCTCACGAGCGGCATCGGCCAGCGCCTTGACGCGGCCATGATAGAGGAAGCCACCACGGTCGAACACGACCTGGGTGATGCCGGCTGCCTTGGCAGCCTCGGCAACACGCTTGCCGACGTCCTGCGCGGCCTCGATGGTCGCGCCGGTCTTGCCGCGCACGTCCTTGTCGAGGGTGGAGGCAGCCGCGACGGTCTTGCCGGCGGCATCGTCGATCACCTGGGCATAGATATGCTTGCCCGAGCGATGGATCGAAAGACGCGGACGACCACCGGCACGCGCACGAAGCGCAGTACGGTTGCGGCGACGACGCTTCGCGAAAAGCGAGAGACCCTTGGTGCTGATCACTTCTTCTTCCCTTCCTTACGGAAGATGAACTCGCCGTCGTACTTGATGCCCTTGCCCTTGTACGGCTCAGGCTTCCGCCAGCGGCGAATCTCGGCCGCAATCTGGCCGACCTTCTGCTTGTCGATGCCCGAGATCTCGACCGTGGTCTGGTCCGGGGTCTTGATCTCGATGCCTTCCGGCACGTCGATGTTCACGTCGTGCGAATAGCCGAGCTGGAGCTTGAGCACCTTGCCCTGCGCAGCCGCACGGTAACCGACGCCGGTGATCAGCAGCTTCTTCGAGAAGCCGGTGGTCACGCCGGTGACGAGGTTCTGCACCAGGGTACGCTGCATGCCCCAGAAGGCACGGGCGCGCTTGGTGTCGTTCGCCGGCTGCACCGAGATGCCGCCTTCGACGAGCTCATAGCTGATCAGATCAGCCTTCGGGATCGACAGAGTGCCCTTGGGGCCCTTCACCGAGACCTGGTCGCCGTCCAGCGTGGCGGTGACGCCAGCGGGGATGGTGACCGGCTTCTTACCGATGCGGCTCATTAGAACACCTCCGCCAGCACTTCGCCGCCGACATTCTGCTCGCGCGCTTCCGCGTCCGAGAGAACGCCGCGAGGCGTCGAGACGATCGTGATGCCCAGGCCGTTGCGAACGCGGGGAAGCTCCTGGCTGCCCGAGTAGACGCGGCGGCCCGGCTTCGAGATGCGCGCGACGTGCTTGATCGCCGGCTGGCCCTCGAAATACTTCAGCTCGATGCGGATGCCCGCTGCGGGGCCCATCTGCTCTTCGCTGTAGCCACGGATGTAGCCTTCGCGCTGGAGCACATCGAGAACGCGCGCACGCAGCTTGCTCGCCGGCGTAAGGACAGAGTCCTTGCGGGCGCGCTGGCCGTTGCGGATGCGGGTGAGCATATCACCCAGGGGATCGGTCACTGCCATCTTCGTGATCCTTACCAGCTCGACTTGGTAACGCCGGGGATGAGGCCCTTGTTGGCCAGATCACGCAGCATCACACGAGCGAGACGGAACTTGCGGTAGTAACCGCGGGGGCGACCGGTGAGCTCGCACCGGTTGCGAATGCGGGTCGGGTTGCCGTTGCGCGGCAGCTCGGCCATCTTGAGACGCGCGATGAGACGCTCGGTCTCATCGAGGCTCTCGTCATTCGCGATCGCCTTCAGCTTCGCATACTTGCCGGCGTACTTCTTCACCAGCAGCTTGCGACGCTCGTTCTTATTCACGGAACTCAGTTTCGCCATGACTTAAGTTCTCTTTCCTTTACGCGGCCTTGGCTTCGCCGTCCGCATCCTGCGGGAACGGGAAACCGAAGAGACGGAGAAGCTCGCGAGCTTCCTCGTCGGTCTTCGCGGTGGTGGTCACGATCACGTCCATGCCGCGGATCTTGTCGACCTTATCGTAGCTGATTTCCGGGAAGATCAGCTGCTCCTTGAGACCGCAGGCATAGTTGCCACGGCCGTCGAACGACTTCGGGTTGAGGCCACGGAAGTCGCGAACGCGCGGCAGCGCGATCGTGATGAAGCGGTCGAGGAACTCGTACATGCGCTCGCGGCGAAGGGTGACCTTCGCGCCGATCGGCATGCCCTCGCGCAGCTTGAACTGCGCGATCGACTTCTTCGCCTTGGTGATCACCGGCTTCTGGCCCGCGATCAGCTCCATTTCAGAAGCGGCCTGATCGACCTTCTTCTTGTCCTGGGTGGCTTCGCCGACGCCCATGTTGAGCACGATCTTCTCGATCTTCGGCACTTCCATGACGTTCTTGTAACCGAACTTCTCGGTCATCGCCTTGGCGATGGTCTCGTCATAGAGCTTGCGCATGCGCGGCGTGTAGGAATCAGCCATTGATGACCTCCCCGGTCTTGACGGCGACGCGAACCTTCTTGCCGTCACGCTCCTCGAAGCGGACGCGCGTCGGCTTGCCGTCCTTGGTCACGTGCGCGACCTTGGAGACCGCCAGCGGCGCTTCCGAACGCTCCAGGCCACCCTGCGGGTTGGTCTGGCTCGGCTTGCGGTGACGCACGGCGACGTTCACGCCCGACACGACAACCTTGCCCTCCTTGGGGAGAGCCTTGACGACTTCGCCGGTACGGCCCTTGTCCTTGCCGGACAGTACGACGACCTGGTCGCCCTTCTTGATCTTGGCAGCAGCCATCACAGCACCTCGGGGGCGAGCGAAATGATCTTCATGAAGCCCTTCGAGCGCAGCTCGCGGACCACCGGGCCAAAGATACGGGTGCCGATCGGCTCCTCGTTCTTGTTGACCAGGACGGCAGCATTGCCGTCGAAGCGAATGACCGAGCCATCGGCGCGGCGGACGTCCTTGGCGGTGCGGACGATGACGGCGCGGTGCACGTCACCCTTCTTCACCTTACCGCGGGGAGCAGCTTCCTTGATGCTGACGACGATGACGTCGCCCACGGAGGCGAAGCGACGCTTCGATCCGCCCAGCACCTTGATGCACTGCACCCGCTTCGCGCCGCTGTTGTCAGCGACGTCGAGATTGGACTGCATCTGGATCATCGATCCGGTTCCTTCTCGTTTGGCCTTCCGGGACCTGCCCGGGGGTTCCAGTTAAAAAGATTAGGCGGCGGCGTCCGACTTGGTCGGGGTCGCGTGGGTGTTCACCCGCTCGATCACCTTCCAGGTCTTCAGCTTGGAGATCGGCGCAGTCTCTTCGATGCGCACGGTCTCGCCGGCCTTGTACTCGTTGCCCTCGTCATGGGCATGATACTTCTTCGAGCGACGGATGATCTTGCCGTAGAGCGGGTGCTTCACCTTACGCTCCACGAGCACGACGACCGTCTTGTCGCCCTTGTCGGAAACCACGTTCCCGGTCAGCACGCGCTTCGGCATGGTCTCGTTCCTTACTTCGCAGCCGAGCGCGAGCGCTCGTTCTGCAGCGTCTTGATGCGGGCGATGTCACGACGGACCTCGCGAACGCGGCTCGGCTTCTCGAGCTGGCTGGTCGCGGCCTGGAAGCGGAGGTTGAACGCCTCGCGCTTCAGGTTGCCGAGCTCTTCGCTCAGCTGGTCTTCGGTCTTCGCACGAAGATCGGTAGCCTTGGTCATTCTATCAACCCTCCAGGTGCGAGGTATCGCCGAGGCGAGCCACGACCTTGACCTTGATCGGCAGCTTCATCGCCGCGCGCTCGAAAGCTTCAGCAGCGAGCGGACCCGGCACGCCGTCCAGCTCGAACAGGATGCGGCCCGGCTTGACGCGGGCGACCCAGAACTCCGGCGAACCCTTGCCCGAGCCCATGCGGACTTCGGCGGGCTTGGACGACACGGGGACGTCCGGGAAGATGCGGATCCAGAGACGGCCCTGGCGCTTGATGTGACGGGTGATCGCGCGGCGAGCCGCTTCGATCTGGCGGGCGGTGATCCGCTCCGGCTCCATCGCCTTCAGGCCATACGACCCGAAGTTCAGCGCAGTGCCACCCTTGGCGTCGCCATGGATGCGGCCCTTGAAGGCCTTGCGGAACTTGGTGCGCTTCGGTTGCAGCATTGTTCTGTCCTACCCTTAGCGACGGTGGTCGTCGCGCGCCGGGCGAACGCCCGTCGTCTGCGACTCCAGGTTGAGGCGATCGGTCGCCATCGGATCGTGGCCGAGGATCTCGCCCTTGAAGATCCACACCTTCACGCCGCAGACGCCATAGGCGGTGTGCGCTTCGGCAGTGGCGTGATCGATGTTCGCGCGCAGCGTGTGCAGCGGAACGCGACCTTCGCGATACCATTCCGAACGGGCGATCTCGGCGCCGCCGAGACGGCCACCGCAGTTGATCCGGATGCCTTCGGCACCGAGGCGCATGGCCGACTGCACCGCACGCTTCATGGCGCGGCGGAAGGCGATACGACGCTCGAGCTGGTCAGCGATGCCCTGGGCGACGAGCTTGGCGTCGACTTCCGGCTTGCGGATCTCGACGATGTTCAGGCTCACGTCGCTCGAGGTCATCGAGGACAGCGTCTTGCGCAGCTTCTCGATGTCCGAGCCCTTCTTGCCGATGATGACACCGGGACGGGCAGCGTAGATCGAAACGCGGCACAGCTTGGCCGGACGCTCGATCACCACCTTCGAGATTGCGGCCTGGGGCAGCGTCTCGAGGATGTACTTGCGGATCTTGAGGTCCTCCATGAGAAGGCGGCCGTAATCGGCGCCTTCGGCGAACCAGCGGCTGTCCCAGGTACGGTTGACCTGGAGGCGGAGGCCGATCGGGTTGCTCTTGTGACCCATTATGCTTCTTCCTGCTCGCGGACGACGATGCGAAGACGGCTGAACGGCTTCAGGATGCGGGTGGACTTGCCACGGCCGCGGGTCGCGAAGCGCTTCATCGTGATCGACTTGCCGACCGAAGCCTCGGCGACGACGAGCGCGTCGACGTCGAGGTTATGGTTGTTTTCCGCGTTGGCGATCGCCGAGGCGAGAACCTTGCGGGCGTCCACTGCCATCGCCTTGGTCGAAAACTGAAGGATGTTCAGCGCGTCCTCGGCCTTCTTGCCGCGGATGAGACCGGCGACGAGGTTCAGCTTCTGGGCCGAACCGCGGATCTGCGTGGCGACGGCAAGGGCTTCCTTGTCACCGACCTTGCGGGGAGCCTGGGGCTTCGACATTAGCGCTTACCCTTCTTGTCGGCGGCGTGGCCCGGGAAGTACCGGGTCGGCGCGAACTCGCCGAGCTTCATGCCAACCATGTCCTCGTTGACCGAGACCGGCACGAACTTGCGGCCATTGTAGACGTTGAACGTCAGGCCGACGAAATCCGGCAGGATCGTCGAGCGGCGCGACCAGGTCTTGATCGGACCGGCGCGGGTGCCCTGCTCCTGCGCGGTCTGCGCCTTCTTGAGCAGGTGGAGGTCCACGAACGGACCCTTCCAAACGGAGCGAGCCATGGGTTAGCCCTTCTTCTTCGCGTGACGGCTGCGGATGATCATCTTGTCCGTCGCCTTGTTGTGGCGGGTGCGCGCACCCTTGGTCGGCTTGCCCCACGGGGTGACCGGATGACGGCCGCCCGAGGTCCGGCCTTCACCACCGCCGTGCGGGTGGTCGACCGGGTTCTTCGCAACACCGCGGGTCAGCGGGCGGATGCCCTTCCAGCGGTTACGGCCAGCCTTGCCGAGGTTGGTGTTCTGGTTGTCCGGGTTGGACACCGCACCAACGGTCGCCATGCAGTTGCCGTGGATGTAGCGCTGCTCGCCCGAGTTCAGGCGAACGATGACCATGCCGCGGTCACGACCGACGACCTGGACATAGGTGCCTGCCGAACGGGCGATCTGGCCACCCTTGCCCGGCTTCATCTCCACGTTGTGGACGATGGTGCCGACCGGCATCTGGCCCAGCTCCATGGCGTTGCCCGGCTTCACGT
Source organism: Sphingomonas sp. NIBR02145 (assembly GCF_027359115.1). NCBI lineage: Bacteria > Pseudomonadati > Pseudomonadota > Alphaproteobacteria > Sphingomonadales > Sphingomonadaceae > Sphingomonas > Sphingomonas sp. NIBR02145. The sequence continues at coordinate 4,745,029 of NZ_CP114791.1, read as the reverse complement.
CGGTCTTCTTGCCGGCGATCACCTTGTCGCCGACGGCGAGGCGCTGCGGCGCGATGATGTAGGCGACGCGATCCTTGCCGGCTTCGTCGGCGCCGTAGTTCACGAGCGCGATGAAGGCGGTGCGGTTCGGGTCATACTCGATCCGCTCGACAGTGCCCTCGACGTCCCACAGGCGGCGCTTGAAATCGATGATACGATAGCGCTGCTTGTGGCCGCCCGCGATGCCGCGCGAGGTCACATGGCCCTTGTTGTTGCGGCCGCCGGTCTTGGTCTTGCCCTCGGTCAGAGCCTTGACCGGACGACCCTTGTACAGGGCCGAACGGTCGATCAGGATCAGGCCGCGGACGCCAGGCGACGTCGGATTGTAATTCTTGAGTGCCATTACGAATTGACCCCCGAGGTCACGTCGATCTGCTCACCGTCGGCGAGGGTCACGATAGCCTTCTTGATGTCCGAGCGCTGGTAGGGCGCACCCTTCCACTTCTTGGTCTTGCCCTTCTGGACGATCGTGTTGACGCCAGTCACCTTGACCTTCCAGATCGCCTCGACGGCGGCCTTGATCTCGGGCTTGGTGGCGTCGCCGGCGACCTTGAACACAACGGCGTTGTGCTCGGAGACCAGGGTCGACTTCTCGGTGATGTGCGGCGCGACAATCACGTCATAGTGACGGTTGTCGATCGCGGCTGCCTGCTTCTTAGCCATTGAAGCGCGCCTCCAGCTTCTCGACGGCAGCGCGGGTCAGGACCAGCGTGTCGTGCTTCAGGATGTCATAGACGTTGGCGCCGACCGCCGGGAGGACGTTGACGCCCACCAGGTTGCGGGCGGCGAGGAAGCCGTTGCCGGCCTCGCCGTCGATCACCAGCGCGGTCTTGCCGGTGCCGAGCTTGGCGAACTGCGCCTTGAGCTCTGCGGTCTTGGCGGTGCCGAAGGCGTCGAGGACGACCAGCGAACCTGCCTTGGCATGGCTGCTGAGCGCCATCTTCAGGCCGAGCGCGCGGATCTTCTTGTTCAGCGACGGATTGAAGTCGCGAACGCGGGCGCCGTGCGCCTTACCACCGCCGATGAACACCGGAGCGCGGCGATCGCCGTGACGGGCGGTACCGCCGCCCTTCTGGCGACCGAACTTCTTGCCCGAGCGGGCGACGTCAGCACGCTCGCGAGTGCCGCGCGCGGTGGCGCGACGCTTCTCGAGCTGCCAGGTGACGACGCGGTGCAGGATGTCGGCGCGCGGCTCGACACCGAAGACGGTGTCGTTGAGCTCGATGTCGCCCGATGCCTTGGCGTCGAGGGTTTGAACCTTGACCTTCACTTAGCCCTCCTGGCCTTCGGTCGCCTCAGGAGCCTCGGTCACTTCGGCCGGAGTCTCCGCGGGGGCGGTGTCGTTGTTGTTGGCGACCGACTTGATGCCGGCCGGGAACGGCGCTTCGGCAGGACGGGCGACCTTGACGGCGTCCTTGACGAACAGCCAGCCACCCTTCGAGCCAGGGACCGAGCCCTTGACGAAGATCAGGCCGCGCTCGACGTCGGTGCCGACGATCTCGAGATTCTGCTGGGTGCGGAACTTGTCACCCATGTGGCCGGCCATCTTCTTGTTCTTGAAGACCTTGCCCGGATCCTGGCGCTGACCGGTCGAACCGAGCGAGCGGTGCGAGACCGAGACGCCGTGGGTGGCGCGCAGACCGCCGAAGCCCCAACGCTTCATGCCGCCGGCGAAGCCCTTGCCCTGGGTCTTGCCCTGGATGTCGACGAACTGGCCGGCGACATAGTGGTCGGCCGAGATCTCGGCGCCCACTTCGAGCAGGCCGTCCGCGTCGACGCGGAACTCATGGACGACAGCCTTGGGCTCGACTTCGGCCTTGCCGAAGTGGCCGCGCTGCGGCTTGGCGACATTCTTGCTCTTCGCCGTGCCGGCGCCGAGCTGGACGGCAGTGTAACCGTCACGATCCTTTTCGCGGACGGAGACGACCTGAACGCCTTCGAGGGCCAGGACGGTGACGGGCACGTGGCGGCCGTCGTCCTGGAACAGGCGGGTCATCCCCAACTTCTTCGCGATCACGCCAGTGCGCATGACCAGTTGCTCCTATGCATAGGCACCCGAGGGGGAATTCCCACGGGTGCGTGCTTCAGCCCGAAAATATGATGCGAGCCCCCGTCCGGGCTGAACCCCCTCCCGAAGGAAGAGGCGACGGGGGACGCAGGCCCGGTTCTCCGAAGAGGCCGGCGGTATCCCTATCGCGATGCGAGTGCGCCCGTGGCGCCCTCCGGTTCCTTGCGTTGGATCAGATCGACCCGGTGGAGGAACCTGGCGAATCCCCCTCAGGGGAATCGCGAATCTCGTGTGGAGGCGCGCCTTTACGTCAGCAGCGCTTCCCTGTCCACCCCCTCACCTGCATTCCTGCGAAGGATGCGGCGGGACGTGAAAAGACCCCCGCTTTCGCAGGGGTCCCTGACTGGCTCAGGCCAGCTTGATCTCGACGTCGACGCCGGCGGCGAGGTCGAGCTTCATCAGCGCGTCCACGGTCTGCGGGGTCGGCTGCACGATGTCGAGCATGCGCTTGTAGGTGCGCACTTCGAACTGCTCGCGCGACTTCTTGTCGATGTGCGGGCCACGGTTGACCGTGAACTTCTCGATCTTCGTCGGAAGCGGGATCGGGCCACGGATGAGAGCGCCGGTACGGCGGGCAGTGTCGGCGATGTCGCCGGTCGCCTGGTCGAGCACTCGATGATCGAACGCCTTCAGGCGAATACGGATATTCTGCGTTTCCATGTCCCTACCAATGCGAAAGAGCGGGCCCCGCTGAACGGGGCTCTTGCTGTATGTGTGAACCGAAGGCGCGGCCCCTACAGGCAGAGGCGATTCGGGTCAAGGGGCGCGGCGGATTTTGATCGCCCGCCATGCCCTGCCCTCGCCGGCCAGGCACGCGTCATGCCCCGGTAACGGAGCTCGGCAACAAGCCCGGATGGGCGCGCGTGCCCTGCGCCTTTGTGTCGTAGGGGAAAGAGATGCTTAGGAGAACCTCTGCCGTCATGCTGGCAGCCCTGCTGCTCGCTTCGTGCAACACCAGCCCATCGGCGATCACCGCTACCGGCTCCGCCACCGTATTCCCGTTCACCAGGGCCGTCGGCGAGGCGTTCGTCAAGAAGGACAAGAAGCAGCCGATGCCGGAGATCGCCGCGGTGGGCACCGGCGAGGGCGCGCGGGCCTTCTGCAAGCCGGTGAACGGCAAGGCGCCCGACCTGCTCGACGCGTCGCGCCGCATGACCCGCGTCGAATTCAACGCCTGCAACGCGGCCGGCGCCGGCGACATCCTCGAGATCCGGATCGGCCTCGACGGCCTCGCGCTGGCGGCGTCGGTGCAGGGACCGAAGCTGGAGCTGACCAGCCAGGACATCTATCTGGCGCTCGCGGCCAATCCGCGCGGCAAGCCCAATACCGCCAGGACCTGGCACGATGTAAATGCCAGGCTGCCCGCCATTCCGATCCTGGTACTGGGCCACCCGAAGGGCAGCGGCACGCGCGAGATGTTCGAGGCATTGATCCTGCGCGTCGGCTGCCTGGCGGCGATGCCCCAGGCAAGCGAGCTGCTGAAGAGCCCCGACCCTTCGCAGTTCGACGTCGCCTGCCAGCGCGTGCGCACCGATGGCGCCTATGTCGAGAAGGGCGAGGACGATGCCGAGATCGTCTCCGCGCTCAAGCAGAACCCGAACGCCCTCGGCCTGTTCGGCTATGCCCGGCTGGAGCAGAACGCCGCCGCGCTGCGCGGCGTGCCGATCGACGGGATCACACCGGACGCCAAGACCATCTCCGGCGGCCAGTATCCCGGTGCCCGCACGCTGTTCCTCTATGTCCGCAAGGCGCGCCTCAAGGAACTGCCGGCACTCAAGGACTTCCTGAAGCTCTATCTGCAGATGGCGGCGCCAGGCGGCCCGCTGACCGCGATCGGTCTGGTCGCCCTGCCGGACGGCACGCGCAAGAAGGCAGCCGAAGCGCTGGAGAACGAGTATCCGCTGGAGGCGAGCGAGCTCTCCTGAGGCTGGCAGGTGCGCCCCTTCCTGCGCGGGAGGGGTGCACAAAGGGCCGGTATGCAGGAGGCAACCTACGCGGAGCGCCCCGCCCTTTCTGCACCGTCATCCCCGCGAAGGCGGGGATGACGCCGGACCGTAGCATCAGCTCGCCGGCGTCTCGCCATCCAACCTCCAGTTCCCCGGCGAAGGCCGGGGCCCAGCTGCAATGTCGATCGTGACGTCCCCGCGCCATCGATAGTGCGCCGATCCTGCGCGCCCGGCCTTCGCCGGGGAACTGCCGGGCTCAAGGCACCCACCAGCCTTTCCTTGCACGCGATATCCAAACGAAAAGGCCCGGCCTCCTTTCGGAGACCGGGCCCTTCGAACTCTACCCTAAAGGGTGAAGCTTACTTCTGGATCTCGGCAACGACGCCTGCACCCACGGTGCGGCCGCCTTCGCGGATCGTGAAGCGCTGACCGACGTCCATAGCGATCGGAGCGATCAGCTTGATGCCGAGAGCGACGTTGTCGCCCGGCATCACCATCTCGGTGCCTTCCGGCAGCTCGATCGTGCCGGTCACGTCCGTGGTACGGAAGTAGAACTGCGGACGATAGTTGGCGAAGAACGGCGTGTGACGGCCACCTTCGTCCTTCGACAGCACGTACACTTCCGACTTGAAGTCGGTGTGCGGCTTGATCGAACCCGGCTTGGCCAGAACCTGGCCACGCTCGACTTCGTCACGGCCGACGCCGCGGATCAGCGCGCCGATGTTGTCGCCTGCACGACCTTCGTCGAGCAGCTTGCGGAACATTTCCACGCCGGTGACGGTGGTCTTGCGGACCGACTCCTGGATGCCGACGATCTCGACTTCCTCACCAACCTTGACGATGCCGGTCTCGACGCGGCCGGTCACCACGGTGCCGCGGCCCGAGATCGAGAACACGTCTTCGATCGGCATCATGAACGGCTGATCGACCGGACGCTCCGGCTGCGGGATCGACTCGTCGACGGCGGCCATGAGAGCCAGGATCGCGTCCTTGCCGAGCTTGTCGTCCGAGCCCGAGAGAGCGGCGGTAGCCGAACCACGGATGATCGGAATGTTGTCGCCGTCGAACTCACGACGCGACAGCTCTTCGCGGATTTCCATCTCGACGAGCTCGAGGATTTCCTCGTCCTCGACCAGGTCGACCTTGTTCAGGAAGACGACCATGGTCGGCACGCCGACCTGGCGAGCGAGCAGGATGTGCTCCTTGGTCTGCGGCATCGGGCCGTCGGTGGCGGCGACCACGAGGATCGCACCGTCCATCTGCGCGGCGCCGGTGATCATGTTCTTCACATAGTCGGCGTGGCCCGGGCAATCGACGTGCGCATAGTGACGCTTGTCGGTCTCGTACTCGACGTGCGCGGTCGAGATGGTGATGCCGCGCTCGCGCTCTTCCGGAGCCTTGTCGATGTTGGCGAAGTCGACGGCGGCGTTACCCGCAACGTTCTCTGCCAGGACCTTGGTGATAGCGGCCGTCAGCGAGGTCTTGCCGTGGTCGACGTGACCGATGGTGCCGATGTTGAGGTGCGGCTTGTTCCGCTCAAACTTTGCCTTCGCCATTGTTTTCCTACCTTCTGATCTCTGATTCCGCGCCGCCAGGGGATTCGCCGGAAGGCGGCCCCATAGCGGCTGTTTTCAAGTTACGCCAGCCCAAGCGCTAAGCGCGTCAGGCGAGCTTCGCCTTCACTTCGTCTGCCACGTTCGGCGGCACTTCGTCATAGTGCGAGAACTGCATCGAGTACTGCGCACGACCCTGGGTGAACGAGCGGAGCTGGTTCACGTAACCGAACATGTTCGCCAGCGGCACCATGGCATCGACGGTCTGCGCGTTGCCGCGGCTGTCGGTGCCCTGGATCTGACCACGGCGGCTGTTGATGTCGCCGATGACGTCGCCGAGATAGTCCTCGGGGGTCACGACTTCCACCTTCATCACCGGCTCGAGCAGCTTGATGCCGGACTTCTGGGCCGCTTCGCGCATTGCGGCGCGGGCGGTGATTTCGAAGGCCAGCGCCGACGAGTCGACGTCGTGGTACGCACCGTCATAGAGCAGCACTTCGAAGTCGATGATCGGGAAGCCGACCAGCGAACCCGTCTCGGCGGTCTCGCGGAAGCCCTTCTCGATCGCCGGGATATACTCCTTCGGGATGTTGCCGCCCTTGACTTCGTCCTTGAAGACGAAGCCAGAACCGCGCTCGCCCGGAGTCAGCTTGACCTTGACGCGGCCGAACTGACCGGTGCCGCCCGACTGCTTCTTGTGCGTGTAGTCGATGTCCACCGGCTTCGCGAGATACTCGCGATACGCCACCTGCGGCGCGCCGACATTCGCCTCGACCTTGAACTCGCGCTTCATGCGGTCGACCAGGATCTCGAGATGGAGCTCGCCCATGCCCTTGATGATGGTCTGGCCCGACTCGTGGTCGGTCGAAACGCGGAACGAGGGATCCTCGGCGGCCAGACGGTTCAGGGCGAGGCCCATCTTCTCCTGGTCGGCCTTGGTCTTCGGCTCCACCGACAGCTCGATAACCGGCTCCGGGAACTCCATGCGCTCCAGGATGATCGGGTTCGCGGTGTCGCACAGCGTATCGCCGGTCGTGGTCTCCTTGAGGCCCGCGATCGCGACGATGTCGCCAGCGCGTGCTTCATCGATGTCCTCACGCGAGTTCGCGTGCATCAGGAGCATACGGCCGATCTTCTCCTTCTTGTCCTTCACCGAGTTCAGATACTGACCCTTGGTGAGGGTGCCCGAGTAGATGCGGGCGAAGGTGAGCGAGCCGACGAACGGATCGTTCATGATCTTGAACGCGAGCAGCGAAAGCGGCGCGGTGTCCGAGGCCGGACGCGAATCCGGGGTCTCGCCGTCGAGCTTCACGCCCTGCACGTCGGGAATGTCCAGCGGCGAAGGCAGATAGTCGACAACGGCGTCGAGCAGGGGCTGCACGCCCTTGTTCTTGAACGCCGAACCGCAGACGATCGGCACGAACGACATGGCAAGCGTACCCTTGCGGATCAGCTTCTTCAGGTCGGCGACCGAAGGCTCGTTGCCCTCGAGATACGCTTCCATCAGGGCGTCGTCCTGCTCGACGGCCATCTCGATCAGGTCGCTGCGATACTTGGCGGCCTTTTCCTTCAGGTCATCGGGGATGTCCTGATATTCGAACTTCGCGCCCAGGCTCTCTTCGAGCCAGATGATCGCGCGGTTCTCGACCAGGTCCACCAGGCCCTTGAAGCCGCCCTCGATGCCGATCGGCAGATAAAGCACGGCCGGACGCGCGCCCAGGCGCTCGACGATCGAGTCGACGCAGAAATAGAAGTTCGCACCGGTGCGATCGAGCTTGTTGACGAAGCACATGCGCGGCACGCCGTACTTGTCGGCCTGGCGCCACACGGTTTCCGACTGCGGCTCAACGCCGGCAACGCCGTCGAAGCACGCCACGGCACCGTCGAGCACGCGGAGCGAACGCTCGACTTCGATGGTGAAGTCGACGTGGCCCGGGGTGTCGATGATGTTGATCAGGTGCTCTTCACCCTTGCCCTCTTCCGCGCGCCACTTGCAGGTGGTCGCAGCCGAGGTGATCGTGATGCCACGCTCCTGCTCCTGCTCCATCCAGTCCATCGTCGCGGTGCCTTCGTGCACTTCGCCGATCTTGTAGGACTTGCCGGTGTAGTAGAGGATGCGCTCGGTCGTCGTCGTCTTGCCGGCGTCGATGTGCGCCATGATGCCGATATTGCGGTAACGCTCGAGCGGATGGCTGCGGGCCATGACCTGGTTTCCTTAAGGATGTGGGGAGCCGGACGATCCAGCTCCCCGATATGTAGGAACGAAAATTTCCAACGCCAGACGTGCCGGCGCTGGAGAAAGACTTACCAGCGGTAGTGGCTGAAGGCGCGGTTCGCCTCGGCCATACGGTGGGTGTCTTCGCGCTTCTTCACCGCGTTGCCGCGGTTGTTCGAGGCGTCCAGCAGCTCGCCCGAAAGGCGTGCCGACATGGTGTTCTCGCTGCGATTGCGGGCCGAGGTGATCAGCCAGCGGATCGCGAGGGCCTGCGCACGCTCCGGACGAACTTCAACCGGCACCTGGTAGGTCGCACCGCCGACGCGGCGGCTGCGGACTTCGATGCCCGGCTTGATGTTGTTCAGCGCGTCATGGAACACGCCGATCGGATCGCGCTTGGCGCGAGTCTCGACGGTTTCCAGGGCCGAATAGACGATGCCCTCGGCAACGGACTTCTTACCGTCCAGCATGACCGAGTTCATGAACTTCGAGAGAACGATATCACCGAACTTGGGATCCGGCAGGATTTCGCGCTTCTCTGGGCGACGACGACGAGCCATCTTGAATTTCCTTCTAAAACTTCAGCCGATCCGGAACCTGTCCGGGGCTTACTATGGCTGTGATTACTTGGGACGCTTGGCGCCGTACTTCGAACGCGACTGGCGACGATCCTTGACGCCCTGCGTATCGAGCACGCCGCGCAGGACGTGGTAGCGCACGCCGGGAAGATCGCGGACACGGCCGCCGCGGATCAGAACAACCGAGTGCTCCTGAAGGTTGTGACCTTCGCCCGGGATGTAGCTGATGACTTCGCGCTGGTTGGTCAGGCGGACCTTGGCAACCTTGCGGAGCGCCGAGTTCGGCTTCTTCGGGGTCGTCGTATAGACGCGGGTGCAGACGCCGCGCTTCTGCGGGTTCTGCTCCATCGCAGGGACCTTCGACTTGGTCTTCTGCAGTTCGCGGCCCTTGCGGACCAGCTGGTTAATCGTCGGCATGAAGCCCTTCACCTTATGTTACCGGCCGTGGCCGGCGGTTACTTTGCTGGAACCCTGTGTTTGAGAATACGAAAAGGCCCCGGGTGTACTCGACCCCCCGGGCCATTGCGTCTCCAGCAACGTTCAGCTCTTGTCCCGCAAGGAATCGCGACCGGACGTGCCGGTCCCTTGTGGGACGGGGGCGCCTATAGCGATGGGGGGCTGACGGGTCAACTGAGTCGGCCGGCGGGATAACAGAGCGTCAACCAGTGCCGGGCTAGAGCCCAGAAGATGGTTCGTTACGCATCCCGATTCAACCCCTTGGTGGCAGCTCTTGCCGCGCTGATCGCGACTCTGCTGCTCGGCGGGGTCGGGCCGGTGCTGTCGGGCCCCGCCTCGCTGCTTTCCTGGGAGCTGTTCGGGCTGGCGATCACCGGGGGAACCGGGTTCCTGGCCTGGCATCTGGCACAGCTGACCGCCCTGCCTCCGGGCTCGCGGGCGAAGGCCGCCCTGCCCGCCACGCTGCTGCCGCTGGTCGTGCTGCCGCAGGTTGGCGCCGCCGCACTGCTGGTGCCCGCCGCGCTCGGCTTCGCATTGCTGCCTCGCGAGCGATTCGCCGGGCCGCTGGCGCTTGCGGGAACGCTCGCGGCCCTGGGCGCGGGGCCCATCCCGCAGCTCGTCGCCGGCGTAACGATGCTCGGCGCAGCGTGGCTTTGCCGCGCCCGTTGCCCGGCCGCGAACGACAATCCCTCTCTGGAACGCTCGCCGCGCTTTCGCCCCCGCTTTTGGCCGATGTCGGCTTCCCTGCGTTATGCTAGAGGTATCGCAAGGGATTCGGGTTCCGAATTTGGGGAGTAGCGTGGATGTTCAACAGCAATAATCGTGGTCGCGATCGGGATGAGCGTCCGGCAATGCCGCCGGCCCCGCCGCAGCAGAGCAGCGGAAACGGCAAGCGCGGCATGTTCTCGGTGATCGGTCCGGACGTGACGGTGACCGGCAATGTCTCCGCCACCGCCGACCTGCATATCGACGGCCGCATCGAGGGCGATGTCCATTGCGGCAGCCTGGCCCAGGGCGCCGAGAGCCAGATCTTCGGCAACGTCACTGCCGAGACCGCCCGCCTTGCCGGCGCGATCGAAGGCACGGTGCGCGTGCGCCAGCTCACCATCGAGCGTTCGGCCAAGATCACCGGCGATGTCGAATATGAGAACATCACGATCGAGAATGGCGGCCATATCGACGGTCGCCTGAAGCATATGAGCACCGTCCAGGCAGCGGCTCCGGCAGCGCCGGCGGGGCCCCGCCCGGTCGAGGCTGCGCCCTCGCCCTTCGCGGCGGCGGCGAACGAATAAGCCCACCGGCTTTTCGCGGGACATAAGGGGCGCGCTTCCCGGGGGGAGCGCGCCCCTTTCGCGTTCTAGAGCCCGCGTATCTTGTCGAGATGCTGCTGGACGACCGGCGCGATCTCGGCGGCGAAGGCCTTGAGCTGCGGCACCGTGCCGTTCTTCGCATAGTCCTGCACCGCCGCCAGCGTCTTCTCGTGCGCGACGACCTGCTGCGCCTTGTAGGCAGTGTCGAAATCCGCTCCGGTGGTGTCGCGCAGCGTGGCGAGATTGGCTTCCTGCTCGGCGCTGAGCTTTGCGTTCGGCACGATCGCCGGCGCTGCCTTCGCCCCGGCGACCTTGAGCTTGGCGGTGGACCCGGTGTGGGCGGTGACCATCATCCCGCCGAAATCCTTGAGCGCCTGCGTGCTCGCCTTCTGCGCCGCAAGCTTGCCCGCCGCGACTTCATAGGCATCGCTGGCACCGGCGGTGTCGGCGAAGGTCTGACCGGTCATCACCGCAGCGCCGCTTGCCTCGTTGAGCGTACCGGTGGCGGCATTGGTATCGATGCTGTTCTCGGGGATGATCGTGTCGGTCGCGACGATATTGTCCACCGTGGTCACCGGTTCGCTGCCGCCACAGGCGCCCAACGCGAACGCCGGCCCCAGGCCGAGCGCGAAGAAGTATCTGTTCATGCAGGCATCCTCCTGTTCTTTTGGAGGAAAGTAACGCGGGCCTGAGGGCGCCGTTCCGGCTAGGACGGCGCAATGCGGCGAATCGACACAGGAGCAGGGGAATGACCGACTGGAACCAGGCACACGAGGGTGGATGCCGTTGCGGCCAGCTGCGCTTCCAAGTGACGGCCGCCCCCTTCCTCACCAGCGCCTGCCACTGCACCGGCTGCCAGAAGATGACCGGCAGCGCCTTCTCGCTAACCCTGACCGTGCCGGCGGACGCCTTTGAAGTAACGCAGGGCGTGCCGGTGATCGGCGGCCTGCACGGCCCGGTCGCGCATCACTTCCATTGCGACCATTGCAAGAGCTGGGTGTTCACCCGCGCCGAGGGTGTCGACTGGTTCGTCAATGTCCGCACGACGATGCTCGACACGCCGGACGACGCGCGGCCGTTCCTCGAGACCTCGACCGACGAGAAGCTCCCCTGGGTCGAGACCGGCGCGAAGCGCAGCTATGCAGGTAACCCGGACTGGAATGACTGGGATGCGCTGACGAAGGAGTATGCGGCGGGGCTATAGCGCCCCGTGCTCGCGCCATGTCAGACCTTGTAGTTCCCCAGCGAAAGCCGGGGTCCAAGGTAACAAGCGAGACGGAAGAGAAACCCTGGGCCCCGGCTTTCGCCGGGGAGCAGCTACATCAGCCACCACCAGGCAGCCTCACCCCAGCTTGAGCACCGCAGTCGCCGCCGAAGTCAGGTCCGCCCGCTCCCGTATAGACTGCTCGATCGCCAGCCCGGTCCGCGCGACCTTGCCCGAATAGGCGGTGCGCCCGTTGACGATCACCTTAACCGGGCGATCGAGATTGAGCAGATGGTCGGACAGGCGCAGCGTCGTGCCCGCCGGCACGGCGCCGGTGAGCGTGATGGTCTGGCCCTCGACGGACGCGGTGATCGTGTCGCCGGCCTTGGCCGCCGCCGCATCGGGAATGTGCAGCCAGTAGAAGCGGTCATGCGTGACATCGTCCTGGAGCCACACGATGCGCTTCGGCCAGGGATCGCGGGTGAAGCCGGCCATCCAGGGCAGCGCCTCGGCGTCCTTGCGGTTCATCCAGTGCGGCAGCCCCGGATAGATGCGCGACATATGGACATAGCCGGCCGGATCGGCGGCATGCATCCGGTCGAGCTCGGCGGTCTTGTCGGCGGCGATCTTGTTGCGGTCATAGGCGGCATCGGCGCCGCCCATGAAGATCGCGAAGGGCAGGTTGCGCAGGCCGAGCACCGAGGATTCATTCGGGTGGCCCGCCATCATCGCGGCGGCGGCGAAGCGGTCCGCCATCCGCGGGGCAAGCTGCCACACGCCGTCGCCGCCCGCCGAATAGCCCATCAGATAGACGCGGTTGGGATCGACGCCGTTGATCGCGACCTGCGCGTCGATCAGCTGCTGGAACAGCGGATCGATATGCCCTTCGTGCCAGAGGTTCCAGGTATCGGTCGGCGCGCGCGGGGCAAGATAGATGCCCTCGGCCGGCTCATAGAGGCGGATCTGGTTGCGCCATTGCTGGTCGTTCACCGCCGGCTCGGCATTGCCGCCGCCATGCATCGAGATCCACAGGCTGCGCTTGCCCGGCGCGGCATTGCCGAAGGTCTTGCTTTCCCATTTCAGCGTCTTGTCACCGATGGTGATCTGCTTGGCGGCAACCGCTTCGGCGGCACTGGCCGAGACGGCGCGCATGCGCTCGGCACCCAGCAGGGCAAGCGCCCGATCGGCATCGGTACGGTTCAGCGGACGGGCCAGCGCAGGATCGTTCAGTGAGCGCTCGGCTTCCGGCTTCGCCAGCCAGGCCTCGATGCCCGCGACCGGCGCTGCCGCGGGGACATTGCGCGCCACGACCGGCGCCATGGGAACAACGAGCGCCGGGGTCAGCGCAGTGGCGGCGAGGAGGATGCGGATCGCGATGCTGGACATGCCGCCACCCTAATCGCGGGACAGCACATGTCTATACCATAAATATGACCACGTTAGTACCAAAGCACGTGGCTTGCGCGCGCCCTATTGCTCGATCGGCCTATTCCTTCATGGGGTCGTGCCCCCAGTTCATCAGCGAATAGCGCCAGCGCGAGGTGGGGATGCGATAATCCTCATGCGGGCCCTGGGCGCGGTGGCGGGCGACGAAGCCGATCACCTTGCGCATATGGGCATAGTCGCCGCCGTCGAGGTCTTCCTTGTCGGTCCGCAGGATACCGACGATGCGCCGCCCCGAAGCATGGCCGATGCTCTCCGCGCCATCGCGCTTCTGACCAACCTTTCGACTCTCCGCCGTCTCGAGCCATTCCTCTATTTCGGCCGGGGCCATGTTCACCACTTCATGGAATTTGCGCCACACTGTCTCGTGGTCGTCGCGTTCTGCCAACCCGCTTCTCCGTTATCGTCATGTTACCCATGCGTAACGGTTAGCCCTATCGCGGAGTTTCCTCGGGCGGGGATTTTATCCAGCCGCATCGGTGTAAGTTTCCCCCACTGGCGGCAGCATAAGCCGCGCCGCAAGCCCGCTCCCGCCGACCAGCAGCATCACAGCCAGCGCAATGCCCAGCCCGCGTCGCGGCAGCCCGGCACCCGCCACCAGTGCGATCGCCAGCCCGGTCGCGAGCATCGCCCAGAGGTGATAGCGATAATCGGCCGCGACGCTGATCACCAGGAAGGCGAGCTCGGTCAGCACCGCGGACAGGGCCAGCGTCGTGGCCAGCCGGCTGCGCGCATCGTCGCGGCGCCGGGCCAGCGCGACCACCGCCAGCGCCCCCACCAGCCAGAGGATCGGCGCGCCGAGCGGGCTTTCGGCCAGCCCGCCCGCCAGCCGCTGGAAGGGCTCGATCCGCGGGGAAGGCGAACCGAGGCCCAGCGTGTTCGGCTCGCTGCCCGCCTGCGGCTCGGCGAGCGGGTAGCGCCACGGCACCAGCCAGCGCATCGTCGCGTTCCAATGCGCCAGCCGATGCGCGGCATAGGCCAGCGGGTGGCGGGCAATCGTGCCGACCCAGACGCCGGTCAGCTTGCCGCCCGGCGCCGCCCGTGCCAGCCCGTCCGCGACGAAATCGCAGCGGTCGCCCAGCGGATCCCAGAGCAGCGGCCGGATGCAGCCTTGCGCCTCGGCCTTGTCCCATGTCGCTGCCGACAGCACCGGCACCGCCCCGGCTCCGGCATGATGCGCGATGCCCGCCAGGTCGTAGATCGGCAGCGAACGCCCGACATCGCTGGGCTGTGCGCGCAGCAGGCCGTGGTTGACCAGGGGCATCGCGGCCAGCACGGCGATCATCGCCACCAGCATCAGCGCCCCGTGCCGCACCGGCCGCCACGCGCCGGTACCCAGCAGCCCGAAGGCAAGCGGCACCGTGGCGAACACCGCGTTGATCCGCACCAGCGTGGCGTAGAGCAGGAGCAATATGACCAGCGCGGTCGCCCAGCGCGGCATGGGCCGATCCCGTAACTGCCACCAGCAGGCGATCCCGACCGCGGCGAGCAGCGCCCCCGCCATCTGGCCGTCCTTGAGCACCGCGACCTGCCAGCCCGCGATCGGTGGCCAGATGCCGAGCAGCAGCACCGCCCCCGCGGCGATCCGGGCGCCCTGCCGGGCCAGTGCGGCGGCGACCAGCCCGAGCCCGGTCCAGTAGAGCAGCATCTGCAGCAGGAACATCGGCGCCTGGCCGGCCCAGCCCAGTCCGTGGAACAGCGACCAGAGCCGGGCCATCGCCGGCGGGTGCCAGTCGTCATAGCGCTCCGAGAGCAGCTGCTGATACTGGTTGAGGCTGTCGAACATCGCGACGCCCGGCCAGAACAGCGCGAGCATGACAAGGCAGAGAAGAAGCGCGGCGAGCGCCGCCCGGATCGCGGGCGACACGCGCATCAAACCAGTGCCCCTAGCTGATCTTGCGGCCGAACACCGGGCGCGGCGCATCCTCGGCGTGCGGGATCTCGGCGCTGCCCTGCCCGGCAGCCTTGCGGGCCAGATAGCGAGCGAGCGCGGCATCGGCGTCGAAGGCCGGCTCCTCCGGCAGATCGATGCCCTTGCCCGGGTTGGGGCCGCGCGGCGTGATGGTCAGCTTGAGCAGGCGGATGACCAGCGGGATGCAGAACAGCAACCCGATCGCGCCGAGCCCGAGCACGGTCGGCCCCAGGCCGGAGGCCAGCGGTCCCTCGCTCCAGCCGCTGAAGCCGGTGAAATAGAAGAGCAGCCCGCCGATATAGACGAGGGGCAGCAGCGAAAGGATCAGCTTGAAGGCACGCATGCCGAATCTCCCACCAGTTCCGGGGAACATGGCAGGAGATCTCCAACAAAGCGTGAAGGCCGCTTAGATGTGCAGCGCGCGGCCGTAGGCGCCGAGGACCGCCTCGTGCATCGTCTCGCTGATCGTCGGGTGCGGGAACACCGTCTCCATCAGCTCGGCCTCGGTGGTCTCCAGCGTCTTGCCGATCGTGTAGCCCTGGATCATCTCGGTCACTTCCGCGCCGATCATGTGCGCACCGAGCAGCTCGCCGGTCTTGGCGTCGAACACCGTCTTCACGAAGCCCTCGGTCTCGCCCAGCGCGATCGCCTTGCCGTTGCCGATGAAGGGGAAGTTGCCGACCTTCACTTCATAGCCGGCTTCCTTGGCCTTCGCCTCGGTAAGGCCGACCGACGCGATCTGCGGGTGGCAATAGGTGCAGCCCGGGATGTTGCGGACGTCCATCGCGTGCGGATGCTTGCCGGCAATCGCCTCGACCGCGATCACGCCCTCATGGCTTGCCTTGTGGGCGAGGAACGGCGGCGCGGTGACGTCGCCGATCGCATAGAGGCCGGCGACATTGGTCTTGCACGCCGCGTCGGTGATGATGTGGCCACGCTCGGTCTTCACGCCCAGCGTCTCGAGGCCGATATTCTCGGTGTTCGGCACGATGCCGACCGCGACGATGACGTGGCTGAACTCCTCGACGGTGACCTTGCCGTCCTTGCCCTTGATCGAAGCCTTCACGCCCGAACCCGTCACGTCGATCTTCTCGACACCGGTCGCGGTGCGAATGTCCATGCCCTGCTTCTTGAACTGCTTCTCGAGATGCGCGGAGACGTCCTTGTCTTCCACCGGCACGATCCGGTCGAGCATCTCGACGATGGTCACCTTGGCGCCCATGTCGTTGTAGAAGCTGGCGAACTCGACGCCGATCGCGCCCGAGCCGATGACGAGCAGCTTGGTCGGCATCTCCGGCGGCGTCATTGCCGTGCGGTACGTCCAGATGCGCTTGCCGTCGGCCTTGGCGAACGGCAGGTCGCGGGCGCGGGCGCCGGTCGCGACGATGATGTTCTTCGCCTCGATGTCGGTCTTCTTGCCGTCCTCGGCGGTCACGGTCAGCTTGCCCGGCGCGGTCAGCACGCCCGTGCCGAAGTGCACCGCGATCTTGTTCTTCTTCATCAGGTGCGTGACGCCCTGATTGAGCTGCTTGGCGACGCCGCGCGAACGCTTGACCACGGCTTCCAGGTCGGCGCTGATCTTCTCGGCAACCAGCCCGTAGTCCTTGGCGTGCTGCATGTAATGGAAGATCTCGGACGAGCGGAGCAGCGCCTTGGTGGGGATGCAGCCCCAGTTGAGGCAGATGCCGCCCAGCAGCTCGCGCTCGACGATCGCCGTCTTGAGGCCCAGCTGCGCGGCGCGGATCGCCGCCACATAACCGCCGGGGCCCGAACCGAGCACGATCACGTCATAGGTGTCAGCCAAGGGAGGAATCCTTCAATTGGGTTTGTGTGGATATAGGGGCCTCAGCCCGCATTTTCATCGAGCGGCCGGGGCCGCTTGTTCGCGTCCACCGCGACGAAGACGAACTGCGCCTGGGTGACCAGGCAGCTCTCTTCCGAATGCCGGGCACGGCGCCAGGACTGGACTTCGATCGTCATCGAGGTGCGGCCGACCTTGACGATCTCGGCATAGACCGAGACTTCGTCGCCGACCGATACCGGCGCGTGGAACTTCATGCCCTCGACCGCGACGGTCACGGCCCGCCCGCGCGAATGGCGCGCGGCGACCAGCCCGGCGGCCAGATCCATCTGGCCCATCAGCCAGCCGCCAAAGATGTCGCCATAGGCATTGGCGTCGGCCGGCATGGTGCTGACGCGAATCGCCGGCTGGGTCTTCGGCTGCTCGGCGCCCTGCTCAACCATCGACGCGCGGCTCCGTGCCCGCCAGCTTCGCCTTGTCGGCCGCGAACGCCTTGCGCACCGGGCCGATGCCCATCAGCACCACCGCGATCATGCAGGCATAGCCGACCAGCCAGATGTCCCCGGTCGCGCGCGGATAGGACCAGGCCGCCGCCGCGGAAATCAACGCCGCGGCGATCAGCCCGATCACGATATGCACCACTTCGATCAGCACGCGCATCGGCGCAGCCCTCCGGTTCAGGCGATCATCCCGAAGGGATTCTCGACCAGCTCCTTGAAGATCTTCATCATCTCGGCACCGTCGGCACCGTCGATGGCGCGGTGATCGAAGCTGCCGGTCGCCGACATCACGGTGGCCACGCCCAGCGCGTCATCGACGATGTACGGACGCTTCTCGCCCGCGCCGATCGCCATGATCATGCCCTGCGGCGGATTGATCACCGCTTCGAACTGCTTGATGCCGAACATGCCCATGTTCGAGAGCGACGCGGTGCCGCCCTGATATTCTTCCGGCTTCAGCTTGCCTTCGCGGGCACGGCCGGCAAGATCCTTCATCTCCGCCGAGATCGCCGAGACCGCCTTGTTGGCGGCGTCGCGGATGATCGGGGTGATGAGGCCGGTCGGAGTCGAGACCGCGACCGACACGTCCGCGCGGCTGTACTTGATCAGCTGCTCGCCGGTGTAGGTGACGTTGCACTTCGGTGCCTGGGCCAGCGCCACGCCGAGCGCCTTGATCAGCAGGTCGTTGACCGACAGCTTCACGCCGCGGGCATCGAGCGCCTTGTTCAGGTCGCCGCGCAGCTTGAGCAGCGCATCGAGGCGGATATCGACCGTGAGGTAGATGTGCGGGACGGTCTGCTTCGACTCGGTTAGACGGCGCGCGATCGTCTTGCGGATGTTCGAGAGCTTCTCGGCCTCGTGCGGGATCGATTCGTCCCACCAGACCGGCTTGTGCTCGGCCGGGGCGGCAGCGGCAGCCGGAGCAGCCGAGGGAGCAGCCGAAGCGGCCGGTGCAGCGGCAGCCGGCGCGGCGCCGGGCTTGGCGCCCTCGACGTCCGCCTTGACGATTCGGCCGTTCGGCCCCGAACCGGCGACACCCGACAGGTCGACGCCCTTCTCGGCGGCGATACGCTTGGCGAGCGGGCTGGCCTTCACGCGGTCGCCCGAAGCGGCCTGGGCCTGGGCGGGAGCCGGAGTCGGCGCGGGCGCGGGCGCGGCGGCCGGAGTCGGAGCGGCGGCAGCGGCTGGAGCCGGGGCAGCTGCCGGGGCCGGCGCAGCCGCGGCGGTCGAGGCGTCCTCGCCCTCACCGGCGATGATCGCGATCACGGTGCCGACCTTCACATTGTCGGTACCCTCGGCGACGAGGATCTTGGCGATCACGCCCTCGTCCACCGCTTCGAATTCCATGGTGGCCTTGTCGGTCTCGATCTCGGCCATGAGGTCGCCGGACTTCACCGTATCGCCCTCCTTCACGAGCCACTTGGCGAGGGTACCCTCTTCCATGGTGGGGGAAAGCGCAGGCATCTTGATTTCGATCGACATGAAGGTTCCCGTCGTTGGAGCCCTGAACAGGTTCGGGCCCTCTTTGCGCCGCCCCCGCCCCGGGTCAAGAGACGCGCTTGCAGGAAATGACGCTACGGGGCACGTAACGCACGACCAAGAGGAACCTTCCATGCGTACCTATCTGGTGGTGATCGACGAGAGCCCGGAGGCGGAAATCGCCCTGCGCTTCGCCGCACGCCGCGCCGTGAAGACGAACGGCAACGTCGAAATTCTCGCGCTGATTCCCAAGCCCGACTTCGTCCAATGGGGCGGCGTGATGGCCACGATCGAGGAAGAAGCCCGCGAACGCGCCGAGGCACTGGTCGCCCGCGCGGCCGGAACCCTGTTCGCCGAATCGGGGCTCCAGCCCTCGATCACGGTGCGCGAAGGCGACGGACCGAAGATCGTCCACGAGATGATCGCCGCCAATCGCGACATCGCCGCGCTGGTGCTCGGTGCCGCGGCGAGTGGCCCGCCGGGACCTATGGTGACGCACTTTTCCGGCTCGGACGCCGGCAAGCTGCCGGTGCCGCTGATGGTGATTCCGGGCGGGCTCGACATGGACGCGATCGACCGGCTGAGTTGAATACTGATCGGAGCGATGCCCTCTAATTCGTCACCCCGGCCTTGTGCCGGGGTCCACCGAGAGGCGAACCACGGACAAGAGGCTCAAGTGCATCCGGTGCGGCGCAGTGGACCCCGGCACAAGGCCGGGGTGACGGGGTGATTGACCACCCCCAAATCCCCCGCCACTCTCCACGGCCATGCGCATCCTCGCCCTCGCTCCGCTCACCCTGATCGCCCTCCCCGCCCAGGCCCAGGAAAAGCCGGACCCGGCTAGACTCAAGGCGTCGGTCGAGAAGCTGGTGAGCTTCGGCACCCGCCACACGCTCTCGGATCCCGACAATCCCACGCGTGGCATCGGCGCCGCCCGGCGCTGGTTCGCCACCGAGCTCGCGCGCCTCGGCGACCAGTGCAATTGCATCGAGGTGGCGAACATCGCCCGTGGCTTCACCGGCGATCGCGCGCCGAACGGCGTTCAGATCGTCGATGTGCTCGGCTTCCAGGCCGGCACCGATCCCAAGCGAGTCGTCATCGTGATGGGCCATATCGACAGCCGCGTCACCGACGTGATGAACGCCACCGCCGACGCGCCCGGCGCCAATGACGACGCCTCGGGCGTCGCGCTGGTGCTGGAGGCCGCACGCATCCTGTCGAAGCAGAAATTCCGCGCGACCATCGTCTATGCCGCGCTCTCCGGCGAGGAACAGGGCCTGTTCGGCGGGCAACTGCTCGCCGAGACGGCGAAGGAGCGCGGCTGGACGGTCACCGCGGTGCTCAACAACGACATCGTCGGCAACACCGTCGGCACCGACGGCCGCAAGGTCGCGGACCGGGTGCGTGTCTTCTCCGAGACGTTCGGCGAGAATGACGAACCCAAGACACTGAAAGGCCTGCGCGCGGATGGCGGCGAGGATGACGGCCCCTCGCGCGCGCTCGCCAAGGCGGTCGACCAGGTTGCCGGCACCATCCCGGGCGGGCTCGACGCCTTCCTGGTCCGCCGCCCGGACCGGTTCGGGCGCGGCGGCGACCATACGCCGTTTAACAAGCTCGGCTATCCGGCAATCCGCTTCTCGGTAGGCATCGAGAATTACGACGCCCAGCATCAGGACCTCGTCCCCGGCAAGGGCGACACGGTCGACAAGATGGACTTCCCCTATCTCGCCAAGGTCACCGCGGTGAACGTCGCGACGATCCGCCGCCTCGCCGCGGCACCGGCCGCGCCGGACAAGGTGACGATCGGCGGCGCGCTCGCATCGGATACTTCGGTGAAATGGGCAGCGGTGCCCGGCGCGGTGAAGTACCGCATCCACTGGCGCCGCGCCGATGCGCGTGACTGGACCGACCATCTCGACGTGACCGGCACCGAGGCGAGCCTGAAGGGCGTGATCGTCGACGACAGCTTTGTCGGCGTGTCGTCGATCGGCGCGGACGGGGCGGAGAGTTTGGTGACCTTCGGGGGACGCGGACGCTAAATCCCTTCCCACCGTCACCCTGAACTTGTTTCAGGGTCCAAGGTTGGGCCGGGCGACAGCCTCTTCCATCGAGCGATGTCGCCCGCCGCACCTTGGATGCTGAAACGAGTTCAGCATGACGGAGGTAGAGGTACGGCCTTGCAATGTAGGATTTCGCCTGCTGGGCTGGCGCAGCCGGATCACCACCCGGCCGCTCTTTGACCCGGCAGGAAGAATAGGATCACGCTCGCGCAACTATGTTGCGAGATGCGGCGCATTCCCGTGGAGAAGGTCAAAATTGCGGGCCCGAAAACCCGCTCTTGGCCTGTACTTCGTGTACTTTGGCGAGTCGCGCCCGATGCGCTGCTGGAGCCTCAGCGGCAGCCGCAGACGCAGCACTTCACCGGCGCGCGGTAGCGCCGCACCGGCGCCTTGCGCACCACACGGCGCGCGGCCGAGCGGACATAGGTCGCGCGGCTCTCGATCACTTCCTCGGTCACCGTGGTGGTGGTCGTGGTCGCGCCCGGGATGACGATCACGGTCGTGCCGACCGGCGCGCCATAATAGGCCGCGCCGGCCTGGTAGCCGCCGCCATAATAGGCCTGGCCCGAGCCGTAATAGCCCTGGACCTGTGCCGCCGGCGGTGCACCGATCGCACCAGCCGGCGGCAGACTCCCCCTGGAGTAACCGTCATAATAATCGTTCGGATCGACGGGCTGGATCGGCTCGCGATAGCCGGCGCCCGTGCTCGAATAGCTGTAGGAACTGGAATAGCTGCCGCCCGAATCGGCCCAGGCGCCGGCGTCATAACCGTCGTCCCAGCCGATGCCGCTCACCGAATCCCAAACGTCGCCGCGGCCGTCGACCAGCACGGCGTCGTCATAATAGCGCACCCAGAAATAGCCGTAGGGCGGCGCGGCCAGGCCCCAGCTCAGATAGTCCGGGATGCGGAAGCCGCTGCCCATCCAGTAATTGGGCAGGTGATGGCCACGGCCCATGCGCCGATAGGCGTTCCAGCCGCCGGGCGCCTGCGCACCGGCATACCAGCGGCCGTCGATCCGGTTGCCCCAGCGATTGCCGGCATGCTGGCTGTTCTTGACCGGGCCCCGCGCCGGCAATGCCATCCAGCGGCCATTCTGCCAGACGCGCGGTCCCGCAGTCGGCACGCCGGGGCCGCCATGCACGACCGGCGGCGTATTCGGCATGTGCGGCGTATTGGGCGAGACGCGCGGGGGCGGCGGCATCGGCACGTTGCGGCCATAGCTGCCGCCGGGTGCCGGGATCGGCCCGCCGCTGCCACCCCAGCTCGGTCCGGGGGACGTCACCTGCGCGGCCGCCGGCAGGGTTGCCAGCAGCGCCGTGGCCATCAGGGCCGGCTTGATCAGGTGACGCATATTGAACTCCTTCGCCATGCCGGAGCCCGCGTTGCTCCCATGGTTGACGAAGAATTAAACCCCGCGCGGGGGCGGCGCCACTTTTGCCTATGCTTAACGGAGTCCCAATCCGGGTCAGCCGACCAGGCGGGGACCGAGAATCCGCATCAGCGCCTCGCAACCCGCCGCGTCGCCGGCATCGAACCGTGCCGGATTGGGGCTGTCGAGGTCGAGCACGCCGATCAGTTCGCCTTGCACGACGATCGGCACCACCAGCTCGGAACGGCTCGCCGCGTCGCAGGCGATATGGCCGGGAAAGGCATGGACATCCTCGACCAGCTGGGTCTCGCGCGTCGTGGCGGCGGCACCGCACACGCCCTTGCCGAACGGAATGCGGATGCAGGCCGCCTTGCCCTGGAACGGCCCGAGCACCAGCTCGTCGTTGACGTTGCGATAGAAGCCCGCCCAGTTGAGGTCGGGCAGATACTGCCAGATCAGCGCCGAGACATTCGCCATGTTGGCGATCGCATCGGGCTCGTCGGCGGTCAGCGAATCGAGCGCCGCGGCGAGGTCGCGGTAGAGCTCGGTCTTGTCGGTGGTTTCAATGTCGAAGGCGTACATGGGGGCGATGTAGGTCGGAACACGCCGAACCGCCAGCCAGATTCCCCTCCCTGGAAGGGAGGGGGAGAACTCAGTCCAGCCGGACCTTGCCCCGCCCGGCCTTGACCTGGCTCCGCCCCTTCTTCTCGTCCACCCGCCGGGCCTTGGCCGCCTTGCTCGGCTTGGTCTTGATCCGCTTCGCGTCGCGCTCATGCGCCTTCTGGATCAGCTCCAGCACCCGCTCGCGGGCATCGGCGCGATTGGCTTCCTGGGTACGGAACTTGCGGGCGGTGATCACCAGCTCGCCGCCGCTGGTCAGCTTGGTGCCGGCGAGCACCTTGAGCTTCTGATAGGCATAGGGCGCCAGCCCAAGCCGGAACACGTCGATCCGCAGCTGCACCGCGGTCGCCACCTTGTTGACGTTCTGCCCGCCCGGCCCGGTCGAGGCGAGGAACTTCTCCTCGACGATCGCCTCGTCGGGGATCTCAGCCACGGCCGAAGCCGAGATTGTGGAAGCGCACCGGCAGCGGCGCGGTGGCGTGGATGTCGTCCTTGCCCTCGCGCGGCACGGTGAGCTCGATCGCATGGAGCATCATCGCCGGCCCGCCCCGGCCATAGACCGGATCGCCAAGCACCGGCACGCCCAGCCCCTCGGCGGCATGCACGCGGATCTGATGGGTGCGGCCGGTCTCGGGATAGAAGGCGACCAGGCTCTTGCCGCCCTTGCGCTCCATCACCTTGTAGCGGGTGATCGAGGGCTTGCCCTTGGGATCGCCGACCATCCGCCAGCCTTCCTCGCGGGTGGAGACCTTGGACAGCGCCAGGTCGATCGTGCCGCTGTCCTCCTTGGGCTCGCCGTCGAGGATGGCGAGATAGCGCTTTGCCACTGCCCCGGCCTCGAAGGCCTGGGAGAAGCGCTTCATCGCCTTGGGGTTGCGGGCGAGCAACAGGCAGCCACTGGTGTCGCGGTCCAGCCGATGGACCGGGACCGGCAGGCGCTGGAAGCCGAAGGTGAGCTGGTCGAGCAGGTCCTCGAGGCTCTCGCTCCGGTCCCGTGGGCGATCTACCGGCAAGCCGGCGGGCTTGTCGATCACCAGAGCTTCGCCATCGATGAAGAGCACGCGATCCTTGAACATCGCCCGCCCATGCCACCGCCAGCGCCGAAGCGCCAGCGGTGGTGCAGGTTTCGATCAGCGCTGGAAGCGGATCGAGCAGACCGACTGGCGGCCCTGGACGGTGGTGCGCCAGTTGCCGGTCCACTCGCCGCGCATGTTACGGGCGGTGTCGCGGCACTTGGTCTCGGCGTCGCGCTGGTTCCAGATCGGGCCGACTTCGATGTCGCGGATCACGCCGCCAGAACCCCAGCCGCCGCCATTGCCGCCGCCCGGACGATCCCAGTTACCGCCACCGCCGCCGGGGCGATCCCAGTTGCCACCGCCCCCCGGGCGACCGCCACCGGGACGGCCCCATCCGCCTTCACCCCAGCCGCCACTGTCGCCCCAGCCATTGGAGCGGCGCGGATCGAGATCGGTGATGCGATAGAGCAGGCGCGGGCCGCCGGAGCGCGGAATGCCCGAGATCACGCCACCGCGCAGGTCGAGCCGGACGCGGGCGCCGCGCGAGGGATCGTAGAGGTTGACCGCGTCGCGGTTGCGGTTGGTCTCGTCGAAGCGGTGGATCAGCGTGCCGTCATCGGCGAACTCGACCCAGCGGCCAGGACGCGTCTCGACAAAGGCGCCGCCGCCGCTGTGGCGGACACGACCGACATTGTTGCCGTCGACCCGCTGCATCGCGGCGGGCGCGGCCGGCTTGGACGCCGGAGCAGCCGATGCGGCGGTGCCGGCCAGCAACGCGGCGGACAAGGCGAGGCAGGAAATTCTTGCGAGCATGGTTCATTCTCCCCTGGCTGCAACTTAGGGTCGATATTTGACCCGATCGAGACAGCTGCGCAACGATTCAGAAATGCGCTTGGTTGCGTGACCCTTTTCGCTTGAACGGCGTTTGAACGACGATGCCCTTTTCCGGCAGCGTCGTGAGGTTGCTTATGCGTCTTTCGGCCCTGATCCTGCTCTCGCTCGCGCCCCTGGCGGCCCACGCCGAGGAAGACGTGGCGGCGCCGCCAGCCACCGCATCGGCAACCCGGCTGTTCAACCATCTTCCCTATGGCGAGCTGGAAGCCGCGGCGCTGCTGCCCGTCCCCAGCCTGCCGGGATGCATGATGGCGCGCGATGCGGTGTTCGATGTCGAGCGCCTGCTTTCCGCCGCGCGTGCCGAAGGGATAGAGCTCGGCGCGATCTCGTGCTTCCGTTCGATCCAGCACCAGCGCCGGGTGTTCTGCGCCGGCGCGGGCAATTGCGACGCTGTGGCGGCGCTGCGGGCGCGCTTCGTCGCCCCGCCGGGCTATAGCGAGCATGCCACCGGCTACGCGATCGACTTCGTCCAGAGGGGCGGCGATTGCCGGGCGGTCGAGCAATGCTTTGCGCTTACGCCGGGCGGGCAATGGCTGATGCGCCGCGCGCCCGAATTTGGCTTCGAGCTATCCTTTCCGGCCGGCAACAAGCAGGGCGTGGGCTGGGAGCCCTGGCACTGGCGCTGGGTCGGCGCATCCGCCGCCCGCGCCCGCTTCGCACCGGCCCGGGCGAGCTTTCCCGCTTTGCCCGCCGTGCCGCGCGCAGATACGAAAACGGCGGCTGGACCATTCGTCCAGCCGCCGTCCGGCGAAACCGCGCCAGGAGGGGGGAATTACGCGGTTTCGGTCTCGCGGTGGGGAGCCGCGATCTTGTTGGCCAGCTCGGCGACCTTGCGGCCCTGATAACGGGCACCTTCAAGCTCGACTTCGCTGGGCAGGCGGCTGCCGTCGCCGTCGGCGATGGTGGTCGCGCCATAGGGCGAGCCGCCCTTCACTTCGTTCACGCCGCCCTGGCCCTGGAAGCCATAGTCGAGGCCGACGACGGTGAGGCCGAAGTGCAGCAGGTTGGTGATGATCGAGAAGAGCGTCGTCTCCTGGCCGCCATGCTGGGTGGCGGTCGAGGTGAAGGCACCACCGACCTTGCCGTTCAGCAGGCCCTGGTACCAGACGCCGCCGGCACGATCCCAGAAGCTCGCCATCTGGCTCGACATGCGGCCGAACCGGGTCGGCGAGCCGACGAGGATGCCGTCGTAATTGGCGAGCTCGTTGACGTCCTCGAGCACGGGATGGCTGTGATCGGCGACGAAGCCGGCGGCCTGCGCCACTTCGAACGGCGCGGTCTCGGGCACGCGGCGGACATCCACCTCGGCGCCGGTGCTGCGAGCGCCTTCCGCAACGGCGTCAGCCATCTTCGCGAGGTGGCCATAGGACGAGTAGTAGAGAACGAGAATCTTGGACATGGTTGCTTCCCTTCCTTGTTATTCGCTGTCGACCAGGACGATTTCGGCGTCCTCGATCGCGGTGATGGTGTAGGTCTTGCCGCTGCTCAGGGCGGCGCCATCGCGGGCATCCACCCGCTCGCCGTCAATCTCGATCGAGCCGATGGCGGGCACCAGATAGGCATGGCGTTCGTCGCCCACTTCGTGGGTGACGCTCTCGCCGGCCTTCAGCGTCGCGCCCAGCACCCGGGCATTGGCCCGGATCGGCAGCGCGTCATTGTCGTCGGCAAAACCGCTCGCCAGGGTGACGAACCTGCCCGAGCGATCGCCCTTGGGGAAAGGCTTGGCGCCCCAGCTCGGCTGGCCGCCCCGCTCGCGCGGCATGATCCAGATCTGGAAGATCCGCGTGGTCTCGGGCTCGAGGTTGTACTCGGCGTGGCGCACGCCGCTGCCGGCGCTCATCACCTGGACATCGCCGGCCGAGGTACGGCCCTTGTTGCCCATCGAGTCCTGGTGGGTGATAGCACCCGAGCGGACATAGGTGATGATCTCCATGTCCTGGTGCGGATGCGGCGGGAAGCCGCTGTTGGCGCCGATCTCGTCGTCGTTCCAGACGCGCAGCGCCCCCCAGTTCATGCGGTTCGGATCGTAATAGTCCGCGAAGCTGAAATGATGCCGCGCGTTGAGCCAGCCATGATCTGCATGGCCGAGACTGGCAAAGGGTCGTTTGTCGATCATGGGGTGTGAACCTCCTGTGTTGAGCAGGAAGATAGGGCGGCGGATCACGCCGTAAATGGAAACGTAGGAAACCAATCGTTTCCGTGATAGGCATGCGGAATGAAGCTACCTGACTTCGAGGCCTGGGCCGTTTTCGCCGCGGTGGTCGAACACCGTTCCTTCTCCGGCGCCGCCGATGCGCTGGCGGTTTCCAAGGCAACCGTATCGAAGGCGATCACCCGGCTCGAGAGCCGTCTGGGTACGACCCTGTTCCACCGCACCTCGCGCCGTCTGACGCTTACCGACAGCGGCCGCAGCCTGGCCGAGAACGCTCAGCGCATCCTGAGCGAAGGACAGGCGGCGGAAGAGGCGGCCTTTGAATCGGCGAGCGCGCCCGCGGGGCTGGTCCGCGTCGCGGCACCCCTCACCTTCGGCATCCGGCACCTCGCGCCGATCCTTTCTGACTTCATGGTGCTCCACCCGGCGATCAAGATTGACCTGCGCCTGTCCGACGCGTTCATCGACATCGTCGGCGAGGGGATCGACATCGCGCTGCGCATCGCCGAGCTGCCCGACAGCTCGCTGCGCGCCCGGCGCCTGGGCCCGGTGACCACGCATATCGTCGGCGCACCCGAATATTTCGACAGGGCCGGCCGCCCGCGCCACCCGGCCGACCTCGCCCACCATGCCTGCTTCGTCTACACCAACACCGCGACGCCGGAGCTCTGGCGCTTCCGCAAGGCGGGAGGCGAGGAAGCCGCGGTGCGCGTCGACGGACCCATCCGCACTGACAGCGGCGACGCGATGATCCCGGCCTTGTGCAAGGGCCTCGGCGTCGCCCGCCTGCCCGAATTCCTGATCGGCGACGAACTGCGCAGCGGCAAGCTCGAGGCCGTACTCGAGGACTGGTCGGTCAGCGCAGCCGCGCTGCATTTGTTAACGCCGCCCGGCACGCTGCGCCCCGCCCGCGTGGAAGCGTTAATAAATTATCTCGATCAGCATCTGCGGAAGGTCTGCCCCTCTATAAGGGACTCGACTCTGATGGCGAGCTGAGTCCGCGTGTAGGTAGATTCCCTACGACTCGTGGACTCAGGCCGGTTAGGAAGAAATTAACCTTTTGCCTTCAGACACGCTTAGGTTAATGAATCGTCCGAGGCATGCCTTTCATTGGGGCAAGGCAGCCTGCGGGCAAGGGGACTTTGACGATGCGCGTGCTGTTGATCGAAGACGAGCCGAGCACTGCCAAGGCGATCGAGCTGATGCTCACGACCGAGGGCTTTAACGTCTATACGACGGACCTCGGCGAGGAGGGCTTGGACCTGGCCAAGCTCTATGACTACGACATCATCCTGCTCGACCTGAACCTGCCCGACATGCACGGGTATGACGTTCTGAAGAAGGTCCGGGTCGCCCGCGTGCAGACGCCGGTGCTGATCCTGTCGGGCATCAACGAAATGGACAGCAAGGTGCGTTCGTTCGGCTTCGGTGCCGACGACTACGTGACCAAGCCCTTCCACCGCGAAGAGCTGGTCGCCCGCATCCATGCGGTCGTCCGCCGCTCGAAGGGCCACAGCCAGTCGGTCATCCGCACCGGCAAGCTGGCGGTCAATCTCGACGCGAAGACGGTCGAGGTCGATGGTGCCCGCGTGCACCTGACCGGCAAGGAATATGCGATGCTGGAGCTGCTCTCGCTCCGCAAGGGCACGACGCTCACCAAGGAAATGTTCCTCA
The DNA here is from genome assembly GCF_027359115.1 of Sphingomonas sp. NIBR02145. Lineage (NCBI taxonomy): Bacteria > Pseudomonadati > Pseudomonadota > Alphaproteobacteria > Sphingomonadales > Sphingomonadaceae > Sphingomonas > Sphingomonas sp. NIBR02145. The sequence goes on along the minus strand of NZ_CP114791.1, from coordinate 4,716,738 downwards.
ACCACCTCTATGGTGGCATGGACGAGCCCGAGCTCAAGATCATCGACGTGTTCATCTGCAAGCTGCGCAAGAAGCTCAGCATGGCCTGCGAGGGCGACAATTACATCGAGACCGTCTGGGGCCGCGGCTATGTCCTGCGCGAGCCGGACGGCGCCGAGGAGCAGGAGCCGATCTCGGCGGTTGCCTGACGACAAGTTCTACGGGGGTAGAAGAGGCCGCGGTCCGCAAGGATCGCGGCCTTTCCTTTATCTGCGTCCCCGCCTTGCGATGGCATGGCGCTCCGCAGCCTCAAGCAACGCCGCCAGGTCCTCGCGGCTGACGTCGAAGCTCTCATGCGCCTCCGCCAGCGCGGCATCGATATCCTCGGGCTGGATACGCGGATGGGCGGGCGCGGGTACCGGACGATGCGGATAGCTGTGGCCGGAGAAGCGGTGGAAGACGATACCGGTCAGCACGAGCAGCAGCGCGTTGAGCCCCATCGGCACCAAGGCGAAACCGATCCCCTGGTCGAGCACCGCCGAGCCGAGCACGGCGAGCAGCGCGCAGGCACCGCCGGGCGGGTGCAGGCAGCGCAGCAGCGACATCAGCACGATCGCCAGCCCGACCGCCAGGCCGGCGGCGATCGCGCCGTGCCCGAGCACAGCGGCGACGGCGAAACCGACAAGGGTGGAGATCGCGCAACCACCAACGACCGGCCAGGGCTGGGCGAGCGGACTGGCGGGCACGGCAAAGACAAGGACCGCCGAGGCGCCGATCGGCGCGGCAAGCAGCAAGGCCGCATGGCTGCCGACCGACAGCGCCGCGACCCAGCCGGTCAGCCCTATGCCCAGCATCGCGCCGAGCGCCGCGATCAGCCGCTCGCGCCAATTGGCGCCCGCGAGCAGGCGCAGCTTCAGCAACGCCGTCGCCATGCTACTTCTTCACATAGACCCGCGCGCCGCCCACCCAGGTCTCCAGCACCTGGGTGCCGCGCAGGTCGGCGGGCGAGGCAAGCATCGGATCGCGATCGACGATGATGAAATCGGCGCGCATGCCGGGCGCAAGCCGCCCAATCAGGGTCTCGGCAAAGCCAGCCCAGGCAGCACCGGTGGTGAAGCCCGCCCAGCCCTGCTCCCGGGTCACCGCTTCCTCGATCCGCCAGCCGCCGAAGGGCTGGCCATTGGCGTCGGTGCGGGTGAAGCTCACCGCCCAGCCCGCCCAGGGATCGGGGCTCTCGACCGGATAGTCGGACCCGAAGGCGATATGCGTACCGTCCTTGAGCATCGTCTTCCAGGCATAGGCACCGGCGAGCCGGTCCGGCCCCAACCGCGCCTCGGCCATCTTCATGTCGCTGGTCTGGTGGACCGGCTGCATAGAGGCGATCACGCCCAGCTTGGCGAAGCGCGGCAGATCCTTGGGATCGACGATCTGGGCATGCTCGATCCGCCAGCGGCGATCGTCCTTGAACGTGTCCGACAGCACCTCGACCGCGTCGAGCACCTGGCTGTTGGCACGGTCGCCGATCGCGTGGACGGCGATCTGGAAATTGTCCATCGCGCCGCGCGTCATCAGGTTGAGCAACTGGTCGTCGGTGAGGAAGCCCAGCCCCTTCTGCCCCGGCGCATCGCTGTAATCGGCCTTGAGCCAGGCGCCGCGGCTGCCCAGCGCGCCATCGGCATAGAGCTTGATCCCGCCCATGCGCAGCTTGTCGCCATAGAGCCAGGGCGTCGGCCCCTGCCCCGCCACCTGCAGCGCGGTCTCGACACCGTGCGCATAGCTCATGATCCGCATGCGGAGCTGGCCGATATCGGCGATGCGGCGATAGGTCAGCCAGTCATCGGTGGTAGTGCCCATGTCGGCGCTGGCGGTGATGCCGAGCGACAGCAGCTTGTCCTGCGCGGCGAGGAAGGCGGCGTTGCGCTCGCGCGGGGTGGGCTTGGGGATGAACTTGTCGACCAGCCCCATCGCGCCATCGACGAACACGCCGGCGGGCGCGCCCTTGGCATCGCGCTCGATGCGGCCGCCATTGGTGTCCTTGTTCGCGGCGGTGACGCCGGCGATCTGGATCGCCCGGCTGTTCGCCCAGGCGGCATGGCCATCGACCCGCTCGAGCCATACCGGCCGGTCGCTCACCACCTTGTCGAGTTCCGCCGCGGTCGGGAAGCGGCCGAGCTTCCAGGTCTCCTGGTTCCAGCCGCCGCCGAGGATCCACTTGGTCGGGTTGGCATCGGCATAGGCCTTGATCCTGGCCAGCGCCTCTTCGAGCGAAGTCGTCGCCGAGAGATCGAGCAGCATCAACTGCGAGCCCAGGCCCATGACATGGCCATGCCCATCGATCATGCCGGGCAGCAGCGTCTTGCCCCCCATGTCGATTTTCCATTCGACCTGCTTCGGCCGCTTGTCCTCGCGCTTGAGGATCTGGGTGATCTTGCCGTCGCGGTTGAACAATATGCCGGTGAAGCGGACGACATCGCCCTTCTCGTCCAGCGTCATGCCGTTGACGTTGTCGACCAGACCGTCCGCCAGGGCGGCAACGGGCGCGAGAAGGAGGGCGAGCGCGGCGACCGGCCGCAGGAGGCGCTTCAGCATGGGCAGGGCATAGGGCCAGTTCCGCATGCGCGCCAGATGCAGGAACCGGCCGCCATCGATACCTGCCGCGCATGCCCTGAAAAGATAAGCAATGTTCCCCCTGGCACGGAGATCGTCTAGGCGGGCTGCACTATGGCAACCAAGACCCTCCCGGCGAACGCGCCGCTCCCCGTTTCGATCGATGACGTCCGTGCAGCGCAGGCGCGCATTGCGGGCCAGATCGTGCGGACGCCGACGCTGGTGAGCAAGACGCTGTCGGACCTGACCGGCGCCACCGTCTATCTCAAGTTCGAGAACCTGCAGTTCACCGCCGCCTACAAGGAACGCGGCGCGCTCAACACCCTGCTCCAGCTCGACGAGGCGGCGCGCGCCAAGGGCGTGATCGCGGCGTCGGCCGGCAATCATGCCCAGGGCCTCGCCTATCACGCCAACCGGCTGGGCATCCCCAGCACGATCGTGATGCCGAAGAACACGCCGATCGTGAAGGTCACCCAGACCGAGGGCCACGGCGCCAATGTGATCCTGGAAGGCGAGACCTTCGATGCCGCCTATGCGCACAGCCGCAAGCTGGAGGCCGAGAAGGGCTATACCTTCGTCCATCCCTTCGACGATCCCCGCATCATCGCCGGCCAGGGCACGGTCGCGCTCGAGATGCTCGAGGACGTGCCGGAGATCGACACGCTGGTGATCCCGATCGGCGGCGGCGGCCTGATCTCGGGCTGCTCGACCGTAGCCAAGTCGGAAGGCCGCGACATCGAAGTGATCGGCGTCCAGGCCGAGCTCTACCCCTCGATGTACAACCGCGTGCACCACACCGACATGCCCTGCGCCGGCGATACGCTGGCCGAGGGCATCGCAGTGAAGGAGCCGGGCGGCATCACCGCCAGGCTGGTCGAGGCGCTGGTCGACGACATCGTGCTGGTCAGCGAGCGGCGGCTCGAGGAATCGGTGAGCCTGCTGCTCCAGATCGAGAAGACCGTGGTCGAAGGCGCCGGCGCCGCCGGCCTGGCCGCCCTGCTCTCCGAGCCGCAGCGCTTCAAGGGCAAGACCGTGGGCATCATCCTGTGCGGCGGCAATATCGACCCGCGCCTGCTCGCCTATGTGCTGCTGCGCGACCTCGCCCGCTCGGGCCGGATGGCGCGGCTGCGCATCCGCCTGCAGGACCGGCCGGGCGCGCTGTTCCGGGTGGCGCAGATCTTCGACCAGCTCTCGGTCAACATCCTCGAGCTGTCGCACCAGCGCATCTTCACCAACCTCCCCGCCAAGGGCCTGAGCCTGGACGTGGAGTGCGAGACGCGCGACCGCGACCATCTGGAGCGGCTGATGACCGCGCTGCGCCGGGCTCAGTACGAGGTGCAGCTGGTCGAGCTGGCCTAGCGGCGTCCAAAGTACACGAAGTACAGGCCAAGAACGGGTTCCGCCGCCCCAGGCGGGTGGCGGAATCCTATTCCATAACCAACCGCCATGCCGCGCCCTGCAAATCGGGCCCCGACGCGACTCCGCAGGAGTCCGCGAGTCGCGTCAAACCGACGAAGCGAATCACACGCGCGACGAACTGAGTCGTCGCTGGATTCACACGATTCGCCGATTCCGATACAAAGCCCGCACAGCCAAATTTTCCATTTTCGGCAGCGCGTTGCGCGGCCCGATGGTTAACGTCACCGCTCTCCGCCGGAATGGTGAATCGTTAACTCTCTTTCATGGTAAAGCAGCTTTTCATCCTTCGAGAACCGCAGCATAGTTGCCTCATCGGCCGGACGTAGCGGCCAGAGCAAAGGGGCATCAGGGGTGACTGCACTTTCCCGTTTTCCGCGGTTCTTCGTGACGAGCCCCTCGCCCTGCCCCTATCTGCCGGGCCGCCAGGAGCGGAAGATCTTCACCGAACTGTCGGGATTGCATGCGGGCGAGCTGAACGATGCGCTGGGCCGCATCGGCTTCCGCCGGAGCCAGTCGGTCGCCTATCGCCCGAGCTGCGCGGGCTGCACCGCCTGCGTCTCGGTCCGCGTCGTCGCCGACGAGTTCCAGCCCAACGCCACCCAGCGCAAGCTGCTGCGCCGCCACTCGGACCTGGAAATCACCGCCTGCAAGCCCTGGGCGACCGAGGAGCAGTTCGCGCTGCTCCACCGCTATCTGAGCGCCCGCCATCCGGGCGGCGGCATGGCGACGATGGACGAGAACGACTATGCCGACATGGTCGAGCAGTCGCCGGTCAGCTCCTATGTGATCGAATATCGCGAGCCCTCGGTGAATGGCGAGCGCGGCCGGCTTGTCGGCGCCTGCATCACCGACCAGCAGGCCGATGGCCTGTCGATGATCTACAGCTTCTTCCTGGCCGATGACGAAAGCCGCCCGGGCCTGGGCAATTTCATCATCATGGAGCACATCCTGCGCAGCCAGGCCGCCGGCCTGCCCTATGTCTATCTCGGCTATTGGGTGAAGGGCAGCGAGCGCATGGCGTACAAGACCCGCTATCGCCCGATGGAAGCGCTCGGCCCCAATGGCTGGACCCTGCTGGAGGACGAGGACATGGCGATCGCCATGCCGGTGCCGGCGAACGCGGCGGCCTTCGCCTGATCTCTGACCTTGATCCCAGCTGTTCCCCGGCGAAAGCCGGGGCCCAGGGTTTCTCTGCCGTCTCGCTTGTGACCCTGGGCCCCGGCTTTCGCCGGGGAACGGTTTAGGGGAACGCCCGGCCTATTCCTCAACCCCGAGCTGATCGACGTGCAGGTCCACGTCGAGCTGTTCCTGTCCGTGCCCGATCCGCATGCCGCCGGTGGCCGCCGCACTGCTCGCGTCGAGCCCGATCGCGACGCGGACATAGCTCTCGTCGGGGCTGAGCCCCGTCGACGGATCGAAGCCGACCCAGCCGAGGCCCTCGACATAAGCCTCCGCCCAGGCGTGGGGCGCCGAACGCGCCGCCTCTTCCGCGCGATAGCCCGAGACATAGCGCGCCGGCACCGACAGGCCCCGCGCCGCGGCGATGAACATCTGGGCGACGTCGCGCGAGCTGACCTTGCGGCTGCCCTCAAAGGCCTTGGCCGCGGTGCAGCCGGCATCGGGCAGATCGGGCACGCAGGGGAAGCGCCCGCGCAGCGCGGCATTGAGCCGGTGGAGCTGCTCGAGCCCGTCACTGCCCGTGCCGATACTATCCGACGCAAAGGCAAACAGCGCGTCGCTGGACTTGGTGCGCGGGGTGGTGCGCAGATAGAAGAGCGGCGGCAGCGGCTCCATGCTGCCACGGATCACGCCACTGGACTCGCTGGTGAGCACTTCACCGGTGACGGTGATATCGAGTTCCTCAAGCGGCCCTTCGGCATAGAGCATCGTCACGGAATTGCCGAAGCCGTCGGTCGCGTCGCGCAGGCGGGCGTCGCAATCCACCCCGACCAGCCAGCTCACCACCGTCTGGTCCTGCGTGTCGCAGGGGGTGAGGCGCAGCATCTGGACCACGCGCGCCTGGGGCTCGCTGAACCGGTAATGCGTCCTGTGTTCGATCGCAATCCGCATCAGATGAACCTGAACTGCCGGGCGATCGCGCCGTCGAGCAGGGCATTCTCGCTCACAAATGCTTCGAGATGCTCGTGCAGGCCGGAGACGATCACGTCATGGGTCTTGGTTTTCTGAAGCCGCGCCATGCGGGCGCGGGCCATGCGATCGGCCTCGCCCTGCAGCCCGGTGCGCTTGGCCAGCGCATTGAGCAAAGCGACGACTTCCTCGATGCACGCGGCCAGGCTGCGCGGCAGCTCGGCACGGCTGATCAGCAGGTCGATCACATTGGCGGGCTGGAGCCCGTCATTGTAGAGCCAGCGATAGGCGTTCACGGCGGAGACGGTCTGCAGGATCGTGTTCCACTGGTCCCGGTCGACCACGCCGCCCACTTCCTCGTCCGCCGGCAGCAGCAGGTGATATTTCACATCGACCAGCCGGGCGGTGTTGTCCGCGCGCTCGATCGCGGCGCCGAGCTGGATCAGCAGGGTCGCCTCGTTGCGCATCATCCGGTGGGTTGCGCCTTCGAAGCCGCGCGTCTCGCCCTTGACCTGTTCGAGCAGGCTGAGCGTCGCCGTCGAGCCCCCGGTGGTCTGGCGGTTCTGGAAGAGCAGCCAGGCGCGGTTGATCGCGGTCCAGGCCTCGCGGGTGAGCGCGGTACGCACGGCACGGGCATTGTTGCGCGCCATGTCGAGGCAGCGGACGATCGAGCCAGGATGGCTGTCGTCGAGCGTGAGGAAGCGCGCGACGTTCTGCTGGTTGATGTCCAGCCCGGTCGCGGCGAATGCCTCGTCGGTATAGGTCACGGCGAGTGCGCTCTGCCATGCCGCTTCGCCGGCCGGACGGGTGGAGAGCGCGTCGAGACGGATCGTAGCCTCGACCAGCCGGGCGATGAAGTCGGCGCGCTCGAGATAGCGGCCAAGCCAGTAGAGCGCGGCGGCGGTGCGGGAGAGCATCAGCATCGCGTCATGCTCCGTCGTCGAGCAGCACGAAGCTGTCCTTGGTGCCGCCGCCCTGGCTGGAATTGACCACCAGCGAGCCTTCGCGAAGGGCCACCCGGGTGAGCCCGCCCGGCGCCACGCGGACGCCGTCGCTGCCGGTGAGGACGAACGGGCGGAAATCGACATGGCGCGGCGCGAGCCCCTGCTCGACCAACGTCGGCACGGTGGAGAGCGCCAGCGTCGGCTGCGCGATATAGCGATGCGGCTCGGCGATCAGCGCGGCGCGGAACTCCTCGATCTGCTGCTTCGTCGCGGTCGGGCCGACGAGCATGCCGTAGCCGCCCGATCCGTCGACCAGCTTCACCACCAGATCGGCGAGGTTATCGAGGACGTATTTCAGCGCCTGCGGCTCGCGGCACCGGTACGTCTCGACATTGGGCAGCTTGGCCTCCCCGCCCGAATAGAAGCGGACGATCTCGGGCATGTAGCTGTAGATTGCCTTGTCGTCGGCGATGCCGTTGCCCGGCGCGTTGAGGATCGCGACGTTGCCGGCGCGGTATGCCGCCATGATGCCGGGCACGCCGAGCATCGAATCCGGGCGGAAGACCAGCGGATCGAGGAAATCATCGTCGATGCGGCGATAGATGACGTCGACCTTCACCCGGCCGGCGATCGTCTGCATCCAGACGACATCGTCATCGACCACCAGGTCCGCCGCCTCGACCAGCTCGACGCCCATCGAGTCCGCCAGGAAACTATGCTCGTAATAGGCCGAATTGAAATGGCCCGGGGTCAGCACGACGCAGACCGGGCGAGGATTGTTGCCCGGCGCCACCGACTGCATGGTCCGCAGCAGCATGTCCGGATAGCTGTCCACCGGCGCCACCCGGAAATCGCGGAACAGCTCGGGGCACAGCCGGATCATCGCCTCGCGATTCTCCAGCATGTACGACACGCCGGAGGGGGTGCGGGCATTGTCCTCCAGCACATAAAACTGGTCCGGACCGGTGCGAACCAGGTCGATCCCGCAGATATGCGCCCAGACGCCGTGCGGCGGGCGGATACCGTCCACCTCGGCGCGGAACTGGTCGTTGAGATAGATCAGCTCGGGCGGGATGATGCCCTCTTTCAGGATCCGCCGCTCGCCGTAAATGTCCTCGAGAAAGGCGTTGATCGCCTCCACACGCTGGACCAGCCCTTCCGAAAGCCGCTGCCATTCGCCGGCGAGGAACACGCGCGGGACGATGTCGAACGGGATGATCCGCTCCGCCGCGTCGCTGTCGCCATAGACGGCGAAGGTGATGCCCAGCTGGCGGAATGCGGCTTCGGCGGATTGCTGGCGGCGCTGCAGCTCCGCAGCCTCCGTATCGACCAGCCATTGCGAAAGCGCAGCAAACTCGGCGCGCGGACGCTCAGGCCCGCCATGCCCCCAGATTTCGTCGAACGCCCCCGCTGCCGCCATGCGCCTCCCAAGTGCCGGAAAGACCGACAAGTTCCATGCTGCAACGCTTTGTTGCGTTGCACAAGGGGGCAGACGCTATGCCGTCAGCTCGCGTATTTGACGCTGCAGCCATAGGGCCGCGTCTCGGGCACCGATACCGGCTTGCCCGCACGCATCTCGGCCAGCGCCGCCAGCACATGGTTGCGGGCGCCCGCGATGTCCGCGACATCGGCGGTCGGCTTGTCGTCGATCCCGCCCTTGTAGGCGAGCTGGCCCTTGCCATCGATGATGTAGAGGTGCGGCGTCGTCTTGGCGCCATAGCCCTTGCCGACCAGTCCCTTGGGATCGAGCAGATAAGCGGTGGGCTTCGCCTTGGCGCCGGCGACGAACTTCTGCGCTTCCGGCCCGCTCATATTGCCCTGCTGGCCGGGCGCGCTCGAGTTGATCGTCAGCCACACCACGCCCTGCGCCGTCGCCGCGGCCTGGGTCTTCTGCATGTTGCCGCTGCCATAATGCTTCTCCACGAAGGGGCAGCCGGGGTTGTTCCACTCGAGCACCACCGTCCTGCCGCGATACTGGCTGAGGTCGACGACCTTGCCGTGCATGTCCAGGGCGCGGAAATTGGGGACGGCCTTGGCGACATCGGGCTCGGCCAGCAGCGGGGCGGCGACCAGGGCGGCGGCGGCGATTGCGGTTCCGAACAGGACAGGACGAGTCATGGTTGCGCTCCTCTTCTGGTCCCCCGCCCCTATTATTTCCCGGCGGCCAGGTCCTGCAGCATGCCCTGGGTAAGGATCTGGGGCAGGACTCGCGGCTCGGCCTCGCCGGGCTTGTACCACAGATAGAGCGGCACGCCCGCACGATTGTGCCGTTCGATGAAGCGGCCGAGCACGGGATCGCCATCGGTCCAGTCGCCGACCAGCACGGTGACCTTGTTGTCGGCCAGCGCCCTTTCGACGGCGTCGGTCTCGATCACCGCCTTCTCGTTGACCTTGCAGGTGAGACACCAGTCGGCGGTGAAATAGGCGAAGACCGGCTTGCCCTGCGCGGTCAGCTCGGCAAGCCGCGCCTCGCTGAACTTCTCCCCGCCGGATACCGTCCTGCTCTCCGCGGGTGCGGCCCGGACCCATGCGATGGAGCTAATAGCGATTAGCAATAGCGCCGCCGCCGGCAGCCAGGCGAGCGCCTTGCCCCGCCGCTGGCGCAGGCCCGTCCACCACAGGCCGAGCGTCGCGAGCAGCGCCGCGGCGAGGCCGAGCGTCATGCCCGATACGCCCGCCTGCTTGCCCACCACCCAGGCGAGCGCCAGCGCGGTGAGGAACATCGGCACCGACAGGATACGCCGCAGCGTCTCCATCCAGGCGCCCGGCCTGGGCAGAAGGCGGCGGAGCGGCGGGATGAAACCGAGCAGCAGGAAGGGCAGCGCGATGCCGAGCCCGAGCCCGCCGAACACCGCAAGCGCCGCCGGCCAGGGCAGCACCAGCGCCGCGCCGAGCGCCGCGCCCATGAACGGCCCGGTGCAGGGCGTCGCGACGAACGCCGCGAGCGCGCCGGTCATGAAGGCGCCGCCGGTGCCCTTCGACGCGGCACGATTGACGAAGCCGGGGGCCGACAGCTCGAACAGCCCGGCAAGGTTGAACGAGATGCCGGTGACGAGCAGCAGCAGCACCAGGATCACGCGCGGATCCTGCAGCTGGAACGCCCAGCCGAGCGTCGCCCCGCCGGCCCTGAGCGCGAGCAGCGCCCCGCCCAGCGCCAGGCAGACCAGCACCACGCCGGCGGTATAGGCCAAAGCCTCGGCGCGCGGGCTGCCGCCCTCGGCATTGGCCTTGGCGAGGCTCAGCGCCTTGAGGCTGAGGATCGGAAAGACGCAGGGCATGATGTTGAGGATCAGGCCGCCCAGCACCGCGCCGAGAAAGGCGAGCACCGCGCCGCTCCATGGCAGCTGCGCGGCCGGTGCGGCTGCGCTGGCCGGCGGTACGGTGCCCGGCACCGCGCGCACCCAGAAGCCCTGCTTGCCGAAGGCCAGCAGCCCCTCGATCGGCCCCACCGACTTCAGACCCGCGGTATCGACGACCACCCGGTCGCCGTCGCGCACCACCTTCTGGGCAGCGGCATAGTCGAAGGCGTCGTGGGTGGCGGGGAAGAAATAGCCCTCGCCTTCCGTCCTGGCGGCGGCGGGGAACGGCACGGCGAGGCGCAGCGCCTTGCCCTGCACCTGATAGGTCCCCTCGGCACCCAGCGGCCTGGGCAATACCGCGCGCCAGGCATCGAATTGGGCGCGGCGATCGGGCGAGACGCTGCCGTCGCCGATCTGGAGGTCGGTCGCCAGGTCCGCCTTGCCCGGCACGCAGATCGCATCGGTGCAGACCAGGTAGTTGAGCTGCACCCGCACCGGGAAGGCGCCCTTGGCATCGGCCGGGATCTTGAGCGTCACCAGCGGCGCGAACGGCCCCTCATACACATAGTTCATCAGGCCCGCGATCGTCAGCCGCTGCGGCACCGGATAGCGGAACTCGCCGGTGGTCGCGCCCTTGGGCAGCGTCCATTCTGCACGCGCCGGCAGACCGGCATCGCCGGGGTTGAGCCAATAGGCGTGCCAGCCCTTCTCGGGCACCGAAGCGAAGGCCAGCGTGACCTCGCTGCCGGGCGCGGGATGGTCGCTTTCGGCGAGCAGTGCGATCTTCACATGCTGCTCGCCCGGCGCCTGGGCTATCGCCACGCCGGAAAACAACCACAGCATCAACGCCATCAATCCGAAACGAACCGCCGTCATGGAGCGTCCTTGCCGTGGAAGAGCTGTTGGCCCAATAGCATCCCGGCAGGATTTGCACACGCCGGAGGTGGCCAAAGCATGAAGTCGTTCCGTCCGCTCGCGGCAGCCGCCGCGCTGCTCGCCGCAACCCCGCTCGCCGCGCAGGAGACGCCCCCGGCGCAGACCGTGCCCGCCGAGGCCCCGCGCGCCGCGCCATCGCTCGTCGTGGTGATCTCGGTCGACCAGTTCTCGGCCGATCTGTTCGCGGAATATCGCGCGCAGTTCAGCTCGGGCCTTGCCCGGCTGATGACCGGCGCGGTCTTCCCCTCCGGCTATCAGAGTCATGCGGCGACCGAGACCTGCCCGGGCCACTCGACGATCCTGACCGGCGATCATCCGTCGAAGACCGGCATCATCGCCAATGACTGGACCGATTTCAACGCGCCGCGCGAGGACAAGACGGTCTATTGCGCCGAGGACGAGAGCGTCCCCGGCAGCAACTCGAACAACTACACCGTCTCGGACAAGCATCTGAAGGTGCCGACGCTGGGCGAGTGGATGAAGCTTGCCGATCCGGCGAGCCGCGTCGTCTCGGTGGCGGGCAAGGACCGCGCCGCGGTGATGATGGGCGGCCACAAGACCGACGAGATCTGGTGGTGGAACGGCAAGGCGTTCGTCTCCTATGCCGGCCGCGCCGAGCCGGCGATGGTCACCCGCATGAACGCGAACGTGACCAAGCGGATCAGCGAAGCGCAGGAGCCGCTTGACCTGCCGCCCTTCTGCCAGGCTCGCAGCCGTGCCTTCCAGCTCAACCCGACCCGCAGTGCCGGCGCCGGCCGCTTCGCGCGCGCCGCGGGCAACAGCACCGCCTTCCGCGCCTCGCCCGAGTTCGACGAGGCGATCGTGGCGACCGCCGCCGGCCTCGCCAGCGACATGAAGCTCGGCCAGTCGGGCCATACCGACCTGCTGATCGTCGGCGCCTCGGCCACCGACTATGTCGGCCACACGCTGGGCACCGAAGGCAGCGAGATGTGCCTGCAGCTGCTCTCGCTCGACCAGACCCTGGGCAAGCTGTTCGCCGTGCTCGACAAGATCGGCGTCGACTATGCCGTAGCGCTGACCGCCGACCATGGCGGCCACGACTTCCCCGAGCGCAACCGCGAGCACGCCGCGCCGATGGCCGCACGCGTCTCCAAGGAGCTGAGCGCGAAGGCGATGGGTCTGGCGATCGGCCAGGCGCTGGGCATCAAGGGCCCGGTGCTGGTCGGCGGCAATTCGGGCGACGTCTGGTTCTCGCCCGACCTGAGCAAGGCGGACCGCGTCCGCGTGCAGGCCGAGGCGATCAAGCGCTACATGGCCAATCCGCAGGTCGAAGCCGTGTTCACCCGCGCCCAGATCGCGGCGACGCCGATCGTCCACACCCCGCCCGAGACCTGGACCCTGCTCGAGCGCGCCCGTGCCTCGTACGATCCGCAGCGCTCGGGCGACCTGGTGATCGCGCTCAAGCCGCGCGTCACCCCGATCGCCGGCACCGAGGGCGGCTCGATCGCCACCCATGGCAGCTTCTGGGACTATGATCGCCGCGTGCCGATCCTGTTCTGGCGCAAGGGCATGACCGGCTTCGAGCAGCCGCTGTCGGTGGAGACCGTGGACATCGCCCCGACGCTGGCGGCGCTGATCCATGTGCCGGTGCCGGTGGAGATCGACGGCCGCTGTCTCGACCTGGATGCCGGCCAGGGCGATAGCTGCAAGTGAAATGAAGAAGGGCTCGCGAGGTTCGCGAGCCCTTTCCTTTTCTGCTCCGTCACCCTGAACTTGTTTCAGGGTCCAACGCACCTCAGGCGATATGGCTCGTGGAGCGTTGGATGCTGAAACAAGTTCAGCATGACGTTTCGATTTACCGCCGCCGCTCGAAGATGCGGATGCCTGGCCCCAGGTCGTTCTGCCCGAGCGGTCCCACCTGCCCGGTGAAGTCCGCCACGAACGCCGGATTGCCCGGGGCGCCCGGTGCCAGTGTCGCGGTATTCCCTTCGATGCGCAGGCCCGTCGACGGATAGGTCCGTCCCTCCGCCGCGACCACGATCAGGCCCGAGCTGTTCTCCTTGCGCGGCCCCTGGACGAAGGTGTTGCCGGCGATCAGCCCGGTGCCGCCCTCGCTCAGGTCGATCATGTAGTTGGTCTTGTTGCCCTTCGAATCATCGAAGCTGTTGCCGGTGATCGTCACCCGGCGTGCGCGCAGCTTGACGTAATGGCCACCGGTGCCGCGCTCGAAGCGCGAATTGGTGACGACCACGTCGCCGTCCACCGCCAGATAGATCGAATGGCTGCAATTCTCGGTCTCGCACTGGCCGAGGCCAGCGAAGGTCGTGTGATCGATCGTGATCCGGTGCACCGTCTCGTGACCGCCGCCGAGAATGCCTTCCTGGCTGTCGAGGAACATCGAGTTGGTGACGGTCAGGTCGCCCATCTCGATGCGGATGCCGGCGCCATTGCCATCGGGCACCGAGAAGCCGCGAAAGACGATACCATCGACCACCGATCCGCGACCGCGCAGCACGAAGGCGGCCTTTTCCTCGCACACCTGGTTCTCGAAGATCGCGGTGCCGGGCTGGACCGCCTTGAAGGTGATCTTGCCGCCGGTCTGCACCGTGCAGTCATGATAGGTGCCGGGCGCGATCAGGATCGTCGCCGTGCCGTCGCGCACGGCATTCACCGCATCATCGAGCTTGGCAAAGCCCTGCCCGGTCTCGGCGATCACGAAGGGCGCGCGCTGCTGCTGGGCGGCGGCGGGCGCGGCGATGAGCACGAGGGCGGCGAGGATCGGCATGCGCATGTACAGGGTATGCGCCGGGAGGCGTTAAATCTCCCCTTATCGTCATCCCGGCTTTCGCCGGGATGACGGTTGAGGGCGAGGTGACGGCTATTTGAGCGTCTTGATGATGCCCGAGAAGTCGAGACCGGCGCCGTCGCCGTCGACGAACGCCTGGTAGAGTTCCTCCGCCCGGGTTCCCATCGGCACGTTCGCGCCGACGCTCGCCGCCGCCTCCAAAGCCAGCTTGAGGTCCTTGAGCATCAGCGGTGCCGCGAACCCGCCCTGATAGTCGCGATCGGCCGGGCTTTCGGGACCGACGCCGGGGACAGGGCAGTAGCTCGTCATCGACCAGCTCTGGCCCGAACTGACCGAAGCGATGTCGTAGAAGCGCTGGGCGTCGAGCCCCAGTTTCTCCGCCAGCGCAAAGGCTTCGCAGGTGGCAACCATCGTCGCGCCGAGGATCATGTTGTTGCAGATCTTCGCGCCCTGTCCCGCCCCGCTGGCACCGGCATGGATCACTGCCTTGCCCATGTCCGCCAGGAACGGCTCGGCGCGGCCGAACGCCTGTTCGGTGCCGCCGACCATGAAGGTGAGCGTGCCGGCATTGGCCGCGGCGATCCCGCCCGAGACCGGCGCATCGACTGCCATCAGTCCCCGCGCGGTCGCCGCCTCGGCCACGCGGCGGGCAGTGTCGACGTCGATCGTCGAGCAGTCGATCAGGATCGCGCCGGGTGCGGCATGATCGAGCAGTACGTCGGCATAGGTGGCTTCCACATGCTTGCCGGCGGGCAGCATGGTGATCACCGCCTCGGCTCCGTCCACCGCCTCCACCGCACTGGCGGCAGGCAGGCAGCCCGCCGCCCTGGCCTTGTCGAGCGCATCCTGGCTCAGGTCGAAGGCGCGGACGTCATGCCCCTTCTTCGCGAGGTTCGCGGCCATGCCGCCGCCCATATTGCCCAGGCCGATAAATGCTACGCGTGCCACTTGGTCTTCCTCTCTCTAAATTCGTCATCCCGTCCCGGCGCAGGCCGGGGCGGGATCTCGTGCAGCTCTTTTCCTGCCTTCGCCTGAGACCCCGGCTTTCGCCGGGGTGACGACTATATCCTTCACTTCCCCGTCCAGTTCCCCGGGCGCTTCTCGACGAACGCCGTCATGCCTTCCTTCTGGTCGGCAGTGCCGAACAGCGCATGGAACAGCCGGCGCTCGAAGGCGACGCCCTGGGCGAGGCTGGTCTCGAAGGCGGCGTTGACCATCTCCTTGTTGGCCAGCACCGCGAGCGGCGCCATGGCGGCGATCGCCTGCGCCGTCTTCACCGCTTCCTCGACCAGCTCCGCAGCCGGCAGGATGCGGCTGACCAGCCCGGCGCGCTCGGCCTCGGCCGCGTCCATCATCCGGCCAGTGAGGCACATCTCCATCGCCTTGGCCTTGCCGACGGCACGCGTAAGCCGCTGCGAGCCACCCATGCCGGGCGAGACCGCGAGCTTGATCTCGGGCTGGCCGAACTTGGCGTTATCCCCGGCCAGGATGAAGTCGCACATCATCGCGAGCTCGCAGCCGCCGCCCAGCGCATAGCCGGAAACCGCGGCGATGATCGGCTTGCGGGTGCGGGTGAACACGTCCCAGCCGGCGAAGAAGTCATGGCCGTACATGTCGGCAAAGCCCTGGGCCTGCATCTCCTTGATGTCGGCGCCAGCCGCGAATGCCTTTTCGCTGCCGGTGATCACGGCGCAGCCTTGCGACGCATCGGCGTCAAACGCCTTCATCGCGTCGAGCAGCTCGGACAGGATCTGGCTGTTGAGCGCATTCAGCGCCTGCGGCCGGTTGAGCGTGACGAGCGTAGCGGCACCGCGCTGCTCGACGAGGATGGTTTCGTAATTGGCCACTTTGCTACTCCGTCATTCCCGCGAAGGCGGGAATCCATTCTTCCCGCAGATGATAATGGATCCCCGCCTTCGCGGGGATGACGATTACAGAGGCGCCCATGCTTCGCCTTCCGGCAGCGGCGCGAAGATCGCATCGAGCATCGCGTCGCTGACGCCCTCAAGCGTAGCCGGCTTCCATTGCGGCGCATTGTCCTTGTCGACGATCAGCGCACGGACGCCCTCGATGAAGTCATGGCTCTGCGCGACGCGGCCGCCAATGGCGTATTCCTGTGCCATCTCGTCCGCAAAGCTGGCCTTCGCACGGCCTTCCCGGACGAGGCGGAGCGAGACCTTCATGGATTGCGGCGACTTGGTACGCAGCGTCGCGAGCTGGGCCGCAGCCCATTCGCCGCCATCGGCCTCGAGCGCGGAGAACACACCCTCCACCGTATCGGCAGCGAAGAGGCGATCGATCGCCTCACGGTGTGCGGCGATGGGCGGCTCCGGCGCCGGGATCGCCAGTTCTGCCAGGATCGCTTCAACCGCTGCCGGATCCCCCGCTATGCGTGCCTTGGCCTCTTCCAGTGCCTCGGCGGGCAGATAATGGCTGGCGAGGCCGAGCGCGACACACTCGGCGCCGTCGAGCCGGTGGCCGGTCAGCGCCAGATACTCGCCGGTCTTCCCGGGCAGGCGCGACAGATACCAGCCGCCGCCCACGTCCGGGAACAGGCCGATCCCGGTCTCGGGCATGGCGAACTTGGTGTTCTCGGTCGCGACCCGGTATTTCGCAGGCTGCGAGATACCGACGCCGCCGCCCATGGTGATACCGTCCATGAACGCCACGATCGGCTTTTCGCAGGTGAACATCGCATGGTTGAGCTGGTACTCGGTGCGGAAGAATTCCCGCGCCGCAACGCCGTCGCTCGCGCCACTCTCGGCGATCATGCGGATATCGCCGCCGGCACAGAAACCCCTGCCCTCGGCATGATCGACCAGCACGATCCCGATCGCCGGATCATCGTGCCATGCCGCCAGGGCTTCGAGCATCGCTGCGCACATGCCGGTGTTGAGTGCGTGGATCGCCTTGGGCCGGTTGAGCCGGATGCGGCCAGCCTTGCCTTCGGTCTGGATCAGAACATCGTCGGTCACTGGCGGGTAAGCTCCCGGCCGACGATCATCCGCATCACCTGGTTGGTGCCCTCGAGGATCGAGTGGACGCGCAGGTCGCGCCAGAAGCGCTCGATCGGATAGTCCATCAGATAGCCATAGCCGCCATGCAGCTGGAGCGCGCGATCGACCACCGAGCTGCCGGTGTCGGTGGCGAAGCGCTTGGCCATCGCGGCGAACTTGGTCTTGTCGGGCGCGCCCGCGGTTACCTTGGCGGCGGCGAGATAGAGGAGCGCACGGGCAGCCTCGAGCTCGGTCGCCATGTCGGCCAGCACGAACTGGGTGTTCTGGAAGTCCGCGATCGGCTTGCCGAACTGCTGGCGGTCCTTGGTGTACTTCACTGCCTCGTCGAGGCAGCGCTGGGCGCCGCCAAGCGAGCAGGCGCCGATGTTGAGGCGGCCACCGTCCAGCCCCATCATCGCGAAGCGGAAACCTTCGCCCTCGCCACCGACGCGGTTCGAGACCGGCACGCGGACATCCTCGAACGTCACCTGGCGCGTCGGCTGCGAATGCCAGCCGAGCTTGCGCTCATTGGCGCCGAAGGACACGCCCGGCATGTCCTTCTCGATCACCAGGCAGGAAATGCCCTTGGGGCCTTCCTCGCCGGTGCGGACCATGGTGACGTAGATCTCGTTCTCGCCGGCACCCGAGATGAACTGCTTCGATCCATTGACGACATAATGATCGCCGTCGCGCACCGCCCGCGTCTTGAGCGCGGCGGCATCCGAGCCCGACGACGGCTCGGTCAGGCAATAGCTCGCGATCCGCTCCATCGTGATCAGCGACGGGAGGTACTTCGCCTTGAGCTCGGCGCTGGCGAAGGTGTCGATCATCCAGCTCGCCATGTTGTGGATCGAGATGAACGCGCTGGTCGAGGGGCAGCCATAGGCCATCGCTTCCATGATCAGCGCTGCCTCGAGCCGGCCGAGGCCGATGCCGCCGCTTTCCTCCGAGACGTAGATCGAAGCGAAGCCCAGCTCGGCCGCCGCCTTGATCGTGTCGCGCGGGAAGATGTGCTTCTCGTCCCACTCCGCCGCGTGCGGGGTGATCGCATCGGCAGTGAATTTCCGCGCCATCTCCTGGATGGCGAGCTGGTCGTCGGTAAGGTCGAACTGGGTCATTGTGCTTTCTCGTGCAGCACCCGCTCGGCAAAGAGCGGGTTGGCGATCTTCAGGTCATTGCGGTCGTAATAGCGGGGCGGCGGGATCTTCTTCTCCCAGGCCATCTGCTCGGTCAGCGTGCCGTTGGTCCAGGGCACCTCGGGCATCGCCAGGTAGATCGGATCGGCATAGGCCAGGTCCGGCGTGATGATCTCCCAGCCGTCGCGGCGCAGCGCGTCGATCAGGTCGCCGATGAACAGCGCGGCGATGTCGGTCTCGTGGAGCAGCATCACATGCGCGGGCGAGCGGCCGATCGTCTTGATCGCCAGCTCGTCGGCGAAGTCGGCGGCTTTCACATGGCTCTCGACATAGAGATCGCGCAGGCCCTCCATGTCGATCGTCTTGCCCGCCTTCTTCGCCGCGATCGTCAGCCCCTCGATATTCCAGTCAGACGCCTCGGCAGTGACATGGCCGTTGCGGATGCCGCGTGCGGCCAGACCGGCGCGGACCGCAGCGACCTTGGCCTTGTCCGGCCCACCTTCGTCGAGGAAAGGGAAGCGCAGCCAGCGCCGCGAATTGGGCTGCTTGTCCAGCCAGACCTGCGCCTTGCCGACCTGATCGAGGAACTCCTCGGCGCTCACCTTGGACAGATGCGGGTGCAGCCAGGTGTGGTTGGCAAGCACATTGCCCGCGGCGACATAGGCACGGATGCGGCGCATCGCGGCCTTGCCCGCGGCGCCATTGTCGATCCGGCCCGGATTGAGGAACAGCGCGACCTGGCTGACCCCGCGCGAGCGCAGCACCGCGATCAGCTTGCGCGTGCGCTCGTCCTCGCTGAGGAAGGCGCCGGCACCGCGCGGCACATCGTCGAAGCTGAATGCGATCCGCTTGGCCGCCGCCTGCACGGGCTGCGCGCCGGCGTTCGACACCGGATCGGCCCGCACGACCAGCATCAGCGCGCCGATGAATAGCAGCAGCCGGATCATTCGCTTCTCCCCTTCGAGGACGGCACCAGCCTAACCGATCCGGCCCCCGCCTGTCGCGCCACAAGGGCACGGCCTGCGTCCCGGATCGGCGCGGCCGATCAGCCCATCGTCGGGATGATGAAGGCGCTGTCGCCCGTGCCGCCGCCATCGGGCCAGCGCTGGGTGATCGTCTTCACCTTGGTCCAGAACTTCACGCCTTCCATGCCGTGCTGGTTGGTGTCGCCGAAGGCCGAGCGCTTCCAGCCGCCAAAGGTGTGATAGGCGACCGGTACCGGGATCGGCACGTTGATGCCGACCATGCCGACATTGACGCGCGCGGCGAACTCGCGGGCCGCGTGGCCGTTGCGCGTGAAGATGGCGACGCCGTTGCCGTACTGGTGATCGCTCGGCAGCCTGAGCGCGGTCTCGAAGTCCGGTGCGCGGACGATCTGGAGCACGGGTCCGAAAATCTCTTCCTTGTACGCCTGCATGTCCGGCGTGACGCGGTCGAACAGGCTCGGGCCGATGAAGAAGCCCTGTTCATGGCCCTGGAGCTGGAAGCCGCGGCCATCGACGACGAGCTCGGCGCCTTCATCGACGCCGGTCTGGATCCAGTTCTCCACGCGCTGCTTGTGCGCGGCATTCACGACCGGGCCGTAATGCGCCTCGGCATCGGTGCTGACACCAACACGCAGCGCCTCGATCGCCGGGATCAGCTTCTCGCGCAGCGCATCGGCGGTCTTGTCGCCGACCGGGACGACCACCGGCAGTGCCATGCAGCGCTCGCCGGCCGAGCCGAAGGCGGCGCCGGAGAGATCGGCGACGACCTGGTCGAGATCGGCATCGGGCATGACGATGCCGTGGTTCTTCGCGCCGCCCATCGCCTGGACGCGCTTCCCGGCCTCGACGCCGCGGCGATAGACATAATGGGCGATGTCCGACGAGCCGACGAAGCTCACCGCCGAGATCGCCGGATGGTCGAGGATCGCGTCGACCATTTCCTTGTCGCCGTGCACGACCTGGAGGATGCCCTCGGGCGCGCCCGCTTCAAGCATCAGCTCGGCAAGGCGAACCGGCACGCTGGGATCGCGCTCGGAGGGCTTGAGGATGAAGGCATTGCCGCAGGCGATGGCGACGCCGAACATCCACATCGGGATCATCGCCGGGAAGTTGAACGGGGTGATTCCCGCGCCGATGCCGAGCGGCTGGCGCATCGAATAGACGTCGATGCCGGGGCCCGCGCCCTGAGTGTACTCGCCCTTGAGGACAGGCGGGATGCCGCAGGCGAACTCGATCACCTCCAGGCCGCGCTGGATATCGCCCTTGGCATCGGCGATCACCTTGCCATGCTCGGAGCTGAGCAGGTGCGCCAGCTCGTCCATGTTCTTCTCGACCAGCGCCTTGAAGGCGAACATCACGCGGGCGCGGCGCTGCGGGTTGGTCGCGGCCCAGCCGGGCTGGGCGGCCTGGGCGGCGGCGATCGCCTTGTCGAGATCGGCCTGGCCGCCGAGCTGGACCTGCGCCTGTACCTGGCCGGTATTCGGGTTGAACACCTCGCCGGTCCGGGCACCCGCGCCGCCGTTATGGCCGACGATGACATGGTCGATGTTACGCACCATATTTCTCCTGCTTCGGGCTCTTGCGGCCCGACTCACTGTGTAATTTAATTACGCAGTGGCACAAGAAACAGTCGCTGTCACGCGCCGCTCGATGGGGCGCCTCACTGGGTGGCGAAGCCGATCGGCACGGGGAGGAGCCGGCCATTGGCATCGCCAATCACCATCACCTCGATCCCGAATGCCTGGCGCAGATTCCGGTGCTCCAGCACTTCGCGCGCCGGTCCGAAACCAAGCATGCGCCCCTGGCCGAGCAGCAGCACGTCATCGGCGAGTCGGGCAGCGAGCACGGGATCGGCGAGCGTCACCACCACGCCCATCCCCTGCTGCGCGGCAGCTCGCAGCTGGCCGATCCGGGCGAACTGGGTAACCGGGTCGAGCATGCTCAGCGGATCCGCGGCAAACAGCCAGCTCGGCCTTGCTCCGATCGCATCGGCGAGATCGACGGGGCCCCTGCCGAACAGTCCGCGCCGGCCCTCTCCCAGCAACATGAACGCCGCGGCGCGCTCGCCCTTGGTGAAGCGTCCGATCAGCCGCCCGCCCAGCCGGATCTGGCCGGCATCGAGATCGACTCGTCCGGCGAGCGCGCGCAGCAGCAGCGCCTTGCCGGCGCCCGCGCCGCCCAGCACCACCGTCACCCGGCCGGGTTCAAGCACTGCCTCGACGCCGTCGATCACGCGCTGGTCACCGTGGCTGAGCGCCAGATTTTCGATGCTGAACTTCATGGCCTCCCCCTAGCCAGCGGCGGATGACGCCATGGTTACAGCCACGCCCACGATTTTTCGCAAGAAATCGCCCGTAACCCGCGAAAAAATGCGCATTGTCTCGGTACTGTAACGCTAGGCTAAGTGGGCATTTACCAAGTGCCTCCTATCCGGCAGCCAATGTCTCTTGCCGATCCCCCTGCGCCCCGCGGCACCTGGCTCACCGAGCGCGAGCTCAACCCGCCATTGCTCACGCTGACCGACACGATGTGGCGGGCCGCCGAACTGTTCGGCGGCGACCCCGAGCTGCGCCTCGTCGCGATCGTCGACGCGCAGGAGCGCCCGCTCGGCGCGATCTTCGAGAAGGACGTGCGGCGGCTGCTGCTCAATCCCTTCGGCCACGCGCTGATGCGGAACCCGTCCTACGGCGCTGCGGTATCGCGCTATGTCCGCGCCTGCCCGGTCGCCGAAATGAGCGACGACATGGGCCGGCTGATGGAGAGCTATCGCGCGTCCGGCGGCAGCGAAGGCATGATCCTGGTCCGGAATGGCCGGGTGCAGGCGACGGTGAACAACCGCCGCCTCGTCCATCTCGCCGCGGAACGCGAAGTCGCGGTGGCGCGGGCACAGGTCGAGCGCGCCGCGCGGATCGAAGCGGCGAGCAGGCGCTTCGAGGCACAGGTCGAGGCCCTGTCGCGCGACATGGGCACGCTCTCGACCGAACTCGAGCAGGGCGCGCTCGCTACCGCCGACCGGGCCAGTGGAGTCGGCGACCGTGCCGTCGCCGTCGCGACCGCCGCCTCGCAGACCAGCGACAACATGGCCGAGATCGCCGCGCGCGGCCGCGACCTGGCCGGCGCACTTGCCGGCATCGCCCACAATACCAGCGACGCGCGCCTCGCGGCCTCCGCGGTCTCCCAGCTGGTCGAGACCGGCAGTGCGCGTACCCGCGACCTGCTCCACTCCGCTCAGTCGATCGATTCGGTGATCGGGCTGATCAGCGACATCGCCCGGCAGGTGAACCTGCTCGCGCTCAACGCCACGATCGAGGCGGCGCGTGCGGGCGAGGCGGGGCGCGGCTTCACCGTGGTCGCCAATGAAGTGAAGCAGCTCTCCACTCAGACCGGCATCGCGGCGGACCGGATCACTGCCCATGTCCGCGAGATTCGCGGCGGGATCGACGAAGTCGCCGCGGGCCATGAGCGGGTCGAGCAGGCGATCGGCGCGATGGCTACGCTGGCCGATGCCGTGGAGGGCGCAGTCGCCCGGCAGGAAGAAGCGACACGGACGATCGCCCGCAACGTGGATGAAGCCGTGCATGCCAGCACCGGCATCCAGCGCGATATCGAGGCGATCGGCGGCACCTCGCTCGACGCCTCGAGCCAGGCCCGGGCGATGCGCGAAGTGGCGGTTCGGCTGCATGACGGCGCCGATGCGCTGTCGGGCCAGGTCCATGCCTTCCTCGCGGAGCTGCGCGTTGCCTAGCCCCTGGCGGTGACGATCTCGACACGGGCTGGCATGCGGACCCGACCGTCCTCCATATGCCTCGCACAGACCTCGGTCAGGCGGGCATGCGCCCGTTCGCGCACCTCTTCGGGCGCATCCGCCAGCGGCGCGGCCATCGACGAGGATGCGAGCAGGAAGGCCGCAGCGGCAGCGGGGGTGTCACCCGGCACCGGCAGCGAGCAATGCACGGTGCGACTCGCGGCATCGCGGAACCCCGCCCCTTCGAGCAGCGCGATCAGCTTCGCGGGATCGCCATAGCGACAGGGACCCGGCGCATCGGGATCGCTCGCCGCCACGTCCATCACGGAGGCGATCGTCCCGCGGAGCTGCGCCATGAAGCCGACCTCGGCGGCCGGGCCCCACACGGCAAAGGCAAGCTGCCCGCCGGGCGCGAGCCAGTGACGCAGATTGGCGAAGGCGGCAGCGGGGTCCTCGAAGAACATCACGCCGAAGCGCGAGGCGAGCCGTTCGAACGGGCTATCGGGCCGGTATCGCGAAACATCGGCCTCGACGAAGCGCGCGACGTCGCCCGCACGAGCCGTGGCGGCGGCGACCAGATCCGGCGAAATGTCGAAGCCGGTGATCTCGCTGCCTGCCGGCGCGGCGGCGGCAATGGCGCGGGTGGTGCCGCCCCCGCCACAGGCGATCTCGCCGATCCGGCAAGGCGCATCGAGAGCCAGCGCTTCGACGAACGGCACGTCGATGGGCGCCAGCAGCGCCTCCATCCCGTCCAGCTTGTCCCGCCACAGCGCGCCGCGTCCACTCGCCCAGTCATAGCCAGACTCGGAAAAGGTTTTCTGCATGGGGCGAGGATGCGCCAAAGCGGCACGCGGCGCCAGCGCGGACAAAGAAAAAGCCGCCAAGTCATTGACCTGGCGGCTCTTCTATATGGTGGGCGCGGCAAGGATTGAACTTGCGACCCCTGCGATGTCAATTCGTAAGAGACACCGCTGCCATTTCGAAAACCTCGGAGAACAGCCGCTTCCGACACTCCTGCAACAAGGCTAACCAATTTCTCGCTTCCTGCAAGCCCGTCCGCTGTGACGAGTTTGTGCCAGCACGAGAACGTGGGAACCTAGCGACACTGTAATCAGGCAATCCCAATTCATTAGATTGAGCGCTGCCCTCCGAAGGCTGACAATGCTGAACCAGCCAAAAGCAAACATTCGAAAATTCTGAGAAATCTGCCGTTTCTGGCGACTCCGAGTTCGAGTTATACCGTCTCGAAAGCACCTTTCAAGACGTTACCTGTTTCGTCGCTGTGTCAACGACAGTAGGTCCAGATGCCTCCCGCAACCGCTGCAAGGGAAAGCGCCACTAGTGCTACGGTCCCGGTGAGGGGCATCTTATCGCGCCAAAAGGTGAATTGCTTCTGCTCTTCGATCCAGTCAATTTGATGCTGCCAGAAGAACTTATAATGAGCATACCAGTCGCTAAACATTATCTGCTTCGTGATAGAACGGGTGTAATATTCTCCTTCCAAGCGGTAAAGCTCCGCCTCTTCCGTTGAAAAATCAGTTGCCCCGCTCGACTGAACGTCACGATAAAGTTTACGAAGGTTGTTGTATATTTTCGTAAGCTCTACACCTACTTCATTATATCTTTCGCGCGTATGATCGTAGTACGCGATATACAGGGCGATAACCCCCAGAATCACCATAGCGGCTGACGGCAGTTTTTTTGAAAGCTCATCGATAACTAACGCCAAGGTACCGACTGCCAAAGATAGGAAGCCGATAAACCCCGGAATTTTGCTGACAATATCATAGGTAGCGAAGTGCTTCTTCGCTCCGAACCCGACATTGTATCCTGTCTCAGCTATGCATTTTAGAAGCGCGGGTCTATCCATCAGCATCCTCCGAATTGGAGGTGATCGGTACATGAATTCGGTCGGTGGCTACAACAACGCCATGCTGCACCGCATAGCATTCGACAACGTGGTCACCCTTGAAACTGGTATGCTCTACCAACTCTCGATGACCCTTGTCCGCCACGATTTGCCCACGGATCATGTCTCGCTTTTCAGCCTCTGGACCGCGGTTTAAGACCTTCCAGAAAAGTCCAAACTGCCCCGGAATATCCGTTGCCGATATGGAGAAGTGCAGCCTCTTCCGGGGCTGCAAAAATACTCGCTTAGTCAGCATATCGCGCAGTGAAGCCGGCCGGAAACCATCCTGAGTAACCTCGCAATCAATGCTGATGTTGTTACGGATATCGACCACAAACGAGTTCTCGATAAACTCTTCGGTGTCGCGAAACCGGCTCTCCGCAAGCGCCGATTTTTCGATCTTCGCCGGCGCTGGGAACCGGCGCCCAAAAACTGCCCTCCATTTGTCGTTCTGCTTATCTGTCCCTTCCGCCGCGATGGCTTTGAGGCAAAGGTCATACGCCTTGCTCGCCTTCTTCTGAAAATTGGCCTTGACCTTCACGCGCTGGCCGCTGCCCAGCGCCATAAAATAATCTTGCTTAGGAAGTTGCGATAAGTACTGAAAAAAGTCCCTACTCATCAAATCGTAATACAAGTAACTTTTGTCGTCATATTCAGATGTAGACTGCAAAAACTTATGTGATAGAGTATCTATCAGCAGCCCGCCAATCCCAACGCCATGCTTGTTCTTCCAAGCTCTTGCCATCCTACATAGTCGCCTAAGGTTCCTATTTTTCTGCTGATCAAACTCGGACATTGCAGAAATTTCTTCGGATGGCTTGGTAATCTTCCAACTACCTCCTTGGTAAGTGTCGGGATATCGGAAGCTGCCATCGGCAAGCTTAAAAACCGGCTGAGCCTCTACATGGAAATTGGAATAGCGAATTCGGACAATCAGCCTATCAACCCCAATATCAGTCTTCGGATAGCGGGTGCGTATCGCAGCAGCTGCATCAGAGAGAAGCTTGGCCTGCCCACCGTCTTTGTAAGTTTCCCACTCACCCTGCGGCATTATATAAAGCATATCGAGGTCGGAAATGCCCTTGATGGCGGTCCACCGCCCATACGAACCAACCTGCAACGTATTCGCCGTTTTTGATTCGGTATCTCGAAAGGCTTTGTTCAAAGCACAGGTGATCTCACCATATCGGTCCGAAATTGACTGAGCATTATCGACTGCGAGGTTTCCAAGAAACTCTTTGAAGACTTCTCCGATTCCCATTTTCCATCCTCGCCGTGGTCACTTTTAACGTAGGGGCGAAGCCATGCTCCTTCCAGAACGCCAAGGATGGTTATCCACATTAATCTATGGCTCTAAATCGGAGGATTCCGACACACGCACTGTGACCTGATCGGAATATAGCCCTTCCAATTTCCGATACACTCCCTATTTTCGATACACAGAATCGATACAGGGAATACCTCGATGGGAAGAACGTTTGCCTATTGCCGGGTTAGCACCGGCGACCAGACCACTGACAATCAGGTTCGGGAGGTAGAAGCGGCGGGCTTCTCGGTCGATCCCAAGCGCATTGTTACGGAAACCATATCGGGCTCCACTGCTGCCATGGAACGGACGGAGTTTGCTCGACTGGTAGATCGCCTTGAAGCAGGCGATGTTCTGATCGTCACAAAACTAGATCGCCTCGGGCGCAACGCTATGGACGTTCGTGCTACCGTAGAGCGCCTCGCCGCCGATGGCGTCCGTGTTCACTGCCTAGCGCTGGGCGGAGTCGATCTTACAAGCGCCGCCGGTAAGATGACGATGGGTGTCATCGCTGCGGTGGCAGAGTTCGAGCGCGACCTTCTTATCGAACGCACCCAATCCGGCCTAAGCAGGGCCAAGGCGGCAGGAAAGACCCTTGGACGCCCTTCCAGCCTTAGCCCAGACCAGCAGCGAACCATCGTAGCCGAAAGATCGAAGGGCACGTCTTTGGGCGCCCTGGCCAAGCGATATGGCGTTTCCCGCGCTGCCATCCAGCGGGTGGAGAAGAGGACGTTGTGAGCTAGCCAGTGCCCTCGGATTGGCTTGGGACGGACGTAACGATAGTGCCCGGCTCCAATCCCAACGCCCGAACGAAATCGGCGAATTCAACAAAGTCGAGCCTGCGCTCCCCAAGCTCCACCCGAGATATGAACTGCTTATGCAGGCCCAGCGCGTCGGCCAGGGCCTGCTGACTCATTCCCAGCGCCCTGCGCCGCTCCACAAGACTGTCGATCACCGCTTTATATCGATGATCTTTGAATCCGGGGCTGGTGGTTCGCCGAGTAGGCATGGCCAGCCATGTCCACCATCTTGCGCAAGTCACAGAAACTGTGACACGACGCGCAGGAAGGGGGAGCTATGATATCAGTCCTAATCGCGCCATTTCTGCTGCTGCCGCCTGCGGCCCAAGAGCCGCGCCCAGCGGTCACGTTTATATTCAACAAGGCTCAACCGGACGGCGGGCGCTACATTAAAGCCAAGTTCGAGGGCGACACCTTCCTCATCCGCGCATCCCGTGACCGGATCGTCGTAGATCGCCGCGAAAAGATCGGCCGGCGAAACACCGGGGCGGATCAACGCGACCGGATGCGCCGCCTTGCCCAAAGTCTCACCGGTTGCGAGCTACAGCATGAATTCTTTGATGCATGGAAGTTCGCCCTAGAAGCGGACCTAATCTGCCCGGCCTCCGGTAATCAGGTGCTAGCATGAGGTTCGGCCCCCTAGCTGTATTACTAACCGTCCTCCCCATGGTCTCGGCATGCTCCCAAGAGCCCGCACCGCCCCCGCCACCAACGGCAGACGAACAGTTGCAAGCCCGAATTGAGGCGGACGTGCGTTCGCAGATGAAGGACCCAGACTCGACAAAGTTCGAAGGTATTGTCGTCGTACCGGAAGCTGGATGCGGTTTCGGTCGGGTGCAGTCAAAGAATAGCTATGGGGGCTATGCCGGCTACCAAGGGTTCGCCTGGACGAAGGGTGTGATCGTCTATGCGGAGAACGACCGTTCGGCTTTCATCGATGCTATGGGGGCATGCAGCAATAAGATATTGGCCGCCGGCAAAGCTCGAGCTGGCGGATAGCTGCGGAAAGCAGACAGCCACACGTTAGGTCGAAGTCTTAGAGGATCATACGGGCGGCGATGCCGTTCGATTCACAGCCTACCGCCGAAATTCCGCGGATGCTCACACTTTGGCGACAACTTGGCTGTGCGGCTGGCCCTTCAACCTCGCCGGAGACACCCAAATGCCAAAGCAGATCATTCCAGCTGCGCAATACATAAGAATGTCCACGGAGCATCAGCGCTTCTCCCCCGATAACCAAAAAAACGCGATAGCCGCCTATGCTCTCGCGAACGGTTTCGAAGTGGTCGCCACGTACCAGGACTCTGGGAAAAGCGGGCTAACGCTGAGCGGGAGGCCCGAGCTTAAGCGACTCCTCAGCGATGTGCTGTCAGGAGCAATGCCTTACAAGGCCATCCTTGTCCTCGACGTGAGCCGGTGGGGCCGCTTTCAGGATGCCGATCAAGCCGCGCACTACGAGTATATGTGCCGGGAGGCAGGCATCCCCGTTTCCTACTGCTGCGAGGCTTTCGACAACGACGGCGGCTCAATGGCGGCAATCGTCAAGCACATGAAACGCGTCATGGCTGCGGAGTACAGCCGAGAGCTATCTACGAAGGTTGCACGTGCGCAGAGGCAGCAAGCTCGGCTCGGCTATAAGCAGGGCGCCCCTGCCGTAATCGGCACTCGGCGGCAAGTCGTTGATGAAAACGGAAGGCCCCGAATGATTCTATTGCCGGGACAGTACAAAGGCCTCCTCACAGACAGAGTTGTTTATGTTAAGGGCCCAAGAAGTGAGACAAGCTTAGTTAGAAAGATTTTCGATTTATATGTTTATAGCGATCTAAAGATCAGCGAGGTAGCAGAAGAATTAAATAGACTGCGAAAGCCCCAGCCAAGCGGACAGCCATGGGACTATCACAGCGTCCAGAAAGTTCTAGAAAATGAGATATACGTAGGAACTTACGTATTTGGCAGAAAGGTAAACAATCTTGGGTCCAGAGGGCCTGCCCCCGCCAAATCTTGGATTAGATCACGCGCCATGGACCCCATTATACCGGAAGAGCTTTTCAAGGCCGCCGCCTCTAAGCGCAGATTAACTAAGTCACTTCGCCTTAATGACGAAGAATTATTAAGTGGCCTAACTCGGCTTTTAAAGCACAACGGATACATTTCAGGTTCACTAATTGAATCATGTCAATATTTGCCCGGCCCTGCTGTTTTTTATAAGAGATTTGGCGGCCTTCGAAAGGCCTGCAAGCTGATCGGATATGACAAGCCACTCACGTCCACCACGAGAAGAATCAAGGCGTTCACAGATGACGAGTTGCTGGACTCCATAAGAAAGATTTATCGAGACAACGGGAAAATTAGCAAAACGATAATTGACGCCAGCAAAGAAACTCCATCATCAACATATTACGGCCGGAGATTTGGAGGTCTTTTAAAGCTATACAATCTTGCCGGTATAACACCAAATCGCCAGTCTCAAAAAATAGCGTGTACACGGGAGAACGGTGAATGTTTTTCCGCAGAAGAACTTCTTGATCTAGTCAGACAAGTTTACATTGAGCACGGATATCTGAGTGGCAACGTTATTGATGCCCACCCCGGTTGTCCATCGGCTTGGTACTATGCAAAAATTTTCGGAAGCCTTCTGCGGCTTTACGATATACTGGGCCTGCCACAGACAAGGGGCAAGGTAATGGAAGCTGCGGCAGCAAGGCGCTGGCGGCGACAACTTAAGATTGAGTAATCAAGCCCAACTGCGATAAACGGTGGGGCTGCGGGCGCGTGATGCCTACACGGACCCAAGCAGGGGCGAAGAGAATGGCTTCTGCCAGAGATTGGGTTGGCGACTCGTTCCATACTGACACTGTAGAACAAAAAGTGAACTTCGCGGACCCAATTTGTGATAGCCGCCGGTCAGCTTACCTATGATTAGGCCGGGACGGCAGCGAACGGATCAATGAGCAGGTTCGCCTCTTTGTCCATCGGGACCAAACCGGCCCCGTTGAAGAAAAACTCACGAACAATGAAATGCGAATAGCCGGGGCAGGCGATCTCATACCCTAGGTGGTAGTGCCCAACATCAGGGCGTGGCATGTCAAGGTCCAGCAGGGTGAACTGGGTTTCCTTAAAAATTGGCATTGAACCGGGGATGCTGTGGTTCTGCGTGTAGACATGGACCGGCGCGTTTTCAGCCAGATTACCAGCTTGGAGAGCGCCTTCGAAGAACTGCCACATGCCGTAACCGGGCTGCTCACCGCTGAACATCGGTGTGCCAACAAAAACTTTGATGTGTGCGTACAGCATCGGCTCAGAGCTGCGGTTGCCGATATGGGCAGTCAGCTTAGAGCGGTTTGCACCGGCCTCGTTCTGAAAATTGTGCAAGGTGAAATAGATGAAAGGCTCGCTGGACGATGCCCGCCGCATCAAGTCCTTAACCTCGTAGTCCTCCATTGGAAGCGATTGGAAGTTAACGCGCTTGTGATAGCGGTGATTGGCTTGATGCGGGGCGAACGTGGTCGCTTGGGGAATGTCGATCACATAAGCGACGCCGCCCGAGGCCAGTGGAATAGGTTTGATGACGAGGCCCGCGATACGCGGTTGCACATGGCCCAGGATGCTGTTCTCGATCCACTCTCGTGTGATTACGGTCGGGTCACAACCGCCATCAATGTTGGCAGGCAAATTGTTGGCTTCCGCGATCCCGTAGATGATGCGCCCCCCTGCGGAGTTCGCAAAAGCCGATACGTCCTTCGCTAGCTCATTCTGGCTATTGTTGTTTTTCGCAAGCGCGGCCGACTGCTTGTAATCGAGTTGCAAGCTCTCCTGTACCTGATTGGCAATCAGGGCTTGGAGGTCATTTTCGTCCCATTCGTCGAGTGGTCGCATCGCTAGATTCCCTCCTTCGGTGATATGCTTTGCGACTTGACGGGCCTAGTGGGGGTTAGCCGCCGCATCCATAGCATCGGCCAGCCCCTCATTGGTCTGAACCTTCCGAAGCCGGCCCTTCAATTCGTTGTGCTTAGCTATTGCTCGCCCAAGGTCATCCGTAGCAAATAGATGCTGATCGCCGTTTTCGTCTTCGCCGCCGACAATATAAACTCGATCCTCTGCCATGACTCAGCCTCGACTTGACGAATTCACGAAATTGCCAACATAAAGCCCATACAGGGCAATTTGTATTTTTAGATAGCCAACCTAGCCTAAATTACGTTTCACGCCTGTATGGGCTCCCTAGGGTGAAATAGGGCCTATTTAGCAGCCGACTTCTTCGCGGGTGCCTTTTGCCCCGGCTTACGTCCAAGCCCAAGCTTCTTTGCCATTTCCCGGCGTTGCTCGCTGTAGGCAGGAGCAGTCATAGGGTACGATTTCGGGAGGTTATACCGAGCCCGATACTCGTCAGGGGTGAGGCCGTGCGTGGACAGGTGCCGCGTGAGAGTGCGGTAAGGACGCCCATCTAAAAGACTAATGATATGCTCTTTGCTGGCGAGGCTCTTGCGCACCGATACAGCGGGAACATGCTCGGGCTCGGCTGGCGCGACAGGCTCGGGCTCAACCGCAGCTACCTTGCCCAGGTCCGCGACAGCGGCATGGATCGAGGTCAAGAAGGCAACCGCCTCCTCCGTAGTGGATCGAGTATTGGGATTTGCCAACCACGCAGCGGTCAGTTCAGCGGCGAGTTCAACCGGGCTCAACGTTGCTTCATCTGCCATTATATACTCCTAAAAACTTAGCGCTCATCCGGCCCGACAAACTTGTTGGTGGTAACAACCACATCCATTTTCACAAGCGCTTGCTGCACCGGGGCCTCGCGCAGCACGGTCGTGAGACGTTGCTTAGTAGGGATACCGGCAGCCTCCCTAGCAGCCTTCTTCGAAACCGATTTTCCCGCCGACGACGCGAAACAGGATTTCAAAAATTCGACCAGAGCCTTTCCGTGATCGCTCATGTCCTCTTCCGGTGGGCCCCAAGGATCAATTACGCAGCCTGGGAAGGCCTCCCTAATCAAGGCGGCTGGCGCAGGCGCCTTGGAAACGACCATATAGACGTCGCATTCCCCCGCGATCCCGTCCCTGCTATTCCGCGCATTGCCGCGCATGATGGCTTGCAGGAAATTGTGCTGGAACTCCGCCCCCTTGAGCGCCGGCAGAGCCTCAAGCCCTGCCTCACCAACGGGCTTGCCAGAAGCAGCGAGCGCTAGAGCCGTGTACGCGACTGCGGGATAGAAGCCCGAGCCAATGATGACGATGTTCTTGATATCTTTGTACGCATTGGTGCCGTGGTGCAGCCCCCACGAAAGATATTCGAAGGAGACAGCCTCATCTACGGTGTCGCGCAGGTCTTTATGAACATTGAGATCATCGCTAGCCTTGTAGGAAATCACCAACCAACGCTCATCAGGCTTGGCCGCCATGGCCTTGGCAACCTCGTCGTAGATATCACGAGATGCGCCACTATGCCGGAGAATGTCTTTCCCAACTTTGGTAGCCCAAAGGTGGACACGAAGATTCCGGTAGTCGTTGGCCTTGGCGGGCAATCGAACGAGCCCGCCTGCATCTTCCCAGATATCGTAGGTGCCACGCACACGCCCGGAGGCGTCGGTAATTATCGCCGGGGCGAAATCGGCCGGCAGAGGCTTGCTCGCACCAACTAGAGCACGTTCCCCCTTACCAGACTCGGCAACTAGCCACATCGATCGACCAGCGACCAACTGAATGCCTTCGAGCGTTTTCACATGGGCATCGCTCAGGCCCCTCCGGTCCTTAAGAGCTTCCTTCGCCAAATCCTCGAAGTAGCGCGGCACAGCGATCACATGCCCCAGCTTATCGGACAGCGTCCCAAGGAAGCGCTCAATGCGCAGGGCAAAGCCTCGAGAGCGCGGTTTCAACGGCTCAACCAACGCCGCGAGGCTAGACCAGGACAGCATCACCGGCTCCGCAAGGACAAGGCTTTCGTCCCAGATGCGTAGCGACCTAGGCCTCCCCTCATAGTGGAAGTCCCTCGCCGCCGAGAACGTGCGATCCCGAGTCCGACTGAGGATCATCTGCTGCGTGGTGAGCAGAATCCTAGCCTCGCCACGCCGCCCATCACCCAGGCCGAGGGCGTTGATGCCTTCGTCACTCGTAAAGCAGGCGAAGTCCGCATCATCCAAACCGAGACGGTTCACAAGGGCTCGAATTTCTTCCTTGGTTTTCACCCCAACGAGGACACTCCCCTCCGGAAGAAAGCCCTTGGATTTCCAAGCCTTGAGGAAGGAGGAAATCGCTTGAGTCTTTCCAGAACCGGGATCGAGACTACTGAGATAGAAATTTGGTTGAAGGAGACTTCTCAATCCACCTTCAAAGACCTTGAGAAGCTCCTTTAAAGCGTTCTCAGTATCAACATCAGGAACAATATGAAACCCACTAAGGTCATTCATAAGGGTTCTATAAGAGGCATCGTAAAGAGATTCACTATCAGTTTTATGAGTAGTCATAGAAGTATCTTTGTATAATAAAGTAATCTATCCACAATATACTCTATAGAGGGACGAGTTACTTTTTGGCAAGCGCCATGTGGCGCCCGCCTAGCCGTTCGTCAACCCTCTTCCAGGCATGAAAGTTTAAAAATGTATAGGGTTTATTTAGAACAATTCCAGATTTTCTGTTTATCTACTTCTAGATATGTTAATTTTAGGAATGATATTAACTAATATGCCTATCCAATTCTATGAAATCACCTCCGGCGTTCTAAAGCCGGAGGCGGTGGAAAAGGATGATGAATGAGGGATCGGGGTGAAAAGCCCCGAAACTCACAGCAGTTTTGCAGCTCGTTCCGTTGAGTTGTGGCAACACTCTGCAAGTAGCCCGGCTAGTTCTAGGCGAGAGCCCCTAGGCAGCGGGGCCCACTTCTTGCTCCCAAGAGCGCCCTGCTAGTTTGGCAGCCAAGGTGGCGGGCCTAAGATGGGTGTAGCGGGTGAGCATCCTAAGATCGCGATGACCACTAATCACCCTTAACTCGACGGCGGTAAGACCCATTTCCGCGAAGCGGGAAATAGCTTCGTGCCGAAGGTCGTGGAATCGTAAATCGGACAAAGACGCCCGGCCCCGAGCCCTATTCCAAGCCAGCTTCAACGCCATTGCCGTCATGGGGAACACCTTGCTCTCGCGGCGGGGCAAACCCTCCAAGATGCCTAGAGCAGCGTCCGTAAGCGGAATGGTCCGTGCATAACCGGTTTTGGTATGCGGGATATGAGCGGTGCGATTGCGAACATCGATTGCCGTCCATTCTAGATCAAGCAGTTCGCCCCGCCTGAGCGCCGTCTCTATCGCGAATAGAATTGCAGGTTGGAGCAGTGGATTGCGACTATCAACAAGTGCGTCACGAAGCGCCTGTAGCTCTCCGGGTCGTAAGCGCCGGTCCCTAGCATTTCGAACCGGCAGGCGGCGTACCTGCGCCACCACATTTGTCGCCAGCGGCACGTCCCATTCCCGGCGAGCAATATCGATCACATTATGAAGCAGGGACAGTTCGCGGGCGACGGTACCCGGCTTCACCGTCTTGGCTCTAGCGTCCCTGTAGGCCGCCACAGGAGCCGATGTCAGGTCAGCTAGGGCAATCTCACAAACAGGTGCCTTAAGCAGCTTTAGGAGCCTCAGGCGCTCGCTTTCAGCGCTTAGCTTGCCGGGTGTGATTTCCGCGAGATAGCGACGGACCAAACAACCAAGCGTTTGCCCTCGAAGTGCCCTTTGGCCCGGCGGATACGCACCTTGATCGATCTGGCTCTCGCGCTCCCGAGCCCACCGCTCCGCATCAACCTTATTCCGGAAGGACCGAGACTCAGGCTCGTATCCCTTTCGCCGAACTTGAACCGACCAACGGTCCCCTCTCTTTCGAATTGAAGCCAATTCCGTTCCCCGTGACAAAAGTGTGTCAGGAGCGCTGAAAACGGCTGTCCGGGGCTTAGCTCTAGAATGCAAAAACCCCGGAAGTCCTGAGACTTCCGGGGTTTTCTATGTGGTGGGCGCGGCAAGGATTGAACTTGCGACCCCTGCGATGTCAACACAGTGCTCTACCACTGAGCTACGCGCCCATTGGCCTGTCGGCCGAAACGGGAAGCGGGCCTCTAGCGGGACTTTTCGAACCGCGCAAGCACCCTAATTCAATTAAATCCGGCATTCTCCGCTTCGAACAACCGATCGACCTCGAGAACGAGGTCGCGCAGATGGAAGGGCTTGGAGAGGACCTTGGCCTGCGGCACCTGCTTGCCGGCCTTGAGCGTGACCGCCGCAAAGCCGGTGATGAACATGACCCGCATGTCCGGCGCGATCTCGCTCGCCTTCTGGGCCAGTTCGATCCCGTCCATCTCGGGCATCACGATGTCGGTGAGCAGCAGGTCGAAACGCTCGGACTCGAGCAGCGGCATCGCCGCCGTGCCGCGATCGACCGCACTGACCGCATATCCCGAGCGCTCGAGCGCCCGGGTAAGGTATTCCCGCATCACGCGGTCATCCTCGGCCAGCAGAATTCGGATCATGTTTCCCCACTCGAAATCAACAGGGCTCCTCCTATACCGAAAGCCCTTAAGATTTTGCGCCCTTATCCTATCCCACGGCATTGCGGCGAGGCCAAGGCGCGCATAGTCATGGCGTCGTGACTGAAGCGACCTTCGTCCGCCATGGCCCCGCCGAGCCGCTGAGCCCGGTGATCCTGTCGGTGCCGCATGCCGGACGCGACTATCCCGAGGCGCTGCGCGGCGCGATCCGCGTCCCGCTCGTTGCGCTGCGCGCGCTGGAGGATCGCCATGCCGATGCGATCGCCCTTGCCGCCCGCCGCGACGAGACGCTGTTCGTCGCCACCCGTGCCCGTGCCTGGATCGATCTCAACCGCGCCGAGCATGAGCGCGACCCCCGGCTGGACGACGGCGCCTGGCCGCACGGCGCGCCGCTTTCCGCCAAGATCCGCTCCGGGCTGGGGCTGGTGCCGCGCCGGGCGGGCAGCGCGGGCGACATCTGGCAGCGCCGCCTGACCGCCGACGAGGTGCAGCAGCGGATACATGCCGATCACCGCCCCTGGCACGCCGCCATCGAAGCGGCACTGACCGCGGCGCGCGTCCGTTTCGGCGTGGCGGTGCTGCTTGATGTGCATTCGATGCCCTCGCTCGGTGCCCCGGGCATCGCGGCCCGGCTGGTGCCAGGCGATCGCTTCGGCAAGTCGGCCGCGGCACGCTTCCTCGGCCGGATCGAGGGCGTGGCGCGGGCGCATGGCGTGCGGACCGCGGCCAACACCCCCTATTCGGGCGGGCATATCCTTGAGCGCCACGGCAATCCGCGACGCGGCATCCACGCGATCCAGCTGGAGTTCGACCGGTCGCTCTATCTCGATTCGATGCTCGACCAGCCAGGGCCGGGGCTCGAAGCTGTGGTGCGGCTGCTGCGCGACATCATCGATGCGGTTGCCGACGAGGCGCTGCCGGGCGCGATCGCGGCGGAATAACGCTCAATCGCGGCGCGCGATCTCCGCTTCAAGCCAGTGGATGCGCTTGTGCCACTGCTTGGCAGCCTTCGCTCCCTCGACAATCGCCAGCCGGCTGTGCGCACGCGCGAGTTCGGCCTCCAGCGCAGCAAGGCTGAGCGCCGCCAGTTCGTCGTCACGGTGCGGAACCCCGGATCGCTTGCCCATGCGACCAGTCTGCCGCGCGTCGAGGGCCGGGGCAACGGCACATAAAAAACCACCTCGTGGTTACCCACGAGGTGGCCAAGGTTCAGGGAGGAGACACGCCCGAGGGCGTGCCGTACGGCTTCGCGAAAGGGGGGACACGACGCCGTACAAGACCAAATATAATTGGGGGGTCGATTAGTTCAAGGGGCTGCGGGCGAACGTTCTCGCAGAAAGATCAACCGTTTCGGCGGATCCCGGGCAGCATGCGCGCGAGCACCTGGTCGCGGAGCAGGAAATGGTGCCGCAGCGCCGCGGCGATGTGGATCACCACCAGCGCCGCCATCAGATAGCCGAGCAGCTCATGCGCCTCGTGCGCATTGTGCGCCACGGCGGGCGTTGCCGGCAGCACCGGAATCTCGAACAGGCCGAACCAGTTCACCGGGCGCGGCTTCTCCGGATTGGAGGAAAGCAGCCAGCCGCTGATCGGCAGGATCAGCATCAGCGCATAGAGGATGAAGTGGACAATGTGCGCCGTCGCCTTTTCCCAGGCGGGCAACAGCTCGGGCAGATGCGGCGGCTTGTGGGTGAATCGCCAGGCGATCCGGCCCAGCGTGAGCGCCAGCACGGCCATGCCGAGCGACTTGTGCAGCGGCATCACGCCCCACGCCCGCGGCATCGCGTCGTGGAACAGGCCGATGATCAGGTTGACGAGGATGAGCGCGGCAATCGACCAGTGGAAGGCGATCGCCCCCCGGCTGTATCGATCGCCGCGCTCGATCATTCTCAGGCGGTCGGCTGCACGAGCTGCGGCTCGGGCATCTTGCCCTGGCGCAGCTGGCGGCCGAAGATGTCGCGCATCAGGCCCAGCGAGAAGAGGTGGGCGTAGATGAGCGGCAGCATGCCGTTCTGCACGATCTTGCGCAGCTGGTCGCCGCGCAGCTCGTTGAGCTTGTTCTCGTCGATCATCATGAAGCCGCGATAGACGAAGGGCTGAGCCGCGCCGTCCGGCTGGATGGTGACTTCACCGTCGATCAGCAGGTCGAGTTCCTTGAGCTCCTTCATGAACTGGCCGGTGCGGGCGCCGGCCTGCTCGAACTGCTCGTTGAACTGAAGGATGTTCTTGGTGGTCTCGCTCGGTTCGCCGTCGACGAACAGGGCCTCGCCTTCCTCGAACGCACCCACGGTGTCCGTGGTCGGGTCGAAGCAGAGCGACAGCTCGTCGCTGTCCGGGCGCAGGCGCGCCAGCAGATACGGATAGCGGCGGATATAGGCCGGGACGTAGAAGTTCGGCTCGTTGAGCGAACCATCTTCGTCGAAGAAGGTATTGATGCCTTCGTTCAGGCCCATCAGTGCAAGCGGCACCGGCTCTTCGCCCTGCGAGAAGACGATCGGCATGAAACGCTGCACCAGCGGGAATTCCTCGACGGTGACGGGAACCGCGTGCTGCTTCGCAAGGAACGGCGCCTTGTCGGCCGAGCGAATCTTGAAATCGGCGTGCTGCTGGCTCGAAAGCGGCTGCAGGTCATTGTAAAACAGAGGCAGCGACTGCTGCGGGGCGGAAGCCATCCTAAATCTCCTGGGAACAAAATGCTGGTATCTGGAATCCCGATTGGCGGGTCTATGGGTTGTCAGCCTCGGGCGCAAGCACCACCAGCTTGCCCGGATTGAGGATTCCGCGGGGATCCAGTGCCATTTTGATCGCCTTTAGTGCCGCGATGCGCTGCGGCGGGCTCAAACGCACCAGTTCGTCACGCTTCATCTGGCCGATGCCATGCTCGGCCGAGATCGATCCGCCTTCGGCCACCACCATGTCATAGACGAAGCGGCTCACCGCCTTGCCGTCGCCCGCATACCAGCTGTCGCGATCGACGCCGGCGGGCGCACGGACGTGGAAATGGACATTGCCGTCGCCCAGATGCCCGAAGCCGGTGGCGGTCACGCCGGGAAAGCGGCGCTCGGCCGCCTCCGCAGCCTCGATCATGAAGCGCGGCATCTTGTCGACCGGCACCGAGATGTCGTGCTGCATCGCCGGGCCGAGTGCCCGCTCGGCCTCGGAGATCGAATCGCGGATGTGCCAGAAAGCCTCGACCTGCGCCTCGCTCGACGAGATCACCGCATCCTCGGCAAGCCCGCTCTCGAATACCGGCTCGAGCAGCTGCCCAAGCAGCGCGGCGGGAGGTTCCGCACCGGCTTCGGTGGCGACCGATTCGATCAGCACGTGCCAGGCATGTTCACCGGCGAGCGGCGAGCGGGTGCCCGGAATATGATCCAGGACATGCCGCAGGATCTCGCCGGGGATGATCTCGAAGCTTTCGATCGTGTTGGTCCGTGCCTCCATCAGACGCAGCATCCGGAGCGCATCCTCCGGGCTCGCGACACCTACCCACGCGGCCGCGCGCTCGAGAATCGCCGGATGGAGCTGCAGCGTCGCGGCGGTGACGATGCCGATCGTCCCCTCCGCCCCGATCAGCAGCTGGGTGAGGTCATAGCCGCGATTGTCCTTCTTGAGCGGCGTCAGCCCCTCGTAGATAGAGCCATCGGGCAGCACTGCCTCCAGCCCCGCGACCAGGTGTCGCATGTTGCCGAAGCGCAGGACCTGGGTGCCGCCGGCATTGGTGGAGACCAGCCCGCCGATCGTGGCGCTGCCCTTGGCGCCCAGCGTCAGCGGGAATCGGCGCCCCTGTTCCAACGCGGCATTGTGGAAGTTGGCCAGGATCACCCCAGCCTCGACCACCGCGACATTGCCTACCGGATCGATCGAGCGGATCATGTTCATCCGGCGGGTAGAGAGCAGCAGCGCCGATCCGTCCTCGGACGGGGTCGCGCCGCCGACCATGCCGGTATTGCCGCCCTGGGGCACGATCTTCACGCCGAGTTCGCCGGCAAGCCGGATGATTTCCGCCACTTCCGCGGTCGATCCCGGCGAGAGCAGAGCCGGTGCACTGCCGTGATAGCGGCCGCGCCAGTCCGATTCCCAGGGCGCGATTTCCTGGGCGTCCGTGGTGACCGCCTTGGCGCCAAAGCGCTCCAAAACGGTATCGACGAGCTGCTGCTGCGCTGGTGTCATGGCATTTTTGGGCTAGCACGATGGCCGGCAGTTCATCCACTGTTCAAACCTGGGTCGTACATAACAAACACGAAATGCCGAATCCGTTTTCCGTCGCCTCCAGCCTGCTGCTCGTAGTCGCCGCTCCCGCAGCGGCGCCTGCAGGCGCGCCCGACTGGGATGCGGTGCGGGTGGCGTTCCAGCAGGACCAGCAGCAGCAACAGCAGCAACGGGTGACGATCCAGGTGCCGCGCGTCACCATCACCAGCAGCGCCACCATCGTGGTGCGCCGCGCCCCGCGCGTGATCGAGAAAAAGACCAAGGACTGCGTGAAGGTCCAGGACATTGCGGGCTTCGCCGGCGTCAACACGCAGGAAAGCGTCGATCTGGTGCTGCGCGACGGCTCGCTGCTGCGTGCCAAACTGGGCCGCAATTGCCCGGCGCTCGGCTTCTACAACGGCTTCTATGTGAAGACGAACAAGGACCAGAAGATCTGCGCCGGCCGCGATTCGATCCGCACCCGCGCGGGCCGCTCCTGCGACGTAGAGGCCTTCAAGACGCTGGAATTGGCACGTTAAGCGCCTCAGCGCTTGACTTTCCTTACCAAATCCGCAAGCGCGTGAAGGCTTCGCGCGTGGGTCAGCCACGCCGATTTTCCGGAAAATTGCATGAGCTTTGCCGATCTCGGCCTTTCTGACGAACTTCTGCGCGCAGTGACTGACGCGGGCTATACCGAGCCCACGCCCATTCAGCGCCAGGCCATTCCAAGCGTGCTGATGGGCAAGGACCTTGTCGGCATCGCCCAGACGGGCACGGGCAAAACCGCCGCATTCGTGCTGCCGATGATCGACATCCTCGGCGAAGGGCGCACCCGCGCGCTGATGCCGCGCTCGCTCATCCTCGAGCCGACGCGCGAGCTCGCTGCCCAGGTCGCCGAGAATTTCGAGAAGTACGGCACCCACCACAAGCTCTCCATGGCCCTGCTGATCGGCGGCGTGCAGATGGGCGACCAGGTGAAGGCGCTGGAAAAGGGCGTCGACGTCCTCATCGCCACGCCGGGCCGGCTGATGGACCTGTTCGGCCGCGGCAAGATTCTGCTCACCGGCTGCAGCCTGCTGGTGATCGACGAGGCCGACCGGATGCTCGACATGGGGTTCATCCCCGATATCGAGGAAATCTGCACCAAGCTGCCCAAGCAGCGCCAGACCCTGCTCTTCTCGGCAACGATGCCGCCGGTCATCAAGAAGCTGGCGGACAAGTTCCTGAACGATCCCAAGCGGATCGAGGTCGCCCGTCCGGCGACCACCAACACCAACATCACCCAGCGCATCGTCGAGACCACCTCGATGAAGAAGCGCGAGACGCTGCGCCAGCTGCTCGAGGCGGACAACGTCCAGACCGCGATCATCTTCTGCAACCGCAAGACCACGGTGCGCGAGCTCAACAAGAGCCTGCAGCGCCACCGCTTCCGCTCGGCCGAGATCCATGGCGACATGGAACAGCCGCAGCGCCTGGCCGAGCTCGACCGGTTCAAGAAGGGTGACGTGAACATCCTCGTCGCCTCGGACGTCGCGGCGCGCGGGCTCGACATCAAGGGCGTCAGCCACGTCTTCAACTTCGACGCGCCCTGGCATCCGGACGATTATGTCCACCGCATCGGCCGCACCGGCCGCGGCGGCGCCACCGGCACAGCCTATACGCTGGTCGCGCCGGACGATGCCGAGAACATCGCCAATATCGAGAAGCTCACCGGCCACAAGATCGAGCGCGTGCGGCTGAAGAACCCGGCTGCCGCCGCCGAGGGCGACGAGGTACGCGAGGAAGCGCCGCGCGGCCGCCGCAAGGCCGAGGACGAGAAGAAGCCCGCGCGCGGCAAGAAGGCCGAGCCGAAGCGCGAGGAAACGCGTCGCGACGAGCCCCGCCGGGAAGAGCCGCGCCGCGAGGAATTCCGCCGTGAAAGCCGCGACGAGCAGCCCCGCCGCGATCGTGGGCGCGACCGCCGCCGCGACGAGCGCGACGATGGTCCGGACGATGGCTGGAACGGCCCGATCCCGGACTTCCTGAACTACACGCTCGCCGCCGAATGATTCGCCGCGCCGGGCTGCTGCTCGCGCTGACCGCGCTGGCGCTGCCCGGCACTGCCCTTTCGCAAACGGTGGCAGCGCCCCGGCTCAAGGCGCGCACGCTCGCCCAGCTACCGCTGCCCCTGCCCGCGCCTTATGATCCATCGCGCGATGCCGGGAGGGACGTGGACGCTGCGCTCGCCCGCGCGAAGAAGTCCGGCAAACCGCTGCTCATCGATTTCGGCGCCAACTGGTGCGTTGATTGCCGGGTTCTGGCCGGCGTGCTCGAATTGCCCGAGATGCGCAGCTGGATCGCCAGCCATTTCGAGCTGGTCCAGGTCGATATCGGCGAGTTCGACCGCAATCTCGACATGCCCCGCCGCTTC
This sequence comes from Sphingomonas sp. NIBR02145, assembly GCF_027359115.1. Taxonomy (NCBI): domain Bacteria; kingdom Pseudomonadati; phylum Pseudomonadota; class Alphaproteobacteria; order Sphingomonadales; family Sphingomonadaceae; genus Sphingomonas; species Sphingomonas sp. NIBR02145. The sequence continues at coordinate 4,674,699 of NZ_CP114791.1, read as the reverse complement.
GGCGCTGCCTCGCTCGAGGCCGTTCCCGCGATCCTCGTGGTCGACCCGCGCACCCGCCGCCTGCGCAACCGCGACGACATTCTCGGCCTGGGGGATGCGCGCCTCCTGCAGCCCCAGCAAATGGCCGACTGGCTGGCGCGCTGGACGCGATGATCGAATATGTCCCGATCATCGAGAGCCCCTGCATCGGGCTCTGCACGATGGACGGTGCCACCGGCTGGTGCCTCGGCTGCGGCCGCACGATCGACGAGATCGCGCGCTGGGGCTCGACCGACCAGGCCGACCGCGACGCGGTGATGGCCGAATTGCCGGCCCGGATGGAACAGCTTGAGCGCTAGGCCGCATCAAAACCTGAATCCCACTAGTTCGCCGTTCCCCGGCGAAGGCCGGTGCCCGGGTTGAGCGCGCTATCGATGGCGCCGAAGCCTCTCGAACGACATTGCAACTGGGCCCCGGCCTTTGCCGGGAAACTGAAGGAATTACGCCTCCATGCTGCTCGCCACGCCTTGCGCCTGGTTGCGATTGGCGCACTGGCCCGCGATCAGCAGCAGGACCAGCACGAGCGCCAGGTTCAGCGGCCAGCGCACGAAGCCGACATCGCGCTTCCTTGCCAATCGCTTGCCGAAGAACACCCCCAGCGCGATCATTCCGCCATATACCAGAAGGTACCCGATAACGGTTCCGGCCAGGCGGCCGGTATCATAGGCTGCCGAGTGGTCCACTCCGCCCTCCCCCATTTTCCGTCAGTTTGTGAACGCATGCCTCCGGCGCGTCACATGCTGCACGCGCCGGAGAGAACAGTCAGGCCGGCGCCTTGGCCGCTTCCAGTTCCGCCACCAGCGCATCGTCCTTGGCGCTGGCGCGCTGATACGCTTCCCGGCTGCTCAGCCGACCGAAATAGTCCAGAAAGGCATCGCGCTTCGGCAGCGTGCCGAACATCGTGCCCCAGCCCACCGCCGAGCCAACATAGATGTCCGCCGCGGTAAAGCGATCACCGGCGATATAGGAATGCGCCGACACCGCCTTCTCCAGCACATCGACGGCCAGGTCGTAATTGCCATAGCCGAACATCCGGCCCTGATCGGCCGATGGCTCGAACTTGGCGAAGTTGTTGGTCACCGCCTGCTCGACCGGGCCTGCCGCGAAGAACAGCCAGCGATAATAGTCCGCCCGCTCCTCCGCCGTGGGCGCCAGCCCTGCCTCGGGGAACGCCTCGGCCAGATAGGCGCAGATCGCCGCGCATTCGGTGACGACCCGGCCCTTGTGGACGATCGCCGGCACCTTTCCCATCGGGTTGATGCCGAGATAGTCCTCGCCCTTCATCGTCGTGCCATATTCGACGACCCGCGTTTCATAGGCGGCACCCGCCTCTTCCAGCGCCCAGCGGGCAATCCGCCCGCGCGACTGGGGATGGGTGTAGAAGATCAGTTCGTCTGCCATGGCCTGCCTCCGAATCGTCAGAACATAACGTGAACTCACATTGACCGGCCGTCAAGCCGCCTCAGAGCGTGACGAAGGTCGCCAGCAACCGGTCCCAGGCGCGATTGGCCTCGGCGGCGTTGTAGACCTGGCTGTCCGGCGGGCACCAGCCGTGCATCGTTCCCTTGTAGACCTCGATCTCGGCGGGGAGCTTCGCGGCGGCGAACGCGGCGCGCAGCTTGTCCTTGTCGCCGGGCGCGCGGCCGTCGTCATTCTCGGCAATGGCGATCAGGAAGCGCGCCTTCATCGTTGGGACGAGCGCGAGCAGCCCGTCCGCCGCGAGCCCGCCGCCATGGAAGGTCGCCGCGCCGCGCACCCGGGCGGGCGACACGGCCGCGGTGAGCATCACCAGCGGCCCGCCCATGCAATAGCCGGTGGTGCCGATGCCGCGCTTCCTGTCGACTTCCTTCTGGCCATCGACCCAGGCGATGAACGCCGCCGCATCGCGCTGAGCCGCCTCATTGGTGAGCAGCGCGCGCCACGGCCCCACCTTGGCCTTGAGTGCATCGTCGAAGCCCTGACCGGGCGTGACGAACGGCGTCTTGGTCGAGCGGTAGAACTGGTTGACCGTCAGCACCGCATAGCCCGACTGCGCGAGCCGGTCGGCCATCTGGCGGAAGGCCGGGCGCAGGCCGAAAATGTCCGGCCACACGATCACCGCGGGATGCTTGCCCTTGGCCGGTGCGACGAAATAGGCATCGCAGCTGCCGTCCGGCGTGACGATGGTGACGTCGCGGCCCTTGATCTCCGCCGCGTTGGCGGGAACCGGCAACAGCGCGACCACTCCGGCCGCAGCCGCGCCCGCGCCGAATTCGCGCCGGGTCATCAGGAAGTCGGCGTTGTCGGCGGCGGTCAGGTCGTCACACATGGGATCCCTCCAGGATGCGCGCCCGGCCGTCCCGAGTCGCGGACGCGAGGCTACACGCCCCGCCCCGTCCTGCCGAGGCTCGACAGCGCACCCCGCCCGCTGCCATGCTCTCTGCCTGCAAGGGGGAGGCAGCACATGGATCTTCAGGCCTATTTAGCGCGCACCGGCCAGCCGCAGCCGACCACGCCGGACCGCATCACGCTCACCCAGCTGATGCAGGCCCATCTCGCTGCCTTCCCGTTCGAGAATCTCGACGTGCAGCTCGGCACGCCCATCTCGATCGATCCGGACGCGATCTTCGACAAGCTGGTGACGCGCCGGCGCGGCGGCTGGTGCTTCGAGCAGAACGGGCTGTTCGGCCGCGTCCTGGAGGCGCTGGGCTATGACGTCCGCCGCATCTCCGCCGGCGTGATGCGGCACGTGATCGGCGAGATGTCACTGGGCAACCATCTCGCGCTGCTGGTCAGGCTGGAAGGCCGGCTATGGCTGGTCGATGTCGGCTTCGGCGGCAGCCAGGCGGCACCCCTGCCCTTCGAAGCAGGAAACGCGCAATTCGCGCCCTATGCGGTGGCGCTGCGCGAAGTGGATGGCTGGTGGCGCTTCGAGGAGCGCTATGGCGAGGACGATCCGTTCAGCTACGATTTCAGCGACGCGCCCGCCGACGAGGCGCTGTTCGCCCAGCGCTGCGCCGAGCTGCAGGTCGCGCCGCAATCGCCCTTCGTCCAGAACCTCGTGGTCCAGCAGCGCCGCGGCGACACCCACAGCATATTGCGCGGGCGCGTCCTCATCACGCGCGGCCCCGAGGGCGAGACGAGCGAGACCCTCCAGAACGCAGAAGCGCTGGTCGAGCGGCTCGACCAGCGCTTCGGTTTGGCGGTGCCGGAGGCGGCGGGGCTATGGGACGCGATCTGCGCCCGCCACGCCGCCCTGTTCCCGGACGCTTAGTTGCTGTTGTTGGTGCGGAACAGCGTCTCGGCGGTGTGCTCGATCGGCGCGGCCGGCGCGTCGTCGCCATGGCCTTCGGCTTCGCGGGCCGCGGCGGTGCGCTCGGCACGGAGCTGCTCGATCAGCGCTTCGCGGTCGCCCTCGAGGCGAGTATCGACCTGTGCCTCGATGCCGGCGGCCTTGGCGGCCTTGGCGACCAGCGCGTCAAGCTCGCGCTGCGAAGTGAGGCCCAGCGTCACCGGGTCCTTCGGCACGATATTGGCGATGTTCCAATGGCTGCGGTCGCGAATCGCGGCGATGGTGGTGCGGGTGGTGCCGATCAGCTTGCCGATCGCGCCGTCCGAGATCTCCGGATGGTTGCGCAGGATCCAGGCGATGCCGTCCGGCTTGTCCTGGCGCTTCGACACCGGGGTGTAGCGCGGGCCCTTGGTGCGGCGGACCTGCTCGGGGCCCTTGAGCATCTTGAGGACGTAGTTCGGGTCCTTCTGGCCCTTCTCGATCTCGTCCATCGTCAGCTCGTGCGCACGGACCGGATCGCGGCCGGTGAGCTTGGTCGCGGCGGTATCATCGGCGATCGCCTGGACCTCGAGGATGTGCAGGCCGCAGAACTCCGCGATCTGATCGAACGAGAGCGAAGTGTTGTCGACCAGCCAGGAAGCGGTCGCATGCGGCATCAGCGGCTGGGCCACTTTTCGTCTCCAGAAATAGAAAGGGCCACCCTTCACGGGTGGCCTGTCACGGGCCCGACTTAATGCGAGAAGTCGCGAAGAGCAAGAAAAAGGGGGCGGGATGCGCAGGCAGTACGCCCATAATTGCCCCCGGGATGACGATTATTGCGTGCTCAGGCCGCTGCCCGCTCCCCATGCATCGGATGCAGCGCATTGAGGAACTGGCGCGCGCTGGCTTCCCAGGTGAAGGTCCGGCCATAGGCGGCGCAGGCCGCGCGATCCCGGGTCAGCGCGATGCCGATCGCCTTGGTCAGGTCGGCGTCCATCGCGCCGGTCTCCGGCGTCAGCACATCGATGGGCCCGGTGACCGGATAGCCCGCGACCGGCACGCCGCAGGCCAGCGCCTCGATCATCACCAGCCCGAACGTGTCGGTCTTGCTCGGGAAGACGAAGACGTCGGCGGCGGCATAGGCGGATGCGAGCTCGGGGCCGAACATCGGGCCCAGGAACTTCGCTTCCGGGAAGCGTGCCTGAAGCGAGGCGCGGGCCGGGCCGTCGCCCACCACGACCTTGGTGCCCGGATGCGAGGTCTTCAGGAAGGCCTCTATATTCTTCTCGATCGCGACCCGGCCGACATAGAGCTGCACCGGCCCTTCCAGCCCCTGCATCGCCGGATGCGGCGCTATGCCCGGGTGGAAGTTCGCCAGGTCCACGCCGCGGCCCCAATGCTTCACATGGGACAGGCCATGGTCGATCAGCGACTGGCGGATCGAGGGGGTGGAGGCCAGGATCGCCTGGCTCGGCGCGTGGAACCACTTGATGTAGCGCCAGATCCATTCGGCCGGCACGCCGGAGCGCGCCGAGACATAGTCCGGGAACTGGGTGTGGTACGCCGTGGTGAACGGCATGTCGTGGCGGATGCACCAGCGCCGCGCGGCGACGCAGAGCGGCCCTTCGGTCGCCAGGTGGATCGCCGTCGGATTGAATTCCTCCAGCATCGCCCCGACGCTGGCGACCCGGGCGAGCGCCAGCCGGATCTCCGGATAGGTCGGGCACGGCAGCGAATAGAAGAGGTCGGGCGAGATCACGATGACCTTGTGGCCCTGCTTTTCCAGCACCGCGCGCACCGATTGCAGCGTGCGCACGACTCCGTTCACCTGGGGCTCCCAGGCGTCTGTCACTATGGCTATCCGCACGGGTCCGACCTCCGTTGCCGCCGTCACGCAGCCGCCAGTCTGACCCCGGACGCTAGTTCGCTTTCGCGCTTCGCCATCTCTTCGGCCCAATGGAGAATTTCCATCGTACCGTCGTAATGCTCCACGAGCGCGGTGCAACCCTCCACCCAATCGCCGTCATTGTAATAGGCGATGCCTTCGATGTCGCGCATCTCGGCCGTGTGGATATGTCCGGCGATCACGCCGTCGACTCCCCGCGCACCGGCTTCGTGCGCGACGATCTCTTCGAACTTGGAAATGAACTCGACTGCGTTCTTCACCTTGGCCTTGGCGTATTTGCTCAGCGACCAATAGGGCATGTCGAGCATGCGGCGGACGCGGTTCACCAGCCGGTTGAGGCCCATCATCATCTCGTAGGCGGCATCGCCCAGATGCGCGAGCCAGCGGTGCGACATGGTGATCGCGTCGAACTCGTCGCCGTGCAGCACGAGCAGGCGGCGGCCGTCGGCGGTGGTGTGGATCGCCTGCCGGCGGATATGCACGCCGCCGAAGTTCAGGCCCGAGAACTGGCGGAACATCTCGTCATGGTTGCCCGGGATATAGACGATCTCGGTGCCGCGCTTGGCGCGCTTCAGGAAGCGCCAGACGATGTCGTTGTGCGAATCGGGCCAGTAGAAGCGCTTCTTGAGCGCCCAGCCGTCGAGGATGTCGCCGACGAGGTACATCACGTCGCAATCGACATGATCGAGGAAGTCGATGAGCATCTCGGCATTGCAGCCGCGCGTGCCGAGATGGACGTCGCTGATCCAGACCGTGCGGTAGCGCTTGCGCTCGGTGACCGCCTTTTCGGGGATCGACGGAGTCGAAGCGTGGAAGTCCGCGAGATGCTGTGTGTCGAACGGAAGCCTCGTGATCGTGGCCATTTAACCAGCCCTGCAAATGCCCTTGCCTGGACCGGGTAAATGGCCGCGGAATATTACATTTCGAATCGTTTCGACTTCACGCGGATGTCATAGAACTATGCATAATGGGCCGCTTCCGCTCGTCGAATCAGGCGGTTATCGGAATATGCCGCGGATGGGCAGCGACCCGGTCGATCCAGGCGCGCACATTCGGATAGGCCTGCAGGCTGAACCCGCCATCCTCCGCGACATGGGTATAGGCATAGAGCGCGATGTCGGCGAGCGTCAGCCGGTCGATCACGAACCAGTCGCGCGTCTCGAGATGCTCGTCCATCAGCGCCAGCGCCGCCTCGCCCGCCGCCTGCTTGCCCGGCAGATTCGCCTGCTGGACCGCGCTCAGCTGGTCGAAGCCCACCCATTTCGCCCAGAAGCGCAAGGTCGCGACATTGGGCTCGTGGTTATATTGCTCCCAGAACAGCCAGCGCAGCATGTCCGCCCGCTCGAACCGGTCGTGCGGGATCAGGTCGCTGCCATCGGCCAGGTAGAAGCAGGCTGCATTGCTCTCGGGCAGGAAATCCTCGCCGACCTGCAGCGTCGGGATCCGGCCATTGGCGTTGACCCGCGCGAGGAACTCGGGCGTCCGCGTCTCGCCCTGCATGATGTCGTACTCGCGCCGCTCCAGCTTCAGCCCGAGATGCGCGGCGGTCAGCCGGATCTTGTAGCAATTGCCCGAGGCGGCATATTCGTGAAGCACCAGCGCGGCCATCATTCCCTCCCTTTGCCCAGCCCCTTTCGAGCGCTCGCGCATCCCGGGTCCAACAAATTGCGCGCGCCCAATCATAAGCCCAGCTGATCGATGCGCACGCCCCTCGGGGCAATACGCTACGCAATGGCCCCTAGGCCCGCTCCGCCCTCTATAAACCGAAATGGGGACCATGGAGACGCTGCGTGCACGGCCTGGACAGCATCAGACAGGAACATCGCGAACTGCTTCGCCTCACCGAAGCCGTGATGGAGGCCGCCGGCGCGATCGAACCCAGCTTCGACAAGATCGCCGCCGCGCGACACGCGCTCGGCCAGGCCGGCAGCCGCCATGTCATCGGCAAGCTGTCGACGATCACCCAGGCGCTCCAGGCCAGCGCCGACCCCGCCCACCTTGCGCTCGGCCGCCGCTTCACCGACGAGCTTATGACGCTGCGCCAGAGCGCCAGCGAGCATTACGGGCTGTGGACGATGGCCCGGGTGAAGGAAGATCCCCGCGAGTTCCGCATGGCGGTGCGCAGCCAGTATCGCGCGCTCAAGGCGCGGGTCGACTGGGAAGAGGCGGAAGTCTTCCCCGTCGTCGCCCAGCTCCTCGCCGCGCCGGCGGCGATGCCGGTGCAGCATCGCGCCACCGGGATCAGATAAGCCCGTTCGCCGCGCGCCAGCGCATCGTCCGGCGGTGCCACAGCCAGATCGCCGGTCCCAATTCCATAGCCCCTCCACCAAGGTGCCCGATCCCAAACGCGCGCACCGGAGACGACGGAAATATCTACCCGCCCGAACGCGCCTTTCGCCCGCCGGAGGGCGCCGGCTTGTCGTCCTCATCGTCGGACGAAGCCGCCACGATGTTCTTCGTGCCCAGGTCCGCCGCTCCCGCGACCAGCCCGTCAAGCGTGCCGCCGTCAAAGCCCAGCTCGCGCATCAGCCCGTCGATCACCGGTGCCTGCGCGCGGTAGCGCAGCGCCGCGGCGACCGCCGAATTGGCGAGGTTGCGATCGCCTTCCCCGCCCGCATCGGCGACACCCGCCGAACCGCCACGCCCGGTGATGCCGTCGACCTGGACGATCTTGATCGAATCGATCGCCTCCAGCGGCTTGGAGGCTTCGCGGATCACTTCGGGCAGCACCTTGAGCAGCGCCAGCTTGGTCTGCAGCGACATGGTCTCGGACGAGAGCAGGTTCGCCGCCTCGTTGATCGCGCGCTGGCCGGCGGCTTCCACTTCGAAGCGCACCCGGTCCGCCTCGGCCTTGAGCTTGGCGGCTTCCGCCTCGCCCTCTGCCTGGAGGCGGGCCGCCTCGGCGCGATCGGACGCGGCCTGCTTCTCGGCATCGGCCTGCACCTTGATGCCGATCGCGGCGCGCTCGGCCTCACGCGCGGCGTCGATCAGCTCGATCCGCTTCTGGCGCTCGGCAACTTCGGCCTCGCGGGCGGTGCCGACGCGTTCCTCGGCGACCACCGCCTCGGCGCGCGCCTTGTCCGCCTCGGCCCGGGCCTGGCTTTCCTCGCGGCTCTTGTTCTGCACCGCGATCTGCTGCTCCTGCCGGGCGAGCTCGAGCGCCTGGTCCTGCGCGATCTTGGCCTGCTGCACCGCGCGGTCCGCCTCGATCTGCTGGCTATCGACCAGCTTCTTGGCCTCGATCCGTGCCTGGTCGGATTCCTGCTGACGCAGCGACTGCTCGCGCGCGACTTCGGCGGCCTGCACGGCCCGGCGCATCTCGACTTCGCGCTCCTGCTCCAGCCGGGCGAACTCGGTATCGCGGCTGATCAGGAAGCTCTGACGCGCCGCCTCGAGATTCTTGGTTTCGATCTGCACGCGCGTGTCCTGCTCGATGTCGTTGCGCGCCTTCTTGCGCAGCTCGATCTGCTCGGTGAGCTTGGTCAGCCCCTCGGCGTCGAACGCGTTGTTGGCGTTGAAATGCTCGATCGAGGTCTGGTCGAGCCCGGTCAGCGACACCGATTCGAGCTCAAGGCCGTTCATCGCGAGGTCGACCGACGAGACCTGCTGCACCTTCTGCACGAAATCGGCGCGCTGCTCGTGGAGCTGCGCCATCGTCATGCCCGCCGCGACCGAGCGCAGCGCGTCGACGAACTTGCCCTCGACCAGTTCCTTGAGCGCATCGGGGTTCATCGTGCGCATGCCCAGCGTCTGCGCGGCGATCGCGATTGCCTGGGCATCGGGGCGCACGCGGACATAGAATTCCGCCTTCACATCGATGCGCAGCCGGTCGAGCGTGATCAGCGCGTCCATGTTCTTGCGCTCCACCGCGAGGCGCACGGTGTTCATGTTCACCGGCATCGTCTCATGGAACACCGGCAGGACGAGCGCGCCGCCGTTGATCACCACTTTCTCGCCGCCAAAGCCCGTGCGGACGAAGCCAATCTCCTTCGAGGCGCGCTTGTAGAGCCGCGCCAGCGTGAGGCCGAGGATCAGCAGCGCGAACAGCGCGATGCCGGCATAGATCAGATACGGAATCATCGAAGTGGCTCCTGCGGGCACGATCGCGTTCATGGGGTCACCCATCCAGACGTGGTAAGTGGAAATCGCCGCGCGAGATCGCGCGGAAGCATTCGCCTTCGCGGCGGACGAGCAGCACGCGCTCGCCTTCCTCGAAGACCTGGCCGGCATTGTCGGGCTCGACCATGATGTAGTGGACCTGGCCGTGATGGTCCTCGGCGCGGGCGCGGGCCGGAGAACCGGTGCTGGCGCGGCCGGTGACGATCTGCGCGCTGGTGCCGACCAGCACGTCGAGCGGCACGGCGGTAGTGAAGTCGCGCGGCAGGATCGGCGCCAGCAGGCGCGCGGCAAGGCCCGTGACCGGCAGCGCGGCAATTCCGACCAGCGGCACCGCGGCGACGGTCGAGAGCGGCTCGCCGGTCCAGTCGCGCAGCAGCTGCTGCAGCGCCAGCCCGCCGATCCCGAAGATCGCCAGGAAGACCACGATCAGCATCAGCAGCGGCAGACGCCCGACGCCGAGCCAGGAAAGGAAATCGAAGTGGAGGTCGCCTTCGACGTGCAGGTCGGAATCGACGTCGTGGCCGAAGCCGATCACCTGCACCAGGCCGATGAGCAGCATCAGCAATACCGCGACGACGAACGCGAAATTCCCCTCCGCGAGAAGAAACGCAAGCACCCTGGATCCCCCGATTCGAAGGGGGATGCTAGTTGCCGGAAACTCGTTTCCCTAGCGAAATCGGAACCGTTTCAGGGGGCTAGGGTGGCTTTCCTCCAGGATTCCCGGAGAGGAGCGAAAGCCATCCCTCTCCGTCGTCATCCCCGCGAAGGCGGGGATCCATTGCCGCAGGTGGCAATGGGACTCACGACCGTCAGCCGGAATGGATTCCCGCCTTCGCGGGAATGACAGGCTTGGGAGCTGGTAGGCGGCGTCGGGAAAAGCCGCGCCCTACCCCACCGTCAGCACGATCTTCCCGACATGATCCCCCGCTTCCATCCGGGCATGCGCACCGGCCGCATCGGCCAGGGGGAAGGTCTTGTCGATCACCGGCTTCAGCCTGCCCTCCGCCACGAACGGCCACACCGTGCGGTGGATCTCGTCGGCGAGCAGGCTCTTGAACTCCACCGAGCGCGGGCGGAGCGTCGATCCGGTCAGCGTCAGCCGCTTGCGCATGATCTCGAAGAGCGGGATCGTCGCCTGCAGCCCGCCCTGCACCGCGATCGAGACGTGCCGACCGTCCTCGGCCAGGCACTGGAGGTTGCGCGGCACATAGTCGCCGCCCACCATGTCGAGCACGATGTTCACGCCCTTGCCGCCGGTGATCTCCTTCACCCGCGCGACGAAATCCTCGGTCTTGTAGTTGATCGCGTGATCCGCACCGATCCGCTTCGCAGCTTCGCACTTCTCGTCCGATCCGGCGGTGACGATGATCGTCAGCCCGAACAGGTTGGCGAGATGGATGGCCATCGTGCCGATGCCGCTGGTGCCGCCGTGGACCAGGATCCAGTCGCCATCCACGGCATAGGCGCGCTCGAACACGTTGCTCCACACGGTGAACAGCGTCTCGGGAATCGCCGCGGCCTCGACCATCGAGATCGCCGGCGGAACCGGCAGGCACTGGCCGACCGGCGCGACCGCGTATTCGGCATAGGCCCCGCCCGTGATCAGCGCGCAGACCGGCGTGCCGATCACTTCGCCGGGTACGCCCTCGCCGAGCGCGACTACCTTGCCCGCGATCTCCATGCCCAGGATCGAGGGGGCGCCAGGCGGCGGCGGGTACATGCCCTTGCGCTGCATCACCTCGGGACGGTTCACCCCGGCGGCGGCGACCTTGACCAGCACTTCGCCCGGCCCCGGCTGCGGTATGGGGCGCGACACCGGCACCAGTACCTCGGGCCCGCCGGGCGCCTCGGGATCGATTGCCAGCATCGTTTCCGGAAGAGCCATTGCCGTGTCGCTTTCGAACGCAGGAGAAACCGTTGGCCTTATTGACATCGGCCCTGCCAGGGTCAACGCTGCCTCCCATGGACGCCGACGAAAATCTTCCGCGTCGCAAGGACGACCTCGTCGCCCAGCTCGGACGCCAGGACCTCGATCCCCTTTCGGTTGAGGAACTTAGCGAGCGCATTGCGATGCTAGAGGCCGAGATAGATCGGACTCGAACCAAAATTTCACGCGCCATTAACCACCGCGCAAGCGCGGACGCTCTATTTAGGAAATGAGCGTGACGGCACCGGAGATGGGGCGAAACGCCATTCTACTCCGGTGCGGGGCCGCTGCGCTTGATGCGGGGCCCATGCCTCCCGACATAAGGGGAGACAGGGGCCGTGTATCCTTTTCGGCCCACAGGAGTTGTAGCTGAATGCCTAGTTTCGCCTCCGCCCTCGAATCGACCCTCCACAAGGCGCTCGAAGCCGCGAGCTCGCGACGCCATGAATATGCCACGCTCGAGCATCTGCTGCTCGCGCTCGTCGACGACGAGCATGCGAGCAAGGTGATGAGCGCGTGCGGGGTAGATCTGGGCGAACTCAAGAATACCGTCGCGCACTATCTCGATACCGAGCTTGAAGCACTCAAGGTCGATCAGGCGACCGATCCGTCGCCGACCAGCGGCTTCCAGCGCGTCGTCCAGCGCGCGATCCTCCACGTCCAGTCCTCGGGCCGCGACGAAGTGACCGGCGCGAACGTGCTCGTCGCGCTGTTCAGCGAGCGCGAGAGCTATGCCGTCTATTTCCTGCAGCAGCAGGACATGAGCCGCCTCGACGCGGTGAGCTATATCTCGCACGGCGTCGGCAAGGGCGGCACCGGCAGCACCGAATCGACTCCGCCCAAGGGCGCTGCGGACGAGGACAAGTCGTCCAAGCAGGAGACCAAGTCGGGCAAGGGCGAGAGCGCGCTCAAGCAGTTCACCGTCGATCTCAACGAGAAGGCGAAGAACGGCAAGGTCGATCCGCTGATCGGCCGCGGTCCCGAAGTCGATCGCACGATCCAGATCCTGTGCCGCCGCTCGAAGAACAACCCGCTCTATGTGGGCGATCCGGGCGTGGGCAAGACCGCGATCGCGGAAGGCCTGGCACGCAAGATCGTCGAGGGCGAAGTGCCCGACGTGCTCAAGGAAGCGGTGATCTACTCGCTCGACATGGGCGCGCTGCTCGCCGGCACCCGCTATCGCGGTGACTTCGAGGAGCGCCTGAAGCAGGTCGTCAACGAGCTGGAGAAGCTGCCCCACGCGGTCCTCTTCATCGACGAGATCCACACCGTGATCGGTGCCGGCGCCACCAGCGGCGGCGCGATGGACGCGTCGAACCTGCTCAAGCCGGCTCTGTCGGGCGGCTCGATCCGCTGCATCGGCTCGACCACCTACAAGGAGTTCCGCAACCACTTCGAGAAGGACCGGGCGCTGCTCCGTCGCTTCCAGAAGATCGACGTGAACGAGCCGACGGTGGAGGACACGATCAAGATCCTCGCCGGCCTGCGCTCGGCGTTCGAGGACCATCACCACCTCAAGTACACCCCCGACGCGATCAAGTCGGCGGTGGAGCTTTCGGCGCGCTACATCAACGACCGCAAGCTGCCGGACAAGGCGATCGACGTGATCGACGAGGCCGGCGCGATGCAGATGCTGGTACCGCCCTCGAAGCGCAAGAAAACGATCACGCCCAAGGAAATCGAGCAGGTCATCGCGACCATGGCTCGAATCCCTCCGAAGAGCGTGTCCACCGACGACACAAAAACGCTCGCGAACCTGGAAACGGATCTCAAGCGGGTGGTGTTCGGCCAGGACAAGGCGATCGAGGTGCTGTCCTCGGCGATCAAGCTCAGCCGTGCGGGCCTGCGCGATCCGGACAAGCCGATCGGCAACTACCTGTTCTCGGGCCCGACCGGCGTCGGCAAGACCGAGGTGGCGAAGCAGCTCGCCGAGCTGCTCGGCATCCCGCTCCAGCGCTTCGACATGTCCGAATATATGGAGCGCCACAGCGTCTCGCGCCTGATCGGTGCCCCTCCGGGCTATGTCGGCTATGATCAGGGCGGCCTGCTCACCGACGCGGTCGACCAGCAGCCGCATTCGGTGCTCCTGCTCGACGAGATCGAGAAGGCGCATCCGGACCTGTTCAACATCCTGCTGCAGGTGATGGACAACGGCAAGCTGACCGATCACCACGGCAAGACGGTCGATTTCCGCAACGTGATCCTGATCATGACCACGAATGCGGGCGCGTCGGACATGGCCAAGGAGTCGATCGGCTTCGGCGAGATGAGCCGCGACGACGTCCAGGAAGAGGCGGTGAAGAAGCTCTTCACTCCCGAATTCCGCAACCGTCTCGATGCGATCGTGCCGTTCGACTATCTGCCGCCGGCAGTGGTCACCCGGGTGGTCGACAAGTTCATCCTCCAGCTCGAGCTGCAGCTGGCGGATCGCGGCGTCCACATCCAGCTCGACGAGGCGGCCAAGAACTGGCTCACCGAGCGCGGCTACGACAAGCTTTATGGTGCGCGTCCGATGGGCCGCCTCATCCAGGAGAAGATCAAGCAGCCGCTGGCCGAGGAGCTGTTGTTCGGCAAGCTCGTCCATGGCGGCGAGGTCAATGTGAAGCTCAAGGACAATGCCCTGAGCTTCCAGGTCACCCAGGCCGCGCCCAAGCCGAAAAAGGGTAAGAAGGAAGCCGCCAAGGCGTCCAAGTAAGCCATCGATCAAGCCAATGTGCGGGCCGGGAGGAAACTCCCGGCCCGTTTCGTTTTGCCCGGAGCCGCTTCTGCGATAGTCTCTCCGTCGCGCCAGAATGCACTCTGGTCGCCGGAAGAGCGTTGCTCGTCGTACGCGACATGACCACGCCGCTTCGCGTGCATAGCCGGGCCGCCGCCACTCCCCAGGCCGAGGGTTCGATCGGCACGGGGACATAACCGGCGACTATGGTTGATGTGTAATATACGAATAACACACCCTTGCAATTTCGTTCCGATGTCGTAAGGGGCGCTCGCGTTTTCGGGTCGCAGCCATGGTTTTCCAGGGAGAATCCGAATGCGACCGAAGATAATGAAGATGTTGGGTGCCGGCACGGCGCTGGCGGGACTGCTCGCCGCGGGCCTGGTTGTCGCCCAGACCAGCGAGACCGCGCCCGAGGCGCGTTACGTTATGGATATCGGCACCACAGCCGGGATGATGGGCCAGGGCGACAGCCGCGAGATGGTGCTGCGCCTCGGCTCGCGCCTGCCCGCCACCGGTGGCGCGCCCAAGGCCGATCACTTCCTGCCCGAGGGCATGCGCATGGGCGCTTCCGTGCCGCTCGTCACGCCGGAGCCGAACAAGCCGGCCAAGGAAGAATATAAGTTCGACCGCCCCAAGGGCCGCATGCTGATCTACTGGGGCTGTGGCGCGCATGTCGGCCCGGGCCAGCCTGTGATCATCGACTTCGCCAAGGTCGCCAAGGGCCAAGTGCCGCCCGACCTATTCGCCGCCGGCATTCCGGCCGAACTCGGCCCCCGCCCCGGCAACAGCCGCACCTATGGCGATTGGCCGAACGGCAAGGGCAATGCCCAGGTGCGCGGCAATTCCTCGCTGATCGGCCAGCACCGGATCGCGGGCAATTACAGCCCCGAGATCAGTTTCGCGCTGAACCAGGACTTCATGAGCGCCCCGCGCGTGAAGGCCGGCCAGGCGGCCGATGGATCGATCCCGCTCAACTGGGGCCAGGTGCCTTTGGCGACCGGCTATTATGCCTGGGCGATGGGCACCGGCGATCGCAAGGACGGCGACATGGTGTGGTGGGCTTCGTCCGCCACGCGCCAGTTCGGCGGCGACCTGTGGAGCTGGCTGTCGCCGGCGACGGTCAACCGGCTGATCGGCCAGAAGGTGGTGATGCCGGCAACACAGACGAGCTGCACCATCCCCACCGAGGTGAAGGCCGCTGCCGGCGAAATGATGATGGGCTTCCTCTATGCCTATGGTCCGGAAGCGAACTTCGCGTTCCCGGAACGGCCCAAGGATCCCAAGATCGCCTGGCGCCCGAAATGGACCGCCAAGGCGCGCTATCGCTCGATGGCCAATTTCATGACCGGCATGCCCGACATGGGCGACGCAATGCGCGGTCAGATGCCTGCAAACCAGGACGGCCAGCCCGAGCAGCCGAAGCCCAAGCCCTGCAAGCCCAAGCTGGGTGGCCTGCTCAAGCGCGCCGCCGGCCTGGGCGGCGGCTGCTGAACGCTTTTACGGTTCCCTAGGGAGCGGGGGCGGCAGCGTATCGCCGTCCCCGCCAAGCCGCTGCGACAAATAGCGTGCGGCTAAGGAGAATCCCGTAAATCTTTACGGGTTGTTTGTCATGTTGGGCGTAGGCCGTCCCCATGCCGGGGGTGCGCCTTTTCCACCTTGTTCTCCTGTGCGGTGTGTTTGCCCTTCTGCTGAGCATCGCGCCGCCCGCGCACGCACAGCCACCCTCGACGGGCGACCTGCAAGTCTGTTTGTTGCGCGATACCGGGGGGATGAACCCGGCCGAACTCGTCCGCCATCCCGAACGCTTCGATTGCACTACCAAGCAGTACAAGCTTGGTCCGGGCAATTACTGGGCGCTCTCCCAGCCGATCAACGCCGTCTCCACCCCGGAACGGCCGCTGGTGATCAACTTCGCCAGCCTTTGGCAGCAGCAGCTCTCGGCGCAGCTCTTCTACGCGGACGGCCATGTTCATGGCTATCGGACCGATGCGCGCGGCATCACCCCGCTGATCCAGCTCGGTGCGCTTGCCGCCCTGCCGGTCCCCCCCTCGAAGGCGCCCCTGGCTCGCGTGCTCTGGCATGTCGAGGGCGCGGCCAATGTCCGTGGCGTGCTGCTCGGCGCCGAACTCAGCGACACGCAGCGGATCGCGACGACCAACCTCGCCATGGCCGCGCTCTACACCGGGTTCGCCGGGATGTGCCTGGCGCTGATCGTCTACAACTTCGCGCTGTGGTGCGCGATGCGCTATCGCTTCCAGCTCCACTATTGCGCGCTGCTTACGGTGCTGGTCGGCTATGGCCTCTCGTCCTCGGGCGCGATGGCATGGTTCTGGCCGGATATGGTCAACAACGACCGGCTGCGCTTCAACTATCTGTTCCTGGGACTGGCGGGCGGCGCCGCGGCACTGTTCACCCTCAGCTTCTTCGAGATGAAGATCCGCTCGCGCCGGCTCGACATCTATACGCGCATGGTCGCCACCGCCGTGCCGCTGTCGGGCATCATCGTGTTCCTGTTCGGCGCGATCGATCTCCGCCTGGCCGACATGTTCTACACGCTGACCATCCTCGGCCTGATCTCGATCGTGGTGCCGACGCTCTGGTACGCCTGGATGCAGCGCTCGCATTTCCTGTGGCTGTTCGCCCTCGCCTGGAGCGCCCCGGTCGTGCTCGCGATGATGCGTGTCCTCGCCAATCTCCATGTGCTGCCGTGGAGCTTCTGGCTCGACAATTCGACGATCGTCTCGATGATGTTCGAAGCGCTCGTCTCGGCGCTGGCCGTCGCCTATCGCATCAAGTTCCTGCGCGACGAGCGGGATGAGGCGATCACCCGCGAAGTGCTCGCGCGCCGCCTTGCCGATACCGATCCGCTCACCGGCCTGCTCAATCGCCGCGCCTTCCTCGACCAGGCGCTCGGTCGCCCGGGCGAACAACAATTGCTGATTGTCGACATCGACCATTTCAAGCGCGTCAATGAGACGCTCGGCCATGACGGCGGCGACGAGGTGCTGCGCCTGTTCGCCCGCACGCTGCGCTCCGCCACGCCGGCGGATTCGCTGGTCGCCCGGCTGGGCGGCGAGGAATTCGCGCTGCTTTCGCACAGCGGCACCCCGATCGAGCCCGAGCAACTGCTCAACAAGCTCCGCCAGACGCGCATGCCCTTCGACCTCAAGGTCACCGCCAGCATCGGCGCCTGTACCGGCCCGCTCGCCGACGACAAGAACTGGAAGGCGCTCTATCGCTGCGCCGACATCGCCCTGTTCGAGGCCAAGTCGGCCGGCCGGGACCGCGCCAGAGCCCGCCGCGAAGCGGCCTGATCCCGACACCGCGAAGGCGCCTGATTCGCTTGCCCGGATGCGGCTTCGGGCGTATGCGGGTAACCATGTCGGGACGAGCCAGAAAGATCGCTTTCGGGGCGCTAGCTGCGCTTGCACTGCTCGCCGTCGCTTCCCCCAATCGCCGCGCCGACATCGCCCTCCACATGCACCGCGTGGACGATCTCGCGCCGCAGCGGATCGAGGCCGTCGTCGATATCGGGATCTTCGCGATTTCCGTGCTCGTTACGTGGAGCAAGCGGCTTACGACTTGACCCCCACAAAGGCTTGCTTACACCAGTGTCAATGACTGACCCCGAACAGATCTGGCGTACCGCGTATCGTCACCCGGGTGCATGGGACACCCAGTTCCCGCCCCAATCCATGGTCGAGCTGTTCGAGGCTAGCGCCCGCGCCCATCCGCAGGCGCCCCTGCTCGATTTCATGGGCCGGCACTACAGCTATGGCGAGACGCTAGACGGCGTGAACCGCGTCGCCTGCGGGCTCAAGGCACTGGGATATGGCCCGGGCGACCGCATCGGGCTCTTCCTGCCCAACGTCCCGCATTACGTCGCCGCCTATTACGGCATCCTCAAGCTCGGCGCGACGGTGGTGAACTTCTCGCCGCTCTACACGGTCGAGGAGCTGAGCCACCAGGTCGCCGATTCGGGCACGAGGCTGCTCTTCACCATCTCCGCCTCGGCGCTGCTGCCGACCGCGCTCAAGGTGCTCGAGCAGAGCGCGCTCGAGCGGCTGGTGGTCGGATCGGTCGCCGGCGCCCTGCCTCCGGCCAAGTCCTTCTTCTACCGGCTGTTCAAGAGCGCGGAAGTCACCGAGCGCCCGCATGACGAGCGGATCATCGCCTTCTCGAAACTGATCGCCAATGACGGTGCCTGCGATGCGCCCAGCATCGACCCCGAGAAGGACGTCGCGCTGATCCAGTATACCGGCGGCACCACCGGCACGCCCAAGGGCGCGGTGCTGACCCACCAGAACCTGTCGGCCAATGCCCGCCAGGTCGCCCGGCTCGATCCGGAAATGGCCACCGCCAAGGACAGGATCCTCGGTGTCCTCCCCTTCTTCCACGTCTTCGCCAATACCTGCGTGCTCAACCGCACCGTGGTCACCGGCGGCGAGATCGTGATGCTGCCGCGCTTCAACGCCAAGCAGGCGCTGGCCGAGCTGCGCCGCACCCGCCCGCGCTCGCTGCCCGGCGTCCCGACCATGTACCAGGCTCTGCTCGACGCGCCCGGCATGAAGCCGGATGACTTCAAGTCGCTGCGCTTCTGCATCTCGGGCGGCGCGCCCCTGCCCGCCCAGCTCAAGGAAGAATGGGAGCGGGTCACGGGCGCCCGGGTGATCGAGGGCTATGGCCTGTCGGAAAGCTCGGGCGTGGTCTCGACCAATCCCTATACCGAGCTCAACAAGCCCGGCACGATCGGCCAGCCGATCCAGGGCACCCGTGTCCGCCTGGTCGACAAGGAAGACCCGACGCGTCCCCCGCCCGAGGGCGAGCCCGGCGAGATCGTCGTCCACGGCCCGCAGATCATGCAGGGCTATTGGAACCGCCCCGAGGCCGATGCCGAGGTGTTCGTCAGCGTCGAGGGCGAGCCGCACTGGCTGCGCACCGGCGATGTCGGGCTGATCGACGAGGACGGCTATATCCAGATCGTCGACCGGCTGAAGGACATGATCGCGGTCGGCGGGTTCAAGGTGTTCCCCAGCCAGATTGAGGCGGTGCTCTACCAGAACCCGGCCGTGAAGGAGGCGCTCGTGATCGGCCTGCCCGATCCCTATCATGGCGAGATGCCGCACGCCTATGTGACGCTGGACGAGGACGCCACGCCGATCACCGGCGCCGCGCTGGCCCAGTGGGTCAACGCCCGCGTCGGCAAGCATGAGCGCGTCGCCGAAGTGGTGGTGCGCGAGAGCCTGCCCAAGACGATGGTCGGCAAGCTCAGCCGCAAGGACCTGCTCAACGAAGTACGCTCGGAGCAGCAGGGATGAGGGCGTCGCTGGCCGTGCTGGCTCTGGCCCTCACGGCGGCGGCACCGGCGCCGGAGCAGCGGATAGACGTCGCGCTCTCGAGCTTCAAGTTCACTCCGTCCACCATCACGCTGGTGCATGGCCAGGCCTATGTGCTGCACCTGACCAGCAGCGGCGGGCACAATTTCGCGGCCAGGGACTTCTTCGCCGCCGCCACGATCGCGCCGGCGGACCGGGCGAAGATCCGGGACGGCAAGATCGAGCTCGACAGCGGTGACGCGGTCGACCTGCACTTCACCGCGCCCAGGGCCGGCACCTACCCGATCAAGTGCACCCACCTGCTCCACGCAAGCTTCGGGATGACGGGCAAGTTCGTGGTTTCGTAACCCAATAGGCCCCTCCCCCATGGGGGAGGGGCTAAGAAGGTTCTAATCCCCCGCCACCACATTCTTCCCGAACATCACCGCCTTCAGGTTCATGAACTCGTGCAGCCCCCAGGGGCCGAGCTCGCGGCCATGGCCCGACAGCTTCACGCCTCCGAACGGCGCCTCGGGCGTCGAGGCGAGCAGCGAGTTCACTGCGGTCATGCCGGCCTGGATATCGCGGGCGAAGCGCTCGATCTCATCCTCGTCCTGCGTCCACACAGAGGAGCCCAGCCCGTAGGGGACGTCATTGGCCAGTGCGATCGCCGCATCGATATCGGCAACCTTGTAGACCGCAGCCACGGGTCCGAAGACTTCCTCCTTCGCCACGTCGCTCTCGGGATCCATGTCGGTCAGCACGCCGGCGGTCATCCAGGCGCCGTCGCGCTCGATCTTCTCCGCCCCGAAGCGAAGGGTCGCGCCTTCGGCCACCGCGCGCTCGACCTGCTCCAGTACCGTATCGCGCTGGGCCACGCTGGAAAGCGGGCCCATGCCGGTGTCCTTCTCCATCGGATTGCCGATCTTCAGCGCCTTCATACCGCCCTCGAACTTCTCCAGGAACGCGTCATAGACATCGGCGTGCACGATCATCCGCTTGGCGCAGATGCAGCTCTGCCCGGCATTCTGGGTGCGCGCCGTCACCGCGGTCTTCGCCGCCAGGTCGAGATCGGCCGAGGGCATCACGATCAGCGGATCGGAGCCACCAAGCTCGAGCACCACCTTCTTGAGCGCGCGGCCGGCCGCCTGCGCCACCTGCATGCCCGCGCCTTCGCTGCCGGTCAGCGTCACTGCCACCACCCGCTTGTCGGCGATGATCGCGGCCACCTTGTCGGACTTGATGGGCAGGTTCTGGAACAGCCCGTCGGGCGCGCCGGCAGCGCTCATCATCTGCTGGATCAGCGCCGCGCAGCCCTGCACGTTCGAGGCGTGCTTCAGCAGACCGACATTACCCGCCATGATCGTCGGCGCGAGGAAGCGGATCACCTGCCAATAGGGGAAGTTCCACGGCATCACCGCCAGCACCGGCCCCATCGGCAGCCAGCGTGCCACGGCATGGCCGCCGCCGGCAGTCTGCACCGTGATCGGCTCGAGATAGCCGGGCCCCGCCTTGGCATAATGGCGGAAGCCGCTGATGCACTTCTCCACCTCGGCGATCGCGCTCGCCAGCGTCTTGCCCATCTCGCGCGTCGCGGTCTCGGCAAGATGCTGCTTGTTGGCTTCCCAGGCGTCAGCGATCTTGCCCAGCAATTCGGTGCGCTGCTCCAGCGACGAATCGCGCCACGACCGAAACCCCGCCTCGGCCCGGGCCAGCGCCGTCTCGATCCCGTCCGCGTCCAGCTCCGGATAGGTTTCGATCGTCTCTCCGGTGGCGGGATTGATGCTGGTGAACATGGGCAAGTCTCCTTCAGCCGAGGTAACGCGGAGCTAGGGTGGAGGATGCCCGGTTGCAATCATACCGAGGCAGGTTGCCATCCAGCCCCGGCCCGGCGCATAGCGGGCGCATGGCAGAAGAAGCGGACGTAACTGCGCTCTCGTTCGAGGAAGCGCTGAAGGAACTGGAGCGCATCGTCGCTCGACTGGAGAGCGGCGAGGCCCAGCTCCAGGAAGCGATCGATCTCTATGAGCGCGGCGATCGGCTGCGCCGGCAATGCGCCGCGCGGCTCGATGCCGCCCAGGCGCGGATCGAGGCGATCCGCACCGATGCGGAAGGCCGCGCCGCCGCCACCGCGCCGTTCAACGCCGGCTGACCCGACCCATGGCGCACGCCTCCCTCGCGCTCCAGGGGGCGCTCAAGCAGGTCTCGGCGGAGATGGACCGCCAGTTCGATCTGCTGCTCGCCGTGCCCGGCGATCCGCGCAAGGGGCTCTACGAGGCGATGCGCCACGCGGCGATCGGCGGCGGCAAGCGGCTGCGCCCGCTGCTCGTCTCGGCCACGGCCCAGCTGTTCGGCGTCGACCGGACCTGCATCGCACGGACCGCGCTCGCGCTCGAATGCATCCATGTCTATTCGCTGATCCACGACGATCTGCCCGCAATGGACGATGACGACATGCGCCGCGGCAAGCCGACGGTGCACAAGGCGTTCGACGAAGCCACCGCGATCCTGGCGGGCGACTGCCTCCACGCGCTCGCCTTCGAAGTGATCGCCGACGAGAAGACCCATTCCGATCCGTTCGTGCGCATCGAGCTGTCGGGTACGCTCGCTGTCGCTGCCGGTCCGGCCGGCATGGCGGGTGGCCAGATGATGGACCTGGAAGCCGAGAAATCGAGCTTCGACCTCGCCACCGTCACGCGGCTCCAAGCGATGAAGACCGGCGCGCTGATCAGCTGCGCGGTGGAGAGCGGCGCGATCCTCGGCCGCGTGCCGATCGAGGGCCGCACCGGCCTGCGCGGCTATGCCCGAGACGTCGGCCTCGCCTTCCAGATCGCCGACGACATCCTCGATGCCGAGGGCGACGAAGCTTTGGTCGGCAAGAAGCTCCAGAAGGATGGCGAGGCGGGCAAGGAAACCTTCCTCTCCCTCCTCGGACTGGAGCGCGCCCGGGAACAGGCCCGCATGCTGGTCGACCAGGCGATCGAGCACCTCAAGCCCTATGGCGCCGAAGCCGACCTGCTGCGCGACATCGCCCGGTACACGCTCGAACGGGATCGGTAAGCTCTCCCATATCCGGGTAGTAGTTCGTCATCCCCGCGAAGGCGGGGATCAAGGGTAATGCGGGACAGCGATGCAATCGGGCGCGCCTTCCGGAGATGCCAACGCGAGCCGGCGCGCTCCACCCTCGGCTCTGGATCCCTCCTTCGCGGGGATGACGATGACAGGGGATTGCCGAGCGCGACCTCGAACCCCTCACAGATCGCCGGCGAAGGCCGGGGCCCAGGTTCGGCGCACTTGGTCAGGCTCACGCGCCTCTCGAACTACATGGCGACTGGCCCCCGGCCTTCGCCGGGGAGCAGCTAGAGCTGTACTTTGTGTACTTCCGCGAGTCGCGGCTACCGCGCTGTAGAACGCAGCCTCAGTCCCGGCGCACCACTGCGGTCGCCACCCGGAACACGGTAGGGTTGCCACCCTCGCGCACCACGGTGCCGCTCGCGACATAGGACTTGCCCTCGCGCAGATCGCCGAGCGCCACGTTTCCCTCGACAACCGGCAGCATCACGCCCTGAAATCCCGCCGGCCGCGCATACCATTGGCCGGCGATATGCAGCAGCGCCGCCTGCGTCTCGCCCATGGTCGACGGCTCGGCGCGCGACAAGGTGCGCGGGTCATTCGCAGGTTCTGCGACCTTGCGCGTTTCCTCGTATGCGACGAACCCGCCGCCGCTGCGCACCCGCTTCGGCGCGTCGAACAGCTGGTCGATCCGCTCGGCCTGCAGGCTCTCGATATAGATGATCGTGTTGTTGTCGCCCTTCACATAGAGCTTGGCGTGCGAGGCCTGCTTGCGGACGATCGGCCCGGCGAGCGACGTCAGGAAGGTCCGCACCGAGGCCGAGATCTGCGCGACCTGCCCGCCGCCCGCGTTCATCACCGTCTCCAGCGCCACCGCCACGGTCTGCAGGAAGCCGCCGAACAGCGCGCGCTGGTCGTACAGGTCGAGCAAGGTCTTGCCGAGGTCGAACCAGGCATGGAGGCTGGCGATCTCCACCCGGATGATCTCCAGGCCATGGCGGTTCTGCCCGTCCCGCGTCTCCTGGGCGAAGGCATTGGCCAGCCGCTCGATCGCCGTGCCCGAGGTCCGCGCATCGGCTGCGTCGTAATAGCCGATCTCGAGCACCAGCACCGCATTGTCACGCACATCGTCGATCATCGCCGCAGGCTGGCCGAAAGCCCGGTGTGCCGCAAGCGCGCAGCCGGTCTTGACTTGGCTTCGCACCCGCAGCACGTCCGGGTTCGATCCTGCGACGAGGTACAGCATGACCACCCGCACCGGCGTCTATCCCGGCACCTTCGATCCCATCACGCTTGGCCATATGGACATCATCCGCCGCGGCGCGAAGCTGGTCGACCGGCTCGTCATCGGCGTCACCACCAACCCTTCGAAGAACCCGATGTTCAGCGTCGAGGAGCGGATGGAGATGGTGAAGCGCGAGGTCGAGGGGATCGCCGGCGAGATCCATGTCGTCAGCTTCGATTCGCTGCTGATGGACTTTGCCGAGCGCGAAGGCGCCGGCATGATCGTCCGCGGTCTGCGCGCCGTCGCCGACTTCGAATACGAATATCAGATGGCCGGCATGAACCAGCAGCTGAACAGCAAGATCGAGACGGTCTTCCTGATGGCCGATGTCTCGCTGCAGCCGATCGCCAGCCGGCTGGTCAAGGAGATCGCCCTCTATGGCGGCGACATCCGCAAGTTCGTGTCACCCGCGGTTAATGACGAGATGGTTACCCGGATCGCGACGATCGGTCGCAAAGGGAGTGGTTGAGCCCGCGCGATTGGGCTAGAGCGGCCAGTCGAGAATGGGTTTGGAGTGGGGAAGTTAATGCGTTTCGTTGCCGCGCTGGCCGCTTCGGCCTTGATGATGTTTGCCACCCCTGCCCTCGCCCAGGGCGGCGGCGAGGCCCCCAAGCCGGTCGCTGAGCCGCTCAAGGGCGTAAGCGCCGCGGATGTGAACAGCATCTATCCCGCTGTCGTCCCCGCCGATCCGGCCGAGACCTGGGTGCTCGACCTGTCGACCGGCGGCCGCGTGCTGATCCGCCTGCGTCCCGATGCTGCGCCCAAGATGGTCGAGCGCATCAAGACGCTTACCCGCCGCCACTTCTATGACGGCCTGAACTTCCATCGCGTCGTCGATGCCCCCTATTTCATGGCGCAGGGCGGCGATCCCAAGGGCGATGGCACCGGCGATTCGGACCTGCCCAACGTGCCGGCCGAGTTCAACAACCTGCCGCACGTCCGCGGCACCGTCGCCGCCGCCCGCCGCGGCGCGCCGGAAAACGCCACGCCCGAGCAGAAGACCGACGCGGAGAACAGCGCGAACAGCCAGTTCTACATCATGATGGCCCCGAAGCTCGCCTTCGACCACGATTATACCGTGTTCGGCCGCGTCACCGCCGGTATGGAGTGGGTCGACAAGATCGAGCGCGGCGAGCCGCCGGCGAACCCGACCAAGATCGTCCACGCCTATATCCTTTCCGACAACCCGCCGCCTTATGCGAACCTTGCAGCCGACGCCCCCAAGGCGCTGCCGCCGGGCGAGGTGAAGGCGACGCTGCCGCAATAATCCGGTGAACGTCGACCTTTTTGATTTCGAGCTGCCGAACGACCGTATCGCGCTGCGCCCCGCGGCCCCGCGCGACACGGCGCGTTTGCTCGTGCTCGACGGCCCCGAGGCAATACGCGACCTCCATGTCCGCGACCTGCCGAACCAGCTGCGCGCCGGCGATTGCCTGGTTTTCAACGACACCCGCGTGATCCCCGCCCAGCTCGAGGGCACAAGGGGCGAGGCGAAGATCGGCGCCACCCTCCACAAGCGCGAGGGACCGCGCCGCTGGCGCGCCTTCATCCGCAACGCCAAGCGGCTGCGCGACGGCGACACGGTCGATTTCGGCAATGGCGTCCTCGCCACCGCCGGCGACCGCGCCGAGGATGGCAGCTTCGCGCTCGATTTCCACGGCGACGAGCCGGTCGAGCTGCTGCTCGAGCGCTGCGGCCGCATGCCGCTGCCGCCCTATATCGCATCCAAGCGCCCGACCGACGCCCAGGACGCCGACGATTACCAGACGATGTTCGCCAACGAGCCGGGCGCCGTCGCCGCCCCCACCGCGGCGCTGCACTTCACGCCGGATCTGCTCGCTGCGCTCGCCGCCGCCGGGGTCGGCCACACCACGCTGACCCTCCATGTCGGCGCGGGCACCTTCCTGCCGGTCAAGGCCGAGGACACCGCGGACCACAAGATGCACGCCGAATGGGGCCGCATCGACCAGGCCACCGCAGACCATCTCAACGCCGTCCGCGCAAAGGGCGGCCGGGTGATCGCGGTCGGCACCACCAGCCTGCGCCTGATCGAGAGCGCCGCCGGCGACGACAAGATCATCCGCGCGTTCGAAGGCGACACCGCGATCTTCATCACCCCCGGCTACCGCTTCAAGGGAATCGACGGCCTGGTGACCAACTTCCACCTGCCGCGCTCGACGCTGTTCATGCTGGTTTCGTCGCTGATGGGGCTGGAGCGGATGCAGGCTGCATATGCCCATGCCATCGCCGATCACTATCGCTTCTACAGCTACGGGGACGCCTCGCTGCTGTTGCCGTGAGGCGCCCCGTGCCGTGCCGCGTCAGAAACGCTGGCCGAACTTGATCCCGAAATATTGCGGCTTGGTCGGATAGAGCCGCGCATAGGGTGCGCAAAGGCTCGGCGCGCAGGTGATGTTCTTGCTCAGGATGCCCCGCTCGTCGAAGGCGTTCTGGATGAACGCCTCGATCGAGAAATTCGCGAAGCGGTAGCCGGCCGAGAAGTCGACCGTGGTGAACTGGTCCGTGTTGCCGAGCGCCGCATTGCCGTCCGGCGTCAGGTACGAGGTCGTGCCGCTCTGATGGTTCAGATTGCCCTGCAGGAAGGCTTTATCCGCGCCGAGCAGGAATTCGTAGCGCGCACCGAGGTTGAACTTGACCTTGGGGGTAACCGGCAGTCGCGTGCCCTTGGGCGCGAATACCTGGCCGCCATTGGCCGGATCGCAGCCATTGACCTGGTCGCAGAAGGGCTGGGTCAGCTTCGCATCGACATAGGTGCCCGAGCCGGTGAAGGTCAGCCCGCGCATCGGTGACCAGCTGATATCGCCCTCGAAGCCGCGCGAGCGCGCCTTGCCGGCATTCACCGTGTAGAAGATGCCGAGCACGCCCGGCAGGCTGTACTGGACGTCCTTCCACTCTTCCCAGAACAGCGCCGCGTTGAAGGTCAAATGACGATCGAACCAGCTCGTCTTCCAGCCGATCTCGTAGTTGGTGAGCGTATCCGCCTTGTATGCCGGGATGTCCTGCAACTGGCCGAGCGCGAACGCGTCACGGTTGTTGCCGCCCGGGCGGAAGCCGGTCGAGTAGGTGGCGTAGAGCAGCTTGTCCGGGCTCGGCTTCCAGGTGAGCGTCGCCTTGTGCGTCTCGCCGCGCTCGACATATTTCTTGTCGATGTTCGGACATTCCTGGACCGTGGTCCCCGTGCACCCGAACAGCGTGACCTGGCGATCGAACGCGCCATAGCCGCCCGAGAAGCCGTTCAGCGTGTTGTTGGCGATGAAGCCGCGGATACCGGCGAGCAGCGTGAGGTTCGGCAGGATGTCGAACTCCGCCTCGCCGAACGCGGCATAGTCGCGGTCGACGCGGTGGATGGTGGTGAAATAGACATCGTCGGGGCCGCCGCCCGGCACCGGCGGGCTGAACGGGTTCACCGCGGTGCTGACGCCCGGCAGAATATATTCGGCGATGCGATCGTCGATCTGGTGCTGCGCGAACAGGCCGGCGGTCAGGCGGAAGCGGTTCTTCGCCGGCGAGCTGATCCGCAGCTCGTTCGCCCATTTCTTGTAGCGATCATAGCCGCGTACCGCCTGGCTGGGATCGATGTCCTGCCCCGATGCCGTCTTGTAGTAATTGTAATCGGCATAGGTGTCGTAGGCGACGCTGAAATAGGAATAGTCGGAGGTATTGTCGACGACGCGGTGGAACCAGGAGCCGGTGTAGGTCAGGTCCCAGTTGCTGATCTGCCCCTTGATCGTCAGCGAGGCGAGATACCATTCGTCGCGATTGTGGCTCTCGATGAAATCGTGGTTCTTGAGGTCGCCGACGCGCGGATCGAACAGGAACTGGCCGCCCGCTTCCTGGTGCTGGTAGATGATGCCCGGCGTCACCGTCCAGCTGTCGGAAAGGTCGATACCGAGCGCGGCGCGGCCGCCATAGGTCTCGACGTCGTTATAGTCGTCCTTGACCAGGTCGTTGTTGTTGATGGTCAGCGGTGCGTCGACGACATTGCCCAGCCCGTCGGTGTGCGGGCGGTTATAGGTGCGCGTGCCCGGCGTGTTGTCGATATAGCCGCCTTCATGCTCGAAGAAGCCCGAGGCGCGGAAGGCGATCGTCTCGCTGATCGGGATGTTGATGAAGCCTTCGACCTGGCCGCCGAAATCGCCCTTGCCGAACTTGGATACCTGCACGTCATAGCCCGCCTCGAAGCCGGCGGTGCTCGGCTTGTTGGTGATGATGCGCAGCGTGCCCGACAGCGAGCTCGCGCCGTAGAGCGTGCCCTGCGGCCCCGCCAGCGCCTCGACCCGGGCCAGGTCATAGGCATGGAGATCGACCGAGCCATAGATGGTGGTCACCGGCACATCGTCGATATAGAGGCCGGCGCCCGGCAACGGCCCCGAGGCGAGACCGTCGCCGCCCGTCGCGATGCCGCGGAAATAGAGCTGCGAGGCCCCCGGTCCGAACGACTGGTAGCTGACGCTCGGCAGCAGCTTCACATAGTCGTCGAAGCTGGAGACGTGGTTCTCCTCGAGCTTGGCCGGGCTCAAGGCAGTGATGCTGATCGGAACGTCCTGCAGACTGGCTTCGCGCTTGGTGGCGGTAACGACGATCTCGTTGGGATCGCGATAGCCCGTCGTGTCCTGTTTCTCCGGCGTTTCCGCCGGCGTGGACGGCGCTTGCTGCGCCGCAGCAACACCGCTGAATCCTGTGAGCATGGTACTTGCGAAAAGGAACTGCGCAACCCGCGTCGAACGCATAACGGCCTCCCCTTAGCTAAGATCGGGAAGGCTGTTATTACAAACCTGTGAAGTCAAGCAGGTGCTGAACTATGCGAATTAAGTTCGCGCTGCATTGCAAAAATGTCACGGTCGCGGAACGTCCGGATAGGCCGTGAGAACGGGCCCGAGCGCCCCCTCGATCGGGCCGAGCCAGGGCGCGAAATGCTGCCATTGCTCCATCCCCTCGCGGAAGATCGGGCGACGAACCTGCTCCGAGGAAGCGGTGCGCACCGCGCGCTCGGTCTTGTGGAAGTCCAGGCAGCCAGGCTCGAAGTCCAGCCCGGCAGCGGCGAGCAGCGCGCGCACCTGCGCCTCGGTGTCCTCGACCATGCGCTCATAGATCACCCGGTGGACTCGACCCGGCAGCGCCGCGTCGATCCCGGCCATCGCGCGGACATAGTCGGCATAATAGCGGCCGATCTCGGTCAGGTCGTAGGAGAAGGCCTGGCCATGCGCGAAATGCTGCTTGAACAGCGAGAAGCCGCAGCTGAGCGGATGGCGCCGCGCATCGACGATCGTCGCATTGGGCAGGATCAGCTGGATCAGCCCGGCATAGAGCCAGTTGTTCGGCATCTTGTCGACGAAGCGCGGGGTGCCCGCCTTGCGCTGCACCCGGGTGCGATCGAGATATTCCGCCCCCCAGGCGGCGGCGGTCTCCGCGTCGAGCTCGGCGAGCCCGCCCGGCCCCAGCCTTCCCGCGAGCATGGCGATGTCGGGCAGCTCCATCGTGCCTTCCACCTGGCTGTGGCTGGCGAGGATCTGCTCAACCAGCGTCGATCCGGCGCGCGGCAGCGAGACGACGAAGATCGGATCCCCGGCCTGGGACCCCCAGCCGGCCCGCGTAGCAAAGAACGCCGCATCCTGCGTCGCCAGCTGGCGATCGACCAGCGCGCTGGTCTCATCCGCATCATAATGGATCATCGCCCGGCGCAGACGATTGCCTTCGGCATAGTGTGCGAAGCTCCCGGCATAATGACCGGCATCCTCTTCCGCCTTGCCCAGCGCGAAATGGAGGTGAAAGCGGTCGTCATGGCTGATCGCATCGTCGGCCAGCGCACCGCGCATCGCAGCGGCATCCGCAGCCGTGAAGCGATACGTCTTGAGGTTGGCGAGGCTCCACCAGCTGCCGCCCAGACCCGGTTCCAGCTCGATGCTGCGGCGATAGGCCTCGATGCTCTCGGCCTGCTCGCCCACCGTCTTCAGCGCATGGCCCAGGCTCATCCACACCTTGGCCTGGCGCGGATGCTCGGCAAGGATCGTGCGGTACAGCTCCACCGCCAGATCATAGTCGCCGCTGCGGCCCAGGATCGCCGCCTTGAGGATATCGTTGCTCGGATCCTCCGGCGCCTCGGCGATCAGCGAATCGATCTCGGCCAGCGCGTCCTCGGGCCGGCCATGCCGGTGGAGGACCAGCGCGAGATTATGCCGTGCCGCGGCGAAGCCCGGCGCCAGCTCGAGTGCGCGGCGCAGCAGGGTCTCGGCATCGCGCCAGCGCCCC
The DNA here is from genome assembly GCF_027359115.1 of Sphingomonas sp. NIBR02145. Taxonomy (NCBI): domain Bacteria; kingdom Pseudomonadati; phylum Pseudomonadota; class Alphaproteobacteria; order Sphingomonadales; family Sphingomonadaceae; genus Sphingomonas; species Sphingomonas sp. NIBR02145. The sequence goes on along the minus strand of NZ_CP114791.1, from coordinate 4,644,797 downwards.
AGCCGCCCGGCCAGCTCGGCCATCATCCGGATCGCGGCAACGTCGGTAGGCTGGGCATGAAGCCGGCCGCGCAATCGCATCTCGGCCCGGTCGAGCGCCCCCTGCGCCAGTGCCGCCGCCGCGTCGATCAGCTCGGGATCGGATACCGAGAGCGAGACCGCGCGAAGATGCGCCGCGCCGCCCGCGCCGGCATCCCCCGCCGCATGCCAGAGATTGCCGATCGCCCGCCACGCGCCGGGCTGGGGCGGATCAAGCGCTTCGGCCTGGCGCAGCGCGCGGGCGGCGGCATCGCGCTCTCCCGATTCGATCGCCGCCTTCGCCGCATCCAGCCGCGCCCGCACTTCGCTCACACGCTTCCCCCGCCGAACCTGCACCGCGATCATGCGACGCACGGGCGTGGTCCGCAACGCCCCACCTTCGCCACGGATTGCGCCTTGGGTGGCAAGCGCGGTAGCGGTCCTCGTTATCGCGATTCGGAAGGGTTCCCATGCGTTTGTTGTTTGCGCTCGCGGCGTTGATCGCGACTCCCGCCTTTGCGCAGGCCGCCCATGCCCAGGATCGCGTCGGCATCCCGATGCCGCCGGCGAATACTGCCAACCCGATCGGCACCAGCACGCGCGAGCAGCCCGCCTTCACTGTGATCGCCGAGCCCGTGGCGATGATGATCGCCGCCTTCGACGCGGACGGTGACGGCAAGGTCACCCGCGCCGAATTCGATGCCGGCCTGAAACGCAGCTTCGATGCGATCGACACCCGCCACCAGGGCTGGCTCGGCTATATCGCCTATTCGGACTGGCAGGAGCGCTGGATGGGCGATCGCAACACCGTGCCCAGCCCCTTCGAAGTCGATCGCGACGGCGACAACAAGATCACCTTCGCCGAGATCGCCGAGCGCTTCGACCTGCTCTTCACTCGCTTCGATGCCGACAAGAACGGCGTGCTGGAGCGCAAGGAACTCGTCACCATCCGCCCGCAGATGCCGCCTCCCGGCGCAGGACGTGGAAAGAAGGGCCGCGGCCCGAACTGATGTCCTAGCATCACATGCAGCGACTTAGCTAAAGCGAGTCCATGGCCGCGCACGATCACAACCACAGCCACAACGGACATGCACATCACGGCCATGGGCACAGCCATGCGCCCGCGGATTTCGGCCGTGCCTTCGCCATCGGCACCGCGCTGAACCTCGCCTTCGTGCTGGTCGAGGGCGCGGCGGGCTTCCTGACCCATTCGATGGCGTTGCTGGCCGATGCCGGGCACAATCTGTCCGACGTGCTTGGCCTGCTGATCGCCTGGGGCGGTGCCGAACTGGCCAAGCGCCCCGCCTCGCCACGCTTCACCTATGGCCTGCGCGGCTCGTCGATCCTGGCGGCGCTCGCCAATGCTGTGCTGCTGTTCGTCGCAGTCGGCGCAATCCTGCTCGAGACGATCCAGCGCCTGTCCGAACCGCGCGACGTGCCGGGCATGACGGTGATGCTCGTCGCCGGCGCCGGCATCGTCGTCAACCTGGCGACCGCCCTGCTCTTCGCCAGCGGCCGCAAGGGCGACGTCAACATCCGCGGTGCCTATCTCCACATGGCGGCGGATGCCGCGGTCTCGGCCGGCGTGGTGATCGCCGGCGCGCTGATCCTGTTCACCGGCGCCGACTGGATCGACCCCGCGATCAGCCTGGTCATCGTGGGCGTGATCCTGTGGAGCAGCTGGGGGCTCTTCACCGAATCGCTGACCATGGCGCTGCAGGCCGTTCCCAAGGGCATCGATTCCGCCGCGGTCGAAGCCGCGCTCGCCTCGATGCCCGGCGTGACGCGCGTCCATGATCTCCATATCTGGCCGATGAGCACCACCGAGGCCGCGCTCACCGCACATCTCGTCATGCCGGACGGCCATCCCGGCGATGCTTTCCTGATCGCGCTGCAACATCGGCTGGCGCACGACTTCAGGATCGATCATACGACCGTTCAGATCGAATTGGGGGACGGGGCGGAATGTCGGATGCATGGGAGTGGACACGCGCATGAGTGACGCGTCGCCCATTCGGCTGGTCATCTTCGATTTCGACGGCACGCTTTCCGACAGCGGCGACTGGTTCCTGTCTGTCGTCGACGAGCTGGCGCGCAAGTTCCGCTTCCGCACGGTCGCGGAGCACGAAGTCGACATGCTGCGCAACAAGAGTTCGCGCGACGTGATCGAGTTCCTCGGCATCTCGAAGTGGAAGCTGCCGCTGATCGCCCGCCATGTGCGCCGCCTGGTCGGCCGCAATGCGCACCAGATCGAGCTGTTCCCGGGAACCCCCGACCTGCTCGAGCAGATCGCCGCCACCGGCGTGAAGATCGCACTGGTCACGTCGAACGCCGAAGCCAATGCGCGCAAGATCCTGGGCCCGGTCCATGCCGCCCGGATCGATTTCTTCGCCTGCGGCTCGTCACTGTTCGGCAAGGCACCCAAATTCCGCCGTGTGCTCAGGAAGATGGGCGTGAAGCCGCACGAGGTGCTGGCGATCGGCGACGAGACCCGCGATGTCGATGCCGCCCGCGAAGTCGGCATGCGCGCCGGATCGGTGCTGTGGGGCTATGCCGCCGAGGAGCTGCTCGCCGCGATGGAGCCCGACGTGATGTTCCGCACCCCGCAGGACATCATCGACTATGTGTCCGCCAGCCGCTGAGGCCCGTTTCGGTTGAACGCATTCCCCCGACCTGTAAGGTACGGACATGGAACGTTTGCGTTGGACCTGGATCTGGCTCCCCCCCTTCGCGGGTGCGCTGAGCCTCCTTTTCGGCAGCTCCTTCACGCTCCCGCCGCTGCTGCTCGGCACCGTGCTGATCGCCACCGTGCTGGCCGCCGTCCATCATGCCGAGCTGATCGCGCACAAGATGGGCGAGCCGTTCGGCACCTTCCTGCTCGCCCTCGCCGTCACGGTGATCGAGGTCGGGCTGATCCTCACCCTGATGCTGCAGGGCAAGGCCGGCGCCGAGACGCTGGCACGCGACACCGTATTCTCGGCGGTGATGATCATCCTCAACGGCCTGCTCGGCGCGTTCATCCTGTTCGGCGCGCTGCGCCACCATGAGCAGAGCTTCCAGCAGGTCGGCGTCAGCGCCTCGCTGGCGACGCTCTGCACGCTCACCGTGCTGACGCTGGTGCTGCCCAATTTCCTCGCGTCCGAGCACGGCCCCTATTACGCGCCGTCGCAGCTCGCCTTTGTCGCGATCGTGTCGCTGCTGCTCTACCTCACCTTCGTGATGGTGCAGACGGTGCGCCACCGGGGCTATTTCCTGCCGCCCGGCGGGGAAACCGAAGACCCCGAAGCGCATGCTCCGCCGCCCAGCGACAAGCAGACGGCGCTGTCGGGCGTGCTGCTCGTCGCCTGCCTGGTTGAGGTGGTGCTGCTCGCCAAGGCGCTGGCACCGGCGATCGAGGAAGGCGTCGCCTCGGCCGGCGCACCGCACGCCGTGGTCGGCGTAGTGATCGCCGCGCTGGTCCTGCTCCCGGAAAGTGTCGCCGCGGTGCGCGCCGCGATGGCCAACCGGCTGCAGACCAGCCTCAACCTCGCGCTCGGCTCCGCGCTGGCGACGATCGGCCTCACCATTCCGGCGGTGGCGATGCTGTCGCTGGTCCAGGACCTGCCCCTGGCGCTCGGCCTCGATTCCAAGGGCATCGTGCTGCTGTCGCTGACCCTGCTGGTGACCACCCAGTCGCTCGCCACTGCCCGCACCACGGTGCTGCAGGGCGTGGTGCACCTCGTCATCTTCGGGGTGTTCGTCTTTACCACCCTGGTCCCCTAGGCGCGCAAAAGGGACGCTTCCGTTTGCGTCTTCACCCCGGCCTTGAGCCGGGGTCCCGCTTCTTCTTCGGTGGCGCAGCGCCGGTTTCGTTGCACCGACATAGTTGACTCAATCAACTATGTCGGTGCAGATTGCCCGCATGGATCAGGCCATCGAACAATTCCGCGCCTTCAACCGGGCGCATACCCGCTTCGCGGCGGTGCTGGCGCCGCGCTACATGGACAGCGAGATGGGCGTGGCCGAAGCACGCCTCCTCTACGAGATCGCCGCGCGGCATCCGGTCCTAGCCACCGAATTGCAGGACGCGCTCGACCTCGATGCCGGCTATGTCAGCCGCGCGGTCAAGCGGTTCGAGGATCGCGGCTGGATCGCGCGCGAACGCGGCGAGGAGGATGCCCGCCAGCGCCCGATCATCCTGCTACCCGCCGGCCGCACCGCCTTTGACGCGCTCGACGACACGACTCGCGCCCACAGCCGCCGCCAGCTCGAATCCCTCGGCCCCGCCGCCGCTACGCTCGGCCACCATCTCGCGGCGGCGCGCGCATTGATCGAAGGTGGGGCGGGCAGCTGGGAGATCCGCACGCTGCGCCCGGGCGACATGGGTGCGATCGCGAGCCGCCAGGCGATCCTCTATGCCGAAAATTATGGCTGGGAGCGTCCGATGGAGCTGCTGCTCAACGACGTGACCACCAGCTTCCTGCGCGACTTCCAGCCGGGCCGCGAGCAATGCTGGGTCGCCGAGCGCGGCGGTGAGATGCTCGGATCGGTGATGCTCGCCGATGGCGGCGACAGCGTTGCCAAGCTTCGCCTGCTCTATGTCGAAAGCCATGCCCGCGGCCTTGGCATCGGCGAAGCGCTGGTCCGTAGCTGCATCGAATTCGCGCGCCAGGCGGGCTATCAGCGGCTCGAGCTATGGACCCACACCATCCTCACCAGCGCCCGGCGCATCTATGCCGCGCATGGCTTCGAGCTGGTCAGCAGCGAAGTCCACACCCGGTTCGGCGAACCGCTGATGGGCGAGACCTGGTCGCTCGACCTCAGCCCAAATGCACCGCCAGCCACACCGTAGGCCGATCCTCGGCCGTCCAGGTCACCCAATGACGCTTCCCAGCGGCGATCAGCAGGTGATCGCCCGGGCGTAGCGTGACCGCCTCTCCCTCCTCGAGCCGCAGCCCGGCCACGCCTTCGAGCAGCAGCACCCATTCGTCCCAGTCCTGCACCATCGGCGCATCCTCGGGCGTCGCCTGCCCCTGCGAGACGATCCGCTCGATGCGGACGCCGGGACGGCGCAGCAGCTCGGTAAAGACTTCGTCGGCGCTGGCATCGGGCAGGTCGGCGAGGAGGTTGCTGGTCATCCCCTCCCGTTGCGCTCCTCCGCCAAAGGGGGCAAGGCCCTGCGCATGTCCCGTTTCGAGTTCACCATCCACGCCACCGACGGCAAGGCGCGCCTTGGCACCATCGCCATGCAGCGCGGCGATATCCGCACGCCCGCCTTCATGCCGGTCGGCACCGCCGCCACCGTCAAGGCGATGAAGCCGCAGGACGTGCGCGCCGCCGGCGCCGACATCATCCTCGGCAACACCTATCACCTGATGCTGCGCCCCGGCGCCGAGCGCGTCGCGCGGCTCGGCGGGCTGCACAAGTTCATGCACTGGGATCGCCCGATCCTCACCGATTCGGGCGGCTATCAGGTGATGAGCCTGTCCGACCTGACCACCCGCAGCGAGGAAGGCGTCTCGTTCAAGTCGCACCTCGACGGCACCCGCCACCTGCTCTCGCCGGAGCGCTCGATCGAGATCCAGCGCCTGCTCGGCAGCTCGATCACCATGGCGTTCGACGAACTCGTCCCCACCACTTCGACCCGCGAAGTCCAGGCCGCCGCGATGGAGCGTTCGATGCGCTGGGCCAAGCGCAGCCGCGACGCCTTCTTCGCCGCCGAGGAGCATGCCGAGCACAATGCGATCTTCGGCATCCAGCAGGGCGCACTCGACGAGGGGCTGCGCAAATACTCCGCCGACGCGCTGCTCGATGTCGGCTTTGACGGCTATGCCGTGGGCGGCCTCGCGGTTGGCGAGGGCCAGGAAGCGATGTTCGGCGTGCTCGACTATGCACCCGGCCAGCTCGATGCGAGCAAGCCGCGTTACCTGATGGGCGTGGGCAAGCCCGACGACATCGTCGGCGCGGTCGAGCGCGGCATCGACATGTTCGATTGCGTGCTGCCCACCCGCTCGGGGCGCACCGGCCAGGCCTTCACCCGCACCGGCCCGATCAACATCCGCAACGCCAAGTTCGCCGAGGACCAGGGCCCGCTCGATCCCGCCTGCCCCTGCCCGGTCTGCGGCACCTGGAGCCGCGCCTATCTCCATCATCTCGTCCGCGCCGGCGAGATTCTCGGCGCGATGCTGATGACCGAGCACAATATCTGGTTCTACCAGGTGCTGATGCAGGACCTGCGCGAGGCCATTGGCGAAGGCCGGCTCACCGAGTTCGCCAACGGGTTCCGCGCTTCCTATTACAGCACCAAGGCCTAGGCTGGCCGCGGGAGGTTCGACATGGCCGAACATTGCTGCTCCGCGAAGGGAAAGGAACTTGAGCGCCTCGCCGTCCAGGCCGAGCAGCGCCGGGTGCTCACCATCGTGCTGGCGATCAACGCGACGATGTTCTTCCTCGAGTTCGGCGCCGGCGTGATCGCCGGCTCCGCGGCGCTGATGGCCGATGCGGTCGACATGCTCGGCGACGCGCTGGTCTATGGGCTCAGCCTCTATGCACTGGCCCGCAGCGACCGGTGGAAGGGTGGCGCCGCGTTGGCCAAGGGCGTGTTCATCCTCGCCTTCGGGATCGGCATCCTGATCGACATCGCGATCAAGCTGCGGAGCGGCATCCCGCCCTCCTCCACGCTGATGCTCGGCTTCGGTACGCTGGCGCTGGCCGCAAATCTGCTTTGCCTGCGGCTGCTGTGGCGCTTCCGCGCGCAGGACGTGAACATGGCCAGCACCTTCGAATGCTCACGCAACGACGTGGTGTCGAACATCGGTGTGCTGGTAGCGGCGGGCGGCGTTGCGATCTTTGCCTCGCCTTGGCCAGACATACTGGTGGGCGCAGCCATCGCTGCCCTTTTCCTGCGTTCGGCATTCGGCGTGATCCGCAGCGCGCTGCCGGTACTGCGCACCTCGCATGGTTAAAATTACCTTTACCATCAAGTGTTTCGCCATAGGACATGGGAAAATCCGGGGGCGCGGGGGGGCCCGAAATCGACTATAGCCACGCCCGGGCAAGGGGCCCGTACGGGGTTGGGCACGCGTGTTCTGGCGGCGTTTCTCGAAGATGCAGGCGCGGGGGATCGCAGCGGCAATCGTCGCGTCGCTGATCGGCGCAGGCTTCTCCGCCCAGGCGCTCGCCCCCGACACCAAGCCCAAGGCGAATCCCAAGCCGGTGGCCGTCGGCTATGAAGCCGAGGATCATTTCCCAGGCGCCGCCTTCTATTATGCCGTCGATGACGATGCCGCGGTGAGCGCGGGTACGACCGGCACTACCGCGCTTCCCGACATGCCGATCCCCGCCGATGCGCTCGACACACCGGTCGACGGATCGATCCAGCCCGCCCTGCCCTTCCACCTCGCCGGCAGCGGCGTGGACAAGGCGCGCGCGCTCCAATGCCTGACCACCGCGATCTATTACGAAGCCGCCAACGAGCCGAGCGACGGCCAGCGCGCGGTGGCGCAGGTGATCCTCAACCGCGTGCGCCACCCCGCCTTTCCAGCCACGGTGTGCGGCGTGGTGTTCCAGGGATCGGAGAAGCGCGGCTGCCAGTTCAGCTTCGCCTGTGACGGCGCCATGGCCCGTGCGCCGATGCGCTCGGCCTGGGACCGCGCCGCCAGGGTCGCCGCCGCCGCGCTTTCCGGCCAGGTATTCGGCGCGGTGGGCGAGGCGACGCACTATCACACCTATGCCGTTACCCCGTCCTGGAACCGCAGCCTGGTGATGACCGGGGTGTTCGGCGCGCATTTCTTCCATCGCTGGAAGGGCTGGTGGGGCACCGCCGCCGCCTTCCGCCAGGCCTATCGGGGCGGCGAGCCCCTGCCCCAACCGCATGCCCGGATCGACCTGGCCGATGCGATAGCACCGGTCGTACCGGTGCCTGCAATGGCAACGGCGCTGCCGGCCAAGCCATCCGCCCCGATCGCCACCCCGCGCGAGACGATCCAGCCGGCCTATGCCCTGAGCGGCACGCCGCTCGGCGGCTATGTGCCCAAGTCCGTGCCGAGCACATCGCCGATGGACCAGGGCGAGTCGCAGATCCTCGACAAGTGGAAGGACAGCGGCAAGCCGCTGCGCTGAGTGGGTCGACAACTCACCCTTCACCGTCATGCTGAACTTGGTTCAGCATCCAAACCTCCTCCGGCGATATCGTTCGTGGATAGTTGGACCCTGAAACAAGTTCAGGGTGACGCCAGGCCTTGATGGCCTCGGCTCTGAACATCGCCGCCGCTCCTCAAACGGCAACGGGCCCCGCCTTGCGGCGGAGCCCGTCCTGTCAGGTTCCCCCCAGGGGGGTCGGGAAGGGGAACCCGCTAGCCTTTACCAGCGACGGCCGGGGCCGCGATGGTCGTTGCGATCGTGCTTCTCGATCCGGATGCGCGCCGAAAGCGCATCGAAGCGGCGGTCCAGGTCACGGCGCTCGGCCAGCGTCAGGCCGGGGCGCGAGCGGCGATACTGGGCCTCAAGCCGGTTCAGGCTGGCGAACTCGGCACGGAGGCGAGCCGCCTCGCTGCGGCTCAGCGCGCCCGAACGCACGCCCTGGTTGATACGGGCCTCGAGGTTCGCCTGGCGGCCATTGATCGACTGCCATGCCTGGAAGGCAGGCGCCGGGTGCGGCGCGGCCATCGCGGCGGTCATCGGAACAGCCGAAACGGCGATGCCAAGTCCGGCGAGCATCAGGGTGAACTTCTTCATGACTACGCTCCTCTTCAAAAACCGGGCCGTCCCTGCGGCCTGAAACCTTTATGGGGACCGCCTGTCGCATGCCTGTCCCGATCCCCGCGCTTTTGTGTCGCAAGCTGTCGCGCGACCGCGGGTTCCGTTCAGGTTCGGGGAAGCGAGTCCCTCTCGCGGCGACCGGAGCGTCGGCGGAATCGATTGACGCGCCGGTCGCTTGCCCTAGATTCCTCGCAAGTATCTCGGGGGATTGGGATGTCGCTTTCGATTGCCGAACTGACGCTGGTCGAGCAGCGCGTGACCAACGACGCGCCCAGCATCGCGGTCGCCTATCTCTTCTGGCTGTTCCTGTGGTTCGTCAGTGCCCACCGCTTCTATCTGGGCCGACCGGTGTCGGCGATCCTCCAGATCCTGTCCTATTTCGTGGTGATCGGCTTCGTCTGGTTGCTGATCGACCTGTTCCTGATCCCTGGCATGATCCGCGAGAAGAAGGACGAGATCCGCCACGAGATGATGCGCCGGCTGGCTACGGCCTGACACCCGCGCGGCGTTGACGCGGCCAATATCTGCGATACTGTGCAGACCTCCTGAGGGGGAAGCCGCCACATGCCGTATCGCCATGCCCATTGGTATCTGCTTGCGATCTTTCCGCTGGCGGCGCTGGCCTTCTGGCCCGGCTATCTCTCGACGATCGGCACCGCGCCGCTGCAGATGCATGCACATGGCATCACCGCTACCTTATGGCTGGCGCTGCTCGTCGCGCAGAGCTGGCTGATCCATTCCGGCAACAATGCACTGCACCGCACGCTGGGCGCGACCAGCCTGGCGCTGTTCCCGCTGTTCCTGGCCGGCGGGTCGATGATCTTCCTCGGCATGGCGCAGCGCTTCGCCGATCCGCCCTCGCCCTTCTACACCATGTACGCGCCCGGCCTGGCCTGGATCGACATGATCTCGGTCGCTGCCTTTGCCTGGTGCTATTATTCGGCGCTGCGCACCCGGCGGACCGTGCAGTTCCATGCGCGCTACATGCTGGCGACCGTGATCTTCCTGCTGCCGCCGATCCTCGGCCGTCTGGCCCCGATCCTGCCGCCGCTGTCGATCAACGGCCCTGCCGACTTCTGGAAGCTGGGCATCGGCTTCCAGCTCGGCAATGCGATCACCGCCGCGATCGCCTTCAGCCTGGCGCTCGGCAGCGCACGGCACGGCCATCCCTTCTTCGTCGCGGGGGCTGCGACCGTGCTGGGGGGCGTGTTATTCCAGTTCGTCGGCCCGATGGCGGCGTGGCGGCACCTGTTGGTGGAATTTGCCCTGCTGCCGCCCCTGCCGCTTGCGCTGGCGGCGGGGATTGCGGGGGTGGGCATTGCCGCGGCCGGCTGGATGGCCGGACGCGCACCGCATCTGCCGGAGGTTGCAACCGCCTAGGCGGCGATCAGCCGCTCGGCCTGGGCGCGTGCCTCGTCGGTGATCTCCGCACCCGACAGCATCCGCGCGATTTCCTCGCGGCGCTCCCCGGCACCCAGCGGCGTTACCCCGGTGCGGGTGACCGTCCCGTCATGGCTCTTGGCGATCAGCAGATGCTGGGCACCCCGCGCCGCCACCTGCGGGCTATGCGTCACCACCAGCACCTGCGCGGTATCTGCCAGCCGCGCCAGCCGCTCGCCGATCGCACTCGCCACCGCTCCGCCGACACCGCGATCGATCTCGTCGAAGATCAAAGTCCGCGCCCCGCCTTCCTCGGCCAGCGCCACCTTCATCGCCAGGATGAAGCGCGACAGCTCGCCGCCCGAGGCGATCTTGACCAGCGGCGCGAAGGGCGCGCCGGGATTGGTCGAGACTTCAAACTCGACCCGGTCCATGCCGAAGCTCGACCAGTTCGCCTCGTCCTGCGGCTCGACCATGGTGCGGAAGCGCGCTGCGTCGAGTTTGAGCGGCTTGAGTTCGGTCATCACCGCCGCATCGAGCCGCGCCGCGGCCAGCGCGCGCTTGGCCGAGAGCGTCTTCGCGGCATCGGCATAGGCGGCGTGCGTCTCGTGCACCGCCGCTTCCAGCTTCGCGATCCCCGCTCCACCGCTCTGCACGCGGTCCAGTCGCCCGGCCAGTTCCTCGAGCAGGGCAGGCAGCGCATCCGGCTGCACCCGATGCTTGCGCGCCTGCCCACGCAGCTCGAACAGCCGTGCTTCGTCTGCTTCCAGCGCGGCGGGATCATAGGCCAGTGCCTCGGCGGCGACGTCCACCCGGTCCTGCGCCTCGGCCGCCTCGGTGATCGCGCGGTCGATCGCGGCCAGCGCCTCGGCCAGTGCCTCATGGTCGCCGGCAATCCGCTCGAGCACCCGCGCCGCCTGGCGCAGCTGGCTCAGCCCGCCTTCGGAGCCATCGAGCAACTCGGCAATGCCCTGTAGCTCGCTGGCGATCTTCTCGCCGCGCTGCATCGAGGCACGCCGCTCGGCGAGCATTTCCTCCTCGCCTGCCTCGGGCGCCAGCGCGCGCAGCTCGCCCACGGCATGTTCGAGCCACTCACGGTCACGCTCGGCGACGTCCTGCTCGGCCCGCGCCACCGCCAGCGCCGCCTCGGCATCGCGCCACGCTTTGTGCGCGATCGCCACCGGGCCAACCTCGCAGCGCCCGAACGCATCGAGCAGCGCCCGGTGCCCGCGCGGATTCAACATGCCGCGGTCGTCATGCTGGCCATGGATCTCGACCAGATGCGGCGCCAGCTCGCGCAACAGCCCCGCCGAGGCCGGCTGGTCGTTGAGGAACGCCCGGCTGCCGCCATCCGCCTTGACGATACGCCGCACGATCAGCGGCTCGCCCGGCTCCAGCTCCAAGCCATTCTGGTGGAAGATATTGGCGACTCCGCCGTCCCGCGCCGGCGCCTCGAAGCTAGCCGTCACCACGGCTTGCGCAGCGCCGTTCCGCACCAGCCCGGTCTCGCCGCGCGCGCCGAGCGCCAGGCCCAACGCGTCGAGCAGGATCGACTTGCCCGCCCCGGTCTCGCCGGTGAGCACGCCAAGGCCGGCGCCGAACTCCAGGTCCAGCGCCTCGATCAGGACGACGTCGCGAATAGCCAGCGCAGTAAGCATGCGCCCGCTCCTATCGCAGGAACTTAACGAGAACGAAAGCCCCGAGCATCAGCTCGCGGGCTTGGTCGCCGCCTGGGCCTGCTGCACCTTGCCCTTGTTTTCCTGCATCAGCTTGTAGGCGTGGCTATACCAGTCGGTGCCCGGATAGTTGGCGCCGAGCACGGCCGCGGCCTTCTCGGCTTCCTCCGGCACACCGAGCGCCAGATAGCTCTCGGTCAGGCGCATCAGCGCCTCGGGCACGTGGGTAGTGGTCTGATACTGATCGACCACGGTGCGGAAGCGCAGCGTCGCCGAGAGCCACTGGCCACGCGTCTCGTAGAAGCGGCCGATCTCCATTTCCTTGCCGGCCAGGTGGTCGCGGACAAGGTCGATCTTCAGGCGCGCATCGGCGGCGTATTTGGTGTTCGGGTAGCGGCGGGTCAGCTCGCCCAGCGAATCGAGTGCCTGCTGCGTGATCTTCTGGTCGCGCTGCACGTCGCTGATCTGCTCGTAATAGCTCAGGCCGATCAGATAATAGGCGTAGGGCGCGTCGCGGTTGCCCGGATGCACCGCCAGGAAGCGCTGTGCCGACGAAATGGATTCGGTGTAGTCGCGGTTCAGATAATAGCTGAACGCGCCCATCAGCTGCGCGCGGCGCGCCCAGACCGAATAGGGGTGCTGACGCTCGACTTCGTCGAACAGCGCGGCGGCCAGCTTGTACTGGTGCTGGTCGAGCTTCTGCTTGGCGGTGGAATAGAGCGTGCCGACGTCGCGCGCGACATAGGGAAGGTCCTTGCCGCCACTCTTCTTGGCGCAACCGGCCATCGAGAGCGCGAGAACCGGAAGCAGGGAGAGCGCAAGCGCGCGAGTGGTGGAAGTACGCATGGGCGGGGGTCTTAGCGCGGTCCCGTGGCTTCAAACAATCCTTTTCGCGGCGTCATTGTGTCATTGCCGGAGCCACCCATAATCAGCAATTGCGGCGGGAGCCTCGAGGGGGCATGCGCGTTCCGATACAGAACCGTTTTTCACGAGGGAAATTGTGACCGCTACCCTGCTTGCCACCCATCGCGTCGAGAAGCCCTGGGGTCGCCACACCCTGTGGCCGGGCTTCGCCGATCCCGCCGCCGATGGCGAGCCGGTCGGCGAGATCTGGTTCCAGACGCCGGGCAACAGCGCGCCCGACCTGCTGATCAAATATCTGTTCACCAGCGAGAAGCTGTCGGTCCAGGTCCACCCGACCGACGAGCAGGCTCAGGCCGTGGGCCTGCCGCGTGGCAAGGACGAATGCTGGGTGATCCTGGCCGCCGAACCCGATTCGACGATCGCGCTGGGCACCAAGGCGCCGGTCGACCACGAGACGCTGCGCGCCGCCGCGCTCGACGGCTCGATCGAACACCTGCTCGACTGGAAGCCGGTTAAGGCCGGCGACTTCTTCTATTCGGGCTCGGGCACGATCCACGCGATCGGTGCAGGGATCACGCTGGTCGAGGTGCAGCAGAACAGCGAGACCACCTATCGCCTCTATGATTATGGCCGTCCGCGCGAGCTGCATCTCGACCAGGGCGTCGCCGTTTCGGATGCGGTGCCGTACGTGCCGCACCCGATGCCGGGCCGCGTGAGCGATGACCGCAATATCCTGGTCGAAGGCCCCAAGTTCGTGCTCGAGCGTTGGGAAGGCGGCCACCGCACCTTCACTGTACCCGTGGGCACCACCGGCTGGCTGATCCCGCTGCGCGGCGAAGGCGTCGTCGACGGCGTGGCGTTCGAGGCCGGCCAGTGCCTCACGGTCGAGGGCAGCGCCGATCTCCACGCCGAGGTCGGCAGCGACCTGCTCTTCGCCTATCCGGGCGAAACGCGCATCTGATCCATGGCTCCCGCGTGAACGGGAAGTAGTTTCCCGTTCACGCAACCGCTCTCCGCCCGGCACGTTGGTTGCCCGGGAAAACAAGGAGAGATTCCATGCGTATCCTTTTCGCCGCCGCGGTTGCCGCGGCCGCCCTCGCGACGCCTGCCGCCGCCCAGGGCTGGAACGAGCGCGAGGCGCGCGCCGATTGCCGCCACGACCTGCGCAATTCGGACAGCCGGGGCGAGTATCGCCGCGAGCTGCGCGACTGCCGCCGCGACATCAACAATGCCCAGCGTCGCGACGATCGCGAATGGCGCCGCGATTATCGTCGCTATCGCAACTACGACTATAACCGCCTGCCCCCGGGCGAGCGCTATTACAACCCGGGCGACTATTATCGCGACGGCCGCTATTATCGCGAGCGCCGCCTGAGCCGGAACGACCGCATCTATCGCGGCAATGACGGGCGTTACTATTGCCGCCGCTCGGATGGCACGACCGGCCTGATCGTGGGCGGCGTCGCCGGCGGTCTGCTCGGCAACGCGCTGTCGAACGGCCGCAACGCCACGCTCGGCACGCTGCTCGGCGCGGCAGCGGGTGCAGCGCTCGGCTCGTCGGTCGACCGCGGCGAGGTTCGCTGCCGCTAAGCAACGTGCTTGCCACGCAGGCAGAGAGGGGCCCGGTGGAAACGCCGGGCCCTTTTGCGTGCTCCCTCGTCACCCCGGCCTTGTGCCGGGGTCCACCGGGAGGCGAATGCCGGCCAAGAAGCTGGAACGCAGGACACGAGGCACCGTGGACCCCGGCACAAGGCCGGGGTGACGGATGGAGCGAAGGCCCGCGCCTCCCGCCTCTACGAAATCAGAAGATGAAGCCGCCCAGCCAGAGGCGAAGGAAGCCGACGCCGGCCACGACGATGTTGAGGTTGCGCCCCGAATTCGAGTCCGAAAGTGCGCCGAGCGCCAGTCCGACCACGGCGATCGGAATCACCAGATAGTTGAGCCACCCGAGCAGCGGAATCAGGGCGATCAGCATCAGCGGCAGGGCAATGATGCCCACGAGGATCGAGAGCAGGTTCAGCATGTGCGAAGCTATACCCTATCGCGAGTGTGTTATCAACATACAACAGTCAGGCAGCGAGCGGGATCAGGATCTCCGTCCTGCGCAGCACCGCCGGGGTGAAGGGCGAGTTGTAGAAGGCATGTTCCACCGGCCCCGCCGCGCTCAGCCCGTTGCGCCCGATCCAGGCGCGAAGCTCGGCCTCATGCGCATCGAACGCGCCTTCGCTGTCCACCCCGGCAAAGCGCAATGCGGCGATACGCCGGGCAGGCAGCTTGCGCAGCCGGACGCCAGCCTCCGGATCGGGCAGGCTCTCGATCGCCACATCAGCGGGCATCAGGAAACGCGTGCGCCATCCGCGTCCGTCCTCGTCGCCATCGGAGAGCACCGGCACGGTCATCGGCAGCCGACCGCCACCGCGGTCCTTGCCGAACACATAATCGGCCAGCCGGGTGAAGCCGACCGACAGCGCCGCCTGGCGGAGCCCCGGCACCACCACTTCGGCGACAAGCAGGCCAGGATAGTCGCGTACGCTGATCGCGCCGTCGCGCGTCACGGTGCTGAACCGGGCTTCTTCCTCAGGCTTGTTGAGCAGCACATATCCGACACCGGCAGCAACGGCGGCGGCCACGCCGGCGCCGATCATCTTCGCGTTGAGCTGCATGCATAACCCTTCGATCGTTCGGCCAAATACGCACACGATCCGTCCGGGGTTCCGCTTATGGTTAACGCGGCTGTGGATGGAAATCCAGCTTCCCAAAGCCTTCCTTAACCCTCCTTCGGCATAACCTCGCGCCAAAGGAGCGTGTGAAGATGGCCCGCCGCGTTAATGTCCTGTTGCTTGCCCTGCCCCTCGCGCTCGCGGGATGCGGCAATAATGGCAGCCTGGGCGATGTTTCGGATACCGAGAGCGGCAATGCCGCCGATCCGGCGCTGGCCAGCGCGCTGCAGGGCCAGATCATGGTCGATCCCCAGCTCGGCCGCCAGGCCAATGGCGACGCGATCCGCCCGCCCGCCCAGCCCTATTCGGGCGGCGTGCCCAACGACAATGTCGCGGCGAACGGCAGCAAGATCGACAATGGCCAGCTGCTTAAGACGCCTGCCCCGACCCAGGCGACCAAGGATTGCACCCAGTGCTCTGCCGCGCGCGATGCGGTCACGCTCGGCGGTCTCGCCGCCCGCCAGAAGGATCCGAAGAGCAACCAGTGCGCCGCCTCGCTGCAATATGCAGCTGGCTGGGCGCAGCGCCTGCCGAAGGACCTGCCGCTCTATCCCCAGGCCCGCGTCACCGAAGCCGCCGGCAGCACCGCCGGCCAGTGCCAGCTGCGCGTGGTGAGCTTCTCATCGCCCCAGCCGATGCAGGTGATGCTCGACTGGTACTACACCAAGGCGATCCGCGGCGGGTACACCGGCGAACATCAGGTCGACGGCAAGGAGCACATCCTGGGCGGCACCCGCGACAAGGATGGCGGGGCGTACGTCCTGTTCCTGACCACCCGCCCCGATGGCGGCACGGACATCGACATGGTCGCCAACAACGGGATCTAAGCCCGCTGTTCAAAGCACATCGTCACCCTGAACCTGTTTCAGGGCCCAACGTGCCTCAAGCAACATCGCCGGGGGAAAGTTGGATGCTGAAACAAGTTCAGCATGACGAAGTGGACAGGGTGATCAACAGCAAGGTTCCCCTCTCCCCGATTCCGCGCTAACCGCTGCGGATGCCCCCCATCCTCCTCGTCATGCTCGGCGGCGCCTTCGGTTCCGCGGCGCGCTATCTTACCGGCAAGCTCACGCTCGGCTGGTTCGGGCCGGACTATCCGTGGGGAACGCTGGCCGTGAACCTGATCGGCGGCTTCCTGATGGGCATGCTCGCGGGCACGCTTGCGAAGATCGGCCAGGGCGGCGAGCAGTGGCGCCTGCTGATCGGCGTCGGTCTGCTCGGCGGCTACACGACTTTCTCTGCCTTCACCCTCGACCTGATGAACATGATCGAGCGCGGCGACTATGGCATGGGGCTGGGCTATATCCTTGCCTCCGTGGTCGGTTCCGCCCTCGCGCTGTTCGCCGGCCTCAGCATTTTGCGAGCCCTTCCATGACAGACGCCGTCCGCCAGTTCACCGTCAAGCCCGATGACGACGGCATCCGCCTCGATCGCTGGTTCAAGCGGCACCTGCCCGATACCAGCTTCAACCTGGTCTCCCGCTGGGCGCGCACCGGTCAGCTGCGCATCGACGGTGCGCGCGCCAAGCCCGGCGACCATGTCGCGATGGGCCAGGTCATCCGCGTCCCTCCGGCCGAGGCGCCGGCGCCGGACAAGCCCGGCCGTCCGAAGCGCGTGCGCGTCGTCAATCTGAGTGAGGAGCAGATCGATTTCGCCCGCTCGATGGTGATCCACCAGGACGATGCGGCATTCGTGCTCAACAAGCCCCCCGGCCTCGCCACCCAGGGCGGCACCAAGACCACCGAGCATGTCGACGAGCTGCTCGATGCGCTCCAGTACGACATGGAGAGCCGGCCCAAGCTCGTCCACCGGCTCGACAAGGATACGTCGGGCGCGCTGCTCGTCGCCCGCACCGCCCGCGCGGCGGCGGCCTTCTCGAAGAGCTTCTCCAGCCGCACCGCGCGCAAGGTCTATTGGGCGCTGATCGTCGGCGTGCCGAGCATCGAGGACGGCATGATCGAGCTGCCGATCGGCAAGCAGCCGGGCACCGGCGGCGAGAAGATGCATGTCGACGAGAAGGAGGGCTCGCCCGCCCGCACCCGCTACCGGGTGATCGCGCGCGCCGGCAATCATGCCGCCTGGGTCGAGCTCCAGCCCTTTACCGGGCGCACTCACCAGCTGCGCGTCCACATGGCGGCGATCGGCTTCCCGATCGTCGGCGACGGCAAATATGGCGGGGCCGAAGCCTTCCTGACGGGCGGTATCAGCCGCAAGATGCATCTCCACGCCCGCCGCCTCCGCGTCGATCATCCCGATGGTGAGCGGATCGACGTGCGCGCATCGCTACCGCACCATTTCGCCGAATCGCTGCGTACGCTCGGCTTCGAGGAAGCGGAGGGCGATGCGCTCCACCTCGATGACGGTCCGCCGCCGATGACGAAGGAACAGCTCAAGGCCAATGCCCGCGCGCATGCCAAGTCGGTGCGCAAGGAGCGTCGAGGCGAGCGGCGCGGCCGCGGCGAAGGCCCGACCGGCGACAAGCCCGCACCCCGCAGCGGCGGCAAGCCGAGCACCCGCAAGGCGCCCGCGGCCAAGCCCGGTAGCGCCAAGCCCGGCGCGCGCAAGCCCGCCACCGGCAAGCCCGCAGGCAAGCCCGGCGCCCGGCCCGGCCCGCGCAGTGGTGGTGGTGCGAAGCCCGGCGGCGGACGCAGCGGCCCGCCGCGGAGCCGCTGATGCACCCGCATCCGGCCTTCCGCTGGGAAGACCGCCCGGCGATCCGCGATCTGGTCCGCGACATCGGCTTCGGCGCGCTTTTCGCATCGACGCCCGAGGGTCCACGCGTCGCGCATGTCCCGGTGGTCTGGCTCGACGACGATACGCTCGCCTTCCACGTCTCGCGCGGCAACCGCATCGCGAAGCATCTCGACGGCGCCACCGCCCTGTTCAGCCTGCAGGGGCCGGACGCCTATGTCAGCCCTGACTGGTACGGCATGGGTCCGGACGAAGTCTCGACCTGGAACTATGTCGCGGTCGAGCTTGAGGGGAATGTCTCCCGCATGGACGATGCCGGGCTGCTCGAGCATCTCGATGCGCTTGCGCACGAGCAGGAGCGCCGCCTCGCGCCCAAGCCCGAATGGAAGCGCGACAAGGTCGATCCCGCGAAGATCGCCAAGATGCTGACTGCGATCACCGGCTATCGGCTGCAGGTCCAGGCCTGGCGCGGCACGCTCAAGCTCGGCCAGAACAAGCCCGATGCCGCCCGCCTCGCCGCCGCCGATGCGCTTGAGGCCCTGGGCCGCCGCGCGATGGCCGCGCTGATGCGGGGCGCGAAATGAACCGCCTCGCCGTATTCGATTGCGACGGCACACTCGTCGATTCGCAGGCCAATATCTGCCGCGCGATGGAAGCGACCTTCGCCGCGCACCGGCTCGATCCGCCCGATCGGAACGCCATCCGCCGCATCGTCGGGCTCAGCCTGGTTCCCGCCATCGCGCAGTTGCTGCCCGAGGCCGATCCGGCACTGCACGAAGCGATGGCCGAGGAGTACAAGCGCGCCTTCCACGCGATGCGGGCGAGCGCCGCGCTCGATCCCGAACCGCTCTACGACGGCATCCTCGAGACGATCGAAGCGCTCGACGCCGCCGGCTGGCTGCTCGGCGTCGCCACCGGCAAGTCCGATCGCGGGCTGCACCTGATCCTCGAGCATCACCGCATCCGGCACCGCTTCATCACGCTGCAAACCGCCGATCGCCATCCGTCCAAGCCGCACCCCGCGATGCTCGAGCTTGCCATCGCCGAGGCCGGTGCCGCGCCCGAGACCACGGCGATGATCGGTGACACCAGCTTCGACATGGCGATGGCCCGTGCCGCTGGCACGCATGCGCTTGGTGTGCTATGGGGATACCACACATCCGAGGAGCTGCTCGGCGCCGGCGCCCATGGGCTCGCCGACCACGCCAGCCAGCTCTTCGCGCATCTGGAGCGGATATGACCGAGGCCGAGCAGCTGGCGCGCAAGCGCTATTACATGATCGTCGCGCTCAACATGCTCGGCACCGCCGGCGCGGTGCTCGGCCTGCTGATCGCCGGGCGCGCGCAGAATTACGGCGTCACCGTGTTCGGGGGTGCCATCCTGCTCGCCTCGCTCTATTTCATGGCGGTGGTGCCGCGCTTCCTTGCCCGGCGCTGGAAGACCCCCGTGGAGGCAACACCCGAAGCATGAAGCGTTTCTGGAAGGAAGTTACCGTCGAGAATGGCCAGGTGGCACTCGACGGCAAGCCGGTGCGCACGCCGGGTCGCGCGCCCCTCGCCCTGCCGACTCCCGCGCTTGCCGAAGCGGTGGCCGAGGAATGGCGCGCGGTGGGCGAGACGATCGATCCCCGCGCGATGCCGCTCACCGGCCTCGCCAATGCCGCGATCGACCGGATAGCGCCCGACACCGCGACCTTCGCCGCCGGCCTCGCCGCCTATGGGGAAAGCGACCTGCTCTATTACCGGGCCGAGGATCCCATCCAGCTGGTCGAGCGCCAGGCCGAGGCCTGGGACCCGCTGCTCGACTGGGCGCGCGGCCGCTATGACGTGCATTTCGAGACCACCGCCGGCGTGATGCACAAGCCCCAGCCCGAAGCCACGCTCGCCCGGCTGTCCGAAGCGGTGCACGCGCTCGACGCCTTCCGCCTCGCCGGCCTGTCGCCGGTGGTAACGGTCAGCGGCACGCTGGTCGGCGCGCTGGCGCTGCTCAAGGGCGCGGTCGAAGCCGAGACCCTGTGGCAAGCCGCGCATGTCGACGAGCTGTGGCAGGCCGAACTGTGGGGCGAGGACGCGCTTGCGCTCGAAGCCCGCGAGAACCGCCGCGCGGAGTTCATGGCGGGGGTGAAGTTCCTCGGGCTGCTCTAAAGCTCCCGGAAGCACCCCAGGATCAGCCGCCTGGCATCGAAGGGAATCTCTCCCTCCACCTCCAGGCTGCCGTCTGCGTGCATCGCCTCCTCGGCGGCATCGAGCGTCGCCTTGTCGGGCCAGACCTGCCAGGAGATGACGATCTTCTCCCCCGGCTCGGCCGCTACCGCCTTGCGGAAGTCGGTCACCGAGCCGTCGGGCACGAAATCCTCCCAGGCCTCGGTGATCGACACGCAGCCATGCGCCTTGAAGATCGCCGCGCCCCGCTCGGCCCATGCACGATAGGCCTCGCGCTTCGCCTCCGGCACCGGGATCACCAGTGCGCAGATATACATCAGGCGCTCGTCGGCACCGGCCGCGGCAGCGCCCAGGCGAGCACCGCCCCCGCCGCGACCCAGCTCGCCACGTCGCTGATCCACAGATAGGTGAAATAGCCCCAGGGCGCGTGGTTGAAGATCGGCTGGCCGAGATCCGAATAGGCGGTCACCGCCACCGCGATGATCGCGACCAGCTTCAGCCGATCGGCAAAGTCCAGGCTCGCTGCCACCAGGCGCAGCGCGAAGCCCGCGACCAGCACGCAGACTATGGCGAGGATCAGCCCGCCGAACAGCGCGCTCGCGTCGAACGCCGCGAAGCCATGCTGGTTGAACAGGATCATCGCCACCGGTCCCTGGCCGTAGAGCGCGGTGCCTGCGGGCGTATAGGACCAGGGCACCGGATAGGCGCCGGTGCCGAGGGGCCCGAGATGTTGCGCCAGCGCCGCATGAAGCGCCGCGCTCGCGGCATCGTCCGTCTTGGAAAGCGCGAGCAGGCTGAGGGGCGTACCCCAGAAGATGAAGCCCACCAGCCACATTGCGAGCCCACCAAGGACTCCGCCGAGCAACAGTCTAGCCATCATAACCTCCCCCGTTGGGAAGGTTACTTCATCAACCCGCGGATGAATCCGATCAAGCCCGTCTGGCGCGAGCGCTTGAGCCGCTCGGCGTTCAGGATCGTGTGGACCGAGCGGTAGCATTGGTCGACATCGTCATTGACCAGCACATAGTCATAGCCGTCCCAGTGGCTGACTTCGGCGGCCGCACGCGCCATGCGGGCGTCGATCACTTCGATCGAGTCGGTCGCGCGATTGACCAGCCGCTGGCGCAGTTCGACGAAGGACGGCGGCAGGATGAACACGCGGACCACATCGCCGCCGGCCAGCTGGAACAGCTGCTGCGCGCCCTGCCAGTCGATGTCGAACAGCACGTCGCGGCCCGAGTCGAGGATCTCCTCCACGGTCGAGCGCAGCGTGCCGTAGCGGTGGTTGAACACATGCGCCCATTCGAGGAACTCATGGTTGTTCGCGATTTCGCGGAACCGCTCGAGATCGACGAAATGATAGTCGACGCCGTCCACTTCCCCCGGCCGCATCGCGCGGGTGGTGACGGAAACGGACATCTGGAGATGCTCGTCGGCGGCAAGCAGCTTGCGCGCGATCGTCGACTTGCCGGCGCCGGAAGGCGAGGACAGCACGAACAATACGCCGCGTCGCTTGAATCCGTGCGGGTCGGTCTCGGTGGAATGGGGCATGGGTGCCTTTGGCGTGGGAGTCGCTCCCCCGTCAAGCTAGGACCGGACGTAACGGACCTTCCGTTTCGGGAAAATCAGCCGCCAGACGAAGCGCAACACCAGGAAAAGTGCCGCCAGCACCCAGCCGACCGGCCCCATCCGCACCAGCAGCCGCTCGACGCCGAGGCCGATCAGCGCCCCCTTCACGCCGCCCTTGCCATCCGAGCGGTCGATCCGGTTGCCGATAAAGGCGGCGAGCAGCTTGCCGATCATGCGGCTTCCTGTCGGCCCCTGGTGAAGTGGTGATAGGCATAGGCCGCGCCGCCGATCACGATCGCGGCGGGCACGATCTTCTTCGCCGCCTTCCAGGTCAGCACCCCGGCGATCGCGCCGAGCGTCCCGCCCTCACCGTCCGCACGGTCGATGCGGTTGCCGATCCAGCCTGCGATTGCGTCCCCGATCATGGTTGCTCCGTCGTAAGTGGTTACGAAGAGCAAGCGATTGAGAAGGGCTGAAGTTCCCCTCCCTGGAAGGGAGGGGGCAGGGGTGGGTAGAATGCTCGCGATACGGAAAGGGCCTGGCGATACGGCTCCGTATCGCCAGGCCCCTACCCACCCCTCGATCCCCTCCCTTGCAGGGAGGGGAAGCGGGAAATTACCGCCCGATCATCGTCTCGGGACGCACATACTGGTCGAACGTCGCCTCATCGACGAGGCCCAGCGCCAGCCCGCTTTCCTTGAGCGTCAGGCCCTTCTCGTGCGCGTTCTTCGCGATCTTGGCGGCGTTGTCATAGCCGATCGCCGGCGCCAGCGCGGTCACCAGCATCAGCGAGCGGTCGACCAGTGCCTTGATCTGCGACTCGTTCGCCTCGATCCCGTCGACGCAGCGCTCGGCGAAGCTCGTCATGCCGATGGACAGCAGCGAGATCGAGCGCAGCACGTTCGCGCCGATCAGCGGCATGAACACGTTGAGCTCGAAATGGCCCTGCATGCCGCCGACGGTCACCGCCTGGTTGTTGCCGATCACCTGCGCCGCGACCATCGTCAGCGATTCGCACTGGGTCGGGTTGACCTTGCCCGGCATGATCGAGCTGCCCGGCTCGTTCGCCGGCAGCGACAGCTCGCCCAGGCCCGAGCGCGGGCCCGAACCGAGGAAGCGGATGTCGTTGGCGATCTTGTTGAGCGCCACCGCCAGCGTGTTCAGCGCGCCCGAGAAGAAGACCAGGCCATCCTTGGCCGCCAGCTGCTCGAACTTGTTCGGTGCCGGCTCGAACTGCTGGCCGGCAATGTCGGTGATCGCCGCCGACATGTCCTCGGCCCAGCCCTCCGGCGCGTTGAGCCCGGTGCCGACCGCGGTGCCGCCGATCGCCAGCTTGCGCAGGTTGCCGTTCAGCGCGCCTTCGATCCGCGCCTTGCAGCTGATCAGCTGCGCCGCATAGCCGCCGAATTCCTGGCCGAGCGTCAGCGGGGTCGCGTCCTGGGTGTGGGTGCGGCCGATCTTGATGATGTGGTCCCAGGCCTCGGCCTTGGCGGTCAGCGAGGCGGTCAGCTGGTCGAGCGCCGGGATCAGCGTCTTGTAGGTCGCGATCACTGCCGCGACGTGCAGCGCGGTCGGGAAGCTGTCGTTCGACGACTGGCTCATATTGACGTGATCGTTCGGGTGCACCGGCGACTTGCCGCCCTTGGTGCCCGCCAGCACGAAGTTCGCGCGGCCGGCGATCACTTCGTTGACGTTCATATTGGTCTGGGTACCTGAGCCGGTCTGCCAGATCACCAGCGGGAACTGGTCGTCCAGGTCGCCCGCGACGATCTCCTGCGCCGCCGCCTCGATCGCGTCGGCGATCTTGGCGTCCATGCCGTGCTTGCGGTTCACCCGCGCCGCGGCCTGCTTCACGATCGCCTGGGCGTGGACGATGCCCAGCGGCATGCGTTCCATCGCGCCGAACGGGAAGTTCTCGATCGAACGCTGGGTCTGGGCGCCCCAATAGGCGTCGGCGGGGACTTCGATTGCGCCAATCGAGTCGGTTTCGGTGCGAGTGGTCACACGGTGCCTTTCATTCTGGATCCGCCTTTCGCGGAGTCGCGGCGGCTCTAGCCCCTTGCCCACCGCGATTCCAGCACCCCCGCGCAGGTGTCTGGCAGCACAGGAATTTTGAGCGCCGTTAACCAACTATCCAAATCTGGCTTCTTACAATGGACTCATGCACGCCGGCGCACATCTTCCCTCTTCCAACGGATCGCAGGAGCGCGCGCCGCGCAAGAACCTGTTCCTGGCGGCCGCGATCGAAGCGGATGCGCTCAAGGTGCAGGTCCGCATCCGCAATCTTTCCGAAGGCGGCGCGATGCTCGATGGCGCCGTGCTGCCGCGCACCGGCACCCACCTGGTGCTGCGCCGCGCCGAGATCGAGATGCCCGCCCGCGTAGTCTGGCAGGGTGAGGGCCGCTGCGGCGTCGCCTTCGATCACAGTGCCGTCACCGTCGACGAATGGATCTCCGGCAACCGCATCGCCAGCTTCGACGGCTATCGCGGCCAGGCACGGGTCGACGCGATCCAGGATGCGGTGCGCAGCGGCGCCGCGCTGCCCGCCGAGCCCGCCCCGCCGCCGGCCGCGCCCGCCATGGCCGATCTCGGCCAGCGGCTGGTCGAGGAAGTCTTCCATGTCCGCGAGCTGCTCGACAGCCTGGGCGGACGGCTGGTCGAGGACCCCCACGTCATCGCCCAGCATCTCGAGGCGCTGCAGAATCTCGATCGCGCCAGCCAGATCCTCGAGCATCTCGGCTCGATCCTCAGCGCCGAAGACCCCGGCGCCGCGGCCCAGGCGGTGGCGATGCAGGACCTGCGCGCCCGCCTGATGCGCCCGTCGAGCGCGAACGACGGCTAACAACCACCTTGGTTCCCCGGCGAAAGCCGGGGCCCAAGGTCACAAGCGACACGACAGAGAAACCCTGGGCCCCGGCTTTCGCCGGGGAACACCATTGTCAGGGAAACGACGCGCCGACGCGCGCCCTACTTCTTCCGCTTGAAATCCACCGAGACGACGTTCGAGCCGTCCTCGACCGGCTTTGCCGCCGGGCCGTCATTCTCCGCTTCCTCATGCTGCGGATCGGGCTCGTCGCCATTTTCGGCCGCCTGGAAGCGCAGCTCGAAGTTCACCGCCGGATCGTGGAAGCCGGTGATCGCCGAGAAGGGGATGTTGAGCATCGCCGGGATCTGATTGAAGCTCAGCCCCACCGAGAACTTGTTGTCGTCCACCTTCAGGTCCCAGAATCGGTGCTGCAGGACGATGGTCATCTCGTCCGGGAACCGATCGATCAGCCGCTGCGGGATGTCGACACCCGGCGCATGCGTCTTGAAGGTGATGTAGAAATGATGCCCGCCGGGCAGGTTGCCGCCCGAATCGGCAACCGAGCCGAGCACGCGGCCGACGACTGCGCGCAGGGCCTCCTGCACGATCTCATCATAGGGAATCAGGCTATCGGGCACGTTGCCGGTCATGCCCCTTGGGTAGCGCCTGCCGCCGCACGGTCAAGATTGCATGCGCGGCAAGCTTCGTTATGGGGGTCGCGATGCGCACCGCCACCGTAAGCCGCAAGACGAGCGAGACCGCCGTCGACGTCACCGTCAACCTGGACGGGACGGGAGCCTATTCCATCTCCACGGGAATCGGCTTCTTCGATCACATGCTCGAGCAGCTCAGCCGCCATTCGCTGATCGATCTCGACGTGAAGACGGTGGGCGACCTCCATATCGACCAGCACCACACGGTGGAGGATACCGGCCTCGCGATCGGCGAAGCGATCCTCAAGGCGCTCGGCGACAAGAAGGGCATCCGCCGCTACGCCGATGCGCTGTCGCCGATGGACGAGACGCTCACCCGCGTCGCTATCGACATTTCCGGCCGCCCTTATCTCGTCTGGAAGACCGAATTCTCGCAAAAGCGACTCGGCGAGATGGACACCGAGATGTTCGAGCACTGGTTCCACAGCTTCGCCCAGACCGCCGGCCTGACGCTGCACGTCGAGACGCTGTACGGCACCAACAACCACCATATCGCCGAAGCCGCATTCAAGGGCCTCGCCCGGGCGTTGCGCGAAGCGGTCGAGATCGATCCGCGCAAGGCAGGCGTGGTCCCTTCGACCAAGGGCGTACTGTGAGCGCCGTCGCGCTGATCGACTACGGCGCGGGCAATCTCTATTCCGTCCACAACGCGCTGAAGGCCGCCGGCGCGACCGATATCGCCGTCACCGCCGACCCCGAGGCCGTGCTGAACGCCGACCGCGTCGTGCTGCCCGGTGTCGGCGCCTTCGGGGCATGCGCGGCCGGGCTGCGCAACATCCCCGGCATGGTCGAGGCGCTGAACACCCGGGTCCGCGCCCAGGGCGCCCCCTTCCTCGGCGTCTGCGTCGGCATGCAGCTGATGGCGGACAAGGGCGAGGAAATGGGCACGCACCCAGGCCTCGGCTGGATCCCCGGCACCGTCCGCGCGATCGTGCCCGCGCCTGCCGTCCATGTCCCGCACATGGGCTGGAACGACGTGATCCCCGCCGCGCCGCACCCGCTGATCGAGCCGGGCGAGGCCTATTTCCTCCACAGCTTCGCCTTCACCGGCGAGGATGTGCTGGCCACCACCGATCATGGCGGCCCGGTCACCGCGGCGATCGGCCGCGACAACATGATCGGCGTCCAGTTCCACCCCGAAAAGAGCCAGCGCTACGGCATCGCGCTGGTCGAAAGGTTCCTGCAGTGGCGTCCGTAGACAATGGCCTGATCATCTTCCCCGCGATCGACCTCAAGGGCGGGCAGGTCGTCCGTCTGGCCGAAGGCGATATGGATCGCGCCACCGTCTATGGCGACAATCCCGCCGCCCAGGCCGAGCTCTTCGCCGAGGCCTGCGCCGAATGGCTGCATGTGGTGGACCTGGACGGCGCCTTTGCCGGCGAATCGGTCAACGGCGCTGCCGTCGCCTCGATCCTCGAGAGCGGCTTTGGCGGCCATATCCAGCTCGGCGGCGGCATCCGCAACCGCGAGTCGATCGACCGCTGGCTCGATCTCGGCGTGAAGCGCGTGGTGATCGGCACCGCGGCGCTGGAGAATCCCGAACTGGTCAAGGCAGCCGCCCGCGACAATCCCGGCCGCATCGTCGTCGCCGTCGACGCGCGCGACGGCATGGTCGCCACCCATGGCTGGGCCGATGTGTCGGATGTCTCGGTGGTCGATCTCGCCCGCCGCTTCGAGGATGCCGGCGTCGCCGCGCTCCTCTTCACCGATGTCGGCCGCGACGGCCTGCTCAAGGGCTGCAATGTAGAGGCGACCGTGGCGCTCGCCCGCGCCGTCGCGATCCCCGTGATCGCCAGCGGCGGCGTCACCGACATCGCCGACATCCACGCGCTCCGCCCCCACGTCGCGGACGGCGTCGAGGGCGTGATCACCGGTCGCGCGCTCTATGACGGCCGGCTCGACCTGAAATGGGCGATCGAGGTGGGCAAGGCATGACCGTCCGCGCCCGCGTCATTCCCTGTCTCGACGTCGCCAATGGCCGCGTGGTCAAGGGCGTCAACTTCGTCGACCTGGTCGATGCCGGCGATCCGGTGGAACAGGCCCGCGCCTATGACGCGGCCGGGGCCGACGAGCTCTGCTTCCTCGACATCACCGCATCCCACGAGGCCCGCGGCACGATCCTCGACGTGGTCCGCCGCACCGCCGAGGTCTGCTTCATGCCGCTTACCGTCGGCGGCGGCGTGCGCAGTGTCGAGGATGCCCGCGCGCTGCTCCTCGCCGGCGCCGACAAGGTCGCGGTCAACTCCGCCGCCGTCTCGCGCCCCGAAGTGGTGGCGGAGATCGCCGAGAAGATGGGCAGCCAGTGCGTCGTCGCCTCGGTCGATGCGCGCCGCACCGCGAATGGCTGGGAAGTCTTCACTCATGGGGGCCGCAAGCCGACCGGCATCGACGCGGTCACCCACGCCCTCGCCCTCGCCCATCTCGGCGCCGGCGAGCTGCTGATCACCTCGATGGACCGCGACGGCACCAAGGACGGCTACGACCTCGAGCTGATCCGCACGATCGCCGACCAGGTGACCGTGCCCGTGGTCGCAAGCGGAGGCGTCGGCAACCTCCAGCACCTGGTCGACGGCATCACCCAGGGCCATGCCAGCGCCGTGCTCGCCGCCTCGATCTTCCATTTCGGCGAGGCGAGCATCGCCGACGCGCATGCCGCGCTGGCCGCGGCGGGCATCCCCGTCCGGTCTTAATTTGTTAGCAATCTCGGCTAAACTCGCATCGCCCACCCCGGGCATGCGAGGAGATGCCGCATGTTCAAGCCTCTGTTCTTCGCCGCCGCCCGCCGGAACGAGACCGCGAAATACACGCTCACCGTGAGCGTGCGCTGATGCGGGCACTGGCCTTCACCGCCGCGTTGCCCCTGCTCTGGGCCAGCCCCGCGCTCGCCCAGGGGGCCAAGGCCAGCTCCCCCGTCGAGTTCGCCCGCGACGTCGCGCAGCTCAAGCCCGGCGAATGGGTCTGGGCGCCCGAAGTCGCGCCGGCCGGACCGATCCTCGTCTATGTCGATCTCTCCGCCCAGCGCGCTACCGTTTACCGCAACGGCGTCCGCATCGCGGTGAGCACCGTCTCCTCGGGCAAGGCGGGACACGAGACGCCCACCGGCGTGTTCACCGTGCTCCAGAAGGACGCGAAGCACCGCTCGAGCAAGTACAACAACGCCCCCATGCCCTTCACCCAGCGCCTGACCTGGGACGGCATCGCGCTGCACGCCGGGGGATTGCCCGGCTATCCCGAGAGCCATGGCTGCGTGCACCTGCCCTATGACTTCGCCAGGGCGCTGTTCGCCGAGACCAGCCTGGGCGTGACCGTGGTGGTCGAAGGCAATGCCGCAGACCATATCGAAACCACCGAGGCCAGCCTGCTCGCCCCGCTCGACGCGAAGGGCAAGCCCCTTGCCGGCCAGCCGCTCTCCGACAGCCAGCAATATCGCTGGCAGCCCGAGCGGTCGCCCGCCGGCCCGCTCACCATCATCGTCTCGAAGAGCGACCAGCGCATCGTCGTGCTGCGCGGCGGTGTCGAGATCGGCCGCAGCGCCGCCCATATCGACGACAGCGATCCCGGCTCGCACGTCATCACCCTCACCCATGGGCCAGACGGCGCGGATTATTGGGTCTATGTCGGCCTGCCCGGCCACAGCGAGGATGCCGGCCGCACTCTCGACGAAGCGACCCGCAACCGCGTGCGCATGCCCCGCGCCTTCTACGAGGCGGTGAAGGCCGAGCTCGTCCCAGGCGCCACTATCCTCGTCACCCAGTCCGGCGTCGGCGCCGAACCGGGCAAGCGGATCACGATCATGGACGCGGTGAACCCCGCGCCCTGATTAACATTCTGTCGGGACTTTTCTGCCAGTATCGCCGCATGCGCATCGCTCTCCTGCCCCTGGCCCTGCTCGCCGCGATCCCGGCGTTCGCCGCCGACGAGCCGCCGCACACCGGCCGCGCCGGCACGCGCTCGATGCCCGAGCTTTCGGACCTGGCGCTCGCCGCCTGCGCCGCCGGCGGCATCTGGTTCGTCCGCCGCCAGCTGCGCGCGCGCTTCCGCAAGACATCGCCCAAAGACTGACGGCGCAGGATTGACGTCTCAGGATTGACAGCAGCGCCTGCCTCCCGCAGCCGGAAACCATGGCCGATATGCTCGATACGCTGGAACAGACGATCCGCGCCCGCCGCGGCGCCGATCCCTCGACTTCCTATGTGGCGAAGCTCACCCATCGCGGCCGCGCCAAGATCGCGCAGAAGCTGGGCGAGGAAGCTACCGAGACGGTGATCGCCGCGATCCAGGATGATCGCGAGGAGCTGACCAAGGAAGCCGCCGACCTCGTCTTCCACCTGATCGTGCTGCTCGCCGATGCCGGCCTCGGCCTGGACGACGTCCGCGCCGAGCTCGCCCGCCGCGAAGGCGTGTCGGGTATCGAGGAAAAGGCGAGCCGCACCATCTAAGGTGAGAATACAGGCAAGCCCTGGAATACCGCCGTCATCCCCGCGAAGGCGGGGATCCATTCTGGCTGACCGTGATGAGTCCCATTCTCCGCAGCGGCAATGGATCTCCGCCTTCGCGAGGATGACGATGAGAAGATCGAGTCCCAACCGACCATCTTCCCGGCTTCCGCCGGCATGACGGTTTGCTATTTGGATAGGGAAAAGGAGCCGCGCATGCCCATCGACGCCACCCAGCCCTATGACGACCAGAACATCTTCGCGAAGATCCTGCGCGGCGAGATCCCGTCGAAGAAGGTCTTCGAGAACGAGTTCGCCCTCGCCTTCCACGACATCAATCCGCAGGCGCCGCACCATATCCTGGTGATCCCCAAGGGCCCGTACGTCTCGTGGGACGATTTCTCGGCCCGGGCGAGCGAGGCGGAGATCGCCGGCTTTGTCCGCGCGGTGGGCCAGGTCACGCGCGACGCCGGCTTCGTCGCGCCGGGCTACCGGCTGCTCGCCAATACCGGGCTCGACGCCCATCAGGAGGTGCCGCACCTCCATGTGCACATCTTCGCCGGCAAGCCGCTCGGCCCGATGCTGGCGCGCTGAGATGCGACGCACGGCGATACGGGTTCTCGCCGTGGTCGCCGTGCTGCTCGTCATTGCCGGCGGCGCGGCCGCGTTCACCTGGCCGGAGATCCGCTTCCTGCTCGTGTCGAAGCAGGATCAGCCTTTCGTCGATCTTACCTACCGGCGCGCGGGGAGCCTGGGCGGAGCGCCCTTCGGCACGCCTTCCAGCGGCAAGCCGGATCCGCGTTTCGAGGCCCGGTGGAGGGAAAGCCATTATCCGGTGGTTCGACGCGAGCTGGCTCAGGTCTGTGTCACCCTGCACGCAAGGCAATCGCTCGGCGCCCTCTACGAGTCCTGCTTCGACGCGCGCATCCGTGCGCCTCTGCGGGAAACGATAATCGCTTTCTAGCCCCACCACTCGCCGCTTTCGTGCGCGAAAGCTGGGCTTTGGTCTACTAAAGCATTGCCTCCCCCGGTTTTGCGGCTAGGCTCCGCGCTTTCATCCAAACGGGGCGGCGGGATCAGCCCGCCGTAGAGGGGACCATCCAATGATCTTCGGGCGCGTAAAGCCACTCGATGCCATCCTCGCCACCGCCGAGAAAAAATCGCTCCACCGTTCGCTGGGAGCTTTTCAGCTCACCATGCTCGGCATCGGCGCGGTGATCGGCACCGGCATTTTCGTTCTCACCGCCGAAGCCGCGCAAAAGGCCGGCCCTGGCATGATGGTTAGCTTCATCATCGCCGGCGTGGTCTGCGCCTTCGCAGCCCTTTGCTACGCCGAGATGGCGTCGATGGTCCCGGTCTCGGGTTCCGCCTACACCTATAGCTATGCCGTGATGGGCGAGCTGATCGCCTGGATGGTCGGCTGGGCCCTCATCCTCGAATATGCGGTAGCCGCGGGCGCGGTCTCGGTCGGCTGGTCCGGCTATGTGATCGGCCTGATCGAGCATACCTTCCATGTCGACATACCCGCCTCGCTGGTCACCGGACCGTTCGATGGCGGCCTGATCAACCTGCCCGCGATGCTGATCGCCGCGCTGGTCACGTGGCTGCTGGTCATCGGCACCAAGGAGAGCGCCACGGTCAACGCCATCCTGGTCGCGATCAAGATCACCGCGCTCACCGTGTTCATCATCCTGGCCGTGCCGGTGATGAACAGCGCGCAGTTCTCGCCCTTCGCGCCGACCGGCGTCATCGGCGTCTCGATGGCGGCGGCGTCGATCTTCTTCGCCTATGTCGGCTTCGACGCGGTCTCGACCGCGGCCGAAGAGACCAAGAACCCGCAGCGCAACATGCCGATCGGCCTGATCGGCTCGCTCGCCATCTGCACCATCTTCTACCTGCTCGTCGCCGCCGGCGTGATCGGTGCCCCGGGTCTCAGCACCCAGCCGGTTACCGACGCGATGGGCCATGCGCTCGAGCCGGGCAGCCGCGAACTGGCCGCCCAGTGCGCCAGCCGCGCCGCCGAAGGCTTCAAGGACGTGGTCTGCTCGAAGGAAGCCCTGGCCTTCACCCTGCGTGAAATCGGCTGGCCGCAGATCGGCAACCTGCTCGGCCTCGCCGCCGGCCTGGCGCTGCCTTCGGTCATCCTGATGATGATGTTCGGCCAGACCCGCATCTTCTTCGTGATGAGCCGCGACGGCCTGCTCCCCGCCGCCTTCTCGAAGATCCACCCGAAGTTCAACACCCCGCACGTGATCACGATCATCACGGGTATCGCGGTGGCGCTGTTCGCGGCCTTCTTCCCGGTCGGCCAGCTCGCCAACATCTCCAACTCGGGCACGCTGTTCGCGTTCGCCGCGGTGTCGATCGCAGTGATGGTGATCCGCAAGACCGACCCGACCCGCAAGCGCCCGTTCAAGACGCCGTTCGTGTTCATCACGGCGCCGATCGCGATCCTGGGCTGCCTCTATCTGTTCATCAGCCTCGATCACAAGAGCATCATCCTCTTCCTGATCTGGGCAGCGGTCGGCCTGCTCGTCTATTTCGGCTACAGCCGTTCGCGCAGCCATGTTGGCCGCGGCATCGTCGATGTGTCCGAGCATCAGGCCTATGAGGAACTGGACCCGCCGGTCCCCGGCACCCACTAAGGGCGCCGGTTTCCAGGCAAAGAGAAAGGGCCGGAGGAGCGATCCTCCGGCCCTTTTTCCATCTGAAGCCCCTCCCCTGAAGGAGAGGGGCCTTTAAGGCTCAGCCCAGCTTCTCTGCCGCCAGTGCCTTGAGGTCCACCTCGGCGCGTGCGCCATAGTGCTGGATGATCTCGGCGGCGCACAGCGCGCCCAGGCGCAGCGAGTCCTTCACCGAGCGGCCCTGGGCCTGGCCGTGGAGGAAGCCTGCGGCGAAGCTGTCGCCGGCGCCGGTGGTGTCGACCAGCTTCGCGATCGGCTCGGCCGGAACCTCGACGCGCTCCTCGCCGACCAGCGCCATCGCGCCGTTCTCGCTGCGGGTGACGACCAGCACCGGCACCTTACCGTGGATGTGCTGCACCGCCGCCTCGAACTCCTCATGCTGGCACAGCGCCAGCAGCTCGTTCTCGTTGGCGAACAGGATGTCGATCATCCCGTCCTCGATCAGCTTGCGGAAATCGTCGCCATGGCGCGAGATGCAGAACACGTCCGACAGCGTGAAGGCGACCTTGCGGCCATTGGCGCGCGCGATCTCGATCGCCTTGCGCATCGCGGCGCGCGGTTCTTCCGGATCCCAGAGATAGCCTTCGAGGTACAGGATCGCGCCGCTGGCGATCAGCGTCTCGTCCAGCGCCGAGGCCGGCAGGAACTGCGAGGCGCCCAGGAAGGTGTTCATCGTGCGCTGGCCGTCCGGCGTCACGAAGATCAGGCAGCGTGCGGTGGTCGGCTGGCCGGGGCGGACTTCGGTGTCGAAATGCACGCCCGCGGCGCGCAGGTCGTGCGCGAAGACTTCACCGAGCTGGTCGTCGGCGACCTGACCGATAAAGGCGGTCTTGCTGCCCAGCGCGGCGAGGCCGGCCACGGTGTTGCTCGCCGAGCCGCCCGAAACCTCGCGGCCCGGGCCCATCTTGGCATAGAGCGCATCGGCTTCTTCGGGCGAGAACATGAGCTGCATCGAGCCCTTGGCCACGCCGATCTCCTCGATGAAGCTGTCCTCGGCCTGGGCGAGGATGTCGACGATCGCGTTGCCGATGGCGACGACGTCATAGGTGGGGCTGGTCAAACGAATGCTCCAAAAAGATTGCGTCGTCGCCGTAGAGACGGGCAAAGGATAGCGCAATGATTCACGCCTTCTTCCTGTCCTTGGGCCAGCTGTTCGACCGGCCGATACTGGCGGTCTTCGTGAAATCGGTGCTGTTGACCCTGGTCCTGTTCGCCGCGGCGAGCGTCGGCCTGTGGTTCGGCATGCACGCGCTGGCCGACTGGATCGCCGGATGGATGGGCGGCTGGAGCGGATCGGACGCCTTTGCCGATATCGGCACGATCGTGCTGGTGGTCTTCTTCCACTGGCTGATGTTCCGCGCGATCGCCGTCGCCGTGATCGGCGTCTTCGCCGACGAAGTCGTCGCCGCGGTCGAGAAGAAGCATTATCCCGGCGCGCATGCCCAGGCGATCGACGTGCCGCTCGGTCGTTCGATCGCGATGGGCCTCGGCTCGGCGGTGCGGCTGATCGCGACCAACCTGCTGCTCTCGCCGCTCTACCTGATCCTGCTGGTCACCGGCGTGGGCACCGCGCTCGCCTTCTTCCTGGTGAATAGCTGGCTGCTCGGCCGCGACCTGGGCGACATGGTCGCCGCCCGCCACATGCCGCGCGGCGACCTGCGCCTCTGGCGCGGGCGAACCAGCATGAGCCGCTTCGCGCTCGGCGCCGTGGGCACCGGGCTTCTGCTCGTCCCGATCCTGAACCTGGTCGCCCCGGTGCTGGGAGCCGCGATGGCCACCCACGCATTTCACCGCGGGAGGCGGGCATCATGAAGAAACTCATCCTTATCACCACCCTGGCGCTGGGCGCGTGCGGCGAAGGCGGCGTAATCCCGCCGCCGCGCGCCGGCTATGTGCCGGTGCCGAGCGCCCGGCCGACGCCGAGCACCGCGCCGATGCCGGCCAACCTCGCGGCGATCCAGGGCGCCACCGCCCCGCGCCTGATCGCCCGCTTCGGCAAGCCCCAGCTCGACGTCAGCGAGGGCACCGCCCGCAAGCTGCAATTCTCCGGGCCGATCTGCGTGCTCGACACCTATCTCTACCCGCAGAGCCGCGGCGAGCCGGTGGTCACCCATGTCGATGCCCGCCAGCGCGACGGCCGCCCGATCGACGAAGCCAGCTGCGTCGCGGCGCTTAGCGGAGCGCGGGCGCGGTGACTTCAAAAGCCCCTCCCCTTCAGGGGAGGGGTTTGGGGTGGGGCAGTGTCTCACCGAGAGCATCGCCCGCGGATAGCCCCCACCCCAACCCCTCCCCTGAAGGAGAGGGGCTTAGTTTCCCCAAGGCCCATTCCGCCGCTTCGCGCACCGTCTCGTCGGCATCCCCCAGCAACGCCCGCACCGGCGCGACCAGCGCGGCATCCCCGCTGTTCCCCGCCGCGATCAGGCAGTTGCGCATCATCCGGTTGCGCCCGATCCGCTTGATCGGCGAGCCCGAGAAGACCTCGCGGAACCCCGCGTCGTCCAGCGCCAGCAGGTCCGCGAGCGCCGGCGCGGTCAGCTCGGCGCGCGAGGTGAAGGCCAGGTTGGCCTGCGCCGCATGGGCGAACTTGTTCCACGGGCACACCGCCAGGCAATCGTCGCAGCCATAGATGCGGTTGCCGATGCCTTCGCGGAATTCCTCCGGGATCGGCCCCTTGTGCTCGATCGTCAGGTACGAGATGCAGCGCCGCGCATCGAGCGTGTAGGGCGCCGGAAAGGCGTCGGTCGGGCATGCCGTCTGGCACGCGTCGCAGCTGCCGCAGGTGGTTCGCACCGGCCCATCGGGTTCCAGCTCCAAAGTGGTGTAGATAGCGCCCAGGAACAGCCAGCTTCCATGCGAACGGCTCACCAGATTGGTATGCTTCCCCTGCCACCCCAACCCCGCCGCTTCCGCAAGGGGTTTCTCCATCACCGGCGCGGTGTCGACGAACACCTTGAGCTCGGCCCCCGGCGCCTCGGCGACCAGCCAGCGCCCCAGCTCCTTGAGCCGGCGCTTCATCACATCGTGATAGTCCTGCCCCTGGGCATAGGTGGAGATCCGCCCGATCCCGCCATGCCCGGCCAGCGCCAGCGGATCGCGCGCCGGGGCATAGCTCATGCCGAGCGAGATCACCGACTTCACTTCCGGCCACAATCCGGCCGGCCGCTCGCGGTGATGCGCGCGCTCCTCCATCCACAGCATCGAGCCGTGGCGCCCCTCCTCCAGCCATTGCCGCAGCCGCTCGGCGGTCTTCGGCGCGGCATCGGCGCGCGCGATCCCGCAGGCCCCGAACCCGATTTCCTCGGCTTTGGCCTTTATTAGGGCTTCAAGTGGCTTGTGCGTTTCCACGCGGACCCGCTACCACCAAAGCCACAACGGAGGGACTCTCATTTGACGAGCGAATTGGCCGTAAGCGCCCGGGGGCTGGTCAAATATTTCGGGGATCGTCGCGTCGTCGACGGAGTCGACATCGCCGTGCCCAAGGGCCTCGTCTATGGCGTGCTCGGCCCGAACGGCGCCGGCAAGACCACGACGCTGCGCATGCTGCTCGGTATCATCGAGCCCGACCAGGGCCAGCGCTCGATGCTCGGCTACAGCCATCCGCGCGACGCCAGCGACCTGGTCGGCTATCTCCCCGAGGAGCGCGGCCTCTATCCCAACATGAAGTGCCGCGAGGCGATCGCCTTCATGGGCGCCCTGCGCGGCCTGCCCTGGGCGACCGGGCGCAAGCGCGCCGACACGCTGATGGACAATGCCGGCCTCGGCCATGCCAAGGACGAGAAGATCCGCAAGCTCTCCAAGGGCATGGCCCAGCTCGTCCAGCTGCTCGGCTCGGTGGTCCACGAGCCCGACCTGCTCGTCCTCGACGAACCTTTTTCCGGTCTCGATCCGGTCAACCAGGAAAAGCTCGAAAAGCTGATCCGCGCCGAGCGCGATCGCGGCGCGACCATCCTGTTCTCGACGCACGTCATGGCCCATGCCGAGCGCCTCTGCGACCATCTCTCGATCATCGCCGGCGGCAAGGTCCGCTTCGAAGGCACGGTCAACCAGGCCCGGGCGATGCTGCCGATGAAGGCGCACTACACCCCGCACCACAATGTCGAGGGCGCCGCCAGCCTGCTCCCCGCCGATGCCTTCCGCGAAGGCGATGGCTGGCGCTTCACCCTGCCGGAAAGCGGGATCGAGGCGCTGCTCGTCAAGCTGATCGACGGCGGCTACGGCGTATCCGGCCTGGCGATCGAGCGGCCCGGCCTGCACGACGCGTTCGTCAGGATCGTCGGCGCCGATGCCCTCAAGGACGAGGAGGAAGCGGCATGAGCAAGTTCGCGCGCATGCTGCGCCAGGCGTTCACCGTCGCCCGCCGCGATTTCACCGCAACCGTCTTCACTCCCACCTTCCTGCTCTTCCTGCTCGCGCCGGTGCTGATGATCGGCTTCGGCGCGGTCGGCGGGATCGGCGCCCAGTCGATCGTCGGCGACGATTCGCAGATGAAGATGGTGGTGATCGCCCCGCCCGCCCAGGCGCCAACCCTGATCGAGACCGACCAGCAGCTCCGCAGCCTCTTTCCCAAGAAGAGCGAGCTCGCCCCGCCGCCGCTGACGATCGAGGCGCCCACCGCCGATCCGGCGGCCCAGGCCCGCGCCTATTTCGACAGCGACAAGTTCGATGCCGCCGCCGTGCTCTACGGCCCGCTCGACAAGCCCGAGATCCTCTACGCCCGTCGCGGCTGGACCGAGGCGCAGTACCTCACCCAGCTCGCCGAGCAGAGCCTGCGCGCGCAGAAGCTCGGCAAGGCCGAACCGATCGCCACCGTCACCCAGACGGTCGTCCAGCGCGGCCAGGGCTCGCCCACCGGGCGCGGCCAGGCCGCCTCGATCGGTGTGTTCGCGATCTTCTTCCTCACCCTGTTCCTCTCGGGCCAGGCCGTCGGCACCATGGCCGAGGAGCGCTCGAACAAGGTGATCGAGATCCTCGCCGCGGCGGTGCCGCTCGAAAGCGTGTTCTTCGGCAAGCTGATCGGCATGTTCGGCGCCGCCGTGCTGTTCGTGCTGTTCTGGGCGACTGTCCTCATCAACGCGACCCGGCTGCTCCCGCCCGAAGTCGCCGGCAGCTTCCCCAGCCTGATCGCCGCGATCGGCGCGCCGACCTACGCGTTCCTGTTCATCGCCTATTTCACCATGTCCTACATGCTGCTCGGCGCCACCTTCCTCAGCATCGGCGCGCTCACCTCCACCCAGCGCGAACTGCAGATGCTGTCGCTGCCGATCACCATCTTCCAGATGATGATGTTCGGCCTGGCGCTCGCCGCCGCGAATCGTCCGGGCAACTGGGTCGAGACCGTGGCGCAGATCTTCCCGTTCAGCTCACCCTTCACGATGATCGGACTGGCCGGCAGCTCGCCGGTGCTCTGGCCGCATCTGCTCGCGCTCGCCTGGCAGGCGCTGTGGGTTGCGATTATCATCACCGTCGGCGCCCGCCTGTTTCGCCGCGGCGTGCTCAAGTCGGGCAGCCCCAAGCGCCGCTCGAAGATCGAGGCGACGGCGTAGCAAGCTGCAAATCCCCCTCCCTGAAAGGGAGGGGTTAGGGGTGGGTCGATGACCGCGATACGGCCAGCGCATCGCGCAAGGCTTCCGTATCGCCAGGCACCCACCCCCGCCCCTCCCTTTCAGGGAGGGGAGTGTCGCACCCCCTATCACCTCTCACTATTGACACTTCTGTCAATTAGGTATTCCCTCTCCGAAAAGGCAGGAGAGGCAGCATGGCTACGCTTGCGACGGAAACCGCGGCACCCGGCAGCATGAGCGTCGATCCGCTCGACGTCAGCCGCCCCGAGCTCTACCGCGACGACACCTGGCACGAGCCCTTCCGCGAGCTGCGTGCCCGCGGCGGCATCCATTATACCGAGCAGAGCGCCTTCGGCCCCTTCTGGTCGATCACCACCTACAAGCCGCTGGTGCAGGTCGAGTCGCTGCCCGACATCTTCTCGTCCGAGGCCGGCGGCATCACCATCGCCGACATGGCGGAGGGTGACATCAAGATGCCGATGTTCATCGCGATGGACCGGCCCAAGCACACCGACCAGCGCCGCACCGTCGCCCCCGCCTTCACGCCGAGCGAGATGGTGCGGATGACCGACAATATCCGGATGCGCACTGCCGAAATCCTCGATTCGCTGCCGGTGGGCCAGGAATTCGACTGGGTCGACCGGGTCTCGATCGAGCTGACCACCCAGATGCTCGCGCTGCTGTTCGACTTCCCCTGGGAAGAGCGCCGCAAGCTCACCTACTGGTCCGACTGGGCCGGCGATATCGAGATCGCCAAGGATCCGGTCCGCAAGGAGGAGCGCCGCCAGATCCTGTTCGAATGCGCCGCCTATTTCGGCAATCTCTGGCAGGGCAAGGTCGGCAAGGAGCCGACCCCCGACCTGATCTCGATGATGATCCATTCGGACGCGATGAATCACATGGACCAGATGGAGTTCCTCGGAAACCTCATCCTGTTGATCGTCGGCGGCAACGACACCACGCGCAATTCGATGAGCGCCTATGCCTGGGGGCTCAACCAGTTCCCCGAGGAGCGCGCCAAGCTCGAGGCCAATCCCGGCCTGATCGGCAATGCCACGCAGGAGATCATCCGCTGGCAGACCCCGCTCTCGCACATGCGCCGCACCGCGACCCAGGATACCGAGCTCGACGGCCACAAGATCCGCGAGGGCGACAAGCTCGGCCTCTGGTACATCTCGGCCAATCGCGACGAGAGCGTCTTCGCGGATGCCGACAGCATCATCGTCGACCGCGAAAATGCCCGCCGCCACCTCGCCTTCGGCCACGGCATCCACCGCTGCGTCGGCGCCCGCCTGGCCGAGTTGCAGATCGGCGTGCTGATGGAGGAAATGGCGAAGCGCCGCCTGCGCGTGAACGTAACCGGCGAACCCGAGCGCGTCGCCGCCTGCTTCGTCCACGGCTACAAGAAGATGGCGGTGGAGCTGAGCCACTATTGAGCCATTGTCGTCATCCCGGCGAAAGCCGGGATCTCAGGCGAAGGCGCGATACGGCACGAGATCCCGGCTTTCGCCGGGATGACGATGTGGGGCTGGACGCGGGCCCACGCCCTCCCCACATCCCTTCCATGGAAACCAACCGCCGCAGCTTCCTCACGATCGCCGGCCTCGGCGCCCTGACCGCAGCCTGTGGCGGAACGCCCGCAGAGGCGGCGCAGAAATTCCCGTTCACGCTCAGCGATGCCGAATGGCGCAAGCGGCTCAGCCCCGCCGCCTATCGCGTGCTCCGCCAGGGCGCGACCGAATACGCCTATTCCAGCCCGCTCAACAAGGAACACCGCGCCGGCACCTTCACCTGCGCCGGCTGCGCGCTGCCCTTGTTCAGCTCGACGACCAAGTTCGACAGCGGCACCGGCTGGCCGAGCTTCTGGCAGCCGCTACCCAACGCGGTGGTCACCCGCGGTGATAACACGCTCGGCATGAGCCGCACCGAGGTCCTCTGCCGCCGCTGCGGCGGGCATCTCGGCCATGTCTTCGACGACGGCCCCCGCCCCACCGGCAAGCGCTACTGCATGAACGGCGTCGCGCTCGCATTCGTGGCAAAGGGGTAGCCCCTTCTATTCTCCTCCCTGGAAGGGAGGGGAGTAAAAACGAAAAAGCCCGGCAGTGCCGGGCTTTTCCAATTCCGATCCTCACCGACCAGATCAGCCCGCGTCGGGCATCTCGTTCTTGGCGTCGGCGATCACGTCGCTCATGTCGAGGTCGAGCGACGGCTTGAAGTCGTCTTCGTCGAAGTCGCGCGGCGCGCCGCCCGAATAGATGAAGCCGTTGACCGGATAGACCGAGGTGCCGAGGCCGCCGACCGGCGCGAACCAAACTTTCACTTCGCTCCAGTCGCCCGCTGCCGACACGTCCACGGCGCGGACGTTACGCTCGATGCCGCCGGCGCGCGACCAGTTGGCATGGGTGAGCAGGACTTCGCGGTCGCTGACGATCTGGCTGACCATCGCGACATGGCCGAGCGGCATCTTGCCGGTGCGCTGGAACGACATCACCGCGCCGACCTTCGGGGCTTCGCCGCGCTGGTAGCGGCCGGCGGCCTGGCTCCACCAGGTCCAGGCGTTGCCGTGGATGTTCACGCCCGAGATCTCACGGGCATAGGGCGCGCACTGCCAGAAGGTACGGCCCTTGGCCGAAGCCGCCTGCGGGGCGGCCATCATCAGGGTGCAAACAGCCATCAGCGCAAAACGCGCTGCGAGAACACGGAAATTCATGGACCCCCCGGTCAGGAAGCAGTCAGATGTTGAGTGCGACTGACCAGATCATAGGACGTAAGTATAGGCCTGCGGTTCACCGATCCGACGAACCGTTGCGACGAGCCGATGACTTGCAGATGAACGGCGATTCCGGGGGAACTTTGCCCCTGTCCGCGCCCCTCCATGCCCCGCAGCAGCGAAGGCCGCCCCGTCCAGCCTCCGTACGAACCCCGATCCGGATACGTCCCGAATGGGCAATATCCTGTCGCAAGGCCATCAGGTGGCGTGGTTTTCCACAAGCGCCCCTTCGGTTCATCGCATCGATGTTGCGCTGCGGAATCACTTGGTCTCCTATAATGAACAGGGGACGACGGCAGGTTAAGCAGCCCGTTAACCATAAGGGCGCATGATCTGCTTTGGAGGGTCACGATTGGGGTGGGAGTTTTGAACGATGGGAGCACGAGCTAAACCGGCAGAAGGCGCGATGACGCTGGCCGAAATGAAGGAATTCGCGGGTTTCAGCGCCGCCACGCAGCGCTACATCCGCCGCTCGCTCGATATCGGGCTCGAGCGGGAAGACGCGATGCTCCGCTGGTCGCGCGACGTGGTCGAAGCCGCCAGCATCCGCGCCCAGGCCCATATCTATGAGCGCCTCCAGGAAGTCCGCGCGCTGATCCCCGACGACAGCGACCTCGATTCGATCGAGCCGTTCCTGTCGCCGCTGATCGCGATCGCCGCGTTCGACCTCAGCCAGGGCCGCCTCACCAGCTTCTCGGCCTTCCGCTTCCTCTACGAGCGGCTGATCGGCGCCGAAGTGCGCCCCTGGCTGCCCTCGGCCTTCTGCGCCGCCGCCGCCCTGCCGCACCTCCACCCGGACCTGCGCCGCAAGCTGCTCCAGTCGATCAGCGAAGCCGCCGCAACCGCCTCGGGCTGGTCGAACCGCCAGCCGAGCTTCTACCCGGCCTGGGTGGAGAAGGTGGACTCGGCCGCGCTGCCGAACTGATTCCGGATTCCCCTCCCTTCCAGGGAGGGGCGTTACCGGCAGGCCCGCCACCCCATCTCGCCGCGCTCGGCCTCGTCGAGATGCAGGTGATCGCGGTGCGCCGCGTTATAGTCCGGCGAGAGCACCGTCGAGAACAGCTTGCACGCCCCGCTGCGCACCTCGCGCAGGAACGCCGCCTTCTCGCCGCCCTCGCCCCAGTCCTTGAGCACGCTGATCCGCGTCCCGTCCGCCAGCCGGAACCCCGCCACGTCGAGCGCATCCGCCGTCGCATGCTCGCTCCAGTCGCCCGCGCTGCGCCCGTACATCCGCCGGCACGAATAGCTGCCGAGATGCTCGATCTGCGCCACCTGCACCCCGAAATGCTTCTGCGCCGCCGGCTGGACGATCTCCCATTCCCACAGCGACAGCGCCGCCGCGACCGGGCAGGAAGTGCCGAGATTGGCCGGGCTCATCGCGATCCCGCGCGAGCCGCCCGGCGTCAATCGCACGCCGTCGCCATAGCCGCAGGCAGGATCGCTCCCCTTCACTTCGGGCAGCGCGGTGTAGCGCACGCCCGCCGAGCGCAACAGCACCCGGCATTCGGCATAATCGTCGCTTAGCCCCGCCAGCTTGCGTCCGGTGAACACCCCGATCGGCTGGCTCAGGTCGAGCCGCGTCCAGGGCAGGTCCTGCGGCCGCCCGCGCAGCACCGCCCAGCCGAGGAACAGCCCGAACAGCAGCAGCGCCGCCAGGATCGTCCAGCCGATCGCCCGGCGCAACCGCCTCAAATGCGAACCGCGTCTTCCAGCCGCTGCGATGTGACCGGATAGCCGAGGTCGTCGGGGATGCAGAGCCGCCGCTCGCCGTCCCGCTCCTCGATCCACGGCGTCACAGTGCGGATCGGATGCGCCCGCGCGTCGGCCACCGCTTCGTCGTAGCTCGCGTACAGCGCCAGCCGGTCGAGGTTGCGCCGGGTCGGGAAGATGATGTGCGCCTCGCCCCGGTCCGCCGCGTCGAGCACCGCCCGGGCGCTCGCCCAGAACACCCGGACATTCTCGTTGCCGTCGACCAAAGGCTCGGCACCCTTCGGCGCCCGCGCCAGATAGAAGCGCGTGTCGAACACCTTGTGGTGCACCCCCGCCGGCAGCCAGCGCGAGAAGGGCACCAGCGCGTCGAGGTCGAGCGCCGCGCCCGCCTCGTCAAGCAATTCCCCCATCGCCTCGCCGGCATAGAGCCGGTCGCGCAGCGCCAGCATGTCGCCCGCCGGCGCCAGCCCGACCGCGACGCCGGCTTCCTCCAGCGTCTCGCGGATCGCCCCGATCCGCGCGGCATTCTCGTCGACATCCCCCGCATGCAGCGCCGCCAGCGCGAAATCGCCCGGATCGACCCGCCCGCCGGGAAACACCAGCGCCCCGCCGGCAAACGACATCGCCGCCGCCCGCTCGACCATCAGCAGCTCGGGCGGCCCGTGCTCGGCCTCGCGCATCACGATCACGGTCGCCGCGGGAATCGCCTGTTCGTCGGTCATGGGGGAGAGTTTAGGGCGCGCTGGCGCAAATTACATCGTCATGCTGAACTTGTTTCAGCATCCAACCCACCCCCAGCGATACCGCCCGTGGAAAGTTGGACCCTGAAACAAGTTCAGGGTGACGGAGCTACCAGCCCGCCACCTTCAACCGCACCTTCACCACCATGTCCGACGACGTGATGAACAGCGTCTTCCCATCCTCGCCGAAGCAGCAATTCGCCGCCGCCTTGCCGGTGGAGATCACGCCCAGCTTCCTGCCGTCGGGTGCGATCACCCAGATCCCGCCCGGCCCGCTGGCGAACAGATGGCCGCTCTTCGCCACCTTCATCCCGTCGGGCAGCCCCGGCAGCTTCCTGGCCACCTCGGCCGAGAAATCGAAGAACGGCACCAGCTCGGTGCTCGCCGAGCCATCCGCCGCCAGCTCGCAGGTGAAGATCTTCGCCGCATCGGGATCGGACTGGCTCACATAGAGCCGGTCGAATCCCGGCGAGATGCCGATCCCGTTCGGCCGCTTCAGGCTCTTGTCGATCAGCGACACGTCGCTGCCGTCCGCATTCACCCGGTAGACCCCGTTGAACGCCAGCTGCTTGAGCGGCGATTCATCGCCTTCGCTCAGGCCATAGGGCGGATCGGTGAAATAGATGATCCCGTCCCGCCCGATCACCAGATCGTTGCAGCTGTTGAACTTCTTCCCCTCATATTCGCCCGTGACGATCGTCTTCTTCTTCGTCGCCAGGTCGACCCGCGCGATCGCCCGGGTGCCCGAATCGGCCATCAGCAGCGCGCCCGTGCCGTCCAGGATCATCCCGTTCGATCCCGCCTCGCGCACCCCCGCCGGGATCGGTCCGGCCAGCCCCGAAGGCTTGAGGAACGGCTTCGCGCCCTCCCCCGCCTTCCAGCGATAGGCGATGTTCATCGGCACGTCGGAGAAGAGCAGATAGCCGCCCTTCTTCACCCACACCGGCCCCTCGGCCCATTT
Source organism: Sphingomonas sp. NIBR02145 (assembly GCF_027359115.1). Taxonomy (NCBI): domain Bacteria; kingdom Pseudomonadati; phylum Pseudomonadota; class Alphaproteobacteria; order Sphingomonadales; family Sphingomonadaceae; genus Sphingomonas; species Sphingomonas sp. NIBR02145. The sequence goes on along the minus strand of NZ_CP114791.1, from coordinate 4,600,598 downwards.
GAACCCGCTCGCGACAACCTCGATCGGACTGTCCACATCGATCAGCGCGTCGAGCCCCGGATCGAGCCGGGTGATGCGCCCGACCGCCTGGCCCAGCGCCACACCGGGCAGGAAAGGCAAGGCAGCCATGCCGGCCAGCAGGCTGCGGCGGGTCGTCTCGATCATCATTCTACTCCGTCACGCGAGCTGAATTGCCCGCCCCTCGCGCGCCGATCGATAGATCGCCTCGATCAGCCGCATGTCGCGCAAGCCTTCCTCGCCCGACGCCCGCAGGGGTATGCCGCTGAGCACGCTTTCCGCAAGATGATCGAGCTGCGCGACGAACTGGTTCTTGGCGGGCGGCGGCAGCATGACCTGCTCGGTCTTGCCGTTCGCCCGCGCCCACATCTGGTGCCCCTCATAGGATGTGGCCGGCTCCATCCCCACCCAGCCCTTGGTCCCGCTCACCCGGAAGGCGTTATGGCCGGAGGAATAGCTCGACACGCAATTGGCGATCACGCCCGAGGGGAAGCGCATCTGCCAGTCGATCCGATCCTCGACATTCTTGAAGCGCGGGTCGCTGCGGTCGGTGAACTCCATCGCGCTGACCGCCACCGGCTCCTCGCCGGCCAGGTAGCGCGCCGCGTTCAGGCTGTAGATGCCGATGTCCATCATCGATCCGCCGCCGGAGAAGGGCCGGTCGAGCCGCCACTGGTTGGGCTGGGCATAGAAGCCATGCTCGGCGGTGATCAGCGTCGGCCGCCCGATGAACCCGGTCTTCACCAGCTCGACCGCGCGGAGGTTGTACGGCTCGAAATGGCAGCGATAGCCGATCATCAGCTTGCGCTTGGCCTTGTTCGCCGCCGCGATCATCGCCTCGGCCTCGGCCGCTGAGACCGCCATCGGCTTCTCGCACAGCACATGCTTGCCGGCCTGGCTGGCGCGGATCGAATATTCCGCATGCAGGCTGTTGGGCAGCACGACATAGACCAGGTCGATGTCGGGATTGTCCTTGATCCGGTCGTAGCTCTTGTAGTCGTACCAGTGCGTTCTGGGCACGCCGTACTGCGCGCCGAACTTCTCGAGCTTGGCCGGCGTGCCGCTCACCAGCGCCTTCAGCTCGGCGAACTCGCAATCCTTGATCCGCGGCAGGATCTGGTTGGTCGCGTAATTGCCCAGGCCGACGATCGCATAGCCCAGCTTGCGCTTGCCCTGCGCCCAGGCCGGCAGGCCCGCCACGCCCGTAATCAGCCCCGCGCCGATGCCACCCAGCACCGTGCGCCGCGTTCCCATGGTCGTCATTGCCCGGTTCCCTCTCCGATTGGCGATTGCCCAAGCCCCGTCGCCGGCACGTCATCCGCCGGTCGCTCCGCGTTAGCGCTATCATGGATGGTGGGAGGCGCCTAGGCAGCTACGACTTTGGTCGCATGGGGGCCCGATCTCCAAATCCTCCCCCGGAGGGGGAGGGGGACCAGCGAAGCTGGTGGAGGGGGCCTGCCACGAGCGATATCGCCTGAGGCGTTCCCTCTCCACCACCGCCTGCGGCGGCGGTCCCCCTCTCCCCCCGGGAGAGGATTTGATACTTACCCAAATATCCCCCGGAACCGCGCATGCAGCCGCGCATGCGTCTCGCCCGCCCGCGCCAGCAGCCCGGCATCCGCCACCGCTTCCCGCAAATCCGGCGCCCGCAGCGCGGAGGGGTCGATCGGCGCCTCGACCATTACCGCCAGCCGCGGCCCATAGACCCGCGGCGCCGCGCACAGCGCATCATAGTCCAGGAAGAATTGCCGCTCCTGCACCGCCGCCGGCGCCGCCAGCAGCGCGCGGTGCACCGCGTCCCACAGCCTCAGCCAGTAATCGACATGGCCGGCATCCTCGCCCGGCTCGGGCGCGCCGTCGAAGCGGAAGGGCCGCTGGTCGGCGCCGAACTCGTGATGCCCCAGCCAGCTCATGAACCGGCGCCGGAACGGGTCCTCCGCCGCCAGCGCCACCGCGCGCCGGTGCTGAGTCAGGAGCGACAGCGCCTGTTGCAACGGTTCGCGGAACGGATGGAGCAGAACCGCGTCGGGGAAGCTGCTCGCCAGCCCCTCCAGCCGCAGGATATTGTTATTGTTCTTAGACAGATAGCGCGTGCCACCCTGGCTCAGCAGCACCAGACGGATATAGTCCCGGAACGCAGCAAGCGTCTCCTTTTCGGGCGCGATCGGCAGCAGTTCGCCCCGCTTCAGGTAGCGATTGCCCTCGAACGCGCGCCAGAAAACCTCCTCGATCGCCTCCGGGCTATCGAGATCATGGGTCAAACCGTCGCCATGGCCGCGTTCCCGGGCCTCGACATGCCGCTTGCCGCCCAGCCGCGCCCAGCTGTTGGGCGCAAGTGGAAACGGAAGTTGGCGATAGGCCGGGGCGGCAAAGTCGCCGCCCGCATGCAGCAGCCGGGTCAGGATCGAGGTTCCGGCGCGCGCCAGCCCGGCGATGAACACCGGACGATGAATCTCCAGCGCTTTCAGCTGCTTGCCATGGAGTGCCCGCTCGATGTCGAACGTCGCTTCGAGCAGTGCGGGCGAGCCCAGGGCGATGCGGTGGAGGAGCTTGTCAGCGCGCCCGTACACGGCGAACCTGCCAGCGCAGCGCCGCATAGCCGAGGGTGAGCGGCATCAGTGCCAACTTCGACGTCCAGTCCGTCCGGAAGGCGTCAACTTCGGACAGCAAGGCGTTCAGGGCGAGCAGACCCAGAAGCGGCGAAGCGGTCGCCACCAGCAGGCCGCCGGCACGGACCGAGTGCATGAACATCCGCCCCGAAAGGATACGCAGCGCCCGCTCCTTGCCCCATTCGGAAACGCCCCTCCTGGCAAGCAGCCGCATGGCATGCTGGCTGCAGGCGGCAAGCTCCTGAAAAGCCGGGACAAGCGGCAGGGCGCGGGCCAGTTCGAGCACCGCGATGATGGCTAGGAAGGCGAGGATCACCGGGCGCGCCCGCGGATGCGGCGGACCAGCCGCTTGACCGGGTACCAGACGACCGAGACGATCGCGAGCAGGATCGAGCCGATCAGCCCGAAGGCAACGCCGATCGCGCCCAGGCCAAGTCCGGGGCCGGTATAGGCCTGGGCGGCCAGCGGTGCCGTAAGGGCGAGCGCAAGCGACAGGAAACGAAGGGTTTTTATGAGCATTTTGCAGTCACCGTAGCTTGAATGGCCGGGCCATCGGTGGTGGGATCGAGGTAGCGCGCCCAGCTAAGGGCCATGCGCCGCTCGGCGGAATCGGCGGAGATGTACCGCCAGCGAAGGTCGCCCCCGGGGGACATGCGGACGAGGCGGCCCTGCTCGGTCTCCTCGATCATCGCATCGCCGCCCGGCAGCGGCGTGCCGCGGCCCTGGGCGCGCGTGGCGATCCGGTTGGCGGCGAAGCCGCGCTCCCAGGGCGAGCTGGTGTCGCCGCTCGAAAGATCGTGGACCAGCAAGCGGTTATGCCCGTTCACCCGCTCGTCGGGATAGCCCATCAGCGTGTTGTTATCGAACACCGAGATGCGGTGGTCGTCGAGGATGCTCACGTCATGCTGGAAGCGCCACGGGCCGATCTTCCACCACAGGATCCTGCCGGTCTCGGGCCGGTAGAGCGCGATCAGCGAGAGGTTGCGCAGGCTCAGGAACAGGTCGCCCTTCTTCCAGAAGCGTCCGTCCGCCATCGCTGGCTGGATGTCGTTGAGATGGAAGGGATCCTGCACATAGGGACGCCCCCGCCACAGCCGGGCGAGGCCGTTGCGCTCGAGAATCTCGGCGATGCGGTCGACCTGCAGCAGCGCGCCCTCGGGCGAGACCTTGGCGACGCTGTCGTCCCAGAAATCGGCCTTCACCCCGGGCTCGCGCGGCACCGGGTAGCGATAGGGCACCCAGAGGTTGCCGTCCGGCCCCTGCTCGGTCGAATGGGTGAAGATGCCGTCCAGCGACCAGAGCAGCTTGCCGCAGGCGTCGTAGCGGGCGAGCGGCGAGCTGTCGTGCAGCACCAGGCTGCCGTCGGCGAGCAGCAGCGGGTGCATCAGCCGGTTGCGCGCGGCGTCCTTGTCGCGGTGCACATCGGTGAGTTCGGAGGCGAATTTCGACCGTGCATTGGCCGCGTCCACATCAGGCACGAAAGTGTGCACGGCCTGCCCGTCGGAGAGGCGCAGGAGCTGGACGATCGAGCGTTTGCGCTTGGGATCGAAGGGCGAGATCAGTGCATAGCCGCTGTCGGTGAAGCCCGGATCGCGGGTGAAACCGCCCGGCAGCTTCTCGTAGCTGCCGCCGAAATAGGGTGCAGGGCTCTTGAACATGCCCTTGATCGTGTCGGGCACCCGCGCCACCGCGATCGCCGCCCGCCCGACCGCGCCCGACTTCTCCCAGCCATCGACGATCGCGCCCATGCCGATCGCCGCAAGCGGCAAGAGCAGCAGTACCAGGACGAGGCTCCACAGCGGCACCGGTCGCGCCAGCGCGCGCTCGAGCACATTGGTCTCGCCCTTGATTTCAATGTCTAAACTTCGATCCTGCCCCATGAACCCTCACAGCATGTGAAGGAGTTCGACGGGATCGATGTCGGGGTGATTTCGCTTCTTCGCAGAAACGTTTCCGGTCTGTGGCCGTACTAGACGGGCAGCGTCACCACCGCGGAAAGTCCGCCCTCTTCGCGGTTGCGCACGGTCAGGTCGCCGCCATGCGCGCGGGCGACGGCGCGGGCGCTGGCCAGCCCCAGCCCGATCCCGCCGGTATCCCGGTTGCGCGAGCGCTCTCCGCGGAAAAAGGGCTCGAACACGCGGTCCAGATCCTCGGGCGCGACGCCCGGGCCGTCGTCGCGCACCTCGATCACCGCCTGGCCGTCGGCCTGCCCCAGCGACACCTCGGCGCTGCCGGCGTATTTGATCGCGTTGGTGACAAGATTGTTGAGCATCGCCTTGAGCGCGGGGGAATTCCCCTCCACCACCACCGGCTCGCCCGGCGTCAGCGTCACCGGTTCGCCGCGGTCGCTCATGTCGTCGGTTACCGTCTCGGCGAGCGAGCGCAGGTCGAGCGGCTTGCGGACCCCCTGCTTGGTTGTGTCGCGCAGATAGGAGAGCGTCGCGGAGATCATCGCCTCCATGTCGCGGATATCGCCCTCGCAGGCCCTGCGCAGGTCGTCGGGCGCCGCCTCAAGCCGCAGCCCCAGCCGCATCAGCGGCGTACGCAAATCATGCGCGACGGCACCGACCACGGTCGCGCGATCATCGACATAGCGGTTGAGCCGCGCCTGCATCCGGTTGAACGCGGCGGCGGCATCGGCGATCTCGGTGGGCCCGTCGATCGCGATCGGCGCGGCGCGCGGGTCGCGGCCCAGCCGCTCGGCGGCGGCGGCAAAGGCGCCGATCGGCTTGGCGATCCGGTGCGCCAGCGCCCAGGCGAAGGGCGCCACGGCCGCCGCCGAGACGATCAGCCACCACAGCACGAACCAGCGCCACGGCTCGAACGCCGAGCCGGTGGTGACAGTGACCCACTGGCCATCCGCCCCGCGATAGCCGGCGGTGAAGTCCCCCGTGATGATGACGTCGCGCGCCGATTGCACCGTGGCCGGCGGCACCGGGCGCGGCACGCTGGCCCGGTCATAGGTCTTCTCGCGCGTCAGGATCGGGGTCGGGAAGCTGATGAGAACGCGCTCGACCGGCACGTTCATCGCCTTGGCCATGGCGATCTCGGTACGTTCGCCACGCGGGTTCCAGGGCTGCTCGATAAAGTGATCGGACTTGGAGACCGAGAAATCGTCGTCGATCAGCTTGTTCTGCAACGCATCGACCGCCTGGCCGACCGTGTAGAGCTTGGCCGTCGGAGTCTGCACCGCGATCAGCAGGGCGAAATTCATCAGCTGCGTCACCGCGACGCAGACAACCATCAGCGCGAAGATCCGCAGGAACAGCGGCGATCCCGCCGCCCTGCCGCGCAATGTCACGCGCGCACGACCTTCGGCACGAACAGATAGCCTTCGTTGCGGACGGTGCGGATGATCTCGTCCCCGCCCGAGCGCAGCTTGCGGCGCAGGCGGCTGACCTGCACGTCGATCGCACGGTCATAGGCGTCGGAATCCGGCCCGCGCGCCGCGGCAAGCAGCGCCTCGCGGCTCAGCACCCGGCGCGGCCGCTCGATGAACACGCGCAGCACCGCGAACTCGCCATCGGTCAAGCCGACGAGCACGCCGTTCGGATCGAACAGCTCATGGCTGCCCAGGTCGATCCGCCAGCCCTCGAAGGTATAGACGTCGCCGCTCTCGCTGGTGACGACCGCGCCGCGCTTGCGCAGCGCCGCGCGCACCGTGGCGAGGATCTCGCGCGGGCTGCACGGCTTGGGCAGATAGTGTCCGGCGCCGACCTCGAGGCCGAGGATGCGGTCCTGCTCCTCGCCGAGCGCGCTCAGGAAGATGATCTCGGGCCCGTCGGTGCGGGCGATGCGGCGGCAGGCCGAAAGCCCGTCCTCGCCCGGCATCATCACGTCGAGGATCACGAGATCGACCGGCGTGCGCGCCAGGATCTGGTCCATGTCGCGGGTGCTGGAAGCCGTCTCGACGCGGTAGCCGCGCGAGCCGAGGCTGTTCGCCAGCAGCATGCGGATGTCACGGTCGTCGTCTACGACGAGCAGGGTCGCCGAATCGTCCTGAGGAGTCGCGGTAGCAAGCATGTTGCGGCTTCTACGACAAATTGCGTCCGGGATGTTGCGCGAAATTGTAACAAGATTTACCCGAGCCGTGTTTCGATCGGAACGCCCCGCTTCAGGGTGAGCGTAACCGGCGTCTTTTCCGCGATTTCGGCAAGACGGGCATTCTGCTCGGCATCGGTTCCGGTGATCGTCAGCACGCGCTCGATGTTGAGCGTCTCGCCCTGTCCGTGGAGGAACAGCGCGACGTCGATCTCCTCGACCGTCCAGCCCTTGCGCTCGGCATACATGCGCAAAGTGATCGCGGTGCAGGCAGCCAGCGAGCCCAGCAGCAGCTCATAGGGCGCCGGCCCGGTGTCACCGCCGCCGCGCGCCTCCGGCTCGTCGGCGGTGAGCGCGTGCGTGCCGAAATCGATGGCGGTGGCATAGGGCGCGCCGCGCCCGATCTTTGCATGAGCCTGGGTCATGGGCAGGAGACTAGCGGCTCTGCGAGGCCGCACAATGCCCATACGGGTGAGGCGCTCCCGCTGAACCATCTCCCCTGCCCCCAAAACCGTCATCCCCGCGCTGGCGGGGATCCAGAGTCAAAGGCGCTGTCCTTCCCGGCTCTGGATCCCTGCCTGCGCGGGGATGACAAATAAAGGGAGCGTCAGCTCTTCTGCCAGCCGCCACCCAATGCGCGGAACAGGTCGACCTGCGTCTCGGCGATGAACGCATCGGCCTGGGCCAGCGCCGCCTCGGCATCCGCGAACGTCCGTTCGGCATCGAGCAGCGCCAGCGAGTCGATATCGCCTTCGCGCTGGCGGGCCCGGGCGATGTTGACCGCCGCTTCCGCTTCGTTGCGCGCCGCCTGAAGCGCGGTGCGCCGCTCGAGTGCATGGCCATAGGCTGAAAGCGCCGTCTCGGTTTCCTGCAGCGCGTTGAGCACGGTGCCGTCAAAGGTGGCGAGCGCGACCTTGGCATCGGCCTCGGCACCCGCGACCCGCGCACGCGCCGGACCCGGGTTCACCGCCCAGTTGAGCAGCCCGCCGACCAGCCAGCGCAGCGGCCCCGCGCCGAACACGTCGCCGAAATCGGTGCCGGTCGAGCCGCCCGAAGCGCCGAGCGTGATGCGCGGATAGAGGTCCGCGGTCGCCACGCCGATCCGCGCGGTGGCGGCGGCAAGGCGACGCTCGGCGGCGCGGATGTCCGGACGACGCGCCAGCAGCGCGGCACCGTCGCCAACCGGGATCGGCTGGCTGAGGCGCAGCGTGGTGTTGCGCTCGCCCACCACCGCCGGCAGCTCGGCCGGGGTGCGGCCGGTCAGCGTGGCAAGCCGGAACAGCGCCGCATCGCGGGCCGCCTTGAGCGCCGGCACATCGGCCTCGCGCTGGTTGCGCAGCGCGCCGATCCGGGCGGTATCGAGCCGGGTCGCGAGGCCGACACCACGGCGGCGTTCGGTCAGTTCGATCGACTGGTCGAGCAGCTGGACGATATGCTCGGCCACGCCCAGCCGCTCGGCCGAGGAGGTGGCATCGGCATAGGCGCGCGCCGTCTCGGCGGCGACGATCACGCGCACCGCATCGGCGTCCGCCTCGGCAGCACCGACATCGCCGCGCGCCGCTTCGGTGCCGCGGCTCAGCCGACCGAACAGATCGGCCTCATAGCTGACGCTCAGCCCGGCATCGATCTGCCAGTCGTTGAGCGGTGCGGCAGGCTGGCGCTGGCCCTCAGGCAGGCGGCCATAATTGGCGCCGGCGCCCAGGGTCGCCTGGGGCAGCTGATTGGCCTTGGCCCCGCGCAGGGTCGCACGGGCCTTCTCGATCCGGGCCACGGCGACGCGGATATCGGTGTTGGCGGCGAGCGCGTCGGAAACGAGCTGGTCGAGCACCGGGTCGTTATAGAGCCGCCACCAGTCGCCCTGGACGGGCGCGACGGTGACTGCGGGATTGGCCGCGACGAAATTGCCCGCGGCGGTCTGCGGCGGCGTCGGCGCGACATAATTCGGACCGGCGGCGCAGGCGGCGAGCGCCAGTGCCGAAGCGGTTGCGAGGAAAATACGATAGGTCATTTTCATTCCTCCGCCTGCTCCCCGGCGAAAGCCGGGGTCCAGGGTTACAGAGCGAGATCGTTCGTGGCTCTGGCCCCCGGCTTTCGCCGGGGAACCAGGACTTATTCCGCCGGCACCAGCTCGGGTGCATGGCCCCCTTCGTCATGCGCCTTCCGGTTGCCGCGCATCCTGGCGATGCGGTCCCCGAGTGCGCGGCACACGACGTAGAAGGTCGGGGTGAACAGCAGGCCGAAGGCAGTCACGCCCATCATCCCGAAGAACACCGCAGTACCGAGCGCCTGGCGGAGCTCTGCACCCGCACCGCTCGCGATCAGCAGCGGCACGGCGCCGAGGATGAAGGCGAACGACGTCATCAGGATCGGACGCAGGCGGTCACGCGCGGCACGCACTGCCGCCTCCACCGGCGACAGGCCATCCTGCTCCTCGGCCTGCTTGGCGAACTCGACCACGAGGATCGCGTTCTTCGCCGCCAGCGCGATCAGCACGACCAGGCCGATCTGGGTGAGGACGTTGTTGTCCATGCCCCGCAGGTTCACGCCGGCCATTGCCGCAAGCAGACACATCGGCACGATCAGGATGATCGCCAGCGGCATGGTCAGGCTCTCATATTGCGCTGCCAGCACCAGGAAGACGAACACCACGGCCAGGGCGAAGACGAGACCCGCAGTGCTGCCGGCCATCTTCTGCTGGAAGGCAATGCCGGTCCATTCGGCGTCATAGCCGGGAGGCAGATCGGCAGCGAGCTTCTCCATCGTGTCGAGCGAGGCGCCCGAGCTGTAGCCCGGAGCGGTATCGCCATCCACTTCGACCGCCGGGAACAGGTTGTAGCGCGTCACGCGGTACGGACCGGTCTTGTTCTCGAAGGTCGACACGGAACCGATCGGCACCATCGCGCCACTGTTCGAACGGGTCTTGAGGTTGGCGATATCCGCCTCGGTCGAACGGAACGGTGCGTCAGCCTGCGCGGTCACGCGATAGGTGCGGCCGAGCATGTTGAAGTCGTTCACGAAGGCCGAGCCGAGATAGACGTTCAGCGCCTCGAACACCCGCTCCGGGGGCACGCCGAGCATGTCCGCCTTGCGACGGTCGATATCGGCGAACACGCGCGGGGTGGCGGTGTTGTAGAAGGTGTAGATCTGCTTCAGGCCGGGAGTCTGGTTGGCCTGGCCGATCAGCCCGAACGCGGTCTTGCCCAGTTCGTCATAGCCATGCTCGGCGCGGTCCTCGATCATCATCCGGTAGCCACCGGCCGAGCCGATGCCCTGGATGACGGGCGGGGGGACGACGAGCAGCATAGCCTCGTTGATATCGGCAGTGCGCTTGCGCGCCTCGCCCATGATGTCCTCGATGCTGACGCCCAGCTTCTTGCGCTCCTCGAAGGAGAGCAGCGGGACATAGGCGGCGGCCGAGTTCGGGGCGAGCGTCTGCGACGGGCCGTCGAAGCCGGCGAGCATGACCGAGCCCTTCACGCCCGGGATCGGCAGGATGCGGGCGACGACCTTGCGCATCACTTCGTCCGTACGCTCGAGCGACGAGCCCGGCGGCAGCTGGATGACGGTGAGGAAGTAGCCCTGGTCCTGCTGCGGGATGAAGCCGACCGGCGTCACCCAGAACATGCCCACGGTGGCGGCGATCAGGCCGACATAGGTGAGCATCATCCGCTTCGGACGGGTGACGAGCACCTGGGTGAGCTTGGCATAGCCGACGCTCATCCGCTCGAAGCCGGTGTTGAACGCATCGGCGCCGCGCTTGAACTGGCGCCCGATCGGGCCCTTGGCCTCGCCCTCGTGATGCTTGAGCAGCACCGCCGCCATTGCCGGCGAGAGGGTGAGCGAGACGAGCAGCGAGATCGCGGTCGCGGCCGAGATCGTCACCGCGAACTGCTTGTAGAAGGCGCCCGACAGACCGTTCAGGAACAGGGTCGGCAGGAACACCGCGAGCAGCACCAGCACGATCGCAACGAGCGCGCCGGAGACTTCGTCCATCGAGGTCTTCGCCGCCTGGAGCGGCGTCATGCCCCGCGCCAGGTTGCGCTCGACATTCTCGACCACGACGATCGCGTCGTCGACGACGATGCCGATCGCCAGCACCAGGCCGAACAGCGAGAGGTTGTTGAGCGAGTAGCCGAGCGGCAGCAGCACCGCCATCGTGCCGATCAGCGAGACCGGGATGGCGAGCACCGGGATGATCGCCGCGCGCCACTTCTGGAGGAAGACGATGACCACCAGCACGACGAGCAGGATTGCCTCGCCCAGCGTGTGATAGACCGCGTCGATCGACTGCGAGATGAACTCGGTCGGGTTGTAGATGACGCGATATTCCAGTCCCTTGGGGAAGTTCTTGGACATCAGCTTCAACTGGTCCTGCACCGCGTTGGCAGCGGCGAGGGCGTTGGAGCCCGGGCGCTGGAAGACGGCGAGGATCACGGTCGGCTTGTTCGAGAGATAGGTGTTGGACGAATAGTCCGCCGCACCCAGCTCGACGCGCGCCACATCGCTCACCCGCACCTGGTGCCCATCGGCATCGGTACGGATCACGACCTGGCCGAACTGCGCCGGGTCCTTCAGGCGGCCCTGCGTCTCGATGTTGAGCTGGAAGGCATTGCCGGTCGGGGTCGAGCCCGGCTGGCCGAGCGTGCCGGCGGCAACCTGGACGTTCTGCGCGCGCAGCGCCTGGACGATGTCGCCTGCGGTCAGGTTGAGCGCGGCGGCCCGGCCCGGATCGATCCACACGCGCATCGCATAGTCGCGCGCACCGAACATGCGCACGTCACCCACGCCTTCGACACGGGCAAGGCGGTCCTTCACCTGCGTGAGCGCGTAGTTCGAGATGTACTCGCGATCGACCGAGTTGTCCGGCGAGATCAGGTTGACCACCAGCAGGAAGTCCGGCGTGGTCTTGCGCGTCACGACGCCAAGGCGCTGCACTTCCTCGGGAAGCCGCGGAATGGCGACCGCGACGCGGTTCTGCACCAGCACCTGCGCCGCATCCAGGTTGGTCCCGGACTTGAAGGTGACGGTGATGGTGACGTTGCCGTCACCGGTCGACTGCGACGACTGGTAGAGCATGTCGTCGACGCCGTTGATCTCCTGCTCGATCGGCGCGGCCACGGTTTCCGCGACCGTCTCTGCCGAGGCGCCCGGATAGGAAGCGGTGACTGTCACCGTCGGCGGGACGATGTCGGGATATTGGGAAATCGGCAGCGCCAGATAGGCGATCGCGCCGATGATCGTGATGATCACCGCGATCACAGCCGCGAAGATCGGGCGCGTGATGAAGAACCGTGAGAGGCGCATCGGGCCACTCCTCGTGAATTGAGTTCGGAAAAAGGGTCAGCCGCCGGCCCCTGGGGAGAGCCGGCGGCTGATGGTCAACGGGCGAAGGTAGCTTCGCCGGTGACCGGCGCCGTGAGGGCCGGCGCCTGACTGGTTGCGGTGGGCTCGATCTTGCCGGCCTTGGGGGTCACCTTGCCCCCGGGCTGCGCGAACTGGGTGCCCGAGATCACGACCTTGTCCTGGGCGGTCAGGCCCGAGCGGACGACACGCAGGCCGTCGACCACGGGACCGAGCGTCACCGGCTTCGGTGCGACCGTGCCGTCCTTGCCGACGACCAGCACCAGCTTGCGGGCCTGGTCGGTCTGGATCGCGGCATCGGGCACCATCAGCGCCTGGGTGGTGCCGCCGGCCGAGAGGCGCATGTTGCCGAACATGCCGGGCGTCAGGAACATGCCCGGGTTGCTCAGCACCGCGCGCCCGCGGATCGTGCCCGACTTGGGATCGAGGCCGTTATCGGTAAAGTCGAGCTTGCCCTTCCACTTGTAGTCGGTCTCGTCCTGGAGACGGATCTCCACCGGCGATTCCTGGGCACCCGCTTCCTTCGCGCGCTTGGTCTTGAGGAACAGCGCCTCGGAACCGTCGAAGGTGAAGTAGATCGGATCGAGCGCGTTGATCGTGGTCAGCAGCGAACCGCCCTGCCCCTCGCCCGCGGCGACCAGGTTGCCCGGATCGACGCGGCGGTCCGAGATGCGGCCGGCGATCGGCGCGCGGACCTGGGTGAACTCCATATCGAGCGCGCGGCTGCGCACCCGGGCCTGGGCGGCCGACACCGCCGCACCGGCGGCGCGGACACGTGCCTGGAGCCGCTCGACATCGCTCTTCGACACCGCTTCCACGGAGACCAGCCGCTCGGCGCGGCCCAGGTCGGAACGGGCAAGCGCGAGATCGCTCTCGGCGCTGGCCAGCCCGGCGCGTGCCTCGGCAAGCGCTGCGGCGAAGGGGCGCTGGTCGATCGTGAAGAGCAGCTGGCCCTTCTGGACGATCGCGCCGTCGGTGAAGTGGACGCCGGTGATCGCACCCGAGACGCGCGGACGCACCTCGACGGCGCGGCTCGGCTCGAAGCGGCCGACATAGTCGTCCCACTCGTTGATGTCGCGGGCGAGCGGCGCCGACACGGTCACCACCGGCGGCGGCGGTGCTGCCATCGCGGCGGGTGCGTCCTTGCTGGCAATGCCCAGCCCGGCGGCGACGAGCACCACCGGGATCGCGACCAGGCTGCCGCGCTGCCACAGCGGCATGCGGCGGATACGGTCCGAGACGCCCGGCTTGTTGTCACCGGTCTCGGTTTCGATGCGCGAGATCATGTTCATTGGAATCGCTTCCCCTGATTCAGGGCTGCACGGCCACGGCTGATGGAGGCGAGCAGCGTTTCATATTGGTCGGGCGTGAAGCCCGCTTCGTGAAAGGCGCGGATCTCGTGGCGCGGCAGGGCATAGCCCTTGTGCCAGGCGAGCACTGCGACGCGCCGCAGCGCCTCCAGCTTCTGATCCGCCAGTTTCGGATTGGGGCTCTCTCCCCCGAAGATCATGCCCAGCGCCATCGACAGGCGCCCGGGTTTCTCCAGCGAGGCAAGCCGGTCGTGCTGGGCGATCGCCACGACCTGCCATTCGAGCGCGGAGAAGCCGCTGACCGGAAGCACATCTGCGGGCGCCGCGACCGGGCTGCCCTGGAGCTCCGAAAAGTTGAGATAGGCCATCATCTTTCCTCCTGCGTGTTGCCCGGCGGAAGGCAAAAACCTCCCCGTGCCGCGCGGAACCCCTTCCGCCGGCATTTCCGGTCATCCCCAACCGGCACGAGACGATGCTGTCGCGCAGACGCATGTGTCTGCGGCGCACCGGCTCGGTCCTGTCCAAATTTCAGCGCTGCTGGAGTTTCGGGGCGGGGCCCCAGCCCCATTCCCTCGCTTCGGCAACTTCCCTCATTTCTATACTGACTGGTATAGAAATCGTGCTGCGTTGCGTCAAGGGCTTTTTATACTGGTCGGTACTTTTTGTCGAGCTAGGGGTGAAAAAAGTTCCAGATCCGCCCGGGCTCTTTCCCGTCATCCCGGCGAAAGCCGGGATCTCAGGCGATGGCAGGAAAAGAGCCGCACGAGATCCCGGCTTTCGCCGGGATGACGGCCTTCTCTTCCGCTTGCGCTTATTTGCTCGGCCAGCAGGCCAGGCTGGTGTCGATCAGCTTCTTCAGGTCGACGCACGACGTCCCGCTGCCCGCCTGCAGCGCGATGCCCTGCAGGAGGGCGAACAGATAAGCGGTCAGGCCGATCACGTCGGTATCCGCCGGAAGGTCACCCTCGGCCTTCGCACGCTCGAACCGGTCGATCAGGCTCTGCTTCACGATCGCCCCGCGCGCGAGCACCTCGGCGCGGATCGACTCGGCTTCGGTGCCGCAGGCCACCGAATTGATCACGCCCATGCATCCCTTGGGGTCGCAGGTGCTCATCTGCATCTCGAGCGCGCCGGTCAGCAGTCGCTCGGCCACTCCGCGCGCGGTCGGCGCGTCGAGCGCCTTGCCCATATAATCGAGCTTTTCACGCTGATAGAGGTCGAGCGTCTTCTTGAAGAGCGCTTCCTTGTTGCCGAACGCCGCATACAGGCTCGGCCGGGTGATCCCCATCGCCTCGGTCAGATCGCTCAGCGAGGCACCCTCATAACCCTTGGTCCAGAAGACGCGCAGCGCCGAGGTCAACGCCGAGTCGGTGTCGAATTCGCGGGGGCGGCCCTTGGTGGGCTGGCAGGCGGTGATTTCCATAATGACCGGTACATAATAGCAAAAGCGCAAAAAGCCAATGCCTTGCCGCATGCTCCGGTTCCAGCCCCTGAACCACTGTATTTTCACGGGTGTGAACTTATCGGCGGGCAGTATTAGGCGGATGTAATGGTTAACTCTGGCCGACTCGCCAATTGTCGAACGTATCGCGCGCTTGCTCCGCAAGTAGCCGATGCACGCGATCAATATAGGTGGAGATCGGCGGTCATCGGAGCCTGAGATGAGAGCTGGGGCGCTCCATCGAGGACTGGACCGGTACGGTATAACCTTGCTGGCGGTGACAATCGCATGCGGGCTTCGCGCCCTGATCGATCCCTGGACCGATGACCGGCCCTATTATCTGATCTTCCTCCTGCCGATACTCGTCGCAGCGATCCTGTGCGGGCTCCTCCCCGGCCTGCTGGCGGTGCTGTTGTCGCTGGTCGCGGAGAACCTCGTTCGCCCCGCGCAAGGAGATTTCCCCGATCTCCTGCTGTTCCTGCTCGCGTCCGGGCTCCTGCTTCTTTTCGTCAGCTGGTTCCGGACCGGCCGCGGCACGACGCGTCCGCCGACGGATTCGCAGCAGGAAACCGAGCGCCAGCTCAAGGCGAGCGTCAATCAGTTCCGCTCGGTGCTCGCCACCGTGCCCGACGCGATGATCGTGATCGACGATCGCGCGCACATCCTGTCCTTCAGCGCGGCGGCCGAGCGGCTGTTCGGCTTCAGCGAGGCCGAAGTCGTCGGCACCAACATCAACCGGCTGATGCCCAACCCCGATCGCGAGCGGCATGACGACTATATCGCCCGCTATCTGACGACCGGCGAGCGCCGCGTGATCGGCCGCGGCCGCACCGTGATCGGCCAGCGGCGTGACGGCTCGACCTTTCCGATGGAGCTCTCGGTCGGTGAAGCGATCACCGATGGCGACCGGGTGTTCACCGGATTCATCCGCGATCTGACCGAGAAGCAGAAGGCCGAGGACCGGATCGAGCAGCTGCGCGGCGAACTGGTCCATGCCGCGCGTGTCAGCGCGATGGGCACCATGGCTTCCACTCTGGCGCACGAGCTCAACCAGCCGATCACCGCAGTGGTCAACTATGTCCGTGGCGCCGGCAATCTGATGCGCGGCAACGAGAGCCCTGACCTGTCGGTGATCCAGCACGCGCTGGACGAAGCGACCAACGAAGCGATGCGCGCAGGCGGGATCGTCCGGCGCCTGCGCGAATTCGTGGCACGCGGCGACAGCGAGAAGAGCGTCGAGGACCTCGATGCGCTGGTCGAGGAGGCCGCCAAGCTCGCGCTGATCGGCGCACGCGAACGCGGCGTCGACTCCTTCTTCGAAATCGATCCCGCCAGCTCGGTCGTGCTGGTCGACAAGATCCAGACGCAGCAGGTGCTGATCAACCTGATGCGCAATGCCGTGGATGCGATGTCCGCATCGCCGATCCGGCGCCTCACCATATCGAGCAGGGCCGAGCCGAACGGCTATGTCCGCGTCACCGTGGCCGACACCGGCACAGGCATCGCCCCCGATATCGCGGAGAATCTCTTCCGCGCCTTCAACAGCAGCAAGGACGGCGGAATGGGGCTTGGCCTCTCCATCTGCCGCACCATCGTAGAGGCCAATGGCGGAAAGATCTGGATGGAGGCCTGCCCCGGCGGCGGCACTGCATTCCACTTCACGCTTATCCGCATGGAAACGGAGCAGTCCGAATGAATGACCGCCGGCTGGTACACATCATCGACGACGAGGACAGCGTCAGGAACTCGATCGGGTTCATGCTGCAGACGACGGGCTATTCCGTGCGCACCTGGCCTTCCGGCGTCGCCTTTCTGCGCGAGCTGCGCAATGTCGAGCCCGGCTGCATCCTGCTCGACATACGCATGCCGGAGATGGACGGGCTGCAGGTGCAGCACCAGCTCAACGAGCGCGGCGTGACCATGCCCGTTATCGTGCTTACCGGGCATGGCGACGTGACGATCGCGGTGAAGGCGATGCGCAACGGCGCCTTCGATTTCCTCGAGAAGCCGTTCGAGGCCGATCAGCTGCTCTCGGCGATCGAGAACGGGTTCGAGCGTGCCAACGAAGCGAACAGCGCCACCCGCACCGATGCCGCGCGCACCCAGCTCGCCAGCCTTTCGGCGCGCGAGCGCGAAGTGCTCGACGGGCTCGCCGCCGGCTTCCCGAACAAGACCATCGCCTATGATCTCGGCATCTCGCCGCGCACGGTGGAAGTCCACCGCGCGAACCTGATGCAGAAGCTCGGCGCGCGCAGCCTGTCCGAGGCACTGCGCGTGACCTTCACTGCGGAGATGGGCGCCTAGGCTGCTGCGGATGCCGCTTTCGGTTCCCCGGCGAAGGCCGGGGAACGCGCACGACATCCTTGCAATGTAGGATTTCGCCTGCTGCGATCGAGCGGCCAGCCCATGGCAGGCCGCTCTTTGACCCCGGTAAAAATAGGATCACGCACACGCAACAATGTTGCGAGAGGCGGCCGGTTACCGAGGAAATGGGGAAAATAGTGGCCCGCAAAACCCACTCTTGGCCTGTACTTTGTGTACTTTCGCGAGTCGGCGCACCCGCGGTGTTGGAGCCCTAGAACCAGCCCGCCGTCTCGCCGAGCATCCAGATGCCGGCGGCGAGGAACAGCACTGCGGCAATGCCGTGGACCAGCCTGAGCGGCACCCGCTGCAGCAGCGCATTGCCCAGGAACACCGCCGGGACATTGGCCAGCATCATGCCCAGCGTGGTACCCGCCGTGACCGCCCAGACATTGTGGAAGCGCGCGCCCAGCGCCACGGTCGCCAGCTGGGTCTTGTCGCCCATCTCGACCACGAAGAAGGCGATCGCAGTCGTCAGGAATGCGCCGAACCGCGCCGGCTTGTCCTCCAGGTCGTCGATCTTGTCGGGGATCAGCGTCCACAGGCCCATGGCGATGAACGACGCGGCGATCAGGTAGCGGAACCAGGTGCCCTGCAGCAGCTGCGCCGCTTCGGAGCCGACCAGCGCGGCGAGGAAGTGGTTGGCCAGCGTCGCCGCCAGGATGCCGAGGATGATCGGCACCGGCTTCTTGAAGCGCGTGGCGAGCAGGATGGCGAGCAGCTGGGTCTTGTCGCCGATCTCGGCGAGCGCGACGAGCGCAGTGGAGCTGAACAGGGCTTCGAACAAGGGAATACTCCGGGCCGGACGGAGACGAAATCCAACGACATCGCACCTCCCCGCCCGGCTGGAGCGGAGATGCGACGCCATTGGTCTCGCCCGAACGGTGCTCCCGTCCCTCCCGCGCCATGGCCTCTCGACCAAGTATGTTGACGCGGGAGCCCGCGCGATTTGCGCGGCTGGCTACTCCCCAAATAGCGAGTTGCTGCGTGAAGCAGCACAGCGCGGCCCCTACGGCACGCGCCTGCCGAAATCCAGCGTTTTGTGTTCAGCCCGCCAGGCTGAGCAGTCGATGCTCCGTGCCGGGCTCCTCGCCCGGCTCCCCGCGCAGCGAAGCCAGCAGATCGCTGATCGAGCGCACCGGCGAGGAATCGAGGAAGCGACTGCCCCAGTCCCGCGCCAGCGCCGCGGCGTCCGCCCCGGTGTCGGCCAGGATCGAGGGAAAGGCGATACGCAGCCTGGGACCGGCGAACAGCTGGTCCGGCGATGCCGTCACCGCCGATCCAAGCGGCCGGACGAACACGGCGCCCGCCACCTTCTCGACATAGGAAGCCGGCGACAGCCGCGCCCACCAGGTCACCGCGAAACAGCCAATGCCATGTGCGACCAAAATCACGGGGCGCTCGGTAAGCCGCACCGCCTCGTCGAGGCGCGCCGCCCACAGGTTGCGCCCGCCACCACCGGCGCCAAGCTCGATGATCTGCCCGGCATGGGCAAGCAGGCCACGCGCGGGTCGGTCGGCACGATCATAGATCGTCAGGGTCGGAAGCGACGAATCGAAGAGGCCATTCTCGGGCATTCGGTATCTCCCTTGATAAGGGGAAAGCACGCTCAACGAGTCGCCAGCGTATTCCTACTGTACCGCTATGCAATTCGCCCTGCGCCAGAATGAGTGCGCCGCGCGCCGAAATCGCATGGTACCGCTTACATGCTCTCGACCTGCCCCGCCCCGGCGGTCGGATTTCATCGCAAAACGCTCCGACTCGGACGCTTATGGCGCGATCCGGCGCGCCTCGCCCCGCAGCGTCGCCCGCGTGCCTGTTCTCCAATCCGGAGGCGGCGCAGCGGGGCAGGCTGCAGGCAAATGCCTGGACGATCGGGTCGGCAGGGGTTCTCAACGGAATTGACCGAGCGCGATGCAGCCCGCCGCGCGAGCGAAAGAGGGAGTGGCCCGCCACCGAGTGACCCGAGCACGGGCACCGCCGCGGCCCACCAACAAAAGGGCAAGCAATGATAAACCGAACCAAGACCATGACCCGCTTCCTGCGGGGCTCGACGGCGCTTTGCGGCGCGATGCTGATCGCCATGCCGGCCCATGCGCAGGAAGCCGCCGCGCCGGCAGCGCAGGACAGCACCACGGTACCCGCGGCGCCCGTCGCACAGGAAGAAACCGGCGAAGCGATCGTCGTCACCGGCTCGCTCTTCCGCCGCGCCAATGCCGAAACGCCGTCGCCGGTCACCGTGCTTTCGGCCCAGACGCTGGAGGAGCGCGGTCTGAACACCGTTTCGGAGGCCTTGCAGCGTGTCTCGGCCGGCAACGCCGGCACGATCACCGCGGGCTGGAACAATGGCAACAACTTCGCCTCCGGCGCCACGGCGATCTCGCTGCGCGGCCTGACCGTGCAGGCCACGCTCACCATCTTCGACGGCCTGCGCATGGCTCCCTATCCGCTCGCCGATGACGGCCAGCGCAACTTCGTCGACCTGAACACCATCCCCAACGCGATCGTCGAGCGCATCGAAGTCCTGCGCGACGGTGCCTCCTCCACTTATGGTGCCGACGCGGTCGCCGGCGTGATCAACGTGATCACCAAGAAGCAGGTTACCGGCCTTCATCTCAACGCATCCGCCGGCATTTCCCAGCGCGGCGATGCCGGGGAGCGCCGCTTCGATGCGACCTGGGGCTTCGGCGACCTGAACGAACAGGGCTTCAACTTCTACGTCAGTGGAGAATACCAGAAGCAGGATCCGCTCTGGGCGCGCGACCTTGGCTATCCGTTCAACACCGCCGACTGGAGCAAGATCTGCAAGGCGGACGGCATCTGCCTGCAGAACCGAAACCTCAACGGCGTCAGCGCCAATGGCAGGGCGCGGACATTCTTCGAGGCTCCCGGCATCACCTATACCCGCCCGGTCACCACGCCCGGCTCGGATGCCGGCACCGGACGCGTAACCCAGCTCAACCCCGCGCTGGGCTGCGGACGCTTCTCGCCGATCCAGCTGACCGCGGCGCAGATCGCCGCATCGACGCTTGCACCTGCCGATGGCCGTGTCTGTGAAGTCAACAACGTCGCGGCCTACCGGATGCTGCAGCCGGAAATCGAGCGCATCGGCGCATCGGCCCGCTTCACCGCCAATATCGGTGAGCATCATCGGCTCTATGCCCAGGCCAATTTCTACCAGACGAGCAGCTTCGCTTCGGCCGCGCCCTACGCCTTCGTCGGCCAGCCGACCCCGCCGACCGGTGATGCGGGCGTGTATGAGCTTATCGCGCCGGTCTATGTCTGCCCGACGGGCGTGGGCACCCTGAACGGCGTCGGCACGGGCTGCAACGCCACCAACGGGACGCTCAACCCCTACAACCCCTATGCGGCCGCGGGGCAGACCGCCCAGCTGTTCTTCACGCCGGACAGCCCAGTAACCGACGAGCCGAAATCGCGTGCGTTGCGCGGCACCATCGGCCTTTCGGGAGACATCGCCGAGGGCTGGAACTATTCGGCCGACTTCACCGCGTCGAACGTCCGGCTGCGCCGCGTGCAGGGCAACTACATGATCCCGCAGCGGCTCATGGATGTCGTCGCACGGGGCACGTTCAACTTCAGCAACCCGAAGGCAACGCCCCAGGACGTCTGGGACTATATCATGCCGAGCCAGACCACGATCTCGGAGTCCAACCTGTGGCAGGCAACCGCCAACGTCACGCACAAGCTCTTCACCCTGCCGGGCGGCGATCTCCAGGTGGCAGGTGGCGTCGCCTATCGCCACGAGTCGATCGACGCGCCCAGCGCCAATCCGCAGAACGATGCCCATCCCTATGATCGCTACTATGGCATCAACGCAGTAGGCACCGCGGGCAATCGCAACGTCTTCTCGGCATTCGGCGAAATCGATGCGCCGATCATCAAGCAGTTCGAGATGAACCTGTCGGGCCGCTACGACTCCTACTCGACCGGCCAGAAGAACTTCTCGCCCAAGGTTGGCGCCAAGTTCACGCCGATCCCGCAGGTGGCGGTGCGTGGCACCTGGTCAAAGGGTT
This sequence comes from Sphingomonas sp. NIBR02145, assembly GCF_027359115.1. Taxonomy (NCBI): domain Bacteria; kingdom Pseudomonadati; phylum Pseudomonadota; class Alphaproteobacteria; order Sphingomonadales; family Sphingomonadaceae; genus Sphingomonas; species Sphingomonas sp. NIBR02145. The sequence continues at coordinate 4,579,423 of NZ_CP114791.1, read as the reverse complement.
TCCGCATCCCGAGCTTCAACGAAGCGTTCGGCCTGCCGACCACCGGCTATGTAACCATCGGCGGCGAAGGCTTCTGCGACAGTCAGCCCGCGTTCTGCGCGGCGCATGGCAACAACAACTATGCGAATACGTCCTTCTCGATCGGCCTGGTCAACAAGGGCAATCCGAACCTGAAGCCGGAACGGTCCGAAAGCATCACTGCCGGCTTTATCTTCGAGCCGATCCGCAACGTCAGCTTCACCGTCGATTTCTGGCGAATCAAGGTGCGCGACCTGATCGTCGGCGTGACGGACTCCGGGCCCGCCGTGGAGCAATATTATGCGAACAACGGCGTCGTGAACATTCCGGGCTTCGTCGTCCGCCCGGCGCTGCGCGACCAGCAATTCCCGAACGCGCTGCCGCATATCGGCTTCATCGAGACCTCCTACGCCAACGCCAACCAGCAGCTGGTCGAGGGCATCGACCTGGGCGTAAACGCGAACTTCAAGGTCGCGGACGGCGTCAAGCTGATTAGTTCGTTCGAAGCCTCGTATCTCAACAAGAACCATCTGACCCCGGTCGATCCGATCACGGGCAAGCCGGGCAAGGCGCAGGAATATGAGGGCACGCTGAGCCCGTGTAACACCACCTCCTGCTCGGGTTCGCCGCGCTGGCGCGCCAGTTGGCAGAACACGCTGGACCTGGGCAGCACCCTCGTGTCGGTGACCGCCTATTACACGTCCGGCTACGACGTCGCCCGCGTCGACTTCGGCGGCAAGCCGGGCGATTGCGCCAGCGCGATCGCCACCGGTTCCAAAGCCTATACCGACGGCTCGCCCTATGCCTGCCGTTCCAAGGCGGTCTGGAACGTCGATATGACGGCATCGCAGAAGATCAGCGACCAGTTCTCGATCTATCTGAACGTGCTCAACCTGCTCAACACGAAGCCGCCGTTCGATCCGACCGCGGCCTATGGCCTCTACGGCTACAATCCGGCCTGGGCCGGGCCGAATGCCCTTGGTCGCTATTTCCGGATCGGCGCCAAGGTCGACTTCTGATTGCCCTCTCGAGGGGTAATCGCTGGGGGAGCGGCATGCCGCTCCCCCTTTTTGCGCGCACCACCCGCGCTTTCGCTAATGCGATTGACTCGCAATATAGCCTTCCCTAACGAGCCCCCGAACGATCCGCTTCTGGGGAACCGGGATGAACAGCCTTTTCCGTGGCGCATTGCTCGCCAGCGCCATGCTCCTGCCTTCGGCCGCCTGGGCCCATGGTCCCGACGGGGAGGACGACCAGGACAAGGCGCGCGACGAGATCGTCGTCACTGGCACGGTCGAGCAGAAGACCCCCTCCGCCACCGGCCTGTCGCTCACGCCGAAGGAAACCCCGCAGTCGATCACGATCATCGATCGCACCCGCATCGACGATTTCGCTCTCAACAACGTCAACGACCTGCTCACCCAGACCGTCGGCATCAATGTCGAGCGGGTCGAGACCGACCGCACCTATTTCAACGCGCGCGGCTTCGACATCACCAATTTCCAGTTCGACGGCATCGGCATGCCTCTGGTCGCCGGCATCCAGTTCGGCGACCTCGACACCGCGCTGTTCGACAGGGTCGAAGCGATCCGCGGCGCCAATGCGATCATGACCGGCATCGGCAATCCGTCGGCCACGATCAACTATGTCCGCAAGCGCCCGCTCGACGAACTCAAGGCCAGTGCCAGCATCCGCTATGGCAGCTGGAACAGCCGGCGCGCCGAGGGCGATGTCTCCGTACCGCTCAACGACGCGATCGGCGTCCGCCTGGTCTATGCGCACCAGGAAGGCGACAGCTACCTGGCCTATAACCGGGTCAACCGCGACGTGTTCGGCGCGACGATCGAAGCGAAGCTCCTCGACGGCCTGACCTTCACCGCCGGTTACAGCCGCCAGGACAATGATGCCTCGGGCGTGATGTGGGGCTCGCTCCCGCTCAGCTATACCGACGGCACCCGCATTCCCTATGCGCGCTCGGCCTCGACCGCAGCCGACTGGACCTATTGGAACACGCTCGACCAGACGGCCTTCGCCGAGCTGGCCTATGACATTGGCGGCGGCTGGTCGGCCAAGACGATCGCCACCTATCGTCGGCTCAGCTACGAAGCGAAGCTGCTCTACGCCTATGGCAATCCAGACAAGGCTACCGGGCTTGGCCTGGGCGGCATGGCCGGCATCTACCCGTCGGTCTACGACCAGTATCTCGGCGATTTCTACGTCTCGGGCCCGGTCAAGCTGTTCGGCCGCGAGCATCAGCTGGCGTTCGGCGTGTCGAGCGGCCGCACCGATGTGCACGAATGGGAGAATTTCTCGCTCGACGCGATCGACTATCCGCCGGTGCTCAGCCTCGGCCAGGTCGATATCGCCGAACCGAGCTATCCGGGCGAATATCTCGCCGCCGATTATTCGGACCGACTGAAGCGCGCCTATGGCGCCGCACATCTCAACCTTTCCGACCAGCTCAAGGCCGTGGTCGGCGTCAGCGCGATGTGGCTGGAGTCGCTCGGCGATTCCTACGGCACCGATCAGTCGCGCAAGAACAGCAAGGTCAGCCCCTATGTCGGCGCGCTGTTCGATCTGACCCCGAACCTCTCGCTCTATGCGAGCTATACCGACATCTTCAATCCGCAGAGCGAGATCCTGATCAGCGGCCAGCGGCTCGATCCGGCGGCGGGCAGCAGCCTGGAAGGCGGCATCAAGAGCGAGTGGTTCGGCGGCAAGCTCTACGCCACCGCCTCGCTGTTCCGCGCCAAGCAGAAGGGGCTGGCGGCTTTTGCCGGAACCTGCGCCGCCACCGATCCCTGCCGCACGGGCGACAGCTACTATACCGGTGTCGATACCACCTCGAAGGGCTTCGAGATCGAACTCGCCGGCAAGGTGACCGACAACTGGTCGATCAGCGGCGGCTATACCGGCCTCAAGATCGAGGACGAGGCGGGCAACCCGGCGCGGACCTTCCTGCCGCGCAGGACGCTCAAGCTCGCCACCACCTATACGGTGCCCCAGCTCAACGACCTCAAGCTCGGCGCGCAGTTCCGCTGGCAGGGCGACATCACCTATGCCGATAGCGGCGTCCAGGCTTATGGCATCGTCACCGGCGACGTGATCCTGCGCCAGCCCAGCTATGCGGTGGTTGACCTGATGGCCAGCGTCCGCCTGGTCGACAAGGTCCGCGCCAGCGTGAACGTGCGCAATGTCGGCAACGAGAAATATCTCGGCAGCCTGATGTGGGGCCAGGCCTATTATGCGGCACCGCGCAACGTCAGTGTCGCGCTCAGCTTCAACTATTAAGACCGGGCGCGTGGCAGGGGCAGCACAACAAAGACAGGGCTGGCGCTATCGCGCCAATGTCGCCGCGCGCGTGGTGGCGGGGACGATCGGCGCCTATGCCGTCGCCGCGCTCGCCGCCGCGGCGCTTGCACGCGTGCTGCCGATGCCCAGGGTCGAGGCGATCATCCCCGCCACCCTGATCGCCCTGCTGATCGGGCCGGCGGTGACGATCTGGGCATTCCTGGCTCGCGGTCCCTGGCGCGCCTGGGCCGGTATCGTCCTGGTCGGCGCGGCCCTTGCCGCGATCGTCTGGGCGACGGGAGCCCCGGCGTGAGCGCGGCAGTACGCGAGGGCGTTCGCCAGGTCATGGCCTGGCTGCACGGCTGGGTCGGGCTGCTGCTCGGCTGGGTGTTGTTCGTCATGTGCCTCGCCGGCACGCTCAGCGTGTTCAAGCCCGAGATCGGCCAGTGGATGCGCCCCGAGACCAGCGCCAAGGCCGACCCGGCCGACGCGATCCAGGCCGCCGCGACCTGGCTCACCGCGAACGCGAAGGATTCCAACGCCTGGTTCTTCACCGTGCCCAGCGACCGGATGAACACGGTGGAGGCGACCTATGATACCGGCGGCAAATATCTCTATCGCGCGCTCGATCCGGTGACCGGCGCGCCCGCTCCGCGCGAGACGCTGGGCGGCGAATTCTTCTACCGCCTGCATTTCGAGCTGGAGCTGCCCTATCCCTGGGGACGGTTGCTCGCATCGATCGCGGCCATGGTGATGCTGGTCGCGCTGATCACCGGGATCATCGCGCACCGGCGCATCTTCAAGGACTATTTCACCTTCCGCCCGGCCAAGGGCCAGCGCTCCTGGCTCGACGGGCACAACGCGCTGGGCGTGCTCGCCACGCCCTTCCACCTGATGATCACCTTCACCGGGATCGTGACCCTGGCCTCGCTCAACATGCCTTGGGCGATCACCGCGACCTATGGCAACGACCTGGAGGCCGTGTACCACGACCTCTCGCCGGGCATCGCCGAGCGCGCGCGCGCCAATGTGCCGGCGCCGCTCGCCCCGATCGCACCGATGCTGCGCGAGGCCCAGCGCCAGCTCGGCGGCACGATCGGCCGTGTCTATGTACTCAATCCGGGCGACAAGGGCGCAGTGGTCAGTGTGTTCCGCTCGGATGCCGACCAGCTCGGCTTCAACATGGCCGAGATGAGCTTCGACGGCGTAACCGGCCAGCCGCTCCGCAAGTGGCGCGAGAACCGGGCAGCGGTCCAAACTTACAATGTCGTCTACGGCCTGCACATGGCCCGCTTCGCGCCGATCTTCACCCGCTGGCTCTATTTCCTCGGCGGCGCGATGCTCACCCTCGCAATCGCCACCGGCATGGTGCTGTGGATCGTCAAGCGCCGCGAGCGTGCGCCGCTCTCGATCGGCAATCGCATCGTCGAGCGCCTCAACGCCGGGGTTCTGGCCGGCGTACCACTGGGCTGCGCCGCCTATCTCCTCGCCAACCGCCTGTTGCCGCTCGGCATCGAAGGCCGGGCGGAGCTCGAGGTCTCGATCGCGCTCTACACCGCCGCCGCCGCGCTGGTGGTCGGCGCCGCACTCAAGCCGCGCTGGTCCTGGCCGCTGCTCACCGGCATCACTGCGCTGGCCTGCATGCTCGCCGCGATCCTCGGCCTTTCGGCCAGCGTCATGTCGGCCGTGCTGCTGGCCACTGGCGCCGCGCTCGCCTGGCTGGCGGTGCAGCAGAGCCGCGGGCCGAAGCAGCGGCCCCAGCGGCGGAGGCGCACGGCATGATCCTCGCCATCACCGGCCTGCTCTATCTCGGCATGTTCGCGCTCGCCGCCGGCATGTCGCGCCACGCCGATCCGCTGCTCGGCCTGCAGGCGAAGCTGACCACGCTGCGGCACCCGGCTCGCTATGGCTGGGGGCTAGTCGCATTGTCGCTGCTGCTTGCGATCTTCGCGCATGATGGCGGCCAGGCGCTGGTGCTCTGGTTCGGGGTGATCCCGCTGGCCAGCGCGATCATCCTCCTCGGCCTCACCTATCGCCCGGCGGCTGCGCGCGCCGTGGTGCCGGTGGCGGCCGTGATGGTGCTGCTCGCGCCCTTCTTCTGATTCGGAGAAATCCGCGACACGACAGTGCTCGGCGGTTGGCGCTGGCTATGCTGTTGGGAAATATGGGCGGCTGGTGGAGCTGAGGGGAATCGAACCCCTGACCTCTGCAGTGCGATTGCAGCGCTCTCCCATCTGAGCTACAGCCCCGCCGCCTGTCTCCGGGGAACCCGGAGAGGCGCTGCATTAGCGGCGCTTTTTCCCCAATGCAACCGGCTTGCAACGCGCGCGGCAAAACGCTTCGCCAGTGCGGCGAACAGCACTGAATAAGCTGGCTTTTTCCGGAACCATCATACCCGCTCGTCCGCTGAATCCGCACCAACTCAGCCCAACCTGCAGTGGAGAGGATTCGATGAACGACCGTTACGGCGATCCCCGGTATTTCGGCCCCGAGGACCAGTATCAGGTGAGCGGCGCCCGACGCGCCGGAGGTGAGCATTATTCGAGCGCCCGCGAATATGCGGCGGCTGGCGCGTTCGGCAAGGGACGCGGCTATCGCGGCAACCACGGCTATGGCGGCGGCTATGGCAACGACTGGGATCGCGGCGGCCGTGACTATCGCACCGATAGTGGCAACTGGGATACGCCGCGCGGCTACGGCGAAGATCGCGAGTACCGCGCGGGCTATGATTCCGATCGCGGCTTTTTCGACCGCGCCGGTGACGAGGTCCGTTCCTGGTTCGGCGATCGCGAGGCGGAACGTCGCCGCGAAGCCGATATGCGCTACGACGCTCGCCAGGGGCGCGAAGAGCGCTGGGCGCAGGGGCCTGACGACCATTATTCGGGCTGGCGCCGCCAGCGCATCGCCGAGCTCGACAATGACTATGACGAATATCGCCGCGAGAACGCCCAGCGCTTCGAAAACGAATTCAACAGCTGGCGGACCGACCGCCAGGGTCAGCGCGATGGCCTGCGCCGGGTAAGCGAGCATATGGAAATCGTCGGGTCGGATGGCGCGCATGTCGGCACGGTCGACAAGATCCGCGGCGACCGCATCGTCCTGACCAGGAACGACAGCGATGCCGGCGGCCATCACCACTCGATCCCGTCGCGCTGGATCCAGTCGGTCGATGACAAGGTAACGCTGCGCAAGACCGCGGACGAGGCGCATGCGGCGTGGAAGGACGAGGAACGCTCCGGCGCGCTGTTCGGCGGGCGCGACGATCAGGACTGGAATCGCGACCGGAACCTGAACCGGAGCTTCCCCGGGACCTATTGATCCCCAGATAACAGATGTGAGCAGAACTGGGCCCGGGCATGCTTCCCGGGCCCTTCTTTATCGGCTCAGCCCGCCAGCCACGCAGTCAGCGCCGCGCGGAACGCATCGGGCTGGTCGAGCATGACGAAGTGCCCGCTGTCGCCGACCCCGGTGAGCGCGAGCTTCGCCGTGCCGGCATATTCGCGCTTGTAGAAATCGAGCGTCACCGTCTCGCCGCCACGTTCCGGCGACCAGGGAACGATCACCGTGACCGGCGTGGCGATGTCCTTGAGCTGCGGGCGCAGGTCGACCTGCATGTCCTCGAACAGCGCCTGGCCCGAGACGCGCATGTCCGCCTTCGCCATCCAGGCGGCGACCTGCGCCTGCGAGGCCGGCTTGAGCGCGTTCTGGCGCGCGATCGCCTGCCCCACCGCCTCGGGCAGCGGCTTGCCGTAGAGCCCCGCCATCTGGACGCGCATCGCCTCGGCCTGGGGCTTCACTGTCGCCACCGTCGAGCCCGGCACGAAGGCCGAACCGACAAAGGGCAGCGCATCGACGATCAGCGCCCTGCCGACATCGCCAGGATGCGCCTGGGTGAGCATCAGCGCGAGCAGCCCGCCCATCGAATGGCCGACCACCGCGGCACCGGCGATCCTCTGCTCCGTGACCAGCCTGTGCAGATCGGCGACCATCCCCGGCAGGATGGCCTGCCCCAGATTGCCCCCCGGCGCATCGCCGCCAAAGCCGTTGACCTGGACGAGATAGACGGTGTGGGTCTTCGCCAGCTCGGGCGCCACGCCGTCCCACACCGCACGCGGGCTGGAGAGGCCAGGGATCAGGATCACCGGGCTGCCCTTGCCGATCACCTGCACCGAAATGTGATCCATCTGGATCAGGCTGGCCGGGGCGGCCACGGCATGCGCAGCGGGAGCGTGCAGGATCATCGGGATGCTGGCGGTTGCGAGCAGGGCGAAGGCAATGCGACGGATCATGGTCAGTCCTTGCGGTTGGGATTGGTGAAGATCTCTTCGATGGTCAGGCCGAACAGGTCGGCGATCTTGAAGGCGAGCGGGAGCGAGGGGTCGTAGCGGCCGGTCTCGATCGCATTGACACTCTGGCGGGAGACCTCGAGCCGCTCGGCCAGGTCCTGTTGGCTCCACGCCCGCTCGGCGCGCAGCACGCGGAGGCGATTGATCATTCGCCGCCTCCCGCCAACCGGTCGCGCCAGGTCATCACGCACTGCGCGATCCCCCAGGAACCGCACCAGAGCGGGAAGCCCCAGATCGCGATATCCGGATCGGGCTGAACCGCGCCGCCATTGGTGAGGAAGCCATATATGGTGACCGCGGCCAGCAGCACGCCGGTGCCGAACAACATGCAGGCGGCGATGCGCTGGCGCTGGAACTCGTCGGTTTCCTCGAGAAGATAGAGCCCCATCACGACGATCACGCCGATGACGGGGAGCGCCGGCAGAACCGAGAGGGTGACCAGCGCCACGCCGGTCGGATGCAATTCCTTGAGCGCCCAGACGCAGGCGAACAGCACGACGACATAGGCGATCATCGTCGGAACGAACCGCTTCAGATAGCGGCGGCCGGCAACCGTACTTGTCTTCATGTCAAGCGTCCTTTCGAATTAGTCAAGGACGCTTTACTCAACAAATGACAGGCATGTCAATGGGACTTTCCATATCGGAAAGCATCCACGACTAACTGCTAATGCTGTTTTCCAACGGGAGGGTCGGGATCAACGCTCCAGCCCCGCATGTCGCGGATCATCGGCTTGCCGCAGCCCTCGCACCAGGATCGAAAGGTCGAGCCGTCATTCCATGCGCGCCCACGGCTGCGATGGTGTTTGCCGAACACGCAAAAGACTGGCTGCAGCAACCGCATATGCCGCCTCCCCGGAATCTGAGGGGAAGGTGACATTGCAGCGCACACAAAGTCTACAACTTTCTGAATATACGGAGAATTATTGCCTATTTTTAATGTGTGAGCCGCCCGAGCATTTCGGCTGCCAGCTGGCTGAGCGTGTCGTCGCGCGCGCCCATCACCACGATCCGGTCCCCCGGTCGTGCGATCGCCACCAGATGCGCCGCTGCCGCCGCCCGGTCAGGAATGTGCACCGCGTTGCGCCCCGTAGCCGCGACATCGGCGATGATGTCCGCGCTGGTCACTTCGCGATTGGTCGTGCCGCCCTGATAGACCGGGTCGGGCATTACCAGCACGTCCTCGGCGCCCAGCTTCTCGGCGAACATCGCCACCAACTCGCGCCGCATTACCCGGAGCGGGCCATAGCCATGCGGCTGGAACAGCAGCAGCAACCGCCCTTCAAAGGTGTGGAGCGTGTCCAGCGTCGCGGCGATCTTGTCCGGGTTGTGCCCGAAATCGTCGATCACCGCGATCTCGTTCGCCTCGCCGACGAGTTCGAAGCGGCGCTTGAGCCCCTGGAATCCCTGGATCGCCTGCGCCGCATCCTCAAGCGCGATCCCCGCCGCCAGCGCCGCGCTGATCGCCGCCAGCGCATTCGAGACATTGTGCTTGCCCGGCACTTGCAGCGTCACCGGGATCGAGGGCTCGCCCTCGCGCGCCAGCTCGAACGCGATGCCATAGCGCTGCTCGCGCAGGTTGATCGCCGTCAGGTCCGCAGCCGAGCCGATCGCGAAGGTCACCAGCCGGTCACGCGGCATCGTCGCCGCCAGCAGCGCGCCCTCGCCATTGTCGAGATTGATCACTGCCTTGCCCGATCGGGCGATGAACGCGCCGAACAGCTCGATCAGCTTCTCCATCGGGAGGTGATCGAGGCTGACATTGTTGAGTACCGCGACATGCGGGCGATAGAGCGCGATCGATCCGTCGCTCTCGTCGACTTCGCTCACATAGGCGGCGCCGCTGCCGACCAGCGCGCTGGCAAAGGGCGCATCGGGGGTGACGAAATTCTTCATCACCGCACCGTTCATCACCGTGGGATCGCGGCCCAGCGCATGGAGGATCCAGCCGATCATACCGGTGACGGTCGACTTGCCGCTGGTGCCTGCCACGCCGACCGACGCCGGCGAGCCGTTGAACAGCGCGGCGTTGAGCTCGGCCCGCGTCATCCGCGGATTGCCCAGCTCGGCGGCGCGGCGGGCATCGGGCACGGTCTCCTCGATCGCGGCGGAGGCGACGACGATCTGCTCGCTTGAGCTGATCCCGCTCCCGTCCTGCGGGAACACGCCGATCCCGCTGGCCTTCAGGAAATCGAACTTGGCCGGCAGCCGCCCCGAATCGAGGCTGCGGTCCGATCCTGCCACGCTGGCGCCCTGCCCGGCCAGGATCATCGCCAGCGGCATCATCCCCGATCCACCGATGCCGACGAAGAAGTAAGGTTTGCGATGCTCCATGGCCTCGCGCTATCGGCAATTCGAAGCAAAGGGGCAAGGCATGCGCATCGGAGTCGTCGCACCAGCAAGGACAGTCAGCCGGGAATCCTCGGCCAGGCTATCCGCGTTCATGGCGCTGACCTACCCCGAGCACGAGATCGTGTTCCATCCGCAATGCTATCTCGAATGGGGCCATTTCGCCGGCACCGACGAACAGCGCGCCGCCGCCTTCCTCGAATATGCCAATGATCCGGCGTTCGACGCGATCTGGTTCGCGCGCGGCGGCTATGGCTCCAATCGCATCCTCGACATGGTGATGCCAAAGCTCGGTTCGGCCGCGCGGCACAAGACCTATATCGGCTTCTCGGACATGGGCTTCATGCTCGGCGCGCTCTATGCCGCGCGGGTCGGCCGCGTCGCGCACGGATCGATGTCCTCGGGCCTCGGCCAGCATGATGAGGGCGTTTCCGAAGGCTGGGTGCTCGGCTGGCTGATCGACGGCGACAAGCGCGGCCTGGAGCCGGCGCTGGCCGATGGCCGCCCCGCCGCCGCGTTCAACCTGTCGATCCTCAATGCGCTGATCGGCACCAAATACCTGCCCGACCTGACCGACCATGTCCTCTACATCGAGGAAGTGGACGAGCCGCTCTACCGGATCGACCGGATGATGTTCCAGATGGCGCACGCTACCCAGCTCAAGGGCATTGCCGGCGTGCGGCTGGGCGCGGTCTCAGCAGTCAAGGACAATGGCGAGGCCGCAGGCAACTACAGCTTCGGCGAGACGATCGACCAGATGATCCTGCGCTGGTGCCATGACATGGGCGTGCCCTATCTCGGCCGCGCCGAGATCGGCCATGTCCGCCTGAACCGGGTGGTGCCCTTCGGGCTGCTCTAACCCTACCCGTACGGGTCTTTCGCGCGCAGGCGCTGCTACCTATCTGCCGGGCTCGACAAGGCTTCGGAAAAGGGCAGCGCGACATGGCGATCAAGGACATCCTACCCGGCAAGCTCGGCTTCGGCGCCGCGCCGCTCGGCAACATGTTCCGCGACATCCCCGAGGAGGAAGCGCTCGCCACCGTCGATGCCGCCTGGAACCAGGGCATCCGCTATTACGATACCGCCCCGCTCTACGGCGCCGGCCTGGCCGAGATCCGCATGGGCGAAGTGCTGGGCAGCCGCCCGCGCGACGAATATGTGATCAGCACCAAGGTCGGCCGCGTCATCCTCGACGAGCTAGAGGATGTCAGCGCACGCGACCAGGGCGAGAAGGCCGGCGTCTTCGCCCATGGCCGCGCCAACAAGGTAGTGAACGACTATTCGGCCGACGCGACGATGCGCTCGATCGAGGACAGCCTGAAGCGGCTCAAGACCGATCGCATCGAGATCGTCTTCGTCCATGACCTCGCCCAGGATTTCTACCGCGACGAATGGGTCGACCGCTTCGCCGAGGCGCGCAAGGGCGCTTTCCGCACGCTCGACCGCTTGCGCGACGAAGGCGTGATCAAGGCCTGGGGCCTGGGCGTGAACAAGGTCGAGGCCTGCGAGCTGCTGCTCGACCTGGAGGAACCGCGCCCGGACGGTTTCCTGCTCGCCGGCCGCTATACGCTGCTCGACCACGAGCGCGCCCTGCAGCGGCTGATGCCCAAGGTCGCCGAACGCGGCCTCGGCATCGTCGTCGGCGGGCCTTACAGCTCGGGCGTGCTCGTCGGCGGTGCGCATTTCGAATATGCCCCGGCGCCCCAGGCGATGCTAGACAAGGTCGCCCGGATCAGGGCGATCGCCGACCGCCATGGCGTGGGCATGAAGGCGGCGGGCCTGCAATTCTCGCTGGCCAATCCAGCAGTCGCTGCAGTGATCCCCGGCGCGAGCAAGCCGAGCCGCCTCGCCGAGGACCATGCCGCGCTCAACGAAGCGATTCCCGCCGATTTCTGGCGCGAACTGCGCGAGGCAGGGCTGGTTTCGCCGGATGCCCCGTTGCCGATCGACGGGTGAGGTGGGAGGCCGGGCAATCCATACCTGCCATCCCGGACTCCAACTCGTCATCCCCGCGAAGGCGGGGATCCAGGGTAGTTTGCGATGCCGAAGCAATCGAGGCCATCCGCTGCCGGAAACCTCTGGCAGGGCCGCGAACCTTTCACCCTTGGCTCTGGATCCCCGCCTTCGCGGGGATGGCGGAGAATAGAGTTTTGCGGGAAACCTTTGGCGGTTCGCTATCCGGCCACCCGCTTCGCCCACAAATGAAACATCCCCGCGAACAGATGCGGCGCAGTTGCCTCCACCTGGTCCCATAGGGCGAGGCTGCGCCGGTCGCCGCCGGTCCCGAAGAGCCGCGTGAACAGGCCCTGCGCATCGGGCGGAGCATCGAGCATCAGCAGCTCCAGCCCGGCGGCGGCGAGCATCTCGCCGATCGCGGGCAGCCGGTACCAATGCTCGCGGACATGGAAGCACAGGTCGCGGCACCCGCTCAGCGTGTAGAAGTCGTCACTTTCCCGCAGCCGGGAAAGCGGCTGTTCCGGCGGCAGCGCCAGCACATGCGCACGGAACGCGCGGATGCCCTCTGCACTCGCATCCCAGCTATGCTCGGCGATCACCCGGTGCGCCTCGGCAACCCAGCCCCGCGCACGCTCGCTGTAGAGCGCAAGCCGCACCACCCCACCCGATTCCAATACGCCGGTCAGCGCGGCCAGCCCGTCCTCGGGCCGCTCCATATGGTGTAGCACGCCGGTACAGTTCACCAGCCCGAAGCGCTGGCCCAGTTCGGCAATATCGAGGATGTCGCCCCGCACGAAGCGTACCGCCTGCACGCCCAGCGTGCTGGCCATGCGCTGGCCATAGGCGAGGCTGGCGCCGCTCAGGTCCAGCGCGGTGATCGTCAGAGACGGGTCCATCCGCGCCAGGTCGATCGGCTCGAACCCGGTGCCGCAGCCGGCGACCAGCACCGCGAGCGGCTCGGCCTGCGGGGCGCCCAACGCGGCGAGGTGCGCGGCTACCGACACGCGCTGCCGGCCCGCAGGCGCGCGCCAGCGCGGATAGGGATTGGCCTCGTACTGCGCACGCACCCTATCCGATACGGCGTCCCCCGATGGGCCGAGCGACGGCATCGCCTCAATCAGCGCCTGCTCCTCGGCCAGCGCGGCGACTGCCTCGGGAGGAACGCCCAGCCCCTCTCCGCCCCACACATACTCACCGGCAAAGGCCTGCACCGCCAGCGCCGCCCGCAGCCCTTCCGGCAGCGTCTCTCCCGCCAACCAGGCCAGCCGCGCCTCCATCGCCGGATCGACGTTGATGCAGCGCGTGAGGAACGCGATCCACAGCGCGTCCTCCGCCACTATCGGCTCGGGATATTTCACCAGCAGCATGCGTGCCGTCGTCCGCGCCAATGCCTGCGGATCGACCGTGCGCGCATGCAGACAGGTCACCAGGTCCGCCTCCAGCTGGGTCGGCCAGCCGGTCAGCGACAGGTGCGACAGCAGCTCCGCATAGGCCGGCGCCGTCGCCTCGGAATCGAGCGCCAGCGCATGGCTCAGCATCGGCAGCGCCTGGTTGAACGCGCCTTGGTTGGCGGCATCGGCCGCCATGCGCAGCAATTGCCCGGCTTCAGGATGCAATGCGGCCGATCCTCACCAGCGTGCCGTCCGGATCGCTCACCGCGAACTCGTAGCAACCCCAGGGCTTCAGGCTCGGCCCCTCCTTCTCGATGATGTGCTCGCGCACCCGGTCCGCCACCGCGTCGACGTCATCGGTGTAGAGATAGATGCCGAAGGGATTATGCCCCGGCACCACCCAGCCGAGAACCGCCTTGTTCAGGTGCAGGTGCCACCCCTTGCCGTCGTCCAGTATCTTGTAGTCGCCGTAGTCACTGGCCAACCGGAACCCCAGCCGCTCGTAGAACGCCATGCTGGCATCCAGGTCGTTGCAGGGCAGGATCGTGGTCGCGCGCTGACTGTCCATCTCGACTCTCTTTCGTTCGTGTCCGGCCCTACGCCATCTCGAAACCGGCTTCCAATGTAGGATTTCGTCTGCCACGCCGTTCGGCATGGCCAGGGCGCGATTTTTTCGGACGCACCGGAAAGCATCGTTCCCGTCCAGCGGCCAAAGTGAAATGATTTGCCCCGACTCCCTTCACTTTGGGGCTTCGCACAAGCAATTTCACGAGTGCTTGCCTATATCGCACCCGCGAAGGCATAAGCCGCGCTCCAATCACCCCTTCACGAAAGTCAAACCCGTGTCCGAGATGTTCCGCATTACGCTGCCCGACGGTTCCGTCCGCGAGGTAGCCCCGGGGACTACCCCGGCGGACATCGCCGCGGCGATCGGTCCGGGTCTGGCCAAGGCGGCGCTCGCCGCGCGCGTCGATGGCGAGCTGCGCGACATCGGCCGTCCGTTCGAGGGCGACGCCCAGCTCGCTTTGGTCACCGCGAAGGACGAGAAGGACGCGCTCGAGCTCGCCCGCCACGACTTCGCACATATCCTGGCGGAAGCGGTGCAGAACCTCTTCCCGGGCACGCAGATCACCTTCGGCCCTGCGACCGACGACGGCTTCTATTACGACTTCGCCCCCAAGGACCGTCCCTTTACCGAAGAGGACCTGCCGGCGATCGAAGCCGAGATGCGCAAGATCATCGGCAAGAACGAGCCGCTGATCCGCGAGGTCTGGTCGCGCCAGCAGCTGATCGATCGCTGGACCAGGCAGGGCGAGACCTTCAAGGCCGAATGGGCGCAGGAACTGCCCGAGGGCGAAGAGCTGACCGTCTACCGCGCCGGCAAGGGCGAGGACGCCTGGCTCGACATGTGCCGCGGCCCGCACCTCGCCTCCACCGGCAAGGTCGATCCCAACGCCTTCAAGCTGACGCGCGTTTCGGGCGCCTATTGGCGCGGCGACCAGAAGAACGCGATGCTCTCGCGCATCTATGGCACGGGCTGGCTCAACAAGAAGCAGCTCGACGAGCACATGATGCGCCTCGAGGAGGCCGCCAAGCGCGACCACCGCAAGCTCGGCCAGGAGATGGACCTGTTCCACCTCCAGCAGGAAGCGCATGGCTCGGTGTTCTGGCACCCGAACGGCTATGTCATCTACCGCGCGCTCGAGGATTATATGCGCCGTGCGGTCAACGCCGCGGGCAGCCGCGAGGTGAAGACCCCGCAGGTGATGGACGCGCGCCAGTGGGAGCAGTCCGGCCACTGGGGCAAGTATCGCGAGAACATGTTCGTCATCCCCGACGAGACCCCGAACATCGAGGACGAAGGCCCGATGGTGTCGGAAGACGTGCAGTGGATGGCGCTCAAGCCGATGAACTGCCCGGCGCACATCTTGATCTTCAAGCAGGGCATCAAGTCGTATCGCGACCTGCCGCTGCGGCTCGTCGAGAATGGCTGCTGCCACCGCAACGAGCCGCACGGCGCGCTGCACGGGCTGATGCGCGTCCGCCAGTTCACCCAGGACGACGGCCATATCTTCTGCCGTGAGGACCAGATCGTCGACGAGGTGCAGGATTTCTGCCAGCTCGCCGACCGCGTCTACAAGGACTTCGGCTTCACCTATTCGATCAAGCTGGCACTGCGCCCCGAGAATCGCTTTGGCACCGAGGAGATGTGGGACCAGGCCGAGGCCGAGCTGCGCGACGCCGTGGTCCGCGCCGGAATGGCGACCGAGGAATATGGCTGGGAAGAGCTGCCCGGCGAAGGTGCCTTCTATGCGCCGAAGCTGGAGTGGCACCTGACCGACGCGATCGGCCGCACCTGGCAGGTCGGCACGATCCAGTCGGACCGCGTGCTGCCCGAGCGTCTCGACGCGTCTTACGTCGCCGAGGATGGCGAGCGTCACCGCCCGGTGATGCTCCACCGCGCGATCTTCGGGTCCTATGAGCGCTTCATCGGCATCCTGATCGAGCATTTCGCCGGCAAGCTGCCGACCTGGCTCGCGCCGACCCAGGCGGTGGTCGCGACGATCGTCTCCGATGCGGACGATTATGCGAAGGAAGTCGCCAGGAAGCTCCAGGCCGTCGGCATCCGCGTCGAGACCGATCTTCGCAACGAGAAGATCAACTACAAGGTCCGCGAGCATTCGGTGGCCAAGGTCCCCAACCTGCTCGTCGTCGGCAAGCGCGAGGCCGAAGAAGGCACCGTGGCGTTGCGCGTGCTGGGCAGCCAGGGCCAGCAGATGCTGAGCCTCGACGAAGCGGTGGCCAGGCTGGTGGCCGAGGCGACTCCGCCCGACCTGGCATGAACCCGGCAACGCTCGCGATCTATGCCGGCGCCGCGCTGGCCGAGATCGTGGGCTGCTTCGCCTTCTGGGCGGTGCTGCGGCTGGACAAGTCGGCGTGGTGGTTGATCCCCGGCGGCATCTCGCTCGCCCTGTTCGCCTGGCTGCTGACGTTGAGCAGCGCCGATGCGGCCGGGCGGGCCTACGCCGCCTATGGCGGGATCTACATCCTCGCCTCGCTCGGCTGGATGGCGCTGGTCGAACGCGTGATGCCCACGCGCTGGGACATGGCCGGCGCCGCGCTGGCAGTGGCAGGTTGCCTGGTGATCCTGTGGGGGCGCCGCTGATGCCCCGCGTTCGTCTTGGCACCAAAGCCGATGTACCCCGTGCACTGGCTATCTGGCGCGCGGCAGTTGATGCCACCCATGGCTTCCTCTCTGCAGAACACCGCGCCGAGATCGACACCATGGTCGCGGAGCAGTTCCTGCCCCAGGCACCGCTTTGGCTGGTCGAGGACAATGCCGGGGTGGTTCAGGGCTTCCTCGCCATGGACGGGGCCATGATCGACGCATTGTTCGTCGATCCGGCCGCGCATGGCCGCGGCCTTGGCAGTGCCCTGGTAGCACACGCCCTGTCCCTGTCTCCGGACCTACTGGTCGATGCCAACGAACAGGCGGACAATGCCCTGCCCTTCTATATCGCACGCGGCTTCGAGGTCATCGGTCGCTCGGAAAGCGATCCGGCAGGGCGGCCTTATCCCATCCTCCACTTGCGTTATGTCGGCTAAAACCCGATATCAGCGTTACGTCCACGCCACAGTGCGCGGAATTTCGGCGGAAACGCGGTCGCCGGGCTACCGATTTGCCCCTTACTGCGTTATTGAGCCGCCCAAACCCTGAGTCTGCAACAACAGGAGCAAGTCGTATACGTCCGCCCATGAATCGCCGCTCGATGGTGGCACCGCCGATGAACGGTCCGCGGTTTAACGAATTCATTCAGTCGCCCAAGGTCCGCGTGATCGACCATGAGGGCGAAAATCTCGGCGTGATGTACACGCGCGAGGCGATGGAACAGGCGCAGGAGCTTGGGCTCGACCTTGTCGAAGTGTCGCCCAACGCTGATCCGCCCGTTGCCAAGTTCCTCGACGTCGGCAAGTTCAAGTACGAGGCGCAGAAGAAGGCCAACCTCGCCCGCAAGAGCCAGAAGACGCAGGAGATCAAAGAGATCAAGATGCGTCCGAACATCGACGATCACGATTACGACGTGAAGATGAAGGCCATCCACAAGTTCATCGGCGAAGGCGACAAGGTGAAGGTCACCCTGCGCTTCCGCGGTCGTGAGCTCAGCCATGGCCAGCTCGGCATGATCCTGCTCAAGCGTGTGCAGGAAGACTGCGCCGAGGACGCGAAGGTCGAGTCCTATCCGCGCATGGAAGGTCGCCAGATGCTGATGGTGCTGGCACCCAAGTGATGCACAAGGCGCGAGGGCTGCTGATCGCGGCCCTCGCCGCCCTTCCCCTGCCGGCAGCGGCACAGACCGCCGCCTCTTCCACCACTTCCGAAGCCAGCGAGCCGATGGCGGTGCCCACCGGCTATCGTCAGGTATGGGCCGACGAGTTCGACCGGCACGGCGCCCCGGACCCGGCGAAGTGGCGCTACGACACCAGCCGCAACAAGGCGGGCTGGTACAACAACGAACTCCAATATTATGCCGCCGACCGGCCGGAAAATGTCCGGGTCGAGAAGGGCCATCTCGTCATAGAGGCGCGCAAGGAACGGCTGGCCGACAAGCCCGATTTCGGCGGCCAGGACTATGCCTCGGGCAAGCTCGTCACCGCCGGTATCGCCGACTGGACCTATGGTTTTGTCGAGGTCCGGGCCAGGCTCGCCTGCGGGCGCGGCGTCTGGCCGGCGATCTGGATGCTCGGCACCGACGGCAAGGCTGGCTGGCCGGCGCTCGGCGAGATCGACATCATGGAGCATGTCGGCTGGGACGAGGGCCGGGTCCATGGCACGATCCACACCAAGGCCTATAACCACGCCATCCACACCCAGCGCGGCGCCAATACGCTGCTTGCGGATGCGTGCACCGCCTTCCACACCTACCAGCTCGACTGGACCAAGGATCGCATCCTGATCGGAGTCGATGGGCGCGCCTTCATGCGCTTCGACAATGACCATAAGGGCGATCCCGCGACCTGGCCGTTCGACAAACCGCAGTACCTGATCCTCAACGTCGCCGTAGGCGGCTGGGGCGGGCAGAAGGGCATCGATGACGATGCCTTCCCGTCGCGGATGGACGTCGACTATGTCCGGGTTTGGCAAGCGCCGACACCTCGATAACGGTGCCATCCCTCGTTGAAGGCTGCACGGCCGTGAAGCATCCTCCCGCCCAGCTTGGGGAGAGGGAATCATGGCGACCAGCACTGCCGGGGACGCCACCGCGCGTCCGAACATCCTGCTCATTACCTGTGACCAGTATCGCTTCCCCCGCTTCGCCTATGGCGCCGAGGGCGGGTTCGACGCCGAGCTGAAGGAGATATTGGGCTTCCAGGGCGAGATCGGCACCCATAACCGCTACGCCGAATATTTCCCCGGGCTGCTGCGACTGCGCGAAAACGCCGTGGTGCTGCGCAACCACACGATCGCCGCCTCGGCCTGCACGCCCAGCCGCGCGGTGATCTACACCGGCCAATACGGCACCCGCACCGGCGTCACCCAGACCGACGGGCTGTTCAAGAACGGCGACTCGCCCAACTTCCCCTGGCTCGATGCCGACGGCATCCCGACACTGGGCAGCTGGATGCGCGAGGCCGGCTACTCGACCCATTATTTCGGCAAGTGGCACGTCTCCAACCCGCCCGAGCACAGCCTGAAACGCTATGGCTTCGACGATTGGGAAGAGAGCTATCCCGAGCCGCACGGCGCCCAGCCCAACAATCTGGGCGTCTACCGGGACACCGGCTTCACCGACAGCGCCTGCAGCTTCCTCCGCCGCCAGGGGCTGGCGCTCAACTATAACCGCGTCTCGGCCGAAATGGCGGTGCAGGACCCGGCCTCGACCGGCCCGGACGTGAGCAGCATCCCGCCCTGGTTCGCGGTGGTCTCCTTCACCAATCCACACGACATCGCCACTTATCCCGGTGTGATCGCCCAGGCGCTGCCGGACCATCAGAACAAGAGAGGCACCCAATCGATCTTCGGGCCGCTGACCATCCCCGGCAAGCACCAGAAGACCCCCGCCCCGATCGCCGGGTCGATGCGCATTCCGCTCAATCCGCTCGACTTCCCGCAGGATTGCTCGCGCGCATCCCCAACCCAGAACGAGGATCTCTCGACCAAGCCGAGCGCGCAGCACGAGGCGGCCTACAAGGTCGGGCTCGCGCTGGCGGCCAAGGGCGGGTTCAACATCGTCAATGGGCTGGTCGCCGCCGGCGAGAACTGGCTCGACCAGCACGACCTCGACCCCTCGCTCGATCCCGAAAAGGCCGCCGCGCGGCGCAAGCGGCTCGCGCTGCAACAGTCGCTGAAGAGCTGCATTCCCTTCCAGCTCGCGACCGAGGAGCAGGGCGGCGCCGACGCGAACTGCGTCCAGTTCCTGCAATTCTACGCCTGGCTGCATTCGGTGGTCGACCAGCACATCGACGCCGTGCTCGATGCGCTCGAGCAATCGGGCCAGGCCGACAACACCATCGTCGTCTTCCTGACCGATCACGGCGAATATGCCGCGGCGCACGGCATGATGATCGAGAAATGGTACACCGCCTATCAGGAGGCGCTGCACGTGCCGGTGGTCGTGCAATTCCCCAAGGGCGGGCGCGACCTGGGCCACGACGTCGTGGCGCCGGAGCCCGCGCAATATGACGGACTTACCAGCCATATCGACATCCTGCCGACCATCCTCGGCCTTGCCGGGGTGGGTGCGGACGAGCGGCATGCGATCAGCCAGAAGCTGGCGCTGAGCCGCCCGGTGCCGCCGCTGCCCGGTGTCGATCTGTCGGCGATCATCGCCGGCGCCGTCACCAAGGGCGAAATCGCAGTGACGCCGATCGTCGAGCCGGACGGACAGGAGCGCAAAGGCGTGCTGTTCATCACCGATGACGACATCACCGCGCCGCTGCCGCTCTCCCGCACCGCGCAGGAGCGGCACAGCTATGAGGAGTTCGCCGTCTATCTCGACGTGGTCGACAGCGTGATTCACGGCAGCGACGGCAAGGGGCCGGTCTCGCTCCGGCGAGGGCCGGTGAAGCAGCCCAACCACGTTCGCGCGGTGCGCACCCACGACTTCAAGCTGGTCCGCTATTTCGACCCTTCCGGCCACGAGCCGCAGGAATGGGAGATGTACGACCTGCGCAGCGACCCGATCGAGGCGAACAACCTGGTGCAGGTAGCGGTGACCCCGCCGACGATCCGCGAGGGGCTGCCGGCCGCACTGCAGCAGGAGGCCGACAAGCTCGCCCAATTGCTGCGGCGGCTGGAATTGCGCGACCTGTAGCGCTTTGCACCAAAACGAAAGTACACGAAGTACAGGCCAAGAACCGGTTTCCAGCGCCCCGCCACGCAAGTTCCTTGCGCGCGCGAGATCCTATTTTTCCAACAACTTGAATAGCGGCCCGGGCTGGCCGGGCCCGCGCGAGCCCGGCAGGCGAAATCCTGCATTGCAAGCGCCGCCATCGCCTGAGCCCGGCCTTGGCCGGGATGATGGCCCGGACGCCTATTGCGCCGGCGGCTCCCAAAGCTCGATCGGATTGCCCTCGGGATCGTGGATGCGGGCGAAACGCCCGGTCTCGGGCGTGTCCCATTCGTCCTTGGTAACGATCTCGATGCCGCGGGCATTGAGCTGCTCGAGCAGGCTGTCGAGATCGCGCACCCGGAAGTTCAGCATGTAGCTCTTGTCCGGCGCGAAATAGTCGGTCGTCGCCTTGAACGGCTCGAACACGACTCCGCCCGGCTCGGGATGCCAGAACCACGGGCTCGACTGGCCGCTCTCGTCCTTGCCGAAGCCGCCGCCGACACCCAGCACCTCGCCATACCAGGCCTTGAGGCCCTCGGGGTCCTGCGCACGGAAGAAGAAGCCTCCAAACCCGACAACCGGCATTCCCGATCCCCTTTCCTCAGGCGGCTTCTGCCACCGTACCATCACCCGTCGCAGCTTCGAGCAGGCGGCGCTCGATGGTCTTCAACCGGCCGCTGCTCTCGATCTTATCGCCGATCAGATCGGTCAGATAGAAGGTATCGACCGCGCGCTCGCCATAGGTGGCGACATGCGCCGAATGGATCGTCACCTTCGACTGGAACAACGCATAGGCGAGGTGGCAGAGCAAAGCCGGCCGATCGCGCGCGTTGATCTCGATCACGGTGAAGCGGTTCGACGCGTTGTTGTCGATCAGCACATTCGCTTCGATCGCAAAGGCTTCCGCGCGGGGCCGGACCAGCGGCTTGGCCTTCAGGCGATCCTGCAGCTTGGCGCGATTGGCCAGCGCATCGGCGATCGTCGTCTTGATCCGGTTGAGCCGCGCTTCCTCGTCGAACGGGCGGCCGAGCGGATCCTGGATCAGGAAATTGTCGAGCGCCATGCCGTCGCGCGTGGTGTGAATGCGCGCGTCGATGATGTTGCCGCCGGCGACATGGATCGCGCCGGCGATGCGATAGAACAGGCCCGGATGGTCCGCGGCATAGACCGTGACCAGAGTCGCGCCGCGCTCGGGATAGACCTGCGCCTCCACCGAGAGCTGCGCCTGCCCAGCGGCATCGACCTGCCGCGCGTTGCGCTCGAGCACGTCGGACGGCTCGGCGATCCAGTAGCTCTCGGTCATCCGCTTCTTGAAGGCGTCCATGCGGGCACCTTCCCAGCCGAGCGCCTGGGTAAGCTCTTCCTGCTTGGCGGCGATGCGCTCGTTGCGGCCCTTCTGCTTGTGGCCGAGGCGGAGCACTTCCTCGGCGGCATCGAACAGATCGGCGAGCAGCTGGCGCTTCCAGCCATTCCACACGCCCGGCCCCACCGCGCGGATATCGACGATGGTGAGGAGGAGGAGCATGCGCAGTCGCTCGGCGCTCTGCACATGGCCGGCGAAATCGAGGATCGTCTTGAAGTCGCTCAGGTCGCGCTTGAACGCGGTCGCCGACATCAGCAGGTGCCAGCGTACCAGCCAGGCAACGGTCTCGGTCTCGGCCTTGCTCATGCCCAGGCGCGGACAGAAGCGCTCGGCGACTTCGGCACCCAGGATCGAGTGATCGCCGCCACGCCCCTTGGCGATGTCGTGGAGCAGCACCGCGACATAGAGCGCGCGCCGCTGGGCGATCTGCTTGAAGATGCTGGTGCCGAGCGGATGATCGTCGCGCAGCTCGCCCTTCTCGATCTGGGCAAGCAGGCCGATTGCCCGGATCGAGTGCTCATCGACCGTATAATGGTGGTACATGTCGAACTGCATCTGCGCGACGACCCGGCCGAAGTCCGGAACGAAGCGGCCGAACACGCCGGCCTCGTTCATCCAGCGCAGCACCGTTTCCGGATCGCGCGGCGAAGTCAGCACATCGAGGAACAGCGCATTGGCGCGGGGATCGTCGCGGACATCGTCGACCAGCTTGGCGTCCCGTGCGGCCACGCGCATCGCCAGCGGATGCACTTCTAGCTTGTGCAGGTCGGCGAGCTGGAACAGCTCGATCAGCCGCACCGGATCCTCGCGGAAATAATCGTCGCGCGGGATCGCCAGCCGGCCGCGGTCGAGCGTGAAGCCCTTGAGCTTGCGCGGCCGCCGCCAGAGCTGGGGGAAGCCGAAGCGCGAGCCCCGCGCGGCGAACTTCTCGTCGAGATGCGCGAGGAACACGCCGGTGAGGTCACCCACCGCCTTCGCCTGGAGGAAGTAGAAGCGCATGAAGCGCTCGACCTTCGACATGCCCGGGCGATCGGAATAGCGCATCCGCTCGGCGATCTCGCGCTGGACGTCGAACGTGAGCCGGTCCTCGGCGCGGCCGGTGATCAGGTGGAGATGGCAGCGCACCGCCCAGAGGAAATTCTCGGCGCGGCGGAACTGGCGATATTCGAGCTTGGTCAGCAGCCCCTTCTCGACCAGCTCGCCGGTCTCGCGGACATTGTACGCGTACTTGCCGATCCAGAAGAGCGTGTGCAGGTCGCGCAACCCGCCCTTGCCTTCCTTCACATTGGGCTCGACGACATAGCGGCTGTCGCCCATCCGCTTGTGCCGCGCCTCGCGCTCGGCCAGCTTCTCGGCGATGAAGGTTCGGGCAGTATCGGCCTGGACCTCGCTTTTGAAGCGCGCCGCGGCTTCGTCATAGAGGCTGGTATCGCCCCACACATAGCGCGCTTCGAGCAGCGCGGTGCGCACGGTCACATCGGCCTTGGCCTGGCGCACCATGTCGTCGAGCGAGCGCGACGAATGGCCGACCTTCAGCTGCATGTCCCACAGCGAATAGAGCATCGATTCGATCACCTGCTCGCACCAGCCGGTGACCTTCCACGGGGTGATGAAGCCGATATCGATATCGGAATGCGGCGCCATCTCGCCCCGGCCATAGCCACCGACCGCGATCAGCACCATGCGTTCGGCGGCGCTGGGATTCGGATTGGGGTGGAGGCGCTCGACCGTAAAGTCCCAAAGCAGGCGCAAAAGCTGGTCGATCAGGAACGCGCCCGAAGCGGCGATTTCGTGTCCGCGCGAAGGATGTTCGGCCAGGCGCCGGGCGATCTCGGCGCGGCCGGCATCGAGCGCGGCCTTGAGTTCCTTCGTGCCCGCGGCACGCAGCCTGGCGCCGTCCTTGGCCTGCAGCGCGTGCAGCCGCTCGGCGACGCCGCGCCGGTCGATCAGCGCGCGGCGGTTCGGGACGTTGTCGAAGCGGTTGGACATGTGGGGGAGATAGGGCGAAAGCCTCGCCCCGTCACCTCCCCCAAGGCGATCAGCCGGCGATCGAGCCGGTGATCCTGCCGTTTTCGTCGGCCGTATCGCCCGGCTTCATGCCGGCGGGGCAATCGCCGATGCGCCTGGAGACGATCGCCGCGTTGGACGGCAACGGGTCCGCCGGCGTGGTGCCTCCGTTCGCGATAGTGAGCGCAGTCGTCAGCGCGCCGTCCTTGAAGGTGATGTTACCGCCCACCTCCGTTGCCTTGGGCTTGCTGCACTGGAGACGGAAGATCACGCCAAACATCGTTTTCTCCGACTGCTCCAGCAGCTTGCAGTCCGACAGGAACGGGCGAACCTCGGTAAGAGGGATCACACGGGCACGAACCGAATCAGCGATGCAAATGCGCTCGACCGGCATCGGCTTGCCCGAAAGCGCGGTAACCTTGCGCTCCCACAAGCCGGCGGGAAGTTCGAAAAGGCCGGTGGCCGGCACCGGCACCACCTCGCCATCGGCGCCCGCTTCGGCACCCGCGGTATCCCCCGCCTCGCGCTCCGACGATCCGCAGGCCGAAAGCGCCAGGGCCGCGACAACGGCGATCACACGAAACTTCACGGGCAATTCCTCCAACGAACAGATGACGCGTTTATGCGCCATCCGCCGTGGAGGTGTCGTCCGAACCGGTCGCGAGCCAGTCTGTCCCGGTCGCAAAGGACCGTTCGTCAGCCGACGAAGGCGCGCTCCAGCACGAAGCTGCCCGGGTTGGCGTTCGAGCCTTCCTCGAAACCATGCCCTTCGAGCATCTGGGCGAAGTCCTTGATCATCGCGTTCGAGCCGCAGAGCATGACGCGATCGGTCTCCGGGTTGAGCTCGGGATGGCCCTGGACCGGTGCCTTGAACAGCCAGCCATTCTCGATCAGCTGGCCGATACGGCCGCTGGTGCGGAACGGCTCGCGCGTCACGGTGGGGATATAGTGGAACTGGAGCAGCGCTTGGTCCGCAACCAGCGGATCATTCGCCAGCTGCGCGGTCAGCTCGTCATGATAGGCGAGGTCGCTGACACGGCGCGTCGAGTGGACGATCACCAGCTGCTCGAACCGCTCATAGGTGTCCGGATCGCGCGCGACGCTGAGGAACGGCGCCAGGCCGGTGCCGGTCGACAGCATGAAGAGGCGCTTGCCGGGCAGCAGCGCGTCGGCGACGAGCGTGCCGGTGGGCTTCTTGCCGAGATAGATCTGGTCGCCCGGCTGGATCAGCTGAAGGCGCGAGGTTAGCGGGCCGTTCTCGACCTTGATCGAAAGGAACTCGAGCTCATCCGACCAGGTCGGGCTGGCGATCGAATAGGCGCGCATCAGCGGCTTGCCCTCGCCTTCCAGGCCGATCATCACGAACTCGCCGGCGCGGAAGCGGAAGCTGGCCGGACGCTCGATCGCGAAGCTGAACAGATGCTCGTTCCAATGTTTCACCCAGCGCACCGCAGCCGTCTGGAAGGCGGGATGCTCGGGCAGGACGATGGGCGGGCGGGCATGCATATTCACGAGGTCGGCTCTTTCCAAATTCACGGTGCGCTGCAACGTAATTTTACTTCAACGCGCGAAAGCAACAGCGATACGCGCCACCGCCACGGAGAGCGGAAGGCGCGCTTCGGGTTTCACGATCTGCTCGATGACCGCGTCGACGCGCGGCTGCGCGCCGGCGCGTGCTAGCGCATGCAGCGAAAGGAGCAAGGCCTCGTCATCGCCTATTTCCGCCGAGAAGGGCGGTTTGAAGCGAAGTTGGGACAGGTTTTCGCGCTCGATGAGCAGCATCGCCATGTTCAGATCGGGCAGCATCTCGACCAGTCCGCGCCCGCGCAGCACCGGGCCGAGCACGCTGCACGGGCAGCGCCCGGCGCGAATCGTCGCCACCCATTGCCGCATCGCGTGGAGCAACAGCTGATCGACGGGCGCAAGCTCGGCGGCGGAGCGATCCAGGAACTGGTACAAAGGCGATCCCCTTCCCCGGAGCGGAATCTCCGGGGTGGAATCGCCTTACCCTTTATTGCGAATGACTAGCAATAGCGTAGTTTTCAATCGACCCGCGAAAGCCGTGCTATCTCGGCGGTGAGCAGGTCGATCTTGTGGTGCAGGCTGTCGATCTGCGCCTCGGCGCGCAGATTGGTCTCGTAGTCGAGCCGCGCCTCGAACCGGTCCTTCGCCGCCTGGCGGTTCTGGCTCATCATGATGATCGGGGCCTGCAGCGCGGCGAGCATCGACAGCATCAGGTTGAGGAAGATGAAGGGGAACGGATCAAAGGCGTGCGCGGCGAGCACGACGGTGTTCAGCAGCGCCCAGGCGCCGAGGAACAGGCCGAAGCCGATGATGAATCCCCAGGAGCCGCCGACCGCGGCGACCCGATCGGCGAGCTTCTCGCCAAAGGTCAGCCGCTCGTCGAACAGCGCGTTGGGGTCGCGACCCACGCTGCCGAAGAAGCGAAGATCCGCGAGGAAACGGATGGCTGCGTTCATAATATACCTCACTGCCGACCGGCCGCCCGGGGCGGCTGCGCAGGAGGTGAGCGGATCAGCTCAGCGCGGCGGCCCTGGACGGCACGGTCGATCGACTATGGTCGTTGCTGGACATGACCCCATTCTCGGAGCTGGCGGTTAAGGGTGCACGGTTGTGCATCCACGGGCGAGATGGTCGCCTCGCCCGCGGATTTCAAATGAAAAAGCCGTCATGTTCGCAATAACGGCTCCGGCGAGGCTCAGAAACGCTCGCCGACCATCTCCTCGCTCTTCGCCCAGAGCGCCTTGGCATTCTCCGGATCGAGCGCATAGGAGCGTACGCCTTCGCTGACCGGATTGATGATGCCGTCGGTCACCTGCGAGACATGGCAGTTCTCGCAATAGCGCGCGCCGACTTCCCCGGCAGGCGCGACGAAGCCGGCCCAGACGCTGGTGGCAGCCCCCTGCGGGATCGTCTTCCACTGGAAGGGCGGCTGGCCCTGCTCGGCCAATTCGGCATTGATCCGGGCAAGCACCTGCTCGAGCGTCTCCTGGCCGATATGGCGGCCGAGCTCGGTCTGGATGCCGCCGGGGTGCAGCGCGGTGGCACGGACGCCGCGATCCTTGTGGCGTCGGTCGAACTCGACGGCGAACAGGATGTTCGCGGTCTTCGAGCGGCCATAGGCGACCATCGGCTCATAGGGCGTGTGCTCGAAATTCGGATCTTCGAGATCGACATCCGAATAGCGATGGCCCGAGGACGCAAGGTTCACCAGCCGGCCGCCATCCTTGATCAGCGGCGCGATGCGATTGACGAAGACGAAATGGCCGAGATGGTTGGTACCGAACTGAGTCTCGAAGCCGTCGGCGGTGTAGCCGAGCGGGGTGGCCATGACGCCGGCATTGGCGATCACCACATCGAAGCTTCGGCCATCGGCGACAAGCCTGTCCGCCGCAGCACGCACGCTGGCGAGCGAGGCGAGATCGAGCTCGACCAGCTCGATACCGCCCCCGTTCGCCGCCTGGTCGCGGACGACCTGGGTAGCGCGCTCCGCCTTGGCGAGATCGCGCGCGGTGCCGATCACCTGCGCGCCATGCGCCGCCAGCACCCGCGCCGTCTCGACCCCGAGGCCGGCCGAGACGCCGGTGACAAGCACGCGCTTGCCGCTGAGATCGACGCCGGCGAGCACTTCGTCGGTGGTGGAAGCTGCATTGAAAACCTGGGTCATTGCCTGTCTCCGTCACGCGGACGCACGGCTCCATCGGCCACGAGCCCCTTGCCCGGCGACCTAGGAAATATTAAGTGGAGGGCGTCTCCGGAAATAAATACGGAGGCATCCTCCGCTTTTCAAGGGACGATCCCATAATCGTGGCCGAAACCGGCGATTCCTCCTCCCGCAAGCCGCGCGCCGATGCCGAGCGCAACCGGCTGCGGCTGCTCGACACGGCCAAGGCGGTGTTCGGCGAGAAGGGCCCGAGTGCGAGCCTGGAGGAAATCGCGCGCGAGGCGGGTGTGGGCATCGGTACGCTCTATCGGCATTTCCCGACGCGCGACGCGCTGATCGAGGCGGTCTATCGCAACGAGACCATGCAGCTGGCGGATGCGGCGGCGAAGCTGAGCGAGGCGCATCCACCGGTCGAGGCGCTGCGCCAATGGCTGCTGCTGTTCGTCGATTATCTCGGCACCAAATATGGCATGGCGGCAGTGTTCGGATCGGTCACGGGCGGCACCGCCGCGCTCTATGCCGCCTGCAACAGCGGCACGCCAGAAGCGATCGCGCTGCTTACCGACCGCGCCGTGGCGAGCGGCGAGATCAAGCTCGACATGGATCCGATCGACCTGCTGCGCGCGATCGCCGGCGTGGCGAGCGCGGGGCCGGGCTGGCAGGATACGGCGCGGCGGCTGATCGATATCCTGATCGCGGGGATGCGGGTGTAATTCCCTCTCTTCCCCGGGGCGAACATCCTGCTCCCCGGCGAAAGCCGGGGCCCAGGGTAACAAAGCGATCCGGCAGAGAAACCCTGGGCCCCGGCTTTCGCCGGGGAACTGTTCCGGCAAGAAAAAGGCCGGAGCATTGCCCCGGCCTCTTCGTCTCGCGATGTCCGCCGGGATCAGTCCGGCTTCTTCGCCACGCCGACCAGCGCGGGGCGCAGCAGGCGATCGCGGATCATGTAGCCTGACTGGATTTCCTGCACGATCGTGCCCGGCTCCGCATCGGCGCTGGGCATTTCCATCATCGCCTGGTGGCGGTTGGGATCGAGCGCTTCGCCGAGCGCGACGATCCTGGTGATGCCGTGGCGGCCGAACACCGATTCCAGCTCGCGGCCGGTCGCCTCAAGGCCGGTGACCAGGCCCTTGAGCTTCTCGTCTTCCTTGAGCTCGGCCGGGATCGCGGCCAGCGCGCGGCTAAGGTTGTCGGCCACCGACAGCACGTCGCGCGCGAAACCGGTCGCGGCATAGGCCTTGGCGTCCTGCGCTTCCTTCTCTGCGCGGCGGCGGACGTTCTGCGTCTCCGCCTGGGCATACATCACTGCCGACTTCGCCTCGGCGAGCTGCGCCTCGAGCTCGGCCAGGCGATCGTGCTCGGCCACTTCGGGCGCACCCTCCGCGGTTTCCGCGCGCAGCGTTTCTTCCTGGGTGTCCGTCACCTTGTTCTCTTCCGTCATATTTCCCTGTTCAGGCCAGTAATCGGGCCATTGTGGCCGCCGTGAAATCCACCATGGGGACGACGCGCGCATAGTTCAACCGCGTAGGCCCGATCACGCCGACCACGCCGACCACCCGCCCGTCAAGCGAACGGACGGGCTTGGCGATCACCGACGAACCGGACAACGCAAACAGCTTGTTCTCGGATCCGATGAAGATGCGCGTGGCTTCGCCCTCGCGTGCCGAATCGAGCAGGCGCGCAATCTCCTCCTGCCCTTCGAGCTGGTCGAGCAACTGGCTGACCTTGTCGAGATCCTCCGCCGCGGCAGTGTCGATCAGCCGGGCCTGGCCGCGCACGATCAGCACGGGGCGGCGACCGCCGTCCTCGCTCCACACGGCAAGGCCGCGCTCAACCAGCGCGGCAGCGGCGCTGTCAAGCGCGGCGCGCTGCGCCCCCAGCTCGCGCTCGACCCGGGCTCGCGCCTGACTGAGGGTGAGCCCGGCGAAGGTAGCGGAGAGATAATTGGCGGCACGCTGGAGCGCCGAAGGGTCCATGCCCCCGGGCAGCTCGACCACGCGATTCTCGACCGAACCGTCCTCGCCGACCAGCACGGCGAGCGCACGGTCGTGACTCAGGGGCACGAAGCCGAAGGAGCGCAGCAATGGCTCGACCTTGGGCACCAGCACCAGCCCGGCGCAGGACGAGAGGCCCGAGAGCGCGGCGGTGGTTGCGGCCAGCGCCTCCTCCACCGGACCGCGCTCGGCCGCGTTGCGCTCGATCGCGGCACGCTCCTCGGCGCTGGGTTCGGCCGCCTGCATCATGCCATCGACGAACAGGCGCAGGCCCGTCTCGGTAGGCATCCGGCCGGCGCTGGTATGGGGAGCAGCGAGCAGGCCGAGCTCCTCCAGGTCCTGCATCACGTTGCGGATCGAGGCGGGCGAGAGATTGAGACCGGAGATCTGCGCGATCGTCCGTGAGCCAACGGGAGCGCCGGTGTCGAGATACGACTCGACCACCATGCGAAACACGTCGCGGGCGCGGTCGGTCAGTTCGCGGATCGGCGGGGTGGTCATGGAGCTTATGTAGCGTGCACTTTCGACACGCCAACCTCTGCGGTTGCGCAAACTGTTCCCGGGCGAAAGCCGGGGCCCAGGGCCACAAGCGAGTCGGCAGAGAAACCCTGGGCCCCGGCTTTCGCCGGGGTGCAAGTGGGCCTGAAAATCAGGGCCGCTCGCCGATCAGGTCGTGGATCGGCAGCCCCTCGACTGCGTCGCCGAGTGCCTGGCCAAGCGGGCGGTTCTTTTCCGAGCGGCAGCCATAATAGAAATAGAGCCCCTGGCTGTCGCCGATCGCGCGGGTCCAGGTGACGTTGACGCTGGAGGCATCGGTGACTGCCGGCTCGCAATTCTTCTGGCCGGGGGCATAGCGGACCTCGCCGCTTTCCGGGCGGTAGGGCGCCAGCGCCGCGGCGAAGGCATCATATTGCGCGCGGGTCAGCTTGAACGGCTTCTCGCCGGTGGCCGCGGTAAAGCGCTTGCCCTCGAACACGCCGGTGCCGTCGGGCCGCACGGTGACGGCATAGACCGGGCAGCGGCCATAGCAGGGACCGGTCTCGTAGCGGATCGAATCGCCTTCGATCGGGATCGGCTTGCCCGGGCCCGGACCACCACTCGGCTTCACGCAGCCCGACAATGCCAGCGCCCCAAGTCCGATGATTGCAAGCCTACGCATACCCTGTTCTCCCTGCGGCCACTCTACACGGATCGCCCGCCGACACTGGCGCGTTCCAACCGTTACGTCTACGTGGCGCGTCAAACCTTGCAGGAGACTGAAGCAGATGCGCCCTTCCGGCCGCGCCCCCGACGAGATGCGGGCAATCACCATCGAACCGCATTTCACCCGCCACGCCGAGGGTTCGGTGCTGATCAGCTTCGGCGACACCCGCGTGCTGGTGACCGCGAGCGTCGAAGAGCGGCTGCCGCCCTGGCTCAAGGGCAAGGGCGAGGGCTGGGTCACGGCCGAGTACGGCATGCTCCCGCGCGCGACGCACACCCGCGGCCAGCGCGAAGCGGCCAAGGGCAAGCAGTCCGGCCGCACCCAGGAGATCCAGCGCCTGATCGGCCGCAGCCTGCGGGCCGTCACCGACCTCAAGAAGCTCGGCGAGCGCCAGATCACGCTCGATTGCGACGTGATCCAGGCCGATGGCGGCACCCGCACCGCGGCGATCTCGGGCGCGTTCGTCGCGCTGCGCATCGCGGTGAACAAGCTGATGGCCCAGGGGCTGATCAAGGAAGACCCGATCACGGCGCAGGTCGCCGCGGTTTCCTGCGGCATCCATCAGGGCACGCCGGTGCTCGACCTCGACTATGTCGAGGACAGCGCCGCCGATGCCGATGCGAACTTCGTCCTGCTGTCGAACGGCAACATCGCCGAGGCGCAGGCGACCGCCGAGGGCGCGACCTATGACGAGGAAGGGCTGCTCCGCCTGCTCCGCCTCGCGCGGATCGGCTGCAACCAGATCTTTGAAGCACAGGTGAAGGCAATCGGATGAGCGGCGAAGGCGACACTCCCCAGGCGATCCGCAAACTCAAACCCGGCAAGCTGGTGATCGCCAGCCACAATGCCGGCAAGGTGCGTGAGATTCGCGAGCTTCTCGGTCCGTTCGGGATCGAGCCGGTCTCCGCGGCCGAGCTCGACCTGCCCGAGCCCGAGGAGACGGGGACCACCTTCGTCGCCAATGCCGAGCTGAAGGCGCTGCAGGCTGCGGATCTCTCGGGGCTCCCTGCCCTGGCCGATGATTCGGGCCTGTGCGTCGAGGCGCTGAACAATGATCCCGGCATCTTCTCGGCGCGCTGGGCGGGCCCGAGCAAGGATTTCGGCGTCGCGATGCAGCTGGTCGAGGACAAGCTGGCGGCGCTGCCACCCGAAACCGGGCGCGACGCGCATTTCATCTGCGCGCTCGCGCTCGCCTGGCCCGATGGCCATGTCGAGTGGTTCGAGGGCCGCGTCGACGGCACCCTGGTATGGCCGCCGCGCGGCACCCAGGGCTTCGGCTATGACCCGGTCTTCCTGCCGACGGGGCATGAAGAGACGTTCGGCGAGATGGAACCGGCCGCCAAGCATGCGATGAGCCACCGCGCCGATGCCTTCCGCCAGCTGGTCGCGGCGGTGCTTGATTAAGGAATCGTGATTCGCGCCGCGTTAAGGATTTATTTCGCGAGTCATCCCGTTCGCACCTGCGTTATGACCTCTCGTTATCAGGGAAAAGCGAGGGGTCGCAGATGGGTTCGTACCGCCAATGGGCGACGATGATGCAGCATGTGCACAAGACACATGCCGAGGGTGTCACCGAGGAAGAAACCGAAGAATTCCTGCTCGCGCAGGAAAAGACGGCGCGCGCCAGGCGCGAATCCGCCGAGCGCAAGCATGCCCAGGAGCAGGGCGCCGCGCAGGCCTGAACCCGGCCGCGCTCATGCCGGGCATTTCATCGGCGATGTCCTGAACCGCGGGCCGTGCCCCGCGGGGAAAGTGGTGGACAGGGCTGGATTCGAACCAGCGTACGCTTGCACGGGCAGATTTACAGTCTGCCTGCCGGAAATTCCCGAAACAGACCTAACGTTCCTAAATCTATATGATTAGAACAACTTAGTCTATTTTCGAGCACACACCGGCAGGCATCAATTTGCCCGTCCTCTCCCCCGGTTTCCCGGCATGATTACACCATACCTACACACGGTGGAACGAGGCGCCTTCTCTGAGCACCAGCCGTCTACCTTCGCCAAGAAGCGAGTCCTTTTTGAAGTAGGTTGCGAACCCATAAAAGCTGCAAAGGATCGAACCGCCTTCGCGCGGTTCGTAGGCAGACGCAAAGCACGCTCCCATTCCAGCACCGCAGCGGCAGGCAACTGAGCTGCCTGGTCAGTTCAGCTCATCCCTTCTTTGGGATGACGCCCGCCTCCGCTTGATCCGTGGCTCGCCTCCGTGCACATTAGTTTGATCAGGAGGGGGAAGAATGGCAGAAATTCCATTTACGGATGCAGAGAACAGGGCAAACGAAGCCACAAAGCTCTCGCCATTTCGCGTTAATCTCGCGAAAGTTCGTGAGCAGGTAGAAATCGCTCTCTCCGAGTGGAAAAATTCCGGTATATTTTTTGAATATACGGATCATAGCTTTAAACATGTTATTGATATGCTGGAAGCAGCAGATTGGATAATCCCGAAATCCACTCAAAGTATCATGACTTCCGGTGACTGGCTAATGCTCGTGCTAGCGTCATATTTTCATGACCTTGGCCTTTTGGTGACTAAAGACGAGTATAGTCACCGTGCTAGCAATCCAGATTTTCAAGCATTCCGTTCAAACCCGGTGCTTCCCGCTGATAAGCATAAGGAATACGCGTCTCGGCTAGAGCAACTAGACCCCGCTGAAGCTGACCGTATTGAATATCAAGAATTTGTCCGAGCGTCGCACGGCAAACGCGTCAGAACATGGATAGAAGGCAGCGGCGCAGACGATGACGGGGCCACCGCTGCGATCAAGCAAATTGTAAGGGACCTTCTTAGGGACCTCGATGACACGTTCAGGCGCGATTTGGGCCTCGTCTGCGAAAGCCATACTTTGGGCCATGCTGAGGCTATCGCCGATCTCCAGGTTTCACAGCCGTATGGGGGTGGGCGCCAGGGCGAGGTAAATCTCAGATATATAGCTGTGATTCTTCGGACAATAGATCTGATACAGATATCGCGGCGACGAGCACCCTCGGTTTTGCTGCAGCTAATAAACCCCTCCAGCCCTACAAGCCAAATCGAGTGGCAAAAGCAGGAAGCAGTGCGGGAGGTTAGACCCTCTCCTAAACTTGATTCGGATGGCAATGTCTCCAAAAATGGCATTTCTACAGCAATAGAGGTCCACGCGACATTTAAAGAACCCACGGGATTCTTTGGATTAACGAGCTATATTGCCTATGCCTCCAAGGAAATATCTGCATCCTTCAACCTAATCGAAAAATCTCGCAGAGAGGTAGAAGAGCCTTACGAATTCCCCTGGCAAAGAGTTGACGACAGCGGGATTAAAGCGGACGGCTTTATGACTAAGTCGTTTCGATTTAATCTGGATCAACGACGGATCTTGGATCTTCTAACAGGTCATACGCTTTACAATAATTCCACTGTTGTCCTACGTGAACTAACGCAAAATGCTCTGGATGCCGTTCGCCTCCAAGATTCTCTGAATCAGGAAGAAGGGTATGTTGGGCGCGTAGATATTAAATGGAATAGCGTGGACAAGGTCTTAACGATCTCTGATACGGGGACGGGGATGTCGCAAGATATCATCGAGCGACACTTACTCACGGTCGGCTCCTCTCGATACCAGGACCCATCATTTCTAGAAAAGTATCCCTCATTCCATTCTATTAGTAGATTTGGGATCGGGGTTCTTTCAACATTTATGGTCTCTGACGACGTAGAGATTACGACGTGCAGTATAGAAGAGCCCAAGGCTCGGCGCATCGCTTTGCAATCCGTACACGGAAAGTACCTTATCAAACTCCTCGATAAAGAAAATGACCGAGATGAGATACCCGTATATCCTCACGGAACTTCGGTAAAAGTAAAGTTACGCCCGACTGCCGATTTTACAGATGTGATCGCGATCGTTCGGTCGTGGATAATGTTTCCTCGGTGCATTGTTACGGTCCAGATCGACGATAATGAAGCACAAACTGTAGGTTACAACTCTCCACGCGCAGCAGTTGAAGAGTATGTCGAGCACCTTAGAGCTTCAAGATCAAAGGTGGAGTTTAAGGTCGAGGAACTTGAAGAGAATGGTGTAACACTTGCATATGCACTTTCTAAAAGTGATCTTTTTCAGGACTGGACATTTGTAAATGCGCAGCGCGGATCGCGGCTTAGCTATGATAGAGATGTTCCTATACCGACTTCGACGTGCATAGAAGGTGTCGCAGTCGAGCAGAATACTCCCGGATTCGAGGCAGTAAACATTCTCGCGGTAGCCAATGCGACCGGCAAATCGGCACCGAAGACGAATGTGGCTCGATCTGCACTGGAAGATACTGCAGAGAACCGCAATATGATTAGGACGGTGTATCAATTGTACACCAAGCATGTGGATGGTGAGATTGTAAGACTCTCTGGCGCCAAGGGAAATTCCCTCACCCGAGCCGTGGGCTTTGCACCATTCATTGTCAGTCCGCTTTCAGCGTATTCAAACTACCCCTCCAAGCCCGAGCTACTGGAAGAAGCCCTATCGTCGATTCCGCTCATCCTGCTGGAGACGCCCGATAATCGTAAGAATATTTCTTTGGCAGAACTGGCGTCCTCGGCGCCGTTCAATACAATTGAGTCACATCTAAATAAGTCAATCGAGTATTTTATCAAAGAAGCACCGACAGATTTAACAAGTCGTGAGCTTATGAAGGTTCTAGGCAATTCCGGATTACAACAGCCTGGATCCATAGTACTGTGCAATATAAACTCGTACTATGTTAACGAGCATGTTCAGCGTAAATTTGATATAGTTAACGTTGATGCGTCAGTTGAGACGCGAACGCTGACCTTATCTTGGGATAGAAAATCTCATGACAAGGAACGGTGGTTCAGCAATAACGATGTCTTCTCTGACCTGATTCAAGCTGACAGCGTGTTATATCATCAGCTTTCCGAAGCTCGGAATCGCCTTTCTAATGTTGGCGGGGCCGCCAGGTATTCGACTAAGCTTAATGTTCCCATTCGCGACATAGCGATGAGCAATCTGGACGCATTCGGTGGATTCGTTGCTCATGACGCGAGATATTTAAAACTTGGAACACCCGTCGCCTCGCTGCTCGCAGATCTGTATCTTAAAAAGAATGATGCAGGGATAAGGAAATTGTCCGCGACACTTCTTTTTCTGGACAGTCTCCGCGCCAATAATTGGTCTTGGGATATGATAACTCAGGACCTAGCAAATCGCGTCCTAGCCACCAACAATTTCCAGGCATTCCGAGCACTCATAGATGTCCCGGAGACCATTGCCGCGCTATCTGCAACCAATCCTGTGTTCTTCGACTCCTATGCGTGGGATCGAAGAGCAGAAGTGGATATATAAACATGAATGAATCGGAGAAAAACGACCACAGTGAGTTTCTTCTCGAAAGATATAAGTATATACTTTCGCAAAAAAGAGACCTGAACGACAGGACGTTCAAAATTGCTTCGGTTTTTCAGGCCCTAGTTTTAGTGATTGCCAGCGGCCAGTACAAGATTCTTTTAGATATATCGTCCAAATCTATTAGTGCAGATCGCGGAATCGCTGTATCATGGACGATTTTTCTATTCTTATGCCTGGCCAGCGTCTGCTATATAACGCTGCTCGTCGGCGGATTGTATTCGTGGCTGAAATATAGATCTGACGAAGCCAAGATAGAGCTTTTGGTATTTGGTAATCCTCGACCAAATCCAACAATTCTAGACTGCTTCCGATGGTATGAGACATATCTAATTCTTGCGGGCATTCTTGCTCCCGCTGTTCACTTTTTCGCCCTTCATAGCACAGTGTTTGATATACCCCTTAAATAGGTGGGCGTTGCTGCCAGATTCCAGCTTCAGGGAACCTTTCGCTCGGTACCGCGAGAGTCAGTACTGATGTTGCGCGTTGCGCCCGAAAGGGCATACCCCATTCGGGGCCTGCCCGAGATCAATTTGCTCTCTGCTACGCACCGCCGAAGGATCGGCTAAATTCCTTGGCTAGAGGCTATCGGGACAGAGCTAACGCCTCCGCTGCGACCATTTTCCGCAAAACTCCGTGGAGCATGTGCCCGCCGCGCGTTACGTCGGGAGAATACAGCGCGCGCCCCTCTACAGAGCCTCGCTTGAGCCCCCAGAACTCGGGCGATCGGAGGCACAAAACCATGCGCTCACCAGCTATCGCTTGGGGGAAAAGAACGCGCTGCGCCCACCCCACGCAAACGCGAACGGATGGCAGCGCCGCAAGAAAGCGCGCATCATGGAAACTTGCCGAATGGTATGGCGCAAGGTCAAGCACAGCTAAGTTGTTTGCTGCCCATTCCGTTGGAATGCCGAGCTGCTTCGCCTTGCTAGTCCACCATTGGAAATGGGGCTTATGCTGCAAAGGGCCCGGCAGCGGCGCGAAGCCGCTCAGTTGTGTGGCGTACCAATCCTTGCCTGAATCCGTCTCCGCGTGTTTCCGATCGAATCCATCCCGCCCAAGGCCGGGGGCCAAAAATAGTAGGACGATTTTTGCGGTCTTCAACGGGCCGGTGAACGGCGCAGGTAGGCAGTTCAGATCGAAATGATGATCAATCCGGGCTAACACCTTAGAGTCATCTGGATGCACGAACGATCCGCGAGCGCAGCGATTCCAAAAGTCGAAAATGTCTTCGTTCATTTGGTCCAGCCTATTTTATCGCAGCGCAATAACGCTTGACCGTGGCCTCCGACAATCCGAATTGCCTAGCCGTTCCCTTGATGCTTGCGCCATTCTCCTTGCGCCAGGATCGCACTATCTCGGCGTCTGCGGCCATTGGCCGACCTAGACTCACCTTTCCCCGATGGGTCCGCCCAGTGGTAGCGAGAGAGGCCCGCGCCGCATTCCTGCCGGCGTCGCAGCGTTCCTTGATCCTATTGCGCTCCATGTCGGCTATCTGGGCCAGTACCGCGACGGTCAGTTCACCCACACCCTTGCCGATTGGGCCAAGGCCGAGAACGTCAACGGTCACGCCTTTGTCGATCAGCTTGCGAACTGTCGCTTGGATATCCAGGGCGTCACGCCCGAGGCGATCAATCGCAGCAATGTGAACCGTGTCACCTTCCCGGACGTAGGACAGCAGCGCCGCGAAGCCGGGGCGATCTTCGGCATAGACCGAGCCCGATACGCCCTCATCAATAAACTCTTTCTCGAACGGGCCGCCGCCAAGCGCCCTGCGTTGCGCTTCTACGCTTTGGTCGCCGGTAGAAACGCGAAGGTAGCAAATGCGGCTCATTGGATTTCGACTCGCTCAAAAGGTACAAATATATTTTGAGCGTGGCTCTTTAAGAGTCAATATATCTTTAGAGCCAAAGCAGGGACTGCGGAAGCGCTAGGCTCGACACTTACAAGTTCTGAGCCATTGCCGATCGCCGGTTCCCCCGGCATGAAGGAAGTGCGCTGCCGTATGTCCGGCGCGTGGGGCGTGGAATCCCCTTTGACGCGTAGCTCGGTCGAATTCTTCGGCCGGGTGACCGTTGCGTTATGTCCAGGGCTCGCGCCTAAAGGCAGCGGTGCCTCGGGCTACGCACGGGGATTCCAACACCCGGCTTTTGCCGGGTCAGCCTCTCAACAAAGGGGAGGCTACATGATCCTAGGATTGCTTCTATCTAGCGTTGCGGTCCCATCGCCGCAGGCAGCGCCAACGCCTATCCAATACGTCTTCAACAAGGCTCAACCAGACGGCGGGCGCTACATTAAAGCCAAGTTCGAGGGTGACACCTTCCTCATCCGCGCCTCCCGTGACCGGATCGTCGTGGATCGCCGCGAAAAGATCGGTCGGCGAAACACTGGGCCGGATCAACGCGACCGGATGCGCCGCCTTGCCCAGACCCTCACCGGTTGTGAGCTACAGCATGAATTCTTCGATGCTTGGAAGTTTGCCCTAGAGGCAGACCTAACCTGCCCGGCCTCCGGTAATCAGGTGCTACTATGAGCGAAGAGCCCGACGCCAGCGGCGACTTCTGGGAGCGCACCTTTGACGAGCCCAAAATCGCCAAGGCAGGCTGTTACGGCGTCCTTGTTGCCGGTGTGGTGGGTATCGTCTTGTTAGTGTCCCAGTGCGCTAGCGGAAGCCATGAAGAGCCAGTGAGCGAGGCAACAACAAGCAGCGCGCCGGATGAAACTGAAATCGTCACGGAATGCGACCTGACGCTCAAGGCAGCGCTAGTCTCGCCTCGATCCTACGACCCTTCCATGGCATGGGATTATAAGGACCAGGGCTCCTACGCGACGGTCCTGCGCAAGTTCGAAGCGACGAACTCTTTTGGCGCCGGCATAGGCGGTACGTACTTGTGCAAGTGGGACAAGGCAGGCCAACGGATCGCCTCGCTCGAAACCATCGATGCGCTGGGGAAGCATACCGTGGTTCGATAGGCCGATGTCTTAGAGAATCCGCAAGGTCGCCGCTCCTTTCAATTCACAGCCTAACGCCCGAATTCCGCGGATGCTCACACCTTCCAACAAAGAAAACAACATTTAGCGATTGAACCGCCTCTCAAGCTCTTCAACGCGCCCCTCTAACTCCCGTAGCTTGGGGCTGTCGGCGATAGCATCTGCGACAGCGTCAGAGGCAATATCCTCAACCTCGTCGTGCGTATAAAGGCGAGGTCCGTCGCCAGCGCAACTTCCTAACAATAGCCCTACGCACACTACTATTTCGATACGAGCGTGTCGCGTGAGTCGCACATCCCTTCCCCTCGTCACATGCGTTCATTAACTAATAAATAGCTGGAAAGAGGCATTCGTGATAATCACTCTCTCCCGTAGATGGGAAAGGCATCACAAATGGCTAGAAATCAATACTTTGTTGTATTAAGCCAAGGTGAGTGGAAGATAACCCACAACCAAAAGCACTACGGCCCTTACGCTTCCCAGAAAGCCGCGATACGCGCCGCTGTCGATGCGGCACATAGCTCAAAGGGTGATTCGCAGGTTCTGGTTCAAGGTGCGAACAACCAGTTCCGCACAGAGTGGACCTATGGTCACGATCCGTATCCGCCGCCCGGCTAATGCGGGTTTGCCGCCGCATCTATGGCATCTGCAAGCCCCTCATTGGTCTGGACCTTTCGGAGCCTGCCTTTCAATTCGTTGTGCTTAGCTATTGCTCGCCCAAGATCATCCGTAGCAAATAGATGCTGGTCGCCGTTTTCATCTTCACCACCGACAATATAGACTCGATCTTCCTCCATGACTTCGCTCCGGATAATTAACGAACACGCGAGAAGATCGAAATAAGACCCGTAGAGAGCCATTTGTGATTTTAGCTATCTGACTGGCCTCAAATCTACTTTGCGCCTGTACGGGCCTCCTAGGGCGAAATAGGACCTATTTAGCAGTCGACCTCTTCGCAGGAGCTTTTTGCCCCGGCTTACGGCCCAAGCCGAGCTTCTTCGCCATTTCCCGCCGTTGCTCGCTGTAGGCAGGAGCCGTCATAGGGTAGGTCTTCGGCAGGTTGTATCGGGCCCGATACTCATCCGGGGTCAGCCCATGCGTGGACAGATGCCGCGTGAGCGTCCGGTATGGACGACCATCTATAAGGCTGATGATATGCTCTTTGCTGGCGAGGCTCTTCCGAACCGACACTGCGGGAACATGCTCCTGCTCGGCCGGCGCAGCAGGCTCGGGCTCAACCGCCGCTACCTTGCCCAACTCCGCGACTGCCGCGTGGATCGAAGTCAGGAAGGCCACCGCATCTTCCGTCGTGGACCGAGTGTTGGGATTTGCCAACCACGCAGCAGTAAGTTCAGCGGCGAGTTCAACTGAACTCAAGGAGCTATCATCGGTCATCGTGGAACCTCCAAAGGTAACGGCGCTCCCGGACCATAGCGCAGCCCCGTACAATGTCACGGCATCATTGGACATTGCAGGGGGCGCTGAATGGCAAACGTTTCCAGTAAGGGGTTAAGTGGTAGAGAAGTGTTATATAGGTTATATAATTATATTAGGGTTAATCTAGTTAACTCTCGGTATAACACCTACATAATACTTAAAAGACTCTTTCAATAACTCTATGGCTTTATCTTTATGGGATAGTGGCATGATGAGAGAATCGTGAATCGGTAGGCAGGCAATCCCAAAATCTTGGTTCAGCGAATCCATTGCCCTGAGGATAGCTTGGGACTCAATGAATTGTAGATCTGACCAATCAAGTTGGATCGATTTCCTTTGGCAAAGGATGGGATGACGTTCTAGACACGCCTCCCTTACGAAATATATTGAGTGATCTCGATCAATCTCATACCCATATCTATCAAGGAAGTCCGACCGCATATCGGCTGGCCATTGCTTGGGTAGCCTCGGTTTGCTGAGGGTTAAGTTGATATAGGCCTTCACGACTTCACGCTCGATCCCTGGAATGTCATAAAGATCAGCTTGAGGATCGAATGGCAGGCCAAGTTTTGCTTGGAAGATGGTAAGGTGGCTTGATCCGATATCAATCTCGGTGGTGAGCTCGCCGTTGATCAGAATTGAAGAGCGGAGCTTGGTTCCTTCCGGATGCGATGGCTTCCACCTCTTCGGCATCATCTGGTATCCGCCGCCAACAACCCAAAGGCGACCGCCCTTGCGATATGCATGGCCGGCTTGATCGCCGCAGTTAAACTTTCGGAAGAAGACGACTTCGCCGGCACCTTCGATAACCTGCTTAGCAATGAAGGCATTGAGGCGATCCACCTGAGCCGCATATTTGATTACGGTCGGATCAGTGGCATCCACCGGCAACGGCTTTCCCTCGACGCGGCGCTTTCCTCGCCACGCAGAGGAAGTGCTGAGAAGGATGGGCCTGGATGCTACCTCCGAACCTTCACCCTTTATGAAATGCTCACGCCGATTGGACGGGGCGATGCCAAATTCGGCTAGATGATCGAGCAAAGCAGTGGTGGGCCAGATGCGTGTCGTCGTGCCGTATGAGACCCGGCCCTCCCTGTTTAAGTTCCCGCCGGCGAGGTGGACCAAACCCTTCACCTCGAACAGGTCGATAACAGCCTTTGCGCTCCTGTATCCAACAGGCCCGCCCGTGAAATCTTTCGCCCGCATAGAACGGAAACATGGGCGAAAAGGGGTGTTCTCAGCGGCATTCAGCAGGTCGTTGAGGATCGCACCGATCGCGTCTTTCAATTTGGCTGCGCGGCCGGCGATCGATTGCCCGCCGAGGTGAAGGTAGAACCAGTCAATGGCAGAACGTGCTGCCGCAGAGGCTGGCTTCCATTCCAGATCCATGCTGACGGCAGACAAGTCGCGTAGCCGCAAGCCTTCTGGAACGCGGATCAATCCAATGGTGGCATCGTTGGCGGGATTTAGGCACGCAGTATCATTCACCCCGACTAGGGGCGTGGCTTCAGGTTTCATAATGTCTTTCTGTGATTAGCCCTCAGTTGCGGGGCTCGGAGAGAATGCGCGACCACCGCGCCTGAAGCAACGGCTAGTGTCGACTCAACCTAATGGATGTTAAGCTAAGTTTTGCTTATGTTAAGGGATAAGCCCATTTTTCAGTTTATCTACTTCTGAGGATGTTAATTTTAGGAATGGAATTAACTACCACGCCAATCCAATTCTATGGGATACCCTCCTGCGCTCTGAAGTCGAGGCGGTGAGAAAGGATGATGAATGAGGGGTCGGGGTGAAAGTCCCGAAACTCACAGCAAGTTGGCTCAATGCGCGTTCGATGATGACTGCGGCCATCGAACTCCGCAGCGGCCACATCACGCAAGGATAAGGCCGTTAGGTCATTTGCAAGGTTACGCATGTGATCATCTGGCGATGCCGCCGCGCTCCCGCCATCGCCGCAAGCAGGAACCGACGCCTTTTGGCGCACAGGTCATAACCGGGTGCTTGGCAGTGGGTCTTGTGGTGTTTTTTGCGGCGCCGATGATCCAGACCACGCTAACCGGCTCCACTGCCATGGCCGACCAGATTCGAGCCAATGAGGAGCAGCAGCGAATGGTCGAGCAGTCTCGCCATTTCCACAACTGTAACGAGGCACGCTCGGCTGGTGTCGCGCCAATCTATCGCGGGTCGCCAGGGTATCGATCGGAACTTGACGGCGACAGCGACGGTATCGCCTGCGAGCCCTACTACGGAAACTAGAGGCTCTGCCGCCCACCGATCGGTTACGTATGATCGCTTGGGAACGGCAGACCCATCGATGCACTTGCATCAAACCAGCGCGCCCGCCTCGATGAAGGCGAGCAGGTCGGCGACATAGTAGAAGCGACGCCCGCCCACTCGAACGCTGCGCGGCCCGAGCCCTCGCGTCTGCCAATTCGCAAGTGTCTTGGCCGACAGACCAAGAATGGCCGCAGCGCGAGAACGAGGCACCCGCCCGTCAGGGGTGGACTCCGAAATATTCATAATCTAACGCTCCACAACATGGTGAGTCGATCGGGACGGAATTCGATCGATGAGCGCGATGTATCGGCCACTACGCCAGGGAAAAACCCTTAGTGCCGGGTATTAGTCTTAGTTTTATTATTGGAGCTTATAATACATGTCTCTTAAGTTCACCAAGCTTTCGAGGAGTTCTATCAAGGGACTTACCGCAGGCTCTCGCCTGACGGAACATGGCATTGAAGTTACCCGACTCGCTGATGGCGATCTTCGGTACGCAATCAACATCATGGTCGATGGCGAGCGCATTCATCGCGTCGTCGGTAAAGAGAGCGAAGGAGTGCGTAGAGAGCAGGCGGAACGCCAAATCGAGCAGTTCCGCACGGACGCGCGTGCTGGGCGCCTCAACCTTC
This sequence comes from Sphingomonas sp. NIBR02145, assembly GCF_027359115.1. NCBI lineage: Bacteria > Pseudomonadati > Pseudomonadota > Alphaproteobacteria > Sphingomonadales > Sphingomonadaceae > Sphingomonas > Sphingomonas sp. NIBR02145. The sequence goes on along the minus strand of NZ_CP114791.1, from coordinate 4,535,760 downwards.
CCAAGCGCCGCAAGGCACACCCTCTCTTTGCGCAGGCCGCCGCCGACTACCTTGAGCGGCTCGGCAAGACGGGTGGCAAGGACATCATCAACAAGCGACGCCACATCGACCACCATCTCATCCCGGCCTTCGGCAAGATGCAAATCAACCGTGTTTCCACTCTCGCCGTATCCGAGTACGCGGCTCGCCGCTCCCTAGAATCTCCAATTGCAACGGTAAACCGGGAGCTTTCGACCCTCAGCCACATGTTCAATCGCATGATCGATTGGCAGTGGCTTGCCGCAGGTGATCGTCCGCGAATTAGCAAAGCTGCGGAGACCGCGAAGCCCATCATCGTATTGACCGACGCCGATGCAGCGGCGCTCACGGTCGCCGCGATTGAGGACGTTGACCCCAAACTCCACCTGTTCGTCGCTTTTGGCCTCAACGCAGCCATGCGGCATAGCGAAATCCTTCGCGTGCGATACGATCAAATCGATTTTGATAACCGTCGCATACGCATTCCTCAGGCAAAAGCCGGGGCCCGCGATCAACCCATCACACCCGCGTTGGCCGAACTTCTCCTCAGGCAACAGCAACAAGACACGGATAAGGATGGCTGGGTGTTTCCTGCCGCCGAACGCTGCAAGAAGCCGCACCGAGTCTCCATGGGCAAGGGGTTTCAGCGCGCGGTCGTTAACGCAGGCCTGGACCCCAAGAAGGTTACGCCGCACGTCATGCGACACACCGCCATCACGCGCTTGGTAAAGGCTGGAGTCGACCTACCCACGGTGCAGCGGATCAGCGGGCACAAGACGCTCGCGATGGTGCTGCGCTACACACATATCTACGGCGATCACTTGGACCACGCCGTGGCGATGCTCGATAAGCGTCCCAATACGATTACACAGGAACTACACACGGCGGATGCCGCAGCGAACGACGATGAGGGCTTAGAAGACACCCCCCTCTCAGAGGGGGGTGTGGTGGACAGGGCTGGATTCGAACCAGCGTACGCTTGCACGGGCAGATTTACAGTCTGCTGCCTTTAACCACTCGGCCACCTGTCCATGGCGCCGTTCGGCGAGAGGGGGCCCATTGCCGAAGCGACGCGCGCCTGTCAACGCCTTGCGCGCAGACTTTGTGCAGCATAGCGTCCGCCGCTTCCAAACAGGGGTCCATAATGCGCCGACTTTCCTTCGCCATCGCCACGCTGCTCGCCGCCACCGCCATGGCGCCGCTCGCCATCGCCAAGGGACCGGACGGCCCGAGCGCGCCGGTCGACAAGATCGTCGATCAGGGCACCAACCACAGCGAAGTGATGCGCATCGCGCAGTACCTCACCGACGTGATCGGCGCGCGACTCACCAATTCGCCGCCGATGCGCCAGGCCGAGGACTGGACCCAGGCCAAGTTCCGCGAATGGGGTCTGACCAATGTCCACAAGGAAGGCTTTGGGTTCGGCCGCGGCTGGTCGGCGAAGAATGCCAGTGTGAAGATGGTTGCGCCGCGTCCGCTGACCTTGGTCGCCGCGCCGCTTGCCTGGACGCCGGGAACCAACGGAACCGTCACCGGCCAGGTCGTGCTGGCGCCGATGGCGGACGAAGCGTCGCTCGACCAGTATAAGGGCAAGCTCAAGGGCAAGATCATCCTGCTCACCGAGCCGACCGACATCACCGATTCGACCGACCTCGACTTCCGCCGCTGGAGCGACGCCGATCTCGACCGCTACGACAGTTTCCAGCTGCAGAACGGCGCCGCCACCGCGAATCGCCGCCCGAGCAGCCAGAGCCGCCTCGCTTTCGCCGCCAAGCGCGACGCCTTCCTGAAGGCCGAGGGCGCGATCGGCTATGCGACCATGTCGTCGCGCAACGGCAAGCTGGTGCACGGCCAGAACAGCCAGTTCCAGGTCGGCGCCACCCCGCCGCTGCCGGGCTTCGAGATCGCCGCCGAGGATTATCGCCGCCTCGCCCGCCTCGCCAAGATGGGCATGGCGCCGAGCCTCGAGCTCAACAGCGACGTCACTTTCGATGACAGCGACACCAAGGCATACAACATCCTGGCCGACATCCCCGGCACCGACGCCAAGGCAGGCTATGTGATGGCCGGCGCGCACATGGACAGCTGGGCGATGGGTGACGGCGCCGCCGACAACGCCGCCGGCGTCTCGATGGTGATGGAGGCCGCGCGCATCATCAAGGCATCGGGCATCAAGACCAAGCGCGCGATCCGTTTCGCGCTCTGGTCGGGCGAGGAGCAGGGTCTGCTCGGCTCGATGGCTTATGTCGAGAACCATGTCGCCAGCCGCCCGGTCGATCCGGCGCTGAGCGGCTATGCCCGCTACATGGGCTGGAGCAAGGGCTTCCCGATCCAGCCGGGCCCGGACCACGCCAAGCTCGCCGCCTATTTCAACCTCGACAACGGCTCGGGCAAGATCCGCGGCATCTTCACCCAGGGCAATACCGCGGTGGTGCCGATCTTCCGCGAATGGCTGGCGCCGTTCAATTCGTTCGGCGCGACCAAGGTGGCCACCGCCCGCACCGGCAGCACCGATCACGTGTTCTTCGACGCGGTGGGCATCCCGGCCTTCCAGTTCATCCAGGATCCGCTGGATTACGGCTCGAACGTGCACCACACCGATGTCGACACCTTCGACCATCTGAAGGCGGACGACATGCGCCAGGGCGCGATCATCCTGGCAGCCTTCCTGATCAACGCCGCCAACGCGCCCGAGCCGCTGCCGCGCCTGCCGCTGGCGACCGAGCCGAACGCTTCGGACGGCTTCTACGCGGCACCGGGAGCACATTGATGGCAAAGCGTGGTCACCGGCCGAGCCAGGCCTCCGCGAACCGCCCGCGTTTCTACGGGCGGCACGCGGTGCTGGCGGCGCTCGACAATCCCGAGCGCAACGTCCGCAAGATCTGGGGCACGCACGACGCGCTGGCCGGGCTCGACATCCCGTCGACGATCCCGATCACCTTCGCCAATGCCGCCGATCTCGGCCGGCTGGTGCCCGGCGACGCCCCGCACCAGGGGCTGGTCGCCGAAGTCGATCCGCTCGAGGAGATCTGGCTGGGCGACCTGCTGGCGCAGGGCGAAGGCGACAACCGGCCGCTGCTGGTGCTCGACCAGGTGACCGACCCGCACAATGTCGGCGCGATCCTGCGTTCGGCGGCGGCGTTCGACGCGCTGGGCATCGTGACGCAGGACCGGCACGCTCCCGGCGAAACCGGCACGCTGGCCCGCGCCGCCGCCGGCACGCTGGAGCAGGTGCCGTGGTGCCGGGTGGTCAACCTGGCCCGCGCGCTGGAGGAGATCGCCGAGGCGGGCTTCTGGCGCATCGGCCTGACCGGCCATGCCAAGGGCACGCTGGCCGAGGTTATGGGTGGCCAGAGCAAGATCGCGCTGGTGCTGGGCGCCGAGGGCGAAGGCATGCGCCAGAACACCGAGGCGCATTGCGACGAGCTTGCGAAGCTGCCGATCTCGGATAAGGTCGAAAGCCTCAACGTATCCAATGCCGCGGCGATCGCGCTCTATGCGGTGAGCGCCCGCGGCTGATTGCCAAGGGGGACTCATGTTGCATCGTCTGAAGGCCGTCGCGTTCGCGCTGATGGCGCCGCTGGTGCTCGCCAGCTGCCTGTTCGTGCCCGGCAAGTTCGATTCGGCGCTGACCATCCATGCCGACCGGACCTTCACCTTCACCTACAAGGGCGAGGTGATGGCGGTCGATCTGCAGAGCTTCATGGGCAAGGCGATGCAGATGGGCATGGAAGAGGCCGCCAAGGAGAAGTCGGGCAAGAAGGCCAAGGCGCCGGAGAAGGAACCGGACTTCACGCTGACGCCCGAGGAGAAGGCCAAGCAGGACGAGACCTTCCGCAAGCTCGCGATCGAGGTTGCCAAGGAGGCGGGCTATCGCAATGTCGAGTATCGCGGCAACGGGATGTTCTGGGTGGATTACCAGATCTCCGGCGTGCTCGATCACGGCTTCCTGTTCCCGTACAATCTGGACAACCAGATGATCATGCCGTGGATCGCGGTGGAGCTGCGCGGCAAGGACCTGATCCGCGTGAAGGCGCCGGGCTATGTGCGGATGAGCGGCAGCGGCATGGGCAATATGGGCGACATGAGCGCGCTGGCGATGATGCCGGGCGGAATGGGCGAGGCGTTCACGCGCCTGCAGGGCACCTTCACCCTGACCACCGACGCCGAGCTGGTGAGCCAGAACAATGAGCAAGGCGCGGTGACCACCGGCAAGGACAAGGTGATCACCTGGAATACCGACACCACCACCACCGATGCGCCGATGGCGTCGATCCGGGTGCGGGCGGTACAGTAGGTTGACTATCCCTCTCCCGCTGTTGCGGGAGAGGGATATTTCGATCAGTCCTCTTCGGCGATCCGCACGCGCAGGCCGTCGAGCTCGTCGGTGAAGGGCAGCTGGCAAGACAGGCGCGACGTCGCGTCGCGGTCGCCGGCGCTGTCGAGCAGGTCGTCCTCGTCCATGCTCATCTTCGGCAGTTTGGCCGCAAATTCCGGATCGACATGGACGTGGCAGGTCGCGCAGGAGCAGCAGCCGCCGCACAGCGCGAGCAGCTCGTCAAAGCCGCTCTCGCGGATCACTTCCATCACGCTCAGGCCCGCCTCGCCCATGACCTCACGCTCTTCACCACTCCTGGTCACGACGATAAGCTTGGGCATGGTCTTCTCCTGGTCCTGCTTCGTCCATGCCGCCGAACGCGGCGCTTCGCAAGGCGGGCACGCATGGGGCTGAGCGCCGAGCAGCTCAAGGCGTCGCTGGACGCCCTGGCGAGCCGCGAGCCGCTGATCGCCGCCGCGATCGGGCGCGTAGGCTATCCTCCGCCCCGCATCCGCGACCGGGGCTATGAGACGCTGCTGCGTACGATCGTCGGCCAGCAGGTGAGCGTCGCCGCGGCGCAGTCGATCTGGAACAAGATGGCCGCGCAGCTGGGCACGCTGAGCGATCCGGAGACCGTTGCCCGGGTCAGCGACGACGATCTGCGCGCGGCCGGGCTATCGCGGCAAAAGGTCGCCTATGCCCGCAGCCTTGCCGAGGAAGTGACCAGCGGGCGGCTCGACTTCGCGCATCTGGCAGAGGACGATGAGGAAGCGATCGCCCAGCTTGTCCGGATCAAGGGCATCGGTCGCTGGTCCGCCGAGGTCTATCTGCTGTTCGCGGAGGGCCGGCCCGACATCTGGCCGGCGGGCGACCTGGCGGTGCAGATCGAAGTCGGGCGGATCATGGGCCATGCCGAGCGGCCGAGCGAGAAGCTTACCCGGGAGATCGCCGAAGCCTGGCGCCCGCATCGCGGCGCGGCGGCGGTGTTCGCGTGGCACCATTATAATTCCGAGATGGAAGTGATCTGAGGAGCTAGCCCCTCCCTGGAAGTGAGGGGAGTTCTACGCTTCCAGCCCCACCGCTATCGCACCGAGCGGCCCCGCCATGGTGCCCAGCCCCGGTGCGCCGAGCCGGGCCTCGATCCCCTCGGCCCATTCCGCCAGCGCGCCATAGCCGCCCAGGCTCTCGACCAGCCGGGTGCGCAGCTTGGGGAACAGATAGTCGCGCGCCGCCACCACGCCCCCGCCGATCGCGATACGCTCCGGCGCCGCGGTGACCACGAGATTGTGGAGCATGCCCGCCAGGTCATGGACGAACAGGTCCCATTCGGGGCCGTCATCGGGCAGCTGGTCGCCCGGCACGCCGAAGCGTTCGGCAAGCGCCGGACCGGAGATCAGGCCCTCGAGGCAATCGCCGTGGAAGCGGCACCAGCCGGCATAGCTGTCGCCCGGCGCGCGCGGCAGGCGCATATGGCCGGCCTCGCCATGCGCCCAGCCCATCACCGGCACGCCGCCCGTGACAAGGCCAACGCCGACGCCGGTGCCGATCGTGATATACGCATGCGCCGACATGCCCTGCGCCCCGCCCCAGCGCCCTTCGGCGAGTGCCGCGCCGCCGACATCGGTCTGGAAGCCGATCGACTTGCCGTAGCGTGCCTCGAGCCGGCGGATCAGGTCGGTGCCGGTCCAGCCGGGCTTGGTCGTCGCGGTGATCGAGCCGTAGTCGGCGCGGGCGCGATCGAGGCCCACCGGACCGAAGCTCGCCACGCCGATCGCATCAAAGCTCCAGCGATCGAGCGCGGCTTCGAGTGCCGCCAGCGTCGCCGCCGGATCGGTGGTGGGCACGGTTACCCGATCACGCACATCGTTGGGCCCGGTGGCGAGCAGCGCCACGCACTTGGTGCCGCCGAGTTCGATGCCGGCGATCAGCTTTTCCTGCGTCATGGCGCCCAGTTAACCCGCTTCGCCCGGACAAAAAAGAGGCCGCCCGAGGGCGGCCGCAGAGGAGAAGTCCGGGGCAGTGGCGGCCGGTTGAAAGGCCCGGCCGCCACGCCCCTTTTGCGACCCGTCAGAACCGTCCGCGCAGACCGATCATGACCTGACGGCCCGGATCGTAGAGCGTGAAGGCGGCCTGATCGAACTGGAAGTAGCTCCGCTGCTTTTCCTTGGTGAGGTTGATGACGTCGAGCGTGAGCTCGGGCGCCCATTTCAGGTCGAACACCTTGGCGAAGTCGACGCTCGCCGACATGTCGAACTGCTGATAGTCGTTCGAATAGAGCCGGGCGAGCGCGATGCCGTTCTGGTTCGCATCCGACGAGACCGAGCCGCGCTGGAAGGTGGTCGACAGACGAATGTTGATACCACCCTGCTCGTAATAGCCGGTGATGTTGTAGGTTACGGGCGACACGCCCACCGCGACCGCCGGGGCGGCGCCAGAACCGGTCTGGTCGATCAGCGTCAGGTTCGCGTTGAAGCCAAAGCCGTTGAGGCCGATCTTGCCGAGCAGGAAGTCGAGCGGCTGCACCCAGTTCACTTCGAGGCCGTTTACCTTGAGCGTGCCGGTGGCGTTGACCTGCTGGTTGAGCACCACGGTGGCGGCGGTGGGGCCGCCGCGCGAGTTGATCGCCGCCTGCTGGGTGGGCGTCAGCGTGTCATAGGTGACGCCGTACGCGGCCAGCGCGGCGAAGGGCACCGTCACCGTACCGGTAGTGGTGAAGCCGGTCACCGCCTTGCGGAAGGCAGTGAAGCCGACATAGCCTTCCTTGCCGGTATAATATTCGAAGCCCAGGTCGATATTGGTCGACAGATAGGGCTCGAGCGACGGGTTGCCGACCGAACCGACATCGGCCGAGGGCGTCGAGAAGTTGAGGCCCGGCAGCATCGTGTTGGGATTGGGCCGGGTCATCGTCCGCGAGACGGCGGCACGGACCACCGCGGCATCGCCGATATGGAAGGCACCGCTCGCCGAGGGCAGCCAGTTGTCATACTTAGCGTCGGTGTAGACGAAGTTGGTGATGTTCGGGAAACAGCTGCCGTCGCGCGGATTGCCGGTGCCCGGGCAGGCCGCGGGCAGCGGGCCGGCGCCGTCCGGATCCTGCGAGTTGCGCGGATCCGAGATCGAGACGCGGCCGCCGATCCGCTGGTCGGTGCGGACATAGCGGACGCCGGCATTGTAGTTGAGGTGGTTGTTGTCGCCGATCTGCAGGTCGCCATTCACTTCGGCATAGGCGCCGAGCACCTTCTCGCGGACATAGCCGCCGCTGGCGCCGGTGTTGGACGAGCCGGCCTCGGGCGCGGCATTGTGGAAGGCGTCATAGTTGGACGCTGCCTTGAACGCGTTCCAGTCGACCGTGACGAAGCCGGCCGAGGTCGGGCGCAGCAGGCTGGCGAGCTGGGCGTTGGAGATCAGCGAGCCGGCATAGGTGACGGGGCCGGTCGAGCCGCTCGAATAGCCGGTGCCATAGGCCGGATAGCTCGGATAGCCCGCCGGCGCTGCGCCGGGCTGGACCAGGCCGTTGCACGGCGGCTGGGTATTGGGCGAGGGCACGAACACGCTGGGGCGATTGCCGCACACCGCGTTCTGCCAGGCCTGGCTGTTGTCGAATGCGCTGATCCGGCGCGACGTGTCGTCATAGGCGGCGCCGACCTTGAGGTTGAACGCATTGTCGCCCCAGACGAGGTTGCCGCGGATGCCCTTGGTCTCGGTCTGGCGCTTCTCGTCCTGGATGTTCACGCGGCCACCGGGCCAGGCGAAGTTGGCAGGGTTGTTGAGGTCGATATTGGTGGTGATCGACGGGATCTCGCCGCCGGTATTGTCATAGTTCACCGTCACGCCCGAGTTCGGCGTGGTGAGCACGACGACGCTCGGCGATTCGCGGTGGAAGCTCGACCAGGTGTAGTTGCCCTGCAGGTCGAACTTCAGCTTGTCGGCGATTTCCCATTCCAGGCCCGGGTTCACGCCCCAGAACTTGGTCTTCTCGAGGAACGGGCGATATTCGAGGAACCACTGGGCATTGGCATAGGTGCCCTTGGTCACCACGCAGCCGGCGGTGCAGTCGCTGCGGTCATATTGGGTGTTGAGCGGGATCGCGGCGCCGTTGCGGCCGACCCAGTTCATGTCGACGCGCTCGAGCTGGTTGTCCTTCCAGCCGAACATGCCGTCGACATAGGCGTGGAAGGTGTCGCCCTTGTATTCGAGGCTGGCGATCGCGTTGATCCGGTCCTTGGTGCCTTCCTCGAACATCGGGCGGCCGAGACGCGGGATGATGCCGTTGTCAATCTGCGAGATCGTAGCCCCCGGATTGCGGGAGAGCAGGAAGGCCTGGTCGATCGTCGTGCCGGTGACGAGGCCGTTGCCGGCATTGGCGGGCACGGTGGCCGGGATCGTCCAGTTGCCGCCGCCGGTGGGGTTGCAGCCGCTGGTCGCGCCGCACTGGGCCGCCGACAGGTTGGGGTTGGTCCAGCCGATCGTCTCGAAGCCGGTGGTGCGCACCTTGTTGTGCACGCCGGCCACGCCGAGCAGCACGCCGAAATCGCCCATCGTGGTGCTGGCGAGCAGCGAGCCGCGATAGCCCCAGTCCTTGGCATTGGTGTTCTTGGTCAGTTGCGCGCCATAGGTGAGGTGCGTGCCCGAGCGGTCGAACGGCCGGGCGCTGCGCATGTTGACCGTGCCGGCGGCGCCGCCCTCGACCTGGTCGGCGATGCCGCTCTTGTTGACCGTCAGCGAGGTGAACAGCTCGGTCGGGAACATGTCGAGATCGACTTCGCGGTTGGTGTTCTGCGAGTCGGTGCGGCCAGTCGAGGCGACCGCCACCGGCGCGCCGTTCAGGAGCACGCGGGTGAAGTTGGTGCCGAGGCCGCGGATCGTGACGTTGAGGCCTTCGCCGGTCACTTCGCGGGCGATGGTCACGCCGGGGATGCGGTTGAAGCTCTCGGCGATGTTGGTGTCGGGGAACTTGCCGATGTCCTCGGCGAAGATCGAGTCGGTGAAGCCGACCGAGTTCTTCTTCGCATTGGTCGAACTGGCGAGCGATGCGCGATAGCCGGTGACGACGATCGACTGCTCTTCCTGGGGGACGCTCGCGTCCTGCGCCGCGGGCGCATCGGCGCTCGGGGTGGCGGGCGGGGTCTGGGCGGTCTGGGCCAGCGCGGGCCAGGCGGTGCCGGCGAGCAGCACGGCGCCGATCATGCCGAGACGGCGCGCAGTGAAACGAGACGCAACTCGAGCGTGCATATTCCCCTCCTGTATGGCCTCTTCCCGGGCCGTTGAGCGTATCGCGTGGTTGCGATGTTAGCGGTCACATTTGGCTATGCCTCGGCGGATGCGCTGTCAACTCATACATTTGGACCATTTAAGTTTAACGCGGGAACAACCACTTACCGCAGCACGGTGCGTGGATTGATGCAGCGCACCATATTGTATGAGTTTATTGACACCGTTGCCAATGGCCGACTCAGGCGGATTTTTCGCGGTACGGCATTGCGGCGGAGGACTGCGCACCACATCTGCCGGGCTCCCTCCCCTCGCTCCCGATGAGGTATCCCCATGCGCTACAACCAGCTCGGCCGTTCGGGCCTGATCGTCTCGGAACTTTGCCTCGGCACCATGACCTTTGGCGGCGAGGGCGGGATGTGGGGGCGGATCGGGCAGCTGCAGCAGGAAGAGGCGGACGCGCTGGTCAAGGCGGCGCTGGATGCGGGGATCAACTTCTTCGATACCGCGAATGTTTACGCCGAGGGTCGCTCGGAGCGGATCCTGGGCCAGGCACTGAAGAATCTCGGCGTGGCGCGGGACGAGGTGGTGGTGGCCACCAAGGTGCTGGGGCGGATGCATGACGGGCCGAACGGTGCGGGCGCATCGCGCGGGCATATCCTGGCGCAGGTGGAGAAGAGCCAGGAGCGGCTCGGCACCGGCCATATCGACCTGTACCAGATCCACGGCTTCGACACGGCCACGCCGATCGAGGAGACGCTCTACGCGCTCGACAGCCTCGTGAAGCGGGGTGTCGTGCGCTATGTCGGCTTGTCCAACTGGGCGGCGTGGCAGGTGATGAAGGCGGTCGGCATCACGGCGGCCAGGGACTATGCCTCGATCGCTTCGCTCCAGGCCTATTACACCATCGCCGGGCGCGACCTGGAGCGCGAGGTCATCCCGATGCTCCAGTCGGAAGGCGTCGGCCTGATGGTGTGGAGCCCGCTCGCCGGCGGCTTCCTGTCGGGCAAGTACACCCGCGCGGGTGAGGGCGAAGGACGCCGGGCGGGGTTCGACTTCCCGCCGGTGGACAAGGAGCGCGGCTATGACGTGGTCGACGTGCTGCGCGAACTGGCCGGGGCCAAGGGCCGCTCGGTGGCGCAGCTGGCGCTGGCCTGGCTGCTCCACCAGAAGGCGGTTTCGAGCGTGATCATCGGCGCCAAGCGGCCCGACCAGCTGGCCGACAATCTGGGCGCCGTCGACGTCGCGTTCACCCCCGAGGAGCTGGAACGGCTCGATGCGGTGAGCAAGCTGCCGGCGGAGTATCCGGGCTGGATGCTCGAGCGCCAGGGCGGGTATCGCGGCGGGCCCAGCGAGCGGCGCTGAGCTTTAGTCGAACACCACTGTCAGCGACTCCGCAAAGGGTCCATTCTTGACCAGCCGCCCGGCACCACCGGGTGCGCGGCGGAGATTTACACGCTTTAACAATGGCTTGAGCATGAAATGTAGCGTCGCGCGGTTGATGTGGCGGCCGAAGCACTGGTGCAAATCATATCCGAAATGGATGTAATTGCTGGCCGGGCGATGCGGATCGAAGCGGGCGGGATCGGTGACCCGGCGCGGATCCATCATCGCCGAAGCGAAGGCGGCGAGCACCGTGTCGCCGGCCTGGACCGGGGTTTCATGCGACGTGCCGCGGGCGATCACGCTGTCGACCAGCACGTTGCGCGGCAGGCCCGGTGCGAGCGGATCGAAGCGCATCGCTTCCTGGACATAGCCCCAGAGCAGGTCGTCGTCCCCTGCCCGCGCCGCCGCCTGGGCACCAGCCAGCGCCGCGGGACGGCGGAGCAGCTGCTCCATCGCCTGGGGCACGACCATCGGCGGCTGGGGCGGCCCGCCGACGATAAAGCCCATCAGATTGGTGCGGATCTCGACATCGGAGAAACCGGGCACGCCCTTCTTCTGCAGGGCAAGGCAACGGGTCAGCACGTCATCGCGGCCGGGCGTGGCCTTCCGCGCGGCGATCTCGGCATCGATATGCGCGCGGAGCGCCGGTGCGATCTGGTCGACATCGGCGCGCAGTGCCGGATCGCCCTTGGGATCGGCGAACTGGAACTCGAACAGGCGCGTGCCCCAGACGCGCAGATCGCCGCCCTTGGGCTCGGGCACGCCGAAATAATCGGCCAGCACCGAGAAGGTGACGCGGCGCACCAGCGTGTCGACCACTTCGATCCGGCCGGGCGCGGCCGCGACGATCGCTTCGGCCATCGCCTCGGCCCTGCGGCCCAGCTCGGGCAGGTCCTTCGGCAGCACGACCATGCGCATCGCATCGGTGTCGCGGTGATAAAGCGGGGTGTCGGCCATGCCTAGGAAGAAGGGCTCGCCGCCCATGATGACATCGAGCTTGGGCTTGTAGGGCGCGCCGAACACCGGATCGGTGGCGAACACTTCCTTGACGTCGTCATAGCGCGAGGTGAGCGTCATCCCGCCGAACTTCACCACCGGCTTCCAGCGCCGGAAAAAGGCGAAGGCATAGGGCATGGCGGCGAACACCCGCCCCTCGATCCAGCGCGCCAGCCCCTTCTTGCCGGGACGCAGCACATCGCGCGAGGTAAGCGCGTTCACAGCGAGCCCAGATAGTTGAGCGCCGGGATGCTCGGCAGGAAGAAATATTCCCCGCCCGCCATCTGCACGAAGGTCTCGACATCGATGATCCGGCGCAGCGGGTCCTCCGGGATCGTCATCGTGCCCTTGGGGCCGATCAGCGGATCGGTCTCGTCATAGAGCGTCGCGAAGTTCGGGTTGAGGATCCAGGTCTGCTGGACGAACTCGAACTGGCGGGTGATGTCGGTGTTCAGGCAGACGAAGAGCAGCCCGCGATCGACCTCGTCCGGCGTCGGCGGCACGCTGATCGTCTTGCCGTACTTCCGGCCGCGACGCAGGATGCGGTGGTTGTTCGCCGCATCGAGCAGGGTCTGCTTGTCGGCCGGCGTCGGTGCGAGGCCATCGCGCGGATTGGCGCGGCGGACATGGCTGCCAAGCGGGCAGCCCATGCCGTGGCGATCATTGTCCCAGAAGCCGAAATCATTGTTCTCGACCGGGATCGTGCCGAGCGGACAGAGCAGGTTGCCGTGCGTGTCGCGCCCGACCACACGCTCGGCCATCCAGGTGGTGGTGACGTGCGCCGATCCTTCCGGATCGCGTTCGCGGATATGGGCGGCGGCGGCGCGCATCGACTGCCAGAAGGCATAGACGTCCTGCTTCAGCTCGCGGACGACCATGTAGCTGCCGTTGAGCCCGAGATCCTTGAATCCGACGCCCTTGGGATGATCGGGCAGACCATCGGTGTTGCCGGCACTCGCGGCGACCACCGGCCCCTGCGCGATCTCGTTATGGCCATTCATATGGCCCATCAGGATCTCGCCGAGCGGCACCCCGTTCCAATAGTCCTTGGGCACGTCGCTGCCGTCCTTGTAGACGACGGTGCCGGTCTCGAACGGAATCGGCTGCGAGATGCCGTCGGCAAAGCCGAAATGTTCGCGGGCGATGCCCTGCTTGTCGAGCCGCAGATCGAGCGGCAGGTGATGCGAGACGGTCACTTCGAACGGCGCGAGCGCGGCGCTCACTTCCTCGCACCAGGCCTCGGCCGCTTCGTCATGCTCGCAATAGAGCAGGACGATCGCATGGACCGTCACCGGCGTCTTGATCCGCTGCTCGCGAATTTCCTGGCGATCGTCGAAGGCGCGGGCCTCGTCATCCACCGCGGCATCGTCGAGCGGGGTGTTGCCGCTCCACTTCGGGCCGCCCGGGATCACCGTGCCCTGCCATTCCTCGCCGCGCCGATCGCCGAGACGGCGCAGGCGGTCTTCCTGGAACATGCCTTCCTGGAAAGGCCGGTCGAACGAGGCGAGCGCGTTCGCGTTGAGCCCCATCTTCTGCAGGCCCGACCAGGTGAAGCCCATCGCCACGGCACGCGGATCGCGGCCATCGGCGTCGGTCACCTGCGCGACCTTGCGCAGCGCCTCCACCCAGGCGCCGCCGCCCTTCTTCTTCACGCCCTTCCAGCCGAGCTCGAGGAACAGCGCGCGGCCGGTGGGCAGCGACGCGAAGCCGCTGACCACCAGGCCCTGGGCCTGGCCGCTGGCCGGGGCCGAGAGATGCCAGTTCGGAGTGCCGCCACCCTCGCTCACAGGTCGTTGATCCACGCCGCGGCCTCCTTCTCGCTGAGCTGCTTCTTCCGGAGACCCAGGGCGATGCGATAGTTGCGCTCGACCTGCTCCGCGGTGAGATCCTTGTACGCCGAGTACCAGAAGCGGCTGACCGTCATCGAATGGCGCGCCCATTCCTTGAACTGGCGGCCATGGCTGGCGCCGTCCTTCACCAGGAAGCGTGTCGGCGGGAAGCCCACCCCGCTGCTCCAGGCGAGGGTGAGGCCCGCATGCGCCTTCTCGATGAAGTCATCGAGATAGCTTTCCCAGGTCTGGTCGAAGTTCGAGAAGAACATCAGCCGGCTGTCATTGTTGACCCGCGCCCAATGGGCGAAATGGATCGTGCGCATCGAGCCGAGATAGCCCTCGCGCGCTGCCTTTTGCGCGCGCAGCAGCAGGTGCAGGCCGTGATGGCCGACGCGGATCAGGATCGCGCGCAGCACGCCCGGCTTGATGAGGACGACCGAGCCCATGTGGTTCTGCGGGATCCAGTCCTCGCGCCGGGCCATTTCGCGCAGCATCTTGGGATCGACCGGCGGCGCATCCTGCGAGGCGTCGCGCCGTTCGAGCCAGCGCAGCCAGACGAGGATGCCGGCGACCGTCACCGCGATGCTGGCGCCGCTCCAGCCGGCCCAGATCGCCATGTCCCACCAGGCCGGCCAGAACGGCTTGTGGCCGATCCACGACCAGATCGGCGCGGTGATGAAGGCGGCAATCGCGACATAGACCGCCACGGCGATCACCACGGGAACCAGAAGGTGCCTGAGGAAGAAGGTGAGGAAACTGAACCGTGTCGGCGTCGCCGTGCCGGGGAGCGGCTTGCCCATCTTGTAGAGTATGCCGGTGAACAGCGCGAACAGCGCCACGCAGAGCCCGGCATAATATTGCCAGGCGAGCTGGCTCTTGAGGATCAGGCCGGGGATCGACAGCGCGAACACCACCAGCAGCACGAACCAGGCGAGCCGGGCGTAATCGCCAACGCTCTGGAGGAACGGGATACGGGCGGGCGCCTTCTCGGCCAGCCAGCCGAACTGGGGCAGCAGGGCCGCGCGCAGCTTGGCGTGGATCTCCACCGGCGTGAGCTTGCGATAGGGGCTGGGGCCGCCGTCATTGGCGTTGGCCAGCTCCTTGCGGGTGCCGAGGAACAGCTCGCCCTCGGCCAGGATGCGGTCGCGCGTCATGCCGCGATTGCCGTGGTGATAGACCGTCGGCGTGAGCGTGCGCGCTTCGAGATAGGGAGCGATCGGGGCGCGGCTGTCCGGCGCGGTCACGGCGTCGAACAGGTCGCCGGTGTGATCGAGCGGGCGCTTGCAGCACCGCAGGAAGCTGCGGAGATCGGGGCCGATCGCGGTTTCGAGCTGCCCCCAGAACGGGCCAGGCGCGCCGTCGAAATTCGCCTCGATCACGAAGAGCGGATCATAGTCGAAGCCCGGAAAGACGCTGAGCGACATGAAGTGCACCGCCGGCACCGTCGTCAGGAAGTCCGCGAACGGCCCGGTGCCGCCCGACGGGTTCGGGCTGCGCCGGTCCCGCAAGGCGTCGAGCAGGCCCGACAGATGGTCGAAGCTCTCGGGCTTGACCTCGAGTGCCACCGATAATGTGGTTTGCCGCATCCCCCGTCCCCTCAAACGTGAACGGAAACTGGCACGGCATTTCCTACATCGATAGCAAATATTCGACATGCACCCGAAGTGGACGCATCAGTCTCCAAAGTTCGCAATGTTAACGCGAACAAAGTCCCTTTCGCTTGCATGACACCGGTGGCATACAATCCTAAAAACGGAGAGGAATGCATGGGTATCAGCAGGCGTGACGCGTTCGGGGCGGTGCTGGCAGGTGGCGCGGCGGTGGCCGGAGGCGCCGGGGCGCTGCTCCGGCCGGACGAGGCCCATGCGACACAAACAGACGCTTTGGTCCCCGGATATAAGCGCGGCTTCGACAACCAGCGCATCGCCGACCTGGGCGACGGGCGCTTCCTGAACCCGCTGCTCGCCGGCGACCATCCCGATCCCGCCATCCTCAAGGACGGCGCGGATTACTACATGACCTTCTCCAGCTTCGATTCCTATCCGGGCATCACGATCTGGCACAGCCGCGACCTGGTGAACTGGCAGCCGCGCAAGGCGGCGCTGACCAGGAATATCGGCTCGGTCTGGGCAGTTAGCCTGGAGAAGCACAATGGGCGCTACTTCATCTACATCCCGGTCAAGGCGAGCCCGAACTCGATCTTCGTGATCTGGGCGGACCATATCGATGGCCCGTGGAGCGACCCCATCGACCTGGGGCTGCACGCCCATATCGATCCCTGCCACGCGGTGGGTGAAGACGGTTCCAGATGGCTGTTCCTTTCGGGCGGAGACCGGGTGCGGCTTTCCGAGGATGGTCTGTCCACTGTCGGCCAGGTCGAGCATGTCTACGACCCCTGGCACTATCCCGAGGAATGGGACGTGGAGAGCTTCTCCCCCGAGGGGCCGAAGATCCATCACCACAAGGGCTGGTTCTACATGATCACCGCGGTGGGCGGCACGGCAGGTCCGCCGACCGGCCATATGGTGATCGCGGCGCGCTCGCGCTCGATCCACGGGCCCTGGGAGCAATGCCCTGCAAACCCGTTGGTGCGCACTGTCAACAACGACGAGGCCTGGTGGTCGCGCGGGCATGCCTCGCTCGTGGAGGCGCCCGACGGGAGCTGGTGGTCGGTCTATCACGGCTTCGAGAACGGATACTGGACGCTGGGGCGCCAGGCCTTGCTCGACCCCATAGAATGGACGGCGGACGGCTGGTTCCGGATGACCGGCGGGGATCTTTCCAAGCCGATCCGCAAGCCGAAGGGCGGCGCGCGGGTGCCGCATGGCCAGGCGCTGTCGGACGACTTCACCGGGCCGCTGGCGCTGGGGCGGAAGTGGAATTTCTTCAAACCCTCCCAGACGGAATCGGACAGAGTGCACGCCGAAGCTGGCACGCTGACCCTGAAGGCCACGGGCAAGGCGCCGGTGGACTCGTCGCCGCTGCTGCTGATCGCCGGCGACACCGGATACGAGTTCGAATGCGAGATCGAGATCGCGCCGGGTGGCACCGCCGGGCTGGTGCTGTTCTATGACGAGAAGCTCTATTGCGGGCTGGGCTTCGACGAGAAGAAGTTCGTCACCCACCAGTACGGCATGGAGCGCGGGCGGCCTGCCAATCCCTATGGCCGCAAGCTCCGCATGCGGGTGCGCAACGACAGGCATATCGTGGCGTTCCATTTGTCGGGCGACGGCGGGAAGACGTGGAAGCGGTTCGACCGGGGCATGGAAGTCTCGGGCTATCACCACAATGTGCGCGGCGGCTTCCTGATGCTGCGGCCGGGGCTGTACTCGGCGGGCGCGGGCGAGGCGAAGTTCCGGGACTTCAGGTTCCGGGCGCTCTGACTTGGCGATCATGGCGGTTCCGCGCTAGGCGGGCCGCCATGATCGACGCCGGCATGTTCTTGCCCCCCTCTTCCGCTGCAAGCCCGGCGTGACGCTCGTCCGGCTGAACAAGCCCTATGGCGTGCTGAGCCAGTTCACCGATCGCGGCACCGAGACGGCGCGCGCCACCCTGTCCGACCTGATCGACATGCCGGGCGTCTATCCGGCCGGCAGGCTCGACCGGGACAGCGAGGGGCTGCTGCTGCTGACCGACGACGGCAGGCTGCAGGCGCGGATCGCCGACCCGAAGTTCAAGCTGCCCAAGACCTATCTGGTCCAGGTCGAGGGTGAGCCGAGCGAGGAAGCGCTGCACCGGCTGCGCACCGGCGTGGTGCTGAAGGACGGCCCGACGCTGCCGGCGCTGGCCGAGCGGATCGAGGCGCCCGACCTGTGGCCGCGCGATCCGCCGATCCGCTACCGCGCGAACATCCCCGATTGCTGGATCAAGCTGACCATCCGCGAGGGGCGCAACCGCCAGGTGCGCCGGATGACCGCGACGGTCGACCACCCGACCCTGCGGCTGGTGCGGTGGAGCATCGGCGACTGGTCGCTCGCGGACCTGCCGAGCGGCGCTTGGCGCGTGGTATGATGCCTGGCGGGAGCGCCTAATGGAGATGCGGCAACCGCCACGCACCAACGAGCGCCGCGGCGCGTAGCGTGAAGATCGCCACGGCACCGGCCGCGCCCGCCACGTCCTGGCGCACCTGGAAGCGACGGACCAGCACGATGATCAGCGTCGCGCCGGCTATGGCGGCGGTGGCGTAGAAATCCTCGTGCAGGACCTTGGGCACCCGGGCCAGCAGCACGTCCCGCAGCATGCCCCCGCCGCAGCCGTTGACGGTGGCGATGATCACGACCGAGGCGCTGTTGAGCTTGTAGTCGAGGCATTTGCGCGTACCGGCGACCGCGGCAAGCGCAAGGCCGCCGCCCTCGAACACATCGACCTGCAGCGGCGGCGTGAAACTCCCGACCGGGCCCAGAACAAGCGACGCGATGAGGACGACCATGGTTGCGGCCAGCGCCAGTGCCGCATAACGCCAGTCGCGGAACGGCGCGGGCGGATGCTCGCCGAGCAGCAGGTCGCGGATCACCGCGCCGCCGACCGAGCCGACAAAGGACAGTACCAGGATGCCGAACAGGTCGAAGTCCGCCTGGACGGCCGTGAGCGCGCACTCCACCGCCAGCACGAAGGTGGCGGCAAGATCCACGGCGTCCAGCATCCTGTCGCGGATACGGTTCGTGGCGGTGTCGTCGAGCTTCATCATGGCAGGCTCCGTCCGATCGCCGGCAAGTTAGGCCGGGTTTCGCATCGCAACCAGTGGCTTCCTCGACCCACGCAGGCTAAGCTCGCCGCTGCATGGGCAAGAGGCGTATCCTTATCGTTGGCGGGGGCACCGCGGGGTGGCTCACGGCCGCCTATCTCGCGCGAT
Organism: Sphingomonas sp. NIBR02145; assembly: GCF_027359115.1. Lineage (NCBI taxonomy): Bacteria > Pseudomonadati > Pseudomonadota > Alphaproteobacteria > Sphingomonadales > Sphingomonadaceae > Sphingomonas > Sphingomonas sp. NIBR02145. The sequence goes on along the minus strand of NZ_CP114791.1, from coordinate 4,517,147 downwards.
TCCTCGATGTGGCGGACAGCGCGCGGATCGAGATCACACTGCTCGAATCGCCCGAACTCGGCATCATCGGCGTAGGCGAAGGCACCTTCCCGACGATCCGATCGACGCTGAAGTTCCTCGGCATCGACGAGACCCAGTTCATCCGCGCGACCAGTGCGACGTTCAAGCAGGGCATCCGCTTCAACGACTGGCTCCACGCACCTTTGCCCGACGGCACGCGGCACCATTATCTCCACCCGTTCGAACCGCCCTTCTACACCGAGGGGACCAGCCTGGTGCCCTATTGGCTGCTCCAGGACGCCGGGACGCGGCCGCCCTTCGCCGAGGCGGTGACGATCCAGAACCGCGTCGCGGAGAGCCAGCGGGCACCCAAGAAGCGCGGCGAAGGCGAGTTCTCCGGGCCGCTCAACTATGCCTATCATTTCGACGCGGCGCGGCTGGCGAAGATCCTGCAGGAGCGCGCGGTCGAGCTGGGGGTAAGGCACGTCTCCGGGCTGCTGACCGGCGTCGAGCTGGACGCGGAGGGCGCGATCGCCCGGGTGCAGACCCGCGAGCTGGGCGCGCTGGAGGCGGACCTCTATATCGACTGCTCGGGCTTCCGGGCGGAACTGATCGGCAAGGCGCTGGGGGCGGAGTTCAAGTCGGCCCGGCAGGTGCTGTTCACCGACCGGGCGATCGCCTGCAAGATTCCATACGCCGACCCCGACGCGCCGATCGAGAGCTTCACCATCGCGGCGGCGCATGCGGCCGGCTGGACCTGGGACATCGGGCTGGAGGGCGCGCGGGGCATCGGCACCGTCTATTCCTCGGCGCACATGTCCGACGACGAAGCAGCGCAGGTGCTGCACGACTATGTGGGGCATGACGCCTACAAGGCCCGCATCATCCCGTTCGAGCCCGGCTATCGCGAGGCGCAATGGGTGAAGAACTGCGTGGCGGTGGGCCTGTCGGGCGGGTTCCTCGAGCCGCTGGAATCGACCGGCGTGGTGCTGATCGAGGCCGCCGTCGGCATGATCGCCGAGCTGTTCCCGCATAACGGGCCGATCGATGCCCCGGCCAGGCGCTTCAACGAGCTGATCGTCGCGCGCTACGAGCGGATCATCAACTTCCTCAAGCTCCATTACTGCCTGAGCCGGCGCGACGAGCCCTTCTGGCGCGACAATGCCGATCCGGCCTCGATCCCCGAGGCATTGCAGGAACTGCTGCGGCAATGGCGCCACCGGCCGCCGGGACGCTTCGACTTCCTGCTCGACCTGGAGAGCTTCGCCTTCTTCAACTACCAGTACATCCTCTACGGGATGGACTATCGCACCGACCTGTCGGACGGGCGCGGCGATTTCCCTAACGTGGCGGCGGCGGAGAAGCTGTTCGCGCGGATCCGGACGTTCAGCGAGCGGGCGACCGAGGATCTGCCGACGCACCGCGCGCTGATCGACGCGATTAACGCGAAGTAGCCGTCATCCCGGCGAAAACCGGGATCTCGGGCGGCAAGCGCCCCTCCCTATTTCAACCGTCATTCCCGCGCAGGCGGGAATCCATTCACTACTGACAGCGGTAATGGATCCCCGCCTGCGCGGGGATGACAGTCATGTTGTTGGCGAAGTACTCTTACCGCCTGAAATCCCGGCTTTCGCCGGGATGACGGGTATGGGGCCGGCCGCCGCCCCGGTCAGAGTATCCAGTCCAGCTGGACGAAGAGCTTGTTGGTATCCGTGGCGAACTGCTTCGCCTTGTAGCGGCCATAGCGGGCGGAGAGTGCGTAGCGCCCGCGCTTCACGCCGGCGATGAAGTCGAACTCGTCGCCATATTGCAGGTCGAGCCGGTCGCTGTGGAAGCGGTGATAGATCGCGCCGACATTGATCGCGTCGAGCGGGCCGACCTTCTTCCAGGCATAGCCGACATTGCCATAGAGATCGCGCAGGCCGTTGGGCGGGGTGGTGCCGAACTTGCCGGCCCAGCCGTTGAACTTGAACAGCGGCGCGAGCGGGGTCTGGACGCTGGTGAGCGCCACGCCCTTGTCGGCGCCGAGCACTTCATAGCCGGCGGTCAGGCTGAGACCCCTGGCGGTGAGCTTGGCCTCGCCCATCCAGTAATCGGCGGCGTAGCGATTGGGGTTGCGGTGGTAATTGCTCTGCCGCGCCCAGCTGGCGGCATAGCCGACCGACACATCCTTGCCGAGCGGCCGACTGCCGCTGAAGCGCACGCCATAGGTCTGGGTCGACAGGCGGAAGCCCTGCACCGCAGCCTCGTCCTGATCGACCAGATAGGCGAAGCCGCTGAGCGTACCCATCTTGGTACCATAGTTGACCAGGGCGAAGACGTTGTCGCCGCCGATCGCCTGAGGCCGGGAGCCGCGGCCCTGGCGGCCGTCCGTGGTCCGGACGCTCCAGCTATACGCCACGTCGGTGCTCAGCCCGAGCGGCTTGCCATATTGGAAGCGGACCGCGTCATAGGTCCGCTCGCTCTGCCGCCACGGCGCGTTGCCGACAAAGCGATCATCGGCGAAGTTGAGGCGCTGGCGCCCGGCGGTCACGGCCAGCCCGTCCTTGCCGGCATAGCGGAGCTGGGCGCGATTGAGCTCGAGATTCTCGGCGTCAGGGATCAGCGGATAGCGGGTTTTGCCGTTGAACCCGTCATTATAGCTGTTGGTCAGCGCGACCACCGCATCCACATCGACCAGCGCCGTCCAGTTCCGCCAGCTCGCCGTCACGCCCGGACGGACGCGAAGCGTCACCGCATCGGCGTCTTCGGGCATGCCGTCCTGCTCGAAATGCTCCCAGCGCAGCCGGATATCCAGGTTGGGCGTGAACTTCACTTCCTGCGCCCGCGCCGTGCCGGCGACGAGCAATCCCATAGCGCAAACCAGCGCTTTCTTCATTCTGCTTTCCTCGAAAAGAACCCGCCCCTCCTTTATAGAACGGGGCGGGCGGAGGAGGACCTCTTCAGGCAGCGGCGAGCTGCGGCTCAGGCTCGCCGCGGGCGCCGAGCTCACCGGTCTCGCGGGCCTTTCGACCATAGACCAGCTCGAACAGCGGGGTGGCCATCACGGTGGTGACGATCGCCATCAGCACCAGCATCGAGAAGAGCGTCGGGCCGATGATGCCCTTCTGCAGGCCGATATTGATGATGATCAGCTCCATCAGGCCGCGCGAGTTCATCAGCGCGCCGATACCGAGCGCGGTGCGATTGTCCTCGCCGGCGAGGCGGGCCGCGGCCCAGCAGGCGCCGAACTTGGCGAGGATCGACACCGCGAGCACGCCCAGCGCGATCAGCAGCAGCTCGACCGAGTTGACCATGTCCATCCGGGTGTTGAGGCCCGAATAGGTGAAGAACATCGGCAGCAGCAGGACGACCGCGATCGGCTCGACCTTGCGCTGCAGCTCGCGGACGAACAGGCCGCGCGGCATGCAGACGCCCATCAGGAAGCCGCCGAAGATCGCGTGGATGCCGATCGCATCCATGACGAAGGCAGAGAGGCAGAAGAGCATCATCGTGACCGCGAGCATGCCCGTGGTCATCTCGCCCTTTTCCTCGACGATGCGGCCGAGCGGAGCGAGCAGCTTGCGACCCCAGATCAGCATGAAGCCGGCGTAGAGGATCGCGCCGCCGATCGCGAGCACCGCCACGCCTGGGCCGGCGCCGAAGGTCGCCAGCACCAGCGCCAGCACGCACCAGGAGGCGGCATCGTCGAACGCGCCGGCCGTCAGCGAAAGCGTGCCGAGCGACGAGTTGGCCAGGCCGTTCTCGTTGATGATGCGGGCGAGCATCGGGAAGGCGGTGAGCGCGATGCAGGCGCCCATGAACAGCGTGGCGTTCGACTGGCTGATGCCCGGCGTGAACAGGCCCGGCACGGTGAGCAGGAACGGCGTGATCAGCGCGGCGAGCAGGAACGGCGCGGCGATGCCGGCGGCCGAGACGCCCGCGGCGCTCTTCGCCTTGGACTTGAAATGATCGAGCCGGAGCGTGAGGCCGACCATGAACATGTAGAGGCCGACGCCGAGCTGCGCGCCGGTGTAGAGCACGTTGCGCGTCTCCTTGGGGAAGATCGCCAGCTGGAGATCGGGGAAGAACAGGCCGAACAGCGACGGGCCGAGCACCACGCCGGCGATCATCTCGCCGACGACCTGGGGCTGTTTGAGGAACTTCTGGCCGAGCCAGCCGACGACGCGGCAGGCGAGGATGATGATCGCGAGCTGCAGGAAGAAATGGATGCTGTAGTCGCCGGGCGCATAGCTCTTCGCGGCGTTCACCGCGGGGCCGTGCGGACTGAGCACATCGGTCAACGCATGCCAGGCACTATTCAACAGATCGAGCATTCTACCTTCCCCCACTCATCCTCTCGCGTGGCACTTGTGCGCCTGTCGCTTGGCAGGAAGGAGCGCGCGGCAATGGCTGCACGCAACTGCAAAGTTCGCCACCCCCCTGATTTTTCCGGCGGCCGGGATGTTTCTGTTGCATGTCGTCCACACAGTAGTAACGTACCTACATGACAACGCGGACAATATAGGTACATAGGCACCAAATGAAGGTCATCACCAGCCGCGAATTCAACCAGGACGTGAGCGCCGCCAAGCGACTCGCGCGCGGCGAGCCGGTGTTCGTCACCGATCGCGGGCGGCCGACCCATGTACTGATGAGCATCGACCAGTTCCGTGCATTGAGCGGGCAGCGCGAGAGCATCGTCGACCTGCTCGCCCTGCCCGCCGGCAGCCTCGATGCCGAGCTGGCGCCGCCGGGGCGCTGGTGATGTTCCTGCTCGACACGCCCATCGTCTATGAACTGCGCAAGGCGCGCGCCGGCACCGCCGAGGCGGGGCTGACCGCCTGGGCTTCGGGGGTCGCGCGCGAGCGGTTGTTCCTCTCCGCGATCAGCCTGGTCGAGCTGGAGACCAGCGCCGCCGAGACCGCGCGGCGCGACAAGACGGCCGGCGCGATGCTGCGCGGCTGGATCGACGAGCAGCTGCTCCCGGCGTTCGAGGGGCATGTGCTGCCGCTCGACGCGGCGGTGGCGCGGCGGCGCGGGCAGCTTGCCCTGGGCGACACCCGCGATGCGCTGTTCGCCGCGACGGCGCTGGAGCATGGACTGACCCTGGTGACCCGCAACACCGCGGCCTTCAAGGGCATGCGCGTGAAGCTGTTCGACCCGCGCGGCTATACGCCCGATGCGGCCGAGGAGGAGGGCGATTGGCGCGACGCCGCACGAACTGGTCCGCTTTGGCTCAAGAACTTGTTCGTCCGTGCGTGATGTGCGTTACGAAGAGGCCCGTATTGCCGCCTTCACTTGTGGTTAGACAATTTACGGCAACAGTCGCCCAATGGTACCTAAACTCAAGCCGATCTTTCATGCCCTCGCCCCCTTGCTGCGCGGCGAGAAGCAGCGCCAGGCGTCGGTCGACAAGCTCGGTCTGACCGGCAAGTCGGCGTCGCCGGAGCTGAAGGCGATCGTCGAGGAAGTCGCCCAGCTGTTCGGATCGAACATGGGCATCGCGACGCTGATCGACCGGCAGACCCAGCATATCCTGGCCTGCCATGGCGGCGAGCTGAGCTCGACGCCGCGCGACATCTCGTTCTGCGGCCACACCATCGCCAATCCGCACGACGTGATGTGCGTGTTCGACGCCGCGCATGATCCGCGCTTCGCGGGCAATCCGCTGGTGCTCGGCTCGCCGCATATCCGCTTCTATGTCGGCGTGCCGCTGCTCACCCCCGAGGGTGAGGCACTGGGCGCCTTGTGCGCGATCGACCAGCATCCGCGCGCCAAGCTGCTGCCCGAGCAGAGCAAGCGCCTGCGTGAGCTGGGTGAACGCGCGGCGGAACTGCTGGCCGCGGCCTGACGGCCGCCTTTCAGGAAACCCGATTGGCGAAGCTGTTGTTGCGCAGCACGTCGGCGACGCGCTGGACCAGCTCCTCGGGTTCGAACGGCTTGACCAGATAGTCATTGGCCCCCGCCCCCATCGCCGCGTCGATCTCCGCCTCGCTGCCCTTGGCGGACAGCATCAGGATCGGCGTGAGATAGAGCGCCGGCAGCCGGCGCAGCGCCTTGAGGATATCGGTGCCCTGCATGCCCGGCAGCGATTGATCGAGGATCACCAGGTCGGGCTTCTTGAACGCGATGGTGTCGAACGCCAGCGTGCCGTGGTTGATCACCCCGACGATATGGCCGGCCGCGCTCAGCACCTGCTGCACCACGGCACCGACCAGTTCGTCATCCTCGACATAGATGATGCGCGCCATGGCTCAGGCCTTGGCCAGCATTTCCTCGACCCGGAAGACCAGCTCGTCCGGATCGAAGGGCTTCTTCAGATACTCGTTCGCGCCGGCGAACCGCGCGAGCTCCTCGTCGCGGTCGCTGCGGCGACCGGTGAGCATCATCACGGGCAGATCGGCGAAATCGGGCATCTTGCGCAACTCCTGCACCAGGAGAACGCCCGAGATCTCCGGCATGTTGCAATCGAGGATGACCAGATCGGGCCGGCGCGCCTTGATGACGCGCAGCGCCTCGGCCCCGTCCTTGACCAGCCCGGCGCCATGCCCGGCCGCGATCAGCGCATCGCGGGCGATCTCGCCCACGATCTCGTCGTCGTCCGCTATGATGATCCGTGCCATCTGACTCTCGTTCGATCCTAATCTATTTTATAACGCACGGAGACCGCATGGTTTCGCTTCCGTGCTAAAATTCTGTGGCCATTCTGTCTTTCCGGCGTTTTGCAGCAAGGGGCCGAACACCCCGTTAACCCTTTTTATTTAGGGGCCGAGTCCATGGCAGAGATACTGACGCGCCGGTCGCAATGGATCCTTGTCGCAGCCCTGGTGCTGCTGGCCTGCTCGGCCGCATCGGGCATCTGGCTGTTCAGCCAGAAGCAGAATGCCGACAAATGGGTGCGCCACACCTTCCAGGTTTCCGACCGGCTATCGCATGTCCGCATCCTGACGCTGCGCGCCGAGGTCTATCGCCGCGGCTATCTGCTCACCGGGGATCCCGAGGCACGCAAGAATATCGACGGCGTCCGCAAGGAGCTGCCCGGCGAATTGTCGGGCCTGGAGGACATGACCGACGACAATCCGCGCCAGCGCGAGCGCGTCGCCTATCTCGCCGCGCTGATCCGCCAGCGCATGGTCGAGACCGAACAGACGCTGGCGATGCGCGGCGCCAATCGCGCCGCCGAGGCGACCGCGATCCTGGCGAGCGACGCCAATCGCCACGAGACCGCCCGAATGCTGGCGCTGATCGGCGATATCCGCGGCGAGGAGGAGAAGCTGCTCCAGACGCGGCTGGCGCGCGCCAGCGGCTATGAAGGGCCGATCCAGCTCGCCGGCCTGGCCAGCGGCATGCTGGTGCTGCTGCTCGCCTATCTGATCGCGCGCGAGCGGCGCGAGCGGATGACGATCCTGCGCGACGCCAACCGCCGGCTGCACGAAGACATCTCGCGACGCGAAGTGGTTGAGGCCGAGCTGGCTCTGCTCGCGATGAACGCCACCGACGCGGTGCTGCGCTTCGACCTGAACGGCGTGTGCATCTATGCCTCGCCCTCCACCGAGCCGGTGCTCGGGGTCGAGCCGGCGCATGTCTTGGGCCGCTCGATCGGCTTCGGCGTGTCGAGCGAGCATCGCGCCGAGATGTTCGAGTTCCAGCACCTGCTGACCACGGGCGAAGTGGAGCGCGGGGTGATCACCTATCGCACCCATCTGCTCGACCCCAATGCGTCGGAACAATGGATCGAGGCGCATTGCGGGCTGGTCCGCGATCCCGCCACCGGCGCGCCTTCGGAGATCATCGCGTCGTTGCGCGACGTCACCCGGCGCAAGCAGCTCGAGCACGAACTGGAGGCGGCGCGCGAGCGGGCGGAGCTGGCGGTGCAGGCCAAGTCGAGCTTCCTGGCGAACATGAGCCACGAGATCCGCACGCCGATGAACGGCGTGCTGGGCTTTGCCGACCTGCTGCTCGCCAGCGACCTGCCGCCCGAGCAGCACCGCCACGCCCAGCTGATCGTCGATTCGAGCCGGGCGATGATGCGGCTGCTCAACGACATTCTGGACCTGTCCAAGATCGAGGCCGGGCAGATGCAGGTGAATGCCGAGCGCGTCGATCTGCGCCACGCGCTGCGGGGCTGCCTCAAGCTGATCGAACCGGCCGCCGCGACCAAGGGACTGGCGCTCGACTTCATCGTCGACCCGACGCTGCCGCGCTTCGTGATGGTCGACGGGCTGCGGTTGCGCCAGATCGCGCTCAACCTGCTGGGCAACGCCGTGAAGTTCACCGGCGAAGGCAGGATCACGCTGAGCGCGCGGCAGGCGGCGAGCGACGGCGGCACGCCGCGCATCGACATTGCCGTGACCGACACCGGCATCGGCATCCCGCCCGATCGCCATGCCGCGATCTTCGAACAGTTCGTCCAGGCCGAGCAATCGACCGCACGCCGCTATGGCGGCACCGGGCTGGGCCTGGCGATCAGCAGCCGGCTGGCGTCGCTGATGGGCGGCGAGCTGGGCCTGCGCAGCGCCGAGGGCCAGGGCAGCGTGTTCACCCTGTGCCTGCCGCTTGTCGCCGCGGAGGCGGTGGATGCGGACGGCGCGGGGCCGCGCAGCCCCGAGCGCGCCACCCGCGCGCTGCAGGTGCTGGTGGCCGAGGATCACGACGTCAACCAGCTGCTGATGCAGGAAATGCTCGGTCGACTCGGCCACCGGGTGACGATCGTCGGCGACGGCGCACATGCGCTGGAGGCGGCGACTGCGGCGGACCTGCAAGGCACGCCCTTCGACCTGGTGCTGATGGACATGCAGATGCCGGTGCTCGACGGCATCTCCGCCGCCCGTGCGATCCGCGGCGCAGGCATCTCGGCACAGAAGCTGCCGATCCTGGCGCTGACCGCCAATGCCTATGCCGACGACGTTACAGCCTGTCTGGAGGCGGGGATGCAGGCGCATCTCGCCAAGCCGATCCAGCTGGCCGAATTAGCCGCGGCGATCGATCGCTGGGCGGTGCCAGCTGCTACCGCGCCGGAGCCGATCGCACCGGCGATGGAGCCGATTCCCGCACCGCCTCCGGAGGATAAGGCACCAGCGATGAAGCTGTCGCCCGCGCTCTGGGCAAAGTTCGCCGAGCGCAAGGCGGAGCTGCTGGTGGCGACCGAAGCGTTCGTGGGTGGCGAACAGGGCGACACGGAGACCGAGGCGCTGGGCGAGCTGCTCCACAAGTTCGCCGGCTCGGCAGGGCTGTTCGGCCAGGCGGAACTGGGGAGCAAGGCTTCGGCGCTGGAGGATGCGCTGGAGGTAGCCGCGGCCGGCGAGCGGAAGGCGCTGGTCGAGGGGTTTTTGGCGGAGTTGCGGGGCTAGGCCATATCGAGATTCAGCCCCTCAGCCGCCTCCAAATGTCGATCATCCTACCCCGCCAGCGTCTCGCGCTTGATGCGCTTGGCGAGGCTCCATTTGTGGACTTCGGTGGGGCCGTCATAGATGCGGAAGGCGCGGATTTCGCGGAAGACCTGCTCGACGATCGTGTCACCCGAGACGCCGGTGCCGCCCATCACCTGGACGCAGCGATCGGCCACGCCGAACAGCAGGTCCGACACCGCGACCTTGGCCATCGAGCTCTCCGCAATGCCAGCAACGCCGCTGTCGAGCACCCCGGCGCACCAGTCGATCATCAGCCAGGCCTGTTGCAGCGCGATCCGGTTGTCGGCGAGCATGAAGCCGACGCCTTCGTGATCGATCAGCGGCTTGCCGAAGGCGTGGCGCTTCACGGCGTATTGGCAGGCGATCTCGTGCGCGCGAGTGGCGGCGCCGAGCCAGCGCATGCAATGGGTGAGCCGCGCCGGGGCGAGGCGGATCTGGGCATAGTCGAAGCCCTTGTGGGGTTCGCCGAGGATCTGATCGGCGGGGACGCGCAGCCCGTCGATCGCCACGATCGAATGGCCGCCGGGCATCGAGCTGTCGATCGTGTCGAGCACCCGCTCGATACGCACCGCCGGATCGGGCAGGTCGATCAGGAACAGCGTCGCCCCCTCCCCGGTCTTCGCCATGACGATCCCGACCTTGGCGCCCTGCGCCCCGGTGATGAACGCCTTGCGGCCGTCGATCACCCAGTGGTTGCCGTCCTGGCGGGCAACAGTCTGCATCATCGAGGGATCGGAGCCGGCGCCGCCATCGGTGGCGGGCTCGGTCATGAAGAAGGCCGAGCGCGCGGTGCCGGCGACCAGCGGATCGAGGAAGCGGGCCTTTTGCTCCAGCGTGGCGACGCGGCCGAGCAGGAACATGTTGCCCTCGTCGGGCGCGGCGACGTTGAGCGCTACCGGGCCGAGCGGCGAGAGGCCGGCGGCGCGCAGGACATGCGCGGTCTCGCGGTGGGTGAGATGGGTGCCGTTCGCAATATGCGGGTTGAGCAGGCCGGCGGCGCGGGCGTGGTCGCGGAGTTCGGCGACAAGCTCCTCGGACGGGCCGTGCGGGGTGCAGCGTGGGTCGCGCTCATAGGGGGCGATGGTTTCGCGGACAAAGGCTTCGACCCGGGCGGCGAGTTCTGTGGGATTCATCGCTGCTTCTCTCATCCTGTCATCGTCATCCCGCGCAGGCGGGAATCCAGAGCCACGAGCAAAGGCGTAGCCGATAGGGCCGGCCTCCACGCCGGCCCATGCCCAATTGCACGGGCTGCCTTCCGTTACCCTGGATCCCCGCCTGCGCGGGGATGACGGATTCGGGTTTGTCGGTGCCGGGCTCAGAAATAGCCCGGCTCTTCCCACCAGGGGAAATAATCGGGCATGCCGCTCGATACATGGTCCGGGAACGTCGCCGCACGCTTCTCGAGGAACGCCATCACGCCTTCGCGGGCATCCCCGCTTCGGCCACGGGCCAGTACCCCGCGGCTGTCGATGCGGTGCGCCTCCATCGGATGCGCCATGCCGAGCCCGCGCCACAGCATCTGGCGGGTGAGCGCGACCGAGACCGGGGCGGCGTTGTCGACGATCTCGCGGGCCAGCGCGCGGGCGGCGGCGAGCAGGTCGTCCGGCGCATGTACCGAACGCACCAGCCGCCCGGCCAGCGCTTCCTCCGCCCCCAGCAACCGCCCGCTCATGCACCATTCGAGCGCGCGATCGATCCCCACGATGCGCGGCAGGAACCACATCGACGCGCCTTCGGGGACGATCCCCCGTCGCGCGAACACGAAGCCGAAGCGCGCGCCCTCGCTGGCAAGCCTTATGTCCATCGGCAACAGCATCGTAGCCCCGATGCCGACCGCCGGGCCGTTGACCGCGGCGATCACCGGCTTGAGGCTCTCGAAGATGCGCAGCGTCAGGCGGCCGCCATAGTCGCGGGCATGCGGGCTGGCATAGTCGATCGAGCCGTCGGCGCGGATCGGCGAGTCCGGGCCGCCGGCGGCGTCGAACACCTTGGCGCCCATCTCCAGATCGGCGCCGGCGCAGAAGGCCCGCCCCTCGCCGGTGACGATCACCGCGCCGACCGCGTCGTCCGCATCGGCGCGGTCGAACGCGTCGATCATCTCCTCCATCATCCGGATCGAATAGGCGTTCAGCTTGTCGGGCCGGTCGAGGGTGAGCGTTGCGATGCCGTCGGCGACTTCGTAGCGGACCTGCTCGTACTGCATCACTTGCGCACCGAGATGGTCTGGGCGTTGGTATATTCGAGCAACCCTTCGGTGCCGTTCTCGACGCCGATGCCAGACTGCTTGTGCCCGCCGAACGGCGCCCAGGGGGTGACGTGCTGGGCCTCGTTGATCCAGACGGTGCCGGTATCGAGCCGCTCGGCGATGGCGAGCGCGGCATCGGTGTCGGCCGACCAGACCGAGCCGGCCAGACCATAATCGCTGTTGTTGGCACGGGCGATCACGTCCTCGACATCGTCGAAGCGGATCAGCGGCAGGACCGGGCCGAAAGCTTCCTCGGCGACGACGCGGCTGTCTTCGGGCGGGTTGTCGACCAGGGTAACGGGAATGAAATAGCCCTTCCCTTCCGGCACTTCGCCCCCAGCGAGGAAAGTCAGGCCCTCAGCCTGCGCATCGGCGATCAGCGCCTTCACCCGCTCATATTGGGCGCGGTTCTGGACCGGGCCGAGATCGGTGCCCTGTTCGAGGCCGTTGCCGGTCTTCACCCGGTTGGCGATCGCGGTCAGCTCGGCGGCGAGCGCGTCATAGGCGCTGTCGTGGATATAGAGCCGCTTGGTCGCGATGCAGACCTGGCCGTTATTGCCGAAGGCCGACCAGAAGAGTGGCTCGGCGACCTTGGCGACATCGACATCGCCGAGCACGATCGCCGCGTCGTTGCCGCCCAGCTCGAGCGTGACGCGCTTGAGATTGGCGGCGGCGCTGGCCATCACCCGCTTGCCGGTGGCGGTGGAGCCGGTGAAGCTGATCTTGTCGATGCCGGGATGCGCGGTCATCCAGGGCCCAAGCTGATCGCCGCCGCTGACCACGTTGAACACGCCGGCCGGCAGATGCGGGCGCATCAGCTCGCCGAGCTTGAGCATGGTCAGCGGGGTGAAGGGCGAAGGCTTGATGACCAGCGTATTGCCGCTGAGCAGCGCGCCGGCGATCTTCCACACGCCGAGCAGCATCGGGAAATTCCACGGCACGATCCCGCCGACGACTCCAATGGGGACTCGGCGCGTCTCCGAACGGCGATCGGGCGTGTCCTCGTTCACCAGCACCGGGATTTCCTGCTTGGCGACACTGGCCGCCCAGAAGGCGGCCCCCAGCAATTCCTCGGTCGCCTTTCCGACGGGACGGCCCTGTTCCTGGGTGAAGAGGCGAGCGAACTGGTCGAGATTGGTGGAGATCACTTCGGCGATCTTGGCGACCGCGGCACGACGCTGCTCGATCGGAGTCGCGCGCCAGCCGGGAAAGGCGGCGCGGGCAGCGGCAACGGCTGCGTCGAGCTCAGCCGCGCTGCAATCCGGGGCTTCCGCTACGGTTTCCTCGGTTGCCGGATTGAGCACCGGGATCGTCGCGCCGCCGGGCACGGGCTGGCCGCCGATCGTCATGGTGAAATCGCGGTCGAACGCGGTCATTTCCCTCTCCTCCAGACTCTGTTTGGCGCGAGCATAGAACAGCATATTTCGCCCTGCCACTATTTACTTAGTCAGGTGATTAAGTCCGTTGATCGCATTAGCCGAGGCTGGTACCGCTGATTCGAAAATGGACAGGAGCAGGATGATGGCAGCACCTACCGCCTATATTGTCGAGGCCGTTCGCACGGCGGGAGGGCGGCGCGGCGGCCGGCTTGCCGGATGGCACCCGGCCGACATGGCGGGCGAAGTTCTCAACGCCGTCGCCGATCGCAGCGGGATCGATCCGGCGGCGATCGAGGACGTGATCATGGGCTGCGTCAGCCAGGGCGGCGAGCAGGGCTTTCAGGTCGGCCGCAACGCCGTGCTCGCTTCGCGCCTGCCGGAGAGCGTGCCGGCGGTGACGATCGACCGCCAGTGCGGCAGCTCGCAACAGGCGATCCAGTTCGCCGCGCAGGCCGTGCTCTCGGGCACGCAGGACGTGGTGATCGCGGCGGGCGTGGAGAGCATGACCCGCGTGCCGATGGGATCGACCGGCGCGCTGTTCGCCCAGGCCGGGCTCGGTGGGCCCAAATCGCCACGCCAGGAAGCGCGTTATCCCGGCGTGCAGTTCAGCCAGTTCATGGGCGCCGAGATGATGGCACGGAAGCACGGCTTCACCCGCGAGCTGCTCGACGCCTATGCGCTGGAGAGCCATCGCCGCGCAGCGGCGGCAACCGAGCGCGGCGACTTCGATGCCGAGATCGTGCCGCTCGAAGTCGAGACGCCCGAGGGGGCGGCGCTCCATACCCGCGACGAGGGCATCCGCTATGACGCGACCGCCGAGAGCATCGGCTCGGTCAAGCTGCTCGCCGAAGGCGGGATGATCAGCGCGGCCAATGCCAGCCAGATCTGCGACGGCGCCAGCGCGGTGCTGATCGTGTCCGAAGCGGCGCTCAAGGCGCATGGTCTGACGCCGCTGGCACGCATCCACAACCTCACCGTCACCGGCGGCGATCCCGTCATCATGCTCGAGGAACCGCTGTTCGCGACCGACCGGGCACTCAAGCGCGCCGGCATGTCGATCGACGAGATCGACCTGTACGAAGTCAATGAGGCGTTCGCACCGGTGCCGCTCGCCTGGCTCAAGCATGTCGGCGGCGATCCGGCGAAGCTCAACGTCAATGGCGGCGCGATTGCGCTGGGGCATCCGCTCGGCGCCTCGGGCACCAAGCTGATGGCGACTTTGGTGCACGCGCTCCACAAGCGGGGCTTGCGCTACGGTCTGCAGACGATGTGCGAGGGCGGCGGCCTGGCGAACGTCACGATCGTCGAGCGGCTTTGAGATCATAGGAGGGGATGGATGAAGCTGGATAACACTATTGCCGCGGTGGTGACCGGCGGCGCTTCGGGGCTGGGAGCGGCAACCGCGCGGGCACTGGCCGCCAAGGGCGTGAAGGTCGCGATCTTCGACCTGCAGAAGGAAAAGGGCGAGGCCGTCGCCGCCGAGATCGGTGGCGTGTTCTGCGAAGTGAACGTGACGTCGGACGAGAGCGTCGATGCCGGCTTCGCCAAGGCACGCGCGGCGCATGGGCAGGAGCGCGTGCTGGTCAATTGCGCGGGCACCGGCAATGCGGTGAAGACCGCGAGCCGCGCCAAGGAAGACGGATCGATCCGCCACTTCCCGCTCGAAGCGTTCAACTGGGTGATCCAGATCAACCTGGTCGGCACCTTCCGCTGCATCGCCAAATCGGCGGCCGGGATGCTGACGCTCGATCCGCAGGAAGACGGCGAGCGCGGCGCGATCGTCAACACCGCCAGCGTCGCGGCCGAGGACGGGCAGATCGGCCAGGCCGCCTATTCGGCGTCGAAGGGCGGCGTGGTCGGCATGACCCTGCCGATCGCGCGCGACCTGATGGGCGAAGGCATCCGCGTCAACACGATCCTGCCGGGCATCTTCGACACGCCTTTGCTCGCCGCAGCACCGCAGCCGGTGAAGGACGCGCTGGCAGCCTCGGTCCCCTTCCCCAAGCGGCTCGGGCGGCCGGAGGAATATGCGGGGCTGGCGCTCTGCATGATCGAGACGGGCTATTTCAACGGCGAGGATGTGCGGCTGGACGGCGGCATCCGTATGGCGCCGCGGTAACGCGCCTCCTTACCCCTCCCTGGAAGGGAGGGGCCAGGGGTGGGTCGCGGCCTGGCGATACTGTGACCCAAGGGACAACCGCGCCGCATCGCGTGCATCCACCCACCCCCACCCTCCCTTCCAGGGAGGGGAGTTGAAAGGTCGCCATGCAGCCGTTGAAAGGCATCCGGATCGTCGAGATGGGCGGGATCGGCCCGGCGCCGTTCTGCGGGATGATGCTCGCCGATCACGGGGCGGAGGTGCTGTACGTCCACCGCCCCGGCCAGCCACCCAACCCGCGCGACCCGCTGCTGCGGGGGCGTACGGCGGTGGAAGTGGACCTCAAGTCGCCCGAGGGAATCGCGCATGTCCGCGAACTGGCGGCAGGAGCCGACGGGCTGATCGAGGGATTCAGACCGGGGGTGATGGAGCGGCTGGGATTGGGCCCGGCCGAGCTGCACGCCGCTAACCCGCGGCTTGTCTATGGCCGCATGACCGGCTGGGGACAGACCGGGCCGCTGGCCCAGGCGGCCGGGCACGACATTAATTACATTGCGCTGGCCGGCGCGCTCCACGCCTTTGGCCGGGCGGGCGAGAAGCCGACCCCGCCGGTGAACGCGGTGGGCGATTTCGGCGGCGGCGGCATGCTGCTTGCCTTTGCGATGAGCGCGGGGCTGCTCCAGGCGCGGATCAGCGGCCAGGGCAGCGTGATCGACTGCGCGATGACCGAGGGCGCGGCGCTGCTGATGAGCATGGTGTGGGGCTTCCGCTCCACCCTGGGCTGGCGCGACGAGCGCGGGGTCAACATCCTCGATACCGGAGCGCATTTCTACGACACCTATGAGACGGCGGACGGCAAGCATGTCGCGATCGGGGCGATCGAGCCGCAATTCTATACCCAGCTACGCGCGGTGACGGGGCTGGCTGCCGATCCCGATTTCGATGCCCAGATGAACCCCGCCGCCTGGCCGGCGCTCAAGGACAAGCTGGCGGTGCTGTTCCGGACCAAGACGCGCGACGAATGGTGCGCGCTGATGGAGGGGACCGACATCTGCTTCGCGCCGGTGCTGTCGATGGCAGAGGCGCCGGCACATCCGCATAACGTCGCACGCGGCGCGTTCATCGAGCGGGAGGGTGTGGTGCAGCCGGCGCCAGCACCACGCTTTTCAGCGCCTCAGCTCTCGACCAGCTCGACCACCTCGAAATCATAGCCTTCCCAGCCGCGCTGCTTCGCGGCATCGGCCAGCGCGGCTTTCTTGCCCGTCGCTTCCTTGAGCGACTTGGCGTGCCCCCAGAACACTTCGGTCTTGCCGCCGCCGAGATGCGCGACGATGCGCCAGTAATGGGTGAAAGGCGCGTTGGTGGGGCCGATCGTCTTCACATAGCCATCGGCCATGGTCGCGGTGAGGATGCGCTTTTTCTTCGCCATGCGGATACCCACATAGCGCAGCGAAACGGAGATTTGCATGACCGACTATCGCAAGACCGATGAAGCCATCGCCGCGCTGACCCCGGAGCAGTTCCGCGTGACCCAGCAGAACGGCACCGAGCGCCCGGGCACCGGCCCGCTGCTCAACAACAAGGAAGCCGGCATCTATGTCGACATCGTCTCGGGCGAACCGCTGTTCGCGTCGTCCGACAAGTATGAATCCGGCTGCGGCTGGCCGAGCTTCACCAGGCCGATCGCCAATGTCACCGAGCTGCGCGACACCAGCCACGGCATGATCCGAACCGAGGTCCGCTCGGCGCATGGCGACAGCCATCTCGGCCATGTGTTCGAGGACGGCCCGCTCGATCGCGGCGGGCTGCGCTATTGCATCAATTCAGCCTCGCTGCGCTTCGTCCCCAGGGCGGAGATGGAATCCCTCGGCTACGGCGCCTATCTCGACCAGGTCGAGGACGTCGCCTGAGCCGAGTTGGCACCGAACCCCAATTGCGATTGGGGATCGGCGCCAAGCCGTGGCGTAATTCACCACAGACTGCGCGATCCGCCGGTGCCTCCTCCAGCGCCGGCGGGTCGTTTCGCATGTGGCGCGCTGTACGCGCTGACCGGGCGGCTATGGATGTCGATCGGCGTGCATGGCGCGTGGAACTTCACCCAGGGCTATGTCTTCGGCGCAGCCGTGTCGGGCGGGAATTTCGGACCTTCACTGGCGCGCAGCATTGCACATACCGATGCCAACGTCTGGTTGAGCGGCGGCGGGTTCGGGCCCGAGGCTTCGCTGCCGGCACTGCTGGTGTGCACGGCGGTGGGACTGGTGGCGCTGTGGCTGGCGAAGCGGGCCGGGCGGTTTGGGAATGAGAATCCCGCCGCCTGACCTCCACCTCCGTCATCCCCGCGAAGGCGGGGATCCAGAGCCAAGCACGACCGGCCGGGCAGAGTAACCCCGTATCGGGTAAACAGCGCCCCGCGCTGTTTACCCGATACGCCCCGCCTTCGCAGGGATGACGATTAAGCTCAGGACGAGGGAGAAGGCACTACAACCCCCGCCCGATTACTTCCTTCATGATCTCGTTGGTCCCGCCGAAGATCCGCGAGACGCGGGCGTCGCGCCAGATGCGGGCGATCGGGTATTCGTTCATATAACCGGCGCCGCCGTGGAGCTGCAGCGCGGCGTCGATGATCTGCCACTGGGTATCGGTGTGCCACAGCTTGGCGGCCGAGGCTTCCTCTGGGGTCAGCTCGTGGCGGAGATGGCGGGCGAGCGCCCAGTCGATATGGGCCCAGCCGATCTGCAGCTTCGCCGCGAGGTCGGCGAGGGTGAAGCGGGTGTTCTGGAAATCGAACACCGTCTTCCCGAACGCCTTGCGCTCCTTCACGAAGCCGAGCGCCTCGTCGAAGGCGCGCTGGGCGCTGGCCTGGGCGCCGATCGCGATGGTCAGCCGCTCCTGCGGCAGGTTGCGCATCAGATAGGCGAAGCCGCGGCCTTCCTGGCCGAGCATGTTGGTCGCCGGCACGCGGACATCCTCGAAGAACAGCTCGCTGGTGTCGGCGCCGTGCAGGCCGATCTTGTCGAGGTTGCGCCCGCGCGCGAAGCCCGCGCGATCGGCCTCGACCAGGAACAGGCTGGTGCCTTTGGCGCCAAGCTCCACGTTCGTCTTGGCAACGACGATCACGACATCGGCGGTCTGGCCGTTGGAGATATAGGTCTTGGCGCCGTTGATGACATAGTGATTGCCGTCGAGCCGCGCGGTGGTGCGGATCGCCTGCAGGTCCGATCCCGCGCCCGGCTCGGTCATCGCGATCGCCGCGACCTTCTCGCCCGAAACCATACCGGGCAGCCATTCGCGCTTCTGCTCTTCCGAGCCATAGGCGATGAAATAATCGGCCAGCACGTCAGACTGGAGGGTGATGCCCGAGGGAACGCGCGCATAGGCATGCTCCTCCGTGACGATCGCGTTATAGGCGAAGTCGAGGCCCGGGCCGCCATATTCCTCGGGCACGGTCGGGCAGAGCAGGCCGGCGCTGCCCGCCTTGGTCCAGAAATCGCGATCGACGATGCCGGCCTCTTCCCAGCGATCGAGATGCGGGACACCCTCGGCAGCGAGGAAGCGGCGGACGCTTTCGCGAAACAGGGCCTGGCTTTCGTCCTGGCCGGTGCGACGAGCGGTATCGAGCATCAGTTCACTCCCCTTTCGCGGCCGGCCCAGTATGGATCGCGCAGCGCCCGGCGCATGACCTTGCCCGAGGGCGTGCGCGGCAGGGCGGCGACGAAATCGACCGACTTGGGCACCTTGAACCCGCCGATCCGCTCACGGGCGTAGGCGAGGATAGAGGCATCGTCGGGCTCGGCGCCGGGCTTGAGCACGACCACTGCCTTCACTTCCTCGCCCCATTTGTCGTGCGGGACGCCGATCACCGCGACTTCCTGGACGGCCGGATGGCCGAAGATCGCGCTCTCCACTTCGGCGGGATAGATGTTCTCGGCGCCCGAGCAGATCATGTCCTTGAAGCGGTCGCAGATGTAGAGATAGCCGTCTTCGTCGAGATAGCCGGCGTCGCCGGTGCGCAACCAGCCCTGGCCATCGACCGTGTCCGCAGTGGTCTCGGGCAGGTTCCAATAGCCGACCATGTTGGCGACCGAGCGGGTCTCGACTTCGCCGACCTCGCGGACGGGGAGCGCGGTGCGCTCGGTCGGGTGGACGACCCGGATCTCGACGCCGGGCATCGGCAGGCCGGCGCTACGCATCCGCTCATTGCCGGCGGGATCATGGTCCTCGGGCGGAAGATAGACGATCGTCCCGCAGGTTTCGGTCATGCCATATTGCTGGGCGAAGCCGCAGCCGAACACTTCGGTCGCCTCGCGCAGCAGGTCGAGCGCGATCGGCGAGGCGCCGTAGAGGATGTAGCGCAGCCGGCTGAAATCGGCCTCGCGTACGCCGGGCAGCATCAGCAGCATCTGGAGCGCGGTGGGCACGACGAACATCTTGGTGACGCCGCCCTGCGCGATCGCCTCCAGCACCGCGGCGGGGACGAACTCGCGGTGGACGATCGAAGTCGCGCCGTTGAAATAGCCGACGATCGCCCAGCCGACCCCGCCGATATGGCCGAGCGGAAGGGCGACGAGGTTGACGTCGCCTTCGAGCCACTCGTTCCACGGCATCGCCTGCGCCATGGAGTCGGTGCGGCCGCGCAGCAGGTTGCGGTGGCTGAGCATCACGCCCTTGGGCTCGCCGGTGGTCCCCGAAGTATAGAGCTGGAGCGCGACGTCATCGGCATCGACATCGTCGGGGATGGGTTGCTCGGGTGCGGCATCGCGCCAGGCGGCGAAGCTGTGGAAACCCTCGGCCCCGTCCTCCATCGCGATCGTCTCGCGGATCGTGTCATTGGCCGCGCATTCAGCGGCGCGGCCGATCTGGTCGGGGCCGGCGAAGAGCAGGCTGACCTGGGCATTGGCGAGGATCGTGCAGATTTCGGCGGTGGCGAGCCGCCACTGGATCGGCACCACCACCACGCCGGCGCGGGCGGCGCCGAACATCAGCTCGAAGAATTCGTCGCTGCCCTTGCCGAGATAGGCGATGCGATCCCCTACGCGGCAGCCGGCGGCGCGCAGCGCGCGGGCAACCCGGTCACTACGACGATCGAGCGTAGACCAGTCGGTATCGCGCCCTTCGAAGCGGGTGGCGATGGCATGTGGGCGATGCTTCGCATGATAGGCGGGGATGTCGCCCAGCCGGGGCATCGCCTCGAAATCGATCCAGCCCGACAAGGCTTCTGCAACCAGTGTATCGCCCATATGCCGCTCCTCTCCGAGCCGGTTCGAACCGCGGGGCGTTTTTGCCCTCGAGCATTGTTTAATCGCTTGATTAAGCGATTCGCAAGTCAGGCGTCGGTTTCGGGCTTCACCAGCACGCTGCGCATCAGCAGATCGGTGACGTGCACGGTATAGGCCTTGCGCAGATCGTCATCGATATCCTCCACCCCAAAGGCGTAGCGGAGCGAGTGGCGGCCGATGAAGAGATGGTCGCACATGCCGATAAGCGAGAAATAGAACAGCATCGGATCGATCTTGCGGAAGATGCCCTCGGCCTCGCCCTGCTCGAGGATCGCCTTCTGCGCGGCGGCGAGCGGCCGGCTGAACCGCTCGGAGATGAAGCGCGCGGTCTCGCTGTCGGTCTCTACCGCAAGCGCGGCGACCAGGCGGTTCATGTAGGGATAGCGATAATAGACCTTGATGATGCCGTGGACGTGGTGGCGCAGCTTCTGGCCGGCATCCATGTCGGCCTTCACCAGCCGCTCGAGATCGTCGAACGTGCCGCCGGCATCGCGCTCGAGCAGCGCCATGAACATGCCGAGCTTGCTGCCGAAATGATAGCGGATCAGCGCGGCATTGAGCCCCGATTTCTCCGCGATATCGGCGAAGGTGATATCGACCGTGTTGCGCTCGATCATCAACGCGCTGGTCGCGTTGAGCAGTTGATCCGCCGAACTTGCCTCCAGTCGCACGACCGGAGCCTTTGCCTTGCTTGCCATTTCCGTACCTTAACCGGCGCGACACCGCCGCGCCAACCTCCCGTTATTGTCAGTTGGGCCGCGCGAAGCCCAGGGCGACCGCGCGTTGCACCGTGCGCAATCGACCATTCTCGCCCAGCCGGCTGCTGGCGCGGCGCATGTGAAAGCGGATCGTCGGTACCGACAGGCCAAGGATCGTCCCGATCTCGCCGTCCGTCTTGCCCGCCGCGGCGAGCTTGAGGCACTGGACCTCGCGCCGGGTGAGCTTGTGCTGGACGATATCGGTCGAGGCGTCGGGCCCGGCATTGCAGGTGGCGATGAAGCGCAGCGCCAGCGGATGGAGCACCGAAGCCTCGCGCTCGAACAGCGCGTCGATGTCGAGACCGGGCGTGGTCGTCGCCCAGACCACCGCGCCGATCACGCCGGCGGGGAGGTGGACGGGCGCGACGATCGCGCTTTCCACCCGGTAGCTGCGCTGCATCGCCTCGCGCTCGATCTGCGGTTCGATCCGCAGCGGCCGCCAGCTGCGGATCCGGCCCTGGTCGTAATAGAAGGGCTCGGCGAGATGGCGCGCGACCGAGACGATCGCGTTGCGCAGCGCGAAATCGCCCTGGGCCCAATAGGCACCCGCATCATGGGTGAATTCGAACAGCGCGCTGACCGGCGTGCCGTCGGCAAGCTGCACCGGCCGGGCGCTGCTGATGTCGGCGCAGGCGGCGATCAGCGGCAGGCCCATGCGGCGGCCATGCTCGACGATCCGGCCGGCCAGTTCCCAGGGCATATTCTGCGCGTCAGAGGCCATGTTCTTCCCTATCACATACGATAGCTGCACAGCGCTTTCCCTAAAGCTAATTATTCAAACAAACAACAGCCGGAAATCGACCCCGAAAATCGAGGCGGATCGGCGATATGGAGGGGAAGAGGATATGGCGATCAAGGCAGGCTTGCTGATGGGATCCGCGCTCGGGCTGCTGCTCGCCGCACCCGCGCTGGCGCAGGAAGCTCCGGCACCCAAGGCGGAGGGCCCGCAGACCAGCAATGACGAGATCGTCGTCACCGCCCAGCGCCGCTCGGAATCGATCAACAAGGTGCCGCTGGCGGTGCAGGCGCTCTCCGCCGACACGCTGAAGGACCTGCAGATCACCGATGTCGAGTCGCTCGCCAGCTCGGTGCCCGGCCTCCAGGTTTCGCCGGCCTATTCGGGCGTGCCGATCTTCACGCTGCGCGGCATCGGCTTCAACACCACCAACATCACCGCCACCTCGACCGTGGGCATCTATCAGGACGAGCTGGCCTATCCCTATCCGTCGATGGCCGGCGGGCCGATCTACGACCTGGAGCGCGTCGAAGTGCTCAAGGGGCCGCAGGGCACGCTCTATGGCCGCAACACCACTGCCGGCCTGATCGACTTCATCACCGCCAAGCCGGGCAAGGATTTCGCTGCGGGCGGCACGATCGAGGCAGGCAACTACAAGACCTACAATGTCGAGGCCTATCTGAACCTGCCGCTCGGCGACAATGCCGCGCTGCGCGTATCGGGCCGCGACGAGAACAGCGACGAGGGCTGGCAGATCGCCCAGAGCCGCGGCGAGAAGCTGGGCAAGGTCAAGCGCTGGGGCGCCCGCGCCTCGCTGAGCTTCCAGCCGTCGAGCAAGTTCGAAGGGCTCATCACCGTCTCGGGCTGGCGCGACCGTTCGGACACCCAGGCCGGCCAGGCGATCAGCCTGAACCTGACCAACCGGCTCTCCGCCGCCTCCCCCGCCGTGGGGCCGGGCGACTTCAACTCGGCGGCTTTGCTCGCCTATCTGCAGAACAACCAGCCGACCCGGGCGAGCGATGCCGGCTGGCAGCCCGCCGGTGCACGCGCGGCAACGGTGGGCCTCGCCACCGGCATGGGACCGCCCCGCGCCAAGTCCGACTTCGTCTCGGCCCAGATGCGGCTGACCTGGTCGCCCAACGACCAGCTCTCGGTGATCTCGCTGACCGGATACAACGACTTCACCCGCAAGGACGTGGTCGATTTCAGCGGCGCGCCGTGGGAAATCGTCTCGACGCAATATGATGCGCGGATCAAGTCGTTTTCGCAGGAGCTGCGCTTCGAGGGCAATGGCCCGGGCTTCCGCTGGACGGTGGGCGGCTATTACGCGCATGACGACCTGCGCGAGAACAGCCGCTTCCTGATCGGCGAGAACAGCTCGGTCGTTTACCTGCGTCTGGCCGCGCAGGGCATCCTCGCCAATCCGGTGACCAATGCGATCTTCAATACCGGCGGCTATACGCCTGCACAGGTGGCGGTCGGCTTCCGCGAAGGCGCGGGCCGGGCGAGCGGCTATAACGAGACGTATAGCGGCTTCGCGACGGCCGAATTCGACCTGGGCAGCGGTTTCAAGATCAATGCCGGCGCGCGGCTTGGCATCGACCATGGCGAGCTGGACGGCTGCTCGGTCGATTACAATGGCAATTACCTGCCGATCGTGAACACCGCCGGTCGTGCCGTGATCTTCCAGAGCTATGGCCTGCTCGCGCCGATGGTGCAGAAGGACGGCTGCACCACCTATGATCCCGCGACCAACACCGACAAGCTGGTCCATTCGGTGCTCGACGAGAGCAATTTCTCGGGCCGCTTCTCGCTCAACTACCAGGCGGCGCCGGGCACCCTGCTCTACGCTTCGGTGGCGCGCGGCGTGAAATCGGGTGTGGTGCCGATCGTGCCGGCCAATCGCGCGGTGCAGTTCACTCCCGCCCGTCAGGAAAAGCTGACCGCCTATGAAGCCGGCATCAAGACCGCGGTGGGCGGGCGGCTGGCGCAGGTGAATGTCAGCGGCTTCTATTACGACTATACCGACAAGCAGTTCAGCTCGTACGTGGCCGACCCGACCTTCGGCGCGCTGCAGCGGCTGGTGAATATCCCGAGCTCGCATGCCTGGGGCATCGACGGCGAGATCACGCTGCGGCCCTCGCCGGCCTTCACCTTCGCGTGGAACGCGACATACCTGAAGACCAAGATCACCGACTATACCGGCGCCAATGCGGCAGGCATCCCGACCAACTACGACGGATCGGAATTCTCGTTCGCGCCGGAATTCTCGACCAGCGGCACCGCGACGCTCAACCTGCCGATCTCGTCGAGCCTGAACTTCCAGGCGACCGCCAACGCCACCTATCAGAGCGAGACCCACAGCGACTTCGGCGAGGACCCGCTGTTCCGCATCAAGGGCTATGCACTGGTCAATGGCAGCATCGGCATCGCCAGCGCCGACGGGAAATGGGGCCTTACGATCTGGGCCCGCAACCTGACCAACGAATATTACTGGACCTCGGTAGTGGACAACCAGAACCTCAACGTCCGCTATGCCGGCCGTCCGCGCACGTTCGGCGTCTCGCTGACCGCCGGTTTCTGATCCCGATGCGTGAGCAGGCCATCCCGCTTCCCCCCGGCCCCGCGCCCACCGCGGCGCCGGGGGGCAAGCGGATCCTGCCACGCATCGACTATTCCAATCCGCCAGGCGCGCCGGCGCTCTATCCGCCGGACTCGGTCGCCTGGGCAGTGTTCAAGAACCCCGTCGCTTTGTTCGTCGGCGGGATCGCGGCGGTGTTGCTCGAACTGGGCGAACCGCGGGTGCGTTCGGGCGTGTGGGAACATTCGATCTTCCCGACCGATCCGCTGACCCGGCTGCAGCGCACCGGCTATGTCACCCATGTCAGTGTCTATGCCCCCGCCAATGTCGCCACCAAGGTGATCACCGGGGTGACACGCATGCACGAACGCGTGCGTGGACAGACGCCGCGCGGTGAGACCTATCACGCCAATGATCCCGAGCTGCTCAACTGGGTGCAATGCACGGTCGGCTTCGGCTTCATGGAAGCCTATTCGGCCTATTGCCGGACGCTGACCCGCGAGGAGAAGGATCGGTCGTATGTCGAGGCCAGGCCCTCGGCCGACCTGTTCCTCGCGCATGGCGCGCCGCTGTCGGTGGCGGAGCAGCAGGCGCAGTTCGAAGCGATGCGACCGCGGCTCGAGTCTCACGCGATCATCGGCCAGTTCCTCGACATCATGCTGCGTACCAAGGGCGTGCCGCTGCCGCTCCGCCCGTTCCAGGGGATGATGGTGCGCGCGGCGATCGCGTTGCTGCCGGACTGGGCACGCAAGACGCTGGAACTGGACGGCGAGGAATGGCGGCTGCGCGGCTGGGAACGCCGCACCGTCCGCACGCTCGGCGCGCTGTTCGAGCGGGTGCCGATCCCGGGCACCCCGCCGGTCGAGGCCTGCAAGCGGCTCGGCCTGCCCGCCAACTATCTCTATCGCCGCCGGAAAGCCTGATGCCCGAATGCTTCGAAGCCGATTACGTGATCGTGGGTGCCGGTTCGGCCGGCTGTGTGCTCGCCGACCGGTTGAGCGCCGATGGCCGGAACCGCGTGCTGCTGCTCGAGGCGGGTGGCGACGACCGACCTTTGCGGGAACGCGGACAGTTCCTGTCGAACCTGATGATCCACGTCCCCGTCGGCTATGCGCAGACGCTGAAGGATCCCAAGGTCAACTGGCTCTACTGCACCGAGCCCGATGAAGGCACCGAGGGTCGCCGCCACATCTGGCCGCGCGGCAAGGTGCTGGGCGGCTCCTCCTCGATCAACGGGCTGCTGTATGTCCGTGGCCAGCGCGCCGATTATGACGGCTGGCGGCAGATGGGCTGCGAAGGCTGGAGCTGGGACGACATCGCCCCCTATTTCCGCCGCTCCGAAGACCAGCAGCACGGCGCCTGCGAAACGCACGGCGCCGGCGGACCGCTGAGCGTCACCGACCCCGCCGGATCGCATCCGGTGTCCGAAGCGGTGGTGCAGGCGTGCGAGGCACTTGGCTTGCCCCAGCGCGACATCAACGGGCCGGAGCAGGAAGGCGTCGCCTGGTACCAACTGACCGTGCGCAACGGGCGGCGCTGCTCGGCGGCCGTGGCCTATCTCCATCCAGCGATGCAGCGGCCGAACCTGCGTGTCGTCACCCATGCCCAGGCGACGCGCGTGGTGATCGAGACCGGCCGGGCCACCGGCGTCGAGTTCGTGCGCGATGGCGAGCGGCTGGTCGCCCATGCGGCACGCGAAGTGATCCTGGCGGGCGGCGTGATCAACTCGCCGCAGCTGCTCCAGCTCTCGGGCATCGGGCCGGGCGAATTGCTGCGCGAACAGGGTATCGCGGTGGTGCGTGACCTGCCCGGTGTGGGCGAGAACCTCCAGGACCATCTGCTGATCTCGGCAAACTACCGGCTCAAGCCTGGCACCGTCTCGGTCAACGAGCTGAGCCGGGGGCTGCGGCTTCTCGGCGAAGTCGCGCGCTATGCGGTGGCACGCAAGGGGCTGCTTACCCTGTCGGCCGCGCATATCGCCGCCTTTTGCCGCTCACGGCCCGATCTCGCCTCGCCGGACATCCAGTTCCACATCCTGCCCGCGACGGTGGATGGCGATGCGCTCGCCCGGCTGCAGAAGATGCAGCTGGAGAAGCTGCCGGGAATCAGCATCGCCGCCTGCCAGCTCCGCCCGGAGTCGCGCGGGACCGTGCGCATCCGCTCGGCCGACCCGCTGGCGCCGCCGCGGATCACACCCAATTACCTCAGCGATCCGCTCGACCAGGAAGTGATTGTCGCCGGCCTGCGCTGGGGGCGGCGGATCGCGGCGCAGAAGCCGCTGGCGGACTTCATCGACCACGAGCTTCAGCCGGGTGCCGAACTGCAGAGCGATGCCGATCTGCTGGCGCATGCGCGACGGGCGGGTACGACGCTCTACCACCCGGTCGGCACCTGCATGATGGGGCATGGCCCGCGCGCGGTGGTCGATCCCGAGTTGCGGGTGCACGGGATAAGTGGGCTGCGCGTGGTCGATGCCAGCATCATGCCCCGGATCGTCTCGGGGAATACCAATGCACCGACGATCGCAATCGCGGAGAAGGCCAGCGACATGATCCTGGCGACGGCTAAGGCGCGGGTGGCGGCTTAAGCGAGGCCCGCTCTCCACCAGCCGTCATCCCGGCGAAAGCCGGGATGACGATTATTGTGGCCCCAGCTCCGCCCGGATCGCTTCCCCATCGGCATCGATCCTCGGCGGCACCGCACCGTCCGGCACCGCCCGCACGCCGAAGCGGATCGGGAGCGGCATCTCGACATAGTCCCCCTCCTCCGGGTGCGTTCGCGCGCGGAAGAAGCCGGTCGCCGCCAAATGCGGGTCTTCGCGGATCGCATCGAGATCGCGGACCGGCATGCAGGGCACGCCGCCGGCATTGAGGATTCTCACCCATTCCGCGCTGGTCCTCGCCGGGGTGAAGCGGGCGATCTCGCCATAGAGCGCGCTGATATTGCGCAACCGGTCCATCGGCGTGGCAAAGCGGGGATCGTCGAACACTTCCGTCGCACCGAGCAACTCGAACAATTTCGCGATCGTCGCCGGCGTATAGGGCACGATGCTGACATAGCCGTCCGCGGTAGGGAAAGGCTGGCGGTTGGGATCGATCTGGCGCGGATAGCCGGCGGGCTCGAGCGGCGGATCGAAGGCGGCGCCGAACAGATGCTCCTGCAGCATGAAATGCGCGAAGCTTTCGAACAGCGGCACCTCGACGAATTGCCCCTCCCCGCTGCGCAGCCGATGGACCAGCGCACCGAGCACCGCCTGGGCGCCGTAGAGCCCGGCAACCTTGTCGGCG
Organism: Sphingomonas sp. NIBR02145; assembly: GCF_027359115.1. Classification (NCBI taxonomy): domain Bacteria; kingdom Pseudomonadati; phylum Pseudomonadota; class Alphaproteobacteria; order Sphingomonadales; family Sphingomonadaceae; genus Sphingomonas; species Sphingomonas sp. NIBR02145. The sequence continues at coordinate 4,489,395 of NZ_CP114791.1, read as the reverse complement.
ACCAGCGACGGCAGGTACCGCGGGGCCGGATTGCCGTCCGCACGGGGCAGCAGGGTGGCCGTACCGGTCGCGGCCTGGATTACGTCGTCATAGGCCTGCAAGCCGGCATAGGGGCCGCCCGAACCGAAGCCCTGGCAATGGACATAGACAATGTCCCCGCGCAGGCTGCGCACCGTTTCATAGCCGAAGCCAAGCCGCTCCATCGCCTCGCCGCGGACGTTGTGGATGAACACATCGGCGGCGGCGAGCAGGTGGCGCATGGTTTCAGCGTCCTCGGACACCTTCAGGTCGAGCGCGATCGCCCGCTTGCCGCGGTTGAGCGTGCAATGCACCGGACCCATCTGCCGCGCAGCAGCACGGGATCGGCCGAACTGCCGGGTCTGGTCGCCGCCCGGCGCCTCGACCTTGATGACCTCCGCGCCCATGTCGGCGAGCATCTGGGTGGCATAGGGGCCGAACACGATCGTCGTCATGTCGACGATGCGGATACCCTCCAGCATCATGCCGCCCGCTCCTGCACCTGCGCCGTCTTGGCGCGGACAAAGGCCGGGCGGGCACGCAATCGCTCCCAATAGGCGGCGACACGCGGCAGGCCGCCGTCGCCGATGCGGAGGAACTCGGCGAGCATCAGCGCATAGCCGACCGAGATGTCCGCGGCGGTGAAGCGACCGCCCGCGACATGATCGGCTTCGGCCAGCATCGCTTCGAGGCCACGCAGGCGAGCGAGATACCATTGCCGGTAGTCGTCCGCGACCTGCGGCACCCGCCGCGCCTCGTCCTCCAGCATCGCGTAGCGCAGCACCAGGGTCTGCGGGAAAGTGAGCGTGGCCTCGCCGAACGAAAGCGCGTCGAGATAGGCAGCATAGCCAAGCTCGCCGGGGGCGATAGCGAAACGGCCGTCGCCCCGCGTAGTCGCAAGATAGTGGCAGATCGCGGCGGACTCGGTCATCCGCGCCTCGCCTTCCAGGAAGAGCGGGATGGTGCCGAGCGGGTTGAGCTCGAGATAGCCGGGCGCCCGGTCCCGCGGCGGGAAGGGCAGCAGTTCCAGCCGATATTCGGCTTCCAGTTCCTCGAGCATCCAGAGCACGCGGAACGAGCGGGCGTCGCGGCAATGATACAGGGTTGGGGTCATCATCGCGGGCTCCACTGGCCTTGGTCGTTGATCGTGCCGATCAGGCCGACCGGGAAGCGTGCTTCGCCGGTTATCAGCGCGAGCGTCTCGCTATCCTCGGCCGGCACCGTGGCGAGGGTACGAGCGCCTTCGAGCGTGCGCAGCACGACCACGCCGCGATCGACCGATCCGTCGCGCTGGTACAGGATCGTCGCGCTTTCGAGCGTCGCCGGGCCGGGTTCGGGCTCAACCAGTTCAGGCACCGGCCCGTGGCGGGCATCCGCTGCGGCCTGCACCGAATAGCCGGGAGCGATCGGCGCGCCGGGCTCGCGCGACAGGACAAGCGCATGATGCTTGGTGAGGAACTCGCCCTGGCCGTAGAGCAGCCCGGTGCCGCCACCGCGCAGCACGCGCACCATCGCGCAGGCGGCGTGCAGCATATAGTTGCTGAGCGGACCACCGAAGAAGGTCAGGCCGCCGGTGACGCTCGGTTCGACATCGGGGCCGAGGCCCAGGCTGCGGCGCGCCATCTTGGGGACGCAGGGGAAGCAGCTGTACAGCTCGAGCGCGTCGAAGCCGCCGGGCGCCAGTGCCGATGCTGCCGCGAGCACTGCGTCCTGCGCGGGGCTGGCGGCGAACCCATCCCGGGCGAGGAAGTCGCGCGGCTCGCTGGCCGCCGCGCCGCCGAGGATGTGGGTCATGCGCTCGTCGGGGATGCCGGCCGCGCGGGCGACCTCAAGGCTGGTGACGATCACCGCCGCACCCTGGTTCACCGCCGGGTTGGCAACCATCAGCTTGGTATAGGGCCAGGCAATCAGCCGGTTGGCCTCGGAAGGTGTGACGATCTCGTGCGCGGTCGCGGCCTTGCGCATCCAGGCGCGGGGGTTCTCGGCGGCGACCTTGGCGTATCGCGCCCAGAGCGTGCCCGACTCCGCCCGCGCTTCTTCCGGCGACTGGCCCCAGGCGGCGGCGCTGGCCATCTCGAACAACGGATAGACCTGGGTAGGGGTCGACAGGCCGTGGCGCAGCGCGAGCGGGTGGACGATGTCGGCCCCGCGCAGCGGCGAGGGTGCGTCCCTGGCGAAGGGCGTCCAGGGTGGCGTCTCGCCTTCGCGCTTCGCCCGCGCCGCACTGTGCTGCGCCTCCGCGCCGACGACCAGCGCGACCCTGCTCTCGCCCCGGGCGATCCGCAGCGCCGCTTCGTGAAGCAGGCGGACCGGGGATTCGCCACCGACCTCGTGAAAGGCCTGTATACGCGGCGCGATGTCGAGCTCGGCGCAGAGCGACGCGGCGACATCCGCATAGCGCCAGCTGACGATGCTCACCACGTCAAGTGCGTCGACCCGGCCGAGCAGCCAGCCACCGGCATCCGCGTCGGCAGAACGCGCGGCCTCGGCCATCAGCGCCAGCGGCTCCCTGGCCGACGAAATCGCGAAGGGGCGGTCGATCGACTCCCCGATGCCCACCATGACGGGCGTGTCTGGCGCCATTTTCCTCTCCCTGGTCGCCCGTCCGGTATCGCCGCCTGCCCCGGCATGCGGAACTATCACTAGCGATAGCAGCGCATTTCCGCGGTTCGGCTATGCTGCGCCTCGGAGAGCGGAAACCGCTCCCGATGGAGAGGAGAGAGGGCCGAATGCATCCCTGCGTCCACGCCGAAACCGCGCCGGAGAAGCCCGCGCTGATCCTGGCCGAGACGGGCCAGGCCCTGACGTACGGCGAGCTCGAAGCCCGCTCGAACCAAGCGGCCCAGCTGTTCCGCGCGCTCGGCTTTCAACCGGGGGACGCGGTCGCGGTGCTGCTGGAGAACCATCTCCGCTTCCTCGAGATCGCCTGGGGCGCGCAACGGGCCGGGCTGTATTTCGTGGCTGTATCCTCGCGGCTGACGGCGAGCGAAGCCGCGTTCATTGTGCAGGACAGCGGCGCGCGGGCGCTGATCTCTTCCCGGGCACTGGCATCGGTTGCGAGTGCGGTAGCGGCGGAAGTGGCGCTGGACGACGTCGCGCTGTTCATGCTCGACGGCGCCGTGCCGCCATTCCGCGCCTGGGAAGCCGAGGCCGGCGCGATGCCGGCCACGCGCATCGCCGACGAGCGCGCCGGCACCGACATGCTCTATTCCTCGGGCACCACCGGGCGACCCAAGGGCATCCGCCCGCAGCTGCCCGAGACCGACATCACCATGCCCAACGCCATGGTCGGCATCGCCCGGCATGCGGCGGTGGACGGCGATACCGTCTATCTCTCCCCGGCTCCGCTCTATCATGCCGCGCCCTTGCGCTGGTGCATGGCGGTGCACCGGCTGGGGGGCACCGTGGTCGTCATGCAGAAGTTCGATCCCGAGCAGGCGCTCGCGCTGATCGAGCGGCACAAGATTACGCACGCGCAGTGGGTGCCGACGCACTTCATCCGCATGCTCAAGCTGCCCGAAGACGCGCGCAGCCGGCATGACCTGACCAGCCTGCGCATGGCGATCCATGCCGCCGCGCCCTGCCCCGTGCCGGTGAAGCAGGCGATGATCGACTGGTGGGGGCCGGTGCTGCTCGAATATTATGCCGGGACCGAAGGCAATGGGCTGACGATGATCGGCGCAAAGGACTGGCTGGCCCATCCAGGATCGGTCGGCCGTGCGGTGCTTGGCACGATCCGGATCTGCGACGAGGACGGCGAGCCGCTGCCGACTGGCGAAACCGGGCTGGTCCATTTCGAAGGCGGGCCCGGGTTCCATTATCACAACGATCCCGAGAAGACCGAAGCTGCCGCCAACCGCCATGGCTGGACCACGCTGGGGGATGTCGGCCATGTCGATGCGGAGGGGTTTCTCTACCTTACCGACCGCAAGAGCTTCATGATCATTTCCGGCGGAGTGAACATCTATCCGCAGGAGATCGAGAACCTGCTGGTGCTCCATCCCAAGGTGGCCGATGTGGCGGTGATCGGGGCACCGCACCCCGATATGGGCGAACAGGTTATCGCGGTGGTCGAGCCAGGGGAGGGATTCGAACCCTCCTCCGCGCTTGCCGAGGAACTGGCCGAATGGCTCGCCCCGCAGCTCTCCCGCGTGAAGCAGCCGCGGCGGATCGATTTCGTCGACCAACTGCCGCGCCACCCCACGGGCAAGCTCTACAAAAGGCTGCTGCGCGACCGCTACTGGGCGCAAGTCGAGGCCTGACCGATTCAAGGAGCGGCCGGCCTGGAAACCGGCCGCCCAAGCCAGCCAGACGAAACCCTACATTGCAAGGCGCTCACAGCGTCTTGAGATACTCCAGCAGCGCCAGCCGCTCGGCATCGGTGAGCGACTGGGTGAAGGTATGGCCGCCATTGCCGTCGCCATAGAGGTTGCTGTTGAAGCTCATCCGCGAACGAATCTGCTCGTCGGTGATCGGCGGCGGCGTCTGATAGGCCAGGTTGAGATAGCCCGCCGCCGAATTGGCGAAGGCCGAATAGAAGCGATCCGGCGTCGCCTGGCCATTGCACGGCTGATAGGGCGGGACCGAAGGCGAGCTGCTGCAGTTCAGCGTCTCGTACTTCCAGCCGAGCTTGGCGAAGTCGTAGGACGCATAGCTATAGTCATAGCCCTGGTTCTTGCCGCCGATGCCCGCCGGCGAATAGGGCCGCTTCCACACCGCCGGACGATCCGACGGCTTCAATATGCCCCAGATATCGGGGACGCTGCCATTGTGCAGGAACGGCCCGCCCGCCCAAGCGCCATAGAGCGGCGGCGAGACATAGCCCTTGGGCTCGACCCATTCGTTCGGCCCGAGCGGCGAATAGATCGGCCCGCCATTGTCGTAGACCGCGCGATAGACCCGGCGGATCGAGCTGGCGATCAGCGACTCCACCGGATAGCCGTACCAGCTCGGGCTGAGCGAGTTGTACGCCCACCAGCTGCTGTTCCAGGCGCGGCGCTGGCGCGGATCGGCGAACAGGTTGAACCGGCGCGGATCGGTCTGGATCGTCTCGATCGGCGTGACATTGCCCGGCAGGCCCTTGAGCCGCGGATCGGGCAGATAGGCGGTGTCGTTGGCATAGCGCGGCGAATAGACGCCGTGGCAGCTCGCGCAGGAGCCGTTACCCGGCTGGCGCGGAATCTCGACATTGGCGCCGTTCGCCCAGAGATCGCGCTGGTGGAAGATCACCGCACCCTGCTCGGCCAGCGGCCGATCGATCGTGCCGGGATATTTGGGCGCCGAGAGCGAGAGCAGGAAGTTGTTGATGTCCTCGAAATCGCTGTCCAGCGCGCGCCGGGCAGTGGCATCGCGGGTGAGCGTGGCGACGCCGAACGCCATTTCCGAATGGACGTTGTCCGAGGTGAGCGAGCCGTCCCAGAATTGCCGCGTCTTGAAGGCGCGGTTGAACCAGGCCGGCGCCTTGGTCATGCCGCCGGCGGGCGTGTCGGGCGTATATTCGAGCAGGCTCGGGGCGAGCTGCAGCGTGTCCATGTCGAACAGGGCGGGCAGCAGGGTGATCAGGCCGATCGCGTCGCTGGACCCGCGGCCGTCGCTCCACGGGATCGGCAGCGCCAGGCCGAGCCAGGTGACCGGACTGGTGCGGAACAGGTCCGAGGCGAGCAGGCCGGCGTCGTTGGCGCTGTTGGCCAGGCCCCAGGTGAAACCGGACTCGCTCGCATTGCCCAGCCGCGAGTCATGGCAGGCCGAGCAGGACGCAGTGATCGTGCCGGTCCATTTGCCGTCATCGCCCTTGCCCTGGATCAGGCCAAGCGGAAGCTGGCCCGAGCCGCCATTGGTGGTGTTCGGGTTCTCGCCCGGCAGCGGATAGGGATTGCGGAAGGGCGCGGGATAGAAGCCGTAGCGCTTCTCGACCTGCTCGTTGAAATCGGCGGGCTTGGAGGAGAGCCCCCAGACCGCCCAGAGCTTGTCGTAATCCTGGGCGCGCGAGAAGGGCAGGAAATATTGCCGCGTCTCGAGGTTCTGCTTGCCGCGCGCGACGCTGGCGCGCCAGGCGCCGCAGGTGCTGGGCCGCGCCGGCAGCCGGTTGACATAGGGGGCCGGAGGATTGTGCAGGTTGGTGAAGAAGGAATTGAAGCGGACCGCGCCGTTCGGGTTCGAATTGACGCTGGGCACGATCAGCGTGCGCGGATCGACCGGCAGCGGCGTCGCGTCCGACTTGCCGGCACACCCGGCCGCCAGCGGCGAGCGGATCGCGGCTTCGTCGAGCAGCGGCTGGGTCTGTGCCAGCGCGGCGGGGGCAAGCGTGAGGGGTATCGCAGCGCTTGCGAGCAGGGCAGTCCAGTTGGCCATCGCACCTCTCCCATTGTCGCCGGTCACCCCTGCGGACGAGCCACATGTGCCGGCATTTGATCGGAAAATGCTGCGGGGGTGGGCAGGCGGCAAGCTGGCGAACGTGGCAGGTTTGGGGGGACACCCGCTCCTCCGACCGTCATCCCGCCCTGATCGTCATCCCCGCCTTCGCGGGGATGACGGGGGATGGGGTTGGGTTCGCCTTCACTCCTCCGGGGGAGGACTGGTTCCGTTCCCCGGCGAACGCCGGGGCCGAGGGTCACAAGCGGGACGGCAGAGAAACCCTGAGCCCCGGCGTGCGCCGGGGAGCAGTTTAGTGGAACTGGGCGGGCGTCCCTATAGCCGCGTCAGCGGCCTGCCTTCCGTGCCCAGGCACTGCCCCGAGCGCTTCGCGTCCATCGTCATCGTCACCGATACCTTGCCCGCGGCGCCCGGCTGCTGGGCGCTCTGGCTGTCGGTGGTGACGACCAGCTTGTAGGTGTCGCGGGCATAGCTGCCCGACATCGCCATCGAGCGGGTGCCCATCTGGTCCGAGCAGCGCAGCATGCCGTCGATCCGGCCCTTGCCCATCGCGAAGCGTTCATAGCGGCAGGCCTGGTTCTCCTCGCCGACATAGAAGGCGCCCTTCTTCACATCCTCCGCCGTCAGGCAGCTCGCGGCGACCTGGGGCTGGCGCATCTGCGCCTTGAGCTTGTCGACGAAACCCGCCGGCATGCCGGGGGCATCGACCTGGTTGAGGGTGATTTTCGTCTCCCAGCGGCCTGGCTGGGCGAAGTCGCTGCCGCCCGCGACCTTGCGGATCTGCGCGGCGACGACCGAGCCCGATTCATTGCGCAGATCGACGCTCGAACCCCAATCGCAGCCGGCCACAAGCAACAGGAAGGGTATCGCCGATCCCACCTGAAATCGCGTCATCCAACTCTCCCATTTCGCTCCGTTTTCTGGCTTCCGGAGGCTGCTTGTTTGATGCAGACCATCGCCTGCCGGCAGAACAGATCAAGCTGGTACCCGTCACAGGGTTCGGGAGAGAGGCATGGCGATCGAACGCGACCAGGCGTGGGCCGAGACCACGCTGCTGATCGAGGAAGTGCGCGAAGCGGGGCTGGCGATCGGCCTTCCCTTTGTCGCGGCGCAGGGCGACATCGCCGATCCCGAGCCGATGCGCGATGCCGACGGGCGGCCCTATGCCGAGACGCATTTCCAGTGGCTCGATCCCTCGGACCAATATTGGCACAATCGCCGGCTCGCGCTGCACGCGCCCTTCCTGCAGGTGGCGCGGGTGATGGCCGAGCCCTGCTTCTATGCCGAGGGAAAGCTCGGCACCTGGCGGACCAGCGCGCTGCTCGATTCGATCGATTGCCGGCAGGTGACCGCGACCACGGGCATCGCGGCGGCGATCATCGCGCCGGTGCACCTGCCGCGCGCGATCGTCGGCGCGGTGGTGTGGGCCGGGCGCGAGGGCGACGCGATCGAGCAGAAGTTCGCCCGCCATGCGGTGCGGCTGCAGGGGCTGGCGCTCAAGCTGGTGGCGAGCCATGCCGAAGCCTCGTCGCGGCTGCGCGCGGCATCGGGGCCGATGGTGCTGACCCGGCGCGAGGTCCAGTGCCTGCGCTGGGCGGCGGCGGGCAAGACCGATGGCGAGATCGGCATCATCCTGTCGCTGTCGACCTCGACGGTGCGGTTCCACCTGCGCAATGCGGGGGGCAAGCTGGGCAGCACCGGACGGGCGCAGGCGATCCAGATCGCGGCGGGGCTGGGATTTGTGAGCGCGCGGTAGGTTTTTTCCCTTTCATTACTCCCCTCCCTGAAAGGGAGGGGTCGGGGGTGGGTTGCGACCCCGGCGAAGGCCGGGGGAGCTCAGCCAGCCGGTGGGAAAAAAAGAAAAGACCGGGCATCGAGCCCGCTCTTTTCTAACCCACCCCTAGCCCCTCCCTTGCAGGGAGGGGAATATTGCATGCTCCCCCGCCCTAGCACTTCTCGCAGTTGCCGCATCCGCCTGCTTCGCCAAGGCTTTACCGGTGGAGGACCGGTAGTGAATTTCGAGCTTTCCGAAGAACAGGCGATGCTGCGCGACATGCTGCGGCGCTATCTGCGCGAGCAATATGACTTCGAGACGCGGCGGGCGCGGGTGAGCGTGGGGCGTGGGCAGGATGCGGCGCTGTGGCGAGCGCTGGCGGAACTGGGCATCCTCGGCGTGCTGCTGCCCGAGGCGGCCGGCGGCATGGGCGGCGGGCCGGTCGAGGCGATGCTGGTTTCCGAGCTGCTCGGCGAGGCGCTGGTCGCGGAGCCGTTCCTGGAGACAGTGGTGATCGGCGCGGCGCTGCTGGCGGGCGGCGGGACGCGGGCCGAGGACTTGCTGGCGGAGATCGCCGGTGGTGCGGTGCGGATCGCGTCGTCGCTGGAGCCCGCGATGCTCGCGGCCGAGCCGGCACCGGGCGGCTGGCATCTGCGCGGTCGACTGTCCGTGGTGGTCGGTGCGCCGGGCGCGAGCCACCTGGTCGTGGCGGCGCGGACTACGGGGGACGGGCCTTCGCTGTTCCTGGTCGAGGCCGGAACGCCGGGGGTGACGGTCCAGTCCTATCAGCTGATCGACGACCGGCCAGCCGGGGATGTCGCGATCGACGCGCATCTTCCTGCGGATGCGCTGCTTGGCGCGCCAGGTGCGGCGGGTCCGGCGATCGAGGCGGTGCTCGATGCGGCGCGGGCTGCCTTGTGCGCGGAGGCGGTGGGCGTGCTGCGGCGCATGCTCGACGACACGGTGGAGTTCGCCAGGCAGCGGCGGCAGTTCGGCCAGCCTTTGGCGAGCTTCCAGGCGCTGCAGCACCGGATGGTCGACATGTTCCTGGCACTGGAACAGGCCGTGTCGGCGAGCCATCTCGCGACGCTCAACCTGGGCGCGCCGCCCGAGGCACGGGCGCGCGCGGTTGCGGCAGCCAAGGCGACGATCGGCAAGGCGGCGCGCTTCATCGGCGAGAATGCGGTGCAGCTCCACGGCGCAATGGGGATGACCGACGAGCTGGCGGTCGGGCATTATTTCAAGCGGGCGACGGTGATCGCGCAGAGCTTCGGCAGCACCGATGCGCAGGTGGCGCGCTATGCGGCGCTGATGCGGGCGGCGTAGGTCAACCGATCCTCCCCCTCCGGGGGAGGATTTGGAAGGACTCACAGACCCAGCACGGCTTTCGCCAGGATATTGCGCTGGATCTCGTTCGATCCCGCATAGATCGAGCCGGCGCGCTCGTTGAGGTAGCGTAAGGGGGCGAGCGCCTGCCAGGGGGCGCCGGTGGCGTGGCCGTCGGCCGGCGGGGTGTAGGCGGGGATCGCGCCGCCGGGCATCACGACATGCGGCTGATAGGCGAGTCCCTGGGCGCCCGCCGCCTCGAGATGGAGCGCGGCCAGGTCCTGCGCCAGCTCGGTGCCGAGGATCTTCATCATCGAGGCAAGCGCGCCGACGCTGGCGCCTTCGCTGGCCGAGAGCAGGCGCAGCTCCATCATCTCGAGCACATCGATGCGGATGCGCAGCTCGGCGAGGCGGGTGGCGAGGACGGAGTCGGCGAGCCGCTCTGCGGCCGCGGCTTCGATCTCGCTGACGCGGACCTGGAGCGCGGGCGCGTAGGCACCGCCGCGCTCGAATTCGAGCAGGTATTTCGCCACCGACCAGCCGGCATCGACTTCGCCGAGCACATTGGCGCGCGGGGCGCGGACGGCGTCGAAGAACACCTGGTTCTGCACATGCTCGCCCGAGGTCATCAGGATCGGGCGGACCTCGATGCCGGGCAGGTCCATCGGGACGAGCAGGAAGGTGATGCCCTGTTGCGGGCGACCCTGTTTCGACGTGCGGACGAGGCAGAAGATCCAGTTCGCCTCGGTGGCGTGGGTGGTCCAGATCTTCGAGCCGTCGAGGATGAAGTCGTCGCCATCGGGCTCGGCACGCATCTGGAGCGAGGCGAGGTCGGAGCCGGCGCCGGGCTCGGAATAGCCCTGGCAGAAGAACACCTCGCCGGTGAGGATGCGGGGGAGGAACCAGGCCTTCTGCTCGGGGGTGCCGAAACGGATGATGACATGGGCGACCATGTGGATGCCCATCGGCGAGAGCGAAGGGGCGCCGGCCGCGATGCGCTCGCGGTTGAAGATATAGTGCTGGGCGACGCTCCAGTCGCAGCCGCCATGCTCGACCGGCCAGTGCGGCGCGGCCCAGCCGCGGGCGTGGAGGATGCGCTGCCAGGCCATGCTGGCTTCGTGATCGGGGTAGACGCTGGTCGCGAGCGTGCCGGCGCGGCGGATCTCGGGGGTGAGCTTGTCGGCGAGGAAGGCGCGCACTTCGTCGCGGAAGGCGAGCTCGGCCTGGGTCCAGTCCATGTCCATGCGGGGGCTCCTTCAGGCGGGAACGGGTTCGGGGGCGAGCATCGCGGCGAGGCGGCGGGCGATGATCGCCTCGGCCTCGTCGACGATGCGCTCGACCAGTTCGCGGACGGTGGGAACGTCGTGGATCAGGCCCTGGACCATGCCGGCGGTCCAGATGCCGTGGTCGATGTCGCCGGACACCAGCCCCTCGCGGCCGCGGGCGCCCTTCACCAGGGCGGCGACATCCTCGAACGGGCGGCCCTCGCGCTCGATCGCGACGACCTGCTCGGCGATGCGGTTGCGGGCGACGCGGGCGCTGTTGCGGTAGGAGCGGAAGATCAGCTCGGTCGCGCGTTCGTCGTTTGCGACCATCGCCGCCTTGAAATTGTCGTGGATCGGCGCCTCGCGGGTGGCGCAGAAGCGGGTGCCCATGTTGATGCCGTCGGCGCCGAGCGCCAGCGCCGCCGCCAGTCCGCGACCGTCGCCGAAGCCGCCGCTGGCGAGGATCGGCACTTTCACCTTATCGGCGGCGGCCGGGATCAGGATCAAGCCGGGGATGTCGTCCTCGCCCGGATGGCCGGCGCATTCGAAGCCGTCGATCGAGATCGCGTCGACCCCCATCCGCTCGGCGGAGAGCGCGTGACGGACGGCGGTGCATTTGTGGATGACCTTGATGCCGGCGGCCTTGAAATCGTCGACATGCTCCTGCGGCTTGTAGCCGGCGGTCTCGACGATCCCGATGCCGCTCTCGATGATCGCGCGACGATATTCGGCATAGGGCGGCGGGTTGATCGAGGGGAGGATCGTGAGGTTCACGCCGAAGACCTTGTCGGTGCGTTCGCGGACGCGGTCGATCTCCTTGGTGAGCGCCTCGGGCGTCGGCTGGGTGAGCGCGGTGAGGAAGCCGAGCGCGCCGGCCTCGGCGACGGGGGCGACGAGATCGGCGGTGCCGACCCACATCATCCCGCCCTGCACGATCGGATGCTCGACGCCGAAAGCCTCGGTGAAACGGGTGCGGATCATGGATTCTCCTCCTTAGAGCGACTGGCCGTCATCGACGGTGACCACCGATCCGGTGACGAAGCGGCTCGCCGGGCCGCAGAGATACGCGACCGCTCCGTCGAGCGCGTCGCCGTCCATCAGCCGGCGGCGGGGCCATTTGGCGATCTGCCTGTGGCCAGCCTCGGTGCCGAACCAGTCGGCGTTGAGATCGGTCTCGATATAGCCGGGGCACAGGATGTTGAGGTTGACGCCCTTGTTCGCCCAGTCGCGCGCCAGCACCCGGCCGAGCTGGAGCACCGCGGCCTTGGAGGCGCTGTATGCCGCGAGCCCGGGCGAGACCGATTGCGCGGTGATCGACGATACGATCAGCACGCGCCCATCCGCCCTGGCCGCGATCATCCGGCGCGCGCCTTCGCGGACGGTGAGGAACACCCCGCGGACATTGACCGCCAGTACCTGGTCGAACGCCGCGACGTCGAGATCGAGCGCGGGGCCTTCCATGTTCATGCCGGCATTGGCGATGACCGTATCGACGGTGCCGAACGCGGCTTCGGCAGCGTCATAACCGGCCTGGACCGAGGCTTCGTCGGTGACGTCCATCGCCACGCCGATCGCCTCCCCGCCCCCGGCGACAATCGAGTCGCGCAAATCCGCGAGCAGCGATTCGCGGCGGGCAGCGAGCACCAGCCGAGCACCACGCGATGCCAGGAGGCGGGCGAACCGCACGCCCAGCCCGGAGGACGCGCCCGTCACCAGCGCCACGCGCCCCGCAAGATCGCGTTCCCCGTTGCCCACGCCCATCCACTCCGCTAGTTGCTTCTCGATTTAATTAGCCGAATAAATGCGAAAGAAACAAAGCGCGAGAGGAAATTTAGTCATGCAGATAAATTCGATCGCCCAGCTCGATGTGGCGAGCGGTATCGCGACGCTCACGCTCGATTCCCCGCCCGTGAACGCGCTGTCCGCTGCGGTGCGCGACGGACTCGACCAGGGCTTCCGTGCCGCGATCGAGAATGAAGCGGTGCAGGGCATCGTGCTGATCTGCGCCGGGCGCACCTTCATCGCGGGTGCCGATATCAGCGAATTCGACAACGCGCCGACAGGCGCACCGCTGCACGACGTGCTCGCACTGATCGAGGGATCGCCCAAGCCGGTGGTCGCGGCGATCCACGGCACCGCGCTGGGCGGCGGGCTGGAGACGGCCCTGGTGTGCGACTACCGGGTCGCCACCCCTTCCGCGAAGCTCGGTCTGCCCGAAGTCGCGCTCGGCCTGCTGCCCGGCGCCGGCGGCACCCAGCGGCTGCCACGCGTGGTCGGCGCCGAGGCGGCGCTGGAGATGATGGCGATCGGCAAGCCGGTACGCGCAACGGATGCGCTGGCGATGGCGCTGGTCGATGCGATCACCGGCGAGGAGACGCTGCACGCCGATGCGGTGGCGTTCCTCACGGCTCGGCTCGACACCCCGCGCACTCGCATCCGCGACCGTACCGACAGGATCGCCGGGCAGGATCCCGCGCTGTTCGATGCCTTCCGCGCGAAGCATGCCCCCGCCTTCAAGGGCTTCAAGGCACCGGAGAACATCATCAAGGCGGTTGAGGCGGCGGTCGCCCTGCCCTTCGATGCGGGCATGAAGCGCGAGGCGGAATTGTTCTGGGAGCTGTTCCGCAGCCGCGAATCCGCCGCGCAGCGATACTTCTTCTTCGCCGAGCGCCAGACCGCCAAGGTGCCCGACCTGGCCGCAGACCTGCCCGAGATCCCGGTCAAGCGCGCCGGCGTGATCGGCGCGGGCACGATGGGCGGCGGCATCGCGATGAACTTCCTCAATGTCGGGCTGCCGGTGACGATCGTCGAGCAGGCGCAGGACGCGCTCGATCGCGGCGTGGCGACGATCCGGCGCAACTATCAGGTCACGGTCGACAAGGGACGGATGACCGCCGAGCAGCTCGAGCAGCGCATGGCCCTGCTCACCCCCAGCCTGGAGTTCGAAGCGCTGGGCGAAGTCGACCTGGTGATCGAGGCGGTGTTCGAGAAGCTGTCGCTCAAGCAGGAGATCTTCGCGCGGCTCGACAAGGTGGCGAAGCCGGGCGCGATCCTGGCAACCAACACCTCCTTCCTCGATGTCGATGCGATCGCCGCCGCGACCGGGCGGCCCGAAAGCGTGGTCGGCATGCACTTCTTCTCGCCGGCGAACGTGATGAAGCTACTGGAGGTGGTGCGCGGTGCCGAGACCGATCCGCAGGTGGTCGCCGCCGCGATGGCGATCGGCCGCAGGATCGGCAAGGTCGCGGTGTTGAGCCGGGTGTGCGACGGCTTCATCGCCAACCGGATAATGGCGCCGCGCATGGCCGCCGCCCAGGCGCTGATCCTCGAAGGACCTGCCCCTTGGGAGATCGATCGGGTGATGCTCGACTATGGCTTCCCGATGGGGCCGTTCGCGATGCTCGACCTGGTCGGGCTCGACGTGATCGGCTGGGATGCGGCGACGAGCAGCTCTTCGAGCGTCGTGGAAGTGCTGTGCGAGATGGGCCGCTGGGGGCAGAAGAAAGGCGGCGGCTATTATGATTACGACGAGAAGCGCCGCGCCGCGCCCTCGCCGATCGCCGAGCAGGTGATCCGCGACTTCGCGGCGAAGACCGGCGTGGCGCAGCGCCGGTTCAGCGACGAGGAGATCGTCGCGCGGCTGCTCTATCCGGTGGTCAATGAAGGCGCGAGGATCCTGGAGGAAGGCGTGGCAATCCGCGCCTCCGACGTCGATGTCGCTTTGGTCTACGGCTATGGCTGGCCGGTGTTCACCGGCGGGCCGCTGTTCTGGGCGGACGGCGTGGGGCTGGCCAAGATCGCCGATGCGCTGGAGGAAATGGGGCATACCCCCTCCCCGCTGCTGCGCGCGCTTGCGGAGCAGGGCAAGCCGATCCACCAATATCGCAGCGTGGCGCCGGTGGGGCGTGTGGCTGAGGTGGCTTAGGGTAATTTCGTCGTCATCCCCGCGAAGGCGGGGATGACGGAATGTTCGGGGATGACCGCAGTCATTCAATGGCCGAGGGAACCCGTAGCGCTTGCGAGAGGGGCTGACTGAAGGTTGAACAGCCTGACAAAAACATAAGGGAGACGGGATGTGCTGAACACCAACGGGCGCACCGCCTATGACGAGCAACAGGCGCTGTTTCGCGATCAGGTGCGCAGGTTCTTCGACGCCAAGCTGACGCCGAACCTGGAGCGCTGGGAGGAGGAGGGCATCGTCGATCGCCAGTTCTGGCGCGATTGCGGCGAGGCCGGGCTGCTCTGCCCGACCATGCCCGTGGAATATGGCGGGCTGGGCCTCGACTTCGGCTATAACGCCGTGATCGGCGAGGAACTGGCCTGGTCGGGCTCGTCGGCGGGCATCACGCTGCAATCGGATATCGTTGCCGACTATATTCTCCATTACGGATCGGAGGAGCAGAAGCAGCAATGGCTGCCGGGGATGATCTCGGGCGAGGTCGTCACCGCGATCGCGATGACCGAGCCGGGCGCGGGATCGGACCTGCAAGGCGTTAAGACCACTGCGCGCAAGGACGGCAACCATTATGTCGTCAACGGCTCCAAGACCTATATCACCAATGGCCAGAACGCCGACCTGATCATCGTCGTCGCCAAGACCGATCCCGAGGCGGGAGCGAAGGGCATTTCGCTGATCCTGGTCGAGGCCAGCCGCGAGGGGTTTGCGCGCGGGCGCAACCTCGACAAGATCGGCCAGCATTCGGCCGACACGTCCGAGCTGTTCTTCAACGATGTCCGGGTGCCGATCACCAATTGCCTGGGCGAGGAAGGGCGCGGCTTCGCGTACCTTATGAACCAGCTGCCCCAGGAGCGGCTGTCGATCGCGGTGGGCGCACAGGCGGCGGCGCAGCGCGCGTTCGACGAGGCGCTGGCCTTCGTCAAGGATCGCAAGGCGTTCGGCAGGACCGTGTTCGATTTCCAGAACACGCGCTTCGTGCTGGCCGACCTGGCGAGCAAGCTGCAGGTCGGCTGGGCGCATCTCGACTGGGCGATCCGGCGGCACGTCGCCGGCGAGCTGACCGCGGTGGAGGCTTCCGCGGCGAAGCTGTGGCACACCGATCTGCAGGGCGAGGTGTGCGACGCGGCGCTGCAGCTGCATGGCGGTGCCGGCTATATGAACGAGTATCCGATCGCGCGGCTCTGGCGCGATGCCCGGGTGTCGCGGATCTATGGCGGGACGAACGAGATCATGAAGGAAGTGATCGGGCGGTCGCTTTGATCGTCGTCACCCTGGGCCTGAGCCGGAGTCCCGCTATCCTTGTGGTTGCGGGAAGAAGCGGGACCCCGGCTCAAGGCCGGGGTGACGGAGGTTCGAAAGGGCAACCATGAACGTCAGCGAAGCCGTCGCTACCCGCCGTTCGGTGCGGGCGTTTCTCGACAAGCCGGTCGATCTCGACCTGCTGCGCGATCTGATCGAACGCGCCGGGCGGGCGCCTTCGGGTGGCAATCTCCAGCCCTGGCATGTCCATGTCGTATCGGGTGGCGCGATGGACCGGCTCAAGGCGATCATGCGCGCACGGCTGGCCGAGGCGCCGTTCGGCGATCCGCCCGACTATGCCGTCTACCCCTCCCCGCTCGGCGAACCCTATCGCAGCCGCCGCTTCCAGGTGGGCGAGGCGATGTATGCGGGCCTGGGCATTCCGCGCGAGGACAAGCCGGCGCGGCTGCGCTGGTTCGCCGGCAACTGGCAGTTCTTCGGCGCGCCGGTGGGGTTGTTCTGCACCCTCCGCCGCGATCACGGGCCGCCGCAATGGTCCGATTGCGGGATGTTCCTGCAGACGCTGATGCTGCTCCTGCGCGAAGCCGGGCTCGACAGCTGCGCGCAGGAGGCCTGGTCGGCGCATCATGCGACGGTGCGCGATTTCCTGGGCCTGCCCGAAGAGCAGATGTTGTTCACCGGCATGGCGATCGGCTTTCGCGATCCCGATTCGCCGCTCAACCAGTTTCCGGTCGAACGCGCGCCGATTGGGGAATGGGCGCGCTTTCACGACTAAGGCGCCGCTGTTGAGCTCCCATCCCGACTGCTCCCCGGCGAAAGCCGGGGCCCAGGGTCACAAGGGGTGTCGCTCCATTACCCTGGGCCCCGGCTTTCGCCGGGGAAGCGGGATCGGGGAAACGCCAACATAGCTCTCCGACTCGGGGCCCTGCCGATCTCCCTGATCCGGGCCGGAAACCTGCCTCCGCCGACGATCCCGCGACCGTTTTCCTGCGATGCTGCACCGCATCCTGTCGCAGCCGGGCAACAGTTTGCATCAATCCGAATTTGGAACCGCTTCCAATCGACATGGTCCAATTGACAGACGGAAAACCGATGATAGCGATAACATCAGGGAGGCACTTCGCTCGCCCGAAATAAATAAAAAGTCGCGCCCGGAAAGTGGCGCTTAGAGGAGGGGTTATGACTAGCTTCAAGCGCACACCTATACTTGCGCGTTCTGCATCCATCTTCGCCATGGCCGCCGGCCTTGCCATGCCCAGCTTCGCCCGTGCGCAGGCCGACAACGCTGTCAGCGCGGCGCAGACCGCGGACACCGGCGGCCAGGACGCCCAGGATGACGGCGCTATCGTCGTCACCGGCATCCGCGCCAGCCTCGAGCGCTCGATCCAGATCAAGCGCGAGGCGCCGGGCATCGTCGACGCGATCTCGGCCGAGGACATCGGCAAGTTCCCCGACACCAACCTGGCGGAATCGCTGCAACGCATCCCGGGTGTGTCGATCAACCGCACCAACGGCGAAGGCTCGCAGGTCACCGTCCGCGGCTTCGGCCCGACCTACAACATGGTGACGCTGAACGGCCGCCAGCTGGCGACGGCGGCGGTCTCGGTGGTCGGCGGCGACCAGAATGCCGACGGCGCGCAGGGCACCTCGCGCTCGTTCGACTTCTCGAACCTGGCGACCGAAGGCGTGCGCACGCTGGAGGTCTACAAGACCGGCCGCGCGGCGGTTCCCTCGGGCGGCATCGGCGCGACGATCAACGTCGTCTCGCGCAAGCCGCTCGACGACAACAAGAGCGGCCTCAACGGCAGCATCGGCGCCAAGGCGGTCTATGACACCAGCGTCAACGACTGCATCGACTGCGGCTCGAAGGTCACTCCGGAATTCTCGGGCGTGGTCAGCTGGAGCGATCCGGACCAGCGCTTCGGCGTGATGCTGTTCGGCAGCTACCAGAAGCGCAACTACACTTCGATCGCGGCGACCTCGAACGACTGGAACATCGTTCCGTACAGCACCTTCCTGACCGGCGGCTTCGCCCGCTCGGGCGGCGCCTGCCCGGCCGGCACTACGACGCCGACGCCGACCTGCACCGTGGTCAACAACGCGCCGACCAACCCCAACCAGCTGGTCGCGATCCCGAACGACAGCCGCTACCACTATGCCGAGGGCACGCGCGAGCGCATCAACGGCCAGGCGGTCGTCCAGTTCAGGCCGACCGACGCGCTGACGATCACCGCCGACGCGCTCTATGCGCAGAACAAGCAGAAGGAGACGCGTTCGGACCTCTCCAACTGGTTCAGCCGCCCGTTCGACGTGGTGACCTTCGACGGCAACACCACCGTCGCCACCGCGCAGTATCTGCACGAGACGATCAACGGCCAGAAGGACGAGGGCTTCGAGGCCCAGTCGCGCGCGCAGAAGGGCAAGCTGGAGGATTACGGCCTCAACCTCGAATGGCAGTTCGCCAGCAATTTCGGGCTGAAGCTGGACGGCCATATCTCGACCTCGTCGAGCACGCCGGACAATCCCAACGGCGTCAGCTCGACGCTGGTCGGCATGGGCGCCAACGTCGTCGCGTCGCACTCGGTCGACTATTCGAGCGGCATTCCGCGCCAGGACATCACCTTCGGTGCCGCGGGCCCGCTCGACGTGAATGACGTCGGTTCGCAGGTCGGCCGCACCTATCGCTCGACGCAGCAGCAGAAGGTGAAGGAACTGCGCGCCGACTTCGGCTGGGACCTGGGCGAGGAGAGCCGCTTCGACTTCGGCGGCAACTATCGCACCACCGACATGCACCAGACCTTCCGCGCCACGCAGCAGACGCTGGGCGACTGGGGCATCAACAACCCGGGCGACGTGCAGGCGCGCGCGCCGGGCGCGCTCCAGGCTTTCTGCCTCGAGTGCAAGTTCCACAAGTTCAACCCCGGCGGCGATCCGGAATCGCAGGTGGCCTTCCGCGGCGTGGCCTCGGACATCTACTCGATCCTGTCGCCCTATTATGCGAGCCAGGGCAAGGCCGTGGGCGTCACCAGCAGCCAGGACAACCGGGTCAAGGAAGAGATCTGGGCGGCCTATGGCCAGCTGACCTGGAAGGGTGAGCTGGGCGGTGCGCCGGCACGCCTCGTCGCGGGCATCCGCTACGAGCACACCAAGTCGACCACGACGTCGCTGGAAGCCATCCCGTCGGGCATCGCCTGGGTGTCGGACAACGACTTCACTGTGTCGATCTCGAACCAGACCCAGTTCGTCACCGACGGCGGCAGCTACAGCAACCTGCTGCCGCAGGTCGACTTCCAGGTCGAGTTCGCCAAGAACCTGATCGGCCGCCTGTCGTACAGCAAGACGATCGCCCGGCCGAACTACAACAACCTCTACACGGCGACCACGGTGGGCGGCCCGCCGCGCCCGATCAACAATGGCGGCATCGCCACCGCCTCGGTCGGCAACGCCCGGCTGCGTCCGCTGGAATCGGATAACTTCGACGCGTCGCTGGAATGGTATTTCAAGCCGGACAGCTACATCTCGGTCGCGTTCTTCGACAAGCGCGTGCGCAACTTCATCGGCAACGGCCAGTTCACCTCCTCGCTGTTCGGGCTTCGCGACCCGAGCTCGGGCGCGGCGGGCAGCCGTTCGGGCTCGGCCAAGGCCGCGCTTGGCGGTCTCGGCGCCGATGTCAGCGACGTGAACCTGTTCGTCATGTCGGCGCTGATCCAGGCAACGGGATCGGTGGCGGCCGCGACCGCGCAGTTCAACGCCAACTACAACCCGGCAACGCGCTCGCTCGACGACAATTTCGTCAAGACGATCAACAACACCTATGACCTGAACGGCATCGCCAGCGATCCGCTCTACCAGTTCCAGGTGACGCAGCCGATCAACAACAAGGACGCCGAGATCTACGGCGTCGAGCTCGCCGGCCAGTATTTCCTCGGCTCGACGGGCTTCGGCATCGCGGCAGCCTATACGCTGGTGCGCGGCGACGTGGGCTTCAACATCGGGGCCGATCCCTCGCAGGATCAGTTCGCGCTGCTCGGCCTGTCGGACACGTTCAGCGGCACGCTGATCTACGAAAAGCACGGCCTCTCGGCCCGCGTGGCCTATAACTGGCGCGACAAGTTCCTCTCGGGGATCAACCGCCAGGGCTCGCGCAACCCCGAGTTCACCGCGCCGTTCGGCCAGCTCGATGCCACGATCAGCTACGAGTTCACGCCGAACATCGCGCTGACGCTCGAGGGCATCAACCTGACCGAGACCTCGGTGCGGACCTATGCCCGCAACGAGAAGCAGCTCTGGTTCGCGCAGGAGCTCGACCGGCGCTTCCTGCTCGGCGCCCGCTTCAAGTTCTGATCGGACACGACGTTAAGAGGGGGAACTGGGGCTGCCGCCATGTGCGGCGGCCCCTTTCTCTCTGATTGAGACCGGCCGCGCTTTGCGCCATGCTGGCCGCCAACAAGCTGGATTTCCCGATGTCCCGACCGGTCGCGCTCGACAATGTCGCCCATGCCGATCTCCGCGTCGCGCTCCGCCACGGCGCCGCTTATGGCGAGGCGGTCAACCGGGCGCTCGTCTTCCCCACCGAATTCGGCGAAGCGCAGCGTGACTTCCCGATCCTGTTCCAGCGCGATCCCGCCGAAGGGCTGCAGGCCGTCGCCCTGCTCGGGCTCGACCGCGACGAAAATCTGTTCCTCGACGGCGAGCGCTGGACCAGCCGCCATATCCCGCTGATCCTGCAGCGTGGCCCGTTCCTGATCGGGCTCAACGCCGATGGCGGCGCGCCGGTGATCCAGATCGACCTGGACGATCCGCGCGTGAATGCCGCGGACGGCGAGCCGCTGTTCCTGCCCCAGGGCGGGCAGAGCCGGATGCTCGACCATCTCGGCCGGGTGCTCGGCGCGATCCATGTCGGCATGGCCGATGCCGGGCCGATGTACGCCGCCTTCGACGCGCTGGGACTGATCCAGCCGGTCGCGCTCGAGCTGATGCTCGACGAGGAACGGCGCTATGTGATCTCGGACCATGAAGTCCTCTCCGCCGAGAAGCTCGCCGCGCTGGGCCCCGATGCGCTCGACCAGCTCAACCGCGCCGGGCATCTCGGTGCGGCTTTCCTGCTCGCCGCCTCGCTCGGCAACATTTCGAGCCTGATCGAGCGCAAGAACGCACTGGGCGGGGCGTGAACGTCCTCGCCGCCAGCGCGCCGAGGGTCCGCGAGCGGACCGGCGTCGCGCTGGACGCCATTCCCTATGCCGAACTGCTGGCGGCGCAGGCGCCGACCATCCTGCGCGGCATCGCGAGGGACTGGCCCCTGGTCGCCGCCGCACGCAAGTCCGACGAAGCCGCGATCGCCTATGTCGAGCGCTTCGATTCCGGCCAGCCGGTGGTGGGCTTCACGGGCGCGCCCGAGATCGGCGGACGCTTCCATTACAATGCCGGGCTGACCGGCTTCAATTTCGAGGGCGCCCGGGTCGGCATGGCCGATTTCCTGGAGCGGATCCGCGCGCAGCTGGACGCGCCCTCCCCCGCCAGCTTCTATATCGGCTCGACCGACCTCGACCGGTACCTGCCCGGCTTCCGCGCCGAGAACGACCTGCCGCTGGACGATCCGATGTTCGCGCATGGCGTGCTCGCGAGCATCTGGATCGGCACGCGGACCACCGCCCACGCGCATCACGACATGTCGCACAACATGGCGATCTGCGCCGCGGGCAAGCGCCGCTTCACCCTGTTCCCGCCCGAGCAGATCGCCAATCTCTATCCCGGCCCGCTGGAGCCGACGCCCGGCGGGCAGGTGATCTCGATGGTCGACTTCGCCGATCCGGACTTCGCCGCGCATCCGCGCTTCCGCGACGCGATGGCCAGTGCGCAGGTGGCCGAGCTGGAGCCGGGCGACCTGCTCTTCTACCCGGCGCTATGGTGGCATCATGTCGAGGCGCTCGGGCGCTTCAACATCCTGGTCAATTACTGGTGGAACGAGGCGCCGGCATTCCTCGACACGCCGCAGACCACGCTGCTCCACGCCTTGCTGAGCCTGCGCGACCGTCCGGATGCCGAGAAGGCCGCGTGGAAGGCGATGTTCGACTATTATGTCTTCGGGCCCGCAGGCCAGGCCGCGGCGCATCTGCCGGCGCATGCGCAGGGCCCGCTCGCGCCGATCGACGCGACATCGGCGCGGCGGCTGCGCGCCCAATTGATCAACAAGCTCAATCGCTAGGGGGACGAGATGGACCAGGCACCGGTGCGGCGCGTCGTTATCGCGGGTGGCGGCACCGCAGGCTGGATCGCCGCGGCGGCGCTCGCCAAGCTGCTCGGGCCGCTGCTCGAGATCACGCTGGTGGAAAGCGACGAGATCGGCACGATCGGCGTCGGCGAAAGCACCATCCCGACCGCCCGCACCTTCCACGACCTGCTCGGCATCGACGAGAAGGCGTTCCTGCGCGATACGCTCTCCACCTTCAAGCTGGGCATATTGTTCGAGGACTGGGCGCGCGAAGGCGATCGCTACATCCACAGCTTCGGCCAGCTCGGCAAATCGAACTGGATGGGCGACTTCCACCATTTCTGGCTGCATGCGCGCGAGGAAGGCTGGGGTGGCGAGCTGGGCGATTATTGCTTCGAGCTGCAGGCGGCCAAGGCCGAGCGCTTCGCCATCCCCGAGCAGGGGCATATCAACTATGCCTATCACCTCGATGCCGGGCTCTATGCGCGCTTCCTGCGCAAGTTCGCCGAGCCGCTGGGGGTGGAGCGGATCGAGGGCAAGATCGAGACGGTCGAGCAGCATCCCGAAACCGGCTTCGTCACCGCGCTCAAGCTTGCCTCCGGCGATCGGATCGAAGGCGACCTGTTCATCGACTGCACCGGCTTTCGCGGGCTGCTGATCGAGCAGGCGCTGCATGCCGGCTATGAGGACTGGGGCCATTGGCTGCCCACCGACAGCGCGCTCGCGGTGCAGACCGCCTCGGTCGGCCCGGCGGTTCCCTATACCCGCGCGACCGCGCACCAGGCGGGATGGCAATGGCGCATCCCGCTGCAGCACCGGGTGGGCAATGGGCTGGTCTATGCGAAGGACTTTCTCGACGACGAGACCGCCCGCGCGCTGCTCGATGCGCGGATCGAAGGCGAGAAGCTGATCGAGCCGCGGCTGATCCGCTTCAAGGCCGGGCGCCGGCGCAAGGTGTGGGACAAGAATGTCGTGGCGCTCGGCCTGGCCAGCGGCTTTGTCGAGCCGCTGGAATCGACCAGCATCCACCTGATCATGATCGCGATCACCCGGCTGGTACAGCTCTTCCCGTTCGGCGGGGTGAGCGAAGGCGTGGCGGAGCGGTTCAACGCATTGAGCCGCACCGAGATCGAGCGGATCCGCGACTTCATCATCCTCCATTACCGGCTGAACGAGCGCGCGGATGGCGGCTTCTGGGAACATTGCCGGACGATGGACATCCCGGACTCGCTCGAGGAGCGGATCGCGGCGTTCCGCGACGGGGCGATCGCCTGGCAGGCATCGGACGACCTGTTCCGTGTCGACAGCTGGGTGCAGGTGATGCTGGGCCAGCGGCTCGAGCCGCGAAGCCATCACCATATGGGCCGGATGATCGTGGAGGGCGAGCTGCAGGGGGCGCTCGGCAAGCTCAAGGCCGACATCACGCAGACGGTGGCGCAGATGCCGGCGCACCAGGCATTCCTCGAAAGGTTCGTTGCGGCATGAGCTGACGGGCGCATCGGCTGGCGACGCCTTCCGCTCAACTTATATTGCGAATCGTTTGCATTAGCAATTTCAGCTGCTATTGCGCGGCCCCTAAAACCAAAAGGGGTCCGCAATGCATCTTCGTCTCTCCGCCTCCCTCGCCGCCATCACCTTCGGCCTGCTCTCGGCCGGCACTGCTCAGGCACAGCAGGCGGAGGCGCTGCCGGAAACCGTGGCGGAGGGCGAGAAGGCCGCACCGAGCTATGAGCTGCAACCGGGCAACGACACCGGCACCACGATCATCCGCGAGCAGGAGATCAAGGCGCGCGCGCCGGGCTCGGGCGATGTGAACCAGCTGCTCAAGGCGCTGCCGACGGTGCAGTTCGACCGCGCCGAGGGCCGGGCATCGCGCGAGGATCTGCAGGACCTGCGCCCCGCCGACATCTCGATCTCCGGCGGGCGGATCTACGACAATCTCATCACCATCGACGGCATCGATGCCAATAGCCGGCTCGACATCACCCAGGACAACCCGCAGCACTTCGCCGAGCCCGCAGGCAATTCGGCGCAAAATCTGTGGCTCGATTCCAACCTGGTCGGCGAGATCGTAGTGCGCGATTCCAACGTCTCGGCCGAATTCGGCCGCTTCACGGGCGGCGCGCTGGATATCCGCACCCGCGATCCCCGGCACAAGTTCGGCGGCTCGGCCACGGTCAGCTTCACCTCCGACGAGCTGGTCGACTATCGCATCTCCGACGCCTCGCGCGCCGCGCTGAACGGCGCCGCGCTGCCCGACCGGCCGAGCTTCCGCAAATGGCGGTTTGGCGCCAGTGTCGACGTACCGGTCTCGGAGGATGTCGCCTTCCTGATCGCGGCCAATCGCTCGCGCGCAGACGTGACCTATTATCGCGCCGCCGCCTATGGCGGCTCTTCCTACGGACAGAGCAGCGTGAGCGACAACATCATGCTGCGCGGCGTGGCCGACCTGTCACCCAGTCTGAAGCTGACGGCGCAGTTCACCTATTCGCCCTATGAGAGCGAATCCTCGGCGGACAACGGCATCGACAATCTCGTCACTTCGAAGGGCGGTGGCCTTGCCGGGCAATTCCAGCTCGAGAACAGCGGAAGCACGCGCTGGACGCTGAAGGCGCGGTTCAGCCACAATGATTCCGGGCGCACCGCCTCGGCGAACAATTATTCGATCCCCTCGACCAGTACCAACGGCGCGGTGTGCAGCAGCGCCAACTGCACGATCGGCGGCTTCGGCAATGTCGACCAGTGGCAGGACAATTTCGGGCTCAGCTTCACCGCGGCGCGCGACATCGGCCCGGGCGAGCTGCGCGGCGGCGTGGACTATCAGCGGATCACCGCGATGCGCAGCCGGCCCGAGACCAACTATGCCTATTCGCGCGCGACCAGCGGCACCAACATCGTCTGCGCCAGCGGCGAGAGCCTGCTCTGCGCGACGGGGCAATATGCGCTGGGCCAGTATAGCGAATATCGCGCCTATCGCGCCGAGGTCGAGCTCGACAGCATCGCTGGCTGGGCGGAATATTCGGTGAAGGCAGGGCCGGTCGATCTGCGCGGCGGCGTGCGCTACGACTATGAGAGTTTCCTCGGGAACCACAATTTCGCGCCGCGCCTGTCGGCTACTGTCGACCTGTGGAAGGGCTGGTCGCTCACCGGCGGCGCCAATCGCTATTATGGCCGCTCGATGCTCGCCTATGCGCTGCGCGAGCAATATCCCGACAACTTCATCTATCGCCGCAACGGGGTCAGCTCGGGCGGGCGGCTGACCTATTCGGACAGCGGCTGGACGCTCTACAGCACCACCCATTCGACGAGCTACGCCAATGCCGACCTCAAGACGCCCTATTCGGACGAGCTGACCGGAGCGGTGACCGGCAAGGTGCTGGGCGGCACGGTGCGCCTCAAGGGGGTGTTCCGCTGGGCGAAGGACGAGTTCTCGCGCTCGGTGGCGACGCGGGTGACCGGCACGCTCGAGACCGGGGCAACGACGACCTACACGCTCTACACGCCGAACAATGACGGCCGCAGCCGCTACCGGGGCGGCTCGCTCGAATGGACCCGCGCCTTCGGCAAGCACAGCATCGCGGCGAACGTGAACTATTCGAAGGCCTATACCAGCAACACCGACTATCTGCTGACGAGCGACAATGTCGAGGATGCGGACGTGATGTACGTCTATAATGGCCAGCTGGTCTCGGCGCTGTCGATCCTCGACCAGAACCAGCGGCTGGAATTCGCCTCGCCGTTCATCGCCAACATGACCTGGACAGGGCGCTGGCTCGACGACCGGCTGACCACCAACGTCAATGCGCGCTTCCGCAACGGGTTCGACCGGATCGAGGATTCGGGGGTGAACCAGACGATCAACGGGGTCAGCTATGACGTGGTGGCGCTCAGGCACTACCGCGCCAGCCTCGACATGAACCTCAACGCGCAGCTGGAGGTGATCCGCAGCAGGCTCGGCACGCTGACGCTCGATGCGCGCATTTCGAACCTGCTCAACCGCGTTCCGATGCAGGACTACGCCCTGACTTCGAATCCCTACCAAACCGGCCGCTCGGCCTGGTTCGGCCTGTCGTACAAGTTCTGATGCGCATGGAACGGGTTTCCCGTTTTGCCCTGCTGGGATCGACGCTGCTGTTCCTGACGGCAGCGGCGTTCCGGCAGGACGCGGAGCCGCTCGACCTGCGCCGGGCCTATGCCGGGCCGGTCTCGACCTGGCCCGGCGCAGAAGTGGATCCGGGGGTGGAGTTCGTCGAGTTCGGCCCCCTGCCCCCGGCCCAGCGCCCCGCCGGCATCGACGCCGAGCGGGTCGCGCTGGGCGCGCGGCTGTTCGACGAACCGCGGCTCTCGGCATCGGGACAGTTCGCCTGCGCATCCTGCCATGCCCGCGAGCTGGGGTTCGGCGACGGGCTGAAGACGTCGTTCGGGCATGATCGCCAGCGCGGCCAGCGCAACGCGATGAGCCTGTTCACCGCGGGTTTCATGAATAGCCTGTTCTGGGACGGACGCAGCCCGACGCTGGAGCACCAGGCGCTGCAGCCGATCCCGAACCTGGTCGAGATGGCGGCCAGGCCGGGGCAGGTCGAGCACTGGATCAACAGCGACAAGGCCTATCGCGACGCCTTCAAGGAAGCCTATGGCGTCAAGCGGATCCGCATGACCGATATCGCCGCCGCGATCGCCAGCTTCGAGCGGACGCTGCGCCCGCCACAGAGCCCGTGGGACCGGGTGTTCACCCGCGGCACCGCGTCGATGACCGACCAGCAACTGCTCGGCCTGCACCTGTTCCGGACCAAGGCGCGCTGCGCGAACTGCCATAACGGACCGCTGCTGACCGACCAGAAGTTCCACAATCTCGGCATCAGCTTCTACGGACGCCGGCTGGAGGATGTCGGCCGCTACGGCGTGACGCACGACGCGATCGATGTCGGCCGGTTCCGCACGCCCTCGCTCCGCGCGCTGCGGCGGACCGGGCCCTATATGCACAACGGCATCTTCCCCACCCTGGCCGGGGTGGTGAACCTCTATGCCGCGGGCGGCGGGGTCGATCGCAAGGTGCAGAGCGCGACCACCAAGGCGCCGCCACCCCAGCCCGACCCGCAGCTGAAGAAAGTGGCGCTCACCGCCGAGGAACGCGCCGCACTCGTGGCGTTTCTCGAGATGCTGTGAGCCTCAGCGCGAACGATAGGTCATCGGGATGCGGAAGACGCGCGGCTCCCCTCGCGGTGGCGGGGGGAGAAGCGTGGCCTGCACCTGCGCCAGCGCCAGGCGATCGAGCGCCGCATTCTCGGAGGATATCGCGACAACCGCATAGACCCGGCCGCGGGACGAGACCTTCAGTTCCACCACCACCGTACCGGTAAGCCCCGCGCGTGCCAGCTCGGCCGGATAGCTCTGCCGCGCCCGGATCTCGCGGAATACGGCGCGGCCATATTGGTCGGCCTCCTCGCGGCGTTCGGTCGGCTTGGCTGCACGACTACTCTCCGCGCCGGTGGATGCCGGGCGCGCCGCGTTCTCGGCTGCGGCAGGCGCTGCCTGGATAGGCCCTGCGACGGCGAGCGTCACCGGCGGCCCCAATGCGACTTCCACCGGCCGCACCGGCTTCGGAGCAACCACCGGCACGGGAGAAGGTGCGGAAATCTCCGGCTGCACGACAGATCGGATTGCAGATTCGGAATCAGGCTCGGGTTCGGGTGCGATGCTTTCGGCGGAAACGTCGAAGATCCGCATCGCGCGGGTGCTGGCGGTCTGCGGCATCGGCGCGGCGAACAGCGCGAGAACCGCCCCGAGCGGCGCGGCCGTCAGCAGCAGGGTCAGGGTGACGGCGCCGGACCGCTCCGACAATGAGCGTTTGGGTGAATACACGCGCGCGCATTATCGCGAACGCGTCGCAATAACAACAAAATCAGAATCGGAGGAAGGACACTGTGCTGCCGACCGCCAACGCCGGATCCCCCGGCAAGCGGCGGACCAGCATGTCGGCCCGCGCGAGCATGGACTGGGCCGAGGCAGATTGGGCCGCGATCACCTGCACGCCCGCATCGGCCCGCTCGGCGCACAGAAAGGCTTCGCGGTCGCCATTGGCTTCCATATCCTCCGTCAACGGCAGACTTTCCCAGCGAAGCGCCGCCTGCACGCCACGACCGCCCAGTCCGGCGAGCAGCGGTGCAAGGAACAGGCGTGCGACCGTCATCGCCGCGGTCGGGTTTCCCGGCAGGCCGAGCACCAGCCTGGTGCCGATCCGCCCGAGCCAGACGGGCTTGCCCGGCTTGATCGCGACATCGGCAAACAGCAGCTCGAGGCCCAGCGGCAGGAGCGCCGACCTGGCGAAGTCTCGATCCCCACGCGAGGCCCCGCCGCACAGGACAAGGACATCGGCATCCGCCAGCGCAGTTTCGGCCGCGGCGGCGAGCAGCGCTGCGTCGTCACGCACCTGCACGGCGCCGAGCGGCCTGGCGCCCCATTGGCGCGCCATCAGCAGCACGGCTTCGGAAAGACTGTCGGGGATGCCACCGCTCGCCTGCGCCTCGCCGGCGGGCACCAGTTCATCGCCGGTCGCGATCACACGGACGCGCGGCGCGCGCCAGACGGTCAGTTCCGCTGCGTCGGCCGCGGCAGCAACCACAAGCGCGCGTGGATCGAGGAGCTTGCGGGCCGGCAGCACGACGGCTCCGGCCATCGTGTCCGATCCGCGCAACCGGACATGGGGCTTGGCGGGAACCGCGCCGTCGAGCGTGGCGATCGAAGCTTCGGCGCTGACGAGTTCGCGCATCAACACTCGGTCGGCGCCGGCGGGCATCAGCGCGCCGGTCATGATCCGCACCGCCTCGCCGGGCGCGATCGCTCCATGAAAAGGCGCGCCCGGATAGGCAGCGCCGATCACGGCAAATCGCCGCCGGCCGACGGCGAGATCAGCCTCGCGCACCGCAAAGCCGTCCATCGCAGAAAGATCCCGCGCCGGGATGTCCATCGCCGCGCGGACCTGTTCGGCGAGCACGCGCCTGCCCGCCCTGGATAGCGACACGCGTTCCGTGCCCAGCGGCCGGGCAACCGCGGCGAGGATCGCCTGGGCGGCATCGAACCGCAGCGCGGCGCCACAAGGCACACGCGCATCGACCGGAACCCGGACATGCTTCACTGCGCTCGCTCCGCCAGCATCGCAGCCGACTGACCGCCGGTGCTCGCCACCGCCGCGCCTACCAGAAGCAGGGTCGGCTTGTCCTCCGCGATTGCCGCGGCAGCGATCGGCAGCAGGTCGAGCCGGGTGTGGAGCAGCCGTTCGCCCGGCAGGCTGATGTCGCAGGCGATCAGCACCGGCGTCGCCCGGTCCAGTCCCGCCGCGACCAGCTGGCGGCTGATCTCACCTGCGGCACCGCGCCCCATATAGAAGGCCGTCGTTGCGGCGGGATCGGCGAGCGCCGCCCAGTCGAGCGCCAGCTTCTCGCCGGCCCGGACATGCGCGGTGACGAACTGGACGCGGCGCGCCAGGCCACGCAGCGACAGCGAGATGCCGGCCGAGGCCGCCGCCGCGCTCGCCGCAGTGATGCCGGGACAGATTTGTGCGCGAACGCCGACAGCGGCCAGCGCCGTGATCTCCTCGGTCGAGCGGCCGAAGACCGAGGGATCGCCGCCCTTCAAACGCACCACCTTCTCGCCGTCCAGCGCGGCCTCGACGAGCAGCGCATCGATCGTGCCCTGATCCTTCGAATGCCGGCCCGATCGCTTGCCGACGGGCACGCGGCGCACATGTTCGGGGATCAGCGCCAGCACGCCGGGGCCGACCAGCGCGTCATAGAAGACCACGCTCGCGCCGCGCAGCAGCCGCTCCGCCTTGCGGGTGAGCAGATCGGGATCGCCCGGTCCGGCACCGACAAGCCAGACTTCGCCCGGAAGAAACTCATCCATTGGCGGCACTCCTGTTTTCGTCGAGGATCCGGCGGATCGCGGGCCGGCACGAACCGCAATTGGTGCCCGCCGACAGTGCCGCGCCCACCGCCTCGACCGTAGTGAGCTGCTGGCTGCCGATCGCCGCGACGATTGTCTTGAGGCCGACATCGAAGCACAGGCAGATGATCGGCCCGCGATCCTCGCGCGCGCCCGGCGGCGCGCCGGCGAGCAAGGCTGCGGTGGCAGCCTGGCCAAGCTGTTCGACCAGCCATTCGCGCTTGGGCAGGAGCCCGCGTTCGGTGCGGAACAGCGCCGCGACCAGCCGGCCGTCACGCATCACCGCGACCCGGTGCGATCCGCGTGCACGGTCGAAGCTCTCGATCCGCTCGCCGCGCGGCAGCTTCGCTTCAATCGCCTGCGCATCGCCGTCGCCAGCCAACTCGTATAGCGTGCCGCCGGGCACCGAGACGCGGGTGGCCCAAAGGCAATCCGGGCGGTCCATTGCTTCGGTAGTGATCAGGAAGCCGCGCCAGGCGGGAGCGACCGCCTCGATCTTCGCGGGCGTCGATTTGAAGCCGGGCTGGCCGGAATGCGGATCGACCAGCGGACGCGGGAGCAGGCCGGTGCGGCCTCCGGTGGATTGCCGATCGGTCCAGTGGATCGGCGTGAAGATCTCGCCCCGGCGCTGGCCGGTGCTGAACTGGACACGGAACAGGCTCGCGCCCTGCGGCGTCGAGACGCGGGCGAGGCCGCCATCCTCCAGGCCCTGGGCAGCGGCATCCTCGGGATGAACCTCGACCAGGGGCTCCTCGCGGTGGCGCGAAAGCTTGGGGCTGAGGCCCGTGCGCGTCATCGTGTGCCACTGATCGCGGTAGCGCCCGGTGTTGAGCGTCAGCGGCCAGTTGGCGAGCGGCGCAGGCAGCGGCATCTGGGCGACCGGCACCAGCCGCGCGCGGCCATCGGGGGTCGGGAAGCGTCCATCGGCAAAGGCGTCTCCGCCCCAGCGGAACGGGGCCATCGCCTCATAGTCGGCATTGCCGATCGCGACCTTGTCCCCCAGGTCGAACAGCCGGGCGCCGTCATTCTGATAGGCGGAAAGGCGCGCATGCTCGCGGAAGATGTCGGCAGGCCGGGCATAGGCGAAGTCGCCCGGCCAGCCCATGCGGCGGCCGATTTCCTTGATGATCCACCAGTCGGGCCGTGCCTCGCCGGGTGCCTCGAACAGGGCGCGCTGGCGGCTGACCCGGCGCTCGGAGTTGGTGACCGTACCGTCCTTTTCTCCCCAGCCGGTGGCGGGCAGGCGGACATGGGCGAAGGGGGTGCAATCGGTCTCGGCGATCACATCGGAGATGACGACGAAGGGGCAGCGGGCCAGTGCTTCGCGCACCGCCCCGGCATCGGGCATCGAGACCGCCGGGTTGGTCGCCATGATCCACAGTGCCTTGATCCGCCCCTCACCCATCGCGCGGAACAGGTCGACCGCCTTGAGGCCGGGCTTGGGCGCGATCGTGGGCGAGGCCCAGAAGCGCTGGACGCGGGCGCGGTTCTCGGGCGCGAAATCCATGTGCGAGGCAAGGCTTGAGGCCAGCCCGCCGACTTCGCGCCCGCCCATCGCATTGGGCTGGCCGGTGATCGAGAAGGGCGCCGCGCCCGGCTTGCCGATCCGGCCGGTGGCGAGGTGCAGGTTGAGGATCGCGTTGACCTGGTCAGTGCCGCGGATCGACTGGTTGATGCCCTGGCTGAACAAAGTGATCGTGCGCGGATGCGCGGCGAACAGCTCATAGAAGCGCCTGAGGTCGGCGGCCGGCACTTCGCATGTCCGTGCCACCGACCACAGGTCGCTTCCCTCTCCAACCTGGTCCCAGAAATTCTCGGGCACGCTGACGCTCGCGGTGAGATAGGCCTCATCGACCAGACCGGCTTCGCGGCAATGGGCGAGCAGCCCGTTCATCAGCGCGACGTCGCTGCCCGGACGGATGGCGAGGTGCAGGTCGGCTCCCTCGCAGGTCTCGGTGCGGCGCGGATCGATCACGACCAGCTTAGCCCCGGCATCGCAGCGTGCGCGGATCCGCTGATAGACGATCGGGTGGCACCAGGCGGTGTTCGAGCCGACCAATATGATCAGGTCGGCGGCATCGAGATCGTCATAGCTGGCCGGCACGACATCCTCGCCGAACGCCCGGACATGGCCGGCGACAGCACTCGACATGCAGAGCCGCGAATTAGTGTCGATATTGCCCGAGCCGATGAAACCCTTCATCAGCTTGTTGGCGACGTAATAGTCTTCGGTCAGCAGCTGGCCCGAGACGTAGAAGGCGACGCTGTCCGGTCCGTGCTCGGCGATCGCCTGGCGGAAGCGCTTCGCCACCAGGTCGAGCGCCTTGTCCCAGTTCGCCCGGCGCTTGCCGATCGTCGGGTGGAGCAGGCGACCCTCCAGGCCCAACGTCTCGCCGAGATGCGTGCCCTTGGAGCAGAGCCGGCCATGATTGGCGGGATGCTCGGGATCGCCCTTGATCTCGACCGAGCGCGCGCCGGTGCGCGTCGCGACGATCCCGCAGCCGACGCCGCAATAGGCGCAGGTGGTGCGGGTCGCCGTCATGCTATGCCGCCGCCTTCAGCGTGCTCGCGCGGCAGATCAGCACGCGGCCGCCGCTGATCTTCACCGGGATCACCGGGGTGCAGCCCTTGTCCTCGCCCTGCGCCTGGCCAGTCGCCAGCGCGATGTTCCAATTGTGCAGCGGACAGGCGACGCTATGGCCATGGACGATGCCCTGGCTGAGCGGGCCGCCCTTGTGCGGACAGCGATTGACCAGCGCGAACACCTTGTCGTCGCCGGTGCGGAACACCGCGATCTCCTCGCCGCCCTCGACCGGCACAGTACGGCTGCCGCGCACCGGGATCTCCTGCAGCCAGCCGATATCGAGCCATTCGCCGATCATGCGATTTCCTCCACGCGGATGGGGTTGAAGGCAGCCATGTGCGCGTGCTGCTCGCGTTCCTGACCGGCGGCGCGCTCGGCCCAGGGATCGTCCTGGCTGAAGGTCTGGGAGTGCCAGAAACGTGCGGCGAGCGCGTCGCGCCCCGCTACGTCCTCGACGATCCGGTCCTTCACATATTGTAGTCCGACCCGCTCGATCCACGGCGCGGTGCGTTCGAGATAGCGCGCCTCCTCGCGGTAGAGCTGGACGAAGGCGGCGGCGTAATGGAGCGACTCTTCCTCGGTCGCGACCTTCACCAGCAGGTCGGTCGCGCGGACATGGATGCCGCCATTGCCGCCGACATGGAGCTCGTACCCGGAGTCCACGCAGACCACGCCGAAATCCTTGATCGTCGCCTCGGCGCAGTTCCTGGGGCAGCCCGAGACCGCCATCTTGAACTTGTGCGGCATCCAGCTGCCCCAGAAACCACGCTCGAGCTTTACGCCGAGCCCGGTCGAATCCTGGGTGCCGAAGCGGCACCATTCGGAGCCGACACAGGTCTTCACCGTGCGCAGCGCCTTGCCATAGGCGTGGCCGGAGACCATGCCCGCCGCGTTGAGGTCCGCCCAGACCGCGGGCAGGTCCTCCTTCCTGATCCCGAAGATATCGAGCCGCTGCCCGCCGGTAACCTTGACCATCGGCGCATCGTATTTCTCGACGACGTCGGCGATCGCGCGCAGCTCCTGCGGGGTGGTGATGCCGCCCCACATGCGCGGGACGACCGAATAGGTGCCGTCCTTCTGGATGTTGGCGTGCATGCGCTCGTTGACGAAGCGGCTCTGCTGGTCGTCCTGATAGTCGCCGGGCAGCGCGCAGAGCAGGTAATAGTTGAGCGCCGGGCGGCAGGAGGAACAGCCGTCGGGCGTCGACCAGTGCAGCTTCTGCATCACCTCGGGGATCGACCGCATGCCCTGCGCGACGATCTCGCGACGGACATCGTCATGGCCGAAGCTGGTGCATTTGCACATCGTCTTGGGCCCGGCCTGGACTGCGTCGCCCAGCGTGACCGCCAGCAGCGTCTCGACCAGCCCGGTGCAGGAGCCGCAACTCGCCGATGCCTTGCAGCCGGCACGCACGGCATCGAGGCTGCACGCGCCCTTCTCGATGCAGGCGACGACCTGGCCCTTGGACACGCCGTTGCAGCCGCAAATCTCGGCATCGTCCGAGAGCGCCGCAACGGCCGCCTTAGGGTCCGCCTGCCCACCTCCCTGGGCAAATGCCTGGCCGAAGATCAGCAGGTCGCGGAGATCGGAGATGTCCTCCTGCTTCTTGAGCAGATCGAAATACCAGCTGCCATCGGCGGTATCGCCATAGAGGACGGCGCCGACGATGCGGTCGTCCTTGACCACCACGCGCTTGTAGATGCCGCGGCTGGCGTCGCGCAGGACGATGTCCTCGGCACCGTCGCCGCCCGAGAAGTCGCCGGCGGAGAACAGGTCGATGCCCGAGACCTTGAGCTTGGTCGAAGTGACCGAACCGCGATAGCCGGTATGTGCCTCGACCAGCCCGTCGGCGAGCGCCCGGCACATCTCCCAGAGCGGCGCGACCAGGCCATAGACATTGCCGTCATGCTCGACGCATTCGCCGACCGCGAGCACATTGGCGTCGCTGGTGACCATGTGATCGTCGACCTGGATGCCGCGGCCCACCGCCAGCCCGGCCTCGCGGGCAAGCGCGGTCGAGGGGCGGATGCCCACCGCCATCACCACCAGGCTGGCCGGGATCACCCGCCCGTCCTTGAGCTTCACGCCCTCGACATGATCGGTACCGAGGATCTCGGCGGTGTCGGCGCCGGTCAGGATCGTCTGGCCGCGCGATTCCAGCTCGGACTTGAGCAGCCAGCCCGCCGCTTCGTCGAGCTGGCGCTCCATCAGCGTCGGCATCAGGTGCAGCACGGTGACCTTCATGCCGCGCAGGGTCAGGCCATGCGCCGCCTCGAGCCCGAGCAGGCCGCCGCCGATCACCACCGCGTCACCGCCCTTCCCTGCGGCCGCCAGCATCGCGTCGACATCCTTCATGTCGCGGAAGCTGATAACGCCGGGCAGGTCCTTGCCCGGCACCGGGATGATGAAGGGATCCGAACCGGTGGCGATCAGCAGCTTGTCATAGCTGACCGTGCGCCCGCTGGCGGCGGTGACGGTTCGCGCCGCGCGGTCGATCCCGGTGACGCTGTCGCCGGCGACCAGCTCGATGCCGTTGCCGTCATACCAGTCGCGCGGGTTGATCACGATCTCGTCGAACGTCTTCTCGCCGGCGAGCACCGGGGAGAGCATGATCCGGTTGTAGTTCACATGCGGCTCGGCGCCGAAGATCGTCACCCGGTAGCGACCCGGATCGCGGGCGAGCAGTTCCTCGACGGCGCGGCAGCCGGCCATGCCGTTGCCAATCACCACCAGGTGCGGGCGGTCGATGTGATGGGTCATGCGTGCAACCTCACAGGGTAAAATCGAGCTCGAGCCACAGCTTGCGCGTATCGGTCGCGAAGCTGGCGGCGCGGTAATCGGCATATTTGATCAGGGCGGCGACGCGCTTGAGCGGCTTGAAACCGAGCTGCAGGTCCCATTCCTCGCCGTAGCGGCGCGCGTTCCGGTCGCTGTCGAAGCGGTGGTAGATCGCCTGCAGCGTGATCACCGGCACCTTGCCGAGCGCCAGCGCATAGCTGCCCCCGGCATAGAGGTCGCGGATGCCGTCCGCCGG
Organism: Sphingomonas sp. NIBR02145; assembly: GCF_027359115.1. NCBI lineage: Bacteria > Pseudomonadati > Pseudomonadota > Alphaproteobacteria > Sphingomonadales > Sphingomonadaceae > Sphingomonas > Sphingomonas sp. NIBR02145. The sequence continues at coordinate 4,453,652 of NZ_CP114791.1, read as the reverse complement.
GGTGACGAGGAACTTGTCCGCCCAGCCCTGGAACTTGTGCAGCGTGGCCAGCGGCGTCTGGAAGCTGGTGTTCGCCAGCCCCTTGTCCGCGCCGAGCACCTCATAGCCGCCGCTCACCCCGAAGGCCTTCACCTGGAGCTGCCCCTCGGCCAGCCAGTAATCGGCGGCATAGCGATTGGGATTGTCGCGCCAGTTCGACTGGCGGGCATAGCTGGCGGCGAGCGAAAGCTTGGCGGCGCCGAGCGGCAGCGTGGTCGCCGCCCGCCCGCCATAGGTCTGGCTGGAGAATTGCCGCCGGCCGGTCGCGTCCTGATCGACCAGATAGGCGAAGCCCTTGGCGCTGACCGGGCCGAGCTTCACGCTCGCGCCGGCGAAGACATTGTCGCCGCCGATCCCGGCGATCGGGCTCTCGACGCCGTAGATCGTGTGCGCCGCCCAGGCATAGGTCATGTCGATCGCCACCGGCCCCAGCGCCTTGCTCTCGACGCGCACCGCATCGAAGGTCTGCTCGTTCTGCCGCCAGGCGACATTGCCAACGAAGCGCTGGTCGTCGAGCGCGATGCGCTGGCGGCCGGCGGTGAAGACGGTGTTCTTGATCCCGCGATACTGGAGCTGAATCCGGTTGATCTCGACATTCTCGGGATCGGCCACCACCGGCCAGGCGGTGCGGCCGTTCACGGTGCTGTTGTAGCGTTCGCTCAGCGCCAGCGTGCCTTCGCTCTCGGCGAGCAGCGCGAAAACACCCTGCTTGAGCTCGAACCCGGCGCGGACACGCAGCGTGAGCGCATCGGCATCCCGTGCCAGCCCGGCCTGGTCGACGCCTTCATAGCGAAGCCGCGCATCGACGATCGGCTTCATCTCCTGCGCCATCGCCGGCGTCGCGGCGATGGCCAGAGGAAGGAGGAGCGCGGCGCGCATCAGATCCGCACGCCCTGCGCCGCGGCGACCCAGCGCGCCCGCCACTTGCCCTTGACGAAGGTCAGGCCGGCAAGTGCGCCCAGCGCCAGCATCGCGAAGATCAGGAAGCCCGGGCCGAACCCACCGGTCGCCTGCCGCGCGAAGCCGAGCGAGGAGGCAAGGTAGAAGCCGCCAATGCCGCCCGCCATGCCGACGAGCCCGGTCAGGATGCCGATCTCCTTGCCGAAGCGCTGCGGCACCAGCTGGAACACCGCGCCATTGCCGGTGCCGAGCGCGAGCATCGCGATAACGAACAGGGTGAGCGCGACGCCGAGGCTGGCGGGCGAGGTGCTGACGCCGAGCAGCGCGAGTGCCGCGACGATATAGACGGCGGTGAGCGCCGCGACGCCGCCCACCTTGTCGGCCAGCGCCCCGCCGAGCGGACGGACCAGCGACCCGGCGAACACGCAGGCCGCGGTGCAATAGCCGGCGACTACCGTGCTCAGCGCGAACTGATCGGTGAAGTAGATGGTCAGCGACGAGGCGAGCCCCGAGAAGCCGCCGAAGGTGACGCCGTAGAACAGCATGAACCACCAGGCGTCCGCGGTCTTGAGCGGCTCTAGATAGGCGGCGAGCGGCTTGGGCGCGGGCTGGTTCGGCGCGTCCTTGGCCAGCACGACATAGACCACCAGCACGATCGCCAGCGGAATGCAGACCAGGCCGAGCACGGCGTTCCAGCCGAACGCCTTGGCCAGCATCGGCGCGAACAGCGCGGCAAGCACGGTGCCAGAATTGCCCATGCCGGCGATGCCCATCGCCTTGCCCTGATGCTCGGGCGGATACCAGCGGCTGGCGAGCGGCAGCGCCACCGCGAAGCTGGCGCCGGCAAAGCCGAGCACACCGCCCAGCGCCAGCGTGCCGGCAAAGCTGTGGACGCCCAGCCGCCAGGCGGTGAGCAGTCCAGCGATCACGATCACCTGGCCGATCACCCCGGTGCGCTTCGGCCCGATCCGATCGGCGAGCAGGCCGACAAGCAAGCGGAGCACCGCGCCGGCCAGGGTGGGCGTTGCCACCATCAGGCCCTTCTGCGCGGGGCTGAGGTGCAGGTCCTTGGCGATCTCCGGCGCAAGTGGGCCGAGCAGCACCCAGACCATGAAGGCCAGGTCGAAATAGAGGAAGGCGGCGATCAGCGTCGGCGTGTGGCCGCTGCTCCAGAATGCCGACTTTGCCTTGCGTGCCGGAAAGGAATCGACATCGGCGCCCCCGCCGATCGCCTCGAAGCCTTCGCGCGCCAGTTCCGCGATCTTCATCCGCTCTGCTCCCCCGTGCCGTCCGGCACGAAAAAATCTGATGTGCCGCAGGCACGAAAAAAGCCGCTGCCGATCTCCCGCGAGGCGGTGATCGGACAGCGGCTTTGCTGAATTCCGGTGGATGTTCGCGCCTACGTCGCCGCGGACATCCGATAAGCGTCCCCCGGCCATTCGGGCGACTCGCATAAGCTGACGCGAAGTGGGTTTCTTCGCAAGTGCAAAAATTTCAGCTTTGTTTCAGGGCCTGCAGATAGCCAGAAATATCCTGCGGATCGAAAGACTTGCCATCGAAGAACCGATCGGGCGAGAGCATCAGGCTGCCCTGATGCGACGCAGCTGCGAGCGGATTCGCCAGCGAACCCTCGACCTTCATGCTCGCGCCCGGCATCGCGACACCGCGCCCGGCAAGCGCGCTGCGGTACAGGTCGGAGCGGAACACGCCGGCGGCCGCACGCTCGGCCTCGGCACTCGGTTCGACCATCCCCCAGCGGACGAACTGCGAGTAGATCCAAAGCGCCTGGCTGCGCCACGGGAAGTTGGCCGCGCCACGGTGGAAGACCAGGAAATCGGTCAGGTCGATCACCTCGCCGCCGCACATCAGCGGCATCCGCCCGGCCAGCGCCTGGGCGATCAGCTCGGCGGGCTGGCCGACATAGTCGGACCGGGCAAGCAGGGCCGCCACATCCTCCCGGTTGGCCGGATCGTCGCACCAGGCGGCGGCGCGGTCGAGCGCGCGGAGCAGCTGGCCGAGCTGATCGGCATTGGCTTCGGCCCAGTCGGCGCGGGTAGCGAGCACCTTCTCGACGCCGCGCTGCCAGATGTTCACGCCCGCGGCGGCGATCTCGCCGATCCCCTCGGCCACCGCGACGCTGCCCCAGGGCTCGCCCGCGATGAAGCCGTCGATCTCGCCCAGCCGCAACGCCTGCACCATCAGCGAGGGCGGCAGCACGCGCAGGGTCACATCGCGGTCCGGGTTCACCCCGGCATAGGCAAGCCAGTAGCGCAGCATCAGCGCGTGGCTCGAATAGCGATGGACGATGCCGATCACCGGCTTTCGGCGATGCAGCCCGATCGCGGCGGCGAAATCATGCGCGGTGGCGACGGGGTCCTGCACGCGGTTGCGCGGATCGGGATCGAGCGCGGCCGCCAGCTCGGCCGAAAGCGTCAGCGCATTGCCATTGTCGTTGAGCTTGAACGGCGCGGCGATCGCGCAGGGCGCCTGGCTGAGCCCCAGCGTCACCGCCACGGCGAGCGGCGCGAGCATGTGCGCGCACTGGACCTGGCCATAGACCAGCCGGTCGCGCACCGTCGCCCAGCTGGTATCGCGCACCAGGGTGAGGGCGATGCCCTCGGCCTCGGCGAAGCCACGCTCGCGCGCCACGATCAGCGGCGCGCTGTCGGTCAGGGGGAGGAAGGCGATCGAAAGCGGCGTCATCGCCCGTCTCCAAACAGGTCGGCGGCTGTGATCAGGGCTTCGGCGACTTCGGCGATGCGCCGCCCCTGCTTCATCGCGGTGGTGCGCAGCAGCGCATAGGCTTCGGGCTCGCTGAGGCCCCGGCTCTGCATCAGGATCGCCTTGGCGCGATCGAGCGTCTTGCGCTCGGCAAGCTCGGTGCGCGCGGCATCGAGCTCGGTCTGCAGCCTGGAAAAGGCATTGAAGCGGCGGATCGCCAGGTCGAGCACCGGCTTCACCCGGTCCTTGCGCAGCCCGTCGACGACATAGGCCGAGACGCCCGCATCGATCGCCGCCCCGATCATCCCCTCGTCCGACTGGTCGACGAACATCGCGATCGGCCGGGCGAGCGCGCGGCTCACCGTCAGCATCTCCTCCAGCGAATCGCGATTGGCGTTGCCGAGGTTCATCAGCACGACATCGGGCGCCATCCGCTCGAGCCGCGCGACAAAGGCACCGTGCGGGGGCACGATCTCGATTTCCTCGAAGCCGGCCTCGCGCAATCCCTCCTCCAGGATCGTGGCGCGCAGCCCGCTGTCGTCGATGATGGCAATGCGCAACGCCGGTCCCCAAGCCTACGCGCGCGAGGCTTATCCGGCGCATGCCCTGCGTCAACTTCGGACTCCCGCAAATCTGCGCCGTCGCAGTGGACGCGGCCATGGCGATATCTACACTGGCGCCATGCTTGCTGTGATGAGCGCCGTCTCCGCTTTCGTGCGCACGCGCCGGCTGGCCCGGCGACTGGCAACGCCTGACGACGTGCGACGCTGGCAGGCCGCGAGGCTTGCCGGCTGGATGAAGGCCGCGGTGCCGCGCGTCGATGCCTTTGCGGAGGAGCCGGTTCGCCGCCTCGAGGAACTGCCGGTGATGGACAAGGCGATCCTGACCGCCGATTTCGCCGCCTATAACCGCCCCCGCATCACGGCGGACGAAATCCGCTCGGCCCTCGATGCGGGCGCGGATCGGGTGCGGGGCCATCCGATCGGGCAAAGCACCGGGACGAGCGGGAATCGCGGCTATTACGTCATCAGCGAAGCCGAACGCTTCGTCTGGCTGGGAACGATTCTCGCCAAGGCGCTTCCCGATGTGCTGTGGCGGCGGCACCGTGTCGCGCTTGCCCTGCCCGGCTTCTCGACGCTCTATCGCTCGGCCGAACGGGGGCGGCGGATCAGCCTGCGCTTCTTCGACCTGGCGCTGGGGGTCGATGGCTGGGCCGACCAGCTCGCCGCCTTCGCGCCCGACTCGATCGTGGCGCCGCCCAAGGTGCTGCGGCGGCTGGCGGAGAGCGGCCGGCTGACCGCGCACAACCTGTTCAGCGGCGCGGAAGTGCTCGATCCGCTGGACCGCGCGGTGATCGAGGCTGCGACCGGCGCCAGGGTGCGTGAGATCTACATGGCGACCGAAGGGCTGTTCGGCGTTGCCTGCCCGCACGGCACGCTGCACCTTGCCGAGGATGCGGTGCGGTTCGAGTGGCAGCCATCGGGGGACAGCGGACTAGTGACGCCGCTGATCACCGATTTCACGCGGCGGACCCAGATCATGGCGCGATACCGGATGAACGACCTGCTGGTCCTTTCCGACGAACGCTGCGCCTGCGGCTCGCCGCTACAGGCCGTTGCGCGGATCGAAGGGCGGCAGGATGACGTGTTCGAGCTGCAGGATGCCGGCGGGCAGTGGCGCATGATCACGCCCGACGTGCTGCGCAACGCCGTTGTCGATGCCGATCGGGCGATCACCGACTTCCGCATCGTCCAGACCGCGGAGGACCGGATCAGCGTCGCGCTTGACCCCATACTCCCGCCGGAGAGCGACGCGCGAGTGTCCGCCTCGCTGGCGGGCTTGTTCGATCGTGCCGGCGTGGTGCGGCCAGAGATCGCGATCACCCGCGGGCTGACAGTGGATTTCGACCGCAAGCTGCGCCGCGTCCGGCGGGAGTGGCGTCAGAGGTAGAGTATCGCCTCGTGCTGCTCGACCGCCTGCGGCCTGCCATTGGCCAGCCGCCACACCGTCGGCCCGATCAGATCGGCCGGGCCGATCGCGAAATCGACCGCGCCCCAGTCCTTCAGCGCCTCGACCTGGTCGGCCAGCACTCGCTGGTCCTGGCGCAGCAGCGGCAGGTTGAACGCCTTGAGCACCCAGCGCTTGAGCCAGTTGGGCGCGATGCCCCGGCGGGTGGAGAACAGCGCATAGGGGCGCACCAGATCCGTGTCCTCCGGCACGAAGATCGCGGTCAGCGAGACACTCAGGCCGCGGTCGGTGCGGAATTCGAGCTGGCCGATCGTCGGCGGGAAATAGCGCCCGATCGACACCGTCCTCTTGCCCTCCAGCAGGCGCGGCATGATGCCCTCGGCACGGGCGTTCTCGTGATAGACGGCTTGCGCGCCATCGGGCCCGAGCGACACCTCCACCCGCATCGCCCGGCGCTTGCCGGTACCGCGCAGGAACCAGGGATGGACATAATGCGGGTGCGAGGCGTCGAGCATGTTCTCGATCCCGTCGAGCAACCGCATCCGGCTGGGCGCGACCAGCCAGCGAAAATGGTCGAGCGCCGGATCGTCGAGCAGCGCAGGCAGGCGAGGGAATGGCGGCGGGGTCTCGGCCAGGCAGGTCCAGACCAGCCCGGCGCGGATCTCGACCGGCAGGACCCGAGCCGAGACCGCCGGCACCTCGTCGGAGCCGGGGACCTCGACGCAGCGGCCATCCGCGCCGAAGCGCCAGCCATGATAGGGGCAGGCGATCGTGCCGCCCAGCACGCAGCCGTCGGAAAGCTTGAGCGCGCGGTGCGGGCAGCGATCGAGCATGACGACGGGCTTGCCCGCGCTCAGGAACAGCACGACCGGCGTGCCCATCAGCCGCCGCGCCACCGGCTTGCTGCCGAGCGCGTCCAATGCCGCCAACGGATGCCAGCCCTGCGCAATCGCCACCGGCCATGCGTCGCTCATAGCCCTCGCCTCCTCATCAACGGAACTGCCAGCCGATCGAGCGCGGCCTGCATCAACCCCAGCACGGCGCGCCGCCGCCAGGGCAGATGGCCGGCGGCGACCGCAGTATATTCGATCACCCCGGTGGCACCGCGGTTGCGCTTGAACTGCGCGGCACCGGCCGAGCCGTTGAGCCGAATGCCCTTCTCGTGCGCCATCGAGGTGAACAGGAGCGTGGCAATGCGGTACAGGCCTTCTCGCCGCGGCCGGGCGGTGTCGTAGCCGACGATCGGCGGGGTCAGGACATCGCCCCGCACCAGGGCGCCCGTCACCGCCAGCAGCGTGCCCTGCGCGTCGCGTGCCCCACAATACCGCAGGATGCCCTCCCGCCAGGTCATCAGGATCCAATCCGGCGAGAAGATCGGGTTCAGCGGCGAATATTTGCCGACATAGAGCAGATGGTAGAGCTCGGCGATCCGCGCCGCGTCGGCTTCGGTCATCACCGCGAACTCGTCGATCACCAGCCCGCTGCGGCGAAGCAGGCGGAAGTCGTGCCCGGTATTCCGCCGCGCGCGCCACTGCGTTTCGAGGTCGCCGGTCACCCAGATCTGGCGACTGGCGAGCAACCGCCAGCCGTCACTCCGCGCCGCGTCGAGCAGGGCCGGCGAGGACCAGCCGTCCACCGAGCGGACCGCGATGGCATGGGTCGGAAAACGCTCGGCCAGGAAGGCGCGGATCGCCGGGAGATCGTCGCCCTGCCAGTCGCCGTGCAGGTTGGTCGACAGCATCCAGTTGTCGATATGGAGGACGCGATTGACCTGCCCCCAGCGCAACAGCCGATCGGCGGCAGCGATCATCGCGCGCAGCAGCGGTCGCAGCCACCCGGTATCGACGATGTCGAGCTCGGCCCGCGCGTAGAGGATATAGGCGCTGTGCGGCAGGCAGACATAGCTGCCTCCCACCCCGCCTTCATTGATCGTCACCGGATAGACGCGCTCGCCCGCGCGAAGCGCCATCCAGCGCGTGGCGACGTTGGGGATCATCGCGCCCACGCCCGCCCGCGCGATGCCCTCGATATAGGCACGCGAATCGCAGCCGGCCGGCCACGCGCCCGGCGGCGGGTCGAGCGGATCGAACAGGATCATGCGATCGGCTCACCATTCCATTCGATGTCGGCCGTGGTCGCACCCGCCGCACTCCCGCGCGACAGCAGAGCCTGCCTGGCGAAACGCGCGGCATCGAGCATCGCACCGATAACCGGGCGGCGATCGCCCGGCCGCCCCACCGCATCGTGGCCGAGCCTGACGTCGCGCGCCAACTGGCCAAGCCGCCCGCCCCCGATCGCAGCCGGCAGCCCCAGCAAGGCCATCGCCGGACCGAGATAGCGCAAGCCCTTAACAGGCTGCGCCTCGCCCCGGCCGAGCATCGCATCCGCGAGTTCCGGCCGCGCATCGAACAGATGCACTCCGCTAACCGCACGCGGATTGCACTCGATCGGCACCGCCACGCCCTCCGGCGTGAGGATCAGGTCGAGCGAGAGGTGCCCGCTCAGCTCGTTTGCCGCAGCCAGCGTGCGCGCGACTTCGATCGCCGCCGGGCAATCGACGGCCTCAAACGCATAGGACGCCGCCTTGCCGTGCCGCCAGACCGGGCGATACACGACCGCGGTAACCAACCGCCCCGCCCGGGCGAAGGACCAGAGGCACAGTTCCTCGCCCGCGACGAAACGCTGCGCCGCCCAGGCCCGGTCGGCGGACGGATCGATCGCCGCCAGTTGCGCGCGCGAAGGCCGGACCAGAGTCTCGGTCGCGAAGCGGGAGAAATCGGGCTTCAGCACCAGTTCTCCGAACGCTACCGGCAAATCCTCGAGTTCGGCACAAGCCTCGATCCGCCAGGTTTCGGGCACCCCTATGCCCAGTCCCCGAGCATGCGCGACGAAAGCCAGCTTCGAATGCAGCGTACGGAGCGTCCCAAGCGGCGGCGCCAGCACGCGATCGCCGAGACCCGCCGCCGCAACGTAGAACACTTCCTCGCAGGTCGGGATGATCGCCACCGGGTCGAGCCTCGCCACCAGGTCGCGCAGCGCGCTGGCGAACCCCGCGAAATCGCCGCGCGGCGACGGAAACAGGTGCGTCGCGGCCACCGCCCGCGACAAGCTCGCCGCCCAGCCAGCGATCGAGTCGGCCAGGTGAACTTCATGCCCCGCTGCTGCGAAGGACCGCGCCAGATCGACCGCGACCGGCGCGCGCGCACCGGTGATGAGGATCTTGCTCACGCCTCGGCTTCGGCGGCGCGTTCGGGGCAATGCGCCGGGGTTAGCCGGATCGCCGGGTTGCGCTGCCAGAGCGCATGCAGCTTTGCCAGGGTCTGCTCGACGCGCCCGGCATTGCCCAGCAGGCTGCTGGTCAGCCGTGGCGGCGGCATGTTGCGGCGGATCGCGTCGCTCGACCAGGCGGCATCGGCGACCAGGAAATGCTCGCCGTGCAGGCTGTCGGCAACGACCATGCCCCAATGGCCCGGGCAGTGGCCGGGGAGCTCGGCCGCGAGCAGGCTGCCGTCGCCCAATATGTCGGCCCCTTCGGCAAAGGGCTGCAACGCGCCGGGCAGGGCAACGCGCGGCGCATCCTCGAAGAAGCGCGCACGCACCGCGATATCGGCGGGGAGCAACGCCGGCAGCACGCCGCCGAGCAGCGCCTTCACCCGCCCGCTCGAACATGCCGCGTCGAGCCCAGCACGCGCGCAGTGGATCGCGGCATTCGGAAAGGCATGGGTGCCCGCGATATGATCGGCGTGGAAATGCGACAGGACCAGATGGCGAACATCGCCCGGATCGAAGCCGAAGCGCCGCAACTGGCTCGCGACGTCCGCGCCCGGCGGCAGCGTGGCCGGGGTCAGCCAGCGATAGAAGCGTTCGGGAAAGGGCCGGGTCGCGGCGAAGAATGCCGGATCATAGCCGGTATCGAACAGGATCGGCCCCTCATGGGGGTGCACGATCAGGATCGAGAGCGCGGGGAAGATCGCCGGGCGCAGGCTGCCGTCGCGGATCGTTGCGCGCTGCGGGTGGACGCAATGCCCGGCGCGGATCAGCCTGACCTCGACCTCACGCATGGATCGCCTCCGGCAGGGCATGGGCGATCATCGCCTCGATCCCGTGGCGCGGCACCCAATCGAGCAGATCGCGCGCGCGATCGAGCTGCATCGTCTGCGAGAAGCCGAAGGTCATGACGCTGTAACGCGTCACCGGCGGTTCCGGCCTGCCGGGCAGCAGCGCGGCAACGCGTTCCATCGCGCCGGCCATTGTCATCGCAAGCCCGGTCGGCACCGTCACCAGGCGCGGTGCGCTTCCGGTCCGCGCGAACAGCTGGCCCAGCAGTTCGCGCACCGGCCGCGGATCGCCGCCCGATATGTTGATCGCCTGCCCGCCCGCCGTCTCCAATCGGCGGTCGGCGGCGACAAAGGCGGCTGCGGCATCGCGCACATCGGTCGGCTCGATCAGTGCCCCGCCCCCGCCCGGCAGCGGAAACCGCCCGCGACGCCCGGCGCGCAGGATTCGCGGCAGCAGGACAGTGTCATGCGGCCCCACGATCGCGCGCGGGCGGATCGCGAGGCTGCGGAAGCCCGGCGCGTCGGCAGCCAGGACCAGTCGTTCGGCGGCATATTTGGTCGCGGCATAGTCATTGGCGAAGCGCGGCCCGACCGGGCTGTCCTCGGTCAGGCCGATCCGGTCGCGCGGTTCGGCGTAGATGGAGGGCGTGGAAGCGTAGACCAGCCCCTCGCACCCCGCCGCGCGCGCGGCATCGGCCAGCCGCCGGGTCGCAGTGATGTTGATCGCCTCGAAAGCCGCACGCGACCCCCAGGGAGACGAGAGCGCGGCAAGGTGGAACACCACATCCACGCCGCCGAGCAGCGGCGCCAACGGATCGGTGACCAGATCGGCCGGCAGGAATTCCGTTCCGAGCTGGGCACCGATCGCCCGGTCGCGGCCGGTCGCGCGCACCTGATATCCGGCCGCGCGCAACTGGCCGACCAGTTCGCGTCCCAGTCCGCCGGTCGCTCCGGTCACCAGCGCATGCCGGGTCACCAGCGGATCACCGCGCCGCCCAGCGATACGCCAGCCGATGTTCCGATCAGCAGGCTGTGGCTACCGGGCGCGAGTTGACCTCGCTCACGCGCGACATGGAGCGCATGCGGCATGCCCGCCGCAATCTGGTTGCCATGGTCCCGGAAGATGTCGACCGTCCTGGCATGGCCATCCGGCACCGAGCGCTTGAGATGCTCGATCGCCGCCGCGCTTGCCTGGTGCGGCACGATCGTATCGAGCCCTTCGGCCGCCACACCGCCTTCGGCGAACAGGTCGCGCAGGAAACGCGGGAAGCGCTTGGCGGTCGCGGCGAACAATGCGGGACCGTCCATCCGGAACTTCGATACCGCCAGGAAGGCATCGAGATCCTCGGTCGGGCGCATGCGGGTGCCGCCCGATTCAAGCCGGCACAATTCCGACCCGTCGCCGAAGGTCGCGAGCCGGCAGGCAAGCAGGCGGCTGGGGCCGTCGGCTTCGATCGCCACGGCGGCCGCGCCGTCGCCGAAGATCACCGATGACTCGGGCGAACCGAAATCGAGTGCGGCGGAAGCGATGTCGACCGAAACGATCAGGCCCCGGCGCCATTTGCCGATCGCCATTCCCATCAACAGCGTGTCGAGCGCGACGAGGAACGAGAGGCAGGTCGCATTGACGTCGAATGCGGCGATGCCGCTCGCGCCGATGCCGAGCCGGCGCTGGATGAGCGGGGCGTTGCCCGGGATCGGCTGCTCCATCACGCCGCATGCAGAGATCACCACATCGAGATCGGCGGCATCCCAGTTCGCCGCCGCCAGCGCCGCCGCACCCGCCGCGGCGCCAAGCGACGAACTGGTTTCGTCGCCCCGCGCCCAATAGCGGGTGGCGATCGCGAAATTCGCTTCGGTCCAGCCGGGATCCCGGCCGAGCCGGGCATCGATCTCCACCGAAGGAACGGCGGTCCTCGGCAGCGCGACACCGCTGCCAGCGAAGCGAAAACCGAGGCCCCGAGTCGCATTCATGCGAATATATTGAACAGTGTCTATTTACTTGTAAAGGGGGCGCAACGAATTGCCTCGAGCACGCGGGCATGGACGGTGTCGAGCGGATCGGTTTCGCCGAGCAGCGCGAAGGTGCCGTTAAGCGTGAAGAAGCAATGGCCGTGCACCGTTGCCAGCAGCGATCGCGTCAGGGCGTCCGCTTCGTCCCGGCGCTTGGCCGGCAGCGCGGCGGCGATCTCGTCGCGCACGATCCCGGTAAGCGAACGGATATGGTCGCGATAATATTCGGGTGCCTCGACATCGTCGGGCAGGCGGTGATCGTATAGCGCCGTCCAGGCATGGCGGTGCAGGATGGCGAACTCGAAATAGGCCTCCACCAGCACCCGCAGCCGGTTACCGGTCGCAGCAGCCAGGCGCGCCTCGACATGCGCCTGCCACTGCGCCAGCGTGCGCGCATTGATCGCCACGATCAGCATGTCGTGGCTGCCGAACACATTGTAGACCGTCCCGATCGAGTAGCCGATCCGCTTCGCCACCTCGCGCGCGGAGAACCGCGCAAAGCCGACTTCTGAAATCTGACGATGCCCCTCGTGGACTATCATGGTCCGGAGCTCGTCCCGGGTATGATCGGACCGGCGTGCCACGGGGCCAACCTGCCCCTGAACTTTACACTGTTCAATAGATTTGCGCGCAGGAGCAGATCCGGCGACCGCCCAGCCTGTCGCTGCACTGCCCTCGGCTGGCGCGGCGCCCTCCCTTCGGCCTCGTGCCAGAAGAGACCGTGAAGATCGGGCGATCGCCCTTCATTCTCTATCCCAGCCTCAAGCGCCTGTTTGAACGATCGCCACGATGAGCGCGGCGATCGAGGTTCTCACCGGTGCCGGCGAGACGGGAGGCTGTGAACTACCGTCGATGCCGTCCAGGGATGGGCCGGTGCCGGGAACCATTCAATCGCGATGCCACAAGGCGTTCAACAAGAGGCTGAACGCAGGCGAAGGTTGCCGCCGGCTGGGATAATAGAGGTAATAGCCGTCGAACGGCTCACACCAATCCTCCAGGACGCGGAGAAGCCTCCCCTCCGCGACATGGCTGGTCACGTGATCTTCAAGGAGGAAGGCAATCCCGTGGCCGGCGAGCGCGGCGGTCATGATGAGGTCAACATCGTTGAACACGAACTGACCTTCGACCTTGACCCTGAGTTCCTTGCCGTCCCGCTCGAACTCCCACACGTACAGGGCCCGGGACCCAGGCAGGCGTAGGTTGATGCAGCTGTGGGCGGCAAGGTCATAGGGTGTCCCTGGTATTCCGCGCTCAGCGAAATAGGACGGCGCGCCAAACGCGGCCATGCGCAGCTTCGGGCTGATCGGGACCGCGATCATGTCCTGCTCGAGCCTTTCGCCAAGCCGGACGCCGGCGTCGAACCGCTCGGCGACGATGTCGACGAGCCCGCCTTCGATACTCACCTCCACATTGATGTCGGGATTCTCGGTGGTCAGCCTATCGATGACCGGCCACAACACCGCCCGCGCGGCATGGGATCCCGCCGTGATGCGCACCGTGCCTGCCGGACGATCGCGAAGCTCGGTCAGGGCGGCGAGCTTGTCGTCGATATCGTCCAGCGCGGGGCGAAGCGTCTCGATCAGCCGCTCGCCTGCCTCGGTCGGCGCGACGCTGCGCGTCGTTCGGGTGAGCAGACGCAGCCCCAGGCTCGCCTCCAGGCGTCGCATAGAATGGCTGAGTGCCGACTGCGAGATGCCGAGCTTGGCGGCTGCCTTGGTGAAACTGCGGTCTTCCGCGACGGCCAGGAACATCGCCAGGCTGCCCAGTTCTTCACGCCGCATGTCTCGTCGCCCGTACGTCAGGTTTCATGACACCGAGTCATAGACCCAAGCGATTTGCCCTGTCTAATCCGTAGAACCGGTTCGGGTTACATAGCTCCCATCGCGACAAGCATCCGCCGCCGTCGAGCGCAGTACGGGCGCTATGCCGCTCCCATGGGCAATTGGTCCGTCGCTGACCGATTGAGGAGAAGACATGACCAGCACTCCCCCGAACGTGACGCTGAACAATGGCGTCGAGATGCCTATCCTGGGTTTTGGCGTCTTCCAGGTGCCCGATCCCGTCGAATGCGAGCGCAGCGTGCGCGATGCGATCGATGTCGGCTATCGGCTGCTCGATACCGCGACGTCCTACGGGAACGAGGAAGCCGTTGGCGCAGCGATCAGAAACCACGGCATCGACCGCCAGGCGTTGTTCGTCACGACCAAACTATGGATCGAGGACGCGAGCTATGAGGGCGCCAAGGCGGCATTGGAACGCTCCCTCAATAAGCTGCAGCTCGATTATCTCGACCTCTGGCTGATCCACCAGCCCTATGGCGACGTCTATGGCGCCTGGCGCGCGATGGAGGAGATGCACAAGGCTGGACGCGTCCGGGCAATCGGCGTCAGCAACTTCTATCCCGACCGGCTGCTCGACTTCGTGCTTCACAACGAAATCACGCCCGCGGTGAACCAGATCGAGATCCATCCCTTTCACCAGCAGGCCGATGCGCAGGCGCTGCTCCGCGAATATGGGGTTCAGCCAGAGGCCTGGGGACCGTTCGCGGAAGGCAAGAACGGCCTTTTCAGCAACGAGGTTCTCCAGGCGATCGGCGATAAGCACGGCAAGAGCATCGCGCAGGTAGTGCTGCACTGGCTGATCCAGCGCGGCATCGTCGCGATCCCCAAATCGGTACGCAAGGAGCGCATGGCCGAGAACTTCGCGATCTTCGACTTCGCGCTCGATGCCGAGGACATCGCCCGCATCGGTGCGCTCGACCAGAAGGCGAGCAGCTTCTTCGACCACCGCGATCCCGCGATGGTGAAGTGGCTCGGCACGCGCAAGCTCTGAGTCCGCTTAGCTCCATCGCTCCGATCCTCGGGGCGTGACACGCACATCGCCACGAACCGCCCGCCAACTCGAAGGGAATTGCTCGTGAACTTCTGGAAAGGGTCCCTCGCCATCCTGCTTCTGGAGTGCGGCACCAACGCGCCGGCCGGTGCAAGCCCAGCCGCGAATGGCCCGGCCGAGCCGTTGGTCATCCAGCAGCAGGGCAGCTTTGCAGTCGGCGGGACGGTATCGCAGGCGCCCGGGACCTTCGTGAACAACGCCCCGACCACCCAGGGCCAAAGCTTCCATGGCGATCACCTCTACGCCTTCTACCAGGTCCCGGTGCGGCGGCGTGCCTTGCCGATCGTCATGTTGCACGGCGCCTATGTATCGGGCCGAAGCTGGGAGACGACGCCCGACGGCCGGGAGGGTTTCCAGACGATCTTCCTGCGCCGACGCTTCCCCGTCTATCTGGTCGACCAACCTCGGCGCGGTCGCGCCGGCGCCAGTATGGTCGCAACGGCCATCGAGCCGACGCCTAACGATCAGCTCTTTTTCGATCAGTTCCGTTTCGGTGCTTGGCCGAACTACTTCGACGGCGTGCAGGCCGCGCGCGGCCCCGAAGCAATGGATCAGTTCTTCCGATCGCTGACGCCAAACACTGGCCCATATGATGCTCAAGTGATTGCGAGGGCCATGGCGGCACTCTTCGACAGGACAGGCCCAGCAATATTGTTCTCGCATTCGCAGGGCGGCGAGCCAGGCTGGCTAACGGCGATCAAGAGCGCGAACGTCAAGGCTGTCGTTGCAATCGAGCCGGGAAGCGGGTTCGTCTTCCCGAAATCGGAACTGCCGCCCGAAATGCCCAGTGTGGCCGGCACGCTCAAGCCGCAGGCCGTCTCAGCTGAAGATTTCGCGAAGCTCACGCGCATCCCGATCGTGATCTATTACGGGGACAATATCCCGACCTCGCCGACCGCTGAGCGCGGGCGTGACAACTGGCGCGTCCGTCTCGCGATGGCGAAGCTCTGGGTCGCAGCGATCAACCGGCACGGCGGCGATGCGCGGGTAGTACACCTCCCGGAGATCGGCATTCGCGGCAACACGCACTTCATGATGTCGGACCTGAACAATGTTCAGATCGCGGACCAGATCTCGCGATTCCTGGCCGAGAAGAAGCTGGATCGAGAGGACTGAGACCATGGCCAACCCAACAATCGATCAGAGCAGGCGCAGATTCCTTGAGGTGTCCGCGCTCGTCCTCGCCTCAGCCTCGACAGGAGTGCCCTTCATGCACGACGCATCCGCTGAACCCGCGGCCCAGCCACTCGACTACCGCGATAACCCCTTTTCCCTCGTCTATGCCGGCGCGCTGACCGGGAACGAACCCGGCAAGGTCAACATCCACCCCGTCAAATATGAGCACCTCGGACGGGAGATCGCCGCAAACGTCTACACGCCGGCGGGCTACGATCCGCGCCGTACCTATGCCGCGATCGTCGTCGCGCATCCGAATGGCGGCGTGAAGGAGCAGGTCGCGGGTCTCTATGCGCAGCGCCTCGCCGAGCAAGGCTGTGTCACGATCACGATGGATGCCGCCTTCCAGGGCGCGAGCAGCGGCGCGCCACGCAACACCGACAAGCCGCAATATCGCACCGAGGACATCCATGGCGCGGCCGATTTCATCACCCGCTACCCTGGCGTCGATGCCGAGCGGATCGGCCTGCTCGGGATCTGCGGCGGCGGTGGCTACTCGCTGGCGGCGGCCAAGGTCGACAAGCGCTTCAAGTCCGTCGCGACGATCAGCATGTTCAATTCTGGGCGCGTGCGCCGCAATGGCTTCCAGGACTCGCAACTGGCCACAATCCAGCAGCGACTGCGCCAGGCGTCGAACGCGCGCGCCCGGGAAGCGGCGGGCGGCAAGTCTCAATATATCGGCGGAGGTGCGCCACTGACCGATGCCCAGATCGCGGCACTTCCTTTCGAGATGTACCGCGAGGGTGCGGTCTATTACGAGCGGACCCATGGGCATCCCAATTCGGGCGCCTATCCGAATTCCGGCGGCACCTATACGGTTAGCAGCCTGATGGACCTGATGCGGTGGGATGCCACTGACCAGATCGAGCTCATCAACCAACCATTGCTGATGATCGCCGGCAGCAGGGCCGACAGCGCCTATATGACCGACGACGCCTTCGCAAAGGCAACCGGCACCGCCTCAAAGGAGCTGTTTCTGATCGAGGGTGCCACGCACATCGAGACATATTGGGTCCCGCGATATGTCGATGCCGCCATGGGCAAGCTCACGCCTTTCTTCGACACCAGTCTTGCAAGCGATGTGGACTCCCAGGGGCGCCAGGCATGAAGTTCAGCACCACAATCAGGCTCGCGACAGCGGGCGCGAGCCTTCTTCTGACCGGGACACTATCGGCGATGGCGCACGCGCAAACCAGCGGCGAGGCGGCCGACAAGCAGCCGTCTCGCGCCCAGCAGTTGATGGGTGACATTGCCCCCAAGCTGGCCGAACTGACGGATAACGTTCTCCTCGGCGACGTGTGGGAGCGCCCCGGTCTCGCGAAACGGGATCGCAGCCTTATCACGGTTGCCGCGCTCATCGCGCTCAACCGCCCCGACCAGTTGCGCTCGCACATGCAGCTCGCGCGTCGGAACGGAGTCACGGAGACTGAAATGGTGGAGGCGATCACACAACTCGCCTTCTATGCGGGCTGGCCCAACGCGATCACCGCCGTCGGCATCGCGCGTGAAGTTTTCAACGCAAAATGAGGTGGGCGACATGCACATTCATCGCCCTCGGGCTGACCTCGCTCTCGGCATTGGCAATGGCCGGAACGAATGATCCGAACCAGGAAAGCCTCTCGGTCATCCGGGCGGGTTCTAGTCCTTCAAGCGAGGGATCGCCCGATAACTTCACCGGCAGGGTTCGGGTTCAGGGACGCTTCCAGCGGGAGTCTCCCGCGCGCGTCGGCGGAGCGACCGTCATGTTCGAACCGAGCGCACGGACTGCCTGGCACACCCACCCACTAGGGCAGACGCTGATCGTCCTCCAAGGACATGGTTTCGTACAGGAATGGCAGCATTCCGCGCGAGCTATCGGCCCCGGAGACGTGATCTGGATTCCGCCGGGGACAAAGCACTGGCACGGCGCCTCGGCGGCCGAGCCCATGACTCACGTTGCCATCGCCGAAACCAGGAGCAATCGCTCGGTCACTTGGATGGAAAAGGTCAGTGACACTCAATATGCCGACGCCGTGAGTCTGGGCAACGGAACACCATGAGTTTCCAGCAACGGCGCCTTTGCAATTGACGGACGACCATCGCAATCGCTCGCCGGCACACGGCCCCCCAGGTCCGGAAGTCTATGTTCCGACTATAGTCGCCAGTAAACCGCTTCCGGCGCCTTCAGATGTCAAAGTCCGCAATGACCGCCGCCTGCTGGTTGAAGGCCGCCGAAAGCCACCGATGATCCCGCAGATTGGGACATCCCACCAGCATCAAAGCCAGATGGGCGGAACCATGCCTGCAGACTATTGGGCGAGCTCAAGGGTCTGCCCCTCCTTTATCAGTTGCCCGCGAAGTTTCGCGTAATCGATGTCCTGCACCGGCAACCGGTCGTCGATCGCGATCGAGGCAGCGACCGATGCCGACTGGCCCAGGATCATGAAGACCGGCTCCATCCGGATCGATCCATAAGCGATATGCGACGCCGATAGTGCCACAGGTACGAGCAGATTCGTGACCTCGCTCCTGCGCGGGACGATCGCGTCATAGCTTATCGGATAGGCTCGGCCGGGGCTCACCTCGATATTGCCTTCGTTGCGGACGAAGCCGTGCATATCGACGATCCGCTGCACATTGTGCGAGTCCATGTTGTAGGAGCCCATCCCAATCGGTCGCGGAGTCGGGCGGGTACCTCGCAGGTGGGGCTCCGCCATCACGAAGTCGGACACCATGCGGCGCGCCTCGCGCACGTACATTTCCCGGGGCCAGTGGCCATTGCGCGCGAACTCGTCCTTGCAGAGGCCCCATTTCGACATCTCCGCACGCGTCTCCGCCGGTACTCCGGGATCATTCGCCATGAACCAGAGCAGCCCCTGCTGATAGACCCTGTGCTCGCGCGCGATCTCGCGTCGCTCGGCGTCACTGCCCTCGGGATAGCGATAGTTCATGCCGATATTGTCGAAGGAGAAGGCGCCGAAGTTGTTCGTGTCGGTCTTGCCATTCGGGATCCGGTCGAACTTGCGGAAGAAGTCGCGGTAACCCGCATCCATATAGCGCTTGAGGAGCGCATACTGGCCGGCGTCATAGCCCTGGGGCCTGGAAAAGGGCACCCGATTGGCCGGCACGTCGGTGAGGCACATCCGGTAGGTGTAAGCCTGGATCCTGGCGTCGGCTGTCCCGTCAGGCGCCGGGCTCTCAGCGCTGATCCGCGGCAGCAACCCGCTCGAGCGATCACCGGCAAGCCGGTAGGGGTCTATGTCGATCGTGAACTGGTGGTTGGTCGTGTTCTTCAACTGCACGCCATTCAGCGTCTCGCCATAGGTCGCATTGGCTTCCCGGCCGACCGCGAACCGGACACCGGCACCTGCCATCAGGTCTCCTTCATAGGTGGCGTCGATGAAGACCTTGCCTTCGAACCTCTGCCCCGTCCTCGAACGGAAAGCGACGATTCGCCGGTTCGCGACCTGGACTCCCAGCCTGGAGCGATCGAGCGGCTGGTTGCGGACGATCGTCACTCCCGTCGCACGCGCCCAATCCTCGTAGATTCGCTCGCCGACCCTGGGTTCGAACTGCCACATCGCCTCTCCATCGACGAAATTCTCGGCGCGAACCGGCCTGGGCGCGTGCACCCACATCTTTGGGTCGTCATAATAGCGCTTCACCTTGCGATAGAATTCGAGTGACAGGCCGCCGATCGCGCGATGATTGCCGGTATCCGACCATCCCAGACCATTGGTGGACATGCCCCCGAGATAGTCTTCGCGACATACCAGCAGGACGGATCGCCCCAGGCGCCGCGCTTCGATGGCGGCGATCACACCTCCCGAAGTGCAGCCATAGATGACTATGTCAGCGCGATTTGGCGCAGCCATCGCATTCGGTACGCCCGTACCCAAGGTGACAGGGACGATACAGGCGACTGCCAAGGCGCGGCAGAGCGTGCGCTCGATCATGTTTTCCCTTTCGTCTCTGCTCAGAAGCTCGCGGCCAGGCCGAAGAAGATGCGGCGGTCCTCACGCGCGGAGAAGGTCAGCCGATCGGGCTCGCCCAGATATTGGGAGTCGATTTCCTTGGTAAGATTGATCCCCTCGAGCGTCAGACGCAGGTTGGGAGTAAGATTGACCTGCACCGAGGCATCCAGCTGCCCGCGCCCGTTGACATAGTTGTTGCCGCCACTCGCCGCGCCGCCGACGCTGTTCAGATACTCGCTGCGATAGGTATAGGCCGCCCGCACCGAGAAGGTCTTGTCCTCGAAATAGCCGATCAGCGTGAAGCTGTCGCGGGAGAGCCCCGGAAGCGGCAGGCGCGCGCCGGTAATCGCGTCCCGGAGCGGTGTGCGGCTGTCGACATAGGTATAGTTGGCTTGGACACCGAGACCGTTGAAGGGCGCGGGCAGGAAGCGCAGGGCCTGTTGATAGGCGAGTTCGAACCCCTTGATGCTGCCATCTTCGCCATTCTGGGGCTGCGAGATATCGAACAGCCCGAAACGCTCCGAGAAGCCGGGCACGAACTCGCGGCTGACCGTGTTGACCGTGAAAGAATCGACCTTCTTGTAGAAAACCGCGCCGGTCAGCGAACTCGCCTGCGCAAAGTACCATTCCAGCGTCGCATCGGCCTGCATGGCCTCGAACGGCCGCAGGCCCGGATTGCCGCGTGATCCGGTCATCGAGACGGTATTGGGAACGAAGCTGGCGCTGACCTGATTGAGGCTGGGTCGCGATACTACCTTGGCG
Organism: Sphingomonas sp. NIBR02145; assembly: GCF_027359115.1. Taxonomy (NCBI): domain Bacteria; kingdom Pseudomonadati; phylum Pseudomonadota; class Alphaproteobacteria; order Sphingomonadales; family Sphingomonadaceae; genus Sphingomonas; species Sphingomonas sp. NIBR02145. The sequence continues at coordinate 4,433,170 of NZ_CP114791.1, read as the reverse complement.
GCGGCTAGCCTCAGGGTAAGATCCTTGTTGAAGTTGACCGCCAGATTGGCGCTCGGCAGCCAGTAGCCGAAATCCGATTTGATGACGTTAGTCTGGGTCGCCGACAGATAGCCCAGCGTGGAGCGTGCAGTCTCGATGTATCGGACGCCGGCGTTGCCGGTATAGTCGATAGCGCCCAGCGCACCCTCGAAATTCGCCTTCACATAGGCGCCGAGCGTCTCCTGCGTCACATCCTTGATCGAGGTCGGCCCCACCGTGATGCTGGTGTCATAGGGATTGGGGGCCGCCAGCCCCAGCCCTTCACGGGCGGCCTGCTTGTCGAGCTCGCCACCGAGCAGATCGCGCGGGAAGTTTCCGGCGACGCCCGGAAAGAACCCGCCATAGTCTTTGCCATAGCTCAGGCCCGGAAGCTCATCGACAGTCAGGATGCCGTCGCCGTTGCGATCCCCCCTGCTCAACAGGCTCGCGGCCACGGGCAGGTTTTGCGGGTCGGCCGCGAGCAGTTCGACGCGCTCGTAGCGCATGCCCGTCTCGACCGAGGCAAGGATGCCCCACTCCGTCTTGTACTTCCAGTCGAGACGCGCGTCATAGCCCCTGTTGTCGGTGACGGCGTCATAGTCGAAGATCGACAGCAGCTGATACTGCGCGGGATCGTTCGGGTTGAAGTTGGCCGATATCGACAGGTCCGGCACGGCATTGCCGCCGCGAAAGTCATAGCTGGCATTCGCCACGTTCCCGGCGCGCGGAACCACAACATAGGCGAAGGACGCGCCCGGACCACCATCGCTGCCCTTGCCGCGGCTGTAGGACATGTCGAGGGTGACGCGTGCCCGATCATTTTCCCATTTCACCGATCCGCCGAGTAGCGTCGATTTCAGGTCGGTCGGTTCGTCATAGATCAGCGGGCGGACGGTCACGCCGGTGAAGGTGCCCGCAACCACGGTGCCCTTTTCGTTCACCGTGGCGGCCGTGTCATTATTGTTGAACAGCACCTGGTAGTTGACGCTGTTCCGCCGACGCTTGAGGTGATTGTAGGTGGCGTCGAGGATGACTTCCAGTTCGTCCGTCGGCCGCCACTGCGCGGTGCCATTGAGCGTCAGCCTTTTCTCGGTGCGGTCGAATACGCGCGCCATGAAACGGTTCGGCCGAAAGAGCCCGGGATCGTCGATGCCGTCGCCATTGCCGTCGATGGCGCCGGTCTGGGTCCATCCGCCACTGTCGAAGGTGTAACCCAGTGTCTTGGTGTCTGAATAAGCGACGCTGGCAAGCAGGCCGAACCGGTCACCGAGCCTGGTGGAGACCAGAGCCGACCCGCGATAGCCGACATGGTCGGCCTGGTCGGCATAGGCGCCCTGAAGTCTTCCCGCGACGACAAGATCGGCTAGTTCCAGTGGCCGCTTCGTCCGCAGGTTGACTGTCGCGCCGAGGGCACCCTCCGGCATATCCGCGGTCGGCGATTTCACGACGACGATCGAGGAGAGGATTTCGGGGCTGATCGTCTCCAGCGCCGCGTTGCCGCCATTGCCCGGACCGATGAAATTGCGGCCGTTGATTTCCAGCCGGTTCTGCGAAATGCCGCGGATCGTGAAGGTGGAGCCATCGCCTTCGCGCCGGCTGATCTGCACGCCAGTGACGCGGCTCAGCGATTCTGCGACATTCTGGTCGGGTAGCTTGCCGATGTCCTGCGCGGTGATAACGTCGACGATGCTGTCGGCACGGCGCTTCACATTGATCGACTGCTGCAGCGACCCACGAATTCCGGTTACAACGATTGCCTGTTCGGGTGCATCCGGCGATGCCTCGACCTGGGAGCTCTCCCCGGAAGGCGAACTAGCGCCTGCGGCCTGTCCGTTTCCCACGCGCACGATTGCGATCGCGCCAGCCTCGCCATTCCGGCTGCCGAACCCCGTGCCGCGCAGCAACGCAGCCAGAGCATCTTCGGAAGAGGCAGCACCTCGAAATCCGGCGCTGTTCAAGCCGGCGACGTCCTCGACACGGTAGATCACCGGCCTGCCCGATTGTCGTGCGAATGCGTCCAGAGCAGCCTTCAGGGTGCCTGGCCGGATGTCGAAGTTTCGCTGTTGCGCCTGAGCCGGCGCCGCAATCGCGAACATGCAGGTGCTGGCGGCAAGCGCCGCAGCGAGGCTGGTGGACCTCATCCTCTTCCCCTTTTGTGCGGGTGCTCCATAGCCGCCCGTCTCCAGGGATTAGGACAATCAACGATCGGCCGGCTGTAATGCAGTTTTCTGAATTTTGATTTCCACGTCCGTTTCCGCGATTTCGAGCCCATAGGCATCGCGGAGCAACCGTGCGAACGCGCGCGGCTCCGACGCCGGGAAAGTGCCGCCGATACGGATGTTCGCGGCGGCCGGATCGGCGATGACGATCTTCTTGCGATTATAGCGGTTGAACTCGAGGGCAATGTCGCCAAGCCGTTCGTGATCGAAGCCCAGCATGCCTTCGCGCCAGGCCAGAGCCTGATCCAGGCGTTCCGGTGATGCTGCAGTCACCAGCGTTGCCGCACCATCGCTGAGCGCAACGCCGCCGGCGGTAACTATCGCCGAGCGAGCCGCGCTGGCATGTTCCGCAGTATCGACGCGCACACGCCCCTCGCGCACCCAGACCACCACCTTGCCACCAACCCGCCGGACTGAAAATTTGGTACCCAGCACGGTGATTTCACGGGACCCGGCGTGCACCACGAACGGCAGCCCATCACGGTGCGCCACTTCGAAAAATGCCTCGCCCTTATCCAGCCACACCGCACGGCCGCCGCCGCCCACCGCGGTCCTGACCCGGGTATCGGTATTCAGTTCGACGCGGCTGCCATCGGCGAGCCCGACCAGTCGGTGGCCGCCCACATCCGTCGTGAAGGTAGCGGCAGCTACGCTGCCGGTTTCGGCGTTTCTCCGATGTCCGTCATGAACGACCACGCCTATGATCGCGACCAGCGAGGCCGCGAGGCCAATCAAGCCGCTCAAGACCCGGGGCTTTATCCGAAAAGCATGTCCACGCTTAGCCGCCACCGCAGGACTGCCATCTCGAAGTGCAGCAATGCGATCGGCCTGTCTCCAGCTGTGCTCGAGGCGCCAATAGGCCGCCTTGTTCAGGTCGGATTCCTCGAGCCACGCATCCAGTGCCGCCTGGTCTGTATCGGACCAACCCTGCTGCTCGCGCGCGAGAATCCAGCGGGCGGCGCGGTCTCTGGCTGAACCGGCGTCGCTCACGACTCGCCCCTCTTTGCCCGTTGCGCCGGATATCTGCGCCTGACGATCTTGCCCGCGCCCCCAAGCATGTGGTCGGCCAGCGCTTTCATCCCCATCGCAAGCTGGTGATTGACCGCATCCTTTCCGATCCCGAGCCGTTGCGACGTTTCCGCGACGTCGAGCCCTTCGACCTTGCGCAGCAGCACGATTTCCCTAACGCGCGGCGACAGTTTCTCAATGCCTGCCTGCACTCTGCGCAGTGCGTCACGCGCATGCAACTGACGCTCTGCTTCGAATATGTCGATCTCCGGCGCAATGGTCTCGAGGTCTGCCACAAGCTCGAACGAAACGATGCGGGCGCGCTTTGCGCGGTTGATCAGGTGATTGCGCGCGACGGTGAACAGAAACCCCGCCGTATTGTGTGGAATAGCATTCCGGGCGCCGGTGATTGCAAGCTCGTAGACGTCATGCATCAGATCGGTCGCATCGTCCGTGCTAGGCCAGTTTCTTTTTATGAAGCGCAGCAGCGCCCCTTCAAGGGGAAGCACCTCCTCACAGAACCAGGTTCGGACCGCCTTATCCCTGTCCAATTGCTCAATCCGATCGTTGCCACGGATCGCGGCAGCTCTGCTGACCTCAGACAATCCTGGCGAGCGGAACTGTAACTCAAAAAACGTATGCCGATGACATTCGGGCAAATCGGACACGCGGACATGCTGCAGGCCGCCGCAGATGAAGTGCGGCAGGAACGTCATGAATTCCGACCGCACCGTCTCTTACGATTTAACCATCACTCAAGGGCGCCTCGACGGCCTCCGGGCGATCCGCGAAGAGGTCAGCAATTTCGATGGCAATACAGGGACGCAATGCGGCCTCGACAACGGCGTTTACGCGGCGCTCCTGCCGCTTTGCGGCGATACTCCTGCGAACGCCAGGCGTGAACAGGGTGATGAGAACGGCATCGTTGCAGAACCGCAATTCCTTGGCACAGATTGCCGCCGCAGTCGCCGCAGCGGCGGCAATCGATCCAATGGCAATCAGAATCCGTACCGGATACCGACGCGCCCGCCGCCTCCGCGACGGCCAGACCCAAAAGCTCCTTCCGCCTGGATAAATCCGCTGAGCGGCCCAGCGCCGCGAATGCTGGCTCCGATCGACGTCCGAAGCTGATCAGGCAGTGCTGGTCCGGTGATCGCGTCGCTGGCAGCGCTACTGAACAGCGTCGCGGCACTCTTACCAGCGAACTCGTGCACATAGTGCACACCGCCATAGAAGGTCGCCGACGTCGAGCCGAGATGGGCCGCGCCCCCCAGCCGCGCGCCAAAGGTGCCGCGCACGCTGTTCAAACTGTCGAGCGACACCGTCTGGCCTAGTGCGGTGATGTCGTCGAGGCTGGTGTGCGACCAGGACAGCCGGGCCGAGGGCTCGACAAAGAAGACCCCCTTACCGAAGCGGGCACCCACCTCCGCCTGGGCGCCGACGCTACGTCCGGAGACGTCGTCGCTATAGCCCAGCGACCGATCGACGACTTTGAGCGAATGGAAGGCCACGCTCACCGATCCATTGGCGAAGAACCGGCCGCTCGACAGACGCCCATAGCCGCCAAGGTCGAAGCTGTCGGCAGTGGCATGGGCCGCGCTGCCCGAGAAATTGACCTTCGAGTTGATATAGCCGCCGGCAATGCCGAAGCCCGGCCGCCCGGCATTGCCGCCGCCAAAGTCGTAGCCGATCCGGGCTTCCACCTCGTCCTGCCGGTATCCGACTGCTGTATCGCTGCCGTTGATAGAGCGGGTCTGGCGGATACGCTCGGAGCCGCCGCCGAAAATGCCCCAGAGCGCGCCGGGCTGGGCCGTGCCCCCATCCCGGACGCCGGCGAGATGCGTCGCGACGGTGTCGGTGCCACGGTTCCATGCATTGGCCAGCGCCTCGTTCAGCCTGGCCAGGCGGTAGACCGGCGTGCCCGCTGCATTGCGCAACAGGAACTTCCCGCTCGCGGCGTCGAAGCCGAGATCGTAATGGACCAGGCCAATGTCGCTGACTGCCAGGGTGAAGGCATTGGCCGAGGAACCCGCGCCGGCCTGGATCAGCGCGATGGGTGCCTGACCGGTCAGGACGGCGTTGGCATTGCCAACATCTGCGAGGAGCACGGCGGTGGAGCCGGTCGCAGCGCCTCCGATGACGAGCCGATCGGCCGTGCCGTTGCCGACATCGAGTGCAACGCGGGCACCGTTCGAGCCGACATAGTCCTTCGGGAGGGTGAACGTGTCCCCGGCATGGCCGTTCGACAGATCGATCGTGCCGCCGGCATTCTCGAACCGCTCGAGCCCGAGCAAGGTCACGCTTGCGGCAGGCGCACCCGCTGCGCCGATGCGGACGGTGCCCTGATTGACGAAGCGGTCATTGCCGGTACCGAAATCACTGTCCGCGGTAGCGAGGAACAGGCCGGTGTTGGTCAGCAGATCATCGCCGTCGCCGAGCAGCAGGCGACCCTTGATCGTGCCACTGTTGGCGATCGTCGCGGTGCCCGCGTCGATGCGCAACGCATAGCCGCTGCCGCCTTCGAGCAGCCCGGCATTGGTCAGCGTGAAACGGTGCATCGGATCTGCGGCCGCCCGCAGGCCCTGCTCCTCGCCCTCGCCCGGCTCGGCGGGCGGCACATAGGTCTGCGCGCTGACGACGACGCCGTTGACGCCCGAAACGCTACCGCCGGCGGCGATCGTCAGGGATATGTTGTTGCCGGTGGCAGTGATCGCGTCCCCCTGCGACCTGGTCGCGCCACGGACGGTGATCCCGACATCGCCGCTAGCCATCGCGTCGATCGCGGTGCCGGTCGTGCTGACCGCGGCACTGGAGACTGTCAGGTTCCCGCCGATCGCGCTCGCGGCGATGCCAATGCTGCCGGCGCCGGTGAGCGTGATGCGGTCGACCTGGATCGAGGTGTCACCGTCATAGCTGGTGACCACGGCACCGATATTGCCGTCGCCCGAGCCGGTGATCGTGCCGGCCTTCAGCACCGCGTCTCCGCCGGCGGCGAGGATATCGACTGCCCGTGAGTCTGCTCCCGCGACGATGACGGTCTGGACGGTGACCGACGAATTCAGACCGCCCGCGCGGATCGCATCGGTAGCGTTGCCGCGCGTCTCTACGTTGCCCGCCTCGACACTGACATTCGCATAGGGCGACAGGGCGAAGATGCCGGTGGCACCGACGCCGGTGGTCTTGAGGCTGTCGACGATGACGCGGACATCGTCATAGACGCTGGCAGCATAGACGCCGCGGGCATCGGTGCCCGTGGTGGTGATGGTGCCGGCATCGATAGTGATCGCGCCCGCGCCCACCGCATAGACGGCATCCGAGCGGTTGCCCGTCGTGGCGATCGATTCCGCCTTGATCGAGATGCTGCGATCGACGTCGGAATAGATGTCCATCGGGATCGCGCGGGCGATGATCCCCTCGGAATCGTCGCCGGTGGTCTTCACCGTACCGGCTTCGATCGTGGTCCAGCCGTCCATGGCGGCGGTGACGATGGCCGGCGCGTGAATCCCGGCGGTGCTGACCGCGTCGGCCTTGATCGCGATGTTGCCGAAATTGGCCTGGGCGTCGATGCCCGCGCCACCGCGCCCGGACGTCTCGACGCTGCCTGCATCAATGAAGATCGTGCCGCTATAGGTGCTGGCGAGGATCCCCTCCGCCCAGGTTGAGTGCCGGCCGCCGCCGAGATCGCCCGAGGTGATGACCTTGTCGACATTGACCCGGACGTTACCGAGCGAGCCGCTCGCCGAGATGCCGCGCGCACCGCCGCCGGTGGCGATCACCGTGGTGGCATTGATGACCACCGCGTCCCCGCCGTTGAGCGCGATGCCCGATGCCGCAATCCCCTCGCTGTGTTCGCCCGCCGTGGTGATCGTGCCGGTTACGTCGATGCTCGCCATCCCGCCGCCCGAAAGCGCCAGGGCACCGACCGCATAGTCGCCGCGCGTTTCCACCGATCCCACCGTGATATGGGCGGTCTCGCCCTCGGCGAAGCTGTAGGCGCCGATGCCGGTACCCTTACCGCCGAGGGTGGATACGGTTCCCGCCTGGACGTCCACCGAGCCGGCCACGCTGTATGCGACGATGCCCTGGCTGCCATAGCCGCTCACCTGCACCGAATGGGCATCGACCGAGACGTCGCCGATCGACAGTGCCCCGATGCCGATTGAATAGTCGCGGCGCGTCTTCACGTCGCCGGTCTTCACCGTGACCGAGCCCTCGCTGTAGTTGATCGCGTACACGCCGTGCGAATTCTCGCCGCTGGTCGCGATGTTGCCGGTGGTGACCGTGATGTCGCCCCCGAAGCTCACCGCGTGCACGCCCTGCGACCCCGTGCCCAGCGTCGTCACGTTGCCGGTCTGCACCGAGACATCGCCATTGCCGCCGGCATAGATGCCGAACGAGGCCGGGCCGCGGGTATCGACGGACCCGACATCGACGTGGACCGCGCCGCTTTCGGAATAGTTGAGCGCGACGATGCCGTCCGAAAAGGCGCCCGACGTCGAGACCGAGCCTGCGCTGACGCTGATCGTCGGCGTGACCTCGTCGTCGCTGTAAACCAGGTTGCTGCGCGCGAAGATGCCGGTGGCATAGTCGCCATTGGTGCGCACACCGCCCGAGATAGCGACATCGACCGCGGTGCCGATCGCGGTCACCGCCGTCGCATCGGCCTCCGTGCCGTAGCCGCCGCCCGAAGTGCCGACCGATTCCGCATGCACGGTGGTAGTGCCCGACGCATAGGCGACGATGCCACGTGCCGAGCCGCCCCAGGCATAGGCCGCGCCGGTCTCGATCGTGGTGTTGCCGTGGCTGGTCGCCGCATAGATCGCATCGGCGCCGAGACCGTAAGTGGAGACCACTCCGGTGTGGATCGCGATGTCGCCATCGGGCGAGTTCGCCCGGACGCCGAACGCCGCCTCGCCCGAGGTGCTGACCTGGTCGGCGGTGATGCTGATGCTGCCACCATTACCGGCATCGGCGATGATACCCTCGGCGCGATAGCCGCTGGTGGTGACCGTGCCGGCTTCCACGGTCACGTCGCCCGCGGCCGTGACCGCACGCACGCCGGTGCTGCGCCAGCCCGCGGTCTGCACGGTCGAGCCCGCGGCGGACACCGTGATCGCACCGCCGCCGGTGGATACGCTGATGCCGGCGGTCTCGTCATCCACGGTCGAGATCACGGTCTCCGGCGGCACGACGACAGTGAGATCCTGGGGCGGCAGCGCAGTGAGATCGTAGCGGACGCCGGTCGGATGCGCGTCGTCGGCGGGCGCACACTGAACGGTACCAGCGACCACCGGGCCGCATTGCTGGTCCGCCTGGGCAAGCGCCGGGCTGCTGGCGAGCAGCGCGGCGAGGGCGCCGGCGCTGGCTCCCCAGAGAATGCGCTTCGACGGAGAGGATTTCGGCATGCGAGCCTGCGGAGCGGCGGCACGAACCATAAGGGGCATCGGGATCTCCAGCATGGACGCCGGGGCGTCAGGTTACGATCCTGTGACGCCGTGTCGCCGAACGAGCCTTGCGCCCGGCAACCTTCGAAAAGCCAAAAATTACGGAATGCAAAAAAATGTCGCGCAAGGGCGATTTGGCGCAAGGTTACAGCGCCGTGACGGCGTCTTTCAAAATAGTGACAATCGCGCGGGTGCGACGTGCCCGCAGGCTTGGGGACGCGACAAATGACCAAGGCGGTGCAAGAAGCGGCAGGGAATATGGCATCGGCGAGCACGGGAGCCGCGAGCGCGCCGGACGCGGCACCCCCCGCGCCTGCGCCGGGAACATCGCAGATCAGCGTATCGCGCGGGCTCGGCGCCTGGCTGGCGACGCACCGCACCAGCCTGGCCTTCTCGTCCTATCAGACCGGGCAGCTGTTCCTGGTCGGGCGACAGCCGAACGGCACCGTCTCGTTCAACCAGCAGAATTTCAGCCGCGCGATGGGCCTGTCCTGGTCGAACGGCCGACTCTATCTCGGATCGCTCTGCCAGGTATGGCGGCTGGAGAACATGCTGCGCCCCGGCGAGCGCGGCAACGAGACCTTCGACATGGTGCTGGTGCCGCGCAATGCCCAGACGACGGGCGACATCGACATCCACGAGCTCGGCGTGGACAGCGATGGGCGCGTTATCTTCGTGAACACCAAATATAGCTGCCTGTGTACCCCGGACCTGACCCACAGTTTCAAGCCGATCTGGAAACCGCCCTTCATCTCGAAGCTGGCGCCGGAGGACCGCTGCCACCTGAATGGCATGGCGATGGCGGATGGCCGCCCCGCCTATGCGACCGCGGTCAGCCGATCGGACGTGCTGACCGGCTGGCGAGAGCGTCGGCACGAAGGCGGCGTGATCGTCGAAGTCCAGACCGGCCGGATCGTCACCGACCAGCTTTCGATGCCGCATTCCCCCCGAGTGGTGGACGGCCGGCTCTATGCGCTGGACAGCGGCCGCGGCCAGATCATCGAAGTCGATCCGCGGACCGGCGAAAAACGCGACATCGCCTTCTGCCCGGGCTTCCTGCGCGGGATGACGATCCATGACGGCCATGCGATCGTGACCGTCTCCAAACCTCGCGACGGGACGTTCAAGCACCTCTCGCTCGACGGCGAACTCAAGGCGCGCGACGCGGAAGCATGGTGCGGGCTGCTGATCGTCGACCTGGCCACCGGCAATCTGGTCGAGTGGATTCGTCTGGAGGGCCATATCACCGAGCTGTTCGACGTGACGGCGATGCCGGGCATCGCCTGCCCGATGGCGGTGGGCCCCGACACCCCCGAAATGCGCGGCACGATCAGCTTCGACGCCACGCTGCTGGACAGCGCCCCGCTCTCGCAAGCCGCGTGAGCGGCGGGGCTGGGCCGGGCCGGGCACATTTCGGCAATGTGCTTGACGTTGCCCGGCGGAAAGGCTCTGCTGCACCGCAGCATTGCGAAAGCAGGGTGCCGCTGCGGGTCAATGGCGGGCGAAGGGTGCAGGGGGAAAGTCAGAACACACTGGTCGCGACATTCATGCAGCACCGGGATGCGCTCGCCCGCTTCCTGGCGATACGCTGCGGCACCGACAGCGCCGAGGATCTCACCCAGGAGCTCTGGATCAAGGTCCAGCAGGTCCGTACCGAAGTCGATGTTCCCCTCGCCTATCTCTACCAGATGGCGCACCGGCTGGTCCTCGATACCCGCAGAGGCGCTTCGCGCGGGCGGGACCGCGAGCAGGACTGGAGCTTCACCCAGGGCATCACCGAAGCGGTGGAGGCACCGATGGCCGAGCGTGCCCTGCTCGCGCGCGAGCATCTGCATCAGGTCGAGCGGACGCTCGCCGAAGTCGGCACCCGGGCGATGCGCATCTTCACCCGCTACCGGGTCGACGGGATCGAGCAGCGGCGGATCGCCGAGGAGATGGGGATCAGCATCAGCACGGTGGAGAAGGATCTGCGCCGGAGCTATGCGGCGCTCGCCCGCTTGAGGGACGACAGCGATGCGGTTTAGAGCGGCCCATGGCGTCATCGGCGCGAGGAGATGCCGAGGATGAGCAAGCAACTGTCCGACGCCGAGGAACAGGCGGTCGCCTGGGCAATCCGAGCCGACGCGCCCGGTTTCGTCGAATGGGAAGCGCTGGAGCAATGGCTGGCCGCGGATCCGCACCACGCCGTGCTGTTCGATCGCGCCGCCAGCAGCGCGCACGACGCCGCCTTCGCCATCGCCGCGGTGCCGGCACGCGACCGCTTCACGCTGATCAAGGGCGACCTTGCGGACCCCGTCGAGGAAGCGCGCCGCCCCGCGCACCGCGGCTGGGCAATGGCCGCGCTCGCCGCCGGCGTGGCAGCGCTGGCCTTCGGCACCTCCTGGTTCCTGCAGCAACCGAGCCCTACGCCTGAGCAGATCGTCGGCACCAAAACGGGCGAGGTTCGGATGCTCGCGCTCGGCGACGCGAGCAGCGTGACCTTGCGCAGCGACAGCGAGGTCCGCTTCCTGCCCGCCAATCCGCGCGCGGTGCGCCTGACCCGCGGTCAGGCGAGCTTCCAGGTTCGCCATGACGCCGCCCATCCCTTCACGGTTACCGCCGGCGCTGTCGAAGTCACCGATCTTGGCACGCGGTTCGACATCGATCGGGGGACGGATGCCACCACCGTCGCCGTCACCGAGGGATCGGTGGCGATCCGCGCGGCCGGCAAGCAAGTCGAGCTCCGGGCCGGGCAGCGAAGCGTCATCCCGAACGGCGCGGCACCGGGCAACCCGACCGGCCTGGTGGCCGGGCAAGGCTCCGAACGGCAGGGCGGCGCGTTGAGCTATGACGACGTCACCTTCGCCCGCGTCATCGCCGATGTGAGCCGGCGGACGGGCATTCGCATCCGGCTGGCACCGGACCTGGCAGGCCGGCACTTCGCGGGGTCGATCAACCTGGACGGTTCGCCCGAGGCCGTGATCTCGCGGCTCGAGGCCGTACTCGGCGTTTCCGCCCGCCGCGATGGCGATGGCTGGACCTTCGCACCGGCAGCGGACGGGAATCCGAACTAGCCTCGTGACCGCACTCCTGCTTGGCCCTCCCTGCCGATATGCGTGCGCGCTGCTTCTGCCGGCGCTGTCGCTGACCGTCGGGGCGGCGCCTGCCGGGGCGCAGGAAGCCCGAACCGTCCATCTCGACCTGCCCGCCGGCCCGGTCTCCACTGCCCTGCGCGCGATCGCCCTGCAGGCCGGCGCGAGCTTCGGCACTGACGATCCAGCGCTGCTCCGCCGGCGGGCGCGACGGCTGCGCTTCGATGGCGGGATCGACAAGGCGATCGAGACGGCCCTGGCCGGGACCGGGCTGGTCGCGAGACGGGTGGCTCCCGGAAGCTGGCGCGTCGCGGCGGCGCCTCCTCGCTCACGGCCGCGCCCGTTCAAGCCACCGCCACCCCAAGTCGCGCCCGACATAGTGGTGACCGGCAGCAAGATGGATGTTTCCCTCGCCCATTATCCGGCGAGCGTGGCGGTGATCGACGGGAGCGACATCGCCCATGTCACCGGCGAACATGGTACGCTGGCCATCGCTGAACTGCATCCGACACTGCTCTCGACCCGCCTGGGGCCGGGCCGCAACAAGCTGTTCCTGCGCGGCATCTCCGACAGCAGCTTCTCGGGCGCCAGCCCGTCGCTGGTGGGCCAGTATCTGGGGGACCAGAGGCTCGCCTATGCCTCGCCCGACCCCGACCTGCGCCTATACGATATCGAGCGGGTCGAGGTGCTCGAGGGGCCGCAGGGCTCGCTCTATGGCGCGGGGTCGCTCGGCGGGGTGTTGCGGATCGTGCCGAACGCGCCCGACCCGCGGCAAGTCTCGGGTGAGGCATGGGCCGGCGCCAGCGCTACCGCGCATGGCGCCGGAAGCATGGACGCCGGGCTGGTCGCCAACCTGCCGCACGGCGAACGCGCCGCCGTGCGGGTGCTCGGCTATCACGAGAAGATGGGCGGCTATATCGACGATGTCGGACGAGGGAAGAAGGACATCAACGGCACCCAGGTCACCGGCGGGCGGATCGCGGCGCACACGGCGGTCGGCGCGCGCTGGTCGCTGGACCTGACCGCGATCGGCCAGAACGTACGCAACGCCGATGCGCAATATGAGGAGCGCATGCTCGGTCGCCTCGTCCGCGCCTCCGCCTTTGCCCAGCCCTCGCATCATTTCTACCGTGCCCTGGCCGTATCGGTCGCCGGCCCGCTGGCTGGCGGGCGCCTGCAATCGAGCTGGGGGCTGGTCGATCAGCGGCTGTCGCAGGTGTTCGATGCCACCCAGCCCGACGAGGAGCCGATCGCCTATCGCCAGCGCGATCACATCTCGCTTCTTTCCAGCGAGACGCGACTGACCCGCAGCTTCGGCAAGCGCTGGGACGCATTGATCGGCTTTGCCGCGCTGCGCTCGATCGCAATCCAGGCGCGTAGCACCGGGGCACCGTTGCAGCCCGTCAGCCTTGGGACACTGGACAGCCGGGTACGCGAAGCCACGGTCTTCGGCGAGGCGCGCTGGCATCCGGACGACCGGCTGACAGTGAGCGCCGGCGGCAGGGTTTCCTTCATTGAGATGCGCGGCGCCGCGACCGGGGTTCTCGCCAAGCCCGCCCCGGGCACCACGCCCGCCCCGCCACTGCGCCGCCAGCGGCTCTCGACCCCCAGCCTCGCCCTTGCCTGGATGCCGGTGTCACGGGCTACGCTCTATCTGCGCTATGCAGGCGGCTATCGGCCCGGCGGGCTGACGGTGAGCGGCGCGATCGAGCGGTTTACACCGGACACCGCGCGAACCGCCGAGATCGGGTTTCGGATGCAGGCGTGGGAAAGCACCGGTCTGCAGATCGAGGGAGCGCTGGCGCGCACCGACTGGCGCAATGTGCAGGCCGATACCGTCGATGGGCTCGGGCTCCCGCACACGGCTAATGTCGGTGACGGGATCGTTCGCACCGCCACCTTCCAGTTCCGTCTTTCGCCAGCACGCGGCGTGACCGTGGCGGCGGGCGGCTTCGTCGCCGACAGCACATTAGTCGGCTGGGTACCCTATCTGGAGCAGACGGTGCGCTCTCCGCTTCCAAATGTCGCGCGGCACGGCGCCGTGCTGTCCCTCGGCTACGAAGGGCGGACCGCTTCCGGGAGCAACTTTCGCGCAAATCTCCGCGCCCATTCGCTCGGGCGTTCGATCCTGGGCTTCGGGCCAGAGCTCGCGATCGAGCAGGGCGACTATGCCTATTTCTCCGGCAATCTCAGCCTCGACATCGGCAGGACCACCCTCTCGCTGGAGGCGTTCAACCTGTTTGACACGCGCGGCAATATCTTTGCCCTGGGCACGCCATTCACTCTGGGGACCACTATGCAGGGCACCCCCCTGCGTCCCCGAACAGTCAGATTGAGCCTCCTGCGGCGTTCCTTCTGATAGCATGCTTCAGGTGAGGAAACGACGTGGCGGGCATTGGCACGAAGCTTCCAGCGCTTCTTCTCGACCATCGGGTCGATACCGTCGACGATCATCCTGCGCGCGGAGTCGCGCTTGGCGCGGGCATCGGCCAGGCTGACCTCAGGCCATACACCGAGGGCGAGGACCTTCTGCTTGCCGAGAAAACGATAGCGGAAGCGCCAGTATTTGGCTCCGTTCTGCATCACCAGGAGGAAGAGAGAGCGCCCGTCGCCGATCTTGCACTGCTTCGCTTTGGGCTGGGCGTTTCTGATGACCACCAAAATTGGTGGTCTGTCGGCAAACCCGTCCAAATCCCGTCGGAAAGATACTTGAAGAAGCGTCTTCCCAGCCACTTACGCGACGATCACGGACGTCACTGGATGGGGAAAATGGTACCAGAAGAGAACCTAATAAATATTGACATCAATTTGAGAAGATTTTTCTAAATAAAATCGACGTCAATTCCATACCACCAAATACACCCAATTTGCAGAGCGTGGATCGGGTTCGAGTCCTTGGCAACGTACCTTCATCTAAACTTTCCAACAAAACATCTATACTACAGCGCCGCCGCCGTGTCCATGCGGACGCCCTCGGATTTATCGATTTTTCCTCACTAAACAGCGGGACTCACATTCTAGAATATCGATCCGGATCATTTCCAGGGGGCACCAAGAATGAGCTTCCCGGTCTTGAGCGCCCGCGCGCAACTCGCGCTAATCGGACATGCTCCCTGTCCGGAGGTACGGCCCGCGGCAGCGGTCGCCACAGGCTGCGAAAGCCGCTCTCTCAATCTAAATTCCGCGAAAGGCGCACTGCACCATGGTCCGGTTGCGCAAACCATTCACGATGTGCGTAAAACCATCACATACCGCAGAATTTGCGAAATTTAATCGCGCGGGTGCGAGCCATCACCGCCCAACCGAGGCGAGACCTCGATTGGGAAATCGCGCTACGCCAACCCATCCCGTGGGCTCGAGGGTCGGCAATCGTGGAATCGGAAGGAGATTGACGCGACCCAGTCTGCTCGCGGGTTCTCAGCCCGGCTCGGCTGTCCGAAAAACGACTACAAATTTCGGACAGCCGGCATTCGTTACGAGCGCCGATAAGGCCGATATCATTCAACGATGCTTTGGCGCACCGTTTCGATAGGCAGGAACAAGGTCCTGGAGCCCGCTGGAAAAATCTGGAAGCCGTACTTGGTGTAGAAGCTCACGGCGTCATCATCGATCGCATGGACGATTAAGGCGCGAAGCCCACCAATGCGCGAAGCTTCCGCGGTTCGCTGCAAGGCCTCGCGAAGGAGCGCCGGCCCTAATCCCTTGCCAGCATGGCGTTTGTCGACTGCGAGACGGCCCAGCACCATCACTGGAACGGGATTGGGCAAGCCTTGACGAATCTTCTTCGGCACCTCTTCGCGCGTGACGCTTCCAAAGGCGAGCGTGTAATACGCAACTACATTGCCGGCATCCTCGCCTAGCCTGGCATCGACGACATAGGTCCGGGACGCCTTGCCTTCATTGTCGAGGGCATGGGTCTTGAGCCAACTGTCGAGCGGCGGCTTGCCGCACTCGAAGCCGTCCAGTCGATGGTCTGCGGTGATTGGCGTCGGTGCCGCGTAAGCTGGTCTGGGGGCGCCGAGTGGCTCAATTACTCCCAAGGCGACTTGCTCGCCATCAGCTTGCGCAGCGCGTCGACCGGCGCTGGCGGGTTTTCAAGGACATCGGCAAGGGCATCGCTCGCCTCGGCATCGAGATGGAAAACGCGCTGATCCAGCAGTACATCGATCGCACGCTGTCGAGCGCTCTCGAGCACGAACTCGGTGCGTGATTTATCGATGGTCGCGGCCGCGCGATCGATGAGGTCGCGCGTCTGCACGGGCAAACGCATCGTGATCGATGTATCGGCCTTCGGCCGTTCCGCTACGCTGGCCATGATCCCATCCTTGGTACGTCTCACCCGGCACATATTGGAATTGTACTAACAATGTCAATACAGGCAATTTTGGATGCGACCTTCTTCAGCGTGCTGAAAGCGGTCGACGCTCCTCATAGGCGGTGATCCCGCAAGCCGTGCTGCCACCGGTCGGGCGAGTAGTCCCCAGGAAATATCAGCTGATTATACCCTGCGGGGTATAAACCAGAAATATACCCCGCAGGGTATAGGCCCGCCCCGCCGATCAAAGGGCGGTCCACCGAAGCGACCTGTTCGGAAAGCCGAACTGAGCCAGGGGCCGAACGAATTCTACAGTTCGAACGAAAACTGCCGCCCGTCCTCGACGGCAAAGGAATGACCATCGAGTCGGGCCGCCACGGCTCGCGCGAGTTCGGTCGCGGCCTGCTCGCGCAAGCGAGGGCTGGGAGCAGTGATACCCACTCGCGCCCAGCCCGGCGCATGCAGAATAGCCTCTGAGATATCGGTCGGGTCGGCGAATCGGTCCATAAGCTCAGAATAGAACAAAATATGAACATTGAAAGCGTCCACGTGCCAACCGCTGCGTCGGGGCAAGGCCTACCTCACCGCTTGCGCCGCAAGGACCAGACGAGACCGGCCAGGCTTGAGATGACCGCCGCCAAGCCCAGAAGCATCGCTTCGTTGAGAATGATCATGACAAACTCCTGTTTGGAGTCGACTCATGTTCACTCTATGTTCCTACATTTCAAGCTGATTCTTCGCTCGGGGCGATCCAGCAGCAGTATCGATACCGACGATCAGCCCGTCGGCAAGCCACTGGCCGAGCATCGCGCCAGCGCGCGCGACGCCAGCATTCTCGCCAAGCGCCTCGGCCAGCGCGGCGCACAGGTCCGGGAACGGCATGCCCGACCGAGCCCGGAGCACTGTCTGATATTCGAGCTGATCGGCCGCACGGAAGCGCGGTGCTTCCCCGTCACGCCAGGCCAGGATAGCGCCCACCTCGGGCAAATAGGCCACCGACGGCGGTTCCGCGCCCTCCGCCAGCGCCGACCAGATGGCGGGCGCATTGGTGGTCAGCGCGGCAAGGTCCAGCGAGGGAGAGAAGCCCAGCACGGCACGATCCCAGTCGACCGCGCCGAGATCCGCGACGGAAAGCGCCGCAGCATTGGGCGCGACGAATGCCTCGGCAAGCGCTAGGTCGATCCAGGCGAGCTCGGCGACCTCCGGATCGGCGGGATACAGCAGCGCCAGCGTGGCGGGGAAATCGCGGGGATAGGCGTCGAGCGTCCAGGTGCTCGGCTGCACACGGGCGACATGCGCGACCACGGCCTGGTGGAACGCATCCCCGCCGACCCAGTCGCGCGTCCGGGCGAAACTTTCTTCCAGGCAGGCGGCGAGCTGCGCGCGGAAATTGTTCTGATGGATGCGCAGGCCCGGGGCGACATCATCACCGCCCAGCCGATCGACGGCGGCCTCCTCCTCGCGCGCCAGCCAGGCGCGCATGTCGCGCTGCAGCTCGAGCAGGCTCATGCCGCCACCCGCATGCCATCGGCCGCGATGCGCCGGGCAGTGCCGAGCTCGGCGAGCAGTTCGTGCAGCGGTGGGATCGCGTCGTCACGCTCGATCATCGTCGCGACCGGACCGAGCCGGGGCAACGCATGGGCGTAGAGCTTCCATACGGACACGGGCACCGGTTGGTCGTGCGTGTCGATCAGCAGCTCGCTGCCGTGGCTGTGCCCGGCGAGATGGATCTGGCGCACCCGCGCATGCGGAATCCCGTCGAGATAGGCGAGCGGGTCGAAGCCGTGATTGCTCGCGCTGACGAACACATTGTTGATGTCGAGCAACAGGCCGCATCCGGTACGTGTGCAGAGCGCGTCGAGGAACGCCCATTCGGTCATGTCGGCGGGTGCGAAATCGATATAGGTCGAGGGGTTCTCGATCAGCATCTCGCGACCGAGCGCGTCCTGCGCGCGCGCGACATTGTCCGCCACCACGTCGAGCGCCTCGTGGGTATAGGGTAACGGCAGCAGATCGTGCGAATTGAAGCCTTCGATCCGCGACCAGCTCAGATGATCGGAAACGAAGACCGGTTCCACCTCATCCACGAGCGCGTGCAGCCGCGCGAGATAGGCGCCGTCCAGTCCATCGGCCGAGCCGAGCGACATCGACACGCCGTGCAGTGCCACCGGATAGCGCTCGCGCACCTCGCGCAGGATCCGGCGCGGGCGCCCGCCCTCGACCATGAAGTTCTCGGAGATCACCTCGACGAAATCGACGGCGACCTTGGTCTCGAGGAACTCCGCATAATGCGGCTTGCGCAGGCCCAGGCCGAAGCCGGCAAAGGGAGGGATCATCGGGGCGGTCCTGAATAGGGTTGGCCGGCCCGGCGCCTGGGGAGCGCCGGGCCGGCCGAGGGGGTCACTTCGGCGCGGTCAGGCTGCCGCTGGCGGCCTTGCATGCCTTGGCGGTCACTTCCTTGAAGCCCTGGCCCTTGCAGTCGTTCTGACCCTTGCAGTCGTTCTTCGCGGTCTTGCAGTCCGAGGTGCCCCTGCAGGTGTTGATGCCATAGCAATGGACGACCTTGGCAGCACCGGCGCCCGACTTGGCGATCGCGGTGGTCGGCGCGGCGGCGGTGATGGCGATGACGGCGGCGGAAGCGGCGAGGCTGACGCCGGTGCGGACGATGGTCATGGGGGATACTCCAGAATAGGTTCAGCCGGATTGGCTCTCCCTATTCGGGCCCGCGGGGGCCCCGGTTACAGCCGTCAGCGAATTTACCAGCGCAGCAGCCGCGGGCCGAGCAGCGCGCCGAGCGAGGCGGCGAGCAGGATGCCCAGCGAATACCAGGTCAGCACGAAGATCGCCGACACCTCCGGGCAGTGCATGCAATAGACGGTCGCGGCAAAGGCGCCCGCCGCGAGGCCCGCCGCCGCACCGGCTGCGCGTAGCCTGGTCGGTGCCAGCCGGCGGAACGACCAGAGCAGCCCGATGAAAATCGGCATCGCCAGCGCCAGCACCAGCCAGGGGCAGATCATCCAGCTATGCCCCAGCCACATCGCCAGCCATTCGCCAGGCGGCGTGCGTGCAAGCTCCGCGACGCCGAGGATGGCGAGCAAGCTTACCGGCACCACCAGCAGCCAGGCCCAGCGCAGCCGGGCGCTG
Source organism: Sphingomonas sp. NIBR02145 (assembly GCF_027359115.1). Lineage (NCBI taxonomy): Bacteria > Pseudomonadati > Pseudomonadota > Alphaproteobacteria > Sphingomonadales > Sphingomonadaceae > Sphingomonas > Sphingomonas sp. NIBR02145. The sequence continues at coordinate 4,413,951 of NZ_CP114791.1, read as the reverse complement.
TCCGGCCGGGCGAGCTGCACCACCATCACCACCGCCGCGATCGCGAGCGAGAAGGTATAGCTCCACTTCACCCAGAAGGCGGTGCCACGCATCGCGAGACCGAGATCCGGCCGGATGCCGAGCACCAGCGCCACCAGCGCCGCAGAGACGAGGCCTCCCAGCGCGAGGCCGATGCCGAGCCGCCAGCCGACCGTGCGCCGCGGCACCGGAGGCACGTTTTGCGAGAGGCGGGAGATGAGGTCTTCGGTATTCATCGCGCGCCTCCCTGGATACGCGCCACCAGCGCCTTCAGCCCGCGATGCACCGATACCTTCACATCGGATTCGCCGATCCCGCCTGCCTCGGCAGCTTCGACCACGCTGAGGCCCTCAATGCGAGTGGCACGGATTGCAACGGCCTGCTTCACGGGAAGTACCGCCAGCAGGTCCTCGATATCCAGCCTGGCCACGAGCGCATTCTCGAAATCCGCCGCTACCAGCGTCTCCTCCAGTCCTTCGATCGGCTGCAAACGGCGCGTGCGACGGAAATGATCGACCATCTTGTAGCGGGCGATAGCGAAGAGCCATGCCGTAAAGGCGCGCCCGCGGTCATAGGTGGCACGGCGCGTATGCACCGCGATCAGCGTTTCCTGCACCAGATCCTCGATATCGTCATCCGAGCCATTTGCGCGGTGCCGGTAAAAGCCACGCAGGAGGGGAACGAGCAAACGCAGTAATGCCGCATGGGCAGCGGCATCGCCGTCCAGCCCATCGACCATCAATGTACGCAGCGCATCCTCGTTCGCTCGCATTCCCGCTCCTCGAGCAAGAGTTCGGCTCGATCGAACCGAAGGTTACACGTGCTCCGAAATTTTTTTCGAGCGCTTTTTGTAACGCAACCGCAGGCGACAACGAACTGGCAGGGTGATCGGCTTCTCCCGCCTCCTCGTCGATCACCGCGCGGCCCGGCTTCCCCCGGCATGGGCCGCGCGCCGGAGGCATGGTTCATGAAGGACAGATATCATGCGTTCGACCAACGCTACCCTCGCCGCCACCCTCGCCATCGCCGTCGCTGGCGCCGCGCTTGCCCCCGCCGCCCCGGCCCAGACCAAGCCCGCCATGGAGAAATGCTACGGCGTTTCGCTGGCCGGCAAGAATGACTGCAAGGCCGGCGCCGGCACCAGCTGCGCCGGCACCTCCAAGGTGAACTACCAGAGCAATGCCTGGAAGCTCGTCAAGGCAGGCACCTGCACTACGATCAAGACGCCCAAGGGCAATGGCTCGCTGACCCCCAAGGCCTGAGGCCGCGCGGCCGGGGCGCGCACCCGCATGCGCCGGCCGCCGCTTTCGGAGACGCTCCCCATGACTTCGCCAACCGCATTCTACCTGCACCTCACCCGCCGCGTCTCCTCGCTGGTACCGGATGCGCTGCTGCTCCTCCTCGCGCGGCTGGGCATTGCCGGCGTGTTCTTCATGTCGGGCCGCACCAAAGTGGACGGCATCCTGCACATCACCGACGGTACCTATGAACTGTTCCGCACCGAATATGCGCTGCCCCTGGTCCCGCCCGGGATCGCGGCGGTGGCGGCGACCTGGTCCGAACATGTCTTCTCGATCCTGCTCGTGCTGGGCCTGGCGACGCGCTTCTCGGCGCTGGCGCTGTTCGCGATGACGCTGGTGATCGAGATCTTCGTCTATCCCGATGCCTGGCCGACGCATCTGAGCTGGGCGGCGATCCTGCTGCCGCTGGTCGCCCGCGGCGGCGGTGCCTGGTCGCTCGACGGGGCCCTTGGCAGACTGCTAAACCCCACCACCTATGAACACTGAGTAGTCGGTCAGCGACTGCCTGGGCGCTGCCAGAAAATGTAAGGCTGACAGGATGGTCGCGCTTCGATAGGCTCCCTGCGATGGTCGATATGGCATCTGCGAGAAGAGAGAAGCTCGTCGCCGATCTCGGCCTGGTCGCCGATGGCAACGAAGCCGCCCTGCGTGACGTCTATGATGCAACGTCCGCGAAGCTTTTTGGCGTCTGCCTGCGTATCTCGGGAGACCGCGAAGCCGCCGAGGATATCTTGCAGCAAGTGTACATCAAGATTTGGAACCGGGCCGGGCGCTTCGATGCCAAGCGTTCGAGCCCGATCACCTGGCTGTGCGTGATCGCCCGCAACACTTCGCTCGACTGGCGGCGGGTAAACGGCAATGCCGCATATCTGCCCGAGAGCGCGGCCGCAGCGATCGCGGACGATCGCCCGCTCGCTCCGGACAAGATCGACGCGGAAGCACAGCAAGCGCGGATCTTCGATTGCCTCGACGCGCTCGAGGAGCGCCCGCGACGTGCGATCCGCGCCGCGTTCTTCGATGGCCTGACCTATGCGCAACTCGCCGAGGCCATGTCGGTGCCGCTCGGCACCCTCAAGAGCTGGGTGCGCCGCGGACTGATCCAGCTCAAGGGATGCCTGGGCGATGCCTGAACCGATGACGCCCGAGGAGCGCGACGCGCTCGCCGCCGAGCTGGCTTTGGGCCTGCTCGAAGGCGATGACCGCACCCGCGCGATGCGGCTATTGTTGTCCGATCCCGAATTTGCCGCTGCCGTCGATGGCTGGAACCTGCGCTTCGAACCGCTCTATGGGCAGTTCGAGGCACAGCCCTCGCCCGAGCTCTGGCCCGTTATCCAGCGCCGCCTGCACGGCACGGACAATCGCCGCATGCGGCGCAGCCTCGCGCGCTGGCGGATCGGCGCGGTTGCGAGTGGCGCGCTGGCCGCGTCGCTTGCCGCGATCCTTCTATTGCGGCCCGCGCCGGTCGAAATCGTGCGCGCGCCGGACAGGGCGGTGATCGCCCAGCTCGGCAGCAGCGATGCGCCAGCACTGCTTGCCGCTGCCTATGATCCCGCGCGCGGCGTTCTGCGCATCCGGGCCGTCCGCCTGCCGGGCAGTCAGCTGGCGCCCGAACTCTGGGTGATCCCGGCGGACGGCGTGCCGCGCTCGCTCGGCCTGGTCTCGGCGGACGGCGTGAGCCGGGTCGATGTTCCGGTGCCCCATCGTGCCCTGCTCTCGGACGGCGCCACGCTGGCGATCACGCTCGAGCCGCGCGACGGGGCGCCGCACAAGGCGCCCAGCAGCGCTCCGATCGCGGCCGGAAAAATCTCGACGATCTGAGCTTTGGCTGCATCCGCCGGACACCCGCGGCCGTAGCTTCTCCGCACCCAGGCTCCGGGTGCCGGAGAAGGAAGCCAGAATGCCCAACCTCAAGAAGCTCAGTCTCGCGATCGCCGGTTCGGCGCTGCTCGCCACCGGTGCGGTCGCAGCCGTCCAACACTATCCGATGGTCGGCGGCGCAGCGATGTACCCGACCAAGAACATCGTCCAGAATGCGATGAACTCGAAGGATCACACCACGCTCGTCGCCGCCGTCAAGGCGGCCGGGCTGGTCGACACCCTGTCCGGGCCTGGACCCTTCACGGTCTTCGCTCCGACCAACGCCGCCTTCGCCAAGCTGCCTGCGGGTACCGTCGACATGCTGGTGAAGCCTGAGAACAAGGCCAAGCTCACCACGATCCTCACCTATCATGTCGTCCCCGGCAAGATGAGTGCCGCAATGCTGGCCAAGAACGCAGCGATGCACGGCGGCAAGGCGATGCTCACCACCGTGCAGGGCGAAAAGCTCACCGTCACGAAGGGCCCCGGCGGCGGCTGGTGGGTCGTGGATGCGAAGGGCGGCAAGGCCAAGATCACCATCGCGGACGTCAACCAGTCGAACGGCGTGATCCACGTCATCGACGGCGTGCTGATGCCCTGATCCCCCGACGCGTTCCTTTGGGAGCGCGCCGCTGCGCCTGTCGGTGACGGACATCCCTCCTGTCGGCCGATGCCGGCAGGCGCAATGCCGAAAGCCGCCGTTCGCCCTGGACGGCGGCTTTCCCGTGCTCAGAAGAGATGAATGCGCAATCAAAGCAATCCTTCAGCGCGAAAGCTGAAGACCTCCGCGCGCGTCACGATGAGGTGATCAAGGACCCGCATGCCAAGGCACCGCGCGGCTGCGACGACCTGCTGGGTCAAGCCGTCGTCCGCGCGGCTGGGCTCCGCTTGTTCCGAGGGGTGATTGTGGACGAGTATCAAGCCTGCGGCGCCAAGTTCGAGTCCGCGGCGAACGATCTCCCGAACATAGACCGGGCACTCGTCGATCGTCCCTTGGGCGGGCACCTCTTCGCGCAGCAGACGGTTGCCGGTGTCGAGATAGAGGATACGCATCTGCTCGGTGATCTCGCTTCCCTGCGCGAAGCGTAGATAGTCCTTGAGATCGGCATAGTGCTTGATGACCGGTCGGTCCTCGATGCCTTGCCGCAGCGCCCGGCCCATCGCCTGCCGGATCGTCACAAGCCGGTCCGTCAGCTCCGCATCCCCCTGCACGGCGCGGAAGATCTCGGCGCGGGGGGCCAGCAGCGTCGCGCGCAGCGATCCGAAATATTGGAGCAGCCGGTCGGCATCGGCTGCTGCATGGGTTTCCCGCCCCGGCCGAAGCAGCGCGTTCAGAAGCTGCCGGCAGCGCGGCGACGGCTTGCCCGATGGTGCCCGATTATGCCGAGGGAGAGGAGGAACAGCGCCGGATAGCTCGAGGCGCCCACCATCAGTGCATAGGCCATCCGCGACAAGTCGGGCGTGACCATCCGGGCCAGATGGCCCGTCGTCGATATCGCCTGCAACGCCACTACCCATATCAGCCACCGCCGGTCGGCCTGGACCATGACCCAGACCAGCGCGCCCAGCAAGCTCAGGTCCACGATCAACACGCCGATTTCGATTGTCCGGTAGCCGCCGGTCACGCTCGACTTGAGCAGGATCGATCCGGCGGCCGCCGCAAGGAAGAGAAACGCTACGATCCGCTCCGGCCAGCCGCCCCAGCGCAGTGCCGCCAGGCACAGCAAGGGCAGGATCAGCCAGAAGGCATAGACGTAGAGATAAGCCGCGACCACCATCCGCCCACGGGATCACCATGGGCGGCGGCGGTCAATGCGTCACGCGACGCGGCGCAGCGCCGCATTCGGCTCGCAGTCGGGCCCGAAGGTGAGCGGGATCCCGAGATCCTCGGACAGGGCGGCGAGCATCCGGTGCGCGTCCGCAAAGCTGTTCGCCGCGGCGACCGCCTGGCTGGTCGCGGTGGCGATCAGTGCGAGCGCCTCGGCGCCGGTCTGGGGCGGCAGCTGCGCCTTGTCGCGCTGCTCGATGATCGTCGCGATGCAGCGCGCGCCCTGCGCGGCGCTGTCCTGCGCGGCCTTCTCGGCGGGAAAAAAGACATGGGCCACCGCCTGGGCGGCTTCGATACGGGTCTTGGGCATGCGTGTCTCCTCGCCCGGAGGGCGAGGCCCCGCGGGTCAATGTCTGGGTTGCATGAGGTCGGCGAGCGCCTGGAAGCCTTCGGCCAGAGGCCGGGCCGCCGCGGCGACGATCACGATCGCGGCCGCGATCACCGCGGCCAGGGCAATGCGGTGGACAGGGCTCAGGTCATTGCGGCGCGCTCCGCTGGCGAGCGGCTGAAGCGCGGGGATCTCGGGCGAGGCGTCCCTCCTGGCCGCCACGTCGCGAACGACATTTGCCCCCCGTTCAACCACGTCGAGTTGATAGGATGGGCCCTGGCTAACGGGTATCGGCCTCGCCGCCGCTTCCCCCTGGGTGGGTATAACCACCGGGTGGGTACGGTTCTCGAACTCCGCAAAGGCGCGGGCCGCGGAGAAGCGCGAGTTGGTATCGAGCTTGCGGAGCGCCGCCTTGATATGCGCCTCGACCGTCTCGTCGCTGATCCCGAGCAGCAGCCCGATTTCCTTGGCGCCCCGATCACGCGCGACGAGCCGCAGGCACTCGGCCTGGCGCGGCGAGAGACTTTGAAAGAGCTCGGGTTTCATCGTCCGTGGGGATACGCAATCGCTCAGGGGGATGCATCCGAATTGGCGGTGCCGGTGCCGATCATGAACCGAAATGGACGGATATCCCCGGAGGGCCGCCGGCCCCATCACGACGCCGACGGACGTGCTCGGACCGAACCGGCACGAAGCCGTGCGTGCCGACTGGCAGCGCAGGCAGACGCGTGGCAAAGAAGAGGAATGCCGCTTCGCGATATCGAGCTCTGGTCCGCCGCCAGCATGGTCCTCGCGACCCATGGCGAACGTGCGCCGCTGTTCGTCGCGGAGCGGATCGGCGCGCTGGCGCTGGCCGGCGATGCCGAGGGCATCGCGGTCTGGCAGGCGATCGCGCGCCGGCTTTCCGAGCTGGGTGCGGATGCCGGCCCTGTGGCCGTGACGCACTGAGGACATCATGCTGCTTTCGCTTCTGGGTATCGTCACCACCGGTGTCGCCTTCACCTGCACGCCCGTCGCGGTGTGGGACGGCGATGGCCCGATCTGGTGCGCCGAAGGCCCGAAGATCCGGCTGCACGGGATCGCCGCGCGCGAGGTGAAGCGGGTGCGTGGCGGGATCGTCGATGGCGGGTGCAAGCCCGGCCATCCTTGTTCGGCCATATCCGGAGTTGTCGCCCGGGACCGGCTCGTCGCTTTGCTTGGCGGCGCCAGAGGGAGCTTGCCGACCGGGCATATCCGCGTGACGGCGCCTGCGATGCGCTGCATTTCCTATGGCTCGGGCAAGGGCACGCGCACCGCCGCGGCCTGTTCGCTCCCGGGCTTAGGCGACCTGTCCTGCGCTTTGGTCCGCGCGAACGTCGTGCTGCGCTGGCGATCCTATGGTGGTGACGAGGTCTGCCGCTGATGCCGCTGGGTGTCGCGCTTAGCCTCGAGGGGCTTCTGCTCGAGGATGGCCGGCATCTGTATCTGCGCATGGACGATGGCGGCGGCTGGCGCATCGAGGCGGGCTGGTCCGCCCGCAAGCTCGTCGGTCAACGGGTTCGGATCGAGGGCACGCGCGACGGGTTCGACCTGTGGCGGCGAAGCGGGTCGTGCCTGTCTCCGGAACGGAGTGAATCTGATTCGTTTCGGAGGAAGTTTCGGGGGCCACTCACCCGAATGTGGGATGCAGGCGCGGTTCCTGGCTGCCTAGGAGCGAGAGGCATCTTCCGTTGCCCGGTCAATCCCTCCCCTACGCGCCGTTCGAAGCGTCGCGCTGGCGATCCTTTCATCGAGAGACCGGGTGGCGCACGGCCGGGTGGCCGACGCGCATGTCCAGGCCGCCCGCGGCTAAAGGCGTTGGCGCGTGTTTTCCCAAGCACGTTCTCATCATCCGGCTTTGCCGGGAGATGTGTGTAGGGCGGCCGCCGCCGCGGAACACACCGGCGGCTCGCGTTGGTACATATTGAGTTAGGTCCAGCACGGTGCCGGAGGATGGCGGCGAGTAACGTCTAGAGAAGCGTCGGCAACGGCTCGGCGGGCGGAGTACCGTGAACCTGGCGGACCGCGAGAGTGCCGGCCGGAAGGATGCGCAGCGCGTCTGCGGCGGTAGTAGCAGCGTCGAGCCACGCTGCCCATTGATCGCGCGCGAGGGGAATGACCTGTCGATGGTGATATGGCGCTACATCAGGACCAGCATCCAACGTCAGCATCGTGAAGGCCTCGCCGATCACCGGATCCCTGCGCCAGATTCCAGCAATGGCAAACCAGTCGTGATCATTGAGCGTGAACAGCCACTTGTTCTGCCGCTTCTGCTTCGGATCATCGGACTTGGTGAATTCGTAGAACCCGTCGGCGAGGATGAGGCACCGATTGGCCGCGAAGTCGCGGCCCTCCGCGCGATAGTTATAGACCGGCTTGCCCGTCAGTCCCGGCCAGCTCCATCGCCTGTTGACCAGTGCGCCTCGCCCGCTCTCGCCCTGCGGATTGGTGACGATCGGAGCGACATCGGTGATCATGATGTCCTCGCGCGCGGCCACATTGGGTGTGCCCTCCGGCGTATCGATGTCGATCTCTAGCTCGTCGAAATCCTCCATGATCGAGGCGATATCCACCTCGAGGCGATAATCATTGCACATGAGAGATCCTCGATTTGCACGCAGGCTTCGTTCGCATTATGTTCTCACCATGCAAGCGAGTCCCTTCGAGTCGGATGCACCCTTTGGCAGCCGCAAGATCATCATCCGGCGCAACCCGCGGTCGGGCAAGCCCCAGGCGATCGAGGCCAGCTGGGGGCTCGAGCCGTGGGAGCCGGACGGCAAACCATTCAGGTTCATTCGCTCCGAAGGCCGCACATTCCCCCATCAACGCTGCTTGGTGCCAGCGAGCGAATTCCAGGTGACCAATGGCGAGCGCAAGTTCCGCGTCACGCTCGACGACGGGAATTTCTTCTATCTCGCTGGGATCTGGCGCCCGAGCTCGGGCGAGCGTGACGTCAGCTACGCGATCATCACGATTCCGGCCAATCCGGACATCTTCTTCTACCAGGAGCGTCAGGGCGCCGTGTTGCTCCGGCGTGAGAACATGGCCTGGCTCGACCTCACTCAACCCGAATCCGAGCTGCTGAGGGCGCTGCCCAAGCACAGCTATCAGATCGAGGAAGTGGGCAAGCGGGGCCTCGCCGACCGCCAGCGCATGCTGGCTCTTTGATCGAGATCGCACATGTTCAGCCAGACATCTCCCATGACCGCGCCCGTCCAGCTAGCCTCCGCGGCGACCGCGCAACTCAATTCGGTTGCGCTGACAGGCGCCCAGATCGCCGCGGCGCTCCAGATCCTTGCGGGGTTACCGGAGCCGCAACGCGACGGTCCGTTTGCACAGGGGGTTGCGCTTCGGACCTACGCGCTCGATGCGGGCTTTTCCGACGTAGCGATCGCCGGTGCGGCGCTGCACGCGCGCGTTACGGCTCTCGCGAAATGGACGGCTCTGCACGACCCGCTACGGCAGTCAGATCCGGGAGCGGCGATCGAAGCGACGGCCCGCCACCCGCTTGTCCAAGTGGATGGCGGAATTGGCTTCGAAGGTGCGGCCTTTCAGGAAATGATCCTCTTCATCGAGGAATTGCCCTGGTAGCGTCCGGCCGAATCGAGCGACTACCGCCTATCGTTTCAAATAGGATGCGACCGCATCGGCTCCGCTGCCGACGGCATCGACGGCCTCCTGCAGACGTTCTCGGCTCACGCCGAACTTGTCCGTCCAATATTACACCTCGTAATCCTCACCCATCGCGATGCGGGAGCTGTCCTGCGGCGCGCGCAGGGTCTTGTTTTCCGCCATGTCGGTCTCCTCTTTTGCTGAGGGCCCAACGCTTCCGATTCCCGTGAGTTTCCGGTGGGTTGCGTCGGGGCGGAACGAACCGTTGCTGAATCGAGTCTAGGAGAGATGGCACGCATGGCCGTCAAATCCGTCAATCCTCCCCGGCGCCGCAAAGGCTCCTCCCTCAAGGATGCCCAGAAGCCACCGGCGTTTCGCCCTGTGCAACTCGCCCAGCTCGTCGACACCGTTCCGGCGGGCGATCGCTGGCTTCATGAAATGAAGTATGACGGGTATCGCACGCTCGTCGCCATCGGCGGCGGCAATGCGCGCGGATATACTCGCTCCGGCCTCGACTGGTCCGATCGCTACCCGGCGATCCTGCCCGAGGGCTCGAGCCGCCTGCGCTACTCCGAACATATCGTCGGCAATGGCGAGCGGCTGCTCGGCCAGTTCTGCGGGGCCGGTCTCGAGGGCGTGATCTCCAAGCTTGCGTCGAGCAAATATGTCGGGTCGCGCTCGGGAAGCTGGGTCAAGACCGAGTGCATCAAGCGGCAGGAATTCGTGATCGTCGGCTGGACGCCTTCGGACAAGTCGCGAACTTTCCGTTCGTTCATCCTTGGTCTGCACGATCAGGGCCATCTCCGCTACGCGGGCAAGGTCGGGACCGGCTTCGGCACCGACGAGCTATTCCGGCTCATGGAGTTGATGCGCCCCTTCGAGATCGAGGGTCGCACCCTCGAGGCCCCGCGCGTCGAGCTTCGGGGAGCGCACTGGATCGTGCCGAAGCTCGTCGCGGAGATCGCCTATACCGAGATGACCAACGAGGGGACGCTGCGTCATCCCAGCTATCTGGGTCTTCGGGCCGACAAAAAGCCCGAAGCGGTGGTGCTGGAGACGGAAGCGCCTGCCGCCATGGTGGGCGCGCCCGGTTCAGGCGTGAAGATCAGCAATCGCGAACGTGTGATCTATCCGGAGAGCGCGATCACGAAAGGCGAACTTGCGGACTATTACGAGGCGGTCGCGCCGATCATCTGCCCTGGGTCGGATCGCGACCGATCAGTCTGGTGCGATGCCCGCAGGGCCGGGCCCGGAAATGCTTCTTCCAGAAACATGATGCGGGGAGCTTCGGGGATGCCGTCCGGCATGTCGGCATCCAGGAGAAGGACGGCCATGAGGAGCCCTATCTCTATATCGACACAGCCGGCCTGATGACGTGCGTCCAGATGGGCACGATCGAGTTTCACGGCTGGGGTGCAAGGATCGAGGATGTCGAAAAGGCCGACCGGCTGGTGTTCGATCTCGACCCTGACGTCGGTCTCGACTTCGAGAATGTCCGCACCGCTGCCTTCCATTTCCGCGATATCCTGCGCTCGATAGGGCTGGAGACCTTCCCCATGCTCACCGGCGGCAAGGGCGTGCATGTCATCGCGCCGCTGACTCCGCGCGCGGAGTGGCCGGAGGTGAAGGACTTCGCGCACCGGCTGGCGCTCGCGGTCGCGCAAAGCGACCCGGAGAATTTCACGGCTGCGCTGCCGAAGGTACAGCGCAAGGGCCGGATCTTCGTCGATTATCTGCGCAACCAGCGCGGGGCGACCGCATTGATGCCCTATGCCGTGCGTGCCCGGGAGGGGGCGCCCGTGGCGGCGCCGATCATCTGGAAAGAAATGGAGACGATCGACAAGCCTTCGCACTTCTGCATTCGAGAGGCTGGTGAGCTGCTACGGCGCGCCGGATCCAAGGCGCTGTCTAACTGGGTCGCGCCGATCAGGAACTCCCGGACCTGTGAGGATCGCCACCTATAATGTGAACGGCGTGAACGGCCGGCTACCGGTGCTGCTGCGCTGGCTGAATCTGGCCGAACCCGACATCGTATGCCTCCAGGAGCTGAAGGCCCCGCAGGACAAGTTTCCGGAAAAGCCCATCCGGGACCTCGGCTATGATGTGGTCTGGCACGGGCAGAGCCGCTGGAACGGCGTCGCGCTCCTCAGCAGGATTGGCGAAATTCACGAGACGCGGCGAGGGCTGCCCGGCGACCCCGAGGACGTCCAGAGCCGCTACCTCGAGGCCGCGATCGGCGGAGTGCTGGTAGCTGGTCTCTATCTTCCCAACGGCAATCCGCGGCCGGGACCCAAATTCGACTTCAAGCTGCGCTGGTTCGAGCGCCTGCACCAGCACATGGCCGGGCTGGTCGCGCTGGACGCACCGGTGATCGTCGCGGGCGACTATAACGTCATGCCGACCGATCTGGACGTCTATGTGCCCGACCGCTGGCGCGACGACGCGCTTTTCGCCCCGGAGGTGAAGCAAGCCTATTTCAGGATCCTCGACCAGGGATGGACGGACGCGCTGCGCCACATGCATCCAGACGAAACGATCTACACCTTCTGGAAATATCTGCGCTTTGCCTTCGAGCGGAACGCGGGACTGCGGATCGATCACCTTCTGCTCAACCCGGTCGCTGCCCGAAGACTGATCGCAGCGGAAGTCGACAGGCGCCCGCGTGGCTGGGAGAAGACGAGCGATCACGCCCCCGTGTGGGTCGAACTATCGGATTGACCAGGACGGACCGCGTCCTCGAGACCGGCGAACCATTCGGCGTAATCGGTGGTCCTCGCGATGCGCCGGCTCAGGTCCGGTGCGCCGTCGTCCCACCAGACCGGCCCGCGCTCGCCCAAGGCATGCTTCGCGCGATCGACCGCGGCGCGCGCCTCGGCCTCTCCGGATGGGTCGTCACGCCGCTTCGCCACGCCGACCGCCCGCCTGGCAGCCATCAGGGCATGCACGAGCGTCTCTCGCTCGCGGTCAGGCAAGGCGGGGTTGGCCATCCGCCAGAGCCGGCCGCGCACGACGAAATAGCGACCGTCCGGCGTCACCGGATATTTTCCGGCAGGGCCTACCCCTTCCACCATCAGCGCAGTTGGCTGTCCTTGCTCCCGCGCCGATTGATTCCGGTGGAGCGGACCGCCGCATCGCGATCGGACTGGCACGCAATACAGGTGCGGCTCCCCGGCTGCGCCTTGCGCCGGGCCTCGGGAATCTCTTCTCCGCAATCTTCGTAATAGCGCGTGCCTTCGCCGGTCGCGAGTCTCGACCGCGCAAGGCTCACTGCGTCGGTGACGGTGTCCTCGATCTGCTCCTGCACGGCGCCATCCTGCGCCCAGCCATTGGCCATTTCCGATCCTCTCTGCACCGGAACGCGCGGCGCGCTCCTGGGTGCCGACGCGTCAAACGCGAAGGGCCGCCCTTTCGGACGGCCCTTCCATTGTCATCCGAACGCGGACAGCTCAGCCGAGCCGGACCCCCGCGGTGGAGGCCATGCTCAGAGAATTTGCCGCGAGCGGCATGTGACAATGAGACATCCGACCACCTCCTTTCCGTTGTTGACGATTGCCCGGATGTGGGATGCCAGTAGCGGTGTTTCAATCGCAAGAAGCTGACATCGCACGCATTTTTCGGGCGGCGACGCCTTTCGAAGCCCGACCGGGCCCTGCCACCCAGGACCGGACACCTTGCCAGGAACCCGCGCCGATGGCTCCTCGTTCTGTCGATGGGGGTACTGGAGCGTGCCATGACCGAGATAGACCGCCTCATCGCCCAATCCGAAACGGAGCTTCTCCGGGCAAGGACCGCGCAGTCCGTCGACGCGCGCGATCGTCATGTGATGTGCTCGGAACGCCTGCTCGACGAAGCCTGGCGGCTTAACGAGGCCGACGCGGATTTGCCGCCGCTCGAGAGCGGTCTGTGGTGCGTGCGTACAGACGGGATGCGCGCGGCCGCCTGAGGCCCGGAACAGGCACCCGGCGGGACGGTTGGGAAAGGACGAGGAGAGACATCATGACCGATCATGTTCCCCAAGGGGCCAGTCCCCAGGATTTCCGCGAGACTGCCGAACGCAGCCTCGATGCCGGTATCGCCGATGAGAGCGCCAGCTACGCGGCCGCGGCTGTACCGGCCGGCGACGATCCGGGACGGCAGGATGCCGATGGCATCCCCCAGACCGGCGAGGAGGATCCGCTCGCGCAGGTGAGCGACGGCGATTCGAGCGCGGGTGCCGCCGAGTTCGCGCGCATGGAGCGCGCCGAGGCGCCGCAGGAGTCGGTGGACGGTAGCGACAGCATCGAGCCCGGTCGTATCCCGGGCTCGGCGGAAGACATCGAGGTGGCTGGCGTGACCGGGCCCGGCCCGAGTGGCTGACCGCGGATCTAGCGGAAGTCCCGTGGCTTGATCTTGATGCCCTCGGTCGGCTGTCCGGGAATGATGCCGGATCCCAGGCGAAGGTCCGGGATATAGATATCGCGAGGATTGCGGCCGAGCGGCCGCTCCGCCGGATCGCGCGGATCGGGGCCCTGGCCGTGCCTGACCACATCGGCCCGCGCGACGCGGTAGATGTCGGCGACCTCGCGCCGGCTCCCGACGCTCGCCAGCAGCGAGGACAGGTCGTCGAGCTGCTCGGCGATGACGTGGATGACGTCGCCTTCGCGCTGCACCTTTCCGCGAAGACCGATCATCGAGGCGCCGAGCACGACGCTGCGATATTTCTCGAAGACGCCGGTCCAGACGACGAGGTTGGCGATATCGGTTTCGTCCTCGATCGTGATGAACATCACGCCCCTGGCCGAGCCCGGCTTCTGCCGGACCAGGACCAGTCCCGCGAGATTGATCCAGCGGCCGTCCCTCGTCGTCCGGGTCGCCGAGCAGGGCAGGATATGCCTGTCGGCAAGTTCCTTGCGGAGGAAGGCGAGTGGATGCGCCCGCAGCGACAGGCTCGTGCTGCGATAATCCTCGACCACTTCCTGACCCTCGCCCATCGGCGTCAGTATCACCTCGGGCTCGATGGCCTCATCGCGCCAGGCCTGGTCACGCCGGTCGGCGGCCGCGAACAACGGCAGCGGCGCGTCCGCCAGGCCCCGGACCTGCCAAAGCCCGCTCCGGCGCGTCTGGTCCAGCGAGCCGAACCCATCGGCCTCTCCGATACGGTTGAGCGCGCCGGCGCCGATTCCGGCGCGCCGCTGGATTTCCTCTACGCTGGCATATCGCCCTTCGCCCCGCGCGGCGACGATTGCAGCCGCATCGGCATTGGCGAGGTCGCGAACCATGCGCAGGCCCAGGCGCACCGCCATGTAGCGCCCGTCGGTCGGCTCCAGTGTACAGTCCCAGCGGCTGGCGTTGACGTCTATCGGGCGCACCTCGACGCCGTGCTCGCGGGCGTCCCGGACGATCTGTGCGGGCGCGTAGAAACCCATCGGCTGGGCATTGAGCAACGCTGCGCAGAAGGCGTCGGGATGATGGCATTTCATCCAGCTCGAGGCATAGGCGATGAGCGCGAAGCTCGCCGCATGGCTCTCGGGAAAGCCATAGCTACCGAAACCCTCGATCTGCTTGAAGGTCTTCTCGGCGAAGTCATGGGCGTATCCGCGCGCGACCATGCCGTCGATCAGCTTGTCGCGAAAATGGCTGACGCCACCGGTCAGCTTGAACGTCGCCATGGCGCGGCGGAGCAGGTCCGCCTCGCTCGCCGAGAAGCCGGCGCATTCGATCGCAACGCGCATCGCCTGCTCCTGGAAAAGCGGTACGCCGAGCGTCTTCTCGAGCACGCGGCGCAGTTCCTCCTTCGGATAGGTGACCGCCTCCTTGCCCTCGCGACGCCGGAGATAGGGGTGGACCATGTCGCCCTGGATCGGGCCCGGGCGCACGATCGCGACCTCGATCACCAGGTCGTAGAAGGTGCGCGGCTTGATGCGCGGCAGCATCGCCATCTGCGCGCGGCTCTCGATCTGGAAGACGCCGAGCGTGTCGGCCTTGCGGATCATCGCATAGGTAGCCGGATCCTCCGCCGGGATGGTCGCGAGGTCGAGCGCGACGCCCTTGTCGGCCTCGAGGAATTCGAAGGCGCGCCGCATGCAGCTCAGCATGCCGAGCGCCAGCACGTCGACCTTCATGAAGCCCAAAGCGTCGATGTCGTCCTTGTCCCATTCGATGACCTGGCGGTCCTCCATTGCGGCGGGCTCGATCGGCACCAGGTCGTCGAGCCGGTCCCGGGTCAGCACGAAGCCGCCGGGGTGCTGGGAGAGGTGCCGCGGCGTGTTGATCAGCTGCCGCGCCAGCTCGAGCGTGAGCGCGAGCCGGGGATCTGCCATGTCGAGATTGAGTTCCTCGGCTTGGACGGAAGTGACACCCTCGCGGCTCCAGCCCCAGACCTGGCTCGCCAGCCCGGCAGTCATGTCCTCGCTGAGCCCCAGCGCCTTGCCGACCTCGCGTACCGCCCCGCGCGCGCGGTAGCGGCTGACGACCGCGGTGAGCGCGCTGCGGTCACGGCCATAAGTCTCGTAGATCCACTGGATCACTTCCTCGCGCCGCTCATGTTCGAAGTCCACGTCGATATCCGGCGGCTCCCTGCGCTCGGCGCTGACGAAGCGCTCGAACAGAAGTTCGGAGCGGACCGGATCGATCGACGTGATGCCGAGGCAATAGCATACCGCCGAGTTGGCGGCCGAGCCCCGGCCCTGGCAGAGGATGTCCCGCGAGCGCGCGAAGGCGACGATGGAATGGACGGTCAGGAAATAGGGCGCGTAGTCGAGCTGGCCTATGAGGCGCAGCTCATGCTCGAGCTGCGCGCGGATCTTCGGCGTCACGCCGTCCGGATAGCGCCCGGGGGCCTTCTCCCAGGTCAGCCGCTCCAGCTCCTGCTGGGGGGTGCGCCCCGCCCCCTTGATCTCGTCGGGATATTGATAGCGGAGGTGCTCGAGGTCGAAGCTGCAGCGCTCCGCAATCTCGAGGCTTCGTACGACCGGACGCGTATCGCCGAGATAGCGGCGGTACAGCCGCTCCATCTCCGCGCCGGTCTTCAGGTGCCGGTCGGCGATCCTTTCGCGGCGGTCGCCCAGCGCATCGACCGTACATTTCTTCCGGATGCAGGTGACCACGTCCTGCAGCAAACGCCGCTCCGGCGCGTGATAGAGCACATCGCCCGTCGCCACGGTGGCGACCCGCGCCTTCGCCGCCATTTCGCACAGGTCGCGCAGTCGCACCGCGTCGCGCGGGCCGCGGCGCAGCGCAAGCGCCAGATAGGATCGGTCGGCGAAGATACGGCTGGTCCGGTCCAATGCCGCCAGAGTATCGGCATTGGCCCGGTCCGGAACCAACACGCCGATAAGTCCCTGGTTCCAGGTCTCGATATCGCCCCAGTCGAGATGACAGGCGCCCTTGCCGGCCCGGCTCTTGCCGATCGAAAGCAGGCGTGTGAGCCGGCTCCAGGCGGTCCGGTCGGTCGGATAGACGAGCAGGGCTGTGCCATCGGCCAGATCGAGCCTGCAGCCGGCAATGGAGCGCACGCCGGTCGCCTTCTGGGCGTCCCAGGCGCGCACGATTCCCGCGACCGAGTTGCGATCGGCGATACCGAGCGCGGGAAGACCGAGCAGCGCCGCCGCAGCAAACAATTCCTCGGGCGAGGAGGCGCCGCGCAGGAAGCTGAAATGCGTGGTTACCTGGAGTTCGACATAAGAGGGGCTGGACATGGGACGAGTCGGCAAGAGGAACGGTGTTCCTTATATGTTCTTGCCGGCCGGGTCGAATCGATCCTCAGGCCTCATTGCCCCGGACCGACGCTCGTGTCCGGGGCCGACCGCCGCCTAGTCGCCCTGCGCCAGCAACGTGCGGATCGCCACCGCAAGCGTCTGGAGCTTGTATGGCTTGCGAAGAATGGGAAATTCCCGCTGGTCCGCGGGAATGAACTGCTTGCTGCTATAGCCGCTCGCCAGCAGCACCGCGACCCGATCGTTCTGCTCGCGCACGCGCTTGGCAAATTCCAAGCCGTTCATGCCCGGCATGACGATGTCGGAGAATATCAGGTCGACCGAGTTGTCTCTCAGGCGCTCGAGCGCTTCCTCGCCGCTCGCAGCCTCGACCACCTCGCAACCGAGATCCTCGAGCAGCTGTCGCGCGAAATAGCGGACATGGTCGCTATCCTCGACCAGCAGCACATTGAGGCCGGCGGAAATCGAGACTTGGGGATCGAGCTCTGCCCCCTTTTGCGCCGGCTTGTCGGTCCGGGGCAGCAGAATGCGGACCGTCGTGCCGTGGCCGAGCTCCGATTCGATGGTTGCGGAACCCCCGGATTGCACGGCGAACCCATGGATCTGGGACAGGCCGAGCCCGGTGCCCTTTCCGGCCGGTTTGGTCGTGAAGAAGGGCTCGAAAACGCGCTCCAGCTTCTCGGGCGCGATGCCCTCCCCGGTATCGCTGATCGCAAGGCACACCATGTCGCCCTCGGGCCGCGAAAGGTTGCTCGTCACGAGACGGATCTGGCCTCCGTTCGGCATCGCATCGCGCGCATTCAACACCGCATTGAGCAACGCAGTCTCCAGCCCCGTCGGATCGATCTCGACCGGCCAGAGCGCCGGCGCCAGGTCGAGCTCGAGCGCGACATTGCCGCCCAGCGTACGCTGGAGCATCTCGGCCACCGCATCGAGACGAACGCTCAGATCAAGAACCTCGGGCTCGAGCGGCTGGCGCCGCGCAAAGGCCAAAAGCTGCGAAGTCAGGCTGGCGGCGCGCTCGGCGGTCTCCAGCATGACGTGGAGATAGCGGTTACGCTTTTCGGCGGGCAGGTCCGGCTGCTGCAGAAGGAAATCGGTCGAGCCGCGGATCACGGTCATCAGATTGTTGAAGTCGTGCGCGATGCCTCCGGCCAGCTCGCCGAGTGCCTGGAGCTTCTGCGACTGGAGGAGCGCGGCCTGGGTGTCGCGCAGCTCGTCCTGCGCGAGCTTGCGCTCGGTCACGTCGCGCGTGATCTTCGCGAAGCCGATATGGGTGCCGACCTCGTCGTAGATCGGATCGATGACGACATGGGCCCAGAACAGCGATCCATCCTTGCGGACGCGGCGAGCCTCGGCCTCGAACTTGCCTTCGCGCAGTGCCGTCTCGAGCGCCATGGCCGGCGTGCCCCGCGCGCGATCCTCTTCGGTGTGGAAGAGCGAGAAATGCTCGCCCAGCACCTCCTGCTCCTCATAGCCCTTGATTGCGCGGGCGCCGGCGTTCCAACTCGTGATGCGTCCGCTCGGATCGAGCATGTAGATGGCATAGTCGTGTACGCCCTGCACGAGCATGCGGAATTGCAGTTCGCTGGCCAGGCGCGCCTGTTCGAGCTGGCGCCGCTCGGTGATATCGCGCGTGATCTTGGCGAACCCGACCAGCGTCCCATCCTCGGCGCGGATCGGGTCGAGCACCGCATGCGCCCAGAACCGGCTGCCGTCCTTGCGCACTCGCCAGCCCTCGACCTCCGACCGCCCCTCGTCGGCCGCCTTGGCAAGCGCTTTGGCGGGAAGCCCGGCCGCGCGATCCTCCGGCGTAAAGAAACGCGAATAATGCTCGCCGACGATCTCCTCTGCGGCATAGCCCTTGAGCCGCTCGGCACCCGCGTTCCAGGTGACGATCCGGCCTTCGCGATCGAGCATGTAGATCGCATAGTCGATCACCGACTGGACCAGTATCTCGAACCGGTTTGCGACAGGATCCTCGAGCGGCGATTGGACCATATTATTCCCTGAAAAGAAGGCGCTGCGCCGCCATAGCGCGCATGGGCACGGCCGCGCAAATCCCGCTAGAAGGCGGAGATTGCTGGAAATTGTCCGGCTCCTCCGGGCCGCAGGATGCGCCACGACCGGAGCGCGCCCGAGGGGCGAGCATAGCTCAAACGGCGGGCCAGTTATGACTGTGGGCGGAACGTGCGCGTTGCCAAGGGGTTGATATCACCGCGTGGAAAGTATGCCCTGAAGTCAGCTAAGTGCAGGAAATCATTGTGTCGGATCCTCGTATCGTCGCCATTGGTCTGCTTACCCGGCAGGACCCGGAACGGCTGGGAGAAAGCTTCCGGGGCGCGATACCAGTGCCGGCCGATGGAGGGTTCGACGATCTCTTGCGCCAGCTCGACCAGGTCGAGCTGGCCGCCTCGGGCCGCGGCGTCCTGTTGGTTGCCGATCCTGCGTCGCACGGCGAGACATGATCTTCGCTCCGCCGGCTTGCTGCCATGCACGGTCCATAGCGGAGTTCGCCCATCATAGCGCGGCAGGCAAGTTCGCCCCCTATCACGCTCGAACCCACGATACCGTTTGCCCGACACGAGTCCTGATCTGGGTTAATTCGTGATTTATTAGGTAGTTAGCGCCCAGATGACCTCTGCAAGGAGAATTCGATGCTGCAACTTCTCTACATCAGCTCGGCGCGCAAGAACGAAGTCATCGATCTCGACCAGCTCCTTGCACAGGCGCAGCGCAACAATGCGCGCGACGAGATCACCGGCCTTCTCTACACCGATGGGCGTCGGTTTCTCCAGGCGCTCGAAGGACCGAAGACCGCGGTCGAGGACGTCTTCCTTCGCATCATCGCCGACCCTCGCCACCATGCGCTGGTGCTTCTCTCGCGGCGCGAAACCACGCGGCGCGAATTCGGCGAATGGTCGATGGCCCGCCGCAGCTTCCAGGAGACGCAGGACCAGTTCGGCGGCCGTATCGCCGCACTTTGCCGGGATACCGATCCGTCGATCCGCGGCACCTTCGCCGGGCTGGTCGACGTGCGGGACGCCGCCTAGCCCTCCTTGGGTCCGAAGTCGCCCATATCGTCCCGCGACGGCTGCTGCGGCGGTCGAGCGCGATCCGAACCCGGTCCGCTAGCTCCCCTTGCGATAGGGCTTGCCGACCACGTCGAGCTGTGTGCCGCGCGGAATATCCGCGACAAGATCCTCGTTATAGCCGGTCGTCATCAGAATGGGCAGCAACGGCTGGCAACCGAAGTACCCACGGCACCGGCGAAACACAACGCTAGGACTTGCCGCCTGTGGCGGTGTCGCCAGCCAGCATCGATTCGACCATGGCGCCACCGACGCCCGCGATCGCAGTCTGCGCCAGCTCCTTCACTTCCTGCCGGCCGATATCGATCGCACTCTCCGTGGCGCCGCGCGCGACGTCCTCCAGCGTGTCCGCGAGCGGACCGAGAACCTCGGCTTCGCGGCGCGTTACGGGCAACAGCAGCGCGATTCCGGCGCCGATCGTGGCAGCACCAAGCGCGGCGGTAATCGGATTTTCCGCGACCTGCCGCGCACCTGCCGATGCCAGCCGGCCGAGGCGACCGCCAGCGCCGGCGATCGCGGCGCGGCCTGTGTCGATGCGGCGTGCCTTGTGCGCGCCCCGTGCCTCGCTCGTGGCGGCGTTGAGCTTCGTAGCGGTCTGACGGGTCATGCGAGCGCCTCCTTTGCGCGTGCCTGGCTACCGGACCCGGACCGAACCAGCCCGGCCTTGAAAATGCGTCCGGCCGCGAAGCCCAGCAGCGAGGCCGCGCCGATCGCGATCACCGGGTTGCGCCCGATGACGCGCCGCGTGCCGTCGGCGATTTCGTCCAGTTACGTGTTCCGCACCGTCTTCGCGAGCCGATCGAGGGCGTCTCCACCACGATGGACGGCGCTTCCGGCAGTATCGCCAAATCTTTCCCCGGCATCGTCGCCGAACTGGCGCACGATCTCGACGACGGTGCCCATGGCATCGGCAGCTCCTGCCTTTCGCTCTTCGGCAATCCGGCCAAGCCGCGCGATACCCTGGTCGACAAGGGCATTGCTCGAGGTGCCGATGCGGCTGGCGATGTGGGACAGTGCCGAGGGCGACGCCGCCTCGGGCGCCGCGGCGGCGCCGGCGGCTTCTGTCGGAGTCGTCGTCATGTGATTTGCTCCCGTCGGAATTCGCGCTTTCAACCGACGCGAATGCACCCTGTTCCCTTTCGCCGGCAGAGTCAGGCCGTCCGCCACCGGGGACGCGACGATCGCAAGGAAGGGCGTGCGTCAGGCGGCCAGCGCGTAGCGCCTGCAATGCTCGAGATACCCCTCCTCGTGGCTCCCTGCGAGGGAAACGACGCTCTCCCAGAGCCAAGAGGGGGCGTCGATCAATCCGCGCCGGTCGGCGTCAAGCGCCTCCCCCCACGCCTTGCGGTCATGGGCGTCGAGTTGCCTCGCATGCGCCTTGGCCACCACGAAGGCGAGATAGCGTGCAGCCCTAATCGCCTGTCCCTGGCTGAACTGCTCGACTTCGATCTTGAGGTCCTGGGGCGCCAGTTCGCGCAGCACCAGGCTGCGGCCCAGCATATGCACGGGCATCATGCGCGAGCCGAGGTGAGGCGAGAGTGCCTTCGCGGCGGTGACAACCCTTTCCCCCTGGTCCTTGGGCAGGCGGGCGCCCCGATAGGCCGGCGCGATCGGCTCGACCGCCTCTTTCAAATCCATCAAGGCGTATTCCGATTTCCCCTTGCCCGTCTCCAAGCCGACGATCGCCGCGAAACGCAGCGACCCGAGCGAGCTGCAGCCTTTCATCCAATAGGCTGCATCGACGAGCCGGACGCTGCGCGCCTTCCCTTTGCGGTCGAGCGACAGGATCAGCCGCGCGACATCGCCATCCTCGAACAGGCTTTGCAGCGCGGCACGCTCGTCGGGGTCCAGCGCCCAGAAGCGCTTGCCCAGCGGCAGCCTCGGCTCGATCGCGTCCAGGCGCTCCTTGGCAAGGTGTTTCCAGCGGCGTCCCAGCGCTCGCCGCTTGACGCTGCGGACGAGCTCGGGCTCCACACCGGGGTCGTCCCGATCGGGATCGCTCAGCGCCGCGCCATAGCCATCCACCATTTCCTCCATCATTCGAGCGGTCACGACACCCGGAAGATCGGAACCGCGTGCCGCCGTCGCGAGCGACAGGCCCAGGCGAATCAGGTCGTGGGCCGGATTTCCGATGACGGCCTGGTCGAGGTCGCGGATCTGAATTTCCACGTCGCCCAGTTCGTTGGCGAGCGGTCCGAGATTGCCGAGGTGGCAGTCGCCACAAATCCATATCGCCGGCCCCTGCGGGATCCGGCGCGCGGCGGGCGATGCCGCCAGCCATTCGTAGAATTTGGCGGTGTTGCCGCGGACGAAGGCGTGCGCGGACCGGGCCATCTTCATGGCGCGGCGACTTTCCAACATGGTCTTGCGGTCGGCTGGGAGTGGCATCGGCAAATCTGGCTTCCTCATTGGGAAACGCTGCAACGCCCGAGCGGCCGGATTGTAACAAACTGTTGCTGCAACCATGCTCCCAACCGTCGCCTAGGGGTTTAACCTGAAGCAAGTGCCTGAGCGAGCGCGAGATTTCTGAGGAACGCCGTGCCCGCTTTCGAGTTGAGCAGCGCACCGACGCCATAGGGCGACGCGCCACTTTGGCAAAGGCCGCGACCTGCGCGTCGCGACCGGACAATCATCGGAGGTCGCCACGCTTATTGCGATTACTGGCTGGGTAGCGCCCTGCGCGACCATGATCGCGGCGATGATGACCGCCGCGAACCTCGGTGCCCGTTTGACGGGATGGGGCTTCGTCGTCTTCACCGTCGGATCGCTCGGCTGGGCGACGGTCGGCCTTTCCAGCGGACAGACCAATTTGCTCGCGACCAACTGCTTCCTGACGCTCGTCAACGCGGTGGGGATCTGGCGCTGGCTGGGCCGCCAGCGCGTCTATGAGGATGGCGGGAAGTCCGCCTCCCAGGCGAGCCGGCGCGCCGCCGCGCCATCGCTGTTCACTGCCACCGGCCTGGCCGGGATGCCCGTCGTCGACAGCGTCGGCGACCGCGTGGGGAAGGCGGTCGAGGGGCTTGTCGAATGCGCGACCGGCGAGATCAGCTATGTGGTAGTGGCGAGCGGACCGCCCACCGGGATTGGCGAGGCGCTGCGCGCAGTGCCGCGCCAGGCGATCCGTTTCGGCTGCGACTTCCTGGCGCTCGATATGCCGCGCAACCTCTTCGACGCGATCGAGCCGCTCGACGGCGGCGACTGGCCCGTGAAAGTCGTGCTGGACCATGCGTCGTGATCAGCATCGGCCGCTCGGGTGCGGCTCGCCGTCTGCGCCCAGCGCGTGGGGATGCGGCTCCCCGGAGGACGCTTGCCCAGCCTCCGGCTGGCATGACCTTCCCATTCGAAAGGTAGAACAGCGTGTCATCCATGCCCGAGCCTGCGGTCCGCGCCCTCGCTACCCCCGATAAGGTGCGCCCCGCCCCGATCGGCGCGGCCGCGGCCCAGTTGGCCGAGATCCTTGCCTTGGAAGACGTCATCGTCGCCGCTGGCGATGAACAGCGGGCGGCGGCGCTTGCCCGGACGCTAGACGCTCTCACCGAAGCAGAGATCATCTACTGCCCCGGCAGCGACGCGATTCCGGGCGACGACGCGCCGGCATCCCCGGTGAATGTCGGGCAACGCGTCTCTGCGTTGCGCCGCCTCCGCCTCGCCCAGGCGCACGAGCGCCAGCGCCGGATCGCATTGGTGACCAGCGGCGAGGCGCTCGGCCATCGCTACCCGCCGCCACAGGCTTTCGATGCCGAGCCGCCCAGGGTTGTCCGCGGCGAGGCAGTGGACCTGGCCGGCCTCTTCGACGGCCTCGTCGAGGCTGGCTATGTCAGCGACGAACGGGTCGACGAACCGGGAGAAGTGGCGCTTCGGGGCCAGGTCCTCGACGTGTTTCCGGCCGATGCCGAGCTTCCGCTGCGCGTCGAGATTGTCGATGGCGTGATTGTTTCCATCCGGAGCTACGATCCGATCGACCAGCGTTCGGTAGAGGAACTCGACGCGCGCGAGCTTGGGCGCGTGGCCGAGCCGGATATTGGGAACGAAGGCGTCTCGCTCGTCGATCACCTCCCGGGCGCCCGGCTCGCGATCGAGACCGGCGCGGAGGAGCGCCGGCGTCGATTGCTCGCCCTCGTCGCGGATGCCGAGCGGAGGCGTCCTGGCAAGGCGCGCCGGCACGTCGTCGGCGATCGCGACTGGTCCGCAGCGATCGCGGAGCGCAAGGCTATAGAGCTGGAAGCCGAACCGGCTCCCGTCCCCCGGTTCGTGGAGGAAAGATCCCCAATGCGCGCCTTTGGAGCATTCGCGCGCGCGCTGCTCGCGGGGGGTGGCACCCTGGCGATCCTCGGAACCGCCCGCGACCTGCGCTTTCTTCGCGCACGCGTCGCCAAGGCGGCAAAGGCCGAGATCACGGACATGCCGGACTGGGAGAGCGTCGTCGGAGCCGAGCCTGGCCGCCTTCTCGCCCTGGAAGTGCCCCTGGACCGCGGCTTCCGCCGCGGCAATCTGGTTGCCGTTGCGGCCGCCGATCTGCTCGGCAGCCGGGCGGAACGCGGCGATGAGATCGCCGACAGCCACCAAGCATTGGTCTTCGCGCTGGACGAGATCCGCATCGGCGACGTCGTCGTCCATGAGGACCATGGCATCGGCCGCGTCCATGGGCTCGGAGCCTCGCCGGCAGGGGACACGGAAGCGATCGCACTCGAATATGCAGGGGGCGCAATGCGGCTCGTGCCGATCGGCCAAGCCGATCGCCTGTGGCGCTACGGCGCGGACGCCGACGCAGTGACGCTGGACAGGCTCGACGGTTCCAGTTGGGAGAAGCGCCGTTCCGCGATCGACGCCGCGATCGCGGAGACCGCAGCGGGGCTGATCGAGATCGCAGCGGCGAGCGCCGGGCGAACGGCGCCGGTGCTCGCGCCGGACTCGGCTGAGTATGAGAAATTCGCCGGCGGATTCGCATTCACCGAGACGCGGGACCAGGCCAGGGCGATCGATGCGGTGCGCGCCGATCTCGCCTCGGGAAAGCCGATGGACCGCCTCGTCATCGGCGATGTTGGATACGGCAAGACCGAGGTGGCGCTGCGCGCGGCCGCGCTCGCTGCGCTTGCGGGATATCAGGTCGCGATCGCCGCCCCCACCACCGTGCTCGCGCGCCAGCACCTTGAAAATTTCGCCGCGCGGTTCGAGGGAACCGGAATAGAGGTCGCGGGTCTGTCCCGGCTTTCCACGCCGGCCGAGCGCAGGCGCGTCCGAGCCGGCATCGCGGACGGCTCGATCCGGGTCGTCGTCGGCACGGGCGCCGTGGCCGGCAAGGGCGTCACCTACAACAGGCTAGGCCTGGTCATCATCGACGAAGAGCAGCGGTTCGGCACAGCCGACAAGGAACGCCTTCGTAAGCTGGGGGCAGGCCATGCGCTCTCGCTGAGCGCGACTCCGATCCCGCGCACGCTGCAAAGCGCACTTGTCGGCATCCAGCAGCTCTCGATCATCGCATCGCCGCCAGCGCGGCGGCAGCCGATCCGCACTGCGGTCACCGCGTTCGACAAGGCCGCGATACGGGCGGCACTGCTGCGCGAGCGCAGCCGGGCGGGCCAGAGCTTCGTGGTCGTGCCGCGTATCGAGGACATGGCGCCGCTCGCCACAATTCTCGGCGAGCTCGTGCCGGAACTCGAGGTGCTGACTGCCCATGGCAAGATGGGCGCGGCGGAGATCGACGAGACCATGGTCCGCTTCGCTCGGGGCGACGGCGACGTCCTGCTGGCGACCAACATCATCGAGGCCGGCCTCGACGTACCGCGCGCGAACACCATGGTGATCTGGCGGGCGGACCGTTTCGGCCTGAGCCAGCTCCACCAGCTGCGCGGACGCGTCGGTCGCGGCGGACGCCGTGGCCAGGTCATCCTCCTGACCGACCCGGACAAGGCGCTGGCGCCGCGAACGTTGAAGCGCCTGCGGACGCTCGAGGCCTTCGATCGGCTCGGCGCAGGCTTCGCGGTGAGCGCGGCGGACCTGGACATGCGCGGCGCGGGCGACCTCATGGGCGACGCACAGGCCGGCCATATGAAGCTGATCGGCATAGACCTCTATCAGGATCTGCTGGGGGCGGCGCTTCGCGCCGCGCGCGGCGAATCCGTGGAGCGCTGGACGCCCGATCTTCGCCTCGGCATCGAGGGCCGGCTCCCGGGATTGTTGATTCCGGAAGCTGAGATCCGGATCACTTTCTATATCAGGCTCGCCCGTGCGCGATCGTCGAGCGAGATCGATCGGATCGAGGAGGAGCTGGAAGATCGGTTCGGATCGCTGCTTCCCGAAGCGAGGACATTGCTTGCGATCGCCCGCGTCCGAACCGAAGCGCGCTCGGCAGGCATCGCCCGCATTGATGCCGGGCCGGCTGCGATCGCGCTGACGCCGCGACCCGATAGCGGTCGCGCGTTCGAGGCCCTCGCGCTCGAGCGGAAGGGCGACCGGCTGATCGCAAGGGATCGCATCGAGGATCCGCTCGCCAGGCTCGAGCGGATAGAGGAATTGCTCGCGACGATCCGCGAGGCCGGCGAGGGCGGAGCCACGGACCCTGTTCGGTAAGGCCAGGCCCGGCTAACGGCGAAGCGCGTCGCGACCCGGACGCCATTGCCGGACTTCGCCCCGGGCTAGCCGTCCTCGCGATCGGCTCTTGCCGGCGCCAGCGATGGCTTCGCCGCGAAGTCCTCGAAGCTTGCCTCGCCACCCTGGGCCAGATCTAGTCAGTCGGAATCGGCACCAGGCTCGGCCATGCCCCGATGCAGTTCCGCCAGCACCGATTGCGGCGCGATTCCTGCAGCTGCCACCTGCAGCTTGTTGGCGAGGCCCGACACGATATGACCCTTGCCGGCCATCAGCGCATCCCAGCCGTCCTTCGCCACCTTGGCAGGATCGGCCTTGGAATCGTCCCGGCCGACCTTGGTGTCGAGCATGTCGGCACGTGCAAAGAATTCGGTGTCGGTCGCGCCAGGCATCAGCGTGGTCAGCGTGACGCCCTTGGCGTCCTTGAGCTCGTTGCGCAGCGCCTCGGTGAAATTGTCGATGAACGCCTTGGTGGCATTGTACACGGCATTGAAGCTCCCGGGGATGTATCCGGCGATCGAGCCGGTCACCAACACCTTGCCGCTGTCTCGAGCTACCATGTCGCGCAGGACGTTCTGGAGCAGATAGACGGTGCCGGTGACGTTGGTGTCGATCGAATGTCGCCAGGCCGCGACGTCCTGCTCGAGAAAAGGACCACCGGTGCCAATGCCCGCGTTCGCGCAAACCAGATCGATGGCGCGGCCGGCAGCTGTCGCGAGCAGCGCCTCGACGCCGTCGAGCGTCGAGAGGTCGGCCTGCACCGACTGTACCTCGGTGCCGAACTGCCGGAAGTCCGCTGCCGCCGCATCTATTAGCGGTTCGTCGGCGACGACGATCAGATCATAGCCTTCCTTCGCCGCGAGTGTCGCCAGTTCGAACCCGATCCCCGTGGAGGCACCGGTCACGATCGCGAGTTTGTTCGCCATTTTCCCTACTCCGCTGCCAGCGCCAGGCCGGGCTTGAGCACGACTTTGGTCACTTCGTTCTGGTTGTCGTGGAACATCTTGTAGCCCTTGGGCGCGTCCTCGAGCGGCAGCGTGTGGCTGATCAGGAAGGTCGTATCGATCTTGCCTTCCATGATCGCGTTGAGCAGCGCCGGCATGTAGTGCTGGACATGGGTCTGGCCGGTCTTCAGCGTCAGGCCCTTCTCCATGAAGGCTCCCAGGGGAAACTTGTCGACGAAACCGCCATAGACGGCTGGCATCGAGACGCGGCCGCCCTTGCGGCAGGCGTGGATCGCCTGACGGATCGAGTGGATGCGATCGGTGCCGAGAAAGGTGCTTGCCTTGATCTGGTCGATCACATTGTCGACGAAGAAGCCATGCGCTTCGAGCCCGACCGCGTCGATCACCGCGTCGGGGCCAATGCCGCCGGTCATCTCCATCAGCGCCTCGTAGGTGCGCGTCTCTTCGAAGTTGATCGTCTCCGCACCGAACTTCTTCGCGAGCTCAAGCCGGCGCGGAAAATGGTCGATCGCGATCACGCGCTCGGCCCCCATCAGGAAGGCCGACTGGACCGCGAACAACCCGACCGGGCCGCAGCCCCAGACCGCCACCGTGTCGCCGGGTTCGATCTGCGCATTCTCCGCCGCCATCCAGCCGGTCGGCAGGATGTCGGAGAGGAACAACACCTTCTCGTCCTCGATCCCCTCGGGGATGACGAGCGGGCCGACGTCGCTGAAGGGAATGCGGACATATTCGGCCTGTCCGCCCGAATAGCCGCCGGTCATGTGGCTATAGCCGAACAGCCCGCTCATCGGCTGCCCGTACAGTTCCTGGGCGATGTCCTGGTTATCGGCGGGCAGCCCGTTATCGCAGGCTGAGTACTGGTGTTTGCCGCAATGGTAGCAGCTGCCGCAGGCGATGGTGAACGGCACCACGACGCGCTGGCCCATCTTCAGCGTCGATTTGGGACCGACCTCGAGCACCTCGCCCATGAACTCATGGCCGAGAATGTCGCCCTTCATCATCGTCGGGATGTAGCCGTCGTAGAGATGAAGGTCGGATCCGCAGATCGCGGTGGAGGTCACCTTGATGATCGCGTCGCGCGGGTTGAGGATCTCGGGATCGTCGACCGTATCGACGCGGACGTCGTGCTTTCCGTGCCAGGCCAGTGCGCGCATCAGCGTGCTCCCTCTTCAAAA
The DNA here is from genome assembly GCF_027359115.1 of Sphingomonas sp. NIBR02145. Lineage (NCBI taxonomy): Bacteria > Pseudomonadati > Pseudomonadota > Alphaproteobacteria > Sphingomonadales > Sphingomonadaceae > Sphingomonas > Sphingomonas sp. NIBR02145. Next base: position 4,385,472 of record NZ_CP114791.1, on the reverse strand, counting down.
AGACTCGCGCGCATCAGTTCTTCCCTTCGTCCTGGAGCCGCTTGTTGCGCGCGCCGGTGGCGATCTCGCCGGTTTCCATCAGTTGCTTGAAGCGGCGCAGGTCCCGGCGCGCCTGAATGGCCGGCTCGCGCTGGAACATCTTCGCGATCAGCTTGCCGATCGCGCCGGCTGGCGGATCGTAGAGGATCGTCGCAGTCACGATCGTGCCGCGACCACCTTGCGCATCGCGAAAGTCGATGCGACCGCTGTTCGGCACGTCGGCGCCATCCTCGGAAGCCCAGGCGATGAAGCTGCCGTCCCGCTCCTCGGTGATCGCCGAGGTCCATTCGACGGTCCTGCCGCCGGGGGCCTTGACGACCCAGTGCGAGCGCCTGTCATCGAGCACGTCGATGCGTTCGACATTCTCCATGAACGTCGCAAGATTGGCGAAGTCGCGCCAATAGGCGAACAGCTCTTCGCGCGGCCGGTTGATCGTCACAGTACGACCGACCAGCACGTCGGCGTCACCCTGGCCAGGCTTGTCGATCAGCGTATCGGTCGCCGCATCGACCGCGGCCGAATCCTTGGAAGTCGCCAGTGGCGCATCGTCGCGCTGCGGCGTGTCGAGAGTCTCGCCCATCTTCGTCTCTCCGGGAGATTATCTCGTTAGAACAATGCGCTATTCGCGCCGTTCCGGCCTGCATCGATCCGTCCGTCGCGCGCCGCTTTCCATCTGTCGCCACAGTTCAGCCTGGGTTTCGCGCGGAACTGCCTGTCATGCCCGATCGGCCTGCGGCGCGCCTTGACCAAATGACATGTCGGCGGTGACCGCTCGCGCCGCGCGCCTGCGGATCGTCCACCCCGGGGCGATTCGACCGGTAGATCACGCCTTGGCCAGGATCACCTCCAACTCGGCGGGCCGGAGTTCGCGTATCAACTGGTCTCGCGTACATTGCGCCGGTGCCTTGTCGGGCCTCCAGCGCAGGAACCGCGTGCCATGGCGAAAGCGCCCTGCGCTGACCTGGTCGTAGACCACCTCGACCACCAGCGCGTGGCGCAGCTTCACATAAGGCTTGGCAACCCCGCTCCACCGGCTCGGTGCGCCGGGTGCGTCGCCGGTGAAGCCCGGCTCGCCCACGGCTCCGGTCACCCTTTGCAGGATTTCAGCTCGGTCGGCGGCCGCGAAACTCGAGGTGAAGCCAACATGATCGAGCAATCCGTCCTCGTCGTAGAGACCGAGCAACAGGGACACGCTTCCCTTGGCGCCCTGTCGATAGCCACCCACGACGCAGTCGGCGGTCCTTAGTTGCTTGACCTTGCGCATAGCGCGTTCGCCGGCACGATAAGGTTCGCCCAGCGGCTTCGCAACAATGCCGTCGAGCGCGCCGCCGCTTCCGGCGAGCCAGTTCCGTGCCACCTGCGCTTCCTCGGTCCGAGGGGACAGCATCAGCCGGGGCAATGCATGCGCCGCGTGGAAGGCCTCGAGCGCAGCGCGCCTTTCGATGAGCGGCTTGTCCGCCAGGAAAGTTTCGCCGAGCTGCAGGCAGTCGAACAGCATGAACTGTGCGGGTGCCTCGGCGACCAGCTTGGCGACACGGGAAGCCGACGGATGGAGCCGGGCCTGGAGCGCCGCGAAGGACAGGCTGTCCCCAACGGGAATGATGAGCTCGCCATCGAGAAGGAAGCGCTTCGCTGCAAGGCCCCGCAGCATATCGACGATGTCGGGAAAATATCGGCCGAGCGGCTTGCCCCACTTCGACCAGAGCTCGACCTCCTCTCCCTCGCGCAGCGCAAGCGCGCGAAATCCGTCCCATTTGGGCTCGAACTGCCAGCCGCCGCCCATAGGCAGGTCGTCGGCCAGCACTGCCTCCATCGGCTGCGGAATCGAACGCGACTTCATGATCGCGCCGAGCAACGATCGGAGCGCCGCGCCCGTTCCTGCCACGCCGGCGCCGTTTCCAGGTCGGTGCGGATGCCTGCGAATTTGCGAAAGCTTTTCGCGATACTGTGCGATCGGGGTCAGCGCCGGGTGAGCCGCCTGCGGTTCGCGCGGACCTTGCCGCCATAAAGACGCAGCAAAGCATCGGCCACGCTGTGCGGCGAGCTGCCATAGCTGCCCGTCAGCAGGCGGGTATTGGCCTCGACCAGTGCCAGCCATTTCTCGGACACCATGCGGCTCGCCTCGGCGCCGGCGCCGCTCCCGCCGCTCGCGATCTTCCAGGACCGCAGGCCGATCACGATGCTCGCCTCGACGCCGAGCTGCCAGAGGCGAAAGCCGATGGCGAACGCTTCCAACGGGGATTCGCGATCCATGGCGTTCTCCATTTCCGTCTCGGCCTCGGCATCTTGCCGGGCGGATTTCCCGCCGAGCGTTTCGCAAGCCGGCCTTTCGCGATCTTCGGCAGCAAGCGCTTAGGGTGCGGGCGAACCGGCGCCCGCATCCGGTCCTGCTCAGGCGGTGATCAAATTCACGGCCCGGGGCTTCGCCACGGGAAGCCCCGACGCTTCCTCCTGCGCAAGCAGGCTCTGCTTCAGCGCCAGCATCTCGTCGCGCAACGCGACGAGATCGACATCGGTCGCCCTGCACTGGGCGAACATGCCCTCCGAGGGCATCTCCTCCTCGTGCACATGGTGCTTGATCTCCTCGGAGAGCACCTTGACCTTGGCGTCGTAGAAGTCGTCGCCGGGATCTCCGGCCTCGATATCGTTGACCAGCACCTTGGCGCCGTCATGCTCGACATAGGCTTCCTCGAGGATATCGTCCTCGATCTTACCCTTGAACGCCGGGTAGAAAATCTCTTCCTCGATCGCAGTATGGACCTTCAGCTCCACGCAGATCTGATGGGCGATCTTCTTCTTCGCGGCGGCACCGTTGGTGCCTTCATATTGCTCGAACAAGGCCTCGACCTTGCGGTGATCGGCCTTGAGCAGTGCGATTGCGTCCGTGAATTCAGCCATGTTGGATCTCCCGCTTGCGCGCGATCTAAGCGGTCCGGAATTGCGTTCGGTTCCGCCTGCGAATCGATTGCAACTGAAAGGCGGGCGTCTTTCCGGCATCGTGATTTCGTCGCAGCGGTGCAGATACGGCCAGCGTGAATTGGCCCTCGGCAGGCAATAGTCGCTCCGCCGGTGGCCGGAGAGAACTTCGAGGCGGCGACCGCGTTATCCGCCGGTGCTTCGAGGAGATTTGCATGACCGACGACGCTTCCGCCCCGCAATCCAACAGCAAGACCGCGCTGACCGATGACATCGTCAAGCATTTCTCCGGCGACGCGCCGCTGACGGAAAAGGCCAAGGGTTTCGCCAAGGCGCGTCCCTGGACCAGCGCGGCCTTCATCGGTATCGCCGCGATGGCGCTGATCAACGGGCTGCGGGGCGTCCGCCGGCGCTGACGCCCGCGGCGGTGCCGCGCCTGTCCGTCAGGCGAAGCTGCTCTTTGGTATGTGGGTGACACGGCATGCGAGGTCCGCCTCGCCCGAGGCCACGACATAATGATCGCCCGCATCGGCGATGCCGGTGGTGAACACGACGTCGCGGACGTACATCTTGTCCTCGAGCGGCCTGGTCAGTTCGGGCGCCGCCTCGAGCAAAGGCGTATGCTCGGTGCGCAACACCCTGGCGGGATCGTCGCGGTCCAGGATCGACCAATAGGTCCGATAGATGCCGACGATCTCCTTGGGCTCGACGCCGTGCCACAAGGTGAGCCAGCCGGCATCGGTGAGGATCGGCGGTGTGCCACCGCCCATTCGCGCCGTAGCGATCGTCCCCGCGTGCGGGCGGATGCCGGGCTCGCGGTGCGGCTTCCAGTGGAGCGCGTCGGGCGAGGTCGCGAGATTGATCGACGGGCCGCCGCGCCATTCGCTGCCCGGGGGATAGGTGAAATAGAGATCGCCGAGCGGCCGCGTCTGCGCCCAGTATTTGCCGTCCACCATCCCTTCGAAGATCAGCATGTCCTTGTTCTGGTGGTCGAGGACCACGTCCTCGAAGGTGAAGTCGAGGCCGTTCTGCGAGCTGTACAGCGTCGTCGAGTGGCGCTCGGGACTCACCGAGCAGGTCGTCATCAGCCAGCGATCACCGACTTTCGACACGCGCGCATCCTCGACGCCATAGCATTGGAAGCTGCCCTTGGGGGCGATCGCCTTGTCGTAATGGATGTCGACGATCTCGAGGCCATCCGGCGTGAGCTCGACGGGGAGGATCCACGAGAGCGAAGTCAGCGCCATCACCTTCCAGCGACCGCCGCGGATCAGGAACTTGCGGGGATCGCCGGTGTCGACCAGCTCGAGCGGCCAGGGATCGAGGACGTAGCGGCCCTCGTGCCAGCGGATTGCGTGGATCTTGCCGTCGACGATCGGATCGCGGAGCGCCTCCGCCACCCGGACGAAGATCGCCAGGTTGCCGTTGGGAAGCCGCGTCAGCGCAGGGTTGAAGGCGCCGAGCACATAGGTCTCGGCATCGAAATGCCCTGCCAGCGGAGAGCGCGACAGGTCGATGTCGTCGGGGCCGAAGACGAGCCGGTCGATCGGGAAGCTGGTCATTCCTTGTCCTGCGTGCGAGGCGCGATCGTCACCTGCTGGACGACGGCGCGCCGGGGCTGGGTCAGGACGTAATGGACCCCGACGGCGATATCCTCGGCGCGCAACATCCACTCCTTGTTGATCTGCTCGGCCTGCTCCTCGGCGGTGAAGCTCGAATATTGAAAGTCGGCGCCCGTCTTGCCGGGCTCGACCAGCGCGACCTTGATTCCCTTGGGGCCGAGCTCCTTGCGCACCGCTTCGGCAAAGCCGGCGATGCCGGCCTTCATCCCGGCATAGACGCTGGAATCCGGCCCCAGCACATGCGCGCTCATCGAGCCGATCAGGACGATGTCGCCGTGATCCTGCATCACCTCCGCCGCGGCATCGACGCTCGCGAGATAGGCGGTGAAGTCGGTGGCGATGGCATAGCGGAGTTCCTCCGCGTTCATCTTGGTCACGCCCTGCGCCGGGATCGCCGCATTGAGGACCGCGATGTCGAACGCGCCGAAATAGTCCTTCGCCGCCCCCACGAAGCGGGCGACGCCGTCGGGGTCGGCGAGGTCGATGTTGATGCCGTCGCCCTTGCCGACCTCGCGGATGCGGCCGAGCCCGTCCTCGAGATGCTGCGGATCGCGGCCGCAGACGAACACGTCGACGCCTTCGGAGGCAAGCAGCACGGCGATCGCCCGGCCGATGCCGGTGGTCCCGCCGGTGACGATCGCCTTGCGCCCCTTGAGGCTCGGCATCTCGGTATGCGCGTCGGAAAGGTCGCGGGCGGGCGGGTCGGCAAGCTCGGTCATGGCTGCATTCTCCTTCCCGCCACGAACCAAAGGGACGCGCGCGGGTTCCCGGCATAACCCAGGTTATGGCGCGCAACTGGCCGCCGAAATCGGGCGTTGTTGCAGTCGGTTAGACGATGGGAGAGCGATCATGCCCCAAGGCGACAAGAGCAGTTACACCGGCAAGCAGAAGCGCAAGGCCAAGCATATCGAGGAGGGCTATGAGGACCGCGGCGTCGGCAAGGAGGAGGCCGAGCGCCGCGCCTGGGCGACCGTCAACAAGGAGTCCGGCGGCGGCAAGAATTCGGGATCGGGACGAGGCAAGCAGGAGAATCACGACAGCGCCCGCAAGGGCGGCGAGAAGGGCGGCGCCTCACAAAGCGCGGCCAAGCGCTCGGCGGCGGCGAAGAAGGGCTGGGAGACCCGCCGCCACCAGGCGCACGCGCATTGAGGCGGCGATGAGCGACCCATGGGGAGATCGCCGGGCAGGCGACGCGGCGGACCGCGACTATCTCGAGCGGCGCGCCCGGGAGGAACGCGCGCGCGCCGAGCAGGCGGACGATATGGGCGTGGCCTATGCCCATCGCCGGCTCGCCGAAGCCTATGAGCAGCGTCTTGCGGCGATGAAGACCGAGCTTGGCGCCTAGCTTACCAGAGCAACTCGATCGTCGCGTCCGCCGGAACGTGATACTCGATGCGGCCCGCGGACGCGTGCCGCGGCCGCAACGCCTTGCCGCCGTGCGCCGACAGGGTGAATTCCGGTAGCCCGGCGCTTCCCGCCCGGATCAGGCTGAGCCGAGCGTCGCGGCCTGGGCTGCCCGCGAGCTGGAAGCGCAGGGCCTTCTCTCCCGGGCGGTCCAGGCCGAGCAGGAAGTGATCGCAGAACAGCAGGAAGGGCGCACCCTCGACGCGGTGAAAGGCGCGGCTGGCGAAGACGAAGGCCGAGCCCGCGCCATAGATTTCCTGCCCGACCTGCCCCGCCGGCTGCCCGTCGACATACAGGTCCTCCACCGGGAAGGAGAGCGCGCGGTCGATATGGCCGTTGGTCGGGCGCTGCTTCGGCGCGATCGCGTCTTCCGGAAGCGCGTCGGGATAGTAGAACCAGGCGCGGTCGAGCGCGTAGCGGCAATATTCGCAGATCAACAGCTTCGCGGCGGGATCGAGCTCGGGGCCGGCGTCCTTCAGATAGCGCTCGAACGCCGCGAAGCTGTCGAAGCACTCGTACATCGCCATATAGGGCGCATCGTGGAGCGCCGTCGCGCCCAGGAAGTTGCGATAGTGGCGGGCATGGCCGATCTCGGATTCCCACATCGCAGTGTTGTGGAAGAAGCTCGCCAGATAGACATAGCTCTGGCGCAGATAGGTTTCCTCGCCGGTGATCCGCCATAGCCGAATGCAGGCGGCGGCCCCCCAGGCGGTCAGATTTGCCTGGTAGTTGAGCTCGAAGCGCATCTCGCGCGCCGCGTCGATCGCCGCGCGCGCCTCGTCGAGGTAGCGCCACTCATCGGTCAGCTCGAAGGCCTGGAGCATGACATAGGCGTACATGCCGCCGACATCGGTCTGGCCTAGCCCGGCATCGTCGCGCGCCGCCTGCAGCACCTTGAAGTCGCGCACGTCATATTGGATCGGCCATCTGTACTCGAAGTGGCGGGCAGCGCGGATTCCGTAGTCGAGCGACTTGCTGAACAGCCGCAACGCCGGCTTGTCGCCGTCGATGGCGAGGCGCCCGAGCTTCGACAGCGGATGATAGAGATACCAGCTGTCGACCGCATTCCTGTCCTTGTCCTTGCCGACATTGGGCAGATAGCGGCGCAGCGTTCCGAGCCTCGGATCGTAGAACTTGCCGAGCCCGGCCGCCAGGTCGACACCGATGGCGGCCTTCCCGCCGGCCCATACCTCCCAGTCGCGGATCCCGCTCAGCACGGAGAGCTGGACCATCGAATCCGGATATTCGGCGGCGGTATAGGGATGGACATAGCTATGGCCATAATGGCGGATCGTCGCCTTGGGCGAACGGGCGAGGTCGCGCAGCGAATCCTCGGCGCGAGCGGTCCAGTCGCGATAGGCGATGTCGGGCTGCTCGATCTGGCCGAACACGGCGCCGAGCAGCGAGAGATAGCGCTGCGCCATCGCCTGCTCGTCGCCATCGCTGTCGTCGTGGAAGGCGATCAGGGCGTGGGAAAGGAGGACTTCCTCGCCCGCGGGCAAGGGATCGACCGGCGGGGTTCCGCGCTGCGGCGGCGTCGGCAGGAGATAGCCGATCTCGGGCCAGACGCCGCCGACCGCGCCGTCGGGCTTGGTATCGGTCAGGGCGAAGTAACGGTTCAGCCGGGTGAGGTCCTGGCAATAGAGCACGCTGCCGAAGTCCGGCTCCTCGAGCCGGAAATAGATCGCGCCGGTGTTGAAGCCGCGCTGTGCCGCCTCGACCTGCCCGACCGCACCCAGGGGATCGTCGCGCGCGTCGAGCGGATATAGGTCGCGCGGCACGAAGGAGGTGAGCAACGGGACCTTGGCCTCGAGGCTCGTCGCCACCTCCAGCACCGGAATCGCACCCTCGACCAGGCGCACCGCGATCCGGTGCGTACCGATCGGGCTCCTGACCTCGATCCGCGCAGCCTCGCCCTTCCGGGCGCGCACCGTTCGCGCTTGCCGATAGCCCGCCGGGCAGAAGGCCGCCCGCATTGCGATGCCGCCGCGCCCCGGGCGGCGCACGATTACCCAGATCGCGTCATGGCCCGCCGCGAGCGAGATGGTCCGCCCGCCGAGCGACAGCTGGCAAAGCTCTGACATCGTGCCGCGGCGCAGCTCCTCTCGCAGCAGCACCGCGCCCGGCGTGGCGCCGGCAACCGGGTCATGGCTGCGACCGTGCATGGCTAGGCGACCTCCCGCCAGGCGGCGCGGCGAGGCTGCCGAGACACCTGGGTAGATCGGACAGGCGTACGGCCCGCCGCCGCGCGACCCGAACGCCGTACGACCCCGACGCTTAGCGCTCGAACCCTCGGCGAGCCCGGACGGACGAACCCGGGTTCGTCGATCACGCGCATGCTAATCATTCGACAGCCTCCCGATGCTTTTGCGCGAGAACCCTGCCAATCGGGCGCGGTTCCGGCTTGCGTGAAACCCGCGCTAAATCGCGGGCGTTGGCCGGGCATGGAATGGTTTCGCCAGCTTATCGGGCCCGACGAGGGGGCCAGCGCGCTCCAGCTTTGCTTCCGGGTGCTGCCGCTCCTCGCCTTCGGCATCCTGTGCGTGCGGATCGCGGGGCGCCGGACCTTCGCGCATTTCTCCCCGCTCGACATCGTCGTCGCGCTGATCGTCGGATCCAATATCAGTCGTGTCATGACCGGCAAGGCGCCGTTCTTCCCGGTATTGGCGGCAACGCTGGCCCTGGTGGTCCTGCACCGCCTGCTGGCCTTTGTCGCGATGCGCTGGCACTGGGTCGCCGCGCTGGTCAAGTCGCGACCGATCACGCTCGTCGAGGACGGCAAGGTCGATGCCAGGGCGATGCGGCGCGCCAACCTGTCGGACCAGGACCTTGCCCAGGGAATTCGCAGCGAGCAGATCCGCGACTTCGACGATGTCGCGCTGGCGACGCTTGAGAGCAGCGGAAAGCTCAGCGTCGTGCCAAAGCGGCGTCGCTAGCCGCGCGGCGAGCCCGGCTGCTCGGGCGGAACATCGTCGGCCCCCTCGGCGGGCTGTTGCGAGGATTAGTTCGTGGGATCGACGTCGGTGCTGCCCGGGTTGGCGCGCTCCGCCTCGCCCGGTCCCTCATTACGCTTGTCGGTCATGCCTGGTCTCCCTTGGCGGGCTCAGCATAGTCCTCGGGCTTCACGCTGCCCACGCCCGGGCGGTCCTCGACCGGCTCCGGCGGAAGGCCGCCCGGCGTCTGGTCATCCTTGTCCTGCCCGGCATCGGCGGGCGGTTCGGAAATCTGCCTGTCCATCGCGTCATCCTTTCGTCGCGCACAGAATATGTGCACCAGGGTTCAACCCGCCGGAATTTCCCCGGGGTCCGCGCCCCGCCGCAATTTTCATCGCGTGCCGAACGTGGCGAGCAGCGATGGTAAGCGCGGCGGAAGCTCGCGGGCGAGGAAGCCGATCGGGCCCGACTCCTCGGCCAGGCTGCGTCCGGCCTCGCCGTGCAGCCACACGGCCCAGGCAGCTGCCAGGCAGGGCGCCGCACCGCGCGCCAGCAGGCCGCCGAGGATACCGGCCAGCACGTCACCCGATCCCGCGGTGGCCAGGCCCGGGCCGCCGCCTCGATAATGAAGCAATTCCCCATCCGGGGCCGCGATCCAGGTCTCGGCCTGCTTGAGCACGACGACCGCACCGAAATGCGTGCTGGCGCGGCGCGCCAGCGCGTCGGGCGCATCGCGAAGCTCGGCCGCGTCGCACTCCATCAGCGCGATCATCTCGCCGGGGTGCGGCGTCAGCACCACCCTGCCATCGCGGGCGCGGACCGCGTCGGCGCATCCGCGCGCGCCCGCGATGACCGCAGCGTCCAGCAGGATCGGCAGGTCGGCGCGCGCCTCGGCAAGGATATGGCGCAGGATCGTAGCCGCGGCAGATCGCTCGCCCATCCCTGGCCCCAGGACCAGGCTGTCGCAGCGATCGAGCAGGGCGGCGATCCGTTCGCCGGCCTTGCCGGCCAGCTCGCCCTCGTCATTGGTCGGGAGCGGGAAGATGGCGGCTTCTGGCATGGCGATGCCGAGCCCCAGCCTCGCCGGCTCCGGCACCGCGAGCAGCGCCTTGCCGGCACCGGCACGCAGCGCCGCCTCGCCGGTAAGCGCGAGTGCGCCCGGAACCGTCAGCGAGCCGCCGGCGCAGAGCATGCGCCCGCGCGCATTCTTGTCGGTCTCCTGCCCGATCGCCGGCAGCGGATGCGCCGCCAGCCAGGCGGAATCGAGCGCGCTCATCCGCGTGCGGCGACGCGCGCGTCGGGCGCGCGCGTCACTTGCGCCGCGGGATCTTCCTCCATTGGCGCCACTTCATTGTAGCGGATCAGCACGAGCCCGCCGTCCTTGCCCGTCGATGCGTCGAAGCGATATTCGGTCACCGAGCAATTGGCGACATCGCCAAGCCTGTCGACGGCCAGAATCTCCTCCTCGCTCATATTCTCGAGGATGTAGCGCAGGCAAAGCACTACGACCTGGTGGGCGACGATCATCACACGGCGTCCGCCGTAGTGGAGCGACACGGTGTCGAGCAGGCCGCGCAGCCTGAGGATCACGTCCGCCCAGCTCTCGCCGCCGGGCGGACGATGGTAGAATTTGCCGAGCAGCCGGCGAAATTCCGCCTGTTGCGGCTCCTGCGCTGCGACACCGGCGGTGGTGAGCCCGTCCAGGATGCCGAACTCCTTCTCGCGCAGCCGCTCGTCGACGCAGACCGGCTCGGCGGGCTCGGCACCGCCCGCGTCGCGGAAGCGGCGCGCGGTGTCCTTCGAGCGGACATAGGGGCTGGAAAGGATCACATCGGGCAGGCCGTTGCCGCAGCCGCGCGCGAACCAGCGGCCGAGCGCCTCCGCCTGCTGCTCGCCGAGCGCCGACAGCGGGACATCGACGTCGCGCAGCGTCAGCGGGATGCGCTCGAGACCGGCCGCATGCGCCTCGTCGCGCGCGACATTGCCCGCGCTCTGGCCGTGGCGGACCAGCCAGAGCTGCAGGGGCCAGCGTGGGGCGGACTCGCGCATTGCCTCGCGAGGCCGTCGGTCAGAGCGACTTGGCCATGTTGAGGTGCGCGGCGACGGTCGGGATCAGCTTGGCCGCGAAGTCCCGCAGCGACTGCGGTACGGCGTTGTCGCCGGCATTGGCCTTGAGCGCATCGAGCGTCTTCTGGTGAGCATCGACCTGGGCCGTCGCATAGGCCTTGTCGAAATCGGCACCCTTCACGCCCTTGAGCGAGTCGAGTACCTGCTGCTGCTCGGCGGTGAGCGTGGCATCGGGAACGATCGCCGGCGTCGCGGCGCTCGCGGCGGTCTTGAGCTTGGCGGTCGAATCGGTGTGCGCCTTGATCATGTCGGCGGCGAACTTCTTGGTCTTGGCCGAAGCGCCCTGCGCATCGGCGAGCTGGGACGTCGCGATCTCGAAAGCGTCGCTTGCCGCCGCCGCATTGGCGAAGGTCTCTCCGGCCGAGGCGGCAGGGACCATCGCCATGTCGTTGGCCATCGTGCCATCGCTATTGGCGGTGACGGTCGTGGTATCCGTGGAGCTGGTCTCGGTCTTCGAACCACAGCCTGCAAGTGCCAGCGCCGCGGCGCCAAGCGTCATCCAACGAACTGCGTGCATCCTTGCCTCCCGATTGTCGCCCCTTGCGGGCTCGCTCCTCCAACGCCCGCATTTCCGGCGCGTTCCGCGCGAACCCTTTGAAGCGGTTCCGCGTTTTCTCGCCCGACGCCAGGAGACAAGGAGCAGGCCATGGGCATCTTCAGCAGCATCAAGGACAAGATCTTCGGTCACAAGGCCGCTACGCCTGCGTCCGCACCGGCGCCGGCCCCGAGCCCCGCGTCGCCGGCGCCCGCCCCGGCTCCTAACGCGACGCCCGCGCCCAATCCGGCCGTCGATGTCGGCGCCGTACTTTCGGAGATGGCGGAGATGAAGGGCGGCGGCGGCAACTACCAGACCTCCATCGTCGACCTGCTCAAGCTGCTCGATCTCGATTCGAGCCTCGAAGCGCGCAAGGCGCTCGGAGAGGAACTGGGCGTCCATGCCGGCGAAAACGGCAGCGCGGAGCAGAATATCGCCCTGCACAAGGCAGTGATGGCGAAGCTCGCCGAAAATGGCGGCGTAGTGCCCGACAGCATGCGCGGCTGACCGGGTCCTTGCCCGGCCTTTCTTAACCTGGGTTGGCGCGCGAGCTCGGCTCCGGCGGCAGAGCTTCGAGCATGGAAAAGAACCTGATCCAACGGGCGCTCGAACTCGCCGGAACCGGCGCGTACGAGCGAATCGACCAAATCGAGCGCAAGCTCACCGCCGAGGGGTATTCGCACGTCGCCTCTCATCTGGTCGGGCCGACGATCCGGCGGCAGCTGCGCGACACGGCGCGGCGCGCGCGCGGCGAGACGGCCCGGCGCAGAGGACGCCCGCCCTCGGCGCAGGGCACCACGCCATAGTCACGGGCCCTACCGGCGATATCCCGGCGGTGGGCCGGGTACCCGGCGACTGACTCGGTTGCCAAAGGGACGCGCCGCGCGGCGCGTCCCACGCGACACCCTATTCGACGGGATTGTTCTCGAGGAACGCCTCGGCATCGAGGTCGACCTTGAACTCGCGCTCCCAGAAGCGAAGCTGCCCGGTGGCGTCGAGAAAGGCCTTGGCGGACGCCGCTCCCTCGAGTTGGACGAGCGCCTCGTCCATGTCGGCCTCCGCGATTCCCGCCTTGGCGAGAAGCGGCATCGCCTCCGGGGTGTAGCCGATGAACTTGAGGTGCCCGAACGCATCGGCCACAAAGTCGCGGGCCGCCCCGTCGCGCGCGAGCTGTGCCGCGCCCTCCGCGGTCACCAGCAGCGCCACCGCATCGTACAGGACCGAGGGGCCGCCATCGATCTTCTGCTTGCCTTGCGCCAGCGTGCCGTCGTCGAGGACGACGCCGCCGACCTTCGGGGTGACGAGCTCGTAGCTCGCGGGAAGCGCCTCCACTGCCTTGACCAGGGCGGCAAGCAGTGCGGCCGGCGCGCCGTCACTGACCAGGATGCCGAGCTTGCGTCCGGCGAAGCTGCCGGGCGCGCGCTTGACGATGCTGAGCGCATCGGAAGGCGGCAGGTCGTCGCGCGGCGAGACCGCCGCCTTCGCCGCCGGCGGCAGCTTGGCGAGCCCGAGCCCTGCGGCGACGGTGCTGGCGAGTGCCGCGTCGATGTTGCGCAGATGGCCGACCATCCGCTCGCGGATATCGACGCGTGCGCATTTGGACAGCTCGAAGACCAGCGCATCGCCGATATGCTTGCGCTCGATCGGGGTCTGGCTGACGAAGAACTGGCGCGCCTGGCTATAATGGTCGGCGAAGCTCTCGGGACGAAGCTGGACCTTCTCGCCCGCTTCCTCGGCCGCGAAATGGCGATAGCCCGCCTTGGGGTCCTCGCGCGGCCCGCCCCAGCTGTTCGGCTCGTAATTTGCGCGGCCCTTGGGGTTGCGCATCGCCATGTGCCCGTCCTGCTGGAAATTGTGGACCGGGCAGCCGCGCGGCTGGTTGATCGGGATATGGGTGAAGTTCGGCGAGCCAAGCCGCTTCAGCTGCGTGTCGAGATAGGAGAAGTTGCGGCCCTGGAGCAGCGGATCGTTCGAGAAGCCGATCCCCGGCACGACATTCTGGGTGCAGAAGGCGACCTGCTCGGTCTCGGCGAAGAAATTGTCGACCAGCCCGTCGAGGACGAAGCTGCCCACGATCCGCACCGGCACCTGCTCCTCGGGGATGATCTTGGTGGGATCGAGGATGTCGAACTCGAAGCGCTCGGCGAAATCCTCGTCGAACAGCTGTACGCCCAGGTCCCATTCGGGCGGCGTCCCCATGTCGATCGCGTCCCAGAGGTCGCGGCGATGGAAATCGGGATCGGCGCCGTTGATCTTGACCGCCTCGTTCCACAGTACCGACTGGAGGCCGAGCCGCGGCTTAAAGTGGAACTTGACGAAGGTCGACTTGCCCTTGGCGTTGATCAGCCGGAAGCTGTGGACGCCGAACCCTTCCATGAAGCGGAACGAGCGCGGGATCGCGCGGTCGGACATGGTCCACATGATCATGTGCATCGCCTCGGGCGTGAGGCTGATGAAGTCCCAGAAATTGTCGTGCGCCGTCTGCGCCTGGGGGAAGTTGCGGTCGGGCGCCGGCTTGGCCGCATGGATGAGGTCCGGGAACTTGATCGCGTCCTGGATGAAGAAGACCGGGATGTTGTTGCCGACCAAGTCCCAGTTGCCATCCTTCGTGTAGAATTTGCACGCGAAGCCGCGCACGTCACGCGCAAGGTCGAACGAGCCCTTGCTGCCGGCGACGGTCGAGAAGCGCGTGAACATTGGCGTCTTCTCGCCTACTTCGGTCAGGATGCGGGCGGTCGTGAATTCCTCGAGGGACTCGGTGAGCGTGAAGGTCCCATGGACGCCGTAGCCGCGGGCGTGGACGACGCGCTCGGGGATGCGCTCGTGATCGAAGTGGAAGATCTTCTCGCGGAAATGGAAGTCCTCGAGCAGCGCCGGTCCGCGCGCGCCCAGGCGCAGCGTGTTCTGGTCGTCGGCGACCGCCACGCCCTGTTGCGTCGTGAGCGCGCCCTCGTCGCCAGCGAGCTGGTGGAGCTCGCCGCCATTGCCGCGCTTCGTCTCGAACTCGGCCGGCGCATCGCCGACCAGCTTGTCGTTCGTTCCCTTGACCATCTCCGCATCTCCCTTTGAGCCGGGCGCCCGGCGCCGATTGCCTGGGTGCCCGGTGACGTCGTTCGTTCGTCGATCGCCGGGATCGCCCGGCGGGACCGGTCAGGCGCCGGGCATCAACTGCGCGCGGTAGCGCGCGAAGCAGCGCTCGCCGCAGCGCAGGCGGATCAGGGCACCCTCGGCCATCGCGGTGGCGCGGCGCGGATCCTCCTCCACCGCCGGGCGGATCGCCTCGCGATTCCAATCCTCGCTGTGCTTGACGTCGAGCACCGCGTGCAGCGTGAAATAGCGTGCTTCCTTCGGGCTCAGGCCGACGCGCTTGAGCCCCTCGGCGACCAGCGCGGCGCGACCCGGCGCAGTCAGCTCGATCACGCCGAGGGCACCCACCGAATGCCAGGCATAGCGGCGCTGGGTCGCCATCGCGGTCATCGCATTGGCGAGGCACAGGCTTTCCCACACCGTGTTCTCGATCACGGGATTCACTTCGAGCGTCTCGACGAGCGCATCGAGCATCGGCCCGTGCATTCCCTTCTCGGTGCCGTGCCCCATCTCGTCCCAATAGTTGCGGGCGAGCTCCAGCTTGGGGCGTACCGGCAGCTTGACCTGGGTCATCGCGACGAGATCGTCGAAGCCGGCCTCGCCGGCGGCTTCCTGCTCGAAGAACCAGCGCAGCTCGTCACGGTCCGCCTCCTCGGCGAGCCAGGGGAAGAGCGGGTCGCCCTGCCCGGGGCCCACCGCCTTCAGCCCCTCGAACCAGGCGATAAAGCCCTCGACATCGGTCGGCGCCGCCGCCGCCTCCTCGGCGACCTCGGCGCGCAGCTCCTCGAGGAAACCGCCCTCGAGCCGCTGCATCTTGACGTCGCGCTCGAAAATCTTCTGCCAGTCGTCATCGGCGAGTCCGGGCGCCAGCCGCTCGCGATTCCAGTGCGCCAGTCCCCGCTGGAAACTATCGGTAAGGAACTGCGAACCGCTCTGGGTTCGTCGGTCGGCGGTAGCAAGCATCATCATCTCCGGGATTTCCTGCTCGCTGAACGTGTCGCCATATCCGCCGTTCCCCATCACGGCGCGGTTTCAAGCATTTGATAACATGGATTATTAGATCGGAACGGCGCGGCGGCGACGGCTTGCTCGAGACGCGCGGCTAGCGCTTCGTAATGCGGACGCTCACGTCCCATGCGCGTGTCCGCGTGCGATCCCGAAAGGATGGCAGTGTCGCTTAATGAAATGCTGGATTCCGGCCCGGAGGCATCGATGGCGAAGTCGAGGCACTAATACGCGAAGCCGACGCGCCGGCACCGGCCCAGGATAGTCTCGGGAGCAGACTGCGCAATCGAGCCTGGAGGGCTGTCATCTTCTCCACGGCGCCTGTCCGACAAGCGAGCCCAGGCATATTCCTCGATCGACCGGGTCGCCGCCGTCTTCCACGCAAGGCTTGGCCGCTGCCGGTGCCACGTCCCGCTTCAGGCGTCAGAAGGGCTCAGCGCGGCAATTTCTCAAGATAGAGATAGTTCGGGTCGAACTCGGCAAGCGTTTCCAGTCCCGGCAGGTCCAGTATCTTAACATGGCCGCGCCGGACATCGGCGAGTCCGCGTTCGCGCAATTGTCGGACGATGCGATTGACGTGGACGGGAGTCAGCCCGACACACTCGGCAAGTTCGACCTGGGTCAGGGGAAGTGCGAAGGCGACGCCATTGGTCATGCCGACCAGTTCGAAGCGGATGCGAAGCTCGCACAACAGGTGCGAGACGCGGGCGATCGCCATCCTGCGACCAAGCGACAATTCCCACTCGCGGTGCGACGCCGCGTCCATGTTGGTGCAAAACCAGTATAGGCGCGAAAGGTGCGGATGGTGCTCCGACAGCGCCTTCAGGCGCTCGTGCGGTACGATAGCGACCTTGCACGGCGTCAGCGTCATCAGGTGATGATCCAGTCGCTTCAGGGTAAAGCCGTGCAGGTCGACGAAATCGCCGGCGAGATGCAAATCGGTAATCTGGCGCTCGCCTTCGCGTAGGTCCTTGTGACGGCACATCATGCCTTCGAGCAGCAGGGTCGAGCTGGACAAGCGTTGCCCGGCGCGAATGAAATTCGTCTTCGCCGGCACTTCGCGCGTCTCGGAAATCAGCGCAAGCAGCACAGCTTCTTCCTCGAGCGAGACATCGTCGCGGACCCGGAGCATCCGCAGGTGCTTCTCGATCATTGCTCCATCCGCGTTCGCTGGACCAAGACGGCCTCTGTGAAGGGAATCGACAGAAGTACCCTGTCGTCCGCGTCGCAGATATCCAGGCGTCCGGAGAGGTCGACGATGCCACGCATCAGTTCCTCTCCGAGAACCGACCGGATGCCCGTCAGCGCGGACTGGCGGGCCGCATCGAGATCTACGAATTCCTGGCCTTCCTCGTCCCGAGTGCAGCCATTGCCGTTCTGGATATGGAAGAAATACCGCATGGCGGCGATAACTTCCTCGAAAGCAAGAGGTTTCAAGCTTTCGTCGGATCCAGCAGATGCAGCTGCGCGCGCTGCGTTTGCCGGCTGAAACCAACCCAGGTTGTGGAATTACTCCCGCCCAAACGGGCAGCAGCGCGACAGGGGCGCCGATCTTGCCCCTAGGGTGCGCGCATGCAGGGAGTTGGAAAATTTGCGCTGGAGCGCGTGGCCGAGCGTCTTGCCGCGCAGCACGGGCTGGGTGCATGCGAGCGCCAGGCTATCCTGGCGCTTCCCGGTACAGTCGTTCGTTGCCGAGCCGCTGCCCAGATTACGCAGGGCGACGGCGACGATCGCCTCTACCTCGTCATTGAGGGTTTGCTGGCCGGCGTCCGCCAGCTCGCCGGCGGACGACGCCAGGTCGCAGCGCTCTACGTCCCTGGCGACCTTTGCGGACTCGATAAGGCGATCGGGATACGACGCGGCTGGGAGGTGGGTACCGGCTGCGACACGCTGGCACTGAGCCTGTCGTGTAGCGCCGTACGAGGGATCGCGCAGGAATATCCCGCGGTCGCGTGGGCCTTGTGGCGCGAGACGGCGGTGCAGGCGGGAATCACCGCGGAATGGCTGGTCGGCTTGGGCCGACGCGACGCCCGGACACGCCTTGCCCATCTGCTTTGCGAGATGGGCCTGCGCCTGGAGGCTACTGGCCTAGGGTCACGGCAGCATTTTCGGCTCGATGCGTCGCAGATGCTCTTGGCCGATGTCCTGGGCCTGACGCCCGTGCATGTAAGCAGAACCTTTCAAGATCTGCGCGCCGAGGGCCTGGCGATCGCGCGCGGACGGATCATCGAGGTTCCAGATTGGCCGCGCCTCGCGCGCGCCGCGGAATTCGAGGCCGACTATCTGCGGGCAGGTCCCGCGGCAGCTTCTCCGGCCACGGCGCAATGACCGCCGAGGGCAAGGGCCAGGCGATCCTCAACTGACGGTCGCCGGTCGGCCTCTGCCGAGGACGGTGCCCGCTATGAGATCTGGTGCGCCAACTCGGAGAGATAGATACGCGCAACGACATGATTGCCTGCGTCCTGGATATCGAGGGTTCCCCGGACTTCCTCTGGCCGGCAGCGGGCGTAGTGGCGCAGAAACGCACGAGCGCGCGAATGCGCCTTCCTCAGCGCCGCCGGCAGGTCCCTGCAATCATGGCTCTCACGTCCGAAAATCTCGGCGTCGCCGTGGCGGGCGACCTGGAAATGATAGAGGGGCATGCCGACATAATGCGCAATTAATCAATCGGTTGCAGCACCGCAGGCTTAGCCTCGAGTTATCAGGCGGGCGTGTCTGCAAACGCTTCTCGCGGACCTTTCGCAAATCTCAGGGCCACTGTCTTTCAGCCAATTTTACGCCGCACCCGTGTCGGCCGGGTCCCAACCCAATTCCGGCGCGTTGCGGCGCGCATGAAGATCGATATCCATACCGAGATCGCGTACCGGCTGGCCCAGCCGACCGACATCCTGTTGCAGCTCGAGGCGGCGGCGATCCCCGAACAGTGCGTCGAGAAGGCGCATATCGAGGTTTCGCCGCATGCGCATTTCGCGCGCGTCCCGGCACAAGACGGCATCGGCGAGCGGATTTGGGTGCGCGCGGAAGGCCGGCTCCTTGTCAGCTACCGCGCTACAGTCTCCCTCCAGCGGCTGCTGACCGAGTGCGCCGACCTCGCGATCGTGCCGCCCCACCAGCTGCCCGGCGAGACGGTCCAATATCTGATGGCGTCGCGCTATTGTCCCGCCGACCAGTTCCAGAGCTTCGTGGCCGCTGAGTTCGGTAGTATCGATGGCGGGGCCAGGGTGCTCGCGATGCGCGATTGGATCCAGCGCAACTTTCGCTACGTCCCAGGGGTAAGCAATACCGAGACCACCGCCGCCGATACGTTCATCCGGCGCGAGGGCGTCTGCCGCGACTATGCGCACGTCCTGATCACCCTCGCCCGCGCAGCAGGCATTCCCGCGCGCATCGCGAGTGTCTACGCCCTGGGCGTCGAGCCTCAGGACTTCCATGCGGTCGCCGAGATATTCCTCGGCGGCGAATGGCACCTGCTCGACGCGACCGGCATGGCGACGGAGGCGGAGATGGCAAAGATCGGCATCGGTCGAGACGCCGCCGACGTCGCGTTCCTGACCGCCTTTGGCGAGGCGGTGATGGAGAACCAGTCCGTATCGGTCAAACCGGCCCAGTGACGGCGCAAGAGAGCGGTGGCGACCCGTTCGCCGGGTGAAACCGGCGCGAATGACGCTTCGTTGCTCCTTCCACCTGAGCAAGGAGGAAAAGATGGACCAATTCTTCACGCGCGTAGCGAGCCGCTCAGCCTCGCTGATGGGGCATCCCCTGGCCTTCATCATCTCGGTCGCGTTCGTGCTGCTCTGGGCCGCGAGCGGTCCGCTGCTCCACTATTCGGACACCTGGCAGCTGATCGTGAACACCGCGACGACCGTGCTCACCTTCCTCGCCGTCTTCCTGATCCAGAACAGCCAGAACCGCGACGGCGCCGCGATGCAGGCCAAGCTCGACGAACTGCTGCGCGCCGTCGACAAGGCGCGCGGCGAGTTCGTCGGCATCGAGCACCTGACCGATGCGCAGATCTGCGAGATCCGCGACGCGCTCGAGAAGGACATCGCCCAGGACCATGGCAAGGAGACGACGACCCGCCCGACGGTCGAGCGCCTGCTGGCGCGCTATTGACGGCGCCGTCCGGCTTCGGGCTCCGGCGTGCGGGAACCTGCACCGTGGCCGGCGCGTCTCGCCCTGCGCAAAGAGAAGGTCGATGGGATTCATTTTGTGGCTGGTCGTGGGCGGCGTGATCGGGTGGCTCGCGAGCATGATCATGCGGACCGATGCACAGCCGGGCGTCTTCCTCAACATCGTGGTCGGGATCGTCGGCGCCTTTATCGGCGGCCTCGTCGTCGCCGGCGGCTCGATCAACAACGCGCCGCTGACGGTGACCTCGTTCCTGGTCTCGCTGCTCGGCATCGTCAACCTGGTGCGGCGCGGCAGCCTTCACTGACGGCGCGGCGCGACGCGCGGACGATATCGGCGTCGCGCTATTTCCGAAAGACTGGGCGCCGGCTGCCTAAGGCAGCCGGCGTCCTGTTTCAGGGAGCACCTTCCAGCGCGGCACGCGCCGCGCGGATTGCCTCGGTGGCGACCCGATCCGGCGCCGATGGTCCGGGCCGTCTGCCGAACCCGAGCGCGGTCTCGAGATCGCGCCGGATGTGCGCCGCCACCCGCTGCAGATCGGCCTCGCTGGGCTGGCCGCCGCGTGCGATGCACGCGACGATCTCCGGGGCGATCGTCCCGGGCATGTCAGGCGGCTCCGGGCTGGCCCGCGTCGAGCTGGCGGAGCGCCGCGAGCAGCTCGCCCACGGGGACGGGATCGCTGAGCTCGGGCGGCTTGCGCAGCCTGGGTTGCGAGCGGACGGCGTGTGCGTCCGAGGCCCAGGACGCCAGGATGGCACGCTTGACCTCGGGCTCGAGTTGCGGGTGCTCGACCAGTTCCCGCGGATCGCGCAGCAGCCCCAGGAAATGGACGGTCATCGTCGAATCCTCCTCGATGCGGTCAATCGGGACATGCCCGCCCTTGCCAGGCGGGCATGTCGGCTTACGCCGCTTCGCGGTCTGCGGGCTCGGCCTCGCTTACGGGTGTGGAAGGGCCCTCCAGCCGATCGTTGGCGGGCGCGGAAGCCGTGCCGCCGATCGCGATGCGCCGGGGCTTCATCGCCTCGGGGACTTCGCGCTTGAGCGCGATCCGCAACAGGCCGTTGTCGAACTGCGCATCCTCGACGACGACGAAGTCGGCCAGCTGGAAGCGGCGTTCGAAGGCGCGCGTGGCGATGCCGCGGTGCAGGAAGCGACCGGTGTCGCCCTCCTCCTCTTCCTTGCGGCCGGTCACGCTGAGCTGGTTGCTCTGCGCCACGATCTCGATCTCGTCGGGGCGAAAACCCGCGACCGCCAGGGTGATGCGATAGCGGTCCTCACCGGCCTGCTCGATATCGAACGGCGGGTAGCTGTCGGTCTCGCCGCGCGCGCCTGCCTCAAGCAGGTCGAACAGACGGTCGAAGCCGACCGTCGAGCGGCGATAGGGCGAAAAGTCGAAAGTCCTCATATCCAAATCCTCCATATGAGCAATTTGAGCACGAGGCGCACCGGGAGAGAGCCGGTGCCCTCAGGTCCTGCCGGACCGAGTTTTCGCGTCCGGCGACGCGAAGATGGTTTTTGCAAAGACGGCTTCAAGACCTCTTTCGGAGAATTTTTTTCGGCATCGCCGGGCCCGTCGCGAGGACGCAGGCGGCGCGTCCGCATGCGTTCCCCGAGGTCGAGCCGACGTCCTTTCGGCACCTGGCCCGTCCCGGCACGATCAGGCAAAGGCACCGTGGATGAACCAGGTCATCGGGCCGGTGGCGCCGCGCTCGCCATCGCCGAGGCGAAACAGCCAGTAGCGCCCGCCGCCCTCGACCTCGACCTGGAAATAATCACGCACCGAATAAGGCGCCCGTGCTTCCGTGCCGCCCTCGCGCCACCATTCGCCGTGCAGGCGCTCGGGCCCGTCGGCCTGGACCACCCGGTAGCGCTTGCGTCGCCAGACGAACATCGCCGGCGGATGATCGGGCAGCATCGCCGTCACCTGGATCGGCTGGGGTGGATCGATCAGCCGGCCGGGGCGCGGCAGGTCGTCGGCCCAGCGCGCGCCTGCGGCAGGGGCGAGCGCGGGCAAGGTCGCCACCGACCGCTCGGGCATGCCGCCCGGCAAGGGCGCGGCGCGGCGAAGGCTCGCTTCGCCGAAGCGGTTCGCGAGCGTGTCGACCAGGCCCGCCACGTCCGCCTCGCGACGGCCGGCGCGGGCAAGATCGGCCTGGGCGGCGGCCAGCGGCTCGACGAGCTGCGCTACCAGGGTCATCGCCTCGATGCCGAGCCCCGGCTCGATCTGGTCGATACGCGCCTGGAGCAGCCGGGCGAGATGGGCAGCGTCGCGCGTCGGCGTGGCGGTACCGACGCGGATCGCCTGCGTCTGGCCGTCGACGCGCTGGAAATGGCAGTCGAGCCGGCGCGCGCCCTTGCCGAGCCGGACGAGCTGCGCGGTTATGTCGCCGACGAGGTCGCCGATCACCCGGCCGAACGCCTCCGGCGTCGCGATCGGCTCGAGCAGGGCGCGGTGGGCGCGCGGCACCTGCGGCGCGAAGATCGGCTCGATCGGCTCGGGCGCGTGGCCGAGCGCCTGGTCGAGCCGCTGGTGCAGCACCCGGCCGAACCGGCGGGCGAGCGGGCCGCGCGGCGTCGCGAGGATCTGCTCGATCCGCTCGAAGCCGAGCTTGCGCAGCCCTTCGACCAGCGGCGCCTCGAGCCGCAGCGCCGCGAGGGGCAGCAGCGCCATCGCCTTGCGCTGGTCGCCAGGGGGGATCGCGACCGGCCGGCCGGCAAGCACGTGCCGGGCGACCGCATGGGCGCAGCCCGGCGTATCGGCCACCGCGACCTGTACAGCGAAGCCGGCGCCGGCGATGCGGCGGTGCAGGTCCTTGAGCAGCGCGCGCTCGCTACCGAACAGCGGCGCGCAGCCGGTGACGTCGATCCAGATGCCCCGGGGCGGATCGGGGGCGACGACGGGGGAATAGCGCGAGCACCACAAGGCGAGGCGCCGGAGCGCGGCGAGATCGCCTTCCGGATCGGCATCGACCACCATCAGCCCGGGCGCCAGGCTGCGCGCCCTGGTGACGGTCATGCCGGGCGCTATGCCTAAGCTGCGCGCAGCGGGATCGATCGCGGCTACGATCTTGCGGCCATGATCGGGGAGCGCGGTGACGAGCGGCCGGTCGCCGGCCGGCGCGGCGTCGCGAGACTCAGCTCGCGAGACGCCGCTCGTCCGCCGCAGCCGGTCGGTCGACCAGCTTGGCAGGTAGAGCGAGACGACCCTGCGCATCGCAGGCCTCCACGATCCAGGACTTGGGCTCGCCGCCGCGCACCCGCTCGAGGCGCAGGTCCCAGCGGGCGCGGCCGAGGCTGGGGATGCCGAGCGGCTCGCTGGGCGCGGCGAGCACGCGCCAGCGAGTGACCGCCGCGGTGCCTTCCGCGACGGCATCGACCGGGAAGGCCCGGCGGAACACGAAGGCCGTGGTGCCCGAGCTCTCGGCGGCAAGCTGCAGCCGCTTCGATGCCGTCGTCGTGAGCTTGGCGACCTCTCCCACCACCCCGGCGAGCCCGGGATGGCGCAGGCACTCCTCCATCGCCAGCAGGACGTTCGCGTCGCTGCCCGCCTCGACATGGACGACGCGGTCCGGATGCAGGCCTGCCAGGTCGAGCGCGGGCGCGAACAGGTCGCGCCATCTGAGGCACCAGAAGACCGGACCCTCGATCCGGGCGAGGATGCCGGCAAGGAAGACGGTGGCGGCGGCGTCGTCGCACAGCGCATCACTGCCGGCGACCTCATGGAGCGCGCCGGTCGCCAGGCCGCCGCCCGGAAGCCGCCCGTCGAGCGACGCGATCCCGAACGGTACCGCTGCGTGCCGCTGCCCTACGCCTTCGATGGCGGCGATGCGTGAACGCAGATCGGCAATGACAGCTGGCTGCCGCATGAAGGTCCAAGACTCGACAAGAGGTTGATTCGTTCCCTTTTTGTTCGGAAGAATGCCGGGCCGTCAAGAACGGGGCCCGACGCCGAGGTCCGGACCGGCTTGCCGAAAACGCGGGCCGGGCCGTTCGCGCAGAGACGAATCCTCGGGTCGTTACGGGGCCGTCAGCCAAGAAAAATATTTTGTGATCCGACCCCGTATTCCGCCGGCCCGCCCGTCAATCCCCCCAACGCCGCACGAAGCTCGGCGATTGGGAGGGTGGAAATGAGAGTCTCGAGAAAAGCATTCTGCGCCGCGCTGCTCGGCGCGACGGCGATCCCGGCCGGCATGGCGATCCTGCCGGCAAGCGCGCAGGAGGCATCGATCGCCTTCGAGCTGGCGCAGCAAGA
This sequence comes from Sphingomonas sp. NIBR02145, assembly GCF_027359115.1. Lineage (NCBI taxonomy): Bacteria > Pseudomonadati > Pseudomonadota > Alphaproteobacteria > Sphingomonadales > Sphingomonadaceae > Sphingomonas > Sphingomonas sp. NIBR02145. Next base: position 4,361,424 of record NZ_CP114791.1, on the reverse strand, counting down.
CCTTGGCGCAACGCTGCGTGCGCTCGCCCGCCAGGGCGGCCGCGAGATCCTGTTCGCCGACGCCGATATCCGCGGCCGCCAGGCACCGGCGATCCGGGGCAGGTTCACTATTGAGGAGGCGGTTCGCCGGGCGATCGCGGGCACTGACCTCGTCGTCGAGCAGCAGGCCGGGGCGCTCGTCGTCAGGGTGCGCGCCCGAGCAGCTGCGGAGGACGGCACCGACCCGGCGATCATGGTGACGGGCACGCGCATCCGCGGCGCCACCGGCCCCTCGCCGGTAATCGTGATGACGCGCCGCGGCCTCGAGGAGCAGGGCCTTCCGGACATGGCGAGCATTTCGCGGATCATCCCCCAGAATTTCACCGGCGGGCAGAACCCCGGGGTCGCGGGGGGCGGTGACCAGGGCGGCTACAACAACCTTAACAACGCGACCACGCTCAACCTGCGCGGGCTGGGCTCCGACGCGACGCTGACGCTCATCAACGGTCACCGCCTTCCTTACGACGCCGTCAACCAGGGCGTCGATATCTCGATCATTCCGCTGGCGGCACTCGAGCGCATCGAGGTCATCACCGACGGGGCCTCGGCATTGTACGGCTCGGACGCGGTCGGCGGCGTCGCCAACCTCATTCTGCGCCGCGACTATGATGGTATCCAGGCGAGCGCGCGCATCGGCGGCTCGGCCGATGGGGGCAATGTCCAGCAGCAATATTCGGGGGTCGGCGGCGCGCGCTGGACCGGCGGCGGCTTCATGGCCGCGATCGACTATAGCAAGGCGACGCCGATCTACGCCGACCAGCGGGACTATACGCGCGGCCTTGCCCCGTCTCAGATGCTCGGCAGCGGATATCGGCAGGTCAGCGGCGTACTGACCGGCCATCAGGACCTTGCGAGCTGGGTCTCGTTCGAGCTCGACGCCGAACTCGCCGACCGCCGGTCGCGCAAGGGGGTCGCCTATTCCGTGACAGCCCCGGTGACCACCTATGGCCAGCTCAGCCTGCCCATCGTGCGCTCCTATTCGGTTACGCCGTCGCTGCACTTCAAGCCTGGCGGCGGGTGGGAAGCGACCCTCGCGATGACCGATGGCGAGAGCGCGACCGTCAGCAACGCGAAGCGCTACATCAACGGGCTGACCCTGGGCCGCTCCGCCTATGACAACCACCTCACCAATTTCGAGGCGAGTGCCGAGGGCCCGCTCGCCCGTCTTCCTGGCGGCGAGGCGCGCCTCGCACTGGGTGGCGGGTATAGGCGGTTCCGGCTCGACTTCGATGTGCGATCGACGAGCGGCGGGGTCACAACAATAGCCCGTGACGCCAGCGAGCGGCGCGAGAGCCTGTTCGGCTATGGCGAGCTTTCACTGCCCCTTGTCGGCGCCGCCAATCGCATGCCCTGGCTCGACGCCCTGCGCCTCAGCGCCGCAGTCCGCTACGAACGCTATGCCGGCATCGACGAGGTCGCGACGCCGAAGCTGGGCCTGATCTACGCCCCCCATCCGGGCATCACGCTCAAGTACAGCTGGGGCAAGTCCTTCAAAATCCCGACCCTGAACCAGGTCAATCAGGCCCGCCAGGCCATCCTCCTGCGCGCCAACCAGTTCTCGACGCAGCCGACCCCGCCGCTCCCGGCGGGCTCGACGGTGCTGCTCGTGGCCGGCGGTAACGCGGACCTACGTGCAGAACGCGCGACCAGTTCGACGCTGTCGATCGAGTTCAAGCCGCTCGATGGCCTGCGTATCGAGGCGAGCGGATTCGACATCGACTATCGAGGCCGCATCGCCAACGCCGTGAGCGACTATACGACTGCGTTCACCAATCCGGCCGCGGCCAATTTCGTCTCTTTCGCACCCAGCGCCAGCCAGTTGCACGGCCTGATCGCCGAGGCCCCGCTCGGGCTCGAGAACCAGAGCGGGCAGGCCTATGATCCGGCGCGGGTCGCAGCGGTCGTCGATGCGAGCCTGCGCAACACGGCGCGCGAACATGCCCGCGGCGTCGATGTCGCTATCGACTATAGCGCCGCGCTCCGTGGCGGCGGCCAGCTCCAGTTGGCAGCATCCGCGAGCTATCTCGACGACAAGCGACAGCCGGTGGCGAACCAGCCCTATGAGGAACGCGCCGGGCTGATCTTCACCCCGCCGCATTGGCGGGCCCGTGCCTCGGCGAGCTGGCAGTCCCGGACGCTGCAGTTCGCCGCCGCGCTCAACTATGCCGGCAGCACACTCGACAGGCGCCGCCCGCCCCAATCGACCGTGGGCGCCTTCACCACGCTCGACCTGAGCGGGTCGTTCCGCCCCGCCATCGAGCATGGTCCGCTCGCCAAGCTCGAGCTTCGGCTCACGGTACAGAACCTGCTGAACGAGGCGCCGGATCCGATTAGCAATCCATCCGCCGCCTCGATTCCATTCGATTCGACCAACCAGTCGCCGATCGGACGGTTCGTCGCCTTGTCGGTGACGAAGCAATGGTGACGCGTCGCCTCCTGATTGCCCTTGCCGCGCTGGTGCTATCGAGCCCGGCAAGGGCCGCCCCGGACTGTATGGACCTCGTACCGTCCGGGGCGCACCTGCCCCGGCACGCCCTGGTGCCCGAGGACCTGGTGCGGCTGCGCGACATCGGCCCGGTCGATCCCAACCAGCAATATGACCGACTCTTCTCGGTCTCGGCCGATGGCACACGCGCGGCCTTCCAGCTTCGACGGGGCGATCCTGCGACCAACAGCTTCTGTATCGCCATGATGGTGGTCGATATCCGGGCCGGCGGACTCGCACGCATCGTGGATCGTGGCGGTACGTTCCTGCGGCTCTCCTATGACTTCCGCGGCAAGGCCGAGTTCCCGAACGGCTTCGCCGATCCGATCACGCCGCGCTGGACGCCGGACGGCCAGTCGATCGTCTATCGCAGGCGCGACGCGGGGGCCGTACAGCTGTGGCGGGCCGCCGCCGATGGCAGCGGCAGCGCGCCCCTGACGACGAGCGCCGACGACATCGGCGACTTCCGGATCACGGCGGATGGGCGCGGCATCGTCTATGCGACCCGGCCGGGGCTGCGTACCGCCCTCGCCGCCATCGATCGCGAAAGCCTTGTCGGCTATCATTATGACGACCGCTTCGCGCCCTCGGCCAGCGATCGGCCCTTCGCGCCGGCACCGATCCCCAGGTCCATCCACTTCCTCGACCTGGCCAGCGGCGCGACCCGGGAAGCGGCTCCAGCCGAGGCAGGACTGCTGGGCGCGGCGTCGATGCAGGAGGGGAGCTGGACCGAGACGCCGACGGTCGCCGGGGCCCGGGCCTGGGTGGAGGTCCCAGTCCCGAGCCTGTATCCGACGCGGGGCAGGCTGCATGCCGATACCGGCGCGCGCACCTTCGCCTGCGACGCGCCCGAATGCGCCGATGCGAGCTTTCCCTGGTGGGTGCATGGCAGGGTTCGCTTCATGCGGCGCGAAGGCTGGGCGAATGCCGCGACCGCAATCTACGAATGGACGCCGGGTGCCTCCCGCGTCCGCCGGCTATACGCCACCGACGACTTCCTGCTCAGCTGCGTGCCGACCGGGCCCGGGCTCACCTGCCTGCGCGAAGGCGCGAGCCAACCGCGCCGGCTCGAACGGCTCGATCCGGCAAATGGCCGACGCGAGATACTCTTCGATCCCAACCCCGAATTCGTGCGCCTGACGCTCGGCAGGGTCGAGCGCCTGCGCGTGCGCAACAGTTTCCGCCTCGACGCGTTCGCCGACCTGGTCCTTCCCGTCGGCTATGTGCCGGGCCGGCGCTACCCGCTGGTGGTGGTGCAATATACCTCACGCGGCTTCCTTCGCGGCGGTACGGGCGACGAATATCCGATCCAGGCCTTTGCCAATCGCGGCTTTGCGGTCCTGAGCTTCAATCGACCACCCCTGGTCGGCCTGAAGGGGCATACGGATTTCATCAAGATGGAGCAGGTCAACCTCAAGGGGTTCGCCGACCGCCGCAGCGTGCTCGAGACGCTCGAGGCGGCGGTACGCGAAGCGATTGCGCGCGGCGTCGCCGACCCTGGCCGCATCGGCATCACCGGTCTCAGCGACGGCTCCTCCACTGCGGGCTTCGCCTTGCTGCACAGCAAGCTCTTCTCCGCCTATGCGATGAGCAGTTGCTGCTGGGACACCAATCTCGCGATGCGCGTCGGACCGAGCGCCGCCCGGGAATTCTATGCCATGGGCTATCCGCGGACGACGGACGACGCTCCGGAGGCGAGGAAATTCTGGCAGGAGATCGCCATTTCCCCGAACGCACGGCAGGTTCGTGCGCCCATCCTCGTGCAGGTCGCCGACACCGAAGCACTGAGCGCATTGCAAAGCTACACCGTGCTGCGCGAGCTGAACCGCCCGATCGACATGTTCGTTTTCCCCGGGGAAGGGCATGTCAAATGGCAGCCCGCACACCGGCTCGCGGTCTACACCCGGTCGATCGACTGGTTCGACTATTGGCTGAACGGCGCGAAGCCGGCGGGCCGTGCTTCCGAACTCGCGCATTGGGACGCGCTGCGCCGAGAGATGGAGGTGATGCCCGGCGCGCCGGCGAAGACGTCCGCGCGACCCTGAGGCTGGGCTTTGCCTACATGGGAGACCGAGCGGGCGACTTGCGCCCGCTCGGTCTCCGGTCAGTCGTCCATGAGACCCGGGAACACCATGAACCCAGAATCGCCGTCGGACACACCGGTCACGCCGCCCTGGGTGGTGGTGCTCACAGCACCCAAGTCGATCGGGTTCCTGTCGTCGGTAGCCATCGTCTTCTCCTCATACAGCCCCGGTGGATCATGCCCGAGCCGGCAGGGGCTCATTGCAGAGGCGCGACGACCAGGTCGCGGTCCACGCCTCCGCATTGACCAGTTCGAGCAGGCGCACATTCTCCTCTCCGGTCGTCTGTCGATCGGGCCGGAGTGCTTCCTCGATCGCGCCGGGATCGAGAATTCCATGTCGGGCAAGCTGGCCGTCCATCAGGCGCTCGCGCAGTTCGGCGCGTCTGCGCCGGACGATCTCGCCGCAGAACGGATCGGGGGTGCCCTTGACCCTGCGCTCGACGATCTCCCTGGGCAGCCATTCGGCGAAGGCGGCCCGCGCCACCGCGCGGTCGCGGCCCCCCTCGCGCCATTGCCAGCTTGGAATCGACAGGCAGGTCTCGAGTATCGGCTGGGAAAGCAGCGGATTGATCAGCGACGCGATCCGGCTCCGGTCGGACTCCAGATTGAGATGGGCACGAAGCAGCCCGGCGATATGCACTGCCTTGCCCGGCAGCGCGCCACGCGGAGCCTCGAGCCACGGGTGCGCGAACAACAGCCCGCACAGCGCGGCGGCGAGGTCGGGATGGAGGAAGCCGAGATTCGGCTTCCAGCGATAGCCGGGTGGTTGCCGCGCGACCCGCACCGCAGCGCGCGTCACGCGCAGCGGACCTGCGTTCGTATGCCGGCAGATATCGCGCAGCGTCGCGAACGCGCCGGCCCCGGGGCCCTCGCTCAGCATCCGATCCGCCAGCGCCGCGGCGGACTGCGAAAAGGCGAAGACATTGTCGCCGCCATTGCCGCTGAAAAAGGCATCGGCATCGATCCTGGCGGCGATCGCGCGGTGCGCCGCTTCATAGGGCTGCGCCTCGGCACGGCCGATCGGATAGGGCAGATGGGCACCGAGCGCATGTCCCAGATCGACCTGCGCCAGATCGTAGCGGCACGCCTCCAATGACAGGCCGAGTTCGTCGCACAGCGACCGGGCGTAGGCGCGCTCGTCCCCGGCCGGATCGTCGGTATACAGGGTGAGGCAGGCTGCATTCCGGTTCGAGCGCGCCAGGCAGGCCGCGATGATCGAGGAATCGAGGCCCCCCGACAGGCTGAGCAGCGGGTGCCGGTAAAGCGACGACCAGGTGCTGACGCATTGCTCGACGACACGCCGCAGCCGCTCGGCGGTCGCGGCGCTTTCCTCCCCGTTGCGTGGCGTGACGAAATCCCAGGGCGACCAGCCGCGCGTCGTCGTTTCGGAGGCGCCGTCGAGGATCAGCACTTCGCCTGCGAGTAGTACGCCCACGCCCCCCAGCGCGGTTTCGGCGGTGGGAAGGCCGGACGAATATAGGAACCGGCCGAGCCTGTCCCAGGCAATTCCCCCGAGATCGGCGCCGGCGAGCGAGAGCAGTTCGACGTCCGAGGCGAACAGCTGGGTGCCGCCGGAGCGCGCCCGGAAGCAGGGCAGCGCAGCGGACGGATCGCGCAGGATCTGGATGGTGCCGCCCTTCGACCACAGCCCGAGATAGCCACCCCACCAGGACTTGAGCAGCGCCTCCCGCCCGCCCTGCACCAGCGCAGCCCGCTCGGCCTCGCCCAGCATCTCTGTCGCGCGCGGCGGTCCATGCCGGTGGAACAGCGTGCCGATCACCATGCTGTCCGCATCGATTTCCAGGGAGCGGCAAGCCTCATCGACCAGCACGGCGAATCGCTCGGTCGCATGCGCGATGCGCAGGCCCGTCCGCTCCGCGGCATAACGGACCAGTCCGGAATCGATCGGAAACCCGACGAGGAGCAGGTAGCGCGGCCTCATCGCAGCACCAGGATCGGCGTGTAGAGCCGCGCCCGCTCATAGTCGCCGACAAGGACGGCATCGCCTGCCTGCACCCAGCTGTGCGCGGCGAACGGATCGAGGCGCACGCCCAGGATCAAGGCGGCGTCGATCCCGCCGCGCCGGCAAAGCCGCCAGGCCGCGATCGCCCGCGGCAGGCACTGGTCTGCGGCACGCAGCAACGTCGAGCTGGTCCCGAACGCAGCGACGAGCTGGCGCGCGCGTGCTTCGCTTTGTGCCTTGCGCGGTGTGCACCTGCGTTCCCGGGCGAGCCGTGCGACGATATCCGCCATCGTCCGATGCCGCAGCCAGAACCGGGCGCGCAGCTGGCCGATGACTGCTGAGAGGGTGAAGCGCCATTGCCCGGTCCTGGCGGCTTCCGCCGGATGGTCATGCCGTGGGCGCCGGTACCAGGCGCAGGCACCACGCGCGCCGTCGCCCGGCTCAAGTATGCCTGCCTCGACCAGCGCTTGCTCGGCATCCGCGCCGATGTCGCTGCCGGCGGCCCAGCGCTGGAATGCGCGGTCGAGACTTGCCGGCAGGCAGAGATAGCGGTCGCGCGCGAGGTCCGCGACCACGGCTTGCTCGGCGCAGATGCACCAGGAAAGTCCCGAGCGCAGGACCAGCTTCATGGGAAGCCCCTTGTCTGAAGATGCGGCGGAAGGGCGCGTGCCGTGAGGCACGCGCCAGGTCCGATCAGTCGTCGGCGAGATCGATGACGATCTGCTGCTTGCCGCTGTCGGTGTCGGGGGCGCCCTCGGGCAGGCCCTTGGTGTCGGTGCTCACGACGCCGAGTTCGATCGTCTCTTCATGCTTGCGGTTCATGGCATTTCTCCAGTTGCGGGAAACGTCATGGCCATGACCATTCGAATGTACGGGATCACGAGATTATAAGAAGCTTATAATCCAATTATAATCCGATTGTTTTCCGTAGGCTTGGATCGTCGCAAAAGCCGGGCGGGAAAAGCATGCCTTGGAGCACGCGCCACCACCTTTAGCCGAATGGCCTGGACATAATGGTGGCCACCCGGCCGCGTTGATCTATGCGATAACTTTGTTGCCGGCTGATATACTCGCGAGCAATTCGAGAAAGCCGATTACTCCAAAATCGACTTATTCCCCATTTAGCTGCATCACCGGGCCGATGCCCGGCGGATCGAGGCGACCGAGATCCCGGACTGGCCGTGCAGCATCGATGGCGAGGCCGGCCCGCCTGGCGACGTGACCCCGCGCTTCGCGCTGGTGACGCCGGTCGACACCTCCAGGTCGCCGGTATCACTCTCCATCCGGCCAATGGCAGGGCTCGGCGGGCGCGGCAGCGATGTCGTCGGCACGATCAGCAACATGCCATGGTGGGACGACCGGTCGCCGCCAGGAGCCGGCAGCCCGCCGTGGCTCAGGAACTTCGCCCACGACACCACGTTGCATATCCCGGCCAACCAACAGGGAGACTAAGCTTGGGCAAGGGAATTCTATTGTGGCTGCTGGGGGTTCCGATCCCCGTGATCCTCCTCCTGCTGCTATTCTGGCACTGAGATGGCGCGCGATCCCTATAGCCGCCCGGACCCGAACCTCTATCCGGGGCACGACCTCGAGGTTCCGACGGGCTCGGCCGTTTCGCTGTCGGCAATCCTTGCTGGCACGATCGTCGCAATCGCCGTTTCGCTCACACTCGGTGTGATCGGCACGGGCTTCGGATTGGCTTCGCTGTCGGTCTGGCCAGGCGTCGGCGCCGCCGCGAAGACTTTCACCATTGGCGCCGGAATCTGGTTGATCGTCACCCAATGGCTGTCGGCTGCCATTGGCGGCTATATCGCCGGCCGGCTTCGTACGCGCTGGCACGGCCTCCACACCGACGAGGTATTCTTTCGTGACACAGCCCACGGGTTCGTCACCTGGGCCCTCGCGACGCTCGTGGTGGCGATGGTTGCGGCAGGCGCATCCGCCATCGCCAGCCTCGCTCCTGTTCCGGCCGACGTGACGGTCACCGCCGACGCCGTCGAGGCCGCGCGCAAGGCAGCGGCGACCTTCGCGGCGTTCACCGGGATTTCGCTGGTGGTCGGAGCCTTTATCGGATCCGTGGCCGGCGCGATCGGCGGCCGGCTCCGGGACCTGCACCCCTAGGACCCGTCATGGGGCAGCGCCTTGCGGGGCTGCCCCATTTTCCGGCCGGATTACCGGCAGTCGACGCCACCCATTCGACCGCTTCGCTGGTCACCGCGGCTTGCGGGAGTCAACTGCCCGTGGCGGCTTTACCGGGAAAGGCAGCCGGACAGCCGGCGCCCCGAATGGCATCCGCGCGCGTGGTTACGGCGAAGGCGCTCGGGAACCGGATCACATCGCCAGTGTTTCTTCAAGTGATTGTTTTCAATCGAGTAAGGAGAGTATCATGAGCATCGAAGGCAAGATCAAGGAAGCCGCCGGCTATGTGAAGGAAGAAGCTTTCGAGCACGGCACCTCGGCGGAAAGCCAGGCAAAGGCCAAGGAGGGCCGCGACCTTCGCAACGAAGGCCGCATCGAGGACGGCAAGGCGCCGAAGACCACCGAACCCGGCTCCGGTGCGAAGTAGACCTCGCATCCGGCTAACAAGCGCCGCCCTTCGGGCGGCGCTTTTCGTATGCGCGCCTGCCCCTATTTGAGCGGCGTGTAGCGGCAGGTGAATTGCGGGGCGGCAGCGTCGTCGACAGGGCTCAGATGGATGTGCAGCCGGTCGCCGATCTTGCCGTCGAGCGCGAACGCCAGCTCTGCCTCGTAGATGTCGTCGCGATGCGCATCCCTCCAGCTCTCGATCGTGGCCATGGCACGCGCCTTGGCATCCCTCGCCGACGACGCGACCACGAACAGATTCTTGTGCTGCTCGGCGAAATCCCTGCCATCATAGCCGCCCAGGTTGACGAACCAGAGTTTCTCGGTCGCCTTTGACGGTTCGGGACGCAGGGTCACCCTATAACCATCGACCTGGGCGATCTCGGCCCAGCAATCGATATGCAGCGTGCCGGGGGTTCCCCACCACTCGGCGCGCAGCTGGGCATGGGTGTCGCGGATCGTCTCAGCGACGATGAAGCGAACGTCGTGGACTTCGATATGCGCCGAGGGATGCTCGCCGCCGATATAGATTGCGAACAGCTTCATGCCCACTTCTCCCGACACTCGGCGCCCCCGGCTGCGGCAGCCAGTTCGGCGCCCACGATGTTGCCCATTTCGTGGGAGCTGGTGATCCCCTGGATGAACGGGTGCCGCTCGAGGAGGAACGGAATGCTGAGGCAGAACAGGCGATGGCGGGCCGGATGGGCGCTTACCGGATGGAATTGCTCGTCGACCACGATGCCCTTGATGCGCGCACCGTCGTCCTCTGCCGCGTCGCGAACCACCTGCTGCTCGAGCAAGGTGGGGAAGGGAAACGCCTCCGCCGCCAACGGACGCTGGCCGGTCGCATCGATGAATGCCGGGAAATGCCGGCGCTGGCCGTGCATGGTGACCTCCGCCCCCGATTCCGTGCCATGGGTATCGATACGGTGGTCCTCGCCGAGCGCAGCGACGTGCAGGTGACCGCTCCGGTGAAGTGCCAGCAGCCGCTCGATCGAGAGATGCGGGACCGTCGCATATTCATCGACGAAGACGGGCTTGAGGTAGCGGTTGAACCGCTCGAGCGCTTCTTCCTCCAGATGCGGCACGATGCGGCCCAGTACCTCGTGCATGCGCAGGATCGCGTAGCGCCAGGGCACCGTATATTCGCGTGCGAAATTGGCCCGGGCCTCTGCAAGATCGGCCTCGGCCCATTCAAAAGGATCGGCCGCGATGCGATCCGCGAAATAGCGGTCGGCGAATTCCTCCAGCGCAAGCGCGTCCAATCCGACCGTCGCGGCATAGTCGGGATCGGCAGCACGCAACTCCGCCCGGAAAAGGTCATAGGACCGGTCGAGCAGATGATCGCAATCCGCCGCGATGAGCGCCTCGATCGCCTCGGGGGTGCAGATCGACAGCGGCTCGTAGGGGATCGGATGATAGAAGTCGGCTTCCGGCAACAACCCCTTGCGCGACATCATGGTGATGCCGAAGCCCTCGGCACCCGGGTGAATGCGATATTCGATCGACTTCCCTTCGGTCTCGATCAATGTGCCATGCGCGACCGCCAGCGCGACCGCCGCATCGATCGCAGTCAGTGAAGAGCCGCGGATGCCGATCGCGACCGACGGGATCCTCTGGAGCGCAGTCGCGGGCCAGGGACTGAGGAAATAGCCTGGCCGCACTTCAGGTTCTTCGGGCCACTGGTGCCCGGTCGCAAGCACGACGCGATCGTAAATCCGCTCGCAGGCGTCTCCCCGTCGCGGCGAGAGAAACAAGTGCAACCCGTCGCCGGCAGCGCGAATGTCGGTCACGCGGCAGCTCGTGGCGATCTCGACCGCTATGCCCCGTCCGCGCGCTTCCTCGATGAGGCCGTTGAACTGGTCGAGGAAATATTCACCCAGTGCCAGTCGTGGATAGAAGGCATGCGCGTCGATCTCTTCGGGATCGATGCCGAGCCGCACGAGCCGCGCGCGCGGCTGGCGGGCGAGCCAGTCGATCAACGTCTCGCATATCGGGGGGATTTCGATACTGGCGATGTTGGACAACATCGCCGGGTCGTTCCAGCCGGGCCGATAGGGCGTGCCCAGCCCCGCGCGCGGCTGCTCCTCGAAGATCGTCACTTCCGCCGCGCCGGTCACGCTGCGAAGAAGCGCACAGAAGGTATAGATGGTGGTCGGACCCGCTCCGACAAAGGCTATGGAAAAGGACATCGAAAGTCACAATGCTTGGCGCGCACTGTAGTGCCCGGCATAGCGGTGGAGCCCGACAAGGCCGCGCGCCAGGCCGCTCGGAGCCGAAGAACAAAGCGACCAGCCACCAGCCACCAGCTACCAGCTACCAACTACCAGCTACCAGCTACCAGCGAACGCGGGTCGGGATCCGGTCGCAACGCCCCAGAACCCTCGATGCTAGAGGAAATATCGAACCCGAACCGGGATCGAGACGTCGCTTCCCGAGATAGCCAGGCGTGCCTGGGCGAAGCTCGCCGGTCCGAAGCGGATTCGCGGGTTGTTCGAGAAACCGAAGCCCTCGCGCGGAACCCCTGCGAACTTGTCGAGCCTTCCTGCTATCCATCGCCGAGGATCAGCGATGCCGTGGCCTTCGCGCTGGCGACCACGCCCGGGATGCCGGCCCCTGGATGCGTGCCCGCGCCGACAAGGTAGAGATTCTCGAAATGGTCGTCGCGGTTATGTGCCCGAAACCAGGCGCTCTGCGTCAGCAGCGGCTCGAGGCTGAAGGCATTGCCGAGATGGGCACCGAGGTCCGCGGAAAAGTCGACCGGGGTGTAATGGAACATGGTCGTGATTCGCTCGCGCACGTCGGGGATCAACTGGTCGCGAATGCGATCGAGGACGATCTCACGATAGCGGTCGCCGAAGCTGTGCCAGTCCGGGTCGGCATGTCCAAGATGCGGCACCGGCGCCAGGGCGTAGAGCGTCGAGTGCCCCGGCGGCGCCAGCGAGGGATCGGTCGCGGAAGGGTGGTGGATATAGAGCGAGGGATCGGGTGGTATCCGCCCGTCCCGGTAGATGTCGTTGAGAAGCGGCTTGAACCGATCCGAAAACAGGATCGTGTGGTGTGCCAGGTCCGGAAACGTCCCGCGCAATCCCAGGTGAAGGACGAACAGGCTTGGCGAGAACCGCCTGCGCGCAAGCACGCGCGTTTGCCGTGCGGCATAGCGGCTTCCCGCGATCAGCCCGTAGCTATGGACCAGGTCGCCATTGGAAGCGATCATGTCGGCATGCAGGGTCCGCCCGCTGCGCGTTCGCAGCCCAGTGACCTTGCGTGCCTCGAAGAGGATCTGCTCCACCGGATCGGCGAGGATCAGCTTGCCGCCGAGCCGCTCGAAGAGCCGCACCATGCCGTCAACCAGGGCGTTCGTGCCACCGCGCGCGAACCAGACGCCGCCGCGCTTCTCCAGGCTGTGGATGAGCGCGTAGATGCTGCTGGTCCGCATCGGATCACCCCCGACCAGCAAGGTGTGGAAGGAGAAGGCCTGCCGGAGCCGCTCGTCGCGAATATGGGTGGACACCGAGCGATAGACCGATTGCCAGGCTTTGCGCCGGACCAGCGCTGGCGCTGCGCGGACCATGTCCAGAAAGGACAGGAACGGCTTCGCCCCGAGCTCGACATAGCCGGTCTGGTAGACCGCCTCCGAATAGCGCAGGAACCGCGCATAGCCCTCGACGTCGCGGCGATCGAAGGCCGCGATTTCCGCAAGGAGTGCCGGATCGTCATTGCCATAGTCGAACGATGCGCCGTCGCTCCATTTCAGGCGGTAGAAGGGACTGACCGCGATGAGATCGACATCGTCCGCCATCGTGCTGCCCGACAGGTCCCATAATTCGCGCAGGCAATCGGGGTCGGTGATGACCGTCGGGCCGGCGTCGAAGACGAAGCCGTCCTTGCGCCAGACATAGGCGCGGCCGCCCGGCCGGTCGCGCGCCTCTACGATGGTCGTGGCGATCCCGGCGCTTTGCAGTCTGAGCGCCAGGGCCAGCCCGCCGAAACCGGCTCCGATGATCAGCGCGGTGTTCATGATGCTATTACTTTCAAGGAGGAATTGGCGTCCGGCTCCGAACGCGCGAGGTGTCGCTACCCGCCCCGGCTCAGTGCAGGCGTGAGACTGCAAAACTGGCGATCTCGCGCAGGCGGTCAGCCCTGGACCCGAATTGCGCCAAGTCCTCGAGGCACGCCTCGGCAAGCCGCTGCGACTGTCGCTTCGCGCCCTCGAGCCCGAATATCTCGATGGTCGTGACGCGCCCGGCACGGCTGTCCTTCCCGACCCGCTTGCCGAGCGCCTCGGCGCTTCCGACCCTGTCGAGGATGTCGTCGCGGATCTGGAATGCCAGGCCCAGTTTCTCCGAGAAGCGCATCAGGCGCTCGCGTTCCTCCCCCTCGCATCCGGCGAGCAGGGTGGCAGCCTCGACGCAGTAGCTGAGCAGGGTTCCGGTCTTGAGCTGCTCGCACAGCGCCACCGCCTCGGCGCTCGCATCCTCGGCGGGGTAGAGATCCATCATCTGCCCCAGCGCCAGTCCATCCTTGCCGATCGTCCGGGCCAATGCGGACACGAGGCGGGTACGGACGGCGGCGTCGGGATGGGCGCGTTCGTCGGAAAGCATCTCGAAAGACAATGCCAGCAGCGCGTCGCCCGCAAGCACGGCCGTCGCCTCGTCGAAGGCGCGATGCAGGCTGGGCTTGCCGCGCCGGAAGTCGTCATCGTCCATGCACGGCAGGTCGTCATGGACAAGCGACTGGGCATGCAGGCATTCGATGGCGCAGGCGGCCCAGATCGCATGGCGATATTCGGCGCCCAGCATCTCGGCGACCAGCACCGTCAGCAGAGCCCGGAGCCGCTTGCCGCCTCCGAGCACCGCATAGCGCATCGCGTCGTTGAGGCGCGCAGGTGCCCCCGGTCCGGGTATCAGTACCTGCTCGAGACAGCGCTCGACATCACGCCGCACCTGATCGCCGCGCATCGCGAGCGGCACGGCATCGAGCGGGGTCATCGACACCGGCTTGAAGACCGCATTCTCGGCCCTGCCGGGCAATTCTTCGGCGGCGAAGCCGAGCGCCACCAGCCGCGCGACGACGGCGTCGATCGCCTCGGGGGGCGCCGAGGCCGCGGCGGTGAGCCCGACGACCCGCGCTGCGGCGATCCGCCCGAGATCGAGCGCGTCGGGACCGTCCACCAACTGGGCATCGCCGCAGCCCGCGGCACGCGACACCTCGACCAGCCGGCGGGCATTGGACGACAATCGGTCGCCGACCACCACCACATGGTCCGCGCGTGCCGCGATCGCGCCGATCGCTTCCTGCCGGTTGGAGGAAGCATAGCAGATGTCGCTCGCCCGCGGCGCCACCACATCGTCGAACCTGGCCCGGATCGCCTCGATGACCGAGGTCGCCTCCTGCATCGCGAAGGTCGTCTGGACAGCGTAGGAAACCGCGATGTTGCGCGCGAGCGGCAGGCCGTCGACATCCCCGGGCGAACCGACGACCGAAATGGCGCCACCCGGCACCTGGCCGAGCGTACCGATGATCTCGGGATGCCCCTGGTGACCGATCAGCAGCACATGCCGCCCGGCCTGGTAATGGTCCAGCACTTGCGCATGGACCCGGGCGACGAGCGGGCAGGTCGTGTCCAGGGTCTTGAGCTGGCGCTGGCGGGCTTCGCGCAGGACCGACTGGGCAACGCCGTGGGCGGAAAGGATGGCGACGGCGCCTTCGGGAACTTCGGCGAGTTCGGTCACGAAGACCGCCCCCCTCGCCTTCAGCCGATCGACCACACCCTGGTTGTGCACGATGTGCCGGCGGACATAGACCGGGGCACCATGATGGACGAGCGCAGTCTCGACCGCGGCGATCGCGCGCTCGACCCCCGCGCAAAATCCGCGCGGGTTGGCCAGGAGCAGTTTCCTTTCCCCAGCCCGTTCACCAGCCCTGGTCTGCCGACGCCTCTCACTCATTGCCTGCCGCATCCCTGCTCGAGCCGGCGGCCGCCGGCTGCGCTCGAAGCCCGGGCAATGCTATCGCCGCGGCTCCCGGCGCCTAGATGCACTTAAGGGCAGGCGCGCTGCGGCATGGGGTGTTCAAAAGCCCGCCTCGACGGCGAGGCGGATCGCGTCCGCATTGGCCCTCACGCCCAATGCCTGCAACAAGGCCGCGCGGTGCATCTTGACCGTCCGCTCGCTCAGCTGGAGCGCATGGGCGATCTGCTTGTTGAGCTTGCCGCCGGACATCATCTTGAGAATCTCTCGCTGGCGCGGGCTGAGCCCGTCGATCCGCTGCCGCGCCACGCTCTGGCGGGTGGCAGCGTCGGAAGGGCGTTCGGCAAGCGCGACCTGCGAGCCGAGAAAATATTCGAGTTCGCCTTCGGCATCGAAGATCGGGGCGACCATCACCGCGTTGCGAAAGGCCGAGCCATCCTTGCGGTAGTTGAGGATCTCGACCAGCACCGGCTGGCGGTTGCGGATGCCGGTCCGCAGCGTCTCGCTGAGCGCCGGCTCGGTGTCCGGCCCGCTGAGGAAGCGGCAGTTGCGACCGATCACATCGTCGCGCGCATAGCCCGTCAGTTCCAGGAACGCAGCATTGCAGGCGACGATCGGATTGTCCGGCTGGCGCGGGTCGCTGATCACAGCAGCGGTCGCGCTCGCCTCGATCATTTGCAGGATCGCCATGGCGCGATGCTAGCGGCGACGGCGCGCAAATCCAAGCTTTGCCCTTTTGGCCATGTTGGCCGCGCCGGCCCGATGCCGCAGGCCTCTGCTGCAAGGAGTTGTGCCAATGCCCCGGGCGCGTCGCATTATGAACCAGAGGCCTCCGGCGTGCTGCCTGCCGGGCCGTGCCGGTCGCGCGCATCTGCTTTGGCGGGGACTGCTGCAAGGCATCTCGGCCGATGACCCCGGCTGGAGGGGCGACATAACGGCGCCGCTTGCCCCGGGCCTGCCGGCGTGAAGGTCGGCATCGTCGGCGCCGGCCTTGCCGGGCTTTCCTGCGGGACGGCGCTCCAGGCGCATGGCGTGGAGGTCGCCCTGTTCGAAAAGGCACGCGGTCCCGGCGGACGACTATGCTCGCGCCGCCTGGAGACCCGCTTGGGAACCGCGACATTCGATTTCGGTGCGCAGGCGATCGGTGCGAGCGATCCCAAGTTCCTGCGCCAGCTTGAGGCGTGGCGCGCCTGCGGCACCGCCGACCGCTGGCAGGCCGGCGGCGCGGCCGCCTGGGCAGGCACGCCCGCGATGAACGCGATACCGAAGCACTTGGCCCTGGGCCTCAAACTGGCCTGCTCGGTCTTTGTCCGCGGCATGGTGCGCGACCGCGGCGAGTGGCATCTCCTCCATGACGCCGGCAGCATCGGCCCCTTCGATGCGGTCGTGATCGCCCTGCCGGCGGAGCAGGCCGCAACCATGCTCGCGCTGCACGACCTCCCGATGGCCCGGATCGCCATCGCCGCGCCGTCGGCGCCCTGCTGGACCGCGATGCTGGCGCTTGCTCCCCGCGAGGGGCCCTTGCTGCTCGAATCCCACGGGATCATCGACCGCGCCGCGAGCAGCGCGTCCAAGCCCGGACGCAGCGGGCCGCAAGCCTGGACGGTGCATGCCGGAGCACAGTGGAGCCAAGCGCATCTCGACGCCGATGCCGCGTTCGTGATCGAGACGCTGCGGGGGGCGCTGGCCGACGGCCTTGGCGGGGCTCCGCTCGACGTCCTGGCCGCGGATTCGCATCGCTGGCGCTATGCCACCTCGGGCGCGGCGGGCCGGGACTCGCTTTGGAACGCGGCACTCGGAATCGGCGCTTGCGGAGACTGGCTGATCGGCCCCGGCGCCCAGTCCGCCTGGCTGTCGGGAGTGCATCTGGCTGGCCGGATCGCAGGCGCTTCCTAGCCGCGACCATGTCCTGCCACGCCGCGAGTGCGCGCGCGCGCCCGGCTTCGTGCCCGATCAGACGCCGGGGATAGCCTCGCGGCGGATCGCCCTTCAGGTGCAGCGCGTGGATCCGCGCATCGTCCAGGTCCCGGAGCTCGGGCACGAATTGCCGCACATAGCCGGCCATGTCGAACTTCTCGCTCTGGAGATAGGGCGCCATGATCCGGGAAAAGACCGGCGCGTCGACCCCGCTGCCCGCGACATATTGCCAGTTCATCGCATTGGATCCCAGGTCGGCATCGACCAGCGTATCCCAGAACCAGCGCTCGCCGCGCCGCCAGTCGATCAGCAGGTGCTTCACCAGGAACGACGCGGTCACCATGCGCACCCGGTTGTGCATCCAGCCTGTCTGCCAGAGCTGGCGCATGCCGGCATCGACGACCGGAAAGCCGGTGCGCCCGCGCGTCCAGGCACGAAAGTCACGCTCCGCCTCGGTGCCTTCGCGCCAGCCGAGCCGCTCGAACGCTTCCCGGCCATTGCGCTCGGGATAGTCGGGCATCTGGTCGAGCAGGTTTATGCCATGGTCGCGCCAGGCCAGTTCGCGGCGGAACGCCGAGGCCCCCGCTCCTTTGCGATCGTCGAGCGCGGACCAGAGGCAGCGCGGCGAGATTTCCCCGAAATGCAGGTGCGGCGACAGCCGCGAGGTACCCTCGAGTGCCGGATAGTCGCGATCATGCCCGTACCGCTCCAGCGTCTCGAGAAAGGACCGCCAGCGCCGCCAGGCGCCCTTTTCGCCCGGCGTCCAGTCGGCGAAGCCGCCTGCCCAGTCAGGCGCGCGGGGCAGCAGCGCCCAATCGTCGAGCACTTCGGAGGCCGGCATGCGCTCCGGCGCACCGATGCGGGACGGCGCCGCCAGGGGATGCAGCGGCGGGAGCGCCTCGCTCATCGTGCGGTACCAGGGGGTGAAGACCCTGTAGCGGCTGCCGCTGCCATTCAGGATGGCGTCGGGCCGGACCAGATAATTGCCGTCATGCAGCTCCAGATCCGCGACCTTCGCGACCGCACGCTCGGTCGCCTGGTTCCAGGGTTCGTAATGGCGCAGCGCATGGATTCGACTGGCGCCCGCCTCGCGGACAAGTGCGGCAAGCGTGTCCGCCGTGTCCCCGCGGCGCAGCACGAGATCGCCACCGCGCTTCTCGAGGCTGCGGCCGAGCGCTGTCAGGCTGTGGTGCAGCCACCAGCGCTGCGCACCGCCCATCGCCCAGGGGCCGGCTAGCGCATCGTCGAGGATGAAGACCGGCACGACGTCGCCCTCCTCCACCGCAGCGCAAAGCGCGGGCTGGTCGGTCAGTCGGAGATCCTGCCGGAGCCAAAGCAGCGTGGTCGGCATCGGTTGGGTGGTCCTCGAAAGCGTGCACCATCCGATACGGCGCGCCGCCCGCTGCGGGGAACATGTCCAAAGGTGCAGCGCGGTCGCTCCCAGCGCATTTAGGGCCGGGGATCTTGGCACCAGCATGACCGCCGCAGCGGCGGCGGGACCGGCCCCGCCAACGGGCCCGGCACTAGGCTCAACCGTCGGACAGAAAATTTCACAGAAAGCCAGGCGTGCAAGGCCTGGGAAGCCGAGCCCACCGGCCGGTCAGGCAAATTGCTTGCGCCCGATCAGCACCCCTGGCCGGTCGAACGGCTGGGTGAGGGCAAAGGCGCCTGCCCTCCCGTCCAGGCCGTCGCCAGCCACCTGCGCCGGGGCCTCTTTTGCGCGGTAGCACCGCCTGGCGCGGCGACCGCGTGCCCCTCAACGAACCCGGTTACGCTGGACCAGGTTGAAGATGCCGAGCAGCACCACGGCGCCGACAAAGGCGATCACCAGGCCGGTCACCGAGAATTCCTGCACGCTGCCCCGGACCCCGAGGAGGGGACCGGAAAGCCAGTTGCCGATGACCGAGCCGACGCAGCCTACGACGATGTTGAGGACGATGCCCATCGAGGCGTTGCGGCCCATCACGATGCTGGCCAGCCAGCCGGCGATGCCACCCACGATAAGAGCGATGATCCAACCCATTGCAGTTCTCCCTGGCTGAAAATCCGAATGGGCAATCCATAGGGATCGGCTTTGTTCCGCAACTGCAACGCCCTGTCGCGACAGTGCCCTGCACCGCCGGTGCGGCTTGGCACCCGAAGCCGGCCTGTCCCTCGGTCCTGTTGTGCGCAGGTCGGGCCAGCGGGCGCACGCTCCGGGTCGATGCGCTGCGGTCTCGTTGTTCTTGTCGGGCGGCCGGATCGGCTCGCTTTCGCGTGGAGAACAGGCCCACCCGCGATGGGCGAGCGCTGGCCCTGTCCGTCCGTCCCGATTGCCCTTCTCAGTCGCCGGGCTGCGCCAGCACGATCTCGCGCGGATCGCCGTCCCGCACCTCGCTTCCGAACAGCGCGCCGAGCCGCCTTGCCAGCAGCCCGGTATCGCCGACCTGGAAGCGGCCCGATACGCGCTTTGGCCCGAGCGAAGCATCGGCCAGCCTGATCGGCCGTGCAGACCCCTTGTTGGCGAGCGCAACCAGCTCGGCGACGGGCACTGCCTCGAACTCGTGCGCCGCATTGGTTGGCAATGCCTTCCCGCCATCGGATGCGGCCGGTGTTGCCGCAGCTTCCGGCTGCGCCGCGAAGGAGACGCCCTCGCCCGCCGCGAGCTTGCGGATCGCCGGCTGCGCGCTCGGTGCCGGGCGCGGCAATGCGACATCGACCGCGCCCTGCAGCAGGCGGACATCGACCTTGCCCGCGCGCGTCAGCGCGACCTCGAAGACCGTGCCGCGGGCGGTGACGCTGCCGCCGCCGGCATGGACGATGAAAGGTCGCTGCTCATGGGCGACCTCGAAGCGTGCCTGGCCCTGGAGCAATCTCAGGTCGCGCTGCCGGGCGGCGATATCGATGTCGATTATGGTGCCGTCACCAAGATGCACGGTCGACCCGTCGGCCAGGCGCACCACGCGCCTCTCCCCTGCGACCGTCGAGATCCTGCGATGGTCGGTCGTGGCGGCGACTGCTTCCTGGCCCGACGGGGCCGAGCGGTTCGGATGCCACGCGACCCAGCCGCCGACGCCCGCGACCAGCGCGACCGATGCGGCCAGTTCCACTGCCGGCATCCTGCGTCGCCGCTGCGGCCGCGGCCGCGGCGGCGGCGCGGGGGCAGGCTCGCCCGATTCGGCGAGCAACTTGCCCAGCGCGAAGACCTCGGCGGCGTCGTTATAGGCGCCCCGGTGCTCCGCCCCTTGCGCGAGCCATGCCTCGAACTCGGCGCGACTGGCATCGGCATCGGGACCGCGCATCCGCGCGAACCAGTGCGCAGCCTCGCGCGCGAGCGCGTCGTCGCCTTCCTCCGCCTGGTCTTCCGACATGGTCATTGCTTCAGGTCCCTGCCGATCCGCAGCAGCGCCTCGCCCATATGCCATTCGACGGTACGGACGCTGATGCCGAGCTGAGTCGCGATCTCCTTGTAGCCCAGGCCCTCGAGGCGGTGCAGCACGAACACCTCGCGGGTGCGCGGCGGCAGCGCGGCCACTGCCGCTCGGTAGCGTTCCCGCATCTGGGCGACCTCGATTCCATCTTCCTGGGTGGCACGCGCCGCCGGCGCGTTGACCTCGTCGATCGGCACGTGCGGCATGCGGTTGGCTACGCGGCGCGACCGGTCGATGAGCAGGTTGCGCACGATCCGGTTGAGGAACGCCTCGGGCTGGCGCAGCCCGTTACGGGCATCCGAGCCGAGCAGGCGCGCGAACGCATCCTGCACCAGGTCGTTCGCTTCCTCGCTCGAGCGCAGGCGCACATCGAGCCAGCGGCGCAGGCGGGGGGCCTGCTCGCGGTACAATGCGTCCAGGCGCAGCGGACCGGTGCCGCCGCCACCGGGCGCCTCGCAGGGGTCTTCGTCAGGCCGCCGCATGCGCTACCGCAAGCGGGTGCCGCCGCGCGGGGCGCGGGCATGAAAGGTCGATCGCACGAGCGCCTGTCTCGTGCCGGGCGATGCCTCGGAAGATTACCGCCGACCGTGATGGCCGGAAGCGCTTGATGCCTGGCGGTCAGTTCCGCAGCGGGCTGCCGGCCCGAGACCGCGCTGCAGGGGTGAGTCTGCGTCAGTTCGCGCCGATGCGCAACAGCCAGCGGACGGGCCTGGACATCGCCCCTCCCGCCGGCCGGGACCGGGCGCCGCGTGTCGGGCGCGCCGCGGTGCCCCGCAACCCGGCGATGCCGGGTGCTCCGCTTAGCGCTTCGCCCTGCGGTGCGGGCCACCGCTGATGGCGTGCCCGGTGTGCGTCTCCTCCGGTCCCCTTGGGCCGGCTGGAAGGAGGTTTTACGATGTCCGATATCGATGTCAGGCTGGTTGCGCGCATGCGCGCGGCAGTGGCCGCACTGCCCGCACCGGAGCAGGCGGTGTTCCTGCTCCATGCCGTCGACGAACACGACTTCGCCACCGTCGCCGCGCGGCTCGGCATCGGCGTGGACGAGGTCGAGCGACTGCTCGCGAGCGCGCTCGTGCGGCTCGGTCGCGATCTCGGCGTCGGTGGACGTTGATGGACGACCGCTCGGAAATGGCGCTTGATCGGCGCTCCGGCGGTTGCATCGCCGCCCCGGCACTCTAGGATTCCGCGCATGCGTACCGATCTCGATCATCTGCCACCTGCCAAGCAGCGCGAGCTCGAGCGCGTGGTGCAGATCCTGTTCGAGGAATTCCGCGACGCGACCGCGACCGCCACGGTCGACTGGAAGCGCCAGGCACGCATCCTCAAGGTGATCCTCTACGGCAGCTATGCGCGGGGCGGCTGGATCGATGAGCCGCATACCGCCAAGGGCTATCAGTCCGACTTCGACCTGCTGATCAGGTTGACCCAGAAAGTCTGGTCCTGCTTGGGCGTGGTCTTCTGGACCATAATGGGAAGCCTTAGCCCGGGAACAACTCCTCGCATCCGTTCGAGGACGGAATCGAGATGGTGCGCAATCAGCGGGGCTTCCACGAGCGTGTCATTGGCTACGACGTGGACCTGGCGCTTTCGTTCGCTTGGCGGCAAGTCGAGTAGCATCTCGAAAACAAGCTGGACGACTAGGGTGCTGTCCTTGCCCCCGGAAAATCCAATGATCCAAGGATAATCGTGATCGGCGCGATATTCTTCGAGCAAATCACGACGTGCTATCTCAAGTTTGTCACCAAGGCTTTCCTCGGCGGCGATCATCGTTGCCATGTCTTTAAACACCCTCCGCAGCGGAGTGGCTCAGCTGACGGAGCCGTTGCACTGCGCTGATCAAGATTGCCGCCGCTCTATCGATCTCTTCCGCGCTGGTCGAGCGTCCGAAGCCGATCCGCACCGCATTTTCGGCACGGTCCGGATCATCGACGATTGCGGTGATCACATGCGAAGGCTCGAGTGATTGTGCGGTGCATGCTGACCCAGACGATAGAGCAAGGACTTCTCCGACGGACATCAGCAGGGCTTCGGCATCGACTGCATCGAAGCTCAAGTTAAGGTTGCCGGGCCAGCGACGCGCCAGTTCACCGTTGATGACATAGGCCATGCGAGCATCATCGAGAAGCGCGAGAAAACGGTCCCTGAAGCGTGTCAGTTGCTCCCGTTCCCGCACCATTTCCTCTTGCGCGATCTGCGCTGCGCTACCTAGCCCAACACATAGCGCGGTCGGCAACGTGCCGGAACGAAGTCCGCCCTCTTGGCCGCCGCCTACCGCCCTCGGCGGAAAATTCGGCTTGATCGCCCGTCGAATATAGGCCGCGCCGATACCTTGGGGGCCGTAAAATTTATGCGCCGAGAGGCTGAGCAGATCGATATTGGCTTCCACAACATCGATAGGGATTTTGCCCACCGCTTGCGCAGCATCCGTGTGGAACAGAGCACCGTGCTCTCGACAGAGGGCGCCGATCGCAGTGATCGGCTGCTCGACGCCGATCTCATTATTGATCGCCATGATGGAAACTAGCCCGACATCGCTTCCCATATGACGAGCGATATCAACCGGATCGATGATTCCCGAGGCCGGGACATCAAGCATGGTTACGGGGTGGCCTTTGATAGCCAGCTGAGCGACAACCTCAAGCACCGCTTTATGTTCGGTTGCACAAGTTATAACACGCGACCGGCCCGCGGCTGCCATCACCGCCGATGCTCCCTGGAGCAGAAAATTGTTCGATTCCGTCGCACCGGAAGAAAAAATAATCTCTCGCGGATCAGCCCCGATCAGTGTGGCGACCTGCTGTCGGGCGATTTGGATTGCCTGGGCTGCGTCGCGGCCAAAGCGATGATCAGTGGCGTGCGGGTTACCCCATCGCTCGGCGAACCAGGGTAGCATTTCGGCCAGCACACGCGGATCAACCGGTGTCGTCGCTTGGAAATCGAGGTAGATTGGCGTGGTCATATTCACAGACGACAGCCTAGCACCAGGCCCCGGGAACCCCAACAAAAAGCATCCGTGCCGGCCGACACTGCCTCACGCCTGAAGCTCGCACTACGTCCCGAGGCAAAGGCACACAAGGCAGTGAGGCTCAGCGTAAAGCTCGACGCAGCGTCCAATCAATGCCCTATCTGCCGACGCGGCTAATCAGATGCGCGAGGATTTGGGCGACAACTGCGGTCCTTCGGCGATGATATCGCAGGAGCGCAGCCGCCAGCGCAGCCCGATCGCCAGATGTGGCCACCTCGGCCAGCGTAGAAAGCTCATCGGTGACGGCGTTTAGAGTGGCGAGTTCCGCGCGACGGAATATCTCGAGCCGGTCATTGAGCAGGCCGATGGCAGCGCCAAGTTCGACGTTGCCCGTGTGTCGAGCAATTCCGTGGAAAAGTGCCGCCGTGGCAGACGGGGTGTCCGTCCTAGCGACCCAGCGATCGAGCCCCTCAAGCTTAAGACCAGTTGTGAGTTGTTTGGCAGCGAGAGCGAGGACGAGACCGTTCCAGCTGTAGAGGTCTCGTAGCCCCGCTTCTGTCAGGAGTGGCACGCGAAACCCATTATGGTTCGGCGCTTCAACCAGCCTCTCACCGGTGAGCCGGTGTAGGGCGTCCCGAATAGGCGTGATGCTTGAGGCGATCTGTTTGCCAATCAAGGCGGGCTCGATCGGGCTGCCGGGGGGCAGCTCGCCCTCTGCCAGCATGCGCTTGAGCTCGTTGTAGACGCGCTCGAAGGTGGCGCCGGGGCTCATGGCTTATCCCCCGGCGCGCTGGCCGGCGACATGCGCCTCGATCAGCGCCTGCTGGTCTGGACGCAGCGCATCGACCGCGCCGATCGGGTGGTTGGGTGCGTCGTGGAGCAGGATCGAGGGGCATTGCCCTTCGTAATTGCCGAGGTTGGGACGGTGCTGGCGGTAGCCGACGAGAGCGGCGAGTTCGGGCGGGAAGTGTCGGGCGGTCTCCGGTGGATAGGCGAGCCACTGGTTTTCATAGGGCTTGAGCCAGCCCAGGCAGTAGCTGATGATTGCGCCGCGGCGCGTGGTGAAGCTGCGGTTGCCGCCCGCGCCGTGCAGCGTCGATCCGAGGAAGACGAGCGCGTCGCCGGGATCGAGCTCGATTGCGATCGGCGCGGCGTCGGGATTGGGTTCGAGCGCCTTTGGGCCGTGGCTGTCGGGCCAGAGCAGTGTGGTGCCGTTCATTTCGCGATAGGGCGTGAATGGCCACATCACGTTGACGAGATACTCGATGGTGCCGGTGGGGCCTCGCCACATGTCCTGGTCGCGGTGCGGCAGTTGCGGCAGTGCGCCGGGATGCAGCGCGATCGCCTGGGTCAGGTTGAGCTGGATGCAGTCGCACCAGGGACCGAGGACCTGGGTTGCGACGGCGAGGATTTCGGGATGTAGGACGAGCTCGGCGGCATGGGGGCTGCGCGCGAGCAGTCGCCCGAAGCGCTTGGTGCGCTCGCCGTAGAAGACGCCCTGGCAGAACGGCGTGTCGGCGAAGGCCTGGGCGAGGTCGTCGTCCAGCGCCTTGATCGTCGCGCCCGGGAGAGCGTTGGGCAGGACGCAATAGCCCTGGTCGAGCAGGCGCCGCGCCGTATCGGGCGCTGCCTGGTGCCGGGGTGCGATCTCGAGCCGGTCCGCCATCACGCCGCCGCCTGGTCCAGCATCGCGGGGGCCTGGATGCCGCCCGCCGCGAGAAGGCGGGGAGTATCCGGGGTAATGGTGATCCGCAGCGCGCCGAGCGCCAGGGTGCCGATGCGGTTCGGCCGGCCGAGCGGCTCGGCCTGCCAGCCGAATGCGAGGATCTGCTCGAGCCATCCCTGCTCGGCGACGCCGGTATAGGTGGTGATGCCGTTGGCCAGCGCATAGTGCGCCAGCGCGGTGACCAGCGCGTCGCGACAGCGCCGGCGCTCGGGCGCGCGCAGCCTGCGCTCGAGGCAGAAGCGGGAGATCTCCCAGGTGTCGGGACCGCTCGGCACGGATGCCTCGCACAGCTCGAGAAACAGCTCGCCGAGGATGTGCGGTCCCGTCGTCGGCAGGATGCGCGCCGAGGCCAGGTGGTTCTGGTCGGTGTCGGTGAGGATCAGGTAGCGGGCATGCCCGTCGTCATACTGGTCCACCTCGTACAGGCCGGCCAGGACCGGCAGGTCCCAGCCGAGCAGGTCGACGAAGACGCGCTTCCTGGCCTCGAACATGGCGCGCATCACCTTGTCGCTGGCGGCGCTCTCGTCGTCGTGCGTGAACAGCATCTCCGGGCTCCCCTGGTCGTGGAGGCCCGATGCTGTGCCTGGCGGCCGGTGCTGGCCATTCCCCAGAAATGGGGAGTTTCAACGGATCATCGCATCGGTGAAGGTGAGCGCCCCGTCATAGAGGGCGTGGATCGCGAGTTGGGTCTTGTTGAAGACGCCGTAGCGCCGCCGCGCCTCCTTCATGTGCTGGACCGCCGTGCCATGCCCGATGCCGAGTATCTGCGCCGTCTCCCACTCCGACTTGCCCCTGGCTGCCCAGTAGATGCAGTCGCGCTGGCGGTCGCTGAGCCGCGGCCGGTCGAGGTCGGTGCGGCGCATGCCCGACAGGCGGCGCGCCGCCTCAAAGGCTGCGGTACCGACAAACTGGGCGAGCGGGATCCACTCGACGCGGTAGCTTCGCCCGTGGACGGTGGCGAAGGAACACGACCCCTCCGCCTCGCCCGGCAGGTGCGCGGGCACCGTATAGCCATCCGCGAGGCCGGCACGCTTCGAGCGCAGGAGAATGTCCTCGTCGCGCCTTGTCAGGTCGATCAGCTCGCGCAGCATCGCCCAGGGAAAGCCGAGATTGCGCAGGTGACTCGCCCGGTGCACCGGATCGGAGCGGCCGAGCCCCTCAGCGTCGAAGAACGCTTCCCAGTCCGGCGGATAATTGTGGATGCGGATCGCAGGATGCGGCGCCCGCCACATGTCGACATGATGGGTCAGCGCGAAATAGCGGAACCCCATCTCGCGGGTGATCGCATCGACCAGGCGACCGAGTTCGCCGATGCTCGCGGCGGCCTCGACCGCAAGCGCGAATTGTTGTGCTGTCGCAATTACCATGGGGGACGCCGTACCGATGAAGGACGCGCCCCAAGCCGCAGCGACCGAAATCGACACCTGCCCTGCCCGCGCATGGCGCTTTCCCATCGCCGCCGCGGTCGGATCGATAAGGCTGCCTGTCTAGCCCGAGTCGGCCGGCTGGGCAAATTCGGGTGGCCGGAAACATGGTCAAGCCTTTGTTGGGCATGGCCTTGGCCCCGATGGGCGGGCGATGGGCCCCGCTGCTGAAGGCCGTCCGGACTGGCGGGACAGCGCGCCCTACCGCGCGCTGTCCGGCATCGACCGCGCCGGCCTCGCCTGGGAATGGCTGCGCCGCGATCCCGATTATGCCGCCGCGAGCGCCCGCCTGCGCCGCATCGGCGGCACGGCACCCCATCTCGAGATGGAGGCGGATGCCCGGGCTTTCGGGCTGTGCTTTCGCCGAGCATGCCGCGCGCGCGGCACCGCAGGCGCGCCTGCTCTGGCATGCCGATCTCGACCCCTTCGTGCTACAGGTCCGGGCGGTGCCGAGCGGCGGCGCGGATCCCGAGGCGATCGACCTGGCCCGCCTGGCGCGCTGGGCAACGATCGTGCGCGGCGCCGGCCGCGAGCACGTCGCTTTGTCCGACGGCTGGCACCGCATCCGCATCGATGTCGTCGAGGGCACGCTGGTCGAGGAAGGGCCGGCCCGGCTCGACTATCTGCTGTCGGGGCTGACCCGCGTCGATGCGCCGGTGCTGACCCTGCGGCGCATGCTGGGCCTGTGGCGCACCGGCCGCTTCGCGCGCCCGCTCTACCCGGCCGAGCCAGGCCTGCCCCGGCGCCTCGAGACGCTGCGCGTCGGCGACGCGCTCGCGGCAGGCGCATCCTATCGCGAGATGGCCGTGGCGCTCTATGGCGAGGAACGGGTTCGCACGGACTGGAAGGGGCGCTCGGACTATCTGATGTCGCGGGTCCGTCGCCGCGTGGCCGAGGCACGGGCGATGGCGGCGGGCGGATGGCGGGGCCTGCTGCGCGATTAGCCTGTTTGGAATCCGCGTCGTGGCGCAGTGACCAAGATGGCGGGCGCGCTAAGGCGCGGCCGGGCCGGTCGTTTCGTGCTTCCGGTGGCACGCGGGCATCGGTGGGTCAGGCGGGGGATTCGGCGATGCAGGCCTGGGCCGCGCAGGTCGCCCGCGCCAGCTCGACCGCGGCGAACAGCCGCAGCCGGTGATGGATTTCCGGGTTCCAGATTATGGCCGGCCCGGCATGGGTCGTCCACAGGCCCGCTCGCGCCGCCGCCGCCAGGATCTTCGCCACCTGCATGCGCGAGACGTGGAGCCGGCGTGCGAGATCGCCGACCCGGATCGCGACCGGCGCGCCCGGTGGCGCCTGTTCCGACAACGCCAGCAGATGGAAGAGCAGCATATATCCCGCCACGCGGTCGGCGAAAGGCGCCAGCTCGGGAAAGGCCTGCCGCGGCATGCGGTTCTCGGCGAGGAGCGGCGCGACCAGCTGGTCGAGATAGACCGGCAATATCCGATCAGGCTGCCCCGCGGCGGACGGCAGGGGGCCGAGCAGGGCCGCCGCATCGAGCCGGGCGGCGAGCCCGGCCGTGAGATAATCGGTCAGCGGCGCGGCGGGGACCAGGCGCCGCGACCGGGCATCGGGCAGGGCCGCCTCGCAGACGAAGCCGAAGTGCAGCAGCACGTCGAGGATCGCCCCGATGCCCCGGCGGGTGCCCAGCCCCGCCCGCTGCGCCAGCCTGGTCAGCATCGCCCGGGTCGGCGCCGGCCCGAGCCCGCTTCGGAAGCGCCCGTCGAAATAGACGACCAGCGCCGCGACGCCGTAGCGGCGATGCTGCCCGATCGCGCGGGCGCAGGACCGGTTCGCCTCGGAGATCGCGAGCAGGTTGCCGCCGAGCCGGACCAGCGCCGCACCGAACGCCGGATGCGAGAAAAGGCGAGCGGCCTCTTCCATCCACTCCGCCGCGCGCGCGAACGCAAGCTCGGGCGCAATGGTGGCTGCCGCGTCGCCTGGGAGGGAGGATATGCCACCAAAGTTACGTTGCAGATCGGTCCTCCGCACGTAGCATGTGCCGGTCGACCAAGAATATTGCCCACCGGAAAGCCGGGCCAGAGCAGTTGATGATTGGCAGGGCCTTAAGCACTGCTTGCCGATCACCCCGGCCCCTTATTGCCGAACCTGTTGGCGGGTCGCGGACAGGGTCGTGCAGCCGCGCCCGCAGCACTGGACCCGCGTATTGCCGAGGGGTGCGCCGGCAGCGCCGGACCTGACCATGCGGCCGCGCAGCGGGGGCAGATCGCGTGCTGCGCGGGGAACCGGCGCCCGCCGCGCCGGGCGCTTTGCTGCCGGCGTGAACACCTGATGCGGCGGCTGTGCCGTCCGCGCGCTCCAACCGATGAAAGGACAGCCACTCATGCGTGCCATCCTGCCAGCGACAATGCTTCTCGCCCTGGCCCCGGGCGTCGCGGCCCAAGTCGCCGATCCGGTCGAGTCCTTCCTGCTCGGCCTGCCGCGCGATGCGACCCAGTTGCTGTCGCTCGCGGCACCGGCCGTGCCGCCCGTTTCCCGCCGCGAGACGCAGGTACAGACGATCGTCTGTGAACCGCAGGAGCTCAGCGGCAGCCAGCTGGAGGATTCCTTTGCGATCCTGTCCGCCGACACCAACCGGATCTACCCCGGGGCGATCCTGGTCGTCGACCAGCGGCTCGCCCAGGGCCGGCCGACCGTCACCAGCTACCCGCGCCCGCCCCTCGCCCTGAACATCTCGCTGCCCGGCCTCGGCGCCGATGCGCGGTTCCTGGTCCAGCAGCCGAGTGCGGGCACCGTCCATGCCGCGGTCGACGGCGTCGTCAGCGCCTGGCTATCCGGCCCGGCCGGGCGAGGCTATCAGGCGCCGGCGATCGTCAGCTACCGCAGGACGCGCTCCTACAACGCGCAGCAGGCCGCCGCGGGCCTGGGCTTCAGCGCGCAATGGGCCGGGGGCCGGGCTTCGGCAATGCTCTCGGCGTCGAGCGACCAGTCCAGGGCGACCTACCTCGCGGTCTTCCGGCAGGTTTTCTATACTGTCGGGGTCGACCGCCCGCGCAACGTCGCAGGCTTCTTCCGCAGGGATGTCAGCCTCGCGCGGCTGCGCAGCGACTTCGGCCCTGCCCGGTTGCCCGGCTATGTGAGCAGCGTCGCCTATGGCCGGCTCATCCTGGTCAGCATGGAGACCGACGCCTCGGTCACCGAAGCGGACGCGAAAGCGGCGCTCGACTATGCGACGGGCGGGACCGGCGCCAAGGGGCAGGTCAACGCGCACGCGCGGCGCGTGGCGAACAATTCGCGCTTCGGGGTCATCGTCCTTGGCGGCGGCGCCGAACATGCGGCGCGGGTCGTCGCCCATGGTCCGGACAACGACCGGCAGGTGAAGGACATCATCGAGAGCGGCAGCCAGCTCGCCCGGGACAATCCGGGCCTGCCGATCGGCTATACGGTCAACCTGCTGACCGGCGAGCTGGCCCATGCCCGCTACGATGGTCCCTTCGCGGTACCGAGTTGCAGGACCCTCGACAATTACGCGATCGAGCTGCGCCACGACGGCGGGTACCGGGGCCGGTTCATCGTCAGATGGCAGCAGCCGCGGGGTGTCGGCGAGGAGACCGAGGACAGAAGCTGGCATAGCGGTGTCCAGACCGCGGGCTGGCGGCGCACCATTTCCGTTCCCGCGGACGCCCTGGGCCTCACCGTGCTGGGCGAGCTGGATTTCTTCCACAACGACTGGCGCCAGGCTGGCTACTGGAATGAGGTTTCGAGGCGGCGCGCGGGGACCTGCCTGCGCATCGCCGGGACGACCGTGCAGCCGCAATCCGGCACCTGCTGAGCTTTTCGATCGCATGCTTGACCGCCCAATCCCGGGCGAAGGAAAGGAGAAACTTCATGGCGAAGGTTCGATATGGCTGGGTCGTGTCCGACCAGGCCGCAGCGCTCCCAGGAATCGCGTTCGGGCCCCGGTGGCTGAAGGGTGGCAGGCGAAGCGGATCGCTCACCGTCCTGCGCCGCCACAACCTTCTCTTCAAGGACGTCGTCTTCGAGGGCCGCGGCACCCACGCGCTGGAGGCGGTGCTTCGCGAAATGGCCGGTCACGACGAACGCTTCGTCTGGAGCGGGATCGCTGCCGGCGCGAAGATCGAGGAGTTCGTGCCTTCGCCCTATGGCGGGCCGGACGAGCAGGTCATTCGCGTCAATGAAGTCGACATCCCGAGCGACTATCACGCGCATGTCTTCATCCCGGACAAGACGTACAGTTTCGACGGCGTCCTCACCAGCTTCGTGACCCCGTTCACCGGCTTTGCCGGGACCCCGGGCCTCGCCGGCCTCGTCAGGGATACGATCGAGGGAGTCGGCGAGATCATCGATCGGGCCGGCCAGATTCACGAATCCCATCTGCCGGCGGTCAAGCGGCTTACGGGCTCGAAGCACGTGGTCGTCCTGCTTACGGCGCGAACCTTATCCGCACCGCCGCTCCTGACACGCCGGGGCGAGGAGAGTATCGCAGCGATCGGTCGAAACCTGGCCGGTCGCCTCGGCGTCGCGCTCGCGCCGAAGGACAAGAAGGCCGCGTCGCCTGCCAAGCGCACCGCGCGCGAACGCCGTTGACCGAATCCCGTATGCATCGACATTGACCGGCTGGCCCCGATTGCCCTGGGCCGTCTGCTCATAGGCGTTGCGGTAGTTATAGGCCAGGCGCATCTGCAGCGGCCCCTTCTCGTAGAAGCCGACGACATTGTAGGTCGTGGCGGGCTGCTGCTTGCCGGACCGCGTCGCTGTGTTTTCGTCATTCATTTCCTGCGTATCAGCGGGTGTGTCGCCTGGCTTTGCTCCGCCGCCTCGTTCCTGATCGTCGCGCATCTGAGACCTCTCCGTGCAACTGCGTACAGGTCCAACGCTTCAGAGGCGGCAGGGTCCCAAGGCAGCGCCGGACGGGCATAGCGAACGGCGCCTGCCCTTCGGCGCGCAGCTAATGGTGCTTCGCCGGTTCGTCGGTGCCTGGCGCCGCGCGGCCGGCCAGCGGATGAGGAATTCCCCCGATGCCCGAGAGCAGGGCGGCGGTCCGTCACGGATCTTGATAGCCGAGCGCCCGCAACCTGAGCCTGCCCTGGCGCGGGTCCTGTGCGAACATGAGCCCGCCCTCGACCCGGGCGCCAGCCGCGACATAGTCGAGCGTCGCGCTTGCCGTCTCGGACGGCTTGCCGGGGACGGACAGCGTGCCTTCGATCTCTACCGAAGCAGCGGTACCGCCGCGGTTGATCGCGTCGAATACGACCACGAACCCTTGCCCCGATGCTGCTACTTCACGCACCTCGACGGTGATCGCCGGCGGGGTGGCGCCCCCGCGCCGGAGGTCGGCGCCGATCACGGCGAACACCAGCAGCAGCACGGCCAGGCCGAGCGCCGCCGATGCCCATTCGAGCGCCGAGGTTCGTGCATGCGGTTCGCGCCTTGCCATGGTCAGACCACCAGCCGCGCGATCGCGGCCCCGGTCGCGGCGGGAAAGCCGAGCACGACGACGATGCGCGCGATGGTGAAGCTGTCCTGCCCGTCGAGGCTGCCGAAGGTCCAAAGCACATAGAGGCTGACCAGCAGCGCGATGGCATAGCCGGGAACGGTAAAGACCAGGAACAGGCGCAGGGGCGCAGCGCCTTCCGGGCCGGCTTCCTGTCCCGCCAGTCCGACCGTGAACACCAGGATGTGCAGCAGAACGAGCGAGGCGAGAACGAGCGCCAGGGCATGTCCGGCGCTCATCTTGTACGCGATCAATATCATCTCCTCGGTCGGTGCGACGTTGAAGGCGAAGAACAGCGCACCCGCGAGCATCAGGAACAATTGCCCGGCATAGCCGGCCGATCGATGCGCAAGGCTCTCGTCCTCGTCCCCTTCGCCCGAGCCCAGTTGCTTGCGCGCGATCATCGCGCCGAAGCTGGCGGGCACGCACTGGATCGCGACCTGCCCGAGCGCGGCGTCGAACGGGAGATCTAGGCGCAGGAGCCCGAACAGGGCGAGGATCGCGATGGAGGCGATCATGCCGACCGCCTGGGCCGCCAGGGCGTCGAGCACGTCCTCGGTCAGCGTCGCCGTCCGCTCGAAGCCCCCGAAGCGCGACAACACCACCAGCCCCGCGAAGTTGAAGAGCAGGAACAGCAACAGGCGCGCCGGCGCGATGTGCAGGCCGATCGCCCACATCTCCATCGTCATCAGCAGCGGCAGCCCGAAAAGGATCGCACCGGCAAAGGCACGTGCCAGCCCGACCGCATAATCCCGGTTCAGTTGTGCCGCCATCGACGTCATCGTCAGGACAATGCCGGTGCCATGCCTTCGTTCCCCATGCCGCGGACATTGCCCAAGCCGAAGCGGCGGGGGCAGGCGCCGGGATCAGCCCCTGCGAAACAGCACCATCTGGCTCATCAGGTCCGGCTCGGCGATATAGCCGGCATCGCGCCAGGCGCGCGCCTGGACATAGCGCGAACTGCCTCGCTGGTTGGACCACCACGACCGGTAGTCCGAGGCGGAATCAGGCAGGCCGCCGACCAGGCGGGAAATGGTCGTGAACGAGAGGGTGATCAGCGGCCTGCCATCGGACTTGAGGTGATCGCGGAGGGGATCGTACTTTGCCATGGCCGGCTGATAGCGGGGCATGCCGGCGGCGAAAGCCCTTCCGGCGGGTGCGCCACGATTCTCGCGTGAGGCCCCGCCTTGCGGGGAAGGCCCGCGGCGGTGTCGGTCTCCCGGTTCGATGGCGGTCGCCCGTGGCGGACATTGCGGCGGATTTGCGCGCGCATGGAAACCGAAACGCTCCGGGAACATTCTTGCCATAGACTTTTCTTCGAGGACAATGGTGAGCAGCAAGGACAGCGGCGAAGCCGACACTGCCCAGGAAGCGACCGGCGAGCCGGCGGGCAATCTCAAGGACCCCACGTCGTACAGCCCCACGGGCAACAAGGGGCAGCATCACTGGAAGCGCTCGACCGTTGCCGAGCCCGGCCTCGACCAGCGCGGCACCGTGTTCTTCGCGGCGCTCCAGATGACGCGCATGCCGATGATCCTGACCGACCCCCGGCAGGACGACAATCCGATCGTCTTCTCGAACAAGGCCTTTCTCGACCTGACCGGCTATGCAGAGGCGGAGGTCGTTGGCCGCAATTGCCGCTTCCTGCAGGGCACCGACACCGATCGCGAGACCGTCCGCGAGCTGCGCGATGCGATCGCTGCCGAGGAAGCGATATCGATCGAGATCCTCAACTATCGCCGCGACGGCTCGGCCTTCTGGAACGCGGTGTTCGTCGCTCCCGTCTACGATGCCGACGGCCAGCTGATATATTTCTTCGCCAGCCAGCTCGACGTGACGCGCCGTCGTTCCTCCGAGCAGGCCTTCCGCCAGGCGCAGAAGATGGAGGCCATCGGCCAGCTCACCGCCGGGCTCGCGCACGACTTCAATAACCTGCTCCAGGTCGTCGCCGGCAACCTCGACATGCTGCAGGGCGACGCGCTCACCGATCGGCAGCACCGGCTGGTCGCCAACGCGGCGCGCGCCGCCGATCGAGGCTCGCGCCTGACCCGCCAGCTGCTCGCCTTCGCCCGCAAGACCCGCCTCGAGCCCAGGCGGACCGACCTCAACACCCTGATCCACGAGTTCGGCGACCTCATCGACAACACCGTCGGCGCGCAGGTTCGCCTGGTCACTGCGCTCGAGCGCCGGCTGCCCGAGATCGACATCGATGCGACGCATCTCGAGATGGCCGTCCTCAATGTCCTGCTCAACGCGCGCGACGCCATGCCCCAGGGCGGCAAGGTGACGATCGCGACCGAACTGTGGAAGCTCAACGGCAATGCCGCCGCGCATCAGCTGCCCGAGGGCGACTATGTCGTGCTCGCGATCACCGACGAGGGCAGTGGCATGAGCGAGGAGGTGCGCCAGCGCGCCACCGAACCCTTCTTCACCACCAAGGGCAGCGAGCGCGGTACCGGGCTCGGCCTCGCGATGGTCCACGGATTCCTCCAGCAGTCGCGCGGGCGCCTCGAGATCGATTCCGAGCCGGGGCGCGGCACCACCGTGCGCATGCTGTTCCCGGTGGCCGGAACGCAGAGCGTCGCCGCGCCCGCGCCGCGTGTCGACAAGGCGAGCACCGGTGGCAGCGAGACGATCCTGCTTGTCGAGGACAGCGACGATGTCCGCGCACTTGCCCAGGAGCAGCTGGAGGCGCTCGGCTACACGGTGCTGGTCGTATCGAGCGGCGAAGAAGCTTTGGCGCTGCTGGGAGACCGTCCGGTCGACCTCCTGTTTACCGACATCGTGATGCCTGGCGGCATGAGCGGCCTGGAACTGGTCGAGCAATTCCATGCACTGCGGCCCGAAACGCCCATCCTGATGACCACCGGCTATAACGAGGACCTGGTCGCGGACATTCCGCGGGGCAGCCGTCTCGACGTGATCGGCAAGCCCTATCGCCGCCAGGAACTGGCGGATCGCATCCGGGTGGCGCTTGATCGCCATTCACCCGGCGAACGTCCCGTCGAACAGGGCTTCGGCCACAAGGAAGGCTGAGGGTGCGGTATGCGCGCTGGACGCCAAGGCGGCGTTTCGGAGGATGCCTGCCGCCTGGTGGTCCGCATCCGGGCCGCCGCGCGCCCGCGCCCGGACTTGTCCCGGTGATGGGCCAGCGCGCCTCGCTGGCGCATGGACCGCGACGCTGTAACAAAGAGCGGATCGGCTGCAGGCGATCGCGCCGGCCAGGGGGGATAGCGAGATCGTGACATCTTCCGGCCTTGTTGGCGGCGGGGATACCGGCGACCGCATTCGCTCGATGGACTGGGGCGCAACGCCGCTCGGTGCCATCGAGGACTGGCCGAGCGCGCTGCTCGCCCATGTCCAGATCGTTCTGGCGTCCCCCGTGCCCATGGCCCTGCTCTGGGGGCCGGACGGCATCCTTCTCTACAATGACGGCTATGCGGAGATCTGCGGGCCGCGCCATCCCGCGGCGCTCGGCGGCAAGCTGCTCGATGTCTGGCCCGAGGCGCGCGCGTTCAATGCGCGCGTGCTGGATGCCGCGATGCGGGGCGAGTCCCTCAGCTTTCACGCCCAGGAACTGGAGCCCTGGCGGCACGGCCGCCCCGAACAGGTCTGGATGGACCTGGAATATCTTCCCGTGCGCGATGCGACCGGCCAAGCGGTTGGCATGCTCGCGCTGGTCTTCGATATCACGCAGCGGATTCTCGCCGAGCGGCGGCTTGCGCGGAGCGAGGAACTCTATCGCTTCCTGGACGAGCTCGGCCAGGCGATCGCGCCCCTGCAGGACGCGCAGCAGGTCCTGTCGGTCACCGTGCGCATGGTCGCGTCGCACCTGTCCGTCACCAACTGCGCCTATGCCGACATGGATGCCGATGCGGATGGCTTCACCATTCGCGGCAACTGGCATGCCGAAGGCTCGCCTTCGATCCTGGGCCATTACAGCCTGGCCGATTTCGGACGGCTGGCGGTCAGCGAGCTGAGCGCTGGCCGGCCGCTGGTCATCAATGACAACCTTGTCGAAATCGCGCCCGAGGAGGCCAGGACCTTCCAGGACATCGGTGTCGCCGCCACCCTTTGCATGCCGCTGGTGAAGAACGGCCGCCTGACCGCCCTGATGGCCATCCATGACAGAGTGCCGCGTCGCTGGAGCGAGTATGACCTGGCCGTGATGCGCGAAGTCACGAGTCGATCCTGGGCACATGTCGAGCGGGTAGCGGCCGAGGCCAATCTTCGCGCGAGCGAGGAGCAGCTCCGCCTGGCGCTGGATGCCGCGGAGATCGGGCAGTGGGACGTCGATACGGTCGCGGACACCCTGTTCTGGCCGGCGCGGGTCAAGGCGATGTTCGGCATCTCGCCCGATGTGCCTATCTCGATGAAGGATTTCTACGCCGGGCTGCACCCTGAGGACTTTGAGGCGACCGTGGCGGCCTATGGCGCCGCCGCCGATCCGGCGCGGCGTGCCCTTTACGACGTCGAGTATCGCACGATCGGCAAGGAGGACGGTATCGTCCGCTGGGTCGCCGCAAAGGGCCGCGGCGTCTTCGAAGGGGACAGGTGCGTCCGTATCATCGGCACCGCGATCGACATCACGACGCGCAAGCGGACCGAGCGCGCCCTGCTCGAGCTGAACCAGACGCTCGAGCAACGCGTCGCCGAGGGACTGGCAGAGCGCAAGCTGCTGGCCGACGTGGTCGAGAACACCACGGCGATCATCCTCGTCGCCGACCTCGACTATCGCTGGCTGGCGGTGAACCGCGCCGCCGCCAAGGCCTTCGAGGCCGTCTATGGCATCCGGCCCAGCGTCGGCACCTCGATGCTCGACGCGCTCGATCACTTGCCGGAGCATCGCGAGCAGGTGCGCCGGACCTGGGGACGCGCGCTGGCCGGTGAGGAATTCACCATGGTCGAGGAATTCGGAGACCCGGGGCGCGAGCGACGCTTCTTCGAGATCACCTTCAATGTGCTGCGCGACCGCTCGGGCCAGCGGATCGGCGCCTATCAGATCGTGCACGACGTCACCGAGCGGATGGCCGAGCAGCGACGGCTGTCCCAGGCGGAAGAGCAGCTGCGCCAGTCCCAGAAGGTCGAGGCGCTTGGCCAGCTCACCGGCGGCGTGGCCCATGACTTCAACAATCTGCTGACGCCCATCATCGGCTCGCTGGACTTGCTCAGCCGCAAGCAGCTCGGCAACGAGCGCGAGCAGCGGCTCGTGGCGGGCGCGCTCCAGTCGGCGGAGCGGGCGCGGACCCTCGTGCAGCGCCTGCTCGCCTTTGCGCGGCGCCAGCCGCTCCAGCCGACCGCCATCGACGTAGGTGCGCTGGTCGCCGGCATGGGCGACCTGATCGCGAGCACGACGGGCCCGCAGATTCAGGTGCGGGTCGAGGCGGCCAGCGATCTGCCCGCAGCGATGGCGGATTATAACCAGGTCGAGATGGCCCTGTTGAACCTGAGCGTGAACGCGCGCGACGCGATGCCCGAGGGCGGGACGCTTCGCATCGGCGCCACCGTGCGGGACGTGCGCGGCAAGGAGCAAGGCGAACTGCGGCCCGGCCGCTACGTGATGATCTCGGTGGCCGACAGCGGGATTGGTATGGACTCGGACACGCTGGCGCGCGCCATCGAGCCCTTCTTCTCCACCAAGGGGATTGGGAAAGGCACGGGTCTCGGGCTCTCAATGGTTCACGGACTGGCGCAGCAGCTGGGCGGCGGCCTTCGCATCCTCAGCACGCCGGGACTCGGCACGAACGTCGAGATCTGGCTTCCAGCCGCAGCGGAGGCCGCGATACCGTCGCCCGCCGGCTCCGACGAGGCCATCGCTCGCGCCGGACCGCGGGGTACGGCGTTGCTCGTCGATGACGAGGAAGCAGTTCGTGCGAGTACGGCGCACATGCTCGAGGAATGCGGGTTCGACGTGGTGGAGGCGGAATCGGCGCAGGCAGCACTCAACCTGCTCAAGGCGGGCGAGCATTTCGCCCTGCTCGTGACCGATCATCTCATGGCGGGCATGGACGGGACCCAGCTCGTCAGGGCAGTAGGGAGGATACGGCCTGGGCTCCCCTGCCTGATCGTGTCGGGCTATGCCGATGTCGAAGGGATTGCCCCCGACCTGCCACGGCTGACCAAGCCGTTTCGCGCGAGCGAACTGCAGGATGCGCTGGCCGGAATTGGCCTCTAATCTGGTGTCCCTCCGGCACGCCGCGAGACTCGGATCCCACGCAGCATGCAGGCCAGGTCGTGAACCGACAAACGACTGCATTCGGCATCCCCGGTCAATCGGCTGATTGGGTGGACTGCCGCCCGACCGTTCCCGGCGTATCCCCGAAAAGGCAGCCGTTCTTGCGCGCTACACGCGGCCAGCGCCAGAGCTTCTATTTCCAATGAGTCCCAAATTTCGCCTCCATCCGACGAAGTTCCTCGTCGAGCACGGCCACCTCAGAGTCATTCTGGTCCGCAACTGCGAAGCGGATACGGGTACTGAGCTCGGCCATGGCATGTTTGGCGTATGCCAGCGCGTTTGCCTCGCGCTCGATCACCTCGGTCGCCTGGCTTGCGAGGGATTTCAGGAGTTCGAGGCCGTTCGCGTCCATGGTCCTGGGTTTCTGGTCCAGAAGGCATAATGTACCCAGCGCAAAGCCATCGCTGGTAACCAGAGGTGCGGCGAAATAGGCACGCACGTTCATCTCGAGCACGGCGGGAGCGAACTTGAAGCGTGGCTCGTGCCAAGCATCGGGGACACACAAAGGCGCGTAATTGCGAACTCCAATCGCGGCGTCGCAGAAGCTGTCGGGCCTGGCGAACTCCCTGGGATCGAAGCCGTAGGCGACGGCCAGCCACAGAGTCGAGCAGTCTACGATAGACACTGCAGAAAAGGGAAAACCGGTCTCTGCGGCGACCCGCTCAACGATTTGGGAGAGCTCGGCGTCGCCGCTCATGCCAAACACGCCGCTCGTCAGCACGCGCGCCTGACGCCGCAGCTCTGCGAGTTCCGCTTGGTTACATGCGCGAGCCTGTTCGATCAATTCGAAATTCCTTAATCGATCCCGACGCCCCTGGGTTGAGTATTTTGCCCAATTCATGAGCAGGGGCGATGTCACGTAACAAAGCATTCCTGAGCAACTCAGTAATGTAACGGGTGCAATCTTACAGATTTGAAAAACATGGCGTGTGCATGAGACTAGCTCGCATCGGCTCATCTAAGCTGGGTTGTTGCTTGGGAACGGTGAAATGAAATGGGGCACTGGAGCATGCCATGAAGATCGATGCAGTGGATTATTATAGTGCCTTGGCGGATCGTCATTTTCAGGCCGCGGAAGAAATGGGCGGTCAATCCGAGGCACGCCATCACGCTTGGCTGGCGACCCTATGTCTGCTTCGTGCTGGAGAGGCCGCGCGCGCGATGCGCGAGGTTGGCATGTCAGCCCGGTACCTCGGGAGTAATAGGCTTGGAGGCGGCAACCCTCGCGACTGCCAGTCACAAACATAGCGCCTGTTATTGGGGCGTTTACAGCCTGACCGCTTCTGGATCGGCCGCCTCTTCGCTCAACGGCCGACATTGGAGCGTTTGCCGAAAGGCCGCATTTATGAGTCTGCGGCCTAGTTCAAGCCGCCCGCTTCCGGTGCCGGGCTCGGCGATCGCAACCCCTCCTTCATCCCGCCGCCCGAACGCGGAGGGCCACGAAATAGAGATGCGATAAACCGTCGTCGCGATCAGGCGCGAAAATCGGTGCTTTGGCCAAGAGCGGCGCAGGGCTGAACGCGCTGCGCGGAGGCGCGCCGAGGTCGCGAAGTCCGGCGGGCCGTATTAGAAGCATGTTCCCCTGCTTCAACCCGGGTCCGGCAGGCGGGCTATCTCAGCCGGCCCTGGGGCCGCCGGTCAGCGGGCGGAACCGCAGCCGCGCCGCATCGTTGGGAAGGAGACGGCATCGCATATGGGGTCCGGTCACCACCGTCCCTGTATCCGGACAGGACGTGTAGTTTGCCCTCGCGTCCTGTCCGGCTTTCTCCCTGGCTTGAATTCTTCCTGCGATCCGCCCTTGTCGGGTTCCTGGATCAAGGGCTCACGCAATCCGCTGTCGCTGCTGATCTCGCGATCGGTGGTCCCGACCATGGGTGCCCGCCTTGGCTCCGGCGCCCATGTGGGCCGTGCGGCCGCTTTCCTTTCGACGACCCAAGGGATGGCCGGCCGATATTTCGCGGCCATATCGCCCCAGGGACGGTAAGATGTGCGTCCATTCAAAATGGGCCCGGCCAAGCGGCCGGGCCCAAGCGCTCAATACTCCATCGCGGGCATCGCTGCCGGCTTTTCCTCCTTCGGCAACTCGGCGACGAGCGCCTCGGTGGTGATCAGCAGCGAGGCCACGGAAGCGGCGTCCTGGAGCGCGGTGCGCACGACCTTGGCCGGGTCGATCACGCCCGACGCGAACAGGTCCTGATATTCGCCGGTCGCGGCATTGAAGCCCCAGTTATAGTCCTCGCTCTCGAGCAGCTTGCCGACGATCCACGCGCCGTCCTCGCCGGCATTGTCGGCGATCTGGCGCGCGGGCGCGCGCAGCGCCCTGCGGACGATGTCGATACCCGACTGCTGGTCGTCATTCGCCGCCTTGAGGCCGTCGAGCGCCTTCAGCGCGCGCAGCAGCGCGATGCCGCCACCCGGCAGGATGCCTTCCTCGACCGCGGCGCGGGTGGCGTGGAGCGCGTCGTCGACGCGGTCCTTCCTTTCCTTCACCTCGACCTCGGTCGCGCCGCCGACCCGGATCACCGCGACCCCGCCGGCGAGCTTGGCAAGCCGCTCCTGCAGCTTCTCGCGGTCATAGTCGCTGGTGGTCGCCTCGATCTGCTGGCGGATCTGGGCAACGCGGCTGTCGATGTCGGCCTTGGTGCCGACGCCGTCGATGATCGTGGTGTTGTCCTTGTCGATCACCACCTTCTTGGCGCGCCCGAGCATCGAGATGGTGACATTCTCGAGCTTGGTGCCGAGATCCTCGCTCACCACGTTGCCGCCGGTGAGCACGGCGATGTCCTCGAGCATCGCCTTACGGCGATCGCCGAAGCCCGGCGCCTTGACCGCGGCGACCTTGAGGCCGCCGCGCAGCTTGTTGACCACCAGCGTGGCGAGCGCCTCGCCCTCGACATCCTCCGCGATGATCAGCAGCGGGCGACCCGACTGGACCACCTTCTCGAGCAGCGGCACCAGCGCCTGGAGGTTGGCGAGCTTCTTCTCGTGGATCAGGATATAGGGGTCGTCGAGCTCTGCGCGCAGCTTCTCGGGGTTGGTGACGAAATAGGGCGAGAGATAGCCGCGGTCGAACTGCATGCCCTCGACCGTCTCGAGCTCGGTCTCGAGGCTCTTGGCCTCCTCGACGGTGATCACGCCCTCGTTGCCGACCTTCTCCATCGCCGCCGCCAGGATGCGGCCGACTTCCTCGTCGCCATTGGCCGAGATGGTCGCGACCTGGGCGATCTCGCTATTGGCGCTGACCTGCCTGGCATGCGCTTCGAGATCCTTGACGACCGCACCGACCGCCAGGTCGATGCCGCGCTTGACGTCCATCGGGTTCATGCCCGCGGCGACCGCCTTGGAGCCCTCGCGAACGATCGCTTGGGCGAGCACGGTCGCGGTGGTGGTACCGTCGCCCGCCTTGTCGTTCTGCTTGTTGGCGACCTCGCGCAGCATCTGCGCGCCCATATTCTCGAACTTGTCGGCGAGTTCGATCTCCTTGGCGACCGTCACGCCGTCCTTGGTGATGCGGGGCGCGCCGAAGCTCTTCTCGATCACGACGTTGCGGCCTTTCGGCCCCAGCGTGACCTTCACTGCATTCGCAAGCGTATCCACGCCGCGCAGCATGCGATCACGCGCGTCCGACGCAAATTTCACTTCCTTGGCAGCCATTTTGGCTAACTCCTTTCTTATGTCCTTCCTGAGATGTTGAGGGATCGGGCGATCACGCAGCCTGCTTGAGCTCGGCCTGCGCCTCGATCACGCCGAGGATGTCGCTCTCCTTCATGATGAGCAGGTCCTCGCCATCGATCTTGACCTCGGTGCCGGACCATTTGCCGAACAGGATGCGGTCGCCGGCTTGGACCGACAGGGCGACGAGCGTGCCATTGGCGTCACGCGCGCCCGGGCCGACGGCGACGACTTCGCCCTCCTGCGGCTTTTCCTTGGCGGTGTCGGGGATGATGATGCCGCCCGAGGTCTTCTCCTCGGCTTCGATGCGGCGGACGACCACACGGTCGTGCAAGGGGCGGAAATGCATGGCAAAACCTCCAGTTGCAAAAGCATGATGTCAATGTGCCCGACGCTCCCTAGCAGCGGCGGGCGGCGGCGAATTAGGAAACTCGATTTTTCCGTTCAAGACCCGGAGGGTGAATTTTTTCACCGGGTGAGTTCGCCGGGTGAGAACGCGGCATAAAACCCTGCGATCCTGGACGCCTGGCACAAGCCAAGCCCTTGACGAGGGCGCGCAATCCACCAAAATTCTGCCCGGCCAGAAGGCCACGAGAAAGGAGCGACCAAGGAAAGGAGGACGATCATGTCGCAACCCGTCTCCCGCATTCTTCACCCGTTCGAATTCGCGCACCACCCGAGCCCGGAGCCCGAAGTGAAACGCGCGATCCTGGCGCGTTGGGCTTCCGACAGCTCTGCGCGCCCCTGCGTGCCGGCACCGCGGGTGCCACCAGGCGCGAAGAGGCGGATGAGAGCCGAAAGGGCGCTGCGGTCCTCGGGTGACCTCGGTCTCCCGCACATTCGTGCAGATGGCGTAGGACGATGACCGACAACATCTTCATGGCACGGTCGGACGGCCATGGGCGCACTGCCGCCGAGGTCCGTTACTACCGCCCGGCGCGCCCTTCCGGCTTCAGTTGTTCGTCTGGCAGCAGAACGATCGGGCGCCGGACTTTCCGGCGCTGTTCGAGTTTCTCGATCATAGGCGCCAGGAAATCGGGGCGGCGCTCCATTCCCTCCGGGTGGCGCATAACCAGCGCATCCGCCCTGCCGAATGGCGCGCCTTGGACGGGGTGTTTGAAATCCAATGCGCCCGGATCCGAGTCGGCGCTGGCGAGGGCCTGGGGGCGGACAGACCGCCCGGTGCTGGTGGCATGAGAAGCGATCTACGGTGAGGGATGCGCGGACGCACCAGCCGTCCTCGGCATCGGATGGCGCGAACTTGGCCTTGGGCGGGTTCGCGGAAACAGGACAGGGAGTGGCAATGAAACAAATTGGCGGTGAGGTATCGACTCTCTTCGCACTGACATCGGCGGAGTGGGAGAAACTGGTGGAAGCGATCGAAAGCGATCGGCTGCAATCTCCCCTCTCCCTGCATCCGGAGGGACCAGCCGGTGGCCTCGTTCGATTCCGTTCGCTCGAGGATATTAAGCACGCACTG
Organism: Sphingomonas sp. NIBR02145; assembly: GCF_027359115.1. NCBI lineage: Bacteria > Pseudomonadati > Pseudomonadota > Alphaproteobacteria > Sphingomonadales > Sphingomonadaceae > Sphingomonas > Sphingomonas sp. NIBR02145. Next base: position 4,317,997 of record NZ_CP114791.1, on the reverse strand, counting down.
CTCGCGGTCGCCTGAAGCCGGCACCCGGCCAGCAGCTGGTGTAAAGTAACGCGGGCTGTCCTGCATGCGCCTCAACCGCAAGGTCGGCGCCAGACAAGACACCGGAACCGCGAGCCAGCCTCGGGAAGGCCCGGGCCGGACGCCGAGGCGCGCGATCCCCGGGATCGGCGTCGGCGGGCCGCGCCATACCGCAGCTTAGAATCGCAGGCGCAGCGCCGCGCGGGCGCCGTGATCGGTCGTCCGCTCGCCAAGGTTGCCGGCATAGGAGATTTCGAGCGTGACACGCCGGGAGAGATCGAGCTCCAGCCCGCCATCGATCGCCGCGCTGTCGCGGTCCAATGCGTTGCCCGCGACGGCGAAGCCGGGACCGGCAGCGAAGCCGAAATCCACGCCCGGCAGCGTGTCGCCAAAGGCATGGCGTAGCGCCGTCGATCCCTTGAAGCGCAACACCGTGCGGCCAAGGTCGAGCGCCGTGTTCGCGCGCAGGCCGAACGTGCCATAGGTCATGCGCTCGTCCCGCGTGCCGCCGTGAAGCGCAGCGCTACCCCCATGCTCGGCGATCTGCGCGCCCCCGAGGCGGACATGGGCCAGGCCGGCAAAGGGCTGGAGCGTAACACCGCGCAGATCGGCCCTGGCCGCGACTTCGCCGAACAGCTGCAGGGTATCAGCGCGGTAGCGGTCGCCCAGTCCCTGGGCGAGACCGCCGAACGCGATGCGGCGCTGCGAGCGGACCTCGTTCCATGCATAGGCCGCGCCCAGCTGGATCGAGGCAATGCCGTAGCCGCCGGCAAGGTAGCCGCCGGCATGATAGCTGTCCGCCTTGTGCGTGGCGCTGCCGGTCCGCAGGTCGGTCGTGCTGTAGCCGGTGGCGAGGCCCGCGCGCCAATGACCGCCAAGCGCGGCATCGAAGCCGGCGACCAGTCCCTTGAGGTCGCGATCATAGCCCTGCGCGAGCGCCCCGCCCCGCATCGAACCCCAGCCGCCGAGCGCCGTGCCCCAGGCGGCGGGGCCTTCCTCGCCCGCGAGTTCGCCGCGCGCGAGCAGCGCGTCGCGCACGAAGCGGCTGTCCTCGATCAGGCGCCCGCGCATGCTGGCATAGTCCGAGCCCGCGAGCTGGTCGAAGGCGCGTCGTGCTTCCGGCGCGGCGAGAGCGACGACGGCGTCATGGAGCGGGTTGCCGAGCCCGAGCGCCTCCACCGCCGGCGCCACGCCCTGCTGGTTTCGGGTCTGCGCCACCGCCGCGAAGTCGATCATGTTGCGCCTGAGGGTCAGCGTCACGGCGTTGGCGCTATAGGCCAGGCTCGGCGTGAGGAAGGCAAGGTTCGAAGTCACGTTCGAGAATGTGCCGGAGAGCCCGCCCGCCGCGGTCAGGATGGTGTAGCTGGTGTTGACCGCGTAATTGCCTTCCGCCGCCAGCACCCGGACCACCGCCCCGCTCTGGATCGAGGCGGTCCCGGCTACGACGATCCGGTCGCTCTGTCCCGCGGCATTGGCTTCGACCTCGTAGGTGCTGCCCGCAAGGAAGCTGAGATTGCCGGTGACGTTGAGCGTGCCGATCGAATTGCCCGGCGCGACCGTGCCGGCGATCCGTCCCGACCCGATCGTGCCATTGCCCTGGAGACGACCGCCGGCGAGGAGGTCGAGCGTGCCGCCCAGCGTGCCGTTGACCGAGACCAGGCCGCCGGCGGTCGTGATTCCCTGGAAGCCTGAGGAATTGCCGGTGAGCGATACCGCGCCGCCGCCGCGCAGGACCAGGCTTCCGGTGCCGGTGAGCGTCCCGGCATAGCGTCCCGCCGCCGATTGGTCGAAGGTGAGGCTCGTGCCGGCCGCCAGATCGACATCGCCGGTGAACAGGGCAGTCGTGGAGACCAGGCTGCCGCCGGTGACGCGCCAGTCGCCGGCATTGGCGCCGGCCAGGGTCAGCACGCCCTGCCCGGCCTTGGTCGTCACGCCGGTGCCGCTGACGCTGCCGCCATAGCTGCCGGCATTGGCCAGGTCGAACACAAGGCTCGCATTGTTGGTGACATTGCCCTGGATCGAGCGGGTGTCGCCGACCAGCGTGCCCGCCTCGATCACGGTGCCGCCGGTATAGCTGTTGGCGCCGGTCAGCACGAGCGTGCCCCGGTCCGTCTTGACCAGGGCGGCGCCGCCGGTGAGCGCCGAGCCGATGGTGGCGATAAAGCCGGCGCCCGCCGCGCTGCCGTCGCCGACCCGGATCGTTGCGCGGTCACCCGAGAGCGCGACGGTACCGCCGGTCACTGTGTAGCCGGTCGTGGCGAACTGCATGCCGGTCGTCGAGACGTGGCCGTCCACCGTCACCGTGCCGGCCATGCCGCCGAACACCGCGAAGCTCGGCACCGGCTGCATCGGTCCATTGAGCGTGCCGCCGGTATCGGTCCAGTTGCGGCTACCGGCGTCCCAGCTGCCGGAGCCGCCATTGATCGCGCCATTGTCGTGAAGCACGCTATTGCCGCCGTCCCAGAAGGCAAGCGTCGCGCCGGCGCTGTTGAGCAGATTGACCTGGCCCGCCACCGCGGTCTGGATCGTCAGCGCATCGGTGGCGGCCCCGACGACAGTGCCGAGTACCAGGCCATTGTCGGTGAGCGTACCGCGATAGTCGAACAGCCGGTAGATTCCCGCGCCGAACCCCGGTGCGGCCGTGACGTTGAGCATGCCGTCGAGCGTAAGGTTGCCCGCTACGTCGAACAGCGCGCTATCCGATGCGTGGGACAGCGCCACGTCCACGATCCCCCCTGACCCGAGCGTCAATGCGCCGAGCGATAGCGTTCCGCCCTGGCTGCCGGCGAGATGCGCGCCATCGGAGATCTTCACCGCGCCGCCGATCGTGCCAGTGCCCTCCAGCGTGCCGCTCGCGACCGTCACGGTCGAGCTGGCCGAACCGAGCGTGCCGGTCACGGTGAGGCCACCGCTGACAAGGGTCACGGTACCCTCGAACGCCGCATTGTCGCCGCTCAGCGTCAACAGCGCGCCCGACTTGGTCAGAGTGCCGCTGCCGGAGACGCTGCCTGCATAGGTGCCGGCCGCTGCCTGATCGAAGGTGAGGCCGGTGCCCGCTGCCAGCGCCACGTCGCCGGTTAGCGAGGCGCTGCTCGCCATCAGCCCGCCACCCGAGACCGTCCAGTCGGTCGTGCTGGTGCCGGCAAGGGTGAGAATGCCCTGCCCGGCCTTGGTCGTCATGCCGCTGCCTGTGAGCGCGCCGGCATAGCTGCCGTCCCGACCCATATCGAACATCAGCGCCGCATTGTTGGCGATGGCGCCCTGAAGCGACCGCGTGTCGCCGACCAGCATGCCGGCCGATACCAATGTTCCACCGGAATAGCTGTTGGCGCCCGCCAGCACGAGCGTACCGAGATCGTCCTTCACCAGCGTCGAATTGCCAGTGAGCGCAACCGCGATCGTGGCGGTAATGCCGGCCCCCGCCGCGCTGCCGTCGCCGACGCGGATCGACGCGCTCGGTCCCGACAAGGCGATCGCGCCACCGGCCAGCACATAGCCGCCGGAAGCGAACTGCATACCGAGCGCCGAGACCTGGCCAGCGCTATTGTCGACCGTCACCGTGCCGCCATTGCCCTGGAACACCGCGAAGCTTGGCTGCGGCGTCATCGCACCATTCACGCTGCCATTGGCGTCGGTCCAGTTGCGTCCACCCAGGCTCCAGGTGCCGGCACCGCCCTCGACCGCGCCATTGTCATGCCGCGCGACGATGCCGCCGTCCCAGAAGGCGAGCGCGACGCCGGCATTATTGACCAGGTTGACCCGGCCGGCGGCGCCGGTCTGGATAGAGAGCCTATCGGTAGACGAACCTGCCACCGCCCCTAGCACCATGCCGTTGTCGGTGAGCGTCCCGCCATAGTCGAACAGCCGGTAGACGCCGGCCCCGAAGCCCGGCACCGCGGTGACGTTGAGCGTGCCATCAAGCGTCAGGTTGCCGGCCACGTCGAACAGCGCGCTGGTCGATGCCCGGGCCAGCGTCACGTCGACGATCGACCCCGCGCCTAGCGTCAGCGCACCGAGCGACAGGGTGCTGCCCTGCGCGCCGACCAGATGCGCACCGTCCGCCAGCGTGACCGCGCCGCCGATGATGCCGGTGCCCGACAGGCTGCCGCTATCGATGCGGAGGGTCGAGCCCGTGCCGCCGAAACTGCCGGTTACGGCCAACCCGCCCGAGACGGTCATCGTCCCGGTGAAGTCCCCGCTGTCGCCCGCCAGCGTCAGCAAGCCGCCCGCCTGGGTGATCGTGCCACCGCCCGAAAGGCTGCCGGCATAGGTGACCGCATCGGCGCGATCAAAAGCCAGAATGCCGCCATTGACCGCGATGTCGCCCGCCAGCGTGCCGGTCGTTCCGCCATCGCCGATGCGGAGCGTGCCGCCCTCGATCCGCGCCGAACCGGAGGCTTGGCCGAGCAGGGTCGAGACACCCGAGTGCTGCACCACTTCTCCAGCGCCCAGATTGGCGAGGATCGTCGCGCCGTCGAGCGTGTAACTCCCCGCGGTCAGCGTGCCGCTACCGGCGAGCGTGCCGGCGAGCCCGGCGGTGCCGACCGTCTCGTCGAACGCGCCCAGGTCCAGCGTCCCACCGGACCGGATCAGCAGCGCCGCAGTGTCGGCGAGCCGCTCGTGGGCGCCCAGCCGCAGCGTGCCGCCATTGACGCGCACGTCGAGCGCGCCCGCCGTGCCGGTCAGCAGGGTCGTGCCGCTGCGCTGGTCGAGCAGGCCGCCGCCCAGCGCATGGTCGATGATGCCGCCATCGAGGACATATTCATTGGCGCGCAGCGTGCCGCCGCCGATCAGATTGCCCTGGATCACGAAGCGTGCGACGACTTCGTCATAGCCGTTGAGGTCGAGCGTCGCCCCGTCCCGCACTTCGAGCAGCGAATCATCCGCGAGCACATTCACCCCGCCGATGCGCAGCGTGCCCGCGCTGACCAGGGTGAGACCGGTATAGCTGTTGGCCCCCGAGAGCGTCAGCGTGCCGGTGCCGGTCTTGGTCAGCCCGCCACCGCCGGAGATCGTGCCGGCGAAACTGGTGTCACCATCGTTGCCGCCGAGCACCAGCGCATGACTGCCGAGCAGCACCGAACCGTTGCCGGTCAGATCGACGATCGCGGTGTCGCCGCCCGTGCCGCGCAGATCGAGCGTACCGCCCAGCACCACCGGCGCGCCGGTGATCGCCGCCGATCCGGTCAGCGCCAGCGTGGCGCCGCCCAGCACCGAGAGGGTGTCGCTGCCCGAGATCGTGCCGCCGAAGCTGCTCGCGCCGGTGAGCGTCAGCGCATGCCCGCCGAGCTGGACCGAACCCGTGCCGCCGAGGCTGGCGAGCGTCAGCGCAGCGCCCGCGCCGGCAGCGTCGAACACGCCATTGGCGACGATCGTATCGCTGGCGAGCGTGCCGCCGTCGAGGCGCAGGGTCGCACCGGCATCGACGGTGGTGGCGCCGGTATAGAAGTTCGCGCCGGTGAGCGTGACGACGCCCGCCTGGGCGCGCAGGCCGCCCAGCCCGTCGATCGTCCCGTCGAAGGTGCCGCCGCCGCTCAGCAGGTCATGCGCGCCAAGCGATATCGAGCCGGCGCCGCTAAGCCCGGCAAAGCCGATATCCCCCTCGATCAGGCCGAGGCCGAGCGCGCCACGCACCTCCAGTTGCGTGCCGTCCGCCGATGCGCCGCCGCCCAGATGGAGCGTCGTGCCCGAGGCGATGGCGAGCGTGCCGCCCGAGATCGTGCCCGAATACTCGCTGTCGCCGCGAAGCGTCAGTTGGCCGTTGCCGAGCGCCAGCGTGCCGCTGCCGTACAGGCCCGCGAGCGACACCGGCACGGTGGCGGCGCTGATGTCGAAGGTGCCATTGGTATCGACGATGGCATTCTCCATCGATCCGTTGCCGATCAGCGCGATCGTCGCGCCCTCCGCAATGCCCGCGCTGCCGCCGAAATAGTTGGTGCCGGACAGGTTCAGCCTGCCCGCGAGCAGCGTGATCCCCGCGCTCTCGCTTTCGATCGCACCGCCGAAGTCGCCGCCGCCGGTGAGGATAAGCTCGTTGCTACCGAGCGAGACCGTGCCTTTGCCGTTGAGCCCGCCAAAGCTGCTCGAGAAATTATATTGCGAGATGTCGAGCGTGCCCTCGACCCGCACCGAACTCGCGAGTTGGGCGGCGGCGGTGTAGAGCGCCGCATCCGCATCGATCACCGTCTCGCCGGTATAGTCGTGTGCGCCGGTGAGCCCGAGCCATCCCGAGACGAGGTGCAGCCCGCCGGTGCCGGTGATCGTGCCTTCGTAGATGTCCCCGCCATTGTTGATCGTCAGCGTGGTCGCGCCGAGCACGATCGTGCTGGGGCCGCCGCTCAGGCCGCCGATCGCGAATTGTCCGCCGGTGACGCCGGACAAATCGAGGGTCGAATCCCACATCGACACCCAGGCATTCTCGCCGAGCGTCCCCGCCCCGGCCATCTTGACCGTGCCGTTCTCGATATCGACTTCGCGCAGGTCGTTGGCACCGCTCAGCGTCAGCGTACCCGTGCCGAGTGCGAATACCCGACCGACCCACGCCGGATCCAGCGTGCCCCGGATGGTGCCGGCGAACTCGGTCTCGCGGTCATTGTCGATCAAAAGGACACCGCTATAGCCCAGCCCGATCGTGCTGCCCGCCACGCCCGAGAGATTGTGCAGCGTCGCGGCGGCGGCGAAACCATCGAGCACCGACAGGTCGATGGCCGTATCCGCGCCGGTCAGCGACACCGAGCGGGCCTGGGCGATCGCACCGGGATCGCTGAGCTTGAGCGTGCCGTTGGCCAGGGTCACATCGCCGGTGAAGCTTCCTTCGCGCCACAGGCTGGTGGTGCCGCTACCCGTCTTGACGAAGCTGCCGGCCGCGCCGTCGATCTGCTCGATGACGACATCGCCGGCACGATCCACCGTGAAGATGCCGTCGTCGATCGTGACCGGACCGAGCATGCCGGAAACCAGGCCACTGCCGCCCAGCGTGAGATTTGCGCCGCCGCGCAGGGTCGTCGCGCCGGTATAGGAGAGATCGCCGGCAAGCAGCAGGCTGGCGCCGCTGACGCTGAGCGAACCGTCTCCGCCGATCGGCCCGGACAGCACGGCGCTGCCGCTCGCCACGTCCACGGTGAGCTGGCCGTCATAGCCCTGGCCGCTATCGCGAACGAGATCGATGGCATTGGCGATAACCCGTCCGTTGCCGAGCGCGATCGTGCCGGTACCGACGACATGGACCGTGCCCGTGCCGAAGGCATCGTCTGTCCCGGCAACGATCGTGCCGCGCTCGAGGACAGTGCCCTGGGTATAGCTGTTATGGCCCGCCAGCGTCAGCGTGCCGCCGCCGCGCTTGATCAGCACGCCGCCATAGCCGGTGCCGCGCTCGGCCACTGTCCCGGTCAGCGTCAGGTCGTGATCGCCGCCGATGGCAAGATTGCCGTAGGTGGAGTCGTTCCGCTCGATGAAGATGTTGTTGGCGAGCGTGACGCTCCTGTTCGATTCGAGCTGCGCCTCGAGGATCGCGGCGACGAGGTCACCGGTGCCGAGCGCCGCGTCATTGCCGACGATCAGTCTCGAGCCGTTGTTGATCTCGGTGCCGCCGCCATAGCTGTTGGCCGCGTCGAGCACGAGTGTGCCCCAGATCGAGCGAACCCGGACATCGTCGCCGCTGATCTCGCCCGCCATGGTCAGGGTGCCGCTGCCCTGCTTGGCGAAGAAGCCGGCCCCGCCGACCGTGCCGGCATAGCGGGTGTCGGCGTCCTGCTCGATCACCAGGCCGTAGTTCGCATCGATGAGCTGGATCGCCCCCGAAGTGCCGCTGAGCGGCCCGAGGATCGAGCCGAAGCGGTTCATCACCAGCGTTCCGCCATTGAAGTCGACCGGGCTGTACCCCGCCAGGGTCGCGTTGACGCCGAGCACGGTGGTGCCGCCATTGAAATGCATGCCGCCGGTGAAGCTGTTCTGTACGTCGAGGTAGAGCGTGCCGTTGCCGGTCTTGGTCAGGCTGCCGCTTCCCGAGACGGCCTTGCTGATGTGCGCGGCGCCACTCGCGACATCGACGGCCAGGTTGCCGTTCAGGATCAGCCCGTTTTGCGCGACGTTGATGCCGTCCGCGAGCACCAGCCGCGTGCCGTCCGAGGCGGTCACCGATCCGGTACCGAGCGCCTGGTTGGCCAGGACCGCGATGCCGCCCTGCTGGAGCAGCATGTTGGACGCCATGTAGTTGGTCCGCGAGAAGGCGAGCGTGCCGCCCCCCTGCTTGACGATCGGTCGGTTGCCGTTGATCTGGCCGGCAAGGCTCAGCGTCTCGCCGTCATCGACCGAGATGACCGTCTGGGTGCCCAGCGCGCCGCCGAGATAGAGGTCGTTCGACAGCGTCAGGCTGCCGACGGCCTCGATCCGGCCGAGGCTGCTGCTGGTGAACAGGTCGGCCCGTCCCAGCGCATTGTCTCCGGAAAGGCGCAGCGTCGCGGCGCGGAGATAGACTTCGCCGGTGAAGTCGTTGTCCCCACTCAGGGTCAGCGCGCCGCCATCGAGGTTGATCGTGCCCAGGCCTCCGGTCAGCACGCCCGAGAGCGTCAGCGCGCCGGTGCCGCGCTTGTTGAGCGTGCTGGCATAGTCGGCGCCGCTGAAGTCGATCGACCCGGCATAGATGCTGTCGCCGGCCTGGTTGACGTCCAGCACCCCGGCCTGCAACAGGAGGGTACCGCCGGCGCCAGAGAGCACCGACGCGGCCTGCGTATAGCCACGCAGCTGCAGCATACCGCCGGTGAGCGTCAGGGCACCGGCACCGAGTGCCTGGCTGCCGCCCAGGATGAGGTTACCGTTCTCCAAGGTGGTGCCGCCGGCATAGCCGTTGTTCGCCGCGAGCGTCAGCGCACCGGTGCCGCGTTTCACGAGCGCCCCGCTGCCGGATATCGCCGAGAGATGCCCCCCATAGCCGCTCCAGTCGAAGACGAGCGTGCCGTTGTTGACAATTCCCGTAGTGCCGTCGGGCCCCAGCGTGCCGGGGGCGAGCGAGACGAGTGTCGTGCCTGCGTCGATCGTGGTCGTGCCGGTCCAGCTGTTGGCGGCATTGGTCAGCGTCAGCGTGCCGCCACCGCCGATCACCAGCGGCTGGCTGCCGGTCTCGCTGATCCGGCCGTTGAGATAGGCGCTGATTCCCGCATCGACGAGGATCCGCGAGGGATCGTTCACCGGGTCGATTGCCTCGAGCACGATGTCGTTGCCATAGCTGCCACTGGCGCTGAGCTGGATCGTCGGATCGACCAGATGGATCGTGCCGGTGCCGAACGCCTCCGCTGCCCCGGCGCGGATCGATCCGCCATTGACGCGTATGTCTGCGGTCAGGTTGCGGCCATCGAGGAAGTCCATGATGCCGCTGCCGATGTCTATGCGCGTCAGGCTCGCCATCGCCCCGCCGATCGCGGCGATGCCCGAGCGCTGGTCGAGGATTTCGAATCCCGTGACGTCGAGTTGCGCGGTGATGCCGTCGCCGACATCGATCGCCAGCGTGTCGGTACCCGTACCGCCATCGACCCGGCCGGCGAGATCGCCGCCGCGGTAGAGGAAGGTGTCGTCGCCCGCGCCGAGGCTGGCGCCGGCGAGCGAACCGGTCGCCTCGAGCGTGACGAAATCCGCGGAGGTGCCGCTGGCGTCGAAGCGACCGTCGAGCCGGCCGGCGATGATCAGCGTGTTGGCGCCGCTTCCGGCCATCACGATGTCGCCGATCGTTCTCGACCCGAGCTGGAGGTCGATGGCGTGCGTGGCGGCGCCCTGGAGCGAGATCGCGCGGCTGCCGCCCTGGATCGTCGCGCCGGCCCGGTTGGTGATGGTAAGCGGGCCGCCGGACGTGCCCAGCTGGATCGCCGCGCCGTTGCCGAGGCTCTCGTCGGCACCGTTGCGGATCATGCCGCTGTTGTCGATCGATCCGCCAAGGGTCACGATAGTGCCCATGCCCGTATTGCCCCGATTGCCCCGGACAGTGACGCCCTCGCCTATGCTGATGTCGTAGGCTCCGATACCGCGCGATATGATAACGGCTGATCTGGTCGCGGTGAGGTCGCCTCCCAGGGCGATGCTGTTCCCCGCGGCAGCGCCGGAACCGCTCGAGATACCCGTCACGGCCGTGATGCTTGCGGTCGTGCTGATTGAAACCTTGCCGCTCGAAGTCGCGGCGGTACCTGCGCTGATGCCTATCCCGAGATTGAAGCTGGCGCTGCCGATGGCCGCGCCGATGTCCAGGTTGACGCCGCCAGAGCCCGAATCAGAATCAGCCGAGATCCCGACATTGCCGGTGGTGCGGGCAGGCCCCAAGGCATCGATCGTGCCGCCCGCGCTGGTGGTCACGGTTATCGCGCCGGTATCCGAAGCGCCGGTTCCTTCATAATCGAGGTTCAGGCCGAAGCCGCCCATGTTGGTGTTGGTGATCAGGATCGCGCCCTGCAGGTCCACGGTGACGTTGGCGGATGGCCCCCGGACGCTGGCCATGATCCCCCTTTCGAGCGCGCGTATGGTGCCACCCTGCGTTGCCACCGAGACCGCCCCCTCCGCGATGGCGCTCGCCCGGATACCGTAGTTGCCCTGGATATCGACCTGGCCCAGCCGCAGGTCGACGCTGCCGCCGGTCGCGTAGATCCCGTTAGGCGCCGTAATGCTGAGACTTCCGGTGTTGACCAGAGTAGCCGCGCCTACGGTGGAGCGCAGGCGGATCCCTTCGTCCGAGCCGGTGAAACTGTGGCTTCCGCTATCGAGCGTCAGCGTCGCGGCGCCTTTGTCCGCGCCATCGATGAAGATCGCGGCGCCATCCCCACCGATGGTCTGGGTGCTTGAGATGCGGGTGCTGCCGCGCAGCGTCGCCACGGCGTCGCCCGTGGCCGAGAGCTGATAATAGCCATCCTGGGGACGGACATTGCCGCCCGGGTTGGAACCGCTGGTGTTGCCGATCACGACATTGGTCAGCACCACCTCGCCGGTCGTTCCCAGCAGCCGGACGCCTCCATTGGCGGCGGTGCTATCGATCACCGTGCCGGGATTCTCCCCCAGGATGTCGCCGCCATCGCGCGGTAGCGCGGCCAACTGCGCATGCGCCGGCAGGGCCAGCGCGGCGGCAACCAGTGCGCTCGAGCAGAGCAGGCCGTGGCGTACCCGCGCCGGTGTGAACGGGCGGCGGACGGTGCGGCGAAGCGTAGGCATGCGGACTCCTTCGGGCGCGCGGACAGGCGCTCCGGTATGGGTTTGCGAAAAGACAATCCGTCGGTCGGGTGGTCAGGCCGCGCGCAGCGGATGGCAGCCGCGCGCAGGCACGGCGCCGGCCTTGCTGTCGTGTCGCATGATCCCCCGTTTCGATCAGCCGTTCAGACGGTCACGGGAGTGGATCGACGCGGGTCCCCAAGTCAATCGAGGCACAAGAAGTTGAGACGCAGGACCAAAGGACTGAGACGCGGCGCAAAAAATCCGCGCCGATTAGGACGTTATTCGGCGAGCCGGTTCATCCAGTCGCCCCACATCATCATCCGCTCGGGCGGCGACAAGGCCAGCTTCTCCGGGTCACCGGCCAGCCGGTCGACCTTCTGGAGCCCGCGCATCGCGCGCGCCTCGCTGGCGGTGTAGCCATATTCGCGGCGGAAGGCCCGGCTGAAGCTCGCTTCGTCGGGAAAGCCATAGGTCAGCGCGATCTCGCTGATCCGGCGATGCTCCTCCGCGCTCGACAGCAGGTCGTGGATGCGCTGGAGCCGGCGCTGCTGGATGAAGCGGGCGACGCCCCCGAGCGGGCGGAACAGCCGGTAGAGGCTGGCGCGCGACATCGCCAGGCCCTCCGCCATGATCTCCGGTCCGAGGTCCGCCGAGGTCAGATGCGCATCGACGAAGCGCCGTGCGCGACCCAGCTGGGTGGCGTCGAGCACGCTGCGCGTCTGGCTTTCGGTGCCCTCGCGCGGCTCGAGGCAGGAGCGCATCATCGCGATCATGCTGTCGGCCATGGCCGGGCCGTCCGCATTGTCCAGCCCGCTCGCCTGGCTCGCCAGCACCTTCATATAGTCGGCAAAAATCCGTCCCCGCGCGCCGGTGACGATCCGGCCGTGCAGCGCGGCGATGCCATGCATCGCGCCGTCGACCATGTCGCGCGGCACGAAGATGCACAGGCAATGCATGGGAGCCAGCGGCAGCTCGATCGGCTGGCCCAGGTCGATGACGAAGAGCAGCCCTTCGGGGTTTTCCCGCGTGAAATCGAGCCGGATCAGATAATGGTCGATGCCGTCGGTGCGGATCTTGGCGGCTGTGCGCGAATAGGCGAGCGCATCGACATCGGTACCGCCGAACGCGATCCGTCCCATCAGATAGGTGAAGGCGGTGCCGCGGAACTCGGATGCATCCCCACACGCGGGAATCTCGAACATCGGTGCCATGGCACGGTGCCAGGCTGCGAAACGCTCGCACGCGGGGAAGTCGTCCGTCGAGAAGCGTATCAGCGGAATGCGGGAAGCGCGTTGGGCCATGCCGCAGCTTGCCCCGCAAAGCGAGGCCGCTCAATCCCCCAGCTGTCCAACCCGTTGGTCCTGAAGCGGAATGCTGGTTGGTCCTTCGCTCTTGGCGCCTCGCGGGCGATGTCGAAGGGGCGCGGGAATAATGGGCGTACACACGGGGGCTGGGTAGCCCCCGGGGTCCGCGCGTTCGCGAGCGCCCGCGCATGCACGCTTGCCTTGGACCGGGGGGCGCGGCGGCGGCTGACGCACAGCTCGCGCGCGCACGCCGCCCCGCCTGCGGTGTCGGCAAGGGTGCGTCTCCTCTTTTTCTTACATCGCTTTGTTCCGCGACCGCGCTCTACGGCAAGCCGCCGGGCCGCGCTGCGCGCGTCCCCGTCCCTTCGGGTGACGATCGCTGGCGCGGGACTGTGGTCGGCGCTGGCAGCGCCGGCGTTGTCGGCCGGGCCTTGCGCAAGCGAGGTGGCCGGCACGCCCTTCTGGGCCCGCTCGGCCAGGGCGCAACCCGGCCTGCGGTCCGGGTCCTCCACTCACGTTCCGGCCTGCGGTGCGCCCTGCCCTGTGCCGCGGGCCCGTGCGGGCGTCCTCGCCGCCCACCCCGCTTTCGCAGGGCCGGGTGTGGCTTTTTGGTCGAGGAGGCTGGGCATGGGCAGGGTTCGCGGGCGTCGCGCGGGGGGAGCTGCTGGAGGCGCTGCGCGCCCCTCGCTCTATGACGAGGTGACGGCACGGATCGTCGCCGAGCTGGAGGCCGGGCGCTTCCCATGGGTGCGGCCTTGGGACAGCGCCGCCGCCGCGCCCGGCCTGCCGCGCAACGCCGCCTCCAACCGCGCCTATTCCGGGATCAACGTCCTGATCCTGTGGGGCGAGGGGTTCGCGCGCGGCTATGCCTCGCAGGGCTGGCTGACCTTCCGGCAGGCCATCGAGGCCGGCGGCTGCGTCCGCAAGGGCGAGCACGGCGTCGGCGTGGTCTATGCCGACAGGTTCACCCCCGAGGCGGAAAAGGAACGCGCCGCTGCCGAGGGCGACGCGGCCCGCGCGGTGCCGTTCCTCAAGCGCTTCACCGTGTTCAACGTCGCGCAAGTAGCGGGGTTGCCCGAGCGCATGCTGGCAGGCGCCGCGCCGCTTCCCGAGCGCGAGCTTGTGCCCGTCGCCGAGGCGCTGATAGCGGCTTGCCGAGCCGACTTCCGGATAGGCGGGGCCGAGGCCTATTATGCGCCGGGCGAGGACTATGTCCGGGTGCCGCCGCAGCCCGCCTTTCGCCACCAGATCGATTATTACCGCACCGCGCTGCATGAGCTTGGCCACTGGACCGGGCACCCCAGCCGTCTCGCGCGCGACCTCTCCAACCCGTTCGGCAGCGCCGGCTATGCCCGCGAGGAACTGGTCGCCGAGCTGGCGTCGGCGTTTCTCTGCGCCGCGCTCGGAATCCAGCCGAGCGTCCGCCATGCCGATTATCTCGGGTCGTGGCTCGCGGTGCTGCGCGCCGACAATCGCGCGATCTTCCGCGCCGCCAGCCTCGCCAGCAAGGCCGCCGACTATCTGCTCGCCTTGGGGGCCGAATCTCCTGTGCTGGGAGAGGCCGCATGAGCCTGCTCACTCCCGAGCTGCGCGCCGTGCTCCGCGCGCAATATCGCAGCGAGGCGACGGACAAGCGCCCGCTGGTCAAGCTGTTCCATCCCCTCTCCGCCGCGACATGGCTGGCGAGCGAGATGGCCGAGGACGGCGACGCGCTGTTCGGCCTCGCCGACCTCGGCTTCGGCTGCCCCGAAACTCGGCTGGTTCTCGCTGTCCGAGATCGCGGCGCTGCGCCTGCCCTATGGGCTACGCATCGAGCGCGACCTGTATTTCGCGACCGACCTGCCGCTGACCGATTGGGCGGACTGGGCGCGCAAGGCGGGGTCGATCCTCTGGGCCGAGGCGCTCCTGCGGCGCGCGCGCCGCACCGCATCCGACCTGTCCGACCGGTTTCCGCCGCCCGAATGACGGCGCGGAAGGCGCGCGGCGCGCCGCTTCCGCCGCATAACCGAAGCCGGTCCCGCTCACTGTCCAGATGCACGGGACCGGCGCCCACAAGGAGCAAGACCGATGAAACTCGACTTCCTGCCGCTCGACAAGCTCTATGTCGACAAGGCCAATATGCGCTTCGCCAAGCGGGCGCCCGACGTCGCCGACATCCTGCCGAGCGTCCGCAAGCGCGGCATCCTCCAGACGTTGATCGTCCGGCCCGGCGACGAAGACCGGTTCGGCATTCTCGCAGGCGCCCGGCGCTTCCGCGCCGGGGAAATCGTCGCGGGCGAGCGCACCGACGCCGACGTCCCGGACCCCGAGCCCTTCCTCTTCCCTTGCGCGATCCTCGAGGCCGGCGACGATGCCGCCGCCGTCGAGGCCTCGCTGATCGAGAACATGGCGCGGCTCGACCCCGACGAGGTGACGCGCTGGGAGAGCTTCGTCCGGCTGGTCCGCGAGGGCCGCTCGCCCGAGGAGATCGCCGACACCTTCGCGCTACCGGTGCTCGCGGTGCGGCGGACGCTGGCGCTCGGCAACCTCCTCCCGCGCATCCGCGACCTCTACCGCCGCGAGAAGATCGACGCGGCGACGGTGCGCCACCTGACGCTTGCCAGCAAGGCGCGGCAGCGCGACTGGCTCGCGCTGTTTGATTCGCCCGACTCGCATTGTCCGACCGGCTGGCAACTGCGCGGCTGGCTGCTCGGCGGGCAGGCGATCAGCGCGCATCATGCGCTGTTCGACGTGGAGGAAAGCGGGCTCGCACTGGTCGCCGACCTGTTCGCCGAGCAGCGTTATGTCGCGGACCCCGACGCCTTCTGGACCGCGCAGAATGCGGCGATCGAGGCGCGGCGGGCAGCCTATCTCGAGGCCGGCTGGAGCGCGGTCGAGATTATCGGCCCCACGCAGCAGTATCAGGGCTGGGAGCAGGTGAAGACCCCGAAGCGCAAGGGCGGCCGCGTCTATATCGAGGTCCGCGCCAATGGCGAGGTCGTGTTCCACGAAGGCTATCTGACCCGCAAAGAGGTCAAGCGCATTGAACGCGGCGAGACGCCCGAGGCGGCGCAGGCCAGGCAGGTTCGGCCGGAAGTCAGCGGGCCGCTGCAGGTCTATATCGACCTGCATCGCCATGCTGCCGTGCGCGCCGCCTTGCTGTCGCGGCCCAAGGTCGCGTTGCGGCTGATGGTCGCGCACGCCATCGCCGGCTCGCCGCTCTGGCGGGTCGAGGCCGAGCCGCAACTGGCGCGTAGCGACGCCATCGCGGAGTCGGTCGAGACCTGCCGGGGCGAGACGGTCTTCGACGCCAAGCGGCGGCGGATGCTGGCGGTGCTCGGCTTCGATCCCGAGGCCCCGACGATCCGGGGCGGGCATGGCGGACACGGCGTCGTCGGCGTCTTCCTCGCCCTGCTCGACCTGCCCGATGCCAAGCTGATGGACGTGATCGCGGTGCTGATGGGTGAGACGCTCGCCGCGGGGAGCGCGGCGGTCGAGGCAGTCGGGTCGGAGCTCGGTGTCCGCATGGCGGACTGGTGGCAGGCCGATACCGCCTTCCTCGAACTGGTCCGCGACAGGGAAGTGCTGGCGCATATCGTCGCCGACGTGGCCGGCCCCACCGTCGCCGATGCCAATGCCGGCGAGACCGGCAAGACGCTGCGCCGGATCGTCGCCGACCATCTGGCCGGTGCCGGAGGACGCGCCAAGGTCGAGCACTGGATACCGCGCTGGATGGCCTTCCCGCCTAGCGCCTATACCGCGCGTGGCGGCGTCGGCACGGTCGCCATGCGTGCCGAGGTCGAGGCGGCGCTCGCGGCGCACGTGCCCGAGTCGCAGCCGCAGCCGCTCGCGGCCTGACCTTCGAGGGGCGGCGTCCTGCCGCCCCTTTTTCCTAGCCCCGGCACCAGTTGGGCTTCGCCTTCCCGCGCGGCCACCAGCGCGCGATTCCCTTGTCGACCAGCGTCGCGGCGAGGTCCCGGCCGTCGAGCCGTACCCGGGCCACGGAGCGGTTGTGGCTGCGCCCCACCCGCTCGATCTCGACCGTCCGGCCCTTGAGCAGCACGATCGCGGCCCGGGTCGCCTGCTTGCCGCGGGCCAGCTCGGCGCTGCACTTGGCGTTGCCGGGTTGCGTCTCGGGCGCGTCGATCCCGGCGATGCGGATGCGCTCGCCGCTCTCCAGCCGGAAGGTATCGCCATCGGTCACCCAGGCGACGACGCCCGATTGCGGGGCGGGCGCGGCGGCGATCAACAGCAGCGCCGCAATGGCGAGCGCCTCAATGCGCGCCACGCCGGATCACCATCCTGGTCTCCCCGCACAGCGAGCAGACATCCTTTCGGCGCTCGAACCCGCCTACGCCTGCGAGCTCGCGGGTCCTGATATTGGCGTGCTGCCGGACGCTCAACGCCAGCCGCTCCGCGATGCAGTCGTCGCATACCGGCTCGGGCGCCAGCCGCTCGATCAGGGCGCGGACCTGGTCCGATGTCGTCATGTCGCTTCCCTCGGTCCTGCCATATTGCCCTTTGCATCTAGTGGGTTCGGGCCGGTGGCGGCAAGCTGGATGGTTCGCGCGCGGCGTACCCGTTGCGGCGCGGGCATCACGCCCGGGATTCCCGAAAGCCGCACGCGGCCTCTCCACGATGGCTGTCTGGCACCGCGCGCCCTGGGTCAGCAACGGCGTCGCCGGCTTTCTTCCCCGGCTTCGGGCTTCTCCCTGCGCCTTCCTCGCGAGGCAAGAAAGCCGGCTTTGGCCGCCCTTCGCTTTCGCTGCGGCCCGGCCCTGCGGGGCCGGGTGCATGCCGGCCGCTGGCGGCGCCGCCTCGACGCCATCGAGGCCGCAATGGCGCGGCTTCGTAGGAACGAGGAGAAATACCATGGCCACCATCGGCAGCTTCACCCGCGACGAGTCCGGCGTGTTCACCGGCACCATCCGGACCCTGACGCTCAACGTGAAGGCGAGCATCCGGCCCGCGACCAAGGACAATGACAAGGCGCCCGACTACCGGGTCGTGAACTCGGGCAATGTCGAGTTCGGCGCCGGCTGGACCAAGACCTCGCGCGAGGACCGGCCCTATGTCTCGGTCAAGCTCGACGATCCGTCGCTGCCCGCCCCGATCTACGCGACGTTGGTCGAGGGCGAGCAGGGCGTCCACAACCTGATCTGGTCGCGCTGAGCCCCTCGCGTCCCGCGCCGACCGGCGCGGGACGCAGCCTTGCAGGGGGTGTCGAAATCGCACGGGTCGGTTTTCGACACTCTTCGCCGGGTGCCTCGTCCGCCATCCCCGGTGCCGTTCGAAGCACCCGAGGAGTTGCGGCATGGACGGCGACGATATCGACCGGGCGGCCAGCGCCAAGCGCGGCTCGCCCTTCCTCAACACCGAACAGGCGGCCGCCTATCTGGGCCTATCGAGCCGCTCGCTGAAGCGGCTGCGGGTGCGCGGCGACGGGCCGGTGTTCCGCCGGCATTGCCGCTTCGTCCAATACCATATCGACGACCTCGACGCCTGGAGCCGCGAGCATAGCGCACGCGGGATCCGGCCATGAGCCGACGCCGTCCGCCCGGCGACGCACCGCTGCTCGCCTGGGGCGAGGCTCGGCATAGCCATCGCCAGCGCGAGCTCCGCCGGCTGCGCCTCGCCATTCTCGGCAGCGCCGCGCTGGTCCTGCTCGCAGCGCCGCCGGTCTATGGCCCGGCACCACGCCTGGTGTGGAACGCCAGCGCCAGCGCGCCGACCGGCCTCTACTGGGTATGGCCGGGCGATGCGCCCGCACGCGGCGAGATGGCGATAGCCTGGCCGCCGCCGCGCTGGCGCGCGCTTGCCGCCGAGCGCCATTATCTCCCCGCCAATGTCCCGCTGGTGAAGCGCGTCGCCGCCGCGCAGGGTGACCTGGTCTGCGCCTCCGGGCCCGAGGTCTCGGTCAACGGCGTGCGCGTCGCCACGCGCGTCGAGCGCGATCCGAGCGGCCGCGCACTTCCCTGGTGGCAGGGCTGCCGCCGGCTCGGCCCAAGCGAATATCTGCTGCTGATGGATGCGCCCGGCTCATTCGACGGACGCTATTTCGGGATCAGCGCGGGCCATGACCTGATCGGCCGGGCGAGACTGATATGGCGGTGCTGACCCTTGCGCTCGCCGGCGCACTGGCTCTGGCCGATCCGGCCAATGGGGTTTCGCGCTGGTCGGCCGAGATCGACGCGGCCGCGGCACGCTGCGGCGTCCCTCGCGACTGGATCGCGCGCGTGATGCACGCCGAGAGCGCGGGCCGGACGACGCTCGACGGACAGCCAATCCGCAGTCCCAAGGGCGCGATCGGGCTGATGCAGCTGATGCCGGCGACCTGGGAGGAGCTCCGGCGCGAGCTTGGGCTTGGCGACGATCCCGATTTGCCGGCCGACAATATCGTCGCGGGGGCCTGCTATCTGCGGCGCATGTACGACCGCTTCGGCTATCCTGGGCTGTTCGGCGCGTACAATGCCGGGCCTTCGCGCTACGCCGCCTGGCTTGTCGGCGAGACAAGGTTGCCGGCCGAGACCATCATCTATTTGCGGCGCGTCACCGCCGCTGCGCCGGCACCGACCGAGAGGGCCGCGAGCCCGCGCGAGCCGCTGTTCCTCGTCCGCCGCGAGGTGCCCCCGCCGAGTGTCACGGTCCCGGCTGCGAGCCAGATGCCGGCGATGTTCGTGATCCGCCGCGAGGTGCCGTGACATGGTGAGGGTGGGAAGGCTCGTCGTGAAGTCCCAGCATGACGGGCGGCAAAGCGGCCCTCAAGGCCCATGGGCACCCCCCAATTTGCTCCGCAAATCGGTTCCCCCCATGTCCGCTTCGCGGCGCCTCCGCTCGCGCTCCGGCGGCCCTGACCGCCGCTTCGCCGTCCGTCTTCGAGACGCTGTCCTCGATGGTGAGGACCGCAAGCGGAGACTGATCATGGCACAGCTTCTATCCATCTCGGACGCGGCCGATCGCGTGATGGCGGCACTAGTCTCGGGGCTCGAGATCGAGTTTGGACGGCAGGCGGGCGCAGCGCTCGCCGAACGTTTCCTCGATGCCGAGGAGGCCGATTTTCTCTGGGACGCACGGGTCGAGGAGCGCTGGCTCGGCTGCTATTTCGGCGGTGGGGAGAGCGAAATCGAACTCGACCGGGTGCGGATTCTCGCTCGGATCGACGGGGGCTGGTTCGTTGCGGTGATGCTCGTCGACGGCGATGGCGACGCGCACGGGATGCTCGGCAAGCGCAGCTTCGGGCGCGCGGAGCAGGCGCGAAGGGCGTTCGCGGATGCGTGAAATGCTCCTCGGATCGGGCCGGGATGCGCTGCGGCACAGGCAGCGTGTCCCGGCTTTCTTTTTGCGCCTTGTGGGAGGCAGGGTGGAGAGACAGGGAAAACAAGATAAAGGCAGTGTCTCGCGACCCTGCTCAAGTGACTGTCTGCACATCCTTTTTTCGCGAGATTCGGCGGCGACGGCGCGAGACAGGCTCTTGGCAACTGGCGGAAATCCGCCGTTTTTGGTGCCTTTCCGCGAGCCTCCGCGAGGCCGGCGGTGAGCGAGGACGAGTTCACGCCCAGGCTGGGCAAGCCTGGCGCGAAGGACGCCAAGCGCCTGGTCAAATATGGCGGGCGCGTCCTCGCCGCAGCGCGCCTCGCGGGCAGCAAGACCGGCGTACTGTCGCGGCGCTTCGATGGCAGCCGGATCGGCCGCGGCGCGAGCATCGGACGGCTGCTGTCGAGCCGCGACCGGTTCGCCGGGGCCCGGGCGCGGCGCGCGATGGTCAAGGTGCGGCTGGTGCGGATGGCCGGGAGCGGCCTCTCCGCCGCGCGCGCGCACCTGCGCTACATCCAGCGCGACGGAGTGACGCGCGAGGGCAATCCCGGCGAGCTCTACGGGCGCGACATGGATGCCGCCGACGGCAAGGCGTTCCTCGATCGCTGCGCCGGCGACCGCCACCAGTTCCGCTTCATCGTCTCGGCCGAAGACGGCGCGGAATATCCCGACCTCAAGCCCTATGTCCGCCGGCTGATGGCGCAGGCCGAGCATGACCTCGGCACCCGGCTCGACTGGGTCGCGGTCGACCACTTCAACACCGACAATCCGCACACCCACATCATGCTGCGCGGCGTCGACGACCAGGGGCAGAATCTCGTCATTGCCCGCGAATATATCGCGCACGGGCTCCGCGAGCGCGCCGCCGAGCTCGCCACGCTCGACCTGGGTCCGCGTACTGATCGCGAGATCCAGGACCGGCTGCGCCGGGATGTCGAGCAGGAACGGCTGACCGCGATCGACCGCCGGCTGCTTAGGCGGATGGACGCCGACCGGATCACGGGGCCGAAGCACAACGATCCGTTCCAGCAGGCGGTGGCGACCGGACGCCTGCGCAAGCTGGGGGCGATGGGGCTCGCCGAGGATCTCGGCAACGGCCGCTGGGAGCTAGCCGACGGGCTGGAGGATACGCTGCGCCGGATGGGTGAGCGCAACGACATCATCCGGCTGATGCAACGCGAACTGACCGCGCGCCGGCTCGAGCGGGCGCCAGCCGACCGGGTCATCGAGAGTGAACTGCGGGAGCCTGTGATCGGGCGCGTCCTCCGGCGTGGCTTCTCCGACGAGCATCGCGATCGTCATTACCTGATCGTCGATGGTATCGACGGCAGGGCGCATTATCTCGACATCGGCCGCGCCACCGCGACCGATCTTACCCCCGAGGGCGCGATCGTCCGCGTGGCGCCGCGGGCGGCCGGGGTCCGGGAGGTCGATCGCACCATAGCCTCGGTCGCCGCGTCGAATGACGGGCGCTATTCGGCGGAGCATCATCTCGAGCACGATCCTCAGGCCGGCCGAGCATTCGCCGAGGCGCATGTCCGCCGCCTCGAGGCGATGCGGCGGGCGGGGCTCTCCGAACGACTGGCGGACGGAAGCTGGGCTATTCCGGAGGACCATGTCGAGCGGGCGGTCGCCTATGAGACGCGGCAGCTTTGCGACCAGCCCGTCGCGATCGAGACGCTGTCCGCGGTACCGCTGGACCGGTTGCCCGGCGCCGACGCCGCAACCTGGCTTGATCATGCGCTTGGGGCGGATGAGCCGGTGGTCGCGCGCGACGCCGGGTTCGGGCGCGAGGTTCGCAGCGCGCTTGCCGCGCGCCGGCAATGGCTGGTCGAGCAGGGCCTGGCGGACGAAGCGGGGAGCGGCATCCAGCTGAGGCGCGGGACGATGGCCCTGCTGCAGCGCCGCGAGCTGCTGCGGATTGCCGGCGAGCTGACGGACGAACTCGGCAAGACCCATGTCGAGGCCGTACGAGGCGGGCGCATCGAAGGGCGGCTGACCCGGCAGATCGAGGCGGTGGGCGGGCGCTACGCGCTGGTCGAGCGCAGCCGCGAGTTCAATCTCGCGCCGTGGCGACCCGTCCTGGAACGACAGCTGGGCAAGCCGGTCGCGGGGCTCATCCAGCGCGACGGGATTAATTGGCAGTTCGGGCGAGACCGCACGGGACCCCAAATCTCATGAAGCAATTTCGGCTTCTCGCCTCAATAGCGACCGTCCCGAATCGCGACCGACATCATCAGCCTTCGCTTGGTAGGTATTCTTAATCGAAGGGCTTGGGAGGATTAATGTCCGACCTAATCGTGTTCGCGCTGCTGCATTCAGTTCCGATTGCGCCACTTAATGTGGCATTCATCGTTCTCGAACCGCACGTCGAGGCTCGCCCAGCAGCCAATTATACCTTGACCAAATATGCCGAGAGTATTTTGCGCGATCTCCAGCGCAATGGGCAACTCCGATACCGCCGAGCGCACCTTGCGGACG
Organism: Sphingomonas sp. NIBR02145; assembly: GCF_027359115.1. Classification (NCBI taxonomy): domain Bacteria; kingdom Pseudomonadati; phylum Pseudomonadota; class Alphaproteobacteria; order Sphingomonadales; family Sphingomonadaceae; genus Sphingomonas; species Sphingomonas sp. NIBR02145. Next base: position 4,295,717 of record NZ_CP114791.1, on the reverse strand, counting down.
ATGCCATCTCCAACCGCCTCAGATTTGCGCTGAACCGAGTGAGCGGCTGAGCTGTGTCCGACAGGCATGCCGGCTACTGAAGCAGGTTCTCCCGTGGTGGCGATCCTTGTTGGGTACACTGGCAACCCGTTGCCTGGCAGCGGACGGAGTGTACCGGATCGCGCGGCGACGGATCCTGCGAAATGTCTCTTCAATGAAGTCGCCATCCCTCGGCCGACACAAGCGGACGGGCACGATCGCAAGTTCAGCGATGTTCAAGACGCCTTGAAGGCGGGACCCTAGAGGCGGGCCACTGACTGAACATTGCCTTCCAAATCTGCACCGGACTGGCTTGCGACGCCCGCCCAGCATTAGCGGATGGACTTTGCCCGAAAATTTTGCCGTGATCCGGGGAGTCTACAGGTTGAAGATTTTCGGAGTTCCTATGTCCACCGGGCCCGGCCAGCAAGACCACGACTCAACCTGGGCTTGGCGGGGTACGGCCCCCTGGTCGAACGGCTTTCATGATGCGCTGCGGAGCTGGATCGAAACGCCCGAGGCGATGATTGAGGCGGTGCGCAGCGAAGCCGCCGCCATTGAGCGAGTGCTTAAGGCTGATTTTGGACCTGAGGAAATGCGGATCTATCCGCTCCTGCGTCCGGAAAGCTTGGCCGCCGCGCTTGTCGATGCATCGGGTGACGTCGTTGTCGCCAGCGCCGTGTTCGCCGCCGAAGGCGCTGCAAGCCACATCGACACCGAGATCGTCAGCCAGGTGCTTCGGACGGGTCGCGGCCATGTCGCACCCGTCGCCGTCGAAGCGCCCGACGGCCAGTCCGACCCCGCGATTTTCGCCTATAGCACCGCCACCGAAGCCGCTTCCTGGGTGCTTCCCCGAGAAATCCGAGAGCGCCCCGAACTCGGCGGTGGCCATGTCGTGGTCCTGGCGACGATTACCAGTCTTCGGGCGACACCCCTTAAGGCGGCCTGCGAGAGCTTCGGGCTGACGGGCCTTCAGACGCGCGTCGCGATGGCTACCATCCGCTGCGGTACGATCAAGCAGGCGGCCGCTCAGTTGGGAATATCCTACGATACCGCGCGGGAGAGCCTGTCCGAGGCGATGCGGCGCGCCGGCGTGGACCGACTTCCCGCGCTGGTCGCCAGCCTCGCCTCGCTGGCCTTCGGCGTCCTCCCGCAGAGGTCCGGCGTGCCCTTGCTCGAGGATATCTGGGGGCTATCTTCGCGCCAGGCGGCGCTCGCGGGCCTGATCGCCGAGGGCTTGCCCCGCGAGGTGGCGGCGCGCCGTCTCGGCATGTCCGCTGCCGCGGCCAAGAAGGAACTCGATCGGATCTATGCCGGCCTCGGCGTCTCCAGCGCCGCGGCACTCGCGCGCACCGTAGTGGAAGCGCAGGCGCTCTCCTGCACCACGGCGGCCACGCGCGGCTATGTCGCGCTTCCCCACGACCATGCCGAGCCGTTGCGCATGCTGCCGCGCGAAGATGGCAGCAGGATCGCGTGGAGCGACTATGGGCCCGTCTCGGGAAAGCCGGTGCTGGTCGTCCATAGCAGCATGACCTCGCGGCCGGTGAGCCGCAGCCTGGTGGCGGCGCTCCAGGCGGAGGGCTGTCGCCCGATCGCGATAGACCGGCCCGGATTCGGCATGTCCGATCCCATTGCCGGCGCCGAGCCGGGCGGGCATGATCCATTCGCCGCAGCGGTGCCGGACGTGCTGCGGGTGTGCCGGAAACTGGATATCTCGATTCTCGACGTCGTTGCGCGAGGCGGCGCGCAGCATGTGTTGGCACTGGCCGATGCCGCCCCCGGCCTGATCGACCGGGTAGTGTTGGTCAATCCCGATCCGCACACCGAGGAGAAGGGTCGCCGGGCCGGGCCGCTCGGCGCGGTCAAGGAAGCCTATTATCGCAACCCGCGCCTCGTCGCGATGATGGCGCGGCTGATATCTGCCCATCTCACTCGGGAACGGCTGCTGCGCATGATGGAGCGCTCCTTCGCCGGGAGCCCACCCGACCAGAAGGCACTACGCGACCCGCAAGTCGTCACCGACTATTACCGAGCGGTCCGGATGTTCGCGGCGGGCCGGGTTGCCGGCTATGTCAACGAGCAGATCGCAATGGCGACCGCGGCGCGCCCCTCTCCCCGCAAGGGTACGCACCGCTGGTCGGTGATGATCGGCGAGCACGATACGCTCCACGATCCTGCCGATGTGCGCGCTTATTGGCGGGCGGTGCTGCCCGATGCGCGGTTCGTGGACGCGGAAGGGTCGGGGCGATTATTGGCTTTGGCCGAACCCGGCCGTGTCGCCCAGGCCTTGCGCGAGATTTCCTCCCGCCAGGAATAACGCCTCCACACGGGTCAACGGGATTTCGACACCCCACAAAAGGGGATGTGCCCGCTCGGAACGACGCAGCAGATTTCCCGCATCAACCGGATGCAGGAAGCTGGCGCCCGGCAAGAGGAGGGAAGAGCATGCGAACCAAACCCGTTCTGATCGCCATCGCGTTCGCCGTGATCGCCGTGCCAAGCGCCGCCTATGCTGGGGAGCGCATCTGGGGAAGCGGCGAGACGCGCACTTCGGCTATGGACGACGCGGAGCGCCGCGGCAGGGTCGTCGCAGCCGAAAAGCATACATGCATCACGACCCACGCCACGCCGCAGAATTGCACCCAGGATGCCGGCGGCTGGTCCTGCTGGGTCACGGTCGCGAACGAGCAGGGAAGTTGCGCCAACTAAGGCTCCCGGCCACCGATTTCCAAGACCCGCCCCGTGCCCGAGCGCACGGGGCAGCAGGACATTGATCATGCGACAGCATCGCAGCCTTCTTCTCGCCGGCCTTGCCGGCGGATTTCTCTTGCTTGCGGGCGCGCCGGTCTCGGCGGTCCCCAACCCTGGTCCCATGGCTCCGCAATCCGGCACGGCGTGGGGAATCACGGAAATGCAATGGCGTACGCTCACCGGGCCCGAACTGCGGCGCCTGGCGGGTTTCCCCGGCTCCGCAGCCGCTGTGCTCGCCGCCGCACAGAATGGCGACCCGCGCGCCATGGCGCTGATCTCGGGCGCCTATGCGACGGGATCCGGCGTGCCTCGGAACGACAGCGAGGCGTTCCGCTGGGCGCAGCGCTCCGCGGCGACGGGCTTGCCCCTTGGCATCCATGTTCTCGGCCTCGACTATTTCTACGGCACCGGCGTTGCGCCCGATCCGGCGCAATATCTGCGCCTGCTTCGTCAGGCCGCCGACGCAGGTTCGATCGTCGCCGCGGGCGAATATGCCAAGGCGCTGTTCCGCGGCGAGATCACCGCGAAGGACCTGGCGGGAGCGCTGCGCTACGCCAAAATCGGTGCAGAAGGCGGGATCGCAGAGAGCAAGATGCTCTATGGCACGCTGCTCTACGACCGCTCGCTGGCCGGTCGCAATCCGGCCGAAGGCGGCAAATGGATCCGGGCGGCCGCCGCGGACGGCTATGACTTTGCCCGCAAAGCTGCTGCGGCGCTCGATGCCCAGGACGGTTTCTCGGCGTCGGCGAAACAGCTGTTCGTGTCCAACTTCGGCAACAGCCTTGTCGGTGCCCACACCGTGATCGCGGCGGCGGACGATCCCTGCGTCACCCAGATCGTCGTCGATCTGAACGGCACCACCGGATCCTTCCTCGTCAACTGGCAGGAAACGGTAGTCGCCAGCGCGGGCAATTCGTTCCTCAATCTGTCCGGTGCGATCCTCAACGGCACCCAGCGGGCGGGGGACGATGTGCGGAACAGCCTCGGACTCTCGCTCCACCGCGACCAATCGGACGCGCCCGAGGAACAGGACCGCATGTTCGAGCTCGCTTCCTCGGCAAAGCGGGTGTCCGACATCTGCCACGCGCTTTGAGGCCGCCGGCGCGCGCATGCGGCGGGCGATTAAGACAAAGGAGAATATGGCAATGCGAGCGAAGTTGATCATCGGCACCGCCGCAGCCTTCCTGCTGCTAGCCGGCGCATTGCCGGCCGGCGCGCAGAGCGGCAACCACGGCTATTGCTATGTCTATGGGTCGGACATGAAGACCGTCTATGTCTCGGACCCCTATCCGGTCCCGAGCGGCCCCGACATGTCCTTCCAGCAATTTGGCGACTATCTCGGCAAGAACCAGGGCGTCACTAAGCGGCCGGGATGCGATTCGGGATATAATGGACGGGCCGTCGCCACTCAGGCGCGCCAGAATCGGATCAGCGAGGCGCGGCAACAGGGCATCAGGGTTGTTGAGGTGCGCTGGCCGCTTTGACGCAGAGTGAAGGCCGGACTGCGCTCGCTTGGGGTTGGGTTTATGATCAGGACCGTCTGTATCGTTTTCGTGTTGCTGGCCAGCGGAACCGCCGCCGCACAAGGCCGTATGTCGGACTATGTGCGCGGCATTTACGAGGAGCGTTGCCTCAAGGAGGACGTCTCGGCGTGCCGTGAACTATTGGCCGAGGATTTCGGTGTGCCCGCTGCAACCCGGGCGCGCGCGCTAGCGGTTCGTGGTCAGGCCTTTATGCGGAGCAACGCGATTGCCGATGCGGCTGCCGACTTCGCCAACGCCCTGAAGATCGCCGAAACCCCGCAGGACCCGGCAATGGCCAAGCTGGATGCCGCGCGCGGCGTTTCGAGCCTCACGTCCGAGTGGCGCAGCATGGTACAGGCAAGACTGGCCGACGCGCTGCTTCGACGCACCGATAAGGCCAATGCCCGTGTCGCGGTGGAAAAGGCAATCAAGCTCGATAGCCGCAATGGCTATGCCTATTCGATCCGTGCACGATTGAGCGGAAGCGACCAGCAATGGCCGGCCGCGCTTGCCGATTTCGATCGGGCGATAGAGCTTGGGATCACGGACACGACCGAGCGAGCGCTCAGCCTTTATCGCCGGGGCCTCGTTCGCGGCATGCTCAAGCGGCCGGCCGACAGCCAGATCGCCGATTTCACGGCGGCACTGGTCGCTGACCCGAGCCTTTCGGCTGCTCTGGAAGCGCGAGCGGGCGTCTACCAGGATCTAGGCCGGTACGAAGAAGCGCTGCGCGACTATGATGCGCTTACACTGCGCGAACCCAAATATGCCGCGGGCTTCAACGCCGCGTGCTGGACGCGGGCCGCCTATCTCAAACGCGATTTCGAGAAGGCCCGCGAACAGTGTGACCGTGCGTTGGCTCTGGCGGCCGAACCGAACACTTATGACAGCGCCGGTCTGGTCGCCCTTCAGCAGCAGCGATGGCAAGATGCCTGGGCACTTTACGACAAGGCGGTCAAGGGCGATGCCAAAATGGCGTCCGCGATGTACGGTCGTGGGATCGCGGCCAAACGCCTCGGTCGTAGGCCCGAGGCTGAGGCGGACCTTGCCGCTGCTATGCGCATGGAAGCGCGGGTTGCGGCGAACTACCTATCTTATGGGCAGGCACCGTAGCGCAGGGCGACTGGGTCTCAGCCGCCTCGGTTTGACTGCGCCTAATTGGTTCGAAAGCCGCCCATTCAAAAACTACGTACTAAATGTCGACAATACCCGTCGGGGCACCAGACCGCAGCGAGAATGCGCTGACCCAGGCCGTGACCCAGGCGGCCGACAAAGTCGGCGACGCCGCAAAGTAGGTGACCAAATAAGGTCGCATGAAAATCGGCAATGGGATTTACCCCCATCCCATTGGGCAGCAACTCGCCGCGTTGGCGACGTTCTCAAATTCCCCATGTTGAAGACCGCCGCTCAGGCGGCGAGATCGAATGAACGCGGGAGCAGGGCTTCCAGCTCCGCCGCTGGCACGGGCCGGCTGATGACATAGCCCTGCACGAGATCGCAGCCGATCGAACGGAGAAAGGCGAGGCATTCTTGGTCCTCGGCCCCTTCCGCCACCACTTTCAGCCCCAGATCATGCGCCAACTCCACCGTAGAGCGCACCAGCACCCCGTCGCCGCGGTTCTGATGCGCGAACTGGACGAAGCTGCGGTCGATCTTGAGCTCGTTGAGCGGCAACTGCTTTAGATAGCTGAGCGTTGACTGGCCGGTGCCGTAATCGTCCATGGAGATCGCGATGCCGAGATCGCGGAACAAGTGCAGCGCGGCGACCGCGGCCTCCGGATCGTGCATCGCGGCGGATTCGGTCACTTCGAAGGTCAGCGCGTCCGGCTCGATGCCGCTGGTGCGGATCAGCTCACGCAGCATCGCGATGAACTCGGCCGAGCTCAGCAGCTTGACGGAGAGATTCACTGCGCCGGTGATGCGATGGCCGAGCGCGTGCCAGCGCCGTAGGTCGGCGATGGTCTCGGCAACTACGTGGAGCGTCAGCGCGGCGATGCGGTCGTTGCGCTCGGCGAGCGGGATGAACAGGTCAGGGCGCAGGAAGCCGCGCGTGCCGTGGTGCCAGCGCACTAGCGCCTCGACGCTGGCAATCCGGCCCGAGCGCAGATCGAGCTTGGGCTGGTAGACGAGATGGATCTCGCCCTTGCCAATCGCCTCGTCGAGCTCGCCGAGCAGCGAAAGCTCGCGCTCGATCGTCTCGTCCTCGCCGGCGTCATGGACATGCCAGCGCCCGCCAGAGGCCATCGCGCGCTGGGCGGCGAGCGCGGCATTGGCGACGCAGCGGTCGGGCGAGGCGGCCGCCGCTTCCGAGGCGAAGCCTATCGCCAGCGTGACATCGACCCGTCGCCCGCCGATCTCGACCGGCGCCAGCATCGCCGAGCGCAGAGAGGCGAGGCGGGACTCGAGCGCCTCCTCGTCATAGCAACGCCAGGCGAGCACGCGGTCCTCGACGCGGTAGACGGTGCTGCCTTCCGATACGAGCGCGATACGATCGCGAACGCGGCGCACCAGTTCGGTGATCGCGGATGCCGGGAGTCCGGCCGCCAGCTTGTCGAACTCGGCCAGATGCGCAGTGACCACGCCGATTCCGGCATAGCTGCGCATCGCCTCGCGCAGTGCCAGGCGGTTGGGCAGGCCGGTACCCGCGTCGTGCATCCGCCGGCGGCGTGCCGCAGCGGTGGCACGCGTAGCCAGCGCCAGACCGCTCGCCGACGTGATCGTGATGAAGGCCGGGATCATCGGCAGCAACCAATGGCCAGCTGCATCGGCCAGCGCCGACGTGGCGAACAGGATGACCGGACTGGCGAGGGTCGCAGCCGCGAGATGCTGGCGCGTGCGCATGCGGAGGATCGTCCACCCGAGCAGCGCGGCCAGCACCAACGGCAGCGGCCAGCCCGCCTCGCGCGGGAGGCCGCGGCGCAGTGTCTCGGTAGCCAGCGCCTGGATGACCACGCCAGGGATCACACCGTAATTCGGCACGGCATAGCGATCGCCCATCTCCACCGCGGTCGCGCCGATCACCACGTCCTTGCCGGCGATGGCGCGCGAATCGAAGCTGCCGTCGCGGATGTCGATGAAGCTGTGCCGCGGAATCGTGTTCGGATCGATCGCGAAGTCGATCGGGAAATCCTGGTCGGCGGTGCCGTCCATCCCCGCGATCATCGCCGACAGTGACGGGCGCGGCAGCCCATCAGTCATGGTGCCCAGCGGCGCGCGGCGGACATAGCCATCAGCATCGGGCAGGATGCTGACCGCAGCGAGCGTTGCGTGCTCGCGCAGCTGCGCGGTGGGTAGCGAGTCGGTCCAGCCTTCCTGGCCGCCGCCCGCTTCCTGGCCGAAGGTGGGCAACACCACCTTGCCCTCGGCGCGGTCGAGCGCGGCGGCGAAGGCGGCGTCTTCGTCCGGCACCGGCGATTGCGACGAGAAGTCGACGTCGAATAGAATCGAGGCAGCGCCCGCTTCGCGTAGTCGATCGATCAGCCGGGCATAGTTGCTGCGCGGCCAGGGCCATTTGTCGATCGCGCCGATGCTGCGCGCATCGATCTCGACGATATGGATCTGGCCGCTGGCGGGATGCTGGCGCAGATGCCAGCCCGCCTCGCGAAGGGCCCGCTCGCCGCCGACGCCGACGCCCGACATCCCTGCCGCAATGCCGGCGAAGCAACTCAGCGTCAGCGCGGCGATCCGCCAATGGCCCTTTAGAAATTCGATCGCCTTCATGCGTCCGTTCCGCTTCGAAGCACCAAGTCTAGCGCGGGCGCCCTAACGTCAGGTCAACGCATCCGCCCGGCATCAATCGCCGCGCACATTGTGCTTGCCAGGGTTTCTGCCCTTCCCCTTGCCCGGAGCGATTCCGGTATCGACGCCGACATCGACCGAGACATCAGTGCTCGTGCCCGAACCCGAGTTGGCGCCGCCATTGCCGTTGCCGTTCCCATTGCCGTTGCCGTTATTGCCGGTCCCGACATCATCGCTGCCCGAACCCGAGCTGGCACCGCCGTTGCCGTTACCCTGGCCGTTGCCGTTGTTTCCGGTGCCGACATCGTCGCTGCCCGAGCCCGAGCTGGCCCCGCCGTTGCCGTTACCCTGGCCGTTGCCGTTGTTTCCGGTGCCGACATCGTCGCTGCCCGAGCCCGAGCTAACCCCGCCGTTGCCGTTGCCCTGTCCGTTGCCGTTGTTTCCGGTGCCGACATCGTCGCTGCCCGAGCCCGAGCTAACCCCGCCGTTGCCGTTGCCCTGGCCATTGCCGTTGCTCCCGGTACCGACATCGTCGCTGCCAGAACCCGAGCTGGCACTGCCGTCGCCGTTGCCTTGGCCATTGCCGTTATCCCCTGTACCGACATCGTCGCTGCCCGAACTCGAGCCCGAGCTGGCACCGCCATTGCCGTTGCCGTTGCCGTTGCCGTTGTTGCCGGTCCCGGTGTCGCTGCCCGAACTCGAGCCCGAGCTGGCACCGCCATTGCCGTTACCGTTGCCGTTGTTGCCGGTCCCGGCGTCGCTGCCCGATCCCGAACCCGAGCTGGCACCGCCATTGCCGTTGCCGTTGCCGTTGTTGCCCTGGCCGTTGCCGCCCTGATCGTTTCCGTTGCCGTTGCCGTTGTTGCCGGTCCCGGCGTCGCTGCCCGATCCCGAGCCCGAGCTGGCACCGCCATTGCCGTTGCCATTGCCGTTGTTGCCCTGGCCGTTGCCGCCCTGATCGTTTCCGTTGCCGTTGCCGTTGTTGCCGGTCCCGGCGTCGCTGCCCGAACTCGAGCCCGAGCTGGCACCGCCATTGCCGTTGTTGCCCTGGCCGTTGCCGCCCTGATCGTTTCCGTTCCCGTTGCCGTTGTTGCCGGTCCCGGCGTCGCTGCCCGATCCCGAACCCGAGCTGGCACCGCCATTGCCGTTGCCGTTGCCATTGTTGCCCTGGCCGTTGCCGCCCTGAGCGCTTCCGTTCCCGTTGTTGCCGGTCCAGGCGTCGCTGCCCGATCCCGAGCCCGAGCTGGCACCGCCATTGCCGTTGTTGCCCTGGCCGTTGCCGCCGGAATTGTTGCGGCCGCTATCGATACGCGTCAGGGCGACGACCTCGGCGCTCGCCACCTGGACCGCGCTGGTACCGCCGACGAGCCCGCCGGTCGCCTTGCCGAGATCGGTGGGCTGTGCCGTAATTGTCTCGCTGATCGTCTGCGCGGCAAGCAGGTCGGCGCCGCTGGGGCCCTCCTCGGCCTCGCTACCGCCGGTCGGCGTCGATTCGGTGCCGCCGGACGCCGGTGCGGCGTCCTGCGGTTGGGGCGCCTGCGCGGGCGCAGTGCCGCGCGCCGGAGAATCGATCGTGCGCGTATCGGCCCCGCGCACAGTCAGGCGGAACTGGTCGGCAGCGGATACCGAAGCGACGATGCCCGGTCGGATGAGCTCGCGCGCGCCGCCGTCGCCGGTCGAGGTCTCGACCGCGCCCTCCAGAACCTGGAGCGAAGCACCCTCGCGCGTCACGGTGATCGAGAAGGTCGTGCCCTTGACCACGGCGGCGAGATAGGGGGTGCGCACGCCGAAATGCGGGTTCTTCTTCTTCTCGATCTGGAAGATCGCATTGCCCCATTCCTGCACCACGTCGAAGCCGCCGCTATTCTGGACGGCGGTCGGGATGCGGATGCGGCTGTTCGCCGCCACGGTGACGAAATCCTTGCCGCGCACGACCACTGCGCGTGACCCGGTGCCGGTAGAAAGTGTTGCGCCCGGCGCGACCGTCATGCCCCGCCGCGCGGCATGCTCGCCCGCATTGTCTCGCACCGTGACGCGGCCGCTCGCCTCGCTCAGCGTCCATGCCGGGACCTGCGCGATTGCGGTTTGCGTAAATAGCAGGAAGAACGCGCCGGCGAGCAGCTTGAACGTGCGGATCATGCGGAAAAGCCCCCAAATTATGCCCGCAATTTAGGGCGGCGGGGGTTTCGGCTCAGTTGGCCTACGTAGTTAACACACCAGAAATTTGACGAAAATTAAACGGGTTAGCCTCTATCCACCTACGCAATATTACTAATCCATGTTGTGAAATGTTGCGCTCCAAGGCCTTGCTGGCCACCTGCCTGACCAGTCTTGCTTTCGTCGTCGCAAGCCCTGCGGCGGCGCAGAATGCGCTCGACCGCATCAATCCGATCGACAATAGCCAGAACGAGCGCAAGGAAGCCTCGCCGGCCCGGCCAAACGTCCCTGCACCCGTCGAGGTCCAGGTCGAGACGCCTGCGGCGGAGGCTCCGGCCGGCCCGGCGATCACCGTCGGGGCGATCGTGCTGATCGGTCTCGAAGCGTTGCAGCCCGCCGATTTCGCCGATGTCCTGGCCGAGCGGGTCGGCAGGACGCTGAGCCCCGACGACCTGCGCGCGCTCGCCACTGCGATTACGCGCCGAGCCCAGGAGCGCGGCTATCAGCTCGCCGCCGCCTGGATCGAGCCGCAGCGCCTCGACAAGGGCGTGCTCGCCGTGCGCATCGACGAAGGCCGGATCGACGAGATCCGCTTCGATGGCGTCGCCGATCCCGCGATCCGCAGCGCGCTGCAGCCGCTCGTCGACGGTAAGCCGGTGCGGATGGGCGAGATCGAGCGCCGGCTGCTGATCGCCGGCGACATCGATGGCGCGCGCATCCGGTCGAGCCGCTTCTTCCGCGAGAAGGGCAAGGGTGTGCTGCTCGTCCGCGCCAGCCGCGAGCGCGTGACCGGGCGCATCGGCATCAACAATGACGGCACCCGCCCGCTCGGGCCGCTCCAGGCGCGGCTCGACATCGACGTCAACGCGCTTTTCTTCCACGACGACAGCTTCAGCCTCACCTTCTCGGGAACCCCCGCGGAGCCCGGCGAGCTCGGCTATGTCCGCGCGCGCTATTCCAAGCGCGTCGGCACGGGCGGCACCGAAATTGCGTTGACCGGCTCGGCATCACAGACGCAGCCTGGCGCTTATTTGCGCGCCTATAAGCTCGAAAGCAGCAGCTGGTCGGCCGACGTCAGCCTGCTCCAGCCGCTCTGGCGGCGGCGCACTGCGAGTCTTTGGTTCGAAGGCGATCTCGGCATCCGCACGCTTCAGCAGCGCCGCGCCGGCGACCTGCTGCGTGACGACCGCACCGTCACCTTCCGCGCGACCCTCTACGGCAATGCGGCGGTGGCCGGAGGCCGGTTCCGCTTCAGCACGACTCTGTCCCAGGGCCTCGGCATCCTCGGCGCGACCGGGCGCCGCGATCCGCTGGCGTCGCGCTTCGATGCCGACGGCACCTTCACTGCGCTGAACAGCTGGGCCGATTGGACGGTCGGCCTGGGCAGCGGCTTCAGCCTGCGTCTCGCCGCGCAAAGCCAGCTGGCCTCAGCGCCCCTGCTGGTGACCGAGGAATTCGGGCTGGGTGGGACTGCGTTTCTGCGCGGCTATGACTGGAGCGAGCGGACGGGCGATCAGGGCGTCGCCGGCCTTGCTGAGCTCCGCTACATGATCGACCGCCCCTTCGGCTTGGTCCAGCGCGCGCAGCTCTATGCCTTTGTCGACGGCGGCAAGGTCGCCAATCTCGAGAACGGCTTTGGCGGCGGAACGCTCGCGTCCGCTGGCGGCGGCATCCGCGCCGACGTCACCGACCATCTGGGAGCCAATATCGAAGTCGCCGCTCCGCTAACCGGGCCGCGCTACGATACTGGGGACGAGTCCGCAAAAGTGAAGGTTCGGGTGATTCAAGCTTTTTGACCAAGCCTTCAAGACTCGAAAGAAACGGGTTTCCCATGCGCGGCGGCGTCGGCCCTTCCATGGCAGCTCAGACGCGGAGCGCGGACGCCTCCGCCCAACTAATCGCTGCTGGATAGCACTGGCGATCAGCATCGAGCGGACGGTGGCTACCAGTATAAATCCGCGCAAAAATCGCCAGCCCGCTGACGGCTCCATTGAAGACGAGAGTCGGAATGGCACCAGCGAGGCACCTTGAGTCACCAGCGAGCAACTGATGCCGGTTTGAACAACGAGCGAGTCTTGAGGCCGAGCCCCGGACATTGAGTCGCGCGGGCGGAGGCACGCATGACACCGACGAAGCTCCTCCTTGGTCAGATGCTGGTTGTCGCCGCGATCGTCGTGGCTGGAATCTGGTTCGCGACGCAGTGGGCGGCGGCGGCGCTCGCCTATCAGCCCGAGCTCGGCACGCCCTGGTTCCGGTTCGGGGAAACGCCCGTTTACGCGCCCTGGTCGATCTTCCCCTGGTGGTTTCATTTCGACGCCTATGCGCCGGTTGTCTTCGACCAAGCCGGCGCGATCGCGGCCGCCGGCGGCCTGTTGGGCTGTGGCGCGGCGGTCGCCGGCTCGATCTGGCGTGCACGCCAGCAGCGCAACGTCACGACCTATGGATCCGCGCGCTGGGCGGGTCCTCGCGAAATCCGCGCCGCGGGCCTGGCAGCCGAAGCGGGCGTGTTCCTTGGGCGCGCAGACTCGCGCTATCTCAGGCATGATGGGCCGGAGCACGTCATGGCCTTCGCGCCGACGCGCTCGGGTAAGGGCGTCGGTCTCGTCGTGCCGACCCTGCTCGGCTGGACCGGTTCCGCCGTCGTCCACGACATCAAGGGCGAGAACTGGCAGCTGACCGCGGGCTGGCGGTCGCGCTTCTCGCATTGCCTGCTCTTCAACCCGACCGACGCGCGCTCGGCCCGCTACAATCCGCTGCTCGAGGTGCGCCGGGGCCCCGACGAGGTCCGTGATGTCCAGAACATCGCCGATATCCTGGTCGATCCCGAGGGTGCGCTCGAGCGGCGCAACCATTGGGAAAAGACCAGCCATTCGCTGCTGGTCGGCGCGATCCTCCACATTCTCTACGCCGAGGAGGAGAAGACGCTCGCCCGCGTCGCGACCTTCCTGTCCGACCCCGAGCGCCCGTTCGTCGCAACGCTGCGCGCGATGATGACGACCAATCATCTCGGCACCGAGGAGATGCCGCTGGTGCATCCGGTCGTCGCCTCGGCCGCGCGCGAGGTGCTCAACAAGTCCGACAACGAGCGCTCGGGCGTGCTGTCGACGGCTATGTCGTTCCTCGGGCTCTACCGTGATCCGACGGTCGCCGCGGTCACGGCAGTTTCCGACTGGCGCGTCGACGATCTGGTCGCCGCGCCCCATCCGGTGTCGCTTTACCTGGTCGTCCCGCCCTCGGACATCAGCCGGACCAAGCCGCTGATCCGCCTCTTGCTCAACCAGATCGGCCGGCGCCTCACCGAGCAGCTCCACGCCGCCGGCGCACCTGGGCGCCACAGGCTGCTGCTGATGCTCGACGAGTTTCCGGCGCTCGGCCGCCTCGACTTCTTCGAGACCAGCCTGGCCTTCCTCGCCGGCTACGGTGTCCGCGCCTTCCTGATCGCCCAGAGCCTGAACCAGATCGAGAAGGCTTACGGCGAGCACAATGCCATCCTCGACAACTGCCATGTCCGCGTCGCCTTCGCGACGAACGACGAGCGGACGGCCAAGCGGATCTCCGACGCGCTCGGGACCGCGACCGAGCAGCGCGCCATGCGCAACTATGCCGGCCACCGCCTCGCGCCCTGGCTCGCGCACGTCATGGTCAGCCGTCAGGAGACCGCCCGCGCACTGCTGACGCCCGGCGAAGTCATGCAGCTGCCGCCGACGGACGAGGTTGTGCTGGTCGCAGGCTACCCGCCGGTCCGCGCCCGGAAGCTTCGCTACTTCGAGGATGCGCAGTTCAAGGCGTGCGTTTTCCCGCCTCCGACGCTTGAACGCGGCGGGGCGGCCGACCTGCCGCCCCAGCGCGCCCATGACTGGCAGGACCGTGTCCGCCCGGTCGACGCGAGGCTCGTCGAGGCCGTTGCCGAAGACGAGGAGGAGGCCGGCGGTCTCGAGCAGGCGCGCCATCCCGCCCAGGAAATTGTCGCCGCCGCACCTGTCGATCTGGCACCTGCCGATCCGCTCGGGCTGGGCGAGGACGAGGGCGACCTCGCCGCCGACAAACGCGCTATGGACCAGGCCACGACCGGCACCGCGCGGCGCGCCTATGCGCTGGACATGGCCGACAAGCGGCCCGGCAATCTCGAGCTGGACTTTTGAGATGGCCGATCGCGTCCGCCACCAACTCTTCCTGCCGAAGCCGGTCAGCGACCGTCTGGAGGCGCTTGCCGCGGCCCCCGGCGCCAGCAAGTCCGCGATCTTGGCCGATGCGGTGACCGCCTGGCTCAACCGTCGCGGCGCCTCCGAGCTCGAGGATCGCTTCGCACGGCGCCTCGACCGGATGTCCAATGCGCTGGGCCGCATCGAGCGCGACGGCCATGTCGCGCTAGAGACGCTCGCGCTGTTCATCCGGTTCGAACTCTCGATCCAGGCACCTCTGGCCGAGAACGACGTGGCGGGCCGCGCGCTTGCGCGCGAGCGCTTCGAGGCATTCGTCACCCAGGTCGGCCGCGCCGTCGCGACCGGCAGGCGCACGCTCTTTCCCGCGGAGGAGGAGCGATGAGCGAGATCCTCTCGTCCGATCGCCGGCGGGCGATGCTGCGCACCGCGATGGGATCCGACATCGCCTCAGCGCTCGCCGATCCGTTGGTGATCGAGGTCATGGTCAATCCCGACGGGACGCTGCGCCTCGACCGGCTCGGCGAAGGCCGGATCAACACTGGCGTCATCCTGGAGGCGTCGCAAGTCGAGCGGATCGTCCGGCTGGTCGCGAGCCATGCCCGTGCCGAGGTCCATGCGGCGCAGCCGATCATTTCTGCCGAGCTGCCGCACCATCTCGATGGCCGGGCCGGCGAACGCTTTGAAGGCGTGCTGCCACCCGTTTCGACGGGGCCCTGCTTCTCGATCCGCAAGCCCGCCCAGCGTCTCTACACGCTGGACGACTATGCGGCGGACGGGATCATGTCCGCCGCGATGGCGGACGCGCTCAGGGCGGCGGTCACCCAGCGGTTCAACATCCTCATCGCCGGCGGGACGAGCTCGGGCAAGACGACCCTCGCCAACGCGCTGCTAGCCGAGATGCGCTGGGTGGATGCCCGCGTCATCCTGATCGAGGATACGCGAGAGCTGCAGAGCCCGGCGCCGGACACGGTTGCGCTGCGCACCCGCCCGGGAATCGTGTCGATGACCGACCTGGTGCGCTCGACGCTCCGCCTCCGCCCGGACCGGATCATCGTCGGCGAGGTCCGCGGACCCGAGGCGCTCGATATGCTCAAGGCCTGGAACACCGGGCACCCCGGCGGGATCGCGACCGTCCACGCCAACTCGGCCGAGGCCGCGCTCTACCGCGTCGAACAGCTCGTCCAGGAAGCGGTCGTCACCGTACCCCGCCGCCTCGTCGCCGAGGCGATCGACCTCGTCGTCTTCATCGCCGGACGCGGTGCCCACCGCTCGGTCGACGCGATCGCGCGCGTCGTCGGCGTCGATCCCGACACCGGCGCCTACGCGCTCGCCCCGTTCCACCTTCCCACCAGCCAAGGAGCCTGACCATGAAGACCATAGACCTGCCCGCCAAGCCGCGCCTGCTGGCCGGCGCCGCCATCGCCGTCCTGGCCGCCGGGCAGGCCTGGGCCTCCGGAACCGGCATGCCGTGGGAGGAGCCGCTCCAGCAGGTGCTGGAGTCGGTCCAGGGCCCGGTCGCCAAGATTGTCGCGGTGATCATCATCATCGTGACCGGCCTGACGCTGGCGTTCGGCGAGACGGCCGGCGGCTTCCGCCGGCTCATCCAGATCATCTTCGGCCTGAGCATCGCGTTCGCGGCCTCGAGCTTCTTCCTGTCCTTCTTCTCGTTCGGCGGCGGGGCGCTGCTGGCATGATCGGCGACGGCCAGCATCTCGACGGGTTCGAGGCGCCGCTCCACCGGTCGCTCGCCGAGCCGATCCTGCTCGGCGGCGCGCCGCACGCCATCGCGATCGTCAACGGCACCGTCGCCGCCGCGCTGGGCCTCGGGCTCCAGCAATGGATCGCGGGCGTGCTGGTCTGGGCCGTGGGCCACACCATCGCGGTCTTCGCGGCGAAGCGCGACCCGGACTTCGCTTCGGTGCTCGCGCGCCACCTGCGCCAGCGGGGATATCTCGCATGCTGAACCTGCGCGAATATCGCAACCGCGCCGGCCGGCTGGCCGATCATCTCCCCTGGGCGGCGCTGGTCGCGCCCGGCGTGGTGCTCAACAAGGACGGCGGCTTCCAGCGCACGCTGCGCTTCCGCGGTCCCGACCTTGAATCGGCGACCGAGGCCGAGCTGGTCTCGACATGTGCACGCGCCAACAATGTGCTCAAGCGCTTCGGCTCGGGCTGGGCGCTGCACATCGAGGCCGAGCGTCGCGAGGCACCGGGCTATCCGGCGAGCGGCTTCCCGGACGCGGCGTCCTGGCTGGTCGACGAGGAACGGCGCGCGTCGTTCGAGGCGGCGGGTGCCCATTTCGAGAGCCGCTACCATCTCACTTTGACCTTCCTGCCGCCGCCCGACCAGGCGGACAGCGCCGGTCGCGCGCTGGTCGAGCGTGCCGATGCGCCGCAGGGCCGCGACTGGCGCCAAGCGCTGGCCGGGTTCGTCGCGGAGACCGATCGCGCGCTCGATCTCTTCTCGGGCTTCATGCCCGAGATCGCCGCGCTCGACGATGCGGAGACGCTCTCCTTCCTTCACGGCACGATCTCGACGCGACGCCACGGCGTGCGCGTGCCCGAGACGCCGATGTATCTCGACGGGCTGCTCGCCGATACGCCGCTGACCGGCGGGCTCGAGCCGATGCTCGGTAGCCTGCACCTGCGCACGCTGACCATCCTCGGCTTCCCCGGCCTCAGCCGGCCCGGGATCCTCGACGCGCTCAACCACCAGGATTTCGGCTATCGCTGGGTCACGCGGTTCATCGCGCTCGACAAGACCGACGCTACCAAGGCGCTGACGCGGCTGCGCCGCCAATGGTTCAACAAGCGCAAGTCGGTCACTGCGATGCTGCGCGAGGTGATCTACAACCAGCCGGTCCAGCTGCTCGACAGCGACGCCGACAACAAGACCGCCGACGCCGATCTCGCGCTCCAGGCGCTGGGCGGCGACCATGTCGCCTTCGGCTACCTCACCACGACGATCACCGTCGCCGACGAGGATCGCGCCCGCGTCGAGGACAAGGTCCGCGCGGTCGAGCGGATCGTCAACGGGCTCGGCTTCACCTGCATCCGCGAGGGGCTGAACGCGGTCGAGGCCTGGCTTTCGAGCCTGCCCGGGCAGGCCTATGCCAATGTCCGGCAGCCGCTCGTCCATACGCTCAACCTCGCACACCTGATGCCGTTGTCGAGCGTCTGGGCGGGGTCAGCTCGCAACCGGCATCTCGATGGGCCGCCGCTCCTCCATGCCGAGACCAGCGGGTCGACCCCGTTCCGGCTTTCGACCCATGTCGGCGATGTCGGGCATATGATGATCGTCGGGCCGACCGGTGCCGGCAAGTCGGTCCTGCTCGCGCTGATCGCGCTCCAGTTCCGCCGCTATGCGGGGAGCCAGCTCTACCTCTTCGACATGGGCCGCTCGGCGCGCGCGGCTACGCTGGCGATGGGCGGTGCGCATCATGGCCTCGGGCTCGGCGGCGACGCCGGCGAGACGATCGCGTTCCAGCCGCTCGCCGGGATCGGCGACGCCGGCGAGCGTGCCTGGGCGGCAGAATGGATCGCCGCGCTGCTCGCGCACGAGAAGGTCGTGGTCACGCCGGAGGTGAAGGAGGCCGTCTGGTCGGCGCTGACCAGCCTGACGAGCGCGCCGATCGAGGAGCGGACGCTCACCGGCCTGTCGCTGCTGCTCCAGTCGATGGCGCTGCGCTCGGCGCTCGCGCCCTATACGCTCGAAGGTCCGTTCGGCCGGCTGCTCGACGCGGCCGAGGACGATCTGCGCATGGCGGACGTCCAGTGCTTCGAGACTGAGGCGCTGATGGGCGCCGGCAGCGTGGTCGCGCCGGTCCTGACCTATCTCTTCCACCGGCTCGAGGCGCGGTTCACCGGACGCCCGACATTGCTGATCCTCGACGAGGCCTGGAAGTTCCTCGACCACCCGCTGTTCGCCGCGCGCATCCGCGAGTGGCTGAAGACGCTGCGCAAGAAGAATGTCGCGGTGATCTTCGCGAGCCAGAGCCTCGCCGACATCGCCGACAGCGGCATCGCGCCCGCCATCATCGAGAGTTGCCCGCAGCGCATCCTGCTTCCCAATGCCGCGGCGATCGAGCCGCAGGGACGTGCGGCCTATCAGCGGTTCGGGCTCAACGACCGGCAGATCGAGCTCGTCAGCCGCGCGACGCCCAAGCGGCATTATTACCTCCAGTCCGCGGCCGGCAACCGCCTCTTCGAGCTGGGTCTCGGGCCCATCGCGCTCGCGCTGTGCGGCGCCTCCGATCCCGCCACGCAGGCGCGCATCGACGCGCTGCTCGCCGCGCACGGTCCGGCCGGATTCGCCGCGCGCTTCCTCGAGGAGGCCGGGCTCGACTGGGCCGCGGCGCTGCTCGCCCAATTCCCCGATCCCCAAGCGAAGGAGTAGACCTGATGCGTATCCTCACCCGCAAGAACCTGATCGCGACGGCGCTGGGCCTCGGCGCCCTGGGCTCGCTGACGATGGGCTTCGTGACCAGCGCACACGCGCAGATCACGGTGTTCGACCCCACCAATTACAGCCAGACCGTCCTGACCGCGGCGCGCACGCTCCAGCAGGTCAACAACCAGATCCAGTCGCTCCAGAACGAGGCGCAGATGCTGCTCCGGCTGGACAGGAACCTGAAGGGCATCGCCTTTCCGCAGCTCCAGGCGCTGCTCGACAAGCTCGACGGTATCGACCGGCTGATGCAGCAGGCGCAGAGCGTCGACTTCGAGGTGGACCAGCTCGAGGCAAGGCTGAAGTCGCTCTATCCGCGCAGCTTCGATCCCGCCTCGACACGCGACCAGCGGCTGCAGGCGGCCCGTGCGCGCTACGACGCGAGCACCGACGCCCTGCGCCGGACGATGACCGTCCAGAGCGGGATCGTGCAGCAGGCGCGCGAGGATGCCGAGGCGCTGGCCGAGATCGCGGCGCGCAGCCAGGGCGCGGAAGGCGCGCTTGCCGTCGGCCAGGCAACCAACCAGCTGCTCGCGCTCACCGCCAAGCAGGGCATGGCCCTCCAGCAGATGATGGCCGCGCAGTTCCGTGCCGACGCGCTCGAGAAGCAGCGCCAGCTGACCGAGTCCGAGGCGTCGCGCGCCGCGACGCGCAGGTTCCTCGGCACCGGCACCGCCTACACGCCCCGGCAATAGCGAGACCGGCCGCGGCGGACCAAGCCCCCTGCCGCCGCGGTCGCAGCCCGCGGGGCCCTGGCCAATCGCTCCCCCTGGCCGGGCCCCGCGGCACCCAGATCCAAGGAAGAACCCGTGAACGACCTCAACGTGATCGACCGGTTCATGGCCGACTTCATCCGCTACATCGATAGCGGGTTCGGCCTGCTCGGGCCCGATGTCGGCTTCCTGACATCCGTGCTGATCGGCATCGACATCACGCTCGCCGGCCTGTTCTGGGCGATGGGCGGCGAGGACGACATGATCGGCCGCTTCCTCAAGAAGATCCTCTATATCGGCGTGTTCGCGCTGATCCTGAACCGCTTCTCCACGCTCGCCGACATCATCTTCCGCTCCTTCGCCCAGGCAGGGTTGACCGCCGGCGGGGGAACGCTCTCCGCCGACGACCTGCTCCGCCCGGGCCGCCTCGCGGGCACCGGGTTCCAGGCGGCCTGGCCGCTGCTCGACCAGGCCAGCGACCTGCTCGGCTTCACGACCTTCTTCGAGAACTTCATGACGATCATGGTGCTCCTGATCGCCTGGGTGATCGTGATCGTCGCCTTCTTCATCCTCGCCGTGCAGATGTTCGTCTGCATCCTCGAGTTCAAGCTGACGACGCTCGCCGGGTTCATCCTCGTGCCGTTCGCGCTGTGGAACCGGACCAGTTTCCTCGCCGAACGCGTGCTCGGCAACGTCATCTCGTCGGGCATCAAGGTGATGGTGCTCGCGGTGGTCGTCGGCATCGGGTCGGGCTTCTTCACCGAGTTCGCCTCCGCGCTCCAGGGCAAGGAGCCCGATATCGGCCAGGCGATGAGCCTCGTGCTCGCGAGCCTCGCATTGTTCGGCCTCGGCATCTTCGGGCCGGGCATCGCCTCCGGGCTCGCCTCCGGCGCGCCGCAGCTCGGCGCCGGCTCTGCGGTCGCGACCACGGCGCTCGCGGCAGGCGGGTTCGCGGTCGCCGGCGGCGCGGGCATGGCTGCGGCGAAGGGGCTGGCCGGTGCCGGGCTCGGCGCGATCCGCGCCGGCACCTCGATGGGGTCGGCAGCCTCGACCGCGTACAAGCTCGGCCAGGAGACCTCCGGATCGAAATCGGTCGCGGCCGGCATGGGCGGCGTCGCGAGCGCCGCGCGCGGTGCGGTCGCCCAGCGCATGAGCGGCGGGCTCGGGTTCCGCGCGGCGACGGCCGAAGGCCAGCGCGCTGCCTGGAATGCCGGGACGACGGGCGCGCAGGCCAACCCCGGGGAAGCGGCGGCTCCTGCGTCTAACGCCATGCCGGGTTGGGCGCGCGACCTCCAGAACACGCAATCCCGCCGTCACCATCGCCAAGCGGCGATCCACGCCCTCCAGGGTTCGGATCGCGGCGGCGGCGGCGCGACCCCCGACATCAAGGAGAAGGACTGATGCGCTTCAAACGTGCCGTCCAGCGCTACGGGCGCACGGACGAACCCGAGACACCGTACCGCCGCGCGGGCCAGCTCTGGGACGAGCGGATCGGCTCCGCCCGGGCCCAGGCGAGCAACTGGCGGCTGATGGCGTTCGGCGGGCTGGCGCTGACGACCGGCCTGTCCGGCGCGCTGGTCTGGCAGTCGATGCAGAGCCGCGTCGTCCCCTATGTCGTCGCGGTCGACAGCCTCGGCCAGGCACAGGCAGTGTCTCCCGCCACCGCCGAATACCGGCCGACCGACCCCCAACTCGCCTGGTTCCTTGCGCGCTTCGTCACCGACATCCGTGGACGGTCGCTCGACGCGGTGCTGATGCGCGAGAACTGGCTCCAGGCCTATGACTTCGCGTCGAAGCGCGGCGCCATCTTCCTCGGCGAATATGCCCGCTCGGCGAACCCGTTCGCCGATGTCGGCGACAAGACCGTATCGGTCCAGGTGACCAGCGTCGTCCGCGCGTCTGCGACGAGCTTCCAGGTGAAATGGGCCGAGCGCGCCTATGACCGCGGGAGCCTTTCAGGCACGTCGCGCTGGACCGCGATCGTCACCGTCGTGCTTAAGCCGCCGCGCGACGCCGAGACGCTGCGCAGGAACCCGCTCGGCCTCTATGTCGATGCGATCGACTGGAGCCGCGAGCTCGAGACGCCTGCCGACCATTCGTCGGGCACGGCGCCGACGCCCGTGCCGGATCCCGGCGTGCCCAGCGGATCGCCACTCGATCCCCGCCTCGGCCAGCCCTCCCAAGCCCAACCGGAGAACCGCCCATGAACCGCATCCTGCTTGCGGCGAGCGCGCTCGTCGCTGTGCCCGCTTTCGCGCAAACCTCGCCGCCCCAGCCGCCTCAGGCCGCCACGGCGAGTCCCAGCTCGCCGCCGGTCGCGACTACCATCGCTCCCCCGTCGGTAGTGCCTCCTCCCGTGGCGCCCCGTCGCCACAAGCCGTCGCCAGCCGAGCTTCGGGTTCGCACTGCGAATGCGAAGGCTACCCAGGAGCCCGCGGCACCGGCCTTCGTCAACGCCGTGCAGGTCTACCCTTATGGCGAGGGCGTCCTCTACCGCCTGTTCGCCGCGCCCGAGCGGGTCAGCGACATCGCCCTGCAGCCCGGAGAGGCGATCGTCTCGGTGGCGGCGGGCGACACGGCGCGCTGGACCGTCGGCGACACGACCAGCGGTTCCGGCGAGAGCAGGCGCGTCCATATCCTCGTCAAGCCGTTCGCCGCCGGGCTCTCGACCAACCTCGTCATCACGACCGACCGGCGCGCCTATCATCTCCAGCTCGACAGCACGCCGGCCACCGCCATGGCTGCCTTGTCCTGGACCTATCCGCAGGACAAGATGATCGCGATCCGCCGCCAGCAGGCGTCGGCGGAAGCGGCAAGGCCGGTCGCTTCGGGCCTCGCTGTCGAGCGGCTCGACTTCGGCTATGCGGTGACCGGCGACAGGCCGGCTTGGCGGCCGCTGCGCGCATTCGACGACGGGCGGCAGACGTTCGTCGAATTCCCGGCGAGCGTCGGCGTCGGCGAGGCGCCGCCGCTGTTCGTCATCGGCAACAGGGGCGATGCGCAGCTCGTCAACTACCGCATGGCTGGCCGCTTCTATGTGGTCGACCGGCTGTTCGACGCCGCCGAGCTTCGGCTGGGCACGAAGAAACAGGCCGTGGTCCGCATCGTCCGGCTCGGCGCCGACCGAAGCCGGCGGCAGCGGAGGGCATCATGAGCGAGACCGTTCCTGCCGCGGCGACCTCGCCCAAGCTCGATCCCGAGACGCTGGTGCTGCGCGGCCGCCCGAACCGGATCATCCGCTTCCGTCGCGGCGCGATCATCGCGATCGCGGCGCTGGGATCGACGGCGATCGTCGGGGTCACCTGGGTTGCGCTCAAGCCCGCGACCTTCCGGATCGTCGCCGGTGCCGAGGACCAGAAGGACATCGCCAACCATGCGCCCGACGACGCCCTCGCCGGCGCGCCGAAAGGCTATGGCGATGTGCCCAGGCTCGGGCCGCCGCTCCCCGGCGATCTCGGGCGTCCGATCCTGCGCCGGCAGGAGGCGCTTGGCGGATTGCCGACCCCGGGCTCCTCGGACCAGGCCGCGCAGGCGGCCGAAGCCGAGCGACAGCGGCTTCTCGCCGAGCGCAAGGCGGCCCGCGAATCCGGCATCATGATGCAGCTCGGCGCTGCCGAGCACGCAACCGGTGCTGCTCCAGCTTCCGCTGCACCGGGCGCGGTTCCGGCGCGGGAGGCGCCATCGGGGACGATCGCGGTCGATCCGGCGCGAGATCCGGGCAGCCAGCAACGCAAGGCCGACTTCCTCGCCGGAAAGGATCAGACCGGCGACATCAATCCGCATGCGCTTATGGCATCGCCATCACCCTATACGCTGAGTGCGGGCAGCATCATCGCCGCCAGCCTCGTCACCGGTCTCAACTCGGACCTGCCCGGGCTCGTCACCGCGCAGGTGACCGAGAACGCCTATGACAGCGCTACCGGCCATATCCTGCTGGTTCCGCAGGGTGCCCGGCTGATCGGAAGCTACGACAGCGTCGTGGCCTATGGGCAAAGCCGGGCTCTGGTCGTCTGGCAGCGGATCGTCCTGCCGAACGGCAGCTCGATCCGGATCGACAATGTGCCCGCGACCGACATGGCCGGCTATGCCGGCCTTGCAGACAAGGTCGATGCCCACACCTGGCAGCTGCTCAAGGGCGTGGCGCTGTCGACGCTGCTCGGCGTCGGGACCGAGCTGAGCCTGGGCGACCGCGAAAGCGATCTCGTCCGCGCGATCCGCGAATCCGCACAGCAGGGCACGTCGCGCGCCGGCGACCAGATCGTCACCAAGAACCTCAACGTCCAGCCGACCATCAAGGTGCGGCCCGGCTGGCCACTCCGCGTCGTGGTGCACAAGGACATCGTCCTCGCGCCATGGCCCGGCCAGGAGCAATAAGATGCCCGAACTCAAACTTGCGCAACTTCCCGATCGCATGCCGGTCAAGCTCGGCATCTCGGTGATGCCGGACCTCCATCAGGCGCTCGTCGCATATGCGGCGCTTTACGCCCAGGCCTATGGCCGGGAGGAGCCGATCGCGGATCTCATCCCGGCGATACTCGCGGCGTTCCTCGAAAGCGATCGCGCGTTCAGCAAGGGGAGGTCGAAATGAGCCGGCATGCTCTGGAGCCCGATGAAGCAACGCTGGAGCCGATCAGCGTACGGATTTCCACCGCCGTCAGGATCACCGGCATCTGTCGCTCTACGATCTACGAGCTCATCGGCGATGGGACGATCGAGACGGTGAAGATCGGGCGATCGACCTTCATCCTCTATCCCAGCCTGAAGCGGCTGTTCGAGCGGAGCTAACCTCTATGCGCTGGCGGGCCATGTACGGGCCTGACGGCAGCCGGAGGCACGGGCGCTTGAACGACCGGTAGTGGGCCGTTTGCTGCCTGACCGCTCCTGGAAGCCAGTCCGCAATAGCTGCCATTAGGGAGAGGGCCAGCCGAACGACCATTAGCGTCGGACTTCAGAAGCTTCTCACAATCCTTCTCAGATCAGGAAGCTAACACTTGCGGAGACAGAAAGTCATTAGACCCGAACGGCTGAACTATTTGCGATTCCCGCCACCTTCATTTTCCCAATCGTCAAGCGCCTTGCGCAGTTGATCGTCGCGCGTTTCAGGGCGGATCTTGCGCCAGGTTTGCCCCAGAGGAACCACCACGGCGTCCAACAATCCGCGATAGGCCTTTGCCATACCTTCATGGGCGATCCGGGAAGTGGGCTCTGTCGCAGCCTTCGCCGCAGCCAAAGATTCCTTCAGCCGCCTTGTGTAATATTCCATAGTCATCGTGCACGCTCCCGTGAAAACGGAGCACGATGATCTCAAGTCAAGGTTGCCCGGCGAGTCGCCCTTTATGGGTACAGCATATCACAATTATCATATTAAATATAATCAAATGATGCGCATTTCCGTAATCCACCGGTCTTGAGATGGGGCGGGATTAAATGTCTCGGCGCGACGCCCAAGGGGCACGCTTAACCGCTCCACTGAGGACGCGCGAGCCATAGGCCTGCGCCATAGTGGCTGCATCTTTGGCGTTCATGAAGACGACGTGGGTTCCCCGCGGCAGCAACGGCTCGATTGCACTGATGACGGCGGCATGTTTGGCCGACATCGCCGTTACATCGGCAACGGTGGCATCAATGTTCAACGCGCGGGACATGGAGGCTTCCTTTCAAGCTTCTTGACTGTATCCGCCCTACTTCTCGGCGAAGCAGAGTTGGTTTGTAACAGGCGGCTCGCGTCGGCCGCGCGGGACAGGAAGCCGCCAGAACGATGAACGGAACCGAGCTGCCTCCATGGTGGCGTGGGCGGATGCACAGGCCTGATGATCCTGGGCGGCCCGGTATGGTCACTCCAAGTCAGCTAAATCCCAGACTGGCACCTCTTCCGCCCAGGATCGTCGCGCTACCGGCGCCGCTGCGAAGAGCCACTACGGCCGTGGTGCATTCCTGTTCGCTCGTATAGCCGGCACAGGTCGCCAGCAGCGCACCGGATCCCGAGCGAAATTGCCACCGCCAGTCGCCGCCCGCCATCAGGATGGAGGTAAGACGCACCTCATCGGCACGATAGATTTCGAAATAGCATTGTCCGTCCGCCTCCGGGCGGCCGCTATCGTTTGCGGCGGAGACGCTGAGAAGTGCTTCCGAAACATCTGCAGGCAGGTCAGTGACCGCGGCATGGGGCCGCTTCAGTTCGCAGAATATGGAATTGGTCGACACATGATTTCTCCCGTGGGCAAGCGGGAGCAATTGAATTTCTCTCGGGCGTCGCGCGCTTGCGAAGCGGATGAGTCGACGATCCGCGCTTTGTACATGCATTCGCCTTGCCTGGCCATGATGCGTGCCGGAATACTTGCCGGCAGCATGAGGAGCGGTCGCGGGCTAGGGCTTTTCCGTCAGAATGTTAGCCACAGTATCGGCATCCATTGGTAATCCGGCCGCAGCCCCCATATCAGGATTATCGCGCCACCTGCCACGAGCCCGGCCGCGACCGAGAGATGCTTCGCGCTCCCGCTCAGTGACGGAGACAAACCATGAGCATCTACCCGCCGATTACGGGCGCGAATATGCGAACACCAACGCGTTCGACCGATCCGACGGCCCTCCAGTTGGAAGCCGATGCACTGGAAGCAAGCCTTCGCGACATGTCTGCCTCCTTCTCGCGGGATTATGTCGCCGGGCGGATGGGCGTCCGGCATAACACCTACCAACATCGCGCACGCGTCCTGCGGCAGTTGACGGCGCAACTCGCGGCGATGCGTACCGAAGCTCTATTGTCCGCGTCGTGATCTCGGAGCGCTAATCGACCGCGCGGATCAAGGGTGTGGCTCGCCGCGGTGGCGCCCCGCATGGATCCGTGCTTCTTTCCGCAACCGCCGGTGATAGGAACGGGCACGCCCATGATAGATGCGGTACGCGATGAAACCTGCGACCAGCAGGGTGATGACCAGCATCAGGCTGTAGGCGGCGATCAGTCTGGGTTCCATCATGCACCTCCTGGGTTGCTCGCAGTGCTTTGCAGGGGATCGGCGGAAACCATGACCTCCACCGTCATGCCGAGAAAAGCTGCAGCCGGGCCGAGATAATGCCCTTCCACGGGGCGCAGACGGGCGATGTCGCGTCCGACTGCGGTGGGCACTAGATTGGCCTCTCCCATGCGGCCGTTGGTTGGATCGAAGGCGATCCATCCGGCACAGGGTAGATAGACTTCTGCCCAGGCATGGGTTGCGCCGTGCTGGCGCTCCCCTCCGCCGGGGTCATCTGTCAGCGGGTCAAAGATATAGCCGGACACTGCGCGGGCGGCGAAGCCCAGGTGCCGCACCGCTTCGATGAAGAGCATGGCGATGTCCCGGCAGGAGCCCGATCCCAGATCGAGCGTGGCGCCGGGAAGCTGCGTCCCTTCCGATTCGCGCGCGGCATAGGCGACGCCGTTCCGGCTGGCGGCGCTCACATCCTGAAGCAGGGCCAGCGTGTCGGTGGGGTCGGAGCGAACCAATGCGCGAGCCCAGATCGCCAGGCGGCCGCCAGGATCGGGATGGACCGGCGCCAGCAGCCCACCCAAATCGCTTTGTTCCTCTTCGGAATAGCGGAAGGGGTAGCTATGCGCGTGCGGTGCGATATTGAAAATGGGCCAGGCATCGGCGGTCTGCTCGACCACCAGCAGGCTGTGGATTTCGAGCCGGGTGGCCAGGTGCGAGAAGGATGCGGTGGCGATCAAATTGCCGAACACATCCTGTGTCCATGCCAGTTCGGCGGCAGGCGTGCAGTGAAGCTGGGTGACGATCGGGTTGAGGACCGGGGAGGCTCGCGGGCTCAACATCACGCGATGCGGCAGCAGCACGACCGGATCGCGATAGGTGTAGCTTGTGGTGTGGGAGATGTGCAGGCGCATACACGCTCACCCTTGCTGGCTAGCGCGAGCAGTGTGCGGCAGACCGAATTCCGGGCTGCCGCACTGCGGCATCAGACTTCCTGCAGGTTCACTGCCGACGTCTTTCCGCGCTGATCCGATTCCACCTCATAGGAGAGGCGCTGGCTTTGCTGGAGCGTCGTCATGCCGGCGCGTTCGACGGCGCTGATATGCACGAAGCTGTCATTTCCACCGTCCTCGGGAGAAATGAAGCCATAGCCCTTGCTGCTATTGAAGAATTTAACGGTGCCGACAGGCATGATCTGTTCCTTTCGCAAAAATGAAGTGCCGGACCGCAAATGCAATCCGAGCCAGGAAGCGAGAAAAGGAAGATCCGCCCGAAGGCATCAATTTCCGTCGCAAGCGACGACAGCTAGTCTAAGATGGTCGATCTGGTTGGCATTACAATGGCTACACCAGATATATCCCTATGCAAATTCGCGATTATAGAGGGCGCGATCCGGATTTTCGCTCAAGTTGCGATCTTCCATGAACGCCGGTTCGTCCTTCATCACCCCAGCCCGGGCGATTTCCTGAGAGCGCAGCTTGCGGGCCTCGCGATGTTCGGCGGCAGCGCCTTCCTTTGCCCATGCGGCTGCTGCCACAATCGCAATGCGCTTTACGTTCTCGAGCTTGGCTGTGCCGGCCAGGGCGCGCTGGCGCGCCTCTTCCGCGCGGCAGAAAATGGCAGTCGGTTGCATGGATCGGTCTTTCCGCTTGAGGAGGCGACGCTGTCTGGCATCACGATTTCTTGAGAGGCTGCACCAGCGGTGTGCCTTTCAAGGCTGCGCTGACCGGCACCAGTTTCGGCGCCGCGACCTTTTTGGGCTTTCGAGCCTCTTTGTTGCTTCGGCGTTGACCCTTGGCCATGCAAAGTTCCTTCCTGACGGTTTCAGATGCGTGTGAAGCGAATGGACAAGCGAGGCCGCGGACGCATTTGCGTCGGGGTGCCAGGGCTTGGGCAAGGAGGCGCGCCGCTTGGTCGCGCGTGCTCGGCGCTGGGCGCAACTATCGGGAAAATCTGCATGGAGGTGCTCCACGTCAGAGCGGGAGCATGAACTCTCAGTCGCACCCAGGCTCATGGCAGGCGGTGCGATACAAGTTATGTGGGGTGCCAATGGCGGTTACGCCACCCCGACCCCGGTAAATCGCAGTTTCTCAGCCAGCATGGGTTGTGCCCGGCCACAGTCGGCCTGATATTGTGCGCTGCAGCAATTGGCCTGGCCAGGGACGGTTGCTGCATTGTCAGGGCTTCCGCCGTGGCCAGGAGAACGCCAAATGCGACCCCTGAACGACACGATAAAGCACCTCAATGCGTTGCGCGCCGGGCAGAATATCATCCCGACGGGTGCGAGCCGGCTCACGGAACTGCGCGACTTCGGGTCCAACCCCGGCGCACTGCGAGCCTTTTGCCATGTGCCGGCGAGCCTGGGAGAAAATGCAGCGCTCGTCGTCGTGATGCACGGCTGCACCCAGGATGCCGCCGCATATGATCGCGGCTCGGGCTGGTCCCAACTGGCCGACGAACAGGGTTTTGCGGTGCTCTTCCCTGAGCAGCGGCGCGCCAATAACGCGAACCTTTGCTTCAACTGGTTCAGCCGGGACCACACCCGGCGTGACGCCGGCGAGGCGCTGTCGATCCGCCAGATGGTGGCGGCGATGATCGCCACACACCGGCTTGATCCGGCTCGCGTCTTCGTGACCGGCCTCTCCGCCGGCGGTGCGATGACCTCGGTGATGCTGGCGACCTATCCGGAGGTCTTCGCCGGCGGCGCTATCATCGCCGGTCTGCCCTATGGCACCGCGGAGTCGATCCCACAGGCTCTGGACCGCATGCGCGCGCAGGGCGGTCCGAGCGGGGCCGCGCTGGGAGCGCTGGTGACGGCGGCGTCCGCCCATGCCGGCCGATGGCCAAGTATTTCGATATGGCACGGCATCAGCGACATGACGGTCAGCCCCGCAAATGCCGCGCTCATCCTCGAGCAGTGGCGCCGGCTGCACGGCGTTGCAGAGTCTCCCTGCGAAACCGATGCCGTCGAAGGCCATACCCATCGCCTCTGGCGGGACGCCGCAGGCCGCGAAGTGATCGAGGAATATCGCATTGCCGGGCTCGGGCATGGCACGCCGCTCAGCACCTCGGGCTCCGACGCCTGCGGAGTGCCGGGACCTTATATGCTGGAAGCCGGCATATCCTCCACGCGCCATATCGCGCGCTTCTGGGGGCTGATCGGGACCGGGGCCGCACGCGCGCCTTCTCGGGTCCGGGAAACCGCCAGGATAGAGGGTAGGCAGCTCGACAAGGCAGATACCGGCACGGGAGTCGGGCGGATAATCGAGGAAGCGCTGAGGGCAGCCGGGTTGATGCGCTGATCGCGCCGGAAGGAGCTTCCATGCAGCCACCGCACGACCTCTACATCCAGTTGATCGCAGGGGTCGGTGTGCTGGTGCTGATGACAGCGTGGTTGCCGATGCTGCTGCGCAAGATGCCGCTGTCGCTTCCCATCCTTTGCGTTGCCACCGGCGCAGCACTGTTCGCACTTCCGGCGCTGCGCCCTTTCGCAGTCCACCCGCTTGCCTTCCCGGTGACGGTACAGCGGCTGAGCGAGCTGGTCGTTATCGTTTCGCTGATGGGCGCGGGTCTCAAGATCGACCGGCTGATTGGCCTGCGCCGCTGGGCGCTGACCTGGCGGTTGCTGGGCATCGCCATGCCGATCACCATGCTGATCGTTGCCGGTCTCGCCTCGGGGATATTGGGTCTCGGCCTTGCTGCCGCGCTCCTGATCGCCGCGGTGCTGGCACCCACCGACCCGGTGCTGGCGAGCGACGTCCAGGTGAATGGTCCCGGGGAAGGCGGCGAGGACGAAGCGCGCTTCGCTCTAACTTCGGAAGCCGGTCTCAACGACGGCCTGGCATTTCCGTTCGTCTATCTGGCGATCGCGCTGAGCGCGGCGAGCTTCGGTGCGGGAGATGCTCTCACCTGGCTGGCACGCGACCTGCTCTGGAAGACCTTGCTCGGCGTGGCCGCCGGTTATGCGATCGGGCGGGGGCTGGGCTATCTTACCTTCCACCTTCCCAACCGCGCCAACATCTCCCGCACTGGCGACGGCTTCGTCGCGCTGGCCGCCACCTTCCTCGCCTATGGCGTGGTCGAGATGCTAGGCGGTTACGGCTTCCTGGCGGTCTTCGTCTCGGCACTCGCCTTGCGCAACGCGAGCCGGGACCATGACTATCAGGAGCGGCTCCATGGCTTTGCCGAAGAGGCGGAGCGGCTGCTGATGATGTCGTTGCTGGTCCTGTTCGGCGGCATCGTGACCTATAGCGGGCTGCTCGCGCCGTTCGATTGGCCGATGCTGCTTTTCGTGGCCGGAGTTCTGCTCGTCGCGCGGCCCGTGGCGGGCATGATCGGCCTGGCGGGGACGAGATTGCCTTGGCGGGAGAAGCTGGTGATTTCCTTCTTCGGCATCCGCGGCATGGGATCGATCTACTATCTGGCCTTCGCCCTAAACCACGCGAATTTCCCCGATCCGCGCCGCCTTTGGGCGACGGTCGGTGCGGTGGTGCTCGCCTCGATCCTGCTGCACGGGATCACGGTGACCCCGTCACTCCAGCTGATGGACCGGTGGCAGCGTAGGAAAACTGCTGGTTCAGATTAGTAATGTGGCTAGTCGATAAGCCTGCAATTGAAAATAATGATCCAGATCAGTCAAATAGATAATTGCGATCCCTATGAGATGCTAACGACTCGCAACAGGAAATTTCTTGGAACGTATATTCTTTTCATCCTGTTTGATCTTCGTCTCAGGAGAAATAACATGGCTGACACCAAGAAAGATGCAATCGCCCTTCTCAAGGCCGATCACCGTACCGTGGAAGCGTTGTTCGAGCAGTTCGAAGGAGCTTCGGGCGACGGCAAGAAGCAGAAGATCGCGATGCAGATCTGCATGGAGCTGACCGTCCATGCGAAGATCGAGGAGGAAATCTTCTACCCGGCCTGCGAGGGCAAGATCGAGGAAGACCTGCTCAAGGAAGCCTATGTCGAGCATGACGGCGCCAAGGTGCTAATTGCCGAAATCGAAGCCGGCGCGCCGAGTGACGATTTCTACGATGCCAAGGTGAAGGTGCTGTCCGAGCAGATCGAGCACCATGTCGGCGAGGAAGAGCAGCGCATGGAAGGCATGTTCGCCCAGGCGCGCAAGGCCGGGCTGGATATGGACGCGCTGGGCGAACAGCTGCTCGCCCGCAAGACCGAGTTGCTCGCCACCTATAAGGCTAGTGGGCTGCCGAAGCCGGAGCTTACCACGATGACCGACGTCACGGTCTGATCGCAAACTGCAAAGACGCCTCGTGATACGGGCGGGCGAACCCTTTGCCCGCCCGTATCATTTCCACCTGCTTCGATCGCAGCGTCGGCGCTTCGTTATGCGAGCGTTCTGAGACCCGGCTCGCGAGCGTAGAAGCGTTTTGCTGCGGCTGGCACGAACCCGTCATCCAAGCCGGTAACGCCATCGTCGGGCTCAATACCGGCCTTGTCGAGCAGCGGCTTTGCCGCGTCGCTGGCGCCGATGGCCTTCAGGTGACCGAAGGCGTTCATCACCCATTCGACTGCCGCACCTTCGTTCATCAGTGCCGCGCAACCTTCTTCCGAAAGCACCACCGCCACCGCGTCGAAGATCTGCGATGGCGTCCCTGCGAGTTGCCCGTCGGCCTTCTGCACTTTGCCGTCGGACAAGGTCGCGCCGCCCACCTTGGGTGCGACGATCACGGCCTTGGCTTTGGCCTTCTCGATCGCGCCGATGAGCGTGCTCAGGTCGGCGGCGTCGGTACCGTCTGCGATCAGCACGCCGATCGCGCGGCCTTCGAGCGTGTCCTTCATGTTCTTTTGGATCGACAGCGCATCGGACGGCGCGATCTCAACCGGTTCGCGCGCGGCCGTGGCCTTTGGCGGCAGCGGGATACCGAGACCGTCAGCCACCCGTTTGGCGAACGCTTCATCGACATTACGAAGATTGGCGACCATCCGGCCCGGTACTTGGTCGAGCAACCCGACCTTGGAGAGTTCGAACACGAAGGACGAGGCGATATGCGCCTGCTCGCTTTCGGTCTGTGAGGCGAGGAACATCCGTGCCTGGCTGTAATGGTCGGCGAACAATTCGCTCCGTACGCGCAGCTTGTCGCCTGTCTCGTCCCGGCCGGTAGGCGCGGTGCTGGTGGCGAAACCGCTGGCGGGACATTCGCGCGGCCCGCCTTCCTCGCCATGCGCCGCAAGGCTGTTGGGCTCGTAGTTGGCGCGCCCCTTGGGCACCGCCATCTGCATCATGCCATCGCGCTGGAAGTTCGCCATCGGGCAGCGGGGCGCATTGACCGGGATCTGGTGGAAATTGGCGGTGCCAAGCCGCGATTTCTGCGTGTCGAGATAGCTGAACAGGCGCCCCTGCAGCAGCGGATCGTTGGAGAAATCGATGCCGGGCACGATGTTGCCGGGGCAGAAGGCGACCTGTTCGGTCTCGGCGAAGAAGTTATCGACGTTCCGATCGAGCACCATCCGCCCGATGATCCGCACGGGAATATCATCCTCGGGGATCAGCTTGGTGGAGTCCAGTACGTCATAGGGCTGGGCATCGGCGAATGCCTGATCGAACACCTGGATGCCGAGCTCCCATTCGGGAAAATCACCCGTGTCGATAGCTTCGAACAGGTCACGACGGTGATAGTCGTTGTCGGCGGCCTGAAGCTTGAGCGCCTCGTCCCAGATCGTCGACTGGATCCCGAGCTTCGGCTTCCAGTGGAACTTGACGAAACTGGCCTTGCCGGCTGCATTGACCAGCAGGAAGGTGTGGATGCCGAAGCCCTCCATCATCCGGAGCGAGCGCGGCAAGGTGCGGTCGGACATCGCCCAGAACAGCATGTGCGTCGTCTCGGGTATCAACGACGCGAAGTCCCAGAAGGTGTCGTGCGCGGAGCCGGCCTGCGGATAGGCGCGGTCCGCCTCCATCTTCACCGAATGGATGAGGTCGGGAAACTTGATCGCGTCCTGGATGAAGAAGACCGGGATGTTGTTGCCAACCAGGTCCCAATTGCCTTCGCGCGTGTAGAATTTGACCGCGAAGCCACGGACGTCACGCGGCGTATCGACCGATCCCGCGCCACCGGCGACGGTCGAGAAGCGCACAAAGACCTCGGTCTTCTCGCCTTTGGTGAACAGCGCTGCCTTGGACAGGTCCGAGATATCGTCGGTCGCTTCGAAAAAGCCATGCGCACCGGTGCCGCGGGCGTGGACGATGCGTTCGGGAATACGTTCATGATCGAAGTGGAAGATTTTCTCGCGAAGGACGAAATCCTCCAGTAGCGTCGGGCCGCGCAGGCCCGCCCTCAGGCTGTTCTGGTTATCGGAAACCGCAATGCCCTGATTGGTGGTGAGCACCTCCGTGCCGTCACCGGCGATCTGGTGTGTCTCGCCGCCATCGCCGCTTTGCCTGGTATTCGTCGCCATGTGCCCGCTCCTGATTGTCGGAGGTTCAACC
Source organism: Sphingomonas sp. NIBR02145 (assembly GCF_027359115.1). Classification (NCBI taxonomy): domain Bacteria; kingdom Pseudomonadati; phylum Pseudomonadota; class Alphaproteobacteria; order Sphingomonadales; family Sphingomonadaceae; genus Sphingomonas; species Sphingomonas sp. NIBR02145. The sequence goes on along the minus strand of NZ_CP114791.1, from coordinate 4,261,793 downwards.
GGCGGTGCCGCACCAAGGGTCCGTCGATTTGGCGAACTTGCTGCAGATTAATGCGATTCCCCCGTGGAGGTCGAGCTGAAGTGCGAAGATACGAGCCAGTATGCATGAAGCTGACGCGGGCTCGGCAGTTGCGTGAGATTGTGCTGGCATTGGCGCGGCAGCGGGTCGCCGATAATGGGTCGACTGACCTTTAGCGTTCGCCACGACACCGGCCTGCGCACTCACTCAGCCTGTATGATTTGGTGCGTATGTGATCGGTAGCGTAACTTAGGCGCGCTGACCTGAAAACCGCAGCCCGCAAAGACGGGCCATCAAACAGGTTAGGCGGCAGTAGGCCACGGGCCTTTCAGCCATCGCCTAAACAAAGACGGCTTTCGGGTTTGTCGGCTGTCAAGCCGAACGTCCGAGATTGGGGCGCGAAGCCGCCGTCGGCTCGCACCGACGGCGAAATCTGCTTGCTCATCGCGATGATCGCCTCGATCGACCACCAAAATCGACCGTGACCACTTTGCTGTCGTCGGCAAACGTACCGCCGTCATCGCTGCCCCGAAGCTGGTCGAGATAGTCCGACCAGTGCTGCATCATGCGCACGCGCTCCTCCCAGTACTGGCCTCGCGCATAGGCGCGTCGCACGCCGTTATTCTCCAAGTGGGCGAGCTGCCGTTCGATCGCGTCGGGGTTCCATAGTCCCATCTCGTTCAGCAGCGTTGCCGCCATGGCGCGGAAGCCGTGCGCAGTCATCTGGTCGCCGCTGTAGCCCATACGCCGCAACGCGAACGTGACGGTATTCTCAGACATCGGGCGCTTCCAGGTATGAAGTGCCGGGAACACATAAGGGCTATGGCCGGTCAGCGGCCGAATCTCGTCGAGCAGGTCGAGCACCTGGCGCGAAAGCGGCACCTGATGCGGCCAACGCATCTTCATCTTCTCGGCCGGGATCGACCACACCGCACGCTCGAGGTCGAACTCGCTCCATTCGGCCCGGCGCAGCTCCCCAGGGCGCACGAAGACGTGCGGCGTCATGCGAAGGGCGAACCTCGTGATCGCGCTGCCCGCGCTATCGTCGATGTCGCGCAGAAGCTGCCCGACTTCCTTGGGGCGGGTGATCGCGGCGAAGTGCTTGGTCTTGGGAACGATGATCGCCCCGCGCAGGTCGCGCGCGACATCAACCTTCGCCCGTCCGGTGGCGATGCCATAGCGAAACACGCGGCTGATCACGCTGCGCATACGGCGCGCGCTTTCGTAATGGCCCGTCGCCTCGATCTTGCGCAGGACGGCGAGCACCTCCTGCACCTCTATCTCATGAAGCGGGAGGTGGCCGAGAAACGGATAGACCTTCTCCAGCAGCCAGCGGACCTTGCTGAGCGTCACCTCGGCGCGCTCTTCTCGCGTGATCTTAACGAACCATTCCTCAGCGACGCCCTTGAAGGTGACGTTCGCGTCAATCTGGGCGCGAAGCTTCCGGCGCTTCTTCTCGACCATCGGATCGACGCCGTCGTCGATCATCCTGCGCGCGGAGTCGCGCTTGGCGCGAGCATCGGCCAGGCTGACCTCGGGCCATACGCCGATCGCGAGAACCTTCTGCTTGTCGAGAAAGCGATAGCGGAAGCGCCAGTATTTGGCGCCGTTCGGCATCACCAGGAGGAAGAGGGAACGCCCGTCGCCGAGCTTGTATTGCTTCGCTTTGGGCTGGGCGTTTCTGATGGCAAGTGCGGTAAGTGCCATGGTGGTATCTCCGTCCGAAAACGGGCGAATCCACGGCCGATTTATACCACCAAAATTGGTGGTATCTCGGCGGACCCGCCCAAATCTCGTCGGAAAGATATTTGAAAAAAGCGTTTTTCCCCAGCCGCTTACGCGACGCTCATGGACGTCACCGGACGGGGAAAATGGTGCCCAGAAGAGGACTCGAACCTCCACGCCCTTGCGAGCGCCAGCACCTGAAGCTGGTGCGTCTACCAATTCCGCCATCTGGGCACGGGGTAGGCGAGCGCCTCTACGGGGGACACAATCCCCTGTCAACAGCCACGAAAACATTTTGCGGATCATTTTATCGCACTGCGCAAAATGCCGGGCTTGCCCGCCCGCGCCGCTCACCCTCCCCACGCAAAATGCCGGCACAGCGCCTTCCGGCGCCGTAGCGAACGCACCCGGAGAAGCGCCCAGGCGGCATTCGACCGCGGCCCGCGCCCTGCACGGGAAAGCCGGGAGATTTGAGCGGGAAACCACCGCGCGCCGCCGCGGTCAACGCGAATGCAGCCTAGCCACGACAGCCACCCGCTGCGGCCGGCCGTCGCCCGGCTCCAGGCGCCAACAATCGATGTTGGCCGAGGCGCGACCGGCATCGCATGCCGGCGAAGCGGAGACCATGGCCCGCCGCCCGGCCCGAAGCCCGATCGCCCTTGTTTCACTACTGCAAAATGAATGGCGCCGCCTACAGGACTCGAACCTGTGACCTCCGAATTACGAAGGTGTCTGACGAGATATCCGGAGCAGTTGCGGGAAAGCTGCCCTGCCGCCTGCTCGTTCCTGGCGCCTTATCGTTGACTTTGGCCGTAAACGCCCAGCCGATACCCGAATTTCCTTAGTGCGAAACGGCAGCGTAGCGTTGGGCCTCGCCGACGACGCGAAGGATGTTGCCGCTCCACATTCTGTCCAGATCAGCGTCTGAATAACCAGCGGCACGCAGCCGTGCGGTCACGTTCGGCAACATCGAGATGTCGTCGATTCCCGGCAGACCGCCGCCGCCATCCCAGTCAGCGCCGAAGCACACATGATCCACCCCGGCGACTTTGATCACGTGGAGGACCATTTCCATGTAGCGCTCGAAATCGGCCTTGCCCCAGATCGGCTGGGTCTTGTCGAGCTCCCGCCATTTCCGGACAAGCTCCACCTGTTCCTCAGGCGACAGGTCCGAGATATGCTCGTACCGGGTGAAAAGCGCCGCGCGTTCGGGCGTCATGTTCATGTTCGCCAGGAAAATGGTGCTGACGCAGATCGCCCCGCCCTTGGCCGCCAGCTTGCGGATACGTTCGTCGTCGAGGTTGCGGGGATGATCGAATGCCCAGCGGCCGCTGGAGTGCGACAGGAGCAGCGGCGTTTTCGACAGCTCCAGCATCTGGTCGAACGTGTCGTCGGACGCGTGGCTGGCGTCGATCACCATGCCGAGCCGGTTCATCTCCGCCACCCATTTACGCCCGAGGGGAGAGAGGCCGTTCCATCTGGGCTTGTCGCCCGAACTGTCCGCGAACTGGTTGTTGGCGCCATGCACCGGCCCCGCGAGCCGCACCCCGCGATCGTGAAATTCCTTGAGCAGCGAGAGGTCCTCGCCCAGCTCGTAGCTATTCTCCATGCTCTTGAACGCGACAAGCTTGCCGTCGCGGTTCAGCCGTAGCGCATCGTCGGGCGTCAGCGCCGGACCGATCTTGTCGGGGAACTTCGCGAGCGTGGAATCGATCAGGTCGGAGCGACCGCGCGCATAGGCAAGCGCATCGGCATAGCCCTTGGGGGTAAGCGGCCCCTGCTCGGTATAGATGGCGAAGAAGCCGCCCTCGAGCACTCCGGCCTCCATCCGCTCCATATCGACCTGCACCAGATCGGTCGCCGGATCGTGATGGCCTGCGAAGCTCCAGCCCGGCCGGGCGAAATGCAGCGGCGTATCGAGATGGGTGTCGAGCACGAGGAAGTCCTTGTGCGCCCGGGGCGCCGCCGGACCTGTTTGCGGCGCGGTCACGCAGCCGGAGAGCAGCAGGGCGAGGAACACGAGGCGCTTGGTCATTTCTTGTCTTCCACCGGACGCAGATCGAGATCGCCATAGTCATAGCTGAAATCGGCGATCGGGCTTTCAGGCTTCATCGTCACGCGCGCGACCTTGCCATCGGCATCGAGCGCGAAGGTGACATAGGCCGGCTCGATCGCCTGGTCGTCGAAGCGGGTGACGAAGGTGTCATATTGCCAATGGAGCAGCTTGCCGGCCATGCGCGGCGTGGTCTTGAAGTCGATGCGCAGCCCGTCGGCGCCCCCAGTCACCGCGACATCGCCGTACCAGGGATCGCGATAGGTGCCGGCATAGCGTTCGAGCGGCAAGGCTGGCCCGACCTTGGCAGGCGCGGCCTTGACTGCCGAGAGCGCCGCCTTGCCGCCTTCCACGCGGTTGGTCATGAACTCGCCGAAGCGCCTGGGCCAGTCCTGATCGGGGATGCCGAGATAATGGTCGACCAGCATGTGCGCGACGCCGCGCAGCAACGCCACGTCCTCGGAATTGACCACCACCGCGATACCGACATCCTGGTCGGGGAGCAGGATCACATGGGTGATCGACCCGAACACCCCACCGCCATGTGAAATGATCCGCGCGCCCTTATAGTCCTCGACCTCCCAGCCGAGCGCATAGGTGCTGAACTTTGGCGTCAGCGGCGCGAGACTGCCCGGATAGGGCGTGAGCGGCTGGACCGTGACTCCCTTCCACATCTCCGCTGCCTGGGTCTCGCTGAACAGCCGCCCGCCGCCGGGAAGCGCGCCGTGGCCGAGCTGGATCTTGAGCCATTGCGCCAGGTCGTTGGCGCTGAGCGCGAGCCCTCCCGCGGGCATCGCCGCGCGGCCCAGTTCCTCGCGCTCGTCGAGCACCGAGTTCGGGCCGTCGCCGCGCACCGCGCCGCCGATCCGGGCATGCGGGAAGGCCCGGTCGGCAGTTGCCCAGCGCGCCTCATAGGTGGCGGTGGCGCTGCTCATGCCGCCGCGCTTCAGGACCTCGCTGGTCATAAAGTCTTCCCAGCTCTTGCCGCTGACTTCCTCGATCAGCTGGCCGGCGACCATGTAGAGGATGTTGTCATAGGCATAGCTGGAGCGGAAACTGGTGGCGGGCTTGATATAGGCGAGCCGCTTGACCGTCTCCTTGCGCGACAGGCTGCCGCGCGGGACGAAGAGCAGATCCCCCGCCCCAAGCCCAAGCCCCGAATGGTGGACGAGCAGGTCGCGGATCGTCATCTCGCGCGTGACCCAAGGGTCGTACATGCGGAACCAGGGCATGTGATCGATCACCTTGTCGTCCCAGCCGATCTTCCCTTGGTCAACCAGGATGGCGAGCGCGGCGGCGGTAAACGCCTTGCCGGTCGATCCGGTCTGGAAGATCGTGTCGGCATCCACCTTCGCCGGCTCGCCCTGCTTGCGAAAGCCCCAGCCCTTGGCAAGCGTCGTCTTGCCATGCTCGACGATCGCCACCGCAATGCCCGGCGCACCGCTCGCCTTGCGCAGCGCTTCTACCTTGGCATCGAGCCCACCAGGCGGATCGGCCAGCGCCGGAGTGGCGAGCGCAAGCAACGGCAGAGCGAGCAGATGGCGCAGCTTCATGCGGCAGTCTCCTGGGGAATGGCGGAGCGACGGAGCAGCCGTGCCAGCCCGACGGTCAGCAGCGGCAACACGAACACGGCGAGGAACAGGTACGCCAACAACCGGTAGCCGTTGGCGATCAGCGCGATCAGTCCGACCCGGTCGGCGACAAACATGCAGACGAGCAGCAGCACTCCGGCGATCGCGGCCCGGGCCCTTGCTCCCAGCGCCACGCCGCGCCGCCGGCGCACCACCCCCGCCACCCGCTCGTTGATCGCATGCACCGCCCCAGCGCCGCTTTCGAGCAACGCCGCGAAGATCATCATCTGGAATGCCCAGTGGAAAATGGGCACGTCGAGCTGGCGCAGCAGGAAGTCCGACGGCAGCGTCTCGGCGCCGATGCCGGGATAGAAGGCGACCATGCAGGTGAAGAACAGGATCGCCGGCAGCATCGCCAGCGGCCCGGCGATCAGGCCGGCGACCACCGCGTCTCGCGTGCTGGTCAGATGGCGAAGGACCGGCAGGATCACCACGGCGCCGATGATGTTGTAGCTCGCATAGGTGAGCCCGCCGCTCGCCCAGCCGCTCCACGGCGCGGGCGTCGCGAAGCCGTCGGCGATGCGGTCGCCGAAGCGCCACAGGCTCAGCGCGAGGAAGATCGCATAGACGGCATAGAGCAGGAAGGAGACGTACTTGAAAACACCCTCCACCGCCGAATTGCCGAGCGCGACAGTGGCGAGGATGGCAAGCGCGAGCGCCAGCGTCCCAACGAACACCGGCCAGCCGAACATCGCCGCGCCGATAGCGCCCGCGCTCGCGCCGAACACGGCGAGGATCAGCACGACGAACAGGATGTAGGCGCCCTCGAACGCGATCCAGGCGGTGCCGAGCAGATTGGCGAAAAAGGTGCGATAGTCGAGCGCGCCGACGAGGCGCGCATAGGCGAAGGTCGCGGCGGCGATGGCACTCCACAGCAGCATCGCGAGGATCATGCCTGCCAACCCGCCCCAAGGCCCTGCGGGGAGGAAATATTCCGCCAGTTCGCGCCCGGTCGCATAGCCGCCGCCGATGATGACGGCCTTCATCGCGAAGCCCGGTAGCAGGAAACGCTGGAACCAGCTCGATCCTGCTGCCGGGGCGCTCATGCGAGGCAGCTTTCGACCAGCGCGGCGAACGCCGGACCGCCGCGCACCGGATCGGCGACGGGCAGGCCCAGGCGTTCGCTCTCGCGGGCCATGATCTCCAGCGCTTCCGCCTCCCCCAAGGCCGACGTGTTGAAGCTCACGCCGCCGCAACGGATGGCCGGATTGGTCCGCCGGCCGAGCGCGGTGGTGAGGTCGATGATCTCCTCGATGCTCGCCACCGTATAGCCGGCGGTACCGAGCATCACGGTGCGGCCCGGCTCGTGACAGACGACGAATACGTCCGGCTGGCTGCCGTGCAGCAGGCCGAGCGACACCGCCGCATAGGCCGGATGCGCGAGCGACCCCTGCCCCTCGATCACATCCCAATGCGCCGGATCGGCATCGGGCGAGAGCATCTCCGCTGCGCCCGCCTCGAAATCGGAGATCACGGCGTCCATCGGCATGCCGCCGCCGGCGATCATGATCCCGGTCTGGCCGGTAGCGCGGAAGCTGGTGTCGAGCCCGCGCGCCTCGAACGCACGCGCCAGAGCCAGCGCGGTGTACTTCTTGCCGAGCGCGCAATCGGTGCCGACGGTGAGCAGCCGCTTGCCGCTGCGCTTGCGCCCGGTGGCGACCGGGATCTCGGCCGGGGGTACGCGGATGTCGATCAGCCGGCGGCCGAGCAGCATCGCCGCTTCCGCGACTTCCGGAATGTCCGCCAGGCGGACATGCATGCCCGAGACGATGTCGAGCCCCGCCTCCAGTGCCTCGACCAGCGACTGGCGCCAGGAAGGCGGGATCACGCCGCCAGGATTGGCGACGCCGATCACCAGCCCCCTGGCGCCCTGTGCCACCGCCTCCGCGGGGCTCAAGCGCGGCAGGCCGGTGGATACGGAGGCCCCGCACGCGAACTCGCCCACGCACTTGTCCCCGGCCCAGTCGCGCAGGCCGAACGCGGTCTTGGCGAAGCCCGGCTCGGTCGTGTCGCCGAGGAAGAGAAGATAAGGCTGCGGCAGCACCAGCGCGGTGCCGCGCGCGCCGAAGGGCGCATTCATTCCTGTGGCTCCGATCAGAAGGCGATGTCGAGCGCGAGACCCAGCGTGCGCGGCTGGACCGGAACGGTCGAGAGATAGCCCGGGTTCACCGTGGCGACGCTGGTGGTGATGCGCCCCTCGCTGTCGGTCAGGTTGCGGGCATAGGCGCGCAGCGTCCATTTGCCGTCGAACGTGACCGATGCGTTGAGATCGAAGGTCGCATAGCCATCGACCGGCACCGACAGCGGATCGCTTGCCACCGCCGAGATGCGATCGCCGACGATCCGCACCGCGCCGCCGACATGCGCCCGGGTCGAGCCGCTTAGCGCCCAGTCGTAATCGGCGGTCATCGCTGCAGCGAGCTTGGGCACGTTGGGCAGCTGGTCGCCATCAGTGCAGTTCGGCGTGGTCTGGGTGCACTTGGCATCGGTGTAGGCGAAATTGCCGCCGACGCTGAACCCGGCGACCGGCTGGATCAGCAGCTGCGCCTCCACGCCCTGGCTGCGTGCGGTGCCGGCATTGACCAGCCCGTTGATGCCGTTGGCGAAGGCCTGGGCCACCTGAAGGTCGTTCCAGTCGAGCAGGAAGGCAGCGGCGTTGAACGTCACCTTGCGATCGAGGAATCGAGTCTTGATGCCGGCCTCGTAGCTGGTGACCCTTTCGGAGTTCACCGTCGCCGAGAAGCCGGGCAACGCGATGTTCGGCCCGCCCGGGCGATAGCCGCTGGCGGCACGGACATAGAGCATCGTGTCGCGGTTGAGGTTGACCTGCGGGCTCACGCTCCAGGTGACGATCTCTTCGCTCGACGAACCATCGCCGCCGCTGTTCAGACCGAGCAGCGGGATCTGGGTGCTCTGCGTGAAGGTCTGGTCGTTGCGCGCCCAGCGCAGGCCGCCGGTGATGTGGAAGACGTCGCCGAGCTTCAGCGTCGCGTTCCCGAAGACCGCATATTCCTTGTAGGTGTTGGGCAGGCCGACGATCGCGAAGGGATCGAACGGCGCGAGCGGCTGGCCATTGGCGTCGAGCGCGCGGACCAGCTGGTCGTGGCTATTGTCCTCATCGGTGTAGAAGAAGCCGAGCTGCCAATCGAGCAGCTTGTTCGTAGCCGAGGTCAGGCGGACTTCCTCGGTCCATTTCTTCTGGTGCAGGTTCGCCGGATAATTGGCGAGCCCGCCCCAGATCACGCCATAGACGCGTGAGGCATCGCTGGTCTCGAGGATCTTGAGCTCGCTGTATGACGTGGTCGAGCTCAGCTCGGCAAAGCCCATGTCATAGGAGATCGAGCCCGAGAGGAACTTGAAGTCGCTGTGGAAGGGCTCGGGCAGCTGCGAGTTGGTGCTGAGCCACGAGGCACCGGGCGCCAGCGGCGTCGGGCTGCCCTGGGTTTCGTAGAGGATGCCGAAATTGTCGGACTCGGTGCGCTGCCACAGGCCGCTCAGCTTCACCGTCAGCTTGTTGTCCGGCTTGAAGAGCAAGGCGACGCGGGCACCCTGTTGGACGGCGGAGTTCACGTCCTTCTCGCTGGTCAGCACATTGTCGATGAAACCGGGCGTCTTGCGGCGCGAATAGCTGCCGCTGATCGCGAGCTTGTCTGCGATGATCGGCAGGTTGACCAGCCCGCTCGCCGCCCAGCCGGCATCGCTGCCATGGGCGATGGTGAACACCTCGCCGCCGGCGCGGACCGAGAATTTGGTCAGGTCGGGCTGGACGGTGACGTACTTGAGCAGGCCGCCGATCGAGCTGGCGCCGTAGAGCGTGCCCTGCGGCCCGCGCAGCACTTCGATCTGCTCGATGTCATAGGGCAGCAGGTCGAGCGAGAAGGTCTGGGCGCGGTTGTAGATGCCACTGGAGCCGATCGGCGCGTCATCGAGATAGATGCCAACAGTGGCGCTCGGCCCGATCGGCGCGACGCCGCGCAGCGACAGGGTCGAGCGACCCGGCGAGCCGGCATTGTCGACCTGGAAGCCAGGCACATAGGCGGCATAGTCGGCGAGCTGCGATGCGCCGCTCTGCTGCATCTGCTCGCCACCCACCACGCTGATCGAGATCGGCACGTCCTGCAACCGCTCCTCGCGCTTCTGTGCGGTGACGACGATCTCGTCATCGCCCGCCACTGGCGACGGTGGCGTTTCCTGCGCGAATGCTGCGCAGGGCAGCAGCAGCGTGACCGCCGCGACGGTAATCAGCAGATGGGCCCGATTGGTCTTGCGCGTCATCGTTCGTCTCCCCCCTTCGGAAGTTCGATGTCCTCTCCGCCTCCGCTTGTGCAGATGGCGGCCGGTAAGCTGCGCGGCACTTGGCGCGTACGCAGCCACTTCTTTGCCTAATCAGGATGCTATTATCCTGATTAGAGAAGAGTCAATCCAATTTGACAATTAAGTTGCAGGCGTGGCCAAAAGGGCACGCTGGCCCCACACCGCCTCGGGGCAGTCGATATATCCGTCGCGATAGACGATGCCCGGCGTGCGGTCGGCAGCAAGGAAGGTCGGCCCGTCCAGGTCCACCACGTCGCAGAGCTGGCCGAGCAGCCAGGCCGGCGCCATCGCCCAGCTCGATCCGACCATGTTGCCGACCATCACGTCGAGCCCCAGCGTCCGCGCGCGCCTGGCGATCGCGATCGCCTCGGTGAGGCCGCCGCATTTGTCGAGCTTGATGTTGACCGTCTGGAAGCGCCCGACCAGCCCGTCGACATCGGCGAGCGTCAGCGCGCTTTCGTCCGCAGCGATCGGAATTGGCGAGTTGAACCCGTCGAGATCAGACTCGCGCCCACGCGCCAGCGGCTGTTCGAGCAGCGCGATCTCGCATTCGACCAGGGCCGCGACCAGCGGGTCGAGTTCGTCCGCCTGGAAGCCCTGGTTGGCGTCGACCCCGATCCAGCATCCGGGCCGGGCGGCACGCACCGCCCGCACCCGGGCGATGTCGAGGTCGAGATCGCCGGTCAGCTTGAGCTTGAGCGCACGGGCATCGGCATAGGCACGCGCGCCCTCCGCCATCACGCCGGGATCGTCGGCACCCAGCGTGAAGGTGGTGAGCAGCGGCCTGGGTTCGGGAAGCCCGGCGAGCTTCCACACCGGTACCCCCTCGCGCTTGGCATCGAGCTCCCACAACGCGCAATCCGCCGCGTTGCGGGCGCCGCCGGCGGGCAGCTCGGCCTGCAGCTCGGCGCGGGTCATCCCCGCACTCAGGCCGTCGCGCACTGTCTCCAGCGCGGCAGCCATCGTCGTTTCACCGTCCCCCAGATAATAGACGCCGCTCGCCTCACCACGCCCCGTGTGGAGGCCGTCGGAGACAGTGACGACCACCACCGGAGACTCGGTGAAGACATGACCGGAGATGCGGAACGGCTTCGCGAAGGGAAGCCGTTCCACGGCGATGTCGAGCGAGCGGCGCATCACCACGCCCTCAGAACTCGGTCCCGAACGAGACCAGGTGGAAGGCGAGTGCCACCCAGAGGATGAAGAACACCCCCAGCACCAGCAGTACGCTCCAGATGCGGGCGAACCAGCCGCGCTTGTCACGCCAGGTGAGCCAGGCGTTCCAGATCGACAGTCCGAACATCCCGAAGAATGCCAGCGTGCCGACGAACTGGGTCAGCAGGATCAGCCAGTCGGTCGAGCCATGGCTCTCGAAATTCTCGAGCCCGGTGATCACGACCCCCCAGAGCACCAGCGCCAGCAGCACCAGCCAGGCGAAGCCGCGCAGTGCGCGATAGGTGCGCCGCGCCTCGCCTTCGAGCTTCAGCGGCGCTGCATAGCGACGGCGGGCGAACCAGCCGACGGGCCAGGATAGTGCGCTGAGCAACACCATGCCCACGCCGAACAGCAAAGCCGGCACCAGCCAGGCCGAGTCCAGCGCGGCGGGCGTGCGGTACCAGATCATGAACGGCGAGACTTCGCCGAAGCTCCAGCGCACGACCTTGCCGTCGACCACCTGCGCCGCGAGCCGCTCATGGCCATAGGCGTCCTGCCAGACAAAGGGCGCGACTTCGATCAGCTTGCGCGGCGCGCCGCCCGGGCTGGTCAGCGCCGGGATCACCGGGCGCCCCTCGGCGTCGAGCGTCACCTTGGTATCGCCGAGCAGGTTGATGATCTTGGCGAAGCTCGATTCGATGCGGCGGCTGTTGGTCCAGCTGCCGACGAGCAGCTTGGCGTGCTCCTTGGCGGTGGGCAGTTCCTTGGGCGCCGCCTTGTTCGGATCGGGCAGGTAGCGATCGGCGAACTCGTCGAACAGCGAGCCGCGGAGCACGCGGGTCACCCCGTCCTTGCCGCCGCTGTTCATCGAAATGTAGAGCCCGACATTGTCTTCGGGGAAGATCCACAGGTCGCTGTGGAAATAGACGGTGTCGCCGCCATGCGCGATCGCGCGGTGGCCGTTGATGCGCTGCTCGTAGAAGCCGAGCGCCATTTCGTTGATCGCCGGGATCGCGCTGGGCTGGGCAGTGTGCATCAGCTTCGCGGTCTCGGGCTTGAGCAGCGGCCCGCCATTGGCAAGGTGCGCGATCATGAACTTGGCCATGTCGCCGCCGCTAATTGCCGAAGCACCCGCCGGCGCCATGCCGATCAGCTCATAGCCCTTGGCCTTGCCCGAGCCGAGTTCATAGCCCTGCGACATGAACGGCTTGAGCCGGTCGGGCAGCGGCTGGCGGAAGCTGGCATAGCGCATGCCCAGCCGGTCGAAGATGTTCTTCTCGACATAGTCGTCGAAGCGCATCCCGGACGCGCGCTCGACAATGTAGCCCGCCAGCGCGGTGGCATAGTTGGAATAAGCCGGCGTGCTGCCCGGCGCATAGATCCGCTCGGGGACGCGGTGCTTGAGCACATCGCCCAGGCTCGGCACCGGCTTGTCGAAGCTCAGCAGCCCCTTGATGATCTCTTCGAAACCGGCCGTGTGCGTCATGATGTTGCGCAGCGTGATCGGCTTGCCCTGATAGGGCGGGATCTTGAAATCGAGATACTGGTTCACGTCCGCGTCGAGGTTCAGCTTGCCGGCCTCGACCAGCTGCATCACCGCAGTCCAGGTGTAGAGCTTCGACGTCGAGCCGGGACGGAACAGCGTGGTCGCGGGATCGACCGGCTTGCGCTTCTCGACATCGGCATAGCCGAAGCCGCGCTGCGTCACGACCTGGCCGTCCTTGACGATGACCACCACCGCACCGGCGACATCGCCGCGGGCGAGCGCATAGGGCATGAAGCCGTCGAGCCAGGCATCGGCATCGGCCTTGGTCAGATTGGCGGCGACCGCCGGCTTGGCGACCGGCGCGGCGGGCGCGTTGGTCTGCGCCACGGGAGCGAGCGGTGATGGCGCCTGGGTGAAGGCCGGCACCGATATGGCAATGCCCAGCAGCCCCGCTGCCAGCACCCCGAGCGAACGTTTCCACATAAAGCGTCGTCCCCCTTTCCTCTCGCCCGCCCAGGACTCCGGCATGTCGATTGCGCCGGTATCCGCCTGCGGCTAAGCTATGCTCAATGAATAAGCCTGATTAGGACATGATGATCCTATTCAGAAAAATGTCAAACAGAGGCGCCGCATGGCAACGAAGCTGAAGCCCGAGCATCCAACATTGGGCACCCTGCTAAAGGCGCTGCGCGCCAGGAATGGCTGGACGCTCAAGGAGATGAGCCTGAAGAGCGGCATCCCGGTCTCGACCCTGTCCAAGGTCGAGCATGACCGGCTGACGCTGACCTATGACAAGCTGCTCCAGCTCAGCCAGCGGCTGAACATCCGCATGTCGGAGCTGTTCGCCGAGAATGATTCGGCGCCCGAGACGCAGGTGACCGCGCGGCGCAGCATCGGCGACCTCGATCGCGCGGTGCGCGTCAACACGGCCAATTACGATTATTATTACCTCTGCACCGAGCTGCGCCGGAAGCGGATGATCCCGGTGATCACCAAGGTGCGCGCCAAGACCGCCGAGGAGTTTGGCGATCTCGTCCACCATTCGGGCGAGGAATATATCTTCGTCGTCAGCGGGCGGATCGTCGTCCACACCGAATTCTATGATCCGGTGCCGCTCGAGGCCGGCGAATCGATCTACATCGATTCGAACATGGGCCATGGCTATGTGACCGGCGACGGCTGTGACGAGGCCGTGATCCTGGGCGTCTGCTCGAGCGCCGAGGACGGTCTCATGGACTCACTGCTCAACCTACACGCCTGATTGCCTATGCGAACGGTTGGATGAGACGATCGGTAACGCGAATGTCGGCCTGTAGGTGAAACACCGCTCGGCGCGACGCGGCAGTCCAGCGAATCGCGGAGAGCATTCCCACGAGCAGCGGACCAATGGCGGCCATCCTTCCAGACATTCGCAAAGCGCGTGGCGACCGCGCGAAGCTGCAAGGTAAAAAGGACCGGCGGGCGGACGATTGCGCGTCCGGCCGCCGGCCCAGGGGTTGGAGGGTCAGAAGTTCACATTGACGGTCGCGAGGAGCTTGCGGCCGTTCTTGTACACGCCGCGCGGCAGGCGCTGCGTATTGGCATAGGCGTAGTATTGGCTGTCGGTCAGGTTCATGCCCGAGACGGTCAGCCCGATTTCCTTGGTGATGTTGTAGGTGGCCGACACGTCCACATTGGCGCTGTCGCGTACATACATCTGGTCACCCCGGTCGATGCCGGTGAAGTACTTCGAGCGCCAGGTATAGGTTGCGCGCAGGGCGACCGGACCGCTCTCGAAGAATGGGCTGAGGCTCGCCTGGTGCTTCGAGTTGTAGGGCAGGTCCGCCCCTTCCTCGCCCTTGCCGTCCGCATAGGTGTAGTTGGCGAGCAGGCCGAAGCCGAGCGGCAGGCTCTGCTGATAGGCGATCGCGAAGCCCTTCACATTGGCCGAGCCCGCATTGAAGGGCCGGCTGATGTTGTAGGTGGTCACGGCGCCGACGAACTGGTTGAAGTACTGCTCGCGGGCAGTCTTCTGCAGAATGTAGTTGCCGATATCCTTGTAGAACACCTCAGCCGCCAGGATCGCGCGCGGTGCGAAATACCATTCGAGCGACGCGTTGTAGTTGGTCGATTCGTAGGGCTTCAGATCCGGGTTGCCGCCACCGCCGGTGCCGATCTGGTCAGACAGCCAGAAGTAGTTCGACATGTCGGCATAGTTCGGCCGCGCGATCACCTGCGCCGCGGCGAAGCGGAAGGTCAGGTCCTTCTGCAGCGCGATCGCGACGTTAACGCTCGGCAGGACATTGTCGTAGGAGCGGGTCGTCGTCTGCCAGATCCAGTCGGCCTGTGCGTTGCACGCGGCACCCGGCTTGCAGACAAAGCCCGCGCTCTCGGTCTTGGTATGGACATAGCGCGCGCCGATATTGCCGCGCAGGGCGCCCTGCTCGAAGTTGATCTGGCTGTAGAGCGCCTGGATGTCTTCCTTGATGTTCCAGTTGCCGGCGGTGAACTCGGCGGCGGCGAACATCGAGGGAGTCGGCAGGTTCGGGCGGCCCTGGACATAGTCCACCATCGAATCGCCGTTGATGACGAAGCGGTCTGCCATCTGGTCGTTGATGCCATCAAAGCCCGACAGGTAATTGTCCTTGACCGGACGCGTGTCGAAATTGCTCGCCGGCACCGAAAGGCCGGTCAGCGCGATGCCGGCATATTCCTGGCCGGTCTCGTGATGGCGATACTTGTAGCCGAACGACCAGCGCTTCAGCGAGCCGTCGAACTTCAGGCCGAGATCGACCTGGCCATAGCGCTCCTTGTCGGTGGTCGGCTTGTTGACGAGGTTGCCGCTCCAGCCCGGATCGGTGGCGAAGGCCGCCGGATTGCCGAGCACGTTGCTGCCATAGGTCAGCGTGCCGGGCTTGTCCGGGGCGCCACTGATGTCGACGGTATAGTCGGCCCAGTTGAGGAACTCGAGGAACACCTGCTTCTTGGTGCCGCCGTCGGCATCCGACACGCCGCCCTCGACATTCAGGTCCCAATGCACGTCGTCCCAGCCGATCTGGCCGCGGAACGTCTGCGAGTGCATCTCGGCGACGCGATATTGGGCATCCAGCACCGACAGCGCGTTCTTGAAGCTCGCCTTGGTGACGATGCCGTTGTCGACGGTTAGGCCGGTCAGCGAACCAGCGCTGTTCCAGACATTGCCCGGGAAGGCGTACATCGACTGGTTGAGATTGTCGTAGGTCGCGTCGATGCGCAGCCAGTCGGCAGTGACGGTCAACTCGTCGACCGGCTTCCACTGGGCGGTGGCGGAATAGGTCAGGCGCTCGCGGTTCTGCTCGAAATAGGAAGTGCCGAACGCATTCGGGAACTTGGCCCCCGGGTTCGCGGTCAGCGTGGTCGCGCAGGTGGCCGTGCAGTTACCCGTGGTGATCGAGCTGGTGCCGGCGTCGTTCTTGCCGGCCCAGAAGTCCGCGGTGATCGTGCCATAGCTCTCCAGGCCGTCGCGGCGCAGACGATCCTTGGCGCGCTGGAACGAGGCAAGGATGCCGAAGGTCTTGCTCTCATTATGCCAGCTGACCAGCGCCGAGCCCTGGACGTCGCCCTTCTCCGAGCGATCATTGTAGAGATAGCCGAGCGAGCCGGCGACCACGAAGGGCTTCAGCTCCAGCGGCTTGCGGGTGAGCACGTTGACGGTGCCGCCGATCGAGCCTTCGTCGATGCGCGCCTCGGGCGACTTGTAGACGTCGACGCGGTTGACCAGCTGCGGCGCGAGCAGCGCATAGTTGAAGGTACGGCCCGGCGAATCCAGAATGAACCAGTCGGCAGAAGCCACGGTCTGGCCGTTGAGCAGGGTGCGGTTCAGCGCCGGATCGGTGCCGAGGATCGAGACCTTCTCGCCCTGGCCGAACTGGCGGTCGACGGTGACGCCCGGAACCAGCGTCAGCGCTTCGGCAACGTTGGTGTTGGGGAACTTGCCGACATCTTCCGCCGAGACCGAGTCTATGATCGAATCGGCCTTGCGCTTGGCATCGATCGACTGGGCGAGCGATGCGCGGAAGCCGGTGACGACGATCTCGCCTTCATCGGCAGGCTGGGCAGTGGTGTCGCTGGTCTGTGCATGCGCGGCGCCGGTGAGCAGCGCCATGGCGCTGGCCGTGCCGATAAGAAATCCCCGGATCCCCATGTCTCATCCCCTTGGTCAGATGTTTCTGAACTTCGTTTTATTCTTTGTGGTACGCCGTTGGTATACCAGTCGCGTACCAATACCCGTACCATTCCTTAGGTCATGAGGGTCGTCAAGACGGATTCTTACATTGGGATTACAGTCCTCTGAAATTTTCTACTGACAATGGTACGTTAGTGGTACTAGTGTTGCATAAGGCGCACAGCCGACTATGGGGAAGCGATGCCGCTGCTGGCAAAAAAGATCAGGCCGTTCGATGGCCGGGGAAAAGGGCCGCTATACCGGCAGCTCGAGAACGCGTTGCGCGAAGCCCTGCTCGATAACCTGCTCAAGCCGAATGAAGCGCTGCCCGCCGAACGGGATCTGGCTGCGGACCTCTCGGTCTCTCGGATCACCTTGCGCAAGGCGATCGACAAGCTGGTCGACGAGGGGCTGCTTGTCCGCCGCCACGGCGCGGGCACCTTCGTGGCCAGCCGGGTCGAAAAGCAGTTCGCCAAACTCTCGTCCTTCTCGGAAGATATGGCCTCGCGCGGGCGGACCGTGCGCAGCGAATGGCTGATCCGCACCGCGAGCGCGGTGACGGGCGAGGAATCGCTCACCTTCGGCCTCAGCCCGGGCACCGAAGTCTACCGCTTCCACCGCATCCGCTATGCCGACGACGTGCCGATGGCGCTCGAATTCGCGATTATCCCAGGCTTCGGCCTGCCGGGGATCGAGGCGGTCAGCTCCTCGCTGTACGCCGCGCTCGAAGCGACCGGAAATCGTCCCGTTCGGGCGCTCCAGCGATTGCGCGCTGCCCTGTGCGACGCAGAACGGGCGGCCCTGCTCGGCGTCGATGTGGGCGCGCCCGTGCTCTATATCGAGCGGCGCGGCTTCCTGGCGGATGGCCGGGTAATCGAGGCAACGACCAGCTGGTATCGCGGCGACGCCTATGACTTCGTCGCCGAACTCGACACACGCGGCTAAGCTGATGACCTCCTCCCATCCGCGCCGCGGGACCATCCCCGCGCACGCCGATCAGTTCGCCGAGGCGACCAGGAAGATTCGATGCGGGCGCTGATCCCCACGCGCGCGCTGGTGGACGGCGCGCTGCAGACCGGCATCGCCGTGCTGGTCGATGGAGCGCGCATCATCGACCTGGTTCCCGCCGGTGTCCTTCCCCCGGATGCCGTGCGGGAGTCTCTGCCGGGCACGCTGGTCCCCGGCTTCATCGATACCCAGGTGAACGGCGGCGGCGGCGTACTGTTCAACGACGCGCCCACCGTCGCCGGCATCGCCGCGATTGGTGCGGCGCACCGTCGCTTCGGCACCACCGGGTTCCTGCCGACGCTCATCAGCGACGACCTCGACGTGATCCGCCGCGCAGTGGCCGCAGTCGATGCCGCGATCGAAGCGGGTGTGCCGGGTGTGCTCGGCATCCACATCGAGGGTCCGTTCCTCAACGTCGACCGCAAGGGCATCCATTCGGCCGAGAAGATCCGCCCGCTCGACGAGGACGGCATGGCGGTGCTGACCGGCCTGAAGCGCGGCCGCACCCTAATCACGCTCGCGCCCGAACGGGTCTCCCCAGCGCAAATCGAATCCCTTGTCGCCGCCGGCGTGGTCGTCTCGGCCGGGCATACCAATGCCAGCTATATCCAAGCCAAGGCGGCGGTGGCTGCCGGCATGCGCGGCGTGACCCACTTGTTCAACGCGATGTCGCCGCTCGGTTCGCGCGAGCCGGGGATGGTCGGCGCTTCGCTCGATTCGCCTGAACTGACATGCGGCCTGATCGTCGATGGCCATCATGTGAGCCCGGCGACGCTTCGTCTGGCGCTACGTTGCAAGCCCAGCAGCGGCTTCATGCTGGTGACCGACGCGATGCCCTCGGTCGGCTCGCTTGCGAGCGAATTCCTGCTTCAGGGCCGCCGCATCACCGTGAAGGACGGGGCTTGCCGCAGCGACGACGGAACGCTGGCCGGCTCGCATCTCGACATGGCGGCCGCGGTGCGAAACGCGATGTCGATGCTCGGCCTCGACATCGCGACGGCAGTGGAGCTGGCGAGCGCCAGCCCCGCTGCGCTGATCGGCCTGGACCGGACGCGAGGCCGCATTGCCGCCGGCCTTTTGGCGGACCTCGTGCTGCTCGACGACGCAGGACGGGTCATTGCGACCTGGATCGGCGGGCGCTAGCCCATCACCTGGCAGGCCCGAACCGGACAGTGGTTTCATAGTTTGTTCTGCGCGAAAGTTGTCGGCCGGCCAGCCATCCGTTCGCGGCCTTTCCGCGGTGCACGGCTGATCCTAAACCGGCCAGTCTGCAAACGCCCCAATAGCGGACATTGATGCCTGATGAGGCTTTGGCGTAAGACGGGCAGCAATGATTGCCGGTCTCCTAGCTCCCATCACTATGGCAATGGCCGCACTTCTTGCGGCGGAAGATCGTTGGCTTTTTCTACCCAGTGACGGAACAGCTACGATCGCTCTCGACCGTTCCAGCATAATTCAAGGACGGCAGCAGAAACTTTGGGTTCGCGTAACCTGGGCCAAGATCCGCGATAATGCCGCTTACTCGGATTGGCTTGAGAATTTTGACTGCGCTACCCAGTCGAGCTTCCCAAGCCGCATAATCGATTATGCTGCAGATGGGACTGTCCTTCGGGAGCTGGATGGCGACGAGGACTTGATGAGCATATTCCGAGATGCTGATCTGGCCATCGTGCATGATGTGGCTTGCGGCGCGGGGCCATCGAGTGGTGCTCGGAGTGGCAGCTAACCACCCAGGCTCATGTGCAACCACGTTAGCTGGAGCATCCTGTTGCTGGATCGCCGAATAATCCATGCGAAGCCAACTGCATATTTGAACTTCAGCCAGACCTCTTCCGCCACGTTGGTCGCGTCAACCTGCTCAGGCTAAGTCGGACCCATTTTCCCAAGCACGGCCCAGCCGAACGCCCGTCCGCAAGGCAACGCCCGCGCATCCTGGTTTCAACGCCATAAAATGGATGGTGCCGCCTACAGGACTCGAACCTGTGACCCCCGCATTACGAATGCGATGCTCTACCAGCTGAGCTAAGGCGGCCAACCAAGCAGGAGCGCTTCCGCCCCCGAAGGAGCGGCGCGCTTACCAGCATGTTTCGGGGCTGACAAGCACCCGCAATGGCCCCGCCATCAAAACCCGTCGAAAAGCGCCGCCTTTACGCGACGTTTACCACAGGCGGGGCACAAGCCTTGCTACAAGTACAAAGGGGCCATTGCCCCGAGTGGAGCATTTCGCATGGACATGGCGCGCGGCATCAACCACCCGCTCGGCTCGAACCCCGGGCACGAGGCGGACGACGCCGTAAACGATCGCGAGCTGACGATCGGCACCGATGAGCGCCGCATGCATGTGCGCGCCTATAATCACTGGGTCTCGCTCCTCCATGGCCGCGCCTATCCGTCGATCGAGGATCTCGATCCCGACAACATCATGGATTTCGGCGCGCACAGCGTGCTGCTCGATTTCTCCAAAGGCGTCGACGATCCCGCGATTCGCTTCCTCGGCCGCGCGCTGCGCGAGGAGACCGGCCTCGACGCGACGATCACCCATGTCGCCCAGGTGCCCAGCCGCTCGCTGCTCTCGCGCCTGACCGATCATTATCTCCAGATCATCGCGAATCGCGCGCCGATCGGCTTCGAGGCCGAGTTCGTCGGCACGCGCGGGCACAATACGCTCTATCGCGGCATCCTGATGCCCTTCTCGTCGAACGACGACACGATCGACTTCATCTATGGCGTGATCAACTGGAAGGAACTGGTCGACGCCGAGACCCAGGCCAAGCTCGAGGCCGAGGTCGACGAAGCGCGCCGCACCGCGCCGCGCAGCCTCGTCGCCGCCCCCGTCTGGGCCGATGGCCCGAGCGCCGGCTTCGATGCCCCCGCCGCCGCGGAAGCCCCTGCCCCCGAATCGCCGATCACCGTCGATGCCAGCCTGGCCGACAAGCTGCTGCTCGCCCGCGAATCGGCCGCCGCCGCCCGCGCGTCGGACACGCGCAGCCGCTCGGCACTCTACCGCGCGCTTGCCCGGGCCTATGATTTCGCGCTCGCCGTCGATGACGATGCGGAAGGCTATGCCGAACTGCTCGCCGATGCCGGGCTCACCGTCCAGGCCCGCGCACCGATGACGCCGGCCGTGAAGCTCGTCTTCGGCGCCGATTACGACAAGACCCGCGTCACCGAATTCGCCGCCGTGCTCAGCCATGCCAAGCGTACCGGCGTGCCGCAGGGCGGGCTCGATGCGTTCCTGGATGGCGCCGAGGGCGGCATCAAGGGCGTGGTGAAGGCCGAGCGCGAATTCCGCCGCCCGCCGGCCAGGCCCGATGCCTTTGCCGAGATCGCCGCCGAACTGCGCAGCCGCCCGCCGCTCGGTCATGTCGACATGACCGTCGCGATCCCGGCGGACCGCGAGTTCGTCGTGCTGCTCGCCCGCGCCGGCAAGCGGGGCCTCGACATCGTCGCCCAGGTCGAGGACAGCCCGCTGACCGAGCGCCTGGTGCGCAAGGCCGCGGCCTGAAATCCGCCGCTTCGGCGGCCCTCGGCCTCCAATACTCAGAGCTTTCCCCCGCACGAGAGTCACTTTCGTGCGCCGGCTCCACAATGTCCGCACGTTTGTAATTTTCTTACAGAACGAGTCTTGAGCCGGTCACTCCACAGGCGTAGGCGGTACTGCCATGAAAAGCATGATGACGTCGCTGACGCAGGCGTTCGAGGCGCGGTTGCTCGAGGGAGCGCTGCCGGGAGAGTTGGAAGATTTCGGCGAGGCCGAGCGCACGGAGGCGGCGAACTTCGTCGCGGAAGCTGCCGCCGTCCGTCCGCCGGACACGGCGAAGGTCGTGCTGGAGACCTTCCAGGGCGAGGAGAGCCGCCGGATGCGGCTTGCCGTCGTCAATGACGACATGCCCTTTCTTGTCGATTCGATCTCGGGCGCGATCGCGACCTATGACGTCGCCGTCCACCGCATCATCCACCCCGTGATTTCCGTCGAGCGCGATGGCGCCGGCAAGCTCCAGTCGATCGACGCCGGCAAGCGCGAATCGATGATCTATATCGAGATGGAGCGCGCCGATGCGCGCGCGCGCCGCAGCCTGGTCGTCGAGCTGGAGCGCACCCTCGCCCAGGTCCGCGACGCGGTGCATGACTGGCGCGCGCTGCAGAGCGCGATCGGCGCCGATGCCGCCACCGTCGGCGGGCGCGAGGGCGCCAAGCTGCTGCGCTGGTTCCAGGAAGGCGCGATGACCCTGCTCGCGCACGAGACCTGGACCGCGAGCGGCGATGTCGGCGACCAGCTCGGCCTCGCCCGGCACGAGCTCGACACCCCGATCCTCGCCGAGGCTTCGCGCAAGGCGGCGGTGGAGTATTTCCGGAAGGGCGGCGAAGTGCCGCTGCTGCTCAAGTCCAACTCGATCTCGCCGGTGCACCGCCGCGTGCCGCTCGACATCGTCGCGGTGCCGATCCTCACCGGCAGCGACGTGACCGGCCTGTCGATCCATGCCGGGCTGTGGACCAGCGCCTCGCTGTTCGCCAATCCCGAGGACGTGCCCGTGCTGCGCTCGCGGCTGGAAGGGCTGGAGCGCAAGTTCGGCTTCGATCCCAAGGGCCATACCGGCAAGGCGATGCAGCACGCGCTGACCGCGCTGCCGCATGACCTGACCACCGCCTTCGATGCCGATTCGCTCGAGCATCTGGTGCTCACCTCGATGTCGGTCGCCGACCGGCCGCGCTCGAAGCTGGCATTGGTCAAGAGCCCGCTCGGCCGCCACCTGTTCGCGTTCGTCTGGCTGCCGCGCGACGAAGTCGGCACCACCCGGCGCGAGGCGATCGGCACGATGCTCGCCGATGCCGCCAGCGCCAAGATCATCAACTGGTCGATCGCGCTCGAGGACGGCGAGGTCGCGCTGCTGCGCTACACGCTCGACCTGCGCGCCGGCGGAGTGATGCCCGACGCCGAGGCGCTCGACAACCAGCTCGAGCGGATGATGCGCGGCTGGGCGCCCGCGGTCGAAGCGGCGCTGCTCGACGATGCCGGCCCCACCGGCGCCACCCGCCTGACCCTGCGCTACGCCTCGGCCTTCCCGCCCGCCTACCGCACCACCTCGACTCCCGAGGAAGCCGCGCGCGACATCCTCCACCTCGCCCGCCTCGAAGGGCCGGGCGACCGCTCGGTGCGGATCACGCCGGTGGACGGCAAGCCCGGCGAATACCGGGTGAAGCTCTATGCCCAGGGCGCCGCGCTCGCGCTGTCCGACGCGGTCCCCGCCTTCGAGAATTTCGGCTTCCGCGTGATCGAGGAAGTGCCGACCGAGCTCTCCGGCGGCGCCTTCGTGCATGACTTCGCCGTCTCGGCCACCGGGCTGAAGGGCGACACCGCGGTGATCGAGGACGCGCTCGCCGCCGTGCTCGCGGGCAATGCCGAGAACGACCTGTTCAACCGGCTGATCGTCGAGAGCGGCATGAAGCCCGCTTCCGTCGTGCTGTTCCGCGCCTGGTTCCGCTATCTCCGCCAGACCGGCATGAACTACGGCATGGCCACGGTGGTCGACGCGCTGCGCCGCGCCCCCAACGTCGCGACTGCGCTGATCGAGCGCTTCGACGCCGCGCACAATCCGGCGCGCGCCGGCGACGATGCCGCGATCGAGGCGGCCGCCGCCGCGATCGAGACCGGCCTCGCCCAGGTCCAGGCGATCGACGACGATCGCATCCTGCGCACCATCCGCGGCGTCGTCCTCGCGACGCTCCGCACCAACGCCTATGCCCCCGCGGCAAAGGAAGCGCTGGCGTTCAAGCTCGATTCGGCCAAGGTGCCCGGCCTCCCCGCCCCGCTCCCCTGGCGCGAGATCTGGGTGTACAGCCCGCGCGTCGAGGGCATCCACCTGCGCGCCGGCCCGGTCGCGCGCGGCGGCCTGCGCTGGTCCGATCGCCGCGACGACTTCCGCACCGAGATCCTCGGCCTGATGAAGGCGCAGCGCGTGAAGAACGCGGTGATCGTGCCGACCGGCGCCAAGGGCGGCTTCTATCCCAAGCAGCTCCCCTCGCCCGCCACCGACCGTGACGCCTGGTTCGCCGAAGGCACCGAGAGCTACCGGATCTTCATCCGCACTTTGCTGTCGATCACCGACAACATCGTCTCGGGTTCGGTCGTCCATCCGGACAGCGTCCGCATCCTCGATGGCGAGGATCCCTATTTCGTCGTCGCCGCCGACAAGGGCACCGCGACCTTCTCCGACGTCGCCAATGCCATCGCGATCGAGCGCAACTTCTGGCTGGGCGACGCCTTCGCCAGCGGCGGTTCGGTCGGCTATGACCACAAGGCGATGGGCATCACCGCCAAGGGCGCCTGGGTCTCGGTCCGTCGCCACTTCCTCGAGATGGGCACCGATATCCAGTCCGAGCCGGTCACCGTCGCCGGCTGCGGCGACATGTCGGGCGACGTGTTCGGCAACGGCATGCTGCTGTCCAAGGCGATCAAGCTGGTCGCCGCCTTCGATCACCGCCACATCTTCCTCGATCCCAACCCGGATCCCGCCGCGTCGTGGGAAGAGCGCAACCGGATGTTCGCCCTGCCGCGCTCGAGCTGGGCGGATTACAACCCGGCGCTGATCTCGCAGGGCGGCGGCGTCTTCCCGCGCACCGAGAAGTCGATCCCGCTTTCGCCCGAGGTCCAGGCGCTGCTCGGCCTTACCGTCAGCGAGATCGATCCGGTCTCGCTGATCTCGGCGATCCTCAAGGCCCAGGTCGGCCTGCTCTGGTTCGGCGGCATCGGCACCTACATCAAGGCCGCGTCGGAAAGTAACGGCGAGGTCGGCGATCCCGCCAACGATCGCCTGCGCGTCAATGCCGAGCAGCTGCGCTGCAAGGCGGTCGGCGAAGGCGCGAACCTGGGCGTCACCCAGGCCGCGCGCATCGCCTTCGCTTCGCTCGGCGGCCGGATCAACACCGACTTCATCGACAATTCGGCCGGCGTCGATTGCTCGGACAACGAGGTCAACATCAAGATCGCGCTCAACCGCGAGATGATCGAAGGCCGCCTCGAGTTCGAGGACCGCAACACGCTCCTCGCCTCGATGACCGACAATGTCGCGCACCTGGTGCTCGAGGATAACCGCCTGCAGACGCTCGCCCTCTCCTTCATGGAGAATGACGGCTATGTCGCGCTGCCCTCCTATGTCCGCGTCATCGAGATCCTCGAAGGCTCGGGCCGCCTCGATCGCGCGGTCGAGGGGCTGGGCAGCAACGAGGAGCTGCTCCGCCGCGCCCAGGACAAGAACGGCCTCACCCGGCCCGAGCTGGCAGTGCTGCTCGCCTCGACCAAGCTGGCGCTGCAGGACGCGATCGAACATGCCGATCTCGGCCAGGATCCGGCGCTTGAGGACGATCTCATGCATGCCTTCCCCCAGGCCATGCAGGATCGCTTCGCCAAGGCGATCGAGGAGCATCGCCTGCGCACCGAGATCATCGCGACCAAGCTCGCCAACCGCGTGATCAACCGCCTCGGCGTGCTCCATCCCTTCGAGCTTGCCGAAGAGGAAGGCGCGGCGATGGCCGATATCGCGGCGATGTTCGTCGTCGCCGAGCGGCTGTTCTGCCTGCCCGCCTTGTGGGAAGCGGTCGAGACCGCCCCGATCAGCGAAGGCGCGCGCCTCGCGCTGCTCGACGAGATGGCGGTGGCGGTGCGCGGTCAGGTCGCCGACCTGCTCCGCGTCTCGCCGCCGGGCGCCAGCCCCGCCGAAGTGATCGCCCGTCTCAAGCCCGGCATCGATTCGCTCGACAAGGCCGCCAAGGGCCTGCTGCTCGACGAAGTGAAGGCGCAGTCGAACCGCATCTCGTCGCGGCTCGAAGCCGCCGGCGCGCCGGCCGAGCTGGTCGCCCGGGTGGTCAAGCTGTTCGAGCTGGATGGTGCGGTCGGCCTTGCCGATCTCAGCGTCCGCATGGGCACCGACGTGACCGCGCTCACCCGCGCCTTCACGTCGCTCGGCCAGGCGCTCGGGCTCGACTGGGCCCAGTCGACCGCCGCGCGCATCACCACCGGCGATGTGTGGGAGCGCCTGCTGATCGCCGGCCTCGCCCGCGACTTCCAGCAGATCCGCCTCGACTTCCTCCATCGCGGCGAAAAGGGCGAGCCCCAGGCCGCCGTCGATGCCTGGCTCTCGGCCAATGCCCCGCGCGTCGAGCAGTTCGCCGCGCTGGTCCGCCGTGCCCGCCAGTCGGCGGTGCCCAATGCCGCGATGCTCGCGCAGATCGCCGGCCAGGCCCGCGTGCTGCTGGGGCGGTAGAGCGATCCGCTTCCCCACCCTGCAAGGGGAGGGGAAGCCTTGCGGCCGTGTCCCTCCGGTTCCCCGGCGAAAGCCGGGGCCCAGGGTTTCTCTGCCGCATCGCTTGTTACCCTGGGCCCCGGCTTTCGCCGGGGAGCAGCCAAGCAACCGCCAGAAGATCACGGCGCACCGCGCACGCGGCGTGCCCCCTCAAATCCTCCCCCGGAGGGGGAGGATTGGCGAAGGTCTGCAAATCCACCTCTGCCCATCGGGCAAAGAAAAAGCCCGGCCGGTCCTTCGGGACCGACCGGGCTTTTCTATTGCAGACCGGAAAATCAGGCCTTGTCGACGCGCCGCGCCGGCGGCGTACTCCGCAAGATCAGGTACATGCCCCCCAGGCAAGCCGAAACACCCACCACGCAAACCACTGCCAGGCCGAGATAAAGTGCCGACATCCAGTCCTCCCAAGTCTTTTCTGGAAGGAAGCTGCGTAATTTCTTGAAGAACGGCAAGAAACATTCGTAGCTGCATTGCAACGCAATTATGCTGCAATTGCGAAATAATCGACCTCGCCGTATCGATACGAGACAGGGACTCCGGACCATCTTGGGCGGGCCCGGTGCACGCTCAAATGGCGCAGAATCAATCGCTCCCGCTTCTTCCCGGGTTTGCAATTGCGAATCGTTCTCGTTATCGCGCCGTAATCGAATCGAACCGGAATCGCTCACCCAAGATGCACGCCCCCTCCGCCCAGGCAGAAGAACTGGCCAAGGCCAAAGCCAAGCGCGCCCGCAAGAGCTTCTGGCTGAAGCAGCTGCATACCTGGCACTGGATGAGCTCGGCGATCAGCCTGATCGGCCTGCTGCTCTTCGCGATCACCGGCTTCACCCTCAATCACGCCGCCGACATCGAGGGCTCGCCCAAGTCGGTCGAGCATGCCGTGCAGCTGCCCGCGCCGCTGCTGGCCAGGGTGAAGGCGGACGACCTGCCCGATGCCAAGAAGCCGATCCCGGCCGATGTCGCCAAATGGGTGCAGGACCAGGTCAAGATCGACGCGAGCGGCACCGCCGAATGGTCCGCCGGCGAGATCTACCTCGCCAAGCCGCGTCCGGGCGGTGATGCCTGGATCTCGATCGACCGCGATACCGGCGCCGTCACCAGCGAGAACAGCTCGCGCGGCTGGATCGCCTATCTCAACGACCTCCACAAGGGCCGCAACGCCGGCGGCTGGTGGAAGCTGTTCATCGACGTCTTCGTCTTCGCCTGCCTCGTCTTCACGCTCACCGGGCTGGTGCTGCTGTGGATGCATTCGAAGCATCGCAAGAGCACCTGGCCGATCGTCATCGCCGGCCTCGTCATTCCGGCGCTTATCGCCATTTTCCTGATCCACTAAGGGGAGCCCAAGTCCATGCAGTATCGCATCACCGGCCTCACGCTCGTCGCGATCGGCGGGGCGGGCCTGCCGACCGCCGCCGGCGCGCAGACCATCGACCTGTCGGTCACCATTCCGCAGATGAAGGTCGCCGAGTATCACCGCCCCTATGTCGCGGTGTGGCTGGAAAAGGAGGGCGCCGCCCCCCGCACGCTCCAGGTCTGGTATGATTTCGACGGCCGCAGCGCCGAGGGTGCCGGCACCAAGTGGCTGCGCGACATGCGCCAGTGGTGGCGCGTGGTCGGCCGCGGCATGAGCTTCCCGGCCGACGGCGTCACCGGCGCCACCAAGGGCGCGGGCACCCACAAGATCGCGCTGGTCGGCGGCAAGGGCGCCACGCCGGCGCTGGCGCCGGGCAACTACAAGCTGCTGGTCGAGGCCGCACGCGAAGTCGGCGGCCGCGAGGTCGTCAGCGTGCCCTTCACCTGGAACGGCAAGGCCGTCACCGCCACCGCCAAGGGCGCGAGCGAGCTCGGCGCCGTCACCGTCTCGATCAAGCGCTGATCTCAAGGGGGAATAGAGACATGAACTTCCGCAAGCCGCTTCTCGCCGCAGCCGCCGTCATCGCGATCGCTGCCCCGGCCGCCATCGCGCACCGCCAGTGGATGCTGCCGTCCTCGACCACCGTCTCGGGCACCGATAACTGGGTGACCGTCGATGCCGCCGTGTCGAACGACCTGTTCTTCTTCGATCACCAGCCGCTGCGCGCCGTGCCCGTGGTCACCCAGCCCGACGGCACCGAGGGCAAGGTCGAGAACCATAATGTCGGCCGCTTCCGCGCGACCTTCGACCTGCACCTGACCCAGCAGGGCACCTACAAGGTCGCCGTGGTCAATGAGGGCGTGTTCGGCAGCTATGTGCTGAACGGCGAGCGCAAGATGCTGCCGCGCGGCACCAACACCGCCAATCTCGCCGCCGCGATCCCGGCCGGCGCCACCGATGTCCAGACCGCCGAGAATGTCTCGCGCAACGAGATCTTCATCACCCAGGGCGCGCCGACCAACACCGTGTTCAAGACCAGCGGCAAGGGCATCGAACTGGTGCCGGTCACCCACCCGAACGACCTGGTCACCAATGAGCCCGGCAACTTCCAGTTCCTCAAGAACGGCAAGCCCGGCGCCGACCTGACCGTCACCGTGATCCCGGGCGGCATCCGCTATCGTGACGCGCTGCACGAGCAGGTGCTGAAGACCGATGCCCAGGGCAAGGTCTCGATCAAATGGGGCCAGCCCGGCATGTACTGGGTGATGGTCAACGAAGGCGGCGAGCGCGGCGAAGGCCCGGGCGCCGGTGGTCCCGGCGGCGGCCCGCGTCCGCAGCCCGCTCCGGGCGCTGCTCCCGCGGCACCGGGTGGTCCGCAGGCCGGCCCTGGTGGCCCCGGCGGCCGCCCGATGGGCCCGGTCCGCGCACGCGTGAGCTACGTCACCACCCTCGAAGTGCTGGCGCCGTAGTTCACACCGCCATCCCTCCTTTCCTGTCATCCCCGCGA
This sequence comes from Sphingomonas sp. NIBR02145, assembly GCF_027359115.1. Lineage (NCBI taxonomy): Bacteria > Pseudomonadati > Pseudomonadota > Alphaproteobacteria > Sphingomonadales > Sphingomonadaceae > Sphingomonas > Sphingomonas sp. NIBR02145. The sequence goes on along the minus strand of NZ_CP114791.1, from coordinate 4,233,059 downwards.
AGGCGGGGATCCATTGGCGCTGCAGTCGCGGCTCTTCTCGACAACCTGCGTGAATGGATCCCCGCCTTCGCGGGGATGACGGTGTAAGAAAACGTGGACGCACGGATAGCCATCCCCCCAACCCTCTCGCCCGCGGCGTTCCATCGCCGCCGGGCGGGGGCCCCTGTCATTTCCTGCGCGGGCGAGACGATGGGGACCAGCTGGTCCGCCCGCATCGTCGCCCCGCCCGAGGGCATCGCCCTGAAGATCCAGGCCGAGCTCGACCGCGTCGTCGCCGAGATGAGCCATTGGGCCCCCGATTCCACGCTGTCCCGCTTCAACCGCAGCGAACCGGGTCGCTGGCAGCCCCTGCCGATCGGCTTCGCGAAGGTCCTCGCCGCCGCGATGGAGGTCGCCGAAAAGAGCGACGGCGCCTTCGATCCCGCGATGGGCGCGCTGGTCGATCTCTGGGGCTTCGGTCCGCCCGGCCCGCGCATCGGCTTGCCCGGCGACGCCGAGGTCGCGGACGCTTGCGCGCGGTCCGGGCGTTCCCATATCGAGCTGGACGGCCGCCGTGCCCGCCGCGATGCGCCGGTGCGGCTCGATTTGTCGGGCATCGCCAAGGGGCACGGCGTCGATCGCGTGGCGGAGATGCTGCGCAGCATGGCGCTGCCCGATTTCCTGGTCGAGGTCGGCGGCGAGCTGCGCGGCGAGGGTATCAGGCCCGATGGCCAGCCCTGGTGGGTGGATTTCGAATCCCTCCCCTCCAGCCCCCTGGCAAGTTTTCGCGTCGCGCTCCACGGCCTGTCGGTCGCCACTTCGGGCGACTATCGCCGCAGCTTCGCCCATGAAGGCCGCGACTATGCCCACACCCTCGATCCCCGCACCGGCCGCCCGCTGGAAAACGGCGTCGCCTCGGTCACGGTGCTCCATCCAAGCTGCATGCTCGCCGATGCCTGGGCCACTGCGCTGACGGTGCTGGGCCCGGACGGCATGGCGCTGGCGGAACGCGAAGGGCTCGCGGCGCACATGGCGGCGCGCGAAGGCACGGGCTTTATGGAGCATCTCTCGCCGGCCCTGCAGGGGATGCTCTGAGAAATTCCCTTCCCTGAAAGGGAGGGGAGCGCAATCGGGTTGCAACACAGGATTTCGCCTGCTTGGCTACCGCAATTGCGAGATGCGCTTGCCGCGCGGCAAGCGTGTCAATTTGGCGCCACGAAACCCCGCTCCCGGCGTGTACTTCGTGTACTTTGGCTCAGGCGTCGGCCCAGCGGCGCAGGAGATTGTGGTAGACGCCGGTCAGCTCGATCACCGAGCGATCGTCATTGCCCAGCGTCGCTACCAGCCGCTGCACTGCCTGGTCCATCTCGAACAGGATGCGCCGCGCGCCATCGTCGCGCACCATCGACTGCATCCAGAAGAAACTCGCCACCCGCCGCCCGCGCGTCACCGGCTCCACCCGGTGGAGGCTCGATGAGGGATAGAGGATCGCGTGCCCCGCCGGCAGCCTGACCGACTGCGCGCCGAACTGCCCCTCGATCAGCAGCTCGCCACCGTCATAGTTCGCGGGATCCTCAAGGAAGACTGTCATCGACAGGTCGGAGCGGATGCGGAAGTCCGTGCCCCTCTGGATGCGGATCGCATTGTCGACATGCGTGCCGAACTGCTGCCCGCCGCCATAGCGGTTGAACAAGGGCGGGAAGACCTTGAGCGGCAGCGCCGCGGCGAAGAACAGGGGTGACTTGCCCAGCGCGTCGAGGATCATCGCCCCGCCCTGGCGATGCGCGTCGCTGCCCTCGGGAAGCTGCTCATTGTCCTTGGCCAGCGCCGATTGCGCGCCGGAAGTCGCGTTGCCGTCGATCCATTCGGCCGCATCGATGATGCCGCGCAGCTCGGTCACCTGCTCGGGCGAAAGCAGGTCGGGAATGGCGATCAGCATGAAGTTCCTTCCTTGCGCAGCGCTGCGCTGCCCCGGGTCCGTAGCCGCTCGTCCGGGACCTGCGCCAGCCAGGCAAGCGCCTTGTCGCGGAACACCGGCTTCGCCTCCGCCCCGCACCGCTCGATCCACAGCAGCGCGCCTTCCACGTCGCCGGCTTCGGCAAGCATCCGGGCATGGTTGAACATCCCGCGGAAGTCCCCGCCCTCGGCCGCCCGGGCATAGCAGTCCGCCGCCGCCGCCATGTCGCGCGGGACCAGGTCTCCCGCCTCATGGAAGCTACCGACGAAGTTGGTGGATTTGGCGTGCCCCATTGCGGAGGCCTTCTGGAACCAGCCGAGCGCGGCCGCCTTGTCCTGCGTCAAGCCGGCGCCGAGCGCGAGCGCGGAGCCGTAATTGTACATGCCCCAGTCGAGCCCCGCCTCGGCGGCGACCCGGAAGCATTCCGCCGCGCGCACCTTGTCGATGCGCGTGCCCCAGCCAAGGTCATAGCAGCGGCCCAGCATGTTGAGCCCCATCGGATGCCCCTGTTGCGCCGCCTTCCAGAACCAGCCGAACGCCTCGGCCGGCTTCTGGGCGTCGAGCAGCATCTGGCCATGGATGGCCTGCGCCTCGGCCAGGCCGGCCTCCGCCCCTTCGCGAATCAACGCCGCCCGCGCCTCCGGCGAACCGGAGAGGCGGGCGGCGATGTCTTCGCTCGACAATGGATCGAGCCGCGTCATGTCCTGGCTATATCAGAACTTGTAGCTGGCCGTCAGGATCGCCGAGCGCGCATCGCCGGGGGTGGCCCAGCCGTTATTGGCGCGGATGCGGGTGTAGTAGAGCTTGTCGCCGATATTCTTGACGTTGAGCTGCAGCGACAGCGCCTTGGTCACCTCATAGGCGGCGGTCAGGTTGTGGACGAGATAGTCCTTCGAATAGAGCACCCGCGACAGCGGTCCGCCGACCACGGTGCGCGTCGGGAGATTGATCGCGAACTTGCCCTGGTAGGTCGCGCCGTAGCCGATCGTCAGGCCGAACGGCAGGGTATAGGCGGTGTAGAGGCTGCCCGAGTGCTTCGGGGTCTGCTGGAGCTGCGCACCGGCCGAGGGGTCGAGCGCCGCACCCTTCGCCACCGAGCGGATCAGCTCGCTGTCGAGATAGGTGTAGTTGGCGGTGATCTGCCAGGCCGAGGTGATGTGCCCGGTGGCGCCCAGCGCGACGCCGTCGACGCGCGAATGGCCGTCAAGCTGCTGATCGGAGACGGTCGGGTCGACCGAAGGCACCTTGTAGCTGTCACGATCGGTGCGGAACAGCGCCGCGGTCAGCAGCAGGCCGCCCTTGAACAGCTCCGCCTTGCCGCCGATCTCGTAATTCTTGGCGCTCTCGGGCTTCACGTTGCAGGTCGCGGCCGAGCAGCTGCCGTTGACGGTGCTCTGCGACGGGGTCCGCGAATTGCCATAGGCGACATAGAGGCTGATCGGTTCGATCGGCTTGTAGACCGCGCCGACGCGGTAGGAGAGCAGGCTGTTGCGGTTGCCCGTGCGGGTCACCGCCGTGATCTGGCCCAGCGTCGCTGCCGCGGTCGACAGGGTGTAGGCCGCGAACTCGCCGATGTTGCGCTCCCAGCGAACGCCGCCGTTGAGCTCGAAATGGTTCGACAGCTTCATCGTGTCGAACAGGTAGACCGCCTTGTTCGCGACCTCGCTGTGGCTCCGCGCGCTGACGATGAAGTTCACCGGACCGCTATAGACATTGCGGTTGTTCAGGTTCGGATCGTTCCAGGCGTAGGCCGGGATGGTCACGGCGGTGCCATTGGCATTGCGCTGCGAATTGCCCGAGCGCACGTCATAATATTCGCGCGAGAGCGAAATGCCCAGGTCGAAGCTGTGCTCGATGCCGAAGGTCTCGAACATGCCCTTCAGGTCGGTCTGGTTGTAGATGATCTGGTTGCGGGTATCGCGGGTGTTGCCGCGCGAGCCGCCGCTCGGCGTGAACAGGCCCGGGGTGGTGCAGGCCAGGCCGGCCGCGGTGAGGCTTGTCGGCAGGCAGAAGGTGCCTTCCGGGCCGTCCGCGATCGAATATTGCTCGACGTCCTGGTAGCGGGTGAGGTTGCGCAGCGAGATCTTGCTGCTCAGCTCATGCTCGAAGATCGCCGTCGCCTGATCGACATTGCTGTCCTGCTTGTCGAGGTTGCGGAAGCCGTAATAGGCGCTGCGGCTGGTGCCCGGCACCTGGCCGGTGAACCAGTTGTTGGTGCTGCTGACATAGGGCACGCCGAACTGCGGGATGTTGTTGTCCTCCTGGTGGAGGTAAATCAGGCTCAGCTTGGTCGGCGCCTCGAGCCCGAAGGTAACCGACGGCATCACGCCCCAGCGCTTGTTGTTCTCGACTTCGCGACCGGGAACATCGTTGCGGTGATACATCGCGTTCAGCCGGACGCCGATGTTGTCGCTCAGCTTCCTGTCGATATCGGCGGTGGCGCGATAATATTCGTCGGTGCCGATCCCGGCCTGCACCACGGTCTTGTCGCGGCCGCTCGGGCGCTTGCTGACCAGGTTGATGTTGCCGGCGATCGAACCGGCACCCGAATAGACCGAGTTCGAGCCGTTGGTGACTTCGATCTGCTCGATGTTGAAATTGTCCGAGCGGGTATATTGCGCGCTGTCGCGCACATTATCGATCGTGATGTCGTTATTGGCGCTGAAGCCGCGCAGGTTGATACTGTCGCCATAGCCGCTGCCGCCTTCGCCGGCGCCGAAGGTGATGCCGGGCACCGTCGCCAGCGCATCGCGCAGCGACAGGATGTTCTGCTGCTCCATCACTTCGGCCGTGATCACCGTCACGGTCTGCGGGGTATCGCGCAGCGGACGGGTGTTCTTCGGGCTTTCCTGCTTCGGCTGGTAGACCTGGCCATTGACCGTGATCTGGTCCTTGTCCTGCACGTCGTCCGACGAAGCGGGGGTATTCGCCTTGTCGCCGTCCGGCCCGTTGGAGGCGTGGGCTGGCGCGCTGGCGACGAAGCCGACACAGGCGAGCGCGAGGAAGGCGGGCGCAGCCGCACCGGTCGAACGATTCACTTGGGAACCCCCTGTTACAGATTGTTTCGCCGCCAGCTATTGCGAACCAATCTCAGAGTCAACGCTAATGCGACTGGATCGCAACATTGTCGTAAAATTGTCGCGACCGTCACAGCGGGAAAACGTCAGGGGCGATGCATCTCGGCGAGCAGCCAGGTGCGGATCGCACTGGCAAGGTTGGGGGGATCCTCCCCGCTGATCCGGGCATGGTCGATGGCCGCGACCAGCGCATTGAGCGGCAAGGAACGCCCCGCTGCGGCATGTTCCAGCGCGTCCCAGAAGATCGGCTCGAGGCTGATCGAAGTCTGGTGCCCGGCAATGGTAACGGAGCGCTTGATCGGCCCCTCGAAGCCGCCCGGGGGAGGATCGATCTTCATTCCCGCCGGCTCGCTCGCGGGCCGGGCATCATTCGGAGTCGAAGAGCGCGGCCAGCTGCTCGACCATCGTGCCGGCAAGCTGCTCGGCGTCCATGATGGTCACGGCGCGGCTGTAGTAGCGGGTCACGTCATGCCCGATGCCGATCGCCACCAGCTCCACCGGTGAGCGCGCCTCAATCCAGCCGATCACCTGGCGTAGATGGCGCTCCAGATAGGAGCCCGAATTCACCGACAGGGTCGAATCATCGACCGGGGCGCCGTCCGAGATCACCATCAGGATCTTGCGGTCCTCGCTGCGTCCGATCAGTCGGTTATGCGCCCAGAGCAGCGCCTCGCCGTCGATATTCTCCTTGAGCAGCCCCTCGCGCATCATCAGCCCGAGTGACTTCTTGGCGCGGCGCCACGGCTCGTCGGCCTGCTTGTAGACGATGTGGCGAACGTCGTTGAGGCGGCCGGGCTGGGCCGGTCGGCCATCGGCCAGCCACTTCTCGCGGCTCTGCCCGCCCTTCCACGCACGGGTGGTGAAGCCGAGGATCTCGGTCTTCACGCCGACGCGCTCCAGCGTGCGCGCCATGATGTCGGCGCTGATCGCAGCGATCGAGATCGGCCGCCCGCGCATCGAGCCCGAATTGTCGATCAGCAACGTGACCACCGTGTCCTTGAACTCGGTGTCCTTCTCGCTCTTGTAGGAGAGCGACTGCATCGGGTTGATGACCACGCGCGCCAGCCGAGCCGCGTCGAGCAATCCCTCTTCCTGATCGAAGTCCCAGCTGCGGTTCTGCTGCGCCATCAGCCTGCGCTGCAGCCGGTTGGCGAGCTTGGTCACCGCGCCCTGCAGATGCACGAGCTGCTGGTCGAGATAGGAGCGGAGCCGGTCGAGCTCCTCGGTGTCGCACAGGTCGGTCGCGGCGACGACTTCGTCGAACTGGGTGGTGTAGGCGCGATATTCGAACTGGGGCGGCAGGTCGCTCCACGGCCGGTTCGGGCGGACGGGCATCATGCCCTCCTCGCCTTCTTCGCCGGGCTCGCCGTCGCCATCTTCCATCGCGTCGGACTGCTGCTGCTCGCCTTCCTCGCCCTCGTCGGATTCGCGCTGCTCGCCACGCGCCTCCGCCTGGCCTTCGCTCTGGCTCGACTCGCTCTCGCCTTCCTCGTCGCCGTCCTGCTGCTGGTCGTCGGTGCCTTCGTCCTCGCCGCCGCCTTCATCGGCTTCGTCGGGGATCAGGTCGCCTTCGGTCAGCTCCAGGTCCTGGAGCAGCTTCGACGTGAGCGAGGCGAATGCCTGCTGGTCGTCGATCGCCAGCGCCAGGGCATCCAGGTCGGAACCGGCGCGCTCCTCGATCCAGTCGCGGATCAGCGCCATGCCCAGCGCAGCGGTGGAAGGCGACTCGCGCCCGGTCAGCCGCTCGCGGACCATCAGGCCGAGCGCCGTCGACAGCGGCACTTCCTCGCGGTTGCGCGCCCGGGTGATCGGGTCGGCGCGCAGCTTCAGTTCCAGCGCATGCTCGAGATTGGCGGCGATGCCGGCATAGCCGCGCGAGCCCAGCGCCTCGACCCGCGCCCCTTCGACCGCGTCGAACACCGCGCGCGCCACCGGCTCCTTGGGCGCGCCCTTCAGGTGCAGCGCATTGTCGTGGTGGCGCATGCGCAGCGCGAAGCTGTCGGCAAAGCCACGTGCCTCGGCGACTTCCTCGGCCGGCAGGCCGCGTGAGGGCGCCGGCACCTTGATCTGGCGACCGTCCTGGCGCGGCGCCTCGCCGGTGAAGCTCAGCTCGGCCTCGCGCTCCCCCGAAAGCGCGCGCGCTGCGCCGCCAAGGACATTGCGGAACCGGTCGAGCGGAGAGTCGGCAGCCATGGCGATTGTCTTTGTGTGCCTTGTCCCCCAGGATCAAGTCCGAAGGGGGATTGGATGAAGTTTCTTGACCGTATCGGCCTCGGGCGGATGAGCCACGGGGAATATAATGCCAACCTCACCGGACTCGGCATCTTCTTCGGCGCAGTGCTCGGCTTCGTGATGGCGAGCACCGAGAACCTGACCACCAAGGACTATGTGCTGGTGCTGTTCACCACCGCGGCCATGGTGATCACCATCCTCTATGTCTCGTCGAGCCGGCACCGGATCGCCTATTCTATCCTCGCTTTCGCCTTCATCGCGGCGCTGCCCTATATCCTGGGGCTCCTGGTGACCCCGGGCGCACAATTGCCGCCCAAGCTCCAGCCGACGCTGGCGGTGTGGCTGGCGATGACGCTGATCGCCGAGTTCAACCCGCGCGACCGCGAGACCGGGAAAACCGCCTAACGGCGCCACAACCGCCGCCAGAAGCCGCGCCGCACGGGCGGCTGCGGCGGCGAGGGCTCGACCTTGCCCACGCCCATCCGCGCGTGGATCAGGTCCTTGAGATAGGCATATTCGTCGCCGGTAATCGGCCCGCCCTCACCCCCGCGCGCCGTCCAGCGGCGGGGGTGGAGCGGATCGTCGTCCGGCGTGTCGCTCAAGCCTTGCCGACCACGCTTTCGGGCAGGTCCTTGCCGAACACGCGCTGGTAGTATTCCGCCACCTGCGCGCGTTCCGCCTCGTCGCACTTGTTGAGGAACGACAGACGGAACGCGAAGCCGACATCCTTGAAGATCTCGGTATTCTGCGCCCAGGTGATCACCGTGCGCGGGCTCATCACGGTCGAGATGTCGCCGTTGACGAAGCCCTTGCGGGTCAGGTCGGCCACGCGGACCATGTTCTCGACCAGCTCCTTGCCGCCCGGCTTGTCGAAATCGCCCGACTTGGCGAGGACGATCTGTGCCTCGACCGCGGCGGGGAGGTAGTTGAGCGTCACCACGATGTTCCAACGGTCCATCTGGCCCTGGTTGATCTGCTGGGTGCCATGATAGAGGCCGCTGGTGTCGCCCAGGCCGACCGTGTTCGCGGTGGCGAACAGGCGGAAATAGGGGTTCGGGCGGATCACGCGATTCTGGTCGAGCAGCGTGAGCTTGCCCTCGGTCTCGAGCACGCGCTGGATCACGAACATCACGTCCGGGCGGCCCGCGTCATATTCGTCGAACACCAGAGCCGTCGGCGTCTGCAGCGCCCAGGGGAGCAGGCCTTCGCGGAACTCGGTGATCTGCTGGCCGTCCTTGAGCACGATCGCGTCGCGGCCGATCAGGTCGATACGCGAGATGTGCGCATCGAGGTTAATGCGGATGCACGGCCAGTTGAGACGCGCGGCGACCTGCTCGATATGCGTCGACTTGCCGGTGCCGTGATAGCCCTGGACCATCACGCGGCGATTGTGCGCGAAGCCCGCCAGGATCGCGAGCGTGGTATCCGGATCGAAGACATAGGCCGGATCGAGATCGGGCACGCGCTCGTCCGCTTCGCTGAACGCGGGGATTTCGAGGTCGGTATCGATCCCGAACAGGTCGCGTGCGCTCACCATCTTGTCGGGCGAGTCGAGGATCGTGGTGCTCCGGCTGTCGGGCTGAGTGTTGGGGATGTCCGCCATGTCTTCGTCCTTCCGTCGCCTGAGCGACTAGAAGCTCCCGTGCCGCACTGCAACGGGGATCGCGCAAAAGCCGCGATCCAAACGACCGAGCGCCGGCCCTTCCCTCGAATCGGCTTTCATGGGATCATGACGTCATAGCAACGGTCGCGCGTACACCGATTCTTGTCATCACCTGGGGAAGTCGATGAACTGGAAGCTGTTGTTCCTGGCGCTGCTTGCGCCGCTTGCGGCCTGCGACTGGGGCCAGCAGCCAGCCCAGCCGCCCCATCGCCCCCCGCCCCCGGTGACCCGCCCGATCGATCGCGGCCCCGACTGGCTCGCCGCCGTGCCTTATTGCGAGGGCGCGCTGCGCCGCGGCCAGTGGCTGGTCTGCGATAACAAGGGCCTGAACTGGCTGCACCGCACGCTCGCCAACCAATGGGCCGAGGATCGCCAGGGCGCGACCCGCCAGCAACTCTGGGTCCAGCGCCAGCAGCTTCAGGCGCTGGCAAGCGAGCGCGACGCCTGCGAGACGGCGGAATGCGTGGCCACCGCCTATCGCCGCTATCTGCGCAAGCCCGATCGCTGGGTGCCCGAGCCCGGCGGCTGGAACCCGCCGCCCCGGCCGCGCCCCCGCCCGGTCCATCACCGCCCGCCGGCCCCCAAGTACAACTGGCGCGACAATGGCGCGACCTGCGCGTCGAAGATCGGCTGGCAGAAGGCGGCGCTGCTCGCGCGGCAATGCTCGGTGGTCAATCCGGACGGCCAGTGCGGCCCCCAGCGCTCGTGCGGCGCGCTCAAGACGATGATCCTCGACGGCTGCTGGGACATGGGCGACCGCAAGCCGGGCTTCTGCGGGCGAGTCTAACGCAGGCACCAAGCCGATTCGCGCCGCGTTCAGCGCGTGGAGTTTACGAACCATATGGTAGGAGGGGCCTGTTCCCCCATCCCATGCGTGCGCCCGTAGCGCACGCGATCGAGGGAGGAAGGGAAGCCGGCTTGCATCCACCAGGATGGAACAGGCGACATCCTACATTGCAAGGGCAGCCTCTCCCTTCCAGGAAGGGGACCGTCCCTAATCGTTCTCGAACCGCGGCAGCCCGAACAGGTCGACGAAGCGCTGGCCCGCAGCAAGGTCGCCGGTGACCGCCACCCGCCCCTCGCGGATCGACTCCGTGAGCGGCAACGGGCCGTAGAAGGTCGCGGCCAGCAGCGTAGGCACGCCTTCGAAGATCACCTCCGCCCCGGCCGGATCGCGCCGCTCGATCACCAGCCCGCCCTCGACGATCGCCGCGCGGAACGGCTCGCCGCCGACCCGGAAGCCCAGGTCGATCGAGAGGCCCCGCGCCGGCTCGCGCGCGATCATCGTCTTGAGCGACAGCATGAAGGCGCCGTTACTGAGCGGCAGCGTGACGTCATGCGCGGGCGAACCCGCCGCCCAGCGGCTCAATGCGAAGATCGGTTCCTCGAGCTGGGCGCCCCATTTGGTCAGCTCATAGACCTGGGCGTTGACCGGCGAGGGCAGCTGCCTGCGGCGGATGATCCCGCCCTTCTCGAGCCCCTCGAGCCGCTGGGTGAGGATATTGGCGCTCAGCCCCTCCAGCGCGCCGCGGATCTCGCCGAAACGACGCGGCCCCAGCAGCAATTCGCGAACGATCAGCAGCGACCAGCGTTCTCCGATCAGATCCATTGCGAGCGCCGTCCCGCACGCGTCCTGATACCAGCGGCGCGCCTTGGCGAAGTCGTTGCTAGTTACTTTTTGTGACTCCATGGTTGCTTTTAATAACCGATGGGCGCATCAGGATCAAGAAAGCGATTCGCGAAGCCCCCAAAGCGGAGGTTTATTCCGATGACACTCGTTCCCGCCGCAGAACTGGCCGCCCGCGAAACCGCGCGCTGGCCGAATGAGAGCCCGCAATATCGCCAGGCGCGCACCGCACTGCTCGCCGAGGAGATCGAACTGCGCCGCCATATCGAGGCCGTCGCCGAGCAGCGCCGCGCCCTGCCCGCCGGCCCCGAAGTGACCAGCGACTATCGGTTTGAGGGCGAGCACGGCCCGGTCCACCTGGCCGACCTTTTCGGCACGCACGACACCCTGGTGATCTACACCTGGATGTTCGGACCCCAGCGCGAACGCCCCTGCCCGATGTGCACTTCCCTGCTCTCGGCCTGGGATGGCGAGACGCCCGACATCGAGCAGCGCGTCGCCTTCGCGGTGACCGCACGCTCGCCGATCGACAAGCTCACCGCGTTCAAGGCCGAACGCGGCTGGCAGCATCTGCCGCTCTATGCCGACACCGACCAGGCGTTCAGCCGCGACTATAACGCGATCGCCCCGGACGGCAGCGACATCCCGCAGCTGCTGGTCTTCACCCGCCGCGACGGCACGATCCGGTTCTTCTGGGCCGGCGAGATGGGCGCCGAAAGCATGGATCCCGGCCAGGACCCGCGCGGCGCGCCCGACCTGATGCCGCTCTGGACGATACTCGACTGCACGCCGGAGGGCCGCGCGCCCGACTGGTATCCCTCGCTCACCTACTGACAAGAACCACCAGGAGAGAAGCAATGCCCCAGATGATCTTCGTCAACCTGCCCGTCAGCGACGTGGCCAAGTCGACCGCCTTCTACGAGGCGATCGGCTGCACCAAGGATGCGCGCTTCAGCAACGAGCAGGCATCGGCCATGCAGCTGAGCGACACGATCGTGTTCATGATCCTCAACCGCGACTTCTTCCAGACCTTCACGCCCAAGCCGATCGCCGATGCGCATGCGGTGACCGAGGCGCTGATCTGCATCTCGCGCGACAGCCGCGAGGCGGTGGACGCGATCGTCGAGGCAGCGGCAAGTGCCGGCGGCAGGGCCGATATCCGCGAGAAGCAGGACATGGGCTTCATGTACGGCCGCAGCTTCGAGGATCCGGACGGCCATATCTTCGAGCCGATGTTCATGGACATGGAAGCGGCGATGGCCGCCTTCCCCGAAGGCCCCGCGCATGAGCCGGCCTGATCCCGTGCAGCGCAACCGCATCCTCGGCTGGTGCCTGAGCGGGCTGGTCCTGCTGTTCCTGGCGATGGACGCCGGTGGCAAGCTGATCGCCCCGGCGCAGATGATCGCCTACAGCCCGCCGATCGGCATTCCCGCCGAGCCAGGGCTCTACCAGCAGCTGGGCGTGATCCTGGCGGTATGCGCCCTGCTCTATGCGGTGCCGCGCACGGCGGTGCTCGGCGCGATCCTGCTCACCGGCTATCTGGGCGGTGCGGTCGCGCTGCACTGGCGGGTGGGCAGCCCGTTGTTCAGCCACACCCTGTTCGGCGTCTATCTGGGCGTGATCGCCTGGGGCGGGCTGTGGCTTCGCGATCCCCGCGTCCGCGCGCTGATCCCGATCGCCTGAGAATATCAGAGTCCAAAGGAGAGGACCGATGGCAGACAAGATCACCACCGTATTGTGGTTCGACCATGTGGCCGAGGAGGCCGCCAATTTCTATACCTCGCTGCTGCCCGACAGCCATGTCGGCAAGGTCTATCGCGCGCCCGGCGACAATCCGAGCACCGAGGAAGGCGCGGCGCTGGTCGTCGAATTCACCCTGGCCGGGCGCAGCTATGCCGGGCTCAACGGCGGGCCCAATTTCAAGCCGAACGAGAGCGTGTCCTTCCAGATCCTCACCGAGGACCAGGAAGAGACCGATCGGCTGTGGAATGCGATCGTCGGCAATGGCGGCCAGGAGTCGATGTGCGGCTGGTGCAAGGACAAATGGGGCTTCAACTGGCAGATCACCCCGCGCCGGCTGATCGAGATAAACTTCGGCGATGACCCCGATGCCGCGCGCCGCGGCTTCGAGGCGATGATGACGATGAAGAAGATCGACATCGCGGCGGTCGAAGCCGCGGCGAAAGGCTGAGGAGAGATGCCATGGCTATCGAGATCACCGGCTTCAACTGGGTGCCCGACTTCGCCCGCGGCTATGTCCGCGACCTCAGGCCGCGCTGGGCCTGTGAGGAGATCGGCCTCCCCTATTCCACGCGGCTGATCAGCCCGATCCCGCCCAAGCCGGCCACCTATTTCGAGGAGCAGCCCTGGGGCCAGGTGCCGGTGCTACACGACGGCGGCATCCAGCTGTTCGAAAGCGGCGCGATCCTGCTCCACCTCGCCGAGAAGGACACAAGGCTGCTGTCGCGCGACCCGCAGCAGCGGGCGACGACGCTCGCCTGGCTGTTCGCTTCGCTCAACAGCGTCGAGCCCGGCCTGTTCGAGCTGGGCAACGTCACCCTGTTCTCGAAGGACGAGGAATGGGCGAAGCTGCGCCGGCCGAGCCTGATGGAGGACATCGGCAAAAGGTTCGACCGGCTCGCCGATGCGCTGGGCGACCGCGAATGGCTGGGCGACGGGTTCAGCGTCGCCGACATCGCGATGGTGACGGTGCTGCGCAATGCCGACAACAGCCCGCTGATCACCGAGCGGCCGACGCTCGCCGCCTATGTCGAGCGCGGCATGGCGCGGCCCGCCTTTCAGCGCGCGATGGCCGCGCAGCTGGCCGATTTCCAGCCCGCGCCCGTCGCGGCCTGACACCCGGATAAGAGGAGAGAGATGATGACCTATATCGACGGTTTCGTAGCCCCCGCGCGCGATCGCGAGGCCTATCGCGCGATGGCCGCCAAGGCGGCGCCGGTGTTCCTCGAGCATGGCGCGCTGCAGGTGGTGGAGAGCTGGGGCCATGACGTGCCGCGCGGCAAGACCACCGATTTCTACATGGCGGTGAAGGCCGAGGACGGCGAGACGCCAGTCTTCTCCTGGATCGTCTGGCCCGACAAGGCGACGCGCGATTCCGGCTGGGAAAAGGTGATGGCCGACGAGCGGATGAAGCCGCCGGCCGAGATGCCCTTCGACGGCAAGCGCATGTTCTGGGGCGGGTTCGAGACGATCGTGGACACGGGAGAAGCCAAGTGAACGCGCATGGGAGCTTCATCTGGTACGAGCTGCTGACCAGGGATGCCGGCCAGGCCAAGGCCTTTTACGACTCGGTCTGCGGCTGGAACATCGATGCCCAGCCGGCGCCGGGCGGCATGGACTATCGCATGATCAACGCGGAGGACGGCCAGGCGGGCGGCGTCATGCAGCTGAATGCAGACATGGTCGCCGGCGGCGCGAAGCCCGTCTGGCTCGGCTATCTCGGCGTCGATGACGTCGATGCCTCGGTCGCCGCGGCAGTCGCCGAAGGCGGGCAGGTCCATCTTCCCGCTTTCGACATTCCCGGCGTCGGCCGGCTGGCGATGGTCACCGATCCGCAGGGCGTGCCCTTCTACGTGATGCGCGGTGCGGTGGACGCGACCAGCACCGCCTATCAGCGGATGGGCTTCGGCCATGTCAGCTGGAACGAGTTGCTGGCGCCGGACGATGCGGCCGCGCTCGCCTTCTACGCGAAGCTGTTCAACATCGAGAAGGTCGGCGGCATGCCGATGGGCGAGATGGGCGAGTACAGCTTCATCGCCAATGGCGACAGCAAGGGCGAGGCCGTCGGCGCGGTGATGAAGGCACCGCCGGGCGCGCCGACCGGCTGGGGCTTCTATTTCCGCGTGCCCGACATCACCGAGGCGCAGGCGAAGGTCGAGGCCGGCGGCGGCACCGTCGTGCAGGGGCCGATGGAAGTTCCCGGCGGCGAATGGGTGATCAACATCGTCGATCCCGAGGGTGTTACCTGTGGCCTGGTCTCGCCGGGCAAGAGCGGATGACGATCACCATCACCGCCTTCGATCGCTCCCCCGATGGCGGCAAGGGGCTGGCCCGCGACACAAGGGTGCGCTGGGCGCTTGAGGAAGTCGGCCAGCCCTATGATGTGCGGCTGGTCACCTTCCCGGAGCTGAAGCAGCCGGCGCATCTGGCGCTCCACCCGTTCGGCCAGATCCCGACCTACGAGGAAGGCGATCTCGCGCTGTTCGAGACCGGGGCGATCGTCTTCCACCTGGCGGAGCGATTTGCGGGACTGCTCCCGGCGGATGCCGATGCGCGAGCACGGGCGATCAGCTGGATGTTCGCGGCGGTGAATACGATGGAGCCGCCGATCCTCGACCTGACCACCGCGAGGATCTTCGAAGGCGACAAGCCCTGGGCCGCCGAACGGTTGCCGCTGGTGCAGGCGCGCATCCGCCCGCGCCTCGACCAGCTGGCCGCGCGGCTGGGCAAAGCCGAATGGCTCGACGGCGATTTCAGCGCGGGCGACCTGATGATGGTCTCGGTACTGCTCCGCCTGCGTCCCTCGGGCATGCTCGACGACTATCCGACGCTCGCGGCCTATGTCGCCCGCGGCGAGGCCCGCCCGGCCTACCAGCGCGCCTTTGCCGACCAGCTGGCGGTGAACACGCGCGCATAGGCACTTGGCTCCACGTCTCCCGTTCCCCGGCGAAAGCCGGGGAGCAGGTCAGGCAACTTAGGCGAACGCCGGCGCGGTCTTCAGATGCTGGTACGCCTCGATCACGCGCTGGAGTCGCCCCTCATGGCTGCGGTCGCCGCCATTGCGATCGGGATGGAACTTGCGGACCAGTTCCGAATAGCGCTTGCGCAGCATCGTGCGGTCGGCGTCGATCTCGAGGTCGAGAACCTTGAGCGATTCCCGGTCCTTGCCCGACAGCGGCTTGCCGTCCTTGCGCTCGGCACGGTCCTTCATCCGGTCCTTGAACCGCGCGCTGATTGCGTCGAGCGGGTCGGCGAAATCGGCCCAGCGCGGCGGGCGGTCGGCGCCGCCGGTGCCGTTGAAGGCACGCGTCTCGCGCTCCCAGCCGGCATAGGGCCGCTGGGCGTCGTGGATCTCGTCCGGGCTCATGCCCTGGAAGAAATTGTAGCCCGAGTTGAACGCGCGGACGTGATCGAGGCACAGCCAGCGATATTCGCCGGGGCCGTCAAAGGTCGCCCGGCTCTCGCCCGCGGGCGCACGGAACTCGCCCGGCTCGTTGCAGCCCGGCTCGGAACATAGTCTTCCCTGCGCCTCCACCCGGCCGTGGAACCGCGCATTCGGCCTGTCTTTCTTCGGGTGGCTGTCAGCCACGTGACCTCCCTTGAGCAAACCGCCTATATAGGCGCGATGACAAACCCTGCCAGCGGCGGACTCGCCGACATCATCGCTGCCCGTCTCACCGCCGCGCTCGCCCCGACGCATCTCGAGGTGATCAACGACAGCCATCACCATAGTGGTCATCTCGGCGACGACGGCACCGGCGAATCGCACTGGACCGTGGTGGTGGAAAGCCCTGCCTTCCAGGGCCAGTCGCGCGTCCAGCGCCAGCGCATGGTCAACACCGCGCTCGCCGATCTGCTCCAGGCGCGCATCCACGCACTGGCGATGAAGGTGCGCGCGCCGGGCGAATGAGCGCGACCCGAAAGGGTGGGTTTCCAAACTGTGGCTGTCCGCCGAACATGGCGCAGGCTAGCTATCTGGTGACGAGAGGGCCCTTATGACCGACGAGCTTTTCACCCAGATCATCACGCCCACCACCCATGACCTTGGCGGGTTCAAGGTGCACCGCACCCTGCCCTCCAAGCCGCGGACGATGGTGGGGCCGTTCATCTTCTTCGACCAGATGGGCCCGGCCCGGCTGACCGTCGGCACCGGCATCGACGTGCGGCCGCATCCGCACATCAACCTGGCGACGGTGACCTATCTCTATGCCGGCGCGATCGATCATCGCGATTCGCTCGGCACCTTCGCGACGATCGAGCCGGGCGCGGTGAACCTGATGACCGCCGGCCACGGCATCGTCCATTCCGAGCGCTCGCCCAGCGCCGAGCGCGAGAAAGGCCCCGAGCTTTCGGGCATCCAGACCTGGCTGGCCCTGCCAGAGGACCGGGAAGAGATGAACCCGGCGTTCGAGCATGTCTCGGCCGCCGAGCTGCCGATCGTCGAGGACATGGGCGCGCGCTGCCGCGTCATCATGGGCGAGCTGTGGGGCGCCAGGGCACCGACAACCACCTATGCCCAGACCATCTATGCGGACATCGAGCTGGAGGCCGGCGGCGCGGTGCCGATCGATCCCTCCGCGACCGAGCGCGCCGTGTATCTCGCCTATGGCGATGCCAGCATCGACGGGATCGAGATGGAAGTCTCGACCCTCTACATCCTGCGCCCCGGCATCACCGCGATCCTGCGCTCCGGCAGCGGCGGGCGCGTGGCGCTGTGCGGCGGCGAGGACTTCGCGACGCCGCGCCATGTCTGGTGGAACTTCGTCTCGTCGAACCGCGACCGGATCAACCAGGCCAAGGAAGACTGGAAGGCCGGCAACTTCCCCAAGGTGCCAGGCGACGACAAGGAATTCATCCCGATCCCCGAAGTGCCCAAGACGGTGAGCTATCCCTAGCACCCGCCTGAGCGTCTGCCGCCGCAAGGCGCGGTTTCCCTCAAGGGAAGACGCGCTGGCGGCGATCGCGAAGAGCGGCTGGGAACTGCGCCCCTATCGCTGCGACCGGTGCTGGCAGTACCACCTGACCAGCCGGACCAAGGGGAAGCGCTTGCCGCGCGGCGCCTGATCGCTAGGCTCGCCTGAAAAGGAGAGGCGACATGGCGGAGTTCGAGACCCAGCGCATCGCGCTGCCCACCGGGGTGGAGCTGAACGTCGCCCTCGCCGGCGACCCCGCCAACCCGCCGATCGTGCTGCTCCACGGCTTCCCCGAATCGCACCGCACCTGGCGCCACCAGATCGCCGCGCTCGCCCGCGACCATTATGTCATCGCGCCCGACCAGCGCGGCTTCGGCTATTCCTCGCGCCCCGAGGGCGTGGCGAGCTACACGCCCGACAAGCCGGTGGGCGACCTGCTCGCGCTCGCCGACCATCTCGGCATCGGTCCGTTCACGCTGGTCGGGCACGACTGGGGCGGCGCCATCGCCTGGATGGCCGCGCTGCAGAACCCGCAGCGGATCGCCCGCCTGGTCATCGTCAACGCGCCGCACCCGCTGGTCTTCCAGCGCAGCATCTTCGACGATCCCGCCCAGCGCGCGGCGAGCCAGTACATCACTGCCTTCCGCAACCCCGATTTCGAGCAGTTCGTCGAGCGGATCGGGCTCGAGACCTTCTTCGACGAGAGCTTCGCCAAATATACCGACGCGGCGAAGCTGGAGCCGGAGAAGCCCGCCTATCTCGCCGAATGGAGCCAGCCCGGCGCGATGACCGCGATGCTCAACTGGTACCGGGCCAGCGCGATCCTGGTGCCCGCGCCGGGCGAGACGCCCGAGCGGCCGGCATGGCTCGATGCGCCCTTCCCGCCCGTCACCCAGCCCACCCTGGTGATCTGGGCGATGCAGGACACCGCGCTCCTCCCTGTCCAGCTCGACGGGCTCGAGGCGCTGGTGCCCGACCTCACCGTCGTCCGCATCGCCAGCGCCGGCCATTTCGTGCCCTGGGAAAAGCCCGAGCTGGTCAACGAGGCGATCATGGAGTGGCTGTCGTAGCGACACACCCAGTTGCTACCCCTACAACACCACCTGCGCCGCCGCATCCAGCGCGATCCCCTCGGTCGCGCGCGCGTCGCCGGGGCGGACCCAGGCGGCATGGGCATGGGCGGTGGCGACCACTTCGCGCGCCGCGGGGCCGGGCCAGGTCCGGATGCTGACCACCTGCTCGCCCAGCGCCCGGTCGGGCTCCATCGCCACCCAGGCAAGCGGGCGCGACGCCGTGGCGCGCGCCCCCGCGGCTTCCATCGCCGCGCGGATCCGCGCCGTCCGGTCATCGGGGATGTATTGCCACACCACCGAATGCATCAGCACCCGCGTGACGCCCTCGGCCTGCGGCTCGGCCAGCCGCGCCTCCATCCAGTCGGCGGCATCCGCGCGATCCAAAGACACACCCCGCGCCCGGATCATCCCGATCGCCGCCTGCAACCGCTCCAGCCGCTCGGGCTTCTCGGCCCAGACATAGGCGGCGAGCCGCGCTTCGACCGCGGGATCGGTCACGTCGAGCGGCGCGATGTCGCTGCCCCGCGTCGAGACGATCTCCAGCGGCGGCAGCGCTGGCGTCGGCCCCAGCCATTCCGGCGCGATCGTGATCGGCGAGTCCGCCGGCCCCAGCATCGCCCCGCCCAGATCGAAGCGGAAGCGATCGATCAGCAGGTTGAGCCCACCGCTCGATCCGATCTCCAGCACTTCCAGCTTCGGACCCAGGCGCCGCGCCACCTCGACCAGCCCGACGATCAGCGCACCGGAGCGCCCCGCCTCGTTGGTCTGCGGCGGCCCGTCGAGCCAGGGCAGCAAGTCAGCATCGTTGCGCGCCAGCACCCGGTTCAGCGCATCCTGCAGCGCCGCGCCCGAAACCCGCCCGGCGAATATCTCCGCCAGCTCGGCATCCGCCCCCGCCAACACCAGCGCATGCAGCCCGCCGATCAGCCGGAGCGGCAGCGCATCGCGCGTCGGCTCCCCCGTCCAGTCGAGCACCGCCCGCCCCGTCCCGCTGCTCCGGTCGAGCCCGTCGGCCAGCGCCGTGCAGAGTTCGGCGTAGAGGGGCGCCGCCATCTTCCGGCAATAATATTCCTGGATCCGGAACGCCCCGCGGTTCGTCGCTTCATCGGCCAAAAGAAATACCTCCGCGGCCGCTCTGTTGCGCCTGGGGGGTGCCCCGAGTAAAGCCCCGGCTTCGATGACCGAACCGCTGATCCTTGCCGTCCCCAAGGGGCGCATCCTCGACGAGGCGCTGCCGCTGCTCGCCCGCGTCGGTATCATCCCCGAGCCCGACTTCTCGAACGAAAGCTCGCGCGCGCTGCGCTTCAAGACCAACACGCCGGCGATCGACCTGATCCGCGTGCGCGCGTTCGACGTGGCGACCTTTGTCGCGCATGGCGCCGCGCAGCTCGGCATTGTCGGGTCGGACGTGCTTGCCGAGTTCGACTATTCGGAGCTCTACGCGCCGGTCGATCTCGGCATCGGCCATTGCCGCATCTCCGTCGCCGAGCCGGCCGACCTGGCGGTGAAGGACGATCCGCGCGGCTGGAGCCATGTCCGCGTCGCGACGAAGTATCCGCACATCACCCGCGCCCATTTCGAGGCGCGCGGGGTGCAGGCCGAGTGCATCAAGCTCAACGGCGCGATGGAGCTGGCGCCGGTGCTCGATCTCGCGCCGCGCATCGTCGACCTCGTCTCCTCGGGCCGCACGCTCAAGGAGAACGGCCTGGTCGAAGTCGAAGTGATCGCCGAGGTGAGCAGCCGGCTGGTGGTCAATCGCGCCGCGTTCAAGACACGGGCGACCGATGTCGTCCCGCTGGTCGACAAGTTCCGCAAGGCGGTGGCGGCATGATCCGCCTCAACGCCTCCGACGCCGGCTTCTCGGCCGCCTTCACCGATCTGGTCAACGCCCGCCGCGAAGCCGACGAGGATGTCGCGCGCGACGTGACCGCGATGATCGCCCGCGTCCGCAACGAAGGCGACGCCGCGGTCAGGGAACTCACCCAGCGCTTCGACAGGTTCGACCTCGATGCCCAGGGCTGGACGCTCGACCGCGCCGATTGCCTCGCTGCCTGGGAGGGCCTCACCCCCGAGCTGCGCGACGCGCTCGAGCTCGCCGCCGAGCGGATCGCCACCTATCACGCCAAGCAGAAGCCCGAGGATCGCGACGAGATCGATTCGACCGGCATCCGCCTCGGCGCACGCTGGAAAGCCGTCGATGCCGCCGGCGTCTATGTGCCTGGTGGCCGCGCCGCCTATCCCAGCTCGGTGCTGATGAACTCACTGCCGGCCAAGGCGGCGGGCGTCGGCCGGCTGGTGATGGTCACGCCCACCCCGAACGGCGAAGTGAACCCACTGGTGCTCGCCGCCGCGCATCTCGCCGGGGTCGACGAAATCTGGCGCATCGGCGGGGCGCAGGCGATCGCCGCGCTCGCCTATGGCACCGAGACGATCGAGCCGGTCGATGTGATTACCGGCCCCGGCAATGCCTGGGTGGCCGAGGCCAAGCGCCAGCTCTACGGCGTGGTCGGCATCGACATGGTCGCCGGGCCGAGCGAGATCGTGGTGGTGGCGGACAGCCGCAACGATCCGGACTGGATCGCCGCCGACCTGCTCAGCCAGGCCGAGCACGACCCGACCAGCCAGTCGATCCTGTTCACCGACAATGTCGATTTCGCCGACAAGGTCGCCGATGCCGTCGAGCGCGCGCTGGCGAAGCTGGCGACCGAGCGGACCGCCCGGGCGAGCTGGAATGCCAATGGCGCGATCATCGTCGTGCCCGATCTCATCGCCGCGATGCCGCTGGTCGATCGGCTGGCGCCCGAGCATCTGGAGCTCGCCTGCGACGCGGCCGAGGGGCTGTTCGACATGGTCCGCCATGCCGGCTCGGTATTCATCGGCCGCTACACGCCGGAAGCGGTGGGCGATTATGTCGCCGGGCCGAACCATGTCCTGCCGACCGGCCGCCGCGCCCGCTTCGCCTCGGGCCTGTCGGTGCTCGACTTCATGAAGCGCACGAGCTTTCTCTCGCTCGACGAGGCCGGGCTGGCGGCGATCGGGCCGGCGGCGGTAGCCCTGGCGAACGCGGAAGGCCTGCCGGCGCATGCCGAGTCGGTCGCCATTCGCTTGCGGAACACGTGATGCGCGCGCCCGATCTCGACGAGGATGGCTGGTGCCTGGCAAGCGCGGTGGACTATCACGCGCTCGACGCCGAAGTCTTCGACCTGCCCGACGAAGCGACCCGCACCGGCCTTAAGCCCGGCGACTTCGCCAAGCTGATATTCCTGATCGCCGTGGAGGAAGACGAGGAGCCGATCACCGACCGGATGTGGGTGGTCGTCCGCGAAACCGCCGATGGCGGCTATTTCGGACTGCTCGATAACGAACCCGACATCGACGAGAATGACGAGTTCTGGCTGGGGACGGAGGTTCCGTTCGGGCCGGAGCATGTGATCGAGGTGCAGGCGGGGAATGACGAGAGCATCGCCTATGCCGCACGGACGCCGCTGAAAGTGTGGCCGCGGGGTTGAGTTCATCGTCACCCTGAACTTGTTTCAGGGTCCAACTCTCCCCAAACGATATCCCTCGCGGCTCCTTGGATGCTGAAACAAGTTCAGCATGACGAAGTTGGGCCTATCGCAAGACGCTTTGCCAACTCGCCCGAAGCGACCTATGGGGCGCAGCATGCCAAGCCATCAAGCAAAGTCCCGTTCCAAGGCGCGCGCCGCCGCGCGCCTCGCTGCCGTGCAGGCGCTGTACCAGCACGAAATGGAAGCGGTCTCGATTCCCGCGCTGCTCCACGAGTTCCACAATCATCGCCTGGGCGCGACGATCGAGGACGTGGAATATGCCGAGGCGGACATCGCCTTTTTTGACGACATCGTCACCGGCGTGAGCGAGCGCCGCGACGAGATCGACCGGATCATCGCCGGCAAGCTGACCGCCGACTGGACGCTCGACCGGCTCGACAAGCCGATGCGCCAGATCCTGCGCGCCGGCACCTATGAGCTGATGGCGCGCAAGGATGTGCCCGTCGGCGCCGCGATCAGCGAATATCTCGACGTGACCGACGCATTCTACGACCGCCGCGAGAAGGGCTTCGTCAACGGCATCCTCGATGCCGTGGCCAAGGAAGTGCGGGGTTGATCCCATTCCTCCCCCGGAGGGGGAGGGGGACCGCCGCTAAGCGGTGGTGGAGGGGTAGCGCGCCTCACGCTTCATCGCTCGTGGAGATTACCCCTCCACCAGCTTCACTGGTTCCCCTCCCCCTCCGGGGGAGGATTGGATTGTGAACGAAGCCGAGTTCATCGCCGCCCTGCGCACGCTGCCGCTCCACCCCGGCGCGCAGGAACTCCGCGACGACACCGCCATCCTGGCGATCGGGGGCGAGACGCTCGTCCTCACCCATGACGCGATCGCCGAGGGCGTGCACTACCGCCCCGGCACCGATCCGTTCGACGTGGCCTGGAAGCTGGTCGCCACCAACCTCTCCGATCTCGCCGCCAAGGGTGCCGAGCCGGTGGGCCTGCTGGTCGGTGCGGTGCTGGTCGATGGCGCCGAGCGCTTCGTCGAGGGGCTGCGGGCGATCCTCGCCGAATATGACGTGCCGCTGCTCGGCGGTGATACCATCTCGGTTTCGCCGGCCACCTTCGGCTGCACCGCGATCGGCCGGGCGACCTTCACCCCGGTGCCGCGGCGCGACGGCGCGCGGCCGGGCGACGGGCTGTGGATCACCGGGCCGGTCGGCGCGGCGATGCTCGGTTTCGAGACCGGGCAGGGCAGCGCCTATCTGCGCCCGCGGCCTCGGCTGACCGACGGGCAGGCGCTGGCGCCGCACGTGGCGGCGATGATGGACGTGTCCGACGGGCTTCTGCTCGATGCCTCGCGCATGGCCGAGGCGAGCGGCTGCACCGCCGATATCACGCTCGCGAAGGTGCCGGTGGCCGCCGGGGCCGACCCGCTGCGCGCGGTCACCTGGGGCGATGATTACGAGCTGCTGTTCGCCGCGCCCGCCGGGTTCGAACCGCCGGTGCCGGCCGCGCGGATCGGCGGGATGATCGCCGCCGGAAAGGCACCGCTGCTGCTCGATGGGCAGGCCCCGGGAATCGCGCTGGGATACCAGCATCGCTGAGCGGCTTGCGCTGAGGGCACGCGCCCGATAGCCTCCCCCATACCGGGCCTTTTAAATCCGGCACACAGACCGGCGCGGCTCGATATCCAATAGGGGAAGGGCTTGAACGCATGACGATTGTGTACATCGCCATAGCCTGCGGCGTGCTCGCAGTGCTCTATGGCTTGTTGACCAGCCAGCAGGTGCTGAACGCGCCGGCGGGCAACGAGAAGATGCAGAGCATCGCCGCTGCCATCCAGGAAGGCGCCAAGGCCTATCTCGGCCGGCAATATACTACGATCGGCATAGTCGGCGTGATCGTCGCCGTGGTCGTGTTCTTCACGCTCGGCACGCTGCCGACGGTGGCGTTCCTGGCCGGTGCGGTGCTTTCGGGCGCGGCCGGCTTCATCGGCATGAACATCTCGGTCCGCGCCAATGTGCGCACCGCCGAGGCCGCGCGCGGCTCGCTGCAGGGCGGGCTGACGCTCGCGTTCCGCTCGGGCGCGATCACCGGCATGTTCGTGGCGGGGCTGGGGCTGCTCGCGATCGCCGTGCTGTTCTGGTACCTGGTCGGCCCCGCCGGCCTCACGCCCAATTCGCGGGCGGTGACGCTGGCTCTGACCGCGCTGGCGCTCGGCGCCTCGCTGATCTCGATCTTCGCGCGTCTCGGCGGCGGCATCTTCACCAAGGCCGCCGACGTCGGCGCCGACCTGGTCGGCAAGGTCGAGGCGGGCATCCCCGAGGACGATCCCCGCAACCCGGCGGTGATCGCCGACAATGTCGGCGACAATGTCGGCGACTGCGCGGGCATGGCCGCCGACCTGTTCGAGACCTATGTCGTGACGCTCGGCCTCACCATGGTGTCGATCGCGCTGCTGGTGAAGAACCTCGCGCCCGAGCTGCTGCTCAAGCTGATGGCGCTGCCGCTGATCGTCGGCGGCGTGTGCATCATCACCTCGATCATCGGCACCTATATGGTCCGCCTGGGCAAGAGCCAGTCGATCATGGGCGCGCTCTACAAGGGCTTCTGGACCACCGCGATCCTCTCGGTGCCCGCCATCTGGTTCGCCACCCAGTATACGCTTGGCGACATGCATGCGGTGATCGGCGCGCTGCCGGTCGATCCCAGCGCCTTCCTCGAGCCGAGCGACGCGATCACGCCGGAAGCGGCGGCGGGGCTCGCCTCGGGCGCGCAGTTCACCGGCATGAGCCTGTTCATCTGCATGATGATCGGCCTGGCGGTGACCGGCCTGCTGGTGTGGATCACCGAATATTACACCGGCACCAACTATCGCCCGGTCAAGTCGATCGCCAAGGCATCGGTGACCGGCCACGGCACCAACGTCATCCAGGGCCTGGCGATCAGCCTCGAATCGACCGCGCTGCCGACGCTCGTCATCGTCGTCGCGGTGATCGCCGCCTACCAGATCGCCGGGATCATCGGCGTCGCCTTCGCCGCGACCTCGCTGCTCGCGCTGGCCGGCATGGTCGTCGCGCTCGACGCCTATGGCCCGGTGACCGACAATGCCGGCGGCATCGCCGAGATGGCCGGGCTCGAGGACGAAGTCCGCCACAAGACCGACGCGCTCGACGCGGTGGGCAACACCACCAAGGCCGTGACCAAGGGCTATGCGATCGGCTCCGCCGCGCTCGCCGCCCTCGTGCTGTTCGGCGCCTATACGACCGACCTCAAGGAGTTCTTCCCGGACGTCCCGGTCGATTTCAGCCTGAACAACCCGTACGTCATCGTCGGCCTGCTGCTCGGCGCGCTGCTGCCCTATCTGTTCGGCGCCTTCGGCATGACCGCCGTCGGTCGCGCGGCGGGTTCGGTGGTCGAGGACGTCCGCCAGCAATTCGCCAACGACAAGGGCATCATGGCCGGCACCAGCCGTCCCAACTATGCCCGCACGGTGGATATCGTCACCAAGGCGGCGATCAAGGAGATGATCGTCCCCTCGCTGCTGCCGGTGCTCAGCCCGATCGCGATCTACTTCATCATCACCGCGGTCGCCGGCCAGTCGCAGGGCTTCGCCGCGGTCGGCGCGATGCTGCTGGGCGTGATCGTCTCGGGCCTGTTCGTCGCCATCTCGATGACCTCGGGCGGCGGCGCCTGGGACAATGCCAAGAAATATATCGAGGACGGCAATTACGGCGGCAAGGGATCGGACGCGCACAAGGCGGCCGTGACCGGCGACACCGTCGGCGATCCCTACAAGGACACTGCCGGCCCGGCGGTGAACCCGATGATCAAGATCACCAACATCGTCGCGCTGCTGCTGCTCGCGGCGCTGGCGGGCCACGGCGCGGGCTGATCCGGGCCACCTGAAACTGAGGGGCCGCCGGCGCGATCCGGCGGCCCTTTTTCATGCCCGATCGGGGCGGGATCGCCCCGCCGTTTCGCGATTGCAAAAAGCGACATCGTCGCCGCAAAGGGCCGATTTTCCCCTTTTCCGGCAATAGTTTGCCACAAATCCCTCCGTAAGAATACGTACGTAAAATTCGTAATTCATGCCGCATCGCGCCACGCACCTCGGCAATAAAATACTGGAATTGCGTGATTTATCGCTACATCATCTGTCGCGCCCACCGCCACAGTTGCAAAAACTGCATCTGTCCCGCCGCCTATAATGATCCCGAAACAGGAAAAAGGGATCCGGCTGGTGCGATTGAAGATTGGTGCAAGGGTCAATTTGATCGGTGTGGCCTCGTTCCTGGGGCTGGTGCTCGTCACGGTGCTGTCGCTGATGCAGCTGAGCAGCGTCATGCGCGGCGGCATCGCCGACCAGACGCGCAAGACCGTAGAGGTCGCCTACAGCACGATCGCCCATTACCAGGCCGAGGAACAGGCCGGCCGGATGACCCGCGCCCAGGCACAGGCCGCCGCGCTCCAGGCCGTCTCGGCGATGCGCTATTCCGGCAAGGAATACTTCTGGATCAACGACATGCAGCCACGGATGCTGATGCACCCGATGAACAAGGCGCTGGTCGGCCAGGACGTGTCCGCCACCAAGGATCCGAACGGCGTGCCGGTATTCACCTCGATGGTCGACATCGTCCGCGCCAAGGGCGAGGGCTTTCTCGACTATAGCTGGCCCAAGCCGGGCAGCGAGCAGCCCCAGCCCAAGATCTCGTTCGTGAAGGGCTTCGCGCCCTGGGGCTGGGTGGTCGGCAGCGGCGTCTATGTCGACGACGTGCAAGCCGCCGTCGGCGCCGCCGCGTGGCGCCAGGGCGGTATCGCGCTGGTCGTGATCCTGCTGGTCAACGCCATGGCCTTCATGCTCGGCCGCACGATCAAGCTGCCGCTGGTCGCGATCACGCGGCGCATGCGTGGTCTCGCCGATGGCGACAAGGACAGCGAGATCCCCGGCCTGAGCCGCGGCGACGAGATCGGCGAGATGGCCGGCGCGCTCGAAGTGTTCCGCGAAGCCGCCGTCGCCAAGGAGCGCGCCGAGGCTGCCAAGGCCAAGGCCGATGCGGAACAGCAGTTCGTCGTCGACACCGTCTCGCAGCAGCTCGGCCAGCTGTCGGAAGGCGACCTGACCGCCGAGATCAAGGCCGAGTTCCCGCCGTCCTACGGCACGCTCAAGTCCAACTACAACAAGGCCGTCGGCAATCTGCGCGACCTGATCGGCGCGCTGTCCACCGCCGCTGTGGCGATCCGCACCGGCGCGAGCGAGATCGCCTCGGCCTCGGAGGACCTCGCCCGGCGCACCGAAGCCAATGCCGCGAGCCTGGAGGAAACCTCCGCTTCGCTCACCCAGATGCGCGGCCGCCTCGAAAGCTCGAGCGAAGCCTCGACCCGCACCGTGGCCCAGGCCGATGGCGCGATCAGCACCGTCTCGGGCGGCCGCGCGATCGCCGAGGAAGCCGTGCAGGCGATGACTCGCGTCGCCGACAGCTCGAAGGGCATCGACAGCGTGATCGAGGGCCTCGACAAGATCGCCTTCCAGACCCGCGTCCTCGCGATGAACGCCGCCGTCGAGGCGGGCCGTGCCGGCGAGGCCGGCCGTGGCTTCGCGGTGGTCGCCGATCTCGTCTCGGCGCTGGCGATGCGCTCGGAGGAGGAAGCCGGCCGCGCCCGCGACCAGCTGACCGCCACCCAGACCGACATCGTCTCGGCGGTGGACCGGGTCCGCGAAGTCGACGGTGCGCTGGCCGACATTTCGAGCAGCGTCGAGCAGGTCCATGAGCTGGTCGCGAAGATGGCCGAGGACAACCGCGCCCAGTCGAGCACGATCGGCGAGATCGCCTCGGTCGTCTCGGCGATGGACACCTCGACCCAGCAGAATGCGGCGATGGTCGAAGAGACCTCGGCGGCGGCACGCAGCCTCTCGGGCGAAGTCGACCACCTCGCCGACCGCGCCGCCCAGTTCCGCACCGAGGACGCGCCCCGCGCGACGCGGTCGGTGGCCAGGCCGGCCGCAGCCGCCAAGCCCCGCCCGGCCGCCGTGCCGATCGCCAGGGCAACCGCGGACGCCGGCGACTGGGCCAGCTTCTAAACCCCAGTTCCCCGGCGAAAGCCGGGGCCCAGGGTTTCTCTGCCGGCTCGCTTGCGACCCTGGGCCCCGGCGTTCGCCGGGGAGCAGTCAAACCGAGCACAGAGCCCCGCCCCAGCCCAAAGCCCGCTTCTCAAAGGACTCCCCCATGTTCTCGCGCAAATTCGCACCGGCCCTGCTGGCCGGAACCATCGCTGGCGCCTGGGCCACCCCGGCCCTTGCCCAGCAGACCGACAGCGACCGGTTCAAGGCACTCGAAGCGCGTCTTGGCGCGCTCGATGCCGAAGTCGCCGAGCTCCGCAGCGCCCTCGCTGCCGAGCGGTCCAGGAACCCCGGCGTGGTTGCCCCCGCGTCCCTGGACCGCCCCGTGACCGTCGCCGCTGCAACCCCTGCGGCGGCGGTCACGCCTCCCCTCGTCCCCACGCCCAAGGCTCCGGCGAACGCCGGTCCCAGCGTGAAGATCAGCGGCTTCTTCAAGACGGTCGCCTCTTTCAGCCACACCAGCGGCGGCACGATCGCCACCAACACGATCGGCCGCGACTTCTACGTCCCCGGCGCGATCCCGATCGGCGGCCGCTCGGGCGGCACCGATTTCGAGACGCATGCCAAGCAGTCGCGCATCGTCGTCGCGGCGAGCACGCCGGTGGGCGGCCATACCCTGTCGGGCCTGGTCGAGACCGATTTCCAGACCGGTTTCGGCGCCGGCAACCAGCGCATCGTCAACGCCTATAACCCGGCGCTGCGCCGCGCCTTCATCCAGTTCGACGGCTTCCTGGCCGGCCAGGAATGGACCAACTTCCAGTATATCGCGGCGCTGCCGGAGACGACCGACTATCTCGGCCCGAGCGAAGGCACCGTCTTCGTCCGCCAGTCGCAGCTGCGCTACACGCGGAAGCTCACCCCCACGCTCAGCCTGTCGGTCTCGGCCGAGAACCCGGCGACGATGAGCGCCAGCGTGGGCGGCGCGCTGGTCGAGAACGACACCGATCGCCTGCCCGACGGCACCGCGCGACTCAACTGGAAGCTCGGCAAGAGCGAGCTGTCGCTCGCCGGCCTGGCGCGCAAGCTGACCGTGGCGGGCGCCAACAACGATGCCGATGCCACCGGCTGGGGCGTGTCGCTGGCGGGCAAGCTGCCCTTCGGTCCGAACGGCCGCCACGACCTGCGCTTCATGGCGACGCATGGCAGCGGCATCGGCCGCTATGTCGGGCTCAACCTGGTGCCCGACGCGATGATGGCGGCCAGTGCCGGGCGCATCCGGCTGGAGACGGTCGACGTCACCGCCGGCTTCGCCGCGCTGCGCCTCGGCTGGACGGGCACTTTGCGCTCGACGCTGATGGCCAGCTACCAGAGTGCCGACTATCCGGCCGGCCTGATCGATCCCGCCGCCACCGCGGAATCGTGGAGCGGCTCGGCCAACCTCTTCTACTCGCCGATCAAGCCGGTCGATCTCGGCGTGGAGTTCCGCCACGGCCGCCGCGAACTCGTCTCCGGCGCCCACGGCGTCCTCGACCGCTTCGAGATGATCGCCAAGTACAGCTTCTGATTGGGATGGCGGGGTGCATCATCCCCGCCCCTTTCGCTTCCCCGGCGAACGCCGGGGCCCAGGGTTCTCTGCCGGATCGCCCGTGACCCTGGACCCCGGCGTTCGCCGGGGAGCAGGAACTAATTCCCCTCCCTGCAAGGGAGGGGTTAGGGGTGGGTTAGAAAGGCCGGGCTCGATGCCCGGTCTTTTCTTTATCTCCACCGGTTAGCTGGGCTCCCCCGGCCTTCGCCGGGGTCGCAACCCACCCCCGGCCCCTCCCTTGCAGGGAGGGGAGCAAGAAGAGCGCCGATCGAAAGATGGTTTGGCCCCGCACCCAAAATCCCCGCCCAACCGGCTGACAATCCCACTCCCGCACCCCATATCGGTGCAAGGCGGGGAACCTCATCGGGTTCTCCGCCTTTCCTTTTCCCGTCTTGCGCTGTAAAGGCACCGCCACTTTAAGCGCGCGCTGACTAGAGAGGCATATTTTTGGCCAAAGAAGAACTGCTTGAAATGCGGGGCCAGGTCGTTGAGCTTTTGCCCAACGCCATGTTCCGTGTTCGCCTCGAGAACGACCATGAGATTCTCGGCCACACCGCCGGCAAGATGCGCAAGAACCGCATCCGCGTGCTGGTGGGCGACGAAGTGCTCGTCGAGCTGACGCCCTACGACCTGACCAAGGGCCGTATCACCTATCGCTTCAAGTGATCCGGGGCACAGCACCGGATCGTCCCGGCGCTGGCCGGGCACCTGAAGCCTGAAGGTCCGCCCCGTGCGGCTCGTACTAGCCTCCACATCGCCGCGCCGACTCGATCTGCTCAAGCGGATCGGGGCCGAGCCCGCGCGGGTCGCGGCCCCCGATGTGGACGAGGATGTCCGCACCGGCGAGAGCCCGCGCGCCTATGTGCTGCGCGTCGCGGTCGACAAGGCGCATGCGGTGGAGCGCGCGGCCGATGAGATCGTCCTCGCCGGCGACACCACGATCGCGGTCGGCAAGCGCATCCTCGCCAAGCCCGAGGACGAGGCCGATCTGCGCCGCATGCTGAAGCTGCTGTCCGGCCGCCGCCACCATTGCCTGTCCGCAATCTGCCTGATCGGGCTCGACGGCAAGGCGCGCACCCGCATCTCCGACACCATCGTCACCTTCAAGCGGCTGACCGATGCCGAGATCGACTGGTACGTCGCGTCCGGCGAAGGCATGGGCAAGGCGGGCGGCTATGCCATCCAGGGCAAGGCCGAGGCGTTCGTCCGCTATATCGCCGGCAGCCATTCGGGCGTGGTCGGCCTGCCCGTGTTCGAGACGCGGGCGCTGCTCGTCTCGGCAGGCCTCGTACTTGGCTGAGTGGCTCTACGAGGCCGGGATCGGCGAGAACCGCGCCGCGCTGGTCTCGCGCGGCGCCATCTGGAAGGCACGGATCGAGCTTGAGGACACCGGTCCGCGCGTCGATGCGGTGCTCGAGGCGCGGCTGGTCGACAAGGCCGCCAAGCTGATCGCGCTCGACGGCGGCGGCGAGGCGCTGTGCGACCATATCCCCAGGACCGTGACCCAGGGCGCCAGGCTGCGGGTGAAGATCACCCGCGAGGCGATTCCCGAGCCCGGCCGCGCCAAGCTGCCCAAGGCGGTGCCGAGCGACGAGCCCCTGTCCGACGGCCCGACGCTGCTCGATCGGATCACCGCGAGCGGCCTGCCGGTGCGGGTGCTGCGCGCGCACGAGCCCGATGCGCTGGAGGAAGCGGGCTGGTCCGAAGTGCTCGACGAGGCGATCACCGGCGAGATCGGGTTCGCGGGCGGCGCGCTGCGCCTCTCCCCTACCCCGGCGATGGCGCTGTTCGACGTCGATGGCTCGGGCAATCTCGAGACCTTGTCGGTCGCGGCCGCGCATGCGGTGGCGCGGGCGATCGAGCGGCTCGGGATCGCGGGGTCCATCGGTATCGATTTCCCCACGCTGGTCGGCAAGGACGCGCGCAATGCGGTGGCCGAAGCGATCGACGCGGCCTTGCCCCAGCCGTTCGAGCGGACCGCGGTGAACGGGTTCGGCTTCCTGCAGATCGTGCGGCGGCGGGTGCGGCCTTCGCTCCCCGAATTGCTGCGCGCCGATCTGGCGGGCGCGGCGACTCGTGCGGAGCTTCGCGTGCTCGAGCGTCTTCCCCCGCCGCCGCCGACTACCCATATGGTGACCAGGAACATCGCCCGCCGCCTCGCCCAGCAGCCTGGCTGGACCGCGGAGCTGGCACGGCGAATCGGCGGGGTGACGGTGTTCACCTCGGCAGGGGATTGAAATGAGCCGGAACAAGGGCTGCCCGGTCTGTGGGCAGCAGGTGGTAATCGAACACGCGCCTTTCTGCAGCAAGGGCTGCAAGGACCGCGATTTATTGCAGTGGCTGGGAGAGGGATATCGAATCCCTGCAGAGCCGGCGCCCCGGGATGTAAATTCGGGGGTGGACAGCCCCGATTCGCCCGACTAAGAGGCGCGCTCCCCGGCACTCGCCGGGCGTGCCCGGGTAGCTCAGTTGGTAGAGCATGCGATTGAAAATCGCAGTGTCGGCGGTTCGACTCCGTCCCCGGGCACCACGTCTCCCAGATGGTGCGGAACGCGTTTTCAGGTGGTGATCCGCCGGCGGCTGTGCCACGAATCGCCGCGAAAATGTCGTCGCTCCCAAAATCCTCGCCGCTGATCGGCGCCCCTGGATCCGAGCCCGCCCGCCGGGCCCCGACGATCGATGATGTGGCGGCCCTGGCCGGCGTCGGCCGCGCCACCGTCTCCCGCGCCCTCAACGACCAGGCACATGTCAGCCCCCGCATGCGCGAGAAGGTACTGCGCGCGGTCGAGGCGCTCGACTATCGGGTCAACCCGCAGGCACGCAACCTGGCGAGCCGGACGAGCAAGACGCTCACCCTGATCAACTGCAACTCGCGCGACGCCCCGCCCAACTCGCATTACTTCGCCGCGATCGAGATGGGAGCCCTACGCGCCGCCGCCGCGGCGGGCTTCGAGCTGCTGACCTACAGCCTGCATATCGAGGACGAGGATCGCGACGATCGCGTCGTCGAGTTGTTTGCCGCAGGACGTACCGCCGGGCTGGTTCTGTCGCCGCCGCTTTCCGCCGATGTCGCGCTCGCCCGCCGGCTGATCGCCCAGGGCTGCCCCGCCGTGTGCATCTCGCCAGGCGACGACGTCTCCGCGCTGCTGCCGAGCATCGGCTTCGACGAGGAGGCGGCCGGCTATGAAATCGCCCGGCACGTGATCGCGGCCGGTCACCGGCGCTTCGGCTATATGCTGGGCATCGAAGGCCATCCGGCGGCCGAGCGGCGCCATGACGGCTTTATGCGCGCACTGGCCGAGGCCGGACTGAGCGCCGATGCGGTAACCGCCCTGCGCGGCGATTTCAGCTTCAAGTCGGGCGTCGACCTGGCCGAAGAAATGCTGGCCGGGCCGCAGCGCCCGACCGCGATCGTCTGCGCCAATGACGACATGGCGGTGGGCACGATGTTCGCCGCGCAGCGCATGGGGCTGGCGCTGCCGGCCGACCTTACCGTGGTCGGCTTCGACGATGCGCCGGTGACCGGCTATATCTGGCCGCCGCTGACCACGATCCACCAGCCGATCCGCCAGATGGCGGCACGCGCGGTCGAGCGCCTGGTCGAGACGCTGCTGCGTGGGCACGGCGTGATGACGCCAGGACTGGAACTGGTCGCGCACCATCTGGTGCCGCGCGATTCGGTGGCGCCGCCCAGGAACTGAGCGGCAGCCCGACGCTACTTCTTGGGGGTGACCCAGACCGATACCGGCACCACCACCTTGCCCGGCGCGGGCTTGCCCACATCGACGCGATCGATCGCGACCAGTTCGCCGCTCTCGAGGTTGAACGAGGCCCAGGGCTTGGGCATGCGGCCGAAGCTCATCTTCTGGATCGGCTGGCCGGTGGTCGAATTCATGACGGTAGCAATAACGGGCATTCGCGTGGCCGTAGCCAGCCGGCGCGGCGGGTGTCCAGTGGCGATGGCGCGCTATCCACAGCCTAGTTTCGGCACGCCCCTGATGAAGCATTTGTTTATTCACCTACTAATTCAGTGGGATATTCTAACCCCTCGTAACCGGCCTGAGACTCACCGCGCGAGGCTAACCCATGTCGCTCAAGCTTTTTGATACCGTCCCCGACTTCACCCAGGAATCGACCTTCGGCACGCTCAACTTCTACGACTGGGTCGGCAGGGACTGGGTGGTGCTGTTCTCGCACCCCAAGGATTTCACCCCGGTGTGCACCACCGAGCTGGGCAGGGTCGCGGGGCTGAAGCCCGAATTCGACAAGCGCGGGGTGAAGGTGATCGGCCTGTCGGTGGATCCGGTGGACCGCCATCTCGACTGGGCGAACGACATTGCCCGCACGCAAGGCGCGGCGCTCAACTTCCCGCTGCTCGCCGATGTCGACCGGCGCATCTCGGAGCTGCTCGGGCTGATCCATCCCAATGCCTCGGACACGAACACGGTGCGCACGGTGTTCGTGATCGACCCGCAGAAGCGCGTGCGGCTCACCCTTACCTACCCCGCCTCGACCGGGCGCAACTTCGACGAGATATTGCGCACGATCGACAGCCTGCAGCTGACCGACAGCCACAAGGTGGCGACCCCGGCCGACTGGAAGCAGGGCGAGGATGTGATCATCGTTCCCGCGGTGGGCGAGGAAGAAGCGCGCGCGCTGTTCCCGCAGGGCTGGACCGAGCACACCCCGTATCTGCGCACCGTCGCGCAGCCGGTGCCCACGCCGTGAACCAGACCGTGACGGCTCCTGCCCTGTCGCCGTTCACGGGCGAGATCGCCCAGGCGGTCTCCGCGCTCAATGCGGCACGCTCGGCCTGGCGGGAACGCCAGGCCGGGCGCCATGCCGTCACACGCTTCCCCTCGCCCACGGCACTGGCCGAGGCGATCGAGCATCTCTCGGCCGCGCTGTTCCCCGCCCGGCTCGGTGGCTTTCGCGGCGGCCCGGCGCGCGAGGACGACTTCGTCGCCGAGCAACTCGCCCAGGCCTTTGCGCTGCTGCGCGAGGAAATCGCCGCCGAGCTCGACTATTGGCAGCGCGAGGCCGACCAGCCCTTCGATCCCGACCAGCCGGAAGCGATAGTCCGCCTGTTCTCCGCGACCCTCTCCGACATCCGCGCGGCGATCGATGCGGACGTGGAGGCGGCGTTCGTCGGCGATCCCGCCGCGCGCAGCGTCGACGAGATCCTGGTGAGCTATCCCGGGGCGTTGGCGATCCGCTATCACCGGATCGCGCACGAACTGCACGAACTGGGCGCAGCGATCGTCGCGCGGATCATCTCCGAGCTGGCCAATGCCCGCACCGGCATCGACATCCATCCGGGCGCGACGATCGGGCAGAGCTTCTTCATCGACCATGGCACCGGCGTGGTGATCGGCGAGACCGCGATCATCGGGCGCAACGTGCGGCTGTTCCAACATGTCACGCTGGGCGGGCGCAGTCCGCTGGGGCTGGCGCCGGCGGGGCCGCGCAGCCGCTTCGCCCGGCATCCGATCCTGGAGGATGACGTGATCGTCTATGCCGGGGCGACGATCCTGGGCCGGGTCACCATCGGGCGCGGCAGCAAGATCGGCGGCAATGTCTGGTTGCTCGACGATGTCCCGCCGCATAGCCTTGTCGTGCAGCCCGGCGCGATCCGACTGGATTCGGCGGAGGCCGACAGCATCGGCGCCCGGCTGGCGGAGCATGGCGCATGAAACCCCTGATCGGAGTCCTTTGCTGCAACGAGTTTTCGGAACGGCCGATCCAGACCGTGGCGAGCCGCTTCATCGCGCCGCTCGCCCAGCTTTCCGACGCGACCGTATTGCTGGTGCCGGCGCTGCCCGACACGGTGGACGCGCGTTCGCTCGCCCGCAAGCTTGACGGGTTGCTGCTCACCGGCTCGCGATCGAACGTCGCCGGGCGTCGCTACAGCGACAGCGGCTGGGACCAGACCCCGCTCGACGAGCAGCGCGACGAAGTGGCGCTGGCGCTGAGCGGCGCGATGATCGACGCCGGGCGGCCGGTGTTCGGCATCTGCCGCGGGCTGCAGGAGCTCAACGTGCTGTTCGGCGGCACGCTGCGTGGCGACCTGGACGGGCATCATCTCGAAGGTGAGGAGCGCAGCTTCGAGTGCCTGTTCACCCACGGCCATGACGTGACGCTGACCCGGGACGGCGTGCTTGCCGGCGCCACCGGCGCGGACCGGCTCGCGGTCAATTCGGTGCACCGCCAGGGGATCGACCGGCTGGGGAGCGGGTTGACGATCGAAGCGCTGTCGCCCGAGGACGGGCTGGTCGAGGGCTTCTCCGCGCGCCCCAATGGCGGGCAGGTGCTGGCGGTGCAGTGGCATCCCGAATGGGACGTTGCGCGCCAGCAGGGTAGCCAGGCCTTCTTCCGGCTGGTTGGGGAAGCGCTGGCGGCCTGAACGCTGGCGGCGGTTATCGGATTTGCAACATCGTACGGAACACCCCCTGCCCAAACTGCTCCCCGGCGAAGGCCGGGGAACGGAAGCAATCAATGCTGGTGCTACGGACCCGCTAGCGATTGTCCGGGCCGGCAACGTTCGCTGAGCTGCCGACGGGCTCGCCTTCCTTGGCCTGCTTGTAATGGCCGAGGTTCATGCCGACGAAGATCAGCACGACCAGCGCGAGGATGATCGCGACGACAAGCACGAAGCCGCGCTTGCGGCGGGGCGTGAGCGGCGGGGATTCCTGCTGCGGTTCCATGCAGGAGATACCAGCGAGCGGAGCTTCCGGTTCCGTGCACCCCTTCAGTCGTGTGCGGGAATGAACTCGGTTTTCTTCTGCGCCGGCAGGCCCACGGGATGGAAATACGCCATGGCCCGGACGCCGATCCGCCCGTTCCGCCGGACTATTTCGAGGGAGCAACCGTCTTCCGGCGAGTTCTGGGGGAAGAGCTTGTCGCCCAGGCGAGCCTCTACCCCAGCTTCCTCGGGCCGCGCCGGATCGGCCGGCGCCGCGTCCGGCCTGAAGCCCCCATTCGGCGTGGAGACGAAACCTGGGCCGCCTTTCCGGTTGAAATAGATCCGGACGCCGTTTTCCGAGGTAACGACATCGGTGACCCAGCATATGAAGGGGCTGCGCGTATCAGCGCTAGGAAGATCCGCCAAAGTCGGAGGCAGGACGGCAGCGATCAAGGCAAGTCCAATCATCCTCTCATCCTCCAAAGGCTCGCCTGAGTCTTATCCCTGGCGGTATGAAGGACCGCAAGCCCGGCATCTCCGCGGGGCTTGACGCAAGATGCCTGGATGCCGACACCGATGAGATAGTCGCGCCATTGCGCGGTTCGGGGGAGGACTGTCGTGCGTCTTGGATCGATTGTGGCCGCTTGCGCGCTCGTGATGCCGCTGCAGTTCGCTCCGGCATCCGCACAATCGACGACGCCCGAGCTCAGCATGCGGCCTGCCTGGATCACCGAACCGGGAGCGGGCGACCTCATCGTCTACATCACCGACGATTTCAGGAAGTCCGCGCCTATCGCGCCGCAACCGCTGAACGTCGTGACGATCCGCCGCGCCAATCCGGGGGACCCCCGCAACAGTCCCAAGGAGGACATGGATGCACTGTTCAAATATCTGAAGGCGAACACCGCGTTCATGGCCAAGGATTCCGTTGCGTTCACCTCGGGCCGGGACCTGATCCGCTTCTATTTCAACGGCGATCATGCCGCGCTCGCCGCGAAGTTCCAGTTTCCGAAAGCCACGCTGGGTGAAGCCACCGCCCAGGACTGGACGATGCTGCGCTCGATCAGCATCCCGGACTTCTCCCGGTTCATCGCCAGGAGCGCCACCTCGCAGGCGGAACTTCAGCGCACGCTTTTCGGCGCCAAGGTCCCGCCGGCGGAAGCCCGGACCGTGGAACTCAAGCTGAAGATCGACACCGACAGCCCGGCGCAGAGTCAGGCGCTTGCGGTCGCACTGCGCAACAAGCGCCTCGAGAATGTCACCGTGAAGCTGACGCCCGCCGCCGACGATCGCTCGCTAACCTTCGACGCGAGCATGCGCTTTTCCGAAGCGCTCGTGCAGAAGGTCATGAACGAGACCTGCGCCGACGCCGCCAAGGCCGGTGGCCAGTGCGTCTCCTGGGCGGGCAGGTTCCAGTCCGTCCACGTCGAACTTTCGCCCTAGCGCCCGATCAGCGTCACCCAGTCGATCGGCTTCTTGCCGGTGCGCTCGGCCAGCTTCGCGGCGAAATCGCGATAGGGAATGCCGGTGATGGCTGCGGCGAGCGCATAGGTGTTCACCGCGTTGCCCGGGTCCCAGGGGTGCGGGGCATATTCCTTCTGCCCCGCTGCCGCGCGCTCGCGATCGAAGGCGATCTGCGAATTGGCGAACTCGATATGGCTCTTCTCGCCGAGCGCATAGGGCTCGAGCCATTTGAGCGCGCCGGCGAGGCTCGATCCCGTGGGACTCTGCCACGCGGACCAGTCCTGGTCGTGCACCTGTGCCGACAGCGCGGCCATCAGCATCGGATCGAGATTGTAGGTGACATAATGGAGCGCATCGCGCTCGTAGAAGTCGAATACCGAACCGTCGGGGCGGATATTGCCGGTGACCTGCTTGCGAAAGGCCGCGCGGGCACGATCGATCAGCTGTGCGTCACCGACCTCGAACGCCGCCATCGTCGCCAGCTTGATACGGTGGCTCTGCCAGTTGGTGTGGGAATTCTTCACCGTGCCGTCCATCGCGTCGAGATAGCCCTTGGCCATCTTGCGCCAGAACGCATCGAGCTTTGCCTTGAGCACGGGCGACAGGTCGTCCTCGGTCAGGTCGGTGGCGAGGATCAGCGTGTCGAATCCGGTCTCGTCGATCGGGTTGAACGACATCTGGTAGATATCCGCCCAATTCTCGAGATAGCGTGCGGTCTGGTCGAGATAGCGCCTGTCGCCGGTCAGCCGCCAGGCAAGCGCCAGCGCGATCACGATCGGCTGGTCCTGCTTGGCCTTGAGGCTGATCTCGCGAATGCCCTTGCCGGGGAGCGTCCCTTCGGTGTGGAGCTGGGGGATCGCACCGGGCGGCCGATCGAGCGCGGCACTGGCTCGGGCGAGGATCTGGCGCGCCACCGGATCGGTCGCCGGAATGCCCTTGGCAAAACCCGGGCCGAGGATCGCATTGTCCTGCGCGAATGCGGGAACGGCGCCGAACGCCAGCAGGGCGACGGCGCTGGAGAGAAGCAACTTCATCGGGCGGGTCTCACCGAAAAGGGGGCGGAGCGGCTGCACGCATAGCCGCTCCGCATGCAGGGAGGCTAGAAGTTGGTGCGCACCGTCAGCGTGTAAGTGCGGCCGTCATAGTCGATGCGGCGCGGCAGCATCGGGTCGTTCTCATATTCCGAGCGGGTCGCGTTGGTGAGGTTGAACGCATCGAGCGAGAGCGAGAAGTTCTTGCTTATGTTGAGCGAGGCCGAGGCATCGAGCTGGCTGCGCGCCTTCACAGTGCGGGCATCGCCGACGAAGCTGTTGCCGGCGGCCAGATCGTACTTGCCGCGATGGTTGAAGACCATGCGCAGGCCGAACAGCTTGGTCTCGTAATAGCCGATCAGGTTGATGTTGTGCTTGGCGACGCTGGGCAGCGTGATCGGGTTGCCCGCCGTGTCCTTCCCGTCGATCTGGGTATAGGTGTAGTTCGCCGCGCCGCCGAGATACTTGAGGAAGCCCGGCAGGAAATCGAGGTTCTGCTGGATCGAGACCTCGACGCCGCGCACCCGCATCGGGTTCTGGTTGGTCAGACCGCTCGCCCGGACGATCGCGTTGACCAGCGTGCCGCCGGCGCCAATGAACTGGTTCGAGCTCACACAGTTCGGACCGACGATGCTGAGGTTGCCCAGCCCGTAGTCGACGCCGTTGATGCGGCCGTCCGACGGGCAGAGCACGTTCTGGTCGGTGATCGGGCCAATATAGCCGTTGACGTTCTTCTGGTAGACCGCGACCGCGAAGGCGCCGCCGGGCCGGTTATACCATTCGAGCGACAGGTCGAACGAGTTGGAGGTGTAGGGCTTGATGCTCGTCGCGCCGATCGTGACCGTGTAGACCGGATCGACCGCCGGAGTGAGCACTTCGGGCACCTGGACGAAGGAGATCGGCACGGTGTCGCGCGGCTGCGGGCGGACATAGGTCTTGTAGTAGGCGCCGCGCAGGACGAGGTTCTTGGCGAGGTCCGCCGCGAACATCGCCGAGGGCAGCCAATAGTCGTAATGATCCTTGTAGGTCCGGTTCGACATGCTGTGGTTGACCGGCCCGGCCAGCGTCGAGAGCGCGCTGGCGCAGTTGCGACAATCGAGCGCGTCGATCCGCTGGTCCGTGGTCTCGTAGCGGACGCCGGCATTGCCGCGGACATGGATACCGAAGATGTCGGTATCGAACTTGCCCATGAGATAGGCCGACATCACCTTCTTCGAGTTGGTGAAGTTATTGTTCCAGTAATTGGCGTCCCAATAGTTGTTCACCAGCCCATAGGGAGTGAGGA
Organism: Sphingomonas sp. NIBR02145; assembly: GCF_027359115.1. NCBI lineage: Bacteria > Pseudomonadati > Pseudomonadota > Alphaproteobacteria > Sphingomonadales > Sphingomonadaceae > Sphingomonas > Sphingomonas sp. NIBR02145. Next base: position 4,193,184 of record NZ_CP114791.1, on the reverse strand, counting down.
ACACGCCGCCGCTGCCATAGACGAACTGGCCGGGCAGGCCGTTGGGATTGGCGGTGGTGCGCGGGCCGGTGTTCACCGGGGTGACCGCGCCGAGCACCTGGTTGATGTTCAGGTCGCGCCAGTTCTGGGTATAGCCTCCCGCGGTGCCACCGAAGAAATCGGACACATAGGGGTTCACCACCGACATCGCCGGGGTAACGTTCCCGGTGTTGGCGCCGAGCGAGGTGTTGCGCGAGCCGATCGAGGTATATTCGTTGCGCTCGTAGCGCAGGCCCGCCTGCACACTCGACAGGAAGCTGCCTTCGAAGCTGCGCTCGAAATCGAGCTGGATCGCGTCGAGCGCATTCCACGACTGACCGTTGGTGCCGGTGACGCCGAAGCGATCGCCCTGGGTGCCCGCCGTCGCGCCCGGCATCTGCGCACCGGCCTGGGTGGCCTGGTTCGCCGCCGAGGGCAGCGGATAGCCGCCGGTCGGGATGTGCGAGGCATTGGGCGTGTTCAGGATGAACTTGGCATCCTGCAGGCTGGCGCCGCCGGTGAAGATCGAAGCGGTGATGCCGTTCAGCCCGGCGGTACCGAGATTGCGGTACGGGTTCTGAATGATGTCGAGCTCGATCTGGTTGGCAAGCACCTGGGCGCGCGAGATCGTGCCCTGCGCGGTCACCCGCCACTGATCGTCCTTGAATTCGATCGTCGGGTTGATCGCCCAGGTCTTCTGCTTGGCCGGCTCGGAACGGATCGAGTCGTAGGTCTGCAGATTCTCGGCCGAGAACTGGTTGATATAGGCGCGCGGACCGCTCGAGGTCTGGACGACATAGGGCGTGCCGAGGCTGGTGAAATGCGCCACGGCTGAAGTCGCCGCGAGCGCGGTGTTGGTGTTGTTGCCCGCCGAAGTGTCGATGTAGAGGAGGTGGTTCAGGCCCTTGTCGAGATTGCGCTCGGTATAGAAGCCCGTCGCGCCGAACTTGATCTTGTCGGTCGCCTGCCACTCATAGCCCGCGGCGCCGGTGAGCAGATGTCCCTGGTTCATGCGGACGAACTGGCGGACCTGGCTCGGATAATAGACACCGCCCGGATATTGGGCGATCAGCGCCTGGTAGGTCGGGTTGGTGGCCGCCGCCTGCTGGTTGCCGACCTGGATCGCACCGAGGCGATTGGCCCAGGTGTTGACCGAGATGGAGTCGCGGCGGAACTTCTCGTCCTTGTAGGCGACGACGCCGAACACTGCGAAATTGTCGGTGATGTGCGCATTGTAGCCGGCGGAGAGCGCCGGGCTGCCGAGGTCGCCGAGATCGTTATACTCGTAAGACGCCTTGGCCCAGCCGCCCTGCTTGCGGCCGAGCGCCGGGGCGATGCGCAGATCCACATTGCCCGAGAGGCCGCCGGCCAGGTTCGCCGCCGAGGGCGACTTGATCACGGTGATCGCGGTGAAGATGTCCGAATTGAACGCGCCGAGCGGCGTGGACGAGGTGTTGGTTGCGCTGCCCAGGATCGGATCGGCGAAGCCGCCGCCGTTCAGCGTGGTGCGCGCGAACGAGCCCGGCAGGCCGCGCAGCGAGATCGTCGCGTTGCGCGAATCCGCCTCGCGGTTGATCTGCACACCCGGGATGCGCTGCACCGCTTCGCCGACGTTCAGGTCCGGGAAGCGGCCAAGGCCATCGGACGAGATCGAATCGGTGATCTGATCGGATTCGCGCTTGATGTTGAGCGCATCGGCATAGGCGCGACGGAAACCGGTGACCACGATCTGGTCGGTCGGCGTCGGCTCCTCGGCCTGCGGCGCTGTGTTCTGGTTGCTGCTGTCAGTGTTCTGCGCGAGCGCAGGCGTAGCCATCAGGACGGCGCAGAGCGCCGAGCCGGCAAATAGAGCAGTCCTTCGCATGACTCTCCCTCCCCATCTGTTTCCCGGCTTGTTTTGCCAGACAGGCTGGCCACCGGTGTCAGGCCAATAAGGCCGATACGGCGACAAGTGTCAATAGAATGGTCAGGCCACATTGCATTATTGGTCGGGCGGGATGCGCTACGGGCACGAAAACGGGCCGCGGCGGGCCTTCGCGCGCGGGCATTTTGGTCACGGCCAAGCAGGCTGTGTCCAGCTACACTTTCGGGTAGTAGGGAGTGTTCGCGGCACGCATGCCGTTGAAACAGCCGCGTCCCCGCGCGCCATGAGGCACGCGGGGCGCGGGGGCGGGGGTTGGCAGGTTCAGCCCTGGGGAGACTGCTGCCACCCCCCGCCAAGCGCGAGGAACAGGGTCACGGTCGCATCGGAGAAGTCCGATTCGGCCTGTGCGAGGCTCAGTTCGTTCGAAGCGAGCGAACGCTCGGCATCCAGCACGGTCTGAAACGGCTCGGCACCGGCACGGTAGCGCAGGCGCGCGATGCGCGCCGCTTCGCCGCTCTGGTCGCGGCCGCGGCGCAGCGCCTCGACCCGCTGGCCCTGCGCGACATAGGCAGCGAGCGCCGTCTCGGTATCGCGCAATGCCGTGAGCCAGGTGCCGTCGAACGTGGCGAGCGCAGCGTCCGCCCCGGCCTTGGCCTGGGCGATGCGGGCACGAGCCACGGTCATGTTCGGGAAGCTGAACGAGAGCAGCGGGCCGACGCTGAACCGGAACGACGAGCTCTTGAACAGGTCCTTCGGATCGAGCGCGGTCGAGCCGATCGAGCCGCCGATCGAGATGTTCGGATAGAGATCCGCGGTGGCGACGCCGATCTGCGCGGTGGCCGAGGCCAGGCGGCGTTCGGCGGCGCGGACATCGGCACGGCGGGCGAGCAGGGTCGCGCCGTTGCCGACCGGGATTGCCTGCTTCACGACGGGAACCGTCTCGCAGCCTGCGACGTCGGCCGGAGCGTCTGCCGGCGGCTTGCCGGTGAGCGTGGCGAGGCGGAACAGCGCCGCCTTGCGCTGCGCTTCGAAAACCGGGACGGTTGCGCGGGTCTGCTCGAGCAGCGCGCCGCCCTGGGCTGTCTCCAGCCCGGTGCCGCGGCCACCGGCCTCGAGCCGGCGGGTCAGGTCGAACGTGTCCTCCTGCAGCTTGAGCGTCTGCGAGGCGACCTTGAGCTGCTGGCCTGCGGCGCAGGCATCCGAATAGGCGCGGATCGTCTCGGCGACGACGGTGACGCGGGCGAGGTCATAGGCGGCCTGGCTGGCAGCGACATCCGCCCGCCCCGCTTCGATGCCGCGCGCGATCTTGCCGAACAGATCGACCTGATAGCTCGCGTCGAGGCCCACGGTGTAGGTCTCGCCCTCGAACGAGGCGTTGGGGATGCCCATCGCCGCGCCCGGGGTACGGGCATGCGTCGCCTGCGAGTTGACCGTGGTGCTGGGCAGGATCTGAGACCGGGTCTCGCGCAGCACGGCGCGGGCCTGGCGCAGGTTCGCCGCGGCGACGCGCAGATCGGTGTTGGCCGCCAGCGCCTCGCCGACCAGCCGGTCGATCACCGGCGTGTCGTAGAGCTTCCACCAGTCGGCCGGCGGCTCGTCCGGCACGAAGCCCGGCGCGTTCGCCTGGCTGAGCTCGCCCTGTGCCGGCGCCTTGGGCGCGGGCGAGACATAGTTGGGGCCGACCGCGCAACCGGCCAGGGACAGGCCGGCGGCGGTCAGGATGAGGGTCCGCTTCATTGGGCTTCTCCCGTCGCGGGTGCAGGCGTCTGGGTCGGTTCCGGCGGGGCTTGCTCGCTCACCCGGCCACCGCCCCATCTGCGCATCAGCACATAGAAGATCGGCGTGAAGACCAGGCCGAAGATGGTCACGCCGACCATGCCGAACACCACCGCGGTGCCGAGCGACTGGCGCATTTCCTGGCCCGGGCCGCTGGCGATCGCCAGCGGGATCACGCCGAAGATGAAGGCGAACGAAGTCATCAGGATCGGGCGAAGACGCGAACGGGCCGCATGGATCGCCGCATCGAACCGGTTCATGCCCTCTTCCTCGCCCTGCTTGGCGAACTCGACGATCAGGATCGCGTTCTTCGCGGCCAGCGCGATGAGCACGACGAGACCGACCTGGGTGAGGATGTTGTTGTCCATCCCGCGCAGGTTCACGCCGAGCAATGCCGCGAGGATACACATCGGCACGATCAGGATCACCGCAAGCGGCAGCGTGAGCGCTTCATACTGGGCTGCCAGCACGAGGAACACGAACACCACGGCGAGGACGAAGATCAGCGCCGAGGAACTGCCCGCCGCCTTCTGCTGATAGGCAAGGCCGGTCCATTCATAGCCATAGCCCTGCGGCAACACCTTGGTCGCCATCGCTTCCATCGCAGCGAGCGCATCGCCCGAGGAGACGCCCGGCGCCGCCTGGCCCTGCAGTTCGACTGCGGGGAGCAGGTTGTAGCGCACCACGCGCGACGATCCGGAATCGCGCACCAGGTTCGCCACTGCCGAGACCGGCACCATCTGCCCGCTCGACGACCGGACCTGGAGACGGCCGATATCGTCCATCTGGTCGCGGGCGTTCGGCTCCGCCTGCGCGGTCACGCGGAAGGTGCGGCCGAGCAGGTTGAAGTCGTTGACATAGGTCGAACCGATATAGGTGCCGATCGCGTCGAACACCTGGCTGGGCTGCACGCCGAGCAGTTGCGCCTTGTCGCGGTCGACATCGGCACGGATCTTCGGCGTCGCGGTGTTGAACAGCGAGAAGACCTGGCTGACCTTATGCTCCTGCATCGCGGCGCCCATCATCGCGCCGGTCGCGCCCTCGAGCCCGCGCCAGCCGCCATTGGCCGACTTGTCCTCGATCATCATCACGAAGCCCGAACCGTTGCCGAGGCCCTGCACCGCGGGCGGTGCGATCATGAAGATGTTGGCGCCGCTGATCTGCCCGGCGATCGCGCCGGTGAGCTGGCCGGCCAGCGCTTCCGCGCTCTGCTTCTTGCCGCGCTCGGACCAGTCCTTGAGCTTGATGAAGATCACGCCCGCGTTCGACGCCTGGCTGAAACTCGCGCCGTCAAGGCCTGCGAACGCCGCGCCGTCGATCACGCCATCGGTCTTGGCGGCGATGTCATAGGCCTTGGCGACGACTTCGCTGGTGCGGTCGAGCGACGAGCCCGGCGGCAGCTGGACGACGCCGATCAGGAAGCCCTGATCCTGCTCGGGGATGAAGCCGGTCGGCGTGGCGGTCAGGCGCCAGCCGGTCAGCGCGAGCAGGCCCGCATAGATGATCATCATGATCAGGCCCATGCGGATCAGGCGGCTGGTCACATGCCCATAGCGATCCGACAGCCAGTCGAAGCCCTGGTTGAACTTCTCGGCGCCGATCTTGATCGGGCGCATCCAGCGCGGACCCTTGTTCGCATCCATATGCTCGTGCGGTTTGAGCAGCAGGGCTGCGAGGGCCGGCGACAGGGTAAGCGAGACGAGCAGCGAGATCGCCGAGGCAGCGGCGATCGTCACCGCGAACTGGCGGTAGAAGATGCCGGGAATGCCGCCGACCATCGCGGTCGGGATGAACACCGAGACGAGCACCAGGCCGATCGCGACCAGCGCGCCGGACACTTCGCGCATCGTCAGGTGCGCGGCCTCGCGCGGGTTCTTGCCCTCGCGGATATGCTTTTCCACCGCCTCGACCACGACGATCGCGTCGTCGACCACGATGCCCACGGCGAGCACGAGCGCGAACAACGAAAGCGAGTTGATCGAGAAGCCGAGCGCGAGCTGCACCGCGAAGGTGCCGACCAGCGCGATCGGGATGGCGACGATCGGGATCACCGCAGCGCGCCAGGTCTGGAGGAAAATCAGCACCACGACGACGACGAGGACGACCGCTTCGAACAGCGTGTGCTGCACGGCTTCCACCGAGGCCGAGACATATTCGGTCGGGTTGTAGGGGATGCTGTACTGCAGGCCGGCCGGGAAGTCCTTCTTGAGGACGTCCATTTCCTTCAGCACGAGCTCGGCTGCGTTGAGCGAGTTGGCGCCCGGCTGCTGGACGATGGCGAGCGCGATGCCGCGCTTGCCGCCGAACGAGCCCTGGATCGAATAATCCTGGCTGCCCAGCTCGACCCGCGCGACGTCGCCCAGCTTGGTGAGCGCGGCGCCCGAGGGATCGGACTTGATGACGATGTTCGAGAACTGTTCGACGCTGGCGAGACGGCCCTGCACATCGACCGGCACTTCGAACGAAGGCTTGTCCTTGCCCGAGGGCGACGAGCCGAGCGCACCGCCCGCGGTCTGGACGTTCTGCGCCTGCAACGCGGCGATGATCTCCGTGGAGGTCAGGTTGCGCGCGGCCGCCTTGTCCGGATCGATCCAGACGCGCATCGAGTAGTTGCCGCCGCCGAAGATCTGCACCGAGCCGACGCCTTCGAGGCGCAGCAGCCGGTCACGGATCACCGTGTTGGCGTAGTTGCCCATGTAATCGACATCGAGGCTGTTGTCGGGCGACGTCAGCGCCACGATCATCAGGAAGCCCGATTCCTGCTTGTTCACCGTCACGCCGATCTGGCGGACCTGCTCGGGCAGGCGCGGCAGCGCGAGGTTGACGCGGTTCTGCACCAGCACCTGCGCGGCATCGAGATCGGTGCCGGGCTTGAAGGTGACGGTGATCTGGCCCGCGCCCTGGGTGGAGGACGAGCTCATGTAGAGCATGCCCTCGACGCCGTTGATCTCCTGCTCCAGCGGCGCGGCGACCGTCTCGGCGATGATCTCCGGCGAGGCGCCGGCATAGGCGGCCTGGACCGAGATCGTCGGCGGGGCGATCTCCGGATACTGCGACAGCGGCAGCAGCGGGTAGCAGAAGGCGCCGATCAGGGTGATGAACACCGAGATCACGGCCGCGAAGATCGGCCGCTCGATGAAGAAGCTCGAGAAGCCGCGATGCTCGACCGGCGGCGCGGACTGGGCGGCCGTTGTGGCCTGGTTGTCACTCATCGACCCGTTCCTCAGCGCTTGTTCGCGGGCTGGGCGGCGTAGTCAGGCGCGTCGTTGGGGCCCTTGGCGGCCGGCGCCGCTTCCTTGACCTGGCCCGGCTGCGGCGTGACCTTCACGCCCGGACGGGCGCGCTGGGCACCGTCGATCACGACCCGGTCGTCCTTGTTCAGGCCCGAGCGGATCACGCGCAGGCTGCCCTGGAGCGGGCCGGTCTGCACCGGACGCGCCGTCACCGTGTTGGTCTTGTCGACAACGAATACGATCTGGCGGGCCGCATCGGCCATGATCGCCGTGTCGGGCACCAGCATCGCCGGATAGGGCTTGGATGCCTCGAGGCGGGCCGAGCCGAACATGCCGGCCTTCAGGAAGCCGCCGGGATTGGCGATGACCGCACGGGCGCGGATCGTGCCGGCACCGGCATCGAGCGCGTTGTCGACGAAGTCGATCGTGCCGTTATGGGTATAGTCGCTCTCGTCCGAGAGCTTGACCTTGATCGGGGTGCCGTTCTGGGTGCCCGACCCGTCGCGCTGGTACTTGAGCAGCAGCGCTTCCGAGCCCTGGAACACGAAATGCACCGGATCGACCGAAACGATCGTGGTCAGCACAGTCTGGTCGGTCGCGACCGTGTTGCCGACATCGACCTTGCGCTCCGAGATGCGGCCGCTGATCGGCGCAACGACCCGGGTGAAGCCGAGATCGAGCTGGCGGGCGCGGAGATTGGCCTCGGCTGCGGCGACCTGCGCGCTACCCGAGCGCAACGCGGCGCGGCGCTGCTCCAGCTCTTCCTGGCTGGCGGCGCGCTGCGCGACCAGCGCTTCCGAGCGGGCATATTCGGTCTGCGCGTTGGCGAGCGTCGCCTTTGCCTGGGCGACCTGCGCCGCAGCTTGGGCGACGGCGGCCTGGGCCGGACGCGGATCGATGGTGAAGAGCAGCTGGCCCTTGCGGACATACTGGCCATCCTTGAACCAGATGCCCTGCAGATAGCCCGTGGCGCGCGGACGCACTTCGACGCTCTGGATCGCCTCGAAGCGGCCGACGAACTCGTCCCAGTCGACGACGTCGCGCACCAGCGGGGCAGCAACGGTCACGGGCGGCGCACCCTGCTGGGGCGGCTGCGCACCGCCTCCACCGCAGCCGGAAAGGACAAGCGCGGCTGCAAGAGCCGGGATGAGCAGCTGACGGTTCTTCGAGTGCATTTTCGATCCCTAAATCCGTGCCTCTGGCCGGACATCCTCCGCGGTGTCGTTGCTCGAAACGAACGACTTCCGATTTGGTCCCGCTAAGCGGGTTCAGGGAACTTGTCAACGAGTGATGACATATGTCCACAGCGGTTGACTATGTTCACCGCCATGTTAGGGAAACTGTCCATGATCCCACCGGTTCCGTCGCGGCATCGCAATGCCGTTGCGACGCGCCAGGCAATTCTCGCCTCGGCCCGGAAGCATTTCGCACGCGAGAATTACGAGAATGTCGGCCTGCGCGAGATCGCGGGCGATGCCGGCGTCGATCCCGCATTGGTCAGCCGCTATTTCGGCAGCAAGGAAGCGCTGTTCCGCGAGACGCTGCGCGATGATGACGAGAAGGACATCATGGACGGGGCGACGCGGGAGACGCTCGCCCAGCATTTCGCCGATCTCTTTCTCGAGAAGGGCGACACGCCGCCGGGCGAGCGCGATATCCATATCGAGCGCATCCTGATCCTGCTCCACTCGATCGGCTCGCCCAAGGCGGGGCAGATCATCCACGACGCGGTACAGGCTGATATCCTCGACCCGGTTTCCCAGGAACTGGTCGGCCAGGATACCGAGATGCGCGCGGCGATGGCGCTTGCGGTGCTGATGGGCATGGGCATCATGCACAACATGCTCTCCATCGACACGCTTGAATGCAGCCCCGAAGAGGATGCACGCTTCGAAAAGCGCCTCACCCGCATCTTCGCCGCCGCGCTGGAGCCGATGGACGACTGACATGACCGCAGCGCCGGTCCGCAAGATCATCCATGTCGACATGGATGCCTTTTACGCATCGGTGGAGCAGCGCGACGATCCGGCGCTTCGGGGCAAGCCGGTCGCGGTCGGGTACGCAGCGGCACGCGGCGTGGTCGCGGCGGCGAGCTACGAGGCACGCAAGTTCGGGGTGCGCAGCGCCCTGCCCTCGGTCACCGCATTGCGGCGCTGCCCCGAGCTGGTGTTCGTCAAGCCGCGCTTCGACGTCTATCGCGCGGTCTCGAAGCAGATCCACGCGATCTTCGCCGACTATACCCCGATCATCCAGCCGCTCTCGCTCGACGAGGCCTATCTCGACGTGACCGCCAATCTGCGCGGGATCGAGACCGCCTGGGCGACGGCCAAGGAAATCCGCGCGCGCATCCTGGAGGAAACCGGGCTCACTGCCTCGGCGGGCATCTCGTACAACAAGTTCCTCGCCAAGCTCGCCTCGGACCAGCGCAAGCCCAATGGCCAGTTCGCGGTGACGCCGGACATGGGCGCCGCCTGGGTGGAGACGCTCCCGGTCAAGCGTTTCCACGGCGTGGGGCCGGTGACCGCGAAGAAGATGCAGGGACTCGGCATCGAGACCGGCGCGGACCTGCGCGCCAAGTCGATCGAGTTCCTGCGCGCCCATTTCGGCAGCTCGGCCGAATGGTATCACGCGATCGCCCGCGGCGAGGACGATCGCCCGGTCGATGCCGAGCGCATCCGCAAGTCCTCAGGCTCGGAGACAACCTTCAACACCGACCTGACGGGCAATGAAGAGATCGAGGCCGGCGTGCTGGAAATGGCGGAGGACGTCTGGGCCTGGTGCGAAAAGGCGCAGGAGTTCGGCCGCACGGTCACGGTGAAGGTGAAATATGCCGATTTCCAGATCATCACCCGCAGCCGCAGCCTGACCGCCGGCCTGGTCGACCGCCGCGAGGCGCTGCGCGACATGAGCCTGTCACTGATCCGCTCGGTCCTGCCCACGCCCAAGGGGATAAGGCTGGTGGGGGTGACGGTGTCGAATTTCGAGGAGCGGCTAGGGGAGGAACTACCGTTCTGAGCGCCTATGGCGGGTCGGTTTCAATCATCAGCGTAAGCGCCCTGAACCACTTCAGGATTTGCCGCCCACGAAAGAAGATAACCACGCTTAAGAACGGAATCCAGAAGACGAACAACGCCTTGTCGATCGTGAATGCTCTCCAGAGCATGCTGACGAAAAGAACGAGGATCGTCAGGTCGAACAGGACATATGCCGTACCGAGCAGCATCTCCTTGGTCGTCGTAAAACGAAGCTTCGCGTCCAACAGGACGAGCAGCGCCCGGATAGTCTTCATTACCCCCAAGTCCCTCTATTCCCCCGGCCGATACACCCGCTCGACATGCCCCTTCAGATCCTCGGGGTAGAAGTACACCGGCCGCAGGGCGCCCGCCGCATAGCGTTCGGCCTGGTCCTTGAAGTGCTTAGACTCAGGGTGCCCGCTCTCGCCGCCGGCGGTCACCGCCCAGGCGCGCACCTTCGGCCCGAACTCCACCGCCGCGACGAAGCTGTTGCCGAGCGTGCCGTAATAGCGCTTCGTCCCCGGCCAGCGCTTGGCGCCGAACGAGGCGAGCGAGCCCCATTGCGCCGAGGTGAAGGGCACCTGGATGCTCGGCTTCGCATCGTCGAACTGCTGGGCGATCGCGCCGTCGTTGCGCTGGAAGCGGTTGATCTCGCCCCAGGGCACCTGCCAGCTGCCGAAATCCTGGGTGAGGCGATCGACCGCCGAGGCCAGCGCGTCGATCCGCTGCGCGTCGGTCGCGCGCTCGGCCATCCAGTCCCATACCGACAGGCCTGCCTCCTTGGCCGGCGTCGCCGAGGGAACCCATAGCGCCTCCCCCCAGAACACCGCGAGCGACGTCGCGGTCGAGTCAGCATTCCAGCGGCGGTCCCAGCCCTTCAACAGCGCCACCGGCTCGGCAAGCCTGGCCTTGCGGGCATCCCCCTCGGGCAGCTTCTCCCAGGCCGATATCAGTCCCGGCAGCAGCCGGTCGAAGGCGGGCAGGAAGCTGTCATAAGCCGCTTGGCGCAGCGTCTCCGGCGTGAAATCCCTGCGCGCGTTCAGCACCCGCAGCGCATGCGCGCCGCGCGGATTCTCGCCCGCCTGGTCGAAATAGCGCGGATAGTCCGTCGCCTTCGGACTGTCGGCACCGGCCGCGGTCCAGGGCCAGTTGTTCGTGTTGAAGGCCCAGCCGTTTCGCGGGTTCACCACCTGCGGCAGGCTGGCAAGGCTGTGCAGCCCCCGCCAGTCGGTCGCCGGATCGCTGCCATCGACCGGCTTGCGATAATCGAAGCGATTGTCGCGCACCGGCATGAACTGCGGCATCAGGAACGCGATCTCGCCCTTCGAATCGGCGAACAAGGTGTTGTTCGAGCTGTTGGCCTTGAGCCCGGCAATCTTCAGGAAGCTCGCATAGTCGCCGGCCTTGGTGCGCAGGAAGCTCTGCTGCAGCGCCTCGACCGGCTTGTTCATCAATGAGACGGCAATCCACTTGCCGTCCGCCGTTTCGCGGACGATCGGGCCGTGATGCGTCGAATAGGTGGTGAAGCTGCGCCGCCCCCGCTCCCCGTCCGCCGTCCGATAGGCGATGGTGATCGGCTTGAGCGTTATCCGCCGCTTCTCGCCACCATAGAGATAGAAGAGCTCCTTCTCCCAACCACCCCGATCAACCGTCTCCGCGAACTCGTCGACATTGTCGACGCCGCTCGAGGTGTGCATCCAGCCGGCGTGCGGGTTGAAACCCTGGTAGATGAAGAACTGCCCCCAGGTTGCCGCGCCATAGGCATTGAGCCCCTCGCCGCTCGTCACCTGCTGCTCCGATCGAAAGAAGAAGCTGGTGTGCGGGTTGATCAGCAGCAGCGCATGGCCGTTCTTCGTGTGGCTCGGCGCGATCGCGAAGCCGTTCGAGCCCTTGGGCTCCTTGTAGAGCAGACCCTTCTCGGCATCGGTCATCGCCAGCTTCTGCCTGCCGTAGAACGCCTCGATCTGGCTGAGTGGCACCCGCTCGATATCGCCGCCGATGCTGCCTTCGGAGAAGCTCAGCGCCATCCACGGCTCGAACCGGGTGAGCACCCGCGGCTTCACCTCAGGGTGGGTGGCGAGATAATAGTTCAGCCCGTCCGCCCAGGCCTGCATCAGCGTGCGCAGCCATTCCGGGCTCTTCGCATAGTCCGCTTTCAGCACCTCGGGGTCGACGAACAGCCGTTGGCGCAGATCCTGCCAGATCGCGCCCTCGCCCTCCGCTTCCGCCAGACGCCCCAGGCTGACCAGATAATTGGTCTCGATCCGGTTGAAGTCGTCCTCGGCCTGGGCATAGATCATCCCGAACACCGCATCGGCGTCGCTCCTGCCGTGGATATGCGCGACGCCCCAGTCGTCACGGGTGATCTTCACCCGCGACGCGGTCGCCCTCCAGCGAGCGGCATCGGTCTGGGCATGGGCGGCGGTGGAGGCGAGCAGCGCGGCGGCGAGGAGCAGGCGAGTCATGCCCGCACCCTAGACCGGCTTGGGCTCAGTCCGGAATCGTTTCGATCTCGACAATCTCGATTGCCTGGGGCTTGCCCGCGAAATCGACCTTCTCGCCTTCCTCGGCACCGATCAGCGCCTTGGCGAGCGGGGCCTGGAAGGAGAGCCGGTCCGCCGAGGGATCCGCCTCGTCATGCCCGACAATATCGATCACCCGCTCCTTGCCGGTCATGCGGATCCGCACGCGCGAGCCGATGCCGACCACGCCTTCCTCAGGCTCGGGCGCGATCTGGGCAGTGGTTCGGCGGGTGTTCCAGTAGCGCAGCTCGCGCTTCAGGCCCTCGAGCGCCTCTTCCTCGCCGCCCGCCGCAACCGCGGCCTCCAGCTCGGCGACCTTCGCCTCGATCAGCGCCAGCCCGCGCGCCGTGACCATATTGGGTCCCGGCGGCAGCGGCAGCTCGAACTTCGGTTCCTTATGTTCCTCGTCGCTCTCGCGGCGGAAGGCGACGCTCATTGGCCGGGGGTTTCCTCGATGCTCGACGAGATCTTCCAAAGATCGAGGCTGCCATCGGTTGCATGCTGATCGATCTCAGCCAGTTCATCCGCGCTGAAATCGAGATTGTTGACCGCGTCCAGCGAGTTGTCGAGCTGCTCCACCGTGCGTGCGCCGATCAGCGCGGAGGTGACGCGTGCATCGCGCAGCACCCAGGCGATCGCCATCTGCGCCAGCGTCTGGCCACGCTTCTGGGCGATGGCGTGGAGGGCACGAATGCGGGCGATATTGTCGTCCGACAGCAGCCGCTGGTTGAGCGAGCCGCCCTTTGAGGCACGCGCATCCTCGGGCACGCCGTTGAGGTATTTGTTGCTCAGCATGCCCTGCGCCAGCGGCGAGAAGGCGATGCAGCCGGTGCCGAGCTCGCCCAGCGTGTCGAGCAGCTCGCCTTCGACCCAGCGGTTGAGCATCGAATAGCTCGGCTGATGGATCAGCAGCGGCACCTTGTATTCGGCAAGGATCGCCGCCGCCTGGCGGGTCAGCTCGGGCGAATAGCTGGAGATGCCGACATACAGCGCCTTTCCCTGGCGGTGGATCTGGGCGAGCGCGCCCATCGTCTCCTCGAGCGGCGTCTTGGGATCGACGCGGTGCGAGTAGAAGATGTCGACATAGTCGAGCCCCATCCGCTTCAGGCTCTGGTCGCACGAGGCGATCAGATACTTCTTCGAACCGCCGACATCGCCATAGGGCCCGGGCCACATGTCCCAGCCCGCCTTGGTCGAGACGATCAGTTCGTCGCGATGGCTGGCGAAGTCGGTCACCATGACGCGGCCGAAATTCTCCTCGGCCGAGCCATAGGGCGGGCCGTAATTGTTCGCGAGATCGAAGTGGGTCACGCCCCGGTCGAACGCGCGGCGCAGCATCGCGCGGCCGGTCTCAAACACGTCGGTGCCGCCGAAATTCTGCCAGAGGCCCAGGCTGATCGCCGGCAGGTCGAGACCGGAACGGCCGCAGCGGCGATAGGGCATGCGCCCGTCATAGCGCGCGGGATCGGCGACATAGGGCTGGGGATAGGGCATCTGGTCTCTCCGCATGAACCTTGCGACGCGCCGCCTGGCGCGCATCGGCTTCGCCGCGTCCTATAATGATTCCCGGCCAGCAGTGAAGGATGCGCGTACATGCCCCGATTGGCGCTCGTGATGATCGTGCGAGACGAGGAAAGGTGCCTGGCGCGCTGCCTGGAAAGCGCCCGCGACCATGTCGACACGATGATCGTGGTCGATACCGGATCGACCGACGACACGGTCGCGATCGCCGAGCGCTGCGGCGCCACGGTGCACCACTTCACCTGGTGCGACGATTTCGCCGCCGCCCGCAATGCCGCGCTCGACCTTTCGGATGCCGACTGGAACCTGATCCTCGATGCCGACCAGTGGATCGAGGGCGATGCCGACGCGCTCGGGCCCGAGACGCTGCCGCCCGCCTTCATCGCGGCACAGCGCTTTCTCGGCTGCGCACACATGATCAACCAGGATCCGGCTGAAGGCCCGGGAGTGCGCAGGCTGGTGCCGCGCGTGCTGCCGCGCGGGGTGCGCTATGAAGGGCGCATCCATGAGCAGCCGGCCTCTTCGCTACCGCTGGTGCCGCTGTCGCTGTCGTTGAGGCATGACGGATTCGACGAGGCGCAGCTCGCCCGCAAGGCCGGGCGCAACGAAGCGCTGCTGGTCGCTCAGCTCGCCGAGACCCCCGGGGATTCCTATCTCTGGTACCAGCTCGGCCGCGAGCATCTGGTGCGCGGCAAGCCAGGCGAGGCCGCCGATGCGCTGCTCACCGCCCACCGCACCGGCGCTGCGGGCAATGCATGGCACCACGGCACCGTCGTCGGCGCGCTGCAGGCGCTCAAGCGCGCCGAACGGTTCGAGGAAGCGCTGGCATTCGCCGACCTGGAGCATCGCAACTGGCAGCGTTCGCCCGACTTCTATTTCGCTGTCGCCGACCTCTATCTCGACTGGGCGAGCCGCAATCCGGCAACTGCGATGAGCGAGCTGCTGCCGATCGCCGAGATGTCGTGGAAGCGTTGCCTCGAGATCGGCGAGCAGCCGGATCTGGATGGGTCGGTGGAAGGCTGCGGCAGCCATCTCGCCGCAGGCAATCTCGCAATGCTCTACGAGACGCTGGGGATCGACGACGAAGCGCGGGTTTATGCCGAGATGGCCACCAGCATGCGCCAGCGGATCACGGCGTAGGGGAGGCAACTGCTACCCGGCTTTCGCCGGGGAATCGAGAAAGGCTTAAACGGTAAAGCTCTCGCCGCAGCCGCAGCTGCCCTTGGCATTCGGGTTCTGGAACACGAAGCCGGCGGTGAAGTCGTCTTCCTGCCAGTCCATCGTCGAGCCGATCAGGTAGAGGATCGAGCCGCTATCGACATAGAAAATGCCGCCGGGCGTCTCGATCTTCTCGTCGAACGGCTTGGCCTCGCTGACATAGTCGACCGAATAGGCCAGCCCCGAGCAGCCGCGCCGCGGAGTCGACAGCTTGACGCCCACCGTGCCCTCCGGCGCCTTGGCCATCAGGTCGGCGATACGCTGCTCGGCGGCCGGCGTCAGGATCAGCGCGGCAGGGCGGGTACGGGTGGCGGTGGTCATCACAGCATCCCCAGTTCGAGCTTGGCCTCGTCGCTCATCTTCTGCGGATCCCATGGCGGATCCCAGACGAGATTGACTTCGGCGTGGCCGATCCCCGCGACCGAACCGACGCGCAGCTCGACTTCGCCGGGCATCGATTCCGCCACCGGGCAATGCGGCGTGGTCAACGTCATCGTCACCGCGGCATGGCCGTCACTGGTGATGTCGACGCCGTAGATCAGGCCGAGATCATAGATGTTCACCGGGATCTCGGGATCATAGATCTCCTTGAGCGCGTCGATCACCGCTTCGTACAGCGCGCCGCCCGGCTCGGTGCCCGACAGCGCCTGCGGCTTCTGCGAGAGGAAACCGGCGAGATAATCGCGCTTGCGCTCGAACGTCTCGCTCACGTCCTCAACCGCATCGTCCACGCGCGCCTTGGGCGGCGGCGCGACTGCGTCCACCTGCTCGACTTCAATCTTACGCTCTTCGTTCATCCGAAGATCCTTGTGACCCGTTCTATTCCAGCAACCAGCGCGGCGATGTCGTCCGCGCCGTTGTACACTCCGAAGCTCGCCCGCGCCGTGGCCGGCACGCCGAGCAAGTCCATCAGCGGCTGGGCGCAGTGATGCCCGGCGCGGATCGCGACATTGGCTTCATCCAATATGGTAGCGACGTCGTGCGGGTGCACCCCCTCCACCGCGAAACTGACGATACCGGCGCTGTCGGCCGGGCCGAACAGCTTGACCGAATTGAGCTGCGACAGCGCCTCGCGCGCCTGCGTCACCAGCGCCGTCTCGTGCGCATGGATGCGCTCCAGCCCGATGCTATCCACGTAATCGATCGCCGCATGCAGCCCGACCACGCCGACGATATGCGGCGTCCCCGCCTCGAACCGTCCGGGCGGCGGGGCATAGGTCGTCTTCGCGAAGGTGACCCGGTCGATCATCGAGCCGCCCCCCTGATAGGGCGGCATCGCGTCGAGCAGCGCGTAGCGCCCCCAGAGCACGCCGATACCGGTCGGCCCGTAGAGCTTGTGGCCCGACATCACATAGAAGTCGCAGCCGATCTCGGCCACGTCGACGGGCATGCGCGGCACGGCCTGGCAGCCGTCGAGCAGCACCTTGGCGCCGACCCTGTGCGCCAGTTCGGTCGCGCGCTTGGCGTCGAGCACCGAGCCGAGCACGTTCGAGACATGGGCGAGTGCGACCAGCTTGTGGCGCTCGGTGAGCATGGCTTCCATCGCGTCGAGGTCGATCCGCTGGTCGGCGGTGAGCGGCACCACGTCGATCTCGGCGCCGATGCGCTCGGCGACCATCTGCCAGGGCACGATGTTCGAATGATGCTCGAGCGCGGAAAGCAGGATGCGGTCGCCAGCCTTCAACTGGGTGCCGGCCCAGCACTGCGCGACGAGGTTGATCCCCTCGGTCGCGCCGCGCACGAACACGACTTCGTTCTCGGCTCCACCCAGGAACTTCGCCACCCGCTTGCGCGCCGCCTCATAGGCCAGCGTCATGTCCGCGGAGCGCTGGTAGACGCCGCGATGCACGGTGGCATAGGTCTCGCCATATGCGCGATTGATCGCGTCGAGCACCGGCTTGGGCTTCTGCGAGGTCGCGGCGGTATCGAGATAATGCCAGCCGGCCGGGATCGCCGGGAAATCGGCGAGCACGTCGAGCGGGCGGGTGTCGGCAGTCACGGTCATAGCGCTGTGTCCAGCCAGCGGTCCGCATCGGCGGCAAAGGCTTCGCGCACCGCCTCCTCGCCGATCCGGGCGATCGCATCGCCGACAAAGGCGCGGGTGAGCAGCGCCTGGGCGCGGGCATGATCGATGCCGCGGCTCTGCAGGTAGAAGAGCGCCATCTTGTCGAGCTCGCCGACCGTCGCGCCGTGGGCGCACTTCACGTCGTCGGCGAAGATCTCGAGCTCGGGCTTGAGGTTCACCGTCGCCGAGCGCTGGAGCAGCAGGCCGCGCAGCGACTGCTCGCCATCGGTCTGCTGCGCACCGCGCGCCACTTCGACCCGGGCAGCCAGGCTGGCGGCCGACTTGTCCGCCGCCACCGCGCGCCACAGCTGGCGCGACGTGCCTTCGAGCGCGTCGTGGCGCACCACCACCGCGGCTTCCTGCTTCTGCGAACCCGAGGTAAGCAGCGCGCCGCCCATCTCGGCGAACCCGCCCTTGCCGTTGACCAGCAGCGAACCGTCGATCCGGCTGCCCATGCCGCCGGCGCCGAGGAACACCGAGACCAGGCTCGCCGCCTCGCCCACTTCGGCTTCCTCGCGCAGCGAGACGAAGCCGTCGGACTGCAGCAGCCGCACCGAGCGCATCAGCCGCGCGCCGGTCTCCAGGCACAGGGTGGTCAACCGGTTGGCCCAGCCCGACCCCGCATAGGTCTCGACCACGCTCGCCACCGCGTCGGCGCCGAGCATCAGGCGGGCGGGCACATGGCTCTCGCCGCCCGTGCCGATATGGACGATCTGCACAGTGAGCGCGGCATGCTCGGGACCGAGATGCAGCGACCAGCCCTCGCCATCGGTGAGGCTGCCAAGCGGATGGTCGGTCGTCGCCAGCTGCTGCGTCACCTGCACCGGGCCGGGCTGCGAATGCGCGGGCTCGAAGCGACCATCGACGAACAACAGGCGCGGCCCCTCGATGTCGAGGAACAGGCCGGCCGGATCGACGCCGGTCGCATGCTGCGGCGTCGCGGCCGCCGCCTTGAGCGCGCCCATGTCGGCCCAGCGCCATTCCTCCTGGCGCGGCGTGGGGAGTTCGAGCAGCGTGTTCACGCCGCCAGGATCCCATAGCCTTCGCGCTCCAGCTCGAGCGCGAGCTCCGGCCCGCCCGAGCGGACGATGCGGCCATCGGCGAGGATGTGGACGAAGTCGGGCTGCACATAGTCGAGCAGCCGCTGGTAATGGGTGATCAGCAGCACCGCCTTGTCGGGCGCGCGCATGATCCGGTTGATCCCCTCGCCCACCGCACGCAGCGCGTCGATGTCGAGGCCCGAATCGGTCTCGTCGAGGATCGCCAGCTTGGGGCTGATGATGCCCATCTGGACCATCTCGTTGCGCTTCTTCTCGCCGCCCGAGAAGCCGACATTGACCGGGCGCTTGAGCATCTCGACGTCCATGCCGAGCGCGTCGGCCTGAGCACGGGCCAGCTTGAGGAACTCGCCGCCCGAGAGCGGTGCCTCGCCCCGCGCGCGGCGCTGGCTGTTGAGCGCCTCGCGAACGAACTGCAGGTTGGAGATGCCGGGGATCTCGACCGGATACTGGAAGCCGAGGAACAGGCCGGCGGCAGCGCGCTCGTGCGGCGCCAGCTCGAGCAGGTCCTGTCCCTCGAAGATCGCGCTGCCGCCGGTCGGCTCATAGCCCGGGCGGCCGCCCAGCGTATAGCCGAGCGTCGACTTGCCCGCGCCGTTCGGGCCCATGATCGCATGGACTTCGCCCGCGTTCACTTCGAGGCTGAGCCCCTTGAGGATTTCCTTGCCGTCGATTTCGGCGCGGAGGTCGGTGATCTTCAACATGTCTTGCGTCAGTTCCCTTGGGTGGCGCGCGCGTCGGCGAGCGCCGCAATCATCGCTTCGCGCTTGTCCGCGAAGCATTGGCCGAGTTCCTGGTTGAGCGCGTCGAGCCGGCGCTTGCGCTCGTCGGCAACGAGCGCCTTGTCCTGGCTGGCATCGAAGCGCGGCTGCATCGCAGTGAAGCACTGCACGGTGGACTCGCAGCCGATCCGGTCGATCGCGGCATCGCCGGTCGACTTGCGGGTGCGGCAGCTTGCCCTGCCCTTCTTGAAATCGGCATGGCCGCGCCAGTCCTTGAGCTTGCGGCCGATCACGGTGATCTCGTCCGCCCGCGCATCCTGCACGAGCGTGGCGTCCTGGGCGGTGAGGAGAAGGGCGAGCGCCATCATCCGCGCTTCCCCGCGCGGACGCGGCGGCCGAAATCCTCGAGGATCGCCGGCTTGCGCGCCTCAATGCAGATACGCATCGCGTCCTGGCTGAGCGCGCCCTGCCTGGCGCACTTCGCCGCCGCCTTGCACAGCTGGCCATCGACCGAAGCGCTACCGCTCGACTGGCTGAGGCTGCAGCCGAACTTGCCGTCGGCCTCGCGCATGACATTGACCGAGATGCCCTCGAGCCGCTTGCCGACCACGACGATCTCGTTCTCTGGCGATTCCGGCACGTCCTGCGCGACGAAGAGGAGGAGCAAAGCCGCGATCATGGCCGACGCTCCGACTTGTCGGTGTCGTCGCGCTGCTGGCTGTTGCCGGTGGTAAAGCGCACCACCGGGCCGTCGGACGCGGGATTGGTCGGCGGCGAGATCGGCTTCACGCGCTGGCGTTCGGTCTCGCGGGTCTCCTCGCCATTGGCGACAGGGCCAATCCCGTTGGTCGGGAACGCGACCTTGGGCTGGACGAGCTTGGGCAGCTCGAACAGTTGCTTGCCGGGGGCGCTGGTGGTCGTCGCGGCAGCAGGCGCCGGCGCGGCGATCGCGGCCTGCTCGAGCACGCTCAGCTCGCGGCAATCGGTCACTTCGTCGGCGGTCTTCGCATAGCAGACCGGCGTCGCCTGGCACGCCGTGGTGTCGCGCCGCTGGCTGCCGCTGGAAACCATCACCCGGCAATTGCGCAACTTGCCGTCCGCCCCCTTGTCGAACAGCATCGTGGTGCGGCCGAACGTGGCGCGCACGACGATCTGCGCCTCGTCCTCCACCGGCGCGCCGACCGCCTGGGTGGCGGGCACGTCCTGGGCGAGGAGAAGAAGGGCAGCGGCGAGGATCATGAAAGCCATCCGAACAGCAGGGCTATCAGAATGATGGCGACCGGGAGCCCGGCACCCAGCAGAAACTGGTAATAGCCGAACGGGTTGTCTGCCTTGGTAATGAGCGCCCCCCAATGCCAGGCGCGTTCAGTCTTCAGCGACCAGGCCATGATGCCTGCGCCAAACAACATGAACACCAGCCACGGCATAGCGGACATCACCCGACGCTGCCCTCCAGGCTGATTCCCAGCAGCTTCTGCGCCTCGACGGCGAATTCCATCGGCAGCTGCTGGAGCACTTCCTTGGCGAAGCCGTTGACGATCAGCGCCACCGCGGCTTCTTGATCCAGCCCGCGCTGCATCGCGTAGAACATCTGGTCCTCGCTGATCTTCGAGGTGGTCGCCTCATGCTCGATCTGCGCGGTCGGGTTCTTCACTTCGATATACGGCACCGTATGCGCGCCGCACTGGTCGCCGAGCAGCAGGCTGTCGCACTGGGTGAAGTTGCGGACATTCTCGGCGCCGGCATTGACCAGCACCTTGCCGCGATAGGTGTTGTCCGAGCGGCCGGCCGAGATGCCCTTCGACACGATCGTCGAGCGGGTGTTCTTGCCGATGTGCAGCATCTTGGTGCCGGTATCGGCCTGCTGGCGGCCATTGGTGACTGCGACCGAGTAGAATTCGCCGACCGAGCCGTCACCCTTGAGCACGCAGCTCGGATATTTCCAGGTGATCGCGCTGCCGGTCTCGACCTGGGTCCAGCTCACCTTCGAGTTCTTGCCCTCGCACAGCGCGCGCTTGGTGACGAAATTGAAGATGCCGCCGACGCCGTTCTCGTCGCCCGGATACCAGTTCTGCACAGTGCTGTACTTGATCTCGGCATCGTCGAGCGCGACCAGCTCGACCACGGCGGCGTGGAGCTGGTTCTCGTCGCGCATCGGGGCGGTGCAGCCCTCGAGATACGAGACATAGGCGCCCTTGTCGGCGACGATCAGCGTGCGCTCGAACTGGCCGGTATTCTCGGCATTGATGCGGAAATAGGTGCTCAGCTCCATCGGGCAGCGCACGCCCTCCGGGATGTAGACGAAGGTGCCGTCGGAGAAGACCGCGGCGTTGAGCGCCGAGAAGAAATTGTCGCGCACCGGCACGACCTTGCCGAGCCACTTCTTCACCAGCTCGGGATATTCGCGGATCGCCTCGCTGATCGAGCGGAAGATCACGCCCGCTTCCTCGAGCTCCTTGCGGAAGGTGGTGGCGACCGAGACGCTGTCGAACACCGCGTCGACCGCGATCTTGCGCGCGCCTTCCACGCCGGCGAGCACCTTCTGCTCCTCGATCGGAATGCCGAGCTTCTCATAGGTCCGCCGGATCTCGGGATCGAGATCGTCGAGGCTGTTGATCGTCTTCTTCTGCTTCGGCTCCGCGTAATAATACGCATCCTGGTAGTCGATGTGCGGGATCTGCAGCTTCGCCCATTCCGGCAGGGTCATCTCCTGCCAGATGCGGAACGCCTTGAGCCGCCAGTCGAGCATCCACTCGGGCTCGCCCTTCTTGCCCGAGATGTAGCGGACGGTGTCCTCGCTCAGCCCCTTGGGCGCGAACTCCTGTTCGACGTCCGAGGCGAAGCCCCATTCATACTTCTTGTTGGCGGCCGCCAGTGCTTCCGCGTTCTTCGTAGCCATGCTTACACCTGCTCCCCGGCCAGCGCCGGGGTCCGGATCGAGTCTGCCGGAGTGTGCGCCACGGCCTCGGCCGGGACGCTGGAAATCTGGGCGAGGGAAATGCCCGCGAGCGCGCCCTTTACAGCACCGTTCACGACATTCCAGTGCGGCTTCACCTTGCAGCTGTCCTGCACGCAGCAATCCTGCTTGCCGGCATCAACGCAGCTGGTCAGCGCGATCGGGCCTTCGACGGCCTCGACGATGTCGGCCAGGGTGATCGCGGCGGCCGGGCGCGCCAGGCGGAAGCCGCCACCGGTGCCGCGCGCGCTCTCGATCAGGCCCGCGCCAGAGAGCTTGCTCACCAGCTTCTGCACGGTGGGAAGCGGCAGCCCGGTATCCTCGGCGAGCAGGGTCGCGTTGAGCCGGCACGTCGCGCCGCAATGGCGCGCCGCGGCGGACATCATCACGACCGCATAGTCAGCGAGGCTCGACAGGCGCACTTGAATTCCCTTGCCGCCCCTTCGCGCAACCGCGCTCCGGGTTCAATCGGACAAATATGTTCCGATTGGCCAAATGGGCTCAGCGGCGGCGAAGGTCAACCGATTCGGGGATCACATCCGGCAGGAAATGGAAGGTTTCGTTGTCGAGCGTCACCGCCAGTATCGGATCGATAGCCGCGCGCAGCGACGTCGGCGTGTGCCCCGTGAACTGCCGGATCTCGTTGATCATGTGCGACTGGTCCGAGAAGGGCTCGACCACTTCGTCCACGCTCGCGCCCTGATAGATGCGCATCGCCGCGCCGATCGCGCGAAACTTGCGCTTCAGGTGCGCCGGGCTGCCGGCGAAATAGTCCTTGCACAGCCGCTGGACCTGGCGCTCGCCGATGTTCGAGCTCTTGCGGATCCGCGCATAGAGATCGTCGATCGTCGGATCCTTGGTCGCCGCCCATTCGCGCACCGCGCGCAGGAAGACGAGATGCGCCGCCGGCACCGGCTTCACTTCATGCTGGCGCATCTTGAGCAGCGGTTCGATCGCATCGATCATCTCGTCGAGCGTCTCCATCTTGTGGAGACGGTGCCAGAGCAGCCCCGCCTGCTCGCAGAAGAGCTTCTCGCCATCGACGATATGGTCGGCGACCTTGTAGGCCGGCAGGCCGATCAGCGCCTTCCAGCCGATCGCGCGCAGCGACACGCCGAAGCAGTGGAACGGCCCCTGCATGCGATAGGAGGCGGCGGCCGTGCCCGGGCCGTTGATCATCACCTTCTTGGTGCTCTCGCTATGCCCGTCGGGGAAGTGGACCGTGCCGCTCCCCTTGATGACGAAGCGGAGCTGGCCGAGATCGACGCGTTCGATCCCTTCCAGATCCGCGCCGTCATGGCGATAGAGATAGTAGGATTCCACGTGCGGGAGCAGCGCGCCCTCCGCCTTGCGGAATTCGATCTGAGGCCGCGGATCGCGGTCATTCTCAGCGGCCGGATGGGCCGGTTTCATCCTGGTTGCGCCCCGCATGTTATGCCCTGTTCATCCGAGTTTTCCCCTCCTCGGATTCCCTCTTTTGTGGGCCAAATATACCGCGTGGTCGCCAAATAGAAAAGTGGCCCGGTTAGCCGAAGCCAACCGGGCCAAAAGGAAAGGGTTCCCCCATTGAGCGGAAACCCCTCGGGTCGCAGTTCTCCTCTAGCCCGCCCCTCGGCCAGCGTATTGGAAGGAATCGACATACGCAGCTTTACGGAGGGAAAATCCGATGCGAAGGCCATGCCCATGACCTATGGCTTCCGCTCCGCGCTGTTCGCGCTCGATGCCGAGAAGGCGCACCGCGCCGCGATCCGCGCCCTCGCGCTCTGGGGATCGCTCGGCACGCCTTTTTCATCCGAAATGGTGCAATCGCCCATCCAATTGGGAGGATTGACCTTTCCGAACCGAATCGGGCTCGCGGCCGGGCTCGACAAGGATGCCGAGGCGATTCCGGGGCTGTTCGCGCTGGGCTTCGGCGCGGTCGAAGTCGGCACCCTCACCCCCCGCCCCCAGCCGGGCAATCCCAGGCCGCGGCTGTTCCGGCTGGTCGAGGACGAAGCGGTGATCAACCGCATGGGCTTCAACAATGGCGGGATCGACGCGGCGCTCGCGCGCATTGCGAAGCTCGGCCCGCGCAAGGGGCTGCTCGGCATCAATGTCGGCGCCAACAAGGACAGCGACGACCGCGTCGCCGACTATGCGCTCGGCGTCGGCAAGGCAGCGGCGCTCGCCGATTACATCACGATCAATGTCAGCTCGCCCAACACGCCGGGCCTGCGCGACCTGCAGAGCCGCCCGGCGCTCGACGAGCTGCTCGCCGCCAGCCATGCCGCGCGCGGCAAGACGCCGATCTTCCTCAAGGTCGCGCCCGATCTCGACCGCGCCGGGCTGGAGGGTGCGATCCAGGCGGCGGTCGACAATCATATCGATGCGCTGATCGTCTCGAACACCACCATCTCGCGCCCGCCGCTTCGCTCGGCCCATGGCGGGGAAGCGGGCGGCCTGTCGGGCAAGCCGCTCACCGAGCTCTCCCGCGCCAAGCTGGTCGAGGCACGGGAGATCGCCGGCGGCGCGCTGCCGCTGATCTCGGCGGGCGGGATCGACAGCCCGGACGAGGCCAAGCGCCGCGTCGATGCGGGGGCGACGCTCGTCCAGGTCTATTCAGCGCTGGTCTACAAGGGCCCCGGCCTGGCCCGGGCGATCGCGAAGGCGCTGGCCTAGCCGGCCAGCTTCTTCAGCCGCAGCGACAGCGCGACATAGGTCGCGCCGGCGAAGATCGACACCCAGGCGATCAGCCATACCAGGCTGATCGCGCCCGCGACCGGCCAGGCCAGCAACGCGATGCCGAAGGCGATCGAGGCGAGGCCGGCGAGGATCAGGAAGATCTCGCCCTCGATCTCCTTGCGCAGCGCGATCGCGCCGGCGACTTCCATCACGCCGGTGACCAGCGCCCAGGCAGCGATGAGCAGGAGGAGGACCTGCACGGTAACCCCCGGCCAGATGAAGGTGAGCAGGCCGGCGGCAATGCCCGCCAGGCCGGTCAGCACCAGCCACCAGCGCGGCGTGTCGCCGCTGCGCATGCCCGACATCGCGGCGGCGAGCGCGAACGCGCCGTCGGTCAGCGCATAGGCGCCCCAGACGATCGCCAGGGTGAGCAGCGCCACCCCCGGCCACAGCAGCGCGAGGAAGCCGAAGGCGATGCCCGCCGCGCCGCGCAGGGTGAACAGCCACCAGCGCTTGGCGAGTGCGCGCAGGAGCGAGGGAGATGCGAATGTCGAGGCGGTGGTCATGCGAACCCTCCTGTTGACCGCGATACCCGGAGAGATTGCGCCCGGTTATACCCCCACGCAACCATCCGATCGTTTGCCCCTGGCCGTAGCGTCTTTGCGCCTCGGTCAAAGCCCGCTACGGCTAGGGCCATGAAGAAGCTGATCCTGCTGTTCGCGTTCCTTGCCGCGCCCGTCGCGGCTTCGGCCCAGGGTGTGGTGAGTGCGGCGGACCCCCGCGCGGCGGCCGCCGGCACCGAGATCCTCAACGCGGGCGGCAGCGCCACCGACGCGGCGATCGCGACGATGCTCGCGCTCAACGTGGTGGAGCCGCAGAGCGCCGGCATCGGCGGCGGCGCCTTCTTCCTCCAGTACAATGTGAAGACCGGCAAGATCCGCACGATCGACGGGCGCGAGGCAGCCCCCATGGCGGCGGACAATCGCTGGTTCTACGGCCCGGACGGCCAGCCGCTCGACCACCGCGCCGCGGTCCCCGGCGGGCGCAGCGTCGGCGTGCCCGGCACGCTGCGCGCCATGGCGCTGGCGCATGCCCGCGGCGGCAGGCTGCCCTGGGCCCGGCTGTTCCAGCCCGCGATCCGGCTCGCCCGCGACGGCTTCGACGTCTCGCCCCGCCTCAACAACGCCCTGCGCAGCTATGCCCCGCATGTCGATGTCGGCACCCGCGCCATCTATTACGGCGCCGACGGCAAGCCGATCGCCACCGGCACCCGCGTCACCAACCCGCAACAGGCCGCGCTGCTCGAGCGCGTCGCGAAGCTCGGCCCCGACAGCTTCTATGTCGGCCCCCAGGCCGAGAAGCTGGTCGCCACCGTCAACAACGCCGCGCGCAACCCGTCGAAGATGACGACCGGCGACCTCGCCGCCTATGCCGCCAAGGACCGCCCCGTGCTCTGCGGCACCTACCGCGCCTACAAGATCTGCTCGATGGGCCCGCCCTCCTCGGGCGGCGTCACCGTGCTGATGATCCTCGCCCAGCTCGAGCGCTTCGACATGGCGAAGCTCGGCAAGGACAATCCCGTCGCCTGGCACCTGTTCGCCGAGAGCTCGCGCCTCGCCTATGCCGACCGCGACATGTATGTCGGCGATCCGGACTATGTGCAGGTGCCGCTGGCCGGCCTGCTCAACCGCAAGTATCTCGCCGGCCGCTCGGCGCTGATCTCGCCCGACAAAAGCATGGCCGTGGTCGAGGCCGGCAAGCCCGTGGGCGCGCCGAAGCGGATCAAGGCGCAGAGCATGGAAGTGCACGGCACCACCTCGCTCTCCATCGTCGACAAGGCCGGCAATGTCACCCAGGTGACAACCACGATCGAGAGCCCGTTCGGCTCGGGCCTGTCGGTCGACGGCACGATGCTGAACAACGAGCTGACCGATTTCGACATCGTGCCCGAGAAGGACGGCTATCTCGTCGCCAACCGGGTCGAGGGCGGCAAGCGCCCGCGCAGCTCGATGGCGCCGACGATCGTCTATGGCCCGGATGGCAAGGTCCGCCTCGCGATCGGCGCGGCCGGCGGCTCGACGATCATCGCCCAGGTAGCGAAGGGCATCATCGGCGTGGTCGACTGGAAGCTTTCGGCCCAGGACGCGATCGGCCTCGGCCTGCTCTATGCGCCGGGCATGATGGCGACTGCCGAGAAGGGCACCCAGCTTGACGCGATGGTCCCGGCGCTGCAGGCGTTGGGCGAGAAGGTGCAATCGGGCCCGCTCGGGCTCAAGATGAATGCGGTCGAGCGGGTGAAGGGCCGCTGGACCGGCGGCGCCGATCCGCGCAGCGAGGGCGTCGTGATGGACCAACAGGGCCACACGACCGTTATCACCCGCGTGGGCGCGCAGCCGAACCGGCCGTCGGAATAAGGCGGGACGCCCCGGAAAGGGGTGCCCGTATGGGGAGAGGGAATGCGTAGGCTCGAACGGTTTGAGAACCTGGTCCAGATGTTCTTCGCGCGCGCGCGGGAAAAGGGCGACGCGCCCTTCCTCTGGCACAAGGCGGGCGGGAAATGGCAGCCGACCAGCTGGGCGGAAGCCGCGCGGCAGGTGGCAAGCCTGTCGGCGGCGCTCACCGCGCTCGGCCTGAAGCGCGGCGACCGGGTGATGCTCGTCTCGGAGAACCGCCCGGAATTCTGCATCAGCGACCTGGCGATCATGGCCGCGGGCTGCGTGACGGTGCCGACCTACACGACCAACACCGAGCGCGACCACCAGCACATCATCGAGAACTCGGGCGCCTGCGCGATCATCGTCTCGAACGGCAAGCTGGCCAAGACGCTGCTGCCGGCGGCGATCCGCGCGTCCACCGCCCGGATGATCATCGGGCTGGAAGACCTGCGCGTCGGGCAGCAGAGCAGCCTGGAATTCCATGACTGGCGCGCGTTGATCGCGAAGCACGACACCGATCCGCGCGGCGTCTCGTGCAACTGGGGGCGCGAGGACCTGGCCTGCATCATCTACACCAGCGGCACCGGCGGCTCCCCGCGCGGCGTGATGCAGCACCACGGCGCGATCCTGTGCAACGTCGAGGGCTGCTGCACGATCATCTCCGAGGATTTCGGCTGGGAGGACGAAGTGTTCCTCAGCTTCCTGCCGCTCAGCCACGCCTATGAGCATACCGGCGGCCAGTTCTTCCCGATCGGGCTCGGCGCGCAGATCTATTATTCCGAAGGGCTGGAGAAGCTCGCCTCGAACATCGAGGAAGTGCGCCCGACGCTGATGGTCGTCGTCCCCCGCCTGTTCGAGGTGCTGCGCACCCGCATCGTCAAGCAGGTCGAGAAGCAGGGCAATTTCGCCAATTTCCTGCTCGACAAGGCGGTGGCGATCGGCGGACGCAAGGCGGCGGGCAATTCGGGGCTCCGCGACCTGCCGATGAACCTGCTGCTCGGCGCCACGCTCAAGCCCAAGCTCGCCAGGAAGTTCGGCGGGCGGATCAAGGCGATGGTCTCGGGCGGCGCGCCGCTCAATCCGGAAGTCGGCATCTTCTTCCAGAGCCTCGGCATCACCTTCCTCCAGGGCTATGGCCAGACCGAGGCCGCGCCGGTGATCTCGTGCAACCGGCCCAAGGCCGGGCTCAAGATGGACACGGTCGGCCCGCCCTTGCCCGATGTCGAGGTGCGCATCGCCGATGACGGCGAGATCCTGGTGCGCGGCGAGCTCGTGATGCACGGCTATTGGCGCAACGAGGAAGAGACCAGGCGCGTCCTCAAGGACGGCTGGCTCTATACCGGCGACATCGGCCATATCGACGAGAAGGGCCGCATCAAGATCACCGATCGCAAGAAGGACATCATCGTCAACGACAAGGGCGACAATGTCGCGCCCCAGAAGGTCGAGGGCATGCTGACGCTGCAGCCCGAGATCGTCCAGGCGATGATCGCCGGCGACAAGAAGCCCTATATGTCCGCGGTGATCGTCCCCGATCCCGAATGGACCGCCGAATGGTGCGCCCACACCGCCACCAAGTGCGACTTCAAGGAGCTGTCGCACGATCCCGACTACAAGGCGGCGCTCGGCGCGGCGGTGGAGCGGGTCAACAAGGACCTGTCGGTGATCGAGCGCGTCCGCAAGTTCATCGTCGCCGACGAGCCCTTCACGATCGAGAACGAGCAGCTGACCCCCTCGCTCAAGATCCGCCGCCACATCCTGAAGGCGGTCTATGGCGACCGCCTCGACGCGCTCTACCGCACGAACACCCCGCCGATGGAAGATCCGAAGAAGGATTGATCGCCGCACGCGTCATCCCGGCGAAAGCCGGGATCTCGTGCGGCTCTTTCCCCCGCGCCTTCGCCTGAGATCCCGGCTTTCGCCGGGATGACGATAGGAAACCGGGACGGCGAAACGAAAAAGGCCGGGGCTTCCACCCCGGCCTTTCGCATTTCAGTCGGGCCGCCGAAGCCTTACTTCGTCTCCGGCACCACCTTCACCGTCCAGTCCTTGTCCGGGCGGAGATACTTCATCGCCAGGCCCTGCACATCGGCCGGGCTCACCCGCGAATAGTCCTGGGCCAGCGTCTCGACCGCGGCGATGCGCGCCGGGTCATAGGTGCCGCCCTCGACCAGGCGCATCCAGAACATGTTGCCCGACGACATGCGCAGGATCTGCTGCTTGAGCGGCGTCAGCGCGCGGTTGAGCTCGTCGGCATCGACCGGCTTCGCGACGAGATCGGCCGCGATCTTGCGCGACAGCTCGAAGAAGAAGTCGACCTTGTCCGGCGGCACCATGCCGAGCGCCATGATCTTGCCGCCGGTCGACAGGCCGAGCGGCCACTGGCTCGCCACCTGCGGCGAGTAGCTGACGCCCGCCTGGCTGCGCAGCTGGTCGAGCAGCCGGTCGCGGAAGATCGCGGCGAGCACCTCGAGCTTGCGGCTCTCGGTGATGCCGCCATTGGCGGTGCCGCCGCCGGTCGGCCAGGCGATCACCGCCGCCGCCTGGTTGGGCTGGCCGGTATGGGTCAGCGTCACCGGGGTGGCGACATGCGCGGGGAACTCGAACGGCACCGGCGGCGCCATGCTGGCGACGCGCGGCTTGAGCGCGCCGAAGGTGGCGGCCACGGCCTTCACCGTCGCCTCGGCATCCATGTCGCCGAACACCTCGACTTCGATCGGGCCGGTCGCCAGCAGCGGCTCCCAGAACTTGCGGAAGCTGGCCGGGGTGGTCGCCTCGATCACTGCCTTGGACGGCACGCCCCAGCGCGGATCGCCATTGTGGAGCAGCCGCTCGAGGTCGCGGCTCATCACCGCGTCCGGCGAAGCCGAGAGGCCGGCATAGCCCGACAGGATGCCCGCCTTGGCGCGGTTGACCGGGTTCGGATCCCAGGCCGGCGCGGACAGCTTGGTGGCGAGCAGCTTGAGCTGGTCGGACAGGTCGTCCTTGGTCGTCTGCGCGCGCAGGGTGAAGGCATCGTCGTCAATGTCGAAGTCGGCGCCGATCTGGCGGTTGCCCGTCAGATAGTCGAGCTCCTCCTGTCCGTACTTGCCGACGCCGCTGGCGACGAGCGCCGGCTCACCGGCCCAGGCCGGGGTCGCGCCCTTGTTGGGCAGGCTCGACAGGCCGCCGCCGAAGCGCACGTTCACATAGACCTTGCCGGTCTCCGACGGATCCTGGCGCATCAGCAGCGTGACGCCATTGGCAAAGGCGAGCTTCTCGATGCCGGTGCCCGGAAGGATCTGCTCGCGGCTGGCGACCTTGCCCGGCAGGCCAAGCTTGGGCAGCGCCGCGAAGCTGACATTGCCCAGCACCTTGCGCTTGCCGGCACCGGCGACATTGGCTTCCAGCGCCGAGGCCACCTTGGTGGTGATCGCCGGATCGGGCGCGTGCAGGTTCACGATCGCGCGGGTCGCGGTACCCTGGAACACCGTCTTCGAAGAGGCGAGCACGGTGGCGGGGGTGAACATCTTGCCGTCCACCGCGCCCTTGAAGATCGCATAGGAGAATTCGGGGGTCGTCACCGTCTCGTTGATGTCGACCGCCTCGGCCAGGTCGTCGGCGAGCTTGGCGCCCGCGTCGACCGGCGCGGTGTTGATCCGCTGCTGCATCGACGACGCGATCTCGGCGACTTCGCGGTCGATCTCGGCCTGGGTCGGCGCGGTCGCCTGGGCATCGGCGATCACCGCGCGCACGTCGCGCAGCGCGGCTTCCCAGTCGTCGCCGACCGGCAGCACCTGCACCGTGGTGATGTTGGCCGATCGCGCCAGGTCGCTCAGATCCGCGCCGGCGGCGATATAGGTGCCGCCCGAGCGGGCCCGGGTCTCGAGCCGGCGATTGATGATTCGGATCGCGACCAGGTCGATCATCCGCTTCTGGTTGAAGATCACCGTGTCGCCATCGACGGTCCAGGGGCGGACGATCGTGATCGTGGTGAGCACCGGCAGCGCGGGCTCGACGATGCTGGCCGAGACCGGCTTGCCAGCCACGGGCTTGCCGAAATCGGGACTCGGCACGGCCGGGCCGGTGCCCTTCCAGTCCGAGAAATGCTTGACGATCATCTGCTCGAGCAGCGCCGGATCGACATCGCCGATCGCGATGATCGTGGCGCGCTCGGGGCGGTACCAGCGGTCATGGAAGGCCTGGACGCTCGCCGGGGTGGCGCCGTTCAGCGTCTCCACCGTGCCGATCGGGTCGCGCTGGGCGAGCGGCTGGCCGGCGAACATCAGGTCCAGCATCGCGTCGCGCAGGCGCACCTGCGGGCCCGGCTGCTCGCGCTGCTCGGCCAGCACCACCGGGCGCTCCGAATTGAGGATCGGCTGGGTGATCTCCGGGCCGGACATCATGCCGGCCAGGATCTTGAAGCTCTCGTCGAGCCCGGCCGGCGTCGCCATCGGCAGGTCGAGCTTGTAGGTGGTGGCGGTGAAGGTGGTGCTCGCGTTCGAGTCCGAGCCGAAGGTCACGCCCAGCCGCTGCCAGATGCGCTTCGATTCGCCGTCAGGCACGTGCACCGAGCCGCGGAACGAGAGATGCTCGAGCAAGTGCGCGAAGCCCCGCTCGCTGTCCTGCTCCATCAGCGAGCCGACATCCATGCGGACGCGGACCGAGACCTGCCCCGGCGGCACGCCGTTCTTGCGCACCGCATAGCGCACGCCGTTGGAAAGCCGCCCGAACTTCCAGGCATCGTCATGGACCAGGTCGCTCTTTTCGTAGAGCCAGGGATCCTTGGCGGTCTGGACCGGCCGCCCCACCGTCTTGGTGTCGGGCACGCCCGGGGGGTTGGTATTCTGCTGGGCCTGGGCCGGCAGCACCGGGGCGAGCGAGGCGAGGGCGAGGAGCGCGAGAGGCGCACGCAGGAAAGAGTGCATAGCTGTCCATCTAGGAGCGAAGCGCCGGGCATGCCAGCGCGAACCTTGCTCCCAGATGTATGAAAAGCCGGCACGGCTACGTTACGAACCCGCCCCCATGCGCCGCGTCAGGGCCATGTTTTGGACCCATCGCCCGCCTAGAAAACAGCCTGTGGGCAAGTCCCGCGAGTCGAAGAGGCAGCGTAACAGCGAGTCAGTCAGCAAGGTCAGGTGCAGTGAAGGTCGAGCCGAGCGCGCGGGGCAGCGCAATGTGGCGGGACGCAGGCGAAGTGGAAGTCGGCGAAGCCCGGGAGATGATTCCCGATCTGACGGTGATGTCGGGCGCGGTCATGCCCGATTCGCCGCTTCGGGCCGAGCGCGACCGGCCCTTCCTGATCAAATATGGCAAATATCTGCGCGGCACCTTCGACCGGTTCATCGCGCGCTTCTCGCTGGTCTCGAACGATCCGGTGCTCGACGTGCGCGACTTCGCCTGGACCCAGGCGCTGCGCGCGAACTGGCAGGCGATCCGCGCCGAGGCGATCGCCGCCGCGCTCGATCCGCACCAGGCGCCGAGTTTGGCGCACATCTCCCCCGATCACCGCGCGATCGCGCCGGCGAACAAGTGGCGCAGCTTCTTTCTCTACGGATATGGATATTTCGTGGAGGAGAATCTGAATCGCTGCCCAGAAACCACCCGGCTGGTCGAATCGATCCCGGGGCTGAACAGCGCTTTCTTCTCGATCCTCGCGCCAGGCACCCATATTCCGGCGCATCGCGGCGTCACCAAGGGGCTGATCACCTGCCATCTCGGGCTGGTCGTGCCGCGCGATGGCGATGCGCGGATGCGGATCGACGACCGCGTCGTCCGCTGGTCCGAGGGCGAGACCCTGGTGTTCGACGATACCTATGACCATGAGGTCTGGAACGACACGAGCGGCACCCGCGTCGTGCTGCTCATCCAGTTCCGCCGGCCGCTGCGCCAGCCCGGCCGCTGGTTCGTCGACAGGTTCCTCGCCTGGATCCGCCATTCGGCCTTCGTCCAGGATGCGCGGGCCAACCTGATCCGCTGGAACCGGGTGGTCAATTCGACCAATTGATCCAGCGCAAATGCGTGCCCACATGCGCCTCCGAGAAGGAGTTGCCGAAATGGCTACTGACCAAACCAAGGCCTGGGCTGAATTTCGCCGGATGATCGTGTGGATCGCACTTGCCGGCGTGCTGATGGTCGCGGGTGCGCTCTGGTATCTCTCGCTCTACGACGCGCTCTATCCTTCCGCGATCGCGGCGACGGTGGGCGGCGTGTTCATCTCGACGCTGCTCGGCTGCGGACTGTTCGCCGCCGCCTTCTTCAGCGACAAGAGCGGCCACGACCAGAGCGTGAGCGACGCGACCACGCATGAGGACGAGCAGGCCTGAGGTCCGGCCCGCCACCCCCGGGATCGGCCTCCATCATAGTTCGTCATGCTGAACTTGTTTCAGCATCCAACTCACCACCAGCGATATCGCCCGTGGAGGCTTGGACGCTGAAACAAGTTCAGGGTGACGAAGGGGCTCTTCGGAAAAGCACCTCGCCAAAACCGAACCTGCGCACGACGCCTACCCCGCCGGAAACCTTTCGTTTCCCGCCTTCCGCTTGATCCGCGCCGCCCAAGCGCCCAAATGGCGATCATGCTGATCGAAACCGAAGCCACGCCCAATCCGGCGACGCTCAAGTTCCTTCCGGGTCGCACCGTGATGGAAGCGGGCACGCGCGACTTTGCGAGCCCGGAAGAGGCCGAAGCCTCGCCTCTCGCCGTGGCGCTGTTTACTCTGGGCGACGTGACCGGCGTGTTCTTCGGCCGCGACTTCATCTCGGTAACGATCGCGCCGGGCAGCGACTGGCGTGACGTGAAGCCCGATGTCCTCGGCATCCTGCTCGATCACTTCGCCGCCAACATGCCGCTGTTCCATGCCGCGTCGGCCGGCTTCAGCGTGCCGCCGGAAAGCGCCGATTTCGGCGACAATCCCGAGGACGCGGAGATCGTCGCGCAGATCAAGGAACTGATCGAGACGCGCGTGCGCCCGGCCGTCGCCAATGACGGCGGCGACATCGTCTATCGCGGCTTCGACGCCGGCAAGGTCTATCTCCAGATGCAGGGCGCCTGTTCGGGCTGCCCCAGCTCGACCGCCACGCTCAAGAACGGCATCGAGCAGCTGCTCAAATACTACGTTCCCGAAGTTACCGAAGTCCGGGCCGTCTGAGCCCCAATCTTCTCCGAAAGGACTGTTTTCATGGCCACTCCGCTCGACGATGCGGCGCTGGATACGCTCTTCCGTACCGCGCGCTCCTATAACGGCTATACCGACGCCCCGGTGACCGAGGCCGATATCCGCGCCATCTACGAGCTCACCAAGATGGGCCCGACCTCGGCCAACAACCAGGCCGCGCGCTTCGTCTGGGTGACCACTCCGGAAGCCAAGGAAAAGCTCGCTCAGCTCGCCAGCGCCGCCAATGCGGACAAGATCCGCAAGGCGCCCGCCACGGTGATCATCGGCATGGACCTCGCGTTCAACGAGCATCTCCCCTGGCTCTTCCCGCACGCGCCGACCGCCAAGGACTGGTTCCCGACCGAGGAAGCCCGCTACACCACGGCGTTCCGCAACTCGTCGCTGCAGGGCGCGTATCTGCTCCTCGCCGCCCGCGCGCTCGGCTTCGACACCGGCCCGATGTCGGGTTTCGACAACGCCAAGGTTGACGAAGCCTTCTTTGCAGACCAGCCCAATGTGAAGTCCAACTTCATCTCGACGCTGGGACATGGCGACCCCTCCACCATCTTCGATCGCCTCCCCCGCCCGGAATTCGAGAAGTTCAATCAGCTCCTCTGACCTGACTCTCGTCATCGAGACCGCGACTGCCGCCTGTTCGGTAGCGCTTCTCGACGGGACGACCCTGGTAGCCGCGGCCCATGAGGTGGTGGGCCGTGGCCATGCCGAGCGCCTGGTGCCGATGATCGCATCGCTGCCGGGCGAAGGCCGTGCCGCACGCATTTTGGTCGATGTCGGCCCGGGCAGCTTCACCGGCGTGCGCGTCGGGCTGGCCGCCGCGCTTGGCCTGTCGATCGGCTGGGGCGTCGAGGTGCAGGGCTATTCGTCGCTCGCGCTGCTCGCCGCGTCCGGCTTTGCCGTCAATGCGGGTATGCCACAGCTTGCCGTGATCCTCGAAGGGGGGCACGGTGAGGTGTTCATGCAGGCGTTCCACTCCCAGCCATTTGGGGAAGACGGGCCGTTCCGCTCGCTCGTTCCCGCCGCCGCCCGCGAAGCGCTGGGCGCGCTGCCTGCGTTCGGCAGCGGCGTGCGCCACCTTGCCGCGCTCGGCGAAGGGCTGGAGCTGCACGAGACGCTGCCCAATGCCGCTGATGCCCGGCTGCTCCCCGCCACCTTTGCCGCCCTGCCCGCGCGACCGATCTATGGCCGCGCGCCCGATGCCAAGACGCTCGCCGAGCGGGGCCTGGCATGAGCGGAACGGTGCACCTCGTCGAGCTGCGCGAAGGCGGCTCGCAGGATCTCTACAGCGTCAACAACATCATGCAGGAGGCCTTTGACCCGCGCTTCGGCGAGGCCTGGACCAGCGCGCAGTGCCTGGGCATGCTCTCGTTGCCCGGCGTCTGGCTGGTGGTGGCCAGTGTCGATGGCGAGGATGTCGGCTTCGCCCTGTCCCGCGCGACGGTCGATGAAGTCGAGCTGCTGCTGCTCGCCACCCGCCCGAGCGCGCGGCGGCGCGGCGTGGGTGGCGCGCTGCTGCGTGCCGTGATTGAAGAAGCGCGCGGCCGCAACACTGTACGCGTGCATCTTGAGGTTCGCTCAGGAAACGATGCCGTTCAGCTCTACCGTCGCGAAGGCTTCGAAAAGGTCGGCGAACGTCGCGATTATTATCGTGGGCGTGGCGGGCAATTGTTTGACGCACATACTTATGCTCGGGATATTGCCGATCTGACCTGAAACTTACGGAAACATGCAAGTTTGGTCTTGCGTTTGATCCGAAATGGTCCGATAGGGCGATCTCAGACGACAACGAATAGTCGTCTTACCCGGGTCGAAAGGAAAAAAATGGAAACGCAAGCTGAGATTGATGAAACGCTGGTCACGCTGACCGCGGATATTGTTGCAGCTCATGTCAGCAACAACAGCGTGTCGGTCTCCGACCTTCCGACTCTGATCTCGAACGTGCATGGTGCCCTTGCAGGTCTTGGCCGCGCCGCCGTCGAGCCGGAAGTCAAGCAGGAGCCGGCCGTTTCCATTCGCGCCTCGGTGAAGCCCGACTATATCGTGTGCCTCGAGGACGGCAAGAAGCTCAAGATGTTGAAGCGTCACCTGATGACGCACTATCAGATGACCCCCGAGCAGTACCGCGCCAAATGGAACCTGCCGGCCGACTATCCGATGGTCGCCCCGAATTATGCCGAACAGCGCCGCAGCCTGGCGAAGAAGATCGGCCTCGGCACCAAGCGCCGCAAGCGCTGAGCCGCAACAATCTGAAACAGGCAAAGGCCGGTCCGGATCGCTCCGGGCCGGCCTTTTCGTTTCGCGATCGCGCCTTTTCGCGGCCACAGTCTTCCAACTTCCGCCCGTGCACGCTACATCGCGAACATGGGCCGTAAGATCGATCTCGAAGCGCTTTGCCACGAAAAGGGGCTGCGCATTACCGAACAGCGCAAGGTGATTGCGCGCGTCCTCTCCGATGCGGAGGATCATCCGGACGTCGAGAAAGTCTATGAGCGCGCCTCGGCAATCGACCCGGGCATCTCGATCGCCACGGTCTATCGCACCGTGCGCCTGTTCGAAGAAGCCGGCATCCTCGATCGCCATGATTTCGGCGACGGCCGCGCCCGGTACGAACCCGCGCCCGAAGCGCATCACGATCACCTGATCAACGTCGAGACCGGCGAAGTGATCGAGTTCGTCGATCCGGAGCTCGAGCTGCTGCAGAAGCAGATCGCCGAGCGACTGGGCTTCCGCCTGGTCGATCACCGGATGGAACTCTACGGCGTCGCCCTCGACCGCAAGAACTGAGGTGGCGCCCGCGGGCGAGACCAGGGAACAGCGCGCCGCCCGTCGCCGTGAAGACGCGATGGAGGGACTCACCACGCCAATCAGCCTCGCCGGCAAGTGCCGCATGGGCCTGCGCATCGCCGGTCTGGTGCTAGCGCTGCTGGTTTTCGTGCCGCTCCATTATCTGTTCCGCCTCTTCCGCCTTCCCTCCCCCTGGCCGCGCCATTTCCTCGGCACCGCCGCGCGGATCTGCGGCGCGCGGGTCAACCGCGTCGGCACGCACCTGAAGCGCGACGTCTTCTACATCTCGAACCATTTGAGCTGGATCGACATCCTCGCGCTGGGCGGCGCCAGCGGCACCGCCTTCATCGCCAAGGCCGAGATCGAGACCGCTCCGGTGGTCGGCTGGCTCGCCGGGCTCAACCGCACCGTCTATGTGAAGCGCGAGAACCGCCTCGGCGTCGCCGAGCAGATCAACGAGCTGCGCGACGCGCTGGCCGAGACCTGGGCGATCACCGTCTTTCCCGAAGGCACGACGACCGACGGCAAGTCGTTGCTCCCGTTCAAGACGCCGATGCTGCGCGTGCTCGAACCGCCGCCGCCCGGCGTGATGGTCCAGCCGGTGATGCTGCACTATGGCGCGGCGGCCGACGACATCTGCTGGATCGGCCAGGAGACCGGCCTCAACAACGCCAGGCGCATCCTCAGCCGCAAGGGCAGCTTCCGCCTCGACGTCCATTTCCTCGAGCCCTTCCACCCGCGCGACTTCCCCGGCCGCAAGGTGATCGCCGCCGAAAGCCGCCGCCGGATCGAGGAAGCGCTGGTCAAGGTGCTCGGCCAGCCGCTTCGCACCTTCCGCTTCGCCGAGGACCCGATCGGCTACAAGCCGAAGCCGGGGGCGACGTCCTGAAACTCCCCTCCCTGGAAGGGAGGGGTCGGGGGTGGGTGGCGGCCTGGCGATACTGAAGCCATGCGCGCACCCCAGCCGCATCGCGATCATCGACCCACCCCAACCCCTCCCTTCCAGGGAGGGGCTTAATGTTGTCGATTTTCGCAGCTATATGCCCGCCCGATGAACGCTCCCAAGAATCCCAAGACCTTCCACGTCAAGTCGTTCGGCTGCCAGATGAACGTCTATGACGGCGAGCGCATGGCCGAGCTGATGGCTGCGCAGGGCATGACTTCGACTGCCGACGCCGACAGTGCCGACCTGATCGTGCTCAACACCTGCCATATCCGCGAAAAGGCGACCGAGAAGGTGTTCTCGGACATCGGCCGCCTGCGCAAGCAGGCCGCCGCCGCCGATCGCGCCGCGCCGATGATCGCGGTCGCCGGCTGCGTCGCGCAGGCCGAGGGCGAGGAGATCGTCCGCCGCGCCAAGGTCGATGTCGTGGTCGGCCCGCAGGCCTATCACAACCTGCCCGAACTGGTCGCCAAGGCCGCCGCCGGCACTTCCGCGCTCGACACGGACATGCCCGCCAACAGCAAGTTCGGCGCGCTGCCCAGGCGCCGCAAGGTCGGCCCCACCGCCTTCCTCACCGTGCAGGAAGGCTGCGACAAGTTCTGCACCTATTGCGTGGTGCCCTATACCCGCGGCGCCGAGATCAGCCGCCCCTTCGCCGAGCTGGTCGACGAGGCCAGGGCGCTGGTCGATGCCGGCGCGCGCGAGATCACCCTGCTCGGCCAGAACGTCAACGCCTGGGACGATGACGCCGGCACCGGGCTGCACGGCCTGATCCACGCGCTCGACTGGATCGAGGGGCTTGAGCGCATCCGCTACACCACCAGCCATCCCAACGACATGCGCGAGGGCCTGATCCGCGCCCATGCCGAGGTCGGCAAGCTGATGCCGTTCCTGCACCTGCCCGTGCAGGCCGGCAGCGATCGCATCCTCAAGGCGATGAACCGCAGCCACAGCCGCGATTCCTACCTGAAGATCCTCGATCGCGTCCGCGCGGCCCGCCCGGATATCGCGCTGTCGGGCGATTTCATCGTCGGCTTCCCCGGCGAGAGCGATGCCGAGTTCGAGGAGACTTTGAGCCTGGTCGACGCGGTCGGCTATGCGCAATGCTTCAGCTTCAAGTACAGCCCGCGCCCCGGCACTCCGGCAGCCGAGCTGCGCGACCAGTATATCCCCGCTGAAGTGATGGACGAGCGCCTCCAGCGCCTCCAGGCCGCGCTCAACCGCGATCAGCTCGCCTTCAACCAGGCGACCATCGGCAAGACCTGCGCCGTGCTGATCGAGCGCCAGGGCAAGCTCCCCGGCCAGATGCTCGGCAAGTCGCCCTGGCTCCAGTCGGTGTATCTGAACACCGACGCGAAGATCGGCGACATGGTCGAGGTCGAGATCACCGGCGGCTTCGGCAACTCGCTGACCGGCGTGGAAAAGGTCAAGGCCGCGGCCTGAACCTGCTTGTGCGGGATTTTAGTTCCCCGGCGAAGGCCGGGGAACAGCTTGAGCAACGGGTTCGCCGCGCGCGCCAAGGCCTAGCGGGCCAGATAGCCGCCATCGACCGGATAATAGGTGCCGGTCATGAAGCTCGCCTTGTCGGAGAGCAGGAAGCTGGTCAGCGCCGCGACTTCCTCGGGCGTGCCCAGCCGACCCAGCAGGTGCTTGCCCGCCAGGCCCGCGATCGCCTCGTCGGTCATGTTCGCCGCGATCGCCGGCGTGTGGATGAAGCCCGGGCCGACCGCGTTCACGCGCACGCCCTTGTCGGCATAGTCGATCGCGGCATTCTTGGTGAGGCCGAGCAGCGCATGCTTGGCGGTGACGTAGATGCCCGAGCCGCCCCAGCCGACCGCGCCGAGGATCGAGGCCATGTTGACGATCGAACCGCCACCAGCCGCGACGATCGCGGGGATCTGGTACTTCAGGCAGTAGAACACGCTGTTCAGGTCGACATCGATCACCCGGTGCCAATCCTCCAGCGAGATGTCCGCGATCGGCGCGGCGGGCCCACCGATGCCGGCATTGTTCACCGCCAGGTGCAGCGCACCGAACTCGGCCACCGCGAAGTCGACCATGGCACGCACCGCCTCGGGATCGGCGACATCGAGCTGGAACGACCGCGCGTTCCCGCCAAGGCTATCCGCAAAGCTCCCCGCATGCGCCCCGTCGAAATCGGCGACCACCACCTTCGCCCCGCGCTCCGCAAGGTCCTTTGC
Source organism: Sphingomonas sp. NIBR02145 (assembly GCF_027359115.1). NCBI lineage: Bacteria > Pseudomonadati > Pseudomonadota > Alphaproteobacteria > Sphingomonadales > Sphingomonadaceae > Sphingomonas > Sphingomonas sp. NIBR02145. The sequence continues at coordinate 4,153,039 of NZ_CP114791.1, read as the reverse complement.
CACCGCGGCGCCGATGCCCGACGCCGCGCCCGTCACAATGGCGACCTTGCCTTCAAAATCCTGCATTATCTTCGTCCTTGCTAGTCGATCCCCAGGGTCTTCGGGGAACGCACCAAGCGGCGGCAAAGTCGCCATTACGGCTGCGAAACACAGGGTTTCCGATTGCGAGGGACCGAAGCGCGAGGCGCGGAGGGCCGCCTTTCCGAATCGTCGCCGTATCGCATCGCTCCGACGCGTTAACGATCCCCGGCAAGCACCTGGTAAGTTTCGGAAACCTAGCTCCTTATGTCCCAACGCCCGCCATTCGGCCGGACGCAAAAGACAAGAAGGGGGTCGCGCCAGAATGCGCTTCTATCTCGCCACGCGGTTCCTGTTCCCGCGCCACTTCCACCTGCGCATCTTCGCCATCTGCTTCGTGGCAGTGCACCTGCCGCTGATCACCTTCATCGCCAGCCAGGCGGTGATCGGCGAATGGGAATGGCAGATCTTCTTGCCGCTGCTGCTCGCCACGCTCGCGGGCACCCTCGCGGCCATCTATGCGCTCGGTGCCCTGCTCGCCCCGATCCGCCAGGCCTCGGCGATGCTGCGCGAAGTACAGGACGGGAAACCCGTGGTCGACGTCCCCGCCGGCGGCCGCGATCTCGCCGGCGAGCTGCTCGACAGCGTCGGCCTTGCCGCGATCGCCACCAATACGCGGATCAGCCAGCTGCGCGATGCCGCCGAGCGCGACCTGCTCACCGGCCTGCGCAACCGGCGCGGCTTCCTCGACGCAGCAGCGCATCTGCGCGCCGGCACCCGCGCCACGCTCGCGCTGGTCGACATCGATTTCTTCAAGCGGATCAACGACATCTTCGGCCATGACGAAGGCGATCTGGTGCTGCGCGAATTCGCCAGCCGCCTCACCGAGACGATGCGCCGCTCCGATCTGGTCGCGCGCTGGGGCGGCGAGGAATTCGCCATCCTGATCCCCGGCATGGGCCCGCGCGACGCCCGCGCGCTGATCGAACGGCTGCGCACCGCGCTCCATGCCGATCCGATCGGCCCCAATCCGGAAGAACCGGTCACCTTCTCCTGCGGCCTCGCCTTCCTGCGCGGGCCCGAGCAGATCGCGGTGGCGATGCAGCGCGCCGACAAGGCGCTCTACGCCGCCAAGCGCGCCGGCCGCGATCGGATCGAGCTCGACGAGGCGCGGATGCTCGACGCCTGAGGCCCCGCTCAGGCGGCCTGCTTGGCCGATGTCGTCACCGGCTCGGCCCAGCAGCCGTCGAACGCGCCGAACACCGGCTCCGAACCCTTCTGCCCGGTCTCCAGCCACTTCACCTTGGCGCGGGTATAGTCGACCATCGCATTGAGCTGCGCTGCCTTCTCCTCCAGCCGGGCAAGCTGCATCCGCATCAGCTCCAGGCTGCGCTCGGGCGTCATCCCGCCGGCATAATATTCGGCCGACAGCGTCGCGATCTCGCGCAGCGAGAAGCCTAGGCTCTGCGCCATCCGCACCATCCGCGCCGCTTCCAGATGCTCCTCGGTGAAGATCTGGTACGGGTTGGAGCCGCCCTTCACGCCCGTTTCGGGCGCAAGCAGCCCCTTGCGGATGTAGAAGCGCACCGTGTCGGTGCTCATGCCCGCCCGCCGGGCGAATTCGGAGATCAGCATGCGATTCATCCCTTGACCATGGACTATGGTCCACACTTATATGGCCAGGCTCCACCTCGCAACCGGAGCCCAGAATGCAGAAAACCGCCCTCGTCACCGGCGCCTCGGCCGGAATCGGCGAAGCCACCGTCCAGCGCCTGATCCAGGATGGCTACAAGGTCTTCGCCGCTGCCCGCCGCCTCGATCGGATGGCCCCGCTCAAGCGCCTCGGCGCCGAGCTGATCGACCTCGACCTGACCGACGACGCCTCGATCGTCGCGGCGATCGAGACGATCCGCGCCGCCGCCGGCCGGCTCGACCTGCTCGTCAACAATGCCGGCTATGGCAGCTATGGCGCGATCGAGGATGTGCCGATGGAGGAGGCCCGCCGCCAGATGGAGGTCAATGTGTTCGGCCTCGCCCGGCTCTGCCAGCTCGCCACCCCGCTGATGCGCGCGCAGAAATCGGGGACGATCGTCAACGTCACCTCGATCGGCGGCAAGTTCGGCGAGCCGTTCGGCGGCTGGTACCACGCCACCAAGTTCGCGGTGGAGGGCTTCAGCGATTGCCTGCGCCTTGAACTGCGCCCCTTCGGCATCCGCGTCGTGGTGATCGAGCCCGGCGCGATCCGCACCGAATGGAGCGGTATTGCCCATCAGAGCCTGGTCGAGCGCTCGGGCAAGAGCGCCTATGCGCCGTGGGCGCTCCGTCACGCCGCGATGCTCGGCAATGCCAATGCGATGCGCTTCGCCTCGCCGCCTGAGGTGGTGGCGAGGACGATCGCACGCGCCGCCGCCGCCCGCCGTCCGCGCATCCGCTACGGCACCGGCGGCGGCGCGCCGGTCTTCCTGTTCCTGGCGCATTGGCTGCCCGATCGCTGGCTCGATGCGATGATGTGGCGGGCGAGCCAGTCGGGCAGGATCGACTAATCCCCGGGCGGAAAGCGAACGCCGCTCCCGATCGCGATGCTGCCGTCGAAATCGGGCGCGGCGCGCTGCCGCTCCTTCTCGGCGCGGACCCGCGCATTGCTGTCGGTGCGGCGCTCCGCCCGGAGCGTCTGCTTCGCGACATGTTCGCCAAGCGGCATGTCCGCGCTCTTCGTCCAGCCGTTGACGCGTTCGATATCGTGCGCAAGCGCGCTCTCGACGGCCTCGGCCCCACTTTCGTCGAGCCGCTCGATCACCGCGAGCGCATGCACCGCCTTGCGCCGCACCTTGCGATTCTCGCCGGCCTTGCGTGCCGGGATGGCCTTGCGCGCCGCCTTGTCGTTGGCGCCATAGGCGTTGCGGCGATCCTTCGCATAGGACAGCGCCTTTTTCTGCTGCGGCGACTTCTGCTCAGGCGGGCGACCTCTGGTCATGTGGCCTCTATCGCACAGTCCCCGGCTTCCTTGAAGTCAGGCCAAAATTGGCCCTGTCCAAGTTGGAAAACCTCTGTCACTCTCCCCATATCGCATGCGACAGGGAACCGCCCGCATCGTCTTCGCTTTGACACGCAGCGCCGCTACGTGCGCCGTGCAACTGGCGACCTCGCATACGCGTGGGACACTCAAGAGATTCAACATTTTTCAGCGCGAAGGAGCCGCATGAGCCGCAAGCCTGTCCCCGCCCAGTCCGGTGAACGCTCCCGCGCCGAGGTGAATTTCGACAAGCCCCAGCTCCTGCCCCAGCTTTTCGGCGAGTTCGATAGCAATATCCTCGCGCTTGAGGAGCGGCTGGGCGTCTATATCCATGCCCGCGGCCAGCGCGTGCAGATCGAGGGGACGACCGAAGCCGTCGCCCATGCCCGCGAGGTGCTGCAGGAACTCCATGCCCGGGTCATCCGCGGCGAAGTGATCGACACCGGCCTGATCGACGCCGTGATCGCGATGTCGAGCGAGCCGATGTTCACCGGCATCGTCAAGGCGGACAACGGCAACGCCCCCGCCTCGATCATGATCCGCACCCGAAAGAAGACCATCGTACCCCGCTCGGTCGCCCAGACGCACTACATGCGCGAGCTGGTGTCGAACGACATGATCTTCGCGCTCGGGCCGGCGGGCACCGGCAAGACCTATCTCGCCGTCGCCCAGGCGGTGGCGCAGCTCATCACCGGCAGCGTCCAGCGGCTGGTGCTGTCGCGCCCCGCGGTCGAGGCCGGCGAGCGGCTCGGCTTCCTGCCCGGCGACATGAAGGAGAAGGTCGATCCCTATCTCCGCCCGATCTACGACGCGCTCTATGACTGCCTGCCCGCCGAGCAGGTCGAGCGGCGCATCGCCAGCGGCGAGATCGAGATCGCGCCGATCGCCTTCATGCGCGGCCGCACCCTGGCCGATGCCTTCGTCATCCTCGACGAGGCGCAGAACACCACGCCGGCGCAGATGAAGATGTTCCTCACCCGTTTCGGCCAGAACAGCCGGATGGTGATCTGCGGCGATCCGAACCAGGTCGACCTCCCCGGAGGCCCGCCCGCCTCGGGCCTCAACGATGCGGTCCGCCGTCTCGAGGGCGTCGAGGGCATCGCCTTTTCGCGCTTCACGGCAGCCGATGTCGTCCGTCACCCGATTGTGGGCCGGATCGTCGATGCCTATGAGGGCCCGAATGCTTAAGGGGCAAAAAGCTCCCCTCGCTGAAAGGGAGGGGCTGGGGGTGAGTCGATGCGTGCGCTACGGCAGCCGCATGACTATCCATCTTCAGTATGGCCAGGACGCCAGCCACCCCAACCCCTTCCTTGAAGGGGAGGGGCTTTAAGTGCTGGACGTTGCCGCCCTCGTTGAAGCCCCCTGGCCCGCTGCCGATTGGGAATCCCTCGCCAACCGCGCGGCGGAGACCGCGATCCGCCAGACGCCGTTCCTCGAATGGCTGGATCACCCCGCGACGATCGAAGTCGCGGTGCGCTTCACCTCCGACGAGGAGGTCCATGTCCTCAACCGGCAGTACCGCGACAAGGACAAGCCGACCAACGTGCTGTCCTTCCCGATGATCCAGCCGGATCTGATGGAAGCGGTGACCGAGAATACCGACGACGGCGAGGTGTTGCTGGGCGACATCGTCCTGGCCCACGGCGTCTGCGCGGCCGAGGCGGCGGAGCGCAAGGTCTCGGTCGAAGATCATGCCACGCACCTGATTGTCCACGGCCTGCTGCATTTGCTAGGCTATGACCATATGGACGACGCGGAAGCCGAGGCCATGGAGGAGATGGAGCGCGCCGCGCTCCGCGACCTCGGTTTGCACGACCCCTATCTGATACGCGAGGATTGAACACCGAACATGCCCGAGGGCCAAAGTAGCAGCGCTGGCGGCGACAACCACGAAGGTGGCGGGATATGGCGCGGAATCCGCACCCTCCTGTTCGGTGACGATCAAGAAGAGACGCTGCGGGATCGGCTGGAAGATGCGATCGACGAGCATGAGGAAGATGGCGGCAGGAGCCCGGTAGGCGACCTCGCCCCGATCGAGCGGCAGATGCTGCGCAACCTGCTCCATTTCGGCGAGCGCGATGCCGGCGATGTCGGCGTGCCCCGTGCGGACATCATCGCGGTCGAGGAGAAGACCAGCTTCGCCGACCTGGTGAAGCTGTTCGAGGAAGCCGGCCACAGCCGCCTGCCGGTGTATCGGGAGGAACTCGATACCATCATCGGCATGGTCCATATCAAGGACGTGTTCAACATCCTGGCCAGTGGCGCGCCGCACCCGGAGAACCTGTCCGCCCTGATCCGCCAGCCGCTCTATGTGCCCCAGTCGATGGGCGCGCTCGACCTGCTCGCCCAGATGCGCGGCCGGCGGACGCACCTAGCCATCGTGCTCGACGAATATTCGGGCACCGAGGGGCTGATCACGATCGAGGACCTGATCGAGGAGATCGTCGGCGAGATCGAGGACGAGCATGACGAGGCACCGACCGCGCTGCTCGTGCCGATCGAGGGCGGCGGCTGGGAAGCCGATGCCCGCGCCGAGCTGGAGGACGTCGCCGAGACGATCGACCCGCGACTGGGCGAAGTCGACGGCGATGTCGACACGCTGGGCGGCCTCGCCTTCATCCTCGCCGGCCATGTACCGGCGGCGGGGGAATGTCTGAAGCATGACAGCGGCTGGAAGCTCGAGATCGTCGAGGCCGACCCCAAGCGCGTGACGAAGCTGCGCCTCCATCCGCCCGCCGAGAAGGCGCTGGCGGAGGAATAATCGGCCGCCCACCACCTACCCGTCATCCCGGCGAAAGCCGGGATCTCGGTGAAGGCGCGATGCGGCACGAGATTCCAGCTTCCGACGGATGACGGTCCTGGTGACAACGGCGTGTCGTAAAAATCACCCACTCGATCACTGACGGCGATCTAATCCATTTCTTCGATTGCATCCGGAGTGGCATCCCATGGGACGCACATTCAGCAAGGAGCTTGGGAGATGGACGCTAAGACTGGATCGATCGACGGCGGTGGCTGTCCGATGCACGGCGCAGGCGGCGTGCGCGCACTGCTCGGCCGCACCAACAGGGATTGGTGGCCCGAGATGCTTGCCACCGAAATCCTCAACCCCAATGGCTCGTCCAACCCGATGGGCGCCGATTTCGACTATGCCGAAGCCTTCAAGCAGCTCGACTATGCCGCGCTCAAGGCCGATCTCACCGCGCTGATGACCGACAGCCAGCCCTGGTGGCCGGCGGATTACGGGCATTATGGCCCCTTCTTCATCCGCATGGCCTGGCACGCCGCCGGCACCTATCGCACCGCCGATGGCCGTGGTGGCGCCAACAGCGGCCAGCAGCGCTTCGCTCCGCTCGATAGCTGGCCCGACAATGGCAATCTCGACAAGGCGCGCCGCCTGCTGTGGCCGATCAAGCAGAAGTACGGCAAGCACATCAGCTGGGCCGACCTGTTCATCCTTACCGGCAATGTCGCGATCGAGAGCATGGGCGGGCCCGTTTTCGGCTTCGGCGGCGGCCGCCCCGATGTCTATGAGCCCGAGCGCGACATCTACTGGGGCTCCGAAGACAAATGGGTGAACGAGGGCGTCCAGACCCGCATCGCCCCCGAGCATGGCTTCCATGAAATCGAAGGCCCGCTCGCCGCGATCCAGATGGGCCTGATCTACGTCAATCCCGAAGGCCCGCAGGGCAATCCGCATGACGATGCCGGCATGGCGCGCGACATGAAGGAAACCTTCGCGCGCATGGCGATGAACGCCGAGGAGACCGTCGCGCTCACCGCCGGCGGCCACACTTTCGGCAAGGCGCATGGCAATGGTGACGCATCGCTGCTCGGCGCTGCGCCGGCAGGCGGCGATCTGGTCGCGCAGGGCTTCGGCTGGGTGAGCGGCCATGAGAGCGGCGGCATCGGCGAGCACACTGTCACCAGCGGCATCGAGGGCGCCTGGACCAATACCCCTCGCGAATGGACCGAGAATTATTTCCGGCTGCTGTTCGACTATGACTATGAACTGGTGAAGTCCCCCGCGGGCGCCAACCAGTGGCAGCCGATCAACCAGAAAGAGGAGGACATGGCGCCGGCGGCGTGGGATTCGAACATCAAGGTCCCGACGATGATGACCACCGCCGACATGGCCTTGAAACGCGATCCCGAGTTCCGCGCGATCAGCGAGAAGTTCCGCGCCGATCACGAAGCGTTCAAGGACGCCTTCGCCCGCGCCTGGTTCAAGCTGACCCACCGCGACATGGGCCCCAAGGTCCGCTATCTCGGGCCGGAAGTCCCCGCCGAAGACCTGATCTGGCAGGATCCGATCCCCACCGGCACCAGGCCCTCGGACGCCGATGTCGCGGCGGTGAAGGCGAAGATCGCGGGAAGCGGACTAACGGTCAGCCAGCTGGTCAAGGCGGCCTGGGCCTCGGCCAGCACCTTCCGCAAGTCGGATTTCCGCGGCGGCGCCAACGGCGCGCGCGTGGCGCTGGCTCCGCAGAAGGACTGGGAGGTCAACGAGCCGGCAACGCTCGCCAACGTCATCGACACGCTCAATGGCCTGCGCGGCAACCTGTCGCTGGCCGATGCCATCGTGCTCGGCGGCGTGGTCGGACTTGAGAAGGCGATCAAGGACGCAGGCTTCGGCGTAGCGGTGCCCTTCACCGGCGGTCGCGGCGATGCGACGGCGGCGCAGACCGACGCCGACAGCTTCGCGGTGATGGAGCCCGAGGCGGACGCGTTCCGCAACTATGTCGGCAAGAAGAAGCTGGCGGTGAAGGTCGAGGAGATGATGCTCGATCGCGCCTCGCTGCTCGGCCTCTCGGTGCCCGAGATGACCGTGCTGATCGGCGGCCTGCGCGTGCTCGGCGCCAATCACGGCGAGCGCGGCCATGGCCATTTCACCAAGCGCCCGGGCCAGCTGACCAACGACTTCTTCGTCAACCTCTACGACATGACCAATGTCTGGGCGGCTGCCGGGGAAGGCGACGACGAATATGTCGCCACCGACCGCGCGGCAGGCCATGAGAAGTGGCGGGCGACCCGCGCGGACCTGATCTTCGGCTCGAACTCGGAACTGCGCGCAGTCGGCGAGGTCTATGCCGAGAACGGCAATGAGGAGAAGTTCGTGAAGGACTTCGTCGCCGCCTGGACCAAGGTGATGAACGCGGATCGCTTCGACCTGAAGTAAGACCCGCGGCGGGCGGGTCGAAAGCCATTGGCTTAGGCCCGCCCGCCCCCTATCCTTCCGCCATGCTCAAGCGGATCCTCATCGTCCTTGCCATCGTCGTGGTGGTGCTCATCGGCCTCGTCGTCTGGGCAATCCAGCCGGACAAGGCCAAGCTCTCCGAAAGCGCCGTCACCGGCGTCGTCCCCCAGCTGAGCGAAGCGCGCTACCAGGACGTCCCGACCGTCCGCATCGCCAAGCCGGTGGGCTGGGCGAACGGCGCCAAGCCGACCGCGCCCGAGGGGCTGCAGGTCGCACCCTTCGCCGACAAGCTCGATCATCCGCGCTGGCTCTATCGCCTGCCCAATGGCGACGTGCTTGTCGCCGAGAGCAACTCGCCCCCGCGCGAGGGCGGTGGCATCACCGGCTGGATCATGGGGATCATGCTGAACCGCGCCGGTGCCGGCGTGCCCTCGGCCAACCGCATCACCTTGCTGCGCGACACCAATGGCGACGGCGTGGCCGACCAGCGCTCGGCGCTGATCGAGGGGCTGAACTCGCCGAGCGGCATGGCGCTGATCGGCGACTGGCTCTACGTCGCCAATACCGACGCACTGGTCCGCTTCCCCTACAAAGCCGGCGACACCAGGATCACCGCCAAGCCCGAGAAGATCATCGACCTGGCCGGCGGCGGCAATCACTGGGCGCGCAACATCCTCGCCTCGCCGGATGGCAAGCGCATCTATGTCGCCGTCGGCTCCTCCTCGAACATCGGCGAGAACGGGCTCGACAAGGAAGGCGACATCTATGGCGCCGACTCGCCCTTCCAGGTCGCCAGGCAGCTCGACGCCGCCAGGCGCACCCGCGCCGCGATCCTCGAGGTGGTGCCGGAAACCAAGTCCTCGCGCGTCTATGCCTGGGGCCTGCGCAACCCCAACGGCATGGCGTTCGAGCCGCATACCGGCAATCTGTGGACCGTGGTCAACGAGCGCGACATGCTCGGATCGGACATGCCGCCCGACTATCTGACCCAGGTCGATTTCGGCGCCTTCTATGGCTGGCCGTGGAATTACTGGGGCGGCTATATCGACAAGCGGGTGACGCCCGAGCGGCCGGACCTGCGCGAATACACCAAGCGCCCTGACTTCGCGCTGGGCGCCCATACCGCGCCGCTTGGGCTCGCCTTCGCCGCCGATGCCAAGCTGGGCGGCAAGTTCACCAATGGTGCGTTCATCGCGCTGCACGGCTCGTGGAACCGCGAGCCGCCCTCGGGCTACAAGCTCGTGTTCGTGCCGTTCGGCGACAATGGCTATCCGCTCAAGAACGCGAAGCCGGTCGACCTGCTCACCGGCTTCCTGGGCAAGGACGGCAAGACCGTGAACGGTCGTCCGGTCGGCCTGATCACCGATGCCGGCGGCGCGCTGCTGGTGGCGGACGATGTCGGCAACATGATCTGGCGGGTGAGCAGCACGGCGGGCGCGCCGATCGCCGGGACGCCTTCGCCCGCTCCGACCAAATAACCGTCATCCCCGCCTCCGCGGGGATGACGATCTTGTAATTACACCGGAATCTGCTGGCTGATGCAGTGGAAGCTGCCGCCGCCGGTGAGGATATGGTCGGCGCGCTGGCCGATGATCGCGCGGCCGGGGAACAGCTCGGCGAGCTTGTCCACCGCTGCCACGTCATTCTCCTGACCGTAGAGCGGCACGACCACCGCGGCATTGCCGATGTAGAAGTTCATGTAGCTCGCCGGGATGATCTCCTCATCCTCGTTGAGCACCCGACCCGGCGAGGGGAAGCGGACGACCTCGACCCCGGCGCGCTCGGCGCGGGCGGCGGCGTCCTGGTAGATGCGCCAGTTGGGGTCGTTCTCGGCCCCCTCGGGGATCAGCAGGCGGTTGGGGCCGATGAAGCGAGCGAGATTGTCGACATGGCCGTCAGTATGGTCGTTGAGCAGGCCATCACCCAGCCACAGCACCTGGGTATAGCCCAGGTCCTTGAGCAGCATCTCCTCGACCTCGGCCTTGCTGAGCTGCGGGTTGCGATTGCGGTTGAGCAGGCACTGCTCGGTAGTGACCACCAGGCCGGTGCCATCGCCGTCGATCGCACCGCCCTCCAGCACCCAGGCATGGTCCTCGACGTTCATCTGGGCGCGCTCGGCGAGGCGGTGGCCGATATCGTCATCGCCTTCGAGGTCGTACTTGCCGCCCCAGCCGTTGAACTGGAAGTCGTGCGCGGTGCCGTCGCCGCCGATGATCGCGGCGGTGTCGCGCAACCAGATGTCGCCGAAGGGCTCGACCACGACCTTGGCCGCGTTCCCCGCCAGGGTACGGGCAGCCTTGGCGGATTCCTCATTGGCGGCGACCAGGATCACCTGCTCGCCCTTGCCCTCGGCATGCACGGCCTTGGCGAAGGCGGCGACTTCGAGGCGCGCGGAGGCGAGATCGTCGAGCCAGAGTTCGGGATGGCTGGGGAAGCCGATCCACACGGCGTGATGGTGCGCCCATTCGGGCTTGGGGGGAGGCGGAATCGTCATTCCGCCCCCATAATCCCGTTCATTGTCCGGCGCGAGACCTGTCGCGAACCGCGCGGAACTCGGCGGTCTTGTACCAGTTCGGCCAGGCGCTGCCCTCGGCGAGCTGGCGGCCGAGGCCGTAATAGATGTTCAGGTCCGAGACCGAACCGCTCCAGTCCCAGGCCGGGTTATATTCGTCCTGGGGCTTGTGATAGCGGTTCTGGGTATAGTCCTTGGCGGCCTTCTCGCCGGCTTCCTTGCCGCCATTGACCAGGTCGTCGCCGCTCTCGCCATAGAGCATCGGCACGCCGAGCTTGGCGAAGCTGAAATGATCCGAGCGGTAGTAACCGCCCGCCTCGGGCCGGGCCTCTGGGACGATCACCCGGCCCTCGGCCGCGACGAAGGGCTTCACCAGATCCTCCAGCTCGGACTTGCCGGCGCCGGCGATCACGAAATCCTTCGTCTTTCCAATGACATTCAAGGAATCCATGTTCACCCCGCCGACGGTCTTGGCGAGCGGATAGACCGGGTTCTCGGCGTAGAACTTGCTGCCGAGCAGGCCCGATTCCTCGGCGGTGACGGCGAGGAAGACGAGGCTGCGGCTGGCCGGGCCGGCCTTGGCATGCGCTTCGGCAAGGGCGACGAGGCCGCCGATGCCCGAGGCATTGTCGACCGCGCCGTTGCAGATGTCGTCGCCATTCACCGCGTCGCAGCGGCCGAGATGGTCCCAATGGGCCGAGTAGAGCACGACCTCGTCGGGCTTCGCGGTGCCCGGCAGCACGCCGACGACGTTCTTCGACGCCTGGCGCTTGATCGTGTTTTCCCAGCCGACAGAAGCCTTTACGCCGAGCGGAACCGCCTTGAAGCCCTTCTGCGCCGCAGCGGCCGAGAGGGCGTCGAAGTCCTTGCCCGCGGCGGCGAACAGCGCCTTGGCCTTGTCGAGCTGCATCCAGCCGATGGCCTGGCTCTGGTCCATATGGTCGCCCGGCGTGTCCTGCTCGAGCTGGGGGCCGGTCCAGGAGGACTGGACCACGCCCCAGGGATAGGCGGCCGGATAGGTGTCGTGGACGATGATCGCGGCGGCCGCGCCCTGCCGGGCGGCCTCTTCGAACTTGTAGGTCCAGCGGCCATAGTAGGTCATCGCCTTGCCGTCGAACAACCCCTTGGTTTCCGGGGTTTTATAGTCGGGGTCGTTGACCAGGATGACCACCGTCTTCCCTTTCACGTCCAGACCGGCATAGTCGTTCCAGCCGCGCTCGGGGGCGTTGATGCCATAGCCGACGAAGACGACGTCGCTGTCCTTGATCGCGACCTTGGGCACCACCCGGTAGGTCGCGATGACCATGTCCTTGCGATAGTCGAGCGACACCGCCTGCTTGCCGCCAGTGAAGACCAGCGGCGCCACGTTGTTCGCGGTGATCTCGACCAGCGGCACGTCCTGCGTCCACTGCCCCTTGTTGCCCGGCTTGAGCCCGGCCTTTTCAAAGCGTTGGACGATATAGGCGATCGTCTTGTCCTCGGCCGGGGTGGTCGGCGCGCGGCCTTCATAGGCGTCGGAGGACAGGACCTGCGTCACCTCCTTCATCGTCTCGACCGGGATGGTCTGGGCATTGGCCGCGGTGCCGGAGAGCAACAGGGCGACGGTGAGCAGATGGCGCATGGATACCCCCAAACAGAACTTCGTCCGCCGATGTTGGCAAGGGTTGCGCGGGTTCGCAATGCGAGGCAGCCTGATAGCGATAACATAGGAGGGGATGCGATGCGCTTGTGGACGCTCTGTGCGCCGATATTGGCACTCGCCCTGCCCGCAGCCGCGCAGCAGCAGGATTACACCGCCGCCAATGCCGACCGGCAGGCGATGCTCGATCGGCTGGGAATCGCGGAAATCCGTGCGGGCGCGGATGGTTTCAACCCCAGCGCGCCCAATGCGGTGAACTATGACGAGGCGAAAGCGGGCACGCCGCAACTTCCGGATATGATGCGTCTGAACGACGGCCGGCCGGTCAGGAACAGCAAGGACTGGGACCGCCGGCGCCGCGAGATCGTCGAGCTGTTCGACCGCGAGATCTATGGCCGCGTGCCGCTAACCGCCCCGAAAATAACGTGGAATCTGGTGCGCGAGGAAAAGGCAAGCGAAGCCGGGATCCCGGTGACCAGGCGCTGGCTGGAAGGCGTGGCCGACAATCGGGACGCCCCGCAAGCATCCGCGACGATACGCGTACGGTACACGCTGCCCGACCGTCCCGAACGCGTGCCGGTGATGCTGAGCTTCGGCTTCCCCGAAGGCTTCAAATTCCCCGGGCCGCCGCGCCCCGCCGACCCCGGTCCGCCCTATACCGAACAGCTGCTCAAGCGCGGCTGGGGCTATGCCGTGGTGGTGGCGAATTCGATCCAGGCGGACAATGGCGGCGAGCTCAAGACCGGGGTGATCGGCATCTCGCTGCGCGGGCGCCCGCGCAGCCCCGAGGACTGGGGCGTGCTGCGCGCCTGGGCCTGGGGGGCGAGCCAGGCGCGCGAGGCACTCGCTTCGGACGCGAAAGTGGACAGGCGACGGATCGGGATCGAAGGGCTGTCGCGCTACGGCAAGGCGGCGCTGGTCGCCATGGCCTATGATCCGCACTTCGCGATCGGCTTTGTCGGCTCTTCCGGTGCGGGCGGCGCGGCGCTCTATCGGCGCAATTTCGGCGAGCGGATGGGCAATTTGGCGGCCGGGGGCGAGTATCACTGGTTCGCCGGCAATTTCCTGCGCTACGCCGGACCGAAGACCGAGTTCGACCTTCCGATCGACGCGCATATGCTGATCGCGCTCTCGGCGCCGCGGCCGCTGTTCCTGGGCGCGGGCACGGTGGATACCGGCGACGGCTGGGTCGACCCCAAGGGCAGCTTCCTGGCGGCGGTGGCGGCATCGCCGGCCTGGACAGTGCGCGGGGCGAAGGGGCTGAGCGCGAGCGTGTTCCCGCCGGAGCTGACGCCGGTGACCGAGGGCGACCTGGCGTTTCGCCAGCATCGCGGCGGGCATAACAATCGGGATAACTGGCCGAGCTTCATTGACTTCGCGGTGCGGGAATTGGGGCGGTAGGCCGGCTTCCCTGTTCCGCTGGCTCTTTCCGTTCCCCGGCGAAGGCCGGGGCCCAGGGTCACAAGCGAGACGGCAGAGAAACCCTGGGCCCCGGCTTTCGCCGGGGGAACTGCCGAGTAGCTGGCCCGCCTTCGCCCGAGATCCCGGCTTTCGCTACCCCCCGACCGCGCGCAGCACGTCGGCGGCGAGGTCGGCTGCGATCTCGGCATGGGCGAGGCGTTCCAGCGTTTCGTGCTGGAGCCGGGTGAGCGCCGGGATCAGCGCGTCGCGGCGGGCCTCGGCCGCGCGGATGCGAGGCAAGTAGCGGCGCTCGAGCTTCTTGAGCCGAGCGATGTCGGCCACCGTATCGACATGGATGATCAGATCCCGCTCGCCGTCGAAGCAGGTGGCCGAGGGGATCTGTCGCTCGGCATCGCGATAGCGCTGCCGCAGGGCGTGGACCTCCGCCTCGCTGGCGATGAAGCGCTCGAGCGGATCGGCGCGGAGCAGCGGCGCGAACAGCTGGGGCATGTTGGGCGGCCAATCGAGCGCATGATCCTGGACCGGATCGATCGCGAAGCTGGTGACGCCCACGCCCCACCCGCTGACCGGATGCGGCGAGATATCGGAGAGCTGGCCCGAGGGCGCGCGCCACACCGCATGATGCCAGCCGAACAGCGCGATGCCGGGTATCTCGACCAGCATCCAGCCGAAGACGCACGACCCGCCCTGCAACCGCACCTGATCGCGCACATTCCAGTAGCAGCGGCCGCGGCGGCTGCCGGGCAGCGGATAGCGCGGCACCGCGATGGCTTCGGCGGTGCCGAGCCGGGCAAGCAGCGCTGCCAGCGCCGGATGATCGAGACCGGCGTCCCGATGAAGCAATCCCAAAGCAAGTCCCCCCGGACTCTTGCGCGGGCGCGGATCCCCCCGGATTCCGCGACACGCGCAGCAAGAGCACCCCCGACGCCGATTGGCGCAACATGCGGTGCGGCCCCGTGCGACCCGAGACCCTGTTTGCGGATTTGTTACAGCGCCCGAACGACCGCGTCAGGCGAGGTGCCGCCGAAATGGGTCAATCCTGGCGCGATAAGCACGGTTTTCCGCCAGATTGAGTAGATTCCGGAAAGCCGCCGCCCGATCGGCTTCGACATCGCGCCGGTTCCATCACCCGATTGCCAATGCCCGCGCACCCGCTAGGCTGGCGGTTCGACTATCGGGGGGATCATGAAGACTATCGTTCGTGCGGCAATGCTTGCCGCATCGGCCATGCCGGCCATTGCCTATGCCCAGAGCGAGGATGCGCGCAAATTCGGCGCGCGGGAGTTCATCCAGCAGATCAGCCTGTCGCCGGACGGCACCCAGGTGGCGATGCTCCAGCCCGTTTCCGGGCGGGGGGACGCGCTGATGGTGGCGAACCTGGAGACAGGCGAATCGAAGATGGTCCTGAATTCCAGCGGCGATCCCGATCAGATCACCAGCTGCCGCTGGGCCAGCACGACGCGGCTCGTGTGCAACATCTACATGATCGGGAAGCTCGACAAGAAGCTGGCCTTCACCCGGATGGTGTCGCTCAACGCCGACGGATCGGACCTGAAGCTGCTGAGCCAGCGCGACAGCGCAACCGCGCTGGACATCATCCAGTCCGGCGGCGACATCATCGACTGGGGCCCGGACGGATCGAACGGATCGGTGCTGATGACGCGCGAGTTCGTGCCGGAATATTCGACCGGCAGCCATGTGGCGAACGCGCGCGAGGGGCTGGCGGTGGAGCTGGTCGATGCGACCACGCTGAAGCGCAAGCTGGTCGAGTCGCCGCGCGGGGGCGCGAACGAATATATCAGCGACGGCCATGGCAATGTCCGCATCATCGGCTTCGCCCAGGCGCGCAACGAAGGCATGCTGACCGGCAATTACAGCTATCAGTATCGCACCGCCGGCGATCGCGACTGGAAGAAGCTGGGCGACCTGGTGAGCGATGGCGGGGGCGGCTATTCGGGCTTCAATCCCTATGCCGTCGATCGCGATGCCAATGTCGTCTACGGCTTTGACGACAAGGACGGTCGATCCGCGCTGTACAGCATCGCGCTGGACGGCAGCCTGACCCGCAAGCTGGTGTTCGCGCATCCCCAGGTCGATGTCGACGGGCTGGTGCGGATCGGGCGGCAGCGCCGCGTGGTGGGCGTGAGCTATGCCACCGACAAGCGGACCACCGAATTCTTCGATCCCGAGCTGCAGAAGCTGCGCAACGCATTGGGCAGGGCCCTGCCCGGCAAGCCGCTGGTCACCTTCATCGATGCCAGCGCCGACGAGAAGAAGCTGCTGCTGTTCGCCGGCGGCGACACCGATCCCGGCACCTATTATCTGTACGACAAGACCAGCAAGCAGCTGGGCGAGGTCATGCCGCTGCGCCCGCCCCTGGCCGAGACGAAGCTGGCATCGGTCAAGCCGGTGACCTTCCCCGCCGCCGACGGCACCCAGATCCCGGGCTATCTGACGCTGCCGGTGGGAAGCGACGGCAAGAACCTGCCCGCGATCGTGATGCCGCATGGCGGGCCGGGTTCGCGCGACGAATGGGGCTTCGACTGGCTGGCGCAATTCTATGCCGCGCGCGGCTTTGCCGTGCTCCAGCCCAATTTCCGCGGATCGACCGGCTATGGCGATGGCTGGTTCCAGAAGAACGGCTTCCAGTCCTGGCGGACCGCGATCGGCGATGTGAACGATGGCGGGCGCTGGCTGGAGAAGCAGGGCATCGCCGCGCCGGGCAAGCTGGCGATCGTCGGCTGGTCCTATGGCGGCTATGCGGCGCTGCAGAGCCCGGCGCTCGACCCCGACCTGTTCAAGGCGATCGTGGCGATCGCACCGGTGACCGACCTGGAGACGCTGCGGAACGAGGCGCAGGGCTTCACCAGCTACAATATCGTCAGCAAGTTCATCGGCAGCGGGCCGCATGTGAAGGAAGGCTCGCCCGCGCAGAACGTCCAGAAGATCAAGGCGCCGGTGCTGATGTTCCATGGCGACCAGGACCTGAATGTCGGCATCGGCGAATCGCGGATGATGGCCAGCCGGCTGCGCGGTGCGGGCAAGCCGGTGGAACTGGTGGAGTTCAAGGGGCTCGACCACCAGCTCGACGACGACAAGGCGCGCACCCAGATGCTCGACAAGAGCGATGCCTTCCTGCGGGCGGCGCTGGGGCTGGCGGCGAAGCCCTAGGGCCGTTGAACCTCCCTTCCCTGGAAGGGAGGGGAGCAAAGAAAAAGGGCGGCCCCGAAGGACCGCCCTCTTTTCTCGTTCCCGAAGGAAGCGAACCTTAGCGCGAGTAGAACTCGACCACGAGATTCGGTTCCATCTTCACCGGGTACGGCACCTCGTCGAGGGTCGGCACGCGGGTGAAGGTGATCTTCGAGGCGCCGTCCGGCGACACGTAATCGGGGATGTCGCGCTCGGCGAGGCTCTGGGCTTCCATCACCAGCGCCATTTCCTGCGCCTTCGGACGGAGCGACACGGTCTGGCCCGGCTTGATGCGGCGCGAACCGATGTTGCACTTCTCACCATCGACCAGGACGTGGCCGTGGTTGACCAGCTGGCGGGCCGCGAAGATCGTCGGCGCGAACTTGGCGCGGTAGACGATCATGTCGAGACGCTGCTCGAGCAGGCCGATGAGGTTCTGCGACGTATCGCCCTTCATCTTCGAGGCGTCTTCATACGCCTTCTTGAACTGCTTCTCGGTGACGTCGCCGTAATAGCCCTTGAGCTTCTGCTTGGCGCGCAGCTGGATGCCGAAGTCCGACATCTTGCCCTTGCGGCGCTGGCCGTGCTGGCCCGGGCCGTATTCGCGCTTGTTCACCGGGGACTTCGGACGGCCCCAGATGTTCTCGCCCATGCGGCGGTCAAGCTTGTACTTTGCGCTGGAACGCTTCGACATTTGTAATCCTTGCAATCGCTGACAACGTGGTTCCCGGTATCCGCCTGCTGCTCTCGAGGAGAGGCAGGGCCGCCGCTTCACCGGGGTGCGGGGCCATTGCGAAGGGGCGCCGTTAGCGGCGGGGGGCAGCGGAGTCAAGTTGCGCGCGGCCGCTGGACAGCGACGCCCCGCCCGGCCAAGGAGCGGCCATGCAAGAGATACTCGACCCCGAAGCCTGCACGACGATGATCGAAGTCCGTGCCGGCGTCGACGCGGTGGACGCGGCGCTGGTGGCGCTGCTCAAGCGCCGCTTCGGCTATATGGACGCAGCCGCCCGCATCAAGCCCGAGCGCGGCCATGTCCGCGACGAGGCGCGCAAGGCCCAGGTCATCGACAATGTCCGCGCCCATGCCCGCGCGGCGGGCATTCCCGACGCGGCGATCGGCGCGATGTGGGAAACGCTGGTCGAAGCCTCGATCGCCTATGAGTTCGAGGCGTTCGACCAGCGCTGAGGCGGCCTATTCCTTGTTGAAGCTGCCGTTGCCGCCCATCCCGCGCTGATCCATCGCGCGATTGGCGCGATCGGAGGTGGCGGCGCTGAGCTTGGCCCATTCCTCGCGGGTCAGGCAGTATTTCTTGCGCAGCAGGATCGAGCCGGTCTGCGCGACCATGCGGCAGATCTTCTTGTCCGACTTGCCCTCGGCCGCGGGCGCGTCCTGGGCGATGGCGGGCGCCGCGACGACGGCGAGCGCGCATAGCATGATCAACTTCATGGATTCCCCCTCTGGAATGCCGATCGATCGCCGCGGATCAATTGCCCCCGGCGCCAGCACCCGCGCGCGGGCGATTCCCGAGCGTGCGCTCGGCGTTCTCGGCGTTGGCGGCGCTGATCTGGCGCCACTCTTCCTTGGTGTGGCACTCGCGCTTGCCCATGATCGAGCCGGTGGTGTCGACCAGGCGGCAGATCTTCTTCTCGGGCTTGGCATCGGACGCCGCCGGGGCCGGCGTCGCCTGCTGGGCGAGGGCGGGAACGGCGAAGGCAACACACGCGAACACAACTGCGAACTTCATCCAGCTTCTCCACTGCGAGGGGGAAGGCGTTCCCGCCCGTGCCGGCCGTTTCCAGTTGCCAGGCCCCACAAGCAACCAGAACCGGACCGATGTGACACGAAACGTACCGGAACCCCCTCCCGCTACGAAAGATTCGTGCAACATAACGCGCTTTCGCATATGCGAAAAGAAGAAGTGTGTTGCAGTTGTGTATCAGCCGGAACGGTGGCGTTTCTTGCCTTCGAGGGCGGAAAGCACGCCGCGCAGGGTGCGCAGTTCCTGCGACGACCAGCCCGGCTTGGTGAGCACCGTGCGCAAGGTGCGCTTCGTCGAGGGCACGCGATCGGGCGGGAAATAATAGCCCGATTCGTCGAGCATCGCGTCGAGCTGGCCGATCATCCCGTCGAGCTCGTCCTGCGGCGCGGGAGGATCGAGATCCTCCTGGGTCGGCTGGGCGAGGCTCTCACCCTTGGACCATTCGTACGCGACCAGGATCACCGCCTGGGCGAGGTTGAGCGAACCGAATTCGGGGTTGATCGGCACGGTGACGATCGTGCGCGCCACCGCGACGTCGTCGGTCTCCAGCCCCGAACGCTCGGGGCCGAACAGGATCGCCGAGCGCCCCTCCTCGCGGTGGATCTCGCGCGAAGCCTCTTCGGGAGTCATCACCGGCTTGGTGACGCCGCGCTTGCGCACCGTGGTGGCATAGACATGCGCGCAGTCGGCCACCGCATCGGCGACCGTCTCATAGACCTGCGCCTTCTCGAGCACGATGTCGGCACCCGAGGCGGCAGGCCCGGCGCTGGGGTTGGGCCAGCCGTCGCGCGGCGCGACGAGGCGCATCTCGACCAGCCCGAAATTGAGCATCGCGCGCGCGGCCTTGCCGATATTCTCGCCGAGCTGCGGGCGGACGAGGACGATGACCGGAGGCTGGCTCACTGCTTGCCGACCTCGCTGACATTGCCGGCGAATTCCTCGAAATCCTTGGCCTCGCGGAAGTCCTTATAGACCGAGGCGAAGCGGATATAGGCGACCGAATCGAGGCCCTTGAGGCCCTGCATCACCAGCTCGCCGATCTTCTGCGAGGGGATTTCGGTATCGCCCATCGTCTCCAGCTGCCGCTGGATGCCCGAGACCAGCTTCTCGATCTGCACGCCGTTGACCGGGCGCTTGCGGGTGGCGACCGAGATCGAGCGGACCAGCTTGTCGCGATCGAACGGCTCGCGCTTGTCCTCGGACTTGAGGACGGTCAGCTCGCGCAGCTGGATGCGCTCGAACGTGGTGAAGCGCGCGGCGCAGGCCTCGCACTGGCGCCGGCGACGGATCGCCGCCCCGTCTTCGGTGGGGCGGCTGTCCTTTACCTGGCTGTCTTCATGTCCGCAGAAGGGGCAGCGCAATCCTTAGAGCTCCGGATAGATGGGGAAGCGCTCGCACAGCGCGCGGACACGCTCGCGGACATTCTGCTCGACCTGGGCGTCGCCCTGCTCGCCATTCTTCTTGAGGCCGTCGAGCACGTCGGCAACCATGTTGCCGATCTCGCGGAACTCCGCCGGGCCGAAGCCGCGGGTGGTGCCCGCCGGCGAGCCGACGCGGATGCCGCTGGTCTTGACCGGCGGCAGCGGATCGTTGGGGATGCCGTTCTTGTTGCAGGTGATCGCCGCACGCTCGAGCGCCTCGTCGGCGTCCTTGCCGGTGACGCCCAGCGGCGTCAGGTCGATCAGCGCGAGGTGGGTGTCGGTGCCGCCCGAGACCACCGCCGCGCCGCGCTCCTTGAGCGTGGCCGCGAGGATCTTGGCATTCTCGACGATCGCCGCCGCGTAGCCCTTGAACTCGGGCTGGAGCGCTTCGCCGAACGCAACCGCCTTGGCGGCGATGACGTGCATCAGCGGGCCGCCCTGCAGGCCCGGGAACACCGCCGAGTTGATCTTCTTGGCGATCGCCTCGTCATTGGTGAACACCGCGCCACCGCGCGGGCCGCGCAGCGTCTTGTGGGTGGTGGTGGTGACGACATGGGCGTGGCCGAACGGCGTCGGGTGGACGCCGCCGGCGACCAGGCCGGCGAAATGGGCCATGTCGACCATGAAGATCGCGCCGACTTCGTCCGCGATCGCGCGGAACTTGGCGAAATCGATATGGCGCGGATAGGCCGAGCCGCCGGTGATGATCAGCTTGGGCTGGGTCTCGCGGGCGAGCTTGGCGACCTGATCATAGTCGATCAGGTGGGTGTCGGGCGTGACGCCGTACTGGACCGCATTGAACCACTTGCCCGACATCGCGGCGCGGGCGCCGTGGGTGAGGTGGCCGCCCGAATCGAGGCTGAGGCCCATGATCGTGTCGCCGGGCTTGACCATCGCCAGCATGACGGCGCCGTTCGCCTGCGCGCCCGAATGCGGCTGCACATTGGCGAACTCGCAGCCGAACAGCTGCTTGGCGCGATCGATCGCCAGCTGCTCGACTTCGTCCGACGGGTGGCAGCCCTGGTAATAGCGCTTGCCCGGGTAGCCCTCGGCGTACTTGTTGGTGAAGACCGAGCCCTGGGCTTCGAGCACCGCCTTGGAGACGATGTTCTCCGAGGCGATCAGCTCGATCTGATACTGCTCGCGCTTCAGCTCGTGCTGCACGCCGGCGAAGACCGCCGGATCCGCCTCGGCAAGCGAGCGGGTGAAATAGCCATCAGGCTGCGCGCCGAGGTTCACGGGGTTGGTGCTCATGCATGGGTCCCTTCAGGATGGCTGAGCTTTTCGACCCGACGCTGGTGGCGGTCGCCGAGAAACTCGGTTGCGAGGAAAGTCGTGATGCAGGCCTTGGCCATCTCGATGCCGACAAGGCGGGCGCCGAGGGCCACGACATTGGCATCGTTATGCTGGCGCGCAAGGCTGGCCGAAAGCGGCTCGGAGACGAGCGCGCAGCGGGCATGCGGGTTGCGGTTCACCGCGATCGAGATGCCGATGCCCGAGCCGCAGAGCGCAACGCCCTTGTCGGCCTGGCCATCCTCGATCGCCTTGGCGAGACGATAGCCATAGTCGGGATAATCGACGCTCTCGGGTCCGTTGGTCCCGAGATCGAGCACTTCATGCCCTTCGTTACGCAACCATTCGGCGAGTTCTGCCTTCATGGCGTAGGCGGCATGGTCCGAAGCGATAGCGATGCGGTGCGACATGCGCGCTCCCCTACGCCGCAAGGACCGTGCTGGCTAGACCGACTATTCGGAGAGAAAGATGCGCAAGACGATTTTCGCCCTGCTTCCGGCACTGGCCCTGGGTGTTGCCGCCTGTTCGCCGAGCGCGGAGAGCAATTTGAGCAATTCGCTCGACCGCACCGGCGACTCGCTGGAGAACAGCGTGAACGACATGGGCGACACGCTGAGCAATGCCGCGGACGATGCCGGCGATGCGTTCGACAACACCGCGAGCGACATCGGCAACCGCGCCGAGCATGTCGGCAATGCGATCGACGAGGCGACTCGCTGATGCGCGCGCTGCTGATCCTGGCGCCCGCGCTGGCGCTCGCCGCGTGCAACACCGCCGACAAGGCGGCGGACGCGACCGCCAATGCCACCGAGACCGCGGGCAATGCCGCGGTGGCGGTGGGCGATTCGTTCGCCAATGCGGTGAGCGAAGGCGCTTCCAGCCTGAAGAACGAAGTGAGCGCCAAGCCGGTGGACCGCGACGACTGGGTCGGCCGCTGGAAGGGCGTGGAAGGCACCTATCTGGTCGTGTCCAAGGCCAAGGACCCGGGCATGTACAAGCTGGAGATGCAGTACACGCTCGACGACAAGGGAAGCTTTGACGGCAAGGGATCGAGCGAGGGTATCTCCTTCGAGCGGCCGGACGGCGACTTCACCCTGCACCCGAGCGACGGCGACGCGACCGGGCTCAAATACCTGGCGGGCAAGAAGGACTGCCTGACGGTGAAGACCGGCGAAGGCTATTGCCGGGATTGATCTCGTGGCCCGGGCTCGACGCACCGACGCCGAACCCGGGCCAACGCCCCATCAATCCAGCGTGACGACGATCTTGCCGATCTGCGCGTTGGATTCGAGGAAACGGGTGGCATCCTGGATCCGATCGAACGGGAAGGTTCGCGAGACCAGCGGATCGAGCCTGCCGGTTTCCAGCCCTTCGACGATGAACGCCTTCGCGCGCGCCAGGGCCGCGTCGTCACCGACGATCTCGGTATAGAGATAGCCCTTCAGCGTCAGGCTCTTCCCGAGTACGGCGAACTGCGGAAACGGGCCCGCATCAGGACTGAGCGCGCCATATTCCAGCAGGATGCCGCCAACCGCCATACATTCCGCGAGCTGCGCGATGGCCGGACCTCCGATCGGATCGAAGACGACGCGCGCGCCCTTGCCGCCAGTGATCTCCCGCACGCGCGCGGCCAGGTCTTCCTCGGCCGTCGCGATCACATGATGCGCGCCCGCCTCGCGCAGCGCCTGCACCTTGGCGCCGGTCCGGGTGGTTGCGATCACCGTCGCGCCGACGCTCCGGGCGACCTGGAAGGCCGCGATGCCGACACTGCTGGATGCGGCAGAGACGATCACGAAATCGCCCGCGGCGAGCCTTGCCTGGTCGATGAGGGCGCCCCAGGCAGTGACATATTGCATCCACGCCGCAGCGGCCTTTTCGAACGGCAGGCCAACCGGATGCTTCACGACATGACGGGCGGGAATGTTGATGACTTCGCCGTAGGTGGGCCAGCGCGACATATCGAGCGTGGGGATGACGCTGACCGCATCCCCTTCCGCGAAGTCCGTCACGTCCGCGCCGACCCGCTTCACCGTACCGGCAGCCTCATAGCCGAGCTGCGAAGGAAAATTCGCTTCCTGCAGATAGGCTCCGTTGCGGAACATCACTTCGGCGCGGTTGAGCCCGATCGCGCGCACGGCGATCTGCACCTCGTCGGCCGCCGGCGCGGTCACCTCGACCGTTTCGATCCGCAGGACATCTGCGGGGCCATATTCATGAAAGCGTACGATGCGGGGCATTGGCGTCTCCAGATCACGCACCGGGACGGCGCGTTCGAACGCCCATTTGAGAGTGCAGGCTGAATTGAAAATACGGTAATCGAAAGCACATACTGCTCAAAAGTATACTGTAAGGCCGCCTTCGCCATGCCCAAGCTGCACGATTATGATCAGGTGCCCGGCTGCACCATGTACGCCACGCTGAACCTGATCAGCGGGAAGTGGAAAGGCATGATCCTGTACCACCTGATGAAGGGGACGATGCGCTTCAACGCGCTCAAGCGCGAGTTGGGCGACTGTTCGCAACGGCTGCCGATCAAGCAGCTGCGGGAGCTGGAGGCGGATGGGCTGGTGGAAAGGACCGTCTATGCCGTCGTGCCGCCAAGGGTGGACTATTCGATTACCGAGGAGGGGCGCTCCCTGGAGCCGATCCTCCTGGACCTTCGCGGCTGGGGAGAAGGCTGGCTGCGCCGGCGCGGACTGACCGCCCGGGACGATCAAACGGCGCCCACACTTCGCCCGTAACTACCCCCGGGCCCGCAACCACCCCCGCGCCCGCGCGCCCGCCGCATAGGTGGCGCTGACCGGCACGCTGCCGCCGCCGGCGAGCAGCAGGCGCCATTTGCGGCCGTCGCGCTCGGCGCTTTCGACTGCTTCCGCCGCGACCCAGGCGCCGCGATGGACCTGGAGGCCGTCGATGCCGGCGACTTCCTCGAGCGCATCGCCGAAGCGGTAGTGGAGCAGCGCGCTGGTGCCGTCGCGGCGATGCAGGCGGCAATAATGGTCTTCGGCCTCGATCGCGGCGAGATCGCAGGCGGCGATGCGGGCGCGGGCGAGCAGGCCGGTCTCGGCGCGGACCGGGCGCATCCGGCGGAGCAATATCCAGGCGACCGCCGAGCAGACGGTGAAGATCACTGCGCTGATCGCCGCCGCCCTGCCCCACACGTCGAGCGGCATCGCCTGCATGCTGACGCCGACCAGCCGGCCACAGGCCCAGATCTCGAAGGGCAAGGGCAGGTTGAGCGGGATCGTGCCGAGCAGCGAGATGCGCGGCCAGTCGGTCGGCTTGCGGACGCCCCAGGCGAAGAGCAGCTGCCATTTGAGCGCGTTCCAGCCCATCAGCAGCAGCCAGAAGGCGGCGCGGGTGTGGAGCGGCAGTCGGGCGGTGCCGAAGCCGCCGGTGACGGTCATCAGCGCGGCCGCGGCGAGGCAGGCGATCCAGAGCAGCGGGAAGCCCGGCACCGGCTTTTGGGGAAGTGCGCGTTTCGCGAAGCCGAGGACGCGCTTCGCGAAACCGCGCTTGCCGGCGGTGCGGGCGGCGGGGCCAGTGCGGAGCGACCGGGCGGCGGGCATGGCGGACAGGCTGCCATGCGACGTTCCGGACTACAACGGAGATCGGAATGCGCAGCTGGCTTCACTTGAGTTCCCCGGCGAAAGCCGGGGCCCAGGGTCACAAGCGACACGGCAGAAAAACCCTGGGCCCCGGCTTTCGCCGGGGAACTGCTTGGGTTTATGCTCTGGCCGCCCTTGCCCTGCCCGCCGCCGCGCAGGCCCAGGCCGCCGACAAGAGCGCGATGGCCGCGCAGGTGGAAGCCGCGCACAGGCTCGACTGGATGCACGGCAAGTGGCGCGGCGAGGCGCGGATGAAGATGCCGGGGGCGCCGGAGCATGTGGTCGTCCATACCGAGCGGGTCGGCACGCTGCTCGACGGCACGATCACGGTGATCGAGGGCAAGTCGTTCAACCCGGACGGCAGCGTGCCGTTCAACGCCTTTGCCGTGGTCTCCTATGATCCGCAGACCAAGGCCTATGTGATGAACAGCCATACCGGCGGGCGTTCGGGCAATTTTCCGCTCGCGGTCAGCGAAACCGGCAAGGGCTATAGCTGGGAAGTACCGGCCGGGCCCAAGGCCAGGGTGCGCTACACCGCGGTGTTCGACGGCACGACCTGGACCGAGACCGGCGATTTCGTTGCCGAGGGGCAGCCGGGGCGGCCCTTCTTCAAGATGGTGCTCAAGCGGGTCGGCGACAGCGACTGGCCGATGGCCGGAAGCATGACACGGGATTGATTTTACTGGGCTCCTGCCACTAGGGGCGCCTCGGGGGGTGGCGACGCAAGGGACGTTGCGGGTGCTGCCATGAGCCCCTAAAGTGACGCCGGTTCGTCACAAAGGGGTAATAGGGCGTGGCGGACCACCGCTCGCCCGCGGGGCGTCCAGGAGCTACTGATGGGTTCAATTACCAAGACGCCGAAGAATGTCGCCGTCCGCGGCGCCGTGCATCGCCATGAGCACATGACCAAGGAAGGCCTGCTCGAGCGCGCCTTTACCTTCGCGTTCCGCGGGCTCGTCTACCCGCAGATCTGGGAAGACCCGGTGATCGACATGGAAGCGCTGCAGCTCCAGCCGGATCATCACATGGTCACCATCGCCTCGGGCGGCTGCAACGTCTTCTCGTACCTGACGGCGAACCCGGCGAAGATCACCGCGGTGGACCTGAACCCGGCGCATATCGCGCTCAACAACCTCAAGAAGCAGGCGGCGCTGAACCTGCCCGATTACGCAGCGTTCCACCGCTTCTTCGGCCAGGCCAACAAGGCCGAGAATGTCGAGGCCTATCGCCAGCATATCGCGCCGCACCTCGATGCGCCGTATCGCGACTATTGGGAGCGCCGCGGCCTGAACGGCACCCGCCGCATCGATGCGTTCAAGCACGGCTTCTACAAATACGGCCTGCTCGGCCGGCTGATCGGCTTCGTCCACTGGCTGGCGAACCGCTACGGCATCGATCCGCGCGAGATCCTCGCCGCGAAGAACATCGAGGAGCAGCGCCAGATCTTCGAGACGCGCTTCGCGCCGTTCTTCGAGAAGAAGTTCCTGCGCTGGCTGGTCGACCAGCCCGCCGCGCTGTTCGGCTTCGGCATCCCGCCGGCGCAATATGACCTGCTCAAGGTCGACGATCAGGCCGGGATCACCGGGGCGCTGCGCAGCCGCCTGCGCAAGCTCGCCTGCGACTTCGACCTGAAGGACAATTTCTACGCCTGGCAGGCGTTCGGCCGCGGCTATGGCGAAGGGCCGGACGCGCCGCTGCCGCCGTACCTCGAGGCGAAGAACTGGGACGTGGTGCGCGAACGCGCCAACCGCGTCGAGATCCGCCACACCAACTATGCCGATTATCTCGAGACGATGCCGGCCCAGTCGCTCGACCGCTATATCCTGCTCGACGCGCAGGACTGGATGACGGACGAGCAGCTGACCCGCATCTGGGGCGAGATCACCCGCACCGCCAAGCCGGGCGCGCGCGTGCTCTATCGCACCGCGGCGATCCCCGATGTGGTGAAGGGTCATATTCCCGACGAGCTGATGAACCAGTGGGAATATGAGGACCAGGCCAAGCTCGACGACTGGACGCGCCGCGACCGCTCGTCGGTCTATGGCGCGACGCACGTCTGGACGCTGAAGCCGCACGCATGAGCGCCGCCACGGGGGACGCCGACCAGAAGGGGCTGATGGACGCGACCTATGCGCTCCATCGCCACTTCTACGACTTCACGCGGAAGTTCTACCTGCTGGGGCGCGACGCGCTGATCCACGGGCTGAACCCGCCCAAGGGCGGCACGGTGCTGGAGGTCGGCTGCGGCACGGCGCGGAACCTGATCGTGGCGGCGAAGCGCTTCCCCGAGGCGCGCTTCTATGGCTTCGACATCAGCGAGGCGATGCTGGAGACAGCGCGCGCTTCGGTCGAGAAGAACGGCTTCAGCGGCAAGATCACGCTGGCGCAGGGCGATGCCGGCGCGTTCGACGTGAACGCGCTGTTCGGGGTCGACAAGCTCGACCGGGTGTTCATGAGCTACACGCTCTCGATGATCCCGCCCTGGGTGGAAGCGATCGAGCTGGGCGCGAAGGCGCTGGCGCCGGGCGGCAGCCTGCACATCGTCGATTTCGGCCAGTATGAGAAGCTGCCCAAGTTCGCCAAGCGGCTGCACTTCAAGTCGCTCAACGACTTCCACGTCTACCCGCGCGACACGCTGCCCGCGGTGCTCAAGCGCATCGCCGAGGAGGAAGGGCTGCGGCTCGACTTCCGCTCGACCCTGCGCGGCTATGTGTGGAGCGCAACGCTGACGCGGGACTGAGCTTGGCCCGGCGCATCGTCCTGTACGGCGCGCTGCTCGCGGCGGGGACGCTGCTGCTCCAATGGCTCGACTACCAGCGGCTGGTGCGCTCGCACATCGGCGACGTCTATGTGTTCCTGATCGCGGGTGGCTTCCTGGCGCTGGGCGTCTGGCTCGGCGTGCGCGGGATCGCCCGGCCGGCCCCGCGCGGGTTCGACGGCAATCCGCAGGCGGTGGCGGCGCTGGGGCTCTCGCCGCGCGAGCTGGAAGTGCTCGAGGAACTGCTCGCCGGGCGATCGAACCAGGAAATCGCCGACGCGCTGGGCGTGTCGCTCAACACGGTGAAAACGCATGTCGCGCGGCTGCTCGAGAAGCTGGGCGCGAAGCGGCGGGGGGACGCCGTGGCACGGGCGCGCGAACTGGGAATCGTTCGGTAAAGCCCCCTCCCTGGAAGGGAGGGGTCAGGGGCGGGTCGCGTCCAGGCTTACCGAGGCGACAGGGATGCGGGCGCAGTATCGCGGTCATCCACCCACCCCCAGCCCCTCCCTTCCAGGGAGGGGAGCATGCCGGTTTCACGCAAATCATCCTTTCGGGGGATTGCCCGCCCGGCTTGCGGTGCGGCTGATCGGGGCGCAACCTGATACCCGAGGGGAGAAACGAAATGCTGCGCACCATCCTGATCTATGGCGTGATCGGCGGGCTGATCGCCGGGGGCGTGCTGTCCGTCGTCGTGCTCAACTTCGAAGGCGCCACCGGCCAGTACGGCATGGCGATCGGCTACCTGATCATGCTGATCGGCCTGAGCACCATCTTCCTGGCAATCAAGCGCCAGCGCGACGTGGCGGGCGGCGGCGTGATCCGCTTCCTGCCCGCGCTCGGCATGGGGCTGGCGATCAGCCTGGTCGCGGGCATCGTCTATGCGATCTGCTGGGACCTGGCGCTCGCCACGATCGGCATCGACGCGTTCATCGACAAGTTCGCCGGGGCGATGCTCGAGGGCAAGAGCGGCGCAGAACTGGCCAAGGCGCAGGCGGAGATGGAAGGCTTCCGCACCGCCTATCACAACCCGTTCTTCCGGCTGCCGATGACCTTCACCGAGATCTTCCCGGTGGGCGTGATCGTGTCGCTGGTATCGGCGCTACTGCTCCGCAACAGCCGCTTCCTGCCGGCGGCACGGGTGGAGGAAGAGCAAAGCTCGGAAGCGTGAACAACCTCGCTCCCCGGCGAAAGCCGGGGCCCAGGACCGCAAGCAAGTCGGATGAGAAACCCTGGGCCCCGGCTTTCGCCGGGGAACAGGAAGGAAATCACGCCGCGCGGCGGAGTTCCATGCGGCCCCAGATCTCGACCAGCGCATCGACCAGCTCGCGCATCATGCTCTCGTCATGCGCGGGGCCGGGCGTGAAACGCAGGCGCTCGGTGCCGCGCGGGACCGTCGGGTAATTGATCGGCTGGACGTAGACGCCATATTCGGCGAGCAGGATGTCGCTGATCTTCTTGGCCTTGACCGGATCACCGACCATCAGCGGCACGATGTGCGTGGTCGATGGCATCACCGGCAGCCCGGCCTCGGCCATCATCGCCTTCAGCTTGGCGGCCGCGGCCTGCTGGCCGTCGCGCTCTTCCGACGAGCCCTTGAGGTGGCGCACGCTGGCCAGCGCGCCGGCGACGAGCACCGGCGACAGCGAAGTGGTGAAGATGAAGCCCGGCGCATAGCTGCGGATCACGTCGATGATCATCTGGTCGGCCGCGATATAGCCGCCCATCACGCCGAACGCCTTGCCGAGCGTGCCCTCGATGATCGTCAGCCGATCAGCCAGGCCTTCCCGGTCCGAGATGCCGCCCCCGCGCGCGCCGTACATGCCGACGGCATGGACCTCGTCGAGATAGGTCAGCGCATTGTACTTGTCGGCCAGGTCGCAGATCTCGGCGATCGGGGCGATATCGGCGTCCATCGAATAGACCGACTCGAAGGCGATCAGCTTGGGGACGCCCGGATCGTCCGCCGCGAGCAGTTCCTCGAGATGCGCCAGGTCATTGTGGCGGAAGACGCGCTTCTCACAGCCCGAATTGCGGATGCCGGCGATCATCGAGGCGTGGTTGAGCTCGTCCGAATAGACGATGCAGCCCGGCAGTACCTTGGCGAGCGTGGAGAGCGTCGCTTCGTTCGAAACATAGCCCGAGGTGAAGAGCAGCGCGTTCTGCTTGCCGTGGAGATCGGCGAGCTCATGCTCGAGATCGACATGGTAGTGCGTGTTGCCGCCGATGTTGCGCGTGCCGCCCGAGCCCGCGCCGACGTCGTGGAGGGCTTCCTCCATCGCCGCGATCACCTTCGGGTGCTGGCCCATCGCCAGATAGTCGTTCGAGCACCAGACGGTGATCGGCTTCGGGCCGTTATGGCCGGCGAAGCAGCGCGCATTGGGGAACATGCCCTTGTTGCGCAAAATATCGATGAAGACGCGGTAGCGGCCCTCGGCATGCAGCCGGTCGATCGCGGACGTGAAAACCCGGGAATAGTCGACGGGCGCTGTGCTGTCTGCGCTGTGCATAACGTGTTCCTACCGCCAAAGTCCGGCGATTTCCAGTTGGACATAATGCCTAATCGGACCGGAATTTAGCGCCTTTGATCCAAAGCAAAATCCGGTTTGGACGGAATTGATATGCGTTGGTTCGGAAGTCGATCCCGCTGTGGTACATTGATCCCATCGCGGGCGAGTCGGCACCCAAGCATAGCCCGCGGCTGAGAGACTAGGGCTCCCGCTTGCGTATGGAGCATCCGCAATGAGCGCGAGAGACATAGAATATTACCGGAAACGCGAGCGCGAGGAGCGCGAGCATGCGGCGCGCGCCGACGACACCACGGCGCGGCGCGTGCACCAGGAAATGGCTGAACGCTATTCGGCGCGGCTGCGCGACATGGTCGCGACGGTGCCGGTGGCGCAGCAGGCCTGAGGGCGGATTCCCGGAGGCCTGGCAGCTAGCGCCGGCCCGGATGTGTCCCTTATCCTATTCCGTCATCCCCGCGAAGGCGGGGATCCAGAGTCGCAAGCAAATGGTGCGCGGCACGCTTTGGTGTATCCGTTCAGCACAGGTCCGATTGCTTCCTTCGCCCGAACTACCCTGGATCCCCGCCTTCGCGGGGATGACGGTGTGATGGGTGTGCGGCCCAGCCTATAGCGACTCGACCACGCCCAGCCCGTAGCGCGCCAGCGCGGGGGCGAGCGCTTCGGTGCGGACACTGCGGGCAGTGAAGACCGCCTTGCCTGGAATCGGCGCGGCCGGCCATTCCTGCCCTTCCGTAAGATAGGCGACGCGGCGAGCGATGCCGGGACCGCCATCGACGAACCGGACCGGATGCGGCGCAGCGGCGGCGAGTTCGGCCTCGACCAGCGGGAAATGGGTGCAGGCGTTGACGATCACGTCGATGCGGTCGCCCTCCGGTTGGTCGAACAGCCCGTCCAGCACCGCGCGCATCCGCTCGGGCACCGGCGCCACCCCTTCCAGCGCTGCCTCGGCAATCTCGACCAGTTCGGCCGAGCCGTGGCGCAGCACGGTGCAATCGCCGGCGAAGCGCGCGGCGAGATCGTCGACATAGGGCTGACGGACGGTCGCCTCGGTGCCGAGCACACCGATCACGCGGCTCTGGCTGATTTCGGCGGCGGGCTTGATCGCGGGGACGGTGCCGACGATCGGCACGTCGAGCGCGGCGCGGACATGCTGGAGCGCGATCGTCGAAGCGGTGTTACAGGCGATGACGATCAGGCGCGGATCATAGCGCTCCGCCAGTCGCCCGAGCAGCGCCGGCACGCGTGCGGCGATCTCGCCTTCGCTGCGGGTGCCATAAGGGAAGCCCGCCGAATCCGCGACATAGACCAGCGGCGCGTGCGGCAGCAGCGCGGCGGTGGGCGCCAGCACCGAAAGCCCGCCCATGCCGGAATCGAAGAACAAGATGGGGCGATTGTCGATCATCGCCGCGGGGCATGGCTCCGCAGCCGGTGAGCGTCAACCGCCCCGAGTTTCGGAAACACCCCCGAGGGGGATCTCATCTGGCCTCGATTCCCCAGACGCTGCGCGTGGCGCCTGGCCTTGAGGCAACTCAATCCTCCCCCGGAGGGGGAGGATTGCAGCACTACCGCGGTCGACGGGCTCAAATCAGTTGCGCGGCTTCCAGTTCGCCGGGATGCCCATGGCGAGGACCATCGGGCGGCGCGTGGCGATATATTCGTCCTTGCTCACCTTGCCGTCGCCATTGGTGTCGAAGCGGGCGAGGAACATGCGGCCGCCCTGCTCCGCCCCGACATCCTTGCGCGGGCCGTTGTTGACGCTGACCGAAGCGCGCGGCGCTTCGTTTGCCTCGAGATAGCCCGACTTGTCCTTGTCCATCGTCGCGAAGCTCTGCGCGAGATAGGCCGTGGCCTGCTCCGGCGTGGCGGGCACGAACGGCCCGTCATACATCTTCATCTTCTGCTGGGGCGCCTGCGCGCTCTGCTGCGGTGCCGGGGCGCCGGGCAGCGTGAGGGCCAGGACAGCCGCCGCGATCGTGATGCTCATTGCAATTCCTCCAATCCACCACCGGCGCCTTCCGCCGGAGACGGGACCGGCATGCAGCGGCCGGGACGGCGCGGCGAGGTCCGGCGCATGGGGTACCAGCGCCTGGGACCCGGACTGGGACTCGGCCTGGACGAGCAGCCGCGCCGCCTGGAGCGAGGAGGAGAGGCCGAGCTTGGTGCGGGCCATCTTGAGCCGCTTCTCCACCGCGTGCGGCGAGACGCCGAGCTCGATCGCCATTTCCTTGGCGGTCTGGGGAAGCAGGCGGCGGCGCAGGCATTCCTTTTCGTTTTCGGTCAGCCGGCTGATCGCCGCCTGCATTCGCTCATCCAGCACCAAACGCTCCCCGACACCCGCAGCACCCACGCACTTCGTCGCGCCACGCTAGGGCAAAGTCGAGTTTCGCCCAAGTCGGAGCGATTGGTACCCCATCCACATTGCGCGGCCGTGGCCAGCCACTATGTTGGCACCGGATTGGGGGAGCGGATTTCTTGACCTTCGAAACTGCCATCGGCCCGGCCGGCGTATTGCTGCTCGGTTATCTGCTCGGCTCGATTCCATTCGGCCTGTTGCTGACGCGCTTCTTCGGCGCGGGCGACCTGCGCCAGATCGGCTCGGGCAATATCGGCGCGACCAATGTGCTGCGTACCGGCCGCAAGGGACTGGCGGCGGCGACGCTGCTGCTCGACCTGGCCAAGGGCGCGGCGGCGGTGCTGATCGCAGGCGCGCTGATCCCCGGTGGCGGCGTGCTGGGCGGCCTGGCCGCGTTCATCGGCCATTGCTACCCCGTCTGGCTCAAGTTCAACGGCGGCAAGGGCGTGGCGACGATGATGGGCGTGGTGCTCGCGCTCCACTGGCCCTCGGGCATCGTCTTCGCGGCGGTGTGGCTCGGGCTGCTGGCGGCGCTGCGCATCTCCTCGCTCGCCGGCATGAGCGCGGCGATCAGCGCGCCGGTGAGCGCGGCGTTCTTCGGGCGGATCGACCTGGTGCTGATGCTGCTCGCGCTGGCGATGATCGTGCTGTGGAAGCACCGCGCCAATATCGACCGGCTGCTCAACGGCACCGAACCGCGCGTCGGCGGCAGCAAGAAAAGTGCCTGACAGGCGCGAGGCACAGCTCAGGCTGCTGCGCTCCGCCAATATCGGCCCGGTTACCTATCGCCAGCTGATCGCCCGCTTCGGCAATGCCGAGGCGGCGCTCGATGCCTTGCCGACGCTTGCCGCCCGGGGCGGTGGGCGCGCGCCGGTGATCGCCGATGCGGGCGCGGTGCGGCGCGAGATCGCGACGGTCGAGAAGCTGGGCGCCCGCTACCTGTTCCTGGGCGAGGACGACTATCCGCCGCTGCTCGCCGAGCTCGACAGCGCCCCGCCGGCGCTGATCCTGCGCGGGCGGCTGGCGCTGCTCGATCGGCCGGCGGTGGCGATCGTCGGTGCGCGCAATGCCTCCGCTGCCGCCTGCCGCTTCGCCCGGCAGATCGCGCTGGGACTGGCCGAGGCAGGGGTGACGGTGGTCTCCGGGCTGGCGCGCGGGATCGACACGGCCGCGCATATCGGATCGCTGGGCGGTGGCACCGTCGGCGTGATCGCCAGCGGGATCGACATCGCCTTTCCGCCCGAAAATGCCGAGCTGCAGGAACGGGTGGCGCGCGACGGGCTGCTGCTGGCCGAGCAGCCGCCGGGCACCGAGCCGCTGGCCCGCTTCTTCCCCTCGCGCAACCGGATCATCGCCGGGCTGGCGCTGGGCACGGTGGTGGTGGAGGCGGCACCGCGATCGGGCTCGCTGATCACCGCGCGGATCGCGGCCGAGGCGGGGCGCGACGTGATGGCCGTCCCCGGCTCGCCGCTCGACCCGCGGGCGCAAGGCTGCAACCTGCTGATCCGCGAGGGCGCGACTCTGGTGCAGGGCGTGGACGACATCCTCGAGATGGTCCGCCCGATCGATCCGCGCGCGGTGCGGGCTCCGGCCAGCGGCTGGCAGGGTCCGCCGCCCGAGGACGCAAGCGATGCGGACCGGCGCGTGGTGGCAGGGCTGCTCGGGCCGGTGGCGGTGAGCGTGGACGAGCTGATCCGGCAATCGGGGTTGGCCCCGGCGGTGGTGCAGACCGTCCTGCTCGAACTGGAGCTGGGCGGGCGGCTGGAGCGGCACGGCGGCGGGCGCGTCAGCCTGATTTCCGCATGATCTATGTGGCTTTCGCCTTGCTGCTCGTGTTCACGGGCTTTTTCGTACGCGAGACCATGGTCTCCCTGCGTCGCGGCGCAGTTCACAACCGTGGGCAGCGCTATGGCCGGCGGGAGCGGCCGATCCTGTTCTGGTCCGGCATTTTCGCATGGGTCCTGAACGCATCCGTGGGCGCCTTGTTCTTCGTAATGCTCGCCCTGTCGGAACCGCGCTGATTTCGCCCTAGCAAGTTTCGGGACCGTTCCTACATCGCCGCGGCAACCTCTCCCCAAGGAGCCCGACATGGCCGACGCACCCGATCCCGCCAACAACCAGCCCGCCGGCTATGTCCCGCCCAAGGTCTGGGTTTGGGAAGCCGGCAATGGCGGCGCCTTTGCCAGCATAAACCGGCCGGTCTCGGGCGCGACCCATGAGAAGGTGCTGCCGGTCGGCGAACATCCGATCCAGCTCTATTCGCTCGGCACGCCCAACGGCCAGAAGGTGACGATCATGCTCGAGGAGCTGCTCGCCGCCGGCCATGCGGGCGCCGAATATGACGC
This sequence comes from Sphingomonas sp. NIBR02145, assembly GCF_027359115.1. NCBI lineage: Bacteria > Pseudomonadati > Pseudomonadota > Alphaproteobacteria > Sphingomonadales > Sphingomonadaceae > Sphingomonas > Sphingomonas sp. NIBR02145. The sequence continues at coordinate 4,117,987 of NZ_CP114791.1, read as the reverse complement.
CTGGAAGATCAATATCGGCGAGGGCGACCAGTTCGGCAGCGGGTTTGTCGGGATCAATCCGAACTCGAAGATCCCCGCGATGGTCGATCATTCGGTGGACCCGACGATCAGCGTGTTCGAGAGCGGTGCGATCCTGGTCTATCTGGCCGAGAAGTTCGGTGCGTTCCTGCCAACCGACCCGGCCAGGCGCGCGGCGACGATGAGCTGGCTGATGTGGCAGATGGGCTCGGCGCCGTTCCTGGGCGGCGGCTTCGGCCATTTCTTCGCCTATGCCCCGTTCAAGATCCAGTACGCGATCGATCGCTATGCGATGGAAGTGAAGCGCCAGCTGCACGTGCTCGACACACACCTGGCGAAGAACAAGTTCATGGTCGGCGACGAATATACGATCGCCGACATCGCGGTCTGGCCCTGGTATGGCGGCGTGGCGCGCGGCGATGCCTATGCCGGCGCGGCCGAGTTCCTAAACATCGGCGAATACGAACATTTCAACCGCTGGGCCGCCGAAGTGGGCGAGCGCGAGGCGGTGCAGCGCGGGCGGCTGGTCAATCGCGGCAGTGGGCCCGAGGACCAGCGGGTGCCCGAGCGCCACTCGGCGGCGGATATCGATGCGGTTCGGGCGAAGATGCTGGCCTAACGGCCGACATACTCCACCCGCGCGGTCCCTGAGGCCCAGACGGGCAGGTACAGCCCCTGCCCGCTGGCCTTGATCGCGCCGGTGCGGACATCGGCGATGTCGGCGCGAATCAGAAAGTCGCCGGCGCGCTTGCGGACGATCGCGCGGCGGACCTTGCCGAGCAGCTTCTCGAAGTCACGGGTGAAGTTCTGGGTGAGCTCGCCGGCCAGAACCTCGGACACCGCCGGCGCCTGGACAAGGCGGACGAGCAGGTCGCCGCCGATGCCGTCGGTATCGCCGTTCACCGCCAGCTGCTCGAAATGGACACGCTGCGAGCCCGGCGTGTTGACCGGCACCGCGGTGAGCCAGACCAGGCCGTGCGTCTCGGTGGTGCTGTTCTGCGGGCGCGCGGCGATGGTCAGGCCGACCGCGATGCGGCCGCCGGTGGTGCCATAGCCGGTGACCTTGTCGAACCGCGCCACCACCGGACCGATGCCTGGCAGCTCGAACGGGCGAACGGCGCGCTTGGCCAGCGCCTTTTTCAGCACGGGCTCGAGCTGGGCGTAATCGGCGATCACCGGAATGAAGAATTCGAGCTTCGATCCGGCGGCGTCGTGGCCAAGCGGGGGCAAGGGGGAGGGATTCGGATCCTCGGGGCGCGGGCCGACAAATGTCTCGGTAAGCGCCGACAAACCGAGGCTGAGGCGCAGGCGATTGCCGGAAAGGCTGTAACCGCCATAACTCAGCTTCTGCGGCGTGATCCGCATCCAGACGGGCGGGTTCTGCTCGTTCAGTTCGAGCGAGGTGAAGCTCTGCCGCCAGGCATCGGCGACGCGGGCGCGGATGTTCACCTTCGCGATCTCCTGCGGCAGCTTGCGCTCGAGATCGCGGACAATGGGGCCGAGCTTCTCGTCGGCCTTGTCGGTGAAGGTGATGCGGCGCCCGAGGAAATCGATGCCGGGCGGCGTGGTCCAGCTATAGGCGAGGCGGACGGTGGCGCGCGGCTGCCAATTGTCGGTGACAGACAAGCGGATGCGCGCGCGGACCATTGCCGATCCGGTCGCGGTCTCGCCCTTGAGGAAGCCGCCGACATGGCGCGCGGCGATATTGGCGCGGATCGGCACATCGGCGACGATGTCCCTGCCCTCGCCGCGCAGGCGGATCGCGGAGCGAGTGACGGTGCCGACCACGGTGCAGCCGAGATCGGGGCTGACCTTGATCTTCGCCTTGAACAGCTTGACCCGCTGGGCGGGCACGCATTTGTCGATCTGCTGGTTGATCGACCAGAGCGTGCGCGGCACCGCCTGCTCGATCGCGCGGCTGATCACCGAGACATGGACGTCGAGCGGCACATCGATCGCGGAGACCTGCTTCGGTACCTCGACCTGATCGGAAGCGCGCGGCGGCGGCTCTACCTTCCCTTCGAGCCTGGCACGCAGCCAGAGATACCCGCCACCGACGCTGGCCAGCAGGAGCACGAGGATGCTTCCGAATATCCACCAGCCGCGATGCCCGCTGCGCGGCGGCGGCGAAACAGTCTCGTCGAGCAATCTTTGGCTCCCCCTGGACGTGCCGAAGTGATACCCGCGAAGCGTTACCAAGTTCCAGATCAACCGGGTTGACGGCCCCCGCCGCCGCTCCCCACCTTACACGCGTACACGTGAGGACCGCTTACCCCCCATGCAGCTCGTCATCGTAGAATCGCCCGCCAAGGCGAAGACCATCGAGAAATATCTCGGCAAGGACTATCGCGTCCTCGCCTCCTATGGCCATGTCCGCGACTTGCCCGCGCGCGACGGCTCCGTCGATCCCGAGGAGGGGTTCTCGATGGAATGGGAGACCTATGCCGACAAGTCGAAGCAGCTGAAGGCAATTGCCGACGAGGCGAAGAAGGCCGATCGCCTGATCCTCGCGACCGACCCTGATCGCGAAGGCGAGGCGATCAGCTGGCACGTCCAGGAAGTGCTCCGGAACAAGAAGGCGCTGCCCAAGGAAGTGGAGCGCGTCACCTTCAACGCGATCACCAAGCCGGCGATCCTGACCGCGATGGCGCATCCGCGCGAGCTGGATACCGACCTGATCGACGCCTATCGCGCCCGCCGCGCGCTGGATTATCTGGTGGGCTTCACCCTGTCGCCGGTGCTGTGGCGCAAGCTGCCGGGCGCCAAGTCGGCCGGCCGCGTCCAGTCGGTGGCGCTGCGCATCATCGTCGATCGCGAGCGCGAGATCGAAGGGTTCAAGCCGCAGGAATATTGGTCGGTCACCGCCGACATGGAGCAGGACGGCACGCCGTTCCAGGCCCGCCTGGTCAAGTACAAGGGCGACAAGCTCGACCGGCTTTCGATCGGCGACGGCAAGACTGCCGAGGCGGCGAAGAAGGCCGTCGAGGAAGGCCGCTTCACCGTGGTCTCGGTCGAGACCAAGCCGGCGATGCGCAACCCGGCCGCACCGTTCACCACGTCAACGCTGCAGCAGGAGGCCGCGCGCAAGCTGGGCTTCTCGGCCAGCCACACCATGCGGATCGCCCAGGGCCTCTACGAGGACGGCGCGATCACCTATATGCGTACCGACGGCGTCCAGATGGACCCGAGCGCGATCCAGGACGCCCGCAAGGCTGTGGCGACGCGCTATGACGGCAGCTATGTGCCCGACAAGCCGCGCATCTACACCGCCAAGGCGAAGAACGCCCAGGAAGCGCACGAAGCGATCCGGCCGACCGATTTCAGCAAGGACCGCACGGGCTCGGGCGACCACGCCAAGCTGTATGACCTGATCTGGAAGCGCGCGCTCGCCAGCCAGATGGCCTCGGCCCGGATGGAGCGCACGACGATCGACCTGGAGGACGCGACCAGCCAGCACGGGCTGCGCGCCACCGGCCAGGTGGTGATCTTCCCCGGCTATCTCGCGCTGTACGAGGAAGGCCGCGACGACGAAGGCGACGAGGATTCGCGCCGCCTGCCGCGGATGAGCGAAGGCGCGACGCCAGCCAAGAAGGCGGTCAACGCCGAGCAGCACTTCACCCAGCCGCCGCCCCGCTTCTCCGAAGCCTCGCTGGTCAAGCGAATGGAAGAGCTCGGCATCGGCCGCCCTTCGACCTACGCCTCGGTCATCCAGGTGCTCAAGGATCGCGCCTATGTCCGCCTCGAGAAGAACCGCTTCTTCGCCGAGGAGAGCGGGCGGCTGCTGACGGCGTTCCTCGAGCGCTTCTTCCAGAAATACGTCAACTATGACTTCACCGCCGAGCTGGAGGAGGAGCTGGACGACGTGTCGGGCGGCCGCGCCCAGTGGCAGGCGGTGCTTGAGGCGTTCTGGAAGGACTTCAAGCCGCGCACGGCCGATGTGATGGAGCAGAAGCCGTCGGACATCACGGCTGCTCTGGACGAATTCCTCGCGCCCTATCTGTTCCCGGAAAAGGCGGACGGCAGCGATCCGCGCCTGTGCCCGAACTGCGGCAATGGGCGACTGGCGCTGCGCGGCGGCAAGTTCGGCGCGTTCATCGCCTGCTCCAACTATCCCGAGTGCAAATACACGCGGCGCTTTGCCCAGCCGGGCGGGGAGAGCGGCGAGGACAGCGGGCCGGAAGTGCTGGGCCAGGATCCGGACACGGGCCTGAACGTCGAGCGCAAGTCGGGCCGGTTCGGGCCGTACATCCAGCTGGGCGAAGGCAAGGAAGCGGCGCGCGCATCGATCCCCAAGGACGTCGAGCTCGACCTGGAGCTGGCGCTGAAGCTGCTCAAGCTGCCGCGCGTGATCGGCGACCATCCGGAGACGGGCAAGCCGATCACCGCGTCGATCGGCCGCTATGGGCCGTATCTGGCGCATGACGGGAAATACGCCCGCCTGCAGGGCACGATGGAAGTGTTCGAGACCGGCATGAACGCCGCGGTGGTCAAGCTGGCCGAAGCGGCAAACAATGCCGGGCGGCCGGCACGCGGTGCGAGCCGCGAGCCGCTCAAGGTGCTCGGCAAGCATCCGCGTACCGAGGCCGAGATCAAGCTGATGGACGGCCGCTACGGCGCCTACGTCACCGACGGCGAGACCAATGCCACGCTGCCCAAGTCGATCGACAAGGACCAGCTGACGCTCGAGGAAGCCGCCCAGCTGATCGACGCCCGCGCCGCGGCGGGTCCGGCCAAGGGCAAGGGCAAGAAGAAGGCGCCCGCCAAGAAGGCTCCGGCGAAGAAGGCGGCGGCACCGAAAAAGGCAGCGGCGAAGAAGCCGGCTGCAAAGAAGACCGCAGAATAATGGCCGTCATCCCGGCGAAAGCCGGGATCTCGTGCGGCTCTATTCCCGCCATCGCCTGATCCCCCGCTTTCGCCGGGATGACGGTGGTGGGACAAGGAGCTGATCCCCGGCGAAGGCCGGGGCCCAGGGCCACAGGCCGATCGAAAGAGAAACCCTGGGCCCCGGCTTTCGCCGGGGAGCCGCAGGTTGTCGTGTGCCGACTTAAATCAGGCCGCGCGTACCTCGAAGCCGCGGAGCCAGGCGCGGGCGGCCTTCTGCGCTTCGATGATCTCGCGGGCCGTCATGTCCTCGGCGATCTCCGCGCGGCATTCCTGCGCGCGGCTGTCACCGGTGACGGCTGCGATGTTGAACCATTTATGGGCCTCGATCAGATCGACGCCGACGCCGTCGGCGCCGCTCGAATAGACCATACCCAGATCATAACACGCGTTGGCATCGCCGCGGGCCGCGTCGCGCAGCCGGCTCTCGATAAGGAAACGCGCACTCTTCAGGCTGCTGCCCATGTCGCTTACCCCTGTTCCACACCCATTCGTGGTGGCTTGGGGTTTGGCAGCCAAATCCGAAACAAATGGTTAACAGCGTTAACCGTAATTGTTCAGGTCCGTACTATTCGGGTAGCGCGATATTATCGATGAGCCGGGTGCTGCCGATCCGGGCCGCCGCGAGCAGGCGCAGCGGACGCCCCGCCTCATAGGCGCCGACCGTCTCCAGGGTCCCCGCATCGGCGAGCGCGACATAGTCGACATCGAAGCCGGCGGCGGCGAGCGTGTCGCGCGCCTGGGCCAGCGCCGCCTCGACCTCGCCGCCATCGACGATGGTCTTGGCAGCGGCACCGAGCGCGCGCGGCAGGGCAACCGCCTTGGTGCGATCCTCGGGCATCAGGAAGGCATTGCGCGACGACAGCGCCAGGCCGTCGTCGTCACGCTGGGTGACGACCGACTGGATCTCGATTGGCAGGTTGAGGTCGGCGGTCATGCGGCGGATCACCGCGAGCTGCTGCCAGTCCTTCTCGCCGAACAGCGCGACATCGGGCTGGACCTGGTTGAACAGCTTGGAGACCACCGTGGCGACGCCGTCGAAATGGCCGGGGCGGTGCGCGCCCTCCAGCACTTCGCTGACGCCCGAGACCGAGACATTGGTGGCGAAGCCCTCGGGATAGACGACCTCGACCGGCGGCATCCACAGCACGTCGACGCCGGCATTGGTGAGCATGCGCGAGTCCGCGGCTTCCTTGCGCGGGTATTTCGCCAGGTCCTCGTTCGGGCCGAACTGCTTCGGATTGACGAAGATCGAGACGATCACGCGGTGCGCGGTGCGCTTGGCCGCCTCGACCAGCGCCATATGCCCGTCATGCAGCGCGCCCATGGTGGGCACGAGGGCGATGCGCTCGCCGGCCTGGCGATAGGCGGAGACCGCTTCGCGAAGGGCTTCGAGCTGACGGACTGTTTGCACGCGTTAACACTTTCGATAAGACGGAAGCGCGGCCTTCTATGGGGGGCAGGCCGATCGATCAATACAAGGATGTTGAGACGTTGAGCGAAGGGTCGAAGCGGCTGCACGTTCTGGTGTTCGCAAATGAGAAGGGCGGCACCGGAAAGTCCACCACGGCGGTGCACACCGCAATCGCGCTTGCGTCCAAGGGCGCGCGCGTCGCCTGTTTCGATCTGGACCATCGCCAGCGGACCATGGGCCGCTATCTCGATAATCGCGGGGCGACGGCCAAGCGGATGGGCAAGCCGCTGCCGATGCCGGTCTACGATACGCATGACGGCGAGAGCATGGCCTATTTCTCCGAGGCGCTCGACAAGCTCGGCGAGAATGCCGACTTCCTGGTGATCGACACGCCGGGCCGCGACGACAAGTTCGCGCGCATCGCCGTCACCAACGCCGACACGCTGGTCACGCCGATGAACGACAGCTTCGTCGATTTCGACCTGATCGGCCAGGTCGACCCCGACACGTTCAAGGTGGTGCGCCCCAGCTTCTATTCCGAGCTGATCTGGGAATCGCGCAAGCGCCGCGCCAAGGCCGACGGCGAGACGATCGACTGGGTCGTCCTCAGGAACCGCATGCAGCATATCGAGGCGCGCAACATGAAGCGCGTGTCGGAGGCGATCGACCAGCTTTCCAAGCGCGTCGGCTTCCGGGTGATCTCGGGCCTGTCCGAGCGCGTGATCTATCGCGAGCTGTTCCCCCAGGGACTGACCATGCTCGACAGCCGCGATTTCGGCGAGATGGGCCTGGCGCATGTCGCCGCGCGGCAGGAGCTGCGCGAGATGATGGCCGGCCTCGCGCTGCCCGAAGTCACCATGCCGCTGTTCGCCTGATGATCTTCAAGCTCCTTATCGCTGCGGCGATCCTCTACGCGCTCTACTCGCTCGTGCTGAAGCCGCGCTCCAAGGGCCCGCGCATGCCCGAGGACGAGGCACGCGCGATCCTGGGCGTGGGCGCGGATGCCGACGAGGACGCGATCCGCTCGGCCCATCGCCGGCTGGTCAGCGCGGTGCACCCGGACAAGGGCGGCTCGGCCGAGCTGACCCGCCGGATCAACTCGGCCCGTGACACGCTGCTGCGGCGCCAGGGCTGAGCTTTCGCCGGGACGAAGGCTTTGGAAGTCCACTTGTTGCACTGCCGCATTGAACTTTCCCGCGTCCTCGCGGATTAGGCGGGCAGCATTTCCCCGGGAGGCATCATGACGCACCGTTTCGACCCCACTTCGCTGCGCGAGTACGACATTCGCGGGATCGTGGGAGAGACCCTCGGCCCCGACGACGCGCGCGCGATCGGCCGCGGCTTCGCGACGCTGCTGCGCCGCGCGGGCGGCACCCGCGTCGCGGTGGGCCGCGACGGCCGGCTTTCCTCCCCCGCCCTGGAAGCGGCGCTGATCGAGGGCCTGACCGCCTCGGGCTGCTCGGTGGTGCGCACCGGCATGGGGCCGACCCCGATGCTATATTATGCCGAAGCCACGCTGGAAGTGGATGGCGGCATCCAGATAACCGGCAGCCACAATCCCGGCCATTACAATGGCTTCAAGATGGTGTTTCAGCATTCGAGCTTCTTCGGCGAGAAGATCCAGCTGCTCGGCAAGATGGCGGCGGAAGGCGATTGGGACGAGGGCGACGGCACCGAGACGGTGACCGATGCCGATGTCGAGGACCTCTATGTCAGCCGGCTGATCGCGGGCTATGCCGGCGGCGCCTATCGCGTCGGATGGGATACGGGCAATGGCGCCGCCGGCCCGGTGATCGAGAAACTGGTGAAGCTGCTGCCCGGTGAGCACCACACGTTGTTCACCGATGTGGATGGTCACTTCCCCAATCATCATCCCGATCCCACCGAGGAGAAGAACCTCGCCGATCTGAAGAAGCTCGTCGCCGAGAAGCAGCTCGATTTCGGACTGGCTTTCGACGGCGATGGCGACCGGCTGGGCGCGATCGACGGGCAAGGCCGTGTGATCTGGGGCGATCAGCTTCTGTCCATTCTGGCTGAACCTGTGCTCCGCGTGGAGCCGGGCGCGACGATCATCGCCGACGTGAAGGCCAGCCAGATGCTGTTCGACCGAGTCGCGGAGCTCGGCGGCAAGCCACTGATGTGGAAGACCGGGCACAGCCTGGTGAAGACCAAGATGAAGGAAACCCATGCGCCGCTCGCCGGCGAGATGAGCGGCCACATCTTCTTCGCCCAGGACTATTACGGCTTCGACGACGCCCAGTACGCCGCGATCCGGCTGATCCAGGCGGTGCATGTGATCGGCAAGTCGCTGACTCAGCTCAAGGACGAGATGCCGAAGCTGGTCAACACGCCCGAAATGCGCTTCCAGGTCGATGAGAGCCGCAAGTTCGCGGTGGTCGACGAAGTGCTCGACCGGCTCGAGGCCGAGGGTGCCGACGTCAACCGCACCGACGGCGCCCGGGTGAACACCGCCGATGGCTGGTGGCTGCTGCGCGCCTCGAACACCCAGGACGTGCTCGTCGCCCGCGCAGAAGCCAAGGACCAGGCCGGGCTCGACCGCTTGCTCGCCCAGATCGACGACCAGCTCGGCAAGAGCGGCGTCGTGCGCGGCGAGACCGTGGGGCACTGATCCTTCGAAAGCCCCTCCCCACCGGGAGGGGCTTATCGTTTTGACTCGCAATTCGGCGCGCCTGCCCCCACATGCGCCCTCATGGCGTCATCCTACCCGCCCATCATCCGCGTCATCGATCTCGAGACCACCGGCGACAAGCCGCCCGCGCACGCCGTGATCGAGATCGGCTGGCAGGACGTCGCACTGGGCAAGGATGGGCGCTGGGAGCTGTACGGCGAGGGCGGCAACCGGATGGTCAATCCGGGCCGGCCGATCCCGCCGCTGACCATGGCGATCCACCATATCCGCGACGAGGACGTCGCCGACGCGCCGTGGTGGCACGACGTCGCCCGGCCTATCCTCGATCCCTGGCCGCGCCGCCTCGCCCTTGCGGCACATCGCGCGACCTTCGAGGAGCAGTTCTGCACCCCCGCGCTCACCCGCGGCGCCGACTGGATCTGCACCTGGAAGTGCGCGATGCGCCTCTGGCCCGACAGCGGCGGCTTCTCGAACCAGTTCCTGCGCTACTGGCGCAATCCCGAGGGGCTGGAGCATGCGCGCGGCCTGCCCGCGCACCGCGCCTTTCCCGACGCCTATGTGACCGCGCACCATCTGCGCGACATGCTCAACCAGACGAGCGTCGAGCAGCTGATCGAATGGTCCAAGGCGCCGGGGCTGCTGCCACGCGTGCGCTACGGCCCCGATCGCGGCAAGGAATGGACCGAGATCGACGACGACTCGCTTGCCACCTTCCTGACCGACCGCGACGAGGACATACGCTTCACCGCGCAGACCGAGCTGGCGCGACGCCATAGCGGCGGCCAGATCCGCCAGTCGCTGCCGGCGCAGGACACGTTGTTCTAAGCTAGCGGCTAATACTGGATGCTTCCCCGGCGAAGCCCGGGGCCCGGGGCCCAGGGCAACAGGCGAGACAGCAGAGAAACCCTGGGCCCCGGCTTTCGCCGGGGAACTGGGTCGCTTCGAACCAGCCCCTACCGCTTGCCCGCGATCAGCCAGCGCACGCCTTCGAGCACGATGCCATAGACCAGGTGCGAAGCCGCGCCATAGGCGTGCTGGACCAGCGGCGTATCGTCCGGACCCGGCGCCAGGCCGGCGGCGGGGACCACGCCTTCATCGAGCAGCGCGCTGGTCGCGATGCCATAGGCGCCGCCGAAGCCCGCGCTCGCCTCGGGCTTGTATTCGGTGATCACGCCGTAGATGCCGCCCAGCACCGCGCCGGTTATGTAGTGGACCGCCAGGCCCGCCTGCTCGCGATATTGCTCGGGCACCGGAGCATCGAGGATCGCCTCGCTCGCCTTGTCGGCGGCCTTCACCGTGGCGGGGTCCTCGCCCTTTCCATCCTCCGGCAGCAGCTTCTCCGCCTGATGCTGGAAAGCCGCCATCGCCGCCGAAGCGACGAGGCCGGCTGCGACGCCGGCGAGCAGGCCGAGGAAAGGACGGGGCTTTGCCATGACGAACTCCGGGCAGGGATGCGCTTCGCACTCCCCTGCCCGGCCCATGGCGTCACATCAATATAGGGGCAATCAATATTGGATGCGCTCGGCCTTGAGATTGTGCTTGGCGAGATAGGCCTGGACGCTGTCCGGCCCCGCGAGATGCCCGGCGCCAACTGCGATGAACACGGTGCCCGGCTTGGCCATGCGCGCGCTGATCCAGTCGGCCCAGCGGGCGTTGCGATCGCTGAGCAGGACCTTGCCGACCTCCGGCGTCTTGCGCATTTCCTCGTTCATCGTTGCGCCGAGCGCATCGGGATTGCCGGCGCTCCACTGTGCGACCATCTTGTCGAGCAGCGGACCGACATTGTCGAATTCCTTGACCGTGTTGGCCAGAAACTTGACCTGGGTGTCCTGGGGCAGCGTATCGAAGAAGCCGATCTGTTGCTCGAACGTCTCGAGGCCGATCAGTTCCTTGTTGGCGGTCTTGGCAGCGGCGGTAAGTGTCATCTCGACACCGCTATTGGGATCATAACCAAGCTTCGGAAGCGAAGCCGTGGACAGCGTCATCGCGGCGAACCACGGCTCGAAGCGATCCAGCGCAGTGGCGGGCATACCGAGGCTGGTGAGAGCGGCGGCATAGGGTGCGCGGCTTGCCTCGGGCAGCTTGACGGTGAGTGCAGGATCGCCAGCCGGCGCCATTGCCTTGCTCAGAACAGCGGCCTGCGCCGCCGCCGGCTCTGGCATGATCATCTCAAGCGCGATCGTATCGCTCTTGTCGAATGCCGCCTTCACGGCTTCGTCGAACCAGCTCAGGCCCGGCTTAAGGACATGGACGGTGCCGAACAGATAGATGGTGGTATCGGCATCCTTGACTACCCAGAGCGCCGGATCGGCATCCTTGGTGGCGGCAGCGGCCGGGGCAGGCGCGGTCTGGGCATAAGCGGCCGCGGGAAGCGCGAGCAGCGCCATGGGAGCCGCAAAACTCTTGAGCAGCTTCTTCATCATCTCGAATACTCCAATTGTACGGCCCGTCAGGGCCGGAGCCTCTTCCAGAAATAGACGGCAGCCACGACGGCCATGGTGCCGATGAAAAGGAGCTGGTGATCGGGTTCGGGGACGAGCCCGCCCTTCCAGAGAAAATACCAGCCCGGATACAGCATTGTGTAGAAATAGATGCCGGCGGTGCAGCCGATCAGGTTGTCGCGGAGATCGACTTCATCGGTCTGGCGCAGGAACAGCCAGCTGCCGAGCGGCAGGCAGATCGCATAGAGCAGCGTGACACCCACTGCCCAGCTTGCCGACAGGCTGCGTGCGTCATTGTCTCCGAGATAGGCAAGCGTCGCGCCCACCCCGGCACCCATCAGCCCGAAGACAAGGCTGACGGCCCAGTAGCGGCGTGCGCGCAACCGCTCGGCGCGTTCCCCCGGACCTTCAGTCATCCCCCGACTCGTCATCGAAAAATATCTCCTCGATGGGCATGGCGAACAGGCGTGCGACCTTGAAGGCAAGCGGCAACGATGGATCGTGCTTGCCCGTCTCGATCGCGTTCACCGCCTGTCGCGACACGCCAAGCCGACCGCCAAGCTCCGCCTGGCTCCAGTCGCGTTCGGCGCGCAGCACTTTCAGGCGATTTCGCATCCTGTTGCTGTCCCCATGTCCTGACTTTCTGTCAGGCAAACCTTACATAGCGAGTCGAATGACGTTGTCAACAAGACCTGACATTTTGTCAGGATATGCTGGCGGCGAGTTCCTTGAGCGGAACGCTGGTGTCGGCGAGCGCGGCGGAATCGAGGGCAAGCCCCTCCACCACCAGCTTGCGGCCCTGGACATAGTCCTTGACCGCATTGACGCAGTCGAGCGCGATCACCCGGCCATCACGGAGGTAGATCAGCGAGAAGCCGCGCGTGGCGGGATCGCCGCGCACCACGATCGAATCATGCCCGGCCGAGATGCCGACGGTCTGGAGCTTGAGGTCGTACTGGTTCGACCAGAACCAGGGGACGGCGTCATAGCCCGCCTCGACTCCGCAGATCGTCTTGGCGGCAACAGTCGCCTGGTCATTGGCGTTCTGTACCGACTCGAGCCGGATCGCGCTGTCCGCGGCATAGCGGTTCACATGCAGCGCGCAGTCGCCGATCGCGAAAATGTCGGCCAGGCTGGTGCGCGACTGGTCATCGACCAGCACGCCGTTGCCGCCTGCTGCGCCGGCGGCGAGCAAGGGCTCAACCGCTGGGACGATGCCGATGCCGATAATCGCCATGTCGGCCGGGATGACCTCGCCGCCCGCCAAGCGGACGCCGCTGACCTTGGCGTCACCCTCGATCGCATCGACCTGGACACCGAGGCGGATATCGACGCCATGCGCGCGATGCTCGGCCTCGAAGAAGCGCGACAGCGGTTCGCCGGCAACGCGGGCGAGAACGCGGTCCTGCGCTTCCAGCACGGTCACCTGCTTGCCGAGCTTGGCGAGCACGGCCGCCGCCTCCAGCCCGATATAGCCGCCACCGACCACGGCGACGCGGGTGACGCCGTCCAGCTCGGCCATCATCTGGTCGACATCGGCGCGGTTGCGGACGGTGTGGATGCCCGAAAGGTCATGGCCATCGCAGGACAGCCGGCGCGGCTTGCCGCCGGTCGCCCAGACCAGTTGGCCATATTCGATCGTCTCGCCGTTCGCGGTGACATTGTGCGCGACGGGATCGACCGCGGTGACGGTGCGGTTCGGCAGCATCGTCACCTGGCGCTCTTCCCAAAAGGCGGCGTTGCGGATCAGCAGCCGCTCGAACGCCTTCTCGCCCGACAAATATTCCTTGGAGAGCGGCGGGCGCTCATAGGGCAGTTCGGGCTCGTCGCCGAGCAGCGCGATGCTACCCTCGAACTTGTTCTGGCGGAGCGCGATCGCGGCCTGGGCGCCGCCATGGCCGGCGCCGACGATCAGGACGTCGAACTTCATGCCTTCAGCCTCTCCGCATGCCAGGCGACATGATCGCCGAGGAAGGTGGAGACGAAATAATAGCTATGGTCATAGCCCGGCTGGAGCCGCTGGGTGAGCGCGATGCCGGCATCACGGCAGGCGGCCTCGAGCAGCTCTGGCTTGAGCTGGACCTCCAGGAACTGGTCGGCGGTGCCGGTATCGACGAGCAGCTCGGGAACGCGCGCGCCATCCTCGATCAGCGCGACGGCGTCATGCTGGCGCCATGCCGGACGATCGGCGCCGAGATAACCGGCAAGCGCCTTTTCGCCCCAGGGCACCTGGCTCGGCGCCACGATCGGCGAGAAGGCCGAGACCGAGCGGAAGCGCGCCGGATTGCGCAGCGCGATGGTCAGCGCGCCATGGCCGCCCATCGAATGGCCGGTGATGCCCTGGCGATCCATGTCCGCCGGGAATTCGGCTTCGATCAGCGCGGGCAGTTCCTGCTCGATGTACGACCGCATCTGGAAGTGCGTCGCCCAGGGCGCCTCGGTCGCATCGACATAGAAGCCGGCGCCCTGGCCGAAATCATAGGCCTCGTCATTGGGCACGCCCTCGCCGCGCGGGCTCGTGTCGGGCGCGACCAGGATCACGCCGTGCTCGGCACAGGCAGCGCGATACTCGCCCTTTTCGGTGACATTGGCGTGGGTGCAGGTGAGGCCCGAGAGGAACCACAGTACCGGCAACCTGGCACCCGGCGCGGACTCGGGGACGAAGACCGAGAAGGTCATGTCGGTGCCGGTGGCGGCGGAGGCATGGCGGTACACCCCTTGGGTGCCGCCATGCGACCGGTTGGCGGAAAGCTGTTCCATCAAAGCGCCTCGACCTGGGTAGCGGTGGCGGTGTCGCCGGTATTGGGGGTGCCCGTCGGCTCGATCACGATCATCTTCACTTCGCCGTGACGCGCGACCGGGCGATGCTCGACCCCGCTCGGCACGACGAAGAGCTCGCCGGGATTGAGCGTGACGGTGCGGTCACGCAGCTCGATGTCGAGCACGCCCTCGAGCACCAGGAAGAAGTCGTCGGTCTCGGGATGGCTGTGCCACACGAATTCGCCGTCCACCTTCACGATGCGCACGTCATTGTCGTTGTAGCGCGCGACGATGCGCGGCGCCCAATGCTCGGTGAAGGTGGCGAACTTCGCCTCGAGATTGACGACGTCGCTCACGCCGGAACGCGCCACATGGCGCAGAGCTTGTTGCCGTCGGGGTCGCGCAGATAGGCGAGGTACATCGAGCCGAGCGATCCACCCTCGCGCACGCCGGGCGGATCCTCGATCGCGGTGCCGCCGTGCGCGAGGCCGGCGGCATGGAACGCCGCCGCCTGCTCGGCCGAAGCGCATTTGAAGCCGATCGTCGCGCCGTTTGCGCAGGTCGCCGGCTCGCCGTCGATCGGCTCGCTGACGCAGAAACTGCCGCCGTCATGCCGGTAGAACAACCGGGTCTGGCCGGTGGCGTTGACGTGCCGGAACGGCTCGCCGACGCCGAGCGTGCCGAGCAGCGCATCGTAGAACGCCTTGGACCGCTCTATATCGTTGCTGCCGACCATCACATGGCTGAACATGTCCCGCTCCCTTCGCTTAGAAGACCACCACGCTGCGGATGCTCTCGCCCGCATGCATCAGGTCGAAGCCCTTGTTGATGTCCTCCAGGCCCATGACGTGGGTGATCATCGGGTCGATCTCGATCTTGCCCGTCATGTACATGTCAACGATCTTGGGCACGTCGGTGCGGCCCTTGGCGCCGCCGAACGCGGTGCCGCGCCAGTTGCGGCCCGTCACCAGCTGGAACGGGCGGGTGCTGATTTCCTTGCCCGCCTCGGCCACGCCGATGATGATGCTGGTGCCCCAGCCGCGATGGCAGGCTTCCAGCGCGATACGCATCACTTCGGTGTTGCCGGTGGCGTCGAAAGTATAGTCGGCGCCGCCATCGGTCATCGCGACGATCATGGCGACTACATCCTCGCGGCTCATGCCCTTGGAGTTGAGGAAATCGGTCATGCCGAAGCGGCGGCCCCATTCCTCGCGATCGGGGTTGATGTCGACGCCGATGATCTTGTTCGCGCCGGCGAGCCGCGCGCCCTGGATCACGTTCAGGCCGATGCCGCCCAGGCCGAAGACCACGACATTGTCGCCGACCTGGACCTTGGCGGTGTTGATCACCGCGCCGACGCCGGTGGTGACGCCGCAGCCGATATAGCAGCTGCTCTGGAAGGGCGCGTCCTCGCGGATCTTCGCCACGGCGATCTCGGGCAGCACGGTGAAGTTCGAGAAGGTAGAGCAGCCCATATAATGGTAGATCGGCTGGCCCTTGTACGAGAAGCGCGTGGTGCCGTCCGGCATCAGGCCCTTGCCCTGGGTGGCGCGGATCGCGGTGCACAGGTTGGTCTTGCCCGAGAGGCACGACTTACACTGGCGGCATTCCGGCGTGTAGAGCGGGATCACATGGTCGCCCGGCTTCACGCTGGTGACGCCCGCGCCGACTTCGCGGACCACACCGGCGCCTTCATGGCCCAGCACCGAGGGGAAGATGCCTTCCGAGTCGAAGCCGTCCAGCGTGTAGGCGTCGGTATGGCAGATGCCGGTCGCCATGATCTCGACCAGCACTTCGCCGGCCTTGGGGCCTTCGAGGTCGAGCTCGACGATTTCGAGGGGCTTCTTCGCTTCGAAGGCGACGGCGGCGCGGGTCTTCATGGGGCTTACTCCTTGCTTGGCGGCGTGATCGGGGAAACGCCGCGCGGTTGCAAGGCGTCAGCGCAGGGTTCTGTCCTCCGGGCGATAGAGCGTGAGGAAGACGCCGGCCCACCAGAGAATGCCGGCGAACGCCGCGAATTCGAGGAAGGGGCGCGAAAAGCCGGAGATGAAGGCAAGGCCCGCGAAGAGCAGCCCGGCAAGCTGTACCCAGGCGGGCAGGCTGCGCGCGGCCCGCGCCTCGCGCACGGTGAGCGTCGCCCAGAGCGCTACACCGGCATGGCCGAGCAGGGTGAGCGCGGCGACCAGATCGCCGCGGGGCGATACGCGCCCCTGGCCGAGCAGGGCAGCCGCCTCGATCGAGAAATGCGCGGTGACGACAAGGCAAAAGACGCCGGCGATCCCGGCGAGCAACGCCGCATCGCGCCCGATCGTGCGCGGGCCGATCGGCCCCGCCAGGGTGAGCATCGCCAGCAGCAACGCACCGGCCAGCACGCAGCGCACGATCTCCACAGCGAGGAGCAATCCCCAATAGTCACGGGCAGGTTCGAGGTTGCCGCGTGCGATCGCCGAGAAGGGCTGCGCCCCACCCGCGAGATCATGCGCGACATCGCCGAGGACGATCAGCGCGACCGTCAGCAACAGGCAGAACAGCGCGGCGACCGTTCCGAAGGGCCGACCACTCGCGCCGATGAAGGAGCGCTGCATAATATCTTTCCCATGTGTATTAATTACATAATACACCAATATCCTGCAGGGACAAGCCGGACATTGGCCGATCGCCCCGGTTGCGCCTATGGGGCCCGGAATGGCGTTCTTCGAAGACCAGCGACGCGACCTTTCCGAACTGGCGGCGCGCAGCCGCGCCCGGCAGCTTGCCGTGCGGGCCGGGCGGGATTTCTCCTCCAACGACTATCTCGGCCTGGCCGCCGATCCCGCACTTACGGATGCGGTGCGCGCGGCGATGGATGCCGGCGTGCCGATCGGATCTGGCGGATCGCGGCTGCTGCGCGGCAACCATGCGGCGCACGAGCAGCTTGAAGCGGACGCCGCCGCCTTCTTCGGGGCGGAGAGCGCGCTCTATTTCTCGACCGGCTATGCGGCCAATGCGGCCCTGCTCTCCACGCTGCCCCAGCGCGGCGACCTGATCCTGCACGACGCGCTGATCCATGCCAGCGCGCATGAAGGCATGCGGCTGAGCCGGGCCGAGGCACGCAGCGCGGCGCATAACGACGTCGGCGACTTCGAAGACGCGATCCTGGACTGGCGGCACGACGGTGGCACCGGCCGCGTATGGATCACCGTCGAGAGCCTTTATTCGATGGACGGCGACCAGGCGCCACTCGCCGATCTCACCGCGCTTGCCGACCGGCATGGCGCCATCCTGGTGGTCGACGAAGCGCACGCGACCGGCGTGTTCGGGGACCGGGGGCGCGGGCTGGCCGCCGGGCTGGCCGGGCGCGAGAACCTGATCACGCTGCACACCTGCGGCAAGGCTCTGGGCTGTGAGGGGGCGCTGCTCTGCGGGCCCCAAATAGTGCGCGATTTCCTGGTCAATCGCGGACGGGCCTTCATCTTCTCGACCGCGCCCTCCCCGCTGATGGCGGCGGCGGTGAGTGCAGCCCTGAAGCTGATCGCCGAACCGGCGCGCCGGGATCGGCTGCATGCGCTGGTCGCACGCGCCGAAGCACTGCTCGCGCCGGCGGGCGTGCAGGCAACGGGATCGCAGATCCTGCCGCTGGTGATCGGCGAGGATGCACGGACCATGGCGATGGCGGCGGAGCTGCAGCGCCTGGGCTTCGATGTGCGCGGCATCAGGCCGCCGACTGTCCCAGCGGGCACGTCCCGCCTGCGCATTTCCTTGACGCTCAATGTCGACGAGAACGATATCGCCGCGCTCGCCCGGGCACTTGGAGAGCTCACTTGCGAATAGTCGTCACCGGTACCGATACCGATATCGGCAAGACCATCTTCGCCGCTGGCCTGGCCGGGGCGCTGGGCGCGAGCTACTGGAAGCCGATCCAGAGCGGGCTCGACGGCGGCAGCGACGGCGAGCGGATCGCCGCACTGACCGCAGCGGTGGTGCTTCCTGAAGCCTATCGCCTGACCACGCCCTGCTCGCCGCATCTCGCCGCCGAGATCGACGGCGTAGTGATCGATCCGGACAAGCTGACCCCGCCACCACGCGATCCCCTGGTCGTCGATCCGCTGGTGATCGAGGGCGCCGGCGGCGTGTTGGTGCCGGTGACGCGCGAGCTGCTCTATGCGGACCTGTTCGCGCGCTGGCAGCTGCCGACCGTGCTGGTCGCGCGGACCAGCCTGGGGACGATCAACCACAGCCTGCTGTCGATCGAGGCGCTGCGGTCGCGCGACGTGCCGATCCTGGGCGTGGCCTTTGTCGGAGAGGCGAACGAAGACAGCGAGGCGACGATCGCGGCGATCGGCAAGGTCCGCCGGCTTGGCCGCCTGCCGATCCTCGATCCGCTCGACGCAGCCACCCTCAAGGCCGCCTTTGCCGAGGCATTCGACCTTTCGGACTTCACTGCATGACGTCGCCCGTCTGGCACCCCTTCACCCAGCACGGGCTGGGCGAGCCGATCCCGCAGGTGGTGCGCACCGAAGGCGCGGTGCTGCACACGGCGGACGGCGGCCGCTACGTCGATGCGATCTCGTCCTGGTGGGTGACGACGCATCGGCATTGCCATCCACGCATCATGGCGGCGATCGCCGAAGAGGCGGGGCGGATGGACCAGATCATCTTCGCCGGCTGGACCCACGAGCCCGCCGAAACGCTGGCCGCCGAGCTGGTGCGGATCACGCCCGAGCCGCTGCAGCATGTGTTCTATTCGGACAGCGGCTCGACCAGCGTCGAAGTCGCGCTGAAGATGGCGCTCGGCTTCTGGGACAATCGCGGCGAGCCCCGCCACCGCATCGTCGTGATGGAGCATGGCTATCACGGCGACACGATCGGCGGCATGTCGGTCGGCGCGCGCGGCGTGTTCAACCGTCCCTATCAGCCCTTGCTGTTCGACGTGGCGACCATCCCCTTTCCCGAGCCGGGCCAGAGCCAGGCCGTGCTCGACGCGCTCGAAGCACAGTGCCGCGAGAAGCCGGCCGCGCTGCTGGTCGAGCCGCTGGTGCTTGGCGCGGGCGGCATGAAATTCTATTCGGCCAGCCTGCTCGCCGAGATGCGCAAGATCTGCGCGGCGCATAACGTCCTCTTCATCGCCGACGAGGTGATGACCGGTTGGGGGCGCACCGGCACGCTGCTCGCCTGCGAGAGGGCGGGTGTGGTGCCCGACATCCTCTGCCTGTCCAAGGGGCTGACCGGCGGCGCGATCCCGCTGGCAGTGACGATGGCAACGGCACCGATCTTCGAAGCGCACCTGTCCGACGATCGCGCGCGGATGTTCTTCCACTCGTCGAGCTACACCGCCAATCCGATCGCCTGCGCCGCCGCCAACGCCAATCTGGCGATCTGGCGCGAGGAGCCGGTGCTCGAGCGCATCGCCGATCTGGGCGACCGCCAGCAGGACCGGCTCGACCGGCTCGCCACCCACGCGCTGATCCGCAATCCGCGCCGGCTGGGTACGATCGTCGCCGCCGAGATCGGGGGCAGCGAATCGGCCTATCTCAATTCGGTCGGCACCCGGCTAAAGGCGTTCGCGATGGAGCGCGGCGTGTTGCTGCGGCCGCTGGGCAACACCGTCTATGTGATGCCGCCCTATTGCATTGAGGATGCCGATCTCGATGCGGTCTATGGCACGATCACGGAATTCCTGGAGCGCGAACCGCGAATGGGAGACCTGTTCGCCTTCTGATGCGGCTCTTGTCGAATCGATATTTCTGGAATAGTCGAAATATCGAACCATTGGAGACCGCAGCCATGAAGCGCCTGCACCTGCACATCAGCGTTCCCGACCTCGATCAGGCAATTGCCTTTTACGGCACCCTGTTCGATGCGCCGCCCACGGTGGTGAAGGCCGACTATGCCAAGTGGATGCTCGAGGATCCGCGGGTCAACCTCGCGATCTCGGCGCGCAGCCGCGCCACCGGCGTCGATCATGTGGGCATCCAGGTCGATAGCGCCGATGCGCTGGGCGAGCTCGCGGGACGGCTGAAAGCGGCCGGCGCCACGACCTTCGACCAGGAAGCGACCACCTGCTGCTACGCGAAATCCGACAAGTCCTGGGTGACGGACACGGCTGGGGTGCGCTGGGAGACGTTCTTCACCCATGGCGATGCGACCGCCTATGGCGAGGATGAGATGATCCCGACCGCCAGGGCGTGTTGCTGATGCAGTTGCCCGTCGCCGTTGAGGCACTGTCCGCCCTCGCCCATGCCAATCGGCTCGCCGTATTCCGCCTGCTGGTGCGGGCGGGTGCGGATGGCATGGCCGCGGGCGACATCGCGCGCGAGATCGGCGCACTTCCCAATACGCTTTCGACGCATCTGACGATCCTGAGCAATGCCGGGCTGATCGGATCGCGCCGGGACGGCCGATCGGTGATCTATTCCGCCGATTATGATGGCATGCGGCAGCTTCTTGGCTTCCTGGTTGCCGACTGCTGCGCGGGGCGTCCGGAGATATGCGGCACGCTGAGCGATCTCGCCGCGAGCACCGATTGCTGCACATGAAGCTGCGCCGTCGCCTGCTTGCCGAGGGCATGGGCACGGCCATGCTGCTCGCGATCGTCATCGGCTCCGGCATCATGGGCGAGCGGCTCGCGGGCGGGAACCAGGCCGTGGCGCTGCTCGGGAACACCCTTGCGACCGGTGCCGGGCTGATTGTTCTCATCCATATTTTCGGCCCCATATCGGGCGCTCATTTCAATCCGGTCGTCACCCTGGCGGCTCTGCTGTTGCGCGAGACCAGCGCGGGCATCGCGATGCTCTACGTCGTTGCCCAGCTCGCGGGCGCGATCCTCGGCGCATGGGCGGCCCATGCGATGTTCGCCGAGCCGATCCTGCAGCTGTCCGGAAAGGCGCGTGACGGCTTTCCCCAGGGCCTTTCCGAATGCATCGCCACCTTCGGCCTGATCGGCACGATATTGGCGACCCGGCGCACCCGGCCGGAGTTCACGCCAATGGCCGTCGGGCTCTACATCGTCTCCGCCTATTGGTTCACCGCGTCGACCTCCTTCGCGAATCCAGCCGTGACGATCGCCCGCAGCCTGTCCGACACCTTTGCCGGCATCGCCCCGCATTCGGTGCCGCTGTTCATCGCGGCGCAGCTTGCCGGCGCGCTCGCGGCGATGGCGACATTCCCATGGCTTTACGAAGAGGAGTGCGTGCGATGACCGGCAGTTTCCCGATCACCATCTATCACAACCCCGATTGCGGCACCTCGCGCAACGCGCTCGCGATGATCGAGGCGGCGGGATATGCGCCGCAGGTCGTCGAATATCGCACCGCCGGCTGGGAACGCGCGCAACTGCTCGGCCTGCTGGCGGCGATGGGCGCGACGCCACGCGACGTGCTGCGCGAGAAGGGCACGCCGGCCGCCGAGCTGGGGCTGCTCGATCCCGCGACTTCGGAAGAGACCCTCCTTGAGGCGATGGTCGCCCATCCGATTCTCGTGAACCGGCCGATCGTGGCAACGCCGAAGGGCACCAGACTGTGCCGACCTTCCGAAGTGGTGCTGGAGCTGCTCGACCGCGCGCCGGCGGAATTCGTCAAGGAAGACGGCGAGATCGTCCGCCGCTGACCGGCTCTCCCCCCAAGGGGGTGGGATCTTCCATTTCGATTTTCGGGAAAATGGTGCTGCCGGTGAGGATTGAACTCACGACCTCAGCCTTACCAAGGATGCGCTCTACCACTGAGCTACGGCAGCACTCGCCCGAACGATCCGGCAGCGCCGGGTCCCAAGCGGGAGGCGCCTATGTGCTTGGGTGCGGGCGATTGTCAACCTGCTAATGGCCGGTTTATCGCAGGAAAATGAGCAATGCGGAAAAACAGGCCCGTTTGGCGGAGGCGCTGCGGGCCAATCTGCGCAGGCGCAAGGCGCAGGCGCGCGAGCAGGCCCCTACCAGCGACCTACCCGGCGATCCGGCCACCCCTCAGAGCGAGCCGAACCAGAGCGACAAGCCCTGAGCCGTATCATAGGCGTTGCGCATAATGGCGTGCGGCCCGACGAGATACATCGCCATCGTGACCGCACCTGCCAGGAACCACATCACCCGATGGGCGCGCACTTCGCTTCCAACCATACCAACTCGTCCCCGCCCAGCTGCGGGCCCAAAATCCGCAGCACTTCAGCATGATAACTATCAAGCCAGCTGCGTTCCTGCTCGGTTAGCAAAGATGGTTTAATCAGCGTTCGCTCTATCGGCGCGAACGTCAGCGTCTCGAACCCCAGCATTTGTTGTTCCGCACCCGAAATCAACTGCTTGGTGACCAGCACCAGGTTCTCGATCCGGATGCCGAATTCCTGCGCTTTATAGTAACCGGGCTCGTTCGACAGGAACATGCCCTCGCGCAGCGGCTCGAGGCTCTGGCCACCCGGATAATAGGGCTGGGCGATGCGCTGCGGCCCCTCATGGACCGAGAGGTACGAGCCGACGCCGTGGCCGGTGCCGTGCCCGTAATCGAGCCCGACTTCCCACAACGGGCGGCGTGCGAAGCTGTCGAGCTGGGCGCCAGTGGTGCCGTCGGGGAAGATCGCGGTGGCGATGGCGATATGGCCCTTGAGCACGCGGGTGAAGCGGTCCTTCATCTCGTCGCTCGCCTCGCCCACCGGCATCACGCGCGTCACATCGGTGGTGCCGTCGGCATACTGCCCGCCCGAATCGACGAGATAGAGCTGGCCGAGCTCGATCGGCAGGCTCGATTCGTCGGTGACCTTGTAGTGCGGGATCGCCCCGTTCGGGCCGGTGGCGGAGATGGTGTCGAAGCTCAGGTCCTTGAGCACGCCGGTCTGCTCGCGGAACCACTGGAGCTTGTCGGCAGCCGACATTTCGGTGAGGCCACCCTGCGGTGCGGTTTCCTCGAACCATTTCAGGAAGCGGCTGAGCGCGGCGCCGTCGCGAGCCTGGGCTGCCTTCTGCCCGGCGATCTCGGCCGGGTTCTTGATCGCCTTGGCAAGGATCACCGGGTCGCGCAGCGCCAGCACCTTGGCACCGCCGGCGTCGAGCGCATCGAACACCGCGGCGACGGCGCTGCCCGGATCGGCGGCGACACGCTTGCCAGCAAAGCCCTGGAGCGCTGGGGCGAAGGCGGTGCGGTCATGGATTCGAATCGCGTTGCCGAGATGCTGGCGGACTTCGTCGGTCACCTTTTCCGGCGCGACGAAGAAATCGGCGGTGCCGTCGGCGTTGACGATCGCATAGGCGAGCGCGACCGGCGTGTGGCTCACGTCCGTACCGCGGATGTTGAATGCCCAGGCGATCGAATCGAGTGCGGAGAGCACGACGGCATCCGCCTTCCGCTCGGCCAGCCAGTCGGCGATCTCGGCGCGCTTGGCGGGAGAAGACTTGCCGGCGAGGTCGTCGGACTGGACAGCGAGCGTCGCATCCGACGGAGCGGGCTTGTCCGGCCACACCGCATCGATCGGATTGGTGTTGACCGCGACCAGCTCGGCGCCCTTCTCGGCCAGCGCCCTGCGGGCTTCCTCGACCCAGGCGCGCGTGTGCAGCCAGGGATCATAGCCGATGCGGCCGCCATCGGGTGAATGGGCACCGAGCCAGGACGAAACACTGGTGGCCGGCACGCCGACATATTCCCAGTGATCGGCCGAGACCTGCTGGCGGACCTGGATCGTGTAGCGCCCGTCGGTGAAGATCGCCGCTTCCTCCGGCAGCACCACCGCGGTGCCGGCCGACCCCTGGAAGCCGGTCAGCCAGGCGAGGCGCTGGGCATAGGCTCCGACATATTCGGACATATGCTCATCGGTGAGCGGCACGACGAAGCCGTCGAGACGGTCGCGCTTCAGCTGCTCGCGAAGAGCCTTGAGGCGATCGGCATAGCTGGACATGGGATATACTCTATTGCTGGACTCTATGGGGCTGCTTTGCGCCGATATTCGGCAAAAGTCACATCCTGCGCTAGTCGAAGGCGATGAGCGATTTCCCCCTGCCCCGCGCCGACCTGGCCACCCCCGCCCTGCTGCTCGACGTGGCGGCGATGGACCGCAACATCGCGGCGATGGCCGAATTCGCCCGCGCGAGGGGCCTCGCGCTCCGGCCGCATGCCAAGACGCACAAGAGCAGCGAGATCGCGAAGCGGCAGATCGCCGCGGGCGCGGTCGGCATCTGCTGCGCCAAGCTGGGCGAGGCCGAAGCGCTGGCGGCCGAGGGCGTGGGCGACATCCACCTGACCTCACCCGTGGTGACCAGGGACGGGATCGCGCGCCTGATGGCACTGGCGGGGAAGATCAGGCTGTCGGTGGTGGCGGATCATCCGGACGCGGTGCGAGCGCTTGCCGGATGCGGAGCGACGCTGTTCGTGGATGTCGATCCAGGCAAGCATCGCACCGGCGTGACGTCCCCCGAAGCGGCGGTGACGCTGGCGGCCGCCGTCGTCGAGTCCGGGCTCGCGCTCGGTGGGGTGCAATATTATTGCGGCTCCGAGCAGCACATCGCGGTCTTTGCCGATCGCCAAGCGGCGATCGTCGAGAAGACCGACTATTTGCGCACCGTGCTGGCGGCGCTGGCAGGAGCGGGTTTCGATATCCCAATAGTGACTGGTGCCGGCACCGGCACCTTCGCGATCGATGCTGAACTGGGGGTGCTGACCGAACTGCAGGTGGGCAGCTATATCTTCCTCGACCGCGAATATCGAGATTGCGAGCTGGCGGGGCCGAGCTTCGAACAGGCGCTATGGGTGGATTCCACCGTAGTCAGCGCGAACACGCCCGGCATGGTGACGATCGATGCGGGATTGAAGTCTTTCGCCACCGATGCCGGGGTGCCCGTGCCCTTGTCAGGCTCCGCGCGCTACGCCTTCATGGGCGACGAGCAGGGAGCACTGTTCGGGGAAGCACTGCCGGGCCTGGCGGAACGCGTTACGCTCGTTCCGCCGCACTGCGACCCGACGGTGAATCTCTATGACCGCTATTGGCTGGTGGCGGGCGAGACGGTCACCGGCGCGTGGCCGGTGACCGCCAGGGGCCGTTCCACCTAGGCTTGGCCGATCGGGCCCTAGCGGCGGACGTAATAGCAGCGATGCTTGGCGCTGATCGTGCGATCGATCGCGCGGCCGCCAAAGGCGCCGCCGACACCGCCGACCGCCGCACCGAGCAGGCCGTGGCCGATGATCGCGGGGCCGGCGAGCACGCCGACCGCGGCACCACCGATCAGACCGGCATGGCCCGGGGAGCGGCGGCACTTCTTGTAATAGGTCCGGCTCTTCGAGCTCTTGCCCTTGTAGTGACTCTGGGCCTGCGCCGCCTCGATCGGCATTGCGACGGGCATGGCCAGCGCGAGAGCGGCAGTGGCCGCAATGAGCTTACGCATGATTTCCATCCCTTCCTTGATTCGATGCAGCAACAACTTGCCTGGGTGCCGCGCGGTTGCATGAACTGAAAACAACAAGGTGTTCATGGGATCGTTCGATGGATGCGGCGCATTGGACGGGCATGACAGGCGCCGGAATCCCGACTCCACGCGAGCGGCTGGGCAGCGCAGCGGGCGCGCTCGCTTTCGTGGCACTGCTGCTGTGGCTGCTGGTCAGCGGGCTGGGCGTGCGCCTGCATATCGTGCCGAACCCATCCATGCAGCTGGTCGACTTCACCCTGCCCCCGCCACCGCCGCCAGAGCCTGAAAAGCCCCCCGCCCCCAAACCCCGCCCCCCCGAGGAGGAAGGCAAGGCCTCCCCGCCCAACAAGACCTCCCGCGCCACCGAGGTGGCGACGCCGGTGAAGACGCCCCTCCCCCAGCCGATTCCCGCCGCGACGATCCCAGCGCAGGGCAGCGAAGCGAGTTCGGGTAATGCGCCGATCGCCGGCCCGGGCACGGGATCGGGCGGGATCGGCGATGGCACCGGCAGCGGCGGGCGCGGCGATGGCGCGGGCGGTGGCGGCGGCACCGTGCTGCGGCTGCTCGAGGGCGACATCACCGGACGCGACTATCCCAAGGCGGCGGCACGTGCGGGCGCGCAAGGCACTGTCGGCCTGCGTTTCACCGTGGGGGTCAATGGCCGGGTGACCGACTGCCGGGTAATGCGATCGAGCGGCAATGCCGATCTCGACGAGACGACCTGCAAGCTTATCCAGAAGCGCTTCCGCTACGCACCAAGCCGCGATGCCAGCGGGCGGCCCTATGCCGATGTGGTCACCGGCGAGCAGGTCTGGGAGCTGTACGACCGGCCGGATCGCTAGCGCCCGAGTTTCTCCACCAGGAAATCGACAAACGCCCGCACCCGGGCCGGCCGGGTGGCGCCGCCGACATAGACCGCGTGGATGTCCTCGCGGTCGCCCGGGTTGAACGGCTCCAGCAGGGAGACAAGCCGCCCAGCGGCGATATCCTGCGCCACGCTGAAGGTGCCGACCCTGGCGATGCCGACCGCCGCCAGCGCCAGCTCGGCAAGCGTCTCGCCATTGTTCGCCTCGATATTGCCGCCCACGGGCAGCGCATAGTCGCGCCCGTCGCGGCGAAACGGCCAGACCGGCTCGGCGCGACGGAAGTTGAAGTTGAGGCAATTATGCTCGTGGAGGTCCTCGGGAAGCTGCGGCGTGCCCATCCGCGCGAGATAGGCCGGGGCGGCGACGATCGAGCGCCCGGTCTCACCGATCTTGCGGGCAGTGAGCGCGCTGTCCGCCAGCGGGCCGAAGCGGATCGCGACATCGGCCCGGCCGCCGGCGACATCCTCCAGCGTGTCGCTCAGGCTGATATCGACGAGAATCCCGGGATGGCGCGTCACGAATTCGCCGAGCAGCGGCACGATCACCAGCCTGCCATGGGCCAGCGCCGCGCTTACCCGGAGACGCCCGCGCGGCGAAGCCTGGTCGGCGAGTTCCTCCTCCACCTCGGCGATATCGGCAAGGATGCGCTGGGCGGCATGGAGATAGGCATCGCCCTCCGGTGTGAGCGCCAGCCGGCGGGTGGTGCGGGTGATCAGCCGCACGCCCAGCCGCGCCTCGATCCGCCCGAGCGCACGGCTGACCGCCGAAGGGGTCAGGTCGAGCCGGCGCGCGGCAGCGGAGAGGCTCCCTTCGCGGACGGCGGTGACGAAGATCTCCATTTCGCCCGAGCGATCGGTCATGGCGCGCGTCATTCATGAATCCAATGCACAGATGTTTCGCCTTTCAGGCGTCTACCGGAAGCATGAGCGCCAGTCCATTTGCGTTGCCGCACAAATCGGAGCTGCATCCATGAGTCCCCGCCTCGCGCTCACTGCGCTTTCCATCGGTGCCTTCGGCATCGGCGTCACCGAATTCACCCCCATGGGCCTGCTGCCCGTGATCGCAGGCGACCTGGGTGTGTCGATCCCCACCGCCGGCCTGCTGGTCAGCGCCTATGCGATCGGCGTGCTGATCGGCGCGCCGCTGATGACGCTGACCACCGGGCGGGTGCCCCGCCGGACGCTGCTGATCGCGCTGACCGCGATCTTCACGCTGGGCAATCTGATGGCCGCCTTCTCCGACAGCTACGCGATGCTGCTGGCTGCCCGGATCGTCACCTCGCTCAATCACGGCGCCTTTTTCGGCGTCGGATCGGTGGTCGCCGCCGGCCTGGTCGCGCCCGAGAAGCGCGCGGGTGCCATCGCGACCATGTTCATGGGCCTGACGATCGCGACGATCGGTGGCGTACCGCTCGCCACCTGGGCGGGCGAGGCGATCGGCTGGCGTGCGGTATTCGGCGCGATCGCGGCGATCGGCGTGGTGACGATGATCGCGCTGCGCCTGTTCGTCCCCGCCCTCCCGGCCGAGAAGGACGCCGACATGATGGCCGAGCTGCGCGTGCTCGGCCGCGGCCCGGTGCTGTTCGCGCTCGCGCTCACCATGGTCGGGTTCAGCGCGATGTTCACCGTGTTCACCTATATCGCACCGATCCTGCGCGAGGCGGCGCATGCCTCGACCTTCTGGGTCACGGTGGCACTGGTGATCTTCGGCATCGGCCTGACCGCGGGCAACTGGCTGGGCGGGCGCTATGCCGACAAGTCGGTGGAAGGCGCGCTGATCACGATGACGGCGGCGCTGGCGGTGCTGCTGGTCGCCTTCGCCTTCGGCATGTTCTCGCTGCCGGTCGCGATCGTGCTGATGCCGCTCTGGGGCGCTGCCAGTTTTGCCCTGGTGCCGCCGCTGCAGATGCGGGTGATGGACGCCGCGCATGAAGCCCCCAACCTCGCCTCGGCCATGAACATCGGCGCATTCAACCTGGGCAATGCGATCGGCGCGGCGCTGGGCGGCGAAGTGATCCGCGAGGGGATGGGCTATCCGGCAGTGTCGCTCGCCGCCGCGGCGATGGCGCTGGTCAGTCTCGCGATGGTGCTCAGCCCCAAGCTGGTGCGCCGGCGCGCGGCGGCGCTGGCCTGACGACGGGGCGGGCGCTAGGAAGACGCGATGACCGATCTTCCCAAGCCGCCCGTAGCCGCTACCCGCCCGCATAGCTTCACCGCGCACGGAGTCACGATCGAGGACCCCTGGGCCTGGCTCAAGGACCCCGCCTATCCCACCGTCACCGACAAGGACGTGCTTTCCTATCTCGAGGAGGAGAACACGTTCTTCCAAGCGGTGATGGATCCCTTGAAGCCGCTTTCCGATACGCTGTTCACGGAAATGCGCGGGCGGATCAAGGAAGACGAATCGACCGTGCCGCAGAAGGACGGCGACTGGTTCTACTGGACCGATTACGAGACCGGCGGCGAATATCCGCGCTGGTGGCGCCGGCATGTGAATGGCGGCGAGGATGTGATGATCCTCGACGAACCGGCACTGGCCGCGGGCAAGGAGTATTTCCGGCTCGGCGCCTTTTCGGTGAGCCCCGACGGCAAGCTGCTTGCCTATGCCGTGGACGACAATGGCTCCGAGCGGTTCGAGGTCCGGGTGAAGGATCTGGAGAGCGGCCACCTGCTTCCCGACGTGATCCCGGGCATGCTCTCCGAGATCGTCTGGACCGCGGACTCCAAGGGCTTTCTCTACGGGCTGGCCAATGAGAACTGGCGGACCGACAATGCCCGCTGGCACGTGCTCGGCGAGCCGGTGGACAGCGATGTCGAGCTCTACAAGGAAGCGGACGAGGGCTATCGCGTCGGCGTGGGCGAGACCCAGTCGCGCAAGTACCTGCTGATCTCGACCGGCGACCATGTGACGAGCGAAGTCTATCTGCTCGACCCCGCCGACCCCTCGAAGCCAATGGTCTGCGTCTCCCCGCGCAAGCCGGGCCGCGAATATGACGTGGACGAGCATGACGGCACGCTGTTCATCCACACCAACGATATCGACCCGCAGTTCCGGCTGATGACCGCTTCGGTCGACAGCCCCGGCGAATGGATCGAGCGGATCGCACCGTCCGCCCATTTCTACATGACCGGCGTCACCTGCTTCGCCGACTATTTCATCGTCGAGGGCCGCGAGGACGGGCTCGATCAGATCGAGCTGCACCGCTACGACCCCGCCATCGCCCCGGCCCGCCTCGAATTCCCCGAGGCGAGCTATGTCGCGGGGCTGGGCGACAATCCCGAATATGCCATGGACAAGCTGCGCATCGGTTATGAGTCGATGGTCACGCCCGGCACCGTCTATGACTATAGCGTCGCCACCGGCGAGC
Source organism: Sphingomonas sp. NIBR02145 (assembly GCF_027359115.1). Classification (NCBI taxonomy): domain Bacteria; kingdom Pseudomonadati; phylum Pseudomonadota; class Alphaproteobacteria; order Sphingomonadales; family Sphingomonadaceae; genus Sphingomonas; species Sphingomonas sp. NIBR02145. The sequence goes on along the minus strand of NZ_CP114791.1, from coordinate 4,088,240 downwards.
TCGAGACGCTCAAGGTGCAGGAGATCCCGTCGGGCTATGACGGGAGCAAGTACCGCACCGAGCGGCTGAAGATCACCGCCCGTGACGGCACCCAGGTTCCGGTCTCGATCGTCTACCCCAGGGACTTCCCCAGGGACGGCAGCGGCAAGCTCTATCTCTATGCCTATGGCGCCTATGGCTATGCCATCCCGCCCGGCTTCTCGACCAGCCGCATCTCGTTCCTCGACCGCGGCGTCGCATTCGCCATCGCGCATATCCGGGGCGGCGATGACCTGGGGCAGCAATGGTATCTCGACGGCAAGCTCGAGAAGCGGACGAACACGTTCAACGATTTCGTGGATTCCGCCCGGGGCTTGATAGGGGAGGGATTCACACATCCGGGCGGGATCGCGATTGCAGGGCGGTCCGCGGGGGGTGAACTGATGGGCGCGGTGGTCAATTCCGACCCCGAGCTCTGGGCCGCCGTCGTCGCCGACGTGCCGTTCGTCGACGTGCTCAACACCATGCTCGACGAGAGCCTGCCGCTCACCCCCGGCGAATGGCCCGAATGGGGCAACCCGGTGGAGGACGCCGCGGCCTTCGCGCTGATCCGCTCGTACAGCCCGTACGACAACGTCACCGCCCAGGCCTATCCGCCGCTGTTCATCTCGGGCGGCCTCAACGACCCGCGCGTCACCTATTGGGAGCCCGCGAAATGGGCGGCGAAGCTGCGCGCCACCAAGACCGACGACAATGTGCTGGTCCTCAAGACCAACATGGGCGCCGGCCATGGCGGCAAGTCGGGCCGCTGGGAGAGCCTGAAGGAAGCCGCCGACGAAATGGCGTTCGTCCTCTGGCAGCTCGACGCGACCGAGCCGAAGGGCTGAGCCCGGCCTTCCCGACGATATCAAGGAGCGGCCGGCCGCCAGGCCGGCCGCTTCAGCCAGCCAGATCAAATCCTACATTGCAAGCGGGCGGATTCCGTCGCGAGCCGATTTCGAGAGGCTTGCCCTTCCCAACCAGCTGCGCCGAAACTGGGCCCGGCCTTCGCCGGGGAACTAGGAAGAGCCCTCTCCCCGCGTGATCCGCGCCAGCAGCCGGGTCTCGCGGTGGCATTGGTGGCAGAAGGCGAAATCGAACGTCTCGCTGAGCACCCAGGCCTGGGAACTGGCGTCCCATTCGGCCCAGGCGTCGCGGGTGACGGCAACACCGCCGCAACGCTCGCATGCATATTCGACCCGAGGAGCATCGCCTTCTGCCACGCCCGGCACGATATGCGATTCCCGGTCCGTTTCGGCGGCAACCCTCTCCATAATGGAGGAGGTTTGCGCGGCCGTTGCGCGGGCTTCCGGGCGGGCCTAGCCTGTGCGCCTCCGACCAAGGGAGCCATCCAATGCGCACGTCCATGCTCACACTCGGCGCCGCCGCCGCTTTGTTCACCAGCCTCGCCGCCACCGCCCCCGCCAGCCGCGCGCGGCCTGCCGCCGCCGATCCGAACGCGGAGGTGATCGCCGGGCGCAGGGCGGCCTTCCTGATGTCCGGCGCGCTGTTCGGCCAGATCAAGGCGGGCGTCGACCGGGGCGACGATCCGAAGACCCTGGGCTTCGCCGCCCGCGCGCTGTCGCGCTGGGCGAGCGCGCTGCCCGGCATGTTCCCCGCCGGCAGCGGCGGCGCGCCGTCCGAGGCGCTGCCCGCCGTGTGGAGCGACCGGGCCGGGTTCGAGGCCAAGGCAGCGGACTATGCGGCGGCGACGACCAAGCTCGCCGACCTGGCGCGCGCCGGCGACAAGCCGGGCTTCGCGGCGCAGTTCGCGGTGGTTGGGGGCACGTGCAAGGCGTGCCATGATGCGTATCGCAAGGCCGAGGACAAGCATTGAGGGGGTAGGTCCTCCCCCTCCCACCAAGGGAGAGGAGTTTCTCTTGTTCCCCGGCGAAGGCCGGGGCCCAGGGTCACGAGCGATCCGGCAGAGAAACCCTGGGCCCCGGCTTTCGCCGGGGAACGGATGGGTGCGGCTCTCCCTTTTCATCGTCATCCCCGCGCAGGCGGGGATCCATTCTGGCTAGCCGTGATGGGGCCTCACTCCCCTCAGTGCCAATGGATCCCCGCCTGCGCGGGGATGACGGATCAAACCTCCACTCGCGGCGCCGCCATCGCCTGCGCCATGCGGGTGAGCGCGTCGCCGATCTGGGCAGCCAGCGCCGCGTCGAGCGACGGATCCCCGGCCAGCGCCTCGCGCATCGCCGTCGCCCATTGCGCCGCCAGCTCCGGCCCGAAATCCAGCTGGCGATGCATGCGCATGATGCACAGGCCCGGGCGCTCGGCGGACCAGTCGCGCGGGCCGCCGAGCCAGGCGGTGAGGAAGCCGGCCAGCGAGGCGGCGATCGGGGCGAGATCGGGGCCGTGCGCGGCGCGCAGATCGGCATAGACGGGGTCGCGGTCGATCAGCGCATAGAAGCGCTCGGCCAGCGCCCGCACCGGCGCCGCGCCGCCGATCCGCGCAAAGGGCGTGGCTTCGCTCATCCTGACGCGGTGCCGCGCCGGCGCCCCGCCCGCCTTGATCGGCGTCAAGCCGGACCTCAGGGAAAACCCCGTTCACGCCGCCGACAGCGCAGCCATCCTATAATGATTTGGTCATTAACCTTAATTGTGCGTTCACCATGAAGCGGAGCGTGGTCATATGGCACCGGGAGTATTGCCGATGCACGATTGCATGAAACGCCGCCTGCTATACGCGTCCAGCCAGGCCTATCAGCCGGGCATGCAGGTCCAGGGCCGCGGAGTCGGCTGGATCGAAGCGCCCTTCGTGGTGCGCCGCGAGACGGCATTGGGCGGGCGCGAGATCGACCAGGCGATCGTCGGCCGCACGCCCGAAGGCGTGGTGGTGGCGTTCCGCGGATCGCTCCCGCCCTATTTCGGCAGCAGCTATGACGGCTGGGACGTGGTGCTCGACTGGCTGAACGACGCCTTCTCGCTGTGCCTGGAAGATTCGCATTATGGCGGCGGCGTGCATTTCGGCTTTTCGGAATCGATGCGCCGGCTGTGGAGCGACGCGGGCTCGGGCCCGGGCGTGCGCACCGCGATCCAGGCGATGCTCGACCAGAGCCTGCTCGACCGCAAGGCGCGGCGGCATCTGTTCGTGACCGGCCATTCGAAGGGCGGCGCGCTCGCCAACCTCGCCGCGATGCGCGCGGCACAGGCGAGCGAATGGGCCGATGTGCCGGTGAGCGTGGCGACGATCGCCGCGGCGCGCGCGGGCAATGCCGACTTCGCCGCGAGCTATGCGCGCACCCGCATCGCCTGCCTGCGCTACGAGATGCCGGGCGACCTGGTGCCGCACCTGCCGCTGAGCCCCGCGACGCCGGGCTGGGCGCGCAAGATCGCCAAGGGCGTGTTCCCCAAGCTGGCCGCCGCCGATTACCGGCCGGTGGGCCTGCTTGTCTCGCCGCCGCCGGCGCTGAAGACCGGGCACCAGGCCTGGAGCGGCTCGCGCCGCCCGGTCCGCCGCCTGCTCGACCGGCGCGGCTCGGGCCTCGACGCGCTCGCCCCGGCGATCCTGAGCGCGCATGCGATCTGCCCGGGCAGCGGCTATGACCGGCTGATCTGCGAAGGCGAGGGTATGGTGTGCGATCACGGCGAGGCGCCGGCGCGCAAGCGGGCCTGAGGGCGGCGTACTTGCTCTGACGGTTCCCGGGCGGCCTAACTGCTCCCCGGCGAAAGCCGGGGCCCAGGGCCACGAGCGATCCGGCAGAGAAACCCTGGGCCCCGGCTTTCGCCGGGGAGCAGAAGGGGGTGAATACCGAAAAGGGCGCGACGGCCGGATAGTGGCGGGCGAACCGGGTGGCCCGCCCGCCGGCGCGGATCAGCCCAGCGGCATGTCGACGCAGATCAGCTTGCCCAGGACGTAGAAGCAGCCCGGCGGGAGCGGATCGTCGAACGCCAGGGCGACCGAGGGCGCGAGGGCCGACAGGGCGAACAGCGCGGCAACTGCGATCTTCTTCTTCATCGATGCACTCCTCCGATTGGTGGAGCGACCAGGCTATCGGTTGCGGGGTTCGGCTCAAGCGGCCGGGACCGATACCGACAGGTTTATTGGCACCGAAACGGGGGCGGCGCGGGCCGGAGCCTGCGCCGCCTTTCCGGGACTTAGAAGTGCGCGATCACGCCGGCCATCGGGCGGAAGCTCTTGGCGTCGCCGAAGGTGTTGATCTCCATGCGCAGGCGCAGGCCGCTGTTACCGGTGATGCCGCCAAGGCCGATGTCCTTGGGGCCGACCTCGACGCCGGCGCCATAGGTCATCGCGTGGAAATCGCGGCTGTTGTCACCGAGCGCGGCGAAATTGACCCATTGATAGCCGACCTTGCCATAGATCATGCCGCTCTCGCCCGCGCGCAGGCCGAAGCGGCCGGCGGCGCCATATTCCCAGTCGATATCGCCCTTGAAGCCCTTCACGACATTGCCCTCGGCGCCGATGAAGACCGGGCCGAGCGGCACGTTGATGCCGGCGACGCCCTGGACGAGGCCGCCGTCATAGGCCTTGCCATCGGCCGGGAGCGGGATGCCGGCATTGGCCTGCTCGTCGAACCGCTCATAGCCGCCAAGGATGCCGACATAGGGCTCGATCCCGAAGGCGCGGGTGCCGTCGGGCGCAGTCTCGGCTGCCGGGGCGGCAGTGGTGGTGGCGCTGCTGTCCGTATCCTGCGCCTGGGCGGCGGGGACGGCGAAGGGCAGCGCGGCGAATGCCGCGGCGGCGAGGATGGTACGCATGTTGGGGAAACCTCGTGATTACTTCAGACACACGCCCCGCCAATGCCGCCCTGGATACGCGGGCGCGGGCGGCGGGGCTGTATGGGAAATGCGCGAGGAGTCAGTAGGTTGCGGGGTGGGTTTGATTGCGGTGGGGGTGTTGCTTGGGGGACACGGTGCGCGTGGGGCGGCGTCGACAAACTTCGTCCGTTACCGACCCACTTCCGTCACCCCGGCCTTGTGCCGGGGGCCACCGCGCAGCACGCTGCCCCACGTGATCGAGCGCACGCCCTGTGTCTACATCCTCGCGAACCGCTATAACGGTGCGCTCTATGTCGGCGTGACCTCCAACCTGCTCGGCCGGATGATGCAGCATCGTGACGGAACCTTCGACGGCCACACTAAGAAATACGGCATCCGCCGGCTGGTCTATTTCGAGGTTGCCGAGACCATGGACGCGGCGATCGCGCGCGAGAAGCAGCTCAAGCGCTACCGGCGCGAATGGAAGCGCAACCTGATCGAGCGGCAGAATCCGGAATGGAACGACTTGGCGGTGGGGCTAGGACTGGAGCCGCTGGCGGCGTCACCCGGTGGCGCGGTGGACCCCGGCACAAGGCCGGGGTGACGGGTACCAGACGGCTGCGGCACAGGCAAAGCCCGTGCCGCGTTCAGCCCACCCAAACAACTCTTAAGCACCAGTAATCTTTAGCACAGCTCGAATGGCGTACAGCCAATGCACTACAGCATAAAATGCATAGGTTATGGTAATCGCACCAATCAACATCAAGATTGACGCGATGGTATTGAACCACCTCGGAAATATACGCTGATGAGTAACCGGTACCGCTTTCGCCGGTCCTTCCAATGATCGAACGCTGTCAATGATGGGCCCATTCAGAATTTGTACGGCTACCAGCTCCCCGGGCCTAGGGCCGACATCTCCAAAATCCACTCTCCGCGGGGCCCGCTACGAACAGTATGATCCATACTCGGAACAATATTATACCCCCATGGAGCCGGCCCCAACTGAGCAGTCAGTTGCACATTAGTCGCGCTCTTACGACCTGCATTCTGCACCATGACTTGGCCAGCGCGGATGGCGAGTGGCGGAGCGCCTTGCTGCGCCGGCTTTAGATCAAAGGTTGTAGAATTTGGACTGAAAACAATAAGCCGTGGCTTACCAGTGAGCCAATATGCAAGATACGTGGCTCCAAGGGTAATTAGCGCCGTTGTCAGCACAGTCCAAAAGTCGGGCACCCCATCTTACTCCGCCGCAACCCCGGACCCAGAGAACATGTCCGGCCCGCCTTCGGCCGCGTCCTCATTGGCCACCGGGGTGGCCTTGGCCTTCTGGCGCTTGTCGAACGAGTCCCACACCTCGCCCCAGTTGCCGCGGGTCGCTGCCTTCGAATATTCGGTCGCGCGGGTCTCGAAGAAGTTGGCGTGCTCGACGCCGTTGAGCAGCGGGGCGAGCCAGGGGAGCGGGTGCTCCTCGACCATGTAGATCGGCTTGAGGCCGAGCTGGCCCAGGCGCCAGTCCGCGATGTAGCGGACGTACTTCTTGATCTCCTTGGGCGTCATGCCGTTGACCGGGCCCATCTCGAAGACGAGGTCGATGAACGCGTCCTCGATGCGCACCGTCTTCTGGCACATGTCGAGGATGTCGTCGCGGACAGACGGGGTGAGGCAGTTGCGCTCCTTGCAGAAGGCGTGGAACAGCTTGATGATGCCTTCGCAGTGCAGGCTCTCGTCGCGGACCGACCAGCTGACGATCTGGCCCATGCCCTTCATCTTGTTGAAGCGCGGGAAGTTCATCAGCATCGCGAAGCTGGCGAAGAGCTGCAGCCCCTCGGTGAAGCCGCCGAACATGGCGAGCGTCTTGGCGATGTCCTCGTCGCTGTCGACGCCGAAGGTGCTGAGATAGTCATGCTTGTCCTTCATCTCCTTGTACTGGAGGAAGGCGGCATATTCGGTCTCGGGCATGCCGATCGTGTCGAGCAGGTGCGAATAGGCGGCGATGTGGACCGTCTCCATGTTGCTGAACGCGGTCAGCATCATCTTGATCTCGGTCGGCTTGAACACGCGGCCGTATTTCTCGTGGTAGCAGTCCTGCACCTCGACGTCCGCCTGGGTGAAGAAGCGGAAGATCTGGGTGAGCAGGTTGCGCTCGTGATCGGTGAGCTTCTGCGCCCAGTCGCGGCAATCCTCGCCCAGCGGCACTTCCTCCGGCAGCCAGTGGATCTGCTGCTGGCGCTTCCAGAAATCGAACGCCCAGGGATATTCGAAGGGCTTGTAGGTCTTGCGGGCTTCGAGAAGCGGCATGGGAGTTACTCCGGGATGAACTTGGGAAAGGAAGGAAGGGCGGGCGCGAGCGGGGCGGTCATGCCGCGCCTCCCGCCAGGGTGAAGACGGCGACGAAACCGCCGAGGAACAGGCCGAGCGCGAGCAGCATCATGCCGGCGATGCGCAGGGCGTAGGTGGCGGCCTCGCCCCCGGGCAGGCCGAGCGCGCGGCGGGCCAGGCCGGGCTTCACCAGCGCGGCGAGGCCGGCGGCGCCCGCGGCTCCGGCGATGCCGGCCATCAAGGCGAGGCTGCGGGTCATTCGTGGTCGATCACCGTGGTGTCGCCGCGGCGGACGGTGCGGTCGCGGTAGACGACCTTGGTCACCCGGGTGCCGCGATTGGCGCCGACGCCGAACACGCAGATGCCGAGGAAATAGCCGAAATCATACCAGCCGCCATTGTTGGGCACGGCATAAACCGCGACGTCGGGCACGATCAGCGAGAGGAACCACGCCACCGGGAAGATGAAGCCGTGCCAGAGGCCGAGCAGGAAGCCCGGCGCCTCGGGCTGGACGGCCGTGGGTATCTGCTTCGCGCAGGCGGCTAGCAGCAGGAAGGCGGCGACGGACAGAGTGCGGAACGGCTTCATGCAATCCCCCGAACGGGTGAGTGACAGGCTGCACGCGCGGCTGCATCGTTTCCCCGCCGCGCGCGTTGAGCGTGCGAAACCGTCCCCCAAGGAGAATGGCGATGACCGACGTGAGTGCAATCAAGGAGCATATGGAAGTGATCGGCGCCGACGGCGTCCATGTCGGTACCGTCGACCATGTCGAAGGCGAGCGCATCAAGCTCACCAAGAAGGATAGCGGCGCCGAGATCGAGGGCGCCGAGGGCTCGCATGCCGGGCACCACCACTACATCTCGCTCGGCCTGGTCGCCGGCGTGGAAGGCGATCAGGTCCGCCTGAGCGCGAACGCCGATGTGGCGGTCGAGATCTTCGAGGAAGAAGCCTGAGCTCAAAACCCCTCTCCCTTTGGGAGAGGGGCAAGCCGCGAAGCGGCGCGGGGTGAGGGTGAGCGCGATGCAGCTTGCGATTGGCGACCCTCACCCTTCCCACTCGGCTTCGCCGAGCGGGCCCCTTCCCTCTCCCAAAGGGAGAGGGAAATTTGGGCGATCACGCCGTCGGCGTTTTCCAGCACATCGTTGTTCCAGAACCGCAGCACGCGATAACCCTCGGACTCGATAAAGCGCGTGCGGCGCGCATCATATTCGACGGCCTCCGCATGCTGGCCGCCATCCACCTCGATCACCAGACGCTCGGCGAAGCAGAGGAAATCGACGCGATATGGCCCGACCGGGGCCTGAAACCGCCACTTCCTGTCGGGAAAGGCAGTGCGCAGCGCGCGAAGCAACCTCTTCTCAGCTTCCGTGGCACCCCGCCGCAACTCTCGAAGCTGCGGCACCGTGCCTGACGGTTGATCCTGATAGAGGCGCACTCGCCCTCACCCTTCCGCCGCTTCGCGGCTCCCTCCCTCTCCCAGAGGGAGAGGGATTATTGCCTCACTGGCACGCCAGGCATTCGTCGTAATCGGTCGACTCGCCCAGGTTGAACTGCGGCTTGTCGATCGTGTTGTCGGCTTCCACGCCGCCCGCGAAGCCGGCGCGCTGCACCGACTTGGAACGCAGATAATAGAGCGACTTGATGCCGAGCTCCCAGGCGCGGAAGTGGAGCATCAGCAGGTCCCACTTCTCGACATCGGCCGGGATGAACAGGTTCAGCGACTGCGCCTGGTCGATATAGGGCGTGCGGTCGCCGGCGAGTTCGAGCAGCCAGCGCTGATCGATCTCGAAGCTCGTCTTGTAGACGTCCTTCTCTTCCGGCGTGAGAAAGTCGAGGTGCTGGACCGAGCCGCCCTGCTCGAGGATCGAGTTCCACACCGCATCCGAGTTCTTGCTCTTCTCCGAGAGCAGCTTCTCCAGATACGGGTTCTTGACCGAGAAGGAGCCCGACAGCGTCTTGTGCGTGTAGATGTTGGCCGGGATCGGCTCGATGCAGGCCGAGGTGCCGCCGCAGATGATCGAGATCGACGCGGTCGGCGCGATCGCCATCTTGCACGAGAAACGCTCCATCACGCCCATGTCGGCCGCGTCCGGGCACGGGCCGCGCTCGACGGCGAGCGCCATCGAGGCCTGATCGACCTGCGCCTTGATGTGCTTGAACATCCGCAGGTTCCAGCTCTTGGCCATCGCGCCTTCGAACGGGATGCCGCGTGCCTGGAGGAAGGAGTGGAAGCCCATCACGCCGAGGCCGACGCTACGCTCGCGGCTGGCCGAATAGGCGGCCTTCTCCATGCCGGGCTCGGCGCGGTCGATATAATCCTGCAGGACGTTGTCGAGGAAGCGCATCACGTCCTCGATCAGGTTCTTGTCGTCCTTCCACTGATCCCAGGTTTCCATGTTGAGCGACGAGAGGCAGCACACGGCGGTGCGCTCATTGCCCAGATGGTCCTTGCCCGTCGGCAGCGTGATTTCCGAACAGAGGTTCGAGGTCGAGACCTTGAGGCCCAGATCACGGTGATGCTTGGGCATGTTCGAGTTCACGTGATCGCTGAACACGATGTACGGCTCGCCGGTGGCGAGACGGGTCTCGACCAGCTTCTGGAACAGAGCGCGCGCATCGACCTTGCCGCGCTCGGACTGGTCCTTGGGCGAACGCAGCACCCACTCCTCGCCGTTGCGCACCGCTTCCATGAACGCGTCGGGGATCAGCACGCCGTGGTGCAGGTTCAGCGCCTTGCGGTTGAAGTCGCCCGACGGCTTGCGGATCTCGAGGAACTCCTCGATCTCCGGGTGCGAGATGTCGAGATAGCAGGCGGCCGAACCGCGGCGCAGCGAGCCCTGCGAGATCGCCAGCGTCAGCGAATCCATCACGCGGACGAACGGGATGATGCCCGAGGTCTTGCCGTTGAGGCCGACCGGCTCGCCGATGCCACGCACCGAACCCCAATAGGTGCCGATGCCGCCGCCGCGCGAGGCCAGCCAGACATTCTCGTTCCAGGTGTCGACGATGCCGTTCAGGCTGTCCGGCACCGAATTGAGGAAGCAGGAGATCGGCAGGCCGCGGCCGGTGCCGCCGTTCGACAGAACGGGGGTGGCGGGCATGAACCACAGCTTCGAGATATAGTCGTAGATGCGCTGGGCGTGCGCCTGATTGTCGGCATAGGCCGAGGCGACGCGCACGAACAGGTCCTGGAAATTCTCGCCAGGCAGCAGATAGCGGTCGCGCAGCGTTTCCTTGCCGAACTCGGTGAGCAGCGCGTCGCGCGAATGATCGACCTCGACATCATACGCACGCGGCGCGACGGTCTTGGAATCGGTCTTCTTGCGCAGCTTGGGCGCGGCCTTCTCGGCAGCGGCCTTGGCTGCCGCATCCGTGGCGGCCTTGACGGCAGCGGTGGGGGCTTCGGCGACGGTATCGTTCACGCTGTTTTCCGTGTCCCTGAATTCCATGACAACACCCCTGATAAAGCTTCACGCGCCTCTCGCATTGGAGAGACATCAAATCCCGACTCAAGGGGCGCCGATACTATCACCGGCTCGGTCGATCGCGAAGAACAAAACATGTCCATCACACCTCGTCCCAGGCACGAGTCGACCCCTTCCGCATATGGGTATGCGGCGGAGAGTCCACCAGTGCTTGAGCTTGCCCCTCAGTGCAACCACAACAGATTGTGCCAAACCGAGTCCGGGCACAAGAGCCGAAATGGTTAATATCCACAACGCTTCGTCGCTAAAATGACTCGCTTCACAGCAGCTGCGCAACTGCTGCAATGCCGCGACGCGCGGACTTTCCTAGGGTTTCCGAAAGGCAAGGGAACGAACGCGGAACGTAAATTTTTTTAACGTGGAGGACTCATGGCGACCACAAGGGCTTGTGGTTGACCGTTCGGAAGCACCGCAGATGGTGGCTGTCCGATTGTTCCCGGCGAAAGCCGAAGCCCGGGGTCACACGCAGCATGGCAAAGAAACCCTGGGCCCCGGCTTTCGCCGGGGAACCGGGTGCCCGGATGCCCGCTCACCCCAATGAGCGACGGCGTACTACACCGCGCGGCAATTGCTGATTGCGCCGCAGCCATGCGACTATACCAAGGTGCGCTTGCGGATCGTTCCGCCGCATGCGGAATTATATCGGGATGGCAACGAACGGGGCAGAAGCGGAGGATCGGGACGCCTGGCAACCGGCGCCGCATGAACGCTCGCCCATCCCCGGATCGCCGCCCACCCCCTGGCATCCGCTGTCGCGGCGCATCGCCTATTTCTCGGTCGCGGTGCTGGTGGTGCTGTCCGGATCGCTCGGCAATGCGATCGTCACCGCCAACCTGACCACGCTGCAGGGATCGCTGGGGCTCTATTCGGCCGAGATCCAGTGGCTGCCGACCGCCTATGTGATGACCAATGTCTGCGCCAACATGGTGCTCATCAAGTTCCGCCAGCAATTCGGCATAAGGCTGTTCACCCAGATCTTCCTGATCGCCTTCGCGCTGACCACCGCCTCGCACCTGCTGGTCCACAGCTTCGCCAGCGCCGTCGCGGTGCGCGCGATCAGCGGGATCGCGGCGGCGGCATGCAGCACCGTGGGGCTGCTCTACATGGTGCAGGCCTGGACGCCCGAGCACCGGCTGAAGGGCATCGTGCTCGCCGTATCGCTGCCGCAGATCGCCGTGCCGCTGGCCCGGCTGTTCCCCAGCGAGGCCTTCGAGCCCGATCGCTGGCAGACCATGTATCTGTTCGAGCTGGGGCTGGCGCTGTTCTGCCTGGCCGGGGTGCGGCTGCTGGTGCTGCCGCCGGTCGAGCGGATGAAGGCGTTCGAGCCGCTCGACTTCGTGACCTTCCCGATCTTCGCGGTGGGCATCGCATTGCTCTGCGCGGTGCTCGGGCTGGGCCGGTCGGTCTGGTGGTTCGAGGCGCCCTGGGTAGCGCCGGCGCTGATCGGGGCGATCGTGCTGATCCCGATCGCGGTGGTGATCGAGCATAACCGCAGCAATCCGCTGCTCAACACCCGCTGGCTGGGCAGTGGCGACATCGTGCGCTTCGCGCTGGTATCGATCCTGACCCGGGTGGTGCTTTCCGAACAATCGATCGGGGCATCGGGCCTGCTGACCGTGCTCGGCATGGGCAATGACCAGATGCGGATGCTCTATCTGGTGGTGCTGCTCGCCACGTTGGCCGGCATCGTGATCGGCGCGCTGACCATCGATCCCAATTTCCTGGGTGGGCCGATCCTGGTGGCGCTGGCGCTGATCTGCGTCGGTGCGCTGATCGATTCGGGATCGACCAGCCTGACCCGGCCGCACGACTTCTATTTCAGCCAGGCGCTGATGGGTTTCGCCAGCGCGCTGTTCATCGGCCCCGCGCTGCTGATCGGGCTGACCCGGGCGCTCAAGGAAGGGCCGACCCATTTCGTCAGCTTCTCGGCGCTGTTCGGCATCACCCAGAACCTGGGCGGGCTGTTCGGCAGCGCGATGCTCGGCACCTTCCAGGTGATCCGCGAACATGCCCATAACAATGCGATCGTCGCGCAGCTGGCGGATGGCGACCCGCTGGTGGCGCAGCGGCTGCAGCAATATGCCGCCGCTTATGGCCGGGTGCTGATCGACCCGGCACTGCGCCAGGCCGAGAGCGCGGCGATCCTGACCCAGACAGTGACGCGCGAAGCCAATGTGCTCGCGTACAACGACACCTTCCTGCTGGTCGCGGCGATCGCGGCGGCGACGATCGTCTGGGCGAGTTTTCACATATTCCGGATCCGGCGCGAGAATCTGCGCCGGGCAGCGGAACAACAGGCGGGAGCATCCTGATGGCAGACGGGCAAGAACCGGCCCCTCCGGCAACCAGCGAAGGCGCCGATCCGCCACCGGCGCCAGCGGCGGCCGCGCGGCGCTGGAAGCCGCCGAGGCTCTCCTGGCTCTCGATCGCGATCGCGGCGGCGCTGATCCTGATCGGCGTGACCGCGGTGCTGATGGCGTGGCAGGCATGGCCGTTCGGCGGGCGCAGCCAGTCGACCGAGAATGCCTATGTCCGCGGGCAGGTGACGATCATCAGCCCGCAGGTGAGCGGCTATCTGACCAGCGTGCCGGTACAGGATTTCGCGCGGGTGAAGGCCGGCGACGTGCTGGCGACGATCGACGACCGGATCTACGCCCAGCGGGTCGACCAGGCGAAGGCGAATGTCGCCAGCGCCGATGCGGCGCTCGCCAACAATCCGCAGCAGGTGGCGTCGAAGACCGCGACCCTGGGATCGCAGCAGGCAGCGGTCGCCTCGGCCCAGGCGCAACTCGCCAAGGCGCAGGCCGATTATGCCCGGATCGACGCGCTGGCGAAGGACGGCTTCGTCACGCGCAAGGACCGCGATGCGGCGCTCGCCACGCTGCGCACCGCCCAGTCGGCGGTGGCGCAGGCCCAGGCGGCGCGGACGGTGGCGACGCAGGACATCCGCAGCGTCGATGTGAGCAAGGGCGGGCTGGTCGCCTCGGTCGACGCCGCCAAGGCCGCGCTGCGCCTGGCCGAGATCGACCTGGCCAATACGGTGATCCGCGCCCCGGTGGCCGGGCAGCTGGGCGAGATCGGCGGACGGCAGGGACAATATGTCACCGCCGGCACTCAGCTGATGGCGCTGGTGCCGCAGACGCTCTGGGTGACCGCGAACTTCAAGGAAGCGCAGACCGCGAAGATCCGGCCGGGCGCGAAGGCGAGCTTCAAGGTGGACGCGCTGGGCGGGGCGCGGCTGACCGGGGTGGTCGAGCAGCTGGCGCCGGCGGCGGGGTCGGAGTTCGCGGTGATCCGCAGCGACAATGCCACGGGCAATTTCGTGAAGATCCCGCAGCGGATCGCGGTGCGGATCCGGATCGACCCGGACCAGCCGCTGGCCGGCCGGCTGCGGCCGGGCATGTCGGTGGAGGCGAAGGTGGAGCTTGGGCGCTAGCGGCTACCCTTCCAGCGCGAGGAGTGGGGCGCTAGGCTGGTCGCGAAACGAGATTCGGGGACGGCATATGCGCACGGGACTGACGGCTTTGGCGGTGGCACTTGCCTGGGCATCGCCCGCTTGGGCACAGGAAGCGCCCGCTCCGGCGCCCGGGGCCGCGCCGGTGATTACCCCGACGCCGCTGCCCGCCGACGCGGTGGTGGTCAGCACCGACGACAATCCGGCCAACCTTGTCGTCGAGAAGTCGATCGACGAGCTGCAGGCGATGCTCGCCGCCGGCAAGGTCGAGGCGTGGAAGCTCGCCGACCTCTATGTCGAGCGGATCGGCAAGGTGGACCGCGACGGGCCGACGCTGCGCTCGGTGATCGTCACCGCCCCGGCTAAGGACCTGCGCTATGACGGCCGCGCCAGCGACGACCGGCGCAAGGCGGGCAAGACGCTGGGGCCGCTCGACGGCATCCCGGTGCTGATCAAGGACAATATCGAGACGCAGAACATGCCCACCACCGCGGGCAGCCTGGCGCTTGCCAACAACGATACCGGCCGCGACGCGCCGCTGGTGGCGAAGCTGCGGGCGAAAGGCGCGGTGATCCTCGGCAAGACCAACCTCAGCGAATGGGCGAACATCCGCTCGAACCATTCGATGAGCGGGTGGAGCGCGGTCGGCGGGCTGGTCAGGAACCCCTATGCGCTCGATCGCTCGGCCTGCGGCTCGTCGAGCGGTTCGGGCGCGGCGGTGGCGGCAAGCCTCGCGGCGGCGGCGGTGGGCACCGAGACCGACGGATCGGTGGTGTGCCCTGCGGCGATGAACGGGCTGGTGGGCCTCAAGCCCACGCTCGGCCTGATCAGCCGCACCGGGGTGGTGCCGATCAGCCATAGCCAGGATACGCCCGGGCCGATGGCGCGGACGGTCAAGGACGCGGCGATCCTGTTCGGCGCGATGATCGGCAGCGACCCCGGCGATCCGGCGACCAAGGATGCCGACAAGCACAAGGCGGACTATGCCGCCGGCCTCAGCCCCGATGCGCTGAAGGGCATGAAGATCGGCTATTGGAAGCCCGAGATGGCCGCCGACCTCGCCGCGCGCTTCGACAAGGCGCTCGAGGAGCTTACCGCGGCGGGCGCGGTGCTGGTCGAAGTGAAGATGCCCGAATTGAAGGGGCTGGGCGAGGCCGAGGGGCTGGTGCTCTACACCGAGCTCAAGGCCGACATGGCGGCCTATCTCGCCACCACGCCGGCCAGCGTGGGCCCGAAGACGCTCGCCGACCTGATCGCGTTCAACGAAGCGAACAAGGCGAGCGAGATGCCGTTTTTCGGGCAGGAGACCTTCCTCAAGGCCGAGAAGACCAAGGGGCTCGACGATCCCGACTACAAGGCGGCGCGCGAGAAATCGGCACGGATGGCGGGACCGGAGGGGATCGACGCGATGCTGGCCGCCGGTGGCGTGCAGATCCTCGTCACCCCGACCTATGGCACGCCCTGGCTGAGCGACCCGGCCCATGGCGACCAGTTCCAGGGTCCCTCGGCGAGCGAATTGCCGGCGGTGTCGGGCTATCCGCACCTCACCGTGCCGATGGGGCTGGTGAACGGGTTGCCGGCCGGGCTTTCGTTCATCGGCACGGCCTATTCGGACGGGCTGCTGCTCATGGCCGGCTATGCCTATGAGCAGGCCACGCACGCCCGGGTGGTGCCGCAATATCTGCCGACGATCCCGGCGGACCTGGGGCCGCGCAAGTAACCCGTCGCCCCGGCGACGGTTACCGCTTCTTCTCGAGCTCGAGCAGTTCCTCGCGCACATGGATCGCCTCGAGCGACATGCGCACCTCGACCAGGAAATAGATCAGCCCGGCCATCAGGAGGAGCATCGAGATGATGAAGCTCGACGCCACCCAGATGCCGACATGGAGATTGGTCAGCCGCGCGACGAACATCATCGCGACGACGAGACAGATCGCCAGCGCGCTGGCGGTGCACAGGAAGATCGCGTTGTTGATGACCGAGATGCGGCGATCGATGATGCGCAGTTCCCAGACATGGCGGTCATGCTCGGGCCCGGTCGAGCGCGGGTGAAGCTGCTCGATGTTGCGCGCGCGATCGACGATCCGGGCAAGCCGCCCGACCATCACGTTGAGGAACGCCCCGATGCCCGCGAGCAGGAACACCGGTGCGATCGCGGCCTGGATGGTCTCGGAGACCGTGGAGAGATAGGGGCCTTCCATCGTTATCCTTATGCCGGGTGCGAAACGAGGAGTGAAGACGCGATGATGACCTTCGAGACCGATACGCAGGCAGGCGTCGTCGAGTTCCTTGTCGATGGCGGTGTGACCCGCGCGGACTATGATGCGGGCGTAGCCGCGATGGAAGCGGTGATCGCGGACAAGGGCAGCCTTTCGGCGCTTGCGGTGATCCGCAATTTCTCCGGCATGGAGCTGGGCGCCTGGTGGAAGGACATAAGCTGGGGCGCCACGCACATGGGCAAGATCCGCCGCGCCGCGATCGTCACCGACAGCGGCTGGATCGAAATGGCGACCCGGGCAGGCAGCATGATGGTCTCGGCCGAGGTGAAGCTGTTCAAGCCCGATGCGGTGGAGGAGGCGCGGGGCTGGGTGCGGGAGGGCTGAGGGGCATCCAGGTGCAACCTAATCCTCCCCCGGAGGGGGAGGGGGACCGCCGCGAAGCGGTGGTGGAGGGGTAGCGCGCCTCAAGCTTCAAAGCCCGTGGAGAATACCCCTCCACCAGCTTCGCTGGTCCCCCTCCCCCTCCGGGGGAGGATAGCAGTGGGATCCGGAACCACACGCCAAAACCCGTCATCACCGCTTGGTAACGGGTAGCGTAGTACAAGCACCGCATGTCGAAGCCGATGCTGCTCGAGGAATTCACGCGCCTGCCGCCGGCGCTCACCGTCGATTGCGTGGACGGCCTGTCCGGCGCGATCGACGCAGTAGCGACGCGCGCGGCGCCGTCGCACCGATTCCTGCGCTATGGCTGGTTCGCCGCGGGGCTGCGCGCCTATGGTGGCCATGCCCGCACGATCACCGTGTCGCGCGAGGGCGAACCCGTCGCCGCGCTGCCGATCGTCCCCGCCGGCCCGGCCTGGGCGAAGCTCGTCGCCATTCCAGGCTGCTACTGGCCGTTCCGCAGCTTTCCCGTGCGCGAGGATGCCGGAGTGGAAGCCGTCGAGGCCCTGCTCCCCCGCCTGGCCCGCGAGGCCCGGGCGCTGCGCGTCGGCCCGGTCTATGACGGCGATCCGGGACTGGAGTTGTTCAAGGAAGCCGCGCGCAACCAGGGCTGGGCGCTGCTCGACCGCTTCGTGGCGGACAGCTTCGCGCTCGATATTGCCGCCGAACGCGCCGAAGGCACCTGGCCGCGCAACTCGACGCTGAAGAAGAACCGCTTCCACGAGAAGCATCTCGGCAGCCATGGCGCACTCGACTGGAGCTTCGTCAGCGGTGGCGACTGGAACGCCGCCGCGTTCGATGCGCTTGCCGAGATCGAGGAGAAGAGCTGGATCGCGGCGCGGACCGACGGATCGGACGCCAAGTTCACCACGACCGGCCACGGCGCCTTCTGGCGCGCGGCGGCGGAGGACCCGGTGCTGGCCGGCATGATGTGGGCGGCGATGCTGCGCGTCGACGGCGCACCTTCCGCCTTCTCGTTCGACATGAACGCCGGCGCGCTCAAATACGCGATCGCCAACAGCTATGACCCAGCCTTCGCCAAGCATTCGCCGGGCAAGCTGCTCTATTATCGCAACCTGGTCCGCGCGATCGAGGACGGGATCAGCGATGTCGACTGGGGTGCGGGCGACAGCGGCTACAAGCAGGTGATCGGCGCGGCCAAGGGCCCGGCGATCCGCGACTGGCTGTTCGTGCGCCCGGGCATCGACGCGCTGGCCGGCAAGCTGCTGCGCGGCGCGTGGAAGCGCACCGGCAGAAGCGAGACAGGCTCAGCGCCGGCTGAAGCGGAGCGCGTCCTCGATGCTGAGAAAGGCGACGACGCCCGTGAAAAGCGCGAAGGCGCCGACGACTAGGTAGAGGAACATCGCATTGCTCCATGCTGGCAATGTGTTCGCCATGCCCCCTGGGACAATCCGCCGCTTTGACGATTCTCAAATGGCGGCCATAGTAGGGGCATGACCGCTGCCCATATCTGCTCCGACTGCGCCGTGCGCGACCGGGCGCTATGCGCCAGTCTCGACGACGCGGAATTGAATGCGCTCAACACGCTCGGCCAGCGCCGGACGCTGCAGCGTGGCCAGGCATTGATCTGGGCGGGCGAGGAAAGCCCGGTCTGCGCCAATCTGATCTCCGGTGTGCTCAAGCTGAGCGCGACCACCCCCGACGGGCGCGAACAGGTGGTGGGTCTGCTCTATCCCGCCGATTTCGTCGGCCGTCCCTGGGCCAACACCGCCGATTTCACAGTGACCGCACTGGGCGAGGCCGAGCTCTGCGTGTTCCCGCGCGGCCCGTTCGAGCGCGTCCTCGAGGATCATGTCCGCATGGAGCGGCTGCTGCTCCAGCGCACCCTCGCCTCGCTCGACGAGGCACGCGCCCGCATGCTGACGCTCGCCCGGCTCTCGGCACGCGAGAAGCTGGCGGGCTTCCTGCTCGACCTGGCCGATCGCTCGCATGGCTGCCGCGCCACCGCCTTCGGTCCGGTGACCTTCGACCTGCCGCTCACCCGCGGCGAGATGGCCGACGTGCTGGGGCTGACGATCGAAACGGTGAGCCGCCAGCTGAGCAAGCTCAAGGCGGAAGGCGCGATCAACCTGATGGGCGCGCGCGGGATCACGATCCGGGATCGCGCCAAGCTGGAGGCGAGCAGCCAATAGGCTGCCGCACCGGCGCCAATATCGTCATCCCGGCGCACGCCGGGACCTCAGGCGAAGGCGCCGGGAAGGAGCCACACGAGATCCCTGCTTCGCCGGGATGATGGATGACGCGGCGCAGGCTAGCCCGCGATCTTCCGCAGCGCTTCCACGAAGCGATCGACCTCATCGATCGTCGTCGCCAGCGCCGGCGTCACCCGCACGCAGCTGCCCGAGGCCAGGCCGTCGCGATGGACGGTGAAGATGCCATGTTCGTCGAGCAGCCGCTTCGCCAGCGCGACATTGGCCGCATGGCTGGTCTGCCCCTTCAGCCGGAACGCCGTGATCGCGCCGAAGAAGAGAGGATCGTCGGGGGTGAGCACTTCGATCCCCTTCATCTCGCGCGCCAGCAGCGCCCAGCGACAGCGCAGCATCTGGAGACGCGCCGCCTTGGCCTTGATCCCGATGCTCTCATGAAAATCGAGCGCGGCCGGCACGGTGAGTTGCGCCGCGAAATCGAGCGTGCCGGTATGCACGCGGCTGCGGATGTCGGCCGGGTCCGCGCCGAGTTCGGCAGGGTCGACATCGATGTCCGCCAGCCGTCCGCCGCGGATCACGATCGCCCCGACGCCCAGCGGTGCGCCGAACCATTTGTGCAGGTTGATGCCGATGAAGTCGGCGCCGAGCTCCGGCAGCCTGAAATCGAGCTGGCCGACGCTGTGCGCGGCATCGACGATCACATCGATCCCGTGCAGCTCCGCCATCGCCGCGATGTCTGCGACCGGCAGGACCAGCCCGGTCCGGTGGCTGACATGGGTGAGCAGCACCATGCGCAGGTTCGGATGGGCGATGAACGCCTTGGCATAGGCATCGATCACCGACTGATAGGTGGCGGGCTCGGGCAGCGCGATCTTCACCACCTCCACTCCGCGCCGGGCGTGCAGGCTCTCCATGCAGGCCTGCATCGAATCATAATCGAGATCGGCATGGAGCACCGCGTCGCCGGGGCGCAGCTTGTTGTAGCCGAGGATCAGCGCGCGCATCGCTTCGGTGGCGTTGCGGGTGAAGGCGATCTCTCCCGTCGCCACGCCGAGCGTCGCGGCTACCCGGGCGCGGATCGCCTCGATCTCGCCGGGCATCTCGCGCCGGGCATAGAAGCTGGTGTCGCGGTTCACCCGCTCGACATTGGCACGATAGGCGGCAAGCACCGGCCGGGCCATCATGCCCCAATTGCCATGCTCGAGCTGCACGACCTTGCGGGTGATATCGTACTGGGCGGCGATCTTCAGCCAGCGCTCGTCATCGGCGGCGAAGGCGGGCACGGGAGCGACGGAAGCGGCGGCGGCGGCGCCGAGCAGGGTCCTGCGGTCCATCATCTCCCCTCCCCTGTTCAGACCCGGATGTAGCGGAAGTACCAGACTTCGTGGCCGAGCCGCCGCGCCTTGCGCTCATAGCGCGTCTCAGGCCAGTCGTCAGGGCGGGTGAGGAAGTCCCGCGCGGTCTTCGCCTGCCACTCGAAATCGCGGCGCTGGTTCATGATCATCATCGCCCAGCGGACATAGACCGGATGATCGGTGCCGAGGCGGAACTCGCAGCCCGGCTTCAGCTTGGCGGCGATGATGTCCATCGGGCCGTGATTGACCATGCGGCGCTTGGCGTGGCGGGCCTTCCGCCAGGGATCGGGGTGGAGGAGATAGAGCCGGTCGAGGCTGGCATCGGGCAGCCGCTCGAGCACTTCGAGCGCATCGCCCATGTGCAGGCGGACATTCTGCAGCGCGCCGTCTCGGATATGGCCGAGCGCGCCGACGACGCCGTTGAGGAAGGGCTCGCAGCCGATAAAGCCGTGATCGGGCCGCGCGGTCGCCTGGCCGGCGAGATGCTCGCCCGCGCCGAAGCCGATCTCGAATTCGAGCGGCCGGCTGTCGCCGAAGAGGATCTGGGAATCGAGCGGGCCGGATTCGGGCACGCTCAGCTGGGGCAGCAGCGCCTCGACGAGCTCGGACTGGCCCTGGCGGAGCTTGTGGCCCTGGCGGCGGCCATAGAGGCGGCGGATGGAAACGGGATCGGACACGGGCCGCCTGTTAGCGTGCCGCGCGGAGAGAACAAGCTTTAGAGCGCCTGGGCGATCGACGCGGCGGCAACGGGACGGGTGGCCCCGCTGCGCTGGTGCGCGGCAAGGCGGCGATGCTGGGGCACGGTGACACGCGGTTCGCGGCGGGCGATGTGCGGGCGCGGCAGCGGGTGCGCCATCGCCGGCGCGATCCAGTCGCCCTGCATGTGGCGGATGCCCATGGTGCCGAGCATCGCGAGATCCTCGCGGCGGACGATGCCGTTGGCGATCAGCGTCACGTCCATGTTGCGAGCGAGCCGGAGCACGCCCTCGACGATCACGCGGCGCGAGCTGCTGTCGGAGATGTTGCGGACCAGCCCCGAGTCGAGCTTGACGAAGCGCGGGGTGAAGCGGCCGAGCAGGCGGACGGCGAGCGGGCCGACGGCGAAGCTGTCGAACGCGATGGCGATGCCGCGATCGACGCATGCCTGGGCGAGGCCGGCGACATGGTTGAGATCCCCGCGCTCGTCGGCATTGATCTCGACGACGATGCGGTCGACCGGCACGCGGTGCTCGATCGCGGTGCGGAAGAGATGGGCGAGCAGCGCGTCGGGCGCGCCATGCGCGGCGCCGACCGGGATGGCGAGCAGCGCCTCGCCCTCGAGCAGACCGGCATCGACCGCGCCGGCGATGGCGGCGCTGATTCGCGCCATCTCGAGGCGGGGGCGGTCCGCGGGGGCAAGCGCGGCGGCGATCTGCGGGAAGCTGCGGCCCTGGGCGGTGGCGATGACGGCCCAGGCGAAGGGCAGGCCGGTGGCGGTGGCGACCATCGGCTGGAAGGCGATGGCGAGACCGGGCTGACTGGCGTGCGAAACAGGATCGGCGTGCATGGAGCTTCCTTTCTGAGCCCCTTTAAATATGGTTAACGATACCAACTCCATTCCGTGCGGTTGCGAAGGGGGATTCCCCCCATGGGGATTCTACCAAGCGCGACTCGCGTGATTCCGCTTGAACCGCGGATTCCCGCGAGTCGCGGGCCGGCGAAGCGCACAGGCCATAGCGCACGGATGCGGGCCAGGAGCCGCAAGCCCTTGGGTTTTATTGCAGATTTTTGTCCGGAGCGCCCGCGAATCAGGCGGCGTTGCGCGTCGCCGTCTGGGGCAGGATGCCGGCAACCGGTGCGCCGACATAGCTGCCCTGGACCAGCGGCACGCCGAAGCTGCGCAGCCGCTCATAGGCCGATTCGCTGTCCACGCCCGCCGCGACGATGCGCAGGCCGAGGCTCTGCATGCGACGGACAAGGTCTTCCATCGCGATCCGGCGCGACCAGCTGGAACCGACATTGCTGACCAGGTCCGGCTCGATCGTCACCATGTGTGGGGCGAACTTGCCGCAGGCGGCGAGGCCCGACTCGTTCGGGCCGATGCCGTGGAACGCGACGACCGGGCCGAGCTTGTTGAAGACATGCATGATGTCGGCAAGCTGCGAGTTGGTGATCGACTGATAGTGATGCAGCGAGAACACCAGCCGCTCGGCGACGATGCCGTACTGGCGGGCGGTGAGCAGCGCGGGCTGGATATGCTCGGCGGGATCGCCGATCGCGGGCGCGCTCAACGGAATGGCGAGGCGGCCGCCCGAAGTGGCGAAGCCGGCCGTGGCGGCCCAGCGGATCGCGGCGACGGCGCAGCGGCGATCGACATCGCCGCGCTGCTCGGCCGAGAGCTGGTCGAAATCCTGCGCGGCCGGCGCGCCGTTGCGCAGCACCTGCGCCTCATAGGCGTGGATGCGGCTGCCGGCGATCTCCGCGATGGGCTGGAAGGCGATCGCGAGGCCCGCGCTGGCACCGGCGGATGCTGCCCCGGCTTCCGGACCCATCATCGAATTCTCCGTCTCCACCGACTCGCTCCTTTCCATTCCTTCCTGATGAAGAATTGCGGTTGCTCAGTGCTTTATAGGCGCCTCGGGACGAATACGGAGCCGCGCGCAGCGGATTTTGTCGCGGCGTCGAGCAGATATGCGCCGATCTCAGTCGCTTCCCGCATGCTTCTCAGCAACGCGCCCGGACAAAGAAAAAGCCCCGCGCCGGTGGTCCGGCGCGGGGCTCCTCATGACTTGCCGAAGCGAAGGATCAGGCCAGGGCGGCCTTGAGGTCCTCGACCAGGTCGGTCTTCTCCCAAGGGAAGAAGTCGCCTTCCGGCTTGCGGCCGAAGTGACCATAAGCCGCGGTCTTGCTGTAGATCGGCTTGTTGAGCTGCAGATGCGTGCGGATGCCGCGCGGGGTGAGGCCGCCCAGCTTCTCGATGCCCGCGATCGCGGCTTCGATCTTGTCGTCGGCGACGGTGCCGGTGCCGTGGGTGTCGACATAGAGCGACAGCGGCTTCGACACGCCGATGGCATAGGCCAGCTGGATCGTCACGCGCTTGGCGAGGCCGGCGGCGACGATGTTCTTGGCGAGATAGCGGGTGATGTACGCCGCCGAACGGTCGACCTTGGTCGGGTCCTTGCCCGAGAAGGCGCCGCCGCCGTGCGGAGCCGCGCCGCCATAGGTATCGACGATGATCTTGCGGCCGGTGACGCCCGCGTCACCGTCCGGACCACCGATCTCGAACGAGCCGGTCGGGTTGATGTGGTACTCGGTGGCGTCCGAAAGCAGCGCCGCCGGGATCACGTCCGCGACGACCTTCTTCACATAGGCCTTGAGCTCGGCTTCCTTGTCGCCTTCGTCATAGCCCTTGCCGTGCTGGGTCGAGACGACGATCGCGGTGGCCGCAACCGGCACGCCATTTTCGAAGCGCAGCGTGACCTGGCTCTTGGCGTCCGGCTCGAGGAACGGCGCGGCGCCCGAGTGACGGTCGGCCGCCATCTTGGCGAGGATCTTGTGGCTGTAGTCGAGCGTCGCCGGCATCAGGTCAGGAGTCTCGTCGGTGGCGAAACCGAACATGATGCCCTGATCGCCCGCGCCTTCGTCCTTGTTGCCCGAAGCATCCACACCCTGCGCGATATGCGCCGACTGCGGGTGCAGGTTGTTCTCGAAGCGGAAGCTCTCCCAGTGGAAGCCGTCCTGCTCGTAGCCGATGCGCTTGACGGTGTCGCGGACGGTCTTCTCGACCTCTTCCTGCACGCCCGGGGCCCAGTTGCCCTCGGTGTCCATGATGCCCTTGCCGCGGATTTCACCGGCGAGGACGACCAGCTGGGTGGTGGTCAGCGTTTCGCAGGCGATGCGGGCTTCGGGGTCCTTCGAGAGGAACAGATCGACGATGGCGTCGGAAATCTGGTCGGCGACCTTGTCGGGATGGCCTTCCGAGACCGATTCGGACGTGAAGAGATAGTTGGAACGCATGGTTTTCCTCAGACAATGGGAGGAAAGCGCGGCCGTTGCCATGCCATATAAAGCTTTCCTTATATCCTGCCCTAGCGGGCCAGGCGCCGGAAGGCAATTGCCAACACTACGCAAGCGAGCGCGGCGAGCAGCGCCAGCCAGTTGCCCAGGCGGGAGAACAGGGTCGGCGGCGCCGCCCGCGGGAGCGGTGCTTCGATCGCACCTTCCTGCTCCGCCGGCACCGTGCCGAGCAGGCGACCGCGCGCATCGATGATCGCGGAAATGCCGGTGGGCGTGGCGCGCAGGATCGGCAGCCCCTCCTCGATCGCGCGTAGCCGTGCCTGCGCCAGATGCTGCACCGGCCCCCAGCTGCCGAACCAGGCATCGTTGGAAGGATTGAACAGGAAATCGGGCCGGTTGCGCTGATCGATGATCTGGCCGGAGAAGATGATCTCGTAGCAGATCGCCACGCCCGACTTGCCGAATCTCGGCACGTCCAGCGTCTGCGGGCCCGGGCCGGGCAGGAAATCGAAGTCGCCCATCACCACCCGGGCGAGGCCGAGCGGCGCGAGCAGCGTGCGCATCGGCAGATATTCGCCATAGGGCACCAGATGCGCCTTGTCGTAGCGCTTGCCGAGCATCCCGGCGGAATCGACCGTCCATACCGAATTGCCGACGCCGGCAAGCTTGCCTTCCGAGAAGATCAGCGCGTTGCCGCCGACCATCGCGCGATCCCGCGGCCCCAGCAGCCCGCCGATCCGCCCGCGCACCCAGCGGGGATCGGCGTCGCGGTAATAGGCCTGGGGATAGCCGTCCTCGATCAGGTAGTTGACCATGCCCTCGGGCCAGACGACCAGTCGCGGCACCGCGCCCGGCTGGCCGCTCCAGTCCGCCAGCTTGTTGAGCACCCGCGGTGCATAGTCGGGCTGATCCACGCCCACCTGGCCGATATTGGGCTGGACGATGCGGACATGCGGACGGCTCATATCCTCGGCCGGACGACCGGGATTCAGCGCGAAGCCGGCGACCAGCAGCAAAGCGGCAGTGGCCAAGGGCGCGCGATACTGGTGCTGGCTGGCAAGATAGAGCGCGCCGGCGGCGAGCAGGGTGACGCCCGACAGCGCATAGGTGCCGGTGAATGCCGCGAGCTGCGCGATCGGCGTCGGCACCCAGATCACGCCCATCGGGTTCCAGGGATAGCCGGTGAACAGCGTGCCGCGCAGATATTCGGTGACGATCCAGGCGCCGGCGGCGGCAAGGATAAAGCCGAGGTCCGGCTCGTCCCAGCGCGCCTTGACCAGCCGGGTGAAGCGCCAGGCCAGGCCCATGGCCACCGCCGGATACACCGCCAGATAGAGCGCCAGCAGCACCACCGCGAAATAGCCGAGCACCGGCGGCATCTTGTCCTGGAAATCGAAGGCGTGCTGGATCCAGTTATTGCCGAGGGTGAAATGCCCGACCCCGAACAGCCAGCCGCGCAGCAGCGCGCTCTTCGTCGTCGGCGCGTGCCAGGTGAGGTGCAGCAGCACCGCGAGGCAGATCAGCGTTACCGGCCACCAGTCGAGCGGGGCGAATCCGGTAGCGGAGAGGAAGCCGGCGATCAGCGCGATGAGCAAAGGGCGGTTGAGCATCGGGTGGGTGCTTACCCGATCCCAAAATACCCTGTCATGCTGAACTTGTTTCAGCATCCAACGTGCGGCTGACGACACCGCCCGATCCTCCAGGCCACGGCCCGGCCCAACCTTGGACCCTGAAACACGTTCAGGGTGACGAAGTGGGGAACGGATCGGGTAGCGAATCCCCCTCGACCGCACTACATGGCGCGCCATGACCGAGATCACCGTCGCCGCCCTGCAGCTCGCCTTTTCCGACAATATCGACGCGAACATCGCGAACGTGTCGCGGCTTGTCCGCGAGGCGGCCTCGCGCGGCGCGCAGGTGGTGCTGCCGCCCGAACTGTTCGAAGGCGAATATTTCTGCCGGGTCGAGGACGAGGGCCTGTTCGCCAATGCGAAGCCCACCTCCGAGCACAAGTCGGTCCTGGCGATGCAGGAACTGGCGCGCGAGCTGAAGATCCACATCCCGACCAGCTTCTTCGAGATGGACGGTCATCATTACTACAACAGCCTCGCGATGATCGATCCGGACGGCAAGATCGCCGGCGTCTATCGCAAGAGCCACATCCCCGACGGCCCCGGTTACGAGGAAAAGTTCTACTTCCGCCCCGGCAATACCGGGTTCAAGGTTTGGAACGGTCCCGACAAGACCACGCTCGGCGTCGGGGTGTGCTGGGATCAATGGTATCCCGAGACCGCGCGCGCGATGATGCTGATGGGCGCCGACATCCTGTTCTACCCGACCGCGATCGGCAGCGAGCCGCATGACGACAGCCTCGACACCGCGCGCCTGTGGCGCCGGGCAATGGTGGGCCATGCCGTGTCGAACGTCGTCCCCGTGGTCGCCGCCAACCGCATCGGCACCGAGCATGGCCAGACCTTCTATGGCACCAGCTTCATCACCGACGAGCGCGGCGACATCCTGGCCGAACTCGACCGCGAAGAAGAGGGCGTGATCACCGCCAAGATCGACCTCACGCTGGCCAAGCGCCACCGCGCCGCCTTCGGCTTCTTCCGCGATCGCCGCCCGGAGCTGTATGGTCGCCTGGTGCAGGATATCTGATGCGCAGCAAGCGCCACCTCGAGCGTCACCTGGTCTCTCGGATCGGTTGGCTGCGCGCGGCGGTGCTTGGCGCGAATGACGGTATCGTCTCCACAGCAAGCCTGATCGTCGGCGTTGCTGCGGCAGCGCCGGACCGGTATGCGATCCTGGTCGCGGGCGTGGCAGCCTTGCTTGCCGGCGCACTTTCGATGGCTGCAGGCGAATATGTCTCCGTGAGCTCGCAGGCAGATACCGAGAGAGCCGATCTTGATCGCGAGCGGACCGAACTCGCAGAAATGCCCGAGATGGAGCTGGAGGAGCTTAGCCAGATCTATATCTCTCGCGGGGTCGAAGAGAAGCTTGCCCGCGATGTTGCGGCCCAGATGATGGCGCATGATGCTCTGGAGGCCCATGCACGCGATGAGCTCGGCATCACCAGTCATCTTGCCGCTCGGCCGGTCCAGGCGGGAATAACATCGGCGCTTACATTCGCGGTCGGTGCCGCCGCGCCCTTGCTGGTCGCGCTGCTTGCCCCGACTGCGATGGTGATTCCAGCCGTATTCATCGCCTCGTTGCTCTGTCTTGCCCTGCTCGGCGCGCTGGGCGCCCGCACCGGCGGCGCCGGCATCGGCCGAGCGGTGATGCGGGTGGTGTTCTGGGGAGCCGTAGCGATGGCTGTCACCGCAGGAGTGGGAGCGTTGTTCGGCACCACTCCAGGCTGACACGCGTTCGCAAAGGGCCTAATCTTTGCGGCAACTGCGACTGGAACCGCAAGCATGGACGACCCCGAACTTCCCGACGACAGCAAGCTGACGCTCTCCAAGCAGCAATGGGCGAGCCAGGGCAAGTTCCTGACCGGTCATATCGCCCGGCCCGAGGAGGAGCGCCTGCCGCCCGGCCAGCACCTGACCGTCAAATGGCCGGTGCTCGATCTCGGCCGCCAGCCCGACATCGCCCGCGAGCGCTGGAAACTGGAAGTGACCGGCATGGTCGCCAGGCCGGTGACGCTCGACTGGGCCGGGCTCATGGCGCTGCCGCAGACGCGACTGACCAGCGACATCCACTGCGTCACCAGCTGGTCGCGCTACGACAATGACTGGCAGGGCGTGCTGACCCGCGACCTGCTGGAGCATGTCGAGCCGCGCGACGAGGTGCAGGCGGTGATGCTTCACGGCTATGACGGCTATACCACCAATGTGCTGCTCAGCGACTTCGCTGCTCCGCAAGCGATCGTCGCGCATGGCTGGGCCGGCCAGCCGCTGGCGCGCGACCATGGCGGCCCGGCGCGGCTGGTGATCCCGCACCTCTATTTCTGGAAAAGCGCCAAGTGGATCCGCAAGATCGAGCTTATCGGCGCGGACAAGCCCGGCTTCTGGGAAGTGAACGGCTATCACATGCGCGGCGATCCCTGGACCGAGCAGCGCTACAGCCGGGATTAGAGCATTCTCTGGCCGCGCAGGTTCAGCGCTGCTTGTCGCCCAGTTCGTCGGCGATCTTCACGGGCTTGTCGCAACCGTCTTCCGTACGCTGCACGGCAAGGAACAAGCCTGCCTTCGGTTCCCGACCGAGCGTGCCCGCGCGCACCGGGTTACCGAAGGTGGGTATGGCATAGCCCATGCGTGCATTCTGGCACTCGACCTTGGGTGCCGCAGGCAGCGCAAGGTGCGAAGCCGGAACCGATACTTCCCGCTCACCGGCGAAAGCGGGGACAGGCGTGAGGGCCAGACAGAGAAGCACGATACGCATGGGCACCTCCTTTACCTGGAGCCATGCTAGCAGAGTTGCCGCCAACCGGCGTACCGCGAGATGTCACCGATCCGGTGCTATGCGTCGCGGAGCGCCACGGCACGGGCAACCACCGCCTCGAGCATCTCGGGCGTCAGCCGCCCGGTATTCTGGTTGTAGCGCGAGCAGTGATAGCTATCGAGCAGCAGCTGCCCGCGGTGCATGCGATGCTCGGCGCCATGCGCGAAGCGATGCTTGGGGAGCTTGCCGCCCATCGCCTTGACCGCCGACTGGTGCGCGACCTGACCGAGCGCGATCACGATCGGCGCCTTGAGCTCGGCGGCCAGGAACGGGCGGCAGGCATGGATCTCGGCCGGCTCGGGCTTGTTCTCGGGCGGCAGGCAGCGGACGGCATTGAGGATCACCACGCCCCTGGGCTCGCCCGCCTCCGCCAGCCCGAACCTGGCGAGCGTCGCGAACAGCAGGTCACCCGAGGCATCGCCGGTAAAGGCGCGACCGGTGCGGTTCGCGCCATGCTTGCCGGGGGCGAGGCCGACGATCGCGATCGGCGCATCGGGCTCGCCCAGCATCGGCACCGGCGCGTTCCACCAGTCGGGATGTGCCGCACGCAGCTCGGTGCGGAGCGCGACGAGGCGCGGACAGAGCGGGCAATCACGGCTTGGCTCGAGCATCCGCGCGCGATAGTCGCCGAAGCGTGCCGAGGACAAGCTATGCCATCGCGATCGGATCGAACCGGCCGGGCCGCCATGGCGGCCCGCGGCGCGAGGTGCTGGCGGCGATCGCGGCGCTGGAGGGGGTGCGCGCGGTATCGCCGATCCTCCACACGCCGCCGCTCGGCCCGTCGAAGCGCCGCTTCGCCAATGCGGTGGCGTTGATCGAGAGCGACGACGAGCCTCCTGCCCTGCTGCGGCGATTGAAGGCGATCGAACGCAGTTTCGGCCGGCGGCGCGGGCAGAGCTGGGCGGCGCGGGTGATCGACCTCGACATTGTGCTGTGGTCGGGCGGCAGCTGGGGCACGCCCGGGCTCACCGTGCCGCACCGCCTGTTCCGCACCCGCGATTTCGTGCTGGCGCCGCTGCTGCGGGTGGCGCCGGAATGGCGCGATCCGATCACGGGCCTGAACGTCCGGCAGCTTCACGCCCGGTTGACCCGCCGCAAGCCCGCATCTAGGGGCAGGGCCGGTGTGGGTCCGTAGCTCAGTCGGTAGAGCAAGCGACTTTTAATCGAGAGGTCCCGGGTTCGAATCCCGGCGGACCCACCACCGCCTCTCCGCGCACATGCGCCCATCCGGATCCGCGCAATTTCCATTTGGGCCCGGCCTGCGCACGCGCTGCAGCTGACGGGAATGACGGTGGGCGAAGAAACGCAGGTTCGGGACGATCTCCTCCAGGCGCTCGAAGGTGCCGTCGGTGCGCGACATGTATTGACCGATCCCAGGCGCACCCGCTTCTATCGCACCGGTTTTCGAACCGCGGCGGGAGATGCCCTTGCCGTGGTCCGGCCGGGATCGCTGGTGGAGATGTGGCGCGCGATCGAGGTCTGTACCCGCTTCGGCGCGCCGATGATCGTGCAGGCCGCCAATACCGGCCTGACCGGCGGCTCCACGCCGGCACCGGGCGGATATGACCGGCCGATCGTGATCATCAGCACCCTGCGCATCGGCGGCATCACCCCGATCAACGAAGGGCGCCAGGCGATCTGCCTGCCCGGGGCAACGCTTCACGCGCTCGAAAGCGCGCTGAAGCCGCTGGGCCGGGAGCCGCACTCCGTGATCGGCTCCTCCTGCTTCGGCGCGTCGATCGTCGGCGGAGTCTGCAACAATTCGGGCGGCTCGCTGGTGCGACGCGGCGTCGCCTATACCGACTATGCCCTGTTCGCCCGGTCGACGGCCGATGGCGGCATCGAACTGGTCAATCATCTCGGCATCGACCTGGGGGACGACCCCGTCGAGATCCTGCACCAGCTCGACACTGGAGCCTTTCCGCGGATCGCGGACGAGACCCCCGGCAAGTCGGCCAGCGACAAGGACTATGCCAGCCAGGTCCGCGACGTCGATGCGGATACGCCCGCGCGCTACAATGCGGACAAGAGGTGCCTGCACGAAGCCTCCGGATCCGCGGGCAAGCTCGCGGTCTTCGCGGTCCGGCTCGACACGTTCGAGCTGGAGAAGGACACCCGTACCTTCCTGGTCGGCTGCAACGATCCCGCCCAGTTCGCGACGCTGCGCCGCGCTATCCTGAGCGAGGATCGCCCGCTCCCGATCGCGGCGGAATATCTGCATCGCGAAGCGTTCGATCTCGCCGACACCTATGGCAAGGACCAGTTCCTGCTGATCGAGAAGCTGGGGACGGACCGGCTTCCCAGGTTCTTCGCGCTCAAGAGCCGCATCGACGCGATGCTCGAGCGCTGGCGGTGGATGCCCGCCAATGCCGTCGATCGCCTGCTGCACGGACTGGCGTGCTGGCTGCCGGACCATCTGTCCCCCCGGCTGCGCGAATGGCGCGACCGGTTCGAGCACCTTCTCCTGATCAAGGTATCGGCCGGCGCGGTTCCGGAAATGCGCGCGCTGCTCGACCAATGGGGCGCCGGCAAGGACGCAGCGAGCGTCGAATGCACCCCGGGTGAAGCGACCAAGGCGTTTCTCCACCGCTTCGTGATCGCGGGCGCGGCGATCCGGTACCGAGCGCTGCACACCCGGCAATCGGCGGGCGTCCTGTCGCTCGACATCGCGCTTCGCCGCAACGATGCCGACTGGTTCGAGACGCTTCCGGCCGAGATCAGCGAGCAGGTCGCCCACCGCATCTATTACGGTCACTTCCTCTGCCATGTGCTGCACCAGGACTATGTCCTCACGGCAGGCGCCGATCCCGATGCGATCAAGACAGCGATGCTCGACCTGCTGGACAAAAGGGGCGCGCGCTATCCTGCCGAACACAATGTCGGCCATACCTATCCCGCCGCACCGAACCTGGCAGCCTTCTACGAAGCGCTCGATCCGGCCAATCTTTTCAATCCCGGGATCGGCAAGACCTCGCGCCGGAAGAACCACGAGGCGGGATAAGGCACCGCTGGATCAAGCCGGCAATCGATAGATGCGTTCGGCATTCCGCCAGAAGAAGTGCTCGCGATTGGACTCACTCCAGTCCTCGCTCAGTGCTTCCGCCAGCCCGAACCAGGCCTTGTAGCCGCCCGCGACTTCGCAAACCGGCCAGTCGCCGCCGAACAGGATGCGATCGGGACCGAACGCCTCGACCGCGGCGCGGGCGTACCAGAGGATCTCGTCCGGCACCCAGCCGGTCCAGTCCGCCTCGGTAAGCAGGCCGGAGATCTTGCAGGCGACATTGGGCAGAGCCGCCATCTCGCGCATCTGCGCGTGCCAGGGTTCCCGCAGCCCGGCCAGGATCGCCGGCTTGGCGCAATGGTCGAGGACGAACTGTCCGTCTGGGCATTGCCTGACGAGCTCGATCGCCTCCGTCAGCTGGTCATGGGTGAGGCAAAGCTCGAAATGCAGGCCGTGCCGATGCACCTCGCGCACGCCGGCGACGAAGCCGGGCTGTACCGCATAGCCCGCAGGATGGCCCTGGAGATTGTCGCGGATCCCGCGCACCAGCGGCAGGGCGCGCACTGCCTCGAACGTTGCCGGCGCGGCATCGTCGAGCAGCGCGACGCGCGCGACAATGGCCTGGATGCGCGGATCGGCCTCGGCCAGGCCGGCCACCCAGCCAGCCTCCTGCACCGAACAGCGCGGATGCGCGTCGCACTCCACAAAGACCATCCGGGCAACCGGCACATCGGCGGAGGCGCGCTGATACCCGGCGGGAAGGAAACTGCGGTCGAACGGCGAGCCTCTCTCGATCCAGGGATAATCGAGCGCATCGACATCCCAGAAATGGACGTGCGTATCGATGACCTGCAAGCAGCCTTCCCCCTCCAGAGATTTTCAGGGCCGCATATTGCGTGCCGATACGCCTGTTCCGCAATCCGCCGCGGCATTCCCGCACAGGAAATCGCCATCGATCGATCAAACCAAGGGATGGATTGCGCCGATGCCCTCCCGTCCCCAAGGTCCAACCTTCCCTGGTTCCCGAGTATCGCCTTGCTTCGTTCGCTTTTCGCTCGCTTCTCGATCGATCCCTATCTCCTGCTGCTGATCGGCACCGTGATCCTCGCGCTGCTGCTTCCGGCACGCGGGGCGGCGCAAGGCATCGCCGAGATGGCGGTGACGCTCGCGGTCGGGCTGCTGTTCTTCCTCTATGGCGCAAGGCTTTCCGCCTCGGCGGTATGGGCAGGCATCGCCCATTGGCGGCTCCAGTCGCTGGTGCTGGCGAGCACCTTCGTCCTGTTCCCGCTGCTCGGCCTTGCGGTCTATTTCCTTGCCGGCGCCTGGGTGCCGCATGATATCGCGATCGGCCTGCTCTACCTCTGCCTGCTGCCCTCGACGGTGCAGTCCTCGATCGCCTTCACTTCGATCGCGCGCGGCAATGTGCCGGCCGCCTTGTGCAGCGCATCGGTATCGAACCTGCTCGGCGTGGTGCTCACCCCGATCCTGGTCGCCTGGTTGCTGCCAGCCTCGGGCGGCGGCTTCTCGATGGGTGCAATCGAGGACATCGCGCTGCAGATCCTGCTTCCCTTCCTCGCCGGCCAGGCGCTGCGCCGCTGGATCGGCGGCTGGATCCTGCGCCACCGCACGCTCACCTCGATCGCCGACCGGGGCTCGATCCTGCTCGTCGTCTATGCCGCGTTCAGCGCCGGCGTAGTGGCAGGTGTATGGAGCAGCCTGAGCGTGCCGGACTTCGTCATCGTCCTGCTGCTGAGCACGCTGATCCTCGCCATCGTCATCGCGATCACCACCGCGCTCAGCCGCGCGCTCGGCTTCTCGACCGAGGACGAGATCGCCATCGTCTTCTGCGGCTCGAAGAAGAGCATGGCGAGCGGCATCCCGATGGCGACGATCCTGTTCGCCGGCCACGCGGTCGGCCTGATCGTGCTGCCGCTGATGCTGTTCCACCAGATCCAGCTCTTCGTCTGCGCAACGCTCGCCAGACGCTATGCGAAGCGCCCACAGGCCTAGCCCGCCACCGCCTGTTTGCCGAAGTTGCGCTGGACCAGCGAGCGCTGGTCGATCCTCGCCGCCAGGCCGGTCACGATAGCATCGAGCCCCGCATCGAGGTCGTGCGCAAGCCCGCACATGAAGATGTCGACACAGGCGGTGCCATATTCGGGCCAGGTGTGGATCGAGATGTGCGATTCAGCGAGCAGGGCCACGCCGGTCACCCCCTGTCCAGGGCCGAAGCTGTGCAGCCGCACTTCGAGCAGCGTCGCGCCGGCAGCCGCCGCGGCAGCGACGAGGCAGGCCTCGATATGATCGGCCTCCGTCAGCCGGGTAGCGCCGCTAAGATCGGCGATCAGATGGTATCCGGTCACAACAGGGACTCATGCGCGTGGCGTAACAGGGTCATCGCGCCTTCGGCGGCGCGGACCCCGTGATAATGGGCTTCCTCGAACAGCGACAGTCCGCTGAGGTCGGAATGGGCGAGGAACAGCGGCGGCGCGGGCTGGTGCGTCGTGCCGCGATCGAGAAAACCCGGTGTGGGACGGATCATCGCATGGCCCCAGCGCCAGAGCTCGATCGCACCGATCGCGCCGTCCAGTTCGGGATGCAGCGCGAGCAGATCGTCGCGCACGATGCGCTTCCATTCATCGGCCGATCGCTCGACCAGCAGCCGGCGCGCGGCGGCGGGCTCCATATTCGACAGCGGCAGATACCAGGTGAGCACCGTCTTCTCGGAGATCGCCGCGGGCCCCTGATGGGTGGCGACGACATAGCCGAGCGAATCGCTGGTGCTCGACACATTGTCCCAGGCCAGTGGCACGCCGCGCCCGCCCGGCAGGTGATCGACCGTGACATTTGCGATCAGCCAGGGCGCATAGCTGAATGCCTTGGCATCGCCGAGCTCGGGGCAAACCCGGGTGGCGATGAAATGCGGCATGGCGAGGATCGCAGCGCGGGCACGGGTGCGGACGGTGCGATTGGCGGCGACATCGAAACTGTCGACCAGCACCCGGTCTCCCTCGCGAGTGACCCGGTGGACGATGT
The DNA here is from genome assembly GCF_027359115.1 of Sphingomonas sp. NIBR02145. Classification (NCBI taxonomy): domain Bacteria; kingdom Pseudomonadati; phylum Pseudomonadota; class Alphaproteobacteria; order Sphingomonadales; family Sphingomonadaceae; genus Sphingomonas; species Sphingomonas sp. NIBR02145. The sequence goes on along the minus strand of NZ_CP114791.1, from coordinate 4,053,577 downwards.
GGCCGCGCGCGATCTTCCCTGGAAAGAAGCCGGCGAGCTGCCCGACCAGGCGGCCATTGCCCTCGGGCCAGGTCAGCTCGTTCTCACCTGCACCGTTCGCGGCCCAGCCGCGGCGGCCGGCGAAATAATGGATACCCGCCCAGGCCGAGACATGCTGTGGCTCGGTGCCGTAGTCGTCGCGCATCGCATAGCGGACATGGGCGCGCAGCACCGGCGAATGCCAGCCCTGCGCATCGAGCCATTCGGCGAAGGACTGCCCGTCGAGTGCGCGCAGGTGCGGCTCCTGCGAACTATAGGCCATGGGCACGGCGAAAGCCGGCTTGCCGTCGGTGCCGATATAGCTGGAAAAGCGCTTCATCTGCGCGTCGAAGGCCGCGAGGTCCTCGCGGTCCCGCCGGGTGAGCCCGGTGCGCGGGATCAGCCCCTCCTGCCAGCGCCCCTGCCAGAACAGCCGTTCCTGCAGATCGGCGCAGAGCTGGACAGGATCATAGACCGGCACGCCATCCGCATCGCCGGTGATCATGCCGAGTTGGCGCAGCAGGTGCCGGAGCGCCTTCGCCTCCCGGTTGGCGACCGGCAGGTAATGCGCGCCAAGCGGATAGGCCGATACGGCGTTGCGCCCGCACCGGGCATTGCCGCCGACCGCGTCCTCCAGCTCGAGCAGCTTGAACTTGCCGAAGCCGGCATCGGTTAGCCGCCAGCCTGCGGAGAGCCCGGCCACGCCGCCGCCGGCGATGATGAGGTCGACTTCCTCCTCGGCGCTGGGTTCGGGAAAGCCGCCGTCACGCAGCCGGTGGCCGCGCGCCATGTCGGCGCCGCCCAGCGCGCCCGGCGGCAGCGGCGCCTCATGGTTCAGCGCATAGGCGAGACCGCCGCCGGCGACTGCGATCGCCGCTGCGCCCAGGCCCAGCGCCGTGCGCCGGTCAGCCTTCATATTTCCCCCAGGCATCGGCGAACTCGCGCACCAGCACCTGGTTGTCGAGCCGGTTCACCGGGGTCGGTCGCCGCGCCATGTCGGGCGGAAAATCGAACAGGCGCTGGTCGATCGTGGGGGTGAGGAAGCGCCCGCCCGGCAGGACGCGCGCCTGGTCCGGGATAGGCCTGGCCGCCGCCAGCACGAAACCCCACTCGCCGAAGCTCGGTACATAGACATGATAGCCGCGCGTCTGCAGCCCCACCGCCTCGAGCGTCGACGCGACGGTCCAGAAGGCGTTGGGCGCGACCAGCGGGGAAGTACTCTGCACCACCATCATGCCGCCCGGCGCGAGCAGCTTGCGCACCGCGCGATAGAAGGTGTCGGTGTAGAGCTTGCCGACCGAGTAATCGACGGGATCGGGGAAATCGACGATGATCGCGTCATACTGGCCGCTATGCTCGCGCGCCCAGCGAAAGCCGTCGGCATTGATCACGGTCATCCGCTTGTCGGTCAGCGAGCCGCGATTGAGCGCGGCGAGGGTCGGCGTGTTCGAGAACAGGCTGGTCATCTCGCCGTCGAGGTCGACCAGCGTGAGCTTCGCCACTTCGGGATGCTTGAGCACCTCGCGCGCGGCCAGCCCGTCGCCGCCGCCGAAGATCAGCACGTTGCGCGGATTGGCCACCCGGCCGAGCGCGGGGTGCACCAGCGCTTCGTGATAGCGATATTCGTCGCGCGACGAGAATTGCAGGTTGCCGTTGAGATAGAGCCGCAAGTCGTCGTCGCGGCGCGTCAGCACGATGCGCTGGAAGCGCGTGGTCTGGGCATAGATCACCGGTTCGCCGTAACTCGCCACCTCCGCCCAGCGCTGGAGCCGATCCGATGCGATGAAGCCGGCGATCAAGCCGATCAGGATCAGCACCCCGGCCAGCTTCTCGCTCCGGTAGCCGGTCGCGCGGGGCAGCACGAACAGTAGCGCCAGCGCCACTGCGGCGTTGGCGATGCCGAACAGGAAGCCGGTGCGGATCATCCCGAGATGCGGCATCAGCAGCAGCGGGAAGAGCAGGCTGGCAACGAGCGCGCCGACATAATCGAAGGTCAGCACGTTCGACACGGTCTCGCGGAAATCGAAGCCGCGCAGGATGCGGATCAGCAGCGGGATCTCGAGCCCGACCAGGAAGCCGATGGCCAGCACCAGTCCGTAGAGCGCGACCCGGAAATGCTCGACCAGCGGGAAGAGCAGGAACAGCGCGGCGGCCGAGCTGCCGCCGATCAGCGCGATCAGCAGCTCGACCCGGACGAACAGCCGCACTTCGTCGCGCTTCACATAGCGCGAGCACCAGCTGCCGACGCCCATCGCGAACAGATAGGAGCCGATGACGGTGGAGAATTGCGTGACGCTGTCGCCGAGCAGATAGCTGGCCAGGGTGCTCGCCAGCAGCTCGTAGATCAGTCCGCAGGTGGAGACGACGAACGCGGACGCAAGCAGCGCCGCCGCGGGGGCGGAGGCGCGGAACCGTGGATGGGCGGGATCGCCTTCAGCCATGGATGGCGGCGGCGACGATCATCGCGAGCCCGATCGCGACGGCACCGGCGAAGATCGCAACGGCGATATTCTGCTTCTGGTGGATCTCCTGCCACAGCTTGCCCGGGGTGAGCAGGTCGAGGACGATGAAGCCGATTGCGAAGATGACGATGCCGACCACCGCATAGACGAGCGTGGCGAGCAGGGCTGGAAAAGAAGTGAACATATCCAACTCCTTATTTGTGGGTGGGGCCAGAGATGCGGGAATAGCCGTGCGCCCGCCCGCCTTCGGCGAAGGGGGACCAGGCGAAGATGCCGCTGAGCACGAACAGCGCAGCCACGCCGAGGCACCAGAGCGCATAGAGGAAAGTGCGCGTGCTCATTCTTCGTCATCCTCCGAGGATTGCGTCAGCGCGGCAAAGCCGGTCGGTGCGAAATCGCTTTCCGCCTGGCGTGCCTTGTCGAACTGGATGTGGCGGATCAGGCCGATCAGCAGCGGCAGGCCGAGCAGGAGCAGCGCGATGAAGAAGCTCGAGGCGAACAGCGCGCCGCCCCGCACCTCCACCACGACTTCCGGCTGGTTGTCCTGGTTCAGCCAGCCCGGATCCTCGACCGACACGCCCCTGGCGTAATCCCAGGTCGTGCTGCTGTTCCAGCGATTGCCCTTGTAATCGACGACCAGGTCATAATCCCCGGCCGGCACGCTCGCCACCGAGATCGAGGAGCGGCGCGAGCCCTCCGTCCACGGCCCGTCGGAATCGCTGCCCGAATAGCGCTCGGCCGCGCCATAGGCCTCATAGACCTGCTGCGTCTTGCGATCGACCAAGGTGTAGTCGAGATCGACCCAGCCATTCTCCAGCCGCGGTACATCGGCGCGGATCTCGACGCGCTGATAGAGATGGCCAAGGTGGATCGGGCCCAGCGTGACGGTACGTTCGGTGCCGTCGGAGGCGATCGGGAAGCGCCCCGCGGTAACCCAGCTGGTGCCGCCGAAGGCCAGGATCAGCACGGTCAGCAGCAGGAACATGCCTGCGAAGATCTTGAACCCGGTGCCCAGCCAGGCGGCATTGGGCGAAGGCTGGTGCGGCATCGGCGGCCAGCTGGCGCCCTTCTGCACGCCGAACGCTTCCGCCATCTCCTTGTGGTCGAGCAGGATCGACCGGGTCCAGCTCACTTCATGCGCGTTCTTCTCGCGCGAGAGCATCGAGCCCGGGCGGACCCAGTCGGCACCGACCACTTCCTCGCCTACCGCCACGCGCCAGTAGAATTCGCCGAGCACGTAGTTCACCCGCGCGGTGCTGTCCTCGTAGAAGCGGGTATAGGCCCTGTCGCCGAGCAGCATCGTCTCGTAATCGGAATAGCTGGGCGAGACGGTCAGCTGCTCGCCCAGGCTCCAACCGCGGCCGTCCGTGATCAGCCAGCGATAGCCGTGATAGGGATTGAACAGCAGATATTCGTCCCAGGCCCCGCCGCCCGCCGCCGAGCGCTGCAGATAGCCGATCGCTTCCCATTCGATCCCGCGCAACGTGCCGCGCGACCCAAGCGGAATCTCCAGCGCCTCGGCGGCCTGGCGATATTCGGTGATCAGCTTCACTTGCGGATCGGTGACGTCGAGGATCGAGCTGCAATATTGGCAGACGACGCTCACGCTATAGCCGGCCGCGCGGAGCGCGACCGAGCCGCCGCATGCCGGGCAGGCCAGGGCCTTCACCGCAGGGGCCGCGGGCAGCTGGAGTTCGGTTTCAGGCTGCATAAGCGGGAAGCGTCCAGCCTTCGAACGCGCGCAGTCCGGTGGGAGCGAGTTCAGGGAGCGTCACATAGCACCCCTGGTAGAAAGTCGTGGCGAGCGCATCGCGCTGGAGCGAGGCGCATTCGCCCTTCGGCCCGCGCAGATCGACGCTGTAGACCCGCCAGCCCGGCGTCGGGGTGAAGGGCAGCTCCCCTTCGGCCGCGATGCAAAGCACGTCGCGCGCATCGACGATCGTCAGCTTGCGCGCGTCGAGCGTGATCTCGGCGCCCGGCACCGCCTCCTTGCCCTTGCCGATGTCCTTGAGCGTGCGGGTCTGGACCTGGCTGAACGGGCGCTCGCGCATCAGCATGAACTGGCCCATCGCATCGCCCAGCCAGCCGTGGCTGCCATCGCCGAACAGCAACAGCCACTCGTTCCAGGCGCCGTCAGTCCAGGCCCAGCGCACCCGGCCGATCACTTCGAACGGCTGATCCTCGATGCGCCCCCGCATCCCGATCCGCACCGGGCTGACATCGAAGGGCAGCGGCGCGGACTTGCCGACCACCATCACGCCGGTGTCGCTGCGGGAAAGCAGGCTATGGCAATAGTCGCAGACGCGCGCCGGCAGGGCCGCCGAACGGAAGACGGCTTCGGCGCCGCAATTGGGGCAATTGACGCTCAGGCTCATGACGGCTTCAGCGGATGCGCGAAAGCAGCTCGGCCTTCTTGGCGTCGAACTCCTCTTGGGTGATCGCCCCGATCGTCAGCAGCTTGTGGAGCTTCTCGATCTGGGCATAGGCATCTTCGCCCGGCGCCGCGGCAGCCCCCGGCGCCGGCAGCGCGCCGCCGCCGATCCCGCCGGCCATGCTCTGGCCGATCGCCACGCCGGCCGCCGCGCCCGCACCGATTCCGGCGATACCGCCCGACTGGGCCGCCGCCGTCTCGATCGCCTCGGCGCTCTGGAAACGCACGAACCGGTCAAGGTCCCCGACCACGCGCATCGAGCTGGCCTTGTCGAGCATCGCCTGCACTTCGTCGGGCAGCGACAGGCTCTCGATGAAGAAGCTGGTGCAGCTCAGCCCCCATTGCGCGAAGGCCGGCTCCACCGCTGCCTTGAGCTTCTCCGAAAGCGCGCTCTGGTTCGCGGCGAGATCGAGGAAGGCGATCTCGCCGGTGCCCAGCGCCGAGGCGATCGACGTGGCGATCGCGGCGCGCAGCTGCGGCTCGAGGTCGCTCACCGTCAACCGGTCGAGCGAGCCCATCATCTTAACCGCGAAGGCCGAGACATCCTCGACCCGGAAGCTGTAGCTGCCGAATGCGCGAATGCGCAGCGGGCCGAATTCCTTGTCGCGCACCGTGATCGGCTGGGTGGTGCCCCATTTGAGCCCGGTCTGCTCCTTCTGGCTGTAGAAATAGACATCGGCCTTGAAGGGCGAGGCAAAGCCCTTGTCCCAGTTCATCAGCGAAGTGAGCAGCGGCAGGTTGCCGGTCTGCAGCGTGTGCAGCCCGGGCAGGAAGGCGTCGGCAATCTCGCCCTGGTTGAAGAACAGCGCGGTCTGGCCGCTGCGCACGGTCAGCTGCGCCCCGTTCTGGATCTCGCGATCCTGCATCGGATAGCGGATCGCCAGCGTGCCGGGCTCGTCGACCCAGTCAATGACGTCGACGAACTGCTTCGAAAGGAAGTCGAAAATGCCCATGGTGCCCCTCCTGCACTGCAGGATAGGCGATATATTGCCGGCGCAAAACTGCAAAGCGACATGCCAACCGGCATTTCGACATTCCGGCAACTGCCCGGCCGCTTGCGCAAACCGGGCAGTTGCTGGTCTCAGCCGCTCGCCAGCCGGACGAGATGGCACCCATCGGACTGTTGCTCGAACAGCCAGCGTTGCCCCGTGAACCGCTCGATGATGTCGGCGGCGGTCCGAGCGTGCTGGCTCGGCTTCACCGTGGTGAAGCTGCCACCGCCGGCAAGCGCGAAGGGCAGCAGCAACTGGTCGGCGAGATACGGCCCTGCGAATGCCGGCGATTCGAGAAACCCGGCCATGCGCTGCGCCGCCGTCCGGGCGAGCGATTCCGCCGATACGCCCAGCTTGCCGAAGCCGGTGACGACCTCGGTCACCTGCTCGAACTCGGCCGCGAGCAGCAGCGCATTGCCCGGCCCCTGCCCCTCGGGCAGCTGGTGCATGGCAAAGGCATCCTCCGGCCACTCAGGCAAAAGGCTGCGTGCAGTCCGCAATTCACGCTCGGCGATATTGCCCGGCAATGCCGCGAACAGCGCCGTCGCCGAAACCGAGCGCAGCGCACCGCGCTCAATGCAGTCGATCGGCGCGAGCTTGCCCGGCACGATGTCCACTTCGATCCGGCCGCCACCGCGCGGGTAGAAGCCATGGCGGACCAGCCGCATGTCGATACCCGCGCCCATCCGCCGCACCACCGGCGCGAACGTCTTCGCGATGAAGTCGAACGGGGGCGCGAGCATGTTGTGCGTGCCGCCCTCGAGGACGATCCGCGACGGTCCATTGGCCATCAGCAACGGCATCAACAGGGTCTGGAAGACCAGCCCGGTGCTGCCCGCCGTACCCACCGCGAAATGATATTCGCCGGGCGTGACGCGGCCAGGCGTAAAGCTGAAGTCAGACGCGCCGACTTCCAACCCCTCGCAGACCGTGCCGCCGATCGCCAGCGCCGCTTCGATCGCAGTCACATGCTGGCGCATCAGCCCCGGCTTCTCGCGCTTGCCGCGCGCATTGGTGATGCGGAAGGGCTGGCCGGTCACCAGCGACAGCGCGCAGCTGTTGCGCACGATCTGGCCGCCGCCCTCGCCTTCCGATCCGTCGATGACAATCATGTATTCACCAGTTCCAGAAAAAGGTCGTTCGCACGATCGACGAAGCGATCGTGCAGCTTGCGCGCCGGCAGCTCTCCCGCCCGCTCGAGTTCGCCGCGGATCAGCACGTCGATCTCGGGCGGCCGGGCGCCATTGGCACGCTCGTTAGTGCGCGCCTTGGCCTCGACCAGCGCCTCGATCTGCTCGACCAGCAAGGCCGGCAGGTCGCTCGCCGCAACCAGCGCCTGCAGGTTCATCGGCGGCCGCACCCCCGGGTTGAGCCGGATTGCACGGATCGCCAGCGCAGGACGCAGGGCGTAGAAATACTTCTTCACCGGCACATCCCCTTCCCCGTCGAGCCACCGATCCGCGGCCAGCTTGCCCGACCGCGCATAATGATAGGCGATCGCCCGCGGATCGAGCAGGTCGTCCGCCAGTTCCGCCAACCGGGCGATGAACGGATCATCGGTCCGATAGCGGATCGGCGAGAGCATCCACTCGCTGACCACGGCATTCGACTTGAGCAGCAGAGTGAGCGCCTTGCGCACGTCCCAGCCGTTCAGGTCGATCTCGTCCTCGATCGGCATCTCGATCACGTCGCGGCCGGGCGCCAGCGACAGATACCAGTCGCGCGGCCGCACATAGAGGAAGCGCACGTCATAGTCGCTGTCGGGCGAGGGAAAGCCCCAGGCCCGCGAACCGGATTCGGCCGCAATCAGCAGGCGCGCGCCATGCTCCGCCTCGATTCGCTCGAGGCGGGTTTCGATCTCCTTCCGCACGGCGGAGGGGATGGTCGCGTCGGCCTTGGCTGTCATCTCTTGTCTCACCAGAACATCCAGGGATCGGGCCGTCGCGCGTCGGATGGCCCGATGCCAGAATCATTTTGCCCGAGCATGAGGTCGATAAAGGCCTCTCGCAGCAGTGGCGCACGCTCCGCACCGATTCTGAGGATCAGCCTGTTCTCGACGGGCTCGATCTCCAACGCGGCCTGTTCAGGGCAATATTCGACCCGAAGCCTCTCGAACCTGTCCCACTTTGGCGAGCCGAAGTTCGGCCGCCCCCATATCGCTGGTGTTACCGGAGCGAGCCCCATCGTTCGATGGCTCGGCACTTCCTGACCGACCATGCGATCGATCAGATCGATGATCGATGCACAGCCGTCGCGGTCGGCATGGAAGTGCCAGCCGCGACGGCTGCCGCTGAGCGCGGCATAGCGCCAGATATAAAGGCTGCCCGCCTGCTTCCAGGCGGAAACCTCTGCAATCATCTTCCTGACCTCTTGGGAAACCGGCGGTGTGCGCCAAGAGCTGAGGAGAGCTTTTAGCCCTTCACGCACACCACCTGCTTGAGCGTATGGACGATCTCGACCAGGTCGGCCTGCGCCGCCATCACGGCCTCGATCGGCTTGTACGCCTTCGGCGTCTCGTCGATCACGCCCTCGTCCTTGCGGCACGCCACACCCGCGGTGTCACGGATATGCTCGTCGAGCGTCACCAGCTTCTTGGCCGCGGTGCGGGACATCACGCGCCCCGCCCCGTGGCTGCAGCTGTCGAACGATTCCGCGTTGCCCAGGCCGCGCACGATGAACGACTTGGCGCCCATCGATCCGGGGATGATCCCCAGCACGCCCTTGGCCGCGCGGACCGCGCCCTTGCGGGTGACCAGCACATTCTCACCGAAGTGGTTTTCGCGCTGGACATAATTGTGGTGGCAGTTGACTGCCTCCAGCTCCGCATCGAACGGCTTGGCGATCTGCCCGCGCAGCGCGCGGATGACGTTGGTCATCATCATCCGCCGGTTCAGCGCCGCGAAGTCCTGCGCCCAGCCGACCGCCTCGACATAGTCTTCGAAATGGTCGGTCCCTTCCGGGAAATAGGCCAGGTTCTCGTCGGGCAGGTTGATGTGCCACTTGCGCATGTCCTGCTTCGCCAGCTCGATGAAGTAGGTGCCGATCGCATTGCCGACGCCGCGCGACCCCGAATGGAGCATCACCCACACGCGCTGGTCCTGATCCAGGCACAGCTCGATGAAGTGGTTGCCCGTGCCCAAAGTCCCCAGATGCACCAGGTGATTGGTGTTCTTGAGCTTCGGATACTTCTCGACGATCCGGTCGAATCGCTGGGCAAGCGTTGCCCAGGCTTCGACGATCGCCGGGGGCGGATCGCCCCACGAACCCGTGTCGCGCTTGTTGCGGTTCATCGACCGGCCGTGCGGCACGGCGCGCTCGATCGCGCTGCGGATCCCTTCCAAATTGTCGGGCAGGTCGCTTGCCACCAGCGAGGTGCGCGCCGCCATCATGCCGCAGCCGATATCGACACCCACCGCGGCAGGGATCACCGCGCCCTTGGTCGGGATCACCGAGCCGACGGTCGCGCCGATGCCGATATGGACATCGGGCATCGCGGCGACATGCTTGAACACGAACGGCATCTTCGCCGCGCGCGCCAGCTGGTCGCGGGCCCCGTCTTCCACAGGCACGCCACGGGTCCACATCTTGATCGGCACGCCCCCTTCGACGTGCTGGAAATCATACAGCGTCTCGGTCATCGCGACCTCCTTCAAACTCGATCATGGTGCCGGCGACGAGCGGTGGCGAGACAGTTTTGCTGAGCTATCCGGTTGCCCGGAGGCGGAGTTGAACCGCCGACCTCCCGCCGCAAGAGGGCGGGTGCTCTGTCCTGTAGTCCCGCCGGCATTCGCCAGCGAATTGGGTTCCGGCGACGAGGGATGCGATGGACGTTCCCCGAAGGGACACTTTGGAGGTGTAGTCCAACGCGGCATTCGCCGGGTTTTGCCGGTCACGGCGACGAGGGATGGGAAAGACTGCCCCGAAGGGCCGGTGCTCTATCCGCTGAGCTACCGCTCCCGGGGGAGCGGGCGGGATTCGAACCCGCGACACCCGCATTACCAATGTAGTCCTTGCCCGGCATTCGCCGTGATGTTCGTGTTGGGCCGTGGCGACGAGGAGTGACGAGAACGTCCTTGAGCTACCGCTGCAACGGGGGGACTCAAACCCCACCTCCCGTTCGGCCGAAGCCTCCCGGGCGCTCTTTCCGGACTTTCGGGTTTCCCCTTGGAGCAATGTAATCCCGCCGGCATTCGCCACGGCCCTGTTCGTCAGATCTCCACTTGCTTGACGATGCCCACCCCGTCACGCGTGTCGCCGGAGACGAAGCGCGCGATGGTGTCGAACACCGCGTCGGAGAAGCCCCCGACATTCAATATGTCCGCCCGGTCCTGCGCCTGGCTGGTGCCATGCGGCTGGATGTCGATGCAGACGAGCTTGGCAGCCGGGTTGCGGCGCTTCAGCGCGTTCCACTCGCGCATCGTCGCCGTCGCGCCGTACCGGTTGGCATCCACCCAGGACTCGTTGTCCGAGACGATCACCACCAGGTCCACCGGCTCGCGCAGCAGGTTGAGTGCAGCCAGCGGTGCCGAGACGTTGGTCCCGCCCCCGCCGATCGCCGCCAGCTTCGCCGCATTCACAGCGACGCGGGCGCGCGGATCGAGCTTCACCTTCACCACCGCCTGCTCGAACGGCAGTACGCGGGTATCGCGATTGGTGCGCAGCATCGCTGCAGCAACCAGCGCCGCGACATCGATGCACCGCACCTTCGACGAGGCGCCCTTGCGGTAGCCCGTCGCCGGCGAAGACATCGACCCAGACACATCGGGACAGACCACGACCCGGCCCGGCACCTTCGGCAAGCGCGCGAGCGACTGCTCGAGTGCATCCTCCAGCGCCGCCTGGACCTTGAGCGGCACGCTCTCGCGGGCCTGGTCCAGCGCCACCATCAGCTGGTAGGGCATGGGCCGGACCTTCGCGATCGCGTCGCCATCCGCCAGCCGCACGGCAACCGCATCGGCGACCCCCGCCACGTCGAACGCCCCGTTGCGCGCCAGCGTGTTGAGGTTCATCCGCAGCGCCTGCCAGCCGATCCGCGTGGACAGCACCGCCCAGTCTTCCGCCGTCAGCGGAAAGGCAGTCAGCCACTCGAACGGCACGTTCGGCAGCGGGAGCGACCGATCGGCCTTCCACGCCTCGAACCCGGCGATCTCGGCAGGCAGCGCGGCAACGTCGTACGGACGCCCGATCAGCCAGCCGTAGAAAGCGCGCCGCGCCGCATCGGCGGGCTTGGGGTGCACCATGCGGACAATGTCCGCCAGGCTCGGATCCTTGCCCGTCGCCGCCATCAGCTGCGGCATCGACGCCTGCTCCAGCCAGCGCTGGACCAGCCGCTTCGGCCGCGAGCCGAGCGAAGTACGCCCCACCTGCCCCGAGCGCATGATCTGCACGAAGTTGCGCAGCATGCGGCCATTGTCGATCACCCGGCCGAACACGCGGACCGCAAGATCCGGATCGGCAACCGTGAGATACGCCGCAAGCAGCGCCGGCATGTCCTTCATCGCGCCCGACTGCCGGGCGTAGACCGCGGCCTGGGCAACGAAATACGGATCGCAGACCCGTGCGGCATCGAGCATCTCGGCCAGCTGCGTTTCCGCCGGCGCGTAGAAATTGTCGGCCAGCGCGCCGGTCACGGCAAGCTGGGCGAGCTTGTGCTCGGGCCCATAGGCATAGGCCGGCGCACCCTCGCGGTTCCGCGTATCCGCGGCCGGCATCAGCTTTGCGATCGCCGAAGCGAAAAGTCCTTTGTTGGCCATCGTCCAACTCCTCGTATCTGGTCAGGGCGGCAGGATTTGAACCTGCGACCTCCCGCTCCCAAGGCGGGCGCTCTGCGCAGCCTGAGCTACGCCCTGTGAAATTTCCCGGGGGCGGCCAGCCCATTCCGGCCGCCCCGCGTTTCCGCCGCCGGCTTGGGAGGTTCGACATCTCCCCGTCCGACGCCGAAATGTATTGCAGTGCGCGTGCCAGTTTCGCTGCGCGCGCCGGAATTTTCTCACAACATATTGGTTATTAGTTATTTTATTCGGCACGCTGATGTGACTGCATTCTCATCGAAAACAAATCGAAAGCGATTTTGCTATCGATAGAGATCGTAATTTATCCTATGGTATAAGCATGAAGCCACTCACCGTTATCGGATTCCTCGGCTCGACGCTTGACGCGAGCAAGTTTGGCCCGTCACGCTGGGGCAAGTGGCGCCCGTCCGTCGCACTGACGATGCACGAGGATCTGCGCGTCGATCGCTTCATCCTGCTGCACGGCTCGCTGCATCGTCGGCTGGCGGAATATGTCGCCGAGGACATCGCCTCGGTGTCCCCCGAGACCACCGTCGAGATGCGGCTGCTCGATTTCGGCGACCCCTGGGATTTCGAGCAGGTCTACGGAAAGCTGCTCGACTTCGCCCGAGCCGAACCCTTCGATCCGGACGTCGAAGACTATCTGATCCACATCACCACCGGCACGCATGTCGCGCAGATCTGCCTCTTCCTGCTCACCGAGGCGCGCTATCTGCCCGGCCGCCTGCTGCAGACCCAGCCGCGGCGCGGCACGCCCGGCGATGCCGCCGGCCTGTGGAACGTGATCGACCTCGACCTGTCGCGCTATGACAGCATCGCCACCCGCTTCGCCGTTGCCGCGGAGGAAAGCACCTCCTTCCTCAAATCGGGCATCGAGACACGCAACGCCGCGTTCAACCGGATGATCGACGAGATCGAGCATGTCGCCCATCGCTCCAAGGCGCCGATCCTGCTGATGGGGCCCACCGGCGCGGGCAAGAGCCAGCTTGCGCGACGCATCTACGAGCTCAAGCGCCTCAAGCACCAGATCGCAGGCACCTTCGTCGAAGTGAACTGCGCGACGCTGAAGGGCGACGGCGCGATGTCGGCGCTGTTCGGGCACCGCAAGGGCGCTTTCACCGGCGCGGTTGCCGATCGGCCGGGGCTGCTGCGCGCCGCCGACAAGGGCATGTTGTTCCTCGACGAGATCGGCGAGCTGGGCCTCGACGAGCAGGCGATGATCCTGCGCGCGATCGAGGACAAGCGTTTCCTGCCGGTGGGGTCTGACAAGGAAGCCGCATCCGACTTCCAGCTGATCGCCGGCACCAATCGTGACCTGGGCGAGGCCGTCGCCGCCGGCCAGTTCCGCGACGATCTCTATGCCCGGCTCAACCTCTGGACCTTCCAGCTGCCCGGCCTGGCCGAGCGGCGCGAGGATATCGAGCCGAACCTCGACTATGAGCTCGAGCGCTTCGCCGAACGCGAGGGCGACAGCGCCAGCTTCAACAAGGAAGCCCGCCAGCGCTACCTGGCCTTCGCGACCGGACCGGATGCCAGGTGGCCGGGCAATTTCCGCGACCTCGCCGCCAGCGTGACGCGTATGGCGACGCTCAGCGCCAAGGGCCGGATCGACCTCGAATGCGTGGAAGCGGAGATCGAACGATTGAAGCGGCTCTGGTCGGGCCAGCGCGAGGACGAAGCGGGCGTGCTGGGCACGATCCTCGCCACCGAGGCACTCGCCGAAATCGATCCGTTCGATCGCGTCCAGCTGGCGGAGGCGATCCGCACCTGCCGGCGCAGCCGCTCGCTATCCGAAGCCGGCCGCACCCTCTTCGCCGCCTCGCGCACCCGCCGGACCAGCGCCAATGATGCAGACCGGCTGCGCAAATATCTGGCGCGCTTTGGGCTGGATTGGGCGGTAGCGTCGGGCCAATGAACCGGCCAAGACATTTATAGCAACAATCATGGCCGATATTGTGCCTTTCCGCAGGATATCGGCCATTTTCGTTGCTGTGTTCGCCACACTGGCTAGGATGCCCTCGCCCGCATCGACAAGGGCCGCGCAGGGAGAGGATGATGACCCGCATCGTGGAAGCCGGTAGCCGCCGGAACATGCTCAAGGCGGCTGCGCTGCTGCCCGTCGTCGCGGCGGGCGCCGCGAGGGCGCAAGCCGCGTCGCCAGGCGACCTCCTCGCCTTCGCCCGCGACACCCGCGAGCCGGATCTCGTCCTGCCGCTCTGGCCCGAGGGCAAAATGCCGGGCGGCCCGATCCCGGCGATGACCGAACGCATCGACGACCAGACCGACAATGCCGGGCTGCGCTACCGCGTCGCCGAGCACGTCACGCGCCCCACCCTTTCCTTCTTCGCGCCGACCACGAGCCCGACCGGCGCCTCGATCCTGATCCTGCCCGGCGGCGGCTATTCGCGCGTCGGCATCGACCGCGAAGGCTATGAGACTGCGCGCTGGTTCAATGCGCAGGGCATCGCCGCCTTCGTGCTGCGCTACCGATTGCCCGCGGATCGGTGGGGCGGCGGCGCGCTCGTCGCGCTGCAGGATGCGCAACGGGCAATGCGGCTGATCCGGGCGGGCGGCAAATGGAGCATCGACCCCAAGCGCGTCAGCGTGCTCGGCGGATCTGCCGGCGGGCATCTGGCGATCAGCCTGTGCGTGAAGGTCTATGACCGCACCTATCCGGTGATCGACGCCGCCGACCGGCTGCTCACCCGGCCCGATGGCGCGATCCTGCTCTATCCGGTCGTGTCGATGGGCGCGGGCGCGCATACCGGATCGAAGCTGGCGCTGCTCGGCCCCGACGCCTCAACTGCGGACGCAGCCGCCTGGTCGTTCGACCAGCGCCTGCCAGGGATCACGCCGCCGATCTTGCTGGCGCATGCAGTCCATGATCGGGTGGTGCCGGTCGATCACGCGCTCGCGCTGTTCGGCGCGGTGCGCGGATCGGGCGGTTCGATCGACATGCATTTGTTCGAGGACGGCGCACACGGGCTCGGCCTGCGCGGCGATCCGGCCTGGCCGATGTCGGACTGGCCCAACCTCGCCCGACGCTGGCAGCAGCGCAACGGGCTGGCGTAGACCCCGATATACTCGTCACCCCGGCCTTGAGCCGGGGTCCCGCTATCCTACCCTCCCGCGAAGGAGCGGGACCCCGGGTCAAGCCCGGGGTGACGGAAGAAGATTAACCCGGCCGCAGTTCCGACTTCGGCTGGCTGCGCAGTGCCACAAAGGCGATCAGCATCGCCAGCGGGTGGAGGCACCCCATCAGCAGGAAGATCTGCCCGTAATTGCCCGACTGGGCGAGGCGGCCGACAAGCTGAGTCGAGAAGATCCCGCCCAGCCCGCTGCCCGCCGCGACGATGCCGAACACGGTCGCCACCACCCGGGTCGGATAGAGGTCGACCACCAGGGTGCTGATATTGATCTGGAAGACGAGGTGCGCGAACGCCACCAGTGCCGCCAGCGCGAAGGTCACTTCGATCCCCGGATTGGTCGAGATCAGCATGCCCACCGGCGCCAGCACCGCCGCGACGCCAAGACCGACCAGCCGGCTGTTCGGAGGAGTCATCCCGCGCTTGATCAGCTGGCCCGAGAAGATGCCCCCGCCGATGCTGCCGATGTCCGCCGCGAGATAGACGATCCACGCCGTCGCCGCGATCGTCATCAGGCTCAGCTCGCGCTGATCGGCAAGGTATTTTGGGAACCAGAACAGGTAGAAATACCACACGGGATCGGCGAGCATCCGCGACACGGCAAAGCCCCAGAGCGGCCGCTCGCGCAGGATGACGCGCCACGGCGTCGGCTCGCGCACTTCCTCCCGCGCCTCCTTGCGACGCGGATAGATCGCCAGCCAGGCAACCAACCAGACAAAGCCCATCGCGCCGGTCGCCACGAACGCTTCGCGCCAGCCATAGGTGAGTGCCAGCCAGCCGATCAGCGGCGGGGCGATCGTCGCGCCGACCATTGCGCCGGCGGTATAGGTGCCGAATGCGAAGCCACGTTCGCGCGGCGGGAAATGCTCGGAGACCGCCTTGGGCCCGGCGGTATAGTTGCCCGCCTCGCCCAGGCCGAGCATCGCCCGTGCCCCGCCCAGCGCCCCGGCGCTGCGCACGAAGCCCGTCGCCATGTTGGCGAGCGACCACCAGCCGACGAACAGCGCCAGCGCCGTCCGCGTGCCCAGCTTGTCGGTCAGCCAGCCGGCGACGAGATAGGCGATGGTGTAGGCGATCAGGAACAGCTGGACGACATGCGCATAGCCGATGTCGTTCATGCCCAGGTCGCGCTGGACCATCGGCGCCAGGATCGAAAGCGTCTGCCGATCGACATAGTTGAGCACGGTCGAGGCGAAGAGCAGCGCGAGGATCGCCCAGCGCAAAGGGCTCGGCGATTTGGTCTCGCCGATGGGCACAGCCGGATCGGACATTCAGCCTCCTATTTCGGGTGCAGCCTCGCGCAGCGCGGCAACCAGCGGCTCGGTCGCCGCCTCGGGAATCCAGCCGGAAAGCGCGATGCCGGCATGGGCCGGGTCGCCGGTCGAAACCGCGACGACATGATGGTCGCGCTCATCGGCGACATGGACACGCGCATAGCCCAGCCGCCGTACCTCGGCGAGCTTGGCGAGCAGCTGCTCGATCCCTTCCGGGAACATCGGAATGTCCTTGTCGCGGTAGATGTCGCGCACTTCGTCGTCGTCCAGCTCGGAGAGCAGGACGATGCCGATGCCGCTGGTGGTGGCGGGCAGCAGGCCGATACGCCCAAGCCCGCGCGATGCCTCGATTCCCGGCGGCGCGTGAAACAGATAGCTGACGCTGTCGCCCCACAGCACGCCGAGCGCGACCGTGTGGCCAAAGCGGCGAAGATTCTCGAGCACCGGCAGCGCGCGCCGGATCAGGCCTGATGCGAACAGGCTCTGCGCGGCGAGCACATGCATGCCGGCACCGGCGGTATATTTGCGGTTGGCGGTCTGCCGGGCGATGCCGAGATAGGCGAGCGTCTTGAGCAGCCGGTTGATCTTGGTCGGATCGGCGTCGAGCCGGCGAGCGAGCTCGCGGCAGCCGACCGGCTCGGGCGAAGTGGCAAGCGCCTGGAGCGTGGCGATGCCGTCGATCAGGCTCTGGTTCGGCTGGGCGTTGAGTTTAGCGCGCATGGTTGCATCCTATGCACCCGCGCGTGCGCGCCGCATAGCTCACGCCACCTGCTCCGCATGGCCCCAGAAGCGCCCGTTCGGCTCGACGCCAAGGCCCGCACCAGTGGGCAGGACATAGCCGCCCTCGCCATGCCCCATATCGGTGTCGAGCAGTGCCAGGTTCCGCTCGAACACGGAGTGCTGCCACTCATGCTTCCACAGGCCCGGGATCGTCGCCGAAGCCTGGAGGCTGGCGGCGAGGAAGATGCCGGTGCCGACCGTCGCATGCGGCGCCACCGCGACGCGCTTCGCCGCTGCCAGCCGGGCGATTCGGACGAACTGGGTGATGCCGGTATGGCCCATCTCGGGCTGGATGTACGCCAGCGGGCCGGCGGCTAGGCGGTTCGCGGCCTCATACTCGGTGTACCAT
Source organism: Sphingomonas sp. NIBR02145 (assembly GCF_027359115.1). Taxonomy (NCBI): domain Bacteria; kingdom Pseudomonadati; phylum Pseudomonadota; class Alphaproteobacteria; order Sphingomonadales; family Sphingomonadaceae; genus Sphingomonas; species Sphingomonas sp. NIBR02145. The sequence continues at coordinate 4,036,333 of NZ_CP114791.1, read as the reverse complement.
TCCTCGCCCGCTGCGACCGGAACCGGGCTGGTAGCCGCAAGATGTGCCAAGCCGGCGATGTCCTCGGGCCTGACCGGCGCCTCGACGAAGCCGGGGCGGTACGGCACAAGCTTCTGGATCAGGTCGGCAGCCTCGGCCGGGCTGAACTTCCAGTGCAGGTCGATCAGGACCTCGGCCTTGTCGCCCAGCGCCTCGCGGAGCGCAGCCATCTCGGCAACGATCCCCTCATGGCTGACCACCGCGGCGAACTTGAACGCGTCGATCCCGCGCGCCTGCCAGTCCCTGGCCAGCGCCACCCGCGCCTCCAGCGTCGCCGCCGGAAGCCCCGAAAGATAGCTCGGGATCGCCCCGTGCACGGTCTCGCCGATCAGGTCGCGGACAGGCTTGCCCTTGGCCTTGCCCTTCAAATCCCACAACGCGATGTCGATCGCCGCGATCGCATCGACATGGAAGCCGCCCCAGGCGCCGCGCACGCGCATCAGCCCGTAGAGCAGGTCCCAGGTCGCACCGATGTCGGTGATTTCCTCGCCCATCAGCACCGGTGCGAGCAGATCGTTGATGATCTCGCAGGTCGCGCGCGGTGCGCAGATGCCATAGGTCTCGCCCCAGCCCACGCTGCCGCCCTCGGTGGTCACGCGCACCACGATCGAACGGTCAACGGTGGGGTAGATCGTGCCGTTGCCCTTGCGCACGATATAGCCACGCGCATTCACGCGCTCCCCCTCCGCGAGCGGCCCGAGATAGGGGGTGTCGCGGGGGACAGTGACGATGAACGTGTCGATCGCGGCGATGCGCATGGTCAGGCGAGTGCCCCCTGGGGTGCTTCCACCGGCAGCAAGTCTGCCAGCCGGGCGAGCAGCGCGTCCAGCTCTGCCTGGTCGTAGCGGTCGAGTTCCGGCCCCGGCGCACGCACATAAGTGCTCTCGATCAACCCACGACGCTGCAGCACCGCCTTGGTCAGCCGCCAGCGGAAGATCGCCTGCATGTTGAGCAGGGGCAAAGTACGCTCGAACAAATCCCGCGCGCGCCCTTCCTCGCCCGCCGCATAGTCGGCGAGCATGCGGACGTGCAGCTCGGTGATCTCGCAGGCCGGCATCGTGCCGCGTGCGCCGCGCGCCAGCTCGTCGATCACATAGCGCGCGCCGGCCCCGCCAAAAACGGCCTCGAGCGAATCGCCGGCCAGTGCGGTCAGCCGGGTGATGCGCTGGCCCGAGGGCGGCGCCTCTTCCTTGACATATTTGATGCCCGGCACCTGGTGCGCAAGTTCCGCGACCTGCTCCAGCCGCATGCCGATGCCCATCGGCGCCGGCGCGTTCTGCAGCATGATCGCGATGCCCGAGCCTTGGTGCGCGGCGTGGAAGAAACCGGCCATCGCGGCAAGATCGCCGGCAAAGGTCTTGGGCGTGAGGATCATCGCCGCCGAAGCACCGGCCTTCGCGCCGGCCTCGGCATAGGCGATGGCCTCATTGGTATCGCCGGTGCTGCCCCCGACCACGAAAGGCACCCGGCCATCCAGCCATTCGCCGATTCGCGCAGTGAGGTGCAGCCGCTCCTCGACGCTCAGCATGTCATATTCGCTGGCGAGCCCCGGGAAGACCACGCCCTGCGCGCCGGCGGCGACGATATAGTCGAGGACGCGGCGCATGCCGGCCTCGTCCACCGCGCCCGTGGCAGTGAAAATCGTCGGCAGAATCGGCAGCACGCCTTGCAGTTGGGTCACGTCCCCTCCGAAATATTTTGTTGCTATATTTGTCATATGCATCCGCAAAATAACCCTTGTCAACTCAAGTGTTGCGCCGCTGTCACCGCGTTGCCCTCTGTGAACGAGGGTGTTGCGCGATCCTTATTGTTGCTTTAGTAGATACGTAATGCGGAAGCCAAGGGCATAAAGTCCGGGCCCGCCAACCGCCGGGTTGATAAGGGGAGAGGATATGAAGAATCGCACCGTCCAGCGCCTGCTGGTGTCCACCATTCTCGGGTCGGCGGCATTGCTTGCCACGCCCGCCGCAGCGCAGACCGACTCGGCCGCGCCGGCCGCCCAGGCAGCCGATCCCGCCGGGCAGCAAGACGACGGCGCCATCATCGTCACCGGCATCCGCCAGAGCCTTGGCGCCGCGCGTGACATCAAGCGCGACGCGATCCAGTTCGTCGATGCGATCGTCGCCGACGACATCGGCAAGCTGCCCGATCGCAACGTCGCCGAATCGCTCGCCCGCGTCTCGGGCATCCAGGTCGATCGCGGCATTGCGGAGGGCACTAACGTCTCGGTGCGCGGCCTTCGTCAGAACGTCTATCTGTTCAACGGCCGCGAGATCGTCGATGCCACCGGCCGCGGCGGCGTCGGCCTCGATCAGCTCGGCAGCTCGACCTATGGTATCCTGTCGCTGGTCCCCTCCGAGCTGATCTCGCGCCTCGAGGTGACCAAGCTTGCCGGCGCCGACGACATTGCGGGCGCGCTTGGCGGCATCGTCGATATCAACACGCGCAAGCCACTCGACGGCCCGAACAGCATCGCCGCCCGCGCCGGCGCCAGCTACGACACGCTGACCGAGAAGCCGAGCTACGAGCTGTTCGGCCTGGTCTCGCAGAAGTTCGCCGGCGACACGCTCGGCGTGCTGGTCTCGGCTTCCTATGGTCGCCGCAAGCTTTCGCAGCAGGGACTCGATACCTTCTCGGGCTATACCCGCTTCACTGACTCAAACGGCGCTGTGCATTTCGGTCATTCGGACGTTCGCCCCGAGGAAATTTCCGAGACGCGCACCAAGTTCGGCCTGGACGGCGTGATCCAGTGGAAGCCGGGCCCGGGCGTCGAGATCACCCTGGACAGCTTCTATTCCAAGCTGATCTCGGACCGCGAGCGCTACTGGGTCTCGTTCAACCCGCAGACCGGGCTGACCAACGCCACTTATTCGCCGAACAACATCCTTATCTCGGGCAACTCGACCGCGCCGGTGCTGACCAACAGCGAGTTCGCCTATACCAAGGCCGACACCTGGTCCTCGGCGCTGAACGGCAAGTTCGACGTGACCGACCGGATCAAGGCGAGCGCCGAGGTTTCGTACAACCGCTCGACCTCGAGCTACGACCAGAATTACCTCCGGCTCCAGCCGCTCACCACGATCACGCCGAGCACCAGCTTCGACTTCTCCAAGGGCGATCTCGGTGCCTATTCGATCAGCGGCATCAACCTGAGCGATCCGTCGCAGCTGCGCTTCACCATCCTGTTCGACAATCTCTACCGGGCGAAGACCGAGGCCACCGCCGCGCGCACCGACTGGAGCGCGGACCTGGGCGAAGGCTTCCTCGACAAGCTGAGCGTCGGCGTGCGCTATCAGAAGCTCGACACGCGGGTGAACCCGGCGCTCGCCGATATCCGCCCGACCGGCGGCATCGTCGCGACCTCGCTCGCGCAATATCTGACGCTGCGCTCGAATCCCAAGTTCGCCGAGGGTGACTTCGCGGGCCTGACCCGCACCTTCCTGGCGGGCAATGACACGATCGCCAACGGCTGCAGTGCCTGGACCACGGTCACCGCCGTCTCGCAATCGGCGGCCTGCCTCAATCCGACCCAGACGGCCACCGCGCTCGCCGGTACCTATCGGATCAACGAGAAGTTCACCGAAGGCTATGCCAAGCTCGACTTCAAGGTGGAGGGCGGCCTCGACCTCGCCGGCAATATCGGCGTGCGCTACCTGCACCGCGACATGACCTCGATCGGCAACCTGATCGGCGCCACCGGCGGGGTCACCCCGGCCAGCTTCGAGCGCACCGATGACGAATGGCTGCCCTCGGCAACCGTCCGACTGAACGTCGCCGAAGGGATGATCGTGCGCCTGGGCGCGGCGAAGGTCGTCGCCTTCCCGAACACCGCCGATCTCAACAACGGCGTCACGCTCAACAACACCGCGATCTTCGTCGGCGGCGTGCAGACCACCCCGGGCACCGGCAGCGGCGGCGCGCCGAACCTCAATCCGTTCAAGGCCAACCAGTTCGACGCCTCGCTCGAATATTATTTCGGCCGCCAGGCGCTGTTCTCGGTCGGGCTTTTCTACAAGGACGTCTCGACCTTCATCGTCGCCAAGCAGAGCCCTGAGACGTTCAACAACGTCAACTACCTCATCAACCGCAAGATCAATGGCGACGGCGCCAAGGTGAAGGGTATCGAGGCACTGCTCCAGCTGCCCTTCTACTTCCTCCCGGGCGCGCTGGACGGGTTCGGCATCGTCGCCACCTATTCGTACATCGACTCGACCACGCCGATCCGCGACGCGGTGGGCCGCGTGCTCGCCTTCCCGGGCCTGTCGAAGAACAACGCCAACCTGGTCGGCTATTACGAGAAGGGTCCGGTTTCCTTCCGCGTCGCATACAACTGGCGCGACGACTATCTGGTCGGCCTGTCGGGTGCGAACACCGGCATCTACAACGATGCCTATACCGATCTGTCGGCGACCTTCCGGTACGACATCTCGAAGAACTTCTCGCTCAACCTCGAGGCGAACAACCTCCTCAACGAGCACCAGCGCACCTATGACGGCTCCTCGGAAGCGCTGCGGACGAACCTGTTCTTCGGGCGCATGTACAAGGCCAGCATCAGCGTCAAATTCTGACGCCAGCCTGCCGGGAGGAGATCGAAGGTGAGCGATAGCGAACTGGCAGGACGCACGGCGCTGGTAACCGGCGCCGCGAGCGGGATCGGCGCGGCGATCGCCCGGCGGTTCCGCACTGCCGGCGCCCGGGTCGTCGGGCTCGATCTCCGGCCCGCATCCGATGCGGACGAGGCGCTGGTCGCCGATCTCCGCTCGGATGCGGACGTGGCCGAAGCGGTGGCGCGGCTGGGCGGGATCGACATCCTCGTCCACGCCGCCGCCATCTCGGTCCATGGCGGCGTGATCGACACCGAGACCGCCGCCTGGGCCGATATCTACAACGTCAATGTGATCGGCGCCGTGCGGTTGCTGCGCCATGCCGTGCCTCCGATGCGGGCGCGGGGCGGCGGATCGATCCTGCTGCTTTCCTCGATCAATGCTGATTTCGCCACGCCGACGCTTGCGGCCTATGCCGCATCCAAGGCCGCTATCGAGAGCCTGACGCGCACCGCCGCGCTCGAATTCGCGCCGGATGGGATCCGGGTCAACGCAATCGCTCCGGCTTCGGTCGATACGCCGCTGCTGCAGGACTCCTTCGATCGCGCGGCCGATCCTGAAGCCGCGCATGCCGCCAATATCTTGCGCCATCCGCTTGGCCGCCTCGGCACGCCCGAGGACGTTGCGGAGCTGGCGCTGTTCCTCGCCTCGGATCGGGCGAGCTGGATCACCGGGGCCATTCATCCCCTGGACGGAGGTGCAAGTGTCACACGCCGCTGATGCCGAGATTGTCGGCGTCAATTGGGGAAGCTCGAACTTCCGCGCCTGGCGTATCGCGGGCGACGGGACCGCGGTCGATGAGATCGTCGCGGCGAAGGGCGTTGCGGGGCTGAGCCGGGAAGGCATGGCCGAGGTTATGGCGACACTCGCCGCGCGCTGGCCCGATCACGGCCCGATCTACGCATCGGGCATGATCGGATCGAATATCGGCTGGGCCGAGGCGCCCTATGCGATTGCACCGGCCGGCATGGCGGACCTCGCCCGTGCGACGATCCCGGTGGAGATCGGCGACAGCCCGGTGCGGATCGTACCTGGCATCGCCTGCAACCGCGACTTCGACGCCGCGCCGGACATCCTGCGCGGCGAGGAAACCGAACTGCTCGGCCTGATGGAGCTGGCTCCCGGCGACGGCGTCGCGGCGCTGCCCGGCACCCATACCAAATGGGTGCGACGCGAGAATGGACGCATCGGCGAGTTCCTCACCGCCATGTCCGGCGAGATCTTCGACCGGCTGACCGCGCAGGGGCTGCTCGCCTCGATCGTCGAAGGCGAGGCGGCGGACGGACCGGCATTCCGCGAGGGAGTCGCACGCGGCCGTGCCGGCGGGCTTGGGCTGTCGAGCCTCCTCTTCGGCGCCCGCGCCCGCGTGATCCGCGGCGCGCTCAGCCGTGCCGACGCCGCATCCTATATCCGCGGACTGCTGATCGGTTCGGAGATCGCCGATGCGATGGCGGCCTTCCCCGATATGGGCGGTGCCGTGGTGCCGCTGATCGGTAACGGGCCGCTTTCCCGCCTCTACGCCGCCGCGCTCGGCTCGGTCGGCATCGAGAGCGAACTCGTCGAATCGCGGCACGCCTGCCTGCTCGGCTTCCGCGCGCTGCACCGGGCGAGCATCGGATGAGCGACGGCGCTGCCGCCCGGCTCGATGCGGCGCTGGCCGAACTGCCGATCGTCGCGATCCTGCGCGGGCTGCGCACCGGGGAAGCGGCGGCGATGGTCGGCGCGCTTTACGATGCCGGCATCCGCGTCGCCGAAGTCCCGCTCAATTCGCCCGACCCGTTCGACACGATCGCGCTGCTCTGCCGCCAGTTCGGCGACCGGATGGCGATCGGGGCGGGGACCGTCACCGATCCGGAGCAGGTACGAAAGCTGGCCGCATGCGGCGCGGCGATCTGTGTCTCGCCCAATGTCGATGCCGCGGTTATCGGGGAGGCACTAAATCTCGGCCTGGTTCCGCTGCCCGGTTGCGCAACGCCGAGCGAAGCGTTCGCCGCACTCGCCGCCGGCGCGCGCCACCTTAAGTTCTTCCCTGCCGCCGGGCGCGAAGGTGACATCGCCGCGCTGCGCACGGTGCTGCCTAAGCATGTGGTGGTGCTGGCGGTCGGCGGCGTCGGCCCGGCCAATATCCCGACATTGCGGGAGGCCGGCTGCAGCGGCTTCGGCATCGGATCGGATCTCTACAAGCCGGGCCGCTCCGCCGAGGAGGTCGGCGGCCGCGCCCGTGCGCTGGTCCGCGCCATCCGGCACGCCCCGCGCGCGCTGCTGCTCGCCAACCCGCAGGCGATCATCGGCGAGTCCCCGGTAGTGCAGGGCGATACCGTCACCTGGACCGATCCGGTGCGCCGCCGAATCTATCGCTTAACCGAAGGCCAGGCGACCGAACAACCGACCGACCAACCCGTCTTCGGCCTCGCCCCGCTGCCCGAGGACCGCATCGCCGGCACGCTCGAGAGCGCCTTCTGCACCCTCGCCGGTACTACCGGACCCGTTGCGGAGATCGGCGCCGGATGCCGCTTCAACGACCTGGCCGTCGATCCCAAAGGCGGCCTGTGGGGCGGGACGATGCACAAGGCGATCCTGGCGGGCCGCGGCGCAATCTTCCATGCGCCCAGCCCCGAAGCCGCGCCGCGCCGCGTGGCGGAAGGCCTGGGCGTTCCCAATGGCATGGCCTTCTCCGAAGACGGCAAGACGCTGTTCGTCATCGACACGCTCTCGCGCACCTTGATCGCCTATCCTGCCGATATCGAAGCCGGGATGCTCGGTGAGCCGGTGATCGTCAGCGACTTCATGAACGTGCCCGGCAAGCCCGACGGCATGACCCGCGCGGCCAATGGCCGTTTCTTCGTCGCGATGTGGGGCGGCGGCTGTATCGCCGAGCTGGCGCCCGACGGCGCCATGCTGCGCAGCATCCCGGTGCCGGCACCCAATCTCAGCAGCGCCGCACTGGCCGGCGACACGCTCTACGTAACAAGCTCGCGCATGCGGCTTTCGCCTGCCCAGCTCGAGGCTTTCCCCGCCAGCGGCGGGCTGTTCGCGATTGACCTGACGGGCGGCTGATCCGCCCGACACACCCGGTCCAAGGAGACGCGTACCGAGTAACCAAAACTAAAATCAGGAGAGAATGCCATGCGCTTGCGCTTGATTGCCAGCACAGCGTTGCTGTGCCCGCTTGCCCTTTTGACGCCCGCCACCGCCCAGGCCCAGGTGGTCGTGGACACGGTACCGGCCGAGACCGATTCCTCCAATGCCGCCGCCTGGTGGCGGCCGATGGTGGTGAAGGGCAACACCACCTATGTCGCGTTCAACGCGCCGGGCGATACCGCCGGCACGCACAAGATCAAGATCGGTGTGAAGACCGGCACCGACGCCTGGACGATCGACTATCTCAAGGACGAGAACGGCAATGTCTGGAGCCATGCCGACGATGTCGGGCATGACCAGCCGACGATCGCGGTGGACGGAGACGGCTATATCCATGTCTGGACCGATCATCATGTCGACGACTGGCGCTATTTCCGATCGAGCGCACCCAATGATCCCACCGGAATGCTGCGCCGCATCGGCGACATGCCGGGCACTGTCGGCGCAACCTATCCAATCGCCGAGGATGCGCCCAATGGCGACATCTTCCTGATCATCCGCAACCATTACAACAATGCCGGCCAGGGCGAGCTCTATCGCTGGGACAATGCCGCGAACAGCTGGTCGAAGATCGGCATCTTCGCGCGCGAGAACACCAACTACGTCTATCCCGACGACCTGAAGATCGACGATGCGGGCAACGTCCATATCGCCTTCGAATGGGCCTATGGCACGCCGCGCTCGCTGCGCCACTACGGCTCCTACCTGAAGTACGATGTCGCCGCCGGCGTATTCCGCACCGCGAACGGCGTCGCGCTCAGTGCCCCGGCCACGCGCACCACCGCCAATGTCCTGTTCCAGGGGCTGGGCACCGGCGAGGTGTGGAACAACTCGAACGACGGCGTCGGCATCCAGGCGGCAGGGCTCACCGTCGATCAATATGCCCGGCCGAGCATAGCCTATCGCTATCGCACCGCCGGCGGCACCAACGCGTACAACTTCGATGTCTACCGCGTGCGCTGGAACGGCGCCTGGGTCGACCGGGTGAAGATCTATACGGCCAACAACGACGTGCCCGCCGCCGTCGAGACCACGCACAACGGCACCCGGGCCCGGGTCTATTTCACCGTGCTGGGCAGCGGCCTGATGGCAGCGGAAAGCCCGACCTGGGCGGTACGCCAGGTCGCACCAGCCCAGAGCGCGGTGACCCGCATCTCGGGCATTCTCAAGTCGACGACCGAGGACGTGATCTACGCCGCGGCACCGACCGAGATCGACGCCAATCGCGGGCGGCTCCACGTCATCAGCATCGGCAACACCCTGCCCTGACCGAACGAACGCTCCGGCGGCGGGTCCCGCCGCCGGAGCGCTTCCGCATGGAGATCGCCCTTGATCCGCAAACACTTGCTCTGGCTGCTGCCGCTGGCGGGCATAGCCGGCCTGATGCTGTTCCTCGCACGCACCGCCGATGCGCCGGCAAAGAGCGGCACCGTGATCGTTTCGCCGACGCCCGACGCCGCGCCGAGCCCGGCGCCCATCCTCACTCCGCTGCCCGTCGCCACCGAGACGCCGAAGCCGAAGACGGTCCTCATTCCCGAGGCTCCAGCGAAGACGGCGGACGGCACGATCGTCACCCGCTGCACCGATCCGGAGTGCTGAGCGGCTTGGCGCGGCGTTCCATTTGCCCTATGCGCCGCGCCGTGGAGGGCACACGCCCTCCACGACAAGATCGCGCCGGTGCCCCGAAAGGGGCTTAAACGGGAATGCGGTGCGGACGGGCCTTCCGTCCAATTCCGCGGCTGTCCCTGCAACTGTAAGCGGCGAGCGCGATGCACTGGCTCCCCAATCGAGGGAGCAGCCACTGGACCATCGGTCCGGGAAGGCCGTGCATCACGCCCTGACCCGCGAGCCAGGAGACCTGCCGGCGCAACGGTCGCTCTTGCTTTGGTCCAGGGGATGGCCAGGGCACGGTATCTCTCCGTCTGAGCGACGAACCAAGCGGCAGGGGCCGCTTCGGTACGTGCGCGACGGCGAACAAGCGCCCGCCTCGCGTCTCGCACCGGCCGTTCGCGGCAGGCCCCCGCCCTCGTTGCACGGGCGCCGGGGGGACTACCCATGTTGAAGACCAGTTTCGTCTCGCTGCTCGCGATCGCCGCCGCCACGCCGGCCTTCGCCCAAGACGCGGACCAGGCCAGCGACCCGCAGGACACGATTGTCGTCACCGCCTCGCGCTCGGGCGAAGGCACCGAACTCAAGGACCTGCCCGCCTCCGCCACGGTGATCACCGCGCAGCAGCTCGACCAGCGCCAGACCCGCATCGTCTCCGACGTGCTGCGCGACGTGCCCGGCGTCTCGGTCAGCCGGATCGGCGCGATCGGCGGCCAGACCCAGATCCGCATCCGCGGCTCGGAGAGCAACCACGTCCTCGTCCTGATCGACGGGATCGAGGCGGCCGATCCCTATTATGGCGAATATGACCTGGGCACGCTGATCGCCGATCCGGCGGCGCGCGTCGAAGTGCTGCGCGGCCAGCAGAGCTCGCTCTACGGATCGGACGCGATCGGCGGCGTAATCAACTACATCACGCTCTCGGGTCGCGAGGCGCCGGGCTACAGCGCGCGCATCGAAGGCGGCTCGTTCGGCACGATCAGCACCGCGACCCGCGCCGCCGGCGCCTCGGGCGACTTCGACTATGCGGTGTCGGGCAGCTGGTACCACACCAGAGGCTATCCCACCGCGCGCGGCGGCAGCCGCGACATCGGCTCCGACAATGTCGGCGCGACCACCAAGCTGAACTGGACTCCAGCCGAGAACTTCAAGCTGAGCGGCGTGCTGCGCTACAGCTATACCGATGCCGAGACCAACGATGCCGATGCCAATCCGGCGAGCCCGAGCTTCGGCTACACGATCGACAGCCCCGGCACCTATTTCACCAACGAAGCGCTTTACGGCCTGCTCAGCGCCGAGCTGACCGCGCTCGACGGGCGCTGGACCAACACGCTCTCCGGTCAGTTCTCGGACACCACGCGCAAGGGCTACAACGCCTTCGGCTTCAACTATGGCGACAAGGGCCAGCGCTACAAGGGATCCTTCGTGTCGAGCTTCCGCTTCGGCACCGACGCGATCAGCCACCGGCTGACCGGTGCGGTCGATTGGGAGCGCGAGCAGTTCCAGAACATCGCGCCGTCGACCGGCTCGCCCTATGACGCGTTCCGCGGCCGCCGCGACACCGACAATCTCGGCCTGGTCGGCCAGTATGAGCTGACCGCGGGCGGCTTCACCGGCGGCGCCTCGATCCGCTACGACGACAATAACCGCTTCGCCGACACTACCACCTGGCGCGTCCAGGCCGGCTATCGCCTGCCGACCGAGACGCGCGTCCACGCCGCTTACGGCACCGGCGTGAAGAACCCCGGCTATTACGAACTCTACGGCTATTCGAGCGGCACCTATATCGGCAATCCGGACCTGAAGCCGGAGAAGTCCGAGGGCTGGGAAGTCGGCGTCGACCAGAGCTTCTGGGACGGCAAGGCCGTGATCGGCGCGACCTGGTTCGATTCTAAGCTGACCGACGAGATCTACACCAGCTATCCGGCGCCCAACTACACCGCGACGCCGGCCAACCGCGCCACCGATTCCAAGCAGCACGGCGTGGAAGTCACCGCCAGCCTGCGCCCGATCCGGCAAGTGCAGATCGAGGCGGTCTATACGCATCTTGATGCTACCGAGGACGGTGTCACCGAAGTCCGCCGCCCCGGCGACATTGCCAGCTTCAACGCCACGCTCTTCAGCAAGGACGAGCGCTTCTCGACCACGCTGACCGTGCGCTACAATGGCCGAATCGACGACGTCGCCTATACCGACCCGAGCTATGTGCCGGTGCGCGTGTCGCTCAAGCCCTTCACGCTGGTCAATCTCAACGCGCAGTACAAGCTGACCGATCGCTTTTCGGTATTCGGCCGCGTCGAGAACCTGTTCGACGTGAACTATGAGGAAGTGTTCAGCTTCGCGACCCCGGGTGCTGCCGTCTATGGCGGCGTCCGCGTGGCGTTCTGAAGCATCAGGGGGAAGCGGCCGTGAAGCAGCGCACCGACGAAGAGCATAATGCCAAGATGAAGAAGCTTCAGGTCGCCCAGGCCAAGAAGCTTGCCACCAAGACGGTCGAGAAGGGCCTGATCATCGTCCATACCGGGCCGGGCAAGGGCAAGACCTCCGCCGCGCTCGGCATGGCGGTGCGCGCGATCGGCCACGGCATGAAGGTGGGCATGGTCCAGTTCGTGAAGGGCGCGATGGCCACCGGCGAGAAGGCGGTGTTCGACCGCTTCCCCGACCTGATCGAATTCAAGCCGATGGGCGAGGGCTTCACCTGGGACACGCAGGACCGCAGCCGCGACATCGCGGTGGCGCGCGAGGCGTGGGAAGAAGTGAAGCGGATGATCGCCGATCCCGAATACGCGATGGTGATCGCCGACGAGCTCAACATCGTGCTGCGCTACGATTATCTGCCGACCGAGGAAGTGCTCGAGGCGCTCGCCGCCAAGCCGGCAATGAAGCATGTCATCATCACCGGTCGCAACGCCCCCCAGGCGCTGATCGACGCCGCCGATCTCGTCACCGAGATGGCGCAGGTGAAGCACCCCTTCCGCGAACAGAACGTCAAGGCACAGGCGGGGATCGAGTTCTGATGGCTCCGGCCAAGCTCCTGGCCCTGCCGCTGCTCGCCCTGGGCGGCGCGGCGCTCTGGGCGAGCGCCCCCGCATCCGCGCCGCCCTCGACCAAGCCCGAGCGGATCGTCTCGCTCAACCTGTGTGCCGATCAGCTCGTTCTCGCGCTCGCCGATCGCAACCAGATCGCCGGGCTCACCCGCAACGCCACCGACACCGAGATGTCGGGCGAGGCCATGAAGGCGCGCGGTCTGCCGGTGCTCAAGAACTCGGCCGAGCAAATCCTTGCGATCGATCCCGACCTGGTCGTCGGCATGCCGGCGAAGCGCAGCGCGGCGATGCGCGCGCTCAAGGGCCACAAGTACAACATGCTCGATCTCGAGACCGCCAATACGGTCGATGAGATCTATGCCTCGATCCGCCAGACAGCAGTGGCGGTCGGCCATCCCGAGCGCGGTGAAGCACTGGTCGCGAGGATGCAGGCGGCGCTGGCCAGGATCGGCAAGCCCGGCGGCGGCAAGGTCGCGGCCTACTACCAGCGCCGCGGCTTCATGACCGGCACCGGCACGCTGATCGACGACCTGATGCAGCGCATGGGACTGGTGAACCTGGCGGCGAAGCTCGACAAGCCGCCGCTCTCGCAGCTCAGCCTCGAGGAGATGGTCGCGGCCGGCCCCGATTACCTCATCGTCGAGAGCGCCACCGACAAGATCGCCGACCAGGGCACCGAGATGCTCCACCATCCGGCGATCGCCAACATCCCCCGTATCTCCATCCCCCAGGCATGGACCGTGTGCGGCAGCCCCGCCTATGTCGAGGCGGCCCAGGGGATGGCGACCCAACTTATCCGCTATCAGGATCGGACCCACGCCCGATGACCCTATCCCGTCCCTTGTTGATCGGCGGCCTGCTCGCTCTCACGCTCGTCGCGGCGATCGGATCCTTGCTGTTCGGCCCGGTCCATCTGTCACTCGCCCGGATGTTCGCCGCCTTTACCGGGCATGGTGACCGCATCGCCTCCACCATCCTGCTCGAACTGCGCCTGCCGCGCATGCTGCTCGGCCTCGGCGTCGGCGCGATGCTCGGCCTGGCCGGCGCGGCGCTGCAAGGGTATCTGCGCAACCCGCTCGCCGAGCCTTCGGTGCTCGGCACGTCCAACGCCGCGTCGCTCGGCGCGGTGGCGGCGCTCTACTTCGGGCTGGCCGAGTTGCATCCGATCGTACTCCCCGTACTGGCGGTGCTTGGCGCGCTGCTGTCGCTGGTCGGCCTGTCCGCACTTGCCGGACGCTCGGAAAGCCCGCTCACCCTGATCCTCGCCGGCATCGCCATCGCCACCTTGGCCACGGCGGGCGTGAGCCTGGCGCTCAACCTTTCGCCCAATCCCTTCGCGGCGATGGAGATCATGACCTGGCTGCTCGGCAGCCTGGAGAACCGCTCGTTCGAACATGTCTGGATCGCCTATCCCTGCATCGCGATCGGTGCGCTGCTGCTGTTCTGGGACGGCCGCGCGCTCGATGCGCTGACGCTCGGCGAGGACGGCGCCCAGGCGCTCGGCGTCGATATCCAGCGCACCCGCATCCGCCTGCTGCTCGGCACCGCGATCGGCGTCGGCGGCGCGGTCGCGGTATCGGGCGCGATCGGATTTGTCGGCCTGATCGTCCCGCATCTCGTCCGCCCGCTCACCGACCGGAGCCCCTCGGCGATCCTGCTGCCCTCCGCGATCGGCGGCGCCGCCCTGCTCACCTTCGCCGATCTCGCGGTGCGGCTTATCGATACCAAGAACGAGCTCAAGCTCGGCGTCGTGACCGCGTTCCTCGGCGTACCGGTCTTCCTGATCCACCTGATGCGGGAGCGCCGCCTGTGGTGAACATCCGTCTCGAACAGGTCGGCGTGTCGCTCGGCAAGCGCCATGTCGTCCGCAGCGCCAGCGCAGGTTTCGCGCCCGGCACGCTCACCGGCATCGTCGGCCCCAATGGTGCGGGCAAGTCCACCCTCGCCCGCGCGATGCTGGCGCTGGTGCCGCATAGCGGGCGCATCCTCGTCGATGACGCCGACGTCGCGAGCATGCCGCGCGCGGAACTGGCCAGGCGTGTCGCCTATCTCCCCCAGGGCCAGACGCTGCACTGGCCGCTCACCGTCGAGCGGCTGGTCGAGCTTGGCCGCCTGCCGCATCTCGCGCCGATGTCGCGGATCGGCGAGGCCGATACCGCAGCGATCGAGCGGGCGATGGCGCGCGCCGATGTCGGGGGCTTGCGCGACCGCCCCGCCACCGAGCTTTCGGGCGGCGAGCGCGCCCGCGTCCTCCTCGCCCGCGCGCTCGCGGTGGAAGCCCCCGCACTGATCGCCGACGAGCCGCTCGCCAGCCTCGATCCCGGTCACCAGATCGACGTGATGGAGCTGCTCCAGTCCGAGGCCCGCGCCGGCGGTCTGGTGATCGCGGTGCTCCACGACCTCACCATGGCCGCACGCTACTGCGACCGGCTGGTGCTGATCGACGGCGGCACCGTCGTCGCCGACGGGACGCCCGCCGAAGTTCTCACTTCCGCCAATCTCAAGTCGGTCTACGGCATCGAGGCGAAGGTAGAGCTCAGCGGCGACTGGCCGACGATCACCACTTTGGGCCGCAGCCGATGACCGATCCCGCCTTCTACCGCGAACAGGGCTATGCCGCCCTGCCACTGTTCGATCGCGCGCTGGTCGAGGCCGCACAGGCCGATATCGCCGAGCATATCGACCGGCTGTCGCACGCCTTCTACCTGCCCTTCGACAAGAGCTGCCCCGACGTCCCGCCCGCCGAACGGCTCGACCGGATCTATGCGAGCGACCGCAGCCAGGCGAACCTGCTGCGCGTCGCGATCTGCACCGATGCGCATCGCGGCCCCAGGCTGCAGGAGATCGCCAACGATCCGCGCCTGCTCGCCGAGGCCCAGCGGCTCAGCGAGCGCGAACTGGCCGGCAAGGTCGTCCGTATCCGCGCCAGCATCGCCAGCTTCCCCGAGCACCGCCACGCCTGGCACTCGGACGTTGCCCGCGACGACGGCACCTCGTGCGGGCAGGTCTGGACCACCGCCTGGATCCCGCTCTGCGACGCCGGGCCCGGCAATGGCGGGCTGGAGATCATCCCCGGCCGCCAGCCCGCGCCGCTCGCCAGCGAGACCGACCAGGGCCTTCGGATCACCGACGAGGCGATCGCCGGCATGCCCCGGCTCCAGCCCGAATGTCCGGCGGGCACCGTCCTGTTCCTCGATCGCTTCACGCCGCACCGCACGCTGCCGGCCGACAAGGCACGCTTCGCGCTTGTCGTCTGGATGAAGGCCGCCTAAGGGCAGCGCCGCGACAGGTTCCCCGGAGGCGGGGATGAAAAGGGAACGGGAAAACCCCGGCTGCCCCTGCAACTGTAAGCGGTGAGTCATCGGCCATTTGCCATTGGGTGTTGCAGCCCGAGAAGGCGGCCGACCGGCATCGACCCGCGAGCCAGGAGACCTGCCCGTCGTGGTCGTCTTTCGTGCGGACAGGGTGTGCCGGACGGACGGGGGTGAACCCGAGCGACGACAAGGTTGGCCGCGCGCATGCGCGGACGCTGTCGTGCGCGCCCAATGGCCCCGGCAGCGTCCGCGCGTACCCGGCATGTCGATTGGGTCGAATAATGCTGAAGTCCGTTTTCCGTCTCTCCGTTTCTGTTCTCGCCCTCGCCGCGGCTCCCGCCGCCTTCGCGCAGCAGGCCGCCGCACCCGATGCCGCCGCCACCGAGAGCAACGACGACATCGTCGTCACCGCCACCCGCGCGCCGGTGAACATCGACCAGGTTCCCGCCTCGATCACCGTGCTCGACAAGGCCGCGATCGATCGCAGCCAGGATGTCGGCGCGACCGAACTCCTGCTCCGCACGCCCGGCATCAGCATCTCGCGCAACGGCGGCTATGGCACTTCGACCTCGCTGCGCATCCGCGGCGCCGAATCCGACCAGACCGTGGTGGTGATCGATGGCGTGAAGCTCAACGATCCGGCGGCCACCGGCGGCGGCTACAACTTCGCCAACATGCTGATCGGTGACAGCGCGCGCATCGAAGTGCTGCGTGGGCCCCAGTCGATCCTCTGGGGCAGCCAGGCGATCGGCGGCGTGGTCAACATCGTCACCGCCACGCCCGAAAAGCCGCTCGAGGGCAGCTTCGACATCGAGGCCGGCTCGCGCGAGACGGTCAGCGCCCGCGCTGCGATCGGCGGCAAGACCGGCCCGCTCGCCTGGCGCATCGGCGGCCAGCGCTTCACCACCGCGGGCATCTCGGCGATCGCCCCTGAATTCGGCGGCAAGGAAGCCGATGGCTACACCAACAGCAGCGCCAGCGGCCGCGCCGAGCTGACGCTCACCAGCAACCTGAGCGTCGAGGTCCGCGGCTATTATTCGAACGGCCGTACCGAGATCGATTCGACCAGCGGCGACAATAGCGACTATTCGACCAACGAGGAGTTTGTCGGCTATGCGGGCATCAACCTGTCGCTGCTCGACGGGCGTTTCCGCAACCGCTTCGCCTATGCCTATACCGACACCGATCGCGACAGCTACGGCCCGACCCGCGCCCGCCCGTTGAGCTTCGAGTCCGACGGCAAGAACAAGCGCTTCGAGTACCAGGGCAGCTTCGCCTTCACGAAGCAGATCTCCGCGGTGTTCGGCGTCGAGAACGAGAATTCGGACTTCCGCAGCCGCTCGCCCGCCGCGTCGCTGGCAACGCCGCTGCCGGCCTTTGCGCGCGGCGAGGCCGAGCTGACCAGCGCCTATGCCCAGCTCAGCGTCGAGCCGATCACCGGCCTGACCCTGAACGGCGGCATCCGCTATGACGATCACAGCCGCTTCGGCGGGCAGACCCTGTTCCAGGCCGGCGGCGTGTGGCGCCTGTCGACCGGTACAATCCTGCGGGCCAACTACGGTGAAGGCTTCAAGGCGCCCTCGCTGTACCAGCAGTTCAGCGAATACGGGAACACTGCGCTGGACCCGGAACAGGCCAAGGGCTGGGAAGCCGGCGTCGAGCAGCAGCTGTTCGGCCGCAAGCTTGTGTTCGGCGCGACCTGGTTCGAGCGCAAGACCACCAGCCAGATCATCTTCAACAGCTGCACCACGACCTCGACCGTGCCGCTCTGCTTCGTGCCGGGCAGCACCACCGTGCGCCGCTTCGGATACTATTCCAACGTTTCGCGTGCCGAGGCGCATGGCATCGAGGCTTCGGGCGCGCTCAACCTGGGCGGCTTCACCCTCGACGGCAACTACAGCTGGACCGTCGCCGAGGATCGCTCGGCCGGCACCGCGACCTTCGGCAAGTGGCTGCCGCGCCGCCCGCAGAACACCGCGAACGGCTCGATCAGCTACGCCTTCCCGTTCGGCCTGACCACCGGCGCGGCGGTGCGCTGGTCCGGCCACAGCTTCGACAATGCGGCGAACACCACCAGGCTCGACGACTATACGCTGGTCGACCTGCGCGCCGAGCTCAAGGCCGGTGACAATCTCAGCGTGTTCGCCCGCGCCGAGAACCTGTTCGACGAGAAGTACATGACCGCCTATCGCTACGGCACGCTGGGCCGCAGCATCTATGCCGGCATCCGCGGGCGCTTCTGATGGGAGAAGGCAATATGACGCAGGCACGCGCATCCACGCTGTGGATCATGCTGCTTACCCTGGCGAGCATGGCGACCAGCTTCGCCCTTGCCTGCACGGCTCCGGTTGCGGCGCTCGCCGCGCTGGCGGCAGTGCATATGCGCCGGCGCGACGGGATCGCGCTGGCGCTCGCCGCCTGGGGCGCCAACCAGGCGGTCGGCTTCCTGTTCCTCCACTATCCGCATGATCCCAAGACGCTCCTCTGGGGCGTCGGGCTCGGCACCGCGGCGGCCGGATCGGCGATCGTCGCCTATGCCGCGCTCGGCCGGCTCCGAATCCAATCGACCGTCGCGAAACTGGCCATCGCCTATGTCGCGGCGTTCGTTGCCGGCAAGCTGGTCACCTTGTGCTGGGCGGCGATGCTGGGCGGCGTGGCGATCACGCTTCACCCCGGCTATTCGCTCGACCAGTTCCTGCGCAACGGTGCGATCCTGATCGGGCTCTATGCCTTTTACCGGCTGCTGGTCGCGCTCGGGGTGCCGGCGCCGGGCGGCAAGCTGGCCACCGCCTGATGCTTACCCGCGTCGCGGACGGCCCGGCGGTCGTCGCCTGTAACACCTGTCGCCATTCCGCGGACTCCCGCGAGGATGGCGCAGGCGTGCGCGGCGGCGCCCGGCTGGTCGCGGCGCTCCGGGCCGTGCAGGCGAAGGATCCGCGCTATGCCGGTGTCGCGGTGCAGGAAATGCCGTGTCTGTTCGCCTGCACCGATCACTGCACCGTCCATCTGCGCGCGCCCGACAAGGTCGGCTATGTCCTGGGCCGGTTAACGCCCGACGAGGACAGCGCACGCGCCATTCTCGACTATGCCGTGCACTATGCAGCCAGCGAGCATGGCCGTGTCCCCTATTCCGCCTGGCCCGAGGGAATTAAGGGCCATTTCATCACGCGCACCCCGCCCCCAGGATTCGTCGCAGAATGATCTTCGCCTCGCCCGCCGATTTCCGTGTCGCGCTCGCCGATCTTTGTGTTCCGGACGAAGGCGCCATCGCTGCGGCGCGCGCCCGCCAGGCCGAGCTGACCAAGCCGGCAGGCTCGCTCGGCCGGCTCGAGGAGCTCGCGGTCTTTATCGCCGGCTGGCAGGGCAATCCGCGCCCCACTATCAAGCGCGCCCGTACCGCGATCTTCGCCGGCAACCACGGCGTGACCGTCCACGGCGTCAGCGCCTTCCCGGCCAGCGTGACCGTCCAGATGGTCGCCAATTTCGAGGCCGGCGGCGCGGCGATCAACGCCCTGTCCGGCGCGGCCGGCCTTGAGCTCGAAGTGACCGCGCTCGATCTCGACACCCCGACCGCCGATTTCACCATCGCCCCGGCAATGACCGAGGCGGAGTGCCTTGCCGCGCTCAACGCCGGTGCTGCCGTAGTGGGCAACGACCTTGACCTGCTCACCGTAGGCGAGATGGGCATCGGCAATTCCACCGCCGCCGCCGCGCTCTGCCTGCGCGCCTTTGGCGGCACCGCGGCCGAGTGGATCGGCCCGGGCACCGGCGTCGATGCCGAAGGTATCGCCCGCAAGACCGCGGTCGTGGAGCGTGCACGCGCCTTCCACGCCGATGGGCCGGCGGACGCCTTCGAGACGCTGCGCCGGGTCGGCGGGCGCGAGATCGCGGCGATCGCCGGTGCCGTGTTGCACGCCCGGCAGCTCGGCATCCCCGTGGTGCTCGACGGCTTCATCAGCAGCGCGGCCGTGGCCCCGCTCGCAGCAGACAATATCGAGATCACCGATCATTGCATCGCCGGCCATGTCTCGGCGGAGCCCGGCCATGTCCGGCTGCTCGCCAGGCTCGGCCTGGATCCGCTGCTCGAACTCGGCATGCGGCTCGGCGAAGGCAGCGGCGGCGCGCTCGCGGTGAACCTGATCCGCTCGGCACTGGCCGCGCACAACCAGATGGCGACATTTGCCGAGGCACAGGTCGCCGCCAAGCTGTGACGCCCTGGACACTGCATCTGCTGCGCCACGGTGCACCGGCTTTGCCCGGACGGCTGATGGGGCGCACCGATTGCGGATCGACACCCGAAGGGATCGCCGCCTGCGTCGCGCGTGCTGCCGGTCTGGATATTGAGCGCATCGTCAGTTCCGATCTCCAGCGCGCGCGCCACGCCGCCGCCGCGATCGCCGACGCCGGCAGGATCTGGCCTGCTGTCGACCCGCGCTGGCGCGAACTCGATTTCGGGGCCTGGGACGGTTTGGCGCCGGACGAGGTCGAGTCCGGCGCGATGCTGCGCTTCTGGGAAGACCCCGACGCCAATCCGCCGCCCGGCGGCGAGCGCTGGTCGGAGCTGGTCGCGCGCGTCTCCGCCGCGATTGCCGCACTCGAACCCTCGCCCACGCTGGTCGTTACCCATGGCGGCGCGATCCGCGCGGCGCTGCATCTGCTGTGCGGCTTCGGCCAGCACAAGCTCTGGGCCTTCGACCTGCCCTATGCGGCTTTGGTCTCGCTGCGCGTATGGCCAGGCGAGAAGCCGAGCGCCCAGATTTCCGGGCTCGTCACATGAAGGGCCTGATCGTCGCGATCCAGTTCCTGACTCGACTCCCGACTCCACGCCTGCCGGTGAGCGGCGCCGAGTTCGCCGCGTCGATGCGCTGGTTCCCGGCGGTCGGCCTGATCATCGGTGCCCTCGTCGCGGGCGGATGCTGGCTCGGCGCCGCGATCGATCCCTGGAGCGGTGCGCTCGCCGGGCTGGTGCTGTGGGTAGCGGTCACCGGCGCGCTGCATCTCGACGGACTCGGCGACATCGCCGATGCGGCGGGCGCCGCGCACAAGGACCGAGACCGCGTCCTTGCGGTGCTCTCCGATCCGCATATCGGCAGCTTCGGCGCGGTGGCGATCGGCGTGCAGCTCATCGCCAAGCTGATACTGCTTCACGCCCTGGTCGCGACGAGTGCCTGGCTGGCCATCGTGCTGATCCCCTTTGCTGCGCGCATCGCCCCGCTGTTCTGGACGCGCTGGCTGCCCGACCTCCATGCCGGCCTCGCCTCGCGCTTCCGCGACGCGGTGCGCCCGCTCGACCTGGCGATCTGGAGCGTGGCGCTGCTTGCCGCCTGCTGGTTCTCGCCGAGCCTGATCGCCGCGCCCCTGCTGTGGTTCGGCTGGGCGGCCTGGCTGTGGCGCAAGCTTGGCGGCATATCGGGCGACGGCCACGGCGCCGGGATCGAGCTGACCGAGACCGGTCTGCTGCTCGCCGCGCTGCTGCTGGTCCGCTTCGCATGAGCGCCAGCTGGACCTGGCACGGCGGCGGCGTGGAAGCCGCCCGCGCGCATTTCGACGGCGAGGACTGGATCGATCTTTCGACCGGCATCAACCCCCACCCCTGGCCCGGCACCAACGCCCTGGCCATCGACTGGCAGCGCCTGCCGGAGCGGCATGAACTGGCCGGGCTCGAAGCAGCCGCCGCCGACTATTTCGGGGTCGACCCGCGCCATGTCTGCGCGGTGCCCGGCACCGAAATCGGGCTGCGGCTCGCGGGTGGCCTTGTCGGCGGCAGCGCGCACTATGTCGCTCCGACCTATCGCACCCATGGCGAGATGATCGCCGGCGCAATCCGGACGACACTCGACGCGGCCGGTGCCGGCACGGTGATCCTCGCCAACCCCAACAATCCCGACGGCCGCGCCCTTTCGTCCGCGCAGCTTCGCGGCCTGCTCGACCGTCGCGATCCCGGCGCCTGGCTGCTGCTCGACGAAGCCTTTGCCGATGTCGATCCCGCGCTGAGCCTGGCGGGTGCGATCGACGATGCCCGGCCGCTGATGATCTTCCGCTCCTTCGGCAAGTTCTTCGGGCTGGCCGGCGTACGGCTCGGCTTCGTCCTCGGCCCCAGCCCGATGCTCGACGCGATCC
Organism: Sphingomonas sp. NIBR02145; assembly: GCF_027359115.1. Classification (NCBI taxonomy): domain Bacteria; kingdom Pseudomonadati; phylum Pseudomonadota; class Alphaproteobacteria; order Sphingomonadales; family Sphingomonadaceae; genus Sphingomonas; species Sphingomonas sp. NIBR02145. Next base: position 4,014,460 of record NZ_CP114791.1, on the reverse strand, counting down.
GCGCGGCTCTTGGCGCCTGGCCGGTCTCCGCTGCCGCGATCGCGATCGGCACCGCGGCCTATCGCGATCGCTCCTGGACCGAGGCCATGCGCGCTCGGCTTAGGAATGACGCCGCCGCGCTCGACGCCGTGCTTGCCGCTGCCGGACACGCCGCGATCGGCGCCTGCCCGCTCTTCCGCCTGATCGAAGTGCCGAGCGGCATTGCGCTGTTCGAGCAGCTCGCCCGCCACGCCATCCTGACCCGCCCCTTCGCCGAGCAGCCCCGCTGGCTGCGCATCGGCCTGCCCTCGACGGGCGAAGCACTCGCCCGGCTCGAAACGGCGCTTCGTGGCTGAGCCGGTCGCCCTCGCCGCGCTCGCGCTCGACGCCACGCTGGGCTGGCCCGGCAAGCTCTACCGCCGGATCGGCCATCCCGTCGGCCTGTTCGCGGCGATCATCGGCACCTGCGAGAAGCTCTGGAACCGCCGCGAGCGCGGCTTCGCAGCGCGGCGCACACTCGGTGTCCTGACGGTCCTGCTGCTCGTCATCCTGATCGGTGGCACCGCCTGGCTCATCCAGAGCCTGCTGCTGCACCATCTCGGCACCTGGGGCTGGCTCGCCGTCGCACTGCTCGCCTGGCCGGCCCTCGCCCAACGCAGCCTGTTCGACCATGTCCGCCCGGTCGCCCGGGCACTGGCCCCCGGCAACCTGCCCGCAGCCCGCCGCGAAGTCGGCAAGATCGTCGGCCGCGATACCGCGCAGCTCGACGCGCCCGGCATCGCCCGTGCCGCGATCGAAAGCCTGGCCGAGAGTTTCTGCGACGGCGTCGTCGCTCCCGCCTTCTGGCTGCTGCTGCTCGGCCTGCCCGGGGTGTGGACCTACAAGGCGATCAACACCGCGGACTCGATGATCGGCCACCGCGAGGAGCGCTGGCGCGCATTCGGCTGGGCGGCGGCGCGCAGCGACGACCTGCTCAACCTGATCCCCGCCCGCCTTTCCGGCCTGCTGCTCTGCCTCGCCGCGCCGGGGGGCTGGCGGACATTGCTACGCGACTCACACAAGCATGCCTCGCCCAATGCCGGCTGGCCCGAGGCGGCGATGGCGGGCGCCCTGGGGCTGCGCCTGGCCGGCCCGATCGCCTATGACGGCGCGGTGCAGAACAAACCCTGGATCGGCGACGGCCGCAGCGACGCGAACGCAGGCGACATCGCCCGCGCGCTGCACCTCTATGTCCGCGCCTGCCTGCTGCTCTGGATCATCGCGGGAGTTGTCGCATGGGCGCGCTGATGCTGCAGGGCACCGGCTCCGATGTCGGCAAGTCGGTGCTGGTCGCCGGGCTCTGCCGCGCCTTCGCCAATCGCGGGCTCACCGTACGCCCGTTCAAGCCGCAGAACATGTCGAACAACGCCGCGGTGACCAGCGATGGCGGCGAGATCGGCCGCGCCCAGGCGCTGCAGGCCATCGCCTGCCGGGTCCCGCCGCATACCGACATGAACCCGGTGCTGCTCAAGCCCCAGGCCGATCGCACCTCGCAGTTGATCGTGCAAGGCAAGGTGCGCGGCACGCTCGGCTCGGGCAATTTCCGCCAGGCGCGCGGCAGCCTGATCGGCGAGGTGCTGGAGAGCTACCAGCGCCTGCGCGAGCAATGCGACCTGGTCGTGGTCGAAGGCGCCGGCTCCCCGGCGGAGATCAACCTGCGCGCCGGCGACATTGCGAATATGGGCTTTGCCCGCGCCGCCAATGTGCCGGTGGTGCTGGTGGGTGACATCGATCGCGGCGGCGTGATCGCGGCGATCGTCGGCACCCGCGCGGTGATCGAGCCCGAGGATGCGGAGATGATCCGCGGCTTCCTGATCAACAAGTTCCGCGGCGATCCCGCGCTGTTCGAGGATGGCTATCGCGCGATCGAGCAGCGCGCCGGCTGGCGCGGCTTCGGGGTGATCCCCTGGCTGCCCGCCACCGTCCGCCTGCCGAGCGAGGACGCCGTCATTCTCGATCGCACCGCCTCGCGCGGGGAAGGGCGCAAGCTGGTCGCGTGCCCGATCCTGCCGCGCATCGCCAATTTCGACGACCTCGATCCGTTGAAGCTCGAACCCGGCGTCGAACTGGTCATGATCCCGCCCGGCACGCCGATCCCGGGAGACGCCGCGCTGGTCGTGCTGCCCGGCTCCAAGGCGACGATCGCCGATCTCGCCTTCCTTCGTGCCCAGGGCTGGGACGTGGACATCCTGGCGCATCATCGCCGCGGCGGCGCGGTGCTCGGCCTGTGCGGCGGCTACCAGATGCTCGGCCGCACGGTTGCCGATCCGCTGGGAATCGAGGGGCCGTCGGGCGAAGTCGCCGGTCTCGGCCTGCTCGATGTCGAGACCAGCCTCGCCCCCGCCAAGATACTGCGCCACGCCAGCGGCACCGCGCTCGGCGCGCCGGTCACCGGCTATGAGATGCACATGGGCGAGACGACCGGCCCGGACACCGCCCGTCCCTTCGCCGATCTCGACGGTCTCGGCCCCGAAGGCGCGGTCAGCCGCGACGGTTCGGTGATGGGCAGCTATCTCCACGGCCTGCTCGCCACGCCCGAGATGCGCACGGCATTGCTCGCCCGGATCGGCGTGGCCGGCGCGGGGCGCGACTATCAGGCGGATGTCGATGCCGCGCTCGACGAGATCGCCGGCGAACTCGAGCGCCACGCCGATGTCGATGCGCTGCTCCAGCTTGCCCGGGAGGCCCGATGACAAAGCTGTTCGTTCTCGGCGGCGCCCGCTCGGGCAAGAGCCGCTACGCCCAGCAGCGCGCCGAGGCGCTCGCCGGCCGCCATGTCTTCATTGCCACCGCCGAGGCATGGGATGAGGAGATGGCCGATCGCATCGCCCGCCACCGCGCGGACCGTGACGCCCGCTGGCAGACGGTGGATGCTCCGCGCGACCTCGTCGCCGCGCTTGATGCGGCGAGCGGCACCAGCGCGGTGGTGCTGGTCGATTGCCTGACGCTCTGGGCCAGCAACCTGCTGCTCGCCGATACCGATATGGATGCCGCCACCGTAGCGCTGGCCGAAGCCATCGCCCGGTTCGACGGAGCGCTGATCCTCGTCGCCAATGAAGTCGGCCTCGGCATCGTCCCCGACAATGCCCTTGCCCGCCGCTTCCGCGACGCCGCCGGGCGGATCAACCAGGCCGTGGCGACGATCGCCGACGAAGTGATGCTGGTGGTCGCCGGCCTGCCGATGCGCGTCAAGTAACTCTTTCGGAGTGCTGGAGCGCTCCGGGGCGGCGTGATATTCCAGAGATGCTGCTTGGGGAGTTCAACATGGCGTCGCCGATCAAGATCCTGCTCCAGACCACGATCCCGCCGGTCGAGGATGACTGGAACATCCGCCGCTTCTCGATGCTCCACGCGCATCTTGCCGGCCTGACCGGCGAGGACGGCGCGCCGCTGTTCGAGGTGACCGCGCGCGATCGCACGCCCCCCGGCACGCCCGACCCGGTGCTCTCGACGCTCGACGATTCCGATTTCGACCAGCTCTGGCTGTTCGCGGTCGATACCGGCGACGGACTGGCCGAGGCGGATTGCGCCGCGATCAGCCGCTTCCGCGAAAAGGGCCGCGGCCTGATGGTGACGCGTGACCATATGGATCTGGGCTGTTCGGTCTGCTCGCTCGGCGGCGTCGGCGCGGCGCATTATTTCCACACCCACCATCTCGATCCGGACGAGGCCCGTCGGGTGATCGACGATCGCGAGACCAGCTATATCTCCTGGCCCAACTATCATTCGGGCGCGAACGGCGATTTCCAGGAGATCGCGATCCTCGGCGATGCCCATCCGGTGCTGCGCGACGATGACGCCCCCGGCGGCCTGATCCGCTACCTTCCCTCGCACCCGCATGAAGGCGCCGTCGGCGCGCCCGCGGACGATCCTTCGGCCCGCGTCGTCGCGATCAGCACCAGCAAGGTCAGCGGCAACGCATTCAACATCGCCGTCGCCTTCGAGCCTTCGGATCAGGGCGGCCCCGCCTGGGCGGAATCGACCTTCCATCATTTCGCCGATTACAATTGGGATCCCGCCAAGGGCTGCCCGACCTTCGTCAGCGAGGCGCCCGGCAATGCGCTGGCCGCATCGCAGGAAGCCCAGGCGTCGGTCCGCAACTATGTGCGCAACCTGGCGCTCTGGCTGGCGGGCCAGCTGCCGATCGACGAGCGCGCCCAGCAGCTCGACCGTGAGCTCGACGAAGCACTCGAGGAAAGCTTCCCCGCAAGCGACTCCCCCGCGATCTACTGATCCGCGGTTCTGCCCGGCGGCGCGACCGCGACCAGGAACGCAACCGCGCTGCCGATGCAGAGCTGGAACGGGAAGGCAAGATGCGCCAGCGCCCCGGGCAGGCCGATCGTGCCCGCGATCTTTGGCTGGAGCAGCAGCACCACGAAGAAGCCGGCGATCAGCGCGGCGATCACCGATTCGGTAGTCCCACGCGGCGTGAAGATCGCGGTCATGTAGACGCCGATCAGCCCGGCATAGGCGAACACCATCACCGACAGCGCGAATTCGAGCAGCCCGAGCTGGGCATAATGCTGCCAGTAGAAGGACAGCACCGCGACGATCAGCATCGCCACGCCGATCACGCCCATGCCGGCGCGCCCGGCCTGGACATAGTGATGCTCGGACACTTCGCTCCGCCCCGCGCGCCACGGCCGGTAGAAGTCCTCGATCAGCACCGACGACATCGCGTTGAGCGCCGAGTTGGTCGTCGCCACCGCCGCGGCGATGATCCCGGCGGTCACCAGCCCCCGCAGGCCGGGCGGCAGCTGGGTGAGGATGTAGTGCATGAAGATGCTGATCTTCTCGCCGCCAAAGGCAAGGCTTGCGCCCGCCGTCGCACCGCCCATCAGCTCGGGCCGGTCGTAGAAGACATGGAGCAGCAGCCCGATCGTGATGAACAGCGCCACCACCGGCACCGTCGCGATCACCGACCAGTACAGGCTGCGCGCACCGGTCTTCGCGTCCTTGCAGGCAAGCAGGCGCTGGGTGGTGTCCTGGTCGAGCCCAGAGGACGCGATGTAGAGCAGCGCGATGCCGGTCACGATCGCGAGCAGAGAGAAAGGCTTGGACAAGTCGGTGGTCAGGTCGAACAGCCGCAGCTTGTTGGCGCCGTCGGGCGCATGGGCAAGCCCCTGGAGGATCTCGGCATTGGTCGCCGGGATGCCCGAACGCAGATAGACCAGCACCGCGATCGCGGATCCGACGAAGATCACGAACTGGATCAGGTCGATCCACAGCACCGACTTGAGCCCGCCGACAAAGGTCGAGAGGAAGGCTGCGGCGACAAGCAGGGTGGCGGCGATGAAGATGCCCTGCGCGCTCACCGTGCCGGTCATCACCATCGCGATGGCAATGGCGGCAAGGTAGATGCGCGCGCCGCCCGCCAGCACCCGGCCGAACAGGAACATGCCGCCCGCCCAGCGCGTCGCCAGCGGCCCGAAGCGCTGGCCGAGCAGCTCGTACACCGTCGTCACCCGCGCCGCGTAGAAGCGCGGGATCAGCACATGGGCGACGAATATCGCGCCGATCAGCCCGCCCAGATTGGTGCCGAGATAGGTGAAGTCGCCATGGTAGCCGAAATCCGGCGCGCCGAGGAATGTCGCGGCGGATTGCGTGGCGGAAAGCACCGAGATCGCAGCCAGCCAGGCGGGGACGTTGCCGCCGGCGAGGAAATACTCCTTCGCCGTGCCGGTATGGCGCGGCGTGAACAGCCAGCCCCCCGCGATCAGCACCGTCAGGTAAAGGAGGATGACGACCCAGTCGGTCAGGCTGAAAGGCAGGTGCATCGCGGTCCTCAGTACAGCAGGTAGCGCGCGCGCCGCGCCTTGAAGCGGTTCAGCTCGGCTTGCCAGCCGGCGGCGATCTTCCTCGGGTCCATGCCCGCCTTGATCTGGTCGAGCACCGCGCGGTTGCGCAGCAGCCGGTCGACCTTCTCGATCTGGAAGGTGGCGCCATAGAGTTTCCACAAGGCGGCGACTGCCTCGACGCCCAGCGCCGGCGCGTCGATCCGGTCACGGTCGAGCAGCAGCACTTCGACGCCCTGCACGCGCTGGCCGGCAAAGGGATAGAGCTTGTCGTTCGCCGGCACATAGGTGACCGGCAGGAAGCGCACACCGGGGATCGCCCGCGCGTTCAGATAGGCTGCCAGCTCGGTACCCTTGATCCAGGGCGCGCCGAAGCGGAGGAACGGGGCCTCGCCCGGCCCCTTGATGTTGACATTGGTACCCTCGAGCAAGGCCGTGCCGGCATAGGCCGTGGCTTGCGTTATGCTGCGCAGGTTAGGCGAGGGGTTGATCCACAGCAGCCCGGTCTGGTCGTACCAGTCGGCGCGCTTCCAGCCGGTCATCCGAACCACGGTCAGCCTGGCGCCGATCCTGTCCTCGGCGTTGAACAGGGTCGCCAGCTCGCCCATCGTCATACCCGGCCGCATCGGCTCGCTATGCGCATTGGTGTAGTCCTCGCGTCCCGGTGTCGAGACCGGCCCCTGCGCCGCCAGCCCGCCCAGCGGGTTCGGCCGGTCGAGTATGATCACTTCCACGCCGTTCGCCGCACAGGCCTGGAGGAAATATTTGGTGAGCGTCTGGAAGGTCCAGTAGCGCACGCCGGCATCCTGCAGGTCGATCACCACCGCGTCGAGCCCGGCAAGCTGCGCCGCGCTTGGCCGCTTCTCGGCATCGGTGCGGCCATAGAGGCTGACGATCTCCAGGCCGCTTGCCGCATCGCGCTTGTCGTCGATGTCCATGTCGTCGGTCAGCGCATTGATGCCGTGCTCGCCGCTGAACAGCTTGGCGACCACCATGCCCGGCACCGCCGCCTGCCCCTCGGTGCGCAGTACGTCGATCGTGCGCCGCCCGTCGCGGTTGACGCTGATCGGGTTGGCGAGGATCGCGAGCCGCAGCTTGCCGCCATGCCGCGCGGCCACCGCCCGTAGCTGCGCGAAGCCGGTCTGCTGCAACACATCGATCCCGGTACGCACCTGTGCCGCTGCCGGCATCGCCATCAGCAACGCCAGCAGGACTAGCAGCCGCCTCACTTCGCCGCATCCAGCGCCGTCAGCACGGCGGTGTGGATCGCCGGCCGCGCCTTGAAGATCTCGGCATTGTTGCGGGTCGGGTTCACCCGGTTGGTGAGCAGGATGATGAACGCATCGCGGTCCGGATCGATATAGATCGACGTGCCGGTAAAGCCGGTATGGATGATCGCGCGAGGCGAGCCCAGCGGCCCCGTGAATCCCTTCTCCGAAGGCATGTCCCAGCCCAGCGCGCGGCTGCTCCCGGCGGGCAGGCCCTGGGGCTGCATGAACAGCTTCACCGTCTCGGGCTTGAGCAATTGCCGCCCATGCCAGCGGCCGTGATTGAGATAGAGCTGCCCGATCCTGGCTAGGTCCACCGCGGTCGAGAACAGCCCGGCATGGCCGGCAACGCCGCCCATCACATAGGCATTCTCGTCATGCACCTGCCCGCGCATCAGCCGGTGACGGAACTTGTCGTCCTGCTCGGTCGGCACGATCCGGGACATCAGCTTCGGCGACGGGTTGAACCCCGTGTCCTTCATGCCGAGCGGCCCGAACAGCTCCTGCTTCAGGAACCTGTCCAGCGGCTGGCCGGCGATACGCTCGACGATCTCGCCAACCAGGATCAGGTTGAAGTCCTGATAGACATAGACCGTCCCCGGCGGGCTGCCGACCGGCATGGTATGGATCTGGCGCAGGATGCCGGCGCGGTCGCTGGCATTGCCCCACAGCACCCCAGCGGGTGCCTTGAACCCCGAGCTGTGGCTGAGCAGATGCCGCACGGTGATCGCCTCGTGCCCCGGCGTGCCGGCGAATTCGGGGAGGTAGCGCTGCACCGGCGCATCGAGATCGAGCCGCCCGCGATCGTAGAGCAGCGCCGCCGCGCTGGTCGTCGCCACCACCTTGGTGAGCGACGCCAGGTCGAAGATCGCATTGCGGGGCATCGCCGGCGCGCCCGCTTCGCTGTCGATATGGCCGAACGCCTTCACGGCCAGCAGCTTGCCATGCTGACCGACCGCGAGAACCGCACCGGGAAACGCCTTGCCGACCCAGGCATCGACTTCGGCAAAGGCAGGGGCCAGCTGCACATGGCGCGCGGCGGCATGGGAAGCGGGGGACGGCGCGGGATTGGCCGCACCGGGCAGGAGCAGCGCGCCGGCGGCCAGCAGCGGCCAGTATCGTCCCGTCGCGGCCATCTTCTTCTCCCCAGCGTCCCGCATTTCGCGGCAGCATGGGGTGGGTGCGGGCACGGGGTCAAGGAACCGCGCCTTGCCCGCCTATAACCAGCGGGCAAGGCGCCAGTGCATCACTGCGCGGCTTCGTCCGCGTCGATCACGCCATTCTTGTTGGCATCGGCCCGGTCGAACTTGGCGAGGTCCTCGGCCGCCAGCTCGTCGGCGCTGACACTGCCGTCGCCATTGGTGTCGAGCCGCTTGAAGCGACGATCGACCTTGGCCTGGTCCATCGTCTCGCCGCGCTTCTCGGCTGCCTTGGTCATGAACGCCAGCAGCTCCGCCGGGCTCGCCTTGCCGTCGCCATTGGTGTCGAGGTTCTTGAACTTCTTGGCCGATGCCGCCTGCGCCTCGGCGCGGGTCTGGCCGGCCTTCTGCGCCAGCGCCTGGCCCGAGATCAGCAGCGCACCCATGGTAATCGCGATCTTCAACGTCTTCATGTCCAACTCTCCTTGGTTTTTCTTCTCGATCAGAACCGGAACCCGGCGCTCGCGCGTGCGGTCACGCCCGATCCGCCGCTACCCGTCTCCCCGCGCACGCCCATGCCCAGGACGAAGCGGCCGACATTGGTGGAAGCATCGATCCGCCCGGTCACCACCGTGCGGCCGAACTGCGTCCCGCTCGCCTCGAAACCATTGCCGGTATCGACGAACTTGAACAGCCGCCGCGCTTCCGGATCGCCAAGATAGGAGCGCCCGCCCAGGTCGCCGCTCAGCGTCACGCCGTTGATCGTCGCGGTGCCGCGCACGCCGTAATTGGCCAGCGTCGTGGTGCTGCGCGCCTTGCCGGCGACCAGCGCCGCGGCGCCGCCCCATTCCTGTACCCGGTCGAAGCTCGCCGAGCTCACGCTGGCGCCGACATAGGGGCCGACGCGCGCGCCCTTGCCCATCGGCGCCATCCAGGCGAGCTCGCCGAAGCTGGTATAGCTATGGCCATCGCCGTCCGAGGTGAGGTGATTGGCAAGCCCGCCGAACGCGATCCGGCGATCGGTCGAGAAGGTATGCGCCGAATAGCCCGCGCCGCCCGCGATGCGCAGCCCGCCCCAGCTATAGCCGAAATAGGCAAAGGCCGAATTGCTCACCAGCTGGCCGTCGCTCGCCCGCGCATCGAGGCTGATGTCGTTCTTCGCATAGCGATAGGAGAAGCCGTAGCGCAGCGTATCGCCGGTCACTTCGATGCCACCCGAGATCACCTGGCGATCCGACTCGATGCCCGCCAGGCCATCGCGTGCACGCGCCTTGAGCTGGCCGAGGTCGCCCGCGATCCAGGCGGTCTTCTTCTGCCCGCGCGGCCCGTCGATCCGCCCGATCAGCTCGCGCGCGGTGTCATGCCCGTCGCGCCCGGCGACCGTCATGCCGGCCGCGAACACTTCGCCCGAAAGCTGGTCGAACGCATTCCGCGCATCACCGGCGTTGAGCCCGATCACCGCGTCGAACACCTCGCCCGAGCTTCGCGCGCCGACCGCGGCGGCAACCGCGACCTGGTTCGGCGTCTGCGCCACCGCGCCCAGGCTCACATCGTTGCGCAGCAGCCGCAGCTGCACGCTCGCCGCGCTGTAGACCAGCGACGGCGTCAGGAAGGCGAGATCGGTGACGACGCTGCCGAACGTACCGGTCAAGCTCGATCCGGACAGGATCGTGTAGGTGGTGAGCGGCAGGAAGTTGGTCGCCCCGCCGGTCAGCACCGAGACCGAGCCGCCATTGATCGTCACCGCGCCCGTCGCGATGATCTGGTCCGAGATGCCGGTCGGCGACACTTCGACCTGATAGGTCGATCCCGCCGCGAAGGTCAGGCTGCCCGCCACGTTGAGCGTGCCGATCGAATTGCCCGGCGCCACCGTGCCGGTGACGCTCAGCGATCCGGTCCTGCCGGATCCGCCCAGCCGCCCGTTCGCACCGATCGTCAGCGTGCCCGTCAGCGAGCCGTTCACCACCAGCAGGCCCTCGTTGATCGTGGTCGAGCCGGTGTAGGTGCTGGCGCCGTTCAGCGTCAGCGTGCCGGCACCCGACTTGACCAGCCGGCCGGTTCCCGAGAGCACGCCCGAATAGCTCGAGCTGTTCACGCTGTTCACGGTCAGCACCGCGCTGCCGAGCGCGATGTTGCCGTCACCGGCCAGCCCGCCCACGGTCGTCGCGAAGTTGGCCAGGTTGACCGCGCCCGGCGCCGTCACGGTCAGCACGCCGCTGCCGAATGCGTTGGCGATGCCGGCGGCCAGCGTGCCGCCGGTCACGGTCGTGCCGCCGGAGTAAGTGTTGGCGGCGCCAAGCGTCAGCGTGCCGGTCCCTGTCTTCACCAGGCTGCCGGTGCCGCTGATCACGCCGGTGAAGCTGCTGTTCGTGGTGCCGCCGGCGCTCAGCGATCCGCTGCCGAGCAGCACGCGTCCCGCGCCGCTCAGCGTCCCCGCAGCTACAGTACCGCCATTGACGTCGAGCGTCGCGCCGCTCGCCACGCTCAACGCACCGCCGCCGGCGATCGAGCCGCCATCCAGCCGCAGCGTGCCCGCCGAGACATTGGTGGCGCCGGTATAGCTGTTCGCTCCCGCCAGCGTGAACACGCCGCTGCCCGCCTTGGTCAGCCCGCCGCTGCCGCTGATCGTCCCGGCATAGCGCGTGTCGGTGTTGCCGCCGCCGGTGGTCAGGCTGCCGCCCGAAAGCGTCACGCTGCCTGTACCCGCAAGGCCGGCAATGGTCTGCGAGGCAGCAAGGTCGAGCGTTGCGCCTGTCGCAATGGTCACGCTGGTGCCCGTCGGCAACGCCCCGCCCACCCCGGCACGAAGGATACCGCCCGCAACAATCGTCGCGCCGGCATAGCTGTTGACGCCGGACAGGATCAGCGTGCCCGTATCGAGCTTGTTGATCCCGCCATTGCCGCCGATCCCGGCGCTGATCGTCGCGGCCACGCCCGGATCGACACGGATATTGGTCTGGGCATCAGCCAGGCTCAGCGTCCCGGTGCCCGCCGCGATCACATAGCCGCCGGTCATGAACTGCATGCCGGTGACGCTGATCGCGCCGTCGACCGTGACGGTACCCGCCGGCCCCTGGAACACGGCGAAGCGCCCGCCCCAGCTGTCGTTCACCGCGCCATTGGCATCGGTCCAGTTGGTTCGGGCACTGGTCCAGCTTCCCGAGCCACCGCCGACCGCGCCATTCGCGCTGGTGCCGGCACCGTCCCAGAACTGAATCTCGGGGACGATATTGTCATAGACCAGGTTGATCTGGTTCCCGACCGAGGTCTGCAGGTTGATGTGCGGGACATTGGAACCCGCCGGCAGCGCGCCGATAGCCAGGCCATTGTCGGTGAGCGCGCCCGTATAGTTGATCAGGCGATAGACGCCGACGCCGAAGCCGCCGAGATCGGTAACGTTGAGCGTGCCGTCCAGGGTCAGGTCACCATTGACCTGGATCCGGTCGCTCACGCCCGCCACGTTCGGCGCACCCAGGCCCATGTCGAGCACGGAGCCGGCGGAAAGCACCAATCCACCGGTAGTCAGCGTCCCCGCCCCGGCGCCACCGGCCGCGAGATGCGCGCCGTCGGCGATCGTCACCACGCCGCCCGCGCTGCCCGATCCGCTCAGCGTCGCGCCGCTCGCGACATTCACCGCGCCCGCGACGCTGCCATCGAGCTGCAGCGTGCCCGCATTCACCTCGGTCGCGCCGAGATAGGCATTGGCGCCGCCCAGAGTCAGCGTGCCGGTACCCGTCTTGGTCAGCCCGCCGGAGCCGCTCGTCACACCGCCGAAGCTGTCATTGGCGTTGAGCCCGCCGGTGGTGAGGTTCGCGCCGAGCAGCACGCCGCCGGCGCCGTTGAGCCCGCCGATGCTCTGGTCCGCACGGATATCCAGCGTCGCGCCTGCGGCGACATTGACGTTGCTGGTCATCGGCAAGGCCCCGCCGTTCAGCGCGACCAGTGTGCCACCCAGCACATTGGTCGCGCCGGCATAGCCGTTGGTCCCGGACAGGATCAGCGTGCCGGCATCATTCTTCACCAGCCCGCCGCTGCCGCCGATGCCGGCGCTGATCGTCGCGGCCACGCCCGGATCGACGCGGATATTGGTCAGCGGGCTGTCGGCGCTCAGCGTGCCCGTGCCGGCGGCGATCTCATAGCCATCGGTCATGAACTGCGCGCCGGTGAACAGGATTGCGTCGTCCACCGTCACCGTGCCGGCGGTGCCGCCGAACACGCCGAATGCACCGGACCAGGCGCTGTTGTTGGTCGCCGCCGCGTCGGTCCAGTTGGGGAAGCTGTTGGTCCAGCTGCCGCTACCGCCCTGTGCGATGCCGTCGCCCGAATTGTCGGTGCCATCCCAGAACTGGATCGTGGTCGCCGCCGGCGTGCCGTAGATCAGGTTCACCTGGGTCGCGACCGAGGTCTGGACGGTCATCAGGCTGCCATTGGCGCCGGCCGGCACCCCGCCGATCACCAGGCCGTTGTCGGTCAACGCGCCGGTATAGTTGATCAGCCGATAGACCCCCTCGCCGAACCCGCCGACATCGGCCACGTTGAGCGTGCCGTCGAGGATCAGGTCGCCATTCACCTGGATACGGTCGCCGGTGCCGGGCGCGGCGAGATCATAGTTGAGCACCGAGCCTGCCGAAAGGACCAGCCCGCCGGTGGTCAGCGTCCCAACCCCGCCGCTGCCGGGCGCCAGGATCGCACCGGATGCGTCAAGCACACCGTTGATCCGGCCTGCCCCGGAAAGGCTGGTGCCCGCCGCCATCGTCACATTACCCGACCAGCGGCCGGATAGCGCCACGCCGCCGCCGTTGATCGCCAGCACACCGCTCGCCGTATTCTGGCCCGACAGCGTCAGCGTGCCACCGCCGACCTTGGTCAGCCCGCCAAGCTGGCTGACCACGCCGGAGAAGCTGGTGTCGCCGCCGAGCCCGCCGGTGGTGAGCGTAGCGCCGCTGGCGCTGCCAGTGTTGACGAAGCCGTCCCCCGAAAGGTTGCCGATCGTCTGGTTGTACCCGATCTGGGTGTTGCTTCCCGAGCTGTTCACGCCATTCAGGTCGAGCGTGCTGGTGCCGGTGACGATCACCGCCGAATTCGCCGAGAAGGCGTTGTCGAGCAGGCCGCTGCGCAACATGCCGCCACCGCTGATGATGGTGTCGCCGGAATAGTTGTTGGCAGTGGTCAGCGTCAGGTTGCCGGTGTTGACGAGCTGGAGCCCGCCGGTGCCGCTGATCGCGCCGAAGCTCTGCAGGTTGCGGGTGCGGTTCAGGATCAGCGTGCCGTTGTTGACGATCGCGCTGCGGACCTCGCCGCCGGTCGTGGCGTCGAAATCGTCGAGCCGCAGGGTCGCGCCCGCTGCGATCGTCGTGCCGAAGCGCGGCGTCTGGGTGTTGATGATGCCCCAGGTGCCACCCTGCACATTGAGCGTGTCGAAGCCGGTGGTGGAAACCAGCGTCTGCGATCCCGTGCCGGTCAGGTTCAGTATGTCGTTGGAATTGGTGTTGGTGGTCGCCGCGATGGTGCCGTTGATCGTCGCGCCGGTCTCGATCGTCAGCGTGTTGACCGTGCCCGCGATCGGCGAACCGCCGAAATTCACCGCATAGCCATTCGCGTTGGTGCCGGTGCCGGCACTGGTGGTGCTACCCGCAGCCAGCGTCACGCTGTTCAGATAGCTGTTGTTGACGACCAGGCCGGTGGTCGAGCTGACCGAATAGCCCAGGTTGATCCGGATCGCCTCGTTGGTCCCGCTGCCACCGCCGGAGCTGGCGATCGTCCCGCGGTTGACGATCGCGGTATTGCCCGTGCCGATAATCCCGTACAGGCCGGTGATCACGCCGCCGGCCTGGTTGGTAACGTCCAGCGTGCCGGCATTGTGACCGCGTACCGCTTCTCCCTGGGTCGCCGCGGCACCGTTTCCGGTGATCGTCCCCGAATTGGTCAGGATCAGCGCACCGGTGCTGACGATGCCCTGCGATCCGGTGATCGAGCCCCCGGCGCGGTTGACGACGTTGAGCGTGACGCGCGTGGCGGCAAGATCGATGCCCCGCCCCTGCACGGTCACCGCGCCATTATAGTCGATCCCGGTGCTCAGGATCGTGCCGCTGTTGTCGATGGTGACGGTGCCGGCGCTGTACCCGGCCGTGGTCTCGGAAAAGCGGATCGCGCTGTTGCCCGATCGGATCGTGCCACGGTTGGTGATCAGGGTGGTGCGATCGGCGAAATCGCCGCTGCTGCTGATCCCGCGGCCGTTGCTGTTGGTCGAGGTCGCACCGGTTTCGAGCGTGCCGTCATTGGTGATCACCACGCCGGTGCCGGTGCTGGTGCCGTTGACGCTGATCGCCTGGTTGCCGGTAGGCGTCGCGATCGAGCCGGTGGATGTCACCGTCACCGTGCCGGCACCGCTCACATTCACGCCGGTGGTGCGCACCGTCGAGACCGTGGTCTGGGCATAGGCCGTGCCGGGCAGCGCCACGAAGCAGGCGGAAAGCAGCAGGCGGGTGCGCAGGCTGCGCGCGCGGATCGTTCTAGTCATGAGTCATCCCCCCATCGCGGCGCGTGCCGCATGGCCAAGTCCGGCGCGGAGCCGGGTTTCGCGATTTCTGGTGGGGCATGCGCGCGGCAGCGGCCGCGTCCCTACGGCCCCTCGTTGCGTGCGCTTATCTTCGCATCCGCATCCGGCATCTCTCCCTGGCAGCGTCCGGCTTGCCCGTGCATGCGGGTGCCGCTTTTGTCCTCAGGGATAAGGCCAGACCTTCAATCCGGAGTCAATAGAATGGTTAGTCCAGATTTGGCATATTGGTTCGCATACCAGTAAACAGACCAGTACAGCCGACTTGCATGCGAAAACGCGCGCCGCAGCAGGTGCCGGACGCGCGCTGGAGTAGCGGTATCGAAAGGAGTCCGGTCGTTCAGCTCAGCTGGGCGCTGATCAGGAAGCGGTTGCGGCTGGCCTCGGCCTTGCGGCGCAGCTCCATGATCTCGCGTTCTTCCGATGCCTTGAGCATCGCCTCGAGCAGCCGGCTGAAATGCTTGCGCATCGCCGTGCGCGCCGCCACCGAGTCGCGGTTCTTCAGCGCCTCGAGCACCGCGGCGTGCTCGTCATGCCGGCTGTCCTCGTCCTTGCTGCACACCGAGGCGTGGAGCGCGCAGATCTCCGGGATCTCGGTGCGCATCCGCCACAGGGTGGTGATCACGAACATGATCGCCTGGTTGCCCGATGCCCCGGCAATGGCGAGGTGGAAGGCGCGGTCCGCTTCGGTGGCGGCGGCGCTGCCCTCCTCGGCCTCGTCCATGGCGGCCACCAGCGATTCGAGCACCTGGAGCTGCTCGTCGCTGATCGTCGGCGCGGCGAGCGCGGCCGCCTCGGACTCGAACAGCGAACGCGCCTCGGTGAGCTCGAACGCGCTCACCACCGGCAGCTGGCCGACGCTCGGCTCGTTGCGATCGCAGACATAGACGCCCGAGCCGGTCTTGATCCGCACCAGCCCCTGGGCCTGGAGCGCGATCTCCGCCTCGCGGATCGTCACCCGGCTCACCCCCAATCGCTCCGCCATCTCGCGCTCGCCGGGCAGCCGCGAGCCGGGAGGGAAAGTGCCCTCCGCGATCATCGCCGCGATGCGT
The DNA here is from genome assembly GCF_027359115.1 of Sphingomonas sp. NIBR02145. NCBI lineage: Bacteria > Pseudomonadati > Pseudomonadota > Alphaproteobacteria > Sphingomonadales > Sphingomonadaceae > Sphingomonas > Sphingomonas sp. NIBR02145. Next base: position 3,998,632 of record NZ_CP114791.1, on the reverse strand, counting down.
TCGGCGATATCCTGGAAGAGACGGCGTTCGGCCATTGGGTCCTCGGGTAGCTTGGTCTGACGATCAGCAATGCCCCAGGCTGCGGGATTTTGGAATAGGCAATTGGTCCGCAGCCTGCTTCCGGTCCGCCTTAACGGAGACGAACGCGGAAGCTCAGGAAATATTGCGGGCCGTAATATTCCACGTTCCGGGTGCTGCCGACGACCGGCATATACTCGACGCGCGGCTCGTTGAAGATGTTCAGCGCCTGGAAGCGGATGTCCGCCTGCTTGTTGATCTTGTAGCTCATGTTCACGTCGAAGGTGTTGTTGCCCTCGACATAGCGCAGCTGGGTGTTGTCGCTGGTGAACGACTGATAATAGCGCGAGCGATAGCGATAGATGCCCTGCAGCGAGATCGGCCCGATCTCGTAGAATGCCTGGGCCGAGAAGACGTGCTTCGAATAGCCGCTCAGCCCCGCCGCCGGGATCAGCCCGGGGATCACGTCGCCGGTCGCGCTGTCGATGATATCCCCATAACGAATGTCCTGCGTCTTGTAGGTCGACCAGGCGTAATTGTAGCTCAGCTTAACGCCCAGCCCGTCGAGCGGATGCGGCAGCCAGCTGAACCGGTTCGACGCAGTGAACTCGACGCCGTACAGGTCGGACTTGTCCTTGCTGTTGGTCGTCTGGGTGACCGGCACCGCATAATCCTGGCCGCCGATCGTGAAATTCTCGTCGGTCGTGATCGGGATCTTCCCGCCGGTGAAGCGCTTGTAATAGGCGGTCGCGGCGAACAGCGTGTCCTTGTTGGCGTAGTATTCGTACGCGAGGTCGGCGTTCCACGACATCACCGGCTTCAGCCGCGGGCTGCCGGTGGCGATGATCGAGTTGATCGCATCGGTGACCGAGGTGAAGCCGTTGCCCACTTCCAGCGTGATGTTGCGGCCGGCACCCAGCGCGCTCGGCGCGGGGCGCGACATCGCCCGGTAGATGCCGGTGCGGATGCGCGACTTGGGGCTCAGGTCGAAGATCGCGTTGACGCTCGGCAGCCAGCGCATCGAGCCCGAGGTGATCCGGGTCGGGGTGAAGCTGCCATTGGCGCGCAGCGAGATGCTGCCGTCGCTGTTGTTGATCACGTCGAGGCCCGAGCGCAGGCCCTCCGCCGTCACCTGGGTATGCACCCCGCGCACGCCGAAATTGCCGCGCACCGCCAGGCCGCCGATATGGCCCGAATAGGTCGCCATCGCATAGCCGGCCCAGGTCTCCTCGGTGACGTCCGAATTGTCGACCGAGCGCAGGTCACCGGTATTGCCGGGATCCTCGGTGCCCAGATAGTTGCGGAACTGGCAGAGCACGTCGAAGGTCGCATAGCTGCCGACGCTCGGGCTCGGCGCGTCGCCCAGGAAGCTGCGCTCCGGGAAGGGGGTGCGGCAGGCCAGGTTGACCGCGCGGTCCACCGCCAGGTCGTTCTGCTGGATGATCAGGTCGTTGCTGTAGCCGAAGAAGCTGCGCTTGGCCCAGCGCCCGCCCACGTCGATCCGCTCGATGAAGCCGTCGAGCTTGTAGCTCGCGTCCAGCCGCGCCGAATGAATCTCGTCGTCGCGCCCGTCCTGTGATCGGGTCAACTGCGCATCGTCGCTGAACGCCGTGTAGTCCGCCGGGTTGAAGCGCGAATCATAGGTGAAGACCGGCAGGAAGCTCTGCGTGAAGTCGACATGATAGGGGATGCGCTGGTTGTTGATCGCCGTGCGCACGCCGTAGATGTCGAGCGGATCGGTGCGCAGCCGTACGGTGCGCGTGATGTCGAGCCGCTTGGTGTGCGAATAGCCGTAATCGGCGCTCACCGTCAGCCGGTCGGTCGGCTTCCATTCGACATTGCCGCCAAAGCCCAGATACTTCTCGTCGCGCAGGAACAGGCCCGACAGCGTCTGCAGCGTCGCCGATCCGTCGGCCGAGAGCATCTGGTGGTCGTCGCCGATCACGACGTTGCGCAGATTGTAGCGCCCTTCCGCCGTGCCGAAGTCGTTGCGTGCCTCGCTATACTGGCGCCGCGAATATTGCAGGTCGAGATTGACGTCGATCGTCGGGCTCGGCTGCCACTGGACCGCGCCGAACACCGCGTTGCGCAGGTCCGAGGTGGTCATCTGGCGATAGAGGTACGAGTTGGACGCGTGGTAATAGGGCGTGCCCGAATTGCCCTGCTGGCGGGTCACTTCGGTGCAGTTGGTGGTCGAGACCACCGCCGCGTTGCAGGTGAACCAGGTCGAGCTGGTATAGAAGCGCTCGACCGGATCATTCACGTCGTTGCGCTGATAGCCGATCGAGATGCCGATCTTGCCCAGGTCGCCCGCGTTGAACTGGTCGATATAGCTGATCGTCGCGCGGTAGCCGTAGGGGCTCTTGCCGCTGATCCGGTCCTGATAGGGATTGTAGTTGCCCTTGATCTCCGCCTGGATGTTGCGGCGCTTGTAGTCGAGCGGCTTGCGCGTCTCGAGCTCGATCAGGCCGGCCACGCCGCCTTCGATCAGGTCGGCCTGCTGCGTCTTGTAGATCTTGATCGCGTTGAACAGCTCGGAGGGGAACTGGCCGAAATTCACCGCGCGGTCGCCCGAGCCGTTGGTCGCCTCGCGCTTGTTGAGCGTGGTCATGCTCAGCCCCGAGCCCAGGCCACGGATCGAGACTTCGGTCGGGCCGTAATTGGCGCGGTCGATCGAGGCGCCGGTGATCGTCGCGATCACTTCGCCGACCGACTGGCCCGGCAACTCGCCGATTTCCTTGGAGGAAACCGAATCCACGATCGCATCGGAATCGCGCTTGGACTGGATCGAGCTCTGGATCGTCTCGCGGATCGCGGTGACGATGATCTGGTCTTCCTGCTGCGTTTCCTGCGCCACTTCCGGCGCGGTCGCTTCGGCAGGAGCCTTGCCGGCGGGCGCCGGCTGCGTGTCCTGCGCCCAGGCAGGCGCCGCCGTCAGCGCCGCGGCGATCGACACGCCGGTCAGCAGGGCCGAGCGAGCGCGCATGCGCGCACGGATGGTGCCCAAAGCCATTCGAATCCTCCCCAATCTTCTTTTTATACCAATTCTAGGTACCACAGGTCCGAAGACTGTCAATGATATCTTGATACCAATTATCCAATCCGCTTAGTGCAATGCAGCAAAGCCACAGGGGAGGATTGGATGGCAACCGGACTAACCAGCAGCGGACCAGCACGGCTGATCGGCTTTGGCGAAGTGTTGACGCGGCTCGCGACCCAGGGTCGGGTACAGCTGCCCCAGGCGCAGAGCCTCGACGTGCATATCGGCGGGGCGGAGGCCAATGTCGCCGCCGCGCTCGCGGCGCTCGGGCACCGCACCGCGATGGTCTCGGCACTCCCCCGGGGCGGCCTGGGCGACGGCGCCTGGCGCGCACTCGCCGCCGCCGGCGTGGACCTGACCCGGAGCTTCCGCGCGCCGGGCCGCCAGGGCCTGTATTTCCTCAGCCCGGGCGGATCGTTGCGCGCCTCGGAGATCCTCTACGACCGCGCCGGCAGCGCCTTCGCGTCGCGGGACTGGTCCGCATTCGACTGGTCCGCGGCGTTCGAAGGCGCTGAATGGCTCCATGTCTCGGGCATCACCCCGGCGCTGGGTCCCGATCTCGCAGCCGCCACCGGCGCCGCGATGACGGCTGCCCGAGCCGCCGGCCTGCGCGTGTCGTTCGACGGCAACTACCGTGCGAACCTGTGGACGAGCTGGGACAGCGATCCGCGCACGATCCTCACCGGGCTGGTCCGCCAGGCCGACCTGTTCTTCGCCAATCACCGCGACATGGCGCTGCTGCTCGACCATCCCTTCTCCGGCGATGGCGAAGCGCGACGGCGAGAGGCTGCACTGGCCGGGTTCACCGCTTTCCCCAACCTGAAGTGGATCGCCTCGACGGCTCGCCATGTCGAGACCAGCGACTGCCATCGCCTGGCCGCGCGCATCGACACGCCCGAGGCCGGCTTCCAGACCGCCGAAGTCGCGATGCCCGGCATCATCGACCGGATCGGCGGCGGCGACGCCTTTGCCGCCGGCGTGCTGCACGGCCTGCTCGAAGGTGCCTCGATCCCGCGCGCCGCCGAACTCGGCCTGGCCCTGGCCTGCCTCAAGCACAGCGTGCCGGGCGACATGGCGCTGTTCTCCCGCGCCGATGTGGAGGGCTTCTCCGGCGAAGGCGCCGACGTGAAGCGCTGAGGGCCGGCCCAAGCCATATCGTCATGCTGAACTTGTTCGGCTCCCAAGGCTCCCCGGGCGATATCGCTGGTGGAGAATTGGACCCTGAAACAAGTTCAGGGTGACGATAGCTTGCAATGTAGGATTCCGCCTGCTTGGCTCACGCGGCCGGGCCACCACCCGGCCGCTCTTTCAATCTGCAGGAAAAATAGGATCACGCGCCCGCAACAATGTTGCGAGATGCAACGCGTTACCGAGAAAACAGGGAAAATAGCGGCGGCAGAAACCCGCTCTTGGACTGTACTTCGTGTACTTTGCCGAGTGACGGCCGCCGCCAATGTTGGAGCGCTAGAACCAGCCCCAGATCGGGTTCGCCGGATCGGCCAGCAGCTTCACCGTCAGCGCCGCCGAGAGCAGCACCAGCAACGGCCGAACGCCGCGCCCGCCGAAGCGGATCGCCAGCCGCGCGCCGATCTGGTTGCCCGCCATGTTCGCCAGCGCCATCGCGATGCCCAGTCCCCAGAGCAGCTTGCCGCCGGCGATCATCGCCAGCAGCCCGGCCAGGTTGGTCGACAGGTTGAGGAACTTGGTGTTGCCGATCGCCCGCACCAGCCCGAGCCCGGCCAATGCGACCAGCGCCGTGGTAAGGAACGATCCGGTGCCCGGCCCGAAGAACCCGTCGTAGAAGCCGATGCCGGTCACGATCAGCGTCAGCCCCTTCGGTCCCACCCGGGCATGCCGGTCCGCTTCGCTCATCTTCGGCGCGAGCAGGAAATAGAGCCCCATCAGGATCAGCAGCACGGGCACGAAGGCGGCAAGGAAGTGCGAGTCGATCAGCTGGAGCGTCACCGCCCCCGCCGCCGCGCCGACAAAGGCCCCCGCCGCGGGCAGCGCGAAGCGCCGGAAGTCGACATGGCCGGCCCGGGCATAGGTGAACAGCGCGGAGCCGGTGCCGCAGGCGCTCGCCAGCTTGTTGGTCGCAATCGCCGAGACCGGCGGCACGCCCATGGCCATCAGCGCGGGCAAGGTGATCAGCCCGCCGCCGCCCGCCATCGCATCGACGGTGCCGGCAAGCAGCGCCATGGTGACGAGGAAAGCGAGGATGTCGGGGGTAAGGTGCATGCGGTCCCGTTAAGGCGATGCCGCAAAATAAAAAAGAAGGCGCGGCCGAGGGAGTCGGACCGCGCCTCCAGGGACGGAGTGGGTCAGGGCAGCAGCTGGCTGCTCAATTCGGGAACCGCGATCGCCAGGTCGTAGGCGACGATCTTGGCGAAGGCCTTGGCGCCGGCTTCGCCGACATGGGTATAGTCGAACTTCTCGACGATCCGGCCGCGCGGGCCGGTCTTCGGAAGCGTCGATGCGGGCGGCGATTCCGGCGCGGGGCGCGGGCGCAGCGTGGTGCCGGCCTTGCCTGCCGCCACTTCCTCGGGAAGCGGCTCGGCCATCGCCAGCTTCATCGATTCGACTGCGCCGAGCTGCTCGACCGCCTTCGCACTGTCGCGGTTCAGCTCGATCACCGGCGCCTTCATCTCGACGCCGATCTTGCGCACCGCATCGGCCCAGGCGGCGAGCGTGTTGTTGAGCTTGCCGCCCCGGAATTCGCGGCGCGACAGCGGGGTTACCAGCACCGGCACGGCGCCGGCGGCGCGGACGTCGAGCACCATCTGCCTGAGGTTCGACTGGAAGTCGGTGTTGAGGTCGGTCCAGCGCTCGGCCTTGGTCGACTGGTCGTTATGGCCGAACTGGATCAGGACGTACTTCTTGGCATAGCCCGGAACCGCAGCCTCGCCGAGCGCGATCTTCCACGAACCCTCGGCCTGGTAGCTGCGGGTCGAGCGCCCGCCCCGGCCCATGTTGAGGCAGGCGATGTTCGACTTCACATGATAGGCGCAGAAGGCAGATGCCCAGCCGCTGCCCGGCGCCATGGTGGAGTCGCCGACCAGGATGATCTTGTAGGCGGAGATCGGCGGCGCATCGGTCCGCTTCTCGCGCTTCTCGAGCGCAGGCTGGGCCTCCGAAGTCTGGGCGAAGGCCGCCCCCGGAACCGCCAGCAACGCTGCCAGCGTGATCGCCATTTTCAGCATGTGTAACCCTCCCAGTTGCGGCCTTCTGTCCCTCGATCAGGAGAAGGCGAGGCCGCCGTTGATGTCCATGTTGACGCCCGTCAGGAACGACGAGTCGTTCGAGGCGAGGAAGACAACCGCCGACGCCACTTCGTCCGGATGGCCCTCGCGGCGCAGCGGCGTGTTGCCGGCCACCGCCTTGCGGCCCTCGGGCTTGGAGAAGGTGTCGTGGAAGCTGGTGCCGATCAGGCCCGGGCACAGCGCGTTGACGCGGATGCCCTGCGGACCCAGTTCCTTGGCGAGGCCGCGGGTGAAGGTCATCAGCGCGCCCTTGGCGGTCGCGTAGATCGACGCGCCCGGCCCGCCGCCGTCCCGCCCGGCGAGCGACGACAGGTTCACGATCGCGCTGCCCTCGCCCAGGTGCGGCAGCACCGCCTTGGTGACGAGGAAGGCGGACTTGAGGTTGAGCTCCATGACATGGTCGAAGAACGCCTCGTCCATGTCGGCCAGCGTCTTGCGGGCGACCATGCCGCCGGCCACGTTGACCAGCACGTCGACGCGCTCGCCGAACGCCGCGGTGGTCTCCTCGACCAGCTTCGCCACTTCGGCCGGCTTGGTCACATCGGCCTGGATCAAGATCGCGGTGCCCCCTGCGGCCTCGATCTCGGCGACGGTCGCCTTGGCGGCGGCTTCGTCGCTGCGATAGTTGACCGCGACCTTGGCGCCCTGCGCCGCGAGCTGCAGCGAGACCGACTTGCCGATGTCACGCCCGCCGCCGGTTACGATGGCGACCTTGTCCTTCAATTTCATGCTGGATTCCGTTCTGGGGAGGTAGTGCCCTCGGCGCGCGGAAGCCCGCGACCGAGGAGCAGGATGGAGAGGAGCGCGAGCGGGACGATCGCCGCGGCCAGCGCGAAGATCGGCGCATAGCCCTGGGTGGTCATCACCGGCACGAGCCAGGTGGTGATGAGCGTGCCGGCCACGGCGGCGGTGCCGCTGATCCCGGCGAGCGAGCCCACCGCGCCGCCGGCGAAATAGTCGCCCGGCATGGTCTGGATGTTGTTGATCGCCACCTGGAAGCCGAACAGGATCACCGCGATCAGCAGCACCGCGCTGAGCGGCGTCGAGGCCTGGGCGGTAAGCAGCAGCGCCGGCAGCATGATGACGCAGCCGATGGCGATGGCGAGCTTGCGCGCCGACAGCGCGCTCCAGCCCCGCGCGATCAGCACGCCGGAGAACCAGCCGCCGCCCAGGCTGCCGAGCATCGCGCCGACAAACGGCACCCAGCCGAACATGCCGATCTGCTTCACATCGAAGCCGAAGGTCTCGGCCAGGTAGATCGGCAGCCAGGAGACGAACAGCCACCAGACAGGATCGAGGAAGAAGCGGCTGAGCAGGATCGCCCAGCTCTGGCGGTAGCGCAGCAGCTCGAGCATGCCCGGTGCGGGTGCCTCGGCTTCGGGCGCGTCGTTGGCGGCGGGGCGCGCGTTGATATGGGCGCGCTCCTCGTCGCTCAGCCAGGGATGGCGATCGGGATCGGCGCGGTAGACGAACAGCCAGGGGATCAGCCAGACAAAGCCGAGCACGCCGACCAGCACAAAGGTCGCCCGCCACCCGAACGACCCGTAGAGCGCGGCAACAGCCGGCGCGGCGATGATCGCGCCGATCGCGGCACCGGCATTGAAGATGCCCTGCGCGAAGGCGCGCTCCTGTGGCGGGAACCACAAGGCATTGGCCTTGACCGCGCCCGGCCAGTTGCCCGCCTCGGCCACACCCAAAGTGACGCGCAGGCCGATCAGCATGCCCAGCGAGCGGACGAGTGCGTGCGCGCCGATCGACAGCGACCAGACCGCGATCGCGATGACGAAGCCGATGCGCGTGCCGATCCGGTCGAGCAGCTTGCCGAACAGCGACTGGCCGAACGCATAGGCGACCATGAACATGGTCACGAGCAGTGCATAATCCGCCTTGTCCGCGCCAATGTCCTTAGACACCGCCGGCCACATCACGGCGAGCGCGTTGCGATCGATATAGTTGATGACGGTGACCAGCCCGATCAGGCCGATCACGAGCCAGCGAAGCCCTTTGACCCTGGTCATCGGCTCAGTTTCCCTTGCCCGCATCGAAGCGCGCGAAATGGCCCTTCCAGTCGAGCTTCCTGCCATCGACCGTCGCCGAGTGCGCCGCATTGGCATCGGCCGAGACGGCGATCGCCAGCGTCACCCGGCGGCCATCGGCCAGCCCGATGGTGATCACGTCGGCATCGCCGGTGCGAACATGGGTGAACAGCTTCACCCGGCTGTTGCTCGCGGTGGTCTTCTCCTCGCCCGCGTCATAGTTGCCATGCGGCTCGAGCAGGTTGACGAACTGGGCGTTGGTCGCCCCGGTCACGCGCTCGATCAGCAGCGGCTCGCGGCGCAGGTTGAAGCGCGGATCATTCGCGCCGCTCTCGCCCAGGATCACGCTGGTGCCTGCCGGCGCGAGCATCCGGTAGGTGTAGAAACGGTTGTCGTTGATCCAGGTGACCGCGCCATTCTCGGCAGTCGGCGTACCCGTCGCATCGACCCAGATGTGCTGGTAACCCGCCGCCTTGCCGAGCACCGGCCGCTCGGCGGTGTTCGACTGGAGCGGGAAACCGATCGCGGTGATCTGCCCGGCATAGTGCAGCGGCAAGTCATAGGTGGCGGGCTTGTCGCCGGTCACGTCGAGCAGGTCGACGATCATCGGGCTCTCGACGCCGTCCACCGGCAGCTGGATCAGCGTGCGGCGATAGCGGACGCCGGGATAGGCGCCGACCATGTCGGCGGTGCTGACCGTCGCCTGCGGGGTACTCGCCCAGAAGAGCTGCTTGGGCGCGAGCTTGTCGCCCACCTTCCACTTGCCGCCGAAATTGCTGGTCTCGTTCACGACCAGCGTGTTGTGGGCGACGGTCTGCTTCGCCCAGCTCTCATTTTCCTTGAGGTAGCGCCCGCCGTCCTTGCTCTCGACATTGAGGAAGCGCGCCGCGCCGTAATCGGTCACGATGGCGTGGCCGTTGTCGTAGAGAATCCAGTTCAGCTTGTCGAAATGGCCATGGCCCATGCCCATCGCGGCATTCTTGGCGACCAGTACCTGGTCCTTGTCGCTCGGCCCCGAGCGCATGATCGCCAGGCCGCCCATATCGCCCTTGGGCCCGTCGCTCAGGAACTGCGAGGCGAAGGGGAAAGGCCTGGCCTTGCCGGCCGCGAGATCGCGCGCGACCATCAGCCCGTCGGGCGTCAGCACGGTGCGGCCCTGCCACTGCGCGATCGACAGCAGCGCCGGATCCTTGGTCACTTCATAGCCGATCGCCACCGACTGATAGAGCTCGTCGGTCTTCAGGCTCTTGTCGGGCATCGCATCGTTGAACGGGAAGAAGAAGCCGTCATAGGTCGTCTGGATCGAGGTCCGGATCGCCTTCAGGAGCACGCCGCCGCGATGCTCGAAGATCTTCTGCTCGGGCTGGTTCGCCTGAATGAAGCGGGCGAACAGCACGAAGGGCAGCATCGCATAGCGCTGATAATAGGGCCCTTCGACATAATAGCCGTCGGGCGAGAAGAGCTGGTCGATCTGCGCCAGGAAGCCGAACTTGCCGTCACGGTGCAGGCCCTTCAGCGCCACTTCGACAAAGTCCTTGTCGCGCAGCGTATAGCCGATCATCCCGACCGCAGCGCAGGCCCAGGTCGCATGGTTGTGGATCTGGTCGAATTCTTCCGCCTGGCCGGCCGACAGGAAGGTCGCCATCGGGCGGAAGACCTTGTCGTCGATCGTCGCGCGATCGGCGGCGCTCAGGCTGTCGCGGATCGCGTCATAGCCCTGCACCGCATAGACCGCCCAGACGGCGTCGTTGAGGCTCTGCCAGAAGAGCCGGCCCGGCCGCTGGTCGCTCGCCGCGGGATGGTTGCCGAGCGTCGGATAGAGCCTGGCATATTCGAGCAGCTCGGCCTTGGCGAAATCGGCATAGCGCTGCTCGCCGGTGATGCGGAACAACAGCCCGGCGCCATAGATCGCCGTGTAGTTCCGCTTGTGCTGCTCATGCGTGTAGCCGCCACCCGGATCCTTGGGCTGGGGCACGATCACGCCGGCCTTGATCGCCTTGTCGACTTCGCGGCGGACGCGCTTCAGTTCGGCGTTGAACAGAGGATAGGCCGTGGCTTCCTTGGCCGTGGCCGCCATCTCCGATGCGCGGAACAGCGTGGGCTGGGTGCCGGGCGCGGTCTGCGCCAGAGCGGGCGTGGCGAGCAGGGCGGAACCGGCTAGGAGAAAAGCGAAACGAGTCATCAATTGCTTCCCGGAAGCGGCGAGGCCGCAGGCTTGGCGTACCAGGAGACACCCGTCTCCTCGCGCGTGATGGGCTTGAGCGTGCGATCGGCACCGAGCTTGGCCAGCGCCGGATCGCTCGGATAGAGCAGGCCGTTGGCGGCGCGCTTGAGCGTCACCTGGCGGCGGTCGATCTGGATCGGCAAGGCAGCGGGTCCCGGCACGGACAGGACATTGCCGGTGAATGTGATCCCGGCGATGTCCGCCTTGGCGACAAAGGGATCGCCGCGCTTCGCGTTGACGAAGAGGTTGGCCACGAAGCGCGTCGAGACCGGCGGCAGCGACAGTTCGGCGTCCGCGCCATTGCCCAAAGTCACCGTCGCCGCTTCGATCAGGCTGTTCCGCTCGATCAATGCATCCTGCACCTGCTCGTAGCGGTTGGTCGGCGAGTTTGGCACGCCGTTCATCAGCGAGAGCGCGCTGTACGACCCGTCGCCGGCCAGACCCTCGAGATAGTTGTTCCGCACCACCTGGCGCCGGTTGATCACGCGGATACCGCCGGTGCGCTTCACGCCATTGCCGAAGAAGACATTGTCCTCGATCCGGTTGCCATGGCCGTGGCGCATCACAAAGGCGCCCTGGCTCTCGACCACGACATTGCGGCGCAGGATGTTCGCGCCCGACTTGATCGAGACGATCTCGACCTCGCCGTTGCAGCGCTCGAAGAAATTGTCCTCGACGATCGTGAAGGAATCGCTCTGCGATTGCTGGCTGGTGCCAATGCGAATCGTCTCGCCGCCATTTTCCCCCAGGGGAGGCCGCGGGCCGAAGTAATTATGGTCGATCCGGTGGTGGTTCTCGCTTGGGCCATAGGCGGCGCGGACCACCACGAGCATCGCCCCGCCATGGACCTTGCCGGCGAAGTGCGAGTGATCGACGCGGTTGCTGCTGCCGTAGAGCGAGACCCAGTGATCGGTCTTGGCCTGTGTCGGCGCGCCATAGCCGTCGACGACGATCCCAGTCAGGCGCGAATTCTCGGCCCAGCGTTTGGTATCGAAGCGAAAGGCGATCAGATCCTCATCGGTGCCGTGCCCGTCCCTGAACACCAGGTTGGAGACGACCAGCCAGTTGCCCGCCATGCGCAGGCTCGAGGCCCCGGTCAGGATAACCTTGCCCGGCGTCTCAGCGGTAAGCGTGATCGGCTTGGCCTCGCTGCCCTGGCCGGAGAAGCGCACCGCAAAGTCGCGCCACTCGCCATTGGCGAGGATGATCCGATCGCCCGGCGACAGCGCCTTCGCGGCCGCTCCATATTCCTGCTGATTATGGACAAGGGTGTCGCGCGCCGCCGCCGGACCGGCAGCCACCGCAAGCATCCCCATCGACAGCGCCCAGAGTCGCAACGAGTCCTCCCCACCGGCTCTTTTGGCCGATGTGGATGCCTACCAGTCGCATGAATTACGTGCAAGCCAATTTGAATACCAATTCACTGGACCAGAATTGGTAGAGTGGTTCTATACCAGATCAGCCTCGCGCGCTGCCTCCGAACAGCGGTGCCAGCGTCACCGCCACCGCGCCGACCAGGATCGCCGACACCATCGGATCGAGTTCGTCGGCCAGCCAGAAATAGCCGGCAACGCCCGCCACGCCGGCCAGTCCAACCGCCGCCAGCAGCGAAGCGGCGCGCACCAATGCGCCGGCGCGGCGCGGCCAGCCGTCGATGACGTGCCGTACGCGATCGAGCATCACGGCGCTGAGCCCCGCGGCTTCCGCCCGTGCGATCTCACCCGAGTCGAGCGCCGCGCCGTCGAGACGATAGAGAATGGCGAAGCGCCGCAGCGCCTCCAGCCGGGCATTGGCGAGGCCGGATACCCGGCGCGAACCGAACAGCATGGCAGCGATCCGCTCGATCCGACTCGGCCCACGCAGCGAGGCGCGACCATCGGCCTGAGAAAGCTGGAGCGTGCGTAGCTCGAGCGAGGTAAGCGCGGCTTCGGCCGAGACGGTGCCGGCGAGCCCTTCGAGCAGCCCCGCCCTGGTATCGAGATACGCCATGATGTCCTCCTGTTTGCAGCCGGGCATCTAGGCGCGTCGAACGCCGTTGATTAGCCGTGCGCGTGGCATCGCAAGGTTTCCGCAACTGCACCGATCCGCAGCGATGACGTTGCGGTTGTCCCGCTTCCGCATCTCGCCCGGCCGGAACAACCGGATATCCGAAAGTATGACCAAACAGGACTTGATACCTTATATCATCACGGCTACCGCAACGCAGCAAGTTCCATGGTTCGGGAAGATTCGTTGATGTTGTTGCGTCCGCTGTTGCTCGCCTCCGCCGCCCTGCTCGCGCTTCCCGCGCACGCCGAAGAGACTCCGGCCAACGGCAACACCGCCCCGGCAACCAGCAGCACCGAATCCAAGGCGCCGGCCACCAGCGACCAGGATCATGACCAGCCCGGCGCGCAGATCGTCGTCACCGGCACCCGCGCCCGCAACACCGCGGACGTGCTCGGCGGCACCGCAGTGCTCGCCAAGGAAGAGCTGACCCGCGACCTGCGCCCGACGATCGGCGACACACTGGCCAACCAGCCCGGCGTCTCGGCTACGTCCTTCGGTCCCAATGCCTCGCGCCCGGTGCTGCGCGGCTTCATCGGTGCCCGCGCCCCGCTGCTCACCGACGGCATCGGCAGCATCGACGTGTCGAACACCTCGGCCGATCACGCGCCGATCATCAACCCGCTCACCGCCGACCGCATCGAAGTGCTGCGCGGCCCGACCGCCTTGATCTTCGGCCCCTCGGCGATCGGCGGCGTGGTCAACGTCATCGACAGCCGCATCCCGCGCCACATGCCCGACGAAGTGGTGCATTTCGACGGCATCGCCAGCTATGGCAGCGCCGCCGATGAGCGCTCGGTCTCGGGCACGGCGGATGTGCCGGTGACGAGCAAGATCGTCCTCCACGCCGATGGCAGCTTCTCGCAGACCGGCGACCAGCGCACCGGCGGCTATGTCCTCAGCCGCGAGCTGCGTGCCCAGGCGGCCGCGAGCGCCGATCCCGAAATCCAGGAACTGGCCGACCTCAAGGGCAAGGTACCCAACACCGCCGGCAAGACTTGGGACGTCGCCGGCGGCGCCGCGATCATCGACGGCAACAACAATCTCGGCTTCTCGGTCAGCCATTTCGACACGCTCTACGGCGTGCCCGTCCGCTATTCGCTCGATCCATCGGTCGAGGCCGAGCAGGTGCGCCTCCACGCCCAGCAGACCCGCGTCGACGTGCGCGGCGAGGTCAATATCGGCGACGGCTTCTTCAAGCAGCTCCGCACCCGCTGGGCCGCAGCCGACTACAAGCATAGCGAGATCGCGGAAGACGGCGCCGTCGGCACCACCTTCTACAACCAGGGCTATGAGGGCCGGCTCGAGATGGTCCAGTCGGGCCGCGGCGGCTGGGACGGCCTGATCGGCGGCCAGTTCTCGCTGCGCGACATGCACGTCGTCGGCGACGAGAAGTTCCTGCCCAAGAACTCGGCGCAGCAGTTCGGCCTGTTCACGCTCCAGTCGCTCGATCTCGGCGCGTTCAAGGCCGAGGCGGCGGCGCGCTTCGAGCACAACAATGTCAGCGCCCAGGCCGATGCCGACATCGGCAACCCGGCGTATAACCGCAACTTCAACAGCTTCTCCGCCTCGCTCGGCGCCAGCTATGCGGTGGCCGACGGCATGCGCTTCGGCGTCAACGTCTCGCGCGCCGAGCGTGCGCCGACCCCGGAAGAGCTTTTCGCCAACGGCCCGCACGCCGGCACCCAGGCGTTCGAGATCGGCAACCCGAATTTCGGCACCGAGAAGAGCTGGGGGGTGGAAGCCACGTTCAAGGGCTCGGGCGACGGCTTCGCCTTCTCGACCGCAGCCTATTACAACTGGTTCAAGGGCTATATCTACGACTCGCCGACCGGCGCGACCCAGGATGACCTGCCCGTCTTCCAGTACAACCAGTCCGATGCCCGCTATTACGGCTTCGAGGCCGAGGGCTCGCTCCGCCTGGCGACGGTGAAGGACTTCACGGTCAACGCCACCGCGCTGGCCGATTACGTCCATGCCGAGATCGTCGGCACCGGCCCCGCCCCGCGCATCCCGCCGCTGCGCATCAATGGCGGGCTGGAAGCGACCTCGGACGCCTTCACCCTCCGCGGCGAAGTCGAGCATGTCTTCGACCAGACCCGTATCTCGGCCTTCGAGACGCCGACGAACGGCTTCACCTTCGTCAACGCCTCGGTCTCGTGGAAGCCCTGGGGCGCCGGCTCGAACACCAGCCTGCAGCTCTCGGCGAACAACATCTTCGACGTCGAGGCCCGACGCGCCGCCAGCGTGCTCAAGGACTATGCCCCACTTCCTGGCCGCGACATCCGCGTGACCGCGCGCATCCAGATCTGACCTTGCACCAATCCTCCCCCTCCCTTTGCGGGGGAGGATTGGATAGGGTCGACCGATGCACGCCGCTCCCGAAGCCCCGCCAGTCTCCCGCCGCCTGCCCTGGCCGATCCTCGCCGGCGCCGGGCTCGCGCTTTTCCTCCTCGCCCTGCTATGGTTCGGCCACGAACTTGCCGAGGGCGACGGCGCGACCATCGACCGTGCGGTCATGCTGGCGATGCGCGTCCCCGGCCATCCGCTCCAGCCGATCGGCCCCGCCTGGCTCCCCTCCGCGGTGCGCGACGTGACGGCGCTCGGCAGCACCACCGTGCTGAGCTTCATCGTGCTGGTCGCTGCGATCTTCCTCGGGCTCGCCGGGCGCCTGCGCACCGCCCTGCTCGTGGTCGGCGCTTCGCTGCTCGGCTCGATCGCAGTCGAGACGATCCGCGGCTTCGTCGCCCGCCCCCGGCCGCAGCTGACCGGCCAGCTGATGGAAGTGAACTCGGCCAGCTTCCCCAGCGGCCATGCCGCGATCAGCGCGATCGTCTATCTGACGCTCGCCACCCTGCTCTTCCCGGTGCTGCCCGACCGCCGCATCCGCGCCTTCGTGCTGATCGTCGCGCTGGCGCTTACCACCTCGGTCGGCCTCAGCCGCCTCTATCTCGGCGTTCACTGGCCGAGCGACGTCCTCGCCGGCTGGGCGTTCGGCGGGGTCTGGGCAATGCTCTGGTGGCGGATCGAGCTGGAACTGCTCGGCCGCGGAAAGCGGCGCTGAACCGTCAGCCCTGGCGCTCGGCGAGCTTGCGTTCCCAGGCAAGCGCGTCCTTGACGATACCTTCCAGGTCATCGTGCTTCGGCCGCCACGGCAGCGCCGCCAGGATCGCGCTGTTGTCGGCAACCAGCGCATCGGGATCGCCCGCACGCCGCCCCTCGAGCTTGCGCTCGATCGTCAGGTTGGTCACCCGATCCACCGCGTCGAGCACCTGCAGCACCGAGAAGCCGCGGCCATAGCCGGCGTTCATCGTGTGGTTCTCGGTCGGCTTCGCGATCAGCAGATCGAGCGCGTCGACATGCGCGGCGGCGAGATCGCTGACATGGATATAGTCACGCACGCCGGTGCCGTCGGGCGTGTCGAAATCAGTGCCGAACACCGAGACATGGCTGCGCTTGCCGGTCGCCGCCTCGGCCGCGATCTTGATCAGGTGGGTCGCACCCGCGGTCGACTGGCCGGAGCGACCCTGCGGATCGGCGCCGGCGACGTTGAAGTAGCGCAGCGCCGCATAGTTGATCGGATGGGCGGCGGCGACGTCCTTGAGCATGATCTCGGTCATCAGCTTGGACATGCCGTACGGGTTGATCGGCTGCTTCGGGCTGTCCTCGCGCACCGGCACGACTTCGGGGATGCCATAGGTCGCCGCGGTCGAGGAGAAGATGAAGTGCTTCACGCCCTCTGCCACCGCGCTCTCGATCAGCGAGCGGCTGGCGGCGGTGTTGTTGCGGTAATATTTGAGCGGGTCGGTCACGCTCTCCGGCACCACCACCGAGCCCGCGAAGTGCATGATCGCGATCACGCCGTGCTCCCGGATCGCGGCGCGGACCTTGTCGTCATCGGCGATGTTGGCGACCACCAGCTTGGCGCGCGGATCGACGGCCCAGTCGAACCCGGTGACCAGGTTGTCGACCACCACGACCTTCCAGCCCGCATCGAGCAGCGCCAGCACCGCATGGCTGCCGATATAGCCCGCCCCGCCCGTAACCAGCACCGTGCCTTCGCGCATACCAAACTCCGCATTGTTCTTCGCGCGTCCAATCCTATCTTTGCGCCGATAGCAAGGAGTTCGCGATGAGCATTGAAACCGCTACGCTGGCCGGAGGGTGCTTCTGGTGCACCGAGGCCGTGTTCAACGATGTGATCGGCGTCCAGTCGGTCGAAAGCGGCTATATCGGGGGCACCAAGGAAAACCCGACCTACAAGGAAGTCTGCTCGGGCACGACCGGCCATGCCGAGGCGATCCGGGTGAGCTTCGATACCGACCAGATCTCGTATGGCGAGATCCTCGACATCTTCCTGGCCACCCACGATCCCACCCAGCTCAACCGCCAGGGCAACGATATCGGCACCCAGTATCGCTCGGCGATCTTCCCGCATTCGGCGGAGCAGGAGCGCGAGGCGCTGGATGCGATCGACCGCGCCCGGCCGGACTGGCCCGCGCCGATCGTCACGGCGATCGAGCCGCTGGGCGAATGGTGGTCGGCCGAGGATTACCACCAGGAATATTGGCAGGGCGAAGGCCAGCGTAACCCATACTGCCTGGCGGTGATCCCGCCCAAGCTGCGCAAGCTCCGCAAGAGCTTCGCGGCGCGCAGCAAGGAAGGCGCGACGGCAGCCTGACCCGGACAATCCTCCCCCGGCATCGCCGGGGGAGGATCCTGGCCTATTCCGCGCCTCCCGGCAGCGCCGCGCCCTCGATCGGCGGACGCTTGCCCGCTTCGGCACCGAGCGCCTTGTAGACGAAGCCGCCGAGCAGCCCGCCGACGATCGGCGCAATCCAGAACCAGAGCAGTTGCTGGAGCGCGATGCCGCCCTCGAGCAGCGCCGGCCCCGTCGAGCGCGCCGGGTTGACCGAGGTGTTGGTCACGGGGATCGAGATCAGGTGGATGAGCGTCAGCGCCAGGCCGATCGCGATCGGCGCGAACCCGGCCGGCGCGCGGCTGTCGGTCGAGCCCATGATCACCATCAGGAACATGAAGGTCAGCACGACCTCGATGACCATGCCTGCCTGGAACGAGAAATGGCCGGGCGAATGTTCGCCGAAGCCATTGGAGGCAAGGCCGCCCGCATAGCCCGGCGCGCCGCTGGCGACGTACCAGAGCAGCCCCGCGCCGATCACCGCGCCGATCACTTGCGCGATCACATAGAGGGGGATGTCCCTGGCCGGAAAGCGTCCGCCGGCCCACAGGCCGAAGGTCACCGCCGGGTTGAGATGGCAGCCCGAGATATGGCCGATCGAATAGGCCATGGTGAGCACGGTCAGGCCGAAGGCGAGGCTGACGCCTGCCAGCCCGATGCCGACCTCGGGAAATGCCGCGGCCAGCACCGCGCTGCCGCATCCACCGAAGACGAGCCAGAAAGTGCCGATGAGTTCGGCGAGACCACGTTGCACATTGCTCATGCTGTTGCCCTCCTGCTGTGTTCGGCCTCTCCCCTCCAGACCTGCGCAAATTTGTAGGTCTGTGCGGCGGAAAAGCAAAGCCGGGCGGATGGCGGTTGCGGCGCCGCGGCGGCTGTGGTGAGGGGAAGGCGATGAGTCTCCCCAGTCGCAGCTTCGCCGCCTTCCTGTTCGACATGGACGGGACGCTCGTGAACTCCATGGCGGTGGTCGATCGCGTCTGGCGCGCCTGGGCGGCCCGCCACGGCGTCGAGACCGATCCGTTGATGGCAGCACTCCACGGTGTCCGCGCGATCGAGACGATCCGCCGCTTCGCGCCCGCCGGCGTGGATGCCGAGGCCGAGACCGAAGCGCTGACCCAGGCCGAGATCGACGATATCGAGGGGCTGGCCGAAGTGGGCGGCGCCGCGGCCTTCCTGGCGCGGATCCCCGCCGGGCGCTGGGCACTGGTCACCTCGGCCCCGCGCGCGCTCGCGCTGCGCCGGCTGGAAGCCGCCGGCATTCCCCGGCCCGAGGTCGTCATCACCGCCGAGGATGTCGCGCACGGCAAGCCGGCGCCCGATTGCTTCCTGCTCGGGGCCGAGCGGCTTGGTGTCGAAATCGCCGATTGCCTGGTCTGGGAAGACAGCCTGGCCGGTCTGGCCGCCGCCGATGCCGCGGGGGCTGCCGCGGTGGTGATCACCGAGACGCATCACGAGGTGATGGACACGCCGCACCCGCCACGAGTCGATTATCGCGGCCTCGACGTCGAGATCGATATGCATGGCTGGCTGAAGCTGGTCGCACGCTAGTCCGCGGCGGGCGCCATGCTTGCAATGTAGGATTTCGCCTGCTCCATACTGGTGGATGCAAGCCGGCGCCTTTTCCTCTCTGGCACACCCTCGCCGCACGCCGCCGCCCCGGGGTCCGAAAACCATCCCCCGTAGCGTAGCATATGCTTCGTAAACTTCCGTGCGCTTCAGGGGGCCGGTATCGGCCTGGGCCTGGTGCTGGCAAAGCCTCGCCTAGAAGGCGGCGCGGCGCAGGCGGTCGTTGATCGCCAGGCCGATGCCGCTAGCGGGGATCGGCGCCACGGCGATGGCGAGCGCGTCGCTCGCATCGGCGCGGTGGAGCGCGTCGAACAGGTTCGCGGCGGCTTCGGTGAGGTCACCGGTCGCGGAGAGAGTCTCGGTGCCGTGGATCGGGCCGAAGCCGATGAGGTACTCGCCGTTCTTCGCCTCGGTCGCGTGGAGGCGTACCGGCTTGGACGGGGCATAGTGGCTGTCGAGCTGGCCCGGCGCGATGATGCCTTCACCGTTCCCCGGCGAAAGCCGGGGCCCAGGGGCACCGGGGAACAACTCCGCCTGGGTCAGCGGCCCGGGCCGCAGGATCTGATTGCCCATCACGATCGTCGATTCCACCCCCGCCGGGGTCGCACCATCGTCGATCACCAGCGGGATGCGCCCGGCGAGGCTCTTCGCGACATGCTCGGCGCGGGTCGGGCTGATCGAGCCGCTGGCATTGGCCGAGGGCGCTGCGAGCGGCTTGCCCGACGCTTCGAGCAGCGCCTGCATCGCGCGATGGCGCGGCACCCGGATCGCGATCGTGTCGAGCCCGGCCGTGACCAGCGATGCGATCCCGGCGTCGGGGCGTACCGGCAACACCAGGGTCAGCGGCCCCGGCCAGAAGCGCGTCGCCAGGTCTCGTGCCTGCGGATCGAACACCGCGATACGCTCCGCGGCGGCGAGGTCCGGCACATGGACGATCAGCGGGTTGAAGCTCGGCCGACCCTTGGCCGCATAGATGCCCGCGACCGCGCGCGACTCGGTGGCGTCAGCGGCCAGGCCATAGACCGTCTCGGTCGGCACCGCGACGCATTCGCCGGCGCGAATCAGCGCCGCCGCCTCGGCGATCGCGGCCATGCCGTAGGGTAAGACTCTCGGATTTGTCGGGCTCACTTTGGGCGAGCTATACGGCGCGAAACCAGACCACAAGAGAGGCCCTATGTTCACCCCCGCCACCGCCGATCAGCGCTTCGTGCTGGAGACCATCGTCCGACTGGGCGAAATCAGCGCGGAAGCCGCCGAAATCGCCGACGCGGTGCTCGACGGTGCCGGCCAGTTCGCCGCCGGCGAATGGGCGCCGCTCGAGCGGCTCGGCGACACCGACGGGCCGAAATGGACGCCCGAGGGCGTGAAGATGCCGGCCGGCTTCGCGGCGGCCTACCAGGCCTATGTCGAGGGCGGCTGGGGCACGATCGGCTCGCCGGCCGAGCATGGCGGCCAGGGGCTGCCGGTCAGCCTGTCGATCGCGGTTCTGGAGACCTTGGGCACCGCGAACATGGGCTTCGCGCTCGCCCCGATCCTGACGGTCGGCGCGGTCGAGGCGCTGATGCATCACGGCACGCCCGAGCAGCAGGCGCTCTACCTGCCGCATCTGTCGACCGGCGCCTGGACGGGCACGATGAACCTGACCGAGCCGCAGGCAGGCAGCGATGTCGGCGCGCTCAAGACCCGCGCCGAACCGGTCGGCGACGGGACCTTCCGGATCAAGGGCACCAAGATCTTCATCAGCTTCGGCGACCACGACATGGCGGAGAACATCGTCCATCTCGTGCTGGCCCGCACGCCGGGCGCCCCGGCCGGGACCAAGGGCATCTCGCTGTTCCTGGTGCCCAAATACCGCCTCAACGCGGACGGCACCCCGGGCGACTTCAACAACGTCCGCACTGTCTCGATCGAGCATAAGATGGGGCTGCATGCCTCGCCGACCTGCGTGCTCTCGTTCGGCGACAATGACGATTGCATCGGCGAGTTGGTCGGCCCCGAGCTGGGCGGCATCCGCGCGATGTTCACGATGATGAACAATGCGCGCCTCAATGTCGGCCTGCAGGGCGTGCAGGTCGCCGAGCGCGCCACCCAGCGCGCGGTCGCCTATGCCCGCGAGCGCGTGCAGGGCTATCGCGGCGGCGAACAGGTCGCGATCGTCGAGCATCCCGATGTCCGCCGCATGCTGTTGCGCATGAAGGCGCAGACCCAGGCGGCACGGGCTTTGGTCTACTATGCCTTCGGCCAGCTCGATCGCGCCCGTGCCGGCGATGCCGAGGCGGAGAAGCGTGTCGAGCTGCTCACCCCGCTCGCCAAGGCGCACGGCACCGATCTCGGCAACGAAGTCGCCAGCCTGGGCGTCCAGGTCCACGGCGGCATGGGCTATATCGAGGAGACCGGCGCGGCCCAGCATTTCCGCGACGCCCGGATCACACCGATCTACGAAGGCACCAACGGCATCCAGGCCGCCGATCTGGTCGGCCGCAAGCTGAGCATGGACAATGGCGGCACGCTGCTCGGCCTGATCGGGCAGATGCGCGGAGACGCCGAGGATACCGGCCTCGTCAACCTGATCGACGCCTGCGAGCAGGTCGCGCGCAACCTGCTGTCAAGCGAGGCGGATGACCGGCTGGCGGCGAGCTATCCGTTCCTGACGATGCTCTCAACCGCCGTGTGCGGCTGGCTGATGGAAGCGAGCGGGCGCGCGGCGGCGCGCAGCGAGGGCGATCCGGCGTTCCTCAAGATGAAGCAGGCGGCTTCGCGCTTCTATGTCGCGCAGATCGTGCCCGAGGCGCTGGGCCTGATGCCGGCGGCGATGGCCAAGGCGGAAATGCTCTACGCGATCGATGCCGAGGGCTTCGCCGCGTAGAGCTTCCCCCTTTTGAAGGGGCCAGCATAACAAAAGCCGGCGGGATGCCCGCCGGCTTTTACCGCCGAAACGGCTGGAATTACGCGATTAGTTGTAGCGGTTGCCGCCCGGATCGGCGCGGAAGCCATTGTCGGCGCCGCCACCCTGGCAGCGCTGGTCCTCGGGGTGCTTCTTGCAGAGCTTGCGCAGCTCCTTGCCTTCGCGCGCTTCCTTCTCGCGCATCTTGCGGCCGTAGTTGCGGTCGGCCTCGTCCTGGCTGGTCGTCGCCCAGTCGGCCGCCTGCGCACCGACGCGGACCGGCATGGTGGCGACATCGACCACGGTCTTGGCGATGCAGCCGCCGCTCAGCAGCGGCAAGGCAATGATGATCGGCAGCAGAAACTTGCGCATAGAAAACCCTTATCCCCCCTTGTGCGCCCCCGCCGCAGCGTCGCGCGCCTCAACCCCAATATAGGGGAAATCGGTGAAGAAACCGTCCACGCCAAGCCCGATGAAATACAGGATCTCTTCTTTCAGGCGACCATGATCGGCCGGATTTGCGCCGGAACGGTAGCTGGGCAGGAGGAAGAAGTTCTCCGCCCGGAACGTCCAGGGATGGAGCTTGAGCCCCGCGGCATGCGCGTCGGCGATCAGCGTGGTCGCCGGGCCCGTGGCCGGCTGGATCATCGTAAGCTCCGGTCCGATGCCATAGGCATAAGCGGCAACTGCCTTGAGCCCCTCGGGCGTGATCATGGCCTTGTAGCTCGGCTGCGCGCCGTCCGCCGGCGCGCCCGCACCCGCCATCAGCTGGATCAGGCGGACCCTGGTCATCGCCTTGAGCTTCTTGAGGTTGTTCACCTCGAACGACTGGATGAACACCGGCGCATCGGCGCGGTCCCAGCCCGCCGCCTTGAGCTTCTCGACCAGCCGCTGCTCGAGCGGCAGCCCGATCGAAGCGAAATAGCTGGGGTGCTTGGTCTCGGGGTAGATGCCGATCGTCCGGCCGGTCTCCTTCGACGCCTTCTTGGCCAGCGCGATGACCTCGTCGAGCGTGGGCACTTCGGCCTGGCCATCGAACTTCGTGTTGTCCGGACGCAGCTTGGGCAGGCGCTCCTTGGCGCGCAGCGTCTTCAGCTCGGCGAGGGTGAAGTCCTCGGTGAACCAGCCGGTCATCGTCTCGCCGTCGATCATCTTGGTCGCCTTGCGATCCGCGAACTCGGGATGGCTGGCGACGTCGGTGGTCTCGGTGATGTTGTTCTCGTGCCGGGCGACGAGCACGCCGTCCTTGGTCGGCACCAGGTCCGGCTCGATGAAATCCGCGCCCTGCTCGATCGCGCGCCGGTAAGAAAGCAGAGTGTGCTCGGGGCGCTCGCCCGAGGCGCCGCGATGCGCGATGACGATAGGCTTGTCGGTCTTCCCGTGCATGGCGTGATCCTGCCCCAGCGCGGCGCCCGGCACCACCATCATCAGCGACAAAGCGGCAATCAGCGATCTCGTCACGAAACTCTCCACTCGTTACGGGGTTGGGCCTAGGCTGCGGATGTGACGGTTACGAGGCGATATGGCGGATAATGACAGCGTGCTCGCGGCGGCACGCGCCTGGAGGGGCGAAAGGCTGGCGCTGGCCACCGTCGTATCGACCTGGGGGTCGGCACCGCGCCCGCGCGGCAGCCATATGCTCGTCCATGCGGACGGGCGGTTCGCGGGCTCCGTCTCTGGCGGCTGTGTCGAGACCGATATCCTGCAGGCCGCCGCCGAGGTGATCGCGGGGTCGCCTCCGGTGGTGAAGACCTATGGCGTCGCCGATCCTGCCGCCTGGGAAGTCGGGCTACCCTGTGGTGGCCAGATCTCGGTGCTGGTGCAGCCGGTCTCCGAGGCCGGCTTTCCCCCTGCCCTGTTCGACGCGATCGATGCGGCGCGGAGCCGGGGCGAGACGCTGGACGTCGGCACGGACCTGGCCAGCGGACTTTCGGCCGAGGGGCCGGGGGCGTTCGTCAACCGCTATGATCCGCCGCGCCGGCTGCTGATCGTCGGGGCGGTGCAGATCGCCCAGACGCTTGCCGGCCTTGCCCGCGAACTGGGCATCTCGACGACGGTCATCGATCCGCGCGGGAGATTTTTGACCGCTGAACGGTTTCCCGGGGTGATGCTCGACGACCGCTGGCCAGACGAAGCCGTGACCGCGCTGCAGCCGGATCCCGCCACAGCGGTGGTGACGCTCAGCCATGATCCCAAGATCGACGATGCCGCGCTCATCGCGGCCCTCCGTGCACCTACCGGCTACGTCGCCGCGCTCGGCTCGCGCCGCAGTCAGGCCGCGCGGCTGGAACGGCTTGCCGCGGCAGGAATTGCCCCCACCGATCTCGACCGTATCGAGGGGCCCGCCGGCCTCGACATCGGCGCGATCGGCCCGGCCGAGATCGCCCTTTCGATTGCCGCCGCCATGGTGAGGAGATTCCATGCTCAAGCCTGACCAGGTCGCCCTGATCCTGCTCGCCGCCGGCCGTTCGCGCCGCTTCAACGATGGCGACAAGCTCGCCGAGCCGTTCCTCGACAAGCCGCTGGCCTATCATGTCGTCACCGCGCTGGAGCGGGTGAACTTCTGCGCGCGGATCGCGGTGGTTTCGGACACCGAGCTCGACTTCGCCGCACTTGGCTATGACGTGGTCGAGAATCCCGATCCCTCGCTCGGCCAGGCGCGCTCGCTTTGCCTGGGGGTAGCGCGGGCGAAGGCGCTGGGCGCCGAGGCGGTGCTGGTGGCGCTTGCCGACATGCCGCGCGTCACCGCCGCGCATATCCGCCGGATGATGGACGCCGCCGACGGGCCCGCGACGATCGTCGCCTCGTCCGACGGTACCCAGCCAATGCCCCCCGCGCTGTTCGGCAAGGACATGTTCGATACGCTGCTCAAGCTCGAAGGCGACCAGGGCGCCCGCGACCTGATCCGGCGCGGCCGCCACGTGATCGCGCCGCCGGCCGAACTGGTCGACATCGACACGCAGGAAGACTTGCGCGAGCTGCGCGAACTCTACGGGCTGCGCACCGATGGGCTGCCCGAGCTCCCGCCCGCGCTCGTCATTCGTGACGAAGCGCGTCGATCGGATTGAGGCTCGCCGCGCGCCGCGCCGGGAAATAGCCGAACACCACGCCGATGATCGCCGAGATCGCGAAGGCGATCACGTTGATCTGCACGTCAAACAGGAAGGGCAGCGAGCCCAGCCACGACATCAGTGCGACGGCAAATTGCGCGATCAGCAGGCCGATCACGCCGCCCAGCATCGACAGCACCACCGCCTCGACCAGGAACTGCATCAGCACCTCGCTCGCCACCGCGCCGATGGCCAGCCGGATGCCGATCTCGCGCGTACGCTCGGTGACCGACACCAGCATGATGTTCATGATGCCGATGCCGCCGACGATCAGGCTGATCATCGCCACGGCGGCGACGATCTGGGTGAGCAGCGTGGTTGTGCCGGTCAGCGTCTGGCTGATCTGGGCGGTATCGAAAATGTTGAAATCGTCCTGCTTGCCGCCGGTGATGTTGCGCCGTTCACGCAGCAGATCGGTGATCGAGGACTGGATCTGCGCGCTGTCATAGGCCGGATCGGTGCCGACCAGCATGAGCCGGATATCGGTGCTGCCGGTGAAGCGGCGCTGGACCTGCTTGATCGGCATGATCACGACATCGTCCTGATCGCCGCCGAACCCGGCCTGTCCCTTGGTTTTGAGCACGCCGATCACGTCGCAGGAGATACCGTTTACGCGGATGCGCGAGCCGGTTGCGGCGCCACCGCGGAAGAGGTTGGTCTGGATCGTGGTGCCGATGATGCACACGGCCTTTCCGGCCTGCTCCTCCGCCCGGGTCCAGGTGCGCCCTTCGATCAGTGGCCAGGGCGATACTTCGAAATAGCCATTGGTGGTGCCGTTGACCGTCGTCGACCAGTTGGCACCGTTGTAGATCACCGTCGCGGTGGTCTGCGCTTGGGGCGCGACCGCAGTGACGCCGGCGACCTGGTCGCGTATCGCCGTGACGTCGGCCGGCTTGAAATCGGGTGGGCGCGGGCCGCCGCCGCCGCGGCCGAAACCCTGGCCGGGACGGATCTGAAGGATGTTGGTGCCGAGCGCAGAGATCTGCTGCTGCACCGCCGCCGTCGTCGCCTTGCCCAGCGTCACCATGGTGACCACCGCGGCGACGCCGATGATGATGCCGAGCGCCGTCAGGATCGAGCGCAGCTTGTGGCGCAGGATCGAGCGGATCGCGAGGACGAAGGTCGTGCCGAACATTATTCCGCCACCGCCTGACCTGCATGGTGATTGCTGTCGATCCGCTCGACCAGCCCATCCTTGAAATGGACGATCGTGTGCGCGAACGCCGCCATGTCCGGCTCGTGCGTGACCATCAGCACGGTGATGCCGCTGGTCTTGTTGAGGTCGGTGAGCAGTTGCATGATCTCCACCGAACGCTCAGAATCGAGGTTGCCGGTCGGCTCGTCGGCGAGCAGCACGTCCGGGTTGGTGACGATCGCGCGGGCGATCGCGACGCGCTGCTGCTGGCCGCCGGAGAGCTCGGCGGGGGTATGGTCCCACCAGTCCTTCAGCCCGACCTTGTCCAGCGCCGCCATCGCCATCTCGCGGCGCTGCGCCTTGGGATCACCGCGATAGAGCAACGGCAGCTCGACATTCTCGAGCGCCGAAGTGCGCGCAAGCAGGTTGAAGCCCTGGAACACGAAGCCGAGATATTTCCGCCGCAACAGCGCGCGCTGGTCACGCTCCAGCTTCTCGACATGCACGCCCTTGAACAGGAACTCGCCCGCGATCGGCACGTCGAGGCATCCCAGGATGTTCATCGTGGTCGACTTGCCGGAGCCCGAAGGCCCCATCACCGCGATGAAGTCTCCGGCGTTGATGTCGAGATCCACGCCCTTCAGCGCCTGGAATGCCGTCGGCCCCTCGCCAAAGGTCTTCACGATCCCGCGCAGCCGGATCAGCGGCGCATCACTGTCCGCCACGCTGGCCTCCGGCACCCGAACCGCCCTGGCCGCCGCCCTGACGACGCTGCCCGCCCGAGCGGCGCGTGGCTGAGGCGCCATTGGCGAGCTGGCCGGTGATCACCTTGTCGCCGGGCTTGAGATTGCCGCCGGTGATCTCGGTGACGGTCCCGTCGGTGCTGCCTGTGGTCACATCCACCGCCTGCGGCTTGCCGTCGGCGCCGAGGATGTAGACGGTCTTCTGGCCGCCACGATCGCTGCCCGTCGCGGTCTTCTGCTGGCCGCTATTGCCGCGTCGCGGACGGCTGGGAACCAGCGCGCCGGCAATGCCGCTGTTGGAACCGCCACTGCCCGCGCCCTGCCCTGCCGCGGTGGGCGTGAAGCGCAGCGCCGCATTGGGGACCAGCAGGACATTCTGGCGCGCCATGGTCACGATATCCGCCGTCGCCGTCATGCCTGGGCGGAGCTGCTCATCCGCATTGGAGACCGAAAGATCAGCGGCATAGGACACGACCTGGTTCGCGGTCGTGCTGGTGCTGGTCGAAGACGAGGAGCTGGCGTCCTGGACCGACAGGTTGGAGCCGACCTCCACCCGCGTGATCTTCGCCGGGAAGGTCTTGCCCGGGAAGGCATCGACCGTGAAGCTGGCGAGCTGCCCCTCGCGAACCTGGCCGACATCGGCCTCGTCGATCGCGACTTCCAGCTTCATCTGCGACAGGTCCTGCGCGATCACGAACAGGGTCGGCGTGTTGAACGAGGCGGCGACGGTCTGACCCGGATCGACCTGGCGCGCGAGGATCACGCCGGTGACGGGGGAGCGGATGATCGCCCGGGTTCGCTGGGTCTGCGCCGAGGAAAGCTGCGCGCGTGCCGAGGTGACGTTGGCATTGGCGGCGTTGAGGTTGGCAAGTGCGCGATTGCGGTCGCCGATCGCGCTGTCCATTTCGGTCTTGGCCGGCACCTTGCCGCCCGAGAGCCGGCTGACTTCCTGATAGCGCGCCAGGGTGGCGTTGCTCTGCTGCAGCGTCGCCTTGGCCTGGCCGACCGCGGCGATGTTCGCCGCCAGCGTCGCCTCGGCCTGCTTGACCTGGTCGTCGAACTGCGAGGGGTCGATCAGCGCCAGCGGCTGGCCGGCGGTTACGCGGTCGTTCACGTCCGCCAGCACCTTGATGACCTGGCCCGAAAGCTGCGAGCCGACGGTCACCTGGTTGGTCGGCGCCAGCTTGCCGGTGGCCGAGACCGTGACGGTCAGGTTGCCGCGCGCGACATCGTCGGTCGCGTATTTCACTTCTTCCTTGCCGCCGAGGAAATGCCAGAGCAGCAGCACAACGAGCAGCGCGCCAAGGCCGATCAGCCCCCATTTGAGCCAGCGCCGCCACCACGGGCGCGGGGGCGTGCCGAGAAAGGCGTCGAGATTCTGGTTGGGATCAGTTGCCATTCGTCGTGCCGCCTGTCGTGGAAGTCGTGGAGACGCTGGGGGTGGTGCTGGCATCCCAGCCTCCACCCAGCGCCTGATAGAGCTGGATCAGCGCAGTCGATTCATCCGACCGGGCCGAGACCAGGCCGTTCTTCGCCGAGATCAGCGAGGACTCGGCCTGGTTTAGCGTGGTGAAATCGGTGAGGCCCGAGCGATACTGCATGCGGGCAAGCAGCGCCTGGTTGTTCGCCGCATCGAGCGCGACGGCGAATTCCTGCTCGCGGCGCTGCGCCGTCTGCATCGCGACAATCGCGTTCTCGATATCCTCGAGGCTGGTCAGCACGGTCGACTTGTAGGCGAGGAAGGCGCCGTCCGCCGCCGCCTCTGCCGAACGTACCTGGCTGCGCCGCGTGCCGCCGTCGAAGATGGTCTGGGCGATGTTGCCGAACAACCGCCCGGTGATCACATCGAACAGCGAGGACAGCGCGCTGCTGCCCGAATCGATGCTGCCGCCGATCGACAGAGAAGGATAGAGCTGGGCGGTGGCGACGCCGATATTGGCGCTGGCCGCGGCGAGGTTGCGCTCGGCCGCGCGGACATCGGGACGCTGGCGCAGCGTGTCCGCGGGAATGCCGGCCGCGACTTCCGCCGGCCCCTTGGGGATCGGCTTCACCGCTTCCATCTCGGCCTTGAGCGCGCCGGGTGCCTGGCCGGTGAGCACGCCGAGCCGCGATACCGCGCTGTTGTAGCTTGCCTCCAGCGTCGGGATCGTCGCGGCGAGCTGCGCGCGGCTGGCGCGCGCCTGTTCCTGGTCGACCGAGGAGACGAGACCGGCCTGGACGCGCCAGCCGGCGATCTCGAGATTGTCGTCCGCGATGCCCAGGCTATCGCGGGCATTGGCGATCTGCGCCTGCGCCACCCGGGCGAGCACATAGTTGCGCGCCGTCTCGGCCTCGACCGAGATCAGCACCGTCGCATAGTCGAACCCGCTCGCTTCATAGGCGGCCCGCGCATTCTCGACGCCGCGCCGTACCCCGCCGAACAGGTCGACCTGATAATTGGCATCGCCGCCGATCGTGTAGCTGGTGCTGCCGCCCTGCGAGATGCTGGTGACGGTACCATCCGGCAGGGTGGTCGTCCGCGTGCCGCCGCGCAGCGACTCGCTGTGCGAGACCCCGCCAGAGGCGCTGAGACTGGGCAAGAGGTTCGCGCGCTGCTGAACGAGCCCTTCGCGAGCCTGGCGCAGCCGGACGACCGCTTGCGCTACATCCAGGTTGGCGGCCTGGGCGCGCTGGACGAGGCTGGCGAGCATCGGATCGTCGAAGCGCGTCCACCACTGGCTGAGGTCTTCCCGCGCCTTTTGCTCGGCGGAGACCGACCAGGCATCGGGAACGCCAAGCTCGGACGCCGCGCGCGGATGATAGTCCGGGCCCACCGCACAGGCGGCAAGCGGCAGGGCGAGCAACAGGCTCAGGGTCAGCGGACGGTTTGCCATGGCACTCTAGATGTTTCCGAAGCCGTTTCGGTTCCAGAAGAATATTGTCGCAATATGTCGCGGGTCATGCCGGATCATGCGCGGAATGGAGATTCTGCGCTTGGCGTGGCGCCTTCGCTTCGGCAGAGAGGCGCCAAATCAAAACGAGGAGCCGCAGCGATGAGCGATACCGTCAGCGTACACCCCGTGCCCGAGAGCTGGGCGCGCACCGCTCGGGTGGATGCTGCGGGCTATGAGAAGCTCTACGGCATGAGCCTGGCCGATCCCGGCAGCTTCTGGCTGGAGCAGGCGCGCCGGCTCGACTGGATCAAGCGCCCGGAGATCGCCGGCGACTGGTCATTCGACGAGGCCGATTTCCGGATCAACTGGTTCGCCGACGGCAAGCTCAACGTCGCCGCCAACTGCGTCGACCGCCACCTCGCCAAGCGCGGCGACACGATCGCGATCATCTGGGAACCGGACGCGCCGGACGAGGAGCCCAGGCGCTTGACCTATCGCCAGCTCCATGCCGAAGTCTGCCGCTTCGCCAATGTGCTCAAGGCGCAGGGCGTCAGGAAGGGCGACCGCGTCACCATCTACATGCCGATGATCCCCGAGGCGGCGTTCGCGCTACTCGCCTGCGCGCGGATCGGCGCGATCCATTCGGTGGTGTTCGGCGGCTTCTCGCCGGAGGCACTGGCGGGCCGGATCACCGATTGCGATTCCAGCGTGGTGATCACCGCCGACGAGGGCCGGCGCGGCGGCAAGAAGGTACCGCTCAAGACCAATGTCGATGCGGCCGCGGCGCATGTCAGCTGCCTCGAAAAGGTCATCGTGGTGAAGGCCACCGGCGGCGACATCCCGATGCAGGAAGGCCGCGACCTCTGGTATCACGAGGCCGCCGCCGAGGTTCCCGCCGACTGCCCGGCCGAGCCGATGGGCGCCGAGGACCCGCTGTTCGTCCTCTACACCTCGGGATCGACCGGCAAGCCCAAGGGCGTGCTGCACTCTTCGGGCGGCTATCTGCTCTGGGCGAGCCTGACGCACGAACTGGTGTTCGATTACCGGCCCGGCCAGATCTATTGGTGCGCGGCGGACATCGGCTGGGTCACGGGCCATAGCTATATCGTCTACGGCCCGCTGGCGAACGGCGGCACCACGCTGATGTATGAGGGCGTGCCCAACTGGCCCGATGCCAGCCGCATCTGGCAGGTGGTCGACCGCCACAAGGTCGAGATCCTCTACACCGCGCCCACGGCGCTGCGTGCGCTGATGAAGGAGGGTGACAGCTACGTCACCAGCACCTCGCGCAAGTCGCTGCGGCTGCTCGGCTCGGTCGGCGAGCCGATCAACCCCGAGGCCTGGCGCTGGTACTATGATGTCGTCGGCGAGGGGCGCTGCCCGATCGTCGATACCTGGTGGCAGACCGAGACCGGCGGCCAGATGATCACCCCGCTGCCCGGCGCCACCCCGCTCAAGCCGGGCTCGGCGACCAAGCCCTTCCCCGGTGTCGATCCCCAGGTGGTCGATGCCGACGGCAATGTCCTGCATGGCGCGACCGAGGGCAATCTGGTCATCGCGCGCAGCTGGCCGGGCCAGATGCGCACCGTCTGGGGCGATCACGAGCGTTTCTTCCAGACCTATTTCAGCACCTATCGCGGCAAGTATTTCACCGGCGACGGCTGCCGCCGCGACGAGGATGGCTATTACTGGATCACTGGCCGGGTCGACGACGTCATCAACGTCTCGGGTCACCGCATGGGCACCGCCGAGGTGGAGAGTGCGCTGGTGCTCCACCCCAAGGTGGCCGAGGCCGCGGTGGTCGGCATGCCGCACGACATCAAGGGCCAGGGCATCTATGCCTATGTCACCCTCAACGCGAACTGCCAGGCCGACGACGCACTGCGCGCCGAGCTGATCAAATGGGTCCGCACCGAGATCGGCCCGATCGCCACCCCCGATGCGCTCCAGTTCGCGCCGGGCCTGCCCAAGACCCGCTCGGGCAAGATCATGCGCCGCATCCTGCGCAAGATCGCCGAGGGCGACGTCTCGTCGCTGGGCGATACCTCGACGCTCGCCGATCCTAGCGTGGTGGATGACCTGGTGAAGAACCGGGTGGGATGAGCGCGGATCGCATCCAGATCATCGAGGGGGACATTACCCGGCTCGAGGTGGATGCGATCGTCAACGCTGCCAATTCGTCGCTGCTCGGCGGCGGCGGAGTGGACGGCGCGATCCAACGCGCCGCCGGGCCGGAACTGCTCGACGAATGCCGCAAGCTCCGCTCGCTCGGCGGGTGCAAGACCGGCGATGCCAAACTGACCAAAGGCTATCGCCTGCCGGCCGGGCACATCATCCATACCGTCGGGCCGGTCTGGCAGGGCGGCGGCAAGGGCGAGCCCGAGCTGCTCGCCAGCTGCTATCGCCGCTGCTTCGAGATCGCCCGCGCCGAGAGCTTCCGCACCCTCGCCTTCCCGGCGATCAGCTGCGGCGTCTATGGCTATCCGGTCGAGGCCGCGACCGGGATCGCGGTGGCCGAGACCCGCAGGGCGCTGGCCGAGAACCCCGATCTCCGGGTGATCTTCGCGACCTTCGGCGCCGAAATCACCGCCGCCTACAGACAAGAATTGTAACCCGAATCCCGTTGCGGGCGTTACTACCCGGCGTTACACTCGCCTAATACAGTCTTACGGGGGAATCCGCATAATGAAGATGAGCAACTGGGTGCGTCTGGCCGCCGGCGTGGCGCTGGTCGCCGTTTCGCCGGCGATCGCGCAGACCGCCAAGCCGGCGCCGCGCTATGGCAGCTTCGGCGTCGATCTGTCCGCGCAGAAGCCGAGCGTGAAGCCGGGCGACGATTTCTGGAGCTTCGCGAACGGGGGCTGGAACGACCGCACCGAGATCGCCGCCGACCGCGCCTCGGCCGGCTTCGGCACCCAGCTCTCGATCGAGGCGGAAGCGAATGTCCGCGCGATTCTCGACGACATGGCGAAGAACCCGTCGGCCTATGGCGCCAGCGGCAAGCAGGTCGGCGACTTCTACGCCAGCTGGATGGACGAGGCCGCGATCGAGAAGGCCGGCACCGCGCCGCTCAAGCCCTATCTCGCCAGGATCGCCGGGGTGAACAACCTCGACGCGCTGCAGGTGCTGTTCGCCACCACCGGCTATGCCTCGCCCGTCGAGCTCGGCATCATCCCCGACCTCGCCGACCCGACCCATTACACCGCGGTCACCGGCCAGGGCAGCCTGGGCATGCCGCGCGACTATTACCTGCTGGAAGGCGCCAAGTATGACGCGTTCCGCACCGCCTATCGCGCCTATGTCCAGAAGATCCAGGAGCTGGCCGGCATCCCGGATGCCGCCGCCAAGGCCGATGCGATCATCGCGCTCGAGACCGCGATGGCCAAGGTCCAGTGGTCGCCGGCCGAGAGCCGCGACATCGCCAAGCTCAACGATCCGCAGACGCTGGCCGGGCTCAAGGCCAAGGCGCCGGACTTCAACTGGGCGCTGATGCTCAAGACCGCCGGGCTCGAGAGCTCGCCTTCGGTGCTGATGACGCAGAACACCGCCGTCACCGCGCTCGGCAAGCTGATGACCGCGACGCCGCTCGCCACCTGGAAGGACTATGTCGCCTATCGCTTCGTCAGCGATCATGCGCAGTTCCTGCCCAAGGTCTTCGACGACACCCGCTTCGGCTTCTATTCGCAGACCCTGTCGGGCGTGAAGGTGCAGCGCGAGCGCTGGAAGCGCGGCATCCAGCTGGTCAATGGCGCGCTCGGCGAAGCGGTCGGCGCAATCTATGTCGCCAAGTATTTCCCGCCGGCGGCCGAGAAGCAGATGGCCGAACTGATCGAGAACCTGCGCGGCGCATACAAGGACCGCATCACCGCCTCGACCTGGATGGACGACGCGACCAAGCAGAAGGCACTGGCCAAGCTCGCCGCCTTCGAGCCGCGCATCGGCCACCCGGACAAGTATATCGACTATTCGTCGTTCAAGGTCGTCCGTGGCGATCTGCTCGGCAATGCAATGCGCTCGGGCGAGTTCCAGCACGAGCTCGAACTGTCGCGCTTCGGCAAGCCGGTCGACCGCACCCTGTGGGACATGACCCCGCAGACGGTGAACGCCTATTACAACCCGCTGTCCAACCAGATCACCTTCCCGGCCGCGATCCTGCAGCCGCCCTTCTTCGATCCCAACGCCGATCCGGCAGTGAACTATGGCGCGATCGGCGCGATCATCGGCCATGAGATGGGCCATGGGTTCGACGACCAGGGCAGCCAGTTCGGCCCGACCGGCAAGTTCGAGAACTGGTGGACCGACAGCGCCAAGAAGGCGTTCGGCGAGCGCACCGCCGCGCTGGTCGCCCAGTATGACGGCTATGAGGCTGTTCCCGGCACCAAGATCCAGGGCAAGCTGACGCTCGGCGAGAATATCGGCGACCTGGGTGGCGTCGAGGCGGCATACGGCGCGTTCCAGAAGTACCAGGCCGAGCATGGCAAGGCCCCGGTGATCGGCGGGCTGACCGGCGACCAGCGCTTCTTCCTGTCCTATGCCCAGGCCTGGCAGACCAAGCTGCGCGAGGACACCGCCCGCCAGTACGCGCTGATCGATCCGCACTCGCCGGCCAAGTTCCGCGTCAACGGCATCGTCCGCAATGTCGACGCCTGGTACAAGGCGTTCAACATCCAGCCGGGCGACGCACTCTATCTCGCGCCCGAGCAGCGCGTGCATATCTGGTAAGCCTTTCCGGTCTTACCGACACGAAGCGGCCCGGCAGCGATGCCGGGCCGTTTTCGTTTCCGGCATTGCCAGCCGGGCCCGGCAAGCGCCAAAGGGGCACATGACTCCACGCGAACTCATCGATACCGCGATCGTCCCCGGCGGGGGCGAGGCGCTGCGCCTGTTCCGGCGCGGCGGCGACTTCATGATCGTGCTCGATCGCAACGAGCTGATGTCGAGCCGGATGAGCGGTTCGGAGGAAGCGCTGGCAACGATGACCTGCGAGCGGCTGAAGACGAAGGCGCCGCATCTGCTGATCGGCGGATATGGCATGGGCTTCACCCTGCGCGCGGCCCAGCAGGTGCTGGGGCCGGACGCGAAACTGACCATCGCCGAGCTGGTGCCAGAGATCATCGAATGGGCGAAGGGCCCGATGGCCGAGCTGGCCGCGGGCTGCCTCGACGATCCCCGCGTCGAAGTGGTGCTCGACGATGTCGCCGCGGTGATCGGCCGGGCGCGCGCGACCTATGACGCGATCCTGCTCGACGTCGACAACGGCCCGGACGGACTGACCCGCGATGCCAATGACCGGCTCTATTCGCCGCGCGGGCTGCAGAAGCAATGGGAAGCGCTAAAGCCCGGCGGCGTGCTGGCGGTGTGGTCGGCCGCGCCCGACAATGCCTTTGCCCGGCGAATGAAGGAAACCGGCTTCCAGGTGGAGGAAGTCGGCGTGCGGGCGCGCAGCAACGGCAAGGGTCCGCGGCACGTGATCTGGTTCGGGCGGAAGAGCTGATTGCACAAATTGCAATCCACACCCTGATTCATTGCAGTTGCAGAAAGCGCATGTCCCAACCATTTCCGTCTATGTTGCATTGCAGCAAGCAAATGCACGCAGAAGGGTCTTCCGATGTTCTCGCTTATCTCGCTCTTCCTCGCCGCGCGCCGCGAAATCACGATGCCGGTTGCTGCTCCGGCGCCGCGCGTTGCCGCCAACGAGCAGGTCGAGCTGCGCCGCGCCGCCTGATCCGGCGCCACCAGCAGACGCAAAAAGGGGGAGCCTCACGGCTCCCCCTTTTCGTTTGTCCAGAAGACGCGGCGCTTACTTCACGCCGTGCATCCAGTATTTCAGCGGCCAGCTCAGCAGCAGGAGCAGCACGCCGAGGATGATCGCGGCGATCGAGATCGTCGTGAACACCTTTACATAGACATCGAGGCTGACCTTGAGATTGGTCACCTGACCACCGACCGTGTCGACGCTGGCGAACTGCGCGATCACGCCGGCGACATACTGCGCCACCGAGATCGACAGGAACCACACGCCCATCATCAGGCCGACGATGCGCGCGATCGATAGCTTGGTGATCATCGACAGGCCCACCGGCGAGATGCAGAGCTCGGCCGCAGAGTGGATGAAGTAGAGGCCGGCCAGCCACCAGATGCTCACCTTGAAGCCGGCATCGGCATAGGCCGCGCCCCAGACGAGCAGCAGGAAGCCAGCCGCCACGCCGATCAGCGCGATGCCGAACTTGACCGGGATCGACGGCTCGAGCCCGCGCTTGGCCAGCGCCCCCCACATGATCGACATGAACGGCGCGAGCAGCACGATGAAGGCGGCGTTGAAGAACTGGGTCTGGCCGGCGGTGATCGTGAACAGGCCGAAGACCGAGAGATCGGTGTTGCGATCCGCGAACAAGGTGAGCGACGAGCCCGCCTGCTCGAACAGCGTCCAGAACACGACATTGAAGACGATCAGCACCATCGCGGCGAGCATCATCTGGAACTCGGTCCTGCTGCCGGCGACGAACGACCAGATCAGGATCGCCGGCACGCCGAGCAGGAACGAGCCGAACAGCAGCTTGCCCATCAACGGCAGCGAGGCGACATAGCCGAGGAAGCCCGAGCCCTCGGCCGGCGCGGCCGAATGCATCAGGTTGACGTAGAGCAGGTAGAAGAGCGGCACGACGCACAGCGCCGCCGCATAGATGATCCACTGCTGCGAATTGACCTTGGGCCTGGCCGGAGGCTCGCCATAGCCGTTGAGCTTGCCGCCGTTGAACTGGATCAGCGCCCAGGAGATCATCATGCCGATCGCGGCGAGGCCGAAGCCCCAGCTCCAGCCATAGGCGACGGCCAGCCAGGGGCAGAGGATCTGAGAGAAGAGCGAGCCGGTGTTGATGCCCATGTAGAAGATGGTGAAGCCGCTGTCGCGGCGCCGGTCGCCCTGCTCGTAGAGCTCGCCGACCATGGTGGAGATGTTGGGCTTGAAGAAGCCGTTGCCCACCGAGACCATCGACAGCGCGATGAGCAGCACCATCACATAGAGCGGGCTGCGGTCCGCGTTCGACTCGAACTTGCCCTTCTCGACCTTGCGCTCGACGGCGCCGGCATTGAGCAGGTCGACGCTGCCGTCGTCATTGCCCTTGATCTCAAGCTTCTTGCTGCCATCGACGACATAGCGGACTTCCTTGTCCGCCTGCTTCTCGATCGACACTTCGTAGCGCTGGCCGTCGATCGTCGCATAGGGCGTCGCCGTCGGGCCGCCGAAGCAGAGGATGGCATAGCCGAGTGACATGATGATCGCGCCGAACTTCACGGCGCGCTTCGAGCCGAGATACTGGTCCGCCAGATAGCCGCCGACCAGCGGGGTGAGGTAGACCAGCGCGGTGAACCCGCCATAGATGCCCGTCGCCTCGCGGTCGCCGAACATGAAATGCTGCGTCAGGTAGAGCGTGAGCAGCGCGCGCATGCCGTAATAGCCGAAGCGTTCCCACATCTCGGTGGTGAACAGGCGCGCCAGCTGGCGGGGATGCCCGAACCACGTCGCTTCCCTTGCGGGATTGACGTGGGTGATGTCCGGCTCTGCCGGACTATCGGCGGTTGGAGTGTCTACCATGCGGTGTAATGCCCTTTGAAATCGGTTCCGGGTCTGGAGCCCGGCGCATGGGCGGCCAAACTAGACGGAATGAAGCCGCTGTAAAGCATGCGCGATTCTGCGCAGCATGGCGCCCCGACCCGCCATCCGGCGAAAGCCGGGGATCGCTTCCGATCGGTCGCCAGCTTGGCGACGCGACCCTCGCACCCTAGATGCCCGGCATGACCTTCAACGACACCACTTCCCCGCTCGCACTGCTCCGCACCCGCCGCTCCGGCAAGCCGCGTGACCTGGGCGCACCCGGCCCCAGCCCCGAGCAGCTCGACGAAATGATCGCGATCGCCGCGCGCACCCCCGACCATGGCAAGCTCTTCCCCTGGCGTTTCGTCGTGGTGCCGGACGAGGCCCGCGCCGCGCTCGGCGAGAAGCTTGCGGCGATACTGCGCAGCGAGAAGGAGGGCTGCACCGAGCGTGACGAGGAAGCGGCGATCCAGTTCGCCACCCAGGCGCCGGCGCTGGTGGTGGTGCTTTCCGCGCCGGTGCTGCCGCACAAGATCCCCGTGTGGGAGCAGGAGCTCTCTGCCGGCGCCGCCTGCATGAACCTGCTCCATGCCGCGCACGCCATGGGATTTGCCGGCGGCTGGCTTACCGGTTGGGCCGCCTATTCGGACGCGGTGCGCGATCTGTTCGGCGGCGAAGGCCAGAAGATCGCCGGATTCGTCTTCATCGGAACCCCGGAGCGGCCGCTGGAGGAGCGCCCCCGCCCCGAATTGTCCGAAATCGCACATAGGTGGAATCCCGGGTATGGACCTGCCGCCTAATTGGTGTATTATAGCACCATGACAGCGCTAGAGCACGAGGACAGCCCGGTCTACCTCAAGCTGCGCGCCAGCATCGCCGCGGCGATCCTGCGTGGGCAATACCGGGCAGGGGATCAGCTTCCGTCGGTGCGCGCGCTTGCCGCCGAACATGGCGCCAATCCGCTGACGGTGGCCAAGGCCTATCAGAGCTTCCAGGACGATGGTTATGTCGAGGTCCGTCGCGGCGTCGGCATGTTCGTGCTGCCGGGCGCGGTGGAGAAGCTGCGTATCGCCGAGCGCGAGCGCTTCCTTACCGGCTACTGGCCGCGCGTGAAGGAGCATATCGCCCTGCTCGGCCTCGACGTGCACGAACTGCTCGACCGCGAAACCGCCTGAACCCGGCAATGACGCGCTGGCCCGGCGCGGCGGCGCTGCTGTTTCTCGCCGCGCTTTCCTGGCTGTGCCTCGGCGCGCATGAGCTGATCCACCATGCGACCGGCCGCATCATCTGCGGCGCCTGGGGCGGCATGACGCTTTCAACCTTCGTCCTGCCCGACAACTGCCCGGCCTCCGCCGCATGGATCGCCGCGCTGGCCGGTCCGGCGCTGAGCTGGGCGCTGATCTATGCCGGCGTCGCGCTGCGTGGGCCGATCGGCCTGCTCCTGATCTTCGCCAATCTGCCGCTTGCGCGGGTCGTCACCGTGGCGACCGGCGGCGGCGACGAGCGGATCATCGGCCGGGCGCTGTTCGGCGAGATGCTGGGCTATCTGGCGATGCTGGCGTTCACGCTCGTGCTGGCCGCGCCTCCGCTGATCCATGCCTGGCGCCATCTGCCACAGCGCCACCGCATCCTGGGCTTCGTCGCCCTGCTGGTACTGCCGTTGCTGTGGGACCTTTTCTTCAAGCGCATGCTGATCGGCGCAATGCTGCCCGCCGAACCGGCATGGAGCGGCGTGCCGGTGGCGATCTTCGCCAGCCACGCGATCGCGCTCCTGCTGCTTGCGCTGAGCTGGCACAACACCCGAGTGGAGTAACCCATGCTGATCATCACCGGCACCTTCCGCCTGCCCCCGGCCAATCTCGATGCCGCCCGCCCGGTAATGGCGGCGATGGTGGAGGGCAGCCGCGCCGAAGCGGGGTGCATCCATTACAGCTATGGCGAGGATGTGCTCGATCCCGGGCTGATCCATGTGACCGAGCAATGGGCGGACCGCACCACGCTGGAGGCGCATTGGGCGAGCCCGCATATCCAGGCTTGGCGCGCCGCCTGGCCGGAACTCGGCATCGGCGAACGCGACCTGACTTTGTTCGAGACGGACGCCGGCGCGCCCTGCTAGGCTCCGCTTCCATGGCGAAGGCCGACCAGATCCCCATCCGCTTCCGGATCGTCATCGAGCAGCCGGTCGCCGGCGTGCGGCACAGCCTGCAGGCGAAGGACGACATGCCGCTCGATCCGAAGACGTCGTTGGCGGGCGAAGCGCTGCATTTCGACTTCCCCGTGCGCTTCGAGCCCGGGCCCAAATTCTTCGGCGACCAGGTGCGTCGTGAAGGACCGGAACGGCGCTTCGTCTATATCCGCATCGGCCAGGCGGCTGGCGACCATGGCTCGCCCTGGTCGCGCCGGATGAAGATCGACATCCATGATATCGAACGGGCGCTGCTGGAGCAGGCGGCGCACGGCGGCGTCCTCGAGATCACCGTCAACGGCACCGGCAAGGACGGCACCCCGGCCTGCGCCACCGTGCGCGCGAGCGGGCGGCGCGTCGTTCCGGCCTAGGCCCAGCTTCCTAGCATCTCCGCCACGGCGCGCAACACCTTCGGCTTCATCTGGACGAAGAGATGGCTGCTGCGCACCTCGATCGCGCGGCAGGCAGCACCCTCGCCTTCGCGGCAGATCAGCCCGTTCACGAACCCGTCGCTGCGGCTCCAGATCGCGGCGGAGGGCATGGGCAGCGGCCGCGCAGCTTCCCTGAGCCGCCCGACGACGACGGGATCGGTGATCTTCTCGCCGGTGAACAGCTGGAAGGGGCGCCAGACATTGGTGGCGCTGGGCAGGCCGGCAAAAGGCGAACTGATCGTCAGCACCGCGCGCACCAGCTCGGGATGCCGATGCGCGACGATGCGGCTCATCACCCCGCCCAGCGACACGCCGACCAAGGTGACCTTTTCGCCGGTCTCGCGCTGGATCTCCTCGACCCGCGCGATCAGCCGCTCGCATTCGGGGCCGACGGTGCGCACGCCGAAATTGCGGCCGAGCTTCCAGGGATAGGGGCGGTAGCCGAGCCGGCGCAGCATGGCGCGCAGCACGAAGTTCGAGCGATCGGTGTTGCAGAGACCGGGCGAGACCAGCACCGGGCGGCCATCGCCCCGAGGAAGTCCGGCGAGGCGGAAACCCACGAGCTCGGCGATGTTGAGCGCGGCGCGCGCCGGCTCGATCGCAAGCGTGAGCCTGGGCGGCGGATCGGCGGCGGTCCTCGGTATCATAGCCACAGCATCACCCCCCAGGGCAGCGGCGTCCAGACCCCCATGCGCACTCCTGCCTTGCGCAGGCCCCGCCCGGTCCACTCGTTGCAGGTGTTGATAGCGCTATAGCCGCCCTTTGCGCTGTAGAAGGCGTCGCGCCCGCCATAACCGCGCACCACCGGCCCGGCCGCGAAGGTGCCGCGGACATATTCCACCAGCCGGCGATATTCCTCCTTGCTCAGCACCAGCGCGCGGACCGGCCCGCCGACGCGCGGCTCGGGGATATGCGCGACATGGAGCACGGTCGATCCGACCCCAGCCAGCGCCTTGGCGGTGCGCCACAGGTTGAGGTCGCTCCACCGGGCGGTGTGCAGATAGAAATCGCGATTGCCCCAGCCGAACGCCATGTACGGCTCGGCGCCGTAGCGCGGATCGGCGAGATGCTCGGGCCTGGCGACATCGCGGAAGGCGGCGGCGGGCAGGATCAGATCGGTATGCGCGCCATTGTCGGCGACATAGATTCGCACGCCCGCGGCCACCGGCTCGCGCCCGCCATTCACTGCCAGTCCGGCACCAAGTCCGGCGGCCGAGAGATAGAGCACGACCACCAGCACCAGCGCTCCCGCCAGCCGCAGCAATATCCGCAACACCGCCCTCCCCATTTCACGTCCGCCCCGCACCATGCTATGTCAGATCCATGGCGCAAGACACGCATGTACTCGACCGTCCGCCCGAAGGCGCGTCGGCAGACTGGACGATCCCGCAGAACTGGCAGGCCTATACGGCCGAGGAACACGCTACCTGGGACAAGCTCTATGAGCGCCAGGCGAAGCTGCTGCCCGGCCGCGCGAGCCAGGCCTATCTCAACGGCCTGGACGCGCTGCGCCTGTCCGAATCGGGCATCCCGAATTTCGAAGAGCTGTCCGAGCGGCTGATGAAGCTGACCGGCTGGCAGGTGGTGGCGGTGCCGGGCCTGGTACCCGACAATGTGTTTTTCGATCATATGGCCAATCGCCGCTTCGTCGCCGGCAACTTCATCCGCCGGCCCGACCAGCTCGACTATATCCAGGAGCCGGACGTCTTCCACGACGTGTTCGGCCATGTGCCGATGCTCGCCGATCCGGTGTTCGCCGATTATCTCGAAGCCTATGGCCGCGGCGGCAACCGCGCGCTCGAGCTGGGCGCGTTGAAGCAGCTCGGCCGGCTCTACTGGTACACGGTGGAGTTCGGGCTGATCCGCGAGGATGACGATCTGCGCATCTACGGCGCCGGCATCGTCTCATCCTCGGCCGAAAGCGTCTTCTCGCTGGAGAGCGCCAGCCCCAACCGCATCGGCTTCGACATGAAGCGGGTGATGCAGACCGACTATCGGATCGACGACTTCCAGCAGAATTATTTCGTTATCCCCAGCTTCGGCGAGCTGTTGCGCCAGACGGTCGAGACCGATTTCGCGCCGCTCTATGACGAGATCATCGGCAAGCCGGACATTCCGATCGCGGAGATCCTGCCGGGGGACGATGTCATCACCCGCGGCACGCAGGAATATGCGAAGGGCAAGGCTGCCTGATGGTCGGTTTCCTCAGGAAGCTGTTCGGCGGCGGCAAGCCGGCGCCGGAAGCGGAGGCGCTGCCCGAGCCGGACCTGACCCTTGCCCGGGCCGAGGAGGAGCTGAAGCTCAAGACCGAGTTCGCGATGGCGACTTGGGGCCTGGGCGAGGGCGGCACCTGGGAAGCCGATCTCGATGCCGGCACGATCAGCTTCACCAACGACAAGGGCTGGGAGATCACCGCGCCGGTGCAGGTGATCGGCACGTTCAACACGCTCGACGGCAGCTGGCTATGGGGCTGGGATCACCCGTCGGTACCCGAGTCGGCCTCGCATGACGCGCGGCGCGTGCTGGAATTCGGCGAGCAATATGGGCTGGCGGCGCTGACCACGCGCAAGATTCAGACCGACGAGACCGATGCCTGGACCTTCACCGCGCTGGCCTGCCACCTGGCCGGCGCGCAGGGCGGCTATCGCGGGCCGGCGGGCAGCACGCACGTGTTCATGACCTATGGCACCGTCTCGATCCGCAAGCCGGACGGGACAGACTCCAACTAACTGCTCCCCGGCGAACGCCGGGGAACCAGAAGGAATGCAGGTAGGCTAGCGTACTACCAGCTGCCGAAGCCCGGCGCCTCGCCCTTGCCGCGGCTGAGGCGGGTCACGCGCTCGGTGCCGTAGCGCACACGCTTGGTGAGCGTCAGCGTCGGCCAGTCGCCGCGATCGGTGCGGTTGACCAAGCGAAGCCCCTGGCGGCGATAGGCCTGGGCCACGGTCTCGGCCTGGGTCCCCAGCAGCCCCGCCAGGATCAGCGTGCCGCCCTCGGCCAGCACCGCACCCAGGCTCGGCGCCAGCTCGACCAGCGGGCCAGCGAGGATATTGGCGATGACGAGATCATAGGGTGCCCGGCCGAGCAGCAGCGGATGCTCGACGCCGGCGGCGGCTGCGAGCGCCAGTGCGCCCTGCCCGCCGCCGAGCGGCACGCGGTTGATATCGGCGTTCTCGGCCGTGACCTCGACTGCGCGCGGATCGATGTCCGAGGCGGTGGCATAGGCGCGCGGCCAGAGATGCAATGCGGCGAAGGCGAGCAGCCCGGTGCCGGTGCCGACGTCGAGGATGTTCTCGAAGCGCTTGCCCTCGGCCTTGAGCCGGTCGAGCGCGATCAGGCAGCCCGAGGTGGTCTCGTGGGTACCCGTGCCGAAGGCGAGGCCGGCATCGATGCGAAACGCCTTGGCCCCGGCCGGCACCTTGCCCTTGTTGGTGGCGGTGTGGACATAGAAGCGGCCGGCCTGGACCGGCTCGATCCCTGCCTGGCTGAGCGTTACCCAATCGGCGTCACGGATCTTCTCGGCGACAGCCTTCACGCCTCTGGAGCTGGGCGCCAGCGACTGCACCGCGGCAAGCGCGGCGCTGTTCGGCTTGGAGTCGAAATAAGCCTCGAGCTGCCACGCAAGCGGATCGTCCGCGATCACTTCGCTGGTGAGCAGCACCGGCGACGGCTCGATCTGGAACACCGCCTCGTCATCGGCGTCGATCGCCTCGGCCTCGGCGCGGGTGCAGGGCAGGATGAGCTTCCAGCTCGACATCAATCAATCTCCACAGGGCGCGCGACGACCACCTTGAGGGCGGGAATCTCGATCGCGCGATATTGCAACTTGCGGCCCTGGCGCATCAGCAATGCGACGCGCGTCGGGCTCTGCATCCAGATCTTGTCCACCCCATCCAGGCCGGTGAGCAGGAAGGCCTGGCGCCCGGTGGCGAGATCGCCGACCAGCACATCCTCCTTGCCGGCCTGCGCGCGGACGCGGAACAGATAGTAAGCGAAGGGCGGCTCGGGCTTCTTCTGCGCCGCGTCGCCGCCGGAGGCCCCGGCAAGATATTGGCGCTCGAGGATCCGCCGGCTGTTGTCGGGCAGAATCTTCCGGCTCGCGCCGCTGGCCTTGTCGAGCAGGATAACGTTGCGATCGTCCGCGGGTTCGCCAGCCGAATAGCTCCCGCCACCCCGTCCGATCGAACGCTCGGTCGCGATCACGATCTCGGTGAGATTGATGCCGCGCAGCGGCGTGACTTCCGAGACCGCGAACACTTCGTTGGCGGCCTTGGCCTCCACCTGCGCCGGCGCTTCCCGGTGGCGGGGGCCATCGTAGAACATCGCCACGGCCATCACGATCGCCAGCAGCCCGACGATCGCGCCGATCATCGCCAGCGCACCGATCACCAGCGCCCCCATCTGGCCGCCGAACGACGGACGCCACGGCTTGGGGGCTTCGACCGGCGGGCTATCGGACATAGCTGGCTCCGTTGATGTCGAGCACCGCCCCGGTCATCGAAGGCGGCGCGGAAAGCGCGCAGAAGCGGGCGAGCACCGCCACTTCATCGGTATCCGCGACCCGGCCGAGCGGGATGTCGGCGAGCAGCTTCTCGCCGCCGCGGCTGGCGAGATACTCGTCGGCCATGCCGGTCATCGTGAAGCCCGGGCAGATCGCGAAGGCGAGGATGCCCTGGCGCGCATAGCCGCGCGCGATGCTCTTGGTCATGCCGACCATGCCCGCCTTGGAGGCGGCATAGTGCCAGTGCGCCGGGCTGTCGCCGCGATAGGCCGCCCGGCTCGCCATGTTGACGATGCGGCCGGGGCGTCCTCCCGCCTGCCAGTGGCAGATGGCGAGACGGCAAAGC
Source organism: Sphingomonas sp. NIBR02145 (assembly GCF_027359115.1). Lineage (NCBI taxonomy): Bacteria > Pseudomonadati > Pseudomonadota > Alphaproteobacteria > Sphingomonadales > Sphingomonadaceae > Sphingomonas > Sphingomonas sp. NIBR02145. Next base: position 3,953,938 of record NZ_CP114791.1, on the reverse strand, counting down.
TCGGCGGAGGCGGTGAGGTTCACCCGCATCGTCCGCTCCCAGTTCGCCACCCAGTCGTCGTGATCGATGTCGAGCGGGTTGCTCTCGAACACGCCGGCATTGTTGATGACCACGTCGATCCGGCCGTCCAGCGCATCAAGCGCCTTCGCCCAAAGTGCCTGGGGTGCGGCGGGATCGGCGAAGTCGGCGGGCATGCCGCTTCGCGTGCCCTGGCCGATCAGGCGGACATTATCGTTCTTGAAGCTCTCGGCGATCGCGGCACCGATGCCGCGGCTCGCGCCGGTGAGGAGGATATGGGTGGCCATGCGCCTGCGTAGCGCTTCGCCCGGTCCCCGTCATCCCCGCGGAGGCGGAGGTCCAGAGTAGCAAGTGCTGTCCTGCTTGCCCCTGGATCCCTGCCTTCACGGGAATGACGAAGTTCTAGGCCGCTACGCTGCTGGAGAAGCTCTCCGCGGCGGTGCGCAGCTTGTGGAGGCGGTCGTCGACTTCGGCGACGTCCTTCTGGAGCGTGTCGATCTCGTGGGTAACCGACTTGGTGTCCTCGCGGATCGCGCCGATCGTGGCGGACATCGAGTCGGCGGCAAGCGCGGTCTCGTCCACTGCCGCGGTGATCGCAGTAACGGTCTGCGCCTGGATTTCCATCGCGCCGCGGATGCGGTTGGCACTTGCCTGGACTTCGCTGACCGTCGAGCGGATCGAGGCATTGGTCTCGACCGTGCTCTTGGTCGCCGACTGGATCGCCGCGATCTTGGCGGCGATGTCGTCGGTGGCGCGGGCGGTCTGGTTGGCCAGGCTCTTCACTTCCTGCGCGACCACCGCGAAGCCGCGGCCGGCATCACCGGCACGGGCCGCCTCGATCGTCGCGTTGAGCGCGAGCAGGTTGGTCTGGCCGGCAATGTCGCGGATCAGGCCAAGGATCGATTCGATCGACTTGGCGTGGTCGCTGAGCGCTTCGCTCATGCCCACCGCATCGGTCGCCTGGCTCGAAGCCCGCGTGGCGATACCCGCCGCCGCCTCGACTTCCATGCGCGCGTCCTCGATCGCGCGGATCAGGCCCGCGGCGGTCTGTGCCGCCTCGCGCATCGCCACCGCCGACTGCTCGGCCGCAGCGGCGACTTCCGACGCCTTGCCCAGCATCCCGCGCGCCGAGCCCGAGGCGCCCTGCGCCTGCACCCGGATGCGATTGGCGAGGCCGGTGGCCCCTTCGATCGACTCGGCGATGCTCGCCTTGAACTTCTGCGAACGGTCGCGGCGCGCCTGATCGGCATAGGCCGCGTCGCGCGCACCGAGATGGCCGGCCATCAGGTCGGCCTCGGCCATCGCCATGCGCTGGACGACGTCGCAGAGACGCCCCAGCTTCTCGGCATCGCCAGGCAGCGCCTCGCGCAGCGCGCGCATCGTCGCGCTATGGGCATAGGAGAAGGCAGCCACCACCGCCGGCAGCGGAATGCCCGCGGCATAGGTCTGGGTGGCATAGGCGCACACCATCTCGACCCATTCCTCGCTGAACGGCTTCTCGAACTTCACCGTGCCGTAGCGCGTGCCGTTGGCGACCTGCGCTTCGTAGAGCGCGGGATCGTCGAACACGTCGCGCATTGCCTGGCTCGCCGGCATCGCCTTGAAATGGACCCAGAAGCCCTCGGCGATCTCGCGCTGGCGATGGCCGATCAGCGTGACGATCTCGCGGCAGCCCGCTTCGATCGCACCATCCCAGTCATATTCGCGGCGATGGTCCTCCACCGTCCGCATGCCGCCGCTCCAGCGGCCGGGTTCGCGTGCAACTACCATCATGTCCTCCCCCTCAGGCCGCGACCTTGGCGATGAAATCGCTGGCGCTGCCCTTCAGGCTGCCGAGTTGCCCCTCGAGCGCGGCAAAGCCCTGGCCGACCCGGTCGATCTCGCTCGCCACGGCTTCGGTATCCTCGCGGATCGCGCCGATCGTGGCGGACATCGAGTCGGCGGCTAGCGCCGTCTCGTCGACCGCCGCGGTGATCGCGGTCACGGTCTGCGCCTGGACTTCCATCGCGACACGGATGCGGTTGGCGCTTTCCTGCACCTCGGTCACCGTCGAGCGGATCGAGGCATTGGTCTCCACCGTGCTCTTGGTCGCCGACTGGATCGCCGCGATCTTGGCGGCGATGTCGTCGGTGGCGCGGGCGGTCTGGTTGGCCAGGCTCTTCACTTCCTGCGCGACCACCGCGAAGCCGCGGCCGGCGTCGCCGGCACGAGCCGCCTCGATCGTCGCGTTGAGCGCGAGCAGGTTGGTCTGGCCGGCAATGTCGCGGATCAGGCCGAGGATCGATTCAATCGACTTGGCGTGGTCGCTGAGCGCTTCGCTCATGCCCACCGCATCGGTCGCCTGGCTCGAAGCGCGCGTGGCGATACCCGCTGCTGCTTCCACTTCCATGCGTGCGTCCTCGATCGCACGGATCAGGCCCGCGGCGGTCTGCGCCGCCTCGCGCATCGCCACCGCCGACTGCTCGGCCGCAGCGGCGACTTCCGACGCCTTGCCCAGCATCCCGCGCGCCGAAGCGGAGGTGTGGCTGGCCTGGACGCGGAGCTGCTCGCCTTCGCGCGAGGCGCGCTGGACGGTGCCGCCGATCGAGTCGCGGAAATCCTCGGCGAGCCGGTCGCGCGCCGCCTGGGCGCTGTGTTCGCGGTACATGTTGTAGATCTCGACCGTGATGTCGCCTTCCAGCGCCGACAGCCGCATCAGCGTGTCGATCAGCCCGGCGAGTCGCGCATTCTCGGCGCCGACACGGCGGATCAGGATCTCGAGCGCCGCCCGGTCGCTCGCGCTGATCATCGAAAGCAGCGCCATCGGCGGCACATTGGCGGCATAGGCAGCGGCAACCGAACGCTCGATCGACTCGATCCAGGCACGGCCTTCGGGATCGAGGAAACGGTTCTTGAGGAAGACCACGCCGACATCGATCATCTTCTGCGTATCGTCGGGCGCCCAGTTGCGCTCATCGGCGAAGCAGCGCAGCCACTGATGCCAATAGGCTTCGGAAACCGCGCGGATCTCGGGCTCCAGCGCTTCCCAGGCGGCCCGGCCGGAAGCGGCGAGCGATCCTTCGATATCGAAGATGCGCAGGCGCGCGCGCACATCGATGCGGGCGGCTACGGTGCCCGGCATGGGCAGGTCTTCGGACGAAACGGCGTTGGTCACGGAACAGTCCCCTGTGCGGCCGCGGGACGATCGGCCACTTGCTCCGCGATATGCGGGCGAACTGGTTAAGACCGGGTTAGTCAAGGCCCGATGTTGCGCATGCCAGCTTGCATCCGGCGACATGCGGACTAAGGAGACGGGCACCGACCGAGGAAGGACTTCAATCTTGGCCAATGTGCGCAACACCGCGCGACCCCTGTCGCCGCATATGTCGATCTGGAAATGGGGCCCATCGATGGCGGCCTCGATCACGCACCGCGTCACCGGCAGCGGGCTGGCGACCGTGGGGACGATCCTGTTCGTCTGGTGGCTTGTCGCGCTGGCTTCCGGCCCGGCGGCCTATGCCTGCTTCCTCGACGTGTTCACGGTGAAGTCCGGCGCGCTCAACATCGTCGGCTATGTCTTCGGAATCGGCCTTACCTACTCCTTCTTCCAGCACCTGAGCACCGGCGTGCGCCACTTCTTCCTGGACCAGGGCGCCAATTTCGAGCTCAAGGCCAACAAGACGACCGCGCTGCTGACCTATGTCGCCGCGATCCTCCTCACCATCGCCTTCTGGGGCTTCATCATCTGGGGTAAGACCAATGGGTAACGGCACCAGCATCGGCAAGGTCCGCGGCCTCGGCTCCGCCAAGGAAGGCGCGCATCACTGGTGGCACCAGCGGCTGACCGGCGGCGCCAACCTGATCCTCACTCTGTGGTTCGTGCTCAGCGTCGCGCTGCTGCCGGCTTATGATTTCGAGACGGTCCGCCACTGGCTGGCTCAGACCCAGGTCGCGGTGCCGCTGATCCTGCTCGTCATCGCCACCTTCTATCACTTCCGCCTCGGCCTGCAGGTGGTGATCGAAGACTATATCCATGACGAAGTGCACATCGTGCTGATGGTGCTGCTGAACTTCTTCACGCTGACGACCGGCACGCTCGCCATCTTCTCGATTCTCAAGATCGCCTTCACGGCAGGAGCTGCGCTCTGATGTCCGCCTACAAGATCATCGACCACACCTATGATGCCGTCGTCGTCGGCGCCGGCGGTTCGGGCCTGCGCGCCACCATGGGCTGCGCCGAGGCCGGGTTGAAGACCGCCTGCATCACCAAGGTGTTCCCCACCCGCTCGCACACCGTCGCCGCCCAGGGCGGCATCGCGGCGAGCCTCGGCAACAACACGCCCGATCACTGGTCGTGGCACATGTTCGACACCGTCAAGGGCTCCGACTGGCTCGGCGACCAGGACGCGATCGAGTACATGGTCCGCGAGGCTCCGGCTGCGGTCTATGAGCTCGAGCATGCCGGCGTGCCGTTCAGCCGCAACGACAATGGCACGATCTACCAGCGCCCGTTCGGCGGCCACATGCAGAACATGGGCGAAGGCCCGCCCGTGCAGCGCACCTGCGCCGCGGCGGACCGTACCGGCCACGCCATGCTCCACGCGCTCTACCAGCAGAGCCTGAAGTATGACGCCGACTTCTACGTCGAATATTTCGCGCTCGACCTGATCATGGAAGATGGCGCCTGCCGCGGCGTGATCGCCTTGTGCATGGAAGACGGCTCGATCCACCGCTTCCGTTCGCATGCCGTGGTGCTCGCCACCGGCGGCGGCGGCCGCGTCTACCAGTCGGCGACCTCGGCGCACACCTGCACCGGCGACGGCAACGGCATGGCGCTGCGCGCGGGCATCGCGCTGCAGGACATGGAGTTCGTCCAGTTCCACCCGACCGGCATCTACGGCGCCGGCGTCCTCATCACCGAGGGCGCACGCGGTGAAGGCGGCTACCTGACCAACTCCGAGGGCGAGCGCTTCATGGAGCGCTATGCCCCGTCGGCCAAGGACCTTGCCAGCCGCGACGTCGTCGCGCGCTCGATGGCGATGGAAATCCGCGAGGGCCGCGGCGTCGGCAAGGAGAAGGATCACATCTTCCTTCACCTCAACCATATCGATCCGAAGATCCTGCACGAGCGCCTGCCGGGCATCACCGAGACCGGCAAGATCTTCGCCGGCGTCGACCTGACCCGCCAGCCGCTGCCGGTGGTGCCGACCGTCCACTATAATATGGGCGGCATCCCCACGAACTATCACGGCGAAGTCGTCCGCAATAAGGACGGCGATCCGGACTCGGTCGTCCCCGGCCTGTTCGCGGTCGGCGAAGCGGCCTGCGTGTCGGTCCACGGCGCCAACCGCCTCGGCTCCAACTCGCTGATCGACCTCGTCGTGTTCGGTCGCGCCACCGGTCTCCGCCTCAAGGAGCTGCTCAAGCCCGGCATGAAGCACAACGAGCTTCCCAAGGGTTCGGAGGAGTTCGCGCTCGGCCGCCTCGATCACTTCCGCAACGCCAAGGGCGAAAAGCCCACCGCGCAGATCCGCGCCGACATGCAGAAGACGATGCAGCGCCACTGCGCCGTGTTCCGCGACAGCGCGCTGCTGGCGGAAGGCGTCGAGCACATGAAGGAAGTCTATAAGGGCTTCCAGGATGTGGGCATCCAGGACCGCTCGCTGATCTGGAACACCGACCTGGTCGAGACGCTTGAGCTCGACAACCTGATCGGCCAGGCCGTCGTCACCATCGAGTGCGCCGCCAACCGCAAGGAAAGCCGCGGCGCGCACATGCACGAGGACTTCCCCGAGCGCGACGACAAGAACTGGATGAAGCACACCGTCGCCACCTTCGAGGGCTGGGGCGGCAAGGGCGGCGCGACGACCATCGATTACCGCCCGGTCCACGACTACACGCTCACCGACGAGATCGAGTACATCAAGCCGAAGAAGCGGGTGTACTGATCCCTCGACAGCGGTTTCCGAAAGGGCCCGTTCGCCAGGCGCGAGCGGGCCCTTTTCTTGTCGTCTGCACAATAGCTCCTTTTGAACGGCGATCATGCACCGCCAGACTGGCTGCGACGCAATGGAGCGCGCCGATGCAGTCGTCCCCTTCGACATCGCCGGTGCCGCTCTCGGGCGCTTGACACCGCCCCGCCCCCCACGAAAGTGAACCGACAAGGGGGCACCAATGAGCGCATTCGAATTCATCTTCAGTTTCTTCGGGCTGCTGCTCGGCCTCGCGCTTGCCGAGGGGCTTGGCGGGCTCTCCCGCGCGCTCAAGGCCAGCCACAAGGTGCGGATCGGCTGGGCGACCATCCTGCTCGGGGTCTTCGTCTCCTGCGACGTCGTGTCCTTCTGGATGTATGGCTGGGCGTTGCGCGATCTGCTGCCGCTCAACTGGCCGGTGCTGTTCTGCGGTTTCCTGGTGACCGCGGTCTATTATGTCGCCGCCTCGCTGATCTTCCCCGACGATCCCGAGGAATGGGGCGATCTCGACCTTTATTTCGACCGGCACCGCGGCAAGGTGCTGTCCGCCGTGCTGCTCTGCAATATCGCGCTGATTGCGACGACGATCGGTTTGGCCGGCACAAAGGGCATGTTCACCTTCCGGCTCTTCGTCCTCACCTGGTCCTTCTTCCCGGTGATCCTGCTCGCGATCGCGGCGCGGGACCGGCGGATCGTCATCGCCTGCCTGGCCTGGCTGATCGCGGTCTATCCGCTCACCGCCATCTGGCATTGAGGCACGGCGCTCCCCAGATGGCTTGACACCGCTCTCGCACCCGCGAGAGTGGTCGTTAACTAAATCGGGGGTTCTCGCCTGCCCATGCGTATCGCGTTCGCCATGCTTGCGGCGGTTGCCGCGCTCGCCGTCACGCCCGCCGCCGCCCAGTACAAGGCGCCCGAGCACAAGGCGGACTGGCCGGGGATGGTCTCCGGGCCCGACGGCATCGAAGGGCTCGATCCCGGCCCCGAGCTCCAGCGCGGGCGCTCGGCCAGGGCGATGCTCGCCGATACCCGCAAGCTCAACGTCGCGCTCAACGCGCTCCAGCCGCAGCGCAAGACGCTGGTCGACGCCTATGTCGTCTCGGTCGCGCTCGACAGCGATCCGGTGTTCGGGCGCGAGGCGCGCGAGGCCGGCAAGGTGCTTTCGCGCCGCTTCGATGCCGCCGGCCGGACGATCGTGCTGGGCGGCACCGCCGGCGCCATGCCGAGCGAGCTGCCGAACGGGTCGCTCACCAGCCTCACCCTCGCCCTCGCCCGCATCGCCGAGGTGATGGACAAGGAGCAGGACGTCCTCGTCCTCTACACCACGAGCCACGGCGCCAAGGTTGGCATCGCTTATCATGACGGCGACGAGGGCTATGGCATCCTCAGCCCCCGGCGGCTCGAATCCCTCCTCGACGAACTCGGTATCAAGAACCGGCTGCTGATCCTCTCGGCCTGCTATTCGGGCATCTTCGTCAGCCCGCTCTCCAGCCCCACCACCGCGCTGTTCACCGCTGCGTCGTCCGACCGGACCTCGTTCGGCTGCCAGGCGGACAATGACTGGACCTTCTTCGGCGATGCGATGATCAACCATGCGCTGCGCAAGGGCCAGCCGCTCGAAAAGGCATCGGACGAGGCGCGCATGCTGATCAACGACTGGGAAAGCATGGCGCGCGTCATGCCGTCCAACCCGCAAGTGACGATCGGCGCGGACGTCGCGACCTGGCTCGCCCCGCTCGAGGCGCGCATGCCGCAAACGGATACCCCACCCGTCGGCCGCCCGGCGACCGACATGCTCAAACGCGGCGGATAGCATGGCAGCCGAGGAAACCCTTCTGGAGCGGTTGATCCCGGGCGATCTGGAACACCAGATCCCCGCGGCGATCCAGAAGGCGCTTCCCGGCGGCTTCCGCAATCGCGTGCTCCAGGTCGGGCTCGGCCTGCTGATCACCTTCGGCTTCGCCTTCCTGGTCCGTCGCTGGGTCGAGCGGCGCGAAGCTCGGCGCCGGGTAATCGCACCCCGGCCCGCGGCCCCCACGCTTCCGCCCGCGCCACTGGAACCCGATCCGATCGCGGAAGTTACCGCGGCGATGACCGACGCGATCGACTCCCCCGCCACCCCGCAGGACGACGGCCAGGCCGCGCGCTACCCGCTGCTCGCCCGTCCGCACGTCGCCCTGTCCGGCCCGGTCGACCAGGCGATGTATGCCAGCTTCCGCGAACAGCTCGCCGCCGCCCCGCGCGAAGGCAGCCTCGTCGTCTCGCTTTCCACGCTCGGCGGCGATCCCGAAGTCGCCCGGCTGATGGGCGACGAGATCCGCCTGCTGCGCGACTATTCTGGCCGCGAGACGCTCTTCCTCGGCAAGGTCGCCGTCTACTCCGCCGGCGCGACCTTCATGGCCGCCTTCCCCGCCGACAAGCGCTTCCTCACCCGCGGCACCCGGTTGATGATCCATGAGCGCCAGATCCAGTCGACGCTCGATCTGTCCGGACCGCTGCGCATGCAGGTCGCCAGCCTCAAGGCCAAGCTGCACGAGATCGAGGAATCGGTGCGGATCGAGGAAGAGGGTTTCCGCGCCATCATTGCCGGCTCAAGCGTGCGTTTCGAATCCCTCGCCGAGCGCGCGCCGGCCAACTGGTATATCGAGGCGGAAGAGGCCCGTTCGCTCGGTCTGGTGCTTGATATCATCTGAGAGGTTGAGCCCGGCGGTTCGATTGGCTATCGCGCGGCCAAGCATAAGGAACCCCTCGATGGCCGAATTCCGCCTTCCCAAGAACAGCCGCATCTCCACCAAGGGCAAGGAGCACAAGGCGGACCCGGGCGCGAAGAACGTCAAGAAGTTCAAGATCTACCGCTACGATCCGGATTCGGGCGAGAATCCGCGCTACGACACGTTCGAGATCGACCTCGACGAATGCGGCCCGATGGTCCTCGACGCGCTCATCAAGATCAAGTCGGAGCAGGACAGCTCGCTGACCTTCCGCCGCTCGTGCCGCGAAGGCATTTGCGGCTCGTGCTCGATGAACATGGACGGGCGCAACGGCCTCGCCTGCACCACCGCGATCGAGGACATCAAGGGCGACATCCGCATCACCCCGCTGCCGCACATGGACGTGATCAAGGATCTCGTCCCTGACTTCACCCACTTCTATGCGCAGTACGCCTCGATCAAGCCGTGGCTGCAGACCGTGTCGACCACGCCCTCGGGCAAGGAGCGCCTCCAGTCGCCGGCCGACCGCGAGAAGCTCGACGGCCTGTACGAGTGCATCCTGTGCGCCTGCTGCTCGACCTCGTGCCCGAGCTACTGGTGGAACAGCGACAAGTTTCTCGGTCCGGCGATCCTGCTCCAGGCCTATCGCTGGCTGGCCGACTCGCGCGACGAGATGACCGGCGAGCGCCTCGACAATCTCGAGGATCCGTTCCGCCTCTATCGCTGCCACACGATCATGAACTGCTCGAACGTCTGCCCGAAGGGCCTGAGCCCGGGCAAGGCGATCGCCGAGATCAAGAAGATGGAAGCCGAGCGCACGCTCTGATCCTGTGAACCAGCCCGGCCCCGAGCATTTCTTCTACGAAGATGATCCGGACCTGCCGGGCTGGAAGCGCTGGCAGATTCTGGACCAGGGCCGGTTCAACAGCTTCATCGGCTCGCTTTCGGTGAAGGCGAGCGGTGAGCGCACTGCGCTGGTCCGCCACCGCTTCGAGCGCCAGCACTCCAATTTGCGCGACCATATCCATGGCGGCGCGCTGGCCGGCTTCATCGACATGGCGCTGTTCGCCGCCGCGCGCGGGCTGGGCGTACTTGCCGGCCCCGCCTCCACCGTCGACATGTCGATCCAGTTCATCGCCGGCGGTGCGATCGGCACCGATACCGAAGCCGAGATCGACCTGCTGCGCGAGACCGGCCGGATGCTCTTCCTGCGCGGCGTGGTCCGTCAGGGCGATGTGACCGTCGCCAGCTTCCTCGGCACCATCCGCAAGAGTTCGCCCCCGCCCAGATCATGACCAGCGTAATCGAGAAATACCGTGCCCTTGTTGCCGCGGGCGAGCTTCGCCCCGACCCCGAACAGGCCGCCGCCGCCGAACGGCTGAACAGCCTGGCCGGCGAACTGGAAGCGGTGCCGAAAAAGGGCAGCATCCTGTGGCGCGCACTCGGCCGCCTGCCCGAGCCGCCGCGCGGGCTCTACATCTGGGGCAGCGTCGGCCGCGGCAAGTCGATGCTGATGGACCTGTTCTACGAGACGGTGAACATCCGCCGGAAGCGCCGCGTCCATTTCCACGAGTTCATGCTCGAAGTGCATGAGCGGCTCAACGAAGAGCGCAAGAAGGACACGCGCGATCCCGTCGTCGCGGTCGCCGATGCGATGGTCGAGGACACCCGCCTGCTCGCCTTCGACGAGATGGTGGTCAACAACCCCGCCGACGCGATGATCCTCTCGCGCCTGTTCACCGAGATGATGGGCCACGGCCTCACCATGGTCGCCACCTCAAACCGGGCGCCGCGCGATCTCTATAAGGATGGGCTCAACCGCCAGCTGTTCATCCCCTTCATCGAGCTGATCGAGGCGAAGATGGACGTGCTGACGCTGAACGGCCCGACCGACTATCGGCTCGATCGCCTGGGGCGGATGGATACCTGGCTGGTGCCGAACGGACCAGAAGCGACCAGGCAGCTCTCCGAAGCGTTCTTCCGCCTCACCGATTATCCGGTCGAGGACCGCGCCCATGTCCCGACCTGCGAGCTGCCGGTGCAGGGCGGGCGCGAGCTGCACGTGCCGAAATGCCTGAAGGGCGTCGCCGTCTTCTCGTTCAAGCGACTGTGCGGCGAGGCGCGCGGCGCCGCCGACTATCTCGCCATCGCCCGGCGCTTCCACACGGTGATCTTGGTCGGCATCCCCAAGCTGGGGCCGGAGAACCGCAACGAGGCGGCGCGCTTCGTTACGCTGATCGACGCGCTCTACGAGCACAAGGTCAAGCTGCTCGCCGCCGCCGATGCCGAGCCGCAGGACCTGTACGAGACGGGCGACGGCCGCTTCGAGTTCGACCGCACCGTCAGCCGCCTGATGGAAATGCGCTCGGATACCTACCTGGCCGAGGGCCACGGCGAGCAATAGGGCGAGCATCCGTATGCAAGTCCCCCTCCCTTCCAGGGAGGGGCGCAGAAGCAACCAATCCCGATATATTGGTCTGGCCGAATGGCCTGACCCGCGATAGGCTCCCCGCAAAAGCAAAATAGGGAGAGACTATGCGCCTGATCGGGTTCGCGCTTGCGGCGTTACTGGCACCCATGAGCGCTTCGGCGCAGACCCTGGTCGCGGCCGACCTTCGCCCGGGCCAGAGCCTGGACGGCGCCTGGCACTGGTCGGTCGATCCCTATCGCGATGGCGTCGCGGGCTTCCATGGCGGTCCGCCTTCGGAAAGCACCGCGCGCTACCAGGACAAGATCCAGGCCGAGGAAGCCGAGAAGCGCCCGACCGCGCTGTTCGAGTTCGACATGCAGCGCTCGGCGATCACGCACCTGCCCGGCGGCTGGATCGGTCATGCCCCGGAGATGCGCTATTATCAGGGCCTGGTCTGGTACCAGCGGACTTTCGACTACACGCCGGTCACCCCGGGCAAGCGCGTCTATCTGCGCTTCGGCAGCGCTGATTACGCCGCCAGCGTGTTCCTCAACGGCAAGCCGGTCGGCAAGCATGTCGGCGCCTTCACCCCCTTCGCCTTCGACGTGACCGACAGGCTGCGCCCGGGCAGCAACCAGATCACCGTGGGCGTCGATTCCGCCCGCACCGACAGCGACGTGCCGCCGCCGGTCACCGACTGGGAGACCTATGGCGGCATCACCCGCTCGGTGCGCCTGGTCACCGTGCCCGAGACGTTCGTGGACGATGCGTTCGTACGGCTCGGCAAGGACGGCCGCATCGCAGTCTCGGCGCAACTGCTCGGGTCGCAGGCCGCGAACGCACCGATCCGCCTCGCCATCCCCGCGCTCGGCGCCACGCTCGAAGGGCGTACCGATGGCGAAGGGAGATGGAGCGCCAGCCTGCCGACGCCGCGCGGGCTGCAGCGCTGGTCTCCGGAGAATCCGAAGCTCTACGACGTCGAGATCGCCTCTGGCGCGGACCGCTTCGCCGATCGCGTCGGCTTCCGTACGATCGAAGTGCAGGGCGACCGGATCCTGCTCAACGGCAAGTCGATCTTCCTGCGCGGCATCTCGACGCACGAGGAGGAGCTCGGCAAGGATCCCGTCCGTGCGATGAGCCCCGCCGCCGCGCGGGCGCTGTTCTCCGAGATCAAGCAGGGTCTGCACGGCAATTTCGTGCGCCTGGCGCATTATCCGCATGACGAGGGCACCACCCGCCTCGCCGACGAGATGGGCCTGCTCGTATGGAGCGAAGTGCCGGTCTATTGGCGCGTCGCCTGGGGCAATGCCGATACGCTCGCCACCGCGCGCCGGATGATCGCCGAGAATATCCGCCGCGACCGCAACCGCGCTGCGATCGTGCTGTGGAGCGTCGCTAATGAAACGCCGGTATCGGACGCCCGCAACGCCTTCCTCCGCACGCTGATCGGGGATGTCCGCGCGCTCGACGACAGCCGGCTCGTCACCGCCGCGCTGCTCAGCGATCGCAAGGGCAAGGAGATGCGGATCAACGATCCGCTGGTCGGCGATCTCGATGTGATGGCGATCAACACCTACAATGGCTGGTATTCGGATGACCCGCTCGCCGCGATCCCGAGCTTCACCTGGGCCAGCCCGGTGACCAAGCCGCTGATCTTCTCCGAGTTTGGTGCCGATGCGCTCTATGGCTATCACGACGGCGCCGCGGCCCCGCACAAGTTCAGCGAGGAATATCAGGCCGAATATTATCGCCGCACCCTGGAGATGGCGGCCAAGGTGCCGTTCCTGCGCGGCCTCAGCCCCTGGATCCTCAAGGACTTCCGCTCCCCGCGCCGCCAGCACCCGGTCTATCAGCAGGGCTGGAACCGCAAGGGGCTGATCTCGGAGACCGGCCAGCGCAAGCAGGCGTTCGGCGTGCTCGCCGATGACTATGCCGCGCGAGAGAAGGCGGAGCGTTAGGCCGCCAGCGCCGCCGCCAGCTCCTGCCCCTTCCTCGTCAGCGCATAGAGCGGCAGCGGCGGGTAGCGGTCCTCGAGCCGGCGGCGGACCAGTTCCTCGTCGATCACTGCCTTGAGCGTCGTCGAGAGGGCGCGCGGGGTGACCGGGGCCAGCCGCGCCTGGAGTGCGCCGAAGCGGGTCCAGTCCGGCCCCAACCCGGCAACCAGCGGCAGCGACCAGCGCGGCAGGTCGCCCGCCCCCAGCCGCAGCCGCGCCCGCGCTTCCTCGATCCGCCCGCACAATGCCGCGACCGGGCGGCCGGCATCGCTCAGCACATATTCGGGGCGCAGCGGATGGCCATGGCCGGGGTTGGGCAGCACCCAGCCGCATTCCCTGAGATACGCCAGACAGCGCGACAGGCTGTTGTGCGGCAGGTCGAACGCGCGTGCCATCACCGCGAAGCGCGCGCCCTGCTCGCGGTGGAGCAGCGCCAGCACCGGGATCGCCCAGCGATTGGACTCCAGGGTGCGCAGCAGCTGCGCGGGATCAGGGGGAATTGACTCCATCACCAAATTCATATCGACTATATAAATGTAACCATAGAGTCGGAGAATCCTGATGGCAACCACGCTTGAAGCCCCTGCCCGCGCCGCGCTCGGCTATGATGGCGGCCTGACCTGCGCAATCAACGTCACCGATCTCGACGCCGGCATCGCCTGGTATCGCGACGTTCTGGGGATGAACCTGCTCTACCGCGTCGATGAGATCGCCTGGTGCGAGTTCGAAAGCCCGGTGGCGCGCGTCAATGTCGGCCTTGCCCAGCGCGAGAGCGTGATCCAGGGCGGCGGCGCGACGCTCACTTTCGGGGTTGTCGACATCGAAGCGGCACAGAAGGTGCTCGACTCCGCGGGCGTGCGGCAGGATGGACCGATCCAGGATATCCCGGGCATGGTCCGGCTGCTCACCTTCTACGATCCCGACGGCAATGCGCTGATGCTCTACCAGGATCTGATGCAGGGCGGCTGAGCCCGATCCGCGGGGCCGGGGAAGCGCCGCGCGCCCGCGAGCAAGGCGGCGCAACCCCTTATTGCAGTTGCGAATTAGTTGCAAAGATAATCGCGGCCCATCCTTTTTCATGGGTTGCGACTCTCCTATTATGGGCCTAAGCCGCCACCGCTTTCACCGGCACGCCGGTACGTGCGTGCTGGTGTCCGGTTGAACCAGACCCATAGGGAGTATCCATGGCCCGCAAGAAGATCGCGCTGATTGGCGCCGGCAACATCGGCGGTACGCTCGCGCACCTCGCAGCACTCAAGGGCCTGGGCGACATCGTCCTGTTCGACGTCGTCGAAGGCGTGCCCCAGGGCAAGGCGCTCGACCTGTCGCAGTGCGGCCCCGTCGAGGGCTTCGACGCCAAGATCATCGGCTCGAACGACTATGCCGACATCGCGGGCGCCGACGTGATCATCGTCACCGCCGGCGTCGCCCGCAAGCCGGGGATGAGCCGCGACGACCTGCTCGGCATCAACCTCAAGGTCATGAAGGCCGTCGGCGAGGGCATCGCCGCCCATGCGCCCGACGCGTTCGTGATCTGCATCACCAACCCGCTCGACGCGATGGTCTGGGCGCTGCGCGAATTCTCGGGCCTGCCGCACACCAAGGTGGTGGGCATGGCCGGCGTGCTCGACTCGGCGCGCTTCAGCCACTTCCTCGCCGAGGAATTCGGCGTGTCGGTCAAGGACGTGAACACCTTCGTGCTCGGCGGCCATGGCGACACCATGGTCCCGGTCCTCGAATATTCGACCGTGTCGGGCATCCCCGTCGCCGACCTGATCGAGATGGGCTTCTCGACCAAGGAAAAGATCGACGAGATCGTCAAGCGCACCCGCGGCGGCGGCGGCGAGATCGTCGCGCTGCTCAAGACCGGCTCGGCCTTCTATGCGCCCGCCACCTCGGCGATCGCGATGGCCGAGGCCTATCTCTACGACCAGAAGCGCATCCTGCCCGCAGCCGCGCACCTGACCGGCCAGTACGGCGTCGACAATCTCTACGTCGGCGTGCCGGTGCTATTCGGCAAGGACGGCGTCGAGAAGATCGTCGAGGTCAAGCTGTCGGACGAGGCCAAGGCCAATCTGACGGTCTCGGTCGACGCGGTGAAGGAACTGCTGGTCGCCTGCAAGGCGATCGACGGCTCGCTCGCCTGATCATGACTGCGCAGCGCTCCGGCCTGCTCGCGATCGCCGCGCTTGCCTGTGCAAGCGCGGCTTCGCTGTTGCCGGCGCCCGCAATGGCCCAGGAGGCCACGCCCACGGCGCCCGCCGAGCCGGTGCCGCTGTTCCAGGCCGCCTGCATCAGCGGCGCGGTGCGGCTGAGCAAGAGCGTCGCCGAACCGATGACCTTCGCCTCGCTGCCCGCCGCCGCGCAGCGCGCGCTCGGCGCCGGCACCGTCGCGACGCGCGCCGAGGCCGAGAAGCTGCCCGCGCCCACCGCGGCGCAGGTGCCCAACACCATCTACCGGATCTCCGGTGGCCAGCTCTATCTGCTGCCGCCCACCGCCCAGCCCAGCCACACTCCGATCGGCGATAGCTGCATCGTGCTGTGGTACGCGCTGTCCGACGAGGATTATCCCGCCGCACGCAAGCTCGTCCTGCCGAACGAGGACGCCGTGCCGCTCTCCGCACGCCCCACCGCCAGCGCGGTCGGTGCGTCGGTTGCCACTTCCGCTCGCGAGGACGTTCGCGTGACCGCCGCCGCCTATGGCGGTTGGGTCGTGCTGCGCTCCTCCTCCCTAACCGAATCCAAAGCGCCTGGAGCCCAGTGAACGCATGAGCATCCTGATCAACAAGAACACCAAGGTCATCACCCAGGGGATGACCGGTGAGACCGGCACCTTCCACACCCAGCAGGCGCTCGCCTATGGGACGCAGATGGTCGGCGGTGTGACCCCCGGCAAGGGCGGCACCGAGCATATCGGCCTGCCCGTGTTCGACACCGTCACCGAAGCCGTCACCAAGACCGGCGCCGACGCCTCGGTCATCTACGTGCCGCCGCCCTTCGCCGCCGACTCGATCCTCGAGGCGATCGACGCCGAAGTGCCGCTGATCGTCTGCATCACCGAGGGCATTCCGGTGCTCGACATGGTCAAGGTGAAGCGCGCCCTTTCGGGTTCGAAGTCGCGCCTGATCGGCCCGAACTGCCCCGGCCTGCTGACCCCGGGCGAGTGCAAGATCGGCATCATGCCGGGCTCGATCTTCTCGAAGGGCTCGGTGGGCGTCGTCTCGCGCTCGGGCACCCTCACCTATGAGGCGGTGTTCCAGACCACCAATGCCGGCCTCGGCCAGACCACCGCGGTGGGCATCGGCGGCGACCCCGTCAACGGCACCAACTTCATCGACGTGCTCGAGCTGTTCCTCGCGGACGACGAGACCAAGTCGATGATCATGATCGGCGAAATCGGCGGCTCGGCCGAAGAGGAAGCCGCGCAGTTCCTGATCGACGAGGCCAAGCGTGGCCGCAAGAAGCCGATGGCCGGCTTCATCGCGGGCCGCACGGCGCCTCCGGGCCGCCGCATGGGCCATGCCGGTGCGATCGTCTCGGGCGGCCAGGGCGGCGCCGAGGAAAAGATCGCGAAGATGGAAGAGGCGGGCATCCGCGTCGCGGCCAGCCCGTCGGAGCTCGGCTCCACGCTGGTCGAAGTGCTCAAGGGCTGAATTGTAACGTGCGCGCTCCTATCTCCTTCACGGAATGGGAGCGCTAACACAGACTGGAATTGACTATGGGCTATGAGGGCCTGGACTTCGACGAGATCGCCGGCGGTGTGAGCCCCGCCTTCGTCGAGACGATGTACCGCCGCTACAAGGCGGATCCGACCGGCGTCGAGCCGCAGTGGCAGCAGTTCTTCGATGGCCTCGAGGATGCGGCCTCGGGCCCCAGCTGGGCGAACCCGCGCTGGCCGCTCGCCGAGACGGATGCCCTCACCGCCGGGCTCGATCCCACCCAGATGGAGCCCGCGCCCAAGCCCGCCAAGGGCGGCGCTGCCCCTGCCAAGCCGGCCGGCCCGGCCGCGTCGGAAGCAGACATCGCCCGCGCTGCCGGCGATTCGATCCGCGCGATGCTGCTGATCCGCACCTACCGGGTGCGTGGCCACCTCGCCGCTTCGCTCGATCCGCTCGGCCTGGCCCGCCAGGACCTGCCTGCCGACCTGACGCCGGAATATCATGGCTTCACCGGCGCCGATCTCGATCGCCCGATCTATCTCGGCGGCACGCTCGGCCTGGAAAAGGCGACCGTGCGCGAGATCGTCGCGATCCTGCAGGCCAATTACTGCGGCAATGTCGGCCTTGAGTACATGCACATCGCCGATGTCGAGGAGCGCCGCTTCCTCCAGGATCGGATGGAGGGCAAGGACAAGGCCATCCAGTTCACCGCCGACGGCAAGAAGGCGATCCTCTCCAAGGTCATCGAGGCCGAGGAGTGGGAGAAGTTCTGCGGCAAGAAATATGTCGGCACCAAGCGCTTCGGCCTCGACGGCGGCGAAGCGATGATCCCGGCGATGGAAGCCATCATCAAGTATGGCGGCCAGCTCGGCGTGCGCGAGATCGTGTACGGCATGGCGCATCGCGGCCGGCTGAACATGCTCACCAACGTGATGTCGAAGCCGTATCGCGCGATCTTCCACGAATTCTCGGGCGGCTCGTCCAATCCGGACGACGTCGGCGGCTCGGGCGACGTGAAGTATCACCTCGGCACCAGCACCGACCGCGAGTTCGACGGCATCAGCGTCCATATGTCGCTGGTCGCCAACCCGTCGCACCTTGAAGCGGCCGATCCGGTCGTGCTCGGCAAGACCCGCGCGATCCAGACGATCGCCAACGACCTGGAAGCGCATACCGGTTCGCTGCCCGTGCTGCTGCACGGCGACGCCGCGTTCGCCGGCCAGGGCATCGTCTGGGAGTGCCTCGGCTTCTCGGGCATCCGCGGCTACAACACCGGCGGCTGCCTCCACTTCATCATCAACAACCAGATCGGCTTCACGACGAGCCCGCAGTTCGCGCGCTCCTCGCCCTATCCGTCGGACGTCGCAAAGGGCGTCCAGGCGCCGATCTTCCACGTCAATGGCGACGATCCCGAAGCGGTCACCTTCGCCTGCAAGATGGCGATCGAGTTCCGCCAGACCTTCAAGCGCGATGTCGTGATCGACATGTGGTGCTATCGGCGCTTCGGCCATAACGAAGGCGACGAGCCCTCGTTCACCCAGCCGCTGATGTACAAGGCGATCCGCCAGCATCCGTCGGTCAGCGTCGTCTATTCGAAGAAGCTGATCGCCGAAGGCACGATCGACCAAGGCTTCGTCGACGAGAAGGTGAAGCAGTTCAACCTGCTGCTCGAAGGCGAGTTCGAAGCGGGCAAGTCGTACCTCCCCAACAAGGCGGACTGGTTCGGCGGCCGCTGGTCGGGCCTGTCGGTTCCGGGCGATGCCGAGACGGCACGCCGCTCGGTCGAGACCGGCATCGAGAAGAAACTGTTCGACAGCCTCGGCCGCACGCTGACCGAAGTCCCCTCGGACCTCGAGATCCACAAGACGCTGGGCCGCGTGCTCGATGCGAAGCGTGCGATGTTCTCGTCGGGCGAGAATTTCGACTGGGCGACCGGCGAAGCGCTGGCCTTCGGCTCGCTGCTCTCGGAAGGCTATGGCGTCCGTCTCTCGGGCCAGGACGTCGGCCGCGGCACCTTCTCGCAGCGCCACGCGGTTTGGGTCGATCAGAAGGATGAGCATCGCTACATCCCGCTCTCGACCATCCCGCACGGCACCTTCGAAGTGCTCGATTCGCCGCTCTCGGAATATGGCGTGCTCGGCTTCGAATACGGCTATGCGCTTGCCGATCCGAAGACGCTGGTACTGTGGGAAGCGCAGTTCGGCGACTTCGCCAATGGCGCGCAGATCATGATCGACCAGTTCATCGCCGCGGGCGAGGCCAAGTGGCTCCGCGCCAACGGCCTGGTGATGCTGCTGCCGCACGGCTATGAAGGCCAGGGCCCCGAGCACAGCTCGGCGCGTCCGGAGCGCTATCTGCAGCTCTGCGCGGAAGACAATATGCAGGTCGTCAACATCACGACGCCGGCAAACTACTTCCACCTGCTGCGCCGCCAGATGCACCGCACCTTCCGCAAGCCGCTGGTGCAGATGACCCCGAAGTCGCTGCTCCGCCACAAGCTGGCGGTGTCGAAGGCCGAGGACTTCCTGGGCGACAGCCACTTCATGCGCATCCTCAGCGATCCGTCGGCTCCGGCGGATACCGAGGTGAAGCGCCTGGTGCTGTGCACCGGCAAGGTCGCCTATGACCTGATCGAGGCACGTGACGCCGCCGGTGACAAGAACACCGCGATCGTCCGCATCGAGCAGCTCTATCCCTTCCCGGGCGAGGCCCTGGCCAAGCGCATCGCGCGCATGACCAACCTCGAGGAAGTGATCTGGGCGCAGGAAGAGCCGAAGAACAACGGCTACTGGTTCTTCGTCGAGCCCTTCATCGAGGCCAGCCTGGCCGAGGCGAAGTGCAAGGTGCAGCGTCCGCGCTATGCCGGCCGCGCGCCGGCCGCTGCGGTCGCCACCGGCCTGATGAAGCGCCACCAGGCCGAACAGGGCGCGCTGATCGCAGACGCGCTTGGTCACAATGTCCGCGAAGAAATTCGCCGGACCCGCAACAACTGAGATCCCCAGGGAACGAGGAAAGACAATGGCAGACGTTAAAGTCCCGGTGCTGGGTGAATCGATCACCGAAGCCACGCTTGGTGAATGGCTGAAGAACCCGGGTGACCCCGTCGCGCTCGACGAGCCGATCGCGAGCCTCGAGACCGACAAGGTCTCGGTCGAAGTCGGCAGCCCGGTTGCCGGCGTGATGGGCGATCAGCTCGTCAAGATCGGCGACACGGTCGAGGTCGGCGCGGTGATCGCCGTGGTGACCGAGGGCGGCGCCGCCGCCGCTGCTCCGGCGCCCGCCGCGGCCCCGGCTGCCGCGCCGGCTCCGGCCGCTGCGCCTGCTCCGGCAAGCTCGGAAGCCGCTGCGCTGTCGCCGTCGGTGCGCCGCGCGGTGCTCGAGACCGGCGTCGATCCGTCGACCGTGCAGGGCACCGGCAAGGACGGCCGCCTGACCAAGGACGACGTGCTGACCGCGGCGAGCAACAAGCCCGCCCCGGCCGCCGCGCCGGCACCCGCCGCTGCTCCGGCAGCTTCGGCGAGCGGCCGCAAGGAAGAGCGCGTCAAGATGACGCGTCTCCGCCAGACCGTCGCCAAGCGCCTCAAGGAAGCGCAGAACACCGCCGCGATGCTCACCACGTTCAACGACGTGGACATGACCGCGGTGATCGAGGCGCGCGCCAAGTACAAGGATTTGTTCGAGAAGAAGCACGGCGTTCGCCTCGGCTTCATGGGCTTCTTCGTGAAGGCCGCCTGCATGGCGCTCAAGGACATCCCGGGCGTCAACGGCTCGATCGAGGGCGATGAGATCGTCTATCACGACTATTGCGACATCTCGGTCGCCGTATCGGCCCCGCAGGGCCTGGTCGTCCCCGTGATCCGCGATGCCGAGACCCTGTCGGTCGCCGGCATCGAGAAGACGATCGGCGACTTCGGCAAGCGCGCCAAGGACGGTACGCTCAAGATGGAAGAGATGAAGGGCGGCACCTTCACCATCTCGAACGGCGGCGTGTTCGGCTCGCTGATGTCGACCCCGATCATCAACCCGCCGCAGTCGGCCGTGCTCGGCCTGCACCGCATCGAGGACCGCCCGGTGGTCCGCGACGGCCAGGTCGTCGTCCGCCCGATGATGTACCTCGCGCTCAGCTACGACCACCGCCTGGTCGACGGCCGCGAGGCGGTGACCTTCCTCGTCGCGCTCAAGAACGCGATCGAGGATCCGACCCGTCTGCTGATCGACCTGTAAGAACTGAAACGCATCCCTATCTTCCGTTCGTGCTGAGCTTGTCGAAGCACCGCTCTTCTCGAACGGAAGACAGGCAGCCCTTCGACAAGCTCAGGGCGAACGGAGTGAAAAATGGCTGAGTACGATTTCGACGTCCTGGTGATCGGTTCGGGCCCCGGCGGCTATGTCGCGGCGATCCGCGCGGCGCAGCTGGGCCTGCGCACCGGTTGTGTCGAGGGTCGCGAGACGCTGGGCGGCACCTGCCTCAACGTCGGCTGCATCCCGTCCAAGGCGCTGCTCAACGCGTCGGAGAAGTTCGACGAGGCCGTCAACGGCACCCTCGCCAAGCACGGCATCAAGCTGACCGGCGTCGAGCTCGACCTGGTCGGCATGATGGCCGACAAGGACAAGGCCGTGAAGGGCCTGACCGGCGGCGTCGAGTTCCTGTTCAAGAAGAACAAGGTCGAGTGGGTGAAGGGCTATGGCACCTTCGTCGACGCGCACACCGTCCAGGTCGGCGACCGCACCGTCACCGCCAAGAACATCGTCATCGCCACCGGCTCCTCGGTCACCCCGCTGCCCGGCGTCGAGATCGACCAGAAGGTCGTCGTCGATTCGACCGGCGCGATCGCGCTCGACAAGGTCCCCGGCCACATGGTCGTCATCGGCGGCGGCGTGATCGGCCTCGAGCTCGGCTCGGTCTGGCAGCGCCTCGGCGCCAAGGTGACCGTGGTCGAGTTCCTCGACCAGCTGCTCCCGGGCATGGACGGCGACGTCCGCAAGGAAGCCGCCAAGATCTTCAAGAAGCAGGGCATGGAGATCAAGCTCTCCACCAAGGTGACCGGCGTCACCGTCAATGGCGGCAAGGCCACCGTGACGGTCGAGCCCGCCGCCGGCGGCGCCGCCGAGACGCTGGAAGCCGATGCCGTGCTGGTGTCGATCGGCCGCCGTCCGAACACCGAGGGCCTTGGCCTCGACAAGATCGGCCTCGAAGTGAACAAGCGCGGCCAGGTCGAGACCGACCACAGCTTCCGCACCAAGGTCGACGGCGTCTGGGCGATCGGTGACGTGATCCCGGGCCCGATGCTCGCGCACAAGGCCGAGGACGAAGGCATCGCGGTCGCCGAGAACATCGCCGGCCTCACCGGCATCGTGAACCACGACGTGATCCCCTCGGTGGTCTATACCCACCCCGAGATCGCCGGCGTCGGCCTGACCGAGGAGCAGGCCAAGGAGCGCGGCGAGGTCAAGGTCGGCAAGTTCCCGATGGCCGGCAACAGCCGCGCCAAGGCGATCGACGACACGGTCGGCTGGGTGAAGGTGATCGCCGACGCCAAGACCGATCGCGTGCTCGGCACCTGGATCATCACCTCGGTCGCCGGCACGATGATCGCGCAGGTCGCCCAGGCGATGGAGTTCGGCGCGACGTCGGAAGACATCGCCTATACCTGCCATGCGCACCCGACGCACAGCGAGGCGATCAAGGAAGCCGCCATGGCCGTGCTGGGCAAGCCGATCCACGTCTGACGGGAAGCGTCATCCCGGTGCAAGCAGGGATGATGGACAGAAAAAGCCCCTCCCCACCCGGGAGGGGCTTTTTTCTTGTCTCAGTGCACCGCCCAGGGCCCGCTCAGCTTCGGCCGCACGCGCAGCAGCGCAAAGGCGAGCACCGCGCTGGCGATCGGCGCCAGCCACAATGCCGTCCAGCCCCAGCGACCATGGCTCGCCGCGCCCATCACCGCGCCGGCGACGAAGCCGAGCCACAGGAACAGATAGCGCGTCCACGCCCAGCGATCGGGATCGCCCATCAGCGCGCCCGCGAGCCCCTGCCCCAGCTTGACCAGCGATCCGGTCATATAGGTCACGCCCACCGTCACTTCGCCCTCGCGGTGGAGGATGCCGTTCTCGCAGCCCATCGCCATCGCCAGGAAGATCAGCACGAGCGGCCCCGGCATCAGGCTGGCGAGCGTCGCGGCGATCACCAGCAGCAGCGTCACCAGCGCCATGATGCTCTCGCGGAAGCGCGCCTGGCGCCAGCGCGTCACCACCGCGGCGAGGATCACGCCGCTAATGAAGCTCATCACCAATGCCCCCGCCACCGCCGCGACGCCGGGCATGTCATTGCCCAGGCCCACCGCCATGCGGGTGGTGTTCCCGCTCATGAACGAGGCGAAGAAACCGCCCAGGCTGGTAAAGGCCAGCGCATCGACGAAGCCGGCAAGCGCGGCGAGGCAGATGGCGATGACGACGAGCGGGGACTCTGTACGCTGCATGGCAGCCCTCATGCCCCAGCCGCGCATTTGACAGCAAGCCGTTCCCAGCATGAAACATTGGTCATGGAAGCCGTAGACGCCGCCGCCCGGATCGGGCCTATCCTCCCCTGGCTCGATATGCTCGGCATCGCCGTGTTCGCCGCCACCGGCGCGCTGGCCGCCGCGCACCGCGCCCAGACCTTCGTCACCGCAGCCTTCTTCGCGCTGGTCACCGGCGTCGGCGGCGGCACGATCCGCGACCTCCTGATCGGCGCCCCCGTCTTCTGGGTGCATGACGCCACCGTCGCCTCGCTGATCCTCGCGGTCGCGGTGCTGATCTGGATCACCCCGCAGCGCTGGTGGAACGATACCACCTTCGCCTGGCTCGATGCCTTCGGCCTGGCCGCCTATGCCGCGTTCGGCGCCGCCAAGGCGCTGGGCTATGGCATCCCGCCGGTGCCCGCCGCGGTGATGGGCGTGGTCACCGCCTGCGTCGGCGGCATCATCCGCGACGTGCTCGCCGGCGAGCCCTCGATCCTGATGCGCCCCGAGCTCTATGTCACCGCCGCCGCGCTCACCGGCGTGCTCCAGGTGGTGCTGACCCTGGCCGGCCTGCCGGTCTTCGTCGCCGGGCTGCTCGCGGCGAGTGCCGGCTTCGGGCTGCGGGCGGCGGCGATCATCTGGAAGCTCGGCCTGCCGGCCTATCGGGGAAGGCGCTGATGCTGCTTTCCCTGCTCCTCCTCGCCCACGGCCCGCTCGCCCCGCTCGATTACTGGCTGGGCAAATGCTGGCGCACGACCGAGCGCGGCCGCCGCGAGTTCACCCGCGCGGAATGAGCTAGATCGTCGCTTCCGGACTCTCGTGCGCGACACAGCCGGTCATGCCCCGCTTCCTTTCCTGGAAATCGGTGCGGAACTCCTGCTCCAGCGCTTCGATCTCCGCGCGCACCCGCCGATATTCCTCGACCGCGCGCGCCAGGTCCGGCGGGTGGAAAGCGCCCGTGGCCAGCTCCTTGCCGGTCGCGTCGGTCACGCTGAACGCCCAGTTCTGGGTCCGGTAGAGCGCCTGCAGGATCGGCCCCTTCGACAGGCCACCGCTCAAGCCGAACATCTTGCCATCCTTCCCGGTCGAGCGCCGCACCTCGCGCGCGCTGAACAGGCGCTGGCTCCCGACCGGGACGCCGTCACCCCGGAAACTGACCTGCACCGGCCCGACGACCCGGGTGTGCCAGGCATAGTTGATATGCACGTAATCGGGGCCGTCGCGCAGCACTTCCGCTTCGCTGCGCCCCTTGCGCCCGTTGTCGGGCTCGTCGGCGGGAGGGCCCTCCGGACGCGGATCGATCATCCAATAGGTGCCATGCGGTTCGTGATCATAGGATTGGATGAGATAGGGGTTGATCGTCCCGGACCCCTCGAAATCGCGCAGTATGGTGACGGTTTCCCCCTCGACTTCGAACCGGCTCCAGCAACGCCAGCCCCATTCGGGCGCCCATAACCCCGAAGATGCGAGCTCGGACTGGCGCAGGCGCCGCGCGTCGGAAGAACAGCCGCCAAGGGCGAAGACGGCGGCCACCAGCGCCAAATCGCGGATCGGATTCGCCACCCTGCATCTCCCCCATGCCAGCATCCCCAGCCAGGCTAGTTCGCCGCAACCATCCTGTCTATTTCGGCGTCTCGCGCCCGGCAGCAAAAGGTCGCGCGGGTCCCGTAAGATCCGTGCAATTGCCTGCCCCCTCCACACCCCGCATACTCCGCGCATGGAAGAGTCGAGTCGCGGCCAGCAATTGCTGTCCACGGGCGAGGCCGCCCGGCGAGACGGAGACACCGAAGCGGCACGCGCCGCCTTTTCGGAAGCGCTGCTCCTGTTCCGCCGGGAAGGCGACTTGTCGGGCGAGGCGCTGGCGCTCACCCGCCAGTCGCAGATCGCCCGCGACACCGGCGACCTCGACTGGGCGCTGCACGACCAGGCCGAAGCCATCGCGCTCTATCGCCGCGCGGGAGACGGGCTGGGCCTGGCCAGGGCGCTGCGCCATGCCGGCGACATGTTCCTCGAGCAACAGGCGCTGCCCCGGGCCACCGCCTATCTGCACGAGGCGCTGGACATCTACCGCGCCGATATCGACACGCCGCCGCTCGCCATGGCCAACATGATCCGCAGCGTCGCGCTGCTGGCCACCGCGCTCGGCGAGACCGAGGCGGCACGGGACTATTGGACGGACGCCCGCGAGCGCTATGCCGCGCTCGGCCCGCTCTTCCCGGACGGCAATGCCGGCGTGCGCGAAGCGGAGCAGAGGCTGGCGGCTTTGGGGTAGGCTGGGGCAACCCTCGGTTGAGAGCCCAAGCAAGCCTTTTTGCCAGTACCCGTCATCCCCGCGAAGGCGGGGATCCATTCTGGCTGGCTGCTGTGAGTCTCATCAGCTTCAGCGCCAATGGATCCCCGCCTTCGCGGGGATGACGATGAAGAATGTTCGTCCTCAGGACTTGCGGCGCCCGCACTTGCTATCTCCCCACGGAGACAGGATTGCAGCACCGCCAAACGCCCTTCCCCTAAACCTCCATCAGCCACGCGATCGCGCTCTCGCGATCGTCGAATATGCCCAGGTCCGGCCGCACCTCGCGCAGCCGCTGCGCCTGCAGCCGGGCGAGCGCGGTGCTCACCACGAACGCGATCTTGCGCGCCCACAGCTTGCGCACCTCGGGATTGTCGAGCGTGTGCTTGATCAGCTCCACCGTCTCCTGCGGCACGACATGCACGCCGCTGCCGTCATAGAGCGTCACATGCTGCCCGACATGGGGGCCGAGCGTGCGGATCGCCGCGCGCAGCTCCTCGCCGATCCAGGCGGCATCCTCGGGGCTGATCAGCCCGCCGATGCGCAGGTCGATCAGCTTGCGGTCAACATCCACATGGATGCTGTGGGAAACGGAGTGGGGCATCTGGGACCGGACCACGCGTTTACTGGGAGACCGCGCCGATAGCGGTCAGCCCCCCGCATGCTCAATCCCGGACAATCCCCATATCGGCGAATTTGCGTGGTTCCACAGGGGGTACGCGCGGTTCGTTCAGTTCGCACTGCCAGAAACCGATATCGATCCACTGGCCATGCTTGAAGCCGACTTCGCGATAGACGCCCTGGCGACGGAAGCCCACCGCCTCGTGCAGCCGGATCGAGCGGTCATTGGGCAGCGCGATCGTGCCGATGGCATGGACGAAGCCCTGCGCGCGCAGCGTGTCGACCAGCGCCTCGTAGAGCAGCCGCCCCACCCCCGATCCGCTCGACGCGTCGGTCAGGTAGATCGAAGTCTCGCAGACATAGCGATAGGCCGGCCGGTCGCGGAACTTGCTGGCATAGGCATAGCCGATCACCCCGGCATCCTCGCCGTCGCCGGTGGTGGCGACAAGCCACGGATAGAGTCCGTCGCTCGATGCCATGCGCTTGCGGATCTCCGCCTTTTCGGGCGGCTCGATCTCGAAGCTGGCGGTGCCGGTGAGCACGTGCGGCGCATAGATCGCCGCGATGGCGCCGGCATCCTCCGGCGTGGCTGCGCGGATGCCGATCACAGGGCGAGCCGCGCGGCGATGGCGTCGAACAGCCGGGCATCGTCCAGGCTGCCGGTGGCGGGGCCGAAGCCGCCGCACTCCAGGCAGCGTGCCTGCACCGATCCGCCGCGGGCGAGCCGGCGCGCATCGCCGATCGCCTGGATCAGCAACCCGCGCTGGGCGATCGCGGTGCGGGCGAACATGTCCGCCCCCGCCGGCTGGTCGGCCCAGTCGCCTTCCTGGTCATTGTCGCCCAGGAAGCCCTCGATCATCTTCGCCCAGCCCGACGGCTCCTTCTCGAGATAGACCGCATGGACCTTGGCCGGATCGAGCTTGGCGAGGCGCGCCGCCTCGGCGATCGCGTCGTTGATCCCGCCGAACCGGTCGACCAGCCCGAGCTGGTGCGCGGTGCCGCCGATCCAGACGCGGCCCTGCGCGATCTCGTTGACCCGCTCGGGGCTCAGCTTGCGGGCACCGGCCACCAGCCCGATGAAGCGCGCATAGCCCGCCTCGATCGCCGACTGGAGCAGCTTGTCGGTCTCTTCATTGGTGCCGCCATACAGGTCGGGCTGGCCGCTGAGCGGGGTGGTCCGCACCCCGTCCACGCCGACGCCGATCTTGGCGAGCGTCTTCTCGAAGGTCGGGATCACGCCGAAGATGCCGATCGATCCGGTGATCGTGTTCGGTTCGGCGAAGATCGTCTTGCCCGCGGTCGATACCCAATAGCCGCCGCTGGCGGCCAGGCTGCCCATCGAGACGACAACCGGCAGGCCCTGCCCCTTGGCCTGCTCGATGGCCTGGCGGATCTGCTCGGAAGCGAGCGCCGAGCCGCCGGGCGAATCGACGCGGACCACCAGCGCCTTGAGCTTCTTGCTCGCAAGGCCCTTGAGCAGCGCCGCGCTGATCGTGTCGCCCGCCGCCTTGCCGGGGCCGGCCTTGCCGTCGACGATCTCGCCGGCGACGGTCAGCACGCCGATCGCGTCGCCGCCGGTCGGCAGCGGATGCGCGGCGACGAAGTCGGCCAGCTTGATCCGGTTGAAATTGCCCGCCGGCTTGCCGCTGGCGACGCCGGCGATCTCGGCGACGCGCTTGCCGAAGGCCAGCCGGTCGCCCAGCTTGTCGACGATGCCGAGCGCGAGGTTCGACTTGGCGATGTCGCCCTTGGCACCCGCCACCACTTCGGCCGGCTTGGCGATATAGTCGGCCAGCTTGGCCTTGGGCCGCGCCTTGGCGACTTCCGCCTGCCACTGCGCCCAGATCGGCTGGTAGATCGCGAGCTCGGCTTCCTTGGCCTCGGGCGACATGTCGTCGCGCATGTACGGCTCGACCGCCGACTTGAACTTGCCGACGCGGTAGATGTGCGCGTTGACCCCCAGCTTGTCGAGCAGGCTCTTGTAGAACAGGCGGGTGCCGCCCGGGCCGGTGAACATCGCGCCGCCCAGCGGGTTGACCCAGATCTCGCTGGCATTGGCGGCCAGCGCATAGCTGTCGTCGGTATAGGCGGTCGCATAGGCGAGCACCGGCTTGCCGCTCTTGCGGACTTCGCCCACCGCGGCGGCGACTTCGCTGATCGCGGCGGGGTAGCCGCCCATGAAGCGGTCGAGGTCGAGCACCACCGCCTTCACATGATCGTCGGTCTTCGCCGCGTCGAGCGCGCGGACCACGTCGCGCAGCCGCTGCTGCTTGGCGACATCGCCGCCGCCGAGCTTGGCGAAGGGATCGGCTTCCTCGGGCTGCTCGACCAGCGCGCCGTCGAGCGAGACGAGCAGCGCGCCGTCGCGGATCGCCGCGGCGTTGGGCTTGGCGGAGAGCGCCGCGAACAGCACCGTGAAGAACAGGAGCATGAAGACCAGGACCAGAAAGTCCTTGATCCCCACCAGGATCTTCCAGGCGCCTTTGACAAGCTTCACTTCGCCGCTCTCCCATGGAAATGCCGGTTCGGGCTACTAGATATGCGCTGTGGAGTAAACGCCCGTATTAGCGGACCAACACGCCCGTTCGGGGACTCCGAAAAAACGCACTTAACGCCCGTTGACGCCGGGCAGGGGCGCACTCATATGCCGCTCCGTTGGCAGTCGGCGAGTCCGAGTGCCAGAACCATAAACCATTGCATAGAGGATCACTCGCAATGAACTTCCGTCCGTTGCACGACCGCGTGCTCGTCCGCCGCGTCGAAGCCGAGGCGAAGACCGCCGGCGGCATCATCATTCCGGACACCGCTCAGGAAAAGCCGCAGGAAGGCGAAGTCGTCGCCGTCGGTTCGGGCACCAAGAACGACAAGGGCGAGGTCACCCCGCTCGACGTCAAGGCCGGCGACCGCATCCTGTTCGGCAAGTGGTCGGGCACCGAGGTGAAGGTCAACGGTGAAGACCTCCTCATCATGAAGGAAAGCGACATCCTCGGGATCGTCGGCTGAGACTTCGAATCCCTCGCCCTAGGCGGCGAGTTCCCATTTTTCGAAAGTGAAAGGGCAGTCAAATGGCAGCCAAGGACGTAAAGTTTTCGCGCGACGCACGTGAGCGCATCCTGCGCGGCGTGGACATCCTCGCCGATGCGGTGAAGGTGACCCTGGGCCCGAAGGGCCGCAACGTCGTGATCGAGAAGAGCTTCGGCGCACCGCGCATCACCAAGGACGGCGTCAGCGTCGCCAAGGAAATCGAGCTCAAGGACAAGTTCGAGAACATGGGCGCCCAGATGGTGCGCGAAGTGGCCTCGAAGACCAACGACATCGCCGGTGACGGCACCACCACCGCGACCGTTCTCGCCCAGGCGATCGTGCGCGAGGGCATGAAGTCGGTTGCGGCCGGCATGAACCCGATGGACCTGAAGCGCGGCATCGATCTCGCCGTCACCAAGGTCGTCGAGGACATCAAGTCGCGCTCGAAGCCGGTTGCCGGCACCAATGAAGTCGCCCAGGTCGGCATCATCTCGGCGAACGGCGACACCGAAGTCGGCCAGAAGATCGCGGAAGCGATGGAGAAGGTCGGCAAGGAAGGCGTGATCACCGTCGAAGAGGCGAAGGGTCTCGAGTTCGAGCTCGACGTCGTCGAGGGCATGCAGTTCGACCGCGGCTACCTGTCGCCCTACTTCATCACCAACCCCGAGAAGATGGCCGTCGAGCTCGCCGATCCGTACATCCTGATCCACGAGAAGAAGCTGTCGAACCTCCAGTCGATGCTGCCGATCCTCGAGGCGGTGGTGCAGACCGGCCGTCCGCTGCTTATCATCGCAGAGGACATCGAGGGTGAGGCCCTGGCCACGCTCGTCGTCAACAAGCTGCGCGGCGGCCTGAAGGTCGCAGCGGTCAAGGCGCCGGGCTTCGGCGATCGCCGCAAGGCGATGCTCGAGGACATCGCCGTCCTCACCAAGGGCGAAGTCGTCTCGGAAGACCTCGGCATCAAGCTCGAGAGCGTCACCCTGGGCATGCTCGGCACCGCCAAGCGCGTCACCATCGACAAGGACAACACCACCATCGTCGATGGCGCCGGTGAAGCCGATGCGATCAAGGGCCGCACCGAGGCGATCCGCCAGCAGATCGAAGTCACCACCAGCGACTATGACCGTGAGAAGCTCCAGGAGCGTCTCGCCAAGCTCGCCGGCGGCGTGGCCGTGATCAAGGTCGGCGGTGCGACCGAGGTCGAGGTGAAGGAGCGCAAGGACCGCGTCGACGACGCGCTGCACGCGACCCGCGCAGCCGTTGAAGAAGGCATCGTCCCCGGCGGCGGCACGGCGCTGCTCTATGCCACCAAGGCGCTCGACGGCGTCACCGGTGCCAATGAGGACCAGACCCGCGGCGTCGACATCGTGCGTCGTTCGCTCTCGGCCCTGGTGCGCCAGATCGCGCAGAATGCCGGCCATGACGGCGCGGTCGTCTCGGGCAAGCTGCTCGACCAGACCGACACCTCGTTCGGCTTCAACGCGTCGACCGACACCTATGAGAACCTGGTTGCGGCCGGCGTGATCGACCCGACCAAGGTCGTCCGTACCGCGCTCCAGAACGCGGCTTCGGTCGCCGGCCTGCTCATCACCACCGAAGCGGCGGTGAGCGAGCTGCCGGAAGACAAGCCCGCCATGCCCGCCATGGGCGGCGGCATGGGTGGCATGGGCGGCATGGACTTCTAAGTCCTTCGCTCTGCGCACAAAAATGGAAGGGCCGGGGAGCGATCCTCGGCCCTTTTCATGCCCGCCGACCCGGTGCGGGCGACGTTTCGATACTTTGCCGTAACATTTCTGATTTGCGGCAAACTGAACCGATACCTGCTTGACCCTCTTCCGAGGATCAGGGAGGTAGGCGGCCATAGACCATTGGGGGTGGTTACGTGATTAATTGGATTGCCGGGCGTGCGCGTTGCATCGGAGGCCGGCACGAACGTTCCGAGAAGCATGCACAACGCATCGGCGGGGACGACAAATATGTCAGCAAGTGCCGCTATTGCGGGGTCCACATGACCCGCCGCGCCAAGCGCGACTGGATCGTCACACCCAAGGCCGCGCGCTGATCGCCGTCATCGCGGCGTTTTAGGTCCACAAAACACTTTCCCGCGTTCCGAAACCGCGACAGACTGGCGCCTCTTGCAACGGCGCCGGCCTACAGGCGCGATTTCAGGGACTGGAAATGACCGACCTTACCCGCCGCGAAGCGCTGGCTGCCGCCGCCTTTGCCAGCGCCACCGCCGCCCTGCCCGCCTGGGCCCGCCAGGCCGCTGCGCCGGCCGGCGCCGAATGGGACCTGACCGAGCTCTATCCGAACGAAGCCGCCTGGGAAGCCGCCCGCAAGCAGGCGCTCGCCGCCGTGCCGGGGATCACCAGGTACAAGGGCCGCCTTGGCGAGAGCGCCGATGTGCTGGCCGAGGCGCTGAGCCTCCAGTCCGATCTCGGCCGGACGATCGCTCGCATCTACACCTATGCCAGCCTGAAAGGCGACGAGGATGTCCGCATCTCCGCCAACCAGGAAAAGCTCGCCCAGGCCCGCGATCTTTATACCGCGTTCGGCGAGGCCAGTTCCTGGGTCGCACCCGAGCTGCTGACGCTGGGCAAGCCGAAGATCGACAGCTTCCTTGCCGCCAGCCAGGTGCTGCGCACCCGCTTCGGCTTCGCGCTCGCCGATGCGCTACGCCAGGCCGCGCACACGCTTTCGGCCGAGAGCGAGGCGATCCTCGCCAGCGCAGGCTCGCCGCTCGACGCTGTCAGCGACATCGCCGGCCAGCTGCGCTCCTCTGACATTCCCTGGCCAACCATCACCCTGTCGACCGGCAAGCAGGTCCGCCTCGATTCTCAGGGCTATTCGCTCAACCGCGACGCCCCCAACCGCGAGGACCGCAAGGCGGTGTTCAAGGCATTCTGGACCGAGCACGGCAAGTTCCAGAACTCGTTCGGCGCCACCTATGGCGGCCAGGTCCGCTCGGACATCTTCTACGCCAAGGCGCGGAAATACCCGACTTCGCTCGCCCATGCGCTGGCCGGCAACAATATCCCCGAGGCGGTGTACCGCACGCTGGTGGCTGAGGCGAACAAGGGGCTGCCCCAGCTCCACCGCTATTTCGAGCTGCGCCGCAAGATGCTCAAGCTGCCGGATATCGGCTATTACGACATCTATCCGCCGCTCGTCTCGATGGACCGCAGCTACACGCTCGACCAGATGCGGACGACGACGCTGGAAGCGGTGAAGCCGCTCGGCACCGACTATCAGGCGCGCATCGCCAAGGCGACAGCCGCCAAGTGGATGGATCCCTGGCCGCGCCCCGGCAAGCGCCCGGGCGCATATATGAATCCCGGCGCGTTCGACGTGCACCCCTATCTGCTGCTCAATCTGAGCGACAAATATGACGGGATGAGCACCTATGCCCATGAATGGGGCCATGCGCTGCACTCGCTGCTCGCCAACTCCACCCAAGTCTATGACAAGGCGGACTATCCGATCTTCCTCGCCGAGATCGCCTCGACACTGAACGAGCAGTTGCTCGTCGCCCACCTGCTCAAGGGCGCGAAGACCAAGGAGGAGAAGCTCTTCTACCTCGGCCAGCAGATGGAGAATTATCGCGGCACCTTCTTCCGCCAGACCATGTTCGCCGAGTTCGAGCTCAAGGCGCACGACATGGCGGAAGCGGGCGAGGGCCTGTCAGGCGAGAAGTTCACCAAGGTCTATGGCGAGCTGCTGCGCACCTATCACGGCCCGAAGATGATCCTCGAGCCCGAATATGCGAACGAGTGGGCCTATATCCCGCACTTCTACAACAGCTTCTATGTCTACCAATATGCCACCTGCATCTCGGCGGCGACGTTCTTCGCCCAGTCGATCCTGAAGGGCGGCACCAAGGAGCGCGACAATTATCTTTCGGTGCTCAAGGCAGGCGGATCGGACTATCCGACCGAAATCCTGAAGCGCGCCGGCCTGGATATGGCGAGCCCGGCCCCGTACCAGGCGCTCGTCGCCGACTTCAAGAATGTACTCGACCAGGCGGAAGCGCTGATCGGCTAAGCCTGTTTCCGCCGCGTCGGCGCATGGAAATCGGGCGGCTTGTCCGCGATCCATGCGACGAAGCGGCGGATATCCTCGCGCTCAAGCAGCGCGTCGAGCGTAGGATACGGCATTGCTCGCGCTGGCGTGGATTGTCCGGTGGCAGATGGGATGGAGCGGCACCGTCTCGCGACCGCCTTCGCTTTTCGGCAGCACATGATGCCATTCGATCCGCCGGCCAAACGGGCGGGCACAAAGCGCGCAGGCTTCGGGCGGCGCAGCACGCGTGGCGGTTTCCAGCGCCGCCGCGACCTGCTTGCGCCGGACCCGCCCGCTCATCCCGCCAGCTGGCGCAGCAGCCAGGCATTGACCACGAGGTCGATCACCAGGTGCACGCGGGCCGTGTCGCCCGCATTCGTGACGCTGTGCGGATCGGCGAGGCGGAGATACCAAGCCTCTCCCGGGGCCATCGCCACACGCTCGCCATTCAGGCGGAAGTCTACATCCGCATTGGTCACGATCGGCACATGGATCCGCGCGAAGCCGTCGGCGACGTCGAGGTCGAGATCCTCATGCTCCTTGATCACCGATCCCGCCGCCAACCGCATCAGCCGCGCGGAACGGATCGGGCAGGCAAAGGCGTCGATCACCGCCGACACCCCCGGCATGCGCGCGCGCCACACCGTATCGACGAATTCGGTGACGCCCGGCGCGGCATAGATCAGCTGGATCGGATGGGAGACGCCCGCCTGCGCGCGCAACGGCAGCGCACTCCATTCCCCATCATAATTCTGCTTCACGAAATGCTCGGTCCAGTCGCCCCGCTCGAGAGCCTCCACATCGGCGACGAGCGGCGCGGGATCGAAGGCAAGCGGCAAGCGCACCCGATCGGGCCAAGCGGATTGTGTGGGTGCCGTTGCCATATTAGCCTGACTGCTCCTTTCCAGAGACCCTATCCCAGCGCCCGATGATTGCAACGCCACCAACTCCGATCGAGGCGTTCCGCGCCGCAGTCATGGCCGACCCCGCTGCGCAGGCCCAGCTGGCGGAACCCTTTGACCCGGCCGTGTTCGAGGCACGGGCGATCGCCTGGGCCGCGGCACGGGGCATCCCCCTCACCGCGCAGGATCTGGCCGGATGCGGCCGCCCCGATCCGATCGGCATGTTCCGTTTCAGCGCGGCCCCGGTCATGCAAGCCGAATGGCCGCCCCAAGGCTGGCTCCCGGTCGGCTTCGTGCGCGGACCACAGCCCGCGATCCAGTGGTTCCACTTCGCCGGCATCTCGCCCAGCACCCCCTTCTTCGAGGATGCGGTGCTCGAGGCGGGCGGGCGGCCGTTCAACCGCCTGTTCCGCACCGCCACGCCGCTTGAAGGCTTTGTCGGCCGGGCGGACTTGCGCGCGCCTTCGGGCCTGATCTTCCATATGTCGCGCTGCGGCTCGACGCTGGTCTCGCAGATGCTCGGGGCCGCGCCCGGCCATGTCTCGATCTCCGAGACTTCGGTGCTGGACGCGATGATCCAGCACCCGTTCGAGGATCCCGACACGCACGCCGACGCCCTGCGCGCGCTGGTCCACGCCTATGCCCGCGGCGCCGAGCATTTGTTCCTCAAGCTCGACAGCTGGCACACCCGCGCGCTGCCGCTGCTTCGCCGCGCCTTCCCCGACACGCCCTGGATCTTCCTCTACCGCGATCCGGTGGAGGTGCTGGTATCGCAGCTGCGCCAGCGCGGCGCCCAGACGGTGCCCGGCATCGTGCCGCTGGAATGGTTCGGCCTGGCGCCCGAGGACGCCTGGCTGCCCGAGCGCAGCTTCATCGCGCGCGTGCTCGAGCGGACCTGCCAGGCCGTGATCGAGCACGGCCAGGGCCAGGGATTGCTCGTGAACTATGCCGAGTTGCCCGGTGCCTTTTTCGATCGGATCCTGCCGCATTTCGGCGTGGCGCCGGAAGGACCGGCGCGGAAAGCGATGGAAGCAGCCGCTACACGCTATTCCAAGGCGCCGGGAACCCGTTTCACCGCCGACGGAGAAGCCAAGCAACGCGAAGCCGATCCCGAGCTCCGCGCTGCCGTGGATCACCATGTCGCACCGGTCTTCGCCGAGCTGGAGGCCGTCCGCGCGGCAGGCTAGCCGCTCTTCTGCATCGCCTCGATGATCTTCTTCACTTCCTGGCTGCGCCCGCGCGGCAGCACCAGCACGTCATCGCCCGAGACGACCACGATCAGGTCCTCCACGCCGACCAAGGCGACGCGCTTGCCGCCCTCGGCACGCACCAGGCAGTTGCTCGATTCGATCACCACGGCATCGCCGCGCACCACATTGCCGCCGGCATCGGCATGGCTGATCGCGTGGAGCGCGTCCCAGCTGCCGACATCGCTCCAGCCCATGGTGACCGGCACCACCGCCACGCGCGGCGCCTTTTCCATCACCGCATAGTCGATCGAGTCCGAAGGGCTGGCGGCGAAACTGTCCGCATCGGGCCAGATCCGTGCGCCGTCGCGCCGGCCCTTTTCCATCGCCTGCTGCGCGGCCGCGAGCATTTCCGGCGCGTAGCTCGCCAGCGCTCCCAGATAGATGTCGGCGCGGAACAGGAAGATGCCCCCGTTCCAGGTATGCCCGCCATGGGCCAGCATCTCCTCCGCCTTTTCGCGCGGCGGCTTCTCGACGAAGCGCTCGACCCGGTGGACGCCGTCGCCGATCGCTTCGCCCACCTTGATCCAGCCATAGCCGGTCTCGGGCGCATCGGGCGTGATCCCGAAGGTGACCAGCCAGCCGTCGCGGACCAGCGGCAACGCCACCTGGATCGCGGCATGAAAGGCATCGACATCGGCGATGACGTGATCGGACGGCATCACCAGCAGCGGCTCGGCCCCGCCCCCGGCGGCAATCGCGGCGAGCGCGATCGCGGGCGCGGTGTTGCGGCCGATCGGCTCGAGCACGAGCGCACGCGCCGTGCTGTCGGCGGCCGCGAGCTGCTCCTCGACCATGTCGGCATGATGCGCATTGGCGACGACGATCGGCGGACCGAACTGTTCCCCGGCGGCGCGGCGCGCGGTGAGCTGCAGCATCGTTTCCTCGGCGGTGAGCGAAAGCAGCTGCTTCGGCTTCTCCGCCCTGGACATCGGCCACAGGCGCGTGCCCGATCCTCCCGACAGGATGACAGGGACGATCGGTTGCGAATCCGACATGAGTTACGGACCTCCTGAGAAAATCTGATGTGGTGCTTTGCCCGCACAATCAAACACATGGCTTTGACCACAGTTTCGTGACGGCCTCCAGATTTTTCATCCCGCCGGCGTGACGTCCGCCATGTCGGATTTGTTTACACTTCGCCCGTACAAAAGGCGGCATGATCCGGCTGTTCAAGCATTACGTGCCCAATGCCGTGCTGCTGCTCGGCTTTCTCGACATCGTCCTGCTGGCGATATCGGGCGAGCTTGGCTGGATGCTGCGCGCGCATCAGCTGGGTATCGGCCTGCCTCCCGTCCAGGAGCGCTGGCCCCAGCTCGTCAGCTACGCGCTGTTCCTCGAAGTCGCGATGGTCGCGGTCGGCGTCTATGGCTCGGATGCGCTCCAGTCGCTGCGCTATGCGATGGCGCGCCTGATCGTCGCCATCTCGCTTGGCGTCATCGGCCTCAGCGTCCTCTACTTCCTGATCCCCGAAATCGGCTTCTGGCGCTCCAACCTGCTCTACGCGATGGGCTGCTCGATCGGCCTGCTGATCGCGCTGCGCATCCTGCTCGGCAAGGCACTGGGCAGCCAGGCGTTCAAGCGACGCATCGTCGTGCTCGGCGCAGGCGCGCGGGCGCAGCGGCTCAAGGACCTGTCCAAGGCGCCCGGCGCCGGCTTCGTCGTGGTCGGCTATGTCGCGATGAGCGAAGCCAATCGCGTGATCCCCGAGGCGATCGCGCGCGATGCGATCTACAACCTCGCCGATCACGTCGTCGTCCTCAACGCCAGCGAAGTGGTGCTGGCACTCGAGGAACGCCGCAACGCGCTGCCGCTCAAGGACCTGCTGCGCATCAAGACCACCGGCGTCCACGTCAACGAGATCTCGACCTTCCTCGAGCGCGAGACCGGCCGCGTCGACCTCGACAGCGTCAATCCGAGCTGGCTGATCTTCTCCGACGGCTTCTCGTCGGGCCGCATGTTCTCGAGCATGTTCAAGCGGCTGTTCGACATCGGCGCGAGCGCGCTGCTGCTCACGCTGATGCTGCCGATCATCCTGCTCACCGCGATCCTGGTGAAGCTGGAGAGCAAGGGCCCGGCCTTTTACCGCCAGCGCCGCGTCGGCCTCTACGGCATGGGCTTCGACGTCATCAAGCTGCGCTCGATGCGTCAGGACGCCGAAGTGAACGGCCAGGCGGTTTGGGCCGAGAAGGACGACCCGCGCATCACCCGCATCGGCCGGATCATCCGCAAGACGCGGATCGACGAGCTGCCGCAATGCTGGAGCGTGCTCAAGGGCGAGATGAGCTTTGTCGGCCCACGGCCCGAGCGCCCGCAGTTCGTCGAGGACCTCGAGACCAAGCTGCCCTATTATGCCGAGCGCCACATGGTGAAGCCGGGCATCACCGGCTGGGCGCAGATCAACTATCCCTATGGCGCCTCGATCGAGGATTCGCGCCAGAAGCTCGAGTTCGACCTCTATTACGCGAAGAACTATTCGCCGTTCCTCGACGTGCTGATCCTGCTCCAGACCATCCGCGTCGTATTGTTCCCTGAAGGCGCGCGCTGATGGCCGCCCTGCTGCTCTGGCTGCACGCCCTGGCGGCGCTGCTGTTCGGGGCACTCGCGCTCTGGGCATGGCGCGCCGACCTGGCGGGGCTGCCGCGCCGTCCGCTTGCCATTGCGCTCGCCGCCACCGCGCTCTGGGCGCTCGCAGTCGCCGGCATCGGCACCGCCGATGTCGCCAGCTGGTTCGCCGAGACGCTGCGCAACCTTGCCTGGCTCGGCTTCATGCTGGTGCTCCATCGCCGCGACGCGCAGTCGCGCCCGCCGATCGCACTCGGCACCGTCTATGGCGTGGTCGCGCTCGTCCAGGTCGCCGCGCTGATCCTGACGCTCATCGTCTATACCAATCCCGAGCCGGAACTGGCCGTCCCGGTCGCAAACGCCGCGCTGCTGATGCGGATGCTGGTCGCGGTCGCCGCACTGGTGCTCGTCCAGGCGCTATGGTCCGCGCTCAGCCCCGGCGCGGGTGGGGCGCTGCGCACGCTGGTGGTCGCGCTCGCGGCGATCTGGTGCACCGAATTCGCGCTGTACACCGTCGCCTATGTCGCCGCGGAGTGGCGGATCGAGCCGCTGGTCCTGCGCGGCCTTGCCTATCTCGCCGTCGCGCTCGCCATCGGCACCGCGCTCCAGCGCAAGGGCGAATGGAAGATCGAGGTGTCGCGCGCCGTCACCTACCAGTCTCTCTCGCTGGTCGCGATCGGCGCCTATTTCGCCCTGCTGGCGCTCGCCACTTCGGCCATCGCCACGATCGGCGGCGCCAATGCCCGCGTGCTGCAGACCGCCTTCGTCCTGGGCTCCACGGCGGCGATCCTCACGCTGGTCGCCAATAGCTGGCTGCGTGCCTGGCTGAAGGTGAAGCTCGCCAAGCATCTCTTCCGTCACCGCTATGACTATCGCACCGAATGGATGCGCTTCACCGAGACGCTCGGCAATCCGCAGGGCGGCGCCGCGCTCGACGAACGCATCGTCAAGGCGATCGCCGACCTGACCGAAAGCCCCGCCGGCGTGCTGCTCGTTCCCGACGCGGGCGGGCTGGGCGTCGGCGCGAGCTGGAACTGGGACCGGGCGACCCTGCCGATCGCCGGCGACACGGCGCTTGCCGAACATCTCCGGCTGACCGGCCGTATCGTCGAGCTCGATGCGATCCGCCGCAACGAGGATCATCTCGACGCCGCCGCCGTCCCGCAATGGATGCTCGACCTGCCCGAGGCCTGGGCGATCGTGCCATTGCCGCACCTCACTGAGCTCGCCGGCGCGATCCTGCTCGCCCGCCCGACGCTGGACCGCGCGCTCGACTGGGAGGATTTCGACCTCCTCAAGGTCGCCGGCCGCCAGGTCGCCTCCTATCTCGCCGAAGCCCGCGCGCAGGACGCGCTCGCCGAGGCGCAGCGCTTCGACGAGTTCAACCGCCGCTTCGCCTTCATCCTCCACGACATCAAGAACCTTGTGAGCCAGTTGACACTGACCGCCCGCAATGCCGAGCGCCATGCCGACAACCCTGAATTCCGCGCCGACATGATCGCGACGCTGCAAAGTTCGGCCGAGCGGATGAACGGGTTGCTCGCGCGCCTTTCCCAGCATCATCGCAGCCGCCCCGAGGCGCCGCACGCGATCGAAGTGGTCACGCTGGTCGAGCGCGTCGCGGCACACCGCAAGGGCCAGCACCCGGTGGTGACCGCCGGCGTGCGCAACGCCATCGCCCATGCCGATCCCGCCAGCCTCGAGCAGCTGCTCGCCCATCTGCTCCAGAACGCCATCGACGCCAGCCCGGCAAACGAGCCCGTGACCCTGTCGGTTTCGGCGGACGGCGAGCGGGTGGCGATCGACGTGGTCGATCAGGGCTGCGGCATGTCGCCGGCCTTCATCCGCGACAAGTTGTTCAAGCCCTTCGTCTCGTCGAAGGAAGGTGGGTTCGGCATCGGCGCCTTCGAGGCGCGCCAGCTCGCCCATGCCATGGAGGGCCGCATTGAAGTGACCTCGCGCGAAGGCCGGGGCACCCGCTTCCGCGTGATCCTCAAGGCCGCGCATCCCGCCGATCTCGGCACCCGGGGCGACAATTGGGGGCGTGCCGCATGAGCGACAGCCGCGCCCTGCCCAAGCTGCTCATCGTCGAGGACGATGCCGGCCTCCAGCGCCAGTTGCGCTGGGCCTATGACGGCTATGAGATCTTCACCGCCTCCACCCGCGAGGAAGCGATCACCGTGCTGCGCGCCGAGGAGCCGCCGGTGGTCACGCTCGATCTCGGCCTGCCGCCCGATCCCGACGGCACCACCGAGGGGTTCGCCACGCTCGAGACGATCCTGTCGCTGCGCCCCGATACCAAGGTGATCGTCGCTTCGGGCCACGGCGCGCATGAATCGATGCTCCGCGCGATCTCGCTCGGCGCCTGGGACTTCTACCAGAAGCCGATCGACATCGACGCGCTCGGCCTGATCGTCGCCCGCGCCTTCCACGTCCATGCGCTGGAAGCCGAGAACCGCCGCCTCGCCGAGCGGGTCGAGGCGGGCGCGGTGCTGGGCGGCATGCTCACCGGCGCGCCGGAGATGCTCAAGGTCACCCGCACGATCGAGCGCGTCGCAAGCGCCGACGTGTCCGTCATGCTGCTTGGCGCCAGTGGCACGGGCAAGGAGCTGCTTGCCCGTGGGTTGCACGATCGCAGCGGACGCAAGGGCCGCTTCGTCGCGATCAACTGCGCCGCGATCCCCGAGACGTTGCTCGAATCCGAGCTGTTCGGGCACGAGAAGGGCGCCTTCACCGGGGCGGTGAAGACCACCGAAGGCAAGATCGAACTCGCCCAGGGCGGCACGCTGTTCCTCGACGAGATCGGCGACGTGCCCCTGCCGCTCCAGGTCAAGCTGCTGCGCTTCCTGCAGGAGCGCGTAATCGAGCGGGTCGGCGGGCGACAGGCGATCGCGGTGGATACCCGCATCGTCTGCGCCACCCACCAGGACATCGACGCGATGGTCGCCGACAATCGCTTCCGCGAAGACCTTTATTACCGCCTCGCCGAGATCGTCGTCCGCATCCCGAGCCTCGCGGAGCGCCCGGGTGACGCGGGGCTGCTCGCGCGCCATTTCCTGCAGAAATATGCCGCGCAGATGAACACGACCGCACGCAGCTTCGCGCCCGACGCGCTCGCCGCGATCGATGCCTGGGGCTGGCCCGGCAATGTCCGCGAGCTCGAGAACCGGGTGAAGCGCGCGGCGATCATGGCCGAGGGCAAGCATGTCACCGCCGGGGATCTCGATCTCGAGGCCCAGGCGGAGATCGAGCCGGTCAACCTCAAGGCCGCGCGCGAGCTCGCCGATCGCAAGGCGATCCGCCATGCCCTTGCCCGCGCCGAGGGCAATATCTCCGGCACCGCGCGCCTGCTCGGGATCAGTCGCCCCACCCTCTATGACCTGATGAAGGCCTATGACCTCCAGCCCTAGGCGCCGCCGGCGCTCCTCTTCCCGGGGCATTCCGCTCCGGCG
This sequence comes from Sphingomonas sp. NIBR02145, assembly GCF_027359115.1. Lineage (NCBI taxonomy): Bacteria > Pseudomonadati > Pseudomonadota > Alphaproteobacteria > Sphingomonadales > Sphingomonadaceae > Sphingomonas > Sphingomonas sp. NIBR02145. The sequence goes on along the minus strand of NZ_CP114791.1, from coordinate 3,912,538 downwards.
CCTGCTGGTGATCGGCGGCGCGCTCGTCGTGCTGCTCGCCGTGCTGGCCGGCGGCTGGTTCGCGCTGAGTCCCGGCAGGATGGGCACGGCCGAAGCGGCGGAAGCCACCACCCGCGCCGAGGCGATGCTCAAGGCCGACAACGCCACCGGCGCGCGCGACCTTGCCGCGGAAGTGGTGCGCGGCGATCCCGACAACGAGAACGCCCATATCGTTCTTGCCCGCGCGCTGCTCGCGCTGGGCGACGGCGTGGGTGCCGAGGGCGAGATCCAGCGTGCGGTCGATGCCGGTTATGATCCCAAGGCGGTACCGCAATGGCGCGCCGAAGCCTGGGTGCTGCAGGGCAAGACGGATAAGGCCCCGGCAGAGGCAGATAAGGCCCCCGCCGCGATGCGCCCCTACGGACTTCGAATCCGTGCCCGCGCACTCACCGCCCAGAGCGATTTCGCCGGCGCCGGTGCCGCGCTGGACGAAGCGCTGCGCCTGGCCCCGGACAATGCCGGCGTCTGGATGGACATGGGACGCTATCGCTATGCGGCGGGCGACCTGATCGGTGCCGCCCAGGCATCAGACCGCGCGGTAAGGCTCGCCCCCGGCTATATCGACGCGCTGATCCTGCGCGGCGAAATCGTGCGCAGCCAATATGGCCTGGTCGCCGCCCTGCCCTGGTTCGAGCAGGCGCTGAAGCGCGACCCCGCCCGCCACGATGTACTGATCGAATATGCCGCGACGCTCGGGGATATCGGCCGTACCGTGGATGCTGTCACCGCCACCCGCCGCGCGCTGGCGGCGCGGCCGGGCAGCCCGCAGGCATTCTATCTCCAGGCGGTGATCGCCGCGCGCGCGGGCAATTTCGACCTTTCCCGCGCTATCCTCGAAAAAACCGGCGGCGCGATCAACGATCTGCCCGGCGTGATCCTGCTCGGCGGCACGCTCGCCCTGCAGAAGGGCGATTACGAACAGGCGATCGACAAGCTGGGCGACCTGGTCGGCATGCAGCCGATGAACATCACCGCCCGCAAGCTGCTCGCCTTCGCGCTGCTGCGCACCGATCGCGCCCGCAACGCGATCGACACGCTGCGCCCCGTGGTCGCCCGCGCCGATGCGGACAGCTACGCGCTCACCCTGGTCGCCCGCGGCTTCGAGCGGATCGGCGACCGGGCAAGCGCCGCCCGTTTCCTGGATCGCGCCGCCTTCCCGGCGATCGGCGAAGCGAGCGCGTTCAGCGCGGACGACAGCACCGCGACGCTCGCCGCCGATGCCGACCAGCGCCCCGACGATCCCCAGGCGACGCTGCCGCTGATCCGCGCACTGATCGCCAGCGGCGACAAGGGCGGCGCCCTTGCCCGTGCCCAGGCCATCGCGGCGAAGAACCCCGGCGCGCCCGCCGCCCAGGTCGTGCTCGGCGACATGCTGATGCTGCTCAATCGCCCGGCCGACGCCGTCGCCGTCTACAAGCGCGCGGCCGACCTGCGCTTCGACGAGCCGACCCTGCTCCGCCTGGTCGAAGCGCTCGACCGCAGCGGCAAGCGCGAGGACGCCGCCAACGCGCTCGCGCTGTTCCTGTCGCAGAACCCGGGCAGCATCGCCGCCCAGCGCATCTCGGCGCACTGGCAGCTCGCCGCCGGCGACTATGACGCGGCGATCGACACGCTGGAGGACATCCGCGCCCGGATCGGTGACGGCGACGCCGCGCTCAACGGCGAGCTCGCCGCCGCCTATGCCGGCGCGGGCGAAACCGGCACCGCGGTCGATTTCGGCGAGGCTGCCTATGGCCTGGCCCCGGCCAATCCGGCGGTGGTCGACGCCTATGGCTGGGCGCTGTTCAAGGGTGGCGACAAGGAAGGCGGGCTGGAGCTGCTCCAGAAGGCCGTGATCCTGGCGCCGAAGCATCCGGGCCTGCGCTGGCACCTCGCCCAGATCTACGCCGCGCTTGGCCGCAAGGCGGAAGCGAAGCAGAATGCGGCGGCCGCGCTCGCCGATCCGAGCTTTACCGAGCGGGCCGAGGCCCAGGCGATGGCAAACGGGTAACGTCCACCCGGGTATCCCAGCCGAGCATCGCGACCTCGGCGACGCCCTCCAGCTCGGCCCGGCCCGCGCCATCGCGCGCCAGGATCGACATGCCGCTCTGTACCGTCTGAACGAAGCGGGCGAGCGCATCGAGATCGACAGCAGCAGGGATTTCCCCCTGCGCGACGCCACGATCGAGACGGGCGCGTAGCCGTTCGAAGGTGATCGCTCGCGCCGAGCGCACCCGCTCGCCAAGTTCGGCATTGCCTTCGCTGCCCACCGCCGAGAGCGTGACCATGCAACCGCGCGGCATATCGGCAAGGCAGCCCGTCAACGCCGCGGCGCTATCCATCAGCAGCGAGGACACCGCACCGCGCGCCGTGTCCGCCGCAAAGAAGCCTGCCCAGACAAACGCCTCGTTACTGTCGCGATAATGGCCCAGCGCTTCGGCATAGAGTGCCTCCTTCGAGCCGAAGGCGGCGTAGAGGCTTGGCGCGCCGATCTCCATCGCCTCTGTCAGGTCGGCGATCGACGTCGCGGCATAGCCCTTTTCCCAGAACAACCGCGTCGCCCGTTCGAGCGCACGCGCGCGATCGAAGGCGCGCGGGCGCCCGCGGGATCGGGTTTGCGTCTCTTCTCCAGAATTTTGCATCGATCGTTACATAATTCCCTTGACGCCCGCCTACAAGCTTCCCAGCTATTCTGTATCGATCACTATAGAATAAGGAACGGACGAATGACTGAGCTTCTCGGCAAGCGTGCATTGGTGACCGGCGCCTCGCGCGGCATCGGTGCGGGTATTGCGCTGGCGCTGGCGGACAAGGGCGCGGATGTCGCCATCACCTATGAGCGTTCGGCCGATCGCGCGGCCGAGATCGTGCGCGCGATCGAAGCGAAGGGCCGCCGCGCCATCGCCATCCAGGCCGACAGCGCCGATCCCGAAGCAGTGAAGCGCTCGGTGACGGAAGCCGTCGCGGCATTGGGCGGGCTCGACATCCTGGTCAACAATGCCGGCATCGCCCGCTACAGTCAGGTCGTCGACCTCAACCTCGAGGAGATCGACGCACTGCTCAACGTCAATGTCCGCTCGGCAGTGATCGCCACCGGCGCGGCGATCCCGCATCTCGGCGAAGGCGGCCGGGTCATCACCATCGGATCGTGCCTGGCCGAGCGCGTGCCCTTTGCCGGCTCGACGCTCTATTCGATGACCAAGTCGGCTCTGCTTGCCTTCACGCGCGGCCTGGCGCGCGACCTGGGCCCGAACGGAATCACCGCCAATCTCGTCCAGCCCGGCCCGATCGACACCGACATGAACCCGGCGGATGGAGATTTCGCCGACACGCTGCGCGGCCTCACCGCGCTTGGCCATTACGGCAAGCCCGAGGACGTCGCGGCAGTCGTCGCGTTCCTTGCCAGCCCGGCGGCGCGGTTCGTGACCGGATCGGTTGTCACCGTCGATGGCGGCATCAACGCCTGAGGAAACCCAGGCAATAGGCGCCGATAGGCAAGTTGGGGGTGAGCCGGCGGCGGCGCCACGCTATAGCCGCCCCCATGCACGAAGAAGTCCTTGCCCGCATCGCCGACGCACTCGACCGGCTGGCTCCGCCGCCGCCCCCGCCAGCCGACCTCGAGGCACATCCGGCCTATGTATGGCGCGGGCACGGACTCTCCCCGGCACGCGTGTTCGATCCGCTGCCGATCGAGATCCTTCGCGGCGTGGACAGCCAGCGCGAGGCGCTGGTCGGCAATCTCGCACGGCTGTCGCAGGGCCATGCCGCGCAGGACGTGCTGCTCTGGGGCGCACGGGGCACCGGCAAGTCGGCGCTGGTCAAGAGCGCGGTCGCAGCGGTGCAGGCCGAGGGCGGCCGGCTGGCGCTGGTCGAGGCGGTGACCACCCAGCTCGATACGCTGCCCGAGCTGTTCGCGCTGCTCAGCACCACCGACCGGCCTTTCGCGATCTTCCTCGACGATCTCGGCTTCGACGGCGTCGGCGATGCGCGGGCGCTGCGCTCGCTGCTCCAGGGCGGGGCGGAGGCGAGGCCGGACAATGCCCGGTTGCTGGTCACTTCCAACCGCCGCCATCTCGTCACCCGCGACATTGCCGAGCAGGCGAGCGCGATCAATCCCCGCGATTCGGTCGATGACGGGCTGGCGCTGGCCGATCGCTTCGGGCTGAGCCTCGGCTTCCATGCCGTCGACCAGGATACCTATGTCGACATCGTCCGCGGCTATGCCGAGACGCATGGGCTGAGCTTCGATCCGGCCGAGGCGATCGGCTGGGCGACGCGGCGCGGCAGTCGATCCGGGCGCGTCGCCTGGCAATATGTCGTCGATCTCGCGGGACGGTCCGGCCGAAACCTCTGACCAGCAGAGGAACACCGCCCTCCGCTGCGCGTCTCCTTTCGGATTCGCAACGATGGGAGACGGCAATGCATGATTTTCGGAAACTGGCAGTGATGATCCTTGCGCCGATCGCGGCGAGTTGGGCATTGCCGGCCCAGGCGCAGACCGAGTTCAGCGGCGCGGGCGAGAATTCCGAGATCGACTGTAATGGCGGCACCGTCCAGGTCGAAGGTGCCAGCAACACGCTGACGATCCGCGGCGCGTGCACCGGTCTGAACCTGACCGGCGCAGGCAACCGGATCGTGATCGACCTCGCCACCAAGTCCACGATTCGGGTGGAAGGCGCGGATAACCAGATCCGCTGGCGTGCTCCCGGCGAGGCGCGGCCACGCATCAGCATGACGGGCGCCGGCAATCGGATCATGCGCGAGAAATGACCGAGAAGCTGACACCATGTCGTTGATTCGGCTTCACATAAACTAATCTGGATCAAAGCGACCGGCGGGAATGCTTGACTCTCGCCGGTGGCCGATGCCTCCTCCCTTCATGGGGCGAATAGGCGAAACCGATCTTGCCGACCGGCTGGCGCCGAGCGGGCGCGGCGCGTTGCTGGTGCAGCTGAGCTTCGGCCTGCTCATCACCGGGCTGGCCATTGGCCTGCGCGCGGTGATCGATGCGATCGCCCCGGCCGCCGGCCCCTTCTCGCTCGGCTTCCCCGCCGTCCTGATCGCCACGCTGTTCGGCCGCTGGCAGGCGGGCTTGCTCACCGGCGCGCTGACCCTGCTCTACAGCTGGTATTTCATCCTGCCCGAGCAGCACAGCTTCCTGCTGAAGAGTCCCGACGACATGGGCCGGCTGGTGCTCGCGACGATCAACTATGCCGCGGTGCTGCTGATCGCCGAGCTGTTCCGCCGCGCCGTGCGCCGTGCCACCCAGGAGCGAGATCGGGAGCTTGCCGAACGCGACCTGTTCCTTGCCGAATTCGACCATCGCGTGAAGAACAACTTCACCCTCGTCGCGGCGCTTCTGGACATGCAGCGGCGCCGTACGAAGGATGCGGAGACGCAGGAGGCGCTGTCCTCGGCGCTGACGCGGGTAGAGAGCATAGCCCGGGCGCATCGGCATCTTTATCGCGGCGGCGCGGCTTCGCCGGGCGATGTCGACATGGCGGTGTATCTCGAGGAGCTGAGCGCGGCGCTGGCCGAGGCGCTGTTCCTGCGCGGAGCGATCACGCTCGACTGCGTGTGCGACCATGCCGCCCTGCCCCGCGACCGCGCCGTCTCGATCGGGCTGATCGTCAACGAACTCGTGACCAATGCCGCCAAGCACGCCTTTGCAGGGCGCGAGAGCGGGCGGATCGAGATACGCTTCGAAACCGCGGCGCCGGGCTGGCTGCTTTCCGTGCGCGACGACGGAGTCGGCCTGCCCGCCGAGCCGAAGCCGCGCAAGGATGGAGGGCTCGGGCAAAAGCTCGTCGACGGCTTTGTCCGCCAGGCCCGGGGCACCGCGATTACGGAGACCGGAGCACAGGGTACGAAGGTCACCGTTGCGCTGGAAGCCTGAGCCTCAGCCCAGCGCCTCGACCATCTCGGCCAGTTCCAGCCAGCGCATCTCCGCCGCGTCCTTTTCATCCCGCAGCTTGCCGATACCGTCGCTGAGCTTCGCGAACTTGTCGGGATTCTTCGTATAAAGGTCCGGATCGGCCATCGCCGCTTCGTCCTTCGCGATCTGCGCCTCGATTTCCTCGATCCGCCTGGGCAGCAGGTCGTAGTCGCGCTGGTCCTTGTAGCTGAGCTTGGTCGCCTTTTTCGGCGCCTCCGGCGCAGCGGCGGCCTTGGGCGCCGCCTTCTTCGCATCCACCTTCGGGCGACGCTTGGCTTCCCAATCGGCATAGCCGCCGACCACCACATCGACCGTGCCCGACCCGTCGAGCCCCAGCGTCACCGTCACCGTGCGATCGAGGAAGTCGCGATCGTGGCTGACGATCAGCACGGTGCCTTCATAATCGGCGATCACTTCCTGGAGCAGGTCCAGCGTCTCGAGGTCGAGATCGTTGGTCGGCTCGTCGAGCACCAGCAGGTTCGAATGGCGGGCGAACTCGCGCGCCAGCAGCAGGCGCGAACGCTCGCCGCCGGACAGCGTGCCGATCTTCGCTTCCGCGATCGACGGATCGAACAGGAATTCCTTGAGATAGCCATGGACGTGCTTGCGCACGCCGAGAACGTCGATCCAGTCGCCGCCGTCCGCCAGCACGTCACGCACCGTCTTGGCCGGATCCATCAGGCTGCGCTGCTGGTCGATGATGACGCCGTTCAGCGTATTGGAGAGCTTGACCGTGCCCTCATCCGGCTGGATTTCGCCGGTTAGCAGCTTGAGCAGGGTCGACTTGCCCGCGCCATTGGCACCGACGATGCCGATCCGGTCGCCCTTGGTGACCCGGAAGGTCAGGTCCTTGATGATCGTCCGATCCCCAAAGCGCTTGGTGACGTGCTTGGCGTCGATCACCACCTTGGTGTTGCTGTCGTCAGCGGCGGTGACCAGCTTGGCGGCGCCCTGCGGTCCGATCATCGCGGCGCGGGTGGCGCGCATTTCCTTGAGCTTTTCGAGGCGACCCTGGTTGCGCCGGCGCCGGCCGGTGACGCCACGCTGGAGCCAATGCTCCTCGATCTTCAGCTTGGCGTCGAGCCGCTGGGCGTTGCGCTCCTCCTCGGCATAGACCTGGTCGGTCCAGGCTTCGAACCCGCCAAAGCCCACTTCGGCACGGCGAATCGTCCCGCGATCGAGCCACAGCGTCGAGCGGGTGAGGCGGGTGAGGAAGGTACGGTCATGGCTGATGGCGATGAACGCGCCATTGAAGCGGGTGAGCCAGTCTTCCAGCCATTCGATCGCGGCGAGATCGAGATGGTTGGTCGGCTCGTCGAGCAGCAGCACGTCCGGGTTCATCGCCAGCGCGCGGGCGATCGCGGCGCGGCGGCGCTCGCCGCCCGAGGCGGTCTTCGCCTCGCGGCTGAGATCGATGCCGAGCTGGTCGGCGATCGCCTCCGCCTCGTGCCTGGGCGGCGCATCGCTGCCCGAAAGGACATAGTCGAGCAAGGTCGCGCAGCCCTCCATGCGCGGCTCCTGCTCGAGCAGCACGACATGGGTGCCCGGCACGATGGTGCGGCGGCCCTCGTCCCCCTCGATCGTGCCGGCGATCAGCTTGAGCAGGGTCGTCTTGCCCGCGCCGTTACGCCCGATCAGCGCCAGCCGGTCCCGCTCGCCGACATAGAGGTTCAGCCCGCGGAACAGCCAGCCATGGCCCTGGACGAGACCGAGATTTTCAAAGGAGAGAACAGGTGCAGCCATGCTGGCCACCTAGGGGGTGGGACGATGTCCGGCAAGTTACAGCCGGCTGACTGGCACGTTCAGGGGCTATTCAATGCTCGGACCCTATGCCATCTCGCATGAAGATGTTGGTGACGCCCATCCTTTGCGCCTGCCTGGCGGCATTCGTGCCTGCCGGGGATGCGGCTGCGCAAGCGAATTGGCGCCAGGATTCGGACGGACCGCGCGCCGCCCGGCGCCAGGGCCCGCCGCTCTCGGTCCGCGAGATCGAGCGCCGGGTCGTGCCGCGCCTGCCGGGTGCCCAATATCTTGGTTTCGACTTCGATCCCGCGACGGAAGTTTACACGCTGAAGTTCCTGCGCAATGGATCGGTGATCTGGGTGGACGTCGATGGCCGCACCGGCGCGATCGTCCGCAAATCGGGCAGTTAGGCCCGCCGAGGGGAAACACATGCGACTTCTGATCGTCGAGGATGAGCCGACCCTGGGGCAGCAGCTCCGCAATGCGCTGGAAGGCGCGGGCTATGCGGTGGACCTCGCCACCGATGGCGAGGAAGGGCTCTATCTCGGCTCCAACGAGCAATATGACGCGATCATCCTCGACCTCGGCCTGCCCGAGATCGACGGCCTGACCGTGCTCGATCGCTGGCGCAAGGAAGGCAAGACCACCCCGGTGCTGGTGCTGACCGCGCGCGACAGCTGGTCGGACAAGGTGGCGGGCCTTGACGCCGGCGCCGACGACTATGTCGCCAAGCCGTTCCAGACCGAGGAGCTGATCGCCCGCCTGCGCGCGCTGATCCGCCGCGCCTCGGGCAACGCCTCGGCCGAACTGATCGCAGGCGACATCCGCCTCGACACCCGCTCGGGCAAGGTCACCAAGGCCGGCGAGCCGGTGAAGCTGACCGCGCAGGAATACAAGCTGCTGTCCTACCTGCTCCATCACAAGGGCAAGGTGGTAAGCCGCACCGAGCTGATCGAGCATATCTACGACCAGGATTTCGATCGCGATTCGAACACGATCGAAGTGTTCGTCACGCGCATCCGCAAGAAGCTGGGCGCCGACGTGATCACCACCATTCGCGGGCTGGGCTACAGCCTGGACGAGCCGGCCGACGCCTGAGTTGATGTCGAAGCTCGCCCAAAAGCTAGGCGAGCTGCGCCATCGCCTGTTCGGCCGTTCGCTGACCGAGCCCGAGCCGGTCGCGCCCGGCGAGCCACAGCCGCGCCACTATACCCAGTCCACCGGATCGGTGAGCCGGCGCATGCTGCTGGTCGCTACCGCTTGGATCATGATCCTGCTGATCGGCGGCGGCGTGGCGCTCGACCGGGTGCTGGTGACCACCGTCACCAAGAATTTCGACGAGCAGCTCGACTATCTGCTCAAGGCGATGATCTTCTCGGCCGAACTCGACCAGAATGGCGAGGTGATGCTCAACCGCGAGCTCGCCGACCAGCGCTTCCTCGAATATAATTCAGGTGCCTATTGGCAGATCAGCGGCAAGGGGCATGAAGTGTTCCCGTCGCGCTCGCTGTGGGACCAGAAGCTCGCGGTCGACCAGCAGCACAACGACACCAACGTCCATGTCTATGACAGCCGCCAGCTGCCCGGCCAGCTGCTGCGCGTCGCCGAGCGGGACGCGACGCTGCCGGGATCGAATGTGCGCTGGCGCTTCCAGGTGGCGCAGAGCCGCGCGACGCTCGACGCGCAGATCGCCACGCTGCGGCGTACGCTGGTGCGCAGCTTCGTGCTGCTGGGGCTCGGCCTCATCATCATGGTGGCGCTGCAGACCTGGTACGGCCTGTTGCCGCTGCGCCGGGTACGCCAGGAGATCGCCCGGCTGCGCGCAGGCGAATCGACCCGGGTCGAAGGCAAGATGCCCGCCGAAGTGGCGCCGATGGTCGAGGAGCTCAACGCGCTGGTCGAGCATAACGACCGCCAGGCCGAGGAAGCGCGGCTCCATGCCGGCAACCTGGCGCATGCGCTCAAGACGCCGCTCAGCGTGATCATGAACGCCGCCGCGGCCGGCCAGCCCGACCTCGCCCAGGCGGTGATCCGCGAGGCGCGGACGATGCGCCGCCAGATCGACCACCATCTCGCCCGCGCCCGCGCTGTGGGCCGGCGTGGTTCGGCGCACAGCCGCGCGGCAGTGTGGCCGTCGATCGAGGCGGTCGAGCGCGCGGTCGCGCGGCTCTATCCCAATGTCCGCATCGATATCGACGGGCAGAAGGACCTGGTCGCGCATATCGAGCGGCAGGACCTGGACGACCTGCTCGGCAACCTGGTCGAGAATGCCGCCAAATATGGCGGCGGCAGCGTGTTCATCACCGCCGGCGTGCAGGCCGGGTTCGTCGAAGTGCTGGTGGAGGATGACGGGCGCGGCATTCCGGAGGCGGACCGGATCCGCATCTTCGATCGCGGCGTGCGGCTGGACAGCGGCAAGCCGGGCACCGGCCTGGGCCTCGCCATCGTGCGCGACGTGGCCGAGATCTATGACGGTACCGTCAGCCTCGAGGAGAGCGAGGATCTCGGCGGGCTGCTCGTGCGGCTGCGGCTGCCCGCGGCGAGCTGAGCCGAACTGCAACAAACTGAAATTCTGACGCGACGAACCGGACGCAAACCGTCCGGGAACTCGCGGATTGCCCTCTTAATGTCCGTCGGGTCGCGTGGCGGCGCTGGTTCTGGGGCCAGCGTCGCCCAAACGCGAGGGTTTGAATATTATCTTTCGTTTACAATATGTTAGCACTAATCTGCTAAACTACCCGCTGGGGATTGTAGACGCAAAGGGACCAGCATGACTTCCATTTCATCGTTATCGCAGCGCCCCGATCCGCGCGCGCAGATGGATGCGCGGATCGCCGCGGCGGCATCGGCCGGCACGATCGGCAGCGACGACCAGAATGCGCTGAGCAGCGCGCTCGACACGATCGATACGAGCCTGGCTTCGGATCGCGCCAGCGGCGGCAAGCCCGGCGACATGAAGGACAGGATCAACGGGCTGATCGACAGCCAGGTCGAGAGCGGCACGCTGACCGACGATCAGGCCGAGGAGCTGAAGAGCTTCTTCGCGCAAGGCCCCGATGGCGCCCAGGGCGGGCCCGGTGGCCCGCAGGGCGCGGGCGGCCCGCCTCCCGGACCGCCGCCCTCGGGCACCAGCGATTCGGACGAGGATTCGACCAGCGATACCGACACCACCACGCAGATCAGCGAAGCGGCGGCGCGCCAGCTCGAAGCGATGACCGCTTTCCTCCAGAAGCTGCGCGACGCGGCGGCATCGGGTTCCGCCACCTATGGCAGCAACGCGGGGACGAGCAGCAATGGCAGCTCGGCGACCGGCTGGGTGATCGACCGCCAGGCCTGATCGCTCGCGCCTGTGGCGCTGAGGCGCGGCGCCGTTCCGGGGGGATCGGCGCCGCGTTTTGATTCAGAGGCCGCGCATCGCCTCGGCGGCGAGGGTGAGGCTCTTCTTGCGCGCATCGTGATCGAACATCGCGCTGGTCAGCATCAGTTCGTCGGCGCCGGTGCGGGCGATAAAGGCGGCGAGTTGCTCGCGGACCCTGCCGGGCCCGCCGATCGCGCTGGCCGACAGCACCTGGTCGAGCATCGCATTGCCGTGCCCACCCAGGCTCTCGCGATAGCCGGGCACCGGCGGCGGCAACTGGATGCCCTTGCCGGTGGTGCGGATCGCGACAAACGCCTGTTGCTGCGAGCTGGCGAGTAGTTCGGCTTCCTCGTCGGTATCGGCCGCAAACACGTTGAAGCCGAGCATCAAATGCGGCTTCTCCAGCACGTCGGACGGGCGGAAATTGCGGCGATAGACGTCGATCGCCTGATCGAGCTGGCCGGGCGCGAAATGCGAGGCGAAGGCATAGGGCAGGCCGAGCATCGCGGCGAGCTGCGCGCCGAACAGGCTGGAGCCGAGGATCCAGATATCGACCTTCGCGCCGGCGCCGGGGGTCGCGCGGATGCCGGTGCGGCCGTCATCGGCGAAATAGCTCTGCAACTCCGCCACATCGCGGGGGAACTCGTTGCCGTCGCTGTCGAGCCCGCGGCGGATCGCGGCGGAGACGCGCTGGTCGGAGCCGGGCGCGCGGCCGAGACCGAGGTCGACGCGACCCGGGAAGAGCGCATCGAGCGTACCGAACTGCTCGGCAACCTGAAGCGGCGAGTGATTCGGGAGCATGATCCCGCCAGAACCGATGCGGATCGTCGAGGTCGCCTGGCCGACATGCGCGATCACCACCGCGGTGGCTGCGCTGGCGATGCCGTCCATCCCGTGATGCTCGGCTACCCAGTAGCGGGTGTAACCGAGGCCTTCGACATGCCTGGCAAGGTCGGCGGCGTTGGCAAGGGCTTGCGATGCGGTCCCGCCCTGGATGATCGGGACGAGGTCGAGCAGGGAATAGGCTGTCATGCGCCGGGAGATGGGGAGCCCATCCGCCGACTGCCATAAAGTTTTGGTCTTCCGTGACGAAGCAATCATCCGTCGCGCTCATCATATCCGTCATCCCGCCCCACAAGCGTCTTCCAGGCGAAAGCCGGGATCTCAGGCGAAGGCGGGGGAGGCACCGCACGCGCTCCCGGCTTTCGCCGGGATGACGCTATGAATAAGAAACACTTGCTTGATAGCCGCGCCCGCTGGGCCTAACCGCGCGGCCATGACCCCTGCCCTGTCGCACGTCCGCAACTGGATCTTCGATCTGGACAACACGCTCTACCCGGCGAGCGCGAACCTGTTCGCGCTGATCGACGCGCGGATCGGGCAATATGTCCAGAACCTGCTCGGCCTCGATCCGGTCGCCGCGCACAAGGTGCAGAAGGGCTATTTCCACGCGCATGGCACGACGCTGGCCGGGCTGATGGCCGAGCATGGCACCGATCCGCACCATTATCTGGCGGACGTCCACGACGTCGACATGAGCGTGCTCGAAGTGAACGCGGCGCTGGTCGAGGGGCTGGCGCGGCTGCCCGGGCGCAAGCTGGTCTTCACCAATGGCGATGCGCCCTATGCGATGAAGGTGCTCGACCGGCTGGGCATGGGCGAGACCTTCGAGGCGATCCACGACGTGCACGCCACCCAGTATCGCCCCAAGCCCGATCCGCTCGCCTATCAGGGGCTGTGCGAGGCCTATGACCTCGATCCGCATACCAGCCTGTTCGTCGAGGACATGGCGCGCAACCTCGCGCCGGCCAAGGCGATCGGCATGACCACGGTGTGGATCGACAATGGCTCCGAACAGGCGCCGGACGTCGATCGCAGCTTCATCGACTATACCACCAACGACCTCGGAGCCTGGCTCCACAGCATCCTGGAGACTTCCGAATGACCGACCTGCAGACCATTATCGACGCCGCCTGGGAAGACCGCGCCAACCTCGGCTTCGGCACTGAGGGCGCCGTGCGCGAGGCCGTGGCCGAGGCGCTGAACCTGCTCGATCGCGGCGCAGCCCGTGTCGCCGAGCCCGTCGAGGGCGGCTGGCAGGTCAACCAGTGGCTCAAGAAGGCGGTGCTGCTGTCCTTCCGCCTCAATGACAATGTCGTGGTCCAGGGCCCGGGCGGCGCCAACTGGTTCGACAAGGTGCCCTCCAAGTTCGCCAACTGGGGTGAGGACGCCTTCCGCCAGGCCGGCTTCCGCGCGGTGCCCGGCAGCGTTGTCCGCCACGGCGCGCATGTCGCCAGGGGCGCGGTGCTGATGCCGAGCTTCGTCAATATCGGCGCCTATGTCGGCGAAGGCACGATGGTCGACACCTGGGCGACCGTCGGCAGCTGCGCGCAGATCGGCAGGAACGTCCATTTGTCGGGCGGCGTCGGCATCGGCGGCGTGCTCGAGCCGCTTCAGGCCGATCCGGTCATCATCGGCGATGGCGCGTTCATCGGTGCGCGCGCCGAAGTGGCCGAGGGCGTGCGCGTGGGCGAAGGCGCGGTGCTCTCGATGGGCGTCTATCTCGGCGCCTCGACCAAGATCATCGACCGCGCCACCGGCGAAGTGCATCGCGGCCACGTGCCGCCCTATTCGGTGGTGGTGCCGGGCACGATCCCGGGCGAGGCCGGCAAGCCGGGGCTCTACTGCGCGGTGATCGTCAAGACGGTGGACGCGCAGACCCGTAGCAAGACGGGCATCAACGAGCTGCTGCGCGACTGATTTAGTATCCAGCGTTACCGCTTTCATCCGGGCGGCGAGATGGCGTAGGGACGGATCATGACCGAAAGCATGACCTATGGACGCTATCTCGCGCTCGACGAGCTGCTCGCCGCCCAGCACCCGCTGTCGGACCGGCATGACGAGTTGCTGTTCATCATCATCCACCAGACCAAGGAGCTGTGGCTGAAGCAGGCGATCGCCGAGATTCGCCTGGCGCTCGACCTGGTCCGCGCCGACAAGCCGGTGGAGGCGTACAAGAGCCTCGCCCGGGTCAGCCGCATCCAGGCGGTGATGACGCTTTCCTGGGAAGTGCTGACCACGATGACGCCGAGCGACTATACCCGCTTCCGCGACGTGCTCGGCGCCAGCTCCGGCTTCCAGTCCGACCAGTTCCGCGCGGTAGAGACCTTGCTCGGCGTGCGCGGTGGCGGGGTGCCGGGGCCGCTCACCACCGAATTCTCCGCCCTGCCCAGCCTGTGGGACGAAGCCAATGCCGCGCTCGCCCGCGCCGGCTTCGACTTGCCCGCCGAGGTGCTGGCTCGCGACTGGGCCCAGCCCTATGAACCCAGCCAGGCGGTCGAGGATGCATGGGCGCAGGTCTATCGCGACACGGACAAATATTGGGAACTGTACCAGCTCGCGGAGAAGCTGGTCGATATCGACGACGCGCTGGCGACGTGGCGGCACAAGCACGTCCTCACCGTCAGCCGGGTGATCGGGATGAAGCCGGGGACCGGCGGCACGCCTGGCGTACCCTATCTCGCCTCGACGCTGTCGAAGCGCGCCTTCCCGGAACTGTGGACACTCAGGACGCAGCTTTGAGCTACAAGCACCTCTTCCAGCGCGCCCTGGCTGCGGCGCCCGAGCGGCTGCACTTCGCGGCGCATTCGCACCATCTCTGGCCCGATGCCTCCTATCTCGGCCAGCTCGCCGCCTGGGAAGACGGGGTACGTCTTGCCGATCGAAAATGGGAGCGGGTGATGGGCGAGATCTGGCCCGCCGCCCAGCAGCACGTCGCCGCCGAGCTCAAGCTGCCTGATCCGAGCAGCATCGTCTTCGCGCCGAACACCCACGAGCTGCTGCTGCGCATCGCCTCGGCCCGCCCGGGGCCGTTGCGCATCCTTGCCAGCGACGGCGAGTTCCACAGCTTCCGCCGACAGTCGATGCGCTGGGAAGAAGCCGGCAGCGCGACCGTGGAGCGGGTGCCGCTCGAGGCGATCGTCGAGCGGGCGAAGGCCGGCGACCACGACCTGATCTTCGTCAGCCAAGTGCAGTTCGGCACCGGCCATGTGTTCGACCGGGTCGCCGAGCTTGCCGCGCTGGCGGCGCCGGACGGCCCCTGGGTGGTGATCGACGGCTATCACGCTTTCATGGCGATGGAGGCCGACCTGTCGGCCGTGGCGGACAAGGTCTTCTACCTCGCCGGCGGCTACAAATACGCGATGGCCGGGGAAGGCTGCGCCTTTCTCCACGCCCCGCCGGGTTTCGGCATGCGACCGGAGATCACCGGCTGGTATGCCGAATTCGAGGACCTGGCGCTGCCGCCTGGCAGCATCGGCTATGCGCCCGATGCACGCCGCTTCCTGGGCGCTACCTTCGATCCTTCGGGCATCTACCGCTTCGTCGGGGTGCGCGACATGCTGCGACAGGAAGAACTGACCACCGCGAAGATCGCGGCGCATGTCGACACCTTGCGCGCACAGCTGCTGGCCGAGCTACCGATCGAGGCCGAGCTGCTCAACCCGGGCAGCCCCGCGCGCTTCCTCGCGCTGCGCTCGCCCAATGCCCAGCGCTGGAAGGCCGAACTGGAAGCGGAGGATGTCATCACCGACGTGCGGGGCGACGTGTTGCGCATCGGCCTGGGCCTGTACCAGGACGGCCGCGATGTGACGCGGTTGATCGATGCGCTTTCCTGGCTCCGCTGACAAAGCGACCGGGCACGCAATGCGCGTCGCGCCCGGCCGTGAGGGAGGTCATCGACGGGCGACCTGGGTGGCGCCCCAGCGCGCAGTGAGCTGGCGGGCAACGTCACGCTGCACGCCGTCACGGCAGCGCTTGATCGCCACCGCTTCATCGGCACCGGCACTCGCATAGGAACCGCAGACCTGCTCGGTTGCGACGGCGAGGCGGCGGTTGAGCTCGGTGCGGCCCGCCTCGCTCTTCAGATCGAGATCGGCATGGCGGATGGCGACGCTGCGGTCCCCGGCCAGGGCCGGCGTAGCGAACAGCGTGGCGGCGGCGAGGGCGGCGATGAACTTGCACATGGGATGGCTCCTTTCCGTGGAATGCCGGCGTCGTTGCCGGATGCCTCCTGATCGCCGGAAAACCCACCGGGCGAGAGGATGAGGAGCCGATGAAGAGCTGATGAAATGCCGATGATTCGCCGATAGGGTGGATTTCTACACTTGTTGCGGGGATGGGGGAAAGGTGGAGAGCCGCATCGACCTTGCGCATGAACCGGTATTCCGCCTCGGGCCGATCGAGGTGCGTCCCGCCCTGCGCCAGCTTGCGCGGGAGGATGGCAGCGAGGAAGTGCTCGAACCGCGGGTGATGCAGGTGTTGGTCGCGCTCGCCCGGGCGAACGGGGCGATCGTCAGCCGCGACGACCTGACCCGCAGCTGCTGGGAAGGCCGGGTGGTGGGCGAGGACGCGATCAATCGCGTCGTCTCGCGCCTGCGCCGCGCCGCCGAGGGGATCGGCCAAGGCGGCTTCCGGATCGAGACGATCACCAAGGTCGGCTACCGGCTGCTGCGCGAGGGCGAGGGCGGCACGCCCGCGCCCGCACCGGCGCCCGACAGCCCGCTCGCCCAGGCCCGCGCCGAGGCCCATCGCCTCCGCCTCGATCGCCGCGCGATGCTCGCAGGAGCCGGACTTGCAGTGCTCACCACGACTGGCGCGATCGGCTGGTATCGCTGGTCGCAGCCCCACAAGACTGTGCCAGATGATGTGAAGCCGCTGCTCGATCAGGCGATGGCCTCGATACGCCAGGGCACGCCGGAAGGGCTCAGCCAGGCAACCGGCCTGTTCCGGCGTCTGACCGAGCTGCACCCCGACCAGCCCGATGCCTGGGGAGCACTCGCGATCGCCTATGCGATCGGTGCGGGCGGCGGCAGCCCCCGGAACGAAGCGGCGATGCGCATGCGTGCCGAGCAGGCCGCCGCCCGCGCGCTGCAGCTCAATCCGGCCAATCCCTATGCGCGCCTTTCACGGGCGATGCTCGATGCCGCAACCGACAGCTGGCTACGGGACGAGCGGCTTTGTCGCTCGATCCTCACCACTCGCCCCGACATCGAATTCGCCTGGGGCATGCTCAGCGGCGTGCTGCTCTCGGTCGGGCGCTGCCGCGAGGCGGCCGACACATTCGTCCAGTTCTGGGGAAAAGGGCTCCCCGATCCTTCGCGCGCCTATACCCGTGCCGTGGCGCTTTGGGCCGCCGATCGGCTCGACGAGGCGGACAAGGCGATGGAGGAAGCGATGGCGCTGTTCCCCACCCATTTCGCGGTGTGGTTCACGCGCTTCTACCTGCTGCTCTATACCGGCCGCGCCGCCGATGCGCTGGCGATGTCGCGCCGGACCGACCAGCGGCCCACCGGTATCCCGGCCGACAATTTCGCGATGATCGAGGACGTCGCCCAGGCGATGATCACCCGCGCGCGCGCCGACATCGACCGGGCGATGGCGAGCAACCTGGCGGCGGCGCACAAGGGTGCGGGCTTTGCCGAAAACACGATGCAGTTCGCCGCCGCGCTGGGCCGGGTCGATACCGCGTTCGAAGTGGCCGAGGGCTATTATTTCGGCCGGGGCTTCGAGGTCGGAGAGCTGCGCTTCCAGCCCGAGCAGCGCGTCTGGACCCGGCGGGCCAACCGCCGCACGCGGCTGCTGTTCATGCCCTCCACCGCGGCGATGCGCAGCGACCCGCGCTTCGGCAAGCTGGTCGAGGAAATCGGGCTGGAGCGCTATTGGCGCGAGACAGGATCCGTGCCCGACTACCGCAAGACCTAGTCCTGCTCGATCGGCGCGACGCCGAGCCGCGGGATCTCGATCGCGGGGCAGCGGTCCATCACAACCTTGAGCCCGGCCGCCTCGGCGCGGGCCGCCGCTTCCTCGTTGATCACGCCGAGCTGCATCCACACCGCCTTGGCGCCCGCGGCGATCGCTTCGTCCACCGCCTCGCCGGCGGCCTGGGGACGGCGGAAGATATCGACCAGGTCGACCGGCTCGATCTGCGACAGGTCGCGGAACACGAACTCGCCGTGCACATGCTCGCCGGTGATCTGCGGGTTGACCGGGATCACCCGGTAGCCATGCCGCTGGAGGAAGGCCATCACGCCGTAGCTGGGACGATCGGGCCGGTCGGACGCGCCGACCATCGCGATGGTGCGCACGCTTTCGAGCAGCGCCTTGATGTCCTCGTCCCGCGTCAACGGCATTGCTTCATCCTTTCAGCCAGTCGTCCACCTGCCCGGCCAGTCCTGCAAACAATTCGGCCTGCGTACCGTTCCCGGCAGCCGGCGGCTCGCCCGCGTCGGATGCCGTGCGGATCGCCATTTCCAGCGGTATCCGGCCGAGGAAGGGGATGCCCAATTTTGCCGAAATATCCTGGGCGCCGCCGGTGCCGAAGGGATTCGAAACGCCCTCGCAGTGCGGGCAGACATAGCCCGACATGTTCTCGATCAGGCCGATAATCGGCACCCCGGCCTTGTTGAACAGGTCGATCGCCCGCGTCGCGTCGATCAGCGCGAGATCCTGCGGGGTCGAGACGATCACCGCGCCGGCCGGCTTGTGCTTCTGGATCATCGTCAGCTGCACATCGCCCGTCCCCGGCGGCAGATCGAGCACGAGCAGATCGGTCTCGCCCCAATCGGCATCGACCATCTGGCCGAGCGCACCACCCGCCATCGGGCCGCGCCAGGCGATCGCCTGCCCCTCGGCAACCAGCCCGCCCATCGACAGCATCGGCACGCCGAACCGGGTCTGGACCGGCAGCAACACTTTATCACGCGCCTGCGGCTTCACCCCTTCGACGCCGAGCAGGCGCGGCTGCGAGGGGCCATAGATATCGGCATCGACCAGCCCGACCCTGCGCCCGCGGCGCTGCAGCGCGATCGCCAGGTTGGCGGCCACGGTGGACTTGCCCACCCCGCCCTTGCCGCTCGCCACCGCGATCAGGCGCCGGGTGCGCCGCTCGCTGGTCATCAGAACGCGCACTTCCTCCACCCCGGGGAGCGCGCCGGCGGTGCGGCGGATATCGGCTTCCAGCTCCTCGCGGCTGGCCTCGGCCAGGCCGGTCACGTCGAGGACGATGCTGGCGCGGCCGCCTTCGAGGCGGCCGGTGGCGCGGCCGGCGGTGATCGGGGCGAGCGCGGCGTTCAGGGCTTCGGTATCGGTCATCGCGTGGCAGATAGGCGCACAATCGCCGCGCGCCACTGTAAATCCGCGCGCGCCTGCTTATAAAGGTCGAATGGCAAACCTCTTTGGCTGGCTCAACAAGGCCGGCAACTTGCAGAACGAGGCTCCGAAGAGCCCCTGGGGCTCTGGCAGCGGCGGCGGAAATGGCGGCGGCGGCTCGGGCGATGGCAAAGGTGGCTCCGGCGGATCGGGCGGCTCGGGTCCCCGCAATCCCTGGTCCTTCCCGCCCGAGGGGCGGCGTCCCCGCTCCGGCGGCGGTGGCGGCGGAAATGGCGGCGGCAACGGCCCGTTCGAGGACCTGCTGCGCCGCATGGGCGGCGGCGGCCTGCCGGTGCCCCCGGGCGGCGCCAAGCTCTGGCTGCTCGTCGTCGGCGGCCTGTTGCTGGCCTGGATGGCCTTTACCAGCTTCCACGCGATCGGCCCGCGCGAGCGCGGCGTGGTCACCACGCTCGGCCGCTATAGCGGCACGCTCGGCTCGGGCCTGCAGTTCACCCTGCCCGCACCCTTCCAGATCGTCGAGACCGTCGATGTCGGCAGCGTGCGGACGCTGAAATTCCCCGAGAGCGGCGCCAACCTGATGCTGACCGGCGACCAGAACATCGTCGATCTCGCCTATTCGGTGAACTGGTACATCTCCGACGCCGCCGACTATTCCTTCCAGATCAAGGACCCGACCGAGACGGTGAAGGACACCGCCGAAAGCGCAATGCGCGCGGTGATCGCGACCACGACGCTCAACGAGGCGATCGGCGAGGGCCAGGGCCGCATCTCGACCGATGTCCAGGCCGCGATGCAGAAGATCCTCGACGAATATCATTCGGGCATCCGCATCCAGAGCGTCGCGCTGACCAAGGCCGCCGCGCCCGAGCAGGTCGACGACGCCTTCAAGGCGGTGCAGGCCGCGCAGCAGGGCGCACAGGGCGCCCGCAACAATGCCAATGGCTATGCCCAGCAGGTGATCGCCGTGGCGCAGGGCGAGGCCGCCGAGTTCGACAAGATCTACGAGCAATACAAGACCGCTCCCGAAGTCACCCGCCGCCGCCTCTATTACGAGACGATGGAGCAGGTGCTCGCGCGCACCAACAAGACGATCGTCGAGGCGCCCGGCGTCACCCCCTATCTGCCATTGCCGGGGATCCGCCCCGATGCGGGCAAGGCCCAGCAAGGAGAGCAGAAGTGAGCTGGCTGCGTAGCCCCATCGGCATCGCGGTTTCCGCGATCCTCCTGCTCATCGTCGTGATGAGCACCGTCGCGATCGTGCCCGAGACCAAGCAGGCGGTGATCCTGCGACTCGAAAAGCCCTATCGCACGGTCAATCAGTGGCGCGCGGGCGAGCAGTTCGGCCGCACCAATGCCGGCCCGATCCTGCGCATCCCGTTCTTCGACCGGATCGTCTGGGTCGACAAGCGGGTGCTCTCGGTCGACCTGCCCAACGAGCCGGTGCTCTCGACCGACCAGCTCCGCCTGCAGATCGATGCCTATGCGCGCTTCCGCGTGACCGATCCGCTCAAGATGGTCGTCACCATCGGCACCGAGGACCGCGCGCGCGACCAGCTCCAGCCGCTGTTCCGCTCGGCACTGCGCAACGAGCTCGGCAAGCGCCCCTCGGCGATCCTGCTCAGCCCCGAGCGCGGCCAGGTGATGGACAATATCCAGAACTCGCTGCAGCAGCTCGCCGCGCAATATGGCGTGTCGATCGTCGACGTGCGGATCAAGCAGACCGAGCTGCCCTCGGGCTCGCCGCTCGACAGCGCGCTCGAGCGGATGCGCACCGCGCGCAACCAGGAAGCCAAGACGATCGAGGCCCAGGGCATGAAGGATGCGCAGATCATCCGCGCCAATGCCGATGCCCAGGCGGCGCAGATCTATGCCCAGGCATTCAACAAGGATGCGGACTTCTACAATTTCTGGCGCGCGATGCGGTCCTACCGGACGACGTTCCTGAACAACGATCCGGCAAAGGGCGAAACGTCGATCATCCTGAGCCCGCAGAACAGCTATCTGAAGGAATTCATGCAGCAACGATGACGCTGTCTATCCGTTCATATTCAATCGCCGTTCAGCATTTCGGCGCAAAAATCCGTTTCGAACGCTTTTCCTTCGTCTGAGAGGACTCACTCACGTGCGTTATGCCTACGCCCTGACCACCGCCATCCTGCTGAGCGGCGCCGCCGCCACGATGACGCTCAACCAGCCCGCGGGCGCCCAGACCGCGCAGAACGAGCCGGGCGCCATCCAGGCGTCCGCGCCCCGCGCCGGCGCGCCGATGAGCTTCGCCGACATGGTCGCCAAGCTGCAGCCGGCGGTCGTCAACATCTCGACTACCCAGCGCGTCACCACCAACGCCAATCCGCTCGCCGGCACGCCGTTCGAGGCATTTGGCGGCGGCAACCAGCCGGTGACCCGCCAGGCCCAGTCGCTCGGCTCGGGCTTCATCATCTCGGCCGACGGCTATGTCGTCACCAACAACCATGTGATCGCGGCCGGCGCGCAGGGCGCCACGGTCGAATCGATCACCGTCACCCTGCCCGACAAGCGCGAGTTCAAGGCCAAGGTGATCGGCAGCGACGTCCAGTCCGACCTCGCCGTGCTCAAGATCGAGGGCGCCAACCTGCCCTTCGTGAAGTTCGGCGATTCGGCCAGCGCCCGCGTCGGCGACTGGGTCGTCGCAATCGGCAATCCCTTCGGCCTGGGCGGCTCGGTGACTGCCGGCATCGTCTCGGCACTGCACCGCGTCACCGGGTCGGGCGGCGCCTATGACCGCTTCATCCAGACCGATGCCTCGATCAATCGCGGCAATTCGGGCGGCCCGATGTTCGACCTGAACGGCAATGTGATCGGCATCAACTCGCAGATCCTGTCGCCGACCGGCGGCAATGTCGGCATCGGCTTCGCGATCCCCGCGGAAGAAGCCAAGCCGGTGATCGACACGCTGATGAAGGGCCAGAAGATCGCCCGCGGCTATCTCGGCATCCAGATGCAGGACCTGACCGACGACATCGCCGACGGCCTGGGCGTGCCCAAGGGCCGCGGCACCGTGGTCGCGCGCACCGAGCCGGGCCAGCCGGCGGACAAGGCAGGGCTCAAGCAGGGCGACGTTATCGTCAAGGTCGACGGCAAGGACGTCACCCCGGACCAGACTTTGTCCTATCTCGTGGCGAACGTGAAGCCGGGCACCAGCATCCCGCTCGAGCTCTACCGCGACGGCAAGCCGATGAAGCTGACCATCACCGTCGGCACCCGCCCGCCCGAGGAGCAGCTCGCCCAGTTCGATCCGAACGACGAGAACTCGCAGGCGCCGGGCGCCGATTCGGACACGATGGCGGCCGCCTCGCTCGGCGTGCAGGTCACGCCGCTTACCCCGCAGATCGCGCAGAGCGTCGGCGTCAATCCGAGCACGACCGGCGTGGTCGTGGTCCAGGTGAACCAGGCCAGCGACGCAGCCGGCAAGGGCCTGCAGCGCGGCGACGTGATCACCACGGTGAACCGCGTGGCCGTGGCCAATGCAGGGGACGTCGCCAAGCAGGTTGCCGCCGCCAAGGCCGCGGGCAAGACCAACGTCCTGCTCTGGGTCCAGCGCCGCGCACTCGGCCGCTTCGTCTCGGTCGGCATCAACTAAAACCACGCCCAATCGGGCTGACGAATGCCCGTTTCTCCTCTATTCCAATCTCCCAACCAAGGAGATCGGACATGGCGGGAGAGACGGGCATCTTCATTGGCGCAGGTGCCGGCGGCGCAAATCCCCAGAGCCTGGTGCTCAAGCGCGCCAACCGCCACGGGCTGATCGCCGGCGCCACCGGCACCGGCAAGACGGTGACCATCCAGGGGATAATCGAGGGCCTGTCGAACGCCGGCGTTCCCTGCTTCGTCGCCGATGTGAAGGGCGACCTTTCCGGCCTGGCCATGGCCGGCTCCCCCACCGCCAAGACGCACGAGATCTTCAAGGCGCGCGCCGCCGAGATCGGCCTGGCCGACTGGGCCTATGCCGACACCCCGGTGCAGTTCTGGGATCTCTATGGCGAGCAGGGCCATCCGATCCGCACCACCATCTCCGAGATGGGGCCGTTGCTGCTTTCGCGGCTGATGGACCTCAACGAAGTGCAGGAAGGCGTGCTCACCATCGCCTTCACCGTCGCGGACAAGGACGGGCTGCTGCTGCTCGACCTGGACGACCTGCAGTCGATGCTCGCCCACTGCGCCGAGCGCGCGGACGAGCTGACCGCGACCTATGGCAATGTCTCCAAGCAGTCGGTCGGCGCGATCCAGCGCGCGCTGCTCCAGCTGCGCAGCCAGGGCGGCGCGAACTTCTTCGGCGAGCCGGCGCTGTCGATGGAGGATTTCCTCGGGCTCGACGACAAGGGCCGCGGCGTGGTCAACATCCTGGCCGCCGACAAGCTGATGGCGAGCCCCAAGCTCTACGCCACCTTCCTGCTCTGGCTGCTCTCCGCGCTGTTCGAATCGCTTCCGGAAGTCGGCGATCCGGACAAGCCCAAGCTCGCCTTCTTCTTCGACGAGGCGCATCTGCTGTTCGACGACGCGCCCAAGGCGCTGCTCGACAAGATCGAGCAGGTCGTCCGGCTGATCCGCTCCAAGGGCGTCGGCGTCTATTTCATCACCCAGAACCCGATCGACGTGCCCGACACGATCGCCGGCCAGCTCGGCAACCGGGTACAGCATGCGCTGCGCGCCTTCACTCCGCGCGACCAGCAGGCAGTGAAGGCGGCGGCGACCACCTTCCGCGCCAATCCCGATGTCGATGTCGAAAAGGCGATCACCGAGCTGAAGGTCGGCGAGGCCCTGGTCTCGGTGCTGCAGGACGATGGCTCGCCGAGCCCGGTGCAGCGCACGCTGATCCGGCCGCCGGCATCGCGCGTCGGGCCGGTCACCCCGGTGGAGCGGGGCGTGCTGGTGCAGACCGATGCGATCGGGACGAAGTACGACACTTTGGTCGATCGCGAATCGGCGGAGGAGCTGCTTGCCGCCAAGTCGGCCGAGGCGTCCGCCGCCGCGGCCGAGGCCAAGGCGCAGGACGAAGCCGAGAAGGCCGCGGCGGCCAAGGCCAAGGAAGATGCGCGGCTCGCCAAGGAAGCCGAGCGCCAGCGGCTCGCCCAGCAGCGTGACGCCGATCGCCAGGCCCGGCTCGACGCCCAGGCCCAGAAGGCGGCGGAGCGCGAGGCGGCGAACAATCCATGGAACCGGGCGATCACCTCGGCGACGCGCTCGGCCTCCTCGGCGGCGGGCCGCGCGGTGGCGAACGAAGTGTCCAAGGCGGTGTTCGGCAAGAAAAGCGGCGCGGGGGCGAGCATCCTCGGCGGGCTGGTCCGCGGAGTGCTGGGGGGATTGTTCAAGGGACGGTAGGCGCCGCGCTCCCCTTTGCTTTCGCCGGGGAGCAGTCAGGTTTCGGATAGATTCGCTGCCGCCGGCGCCAGGAACTCCCGCCACAGCATCACCAGCACCGCCATCACCGCCGGGCCGATGAACAGGCCGAGCAGGCCGAGCGTCTCGACGCCGCCGAGGATGCCGATCAGCACCCAGAGGAAGGGCAGCTGGGTCGCCCCGCCGATCATCGCCGGGCGGAGGAAATGGTCGGCGATGAAGATGATGACGAGCCCGATCGCGACCACGAGGATCGCGCCGACCACCGATCCCTGGAGCAGCAGCAGTATCGCGGCGAGCACGAACAGCAAGGGCGCGCCGAACGGGATCATCGCGGCGATGGCGGTGGCACCGCCGAGCAGCAGCGGGTGCGGCACGCCGGCGACCAGGTAGACGATCGCCATCAGCGCGCCGACGCCGAGGCCGACCAGCACCAGCCCGTCGATCGTGCCGCGCACCGACCGGATCGCCTGCGTCCCTACCCGCTCGCCGGCCGGACCGAACAGCCGCGACACGGCGATGCGTCCCTGCGCGATCAGCGCGTCGCGGTCGCGCAGCACGAAGAACAGCGTGAGCAGGGTGAAGCCGAACACCACCGCGCGGTGCGCGACATTGGCGCCGATCGCCCGGGAGTGGGTCAGCCACTCGCTGCCGCTCAGCAGGCGCAGCTGCTCGGCAGCATCCTCGGGCCGGGCGAGATGGGTCAGCCACCAGTCGCGCACCGCCTGGCTGCCGACCGGCAGGCGGGCGACCCAGTCGGGCACCGGCACGCCCTGCGCCTGCGCCTCGGCGATCAGCCGGGTGATGTCATGCGCCTCGCGCAGCGCCTGGCCGATGCCGAAGCCGAGCGGGATCAGCACCACCAGCGCCGCGAGCAGGGTGATGATCAGCGGGATGACGATGCGGTGCGAGCCGTGCAGCATCGCGCGCAGCTTGAGATGCAGCGGATCGACCGCGATCGTCAGCACCACCGCCCAGAGCAAAGCCGCGATGAAGCCATGCGCGACCCAGAGGCCAAGGAGCAGCAATGCGCCCACCAGCGCCAGGCGTGCGGCGCGCTGCGCCGTCTCGGTTCCCGTGTTCATTCCGCCAGCGTAGCGTCGCAACGCCCGATCGTTCAAGCGAGCGCGGCGGCAACCCTCTCCAGCCGGTCGAGGAACTTGCCCCAGCCGAAGCGCGCGCCGCCATAGTTGCTGGCGTTGGTGAAGCCGCTCTGCTCCATCCGCAGGCGCGTGCCGCCCGCTACCGGCTCGAGCGTCAGCGTCACCACCGATTCGAAGCGCGGCATCGCTTCCTCTCCGCCGCCGGTATCCCAGCTATACGAGAGCTGGCGCCCCGGTTCGATCTCGCGCACCGCGCAGTCGATCCGCCCGCTCCAGCCCGGCGCACCTGGGCTCTGCAGCGTGAAGCGGTGGCCCTGCTCGGCAGCGAAGTCGTTGGGCAGCAGCCATTCGGCGATCAGATGCGGCTGGGTGATCGCGCGCCACAGCTTCTCCGGCGGATGCGCAAAGTCGCGCTCCATCACCAGGGTGCGCGTCTCGATCATTGATCCATTCTCCTGAGCAGGTCCTCGAGCCGATCGAAGCTGTCGGCCCACAGCGCCTCGTGCAGGCGCATCCAGTCGAGCAGCGGCGCGAGGCCGCGGGGATTGGCGCGGTAGTGCGTCTCGCGCCCCTGGGGCCGGTCGAGCACCAGCCCCGCGCCCTTCAGCACCGCGAGATGCTTGGACACCGCCGGCTGGGAGATTCCCGCTCCCTCGGTCAGCGCACGCACCGTCAGCTCGGATCGCGCCAGCCGCTCGAACAGCGTCCGCCGGGTGGGGTCGCCCAGCGCGCGGAACAGCGCGTCAGCGGCGGAGTGGGCTATCGGCTCCATGCGCCAATCCATAACCATGTGGTTATTCAAATCAACCCGCCGCAAAAAATGCTGTCCTCGCCGGGCCTGCGGTGCCAGTTTCCCGCGATGACCGAACCATCCACTTCCGCTCGGCCGATGGCCGAGCTCACGCTCCGCGGCATCATCCTCGGCGCGCTGATCACCATCCTGTTCACCGCGGCGAACGTCTATGCCGGCCTCAAGGTCGGCCTGACCTTCGCTACCTCGATCCCGGCCGCGGTCGTCTCGATGGCGATCCTCAAGGCGTTCAAGAGCGGCACGATCCTCGAGAACAACATCGTCCAGACGATCGCATCCGCCGCGGGTACCCTCGCCGCGATCGTGTTCGTGCTGCCAGGCCTGATCATGGTCGGCTGGTGGTCGGGCTTCCCCTATTGGACGACCGTCGCGGTGTGCATCACCGGCGGTGTGCTCGGCGTGATGTTCTCGGTGCCGCTGCGCCGCGCGCTCGTCACCGGCACCGACCTGCCCTATCCGGAAGGCGTCGCCGCCGCCGAAGTGCTCAAGGTCGGCTCGGGATCGGGCGCGGGCGACAAGGAGAATGCGGCGGGCCTGCGCACGCTGATCGTCGGCACGATCTTCTCGGGCGTGTTCGCGCTGCTCGGCAAGATGAAGCTGGTCGCCGAGGAAGCGGGCAAGAATTTCGCGGTCGGCGGCACCGCCACCGGCTGGTCGACCAGCTGGTCGATGCTGCTGATCGGCGTCGGCCATCTCGTCGGCATCTCGGTCGGCGCGGCGATGTTCTTCGGCATGCTGATCTCCTGGACGGTGCTGGTGCCCTATTTCGCCCATGGCGGCGACATCAGCGGCGGGATCGACGCGCTGGTCGGCTCGACCTTCCGCGGCCAGGTGCGCTTTATCGGCGCCGGCACGATCGGCGTCGCGGCGATCTGGTCGCTGCTCAAGATCATCGGGCCGATCATCGCAGGCCTGCGCTCCGCCCTTGCCGCCTCGCGCGCGCGCCAGGACGGCCAGGCGCTCGACATCACCGAGCGCGACATGCCGATCGGCGTGGTCGCCCTCATCACCCTCGCCACGCTTGTCCCGATCGCCTGGCTGCTGTGGACCTTCTCGGCCGGCGGGCCGGTGCACGATCATGCCTTTGCGGTGATCGGCGGATCGCTTGCCTATGTCCTGATCGTCGGCGTGCTGATCGCGGCGATCTGCGGCTACATGGCCGGCCTGATTGGTGCGTCGAACTCGCCGGTCTCGGGCGTCGGCATCCTTGCCGTGCTCGGCGCCTCGCTGCTGCTGGTGGCGGTGTTCGGGCATGAGGCCGATCCGTCGCGCACCAACGCGCTGATCGCCTATGCGCTGTTCACCACCGCGATCATCTTCTCGATCGCGACCATCTCGAACGACAATCTCCAGGACCTCAAGACCGGCCAGCTGGTCGGCGCGACGCCGTGGAAGCAGCAGCTCGCGCTGATCCTGGGCGTGGTGTTCGGCTCGCTCGCCATTCCGCTGGTGCTCGACCTGCTCAAGAACACGCTCGGCTTTGTCGGCATGCCCGGCGCCGGCCCCAATGCGCTGTCGGCGCCGCAGGCCGCGTTGATCTCGTCGATCGCCAAGGGTGTGCTCGGCGGCGACATCGACTGGAACCTGATCGGGCTCGGCGCGCTGATCGGCGTCGGTGTCATCATCATCGACGAAGTGCTGGGCAAGACCGGCAAGATGCGCCTGCCGCCGCTCGCCGTCGGCATGGGCATCTATCTGCCGATGGGCCTGACCCTGCTGATCCCGGTCGGCGCGCTGATCGGCCATTTCTACGACCGCTGGGCCAAGCGCCAGGCTAACCCGGAGTTCGCCGAGCGGATGGGCGTGCTGGCCGCGACCGGGCTGATCGTGGGCGAATCGCTGTTCGGCGTCGCCTTTGCCGGCATCCTCGCCTGGGCCAACCGCAACTCGCCGATCCCGCCCAACGACGCACCGCTGGCGATCATGCCCGAGAGCTTCGAGAGCGTCGCGCTGTGGATCGCGCCGCTGCTGTTCTTCGGACTGATCGCGGTGTCGTACACGATGACGCGCAAGCTGGTCAGCAAGACGCCGACGGGCTCGGGGCCGGAGACCCCGGCGGACGATATCGCCACCTATCGCTGAGGCATGAGCGCACCCGGCCCGGCCCCTATCCCGGGCCGGGTGCCCAATCGCAGAAGCACAGAAAAGCACTGGCCAGGAGTGGGCTTAACCGTTCCCCGGCGAAGGCCGCGGCCCAGTCTCGGCGCATTATCGACGGCGCCGGAACCTCACGAACGACATTGCAATTGGGCCCCGGCCTTTGCCGGGGAACTTAGAGGTGCTCCGCTCCGGCCTCAGGCCATCTGGGCGAGCATCGAGGTGATCGGCACGAAGGCGAAGGCGACCGAGCTGTCCGCCACGCCGTACGGGATGAACAGCTTGTCGCCGTGCTTGATCGCGCCGCAGGTGTAGACGACGTTGGGCACATAGCCCTCGCGGTCCTGGTCCGCCGCCGCCAGCAACGGCTCGGCCGAGCGCGCCAGCACCTTGGACGGGTCGTTCTTGTCGAGCAAAGCCGCGCCGATCGAGTATTTGCGCATCGCGCCGACGCCGTGGGTGAGGATCAGCCAGCCCTCGTCGAGCTCGATGGGCGGCCCGCAATTGCCCATCTGGACCAGCTCCCAGGGGAATTTCGGCTTGATCAGCAGCTCGCCGCCTTCCCAGCTGGTGATGTCGTCCGAGGCATGGAGGAAGATGTTCTCGCCGTCCTGACGCCCGAGCATCATGTAGCGGCCGTTCACCGTGCGCGGGAACAGCGCCATGCCCTTGTTCCGCGAGGCGCTGCCCGACATCGGTACGAGATCGAAGGTCCGCCAGTCGCGCGTGCGCAGCAGCTCGGACTGGATCACCGAACCGTTATAGGCGGTATAAGTGCCGATCCATTCTTCCTCGCCGTCGTCATGGCGGAAATGGGTGATGCGCAGATCCTCGAGCCCGTTCGACTGCGCCTTGGTGATCGGGAAGATCACCGTGCCCGACAGGGTCGAATCGCGGTGGCGATAGACGGTGACCGGTCCCTCGGGGATATGCGCCTCGTCCTCCTCGCGCGCGTCCGCCGCGGTGGCAAAGGGCGGCTCGGGCGCCAGGGCCAGGTCGTTGCCGTCGGTAATGATGCCTTCGCGGAAGGCGACCGAGGAGATATGCCCTTCCCCAACCGCGCGCAGGCTCATCAGGATGCGCAGGCTGCCCGGCGGCATGCCGGTCTGGTCATAATGCGGCACCGCGCTGGGGTTCATCAGCGCGGCGGCGGCATAGCTGTATTCATGGCAGAAATAGGCGCCGATCAGCTGGCGCTTCTCGTCGCCGATCTGGCTGCCGTCGAGCCCGAGCATCCCCTCGATCTCGTCATAGCGCGTCATGAACACGCGGCGCGTCTGCCAGTGGCGCGCCTCGAAATCCTTGAGCACGATCTCGAGCTGGCTGCGCGCCTCGCCCGGCGACATCGCCAGCACTTCGGTCACCAGCCGCTCGCTGCGGCTCGGGCCCGACCCGTTGGAGGTCCAGGCGATATGGAAAGGGCGGACCACAACACGCGAAGGATCGGCCTTCAGGCGCAGCGCATGATTGAAAATATCGAGCATCCGGCTCCCAGCCATTGTCCCCGCACCGGCGCGAAATCGTTACGCGACGGCGGCTCGCAACGGTGTTGCCATGTTTTCGGTCGCTTTTGAAAGAGCCGAAATCGCGCAATTCGCCAGCTGGAGTGCCAGAATCGACTCGGCGCCCTGATTCCGGTTCAAGCCGTGCGGCATCAGCCCGTCGAAACAGCCGCCATCCTGGGCGCTGGCGAGCGGCAACTCCAGATCATTGGCGCCGAGATACCAGCGATAGGCGCGCACCGCTTCCTCGACCCAGCGATTCTCGCCGGTAGCCTCATGCGCGGCGACACAGGCCTCAACCGTCGCCTGCGCCTCGAGCGGCTGCTGGTCGAACTGCATCGGCGCGGCATAGGCGCGGCCGAAACTCTCGGTGCCGACGGCGCGGAAGCGTCCCTCGGGCGAGGTCTGCTGGGCGACGATCCATTCGAGCGTCTCCAGCCCGACGCTGGTGAACTCGCTGCGCCCCAGCGCCACGCCGGCGCGCAGCAGCGCCTCGGGCAGGCGGGCATTGTCATAGGCCAGGACGATCTCGAACCAGCTCCATTCCGGACGACGATTGCCGTCGAGCAGCTCGATCAGCTCCGCGCCGAAGCGAGTGAGGATTTCGCGGCTGCGGGCGTGGCCCGGATGCGCATCGAGCATCGCGGCGGCCCCCAGCATCGCAAAGGCGCGGGCGCGCGGGCTGCCCAGCTCGAGGGCGATGCCGGCCGTGGTATCGAACAGCGCCGAGGCCCAGTCGCGATGCTTCTGCGCCCTGGCATCGCGCGCGGTGACGCCAAGCGACCAGAGCGCGCGGCCGTTCGAATCCTCGGAGCCGACATCCTCGCACCAGGTGCGATCGAAGTTCATGAAGTTGCGGAAGCGCCGGAGATCCTCGTTCCAGGCATATTGGACGAAGGCGGCATAGACGCTGGTCCATTTGTCGCGCAGCGTCTCGTCGATATCGTCGATCTTCGACATCAGGATCAGCGCGCGGGCATTATCGTCGATGCAATAGCCATGACGGCGATCGGGCACCGAATAGATCGAATGCTGGAGCATGCCGGTGGCGTCGCTCATCCGCTCCACCGCGGCGATATCGGGCTTGAGCGGACGCAGCTCCTGCTTCGCCCGGCCGACCCGGCGCGGGCGCGCGGCAACGATCCGGACCAGCGCATCCATCGCGGTTTCGGCAAGGCGCGGCCACAGCATCGTGCGGCCGCGGGCATAGGCGCGCTCGGCCAGCGCCATGCGCGCCGGCTTGTCGGCGAGCAGGCGGCTGATCTCGCGGGCGAAGGCATCGCTGTCGCCGAAGCCGACCAGCACGCCGTGATCGTCGGCAAGGATTTCGGTGGCGTGGATATAGGGAGTGGAGACCACCGGCTTGCCGACCGCGACCGCATAGGAAAGCGTGCCCGAGGTGATCTGCGCGGGATTGGGATAGGGCGTCGCATAGACGTCCGCCGCCTGGAGATAATCGAGCAGTTCGTCCTGCTCGACGAACCCGTCGACAAAGGCGACATGGTCGGCCACGCCCAGCTCGGCGGTGAGCGCCTTCAACCGGTCGCGATAGGCTTCGCCTTCATGCGCGACGAGATTGGGATGGGTGGCGCCGAGGATCACATAGAGCGAATCGGGCCGCGCCCGGGCGATCGCCGGCATGGCGCCGATCATCGTCTCGATGCCCTTGCTCGGCGCGAGCAGGCCGAAGGTGAGGATCACTTCGCGGCCCTGCCAGCCGAAGCGCGGCTTGAACGCCTGCGGATCGGCGAACGGGCGATCGGGCACGCCGTGCGGGATCATCGCGACCTTGCGATCGTCAACGCCGTGGACGCGCTTGAGGATCTCGCGGCCCTTCTCGGCCATCACGATCACCTGCGAGGCGCGGCGCAGCAGCGCATCCATCACCCGGCGCTGATCGGCATTGGGGTTTTCGAGCACGGTGTGCAGCGTGGCGATCACCGGGATCGACAGGCGATCGAGCAGCGCGATCAGATATTCGCCGGCGGGGCCGCCATAGATGCCATATTCATGCTGGACCCAGAGCGCCTGGGCGCCCGAGGCCTCGATCACCCGGGCCGCGCCGAGATAGGCGGCACGGTCCTGCTCGGGGATCGAGGCGGTCACGGCATCGGGATAATCATATCGGCCCGGATGATCGTCCATCGCATAGACGTCGACCTTGAGGTCCGGGAAGCGCTGCCGGAGCGCGGCATAGGTATCGGTGGTGTAGGTCGCGAGTCCGCACTTGCGCGGGAGGAAGTTGCCGATCAGCGCGATGTGCTGGATATTCGGGGCTTTCATGCGCCGATCTTTCCTTTCGCTATCGCAAACTCAATTGCGTGTTGCCCCCACGCTCACCCTTCCAAACTCACTGTTTTCAATAAGGTTTCATCATGCTGCAACGCAGCACAATACGACTATCAAGTCGTCTTGTAAATCTGGCGTTCAGCCGCGGCCGCGATAGCCCGGAACGCCCTGATCGGGCACCCAGACACCTTCCGGCGGCGTGCCGGACTGCCAGAAAACATCGATCGGGATACCACCGCGGGGATACCAGTACCCGCCGATCCTGAGCCATTCCGGTTTCATCTCGTCGAACAGGCGCTGGCCGATGCCGACGGTGCAATCCTCATGGAAGGCGCCGTGGTTGCGGAACGATCCGAGGAACAGCTTGAGCGACTTGGATTCGACGATCGTGTCGCCGGGCACATAGTCGATCACCAGATGCGCGAAATCGGGCGCGCCGGTGATCGGGCAGAGCGAGGTGAACTCAGGTGCCGCGAAGCGGATGAGATAGCGGGTGCCCTTGCGCGGATTGGGCACATAATCGAGCTCGGCTTCTTCCGGCGTGGCGGGGAGAGTCGAGGTTTTTCCGAGATGCTTGGCGTCCATCCGGGCCATGTAGGCGTTTGCGCGCCGCTTTGCATCCTCCTAGGACATCCCGCCATGGATAGCCTCGTAACGACCGAATGGCTGGCCCGGGCCGACAATGTGCTGGTGCTGGACGCGACCTATACCTCGACGATCCCCGGATCGCCGCCGCGCGATCCCCGCGCGGAGTTCGAGGCCGAGCATATCGCCGGCGCGCGCTTCCTCGATCTCGATACGCTGATCGACGAGACCAGCCCGCTGCCCTCGACCGTGCCGACCGTCGCCAAGATCGCCGAGCGGCTACGCGCGCTGGGCGCGGATACCGAGACGCAGATCGTGCTCTACGACAATGGCCCGCACCACACCTCGTGCCGGGCCTGGTGGGTGCTGCGGCTCGCCGGCGTCGATGTCGCGCTGCTCGATGGCGGCATGGCCAAGTGGAAGGCCGAGGGGCGGGTCTGCGAGGAAGGCCTGCCATGGACCGAGCCGGGCGGCTTCGTGGTCCGCCCGCCACGTTCGCGCGTCCGCACGCTCGACGAGATGAAGGCCGAGACCGGGCAGATCGCTGATGCCCGCTCGGCGGCGCGCTTCACCGGCGACGAGGTGGATCCGCGCGCTGAAGTGGCGGCCGGGCATATCCCGGGATCGCGCAACGTCCCCTATCCCAAGTTCTTCAATGCCGACGGCACCTGGAAGACACCCGAGCATATCCGCGCGGTGTTCGAGGAGCATGGCATCGACCTGGGCCGGCCGCTGGTGACCACCTGCGGATCGGGGATCACCGCGGCGATCCTGGCGTTCGGCGCGCACCTGCTCGACAACGAGGCCGCACTTTATGACGGCAGCTGGACCGAATGGGGTAGCCGTCCCGAGACGGCCAAGGCATTGGGCCCGGCATGAGCAGCGAAAAGCACGACAAGACCAAGGTCGTTTCCGCCGGGCGGCGCAAGGAATGGACGCAGGGCATCGTCAACCCGCCGGTGTGGCGCGCCTCGACGATCCTCTATGACGATGTCGCGCATCTGCGGGCGAGCGGCGCGCGCGATACGCATCACCGGCTGTTCTACGGCCGGCGCGGGACGCCGACCCAATGGTCGCTGGCGGACGCGCTGACCGAGCTGGAGCCGGGCGCCGAGGCCACCCTGCTCTATCCGTCGGGCGTGGCGGCGATCGTCTCGACGCTGCTCGCGCTGCTGTCGCCGGGCGATCACCTGCTGGTGCCCGACAGCGCCTATGACCCCACCCGCAACTTCGCCAACGGGCTGCTCAGGCGGATCGGGGTGGAGACGACCTATTACGACCCGCTGATCGGCGAGGGCATCGCGGCCCTGTGCCGCGAGAACACCAAGGTGATCCTGCTCGAGAGCCCCGGCAGCCTGACATTCGAGGTGCAGGACGTGCCGGCGATCGTCGCGGTGGCGAAGGATCGCGGAATCGCCACGGTGCTCGACAATACCTGGGCGACGCCGCTGCTGTTCCCGGCGATCCAGCTGGGCGTGGACTATACGATCCTGGCGGCGACCAAATATGTCGTCGGCCATTCCGACGTGATGCTGGGGTCGGTCACCGCGGCGCAGGGCAGGTACCAGGCGCTGCGCGACACGACATACCAGCTGGGCCAGACGGCAAGCCCGGACGATGCCTGGCTCGGCGCGCGCGGCCTCAGGACCATGGCGATCCGGCTCGAGCAGCATGGCCGCGCCGCGCTGCAGATCGCCGAGTGGCTCAAGACCCGGCCCGAAGTGGCGCGGGTGCTCCACCCGGCGCTGCCAGATTGCCCGGGGCACGAGATCTTCCTGCGCGATTTCCGCGGCGCGTCGGGGCTGTTCTCCTTCGTGCTGGACGGTGGCGGCGAGAAGGAGCGCGCGGCGCTGATCGACACGCTCGAGCATTTCGGTATCGGCTATAGCTGGGGCGGCTATGAGAGCCTGGCGCTGCCGGTAGACCCGCAGCGCTTCCGCACCGCGACCGAGTGGAAGGCCGAGGGGCCGGTGGTCCGTCTGCAGATCGGGCTCGAGGATCCGGACGACCTGATCGCGGACCTCGACCGCGGCCTCGCCGCATTCCGGGCGGCACGCGGATGATGCAGCGCTTCGGCGACTGGCTGGCGGGGCACAATCTGCCCTCGCCACCCGAGCTCACCGAAGCGGGGGTTGCCGTCGGCCTGGTCGTCGCGGCGCTCGGACTGGGCTGGATCGCCGGGCGCAGGATCGGGCCGCGGATCGCCGAATACTGGTCGCGCGACGCCGATCACGGGCCGTTGTTCAGCGGGCGGATCTGCGAGGTACTGCGCTACGGCGTCGCCACGCTGCTGCTGGGCGTCGTCCTGGCCGGCTGGGCCTGGCACCCGCTCGCCGCACTGGGGCTGGGGCTGGTCACCGGGACGACCGCGGCGATGTTCGCGGTGGCGGTGCTGCGCGGGCTGCACATGCCGCGCTCGGTCGCCTGGACCGCGGCCGCGATCGCCTTTGCCGCGATCTTCAGCCACGCGATCGGCGGGTTCGCCGCGACGCGCGAGACGCTGGAGCGGGTCGGCATCGACATCGGCACGCGGCGGCTGACGCTGCTCTCGCTGCTCAGCATCGGGGTGACCGTGCTGACCCTGTTCGCCGGCGTGCGGCTGTTCAACCGCATCCTCACCCAGTGGATTGCCGGCGCGCGCGGCTTCGACCCAACCCAGAAGCTGCTGTTCCAGAAACTGGCGGCGATCGCGACGGTGGTGATCGCCTTCTTCGTCGGCATCGACCTGCTCGGCATCGACCTGACCGCCTTCGCGGTCTTCTCCGGCGCCTTCGGCCTCGCCATCGGCTTCGGGCTGCAGAAGACGATCGGTAACCTGATCGCCGGGATCATCCTGCTGATGGACCGCTCGATCAAGCCGGGCGACGTGATCGTGGTGGGGGACAGCTTCGGCTGGGTGAACAAGATCGGCGTGCGCGCGGTCAGCGTAGTCACCCGCGACGGCAAGGAGCATCTGATCCCGAACGAGATCCTGATGACCCAGGAAGTGGAGAACTGGTCGTATACTGACCGCAACGTCCGCGTCCGCATCCCGGTGACCGTGTCGTACGACTGCGACCTCAAGCTCGCCCAGGAGCTGATGCTGCGCGCCGCCAAGGAAAGCCCGCGCGCACTCAACGACCCGCCGACCAATGTCCGCCTCTCCGCCTTCGGCGAGAGCGGGGTGGAGCACGAGATCCTCACCTGGATCAGCGATCCCGAGAGCGGCGTTGGCAACGTGAAGAGCGACGTGCTCAACCGGCTCTGGGCGATGTTCAAGGAACACGGCATCGCGCTGGCGCTGCCACAGCGCGAGGTGCGGCTGCTCGGGCACGACGAGAAGCAACCTTAGGCCATTGCCCTGGATGGGGGGCCGTCCCTATCTTGCCTGCGTGCCCGCCTCGTCCGTGACCGCCCGCATCGCCGATGGAGTCAGCTCGATCCTGCCGGGCGACTGGGACGCGTGTGCGGGCAACC
This sequence comes from Sphingomonas sp. NIBR02145, assembly GCF_027359115.1. Classification (NCBI taxonomy): domain Bacteria; kingdom Pseudomonadati; phylum Pseudomonadota; class Alphaproteobacteria; order Sphingomonadales; family Sphingomonadaceae; genus Sphingomonas; species Sphingomonas sp. NIBR02145. The sequence continues at coordinate 3,876,096 of NZ_CP114791.1, read as the reverse complement.
GCAATCCCTTTGTAAGCCATGCCTTCCTGTCGATCCTCGAGCGCTCGGGATCGGTGAACCCGCGCGCGGGCTGGCAGTCGCTGCCGATCGTGATCGAGGATGGCCAAGGCCGCCCCGCCGCGATCGCGCCCGCCTATGCCAAGAGCCACAGCCAGGGCGAATATGTGTTCGACCATGCCTGGGCCGATGCCTGGGAGCAGGCCGGCGGCCAATATTATCCCAAGCTCCAGATCGCCGTGCCCTTCACCCCGGTGCCCGGACCACGCCTGCTGCTGCGCGACGGGGCGCTGGCGCCGGGACTGATCGCAGGCATCGAGGCAGTTACCGACCAGAACCGTCTGTCCTCGGCGCACGTGACCTTCCTCGACGACGCGCAGCTGCCGCTGTTCGAGCAGGCAGGCTGGCTGGTGCGCGCCGGCACCCAGTTCCACTGGGCGAACGAGGGCTATGCCAATTTCGATGACTTCCTCGGCGCGCTCGCCAGCCGCAAGCGCAAGGCGATCCGCAAGGAACGCGCTGCCGCGATCTACGGCCTGGAGATCCGCCACCTGAGCGGTGCCGAGATTACCGACGCGCATTGGGACGCGTTCTGGAACTTCTACCAGGACACCGGCAGCCGCAAATGGGGCCGCCCCTATCTGACTCGCAGCTTCTTCACCCTGCTCGGCCGCGAGATGGCCGACAAGGTGTTGCTGATCTTCGCCTGCCGCGACGGCGTGCCGATCGCCGGCGCGCTCAACCTGATCGGCGCCGACACGCTCTATGGCCGCTATTGGGGCTGCACCGAGGAAGTGCCCTTCCTCCATTTCGAGCTCTGCTATTACCAGGCGATCGACGCCGCGATCGAACGCGGATTGCAGCGCGTCGAGGCCGGGGCGCAGGGCGAGCACAAGCTGGCGCGCGGCTATTCGCCGGTCACCACCTGGTCGGCGCATTACCTGCCCGATCCGGGCTTCCGCCGCGCCGTGGCCGACTATCTCGAGCGCGAGCGCGAGGCCGTGGCGCAGGAACAGGAATATCTCGGCGAGATGACGCCCTTCCGGCGGGGTGCTTGAGACAAATCGAGATTCAGTCTGCCGAATAGCTATCTCGCTCCCCGGCGAGCGCCGGGGAATCGCAATGGCTGAATGCCGTATGCCCTAGTGTTTTGCCTTCTTGTGCTTCGCCGCCTTGTGCGTCGGGCTGGGCGACGGCGTAGGCTCAGGCGTCGGCACCGGCGATTCGATCGGTTCGGGCACCGGGCTCGCCTCGGGATCGGGTAGGCGGCTTTCGCCGCCATGGCCTTCGCGCAGGATGATGTCGCGTTCCCAGCGCGGCACCGGCAGCTCGCCGGGCTTGATCACCGGCGCCGGCACCGAATGATCGATCTTGAACAGCGCGCTGGCGCCGTCGCGCCATAGCGGGATCAGGCCCTGCTCGAAGCGCGGATCATAGTTCGGCGTCTCGATCATCCAGACATAGTCGAACGCATCGCGCGGGAAGCGGGCCAGCGCCCAGGCGACCGGACGCCAATATTCGCGCGGGCACTGCACGTCGGTGACGATCTGCGAGGGATCATGGGCGAAGCGCTTGGCCGCTTCGTAGCGCACAGTGAGCAACTGGCCGCCGGCCATCGACCATTGGTCGTTGGTATAGGCGAGCTTGCGCTCCAGCGCGAGCGCGGGGACGTGCTGGAGGCGGGTCTGCTTCCACTCGTAGCGGCAGGTCTCGCCGACAAAGGTGATCAGGCGGGCGCCCTGCGGCAGATGCTCGAGCGCCTTCAGTTCGCGATCATAGGTGCCGCTGTAGAGCAGGAAGCTCCAGGTCGTCGCACCGATGCGGACGCAGAAGAACGCCATGCCGAGTGCCGCGACGGTGGCGGCGCCACGGATCGACAGGCCGGGCTTGGGCCGGATCGCGAGGATGCCGATCGCCAGCAGGAACGGCACCAGGCGCATGTCCGCATAGGCCGAGCCGAACACGACGCGCGGCAGCAGCGCATAGACCAGGGTCAGGAAGATCGCGGACAGCGCGAGGTTGCGCGAATATTGGATGTTCGGATCGCGCACCGCCTTGAACAGCAGCAGGAACAGCACGCCGACCGAGGCGAGGTCGAACAGCTGCCAGCGATCGCGGAAGACCTGGGTGATCCAGAGCATCTTCGCGCGCCAGTTGAACATGTCGAAGGTCTGGCCCGAGACATGGTCGCCCGAGCGCCACAGAACCATCATCACGGCGGGCGGGACGAGCACGATGCACTGCAGGCCGGCAAAGAAGCAGGGAAGGATCCAGCCGCCGACGATATCCTTGTACCAGGGCAGCTCCGGATTGCGGCGCAGATCGTGCTGGCGGATCAGCTCGGCCGAGAAGGCGAGCACGCCGAGCAGGCCCCAGCCATAGGTGTGGCAGACCCAGATCAGCACCGAGACCGGCACGAACACCAGCGTGCGGAAGGTGAACTTGCCGAGCCGCGCCAGCCGCAGCCACCAGCCGAAGGCGAGCAGCGCGAACGCCATCGACAGCGCGAAATTGACGAAGCCGAAATGGAAGGGGAAGGCATAGGCGAGCGGCAGCGCGAACAATGCGGTCGCCGGGATCCGGCCATGCACTTCGCGTGCAATCCACAGCATGCCCGCCACGGTCATCGCCGGAATCGCGACGACGATGATCTTCACCGCCAGCTCGAGCCCGAAGACATAATGGAGCGGGATGACCAGCAGGTCGACGCCCAGATTGCCCATCAGGCTCCAGCGGAAGTCGTACCATTCCTGGAGGAAGGGATATTGGTCATAGGTGAACTGGACACGGTAGCGCCCCATGTGACCCGGCAGATCGACCAGCGGAGGGATGGTCGGCCAGATCAGCGGAATAATGGCTATGAAGGTGCAGAGCGCCACGAACCATCGTGTCTGCCACCATTGCAACGCGTCGCCCCTGTCCATCGTGGCTCTTTAGGCCGAGCATGGCCGTGCCTACAAGCCAGTCTTGTCCATGAATCCGATGGGAATCAGCGGTGCACCCGGTAGAGATGGTCGGTGCCGTCGCTCCAGACCTCCGAAAGCTCGGCCAGCACGCGCGGATCATCGATCTGCGGTTCGATCAGCCAGACATAGTCGAACCGGCCGCGCGGCAGCCCGGCGAGCGCACCGCGCAGGTCGCGCAGTCCCGCTCCCGTTGCGCAGGGCCGGTTGGTGATCATCTCCGACGGATCCACCGCATAGCCCTTCACCCCCGGGGCGATGACATGCATCAGCCCGGTCGAGCCGAGGTCGAACTGGTCATTGGCGAACGCGCCGCGGCGGACCACGACCATGCTCGGCAGGTGGTTCTTGCGGAACAGCGCCCAGGGCGGCTTGCAATTGTTGGTGACGAAGCCGGCGACGCGGCTACCATAAGGGATGTGCTCGACCGCGGCGAGGTGGCGATCCCAGTCGCGCGCCTCGATCGTCATGCTGGTGAAGGTGCCGGCGATGCGGATCAGGCAGAAGACCAGGCCGATCATCGCCATCCGGCGCAGATCGTGCCGGCCCGCCTCGGCGCGCGGCACCACCGCGAGCAGCGCCATCATCACGCCATAGGGTGCCAGCCGGGCATCGGCATAGGCGGTGCCGAACGGCATCACGACAAAGGCGGCGCACAGACCGAGCGTCACCACGCCCAGCTGCGGCGCGAACCGCCATTTGGGCGAGCGGGCGGCGTGGTAGAGCAGCAGGCCGATCGTCGCGACCGAGGCGACGTCGAACCATTCCCAGCGATCGCGCAGCACCATGCCGATCCAGCCGGGCTTGAGCCGGAAGCTCTCCAGCCAGTCGCTGGTGCCGGCGCCGTCGCCGGGGGTCCAGCGCAGCAGCATGACGAAGGGAAGTGCGAGCGGCAGGCAGTTCAGGCCGGCCCACCAGATCGCCGCGATCCAGCCGCGCCCGGCGGCACGCTCGCGCATCAGGTCGGACAGGAAGGCGAAGCAGCCGAGCACCAGCCAGCCGAACAGGTGCGCCCCCCAGATGAGCCAGGCGATCGGCACGAACAACGCGGCACGCAGGCGGAAGCGCTGCTGGCGGCCGAGGCGCAGCCACAAGGCGAAGGCGTTGAGCGCCAGCGCCATGGCCAGCGTGTAGTTCAGGAAGCCGTAGAGAAAGATCATGCTGTAGGCGAGCGGCAGCGCGAACAGCGCCGCGGGCTGCACCCGGCCATGCGCCTCGCGCGAGACCCACAATAGGCCCGCCACGGTGAGCATCGGGATGGCGACGACGATCAGCTTCACCGCCGGCTCGAGCCCGAGCAAGGGCGCGAGCAGGTACACCAGCACATCGACGCCGAGATAGCCGATCGCGCGCCAGTGGAACTCGTACCATTGGTTGAGCGTCGCGGCGTCGGTGCCGAGCATCACCCGGTAGCGGGCCATATGGCCCGGCAGGTCGAGCAGCGGCGGCAGGCTCGGCCAGAGCAGTGGCACGGCAGCAGCCAGGATCGCGGCGAGCGCGAACCAGCGGGTCTGCCACCATTCCAGTTCGGGCCGTTCCATGTCGATCAATGCCGCTTGCCGATCCGGTAGATGCGCGGTGCGTCGCCCTTGTCGAGCGGCACCAGCCATTCGGGGATTACCCCGCGGCCAAGCTGCGCGGCAAGGCTCTCGGGCTGGGCGGATTTCGCCATATGGTCGAGGTCGCCGGGGCAGAAGGCGACATAGTCGACGCCCCATGCACGGGCGATCGCTTCGGACTGGGCAGGCTGGCGCATGAAGAAGTCGTACATGGCACGGTTCCCCTGGTTGTTGCGGTGATAGGGTGCGGCGATCACGCGGTGCGGCGTCGCGGCGAGAGCATAGGCACCGAGATCGAGCGGTGTGAGCAGGCGGCCGGGCGGAAGCGCGGCGAGCCGGGCAAGCGCATCGGGCGCGGTGCAGTTCGGGCCGGGTTCGACTTTCGGCGGGAAGAGCGCGGCGGCGGCGATCGGATAGAGGATGCCGGTGGCAGCGATCCAGGCACCGGCCAGCGCCAGGGCGTTGCGCGCGCGGGCCGCGGTGATCGTCACCGCCAGCGCGGGAGCCGCGAGCAGCGCGCCGGCATAGGCGCCGCGGAGCTGGAGCAGGGTGATCGCGAGGCTGGCCAGCTGGAGCGCGACGAGCAGCCACCAACCCGGGCTGCGAGACTTCCAGGCGATGCGGGCGCTGGCGAGAAGGCCGACCAGCGCAAGGCCGGCATAGGCGATGGCGTTGGCCGGCGGGGCCGCGAACAGGGGCTGCGCCTCGCCGACCTCGGCCAGCCAGAGCCGGGCAAGCAGCGGATCGACCGCGCCATAGGGGTGGAGGCATTGGGGGGCGAACGCCAACATCGCGACCAGGACGAACAGGCCGGCAATACCAGTGGCGATCAACCGTGCGCGCAGGCTGCGCGGAGCGGATATGGCAAACAGAGCGAGGCCGAGCGGCGCCAGTGCGGCGCACTGGGCGGCGCGCCAGAGCAGGCCGGTGAAGCCGTCACAGGCGAAAACATTCCAGCCGCTGGTGCGGAATACCACCCCCGCCCCGACCAGCGCGAGCGGCAGGACAAGGCCGAAGCCAAACAGGCGGCTGCCAGCACCGGGAGCGTCCGTGACCCATAGGATCACCATTGCGGCGCCGGCCACCGCGAGCAGCGGCACCGTCTCCAAACCGACGACCAGTGATGCGGTGATCGCCAGGGCCGCGATCATGCCGGCGCGGAAGCTTCCGGTGCCGAGCAGGGCATGGACCAGCAGCAAGAGCAGCACCATCTGCAGCGCATGGTGATCGATGCGACCGGGCATGAACAGACTGATCGCCGGATAAGCCAGGGCAGCAAGCAGGATCGCGGTGGCCGACGGCGCGCCGAGGCGCCGGGCGATCGCGCCCGTCAGCACCAGCGCGGCGAAGAACAACAGGGCGGGCGAAACGGTGAGCGCCGCCAGCGTCGCGGCGTGCGCGCCCAGCAGCGGGGTGAGCGCGAGAATCAGCGCGGCGGGCACCAGGTCGGCGAGCCGCGACCAGTGCATCTCCAGCCCGGGCGCGGCGCCTAGGCGATGCTGGGCGAGATCGGCGAATGCCTGGCCGCCGAGCCAGTCGCGAACTTGTTGGAGCCGGACCATGTCGTCGGTATCGGGCAGGCGCAGCGCGGCGAGATCCTGCCAGTCGCGCAGCGCCCAGGCCACACCCAGCACCATAGTCAGCAGCAGCGCGACGCACAGGTCGCGCCACACTGCTCGATGCGGGCTCGTTTCCATGCCCGCACGCTAGGCCGTTTTGGTTAATCGCGCGTTAGAAGCCGCTTCCGGGCCTCACGCGATCCGCACCTTGCCGATCCGGTTGATGCCCAGCTCGCTGAACCAGATGTCGCCGTCCGGCCCCTGGACGATCCGGTGCATCACCGTGCCGCGCGACGGCGCGCGATAATAGCGGATGTCGACACCGCTCAGGTCGCCCTTCTCGGCATGGAGGATGTCGGCGGAGAGGCGAACGATATAATCGTCGGCCACCGGCCCGCTCGGTGGCGGGCTAACATATTGCTGGACCCAGAGATTGCCCTGATCGTCAAAGGCCAGCCCCGCCAGGATGGCGTTCGCCGCAGTGAGCGGCACCGGGAATTCGGTGATCGATCCGTCCGCCTCGACCCGGCCGACCTTGCCGCCGGCTTCCTCGCTGAACCACATGCGACCATCCGGCCCCGGAACGATCGCGATCGGGCGGCTGTTGGCGGTGGGAATGGCGATCTCGACCGGCGCACCGCCCTCCGCCGGGATGCGCGCGATCCTGCTGCTGGTCAGCTCGGTGCACCACATCGCGCCGTCCGGCGCCGCGGCGAGATAGATCGGCACCGCACCCAGAGTCGGCAGCGCATAATGGCGCACTTCGAAGCTGTGCGGATCGACGCGGCCCACCGTGTTGGTGAGCTTGCCGGTAAACCAAAGCGCACCGTCCAACCCGATGCCGAGCCCGTGCGGACGCGTGTTGATCGGCGGATCGATGCCGGGGCCGTGGAGGCGGACATCGACGAGCCGGACGATGCTGCCGTCCGGATCGATCCGGGCGAGCTGGCCATGCCCTTCGAACGTCACCCAGAGCTGCCCGTGGAGATCGAACTTGATGCCGTGCGGCAGGCTGCCCTTCGGCATGGCGAAATAGGTTGCCTGCCCGTCGAGCGTCACCCGGGCGATGTGGTCGTAATTCTGGCCCGAGACCCAGAACACCTCGCCACCATGCCGCTGGTCATAGACCAGCTCATGCGTCGAACCGCCGCCCTCGACACAGCAATGGGTGGAATCGGCGGCGGCGCAGCCGCTGGTCGGCGCGGCCCCGGGCCAGGCCAGCGGATATTCGATCACCTGTCCGGCGACGCACGGCGTCGTATCGATCGCCGCACCGTGATCCATGTGATCCATGCCGTGATGCATCGACATGTCGTGCATAGCCGTTCCCCCTGAAAGTCGCGGAGGAAGCTATGCCTGGCCCTATGATCGCACAATGCGCGGCCATCGGGAGAAGCATCGGTTTCGGCAATATCGCGGCCGTCAGCGCGACACGATCCAACGGCCATCGCGGAAGCGATACAGATTCGGCGAGATGCAGCGCTGCTGGCTGGCGCAATCCTCGCGCACCGTCTGCTTGAACTGCTCTAGCCGGGGTCCGTCGGGCATGCGGGCGACGAAGACCATGTCGTCCGCGACGACGGTGACGAACAACTCGGGTCCGGCGACATCGGCGATGGCACGCCAGGCCTTGGTGTCGGCAAGCAACGTGGCGAGATAGGGCTGCTCCGCGAAGAGGACCGGGTTCTGCGCCATGGCGGAAGGGCTGGGCAGCGCGGGAAGCCCAGCTCGGGTCTGCTGCCAGGCGCGCGCCCAGGCCTGACCGCGGGTGAGCTTGAGCGTGCCGAGCGCCTCTGGCGGCACCGTCGATACGCTGTCCGGGGCGTTGGACACCAGCACCGCGAACAGATCCTCGCCGATCGGCTCCGCGACGATCGCCGGGACGTGCCGCACATATTGCGCGTCGCGCACAGCGATCCGCAACGATTCCGGAGTCGGCGCCGGCGGCATCGGGTTCCGCAGAACCTTGTCGAGGAATTCGGTCCGCACCGCCGTGCAATCCGCGGCCGGAGCGTGGCGGCAATAGCCATAGATGCGATGGAAGTTTAGCGTGCTCTCGGCCCGGCCGCCGCCCTTGAGAGATACCGACAGCGGATCATCGCGCTGCACGACGGTGACGCCGGGCACCCGCTGCTGAATCTGCCGGATCATCTCGGCAACGAAGCGATGCTTTTCGCTGACCTGAGCACTGCATCCCGTGCCGGAGAGCAAGGCGCCGCACGCCCCCAAAATCGCCGTCCGCCGCCTGATCTCCATCTCGCTTCCCCTCGAATCGATGAGAACAAAGCGATAACAGAATGCCGCCGGAACGGACGGGAACCATGTCCGAACCGGACATAGTTACGGCGGGCGCACCAAGGCGCCCGCCGCATATTGGGATCAGCCCTCGCGGCGACCCAGCAGGCGCAGGCGGAGCGCGTTGAGCTTGATGAAGCCCGCCGCATCGCGCTGGTCGTACGCGCCCTGGTCGTCCTCGAAGGTCACGACCTTCTCCGAGTACAGGCTGTACGGCGACTTACGGCCGGTGACGTTCACGCTGCCCTTGTAGAGCTTGAGGCGGACGGTGCCGGTGACCTTTTCCTGGCTATAGTCGATCGCGGCCTGGAGCATCTCGCGCTCCGGCGCGAACCAGAAGCCGTTATAGATCAGCTCGGCATAGCGCGGTGCCAGCTCGTCCTTGAGGTGCGCGGCGCCGCGATCGAGGGTGATCTGCTCGATGCCACGGTGCGCGAGGTGATAGATGGTGCCACCCGGCGTCTCGTACATGCCGCGCGACTTCATGCCGACGAAGCGGTTCTCGACCAGGTCGAGACGGCCGATGCCGTGCTTGCGGCCGAGCTCGTTGAGCGCGGTGAGCAGGGTGGCCGGGCTCATCGCCACGCCGTTCAGCGCCACGCCGTCGCCACGCTCGAAATCGATCGTGATGACTTCCGGCTCGTTCGGCGCGTCTTCCGGGTTCACCGTGCGCGAATAGACATAGTCGGGCACTTCCTCCCACGGATCCTCGAGCACCTTGCCCTCGGACGAGGTGTGGAGAAGGTTCGCGTCGGTCGAGAAGGGCGATTCGCCGCGCTTGTCCTTGGCGACCGGGATCTGGTGCTTCTCGGCGAACTCGATCAGCTTGGTGCGGCTGGTCAGGTCCCACTCGCGCCAGGGCGCGATCACCTTGATGTCCGGATTGAGCGCGTAATAGCCGAGCTCGAAGCGGACCTGGTCATTGCCCTTGCCGGTGGCGCCGTGGCTGACCGCGTCGGCGTTCACCAGCTTGGCGATCTCGATCTGGCGCTTGGCGATCAGCGGGCGCGCGATCGAGGTGCCGAGGAGATACAGGCCCTCATAGAGCGCGTTGGCGCGCATCATCGGGAAGACGAAGTCCTTGACGAACTCCTCGCGCAGATCGTCAATGAAGATGTGCTCGGGCTTCACGCCGGCCATCTCGGCCTTTTTGCGCGCCGGCTCGAGCTCCTCGCCCTGGCCAAGGTCGGCCGTGAAGGTCACGACCTCGCACTGATATTCCTGCTGGAGCCATTTCAGGATCACGCTCGTGTCCAGGCCGCCCGAATAGGCGAGCACGACGCGGTTGATCTTGTCTGACATGGGCGACTCCGAAGGATGTGCGGGAAAACCGGGGCGCTCTAGGGTCCATGCGCCGCTTCCGCAAGTTTTGTGGCTGGGGCATGCTCTACGGATACGACTCGGGAGGGGAAGACGCGCCCATGGCTGTATTGCTGCCGCTGCTATTCCTGGCTGCGACGCCCTGCCCCCGCGGCGAGCGGATCATGACCTGGCAGGGCATGACAATGCGCCGCCACGAAGCCCCCGAGGGGATGGACGGCGTCACGATTTCCTTTTGCCGCGCCGGGGGCCTCGTCCGCCGGTTCGATCAACCGGACGCCCTGCTGGGATGGGTTCAAGGTGCTCGACCTGGATGGCGACGGACAACCGGAGCTGGCCAGCAGCTATTGGACAGGCGGCGCGCATTGCTGCTTCACGCAGGTCGTTTTCCGCACCAACGGCAAGGGCGGTGTGATCGCGACCCGGCTGGCGCAGGAGGACTATGGGGAATCGAGCTGGCGCCGCCTGCCCGGATATCCGCGCCCGGTGATGCTGCTCTACGACTTCAGCTCGGCCTATGCCTTTGGCGGCTTCGCGGAGACCGTGACGATGCCCTATGTGGTCGAGATCGGACCGCAGGGCTTCCGCCTTGCCGCGCAATTGATGCAGGCGCGCGAGCCTGGCTGGGGACCGGCGGCATTGCGGGACGGCCCTGCGGCCTGGGCCAGTTTCCTGCGCCGCAATGATGGCAACGATACCCGGCTGGCCAGAGTCCAGGCGCCCGAGAAGCGGCTGGAAGCGCTACACCGGCTCGTGAAGGATGATCCGGGCAAAGGGGTGCTGCTCCGCGCCGCCGAGGAGCATATCAAGCTCTACTGCTATTATGATGCCCGGTGCGACGTGCCGAGCCTGATCCGCGCGATCGAAGGGCCACGACCCGGCATGCTGGGTGGCTTCCCGGAGCTGGTGAAAACGATGCGGGAATCGAACATCAGCAAGCTGCGCCGTGCGCCGGCAGGCTGGCGATAGGAGACGGGCAATGGCCGAGATCAAGACCAGGGCGACGGAAGTGAAGGTGGCGGATTTCATCGCCGCGGTGCCCGATCCCGTGCGCCGCGCCGATGCGGAGACCGTCTGCGAGATGCTGCGGTGGCTGACCGGCGAGGAACCCAGAATGTGGGGGCCGACGATCATCGGCTTCGGCAGCTACCGCTACACCTATGACAGCGGCCATTCGGGCGAGATGTGCCGGATCGGCTTCTCGCCGCGCAAGGCGGAGACAGTGCTCTATGTGCTGACCGGCCAGCCCGAGCAGGAACCGTTGCTCGCGAGGCTGGGCAAGCACCGGACCGGCAAGAGCTGCCTCTATGTCCGCAAGCTCGCCGATGTGGACCTGGCGGTGCTGGAGGAGATCACCCGCACCGCCATTGCCCATATGGACGTGACCTACCCCGCCTGACCGGCCTGACGGAGGGTCACCTTGTGCGGCTCGTGCAGCGCGCGCTCGCCCTCGAACATGTAATCGCGGGTGAGCGGCAACGCGTCGCGCGAGCGCGAGAATTGCAGCTGGTAGTTGACCAGGCCGCCATATTGGAAGCTGACATGGCAGCCGGCCAGGTAGAAGCACCACATCCGGTAGAAGCGCTCGTCGTACAGGCCGACGATCGCATCACGCGAGGCGACGGCGCGCTCGTACCAGTGCCGTAGCGTCTCGGCATAATGAAGGCGCAGCACCTCCACATCGGTCATGAAGTAGCGCAGCCCCTCATAGCCCTTGGCGATCTCGGAAAGCGCCGGGATATAGCCGCCGGGGAAGATGTACTTGAGCGTGAACGCATCGGTGACGCCGGGGCCGCCGGCGCGGCCGATCGTGTGGAGCAGCATCACGCCTTCCGGCGTCAGCAGCTCGCGCACCTTGCGGAAGAAGGTGCGGTAATGCGGCGTACCGACATGCTCGAACATGCCGACCGAAACGATCCGGTCGAACTGGCCGCTGAGGTTGCGATAGTCGATCAGCTCGAACTTCACCTTGTCCGCCACGCCCGCATCGAGCGCGCGCTGGCGAGCGACCTTGAGCTGTTCCTCGGACAAAGTGACGCCCAGCATCTCGGCGCCGGTCTTCTGGTGGATGTAGAGCGCCATGCCGCCCCAGCCGCAGCCGATGTCGAGCACCTTCATGCCCGGCCCGATCGCCAGCTTGGCGACGATGTGCGCCTTCTTGTCGAGCTGGGCCTGCTCGAGGCTGATGCCCGGCCCACTGAAATAGGCGCAGCTATATTGGCGATCGGTATCGAGAAAGAGATCGTAGAGCTTGCCCGACAGGTCGTAATGATGCGCGACGTTCTTCTTAGAACGGTGCTGCATGTTGATCCGCCCGATGCGGAACATCAGCTTGTCCAGCACCGCCTTGAAGGCGCTGGGCGACAGGGCCGAGCTATTGTCCTCCCAGAGATTGTTCGCGGCGAACAGCACCACCATGTCGAAGATGTCGCCATGTTCGATGACCATGTCGCCGTCCATGAACGACTCGGCGGCACCGAGCGAAGGATCGCGCAGGATGCGACGCACCGCGCGCGCTCCGAAACGGACCGTTACCGGCTTGAGTGTGGCGTCCGGTTCACCGAAAACCCGTTGCGTGCCATCCGCGTGGATGACGGTCAGTTGTCCGCGCTTGATTGCGCGTGCGAAAAAACGATCAATCAACGCCATTTAGCCGTCACCACCATCCAGGGTTAACAGCCCCCCATAAGCACCTTAGGGATGTACGGGATTTCCGCAATATTTCCGCACCTGCGAAGAATCCGACACAATCAGATGCCGGCGTACCATTCATAGCCGGCGATATCCTCCCAGAAGCCGCCCTTGCCCCGGCCGATTCCGGCCAGGCTGGCCACCGCTTCGATGCGCATGACGTATTTTGCGTGCTTGTAGCCGAGCTGGCGCTCGACCCGCAGCCGCAGCGGCGCGCCATGCCCCACGCCCAGCGGCTGGTCGTTCATCGACCAGGCGAGGATGGTCTGGGGATGGAAGGCATCGATCAGGTCGATCGATTCGTAATAGGGGATATGGCGCTGGCCGAAGACATCGGCGCAGTGGAAGACGATGTAGCGGACGCCGTCCCTGAGGCCGGCGAGGCGGAGCACCTCCTCCAGCCGCGGCCCCTGCCATTTGCCGATCGCGCTCCAGCCCTCGACACAATCGTGGCGGGTGATCTGGGCGCGCTGGGGCAGCGAGCGGAGCTGGGCGAGGCTGAGCGACAGCGGTTGCCGGACCATCCCGCCCACCTGCAGCCGCCAGTCGGCGAAGCGATTGGCGGCGAGGGCGTTGTACTCGGGCGTGTTCGGATTGTTGGTGCCGTTGGTGCGGAAGCGTGGGCTGCGCTGCTCGGGACGGAACTCGGCGGCGAGCGCGCCGCGGCCGACCACCGCGCGCTGGAGATAGCGATGCGCTTCGTCGGCATCGAGCAGCACCGGGCTGCCCGTCCAGGCATCGCAGCCGGCGAGCAGGGTCGCACCGCCGGAGACGATCAGGCCTCGCCGGGTGATCATGCCGCTTCCTCCAGGTCCTCGGGCGTCTTCCACCAGCCGGTGATCATCGAGCGAACCTCGTTGACGGGACCGGCGAGGATCACCAGCGTCAAATGCACCACCGTGAACAGGCTGAGCAGCGCCATCGCGATGAAATGGAGCGAGCGCGCCGATTGCCGGCCGCCGAACATGTCGGCCAGCCAGGGCCACATGCCGGGTGCGAGCGCGAGGCCGGTGAAGATCAACAGGGGCAGCAGGATGAAGAGCACCCCGGCATAACTGGCCTTCTGGAAGATGTTGTACGCCTTCGGATCGGCGGGATCGTGGAAGCGCAGCTGCCAGTGTGCCTCGAGATCCTGCGCGAGATGCGCCGGCGCCAGCTCGGCCCTGCGGATGCGCAGGTCTCGCTGGATGTGGCGGTTGAGCAGGCTCCAGGACAGATAGACCAGCAGCGAGAAGGCAAGCACCAGCGCGAAGGCCAGGTGCCAGTGCCGCGCGCCGGCCAGGTCATAGCTGGAAGGCAGGGTCAGCCAGCCGGGCCATTGCGGCAGCTTGAGCCAGGCATGGTCGAAGTTCGCGCCGTAATTGCCCCAGTAGAGCCGGGGATGGGCGTTGAAGATCATCAGCCCGCTGGGGATCATCACCAGCACGGCAAGCGCGTTGAGCCAGTGCCAGAGGCGCGTGATCAGCCGGTGGCGATAGACCTGCATGGTCCCTCCCTAGCGCATCATCCGTAAGCGCGCATGAAGAAGACAATGGTGGTGCCCGCGGTCACCAGCAAGGTCCATATCCGCACCAGCCGGTGCGAGAGCTTCTTGCCGACCCAGGCGCCGAGCCAGCCGCCCAGGATCCCGCCGAGCAGCATCGGCAGGCAGGCGGTCCAGCGCACCATGCCCATGCCGACGAAGATGAAGGCCGCCGCGAAATTGGCGACGGCGAGCATCAGCGTGCGGATCGAGAAGAGCGAGCGCGGGTCAGCCGCTGCCAGCAGGCCGTAGACCGCAGTGGTGATCAGCCCCACCCCGCCGCCGAAATAGCCGCCATAGACGCCCAGCAGGCTCTGCGCGGTCACCAGGGTGCGCGGGCCGATGGTGACGCGGGCGTGCAGCCAGTCAGAGGCGCGCTTGCCGAAGAGCATCACCACCAGCGCGAACAGCAGCAGCCAGGGGATGATGAGGTCGAAGGCGCGGGTGGGCGTGAGCACCAGCAGCGTGCTCCCGACCAGCCCGCCGGCAAAGGTGATCCCGGCCAGCACGCGCACCGGCATGCCGCCGACCGGGGCCAGCTCGTCGCGATAGGCCCAGGCGCTCGCGCCTGCACCGGGGAGCAGCGCGACATTCGAAGTGGCGTTGGCGATGTTCGAGAGCAGGCCGAGCGCGATCAGCGCGGGCAGGGTCGCGAAGGTACCGCCCCCCGCCAGCGCGTTCATCGCGCCACCCAGCGTGCCGGCCACGGCGGCGAGGATCAGGTCGGAAAGGTCCAGCACAGGGCCCCCTTCCCGTGACGGTCGACGCTTGTCGAGGAGTTTCTAGGGCTGGAGCGGCAGATGCCAGTGCAGCGCGTCCGCCGCCTGAGTGCGGACAAAGCCATGGCGCGCGAAGAAACGGCCCGCCTCGGGATTATCGGCCAGCGTCTCGAGGCGAAGCGCGGACAGGCCCTGTTCGCCAGCCCAGGCCCGGGCTTCGCCGAGCAAGCATTGGCCCACACCCTGGCCGCGCCGGACGCGATCGATCTCGATGCGGCGCACTTCAGCCGAATCGCCGTCGCGGGTGCAGGCGATGTAGCCCGCGACCTGGCCATCGACCCGGGCCAGCGCCAGCATCCGTGCCGCGCGGGGCACCGCGAAGGCGTTGTCGAAGGGATAGGCCCTGCCCGACGGGTCAAAGGCGAAATCGCAACCGGCAAGCCATGCCGGATCGAGCGTCGCGACCCGTTCGATCGCGACGCTGGAACTCAACCGAGCGCCGCCATCTTTTCCTCGGCCTCGCGGTCGAGCTGGGCGCGGCTCTTCTTCTCGGCCGCGGTCTTGAGCTGGCCGCAGGCGGCGTCGATGTCGCGGCCGCGCGGGGTGCGGACCGGCGCCGAGATGCCTGCCTCGAAGATGATGTTCGAGAAGGCACGGACACGCTCGGGCGTCGAGGTGTCATAGGGCGCGCCGGGCCAGGGATTGAACGGGATCAGGTTCACCTTGGCGGGCAGATCATACTTCTTGAGCAGGCGGACCAGCTCACGCGCCTCGGCATCGCTGTCGTTCTTGTCCTTGAGCATCACATATTCGAAGGTGATGCGACGGGCATTGTTGGCGCCGGGATAATCGGCGCAGGCCTGGAGCAGCTCCTCGATGCCGTACTTCCTGTTCAGGGGCACGATCTCGTCGCGGACTTCCTTGGTGACCGCGTGGAGCGACACCGCGAGGTTCACGCCGATCTCCTCGCCGGCGCGGGCCATCATCGGCACCACCCCCGAGGTCGACAGGGTGATGCGGCGCTTCGACAGCGCCAGGCCGTCGCCGTCCATGACGATCGACAGACCATCGCGGACATTGTCGAAATTGTAGAGCGGCTCGCCCATGCCCATCATCACGATGTTGGTGAGCATGCGGCCCTCGGGCTGGCTCGGCCATTCGCCGAGCGCGTCGCGCGCCAGCATCACCTGGCTGACGATCTCGCCGGCGGTGAGGTTGCGCACCAGCCGCATCGTGCCGGTGTGGCAGAAGCGGCAGTTGAGCGTGCAGCCGACCTGCGAGGAGACGCAGAGCGTGCCGCGGTCCGCATCGGGGATGAAGACCATCTCGTAATCCTGGCCGTCCGCCGAGCGGAGCAGCCACTTGCGCGTGCCGTCGGTGGAGACCTGCGCCTCGACCACTTCGGGGCGGCCGATCACGAACCGCTCTTCCAGCCACGGGTGCTGCGCCTTGGCGATATCGGTCATCGCCGAGAATTCGGTGGCGCCGCGATTGTAGATCCAGTGCCAGATCTGCTTGGAGCGCAGCTTGGCCTGCTTGGGCTCGAGCCCGGCATCGGCGAGCACCGCGCGCATCTGGTCGCGGGTGAGGCCGATCAGGTCGGTACGGCCGTCCTCGCGCACCACCGCGGGGCGGGGCACGGGCACGGGATCGATGTGCCCGGGAATGGGCATGGGCGCGGCCGAGGCTGTCTGCATGGCCGCGCACATAGTCGATCTCGCGCGATTATTCCAGTGACCCCAGCCCCTTGAGCGTGACCCGCAGCGATTCGACCAGATCGGTGCGGGGTTCCTCGCCGAGGAAGGCGACCAGCTCGCGATTGTCCAGGCGCATGGGGTGGCGCCAGAAGGGGCGCATTTCCAGCAGCTCGCGGATCGTCGGATTGAAGGGCGCGGCGAGCGGGAGCAGGGCCCAGGGGAGCGGCCTGGCCCTGACCTGGCGGCCGAGCGCGGCGCCGATGGCGGCCACCAGCGCGGTGCCGTCGCCGTCCCAATGACCGGCGAAATGATAGCGGGCGAAGCGGGGAAGCTCGGCCTCGCGATCGAGCAGACGGGCGAAAGTCTCCGCTACGTCAGGGAGATAGGCCCAGGCGTGCCCCGCGCCCTTGCTGCCCGGATAGGTGACTGCGCCGACCGGCTTTCCGGGGGTAATCATGCCCTGGGAAAGCCAGCCATTGCCGGGCCGGGGACCATAATAGTCGCCGGCGCGCAGGATCAGCGCGCGCGCCCCCGAATCCTCGATTCGCGCCTCCATCGCCTTGCGAATCAGCCCCTTGCGGGTGGCCGGTTCCTGGGGCGAGTCGACCCGGGCGACCGGCTGTGCCGCGGGGTCGTAATTGTAGATCGTCCCCGGCAGGGCGAGCCGGGCATCATTGACCCAGGCGGCCTCGATGCTGCTCTCGATCATCGGCAGGACCAGCTTGCCCCAGTCGCGATAGCCCGGCGGATTGACCGCATGGACCAGCGCATCGACGCCCTTGGCCGCGGCCAGCACGTCCGCCCGGATCATCGCATCCCCTTCGAACCATGTGATATTCGGGTCGAGCCCAGGGCGCAGGCCGCGGACCAGCCCACGCACCTTCCAGCCATGCGCGAGCAGCGCCCGGGCGGTCTCGCCGCCTACCCCACCGGTCGGGCCGAGCACCAAAGCCGTCCTGTCCATTCCGTCCTCCATTGCTGCCAATGGTTGCGGGAGTGACCGAATCGGACCCTGAAGAAAATTGTCGAACCTTTGCATGTCGCCTATATAAAATTGATGAGTGAGGTGGATTGGGAGCAGCAGCGCGCCTTTCTGGCGGTGCTGGAGACGGGGAGCCTGTCGGGCGCGGCGCGACATCTGAACGTTGCGCAACCGACGGTTCGGACGCGGATATTGGCACTGGAGGCCGCGCTGGGCACGGCGCTGTTCACCCGATCGCCCGGCGGGCTCACCCCCACGGAGAGGGGACAGGCGCTGCACGAGCATGCCCGCGCCATGGCACTCGCTTCGGACGCTTTTGTTCGCACTGCCTCCGCCGCGCCCGACGAAGTGGCCGGCACGGTGCGGATCACCGCCAGCGAAGTGATCGCGGTGGAGGTTCTTCCCGCCATCCTGCGCGAGGTGCAGCGCCAACATCCGCGGCTGGTGATTGCGCTGAGCCCCAGCAACCGCAACGAGGACGTGCTGCGCCGCGAGGCCGATGTCGCGGTGCGGATGGTGCCGCCGAAGCAGGAAGCGCTGGTCGCCAGGCGCATCGGCGCGGTGCCGCTGGGTGTGCATGCCCACCCCGATTACCTGGCCGGACGACCCTTCCCCACAGGCTTCGAGGACCTGGCCGGGCACCGGCTGATCGGCCCCGAACGCGACTCGGCGATGCTTCGCCAGGTGCAGGAAGCAAACTTCCCCGTACGAATCGCCGACTTCAGCTTCCGCGCCGAAAGCGACCATGCCCAGCTCGCCGCGATCCGCGCGGGACTGGGAATCGGGGTGTGCCAGGTACCGATCGGCGCGCGCAACGGACTGGTCCGTCTCCTTCCGGACTTCGAACTTCCCCTCGAAACCTGGGTGGTCTGCCATGAGGATCTGCGCGGGTTGGCACGGGTGCGGACGGTGTTCGACGCGCTCGTAACCGGTCTCAGGACCTATCTCGGCTAGCCCCGCACAGGCCACGACACACCGCGCTTTGCTTGCGGCCATGCATCCCGGGACCCCAGCCTTGCGTTCCTGGGGGCGAGTTCTTTGTGTGTTTGGAGTGCTGTAATGAAGCTTATCGCCACGATCCTTGCCGGCACGACGCTGGCCCTTGCGCCGGCCGCCATGGCGCAGACCGCACCGCAGACGACCCCGGCGACGCCGGACGCCCCGGCTGCACAGACGACCGCTCCGGCGGCACCGGCAGCTACCGCACCGGCAACCAATGCGACGGTGACCGACGCCGAGGTCGGCCAGTTCGCCACCGCCGCGCTCGAGATCGAGAAGATCCGCAAGGACACCGCCACGCCGGAAGCCGACAAGGGCGCCAAGATGGCGGCCGCCGCTTCCTCGGCAGGCCTGAGCTCGGAGCGCTTCAACGCGATCGGCCAGGCGATGCAGGGCGACGCGGCGCTCAACCAGCGCATCCAGAAGGCGGCGACCGACAAGCTCGCGGCCTCGGGCGGCGGCGCCGCGGTGAAGCAGCCGTAAACGATTGTCACTACGGACACTGTGGCGGATCGCTTCCTTGGGAGCGGTCCGCTTTTTTGTTTCGTCATCCCGGCCTTGAGCCGGGATCCCGCTTCTTCTTGGTTTGGGAGCAGGTAGTGGGACCCCGGCGCAAGGCCGGGGTGACGATGGCAATTCTGGTTTCTCCAGCTCAGCCTAAGGAAACCCGTCACCCTGAACTTGTTTCAGGGTCCAACGTGCCTCAGGCGGTATCCTTGGTGGAGGGTTGGATGCTGAAACAAGTTCAGCATGACAGGGGATTATTCAGCATGACGGGGGATTATGAGGCCTCCCCGGAACCCCTGCCCTACCGCCCCGCGCAGCCCAGCGCCGCCGCGTCGATCGCGGTCGCCGCGCCTTTCAGCGCGTAGCTGTCGGCGAAGGGCGTGCCGCTGGCGCCGACGGTTTCCACGCTCATGCTGCGGCCCGAACGCATCGCCACGACGATCGCAGCATCGGTGCGGGCATCGGGTGCCCAGGCATCGGCGTCGCCCGCCTGGAGCTCGAAGCGGCGCTCGCCGATCGAAAGGGTGACGCGGGCATTGCCGGCACGGGTGCGGCTCAGGCGGATATGGAGCTGGTTGCGCACCCCGTCGCGCGGCCAGCTGGCGATGCTGGCGAAGGGTTTCGCCTCGCGATATTTCTCGACCGGCTGGGCGATGGCGAAGCAGCGCAGCGGCGAGGAATCGCGGAAGGCGCCCCAGCTGTCGAACGTGCCGAGCGGGGTGCGCGTCTGCGCCTGCAACAGGAGAAGGAGCGCCAGCGCGCTCATGCCGGGGCGGCGCCGCGGCCGGTGCCGAGATGCACCACGGTTTCCACCCCGCCCTCGATCCGCACCACCGAGCCCTGCGGCAGATCGCGCGCGACGGGGGCGCCGAATGCGGGCGAGACCGGCAGGCCGGTCATCACCCCGCGCAGCACCCGGCTCGACATGCCGTGCATGATCACCAGCCTATCGCCCGGGTCTTCATCAGTGTCGGCGAGCCAGGACGAAACGCGCACCGCGATACCGTCATACCATTCGCCGCCCGGCGGCGGACGGGTGTAGAGGCCGTGCTCGATGTCGAGGAAGCCGGGGGCCTCGTCCATCAGATCGGCATAATAGCGGCCGCTCCATTCGCCCATGCCGATCTCGACCAGTCGGTCGTCATGCCGGGCCTGGTGCCAGTCGAGCTCGAGATGCTCGGCGATCACCGCCAGCGTCTGCAGCGCGCGGCCGGCGCTCGACGACCATAGGGTAAGCTTCGGCTTCGGCCCGAGGATCTCGCGCAATGCGGCGCCCATCGCATCGGCCTGGGCGAAGCCGGCGCGGGTGAGCGGGGTATGGGGATGATCGCCCTGCATGCGCCGGGCGATGTTGAACACGGTCTCACCGTGGCGGGCGATGAAATCGCGGCCTTTGCGCTGGGTCGTCATCACTTGCTCACAAGCCCGCATGGCAGCGGAAAGGCAAGTGCCCAATTTGCGCCCCCTTTGGTTCATCTCCCGATCAGGTGCAGTAGCCCAGTACCACACCAGCCCCGGTCGGGGCGCAACGAAAAGAGGGAGGTACCATGTCCAACACAAGCGACGCATCGGTCTGACCGCGCGACAGGCGCCTGACCTGTTGCCCGTAAGTCACGCTTTTTGTTGTTTATCTGGGGTTCATGAAACAGCGCGGGCCTCCCCCGGTTTTGAACCCTGCCCATGCCGGACAGCATGGGTGCGTACCCAAGGAGTTCCGTTATGCGTACCAAGTTCATCGCCGCCGCCGCGACCCTGCTCGCCGGCACCGCCTTTGCCGCTCCCGCCTTCGCCCAGAGCACCGATGCCGGCTTCACCGGCCCGCGTGCCGAAGCCGTGGTCGGCTGGGACCATGTGAAGGGCGACAATACGGGCGGCGTCGACGGCGCGCTCTATGGCGGCCAGATCGGCTATGACTTCCAGGCGGGCAGCGCCGTGCTGGGCGTCGAAGGCGAAATCACCGGCTCGACCGCGCGCCGCACCGAGAACAACGTGATCGTCGCCGGCGACAGCGCCCGGCTGAGCACCGGCCGCGACCTCTATGTCGGCGCGCGCGCCGGCTTCACCGTGGGCGGCAACGCCCTGATCTACGCCAAGGGCGGCTACACCAACGCCAAGCTCAACAGCCGCTACACCTCCGGCACCACCGACGTCCGCTTCGACGACAATGTCGATGGCTGGCGCCTGGGCGCGGGCGCCGAAGTGAAGCTCAACGACAAGGTCTATCTGAAGGGCGAATACCGCTATTCGCAGTACAAGAATGACGATGCCGGCATCGATGCCAAGCGCCACCAGGTGCTCGGCGGCGTGGGCGTGCGCTTCTAAGATCGCTACCACGACGCATTAACTACGCATTTAAGGTGTGAACTATAGGGCCGGAGCGCTTGCTCCGGCCCTTTTTACCGTTAAGGGTATGGTCCGGAAAATTCCCGCAAGCGGGTTCAGATTCGGGCGATAGCTGCCCCGGGGGTTCTTGATGAAGGCGACGATCGAACGCGCAACTCTGTTGAGGGGCTTGAGCCACGTCCAGTCCGTGGTCGAGCGGCGCAACACGATCCCCATCCTGTCGAACGTGCTGATCGAGGCACAGCCGGGCGGCGCGCTGCGCCTGATGGCGACCGACCTCGACCTGCAGATCGACGAGACGATCTCCGCTTCGGTCGACCAGCCGGGCGCGATCACCGTGCCGGCGCACACGCTGTTCGACATCGTGCGCAAGCTGCCCGAGGGCGCGCAGGTCGAGCTGACCGCTGCCGAAGGCCGTATCACCGTCAATGCCGGGCGCGCGCGCTTCACGCTGTCGACGCTGCCGCGCGACGATTTCCCGATGATCGCCGAGGGCGAGCTGCCGACGGTGTTCGAGCTGCCGGCCGAAACGCTCAAGCAGATCATCGACAAGACCCGCTTCGCGATCTCGACCGAAGAGACGCGCTATTATCTCAACGGCATCTATCTGCATGTCGTCGACGAGGCGACGCCTGTGCTGCGCGCCGCCGCCACCGACGGCCACCGCCTCGCCCGCGTCACCGTGGCGCGTCCGGACGGCGCCGATGCGATGCCGGGCGTGATCGTGCCGCGCAAGTGCGTGGGCGAGCTGCGCAAGCTGCTCGAGGAAGTCGACGGCTCGATCGGCGTGTCGCTCTCGGCCTCGAAGATCCGCTTCGATCTGGGCCAGGCGATCCTGACCTCGAAGCTGATCGACGGTACCTTCCCGGATTACACGCGCGTGATCCCGACGGGGAACGACAAGCTGCTCAAGCTCGATCCGAAGAGCTTCATGGAAGGCGTCGACCGCGTCTCGACCATCGCGACCGAGAAGACCCGCGCGGTGAAGATGGCGCTGGAGCGCGACAAGATCATCCTCTCGGTGACCAGCCCGGAGAATGGCGCGGCGGCCGAAGAGGTCCCGGGCGACTATGCCGCCCTGCCCTTCGAGATCGGTTTCAACAGCCGCTACCTGATGGACATCCTCAACCAGATCGAAGGCGATTTGGTGGAAGTCCATCTGGCCGATGCGGCAGCACCGACGCTGATCCGCGAGAACGACAAGTCGCCGGCGCTGTATGTGCTGATGCCGATGCGCGTCTGATCGCACGGCGATTGCGGACATGAAAAAAGCCGGTGCGGGACCATCCCGCACCGGCTTTTTCGTATCAGGCCCGACGGATCAGGCGAACATGCCCCGGCGGATCGCCGCGACGATCGACACGACCAGATAGATCGCCGTCGAGATCGTCATCAGCGTCCACAGGCTGACCTCCGCGACCAGGCCGAGTTTGGCGAGCGCCGCCCAGCCGAACAGGCCGAGCTGGGACAGCCAGAAGCTGGCGATCGATGCCTCGGCCAGCGCGGCACGGGTGAGCTCGTCGCTGTCACGCCGGATCCGGGCATTGAGCCAGACCTGGAGCGCGAGCAGTGCGGCAAGGCCGATCGCGACCGGGATCGCCGCATCGCCGGTGTAGCCGAAGCGCACGGCGAGCGGCGGGGCGAGCAGCAGCGCGGCGCCGAGGAGCAGGCCGATGCCGTTCAGCCGCAGATAGCGCAGCACCGTGCCGTCGAGCGGATCGCCCTCCTGATAGTTCTCGGCCATGCGGCGATAGAGCGCGCTGCTCGACGCGGCGACAAGCGCGAAGAGGCCGAGGAGCAGCAGCAGCGCGGCGAGCACGGTCGAGGCGATGTCCTCGCCCGGCATTTGCGCGATCCAGTCGAACAGGCCGAACTGCCCGGCGGCGAAGCCGAGAACGAGACCGAACACGGCGCCGACCGCGGCGCGGACGAGCCGGCGGCGGGTCCCGGAACTAGCCATTGGGGAGCTCGGGCGGGGTCCAGTCGTCGAGGAAGATGACATCGATGGGCACTCCAAAGATCTTCGAAAGCCGCATCGCCAGCGGCAGGCTCGGGTCGTATTTGTCGGTCTCGACCGCATTGATCGTCTGGCGCGAGACGCCGAGCAGCCCGGCCAGGTCGCCCTGGCTGAGGCCGGCCTCGGCCCGCAGCACGCGGAGCCGGTTCTTCATGCATGCTGTCCAGAACTCTGTACCATATGACAAGAGTTCTTGTCATAAGTCGGCAGCGGGTGTCAAGAACTCTTGTCAGCTCGGGTTTCCGCTACGGCAGCATTGATTCCCGGACCCGACTCCTGTATTGACACTCTTGTCAGTAAGGAATCGCATATGGCCACCCAGCCCGCCCCGCAGGTCTTCAACCCCGGCATCCCGATGAAGCGGGAATGGGGCACGGCGTTCCGTGCGCTGGGGCGGCTGCTCGCCAATGGCGACGATACCGAGCAGGTCTTCCGGATCATGCGCGCGCTCAACGGCGATGCGACGCAGAAGAGCTATCGCAAGCTGCTGACCATGCCCGATGGCGGGCGGATCGCCTTCCAGCATGTCGAGATGGCCGAGCGGCTGGGCGATCGCGCCTGGATCGACAGCTTTGCCGAGGGCACGGTGGGCGCGGCCTATCGCAACTTCCTCGATTCGACCGGCTATACCGCCGACGGGCTGGTCGCGGTGAGCATGGCCGAGGGCGCGTTCCAGAATGCCGATATCCAGCATCCCTATGCCTGGATGGGCCGGCGCGAGCGCGACATCCATGATCTGTGGCACGTGATCACCGGCTATCAGGCCGACGAGCATCTCGGCGAGGCCTGCCTGGTCGCCTTCTCCTATGCGCAGACCGGCGGGCTCGGCTGGGGCTTCATCGGCATGGGCGCGGCGCTCAAGAGCATCCGCATCACCCGCAAGCTCGATTTCTTCAAGGCCGTGATCGAGGGCTATCGCCACGGCAAGGCTGCGCAGTGGCTGCACGGCGAGGACTATGAGACCTTGCTCGCCGAGCCGCTCGATCAGGTCCGCAAGCGGCTGAACATCGGCGATCCGGTCAGGTACCGCAAGGCGCAGGCCAGCCTGGAAGCGGCCGGCCTGAAGGGGATCTAAACCCCGCGCCCTTGCTTACGGCAGGTCCTTGATCGCGCCGCCGGCGTTCGGCTTCATCAGCGCGTCCATCGCACCGAAGATCTCGTCGGCCGACGTGACGGGCGCGGGCAGCTCGAAATGCTTGGCGTCGATCTCGGCGGTGTCGAGCGACTTGAACTCGATCAGCGGGCCGTCCTGCTTGGCCGCACCTTCCTCGATCGGCGTGACGCGCAGCGGCGTGCCCTTGGCGAACAGCTCGGTCAGACGCGCGGAGAAGCCGGTCTCCTCGGGGAACATCGCACCGAAGAAGCTGTTCACCGTGTCGATCGCGCGGCGGAACACATTGCCGACGGGCGTGAGCCTGGGGTCGGCGCTGACCACCATCTCGATATGCTTCTTCTTCGAAGCCTCGTCGCCCTTGAGCATCAGCAGCTTCCACGCCTCGCCCTGCTGGCCGGCGACGACCGCGGCGGTGCCCGGCGCGATGCCGAACTGGAACTCCTTGGCCTTGGGATCCTCGCTCTTGGGGATGAAGCCCTTGACCAGATCGACCATCGCCTGGAGCTCGAAGACCTTGGTGCCTTCCTTGTCGGTGACGGCGATATAGTCGACGCCGTCGCGGTGGATGATCGTGAACTTGCCGCCGACGTCGAGGCGCGAATTGCCCCCGTCATCGACTTCGATCACCAGCTCCTTGCCGCCGGCATTATAGCGCGCGGTGACGTCGGCCAGCGCCGGCATCGGCGCGAGCGCCAGGATCGTGGCAAGGAACAGCTTGGTACGCATGGTGGAACCCCCTTATTCGACGCCGGCGATCATCCGCGATGTCGCGCGCGGCGGCAATAGCGGCTATCGGCGGGGAATGGCAGTGTCCCGCCTCGTCCTGACCGACTTCCGCAACCATGAAGACGCCGTGCTCGTGCCCGGGCCCGGCTTCGTGGTGCTGAGCGGCGAGAATGGCGCGGGGAAGACCAATGTGCTGGAGGCACTCTCGCTGCTCGCCCCCGGCCGGGGCCTGCGCCGCGCGCCGCTGACCGAGATGGCGCGGCAGGGCGGCAGCGGCGGGTTCGGCGTGGCGGCGCGGCTGGGTGAGACGGACATCGGCACCGGCACCCAGGCGAGCGCGCCCGAACGGCGGCTGGTGCGGATCAACGGCGCGACCGCCGCCGCCACCAGCCTGGCCGAATGGGTTAGCGTTCTGTGGCTGACCCCGGCGATGGACCGGCTGTTCGTCGATGCGGCGGGCGAGCGGCGGCGCTTCCTCGACCGGCTGACGCTGGCGCTGAGCCCCGGCCATGCGCACCATTCGACCCGATACGAAGCCGCGATGCGCGAGCGCAATCGGCTGCTGGCGGAGGATGCCGCGCCAGACCCCGACTGGCTGACCGCGCTCGAGGCGCGGATGGCCGAGCATGGCGCGGCGATCGATGCCGCCCGGCGTGCGCTGGTCGTGGCGCTGGCCGAGCGGCTGGCGGCGCAGCCCGAGGGACCGTTCGCGCGGGCGGGGCTGGCACTGGAAGGCTGGCAAGGCGATGCCGACGCGCTCGCCCGCGAGCTGGCGGCCGGTCGCCGGCGCGACGCGGCGGCGGGCCGCACGCTGGCGGGTCCGCACCGCGCCGACCTGCTCGTCACGCATCTGGGGAAGAATCAGGCGGCGCATCTCTGCTCCACCGGCGAGCAGAAGGCGCTGCTGCTTGGGCTCGTCCTCGCCCATGCCGAGCTGGTCGCCGAGCGCGTGGCCCGCGCACCGATCCTGCTGCTCGACGAAGTCGCGGCGCATCTCGACCCGGGCCGGCGTGCGGCACTGTTCGAACGGCTGGAAGGCCGCGGGCAGGTGTGGATGACGGGGACCGAGCCGGCCTTGTTCGAGGCGGTTCCCGGGGGTGCGACGCGGTATCGGGTCAGCGATGGGGCGGTTTCGGTCGAGTAGCTGAGGATACCAGGTGCTCCCCGGCGAAGGCCGGGGCCCAGGGTCACGAGCGACACGGCAGAGAAACCCTGGGCCCCGGCCTTCGCCGGGGAGCAGGTTAATTGGATAGCGTCAGTCCTGATTGCCGAGAACTGTCACCAGCTCGAACAGGAAGGCGCGGCCCGAATAGAGCGCGTCGACCGCGAGCCGCTCGTTGAGCCCGTGGGTACCGTTTCCATCCGGGTCGGAATAAGTGCCCGGCGGGCCATAGGAGGGGATGCCGATCGCCTCGAGGAACACGCCGTCGGTAGCGCCGGTGGACATCATCGGCACCAGCGGCACGCCGGGGCGATGCTTCGCCAGCAGCTTCTCGATCGGCTTGACGATCTTCGGATCGAGCGGCACCGGCCGGGCGAGCGGGCCGCGCAGCTCGGGCAGGGTCACCGTCATCCGGGGATCGGCGATCACCCGGACCAGTTCGTCGCGCACCGCTTCCGCCGATACGCCGGGGAAGATGCGGCAATTGATGTTGGCGCCGGCGCGCTGGGGCAGCGCATTGTTGGCATGGCCGCCATCGATCAAGGTCGCCACGCAGGTGGTGCGCAGCATCGAGTGGAAGGCCTTGTCGGTGTTGACGATCGCCTCGGCCGCCTTGTCGCCCGGATTGGCGGCGAGCGCGATCATCGCCTTGCCCATGTCGTCACCGCGCGCCGCGCCGGCCCGGGCGAAATAGGCCCTGGTCGTATCGGTCATCATCAGCGGGAATTCGAACTCGCGGACCTTCACCAGCGCGTCGGACAGCTCGTAGATCGCATTGTCCTTCACCGGCGCGGAGCTGTGACCGCCGGGATTGGTCGCCTCGATCCGGTAGTTGACCGCGGTCTTCTCGCCGACATGGAGGTTGGCGGTGAGCAGCTTGCCCTTGCCGTCGGTGCGGCCACCGCCGCCTTCGTTGAGCGCGAACTCGGCGGCGATCAGATCGGGCTTGTTCTCGGCCAGCCACTTGGCGCCGTTGAACGCCCAGCTGGTCTCCTCGCCGCAGGTGAGCGCCAGCTTGAGCGTGCGCTTGAGCTTCGCCTTGCCGAGCTTGAGGCGGAGCATCGTGTCGATCCAGATCGCATCCAGCGCCTTCATGTCGGCGGTGCCGCGACCCCAGAAATAGCCCTTCTCCTCGACCAGCTTGTACGGATCGCGGGTCCAGTCCTCACGCTTGGCGGCTACCACGTCGATATGGCCGAGCAGCAGGATCGGCTTCAGCGTCTTCGACGTGCCGGGCAGGACGACGACCAGCCCGCCCTCCTTGGGATGATCGGGCACCGCGAAGCGGGTGATGTCGGCATCGCCATACCCCGCCGCGCGCAGCCGCACCTCGACCTTGTCGGCCAGCGCGGTGCAGCTACCGGTGGTGATGCTGGTGTCGGTCTCGACCAGTTCCTGATAGAGCGAACGCAGCGCTTCATTGTCCTGGGCCTGGGCCGGGAAAGACGCCAGCAGCACCGCAAGTCCCACCGCCAAACGCTTCATCGACCGCCCCTTTTCCGCCCCGGAATCTCGTCCACAATTCATCATGTTTCCCCGCGCGGGCAAAGCGCCATTTTGCTTCCGTTTCGTGACGCCAATACCTATATGCTGGGCATGGCAAGCGACGACACCACTCCCGAAAATACCCCGAACCAGAACAGCTACGGCGCAGACTCGATCAAGGTCCTCAAGGGACTGGACGCAGTGCGCAAGCGCCCCGGCATGTATATCGGCGACACCGACGACGGTTCGGGCCTCCACCACATGGTGTTCGAGGTCTCGGACAACGCGATCGACGAGGCGCTGGCCGGGCATTGCGACAAGATCATCATCCAGCTGAACGCGGACGGCTCGGTCTCGGTCGAGGACAATGGCCGCGGCATCCCGACCGGCATCCACAAGGAAGAAGGCGTCTCGGCGGCCGAGGTCATCATGACCCAGCTCCATGCCGGCGGTAAGTTCGAGAACACCAGCGACGATAACGCCTACAAGGTATCGGGCGGCCTGCACGGCGTGGGCGTCTCGGTGGTCAACGCGCTTTCCGAGTGGCTCGACCTCAACATCTGGCGCGACGGCGAGGAGCATTGGATGCGCTTCGCCTATGGCGACGCGACCGCGCCGCTCAAGGTGATCGGCAAGGCCCCCGAGGGCAAGAAGGGCACGCGCGTGACCTTCCTCGCCTCGACCGAAAAGGCCCCGGGCGACGGCGGCACCTTCCGCAACCAGATCGAATATGACTTCGACAAGCTCGAGCACCGCTATCGCGAGCTGGCCTTCCTCAATTCGGGCGTGCGCCTGTTCCTGCGCGACGCGCGGCACGAGGAAGTGAAGGAAGTCGAGCTTTATTACGAGGGCGGCATCGCGGCCTTCGTGAAGTGGCTCGACCGCAACAAGCAGCCGCTGATGCCCGATCCCGTGGCGATCGCCGGCACCCGCGACGACGTGACCATCGACGTGGCGCTGGAGTGGAACGACTCCTATTATGAGAACGTCCTCTGCTTCACCAACAACATCCCGCAGCGGGATGGCGGCACCCACCTCGCGGCGTTCCGCGCGGCGCTGACCCGCACGATCAACAGCTATGCCGACAAGAGCGGCATGCTGAAGAAGGAGAAGGTGACGCTCACCGGCGACGACATGCGCGAAGGCCTGACCGCGATCGTCTCGGTCAAGCTGCCGGATCCGAAGTTCAGCTCGCAGACCAAGGACAAGCTGGTCTCGTCCGAAGTGCGCCAGCCGCTCGAGAGCCTGATGGCGGACAAGCTGGCCGAGTATCTCGAAGAGAACCCGGCCAACGCCAAGACGATCATCCAGAAGGTGATCGACGCTGCCGCCGCCCGCGAAGCCGCCAAGAAGGCGCGCGAGCTGACCCGGCGCAAGGGCGTGCTCGACATCGCCAGCCTGCCCGGCAAGCTTGCCGACTGCCAGGAGCGCGATCCGGCCAAGTCCGAACTGTTCTTCGTCGAGGGTGACTCGGCAGGCGGCTCCGCGAAGCAGGGCCGCGACCGCCAGTTCCAGGCGATCCTGCCGCTGCGCGGCAAGATCCTGAACGTCGAGCGCGCGCGCTTCGACCGGATGCTCGCCAGCCGCGAGATCGGCACGATCATCACGGCGCTGGGCACCGGCATCCGCGACGACTTCAACATCGAGAAGCTGCGCTACCACAAGATCGTCATCATGACCGACGCAGACGTGGACGGCGCGCATATCCGCACGCTGCTGCTCACCTTCTTCTACCGGCAGATGCCCGAGATCATCCAGGCCGGGCACCTCTATATCGCCCAGCCGCCGCTCTACAAGGCGACCAAGGGCCGCAGCGAAGTGTATCTGAAGGACGATACCGCGCTCGACCAGTATCTGGTCGAAGGCGGCGTGGGCCTCACCCGGCTCGAGACGCATGAAGGCCCGATCTTCGGCGAGGAGCTGATGAAGCTGGTCGACCATGCCCGGCGCATGCGGACCCTGATGCGCTACGTGCCGCGCCGCTATGCACCCGACATCGTCGAGGCGCTGGCGCTGGCCGGCGCGTTCGATCCGGACGCGAGCCGCGAGCAGCGCGACGAGCGGCTGGGCGCGGTGACCCGCCGGCTCGACCAGACCGACGAGGATGCGCGCTGGAGCGCCCGCGTGACCGAGGATGGCGGTTTCCACTTCGAGCGGCTGTGGCGCGGCGTGACCGATCACCACATCATCGAGGCGGCGTTCCTGGTCTCGGCCGAAGGGCGCAAGCTCCACACGCTCGCCGCCGAGCAGGCGCAGAGCTATGCGGTGCTCGCCAAGCTGGTGCCGGCAAAGACCGCCGCGACCGAGGAGGTTGCCGCGCCGGCAGCCGAGGACGGCGAGGAACTGGTCGCCGCCGCCAAGGGCGAGACGCTGGTCGCGCGCCCGAGCGAACTGCTCGACGCGATCCTGGCGGCGGGCCGCAAGGGCCTGTCGATCCAGCGCTACAAGGGTCTTGGCGAGATGAACGCCGAGCAGCTGTGGGAAACCACGCTCGATCCGGCAAACCGCTCGATGCTGGTGGTGCAGATCGACCAGGCCGATGTCGCCGACGAGATCTTCACCCAGCTGATGGGCGACGTGGTCGAGCCGCGCCGCGACTTCATCCAGGAGAACGCACTGAGCGTGGCCAACCTGGACGTCTGATCCGGGCCGGGCGCGGGCTGGAACCGCCCGCGCCCGCCTTGTGAAAATCAGCGCTCGCGCCCGGCCTCGTCGATGGTCTCGGCGATGGGCGACAGGAGATACTGGATGATCCGGCGCTCGCCGGTCCGGATCTCCGCCTGTACGGCAAGGCCAGGGCCGATTGGCATCTCCCGGCCCCCTATCGCGATCGTGCGACGCTTCAGGCGGACGCGCACCGCGTAGATCAGGCCGCGCTTCTCGTCCTCGATGGCGTCACGGCTGATCGACGCCACTTCGCCGTCGATCAGGCCATAATCGGTGAACGGGAACGCCTCCAGCTTCACCCGCACCGGCTGCCCCTCGCGGATGAAGCCGATGTCGCGATTGAGGATCTGCGCCTCGACCTCGACTTCGTCCGCCGACGGCACGATCACCAGGAGCGGCTGGGCGGGCTGGACGACGCCGCCCACGGTGTGGATCGCCAGCTGCTGCACCACGCCATCGACCGGCGAGCGGAGTTCCTGATATTGCCGGCGCCGCAGGGTCTTGCGGATTTCCTCGCTCGCCACGGCGCCCTTGTCCTCGGCTTCGGAAAGGTCGGAAAAGGCCGCTTTGCCGAAGGTCTCGCGCAGCCGGGCGATCTGCGCATCGGTATTGGCGATCGCCGCGCGTGCCTTGGCGGCGGTGCTGCGCTGCACCGCGATATTCTGGACATGCTCGACGCGCAGCTGCTCATATTCAAGCAGCTTGAGCCGCGAATAATAGCCCTTGTCGGTCAGGGTGCGCCGCCCTTCCAGCTGCTGGTCGACCAGCGGCAGGGTCTGCAGGAGCTTGGCGAGCTCGGCATTGGCCGCGGCGAGATCGGCACTGCTCTGCGCGCGCGCTTCCTGGAGGCTGGCGCGCTCGGCTTGATATTCGGCGACCGCGGCCCTGGCGAGGCCGGCCTGCGTCGCCGCGACCGCCGCCGGCGTCCCCTCGGGCGGGACATAGGCCAGGTGCCCGGTCGCGAGGTAGCGTACCAGCGCATCGCTGCGCGCCTGGGTGAGCCGTGCCGAGAGCAGGCCCTGGCTCGCCTGGGCATCGTCCGCGCCGGCGAGCGTCGGATCCAGCTCGATCAGCAGCTGCCCGCGCTTCACGCGCTGGCCGTTGCGGACATGAATCGCACGGACCGCGCCGATCTCGATCGGCTGGATGATCTTGATCTTCGCGGACGGCACGACCTTGCCGGTGGCGACCGCGACGGTATCGACCTTGCCGATCCACGACCAGAGCAGCGCCACGCCGAACAGCGAGCACAGCAGCAGCATCAGCCAGCGCAGGCCGGGGCTCGGCGGCTTCTCGATCATCTCGAGCGCGGCGGGCAGGAACTCATGGTCGAGCTTCGGCCGTCGCCGCGCCTTTGCCTCGCTCTCCATCCGCCAGGCCGTGCGCAGGACCTGCCAGTGATGCGCGAGATTGGGGAAGCGCGCCGCGAGGGTCACAGCGCAACTCCCATCTGCTTGGCATAGAGCTGCGCGTAGCGCCCGCCCGCGCGGATCAGGCTGTCATGATCGCCATCCTCGGTGAGCGCCCCCGCCTCGACGGTCACGATCCGGTCGCACTGGCGCACCGCAGACAGGCGATGCGCGATGATGATCACGGTGCGCCCCTTGGCGATGACCCCGAGGTTGCGCTGGATGATCTCCTCGCTCTCGGCATCGAGCGCGCTGGTGGCTTCGTCGAGGATCAGGATGCGCGGATCGGTCACGAGCGCACGGGCGATGGCGAGGCGCTGGCGCTGGCCGCCGGACAGGTTGCCGCCGCGCTCGTCGATCACGGTGTCGTAGCCGTGCGGCAACTCGAGCACGAAATCATGCGCGCCGGCCATCTGCGCGGCGGCGATAACCTGCTCCATCGGCCGGGTCGGATCGGTGAGCGCGATATTCTCGCGGACCGAACGGTTGAACAGGATGTTCTCCTGCAGCACCACGCCGATCTGGCGGCGCAGCCATGCCGGATCGACCAGCGCCAGATCGACGCCATCGACCAGGACCCTTCCCTGCTCCGGCACGTACAGCCGCTGGACGAGCTTGGTCAGGGTCGACTTGCCCGATCCGGAGGGCCCGACAATGCCCAGCGTCTGCCCCGCCGCGATCTCCAGGGCGACTCCGCGCAGCGCCTCCGGCGCGTCGGGCCGATAGCGGAAGCGCACGGCATCGAAGCGGATGTCGCCGCGGATCGCCGGCAGGCTGGCGCGATTGGGATTGTGCTCGGGCTCGGCGGGCGCGTTGAGCACGTCGCCCAGCCGATCGACCGAGATGCGCACCTGCTGGAAGTCCTGCCACAGCTGCGACAGCCGGAGGATCGGCGACGCGACCCGCCCCGACAGCATGTTGAAGGCGACGAGCGCCCCGACCGACAGGTCCCCCGCGATAACCTGCTTCGCGCCGAAATAGAGGATCGCGACGGTGGTGAGCTTGGAGACGAGCTGGATGCCGTGGCTGCCCCAATTGGCCAGCGTCATCACCGAGAAGCCGGTCTGGGTGTAGCCGGCGAACTGCCGTTCCCAGCGCGCGCGCATTTGCGGCTCCACCGCCATCGCCTTCAGCGTCCCGATCCCCGTCACGCTCTCGACGAGGAACGCCTGGTTCTCCGCACCGCGCCGGAACTTCTCATCGAGGCGCGCCCGCAGCGTCGGCGTGATCAGGATCGAGATCGCCGCGTAGAGCGGGATCGACAGCACCACGATCAAGGTCAGGATCGGGCTGTAGAGATACATCACCGCGAAGAACACGATGGTGAAGAAGAGATCGATGACCACCGTCACCGCGTTGGAGGTGAGGAACTCGCGGATCCGCTCCAGCTCGCGTACCCGCGCCACGCTGTCGCCGACGCGGCGCGCTTCGAAATAGGAAAGCGGCAGGTTGAGCAGGTGCCGGAAGAGCCGCGAGGAGAGCTCGGCATCGACGCGATTGGTCGAATGCGCGAACAGCCAGTTGCGCAGCGCCGACAGCGCCGTCTCCCAGGTCAGCACCACCGCCAGGCCGATCGCCAGCACATCGAGGGTGGACAGCGACTGGTGCACCAGCACCTTGTCGATCACCAGCTGGAAGAAGATCGGCGAGACCAGCCCCATCAGCTGGAGGAAGAAGGAGGCGATCAGCACGTCGCGCAGCGGCTTGCGATATTTAACGAGCGCCGGGATGAACCAGCTGATGTCGAACGGCCGGCCCGTGCCCGCGATCGCCTCGCGCGTGGTCATCAGCAGCAGGCGGCCGGTGAAGCCGGCGGCGAACTGGTCCTCGCTCCAGATCTCCGGCGCCGCCGCGCCGCCGCGCTGGACGAGCAGGCGCCGCTTCTCCTCGCTCTCGTCCACCTTGAGCAGGATCACGGCCTCGCCGTCCTCAAGCTCGGCGAGCGCGGGAAGCGGGCGCTTGATAAGATCACGGATGGCGCTGGACTGGATGCGCGCGACGATGCCGATGCGCTTGGCGGCACGCGCAAGCCCTTCAAGGCGGAAGTCCGTCCCCTGCCCCTGTTCATGGGCAATCTGCGCAGGATCGGCGGGCACCCCCAGAAAGCGGGCGACAAGCACGAATGCATCCAGCGAAGCCGACGACGCGGCTTTCTCCCCCTCGATCACAAATCCCCCCGAACGCGTTACGCGCACAACATTTGAGTAGCGTCAGCTGGTTGTTCGCTGCCCCCAGCGCCCTGGAACCAGGGTACGCAGCTATTCCTTGAGCTGCGCCGCGATCGCCTCGACCAGCCGGTCTCCCGCATCCGCCTCGATCCGCTGAACGGAGCGCAAGCCCGTCTCGAGATCGGTGCGGTGGAGATTGAAGGCCTGCCCGCGCAACGGCTTGGCAATGAGATCCGCGATCATGATCTCGAGATGGCGGTTGGTCGCATCGGCGAAGGGCGCGATGAGATCGACCAGCCAGAGGCGGTCTCCCTTGCTCCATTCGTCCATGGTCAGCCGATTCTCCGGCTCGATCATGCCGCGCTGCAGCTTGGCCTCGCCCTCCGCGGTGGTCCTGGCCCATAGCGCCAGACCCACCGGCCGATCGCCGTCGCGGAAGATGTAGAACTGCTCGTTGAGCAACGCCGGCATCACCAGCCATTCGAGATCGCCGATCGCAAGGCCGCGGTGCAGCGGCGACTGGGTGAGCAGCCAGGTCATCTCGCCCAGGAGGTGGCTGACGGTAGGAGGCGTAGTCATCTGTTCCATGGTCTTCTCTGTCATGCCGCGGTCGCGGCATAGAAATCATATGCCGGCGCAATACCGGCCCGTTCGAGACGCATCTCGGCGGCCGAGCCCGCGCCGAACCCGCTCATCGCTTGTCGCATCAACGCGAGCCGCGTGTCGAGCAGATCGGCGCCATCCCCTGCTTCTTCGCGCGACAGGCCATCCGGCGCATCCAGTTCCTGCGGCCATTGCAGATTCCGCGCGGGCACCGCGGACTGCAGGTCGGCCGAGGGGGAGAAGGCAAAGGCCACGTCGCCCATCGTGCGCGTCTTGCCGTTCTGCGTGAACAACGCCGTCGACATCAGGACGTTCGAGCCCATTTTCTGGTTCGCGACGCTGGTCGCGATGCCGCTGGTGCGGATCTCGGTGATGGAGAAGTCGCTGAGCGACCGGAGCTCCCCTTCGTCGCTGCGGCCATTATAGTTCGCGTCGAACCACACCTTGAGCTCGCCGAAGCGCGCGTCCGCCGCGGTGATCTTGCCGTCCTTGTTGCTGTCGAGCGCCGCCAGCCCCTCGAGATTGGTGCGGGCACCGGCCTTCTCGCCCAGGAAGGAAAGCTCGGCCCCGCTCGTGATCAGCCCGTCATTGTCGCGGTCGATGACCAGGAAGCCGTCTCCCCGGGCGACCCAGCCGGTGTTGTCGCGCACGCCGTTGCCGTCCATGTCGAACGATGCGTCCGAATTCACCTGGTGCTCGAGATCCATCCCGTCGCCGTCGAGATCGAGGACGAACGCGCCCAGCATGCCGATCGTCTTGTCGCGAAGGTGGATATAGGTCGCCGCCGCCATCGCGCCGGCGCCCGGATCGTACATCGTCGAGGCGTTGCGCGGGCGGACGATCAGCTGTCCGTTCGCCGCGCCGATGCGGGTCTTGCCCGATTTCCAGTCGAAACTGTCCTCGGTCATCGCCGGCTTCATGCTGGTGCCGGGATCATTGCCGGCATTCTCGAAGCTGAGCCCGGCGTCGAACAGCCTGCCGACCGTTCCGTTGCTCCGCATGAAATTTCCGATGCCATAGATCACATTGCCATTGGCGCCCGCCTGATCCGCAGCCGTCGCGCTGAGGTTGATCGAGACGATATCGGCCTCGGCCAGGCTGCGGATCTCGCCGGCATCGGAAACGCCGTTCGAGTTCGTATCGAACCACAGCTTGAATTCCGCGAAGCGCGCATCGAGCGCCGTCAGCGCGCCGTCGCCATTGCTGTCGAACGCCTTGAGGCCCTCGAGGTCCGTCTTCGCCCCGGCCAGGTCCCCGACGAACGAGATTTCCGAAATGCCGGAGATCTTCCCGTCGCTGTTGCGATCGAGCGCCAGGAACGCGTCGCCCGATTCGATCCATCCGGTTCGCTCCAGCGCGCCATCGCCGTCCATGTCGAAGCGCGTCGTGCTGCCGGCCAGCGATACCAGCCCGGCACCGTCCCCGTCGAAATCGAGGATCACCGGCGCCGCGATGTCCCGCGGCTTGGACGGATCATAGACGAGGAAGACGTCACCGACGGTTCCCGTCGTCCCGTCGGCGCGCAGATACTGCGTCGTGCCGTAGATCGTGTTCTCAACCTCGCCGGGCTCCGCCCCCGTCAGGTCGAGCGACAGGTTCATCTGGACGATACCCAGCTGCGCCAGGGTGAGGAGTTCGCTCGCCTGGCTGATCCCGTCCTGGTTGGCATCGCGCCACACGCGGAATTCGCCGAAACGCGCGTCGCCTGCATCGAGGAAGCCGTTCGCGTTGCTGTCGAACGCGCGAAGCCCCTCGAGGTCGGACATGGCGCCTTCGGCATCGGATGCGAACGAAATCTCGCTGGCGTCGTCGATGATGCCATTGCCGTTGCGATCGAGCGCCAGGAAGCCATCGTCGCTGCCCACCCAGCCGGTCTGGTCGCCGATGCCGTCGAGATCCATGTCGAAATAGATCGGCGAGTCCGGCGCACTGACCAGCTCGATGCCGTCCCCGTCCAGATCGAGGACGATCGGGGGAACGCTGTTGGTGTCGTGCTTGAGGAAGGTGATGGTCAGGTCGGTGGTGCCGACGGTGCCCGAGCTGTCCGTCATGACGAGCGTGAACTTGTAATCGAGATAGAAATAGCGCCGTCCGCCGAGCACCGGATGGTCGCGCACCCCGCCTTCCCATTCGCCGTCATTGGGCACGGTGAAGGAGAGGTGTCCGTTGGAAGTCACGAAGACGTCGGGATACCCGTTGTCGACATCCTCGCTGCTGCCCGACGAGATCTCGTACTCGCGCTTGATCAGGTTGGTGAGCTGGAAGGTGATGTTGGTGCTGCCATTGTCGGGGTCATAGGCGTAGAGCCAGCCGAAATCGCCTTCCGCCTGATCGTCGCGGATGGTGAAATGGTTGGGGCCGGACAGCACCGGCGCCTCGGGCTGGTCGGTGACGGTGATCGTCGCAATCGCGTTGCTGGTGAACTGACCGTCGCTGGCCGACACCTCGAGGTTGAAGACCGCCCGCGAGGGATCATTGCCCACGAAGACCTGCTGGGACTCATAGTGCCCGCCCGCGTCGGGATCCTCCACCCAGACATCGCGCCACTCATAGACCGCGATCAGGCTCTCATAGTCGACCGAGGCGTTCTTGAGGCTGATCTTGCCCGTCGTCGGATCGATGACGAACATCCCATATGCCTCGTCGCTGCCGTCCGCGAAGGTCCAGGTGATGTTGGGCGTGGTCGCATCGACATCGCTCAGCACCAGGTCCAGCCCGGCGATCGGGACGAGCGGCCCGGGGGATGCGCCCTCGGCCAGGAAGGTGGAATCCGAGGCGACGCTGTGGGCCTCGTTCCTGTTCTTCAGGCCGATCGTCAGCGTCGAGGTGACCTGATTATATCCCGCCCCACCCTGGTTGTCGCGCACGGCAACCGTATAGACGCCGGCCGACATCGTCTCGAAGTTGAGCGCCGCCGCGGTCTTGACCATGCCGGTGACCGCATCGATCGAGAAACGGCCATCGCTCGACGTGCTGCTCGCGACGCCGTTGTTCAGGAAGTAATAGCGCTGCTGCCCCGCCACGCTCGCGGGGCCGTCGATGTCGCTCGCAACCACCTGGGCGATATCGGTACCGATGGGCTCGTTCTCGAACACGTCCATCGCCAGCGCCGACGCCACGCTGTTGGCTTCGTTGACGTCGGCCAGCGCGATCGTGACCACCGAGCTGGCCTGCCGATAGCCGGCCGCGCCCTGATTGTCGCGGGCGATCACCGTATAGGCAGTCGATACCGGCCCGGTCTCGAAGTTCATCGCGGCAACGGTCTTGATGACGCCGCTGATGGCGTCGATCGTGTAGCGGCCGTCGCTCGAGGTGCCGCTCGCGGCGCCCTGGTCGAGGAAATAATAGCGCTGCTGGCCAAAGGCGGTGCCGGCCTTGTCGACGTCATAGGCCGAGACGGTGCCGACCACCGCGCCGCCGGCGAGGTTCTCCGCCACGCTCATCGCATAGGCGCCGGGCAGGCTGTTCGCCTCATTCACGTCGACGACGCCGATCGTGACGATGGAAGTCGACTGGGTATAGCCGGGGTTGCCCAGATTATCGCGCGCCGCGACCGTATATTCGCCGCTGGGAGTGCCGAGCTCGAAATCCAGTGCGATCGCGGTCTTGATGACGCCGGTGAGCGCATCGATGGTGTAGCGCCCATCATGGGAAGTCGCGCTGACGGTGCCGTTGTTCAGGAAGTAATAGCGCTGCTGGCCGAACGCCGCGCTCGGGCGGTCCACATCGCCAGCCGCGACCGTGCCGACAGTGGTGCCGATCGCGAGGTTCTCCGCCACGCTCATCGCATAGGCCAGCGGCAGGGAATTGGCTTCGTTCGCGTCGGTGACGCCGATGGTCACCGTCGCCGTCGCCTGATTGTAGCCGGCCGCCCCCTGATTGTCGCGCGCGGCGATCATGTAGGAGGTATTCGCGACCGTCTCGGTCTCGAAATCGACCGTCGCCACCGTCCGGATCACGCCCGTCACGACATCGATCGCATAGCGCCCGTCATGGGAAGTGGCGCTCACCACGCCGTCCTTGATGAAATAGTAGCGCTGCTGGCCGAACATGCTCCCCGGAGCATCCAGGTCGCCGGCCTTCACCGTCCCGACGGTCGTGCCGCTCGCGACATTCTCGGCCACGTTCATCGCGTAGTTCGACAGGCTGTTCGCCTCATTGGCGTCGGCGATGGCGATGCTGACCGTCGAGGTGACCTGATTGTACCCCGCCGCGCCCTGGTTGTCGCGGGCGGCGACGGTGTAGGCGACGTTGGTCGTCCCCGCCTCGAAGTCGAGCCCCGTCTTGACCCGGATGACGCCGCTCAGCGCATCGATCGTGTAGCGATCGTCGAACGAGGTCGCGCTCGCCACTCCCTGGTGGAGGAAATAGTAGCGCTGCTGGCCGAACGGCATGCCGCTGCCGTCGATGTCAGTGGCTGCCACGGCGCCAACAGTCGTGCCGGCCGCAGTCCCTTCGACCACGCCCATCGCGTAGCTTTCGGGAATGGCATTGGCCTCGTTCGCGTCGGTGACGCTGATGGTCACAGTCGACGTCGCCTGGTTATAGCCCGCCGCGCCCTGATTGTCGCGCGCGGCCACGATGTAGCTCCGGCTTCCCGTCTCCGTCTCGAAGTTCATGGTCACCGCGGTCCGGATGACACCGGAGACCGCATCGATCGCGTAGCGCCCGTCCCCGGACGTCGCACTCGCGACGCCGTCGTTGAGGAAATAATAGCGCTGCTGGCCGAACAGGACGCCGACCGCATCGAGATCGCTGGCCACCACCGTGCCGACGCTGGCGCCGACCGGAACATTCTCGGCCACGCTCATCGCCAGCTCCGCCGGCAGGCTGTTGGCTTCGTTGAGGTTGGTCACATCGATGGTGAGCTGCGACGACGCCTCGTTATAGGGGCCGTTCCCCTGATTATCGCGCGCGACGACCGTGTAGGTCATGCTTGCCGGGCCGCCCTCGTAATTGAGCGCCGCCGCCGTCCGGACCGCGCCGGATATCGCGTCGATCGTGTAGCGCCCGTCGAAGGACGTTCCGCTCGCCACGCCGTCCTTGACGAAATAATAGCGCTGCTGCCCGAACGCGGTCCCCGCGCCATCGGTATCCGTGGCGTGCACCGTATCGACCAGCGTCCCCACCGCGACATTCTCGACCACGCTCATCGCCAGGCGCGACGACAGGCTGTTGGCTTCGTTGACGTCGTTGACCGCGATCGTGAAAGTCTGCTCGACATAGGCGCCAAGCTGGTCCGTCGCGCGGATGACGATCGTGTGCGAGCCGGCATTCTCGGAGTTGAGCAGGCCGTTGTTGGCGACCCTGAGCTCGCGGCCGAACAGCGCGAAACGCCCGCCCGCATCGTCCTTCAGCTCATAGGTGATGACGTCGCCAGAGTCCGGATCGACGGCGCTTACCATCCCGACCACGGTCGCGTTCGCCGCATTCTCGC
Organism: Sphingomonas sp. NIBR02145; assembly: GCF_027359115.1. Lineage (NCBI taxonomy): Bacteria > Pseudomonadati > Pseudomonadota > Alphaproteobacteria > Sphingomonadales > Sphingomonadaceae > Sphingomonas > Sphingomonas sp. NIBR02145. The sequence continues at coordinate 3,836,155 of NZ_CP114791.1, read as the reverse complement.
TCACCGAGCCGGTGAAGACGAGGTTCGCCGGAGAGGCATTGATGGCGACCGTCGTCTGGACGGCATCGGACACCGCCAGCGTTCCGCCCTCGGACGCACGGGCGGTCACGGTGAGCAGGAGATCCTGGCTCCACCCGGCCGGCGCGATCACCTTCAGGCCATCGGCCTGGTCCGCCGGCAGCTTCCAGACATTGTCCACCGCATCGAACGCACCGGCGCTGAGCGCCACGCCCGCCGGTACGCCAGCAACCCAGATTTCCTGGGTCTCGGACCCGTCGGTATCGGGGAAATTGACGTCGATCGTGAGAGCGATCCCGCCCTGGCCCGACGTCCCCGACCCGCCGGAGAGAAGCGCGATCGTGGGCTTGTCCGCCTTCGGCTTGATGGTGAGCTGGAACTCCTCGGTCGACGTCACGCCGCCGGCATCCTTGGCGACGATCCGGATCGTGACCGTGCCGCTGGCATAATCCTTGGGCGAGATGGTGAGGGTGCGCTGGCCCTGCGAATTGGCGAGGCCGAGGACAAGCCCCTCGGGGTCGATCAGCGACTGGGTCCCGATCGCCTCGGCGGTGACCTGCACCCCGGCATCCGGGGTGAGATCATCCGTCGCCGTTACGGTGAGGGTCAGATCGCCGCTCTCGTTCATCTCCTTGTCGGGGATGGCCTCGATCACCGGCGGCGCATTGAGGCCCCAATAGGTGGCCCATTCCACCCGATAGTTGGAATCCGCCATCAGCGTATCGCGCTGGGCCACCGTAGTCGGCTTGGTCTTGGTCGCCATCAGGGCGATCAGCCCGTCGACGTTCACCTCGCTGGTATAGCGCACATCGGCGATGATGAAGTCGATCCGGTAATTGGCCCGGCTCTGCGCATCCGAGATCAGATACCAGTCCTTGATCAGCACGCTCGTCGTGGTGCCGATCACGCTGACCCGCATGTCGTCATTGACCTGCTCGAACCAAAGATCCTTGTCCTGGATGCGCATATTGTCCTGGAAACCCAGCACGTCGATATCGTCGCCCGACGGGTCGTAGTTATAGATCGTGTCGGCTTCGGAGCTCCGCGTGACGATGTAGGTGTCGTTGTCATCCCCGCCATTGAGGATGTCGTTGCCCGCCCCGCCATCTAGGAAATCGTCGCCGCTCTCCGCGTAGAGCGTGTCGACGCCGGCGCCGCCGAGCAGCGTGTCGTTGCCGGAGCCACCCCAGATGATGTCGTCGCCGTCTTCCCCGACCAGCATGTCGTCGCCGTCATCGCCGTACAGCGTGTCGTTGCCGGTGCCGCCCCGCAATGTATCGTTGCCGCCACGGCCGCGCAGCATATCGTCGCCGTTACGCCCCCACAGCGTGTTGCTCTGGCCGTCGCCCAGCACCGTGTCGTCGCTGTTCGTGGCCATGACCGATTCGATGCTGTCGTAGACATCCCCGGCTGCCGAGCCGGCATTGGCGGCGTTGTTCTCGAGATCGACCACCAGCCCGGGCATGTTGACCACCCAGTCGCCATATTGGGCCGTGTCGTTGCCGGCGCCGCCGAAAAACTGGTCGGCACCATTGCCGCCGGACAGGAAGTCGTTGCCCGCGCCGCCATACATTATGTCATCGCCGTCGTCGCCGAGCAGCATGTCATAGCCGTCATTGAGGTCGTTGCCGTCGACGTTCCCGCCATAGAGGATGTCATTGCCGCGGCCGCCCATCAGCTGGTCGGTACCGTCGCCGCCATACAATATGTCGTTGCCGTCCTCGCCGGCAGCCCAGTCATCGCCGGCGCCGCCTTCGATCCAGTCGTTGCCCGCGTCGCCGAAGATGGAATCGCGGCCACCGAAGCCGAATATCCGATCCGCGCCGCTCTGACCGCGCAGCGTGTCGTTGCCGGTGGTGCCCTCGAAAATATCGGGCAGGTCCGCAATCGCTATATTCCAGGAATTGGCAATCTTGAACGGACTATTCACGTCCGTGGCCAGGATGGTCAGCCGGTAGGTGTTTTCCAACTCGAAGTTCATCGCCGCGCCCATCTTCAGGCGCACGACATTTCCGACGATCTCAAACCGCTCATCCAGGATCGAATAGGTGTAGCTGTTGTTGGCCCCCTCGATGTCGGGATCGGTTACCGAGAGCGTTCCGATCTCGATCGCGGGCCGGGTCGTGTTGGTGGCGACATGGTCGCGTTCGGCCAGGCTGGTGATCGAAGGCGTGAAGTGGATCGCGGTCGGCGCCTCGTTGACATCGGTGATGACGATCTTGACCTGCGAGGTCGTCAGATTGGTGACCCCGGTATCGCCGCCATGGTCCGCTGCGCCCACGGTATAGGTCCTGGGGCCGGACTCGGTTTCGTAGTTGAGCGCGTTGAACAACCGGATATTGCCCACCGCATCGATCACGTAGCGCCCATCGGACGACCACAGGCTCCGCACGCCGTTGTTGAGGAAGAAATATTCCTGCTGCGCGAATACCGACCCGCCAAGATCGCCGTCGGTTGCCACCACCGTACCGACGATCCCCGTCTGGTTCTCCGCGAAGCGCATTTCGATGTCGGCCGGCAGCCAGTTCGGATCGTTCCGGTCTTCCACCGTGATCGTGACGGTGCTGGTGGCCTGGCTATAGGCACCCTCGCCAAGATTGTCCCGCGCCACCACGGTGTAGGAAAGCGGCTCGGGCTCGGCTTCGAAGTCGATCGCCGCCGCCGTCTTGATCACGCCGGTGATGGCATCGATCGTATAGCGGCCGTCGAGCGACGTGCCGCTCACCTCTCCATTGTTGAGGAAATAATAGCGCTGCTGGCTTCCGGCGCTTCCGGCACCGTCCACGTCACTCGCCGAGACCTGGCCCAGCGCCGTGCCGATATCGACATTCTCGGCCACGCTCATCGCGTAGCTGCCCGGCATGCTGTTCGGCTCGTTGGCGTCGGCGATGCCGATCCGCACGGTCGAGCTGGTCTCGTTATAGCCGGCAGCGCCCTGATTGTCGCGGGCAATGACGACATAGTCCGTCGGCGCCGCCTCCGCTTCGAAATCGAACGTCGTCGCGGTCGTGATGATGCCGGATACGGCATCGATGGTGAAGCGTCCGTCGAACGACGTCGCACTCGCGACCCCGTCCTTGAAGAAGTAATAGCGCTGCTGGCTGAAGGCGCTGCCGCTGTGGTCCGGATCGCTCGCGACGATGGTGCCCACCTGCTTGCCGGGCGCATTGTTCTCGGCGACGCTCAGCAGATAGTCGGCAGGCAAGCTGTTCGCTTCGTTGCCATCCGCGATGCCGATCGTGACTGTCGTCGTTACCTGGTTGAAGCCGCTCGCGCCCAGATTGTCGCGTGCCGCGACGACATATTCGCCGCTGGCCATGCCCTCGAAATCGAGGACCATCGCGGTCTTGATGCGTCCAGTGGTGGCATCGATCGTGAAGCGGCCATCGAACGACGTCGCGCTCACGACGCCCTGATGGAGGAAATAATAACGCTGCCCGCCCAACGACACGCTGCCGATATCGGTGTCGCTCGCCAGCACCTCGCCGACCACCGTGCCGATCGCCTGGTTCTCGGCCACCTGCATCGCATAGCTGGATGGCATCGCGTTGGGCTCGTTCACATCGCCGATGTTGATCGTCACCGTCACCATCGCCTGAGCAAAGCCGGGATTGCCCTGGTTGTTGCGCGCCACAACCTTGTAGGCGCTGCTGGACTCGCCTTCCTCGAAGTTGAGGGGCGTTGCCGTGCTGATCGCGCCGCTGACCGCGTCGATGACGTAACGTCCGTCCGCGGAGGTCGCATAGGCCCCGCCGGAATAGTAGAAATAATAGCGGAGCTCGTCGGATGAGCCGCCCGGGCTGTTGAGATCGATCGCGGCGACCGATCCCACGGCGGCTCCCGCCGCGAGATTCTCGTCGATATGCATCGGCTCGACGGGAGCCATCGTCACGCCTTCGTTACCGTCGAGAACCGTGACCGTGAAATTCCGCGTCACGATCGCGCCGTTCGAATCGACCACGCGAACGCCGATGGCATGCGAAGGCACGGTCTCGAAATCGAGAAGCCCGGGGTCCCGCAGGATCAGCTGGCCGTCGCCGGTGATATCGAACCGTCCGCCGGCATCGTCGGTCAGCGAGAAGGTGAGCGCATCGCCTTCGATATCCGTCGCCACGAACCGGGCGATCGGGCTGTCGACCAGTGCGCCTTCGATGACTTCAAGGACTTCGCCCGCAACGAGCCGCACGTCGCGCGGGGCGTCGTTCACTGGCCGGACGACAACGGACACCGGCACTTCGGTCGTGTTGCCGTCCGCATCCTTCACCAGGATCGAGAAGCTGTCCTTGCCGGTGAAATCCGCAACGGGCGTATAGACGAACTGGCCGGTCTGCGGATTGAGCGTGACCTGGGCTTTGGCCGGCGGCGTGCCGAGCGCATAGCTGGTGATGTTGTCGTCGTGATCCACCGCCGCGACCGAAGTGAGCGCGGAAGCGCTGTCCTCGTCGACGGTCAGCGTGATCGGCGCAGCCTGAGGCCTGGCTTTGCCGCCGGCGTGCCAATATTCCCCGAGCATCGCGACGATCGACTCCGGCATCACCGCCGGCGGGGATGCCGCGGAGATCGCAGTCATCGCGTTTACGAGCGCCTGTGCGTGGCCGAGGAAGAGCGTATGCGTCTGTGTCGACACCTCTCCCATCAGGGTCGGCCAGGAGGGTGCGAAATAGTTCTGGAGCGTGACGCGGTCCGTCGTGCCGATCACGGTGATCTGCAGGTTGTTGCCGACCCGTGCGAACCAGAGCGTCTCGAGGCTCACTTCCGCAGCGAATAGGATCCGGTTCTGGCCGCCGAAATCGATGACCGTGTCGGCACCGAAGGCCGCTTCGAAGATATAGAGATCATCGCCGTCGCCGCCGGAAAGCGTGTCCGCGCCGGCACCACCCGAGATCGTGTCATTGCCGTTGCCGCCATCGATCCAGTCGACGCCGCCGCCGCCGCTGATGTTGTCGTCATCGTCTCCGCCGTAAAGGCTGTCGCTGCCTTCGCCGCCGGTGAGCACGTCCTCGCCGGCATCGCCATAAAGGGAGTCGCCGCCGTCCCCACCGGACAGCAGGTCCTTGCCGTCGCCGCCGTTAAGGTTGTCGCCGCCATCGCCGCCAGAGATGTTGTCGTCGCCCTGATCGCCGTAGATGTTGTCGCTGCCGCTGCCGCCGATCAGGACGTCGTCGCCGCCCCGGCCATAGATGATGTTGCTGCCATCGAGCCCGTCGATCACATTGGCGCTGTCGTTGCCGGTCAGCGTATCGCCGAATGCCGAACCCGTGAGGTTCTCGATGCCGACCAGGATGTCGCCGGCGGCATCGCCCCCGGCCTGGGCGGTGGTCTTGTTCAGGTCGACCCGCACCGCCGCCGTCGAGCGTACGTACCGGGCGGTGTCTCCCCATCCCTTCACGCTCGAGGCGGAGTTGCTGCCGCCGTCGAGCAGATCGGCTCCCGCGCCGCCTTCGAGCACATCGTCGCCGTCGCCGCCACGCAGGGTGTCGGCACCCGCCCCGCCGCTCATCACGTCGTTGCCCGCGCCGCCATCCATCAGGTCGGCCAGTGCGCCGGCCTGGCCCATCATCAGGTCGTCGCCGGCAGTGCCGGAAAGCAGGTTTCCATCTGTCGCGGTCAGGATGCTGGCCAGCGACACGGACAGGCCGTCGCGGAACTGGAGCGTCTCGATCCGGCTATTGGCGGTGAAATGGTCCTTGATCGTGACCTGGCTGGTCGCCAGGCCGCCAAAGCGGACGATGAGATCGCTGCCGCTGACGAGGAAGCTCAGGTCGCTGAGGCTGATCCCCGCGCCGAATTCGAGGATATCGTCGCCCGCATCGATCGCAGTATCGAAATGCGCACGTGTTACCTGCTGGCCATTGGTCCGAGCGAAGCCGCCGAGCCAGCCGGCCTGGTGATAGCTCGCCGGCTGGGGATCAGGCTGCGTCGCGCTCGCATTGTTCGGCGCGAAGAGATCATAGTCATATACGATCTCGCCGTTCGGGCCGGTGATCTGCAGGTGCCAGTAATAGCGGTCCTCATAGCCGGGCTGCAGGATGTCGGTCGCTTCCCACAGGGTCTGGGAATAGCCGCTGGCTAGCGCGCCGGCCGCGGTAACGGCTTCCTCCATGGCGAAGCTGGCGTCGCGGATCGTGTCGGCGCCGTCCCCGACATTCCAGATATAGCTGTCGTCGCCCGCGCCGCCCCACAGCGTGTCGTCGCCCTGGCTGCCGCTGAGCTCGTTGTCGCCCGCGTCGCCGCCGAGCAGGTCGGCACCGCCGCCGCCGCTCAGATTCTCGATGCTCGAATAGCTGTCGCCGGCGGCGTCGCCGATATTGAGTTCGGCATTCGCCAGATACGCCCGGACGCCCGCTCCGGCCGAAGCATAGGAGGCAGTATCGAACCCGGCGCCTCCCACCAGCACGTCCGCGCCGGTGCCGCCGTCGAGCACGTCATTGCCCGCGCCGCCGTACAGGACATCGTCGCCGACCTCGCCCTTGAGCGTGTCGGCTCCACTATTGCCTGCAAGGATATCATTGCCGGCACCACCGGCGATCACGTCATCGCCCGCGCCGCCGGTAATCCAGTCCGCCGCGGTCGAGCCCGAGAGCGGGGTGGCGGCGACGCCGTCCGCACCGTCGGTTCCCGCGATCAGATTCGTCGCGCCCGCGGAAATGTCGAGGATGCCCGTCTGATAGAAAGCCAGTTTCTCGATCTGCCCCGGCAGCGCATACCAGTCCTTGATGGTGACGCTGTCGGCGAAGGAAGTCGCGCTCGCGAACTCGGCATTCTCGCTTGCAATGGAGATGACCAGGTCGTTCGAACCGGCCGGCCGGAACAGGATCAGGTCCTGGATATCGATGCCCGGCGCGAATTCTATCGTGTCGACGCCGCTATTGGCCACGACCGGAGCGCCCGCCGGCGGATTGAACCAGCGCAGCGTGCCCGTATCGCTGTCATAGTCGAACCGGCCGACCCATTGCAGGTCGGGGAAAGCGGCGGTGCCGACATTCTTGCGCAGATAGGTGCCGCCCGGACCGGTGACTTCACCGGTCGCCGAGACATAGGCGAAGCCAGCCGCCGCATTCCAGTTGCCGTTGCTCCAGACAACGTCCCAGTTCGCCGAGAAATCGTCGAACATCATGTCCCGGCCATCGCCGCGGGCATATTTGAAGATGTCGTTGCCGGCGCCGCCGACAACCTGGTCCCCGTCGCCGCGACCGCCCGACAGGATGTCGGCATCGTCACCGCCATAGAGATCGTCGCCGCCGCCATCGCCCGACAGGGCGTCAGCGCCCTTGCCGCCGATCAGCTGATCGACGCCGAGGCCACCGACGAGCAGGTCCCGTCCCGAATGCCCGGCGATCAGATCATTGCCGGAGCCGCCGTTCCCGATATCGTCGCCGCCGAGAAGGTGCAGCTGGTCGTCGCCCTCTCCTCCATAGACGAAGTCATTGCCGTCCGTGCCGATCAGCACGTCGTTGCCGGCGCTGCCGACGATGAAGCTGGTGATGTCGCCAATGCGGACTTCGTTGCCGTCCATGAAGCGCAGCCATTCGATGCGCTTGAACGGGTTGGAGAACCAGTCCTTGACCGTCAGCTGCGTGCCCGAGAAGCTCGTCACGCCATCGACCGTCTGCATCACCCGGATGACGAGATCGTCGCTGTCGCTGCTCGAGCGGAACAGCTGGAGGTCGCCGATGTCGATATCCTTGCCGAAGACGATCGCGTCCTCGCCACCACCGATCGTCGTGCCGTTCACCCCGGCGGCGTTGCCCACCCAGTTGCGCTTGACGATGCCCGAGATCAGATCGGCGAAGCGCTGGCTGACATAGTCGCCGCCCGACTGCGCCACCGGCGCGCCCGCGGGATCTTCCTCCAGGACGTCCACGCCGTCGCCGAGGCGGACGATATACTGATCGTTGCCCGCGCCGCCGCCCATCTGGTCGCCGTCGCCGCCACCGCCCGCCAGGATATCGTCGCCGCCGCCGCCGGTCAGTATGTCGGTGCCGACACCGCCCTCGAGCCAGTCCGAGCCCTCGCGGCCATGCAGGATGTCGTTCCCCGCGCCGCCGTCGAGATAATTGCCGTCACCGCCAAGCCCGCCGGCCGCCGCGCCGGCATCGAGCGTGTCATCGCCGTCGTCGCCGAACAGCCAGTCGTCGAGCCGGCCGCCATAGAGCGTGTCGTTGCCCGCACCGCCGAAGACGTTGTCGCCCAGGTCCGAGGCATGGACGACGTCGTTGCCGGCGTTCGCGAAGACCACCGCGGCGATCTTGATGTCCTGCCCGCCGAACATCTCGGTTCGAAGATCGATGAAATCGACGGTCGCCTCGTCAGTGGCACCGTTGACGATCGTCTGCTTGTCGATGGCGATGTCGTCGGTAAGCGTCCCGCGATAGCTGCCGTTGCCGTTCGCAACGAACCACTCGCGTCCATTGGTCGTGAAGTTGAAGCGCATCTCCACGGCGCTGGCGGCAACCGAGACATCGTCGAACCGGCCGTCGTTGAGCTCGTCGAGCCAGGTCGCATAGCCGCCGATCCAGTCGGTCGCGCCGCGCCGGTCGAGATGGAGATCCGCGGCCATCGCCAGCGTGGTCGCCCAGCCCAGCGCGAAATTGCTCTGGGGATCATTCGCGATCGCCGAGGCGATGACCTTCGCGTTCTCCGCGAACATCGCATAGTCGCGCGCCGTCGAGATGACCGCCACGATCTGCTCGACGCTGAAGTTGCCGGTCGCGTCGCCCAGCTGGCCGTCCACCACGCCGTCACTGGCGTCCAGCGCGCTGAACAGGGCGCGCTTCACAAAGACGTCGCCGCCCGCGGAATTGGCGACGATGTCCTTCAGGCCCTTGGCCGCGCCATAGGCGATCAGCGCATCGGCATCATGGAATCGCGCCTCGATCGCGGATTCCGACTGGGTGGAGATCGACCGGTAGACCCAATCCTTCTTCCGCATGCCATAGTTGCCGGCCTGCACGCTCTCCGGGGCGAGCAGCTTCGACTCGGTAGCCTGCAGCACCGAATTGTAGATGTTCGCCACTGCGTCCGAAACCGACTTGGCAGCGTCCTTGCTGCCGCCTTTACGGGCATAGGCGTTCGCGACGATGAACTGGTTGTTCGAAGCGTCCCATTCCACATCGGCGCCGGAGCGCGGCGTTCCCCCGAACACCGATCCGATCAGTCCGCCGACAAGGAAGCCGACGAACGCGCCCACCAGCGCGCCGACGGGACCGCCAACCGCCGTGCCAAGCCCCAGCGCCTTGATGGCGATGGCAGAGCCCGCAATCGCACCGGCGGCTGCGCCGATCGACGATCCGAGCTGGCCGCCGATCGTATCGAATTCGGCGATTTCGGAGGCCAGCGTGCTGCCGAGCCAGGAGGCGGCGATCGAAAGCGGATCGATGCCCTTGAAGACCGCACTGAAGCTCTTCGTTCCGGCAAGGAGCTCGGGCAAGGCCTCGATGGCCGCCGACAGATAGGCGCCGCCCACCGCCTGACCGAGCGCACCCGGCACGCCGCCGATACCGATGGCATCGAAGATCTCGCTGAGCAGGAACGAGGAAAGCGCGCCGGCGCCGGCGGACTTCAGGTTCTGGAGGAACTCGCTGCCGATATCGCGAAGCGCCTCGTCGACCTTGGTCGCCGCGCTCAGCGGGGTGACCCCGTCCAGTCCATAGACGTCGTTGAGGAGATCGTCCGCCAGCTCGCCGAGATTGCCGCTTACCGTCGAAAGGACCGCGCCCAGCGCGATCTGCGCCGCTACGTTGTCGCCGGCCAGGTACCGGCCGATGTTCGAACCGAAGATCGAGCCGAATTGCTCGAGCGTGAGGATGTGGTTCTCGAACTTGATGTCGACTTTGGGATCTACTTGGTCAATGGACTCGTGCGAGGGGGCTCGTTCGCGAACATAGGTCACGGTTGCATCGTCGCCAGTCCGCGTGACCGACGAATAGACAGTCGTGTCCTGCCCCTCGAATACCGTCTGCTTGGTGACCTGAACGATACGATCCCCGACACCGGTCGTGCCGTTGTTCAAGTGGAAGGTGGTGACCGCCTCCTTGGTCCCATCGGGATTGATGCGTATCTGGTACGTCACCGGGCCGTCAGGATCGATGATGTCCTTCAAGTCTATCGGCCGGCCCTCGTCGCCGCCCATTCCAATGAGCGCGTCGGCCCGACCGAGGATGCTCGCAAGCAGCTCTGGCTCGAGGCCCGGGATGTTATTGAAATCATTGGATGCCCATTGGCCCTGATAGGCGCCGCCGCTTAGAAACAGACCTCCGGTCCGTCCGACCACGACCGGCTGATCTGGAGCCACCTCGTAGTCATGCGATACGCCATTCTGGTCCACGAAATGGACGTTGACACGCTCCCCACTCGAATCCGTCGTCGATGTCGCGGTGAGCACATCGCCGTCGAGAAAGGATATCCGATAGCCGTTCCCCGAGCGTTCGAAATTGGTGATCAATTGCGCGCTTTCGACCACCAGAAGCGTGCGATCCGCTCCGTTTACAAAGGTGACCGCAGGCGTGTCTTCGATCGAATTCGTCAGGAAGGTGACGAACTGGCCGGAATCATGATCATATTTGACTACGCGGCGCTGGCCGCTTGTCGGCGCCGGGAGGCCGCCCAGCGAGTTGCCCCCGCTGACTTCGTTCGGCGTTCCTGCGGGCACTAGGAAGATCTCATACGGCGCGAAGGTGCGATCGCCGTAAATGAGCCGTAGATGCTCCGACGGGACATGCGCGTCCATCGCCGCCTGGCTGAGCGAAGTGTTCTGATCCGAATTGAGATGAAAGCCATGGGCCTCGAGCACCCGCCGGCTGTTTGTCAGCGCGTCATTCAGAAAATCGTTTCTGGCGTTGATCAGCTTTTCGTCGCGAGGCATGATAAGACTGTTTTGCCATGCATGGATGTCTCCCAGCCGCGACTGGAGCGCACCGACAAGGTCGAGCGATGCCTGCAAGGCCTTGTCGGTGAGCGGCACGGTAAGTGGGTCACCCTGCAACGCCGGCAACACATCCAGGATGCCCATAGCCGAGCTGAGCAGGCCTGAATTGTCGGTGAGCATCTGGGAGTAGAGCAGAACGCGCGCGCGCGTCACGTCCCGCTGATAATTGCCATCGACCACCACGTTTCCGTCGGTAAGTGCCAGCTTAACGGCCGCACCAACGAAATCTCCCCTGTCGAGAAGGTTATAGAGTTCGTGCCGATAATTGTCCTTGTCCGAGTCCGACTCGGACCCCGGACCAGGCAAGAGATATCCCTGATACCCTAGATCAAAGGCGACCGCTCGCTCTATGGAAGGCAGTAGGTTCGTGTAGAGTCTGTCAATTTTCTTTTCATAATCATCATCAATTACGGAAAAAAGACTCGCCGCCTGCCCAAGAGATATTGTTTTTCCCGTAAATACATCACGCATCAATGCGTTCATATTTTCCTGGGACAAACCCGACGCATTCTTTAACCTATTCAGAAGCGTCGGGTCACTTGGCAGATCCACTCCCGCCGCGACCAAATCATTATATAGACTTGCCCGGCGCTGATATGGATCATATCCAAATCCAAGAGCAGCATTCCCCTTGCCGTCGTTAGTGGTCCATCCTTTCCCTGTTCCGGTTGCAAGAGAAAGATCTTCAAGTGTTACGAGGAGAAATTTGAACTTGTCGTAAGTAGACCACCCTAGCGGCTCTATGGTTTGAAACCATTTACTCTTATACGGCTCGGCGTTCGAACCAAGATTAACGTTGCTCAAAATAGCATCGATGAGGATCTTCAGATCCGAAAATTCGATCGTGTTCAGATCCACGAAGCTGCCGAGCTTTCCGCCCGAGATTAGACGCCGGCCCATTATCTACCCCCTTTGCAGGCACGCAGCCCGACTGCATCTTTTCCGGTATCGATGGCCGCGACAAATAGCGCGGGCCTCCCAAGAGAAATCAGGATGTAAGAACCACGAATACTGATGGAGAACTTCTCGGCCGGCGAGATCCGCCTTAACGCCGCGAGAGCATCGCCATTTATCGCCTGCGCGCGCTCATATTCGGTTCCGGTGGTGCCCAGCCGCAATTCACGCGCCTTCTGCCGCGCATCGAAGCCATCGCCGCGCCCCCAGACACTCTCGCCCCGGCTCGCGAGGAAATTGAGCACGGAGATGAAATTGCGGCTGAAATTATTCCCCTTCGGAAAGGGCTGATCGACGTCGTCCGCGTCGCGGAACGGGATCCTGGCCAGGTCGAGGAAAGGGAAGGTCGCCCCCATCGCGCGCTGGTGCTTGAGCTGCCGATGCGCGGAAAAGGGGTGATCGCTTACCGCGAACGGCATGCCCCATCTATGAAACGAATAGTCGGGCGCCACCTGCTTCGCCTCGACTTCGATTTCGACGTCGCGGAAGATCGTCGCCTCGATCTCGTCATAGACGGTCGCCGCGGAGCCAGCCTCCCTCGCCCGGACCTCGGCATAGCTGCCGGACACTCTTACCGGCAGCGGGCTCTCGTAGATGAAGTCGTACGACTGGAATTTCTTGAACCGCATCTCCTGCAGTTCAGCCTCGCACACGTCGTCCAGATAGAGGTCTGAAGCAAAATCGATAGGCTTGGCCACGTCCGGGCCGGGCTTTGTCGGCTGCGTTGCCTTTTCAGGCCGCGCCGATTGCGCCGCCTGATCCGAACGTGGCTCGACCGGCCCCGCGCGACAAGCGCCCAACGCAACCGTGGCGACACTCACACACAACAGAACCGATATGTCGCGCCCGAAGCTCATCGCCGCACGCGGCCCACGCGCAGCGCAGCCGCCAGGCTTCCGCGCAACGCGCCGCCTCCCTCCTGCAAGCTTCGCATGACACCCCCGACTGCGACGACTGAGTTCGTTATCGCATAGATCTCAGCAGCCTATGCCGCACTTCGCACAAGTCAATCGGTGAGAAAGGACCAATTCGGCGCCTTCCTCGTAACCCATTGGATTGCTGTTTTGACCGCTTGTGACAGGGGCATCTTTTTCCGCTCGGGCAGGTTCCCGACGCATGCGCCATGAGAACTTGCGCCCCAGACGTAAAGCCGCCTGGGGAGCAAGACATCGAACGGAAGCGGCTAGGCCCTACCGCTCCGCCGGCACACCCCAGGCCGGGACCGCGTAACCGGGCGCATACATGTTCACCTTGGCGCCCGCCGCCTCGAACCACGCCTTCCACGCGGCACGGACAGCCGGCGTCTGGAGCGCGCTGTTCCTGGCGCTCGCGAGCTCGAAATAGTTCACCGTGACACCGCGCAGCAGGTCGGACGGGGGCGGCGGCAACACGATCTTTCCGCTGGTGTAGATGGGCGACGCCGGCGTGTTTTCGAGGCCGTCGGTCATTAGGTTCAGGATACGCTCCTCGCCACGCCACCCGATCGTGGGATCGTTCGCCGCGCGCAGGATCTGATCGGCGATCGGAGACTGGTTGCTCTCGCGCGGAACCGCGAGCTCGGCCGCGGCCTTGCCCAAGGGAGCGACGAAGCGCGTCTCATAGTCGCGCTGGAGCCGCACCGCCCCCTCATTCAGCGTGTCGGCCTCGGCGCCCTTGCCCGGCGAGCAGATGTCGAACGCGACGGCCAGGGGCTGGCCGAGGTCGCCACCGAACGGAACGATCGTCAGACGACCGTTGCGCGGCAACGTATCCCGCACATGGTTGATCAGCCGGGTGAAATGCTGGCCGGCGCCCGCCGCCAGCGCGTCGGTCTGGTCGAGCAGCGTCAGCTCCGCGCGCGAGGTCGGGCCCCGCAGGAGGCACAGGGTGGCGGGATCGCGCTCCGTCGCATCCCCCTGCTGCGCACCGCTTGCATACCAAGCCGCCATGCCCAGCAGCATCACCACGATGGCCGCGCCGGCCAGGATCAGCCGCCAGGGAGAAGGCCGGTCGCCGGGAAATGCATTCCAGGAGGTTTTCGGAGCGCTGTCGAAGCGGACGGATCGAAATGCCATGACCTATCTCCCTACCTGCCGAACCGAAGTATATTGTCGCCGCGACCGCGCGGGTTGCTGCGCGCCGCTTCCTCGGCCGCCGCGCCCATCTCGCCGATCCTGGAGATGGCCTCATCGGCCGCCGTCCCGATCTCGTCGGTCATGATCGGCATGGCGTCGCGGATCTTGGCGAGGCGCGCGACAAGGGCCCCCTTCGCATTGGTCTCGCCCGGGTCGATCGCGAGGGGCACCACGGCGATGCGCGGCGGATCAGCGTTGAAGCGGGTCAAGCTGCCGCGCTTGGGATGCACCATCTCGACAATTTCGCGATATTCCTGCTCGCGCGCGATGGCCGCATCCGCGATCGCATTGGCGTCGCCGAGAAAGTCGTCACGAATTTCCTGCGCCTTCGCAGTCAGCGCATCACCCTGCTCGACATGATCCTCCGCGACCTTGAGCAGCCGGTCGACCATGTCGAGCGCAAGGCCCCGCGCGGCATTGCACTGCGCACGCGCCCGCTCCTTGGCAGCCTCGAAGCGGGCGGTCGCCGTGGCCGCCGCGCGCTCGAGGCGCTTGAGGTCCAGGAACCCCCACATGGAGATCGACTTCCAGCAGACCAGCGCGAAGCCGGCGAGGTTGAGGATCAGATAGGGCATCAGCGACGTGTCGGTGAGCGGGGCGAACGGGGCGCTAGCCATCGTTGCCTGCGCCATTGCGGCGGCATCCGCACTCTTGTCGGCCAGTGCCTCGCGATAATGGGCGATTCCCAGCATGAAGAAGCCGACAACACCCAGCGCGATGGCGAACAGGCCATATCCACCGATCCGACGCCCAAGCTGGGGCCTCCGGAATTGCGCCCAGCCGATACCCGCGGCAATGCCGATGAGCGCGATCGCCCCGCCGACCCCGAGCGCGAAGCCGAACGCGTCGCGAAATCCCATCTCCCCCTTGAACAGGTGCGCGTTGACCACCGCCTCCGCGAGCGCCGTCGCCAGGGTCGTGGCGAACCATTCGAGCGCCGATCGAGCAGTGGGGACATCATGGACGGCATTGAGCGCCTTGAAACCCGAGAGCGCGGATTCCGTCTGCACCTTGGCGCTTGCGAGGCCGGGCAACCGCCCCGACAGGCCTGTCAGCACCTCCGCGATGCGAGACGCGAGCCCGGCCTTGATGCGCTTGAGCTCGGCATCGCTCGCATCAATGGTCATGCCAAGGAGGCTTGCAAGAATGCGCCTAACCCTCCGGTTCGCACGACGCCGGCCGACCTCGATCTCGCGCCCATGGGTCGTCCGGATATCGAGCTCGATCGCGGTCGGGCGCAAATCTTCCGGCGCCGGCAGGCCTTCGCGCGCCTGCGGTACCGCGCGCTGCGGAATCCGGAGCTTCTTGGCAAGCGCGTCGCAGGTTTGCGAGACGTTGCGCCACAGGGCGGAGATGTCGAGCGCGACCTCCGGCCCCTCGAAGACATTGTACACCACCGAGACGATGCCCATCGTTAACCCCTTCTGCCTTCCTCCCCATTTTCAAATGGGCTGCAGGTCGGCTCTCGCGACCGCATCGAGGCCATTACCTCGAGCTTGGCACTAATTTAACCAATAATTAGCGATTCTTCTATCGACTTTATTATTAGATTATCCTAGCTGGGCCGATTTTTATCGAATCAATCTTCACACAACGATCAGGTTTCTACGCATTACTGTGCGGCAATTTGGACAGTAGTGCTTGAAACTAGGTTCGCGATGCGAACTCGGGACTTCACCATGCGCCCGACTCCGGCGTGGTTAAGAAAAATGGCGACATTGATACGATTCTGCGTAGAACCGTCCGATTAGGCGTACGGGGGAACGCAATGTTGGAAGAGGAGGATGCCCAGGCAACTGGTGCGGGTGAAGTTACGATTGACGATAAGTCACTGATGGGTTTGACGACACGTATCCTGAAGGCCGTCAATTCGACGAGCGACAGAAACCGGGTGAAGAAAGACGACCTTCCTGGCCTGACGGGCCTGACGCGCTCGCAAGTGAATGCAATTCTCAATCCGGACTCACAGCGCTCGACGAAGATCTCGCTCGAATCGATCGCGAAGGTGGTCGACTTCGGCCAGAAGTTCGCCGGCAAACACCCGGACGAAGGCGTACGAAACCAGGTGTCCACCTATTGCAGCGTCATCACGCAGCGCCTTCACGGCTATCTCGAGCGAGGCGGGTTGAACCCGACCGAGCTTGCCTTCGTGGTCAATCTTCAACTCGACGATGACCACAAGCAAAGGCACTTCAGCGAGCGCCATGCCGGCGTCTACGCCCTTGTCCGCCTCGATCGGGAGGGGCACATCCTGATATCCCGCCTCGACATCTTCCCGCGGGTCAACCGGCTCTGCCGCTTCGCGACGGACAGCAAACATCCGGGGACGCGGGAGCCGACGGTGGAGGGATTCGTATTCGCCGTCGATGACGTGGTCCAGGCGGTCGGCAGGCCGGACAATTCGGGCCGTCTTCGCACATCGATCCTGCGTTCGCGCCGGCACGAGGCCTCCTGGGACCTTATGGGGCTGCGGCTGGGCACGTCCGACTATGACGGCGGCCCCTATGCCTATCGCATCTACTGCCGGCGGATCGCGGGAGGCGAGCATGCCGGCAAGGAGCTGCCCGACTGGGCCAGGCTCTTCGGCGCCCGCAAGTTCGAGGCGATCGAGGACATCGAGCAGCGCATCCAGGATATCGGCGAGATCCTGAAGCTGCTGAAGGAAGAGGAAGACGAGGACACGCCCTGGGGAATCCGGATCCCCACGGGCATCATGTCGGACGACAATGCAGGGGCGGCCCCGGCCAGCATCGACGAGGACTGAGCCGGCCAGCCGCTCCCTCCCCCCAACGGCGCCGCGATCAATAGACATCAATAGACTTCGTGCCAGTTCTCCACCGACGAGGCGCTGCTGGCCAGCCCCCAGCAGATCAGGCTCGGGCGGCTGGCCGAGGCCTTGCCCCTGACCAGCCGATATTCGAGCCGGCGGCAGCGAAAGCCGTCGACGGTCTCCTCGCGGAGCAGCGTCAGCGTGCCGACCGAGGCCCTGCCCTGCCAGCGCAGGCTCTGCCCGACCGTCCAGGTGCCGACGCGCATCGCGCGCTCGTTATACTTGCCGCTGAATTCGTCGAACTCGAACTTCGGGCGGCCGTCCAGCTCGATCCCGCCCTCGCAATCGTTGCAACTGACTTCGCCGAACTTGTTGTACCGCGTCTTCTGGGCTTCCACGTCCGCCGGGACGGCAATGTCGCCGACATAGCGAACCGCCTTGGCGGCCGCGGGCGCCGGCGCAGGCTGCCCGTTACCACCGGCGTCGCTCGCCCCGGCATTGCCCTCGGGTGCCGCCTCGGGGTTGTGCGCGCGCTTGCGGCCGGTACCGTCCACGGCGCTGGTGACACCCTGACGAACCTTCTGCTCCGCCTCGCTCTCGGCATGACTCACCGCGCGTTCGGCGAGGCGCTTGAGGAAGCCCTGGGCCTGCGCGGCCTGGGTCGCGGCGAGAAAGGCAGCGGCGAGCGCCGCCGCACGATAGAGATGCTGCATGGTCTACTCCTGATCGATGCGGGTGATGCGCGCGGTTACCTGACCGCCTTCATGCGGCGACGGACGTCTTCCCAGTCGGTCATGAACATCGCCGCGGCGAGACGGGAGACCGGACGCTCGGGGCTGAGCCGGTCGCTGCGCAGATCGTCATTCTCCTGGGAATAGCTTGAGACATGCACGAGCAGCGGATGCACGCCCGCCGCGCCGGGCTGGTACCAGCTGCGATCCTGCTGCAGCTGCAGCGCGAGCGGCCGCGGACCCCAGGCATATTCCGCATCGGGATCATAGTCGGGCAGACGATCGGCGAGGTAGAGGCCATAGGCGGCGCCAGTGCGGACCTGGAGGCCACCGCCCCACAGCCCCTCGGCCTGGACCCGGCGGCGGGCCATCATGTCATAGGGGTTTAGGTGCACGTTGAGCACCGCGCCCTCTTCCGAGGGCGTGACGTAGCGGCCGTCGCGCAGCACCGTGTCGGGCTTGCCGGCGATGACGCTCTTGGCGCGGATGCTGAAGATCGCCGCGACCAGCCGCACGCCGTCCAGCGTCGGCACCACCGAGATGTTGATGTCCGCCTGGAGGCTGGTGCCGCGCACGTCGCGCAGCGAAGGCTGCCGCATCAGCGCCTCGAACGCGACCATCGCGCGGCGGCGCAACAGGTCGATCTCGGCCACCGGGATCCGCGCCAGATTGGCCGGCTGGTGGACATGGATGTCGGGCGCCTTAGAGGTCCAGCCGGGCAGGCCGGTGCCCGGATCGGCTGCGCCGGCGGTCCAGCGCTGGATCAGCTTCTTCGGGGCGCGGCTGTCGACGGGCGCGGCCAGGGCCGTCGGCACCGGCGCGGCGGAGGACGCCGCGAACAGGCCGAGCATGGCAAGGTTGAACATCTGTCTCATCCGTCCGGCTTTCACAAAGGGGCTCGGCTGCGCTTCGTGCGGCGAGGCGGGGGCAACGCGCCGAAGCCATTGCCGGACTCCGGACGGCGAAGAGCCGAGAACCGCGCTCCGCTAGGCTGGGCGTCCGGTGCTTTCCATCTGGGCTCGCCCAAGTCGGTCATCGGCGCTGCGGGCGAACCGCTTCGCGACGAAGCCAGCCGCATGCGCGACCACGCCGGACATCGCGCCGCCGCGCGCATCCTTCCGCCGCATGCGGCACAGGAGCGGACGGGCGAGCCCACCCGGCTCGTATCCGGCTTTGTCGCCATGGCGGCGGGCCCCATCGCGGCAGCGCCCTGCCCGTCGCGCCCGGGCCCGCCCCGGCAATTTCCGGCGCGACAGCATGCCGCGCCGGCGACAGCTGGCCGCAGCACCAACGGGAGTCTCCGGTATGATCGTCCTACGCACCTTGCCGGCGCTGGCAGCGGGCCTGATGCTGTCGAGCGCGACCGTGCCGGCAGCCGCGGGGATGAAGGCCGCGCCGGCGAAATGCACCAGCGGCTGGGTGGGCAACGTCCAGTACAGCCGGCACATCGCCAACAGCCAGGACAAGACGGTAGCGCGTGTATCGGGCAAGGGCACCGACACGACCAGCTGGTCGATGACCTATGACTATGCCGCACAGGTGACGGTGCGCGCGACGGACAATCCGGACATCAGCCTGGGCCGGGCGAACATCAATCTGAAGTCGATCTCGACAGAGACCAAGGCGGCGCAAGACACGGACATGTGCATGCAGCAGCGCATGTACCGCACGGTATCGGGCAATTTCGTCTCGAAGAGCGAGACGCGCGCCAATGGCAACGGGCTCGACGCCGACGTCAATATCGGGGTGGACAGCGAAGGTACCTACCGCGTCAGCGTGCGCCTGCCCGAGATCAAGGGCGTCGTTTCCGGATCGGAATCGGGCAGCTTCCGTGGACAGTGCAAGGCGAAGGAAGGCGCCAGCCGCACCATCGCCGACCTGCCGACGACGATCGACCCGGTGCAGTTCTCCAGCGACGGATCGGACCGGGTAGATCCGCGCGAGCCCGACCGGCTGACCGGGAGCCATTCCGAGACGCTTGCCGGGGCGACCGACACGCTGAGCTGGAACCTGCGCCGCTGCGGCGGGGCGCTGCGGCTGGTCGACCTCAAGTTCGAGGACATGCGCTTCCCGACCTGGGGCGCCTGGCGGAAGATCACCGAGCAGGTTGGCACGATCGACGGCAACCTGGTGCGGATCACCGCCACCGTCGCCAATGACGGCCCCGAGGAGAAGCTGGCGACGCTCAAGCTGCGCGAGACCTACAAGGGCGACAAATGGGACGGCGCCAAGCCGGACAGCACGCTGGACGAAGGAACGCTGAGCGTGCCGGCGGGCGAGCAGCGCGACATCACCTTCGAATGGGACAGCTCGGGTTATGCCTGGTACGACGATGGCCGCCCCCGGCTGGTCCAGCGCATCCGGGCCGAGGTGGAGGACAAGGGCAAGAAGGCCGACGAGATGACGCGCAACCTGAAGGTGGCGCCGAAGCCGGTCGTGCTCGTCCACGGCCTGTGGTCGAACTGGCAGGCCTGGGAAATCTGGCAGAACATCCTGACCACCAGCCATTCCTATGACTGGAAGGCGTTCCCGGTGGGCGAGAAGCCCGATCATGGCCGGATGCGGACCGGCGACGAGCCCGGCAATTTCGCGCCGACCAATACGATCGACGAAAATGCCGCCCAGCTTTCGCGCTATGTCGAATATGCCCAGACCGACCGCAACGCCTGGCATGTTGACATCGTCGCCCATTCGATGGGCGGCCTGATCAGCCGGCGCTATATCCATGCGGCGATGCCGATCTATCCGGACGGCAAGCCGCAGGTGGGGCACCTGGTGATGCTGGGCACGCCCAACCGGGGCAGCAGCTGCGCCGACCTGATCAGCATCCCACTGGAGCTGGCCGGCAAATCCATGGACGCGCTGCGCGAGCTGCGGCCGGGATCGGTGCTGCGATTCAACCAGGTGAACGTCAACCGCAAGGGCGTGCCCTTCTCGATCCTGGCCGGAAACCCGCTGCCGCCGGTGTGCAGGATGCTGGCGATGAACGACGGGGTGGTCGCCGAATCCTCCGCGATCTGGACGATCGAGGACCATGCGGTGGAGCGCACCATCCACACCAGCCTGACCGGGACATCGCAATTCTCGTCCTTCGTGAAGCCGCGCCTTGCCATCGGCCCAGGCAAGCAGGGCGCGCAGGGCAAGCTTGCCGCGCTGCTGCCGGGCGGCGGTGGCGGGCGGCTGTTCGAATTCGCCCGCGCCTGCCTGGAATTCCTCGGGCTCGCCGACCCGAAGGACCCGGATGCGGGCGATTTCTCCAAGATGGCGATGCTTGCACCTGGGCAGGTGATGGAGATCGCCATTCCGGTGGAGGATGCCCGGAATTTTGGAGTCACCTTCGTCGCCGCCAGCACGGTCTCCGCGACACTGGCCGACGACAAGGGCACGGCGCTGGGCAGCAACCTGGCGGGCAAGCCCGAGGCGAGCCAGCTGTTCCGCGGCATCCTGGTAGATCGGGCGATCACCCGCGCCACCTGGAAGCTGACGCTGCGCAACGAGGACAAGGTGGAGCGCCAGGTCGTGCTCTCGACCTGGTCGAACGCGCGCTAGGCGCGGGTGCGCGGGAAGCCGGCGGCGAGGTGGTCGATCAGCGCGCGCACCGCGGGCGGCAGCCCGCGGCGGGTGGTGAAGACCAGATGGACGATCCCCTGCACCCCGCGCCATTCGGGAAGCACGCGGACGAGACGGCCGGACTCCAGCGCATCGAAGCAGACATGATCGGGCAGGATCGCGACCCCCAGCCCGTCGATCGCGGCGCTGCGCACCGCCGCCATGTCCTCGCAGCCCAGGCGCGGCTCGACGCGCAACACATGGCTGCGCCCCGCCTCCGTCTCGAGATGCCATTCGAGATCATCGGCCGCGTCACTGGTCGCGAGCGCGGGCACTTCGCCGAGCTGCTCGATCGTCTCGATCCGGTTGGCCAGCTGCGGGCTGGCGACGACAATGCGGGTCGACTTGCCGAGCGAACGCATCGTCAGCGCGGCATCGCTGGTCAGGCTGGCGCGGACCCGCAGCGCGAGATCGACGCGCTCGGCGATCAGGTCGACCGGGCGATCGGTCGCCACCAGCTGGAGCCGGACCTTGGGATAGCGCTGCAGGAAGGACGAGATCAGACCGGCGATCGGCTCGAGCATGCCGGTGGGGCAACTGAAGCGGATGCGGCCATGCGGCTCGGCCTGGGCCTGCAGCACCAGCGCCTCGGCCTGTTCGGCCTCCGCCAGTATCGCCCGGCAGCGCTCGTAGAAGGCCTGGCCGGTATCGGTGACGCGGAAGCGCCGGCTCGACCGCTCGATCAGGCGCAGGCCAAGCCGCGCCTCCAGCCCGGCGATGCGGCGGCTGAGCTTCGACTTGGGCTCGCGCAATGCCCGCCCCGCCGCGGCGAACCCACCATGCGCGACGACCTCCGCGAAATAGGCATAGTCATTGAGATCCACCCGCATCATCGTTCCTCCAATGGAACGCTAAGTGCCATATTCGCCGACTACACGCATCATCGTTCACGCTGCATCTCAGGCGGGCAACGGCGCTTTGCCGAACCGAAGGAGACAGAAGATGGCGAACAAGTTCCAGGACAAGGTGGTGGTGGTGACCGGCGGCACGAGCGGCATCGGCCTGGCCACGGCCAAGGCATTCGTGGCCGAGGGCGCATCGGTGTTCATCACCGGCCGCCGCCAGGACGCGCTCGACGCCGCGGTGAAGGCGATCGGCGGGCGAGTGACCGGGGTGCGCGGCGACATGGCCCAGCTCGCCGATATCGACCGGCTCTATGACGCGGTCCAGCAGCAGCATGCGCAGATCGACGTGGTGTTCGCCAATGCCGGCGGCGGCGAGATGGCCCCGCTGGGCGCGATCAGCGAGGAGCATTACGAGAAGACCTTCGCCACCAATGTGAAGGGCGTACTGTTCACCGTGCAGAAGGCGCTGCCGCTGCTCAAGGACGGCGCCTCGGTGATCCTGACCAGCTCGACCACCAGCATCTCGGGCACGCCGGCATTCAGCGTCTATTCGGCGACCAAGGCGGCGATCCGCAACTTCGCGCGCAACTGGATCCTCGACCTCAAGGACCGCCATATCCGGGTCAACGCCGTCAGCCCCGGCGTGACCGACACCGCCGGCCTGAACGAGCTGTTCGGCGGCGGCGAGCAGGCCGAGGGCACCAAGGACTATCTGGCGAGCCTGATCCCGGCCGGCCGCGTCGGCCAGCCCGAGGAGATCGCCAGGGCGGTGCTGTTCCTCGCCTCCGACGATGCCAGCTTCGTCAACGGCGTCGAGCTGTTCGTCGATGGCGGCCAGGCACAGATCTGATGACGGAAGCTCCCCGGGGTTCTTCCCCGGGGATGTCTCTAATTGATGGAGGACGAGATGGTACCGAACAGCGAATCCGCCGATCGCATCCGCGAACTGCTGCTGCGCAACCTCGAGGAAGTCTTCGGCGAGGGCGATTCCGGGCGCCGGCGCGCCGCGATCGAGGAACTCTGGGCCGAGGACGGCGTGCTCTATGCACCGACCGGGCCGGTCACCGGCCATGCCGCGATCGACGCGTTCGCCGGCACGCTACGGGCGATGCATCCCGACTTCGCCTATGCGCCGGGCAATCCGCAGATGCTGCACAATGCCGAGCGGCTCGGCTGGGGATCGGGACCCAGGGGCGAAGCGCCCGCCTATACCGGATGGGACTTCATCCTGGTGCGCGATGGCAGGATCGCCGCGCTCTATGTGTTCCTCGACGAAGGATCGGCGGAGTCGCGGCGCATGCGGGAGGCGGCCGGGAACTGAGCCGGGCGGGGCGGCCTCTGCGGAAAGGCCGCCGTGCTCCGATCCGCGCTTGCGATTGATAGTGAATCGCAATAATCGATCGCCACACGCTTTCACGGGGGCCGATCATGCGATTTCCGAAACTGATCCTGCTGGGCACGCTGGGCGCGATCGCGCTGGGCAGCGCCGCCCAGGCGCACATGCCCTATCTGCTCCCCACCCTGTTCGACGTGGGCAAGGGCGATCATGTGACGCTCACCTCGGCGTTCGGCGAGGATCCGTTCGTGCCCGAGATCGGCATGAAGGATGCGCCCTTCCACTTCATCAAGCCGGACGGGACGCGCGGCGAAGTCGGCAAGCCGACCTATCTGCGCGACCTGACCGTGTTCGAGGCGGACCTCTCGGCCGAGGGCACCTATCGCCTCACCACAGGCCAGCGGCTGGGCCGGATGGGCAAGATGTATTCGGTGGGCGGCAAGTGGATCATCGCGGGCGAGGATGGCGCGCCGCCGGCCGGTGCCAGGGAAGTCGCGGTGCAGAGCACGACGCTGGCGGAGGCCTATGTGACGCGGGGTGCGGCGAGCAGCGGTGCGCTCAAGCCGATCGGCACCGCGCTGGAAGTGCAGGCGATCACCCATCCGAGCGAGATCAGCTCGGGCAGCGACGCGAAGTTCCGGCTGTTCTTCGACGGCAAGCCGCTGGCGAACACCGAAGTCACGCTGTTCCGCGCGGCGGGCAATTATGACGGCAAGAAGATCGTCGCCACGACGACCTCCGATCCGCAGGGCAATTTCACCCTGAAGCCGAGCGATGCCGGCATCTATCTGATGCTGGTACGCCACCGCACCGAGGCGCCGGCGGGATCTGCGACTCCCTATCGCAGCTATACCTACACCCTCGCCTTCGACGCGGCCTGACTAGCGCGGCGGTTGCGCGGTTCGTCGCCGCGCAACCACCATATGCCGCAGGATCGGCTCGCCGGTGTGGATTTGTTCACCGATCGGCGGCAGGCCCGCGCCGGGGACAACTGCAAGGCGCGGGTAATGGGGGCAAGATTTGAGCGGGTGCTGGCGATTGCCATTGCGGCAATGCTGCTTTCCCCTTGCGCGATCTCCCATGCCAATGCCCCCGGACTGCCCCCCGAAGCCGCGATCGCCACCGGCGAGGCCAGCTATTATGCCGACCGCTTCGCCGGCAAGCGCACCGCCAGCGGCGAGGCCTATGACCCCAGCGACTTCACCGCCGCGCATCGCAGCCTGCCCTTCGGCACGCGGGTGCGGGTGACCGATGTCGCGAGCGGGCGGAGCGTGGTGGTGCGGATCAACGATCGCGGGCCCTGGGGCAGGGATCGGCTGATCGACGTCTCGCGCGCCGCCGCCAACGAGATCGGGCTGGCCCGTCGTGGCCGGGGTACCGTTTCGATCGCGCTGGCGCAGGACGACACCGACACCGAGGCCGCCCAGGACTAACGGAACGCCCAGCGCAGGGTGCTGGCGACGCCGCGGGTGCCGATGCGCACCGCCGGGGTGGCCAGGCCGGCGCTGGAGAGGCCGTGCATCGTCCGCGCCCAATCGGGCAGCAGATCGACCGCCGCACCGAAGGTCAGCGCCTGGAAGGGCTTCACCGCCATGCTCGGCGCCGGCTGGTCGAGGACCATGCGGGCAACTTCCCGGGTACGCGCATCGACGAGCAGCTCGGGACGCATTTCCGCGATAAAATTATCCGCGTCGGCCCGACGGCGAGGGATTCGAACCGCGCCCAGCGCTTCGGCGATACGGGCGAAATCGGCGAAATACCGGTCCTGATCCGCGAGACTCATGCCCGGCTCGGCATAGCGGATCCACGCATCGAGAAAGCTCACCGCCTCCGTCACATGCACCCAGGCGAGCAGGTGCGGATCGTCCGCCGCATAGGGCGTGCCGTCGGGCAGCACCCCCTTCACCCGCGTATGCACGTCGCGGACCTTGTCGATCATCTCCTGCGCCTCGGCCGCCGAGCCATAGGTCGTCACCGCGATGAAGCGCGCAGTACGGCGCAGCCGGCCGAGCATGTCGCCGCGGAAGGTCGAATGATCCCACACGCCCGCAAGCACCGCGGGATGGAGCATCTGGAGCAGCAGCGCCGCGACGCCGCCGACCATCATCGTCGTGACGTCGCCATGCACCCGCCACACCACCGACCGGGGACCGAACAGGCTCTCGTCCGGCTTGCGCTGGACCGGCTTCTCGCCGCGCGCCTGATCATTGAACACTGCGCGCACCTGCCCGATCAGCGCGGTGCGCAGCCGGTTCGCGATGCCGTCCGCCGGAGTCATGCACCCAAGTTAGGGTGTCCCGCACGCCGTGCAACCGCCCGGTTTTCGGAACGCCTCCGTGCTGATAGGATGTCATGACGTCATTCCCCCGGGGGCCCCAGCCTTGTTCCGATCGACGCGCTTCCGCGCGCTTGCCCTCACTACCGCCACCGCGCTGCTCGCCACCGCGGGCGCCGCGCAGATGCAGCCGATCGGCGACGGCACGGTGATGGCATCGGTGGAGCGGCTGCGGCCCGGCCAGTTCCTCTGGGTGCCCGAGATCGCCCCGAAAGGCCCAATGCTGGTGGTGGTCAACATCGCGACCCAGCGCGTGGTCGCCTACCGCAATGGGGTCCCCATCGCGGTCTCCACCGTATCGACCGGCAAGGCGGGCCACCGCACCCCGACCGGGGTCTTCACCATCCTGCAAAAGGCGAAGTGGCACCGATCGAGCAAATATTCGAACGCGCCGATGCCGTTCATGCAGCGGCTGACCTGGTACGGGATCGCGCTGCACGCGGGCAATTTGCCCGGCTATCCCGCCTCGCATGGCTGCATCCGCCTGCCGCATGAATTCGCGCGGCTGCTGTTCGACGAGACCGCGCTGGGGATGACGGTGATCGTCACCAACCAGGCGCCGGCGCTGCGGATCGGCGCCCAGCCCAATATGCCCGCCCTGCCCGCCGGCCCGGCGGTGTGGCGGCCCGAACTCTCGCGCTCCGGCCCGGTCTCTATCGTGGTGAGCGGCGCGGACCGGCGGATGGTGGTGCTGCGCGGCGGCGTGGAGATCGGATCGGCGCCGGTGGCGTTCAACGGCGTGATCGAGCGCACCCAGGCCTATGTGCTGCAGGACGTGACGGCGGGCCGGTATAACTGGAAGCGGCTGGCGCTGCCCGGCGAAGGCTATGCGGGCGGCAATGGCTTTACCGCGCAGGCGGACGGCTTCCAGGGCAGCGACCCGTTCCGCCGCGCGCTGGCCGAAGTGGTCGGCCCCGGCACCACCATGGTGGTGATCCCCGATTCGCTCGGCCTCGGGCCGGATCTCGCGCCGCCGCAGGAACCGGACGTGCTGATCGAGAATGATCCGGGGGTGGCGGACTGGATGGAGGATGCCAGCGTGATCGCGCGCTGAGAGTCAGTGCGTTCCGCTCCCCGGCGAAAGCCGGGGCCCAAGGTAACAGAGCGATCCGGCGGAGAAACCCTGGGACCCGGCTTTCGCCGGGGAACAGCTTCCGGGGAGGCCGGCCTCGGAATCCCCCCTCAAGTCGCCGCAATCCAAGCGAAGAAGCGAAACTAAACGCACCCCCAAGCGCTTTGCCGTTGACCCCGTAACGTTTCGCAGTGCAGCAACGCGCCTCATGGCTAGCCTCGCAATCGCAAATAACGAGGATGTTCGCTTCCTCGGTCGGCTCCTCGGCAACGTGATCCGTGCCTATGGCGGCGAGGAGCTGTTCAAGCGCATCGAATATATTCGATCGACCTCGGTCGACCGGGCGCGCGGCGTGGCCGGATCGGGATCGGTCGATCGCGGGCTCGACCGGCTGAGCCTGGACGAGACGCTCGATTTCACCCGCGGCTTCATGCTGTTCTCGATGCTCGCCAATCTGGCCGAGGACCGGCAGGGCGTGGCGAGCGAGAAGGATGCCGATATCGCCTCCGCGCTCAAGCGGCTGGAGAGCGAAGGCATCGGCCGCGACTCGGTGATGGCGCTGCTCGACCATGCGCTGGTCGCCCCGGTGCTGACCGCGCACCCGACCGAAGTGCGCCGCAAGTCGATGATCGACCACAAGAACCGGATCGCCGAGCTGATGCTGCTGCGCGACCAGGGCGTGGCCGAGACCGAGGACGGCGACCAGGTGGAGGAAGCGATCCTGCGCCAGATCGCACTCCTTTGGCAGACGCGCGTGCTGCGCCGCGAGAAGCTGGGCGTGGCCGACGAGGTGGAGACCGCCCTCTCCTATCTGCGCGACATCTTCCTGCCGGTGCTGCCGGCGCTCTATGCCCGCTGGGACCGGGCGCTGGGCAACCGCACGCCGAGTTTCCTGCGCCCCGGCAGCTGGATCGGCGGCGACCGCGACGGCAATCCCTTCGTCACCGCCGATTCGATGCAGTTCGCGCTGGCCCGCGCGGCCGAGGCGGTGCTCGGCTATTATCTCGACGCGGTCCACGCGCTCGGCGCCGAGCTGTCGATCTCGACCGAACATGTCGAAGTGAGCGAAGCGCTGCTCAAGCTGGCCGAAGCCAGCCATGACGAAGCGCGCAGCCGCGCCGACGAACCCTATCGCCGGGCGATCACCGGCGTGTACGCACGGCTTTCCGCCACGCATGAGAAGCTGACCGGCAAGGCGCCGCCGCGCCCGGCCGCGATCGCCGCCGAGCCCTATGCGACGCCAGCCGAGTTCCGCGACGAGCTGGTGACGATCGCCCGCGCGCTCGCCGACGAGGGCGCCGGCCCGCTCGCCACCGGCGGTGCGCTGGGCCGGCTGATCCGCGCGACCGAGACCTTCGGCTTCCACCTCGCCACGCTCGACATGCGCCAGAACAGCGCGGTGCACGAACGCGTGATCGCCGAACTGCTCAAGGCCGGCGGCGTGGTCGAGGATTATGCCGCGCTTTCGGAAGACGAACGCATCGCGCTGCTCCGCAAGGAGCTCGCCAATGCCCGGCCGCTGACCAGCCCCTATGCCGAATATTCGGAGGAGACCGCTTCCGAGCTGGCGATCGTCCGCGCCGCGGCGCAGGCGCATGCGAAGTACGGCCGCGCCTGCATCACCCATTACATCGTCTCGATGGCGCAGTCGGTGTCGGACCTGCTCGAGGTCCATATCCTGCTCAAGGAAGCGGGCCTCTACATCCCCGGCGACGAGCCGCAGGCGCATATCATGGCGATCCCGCTGTTCGAGACGATCGGCGATCTCGAAGCCGCGCCGCCGATCATGGAAGCCTGGCTCGGCCTGCCCGAAGTCGCGGCGATCGCGGCGAAGCGCGGCCACCAGGAAGTGATGATCGGCTATTCCGATTCGAACAAGGATGGCGGCTATCTGACTTCGACCTGGCAGCTGTCGCGCGGATCGACCGCGCTCAAGCCGGTGTTCGAGAAGGCCAATCTCGGCATGCAGCTGTTCCATGGCCGCGGCGGCGCGGTGGGTCGCGGCGGCGGATCGAGCTTCGCGGCGATCCTCGCCCAGCCCCGGGGCACGGTGCAGGGCCGCATCCGGGTGACCGAGCAGGGCGAGATCATCGCGGCGAAGTACGGCACGCGCGAGAGCGCGCGGACCAACCTCGAGGCGATGGCTTCGGCGACGCTGCTTGCCAGCCTGGAACCGGAGAAGCTGAACAAGGCCGATGCGGAGCGTTTCGCGGCGGCGATGGACCAGCTCTCCGACGCCGCGTTCAAGGCCTATCGCGGGCTGGTCTATGAGACCGAGGGCTTCACCAGCTTCTTCCGCCAGGCGACGCCGATCGCCGAGATCGCCGGGCTCAAGATCGGCTCGCGCCCGGCCAGCCGCAAGAAGAGCGACGCGATCGAGGACCTGCGCGCGATTCCCTGGGTGTTCAGCTGGGCGCAGGCGCGCGTGATGCTGCCGGGCTGGTACGGCGTCGGCCAGGCGATGGAGCAGTTCGAGGACAAGGGGCTGCTGCGCGAGATGGCGACGGCCTGGCCGCTGTTCGCCTCGACGCTGGCGAACATGGAGCAGGTGCTGGCCAAGTCCGACATGGAGATCGCCGCGCACTATGCCGCGCTGGTCGAGGATGCGGGCCTGCGCGACAAGATCTTCGGGCAGATCCGCGAGGGCTGGCAGAAGACGCATGACGGGCTGCTCCAGGCGACGCGCCAGACGCGGCTGCTGGAGAAGCACCAGGCGCTGGAGACCTCGATCCGGCTGCGGCTGCCCTATATCGAGCCGCTGAACCTGCTGCAGATCGAGCTGCTCAAGCGCCACCGCGCCGGCGAGGAGGATCCGCGGATCGGCGAAGGCATCCTGCTGTCGATCAACGCGATCGCGACGGCGCTGCGGAACAGCGGGTAAGGCAGAGCGCGGTTCTACTCTCGTCATGCCCGCGAGGGCGGGGATGACGGTAATTCCGGCTTCGGAATCCCTATCCCCGTCATGCTGAACTTGTTTCAGCATCCAACGCGCCTCAGGCCATATCCTTGGTGGAGCGTTGGACCCTGAAACAAGTTCAGGGTGACGGTGGTTCTGTGGCCGCCTCAGTCCAGGAACGGCGCCGCGACTTCGGGGGGCACGCGGATCAGGCGTTGCGTCGCGCGGTCGATGATCGCCCAGGTGGTCTTGGCCTCGACCCGCACCTTCCCGTCGGCGCCGGTGAACTTCATGTGGCGATCGAAGCGCGCGCCGCGCGGGGAATGGGGTACCCAGGTCTCGGCGGTTACCGTCTCGCCTTCGCTGACATTGCCGCGATAATCGATCTCGTGCCGGGTCACGACCCAGAAATAGGCCGCCTCATGCTCGGGCGCGGCGACGGCATACCAATGCGCCACCGCCACGTCCTGGATCCACTTCACCCAGACGGCATTGTTGACATGGCCGAGCTCGTCGATGTCTTCGGGCCCGGCGGTGATCGTCGCGGTGTAGCTGGGCATCTGTCCTTCCGGCTTGATCGGGCGAGCTTCCCCCGCTTCGCCTTGCGCTGCAAGATGCCGCTGCACCCTATTCGGGATTTCTCGTCATCCCGGCTCAAGGCCGGGATGACGGTGTAGGGGCCGAGACGGGCTCAGCCGCGAATGGCGGTGCAGGCGATCGGCGGCTGGCCCGGCGCCTCGTACGACATGGCGTCGCCCTTGCCCTGGAAGGTCACCTGGCCGTCCGAATAGCGGATGCCCGAGGCCATGACCTGCTGCTGGAGCGTGACGCTCGTGCCGGCGCGGGTGACGACGGCGCTGCCCTTGTCGGGATCGAAGCGGGCGACGATGCGGACGCCGTCCATGCAGCGGAAGCGCGCGGTGATCGCCTTGCCCGCGCCCTTCGCGGGCGCCTTGTCGAGCGGCGCGGGCGAGGCATCGGTGGTGATGTTGGTCTCTTCGGCCTGCGCGGCGTTGACCGGTGCGGCGGGCTGCTGGCTGGAGCAGGCGCCGAGCGCGAGCAGGGCGATAAGGGGTAGGCGCATCGGGGAAATCCTTGGTTCGTTCGGCAGCGTAACGAACGCCCGATGCGCCCGTTCCCGTCAATCTTCCAGGGGTCGATTTCCGACAAAGCCGAGCTTGGTGATGCCCGCGCGCTTCACGGTCGCGAGCACGCCGTCGAACCGCTCATAGCGCGCTTCGGGATCGGTCTGGAGATGCAGCGCCGCCCCCGATTGCTGGAGCGCGGTCAGCCTGGCGGGCAGCGCTGCATCGGGGAGCGCGGCGCCGTTCCAGTAGAGCGAACCCTGGCGATCGATCGCGAGCACCGCGGGCGGCTGCGGATCGACGGTGCCGTGGCCGACGGGGAGATCGACCGGCACCTTGTGGCTGGCGATCGGGATGGCGATGATGATCACGACGAGCAGGACGAGCATCACGTCGATCAGCGGCGTGATGTTGATCGCGCCGATCGGGGCGGCATCGGGAAGACGACGGACACGTATTGCACGGGCCATGGCAGCTCTCCTCGTTATGATGATATACCGTAACACAACGAAGAAGGTTGGCAAGACTGGCTTATCGCCTCAGCAATTCTCGTATTTCCAGTTGCGGCGCTTGCCCTCGCGCATCCAGGCGACCGCCTCGGCGACGCGCCTGGCCTTGGTCTCGGGCCGCTTGGCCTCGGCGATCCATTCGCAATATTCGCGGCGGCAGCCGGGCGGGAAGGCGGTGAAGGCGGCCTGGGCGGCGGCGTCTCCGGCCAGCGCCTCGGCGAGCTCGGGCGGGACTTCGGCCTCGCCCTTGGGGGCGGCACGGGGACGGGCGGGCTTCGCTTCGCCGAGCCGGGCCACCGCGTCGCGGATCAGCTGCTCGACCTCCTCGGCCGGCGGCAGGTCGGCGAGCGATTCGATGCGGCCGAACTGGCCCATCGCCTCGCCTTCCCTGCCGGTTTCATTCTCCTGGCGGTTCCAGAAGCCGAAGCTCGCATGCGCCTTGAACGCGGCCATGTTGGCGAGCGGCTTGCCGCCCAGGGTGAAGAAGGGGTGCGACCATTTGATCGTCTCCTCCACCTGCGGCACCGCGACGTGGAAGCGATCGCGCAGCCAAGTGAGGATCGGCCGCGCGAACTCGGCGCGGCCCTCGATATAGGCGTCCACCCTGGGGTCCCTGGTCATGGGGCGGCATGTTCCGCCGCTCCATGCCGCAGGTCAATACGGGGTTTCAGGGCTCGAGCGAGTCCTCGTCGGCATCGTCGAGATCGTCGTCATCCTCGAGCTCGTCCTCGTCGAAATCGTCCTGGACCTCGTCCTCGGAGATGGCGCGCTCGGTCTGCTCGGCCTCGTCATCCTCCTCGCCGATCTCGTCGTCGACCATGCGGAGGTCGTCCGCGTCGTCATCGTCGTCGTCGCCGAAATCGGGGGACAGGTCGGTCAGGATATCGCCGTCGCTCGGGCCGTCATTGGTCGCCTCGAGGATCTCGGCGCGCTGGCTCTCGTCATAGCCTTCCTCGTCGAAACCGTCGTCACCCGAACCACGTCCCGGAACCTGGTAACCGCCCATTGCCTGTCCTCACGTAACGCGCCCGCCACCGCGGCGGGCCTCGTGAGTGCGAACGGCGATGGCGCCCGAGCGTTCCCTAGCCGGGGCGGAACATGCGTCCGCGCTCGGTCACCGCTACTACCACGAAAGCGATGACCCCCATAAGCAGGAATCCGGCGTAGAGCGGCACGGTGGTGCCATCGAACGCCTGGCCGATCGCCGCGCCGATCACCGCCGAGCCGAGCGTGGTGACGAAGCCCTGGAGGCTGGACGCGGTGCCGGCGATCTCGCCCATCTTCTCCATCGCCATCGCCGAGAAGTTCGAGGTGGAGAGGCCGACACAGCCCATCATCAGCGCCTGGAGCACCGTGAAGCTCCAGATCGATTCGAAGCCGGCCAGGGCGATGGCAAGGTGGACCGCGGCAAAGGCGATCATGCCCGCCAGAGCCGTGTGCGATATCCGGCGCATGCCGACCTTCATCACCAGCCGCGAATTGAGGAAGGAGCCGAGCGCCATGGTCGAGGCGACGCAGGGGAAGACCACCGCGAGCAGCCCGGGCGCGTGGAACACGTCCTCCATCACCTGCTGCACCGAGCCGATGAAGCCGAACATGCCGCCCGAGAGCAGCATGATGCCGATCGTGTAGCCCACCGCCTGGCGATCGCGCAGCATCAGGCCGTAATCGGCGACGATGCGCGCCGGGTTGAGCGAGAGGCGGCTCTCCTGGTCCAGCGTCTCGGGCATGCGCAGCCAGAACCACAGCACCACCGCGGCCGCGACACCGCCGATCGCCCAGAAGATCAGCCGCCAGGAACCGGCGTAGAGGATCAGCTGCCCCAGGCTGGGCGCGACGATCGGCGCCGCCATGAAGACGATGAAGGCCAGGCTCATCACCCGCGCCATCGCGCGGCCGGCGAAACAGTCGCGCACCAGCGCCACCGATACGACGCGTGCACCCGCCGCCGACGCGCCCATCGCGGCGCGGGCGATCAGCAACAGGGTGAAGCTGCCCGAGGCAGCGGCGACCACGCTGGTCACCACATAGGAAGTGAGCGCGATCGCCAGCACCGGGCGGCGCCCGAAGCGATCCGACAGCGGGCCATAGGCAAGCTGGGCGACGGCGAAACCGATCAGGAAGGCCGTGATGACGTACTGGCGATGATTGGGCTCGGCCACGCCGAGGCTGTGGCCGATCGCCGGCAGGGCAGGCAGCATCGAATCGATGCCGAGCGCGGTGAGCGCCATCATCGCGGCGACGAGGCTGACGAACTCGCCGAACGCGAGCGGCGCCTTATTCTGGGCGCTTGCTGTGAGGTGCGGCTCTTCCATAGCCGCGCAAATGGCGCATCCTCGCCGCTACGTCACCCCCTGTTGCATTGCCGGCATGCGTCCGTCCTTGCGTCCAAGGTCGCCATTCCGGCGACCAGGGGCCCGCGCCCTGCTTGGTCGGCGCCAGGGCCCATAGTAGCCCGGACGAAAGGTACATCGGGATCGCCGCGGCCAATGCGCCGGCCGACGCCAGACCTACCGCGTTCGAGGGAGCCGATGAGCAAGCTGCGCCTTATCCCGTCCCTGGCTTTCGGCCTGATCCTCACCAGCGCGGCGAACCCGCCGGCACCCGCCGGAACGCCAGGCGCCGCCCAATGCCCCAGAGGATGGTCGGGGTCGGTCCAATTCACGCGGAAGCAAATGAGTACGCTGTCCAAATCCGCGCCACGGATCGCCGGCAAGGGCATCCAGACCTCCAATTCGACGACGAACTATGATTATTCGGCGCGGATCAGGGTGCGCGAGACGCCCGAACGGCGCGGCTACAGCGTCGCCACAGCCAATGCGAGCTCGCTGCTCAGCTTCTCCGAAAGCCGTTCGTCTACGGATCAGGCCGTGTGCAGCGGCGAGCGCCAGCCGCGGACGATGTCAGGCTCCTTCACCACGCAACGGGAAACCCGCGCCAGCACCCCCGGCGTCGAGGCGAACGTCAGCGTCACGATGAGCGCGAACGGCGCTTATTCGATCGGCATATCCGTGCCCGCGCTGCATTCGACCACCACCGGGTCGAGCTCGAGCAGCTACAGCGGCCAGTGCTATCCCAAGAAGGGCGGCACCACCAACGTGCCGCCCGTCGAAGGCCGCACCGACCCCATCTCCTTCTCCACCGACGGCTCGCACCGGGTGCCGCTCTCCAACCTCGACCATCTGTCGGGCAGCTATTCGAAGAAGTATGGCAACGTCACCGATACGCTTGTCTGGGATCTCCGGCGGTGCGGCACGCCGTTGCGCCTGGTGGACCTCAAGTTCGAGGACATGAAGTTCCCGCTCTGGGAAGCATGGCGGGAGGTGACGCCCGAAACCACAACGGTCGACGGCAACATCGTGCGGATGCGAGCGATCGTCGCCAATGACTCGGGCGAGGACCAGTCGGCCACGCTGATGTTCAAGGACAGGGATCAGCCAGGAAAGAACATGCCGGAAGGCCCGGCCAAGCTGCTGAAGCAGGTCTCTTTCAACGTCCCGGCCGGCGAGGAGAAAACCGTCGATTTCCTTTGGGATACATCGGGCCACGCCTGGTACGATGACGGCCGCCCGAAGCACCGCCAGTCGATCAAGGCCGAAATCTGGGACAACAACAAGAAGATCGACGACCTCTCACGGAATCTGAATCTGGCGCCCAGGCCGCTCGTGCTGGTCCATGGCTACTGGGCCGATTGGTCGATGTGGAGAACCTGGCCCTCCATGCTCAACGAAACGCACTATGCCGGCTGGAATGCATTCGCGGTCGGCGAGAGGCCGGGCAATGGGAAGATGGACATGGGCGAGAGCGCGACGTCGCTGAAGCCCACCAAGACGATCAGCCAGAATGCCGCGGAACTGACGCGCTATATCCGCTATGCGCAGGAATTCTCCAATGCCTGGCACGTCGATATCGTCGCGCATACGATGGGGGGTCTGGTGGCGCGGCAATATATTCACCTGTCGATGCCGATCTACCCCGATGGCAAGCCGCAGGTCGCCCACCTTTTGATGCTGGGAACGCCGAATCTGGGCAGCCCCTGCGCCGACGTGATGAGCGCGCCCCTGGAGGCCATCGGCAAGCCGGTCGAGGCGTTGCGCGAGATGCGGACGGGCGCCGTCGCGCAGTTCAACAAGCATATTGTCGAGCGCAAGGGCGTGGAGTTCTCGGCCCTCGCCGGCACCCATGGCGTTCCCAGATGCTATTCGCTGGACTTCAATGACGGCTTCACCCCGGTGCCGTCGGCGCTCTGGACGATTGCGGACACCGCCAGGATGAACATCCTGTACGACACCATGGCCAGCGGCGGCGTGTTTTCCGACTTCGTGATGCCAAGGATCGCGAAGGGACCGGGGGTTCGACCGGCCGGGATCAAGCTGGAAGGCCCCAAATCCCGCACCCCATAGCGCCGGGCCGACTTTCAGGAATGACTATTGGCTGGCATGGCTCTTCCATCGCCGCGCCGCAGCGCCAAGCCCTGTTGCGCTGCCGGCATGCTTCCGCTAGTGTGTTGCGTAGATAATACGCTGGAGACTGGTCGATGCGTTATTTGCCGCTGCTGCTCCTTCCCCTCGCGCTTGCCGCCTGCGGCGGCGAGGGTACCTCGATCTCGATCAACGCGCATTCGGGCGATGGCGACAATGCTGTGTTCGCGATGAACAACGGCGCCGTATCGGTGAAGAGCGACGGCTTCGAGGGCAGCTTCAAGGTCCCGAACATCAAGATGACCGCCGAGAATTTCGACATGGACGGCGTGAAGCTCTATCCCAATTCGACGATCACCAGCTTCAACGTCGATGCTACGGACCATGCCGGCAAGCAGAAGGACGAAGGCAAGGTGACCGCCGCCTTCTCCAGCCCCGCCGACCTTGCCAAGGTGCAGGGCTGGTTCCGCGAGAAGCTGACCGACAAGGGCTTCAAGTTCAACGAGAAGGGCAATGGCTTCGCCGGCACCACCGATGATGGCGAGAGCTTCACCATCGATCTTTCGGCGGACGGCGGGGCGAAGACCAGCGGCAAGATGGTGATTGTCGGGAGCTAGAGCTGGGCGGTTCGCCGCCTGGCTGTTCCCCGGCGAAAGCCGGGGGCCAGGGTAACAGAGCGACACGGCAGAGAAACCCTGGGCCCCGGCTTTCGCCGGGGAAGCGGGTTGGGCGCATAGCGCTTTGACCCCGCGCAATTCGCGCGGCGGCCGATCGAGTCATGGCGGCGCCGGGGCGCCTCTTGTCGCGCCGGTATCGGCGGGTCTAACTGACCGCCAAGGAGACTCGATAAAATGGCTACTATTCTCGACGAGGTGCCTCTCGTCTCGATGGCCGAGCAGGCGAACGACCCTGAGGGGTTCGCCCAGAAGTTCGGCCAGTCGTTCCGCCGCTTCGGCTTCGCGATGGTCGCCGATCACGGCGTGCCGCAGGAGCTGATCGATCGCGCCTGGGCGAAGACCAAGGAATTCTTCGCGCTGAGCGAGGAAGAGAAGCGCCAATATCATATTCCCGGCGGCGGCGGCGCGCGTGGCCTGACGCCGTTCAAGACCGAGATCGCCAAGGGCGCGACGCATGTCGACCTGAAGGAATTCTGGCATATCGGCCGCGAGCTGGCCAAGGGCCACCGCTTCGAGGAGCAGATGGCGCCGAACATCTGGCCGCACGCGCCGGAAGGCTTCAAGGAGACCTTCCTCGAGCTGTTCCAGGCGCTGGACGATGCCGGCGACCGGCTGCTCTCGGCGATCGCGGTCTATCTCGGCCTCGAGCCGCACTGGTTCGACCGCGCGGTGAAGGACGGCAATTCGGTGCTACGCCTGCTCCACTATCCGCCGGTGCCGGCCGATGCTCCCGAAGTGCGCGCCGGCGCGCATGAGGACATCAACCTGATCACGCTGCTGCTCGGCGCCGAGGAAGCAGGCCTCGAGCTGCTCGACAAGGACGGCCGCTGGCTGCCGGTCAAGCCGCCCGAAGGCGCGATGGTGGTCAATGTCGGCGACATGCTGCAGCGGCTGACCAACCATTACCTGCCCTCGACGACGCACCGCGTCGTGAACCCGCCGGTCGAGCGCCGCGGCACGCCGCGCTACTCGATGCCCTTCTTCCTGCATCCGGCGCCGGACTTCCTGATCGAGACGCTGCCGTCGACGATCACGGACGAGAATCCGAACCGCTATCCGACGCCGATCACCGCGCACGACTATCTGTTCGAGCGGCTGGTCGAGATCGGGCTGATCAAGAAATAGTATCTTGAAAGCCCCTCCCCCTCGGGGGAGGGGTTTGGGGTGGGGCCTATCCGCGGGCGCAAGTCTCTGCGAGACGTCCCCCACCCCCAACCCCTCCCCTGAAGGGGAGGGGCTTTTCTTTTCGTGAGAGAGATAGATGACCGAACCGCTTCGTATCGCACTTGCTGGCCTTGGCACCGTCGGGGCGGGCGTGATCCGCCTGATCGACGCGAATGCGGAGCTCATCGCCCGCCGCGCCGGCCGGCCGATCGAAGTGGTCGCCGTATCCGCCCGCGATCGCGCCAAGGATCGCGGCGTCGATATCACCCGCTTCGACTGGGTGGACGACACCGCCGAGCTGGCGCGCCATCCCAAGGCCGATGTCGTCGTCGAGCTGGTCGGCGGGTCGGACGGCCCGGCACTTACCCTCGCCCGCGCCTCGCTCGCCGGGGGCAAGAGCTTCGTCACCGCCAACAAGGCGATGATCGCGCATCACGGGCTCGAGCTCGCCAATGCCGCCGAGACCGCCGGGCTGGCGCTCAAGTTCGAAGCCGCGGTGGCCGGCGGCGTGCCGGTGATCAAGGGGCTGCGCGAAGGCGCCGCCGCCAACGAGATCGCCCGCGTCTACGGCATCCTCAACGGCACCTGCAATTTCATCCTGTCCAAGATGGAGGCCGAGGGCCGCGACTTCGCCGAGATCCTCGCCGAGGCGCAGCGGCTGGGCTATGCGGAAGCCGATCCGAGCTTCGACATCGACGGCGTCGATGCCGCGCACAAGCTGTCGATCCTCGCCAGCCTGGCCTTCGGCACCCAGCCGGCGTTCGACCAGGTGGCGATCACCGGCGTGCGCCATGTGCTCGCCGCCGACATCGCCGAGGCGGCGTCGCTGGGCTATCGCATCCGCCTGCTCGGCGTGGCCGATGCCGGCAGCGGCGGGCTGTTCCAGCGCGTCCACCCGCACCTCGTGCCGCTGAGCCATCCGCTGGCGCATGTGACCGGCTCGACCAACGCGGTGGTGGCGGAAGGCAATTTCGTCGGCCGGCTGCTGTTCCAGGGCGCGGGCGCGGGCGACGGCCCGACGGCAAGCGCCGTGGTCGCCGACCTGATCGACATCGCCCGCGGCGAATTCGGTCCGCCCTATGCGATGCCGGCCGCGGCGCTTGCCGCGCCGGGCGCCGCCGACACCGGCGAGCGGACCGGCCGCGCCTATGTGCGCTTCACCGTGGCGGACAAGGTGGGCGTGCTCGCCGAGATCGCCGCGGCGATGCGCGATGCCGGCGTCTCGATCGAGAGCCTGATGCAGCGCGGCGCCAATCCCGATGGCAGCGTGCTCGTGGCGATCGTCACGCATGAAGGGCCGGAACGCGCGGTGGCGCAGGCGCTCGACAAGCTGCGCGGCTCGGCCAGCCTGACCGGCGAGCCGATGTGGATGCACATCCTGGGCGGTTAATCGCTCAGGCTGGTCTTCACCAGCGCCTTCCCCTTGCTCGGGCAGACCGGCGCACCGGTGGTGCCGCACGCCATGCCGGTGTTGCGCACCGCATCGCCCTTGGCATCGGCGATCTCGGTGCTGGGCAGCGGCAGGCGGTAGCGCTGGTTGGGATCGACCTTTACGATCGGGATCGCCGCCACCGGCCGGGCGCTGGCCGGGATGCGGGTGACCCGCGTCACCCGCGCCTTGGCCCGGCGGCGCTGCGGATCGATCGCGGGCGTGGCACCGGACAGGGTGAGGGCGACGAGCAGCAGCATAACAGGACTCTCCGAAGCGGGTTCATCGCGCCCAACGCACGTCCCGCCGTCCGGGTCCCTCAGGGGGCGAGGTCGCGGCGGACATAGCGCACGCCGCGCGCGCTGACCGTGGCGGTGACGCCCACCGATCCGCAGCGCACGGTGAAGGCGCCCTGGCCGCAGGGCAGGCTGCCATCGGCGCGATCGAACAACCGGTCGAGGCGGCCCTGATCGGTGTCCGGGCCATTATAGGTCGTCTCCAGCGGCACGCGGTACCGGTCCGCCTCGCGCCGCGAGCAGACGACGATCTCGCTCTCGTCGCGGGCACGCTGGCAAGCCGGATTGGCGGACCAGCGCTCGCGGTGAAGCGCCAGCACCTCGGCAGGTGTCGGGGCATGGTCCTGGGCAAGCAACAGCAACGCGATCACCAGCATCTGCACGTCCTCCGCCCCCGGATTTCGTTACGCTAGCGCCATGTTGTGGCGGAATTGGGAGCAGTGCCGGCCTGACAACGTTAGCGGCATCGACAAGCGCCACGGCGCTGCCTAATCGCCGCCCCAAGTCCAATCACCGGGGTACCCCATGACTCAGCCCAGCCACGCCCTTGACCGTGTCCTCGTCCTCGAAATGGTACGCGTGACCGAAGCGGCGGCGATCGCCGCTTCCACCCTGGTCGGGCGCGGCGACGAGAAGGCGGCCGATGCCGCCGCGGTCGAGGCGATGCGCGACGCCCTCAACAAGCTCTATCTCGACGGCACCGTGGTGATCGGCGAGGGCGAGCGCGACGAGGCGCCGATGCTGTTCATCGGCGAGAAGGTCGGCGCGGCGCAGGGCAAGGGCCCGGCGATCGACATCGCGCTCGATCCGCTCGAAGGCACCACGATCTGCGCCAAGGCCGGGCCGAACGCGCTGGCCGTGCTGGCAGTCGCCGAGAAGGGCGGCCTGCTCAACGCGCCGGACGTGTACATGGACAAGATCGCGGTCGGCCCGGGCTATCCCGAGGGCGTGATCGACCTCACCAGGACTCCGACCGAGAATGTCTGCGCGATCGCCAAGGCCAAGGGCGTGCAGCCCCACGAGATCATCGCCTGCGTGCTCGACCGCCCGCGCCACGAGAAGCTGATCGCCGAGCTGCGCGACATCGGCTGCGGCGTGGTGCTGATCGGCGACGGCGACGTGGCCGGCGTGATCGCCACCACCGATCCCGAGACCACGATCGACGTCTATATGGGCCAGGGCGGCGCCCCCGAGGGCGTGCTCGCCTGCGCGGCGCTGCGCTGCGTCGGCGGCCAGTTCAAGGGCCGGCTGGTGTTCCGCAACGACGACGAGCGCCAGCGCGCGCGCAAATGGGGCATCGAGGATCTCGACAAGATCTATGACCTGACCGAGCTGGCCAAGGGCGACTGCATCTTCGCGGCGACGGGTGTCACGGACGGCTCGCTGCTCGAGGGCGTGAAGCGCTTCGCCACCAAGATGACCACCGAGAGCGTGGTGATGCGCGCGCATTCGGGCACGGTGCGCTGGGTGAAGGGCGAGCACCGGCTGTAAGGGCTGGCGGTTCGGCCGGCCCCACAGCTCCCTGGCTTTCGCCGGGGAGCCGGCAGGAGTGAGTCAGGCGCTCGCCACCAGGCCCTGCGCCACTGCGAAGGGTAGCCAGCTTGCCACGGCGGCATCCGCCGGCACCGCTTGCGCGGGATCGTCGGGCAGCAGCACCAGCCAGTCATATTGCCAGGGCTTGAGCGGCAGGCAGGAAACGCGGTAGTTCGCCCGCGCCACAGCGAGCAGCGTCGGATCGGGCCTGGGCGGAATCGGCTCGCCGCCGGCGAGCATCTCGCTGAAGTCGAAGGGCAGTGCGAGCAGGCGCATGCTGTCCGGCCGGTAGAAGTGCCGGGTACCGGCCATGGCGAGCAGCTCCGCGATCGCCGGATCGATGCCGGGCCAGGCCGGTCCTGCGCCCTCCACCCCACGCGCGCGGTGCACTTCCGCCTTGGTCCGCTCGATCCGCGCAAGCGCGCCAGGGATCGCCTCTACCGCTTGGGGATTGCCCGGTGGCCGCGCCGCTTCGAGCCAGTCGGCGAAGCGGGCGCCGAAATCGTAAAGCGTGTAGCTGTGAGATGGGTATGCCGCAATATAGCCCTGGGCGAAGAGCTGGAACGCCGTCGGCCCGGCCAGCGCGGCGAGCAGCGGATATTCGCTCTCCAGGCACTCGACCAGCCGCTGGCGATAGCTGCGAGCATAGATATGGATGCGGTCCTCGGCGGTGAGGCGGTTGTCGCCGCGGACATGGTCGCGCGCGCCCTGGTCGGACGCGGCGAGGATCGCTTCCTGCATCCAGTCCTGGAGACCGGCAAACTCGGGTTCAGGCGGCAAGCGGCAGCCCTTCGCGCACGCGCCGCGCCTTGGCCAGTTCGCCTGCGACCACGTCGAAGGCCGGGATATTGGCATCCCACTCGACCATCGTCGCGACCGGGCCGCAGCGCTCCCAGACATGCGCATAGAGCGGCCACACCGCGTCGGGCACCGGCGCGTCATGCGTGTCGATCAGATGGGTACCGTGATCGCTCGGCCCGGCGAGATGGACCTGGACGACATGGTCGGCCGGGATCGCGTCGAGATATTCGAACGGATCGAGCGCGTGGTTGAAGCTCGAGACATGGACATTGTTGACGTCGAGCAGCAGCCCGCAGCCGGTGCGCTCGCACAGCCGGGCGAGGAACTCCGCCTCGGGCATCTGGCTGGCGCGGAACTCGAGATAGGTGCTGGGGTTCTCGACGATCAGCGGGCGGCCGAGGAAATCCTGCACAGCAAGCACCCGATCGGCGACATGCGCCAGCGCCGCCTCGGTCAACGGCAGGGGTAGCAGGTCGTGGCTGTTCACCCCCTGCACCC
This sequence comes from Sphingomonas sp. NIBR02145, assembly GCF_027359115.1. Classification (NCBI taxonomy): domain Bacteria; kingdom Pseudomonadati; phylum Pseudomonadota; class Alphaproteobacteria; order Sphingomonadales; family Sphingomonadaceae; genus Sphingomonas; species Sphingomonas sp. NIBR02145. The sequence continues at coordinate 3,794,135 of NZ_CP114791.1, read as the reverse complement.
CGGTCCAGCAGAGATGATCGGAGACCCAGAGCGGCCGGAAGCGCTCGGCAAGGTCGCGCAGCTTGCCGAGATAGGCAATGTCGAGCGGCGCGGTGCTGCCGATCGACAGCGACACGCCGTGGAGCACGACCGGCCGGTGCGCCGCGACATGCTCGAACACGCGCATGCCCCAGCCGTGATTGTCGAGCAGGTTCTCGGTGATCGCCTCGAACCAGTCGACGCCCCAATTCTCCGGGGGCGTCGACATCAGATGCGGAAAATGCTCCTCGCGCAGCCCCAGCCCGTCGCCGGGATTGGGCAGGCCGAGCCGGGGCTGCGTCATCCTCCTGCAGCTCCTAGGTCGAGGGCGGATAGGCGAGGCGCAGGTCGTTCGGCGGCTGCTGGACCAGCCCCTCGACCGGCTTGTCCGGATCGCCATTGACCTTGAACGCCACCACCTTGGCAAAGGCCTGGAAGGCGATGTCTTCCACCTTATCGCCTTCCTTGAAGTCGATCGTGGCGATCTTCTTCGAGGAAGGCGCGCCGCAGCCCGGGGGGGTGGGCGTCGGCGAAGGTGAAGGGGTACCGCACAGATTCTTGTCGGCCTGGGCCTTGGGCGCACCGCACAGCACCGGCTTCGAACTGCCGACCAGTGCCCAGACTTCCATCGTGCCCGACTTGGGATAGAGCTGCATTGCCGAGATCGGCACTGCGCAGCCGCCGAACCCGCCGCAGATATTGTCGCTGGGCGCCGTATACATCGGCCCGCTCGGCGTCGGGGTGGGCGAAGGCGAGGGAGTCGGCGTGCCGCACAGGCCGCCATAGGTCCGGATCGTCACCGCCGAGCAGCCGCCGCCCTTGACCGTGGTCGGCGTGCCGCAGCTGCCGCTCGCCACCGGATTGGCCTTGGGCGCGTTCGAGGTCTTCGAGGCGGAACCGCACCCGCTGCTCGCCCCGCCGCAGCTGCCGCCGCCACTGGTCAGCTGGACGAAGCCGCAGCCGCCCTGGCCCTTGCACAGGTTCGAGCCGCGGCAGGTGTGGTAGATCGAAGTCTCGGCGCAGGCATTGGCGCCCCATTTCCCGCCGGTTTCCTCGACATCGAGTCCCTGGCAGGCGTGGTTGACGATATATTTGTCCGGCTCGCCGACGCCGACCGAAAGGTCCGGCGTCTTGCCGAATACCGCCCAGGCGGTCGACATGCGGTCGCCCGATCCGGCCATTGACGGGAAGGGGAAGGACACGGTGGCACCGGCCGGGTTCCAGTAATTGTCGAGCACGGTGGTGACGCCCTTGATCGCACCGCACACCGCCTGGCTCATCTTCTGGAAATTGGCTGCCGCGTCGCCGCCATTGTTGAGCGCATTGAGCGCGCCGGCAATCGCCTCGGGCGTGGGCAGGCCATAGGGGTTGTTGTTCGGATCATAGCCTTCGGTGGTGAGATCCGCGGCGGCCCATTTGCCGACCTTGGGAGACTGGTTCCAGGTCTCGAGCCCGCCGCTGCCGCGGATATCCTCGATCTCGCGGAAGCGGGTATAGTGATCGACACCGTCATTGTCGGCACGCGCCGCAGCATCCGACGAGGGGATCAGCTTCCCTTCCATCGAGTAGCTCGGATAATCCGAGGCGAGGGCGTCGCGGTTCGGGCAATAGCTCGGGTTGACGTCGCCCTGGACAAGCTTGGCCTTCCCGTCATTGAGCCGCTGGCCCTTCTCGTCATAGCGGGCACCGAGCGTGGCGCCTTCGCCCTGATCGGTGATCGCGTTCATCATGTTGAGCGCTTGGCGGAGCGCGATCTCCGGATCGGTCATCGCGATCGTGGTCTCGAAGCCCATGAACTCGCGCATCGGATGGCCGGGAAAGCTGAAATTGTTGAACAGGTCGTTCTGCTGGCCGCCGGGGTTCATCACATGATCCCAGAGCCGCGTGCCGTCCGCGTAGCGGATCAGCAGATAGTCGCGGTAGCACTGGTACATATAGCCGATCGAGCCGAACATGATGTTGGCATCGAGCTCGGCCACCGTGTCGTACTTGAACGGCACCTTGGGGAAATAGCGGTCCTTGTTGCGGACGATATCCTGCTCCGCCGTCTCCTGCGGCTGCTCGATCGCGAGGAACAGCTTGATCCGCTCCTCGTCGAGCGGGCCGACATTGACCTTCACGTCCTTGAACCGGTTGGTGTCGGTCAGGTCGACAATGCCGGGGATCGCGGTGAGCGAAGGGCCATAGCAGGTCCAGCCATGGTCGCCGCTCTGCAGCGTGGTCGCGGTGAAGCTGGGCACGGCGCCGATCGAGGTGGCGAGGTTCGCCGCCATCTGCAGGTGGAGCATCTCCTGGATGAACACCGAGAAGACGATGTTGAACGCCTTCTTGTTGCCCCAGCCCTTCTTGCCCGGCTTGTAGTCGGTGAAGGCGCTGGTCTTGGCGCCGGGCCATTGCCGGCCCTTGTAGAAGCTGTTCCCCTGGCTGGTGATCGGGTGCATGCCGGTGATCGAGTAGAGCGACGTCATGTAGAGCGGGATGGTGAACAGCTCGACATTGACCGCGGCCTGCGCGATCCAGCGCACCACCAGCTTGTCGGTTTCGAGGAAGGAAATAGGGCGCGCGGAAAGCTCGCCTGCCTTGTGCGTCAAATGCATGACAATATCCCCCAAGCTTCACAGATTACTGCGATGCCATTGGGTTCCACCAATGCAATTGCTCCGTCAATCGACGAAAGAACCGATATAGTTGGAAGCACTATTTGTTACGGTTGCTACTCGATTTACTTTCTACTTGCGTAACTTCGAAGAACTTGCCCCGCCGCCGCCACACGCTATCCCTGTTCGCATGGGCGGAGGGGGAATGACGCACGCGCTGATCGCGCCGGCACTGCTGGCGGTGTCGCTGGCGGCGCTCGCCTGGCTCCACCGGGGCGGCCGGCGCCGCTTCGATCGCTTCCGGGGGATCGAGGACAGCGCCGATCGCCGGCAGACCTATCTGCGCTGGGCAGTGCATGGCTGCCTGAGCAATCTCGGCATTCCGCTGGTCGGCCTGGCGCTGCTCGGCCGGATCGACGCGATCTGGTCCTTTCCGGAGGAATTCGCCGCGCTCGCCTGGACGCTGCCCTATTTCTCGATGGCCGACCCGACGCTCCTTCCCATCCTGCTGATCGGGCTGCCGCTGGGAAGCCTGTTGAGCATCTGGATCGCGCTGCGCGGTCCGTCGCCCCGCGCGCGGCAAGGCTATGACCTTACCCCGATGCTGCCGCGCAACCGCGCCGAGCTGCTGGCGATCCTGCCGCTGGTGCTCAATGCCGGGATCAGCGAGGAAATCTATTTCCGGCTCTACCTGCCGCTGCTGCTGGTGCTGTGCGGGGTTCCAGCCTGGGCGGCCTTCCTGATCGCCCTTGCCATCTTCGCCGCGGTCCATCGCTACCAGGGCTGGCTGGGGATCGTGCTGACCGGTGCCGGCGGCGCGGCGTTCACCCTCTTCTATCTCGGCAGCTGGGGCCTGATGCTGCCGATCCTGCTGCACCTGATGGCGAACCTGAATGCGCTGGTGCTGCGCCCCGCCGTGCGCCTGCGCTTTCGGCCGCGAACCGATTGACAGCGGCAACACACCGATTACCCCCTCCCGCATTCGAGTTTCTTGGGGAGGTTAGCATGCGGTTGGTCAGTCTCTTTGCCCTGGCGGTCGCCGCCGGCACACCACTCACCGCGCTTCCCGCGAAGCAGACCGCACCGGCTCCTGCGGCCCAGACCGATGACGGTGCCTTCATCGTCGAGGAAGCGATGATCCCGATGCGCGACGGGACGAAGCTCCACACCGTGATCCTGCGCCCCAGGGGCCAGACCGGACCGCTGCCGATCCTGCTCAGCCGCACGCCCTATGGCGCGTCGGGCCGCTCGCCCAGGACCGTGCCGTTCAGCTGGGCGGCGCTGGCCAAGGACGGCTATATCTTCGTCAACCAGGACATGCGCGGCCGCTTCGCCTCGGAAGGCGGGCCCTTCACCCTCTCCACGGAGATCAAGACCGGCAAGAACGCCGTCGATGAATCGACCGACGCCTATGATTCGGTCGATTGGCTGGTGAAGAATGTGAAGCCGAACAACGGCAAGGTCGGCATGTGGGGCGTCTCCTATCCCGGCCTGACCGCCGCGATCTCGCTCGCCCGGCCGCACCCGGCGCTCAAGGCGATCAGCCCGCAGGCGGCGTGGATCGATTACTGGAAGAATGACGACCTGCACCGCTGGGGCGCGATGCGGCTGACCTATGCCAGCGACTGGGTGAACAGCCTCCAGGCCGACAAGACCAATGACGGCATCGAACTGTACGACCGCTACGACACCTATGAATGGTTCCTCAAGGCGGGCTCGCCCGCCGATATCGAGGAGAAGTATTTCAAGGGCCGGGTGCCGCTCTACAAGCAGATGATCGAGCATCCCGATTATGACGAATTCTGGAAGAAGCAGGTCTGGTCGGACACGCTGAAGAAGACCACCGTTCCGACGCTCAACGTCGCCGGATATTGGGACCAGGAAGATCCCTGGGGCAGCTGGCAGATCTTCTACAAGCAGCGCGAGAACGACCCCAACAACCTGGCGCTGATGGTCGCCGGGCCGTGGAACCATGGCAGCTGGCGCTCGCCGGGCAACGCCGTGGGCCGCATCCCGTTCGGCGTCGATAGCGGCACCCAGTTCATGCAGGAGGTGGAGGCGCCGTTCTTCGCCTATTGGCTGCACGGCAAGGGCAGCAAGCCGGACTATCGGATGAAGAGCTTCCAGTCGGGCAGCTGGCAGTGGAAGACCTACAACCAGTGGCCGCTGGCCGGTGCCAGCCAGAAGAGCCTCTATCTCCACGCCGATGGCAGCATGTCGTTCACCGCGCCGGCGCAGGGCGAGGGTTGCCGCGAATATATCTCCGATCCCGCCAACCCGGTGCCGTTCCGTGCGCGGCCGATGTCGGCGACCTATGCCACGCCCGAATGGCGCTGGTGGGAAGCCGAGGACCAGCGCTTCGTCGAGTATCGCCCGGACGTGCTGAGCTATACCAGCGCTCCGCTCGATGCCGACCTGACCGTGACCGGCGCGATCACCGCCAGCCTTATGGCGGCGACCAGCGGGACCGACAGCGACTTTGTGGTCAAGCTGATGGACGTCTTCCCCGAGGATTACGAGAAGCCGCCAACGGCCGCGGGCGCCTATGCGCGCGGCCTCAACGGCTATCAGCTGCCGATCGCGATGGAAGTGAAGCGCGGCCGCTATCTCCAGTCGTTCGAGAAGGCGACGCCGCTGGTGCCGAACCAGGTGAACGACTGGTCGATCCCGCTGCGCGACCATGATCATGTCTTCAAGAAGGGCCACCGGATCATGGTGCAAATCCAGTCGAGCTGGTTCCCGATGATCGACCGCAACCCGCAAACCTTCGTGCCGAACATCTACAAGGCGAAGCCGGCGGACTACCAGAAGGCCACGCAGAAGGTGTGCTCGGGCTCGGCGATCATGCTGCCGGTGGTCGGCAACTAGGCGAGGACGCGCTCCCGATAGTGCTCGAGCACCGCATCGAGCGCATCGGGGGAGATGGAGAGGCGCAGCCCCTGGGCGGCGCCCTCCGCCGCGACCGCCGCGCGATCGGCCATCGCGGCCTCGCAGCGCGCCACTGCTTCCCACCCCTCATTCGAGAGCAGCGCCTCGGCGAGGTCGGCGGCATCGGCGAGCGCGAGGTTTACGCCCTCGCCGCTGAACGGCGACATCACATGCGCGGCGTCGCCGAGCAGCGTGACGCCCTGGCGGGTCTCCCACCGATGGCCGATCGGCAGTGCCACCATCGGCCGTATCGCCAGTGCATCGCCTTCGGCAATCAACGCCTGCAGCTCGGGCGACCAGCCGGCGAATTCGGCCAGCACCAGCCCGCGAACTTCCTCGATCGGCATCGCCTGCCAGGCCTGCACGGTCGCTTCGGGGACGCGCAGCCCGGCATAGCCGCGGATATGGCCGGCGCCATTGCGCTGCGCGATCAGCAGGCGGTTGTCGCCCGCCGCGAACATCTTGCCATGGCCGGTCAGCGCATCGACCCGAGGATGGCGCTCCACGTCGAAGCCGAGCTCGAACAGGGTTGCGCCCTCATAGGCGGGCACCGCGTCGGACAGCAGCGGCCGCACCCGCGACCAGACTCCATCGGCGCCGACAACCACGTCGAAACGCTGCGCCCTGCCGTCGACAATGACCTCCCAGCCCGCGCCCGACGGCAGGATCGCCTCGACCGGGCTACCCCAGCGCACCGTTCCCGGCGCCAGAGCGGCGAGCAGGATGATGCGCAGCGCCGTGCGATCGATCTCAGGCCGGTCATGCCCGGCACCGTCATGGTCGAACACCAGCCTGCCGGCGGAGTCATATAGCCGGTCGCCCTGATCCTCGGGCCGTGCCTCGGCCATGAACTCGGCCTCGAGCCCGGCCAGCCGCATCGCGCGCTGGCCGGTTTCGGCATGCAGGTCGAGCGAGCCGCCCTGCGGGCGCGCACCGGCATGGGAATCGCGCTCGAACACAGTGACGGCACGGCCGCCCCGTTGCAGCAGCCGCGCCAGCATCAACCCGCCAGGGCCGCCGCCGATGATCGCGATCGAAGGATTGGTTGTCATGGTGAGTCGCTCCAGTTACATAGGAGCCTATACGTTAAACATAGGATGCTATGCAATGCCCGTCGACTTCGCCGCCGAGACGCATATGCCGGGCCATTATTTCAGCCGGATCGCGCGGGCGATGGCGCGGATCGGTGACGCGCGGTTGAAGCCGCTGGGCTTCGCCACGGCGCAGCTGCCGGTACTGACTGCATTGCGCGACGGATCGGCGAAGCCGCAGGGCGAGCTGGCGCGCTGGGCCAAGGTCGAGCAGCCGACCATGGCGCAATTACTGGCGCGAATGGAGCGCGACGGCATCATCCGGCGCGAGCCCGATCCGCGCGACCGGCGCAGCAGCCTGGTGTCGCTGACCGAGGAAGCCCGCGCCAAGCTGCCCGCCGGACGCAAGGTCCTGGAGGAGGGCAATCGCGACGCCACCGCCGGGCTTTCCGAGGCGGAGGTGGCGACGCTGGTCGGGCTGATGCAGCGCGTGCTGGCGAACCTCGACGCGCTGGAGGCCTAGGCCGCCGCCTCGCCCCTGGCCGCGAGGATCTGCACCCAGGGATTCGGCTTCGCCACGCCGACCCGGTGCAGGGTATTGCGGTCATGATGGTCGAACGGTCCCCGCCCCTTCACTTCGAGCGTGGTGTGGATGTCGTAGCTCCAGCCACCATCCTCGGCGAAGGCGATGTCGATCGTATAGGCGTCGGTGCGGAAGGCATATTCGAGGAAGTCGGTCGAGCAGATGCCATAGCTGGTCTGCCCACGCTTCGCCTCGACATGGATCGTCCTGTCGCCTGCCGCGCCCTTGCCGCTGGCAAGCAGCACCTGGCCGCGCGGGATCGCCAGCGTCTGCAGGATCAGGCCGGTGGCCGGCTCCCACAGCCAATATCCCACCTGATCGTGGAAGGTGATGTCCTCTTCCTCGGTGGTGATGTGGATATGATAGCGCAGCCCGTAGAAGAGCTGCGGCCCGTTGGCCTGCGGGTCGATCGGCACGCACTCGATCCGCTCGATGAACTCGCGCCGCTCCGGCCCCTCAGCCTTGGGGTTGAGGTCTATGCCCTTGCGCCCCTCCCAGCGACCGGCGAGCGGTGCCAGGGGGCCCAGGTTGGCGAGCGTGTGGGGATCGACGTCCTCGGGCTCGGTGAAGATATCCAGCGGGAAAGGTGTCATCAGTTCTTGAGCCTGTAGCCGGTCCGGAAGATCGTGACGATTAGACCAAGGCATAGGGCCAAGAACAGTACGACAAAGCCCAGGCTCCAGCGCACGTCGATATCGCCGACATCGCCGAAGAACGCCCAGCGGAAGCCGCTGATCAGATAGGCCACCGGATTGAACAGGCTGACCGTGCGCCACGGCTCGGGCAGGAAGCTCAGCGGATAGAAGCTGCCGCCGAGGAAGGTGAGCGGCGTGAGGATCAGCGCCGGCACCACGTTCAGCTGCTCGAAGCCCTTGGCCCAGATGCCGATGATGAAACCGAACATCGAAAAGCTGATCGAGGTGAGCAACAGGAAGGCAAGCATCGCCAGCGGATGATCGACGCGCAGCGGCACGAACAGCCCCGAGGTGAGCAGGATGATCAGGCCGATCACCATCGACTTGGTCGCCGCAGCACCAACGAAGCCGACCACCAGCTCGACCGCCGAGATCGGCGCCGAGAGCAGCTCGAACACCGTGCCGGTGAACTTGGGGAAATAGATGCCGATCGAGGCATTGGCGACGCTCTGGGTGAGCAGCGACAGCATGATCAGCCCGGGCACGATGAAGCTGCCATAGGTGACGCCGTTGATGTCGGCGATGCGGCTTCCCATGCCGGCACCGAACACGATAAAATAGAGCGAGGTGGTGATCACCGGGGTAGCGATCGACTGCCAGAGGGTGCGTAGCGTGCGCGCCATCTCGAACTTGTAGATCGCCCAGATGCCGTGGAAGTTGATGCCGGTCATGCCGCGGCTCCCTCATTGGAGGTTTCGCGCTGTTCGACCAGCCCGACGAAGATATCCTCGAGGCTCGACTTGGAGGTATCGAGATCCTTGAACGCGACGCCCATCTCGCCGAGCTTGCGCAGCAGCGAGGGAATGCCCGTGCGCTCGGCCTGGGCATCGAAGGTGTAGCGCAGCCGCGTGCCCTCATCCTCAAGGCTGAGATGCCATTCCTCCAGCCCCGCCGGGATCGTTGCCATCGGCTCGACCAGGCTGAGATCCAGTTCGCGCTTGCCGAGCTTCTTCATCAGCTCGGCCTTGTCCTCGACCAGCAGCAGCTGGCCCTTGTTGATCACGCCCACCCGGTCGGCCATTTCCTCGGCCTCCTCGATGTAATGGGTGGTCAGGATGATGGTGACGCCGCGCTCGCGCAGCTTGCCGATCATCTTCCACATGTCGCGGCGGAGCGACACGTCGACACCGGCAGTGGGCTCGTCGAGGAACAGGATGTCGGGCTCGTGCGACAGCGCCTTCGCGATCATCACGCGGCGCTTCATGCCGCCCGACAGCTCCATGATCTTGGCGTCGCGCTTGTCCCACAGCGACAGGTCCTTGAGGATCTGGTCGCAATAGTCCTGGTTCGGCGCCTTGCCGAACAGGCCGCGCGAGAAACGCAGTGCGCTGCCGACAGTCGAGAACATGTCGACCGCGATCTCCTGCGGCACCAGCCCGATCCTCGAGCGCGCCTCGCGCGGGGAACGGATCGCGTCATGCCCATCGACCAGAATCGTGCCGGTGCTCGGCGTGACGATACCGCAGATGATCGAGATCAGCGTGGTCTTGCCCGCGCCATTCGGCCCGAGGAGCGCGAAGATCTCGCCGCGGCGGATCTCCAGGTCGACATGATCGAGCGCCTTGTGGCCTGAGCCATAGGTCTTGCTCACGCCGTTTATCGAAAGAATGGATGTCATGATGCCCCCGGCCGGGAAAGGACCCGCTAATTAGGCACGCAGATGCGGCGCGGCAACCGGTCGGTACAAAAATCGGATGACTTTAAATCCTCCCCCAGCGAGCTCGGGAAGGATTTATCTCGTTACTTCTTCCGCGCCTCGGCCACCGCCGCCGCGAGGCCGGCATAATCGCGCATGCCGTAGAGCAGCTTGCCGCCGACCACCCAGCTCGGCGTGCCGGTCATCGCCAGCTTCTGGCCGAACTTGTGGTTGGCGATGATCTCGCCCTCGACCGCTTTCGATCCGATGACCTGCCTGGCCTTCGCCATGTCGAGCCCGGCCTTCCCGGCCGCCGCCTCGACATTAGCGGCGCTCGGCCCGTCCATCGCGAACAGCGCGTCGTGGAAGGCGCGGAACTTGTCCTGCTCGGCCGCGGCCAGCGCCCAGCGCGCCGCGACCAGACTGTCCGGCCCCAGCACCGGATATTCGCGGTAGACGACCTTCACATTGGGATCGCGTTTCAGCAGTTCCTCGATCGCCGGCAGGCTGGCGCGGCAATAGCCACAGGCATAGTCCATGAAGGCGACCAGCGTGACGTCGCCGTTCGGGTTGCCCGCCCAGGCGCCGGCATAGGGCGCCTCAAGCTTCGGCCGCTCGGCGGGGAGGAGCTTTTCCGCAGCCGCTGCCGCGTCGGCCTGAGCCTTCTCGGCATTGGCGCTCTGCTTCTGGTTGTAGCGCTCGACGGATTCGAGAAGCACTTCGGGATGGGCGAGTACCCAGTCGTGAATCGACCGTTCGCTGGCGCCCCGCGCGCCTATTCCGGGGACCAGCGCCTGGATGCCCGCGAAGATGCCCGCACCGAGCAGCGCGCACAGCACGAACGCGCCGGCCAGCGCCAGCGGCGACCGCAGAAGCCGTTCGATCATTGCCTCTATCGGTCCTTCTTCTTTTTCCGGATTTCGTCCCAGGCGGTCTGCGAGACCATGTTGAGGTCCTGCGCGCGCACCCAGTCGGCCGAGCCCTGGGGCAGGCCCGACATCGCCGCGCGCGAGCTCATCAGCGCCGTGCCGACATCGCCCATCAGATGCGCGCGCTCGGCCGTGGCCAGCGCGGTGCGCGGCTCGTCGCCCTTGCGGTCATAGACCGTGCCCAGGTTCATCCAGGCAAAGGGATTGTCATTGTCGCGCGCCACCGCCGTCTTGAGCACGCGCTCGGCTTCTTCCAGATTGGCCTTGTCCTCGGTGGCGAGCAGCGCATGGCCGAGCGTGGCGGCGATCAGCGGCTGGTTGCCGGACAGCGACGTCGCCTCGCGCAGGGGCACGATCGCGCCCCTAGGATCGCCCGATTCGAGCATGATCTGCCCTTCGAGCTCGAGGAAATAGGGATCCTTGGGCGCGGCCTTGACCAGCGCCTGGGTCTCCGCGGCCGCCTGCTCGGGATAGCCCGACTTATGATAGGCATAGGCGCGGGCATAATGCGCCTGCACCGACTGGTCGCTCGTCGGATATTTGGTCAGCGTGTCCTTGGGATCGCTGACATAGCCGCGCAGCTTGGCCTGCACGCGCTTGAAGCGGCGCTCGAGATCCTGGTCGAGCGGCTTGTTCCAGCTCGGCGCGTTCATCAGGTCGGCCTTGAGCGTCTCCACACGGTCCTGCGACATCGGGTGGGTCTGGGCGAAGGGATCGACCTCGGGATTGGTGCTGTAATAGCCGTAGCGATGCATCTGGGCGGTGAGCTTGTTGAAGAAGCTCAGCATGCCCTTGCCGCTGATCCCGGCGCTGTTGATGAACCGGGCGCCGGCGGCGTCGGCCGAGCTTTCCTGGACACGGCTGAACGCGAGATACTTGCCGATCGCGGCGCGCTGGCCGGCCATCAGGATGCCGGTACCCGCCTCGCCACTGCCCGCCGCCATCGCCGCGACGCCGAGCAACAGGCTGAGGATCGAGATATTGGTGTAGCCGCCGTCATTCTGGAACACGGCATGGCCGCCGACGATATGGCCGATTTCGTGCGCGATCACACCCTGCACTTCATTGGCGCTGTCGGCCGCGTCGATCAGCCCCGAATGGACATAGACGATCTGGCCGCCGGCCACGAAGGCGTTGATCGAGCTGTCCTGGATCAGCACGACCTTGCCATTGGCGGGCGAGAGGCCGGCCGCGAGGAACAGCGGCTTGGCCATGTCGTTGAGCAGCGCCTCGGTCTCGGCGTCGCGCAGGACCGACTGGGCGACAGCCGGCTGGATCCAGAGCAGCAAGGCGGCCGAGAGCAGGGCGAGGATGCGCTTCATGGGGCCTCGTATCCTCCGAATTCCACCGGCGATCAATGGCATTGGCCGTGCCTGCGGCTCGATGAACCGCGTGTGAAGTCATGAAAAAGGGCGCCGGTCCCTGTCGGACCGACGCCCCTTTTTCTCAGTCCCTCGGATCAGGCGCCGAAGGTGCGCTGCCACCAGCCGCGACGCGGCGTGCCGTCCTCGCCTTCACCTTCGCCTTCCGCTTCGGCATCAGCCTCTGCGACCGACTCCGCCGGCGCAGCCTGCTCGGCAACCGGGGTGGCCTCGACTGCCGGGGCGGGTTCCGCCTCGACGGTCTCGACCTTCTTCTTGCGGGTCCGCTTCGGCTTGGCCGGCGCTTCCTCGGCGACCGGCTCGGCCACGACCTCTGCCGGCGCTTCGACCACAGGCGCGGCTTCGGCTTCGACGGCCTCGACCTTCTTCTTGCGGGTCCGCTTCGGCTTGGCCGGCGCTTCCTCGGCGACCGGCTCGGCCACGACCTCTACCGGCGCTTCGACCGCAGGCGCGGCTTCGGCCTCGACAGCTTCCACCTTCTTCTTGCGGGTGCGCTTCGGCTTGGCGGGCGCGGCTTCCTCGACGGCCGGCTCCGGCGCGACTTCGGCCGGCTCGGCGACTTCGGCCGCAGCCTCGGCCACGTCTTCGCCGCCGTCCTCGGCGCCCTCGCCACCCTCGGCGCGATCGCCACGGCGACCGCCGCGACGGCCACGACGGCGACGCTTGCGGTTGCCCTCACGGCCTTCACCCTCGGCGGCAGCGGAGGCTTCCTCGCCCTCGACGACTTCGCCTTCGGCTTCGACTTCCTCGCCGGCCTCGGCTTCACCCTCGGCGCCTTCGCCTTCCTCGCGACGGCCACGACCGCGGCCACGGCGGCGGCGGCGGCGCTTGCCACGGCCCTCGCCATCCTCGTCGCGCTCGCGGCGCTCGCCGCGACCTTCGCGACGATTGCCGGCTTCGGCTTCTTCCTCGAGCTCCTCTTCCTCTTCGTCGATCTCCTCGACGTAGTCGTCGTCCTCGGGCTCTTCGATCAGCTTCTCGAACTTCGGGGCATGCGCCGGCGGCGGGCCGGAGCATTCGACCGACATGCGCGCGCCCTCGAGCTCGCCGTCCGACAGGATCTCGACGGTCACGCCGTAGCGGTCCTCGATCTCGGCGATGTCGGCGCGCTTCTTGTTGAGCACGTAGAAGGCGGCTTCCTGGCTCGCGCGCAGCGTGATCACCGAGCCGCGGCCGCGGGCAGCCTCGTCCTCGATCATGCGCAGCGCGGACAGGCCGGCCGACGATGCGGTGCGGACCAGGCCGGTGCCTTCGCAATGCGGGCACTGCACGGTCGAGGCTTCGAGCACGCCGGTGCGCAGGCGCTGGCGGCTCATCTCCATCAGGCCGAAGGCCGAGATGCGACCGACCTGGATGCGGGCGCGATCGTTCTTCAGCGCCTCCTTCATCGCCTTCTCGACCTTACGGACGTTCGAGCCATGATCCATGTCGATGAAGTCGATCACGACCAGGCCGGCCATGTCGCGCAGGCGAAGCTGGCGGGCGATCTCGTGCGCAGCTTCGAGATTGGTCGCGGTCGCGGTCTGCTCGATATTGTGCTCGCGCGTCGAGCGACCCGAGTTGATGTCGATCGAGACGAGCGCCTCGGTCGGGTTGATCACCAGATAGCCGCCCGACTTCAGCTGGACGACGGGATTGTACATCGCCGAGAGCTGGTCCTCGACGCCGGCACGCTGGAACAGCGGCACCGCGTCGGCATATTGCTTCACCTTCTTGGCATGGCTCGGCATCAGGAGCTTCATGAAGTCCTTGGCCTGGCGATAGCCGTCCTCGCCCTCGACGATCACTTCGTCGATGTCGCGATTATAGATGTCGCGGATCGCGCGCTTGAGCAGATCCGAATCGCCATAGACCAGCGCCGGCGCGGTCGACTTGAGCGTCTCCTCGCGGATGCCGTCCCACAGGCGCGCCAGATAGTCGAAGTCACGCTTGATCTCGACCTTGGTGCGCTGGAGGCCCGCGGTGCGGACGATGCAGCCCATCGTCGGCGGCAGCTTGAGGTCCGCCATGATGCCCTTGAGGCGCTTGCGGTCGGCAGCCGACGAGATCTTGCGCGAGATGCCGCCGCCATGCGCGGTGTTCGGCATCAGCACGCAGTAGCGGCCGGCGAGGCTGAGATAGGTGGTGAGGGCCGCGCCCTTGTTGCCGCGCTCTTCCTTGACGACCTGGACCAGCAGCACCTGGCGGCGGCGGATCACGTCCTGGATCTTGTAGCGGCGGCGCAGGTTCATGCGGCGCTGGCGCAGGGCCTCGGCCGGGCTGTCCTCGCCGCCATTGCCCTTGCCGCGGCGCTTGCGCGAACGGCCGCCCTCGCGGGCTTCCTCGCCTTCGCCGGCATCGGCTTCGCTGTCCCCTTCGCCGTCCTCGTCGTCGACCGGACGCTCGAGCACTTCCACGCCGCCTTCGTCGTCATGGTCGTGGTCGTGATCGTCGTCGCCATCCTCCTCGGCGCGCAGCGCGGCTTCCTCGGCCGCATGCTCGGCTTCCTCGCGGAGCAGCGCTTCGCGATCTTCCTTGGGGATCTGGTAATAGTCGGGATGGATTTCGCTAAAGGCCAGGAAGCCGTGGCGGTTGCCACCGTAATCCACGAACGCCGCCTGGAGCGACGGCTCCACGCGGGTTACCTTGGCCAGATAGATATTGCCCTTGAGCTGCTTGCGCTCGGCGGACTCGAAATCAAACTCCTCGATTCGGCTTCCCTTGACGACGGCCACGCGGGTTTCCTCCCGGTGGCGTGCGTCGATCAGCATACGCATGGTCATTTATGATTCTCCGGGCGCGCCGGCCCCAGCCCTCTGAATCTGGATTGCGGAGGGCTCGCGCAGGCGCGCGACATACAATGCGGCCCTGGCCGGCGGGTTCGCCGGCTGCGGTCTCGCGGGTTTCGAAAACTGCTGCTGCTCGCAGGGCACGCGCGAACCGGTGGTCCGCAGGCTCCGCCGCCATCACGCGACCGGCCGGTTCGGCCAATCGGTGCAGACGTTGCGGAAATTGCCTCATGTGAGCGTCAACCTGAACTGTCGCGACAAGATGTGGCCGCGAGAAAGGTCCGGCGCAAGGGCCGGGACAATGCTGCCTAGCATTACCGTAACGGCGCGGCAACCTTGGCTAAAAGCGGCAAACAGACCGGCAAGCCCTTGCCGCCTTGCCGGCAAAAATATGCCGAATCGAAAATTAACCGCACAATTTCACGGCGATTTGAGGCGCGCCCTCTAGTCCGGTCTCGTCAGGGCAGACGCGTAACTCAGAGTATCAATCTATGGTTTTGGGCTGGACCCCCAGAGCCCCGGCGCGGCATAGCGTCAGGGTGCTGTTCCTGCTCGCCTTGCTCTCCGGCTGGTTGACCGGAGTCCCCAGCTGGGCGGGCGTCGTGCAGGAAGTGCGCGTGAAGGGCGACCGGGTGATCGTCAGGTTTGACGCACCCGTTTCCCAGGCAAGCGCTTTCATGCTCGCTGGACCACAGCGTATCGTGCTGGACGCCAAGGGCGCCGAGCCGGGTGATCGCGCCTATGCCGAAGGGCCGGTGACGAGCATCCGACAGGGCTCGCAAGGCGCCGAGGGCGCGCGCATCGTGCTCGACCTGGCACGCCCGGCGATCGTGACCGAGGGCCGCTTCGGCAACGACGGCCGCACGCTCACGCTCCAGTTGCGCACCGTAGACGACGCGCAATTCGCCCGTGCCGCCGCCGAGCGCCGGATGAGCTTCCTGCCACCCTTCTCCTATCTGCAGCCCGCTGGCCACAGCCGCTACAGCGAGACGATCGCGCTGCCCCGGCGCGCGCCGCCGGCCGCGCTGCCGCGCGTCTATGGCGAGGCGGACCGCCCGCTCGTCGTGATCGATGCCGGCCATGGCGGGCACGACCCCGGTGCGATCGGCGCGAGCGGCCTGCGCGAGAAGGACCTCACGCTCAAGACCGCGCTGGCGATCAAGGACGCGCTGCTCGCCTCCGGCCGGGTGCGCGTGGCACTCACCCGCGAGGACGATCGCTTCCTGGTCCTCCAGGAACGCTATGGCCTTGCCCGCAAGCTGGGCGCGGACCTGTTCATCTCTGTGCACTGCGACAGCGCCGGCAACGGCGATGCCTCCGGCGCGACCGTCTATACCCTGTCCGAAGTCGCATCCGACAAGGAAGCGGCACGGCTGGCGGCGCGCGAGAACAAGGCCGACATCATCGCCGGCGTCGATCTCGGCACGCAGAATCCGGATATTTCCTCGATCCTCATCGACCTCACCCAGCGCGAGACGATGAACGCATCGGCGGGCTTTGCCCGGCTGCTCGGCCGCGAGGCCCAGCCGCTAATCCCGATCAAGGCGAACTTCCACCGCATGGCTTCGCTGATGGTGCTCAAGGCACCGGACATGCCCTCGATCCTGTTCGAGACGGGCTATATCTCGAACGAATCCGACGCCGCATTCCTCGCCTCGGACGAAGGGCGCAGGAAAGTGGCGCAGAGCGTGCGCAAGGCCGTGGAAATCCACTTCGCGACGCGCATGGCGTCACGGACTTTAGCTTCTCGGTGAAACCATCTCCTCAATCCCCTTGTGCCCTCATTATAGGCGGGTACGAGGGGAAGTGGTTTCACATTGGGAATAAACCCGTTTTGGGGCAATCACGGGCAATCCCCCTCCGCAACAGGGGCGTGCGGCGAGCCGCCAGACTCCCGGCTTCCTTCCCCGGCCAATCCTGCTAAACCGCGAGCCGCATGTCCGACGGTTCCACCACTTCCAGCGTAAAGATGCGCATCAAGCGCGAGATCGGGGGCTTCAAGGGGCTGTTCGGTCGCGTCCGCCACCGCTGGTGGTTCCGGATCCTCGCGGTGCTCGCGCTGCTCTCTGGCCTGTTCGTGTTCCTCGTCTGGCTTTTCATCGCGCGCAACCTGCCGTCGGTCGATACGCTGAAGAACTACGAGCCGCCGCTGCCGACCAATGTCCGCTCGGCCGAGGGCCTGCCGATCTACAGCTATGCCCGCGAGCGCCGCGTGCAGCTGAGCTTCCCCGAATACCCGAAGCTGCTGGTCGAGGCGTATATGTCCGCCGAGGACAAGACCTTCTTCGAGCATCACGGCGTCGATTTCCCCGGCCTGGTCCGCGCGGCCTTCCAGGGTCTGGTCAGCGGCTCCACGCCGCGCGGCACCTCGACGATCACCCAGCAGGTTGCCAAGAACCTATTGGTCGGCAACGAGACGAGTTACCTGCGCAAGGCCAAGGAGGGCATCCTCGCCTGGCGCATGGAGGACGTGCTCACCAAGCAGCAGATCATGGAGCTGTACCTCAACTCGATCGAGCTGGGGCGCAACGCCGGCGGCGTCGAGGCGGCAAGCCAGGCCTATTTCGGCAAGGAGCTCGACCAGCTGACCCTGCCGCAGATGGCCTATCTGGCGATCCTGCCCAAGGGCCCGTCCAACTATGATCCCGAACGCCACACCCAGCGCGCGCTCGATCGCCGCAACTGGGTGCTCGGGCAGATGCTCGAGAACGGCTTCATCGACCAGGCCCAGCATGATTCGGCAGTCGCCTCGCCGCTCGGCACGGTGCCGCGCCAGACGCCGAAATTCGAGCGCGTCGGCGGCTATTTCACCGAGGAAGTGCGCCGCCAGCTGATCGACAAGTTCGGCGAGACCGACGAGACCGGCCCCTACAGCGTCTATTCGGGCGGCCTGTGGGTGCGCACCTCGCTCGACCCCAAGCTGCAGGAATATGCCCAGAAGGCACTGCGCGACGGTCTGCTGCGCTATGACCGCGGCCGTGGCTGGTCCGGGCCGATCGGCCATGCGGATATCGGCAGGAGCTGGCTCCAGTCGTTCCTCAACACCAATATCGGCCTCGACTACGAGAATTGGCGCGCGGGCGTGCTGATCGATCGTACCGGCGACAGCTGGCAGATCGGCTTCGACGACGGCTCGACCGGCACGCTGCCAAAATGGGCCGCGGCCATGCCGGTGCGCGGCAAGGGCGGTCAGGCATTCGATGCGTTCAAGCCGGGCGACATCGTCGCGGTGGCGCCGGAAGCCGGCGGGCAATGGGCGCTGCGCTCGGTCCCCAAGGTCTCGGGCGGCATGGTGGTCGAGGATCCGCGCACCGGGCGCATCCTCGCCATGCAGGGCGGCTTCGATTCGCGCATCCAGAGCTTCAACCGCGCCACCCAGGCGCAACGCCAGCCGGGCTCGACGATCAAGCCGATCGTCTATGCCGCCGCGCTCGAGCAGGGCATGACCCCCGCCTCGATCGTGGTCGATGGCCCGTTCTGCGTGTGGCAGGGGGCCAGCCTCGGCCAGAAGTGCTTCCGCAATTTCGGCAATGCCCGCGGCGCTGGTCCCAAGACGCTGCGCTGGGGCATCGAGCAGTCGCGCAACCTGATGACGGTGCAGATCGCCAACCAGACCGGCATGGATCACGTCGTCGACCTGATGCAGCGAATCGGCGTGTCGCGACAGAAATTCCCGCCCTATCTCAGCTATGCGTTGGGCGCGGGCGAGACGACCGTGACCCGCATGGTCAACGCCTATTCGATCCTGGTGAACCACGGCCGGGCACTCAACCCGTCGCTGATCGACTTCGTCCAGAACCGGAAGGGCGCGGTGGTGTGGCCGGAGAACTGGCGCCCGTGCGAAGGCTGCAACGCGCCCGACTGGAAGGGCGGCGCGATGCCGCGCCCGGTCACCCGCGCCAAGCAGGTGCTCGATCCGCTCTCCGCCTATCAGATGGTTCATATCGCCGAGGGCGTCGTCCAGCGCGGCACCGCCACGGTGCTACGCGACCTGGGCCGCCCGATGATGGGCAAGACCGGCACCACCTCGGGCCCGACCGACGTCTGGTTCGTCGGCGGCACCCCGCAGATGATCGGCGGCCTCTATATCGGCTATGACACGCCGACCAACCTGGGCGGCTATGCCCAGGGTGGCTCTATCGCCGCGCCGATCTTCAAGCAGTTCGCCATCCCCGCCTTCGAAGGCATGGAGAAGGTTCCCTTCACCGCGCCGCAGGGCATCCGCATGGTCCGCATCGACCGCGCCAGCGGCAAGCCGGTGACCGGCGCCTGGCCGTCGAGCGATCCGCTTTCGGGCGTGATCTGGGAAGCGTTCAAGCCCGAGACCGACCAGCGCCGCGGCCGCCGCGACCAGGAAGAACAGCCCGAGGCCAAGGCCATCGAGAAGAAGGCCGCCCCCAAGAAGCAGGAAGGCGACAGCGACTTCTTGCAACGCGAGGGCGGAATCTACTAGCGCGGCACACTATATCGTCATCCCGGCGGAAGCCGGGATCTCAGGCGACGAGCGATCGGCCTGAGGCACGAGATCCCGGCTTTCGCCGGGATGACGTAAAAGATTTGGAGTTACTGATTATGCGCGCCGAAGCGCAGGCTCATGTCGACAACATCAAGGAGTCGCTCGCGCTGCTCCGCCGGTTCCTCGATTGGGATCGCGCGCTGCGCCGGCTCGACGAGCTCAATGCGCGCGTCGAGGACCCGACCCTGTGGAACGACGCCAAGAAGGCCCAGGACGTGATGCGCGAGCGTCGCCGGCTCGACGAATCGATCACCGCTACGCGTGCGATCGAGACCGAGCTCAACGACACCGCCGAGCTGATCGAGATGGCCGAGGCCGAGGGCGACGAGGACATGGCGGTCGAAGGCACCGCCAGCCTTGCCGCGCTCGCCGCACGCGCCGAGAAGGACAAGGTCATGGCCCTGCTCTCGGGCGAGGCCGATGCCAACGACACCTATATCGAGATCAACTCGGGCGCCGGCGGCACCGAGAGCAACGACTGGGCAGGCATGCTCCAGCGCATGTACACGCGCTGGGCGGAGCGCCACGGCCTCAAGGTCGAGCTGATCGACTATCATGCCGGCGAGCAGGCGGGCATCAAGTCGGCGACGTTGCTGGTGAAGGGCGAGAACGCCTATGGCTATGCGAAGACCGAGAGCGGCGTGCACCGCCTCGTCCGCATCAGCCCCTATGACAGCGCCGCGCGCCGTCACACCAGCTTCTCCTCGATCTGGGTCTATCCGGTGATCGACGACAATATCGTGGTCGAGATCAACGAGAGCGAGCTGCGCATCGACACCTATCGCGCCTCGGGCGCGGGCGGCCAGCACATCAACACCACCGATTCGGCGGTGCGCATCACCCACTTGCCGACCGGCATCGTGGTGCAGTGCCAGAACCAGCGCTCGCAGCACAAGAACAAGGCCGAGGCCTATAACCAGCTGCGCGCCCGCCTCTATGAGCGCGAGCTGGCCGAGCGCGAAGCCGCGGCCAACGCCACCAACGCCACCAAGACCGATATCGGCTGGGGGCACCAGATCCGCTCCTATGTGCTCCAGCCATATCAGCTGGTTAAGGACCTGCGCACCGGTGTTACTTCCACCGCGCCCTCGGATGTGCTCGATGGGGACCTCGACGCGTTCATGGCCGCCGCGCTATCCCAGCGGGTGACCGGCGAGACGGTCGAAGTGGAGGATGTCGATTGAGACGCGGCCCCGCGCTGTTCCTGGGACTGATGCTGGCGGCGTGCAGCGGCGCGCCGGTGGCGATCGACAACAAGGAACAGGGCGTCCCTGCGGCCAATAGCGGCTTCCCCGCTGCCGACCGGCCGGTGGCCGGCATCCTGTCACCGCGCTGGTCGACCGAGGAAGCGCGCGATCGTCTCAACGAAGCGGGCCAGGTGATGGACCTGGCCGGCATCAAGCCGGACATGACCGTGGCGGACATCGGCGCGGGCGAGGGCTATTACACCGTCCGCCTGGCTGCACGCGTCGGCGACAAGGGCCGCGTTGTCGCCGAGGACATCGTCCCCGAGACGCGCGACTATCTCGCCACGCGCGTGCTGCGCGAGAAGCTCGACAATGTCAGCGTCCGCCTCGGCTTGCCCGCCGATCCGCGCCTGCCCGAGAACAGCTTCGACCGCGTGCTCATGGTCCACATGTACCACGAGATCGAGAGCCCCTATGAGTTCCTCTGGCGGCTGCGCCCCGCGCTCGCCCCCGGCGGCCAGGCGGTGGTGGTCGACGCCAATCGCCCGACCCAGGACCACGGCACCCCGCCCGAGCTGCTCAAATGCGAGTTCGCCGCGGTCGGCTATGTCTTGGTCTCGATGAAGCCAATGCCCTCGGCCGGCGGCTATATCGCGATCTTCGAGGCAAGGGGCGAGCGCCCCGAGCCGAGCGCGATTCGCGCGTGCAAGAGCGGCAAGACCGCGACGCCGGCGGTGCTGCCCAAGGAAGAATCAAAGGAACCCTAGGCTGCGGAAGCTGGTGGTGCCCTTAGCGGCGACCACCAGGTGATCGAGCAGCCGCACGCCCAGCACATCGAGCGCGCGGGCCAGCCGGTCGGTCGCCTCGCGATCGGCACGGCTGGGGGTGGGATCGCCGCTCGGATGGTTGTGCGCCATCACCACGGCAAAGGCACGGAAAGCGATCGCGTCCGCCGCGATGTCGCGGATCGGCAGGCTGAGCCGGTCGCGCCAGGCCGAGCGGGCATGGCGCATGCCCAGCACCTGCTGGCTCCGGTCAAGATAGGCGAAGGCCATCACTTCCACCCGCTCGCCCGCCAACGGGGCGAACAGCGCGCCCGCCGCTTCGCTATCGGCCAGGCGCAGGGGTGGTTTCTCGGCACCGAACAGCATCCCGCCCGGGTGCCAGTCGATACCGCCCGCCCGAAGCGCGATCCGCTCCGGAACGGACCGTGGGGGAGAGGCGCGGTTTCTCCACAATGGATATGTCTCGCCCGCTTGGCCTCGCGCGGAGGCAGGGCTAGGCTGCGGCCCATGCAGCAGTACCTCGACTTGATGGCCCGTGCGCTCAACACCGGCGCCGAGCAGATGGACCGCACCGGCACCGGCACGCTGAGCGTGTTCGGCCACCAGATGCGCTTCGATCTCAGCCAGGGCTTCCCGCTGCTCACCACCAAGAAGCTGCACCTGCGCTCGATCCTGATCGAGCTGCTGTGGTTCCTGCGCGGCGACACCAATGTGAAGTGGCTGCAGGAGCGCAAGGTCAGCATCTGGGACGAATGGGCAGACGAGAATGGCGATCTCGGCCCCGTCTACGGCAAGCAGTGGCGCGACTGGGAAGCGGCGGACGGCCGCCATATCGACCAGATCAAGGAGCTGATCGAGACGCTCAAGACCAATCCCGGCTCGCGCCGCATGGTCGTCTCGGCCTGGAACCCGGGCGAGCTCCACGCCATGGCGCTGGCGCCGTGCCACTGCCTGTTCCAATGCCATGTCGCCAATGGCAAGTTGAGCCTGCAGCTCTACCAGCGCTCGGCCGACATCTTCCTCGGCGTGCCGTTCAACATCGCCAGCTATGCGCTGCTCACCCATCTCCTCGCCCAGCAGGCGGGACTGGAAGTGGGCGACTTCGTGTGGACCGGCGGCGATTGCCACCTCTATTCGAATCATCTGGAGCAAGCCCGCGAGCAGCTGAGCCGCACGCCCGGCCCGATCCCGCGGCTGGAGATCCTGCGCAATCCGGGCTCGATCGATGCCTATGAATATGAGGACTTCGTGATTCACGATTACGTCGCCCAGCCGCACATCAAGGCGCCGGTGGCGGTTTAGGAGAAATCGTCACCCTGAACTTGTTTCAGGGTCCAACCCTCCCCCCGGGAAGCCGTAGCGCGTTGGATGCTGAAACAAGTTCAGCATGACGGGTTCCCATGCAGGGGCGCATCTGCTTCTGTCGCCGGATGCAGGTGATTTCCTTCCATCTTGCCCGTGCCGACAATGGCGTGATCGGCGTCAACAACCAGCTGCCGTGGCGCCTGCCCGCCGATCTCAGACGCTTCAAGGCGCAGACCATGGGCAAGCCGATGATCATGGGGCGCAAGACCTTCGACAGCTTCCCCGCGCCCCTGCCCGGCCGGCGTCATATCGTGCTGACCCGTGATCGCGGCTGGCAGGCCGAAGGTGCCGAAGTCGCGCATTCGCCCGAGGAAGCGCTAGCGCTTGCCGGCCCCGGCGACGTCGCGGTGATCGGCGGAGCGGAAGTGTTCGCGCTGTTCACGCCCGACAGGATCGAGCTGACCGAAGTCCATGCCGCTCCGGAAGGGGACGCGCATGTCCCCGCTTTCGGGGTTGAATGGCGCGAGGTTGCGCGCGAGGATTTCCCGGAAGAAGCGGGGCGCCCTGCCTACAGCTTCGTGACGCTGGAGCGGACGGGATGAAGAAGAAGATCCTATGGGGCGTATTGATCGTCCTCGTGCTGGCCGCGGTCGGCTTTTTCGGCTTCGCCCCGGGGATCGTCGAAGGCAGCATGAACAAGGTGGTGCCGACGAAGCTCGCCAAGCCGAGCGACGCGGTGAAGACGCTCCACGCCTCGCTCCAGATCGCCGACATGCATGCCGACACGCTGATGTGGAACCGCAGCCTGCTCGAGCGCTCGAACACCGGCCAGGTCGACCTGCCCCGGCTGCTCGAAGGCAATGTCGCGCTCCAGGTCTTCTCCTCGGTCACCAAGACGCCGAAGCACCAGAATTACGACGCCAATTCGGGCGACACCGACAACATCACCCTGCTGACCATCGCCCAGCTCCAGCCACCCAAGACCTGGACCTCGCTGCTCGAGCGCTCGCTGTTCCATGCCCGAAAGCTCGATCGCGCCGCCGCCGGCTCGAACGGCAAGCTGCGGGTGATCCATAATCCGCAGGAGCTCGACCAGCTGCTCGCCGATCGCGCGGCAGGCAGGAAGGTCGTCGGCGGCATGCTCTCGATCGAGGGGCTGCAGGACCTGGAAGGCCAGATCGGCAATTTGGACAAGCTCCATGCCGCGGGCTTCCGCATGGCGGGCCTCGCGCATTTCTTCGACAATGACGTCGCCGGATCGATGCACGGGATGAAGAAGGGCGGGCTTACCCCGCTCGGCCGCCAGGTGCTCGCGCGGATGGAGCAGCTCGGCATGATCGTCGACATCGCCCATTCGAGCCACGAATCGGTCGCCGAGATTCTCAGGCTGGCGAAGCGCCCGGTCGTCTCCAGCCACGGCGGCGTGCAGGCGACCTGCAAGGTCAACCGCAACCTGACCGACGAAGAGATCAAGGGTGTCGCGCGCACCGGTGGCGTGGTCGGCATCGGCTATTGGGACGCGGCGGTGTGCGGCACCGAGCCGGCCAATGTCGTCCGCGCGATCCTGCATGTGCGCCAGCTGGTCGGCGTGGATCATGTCGGCCTGGGCTCGGATTTCGACGGCGCGGTGACTACCGGCTGGGATTCGTCGCAGCTTGTCGCGATCACCGGCGGGCTGCTCGATGCCGGCCTCTCCCCCGACGAGATCCGCAAGGTGATGGGCGGCAATGTCCTGCGCGTGATTCGCGCGGGGATCGTGCCGGGGAAGTGAAAACTCCTTCTCCCCTTGTGGGAAGAGGAATGGGCCCGCGAGGCGAAGCCGAGTGGGAAGGATGAGGGGGAGTGAGACGCACTCCCCTGCCCCCTCACCCTTCCGCCGACTGCGTCGGCTCCCTCCCTCTCCCACAAGGGGAGAGGGAGAGTAGGTCAGCATGTTGGCAGACCCAATCCCGCCCCCTATAGCCCGCCTGATGGAGCGGCTTGACGGCGGCTCGGCAGTCCCGCCCCGCTATCGGGGCGCGATCGTCGCGCTCGGCAATTTCGACGGATTTCACCTGGGGCATCAGGCGGTGGTGGGCCATGCGGTGGCGCGTGCGCGCGCCGAGGGGCGGCCGGCGATCGTCGGCACCTTCGATCCGCACCCCCAGCGCTATTTCCGCCCGGACAGCCCCTGGTTCCGCCTGACCACGATGGACCAGCGCCAGCGCCTGCTCGCCGAAGCCGGCGTCGATGCGATGCTGGTCTTTCCGTTCAACGCCGAGCTGGCGGCACTCAGCGCGCGCGGTTTTGCCGCGGAGCGGCTGGTCGAGCGGATCGGCGCCGGCGGCGTGGTCACCGGCGGCGACTTCACCTTTGGCAAGGGCCGCGAGGGCGATGTATCGACCCTCGCCGCGCTCGGCGCCGAACTCGGTTTCTCGGCCGAGACGGTGGCGCCGGTAAAGCTCGACGGCGAGACCGTCTCGTCGAGCCGCATCCGCGACCATCTCCGCGAAGGCCGGCCGGCCGAGGCCGCCCGGCTGCTCACCCGCCCCTTCGCGATCGAAGGCATTGTCCAGCACGGCGACCAGGTCGGCCGCACGCTCGGCTTCCCGACCGCGAACCTCAGCCTCGCTAACTATCTCCGCCCCGCCTATGGCATCTATGCGGTGCGCGGACGCCTGCCCGACGGGCGCGTGGTCGGCGGCGTCGCCAGCCTCGGCATCCGCCCGACCTTCGAGCCGCCGGTCGAGCTGCTCGAGCCCTATTTCTTCGATTTCTCGGGCGACCTCTACGGTCAGACCATCGAGGTCCAGCTGATCGACTATCTCCGCCCCGAGGCGAAGTTCGATTCGCTCGATGCCCTCAAGGCACAGATCGACGCCGACGCGGCAAAGGCACGGGAGCTGCTGGGCTAGCGCGAATCGCGCACCGCCAGCTGGTGCAGCCGGATCAGCCGGAAGCGCACGCGGTGCCATTTGCTGAGGTCGTCCCAGCGCGATTCGGCAGTGGCCGCGGCGATCTCCGTGTCGATCCGCGCCAGCCCCTCCGCCTCGGGTAGCAGCAGATAATGCCCGGCCAGATCGGCAATCTCGTCACCGCCTCCGGGCCCAGCGACGCTCTGGACCGGAATGTTCATGAAAAGGGGACTCGCGAACCCGCGCGGGGTTCCCCAAATTGGTGGTTAAGCGCACGCGCAACATCTGCTTTGCATGGAGCGCGGCTTCCTCTAATTCCCGCGCACTCATGAGCGACGAAAAAGACTACCGCGACACCGTCTTCCTTCCGAAGACCGAGTTCCCCATGAAGGCAGGCCTCGCCCAGAAGGAGCCTGCCATCCTCGATCGCTGGGCGAGGATCGGGCTGTACGACAAGCTGCGCACGCAGCGTGCCGGCCGC
The DNA here is from genome assembly GCF_027359115.1 of Sphingomonas sp. NIBR02145. Taxonomy (NCBI): domain Bacteria; kingdom Pseudomonadati; phylum Pseudomonadota; class Alphaproteobacteria; order Sphingomonadales; family Sphingomonadaceae; genus Sphingomonas; species Sphingomonas sp. NIBR02145. The sequence continues at coordinate 3,768,400 of NZ_CP114791.1, read as the reverse complement.
ACCCGCTTCATCCTGCACGACGGCCCGCCCTATGCGAATGGCGACATTCACATGGGCCATGCGATGAACAAGGTCCTCAAGGACATCATCGTCCGCTCGCAGAGCCTGATGGGCAAGGACGCGCCCTATATCCCGGGCTGGGACTGCCACGGCCTGCCGATCGAGTGGAAGGTCGAGGAAGCCTACCGCGCCAAGAAGCTCAACAAGGATGAAGTCGATCCCGTCGCCTTCCGCGCCGAATGCCGCGCCTATGCCGAGAAATGGGTCGGCGTGCAGCGCGAGCAGTTCGAGCGGCTGGGTGTGATGGGCGACTGGACCAACCCGTATCTGACGATGAACTATGAGAGCGAGGCGATCATCGCCGGCGAGCTGCTCAAGTTCGCCGAGAGCGGCCAGCTCTATCGCGGCGCCAAGCCGGTGATGTGGTCGCCGGTCGAGAAGACCGCGCTGGCCGAGGCCGAAGTCGAATATGAGGACATCACCTCGACCCAGATCGATGTGGCGTTCGAGATCACCGAGGCGCCGAACGCCCCCGAGCTGGTCGGCGCGCATGCGGTAATCTGGACGACTACGCCGTGGACGATCCCGGTGAACCAGGCGCTCGCCTATGGGCCAGAGGTTGAGTACCTGCTCGTCAAGCGCAATGACGGATTCCAGTTCATTGTCGCGGCCGGCCCCGCAGACGCGTTGATGTATGACTGCCTTGCTCGTTTCTCCAAGGCCCTGCCGGCAGAAGAGCGCTCCTACGAGACTGTTACCCGCTTTTCGGGCTCACAGCTCGCAGGCGCCGTCGCGCGTCACCCGATGCACAAGCTCGGCGGCTTCTTCGCCAAGCCACGTCCGCTGCTCGCCGGCGACTTCGTCACCACCGATGCCGGTACCGGTCTCGTCCATATGGCGCCGGACCATGGCGAGGACGACTTCCTGCTCTGCAAGGCCAATGGCATCGATCCGGTGTTCGCGGTCGATGCGGCGGGCATGTACCGGCCGGACTGGCTGTGGCTCGGCGGCCAGGGATCGGTGATCAACAAGAAGTTCACCGCGTCGGACGGCCCGATCTGCACCGATCTGCGAGAGGCCGGCGCACTGCTCGCCGCCTCGGACGACTTCACCCACAGCTATCCGCATAGCTGGCGCTCCAAGGCCAAGGTGATCTTCCGCTGCACCCCGCAATGGTTCATCCCCATGGACCGCCCGAACGGCGCCACCCGCGACACGAGCTGGGACGACGAATCGCGCGAAGCGACCGCTTCGAACGGCGCCACTCTGCGCGGGATCGCGCTCGATGCGATCGAGAATACCCGCTGGGTGCCTGAAAAGGCGCAGAACCGCATCCGCGCGATGGTCGAGGGGCGCCCGGACTGGGTGATCAGCCGCCAGCGCGCCTGGGGCGTGCCGATCGCGCTCTATGTCCACCGCCAAACCGGCGAATATCTCCGCGATCCGGAGGTCAACGCCCGCATCCTCAATGCCTTCGAGACCGGCGGCGCGGATGCCTGGTTCCAGGCCGATCACCAGCAGCTGCTGGGCGAGAAGTATGATCTCGCGCACTATGAGGTGATCACCGACATTCTCGACGTCTGGTTCGATTCGGGCTCGACCCACAGCTTCGTGATCGAGGCGCGCTACGGCGCCGGCACCCGTGCGGACCTGTATCTCGAAGGTTCGGACCAGCATCGCGGCTGGTTCCAGTCGTCGCTGCTCGAAAGCTCGGGCACGCGCGGCCGGGCGCCCTATGACGCGGTGCTGACCCACGGCTTCGCGCTCGACGGCAATGGCCGCAAGATGTCCAAGTCGCTCGGCAATGTCGTCGATCCGCTCAAGATCATCGGCGAGAGCGGCGCGGACATCCTGCGCCTCTGGGTCGCGCAGACCGATTATTTCGAGGACGTCCGCATCGGCAAGGAAGTGCTTGCCGGCACCGGCGATGCGTATCGCAAGATCCGCAACACCTTCCGCTACCTGCTCGGCGCGCTCGACGGGTTCAGCGAGGCGGAGCGCCTGCCCGTGGCCGAAATGCCCGAGCTGGAGCGCTATATCCTGGCCAAGCTGGCTGAGCTCGATGCCGAGTTGCGCGGCGCTGCGGACGGCTTCGAGTTCAACCGCTACAGCCGCGCGCTGACGGACTTCATGAACGAAGACCTCTCGGCCTTCTTCTTCGATATCCGCAAGGACTGCCTCTATTGCGAGGCGGAGAGCTCGGCCAAGCGCCGTGCCTATCGCACCGTGCTCGACACGCTGTTCCACGCGCTGGTCCGCTACGCCGCGCCGATCCTCGCCTTCACGGCCGAGGAAGTGTGGCAGGCCCGCTTCCCGAGCGAGGACGAATCGGTCCACATGCTCGAATGGCCGGTGTTGCCGGAAGGTGCCTCGGTCGAGAGCGACTGGACCGCGATCCGCCAGCTCCGCCAGCAGGTGACCGAAGCGATCGAACCCTATCGCCGCGAGAAGCAGGTGCGCTCCAGCCTCGAGGCCGAAGTGACCGTGCCGGTGCTGCCGGCATCGGAAGCGGATCTCACCGAGCTGTTCATCGTCTCGAAGGTGAGCAAAGGTGATGCGGTCACGGTCGTGCCCACCCAGCGCCATAAATGCGGCCGCTGTTGGCGGCATCTCCCGGAAGTTGCGCAGGACGGCGCCTTGTGCGACCGCTGTGCCGGGGTGGTGGAATGAACGTGACTCGTGGAATCGGCTTCGCCGTGGCGGCCCTTGTTTTCGTCATCGATCAGGTGACGAAGCTGCTGGTCGTGCGCGCGCTCGGCGTCGACCTGGCGTTCGTCCAGACCCTGATCCAGCAGAAGCTCGGCCTGGACGGGCTCAACCATGTCCAGGAAGTGCTGCCGATCTTCGACCTGCGCTTCGTCGCCAATATCGGCGTGTCGCTCGGCCTGTTCGCCGCGAACAGCGATGCGACGCGCTGGATGCTGGTGGTGCTCACCGGCGCGATCGCCGCGGGCGTGATCTGGTGGATGTTCCGCGAGAAGAAGCTGCCCGATGTCTGCGCGCTCGGCATGGTGCTGGGCGGCGCGCTCGGCAACATCCTCGACCGGGCCCGGCTCGGCTTCGTCGTCGATTTCGCCGACCTGCATTTCGGGACATGGCGCCCGTTTTTGGTCTTCAACGTCGCCGATGCGGCGATTACCATCGGCGTGCTGATCCTGTTGATCCGCGCGCTCCTCGTGCGCGATAAGGCCGCAGGCGAAAGCCCGGCCGCTGTGGAGAATGAAGTCAATGCGTAAGACCGTTACCATCGTGAGCGCGATCGCGCTTGCGGCCTCGCTCTCCGCTTGCGGCAAGAAGGGTTATGACCGGGCGCGTCCCGACGAGTTCGCCGTCGCGCGCCAGGCGCCGCTGGTGATCCCGCCCGATTTCGCGCTGGTGCCGCCGCAGCCGGGCGCCCCGCGTCCGCAGGAAGGCAACCCGGCCAACCAGGCGCTCGACGCGATGTTCGGCGGCTCGGCAGCGCGCAGCCCCGGCGAGCAGGCAGTCATGGACCAGTCGGGCAGCACCGGCGCCGATGTCGGCGCGCGCTCGACCGCAGGCAGCCCGGGCACCAGCGTGGTCGACAAGGGCACCACCACCCGCGACATCGTCGCGGCGCCGGAAGGCGACGGCAAGGATGCCAAGGCCAGCACGCCGCAATAAGCGGCACTGCTCCTCAAGCGCACGAAACAAGAAAGGCCGGCCTGCATCCCCCTGCAGGCCGGCCTTTCCCTATGGCGGGGAGCGCCCGGGGCGCTCCCCTTCCCCCCAACCGAATTAGAAGGCGACGCTCACCGAGCCGAGGATGCCGCCCTTGGCCGCGTCCTTGCTGCTCGGCGTGATGAAGGTCGTGTCGGTGTCGACATAGTTCACACCGAAAGTGAGCGACTTGTAGGTGAAGGTCGCGCCCACGCCCCAGTCGGTATACTCGTCGGTCGGACCCGACAGCCAGCTCGGACCCCAGGTGTGGCCGAGATGGGCGGTGAGGCCGATCGGCGTCTTCGGGATCGCTACCGAAAGGTCGCCGGCCAGGTAGAAATTGTCTTCCTTCTTCAGGAGACCGGTCTGGCCCTGGTCGATCGCCAGCGCCTTCTGCTTCGGCGCATAGTTGCCGGTGACCTTCCCGGTGACCGGGCCGATCGCATAGGAGACCGAGGCATAGGGCTCGATGAAGTCCGAAGCGCTCTTGTCGCCGGTGAAGCCGGGACGCGTGCCCGGATAGACATAGTAGAGCGCGCCGACATCGACGGTGACGCCGCCGTCGAAGGCATGCTTGTAGCCGGCGATCAGGTCGAGTTCCTGATGGGCGGTGCCGTGCACGGTGACATAGTCATCGATCGACGAGCCCCAGGCCGAGACATAGAAGCCGGATGCGTGGCTGATGGTGATGCCGCCCTGCACGGCGAAATTGCCGTCGGTCTGCGAGATGCCGCGGAACTTGTAGTCGCTGACGACGGCGACGCTGCCGCTGATCGTCACGGCAGGTGCCGGATCGGTCTGATCCTGGGCCATCGCGGGGGTGGCTGCGACAGCTGCAGCAAGAGCGGCGAGGCTGATCATGGTGTAGCGCATGGAATACCCTTCCCGTTTATTCAAAAGGGTTCCCGCCTGCTGCGCCCGGTGCGGCGTCATGCGGCTCGAGAGCCTGCGCTGCTTGCGGGTACGCCCTGTTTCTAGACGGGCGCCGCTGCACCGCACAACATTAATTGCTGTTCCGTCACGGGATCGTGACGAACTGTTGCTGACCAGCAACAGGCGGCCGCGCGCACATGAAAAAGGCCCACCCGCGCAAGCGGGCAGGCCCTATGCCAAGCTACGGTAAAATCAGCGGATCTGGACGATCGCGTCCACTTCGACCGCCGCACCAAGCGGCAGGGTGGGCACGCCCACCGCGCTGCGGGCATGCTTGCCGGCATCGCCGAACAGCGCCTGCATCAGTTCCGAAGCGCCATTGGCGACCTTGGGCTGGTCGGTGAAATCGGCCGCCGAGTTCACGAACACGCCGAGCTTCACGATTCGCTCGACCCGCGAGATGTCACCGTCCAGATACTTCTGGATCTGCGCAACGAGCATCAGGGCACAGCGCTGCGCGGCTTCGGTACCGAATGCCAGGTCGCGGTCCTCGCCCAGCCGGCCGGCCATCAGCGCGCCGTCCTTGAAGGGAAGCTGGCCGGAGATATGGAGCAGGCCATTCGCCTCCACCACCGGCACATAGGCGGCAACCGGTGCCGCGGCTTCGGGAAGGGTGAGGCCAAGCTCTTCGAGCTTGCGGGCGACATGCGTGGTCATGCCCCTGCTCAACCACTCGCCGCGTCGGCGGTCAAGCCTGCGTCGAAGCGCGCTTCGATCCAGTCGCGTGCCACCAGCCAGTCGTCGATTCGGGCATGGGCGTGCGGCGCCGGCACGACGCTCGGCGCCAGGCTCGGCTCGGCGACCATGTGCAGGCGGAACACCTCGGGCGCATGCTTCGCCACCGATTCGTGGTGCACGGCAAGATCATCGACGAACACTGCGACGGTGGGCGCGAATTCCTCGATCAGCCGCGCGACGGGCGAGCCCTTGCCACCCTGGTTGCACTCCACCCGGTGCGCGATGCCATGAGTCGCCAGCTGGGCGATACGATGCTCACGGCAATGATCCTGGAGGTTGGTCAGCACCACGATATTGGCGCGCTCCGAAAGCGCGGCCAGCGCCTCGCGGGCATGCGGCACCAGCGTCTGGCGCTCCATCTCGGCGGGGAAGAAGCCGTCGAGCAGACCCCACATCTCCTCGCGCTGGATCACCGACGAATCGCTGCGCCGGCGCATCGAATTGGCGAAATCCGCGCCATCGGGCGTGAAGTCTATGTCATGCGTCTCCCCCAGCCAGGTGCCGAAATGGCGGACCATGTGGAGCAGGACTTCATCGCAATCGGTGATCAGCAGCGGTTTCATGCACGTTCCAGTATCGCCCGGGCGGCGACCAGTTGTTCGGGGCTTATTTCGAGTGCCTCGGCGCAGGCGACAAGGTCGGGCTCGTATGATTCGAGGAAGGACAGGGTGGCGGCGAGCACCACCGCGTCGCCGGCACGCGCGCGCAGGTCCGAAGGTTCGAGCCCGGTCAGGTCGAGCAGGCGCCGGGCCCGCGATTCGTCGCCCAGGGTCCAGACAAGTGCCTGCAGCGCCAGCGCTTCCGCATTTGTTTCCGCGCTCGCCATAGCCTACATCGCCCAAATTGGATCCTGGGGGTAGCGCGTGGCAAAAAGGGTGCTCGTTGTCGAGGACAACGAACTCAATCTGAAGCTGTTCTGCGACCTGCTGCGCGCGCACCAGTTCGAAGCCGAGCCGGTGCGCGACGGCCGCGAGGCGGTGACGCGCGCGCGCGAGTTCGATCCGCAGCTGGTGGTGATGGACATCCAGATGCCGCACATCACCGGCCTCGAGATCATCCAGCACATGAAGCGCGATTCGCAGCTGCGCGCCATCCCGATCATGGCGGTTACCGCCTATGCGGGGCGCGAGGACGAGGAGCGGATTCGCGCGGCGGGCGCCAACGCCTATGTTTCCAAGCCGATCAGCCTGGTGCGCTTCATGGAAGAAGTGCGCGCGCTGATGCCGGCCGAAGCGCCTGCAGCCCCCACAGCGCCGGAACCCGCGCCTGAAGCACCGGAAACGGGCACAGAAGAAGCCCCGCAGCCTAAGGGCCCGGGGCTTCTCTTCTGATCAATCCCCCGCGCGAAGCGGGGGCAAGGCAGGCTTGACGCCTGGCTTACTTGATCTTGGCTTCCTTGAACTCGACATGCTTGCGCACGACCGGGTCGTACTTGCGGAACGAGAACTTCTCGGTCTGGGTACGCGGATTCTTCTTCGTGACGTAGAAGAAACCCGTGTCCGCCGTGCTGACGAGCTTGATCTTGACAGTGGTCGGCTTGGCCATGACCCGTAACCCTTGAATCTTGTAAAAGAAAAGAGCGGCACGCTGAGCGCACCGCTGCCAGACGCGGGCACCTGTGCGATTCTCCATCAAAAGTCAAGGCTGGGTGCCCATCGCCGGATGCTTCACGCGGGTTTAACCCTGGCCCGCCACAATATCCGGCGAAAGGGAAGTGCCATGGAAGCTCTGGTCCCGGCCTTCCTGCTGGCCGCCATCACCCAGCTTTGCGACAAGCCGGCGTTGCTCACCGCGATTCTCTCCGATCGTTATGGGCGGCCACTCACCGTCGCGATCGCGGCGGGGCTCGCCCATGCGACCGGCAATTTCATCGCGGCGGGCGCCGCCACCTTCATGGCGCCGATGATGACGCCCAACGCCAAGTCCCTGCTGCTGGCCCTCGCGCTGATCTTCGGCGCACTGGGTGCGATCGGATCGGGCAAGACGCCGGACCGGCTTAGCAGCTGGAAGCTCGGCTCCTTCTTCACCGCGCTGCTGGGCGTGCTGATCCTGTCCTTCGGCGAGCGCACGCCCTTCTTCACCCTGGCGCTGTCGACCGGCGGCCAGCCCTGGTTCGCCGCGGCGGGCGCCTCGATCGCCAGCTTCGCGGTCGCCTTTGTCGCCGCAGTGCTCGGCGAGCGGGTCTGGCGCGACGCGCCGCTACGCTGGCTGCGCATCCTCAGCGGCATCGCCTTCCTGGTCGCCGGATGCTGGATCGGCGTGAACGCGCTCCGTTTGACCTGATCGATTTCTGAGATCGGCAAATTGCAAGTGCATCGCACGGAGCCGTCCCTATATCCCGTTCGTTGACCCTGCGAACCGATTATCCGGGAGGAAGATATGGCTGACACGAACGCGGCGCTCCGCACCCCCACCGACCTCAACCGCAACGACACCAGGAGTGTCGCCGATGCGCTGAACAGCGCGCTGGCGGACTGCTTCGCGCTCTATTTCAAGACCAAGAACTTCCATTGGCACGTGTCGGGCCCGCATTTCCGCGACTATCACCTGCTCCTCGATGACCAGGCAGCGCAGATCTACGGCATCACCGATGCGATCGCCGAGCGCGTGCGCAAGACCGGCAACATCACGCTGCGCTCGATCGGCGACATCGCGCGCCGCCAGACGCTGACCGACAATGATGCGGATTACGTCGCGCCCGGCGACATGCTCGCCGAGCTGCGCGAGGACAATCTCAAGCTGGTCGAGAGCTTCCGCGTGGTGAAGCAGGCTGCCGAAGATGCCGGCGACAATGCGACCAGCGGGATCGTCGACGAATGGACCGACCAGGCCGAGGAGCGCGCCTGGTTCCTGTTCGAGGCTTCGCGCAAGGGCTGATCGCCCAAGGCGGCAGAATCGGAAAGGGGCCGGACTCGCGAGAGGCCGGCCCCTTTTCACGTCACTTGACCTTGGCGAGATCCGTGTCGAGCTTGGCGAGCAGTTCGTCGGTGATCTTGCCTTCGGAGAAGGGCTGCACGGCGCGGAAGCTCATCGCCTTGAACTGGTCATAGGCCGGGTGCTTCTCGACATCGCCCAGGCCGTCGGCGACCAGCACCGCCTTGGCCGCTTCGTTGGCGAACAGCGTTTCGATCGGCGTGTCGGCGCTGAACTTGGCGGCAGCAACCGGCGCCGCGGCGGGTGCCGGGGTCGTCGCCGGTGCCGGCGCGGTCTGGGCAAAGGCAGCGGCAGGCGCGCAGGCAAGCGCGGCGGCAGTAAGGATAAGCTTCATTACGGGAGTCCCCTCCGGTGGTGGAGCGGTGAGCCTAACCCGCTTTTCGTGTCGGCGCCATTGCAACTGGCACGAGTGTAAGCAGCCATAGATCGGGCGGCGCGCCGATGCGCAGCGAAACCCCGCTCGCGCCGAGGCCACCGGTGACCACAACGGTCCGCGCGCCCTCGCGCACCAGCCCGCAGCGATAGCGCGTGCCGTAGCGGCTGACCGGCGGCGCGATATTGTGACCGAACACCACGCCCTGGCCGCAATGGGTATGCCCGGCAAGCAGCAGGCGCGCATCGGCGGGCAGGCCGGGCGCGATGTCGGGCGAGTGGGTGAGCAGCACGATCGGCTTGCCCAGCGCCCGTGCCGCCCGCAGCGTCGCCACTACATCGGCATGGCCCGAGAAATCATCGCTGACCCCACCCAGTGCGATCGGCCCGCGCAATGCCGCGTCATTCTCGAGCACGGTGATCCCGGCCCTGCCGAGCTGCTCGCGCACCGCCTGGGCTCCCGTCCAATAGTCGTGATTGCCAAGCACCGCGGTGACGCCCAGCGGCGCGCGCAGCTGGCGCAGCGGCGCGATCATCGCCGGTCCGAGCTTGGCGGCGCCTTCCGGATCGTGGCCGAAGATGAAATCGCCCGCGATCACCACCAGGTCCGGCTTCAGTGCATTCACCTGGCCGACGATTCGCGTCAGCCGCGCCGGGCCCATCGCGGCAGTGCCGATATGGATGTCGCTGAGCAGCACGATCTTCATCGGCCGCTCCAGCCCCGGCATCGCCACCTCGCCGCGGCGAACGATCGGATCGCGAGTCGCCTCGCGATACCCCCAGCCGGCCAGGAGGGCGATGAGCAGGGCAATGCCCGCTGCGATGCCTAGGAGAATGCGCATGCGAACATCGTAACGGGAGCGCATCGGCTGCGCTATGCGTTGGCGCATCATGCGCGCCTTTGCCGATCTTCTCGACAGCCTGATCTACACGCGCTCGCGCAACGCCAAGCTCAAGCTGATCGGCGACTATCTCCGCGCCACCCCCGATCCGGACCGCGGCTGGGCGATGGCGGCGCTTACCGGCACGCTCGACCTGCCCGCGGTGAAGCCCGCCCTGCTCCGCGCGCTGATCGAGGCGCGGGTCGATCCGGTGCTCTATGCGATGAGCCGCGACTTCGTCGGCGATTCGGCCGAGACGATCGCCTTGCTCTGGCCCGAGCCGGTGCCCCCGCCCGAGGATAGCGCACCACTCACCGTCTCCCAGGTGATCGCCACGCTCGGGAGCATCTCGAAGTCCGACGCTCCCGCAGCCCTCGCCGCGATGCTCGACCGGCTGGAGGCGGACGAACGCTTCGCCCTGCTCAAGCTCGCCACCGGCGCGCTGCGCGTCGGCATCTCCGCGCGGCTCGCCAAGACCGCGCTCGCCCAGGCCTTCGGACTGGACGTCGATGCGGTGGAGGAAGTCTGGCACGGCCTGACCCCGCCCTATCAAACGCTGTTCGACTGGGCCGAGGGGCGCGGCGAACAGCCGACCACGCGCAACGTGCCGGTGTTCCGCCCCTTCATGCTCGCCCATCCGCTCGAGGCCGAGAGCGTCGATCTGGCCGACTATGCCGCCGAGTGGAAATGGGACGGCATCCGCGTCCAGCTCGTCCATGTCGCCGGCGAGACCCGGCTCTACAGCCGCGCCGGCGACGACATCACCCACAGCTTCCCCGAAGTCGCCGCCAGCTTCGCCACGCCCGGCGTGCTCGACGGCGAATTGCTGGTGAAGGGCGAGTTCCAGGGCGGCGAAGCAGCCAGCTTCAACGCCCTCCAGCAGCGCCTCGGCCGCAAGGCGGTGAGCGCCAGGACGCTCGCCGACTATCCCGCCTTCGTCCGCCTCTACGACATCCTGTTCGATGGCGACGAGGACCTGCGCGAGCTTCCCTGGAGCGCGCGCCGCACCCGGCTCGAAGCCTTCGTCCCTCGTCTCGATCCCGAGCGCTTCGATCTTTCCGCGGTGATCGAGGCCGCGGACTTCGCCGCGCTGGAGGAGATTCGCGCCGGCGCCCGCGATGCCGCCATCGAAGGGGTGATGCTCAAGCGCCGCACATCGCCCTATGTCGCCGGGCGCCGCGCCGGGCTCTGGTACAAATGGAAGCGCGATCCGCTGATCGCCGATTGCGTGCTGATGTATGCCCAGCGCGGCTCGGGCAAGCGCAGCAGCTTCTATTCCGACTATACTTTCGGCGCCTGGACGCCGGAAGGCGAGCTGCTGCCCGTGGGGAAAGCCTATTTCGGCTTCACCGACGAGGAGCTGAAATGGCTCGATCGCCATGTGCGCAACCACACGGTCAACCGCTTCGGCCCGGTGCGCGAGACCGACAAGAGCCTCGTCCTCGAAGTCGCCTTCGATTCGATCCACGAATCGAAGCGGCACAAGTCCGGCCTGGCGATGCGCTTCCCCCGGATCAGCCGGATCCGCAACGACAAGCCCGCCAGCGAAGCAGATACGATCGAGACGTTGCGCAAGCTCGCCACCTGAGCCAGTCTCGCGGCATGGGGGAAGAGCAACGCATCGCGCCCGTGCCGCTGATCGTCGCCGTTCTGGCGGGGCCGGCGATCGCGTCGCTGCTGCCGGGCATCTTCGCCGCCGGATCGAACGCGGGTGACAGCTTCCTGCGCATCTGGGGCACGCTCGCGCTGTTCGGGGTCTGCTATGCCGCGATCGTCGGCGTGCCGCTTGCGCTGCTGCTCCTGCGCGACCCCGCCTTGCCCTGGCGCCGCTGGTTCGGCACCGGCCTGCTCGCCGGGCTGGTGACCGCCGCGCTGGTGCTGGGCTGGACCGCATTGTCGAGCGCGCGGCATCTGGTCGCCGGGCAATGGTCCGAAGTGCAGGTGCTCACCTTGTGGATCGTCGTGCCGCTGGTGCTGCTCTCGGCGATCGTTTCGCGAATCACCCTCGCTTTGTGGCTGGGCCGCCGCCAGATCGAATTGTGAGCCCCGAATTCCTCGCCCCGGCGATGATGATCGCCTCGGGTTCGATCCACGCGGTGGTCAACGCCATCCTCAAGGGCGGCAAGGACAAGATGACCGGCCGCGCGATCATCGACGGATCGAGCGCGCTGATCCTGCTGCCCGCCACCTTGCTGGTGCCGCTGCCGCACGGCGCCTGGGGCTGGCTCGGCCTCAGCGCCGCGATCCATTGCCTCTATCTCTACGCGGTCGTCCGCGCCTTCGAGGCCAGCGACTTCTCCGCCGCCTATCCGGTGATGCGCGGCGCCGCGCCGATGCTCACCGCCGCACTGGCGATCCTGGTCTTCGGCGAAGCCGTGCCGATGCGCGAGGCGCTGGGTATCGCGGTGATCGGCGGCGCGGTCGCCACGCTGGTGATCGGTCGTCACCTGGGCCGGGCCGGGCTCGGCTGGGCATTGCTCACCGCCGCGATGATCGGCTGCTACACCGTGGCCGACGCCCATGGCGTGCGCGCCGCGCCCCGGCCGGTCAGCTATATCGTCTGGTCCTTCGTGCTTTCCGGCGCGGCGATCGTCACCATGTTCGGCCTGGTATCGCGCGGCCGGATCTTCGCCGCTGCGCTGGCCCAGTGGAAGCCGGGCACCGCGGCGGGCGCGCTGTCGATCCTGACCTACGGCCTGGCGCTCAACGCCTTCGCGCTCGGCGCCGTCGCCCCGCTCGCCGCACTGCGCGAGACCGGCATGATCACCGCGCTGGTGATCGCTGTGGTCTTCCTGGGCGAAAAGGTGACGCTGGTCCGCGCACTCAGCGTCACCGGGATCCTGGCCGGCGCGGCGCTGATCCTGACCGCCTAGCCCCTGGGCGAAGGCGTGCTCGTCCCGTCCGCCCGCTCGATCGTCACGCCGGTTACGCCGCCCTCACCCGTGAAGCGCACGCGGGTGCGCGGATCGCCGTCCAGCGTGAACAGGTCGCCGCCCAGCGGGACCAGCACCGACTTGGGGCCACCGTCGCGCTGCCAGGTGAGTGCGCCATTCTCCAGCGCCACGGTGCGCGGCCCATAGCGTCCGGCATAGGCGGCAAGCGCCCGCGCCGGCGTCACCGGGGCCAGCCGCGCGCCATAGAGCGCCGCCGTCCATTCGAGCTCGGTCTTCTGCGGCCCCTGCGCTTTCGCGGCGAGCGTCAGTGCGGCTTCCTGCTGCGCCCGGTCCAGCGCCTTTTCGACCGGCACGGCGATCTTCGGCGCCACGCCCGTACCTTCCCAATTGCCGCCGCCCGGCAGCTCGGGGTAGCCGACCGAGACGCTGATCAGATAGCCGCCCGGCACCGCGAAGAACTCGTTGCGATAGGCGGCCCCGGCAGTGGGCGCGCCGATCAGCGTGCCGAAGCCGAGTCGCGCGACGTGGCTGACGAACTCCTCCGCCGCCGACGCGGCGCGACCGCTGGTCAGCACATAGAGCGGCAGGTTGAGCTGCCCGCCGGGAACCGCTTCGCTCGTCGAAGTGGTCGGCGCCTCGCTCCGCATATGGAAGGTCACCAGCTTGGTGCCGGCGGGCACGAAATAGCTGGTCAGCCGGCGCACCGCCTCGGGGCTGCCGCCGCCATTGCCGCGCAGGTCGAGGATCGCGGCATCGCCATCGCGCAGGAACGCCATCGCCGCATCGATCGCCGCCTTGCTCTCGTCGCCGGTCCAGCCGAACCCGTCATAGCGGACATAGCGGACATTGCCGGGCAACAGCTTCATCTCGGTGATGCCGTGATTGCCGCGACGCAGCAGCGCCTTGAAGAAAGGCGTGTTCTCGATCTCGTCGTCCTGGCTGCCGCGCTTGGCGATTTCCGCCGAAGCGCGCGGATCGAAGGACAGCCCCAGATGCTTGTCGGCGGCGACGGCGAACATATCCTCGTTGATCCGGCGGGTCAGCTCACCCGGATCCTCGACATTGTAGCGACCCGACTTGAGCCCCTTGGCGAGCGCGGCATCGAGCGGGGCACGCTTGGCGGCGAGCACATAGTTCTCGGCGATCGCCTTGCGAATGCCGGCGACGATCTCGGCCGTGCCGGCCCTGGGCGCGGCAACCGGGGCCGGGCCGGGGCCCTGCTGCGCCTGGGCGACGACGGAAAGACCGGCCGAGAGAGCCAGCGCCGTGACGAATGCGATCTTCATGGGTCACCCCCCGACTGTGTTACTTGACCAACACTCTATGATCCGAACCCCGGGCGCGTGGCGCGCAATTTCGCCTGCCTGCTTGCCAAAATCTGGCATAGTAGCGGCGATGACCAATGACGACATGGACCTGCGCATCCTCGCGCTGCTGCAAGAGGATGCACTGATGACGGCGGACCTGCTCGCCGAACGGCTGCCGCTGTCGCCCAGCGCAATCGCCCGAAGGATCCGGCGCATGCGCGGCGACGGCACGATCGCCGCGGACGTCTCGATCGTCTCCGAGGAGGTCGGCCCGTTCCTGTCGGCGCTGGTCCATGTCCAGTTCGATCGGCATTCGCTCGACGCGCTGCAAGGCTTCCAGCGCCGGCTGATCGCCAGCCCGCACGTCCAGCTCGTCGCCGAAGTGACCGGCAGCTTCGACCTGGTGCTGGTGGTGAGCGCCCGCGACATGGATGCGTTCAACGCGCTGGTCGATTCGCTGCTCGGCAATGATCCGGTGGTGCGTCGCTACGAGACCAGCTTCTTCAAGCGCCGCCGCAAGTTCACCCCCGCGCTGCCCTTGCACGAGCTGCTTGGGGACTAGGCTCGCCGGCTAGGAGAAGTGATACCAGTAGATCCCTTCGCCTACCGCCCGGTAGCCGGACCTGCGCCCGGGGAGCCTGGCAGGATCGCGCGGGACCCAATAGCCCCAGCTGTCGTCGAAATAGACCTTCACGGGGATGTCCACACCGTCTTCATCGATCCGCACCCATTCGGGCCGGAGCGACCCGATCGTACGCGGCCAGTGCGATTCGGGGACTCGCGACGATGCATCGACGTGCGGATTGGCCATGAGCGCCCGTGCCTCGGCACGAATCGCGGCCAGCGTCGCGGGATCCTGCGCGGGGTTCGGGCGGCACCCTGGCAACACCAGCACCGCGACGCAGATCACCGCCTGCGCGCGCATCCGTCCGAACACCATGCGCCTCCCCCCAAAAGCAAAAGGGCCGGACGTTTCCGCCCGGCCCCTTCGTTTGTCTGCCTGAAGGCTGACCTCAGCCCTGCGGCGTGAGGTTCACCGCGGCATACTTGCCGCGGCGATCGACTTCGAGTTCGAACTCAAGACGGTCGCCTTCGTTGAGCGTCGGCATGCCGGCACGCTCGACGGCCGAGATGTGCACGAACGCGTCCGGCTGGCCATCATCGCGCTGGATGAAGCCGAAGCCCTTCATGGCGTTGAAGAACTTGACCGTACCGGTCGCCTTCTCGCCAGTCAGCTGACGCTGCGGGCCACCACGGTCGCCGCCGCCGAAGCCGCCACGATCGCCGCGATCTTCACGCGGTGCGCGCTCTTCGACCGGCATCGGCTCGCCGTCGATCTTCAGTTCGGTAGCCGAGATACGGCCGCCGCGATCGACAAGCGTGAAGCCAAGCGGCTGGCCTTCGGCCAGGCCGGTGAGGCCTGCCTGCTCGACCGCCGAAATGTGCACGAAGACGTCTTCGCCGCCATCATCGCGAACGACGAAGCCGAAGCCCTTCTGCGCGTTGAAGAACTTAACGACACCGGTGCCTTCGCCGATGACCTGCGGGGGCATACGGTTGCCGCCGCCGAAGCCGCCGCCACCACCGCCGCCGAAGCCGCCACCGCCGCCGCCGCGGTAACCACCGCCACCGCCGCCGCCGCCGAAGCCGCCACCGCCGCCGCGGTAACCACCGCCGCCACCGCCACCGAATCGGTCACCGCCGCCGAAACCGCCGCGATCCTCGAAACCGCCGCCGAAGCTGCTGCCGCCACCAAAATCATCGCCGCCGAAGCCATCACGCTTGTCGCGGCCACGTCCGCCGCGATCCCCACGGCGCCCTCTATCGAAACTCATGCCCTGTTCGTCTTCCCGGTTCGCCCACAAATCAAATCAAAAGCCAAGCGCCGGACGAAAAACGCAGGTCTTCCAGCGCAAAAACTTGCGCCATGGAATCGGCCATAGCCCAAAATCGTACAGCGAGCGAACGAAATTCGACTTGAAATGGCCGAACTATCGTTAATCGCAGCGCTTGCGCCACATTCCGTCGCAGGGCAGAGCTGTTCGCCATGGACGCGATCACCGAATTGCTCGCCAGTCCGGCCGCCTGGGCCGCGCTCGTCACCCTTGTCGTGATGGAGGTGGTGCTCGGCATCGACAACCTGATCTTCATCTCGATTCTCTCGAACAAATTGCCCGAGGAACAGCGTCAGCGCGCCCGCCGGGTGGGCATCTCGCTTGCCCTGGTCATGCGGCTTGCGCTGCTCACCGCGATCAGCTGGATCATCAGCCTGAAGAACACCGTGTTCAGCCTGGGGCTGACCGGCCCGCTCGACGCGCATGGCCTGCCCAGCTTCGAGACCGATTTCTCCTGGAAGGACCTGATCCTGCTCGCCGGCGGCCTGTTCCTGATGTGGAAGGCGACGACCGAGATCCATCATTCGGTCGACGCCGATGCGCCGGGCGAGGCGGACCAGCTGCTCGACAAGAAGAAGGTCGCCTCGATCACCTTCACGGCCGCGATCGTCCAGATCCTGCTGCTCGACATCGTCTTCTCGGTCGATTCGATCCTGACCGCGGTCGGCATGACCGAGCATGTCGAGATCATGTACGTCGCGGTGATCGCCGCGGTGGCGGTGATGCTGATCGCCGCCGATCCGCTGGCCAACTTCATCAACCGCAATCCCAGCGTCGTGATGCTGGCGCTCGGCTTCCTGCTGATGATCGGCATGGTGCTGATCGGCGAAGCGTTCGGGGCGCATATCCCCAAGGGCTATATCTATACCGCCATGGCCTTTTCGGCGGGTGTCGAGGGGCTCAATATCTGGGCGCGCACCAACCGCGCGCGCAGGCAGGCGGCGAAGCATGCACCTCCGGCCATTGAGCCCGGCGGCGAACAGGGCTAGGCGACCCGGATGACTGTGCATTTCCACGAAGAAGATATCCCCGAGGGCCTGTTCGCGCCGGGCGCCTCGATCGCCGTCGACACCGAGACGATGGGGCTGATCACGCCGCGCGACCGGCTGTGCGTCGTCCAGCTGTCCGACGGTTCCGGCGACGAGCATCTCGTCCGCTTCGGCCCGCGCTCCAGCTATGACGCGCCGAACCTGCGCATGCTGCTCGCCGATCCCGAGCGGCTGAAGCTCTATCATTTCGCCCGGTTCGACCTGGCGGCGATCCGCTTCTACCTCGGCGTCATCGCCGGGCCGGTCTATTGCACCAAGACCGCCTCGCGCCTGGTGCGCACCTATACCGATCGCCACGGCCTCAAGGAGCTGGTCCGCGAGCTGGTCGGCGTCGAGGTGTCGAAGCAGCAGCAGAGCTCGGACTGGGGCGGCCCCGAACTTTCCGAGGCGCAGCGTGAATACGCAGCGTCCGACGTGCGTTACCTGCACGCCATGAAGGAAGAACTCGACAAGCGCCTCGAACGCGAAGGCCGAACCGACCTCGCCCAGGCGTGTTTCGAATTCCTCCCCTGGCGCGCCGAACTCGACCTGGCCGGCTGGCCCGAAACCGACATCTTCGCGCATATCTGATGTCCGAGGTCGCCGCCCGGCTGAAATCTCAGAAGCGCGGCTGGGCGCATCCCGGCAGCGCGCACGACCGCGTCGTGCGCCTGTCGCTGATCTTCCTGCCCGTCGGCATCGGCGTGCTGTCGGCCTTCCTGATCCTCGCGCCGCTGCTCACCAAGGGCGATGTGAGCTTCGTGCTCGACAAGAACAAGGTCGACATGGCCACCGAGCGGCTCCGCCTCGAATCGGCCGTGTATCGCGGTGAGGATTCGAAGGGCCAGGCGTTCCGGCTCAATGCGGGCTCGGCGATCCAGAAGAGTTCAGCCGAGCCGATCGTGCAGCTGCGCGACCTGAACGCGGAGATCAACCTGCCCGAGGGTCCGGCGACCCTCAAGGCGGATCGGGGCCACTACGATCTCGACAAGGAACAGGTGTCGTCCGACGGGCCGATCAAGTTCCAGACGACCGACGGCTATGTCCTCGACACCACCAACGCCACCGTCGACCTGAAGACCCGCAAGATGGAAAGCGGCGGCGCAGTAACCGGCAAGACGCCGACCGGCGTGTTCAGCGCCAACAAGCTGACTGCCGACTTGGAAAACCGCACCATCTCCCTAGATGGCAATGCACGCTTGCGGATTACCCCCAAGCGCGCGAATAGGCGCTAGAACATGATCCGTGCGACTGCCCTGCTTCCGATCGGCTTCACGCTGGCATTGCTTGCCGCGTCGCCCGCGGCTGCGCAGCAGCGGCACGACAGCAACGCGCCGATCGATTTCGACGCCCAGCATATCGAGCTGCAGGACAAGGCCAACCGGGTCATCCTGTCGGGCGGCGTGCGCATCAAGCAGGCGGAGATGACGCTCACCGGCGCGCGGGTCACCCTCGCCTATACCGGCCAGATCACCGATGGCTCGCCCGAAGTGTCGCGGCTCGACGCCTCGGGCGGTGTCACCATCACCCGGCCCGACCAGAGCGCGACCGGCCAATATGCCGTCTATGACGTCAACAAGCGGATCATCACCATGGTCGGCGGCGTCACGCTCAAGCAGGGGCCGAACAACGTCTCGGGCGGTCGCCTGGTCATCAACCTCGACACCGGCCGGGCGACGATCGACGGATCGGGCGTCGGCGGATC
Source organism: Sphingomonas sp. NIBR02145 (assembly GCF_027359115.1). Taxonomy (NCBI): domain Bacteria; kingdom Pseudomonadati; phylum Pseudomonadota; class Alphaproteobacteria; order Sphingomonadales; family Sphingomonadaceae; genus Sphingomonas; species Sphingomonas sp. NIBR02145. The sequence goes on along the minus strand of NZ_CP114791.1, from coordinate 3,750,035 downwards.
GAGCGGCGCCTCCGGCACGCCGGGCGTGCAGAGCCGCGGCGGCCGCGTGACCGGCCGCTTCTCGGTGCCCAAGCGCGCCGGCAGCGCCACCACCGCCCCCGCACCTTCCGCCACCCCGGCTCCGAAACAGTAATCGCCCTTTTTCCACGGCACGCCGCTCGGGGCTTCCCTTCCCCGCCGTCTTCATGCAGGAATCCTGCCAAACGGCTGCGGGAAACCCGTCGGTAACGCGCACCGTCCATACAGGAACCACGTATGACCGACGTCGCCACCCTCGAAACGCCCGTCGCCGATCCGGCGCCACTGCCCGACAAGGGGCTTGCGGTCGTCTCGATCGCCAAGTCGTACGACAAGCGCGTGGTGCTGACGGACGTGTCGGTCTCGGTAGGCCGCGGCGAGGTCGTAGGCCTGCTCGGCCCCAATGGCGCCGGCAAGACCACCTGCTTCTATTCGGTGATGGGCCTGGTGAAGCCCGACAGCGGCCGCATCATGCTCGATGGCGAGGACATCACCCGCCTGCCGATGTATCGCCGCGCGATCCTCGGCCTGGGCTATCTGCCGCAGGAAACCTCGATCTTCCGCGGGCTCAGCGTCGAGGGCAACATCTCCGCGGTGCTCGAGCTGGCCGAGCCCGACAAGGCGGCGCGCAAGCGCAGGCTGGACGAGCTTCTCGACGAATTCGGTCTTACCCGGCTGCGCGCCGCGCCGGCGATGGCGCTGTCGGGCGGCGAGCGCCGCCGCGCCGAGATCGCCCGGGCGCTGGCCGCCGATCCGACGATCATCCTGCTCGACGAGCCGTTCGCCGGCATCGATCCGCTTTCGATCTCGGACATTCGCGACCTGATCATCCAGCTCAAGCAGCGCGGCATCGGCGTGCTGATCACCGATCACAATGTCCGCGAGACGCTCGACATCGTCGACCGCGGCTACATCATCTATGATGGCCGGGTACTGTTCGCCGGCTCCCCGGGCGATCTCGTCCGCGACGAGAATGTCCGCCGCCTCTATCTTGGCGAGAGCTTCGAGCTCTAATCGCCGATGAGTCTCGCGCCTCGCCTCGATCTGCGCCAGTCGCAATCGCTGGTGATGACGCCGCAGCTCCAGCAGGCGATCAAGCTGCTGGCACTGTCCAACCTCGAAATCGAGACGTTCATCGCCGAGGAGCTGGAGAAGAACCCGCTGCTCGAAAGCAGCGGTACCGGCAATGACGAGCGTGACAATGAACCGGCCGATGCGCCCGAGCCCGATGGCGATTTCCAGGAACGCGACGGCCCGGCCGATGCCAGCGAGCTGATCGCCGGCGGCGGCGAGGCGGCGGGCGAGGCCGCGCTCGACGTGGATTTCGCCGCCGAAACCTTCCACCACGACAGCGGCAGCGACACGCTGGGCGGCGCGGGGATGGACGGCAGCCTGGGTCTCACCGGCGCGAGCGGCGGCGGCGCGCCCGAGGACGGGCCGGACTTCGACAATCTCGGCAGCGCCGACCTCAGCCTCGCCGATCACCTGATGGCGCAGGCGGGCGCCAGTGTGGACGGCCGCGACCTGTTCATCGCCGCGCACCTGATCGACCAGATCGACGAGGCGGGCTATCTCACCGCGCCCTTGCTCGACATCGCCAACCGGCTGAACGTGCCGCTTGCTCGGGTCGAGGGCGTGCTGGCGACGATCCAGACCTTCGACCCCACCGGCGTTGGCGCGCGCAACCTCGCCGAGTGCCTAGCGCTGCAGGCGAAGGAAGCAGATCGCTACGACCCCTGCATGGCACGGCTGATCGACAATCTCGATCTCGTCGCGCGCGGCGACCTGCCTCGCCTCAAGCGCATCTGCGACGTCGATGACGAGGACCTGGCGGACATGATCCGCGAGCTGCGCAACTATGACCCCAAGCCCGGCTGCCGCTATGGCGGCGAACCCACGCTCGCGGTTACCCCGGACATCTTCGTCGCGCGCCGCGGCATGGGCTGGGCGGTCGAGATCAACGCCGCGACCCTGCCCCGCCTGCTGGTCAACCGCGCCTATTACACCGAAGTCTCCGCCGGCCCGCAGGACAAGGCGAGCAAGGCCTGGCTGTCCGACATGCTGGTCAGCGCCAACTGGCTGGTGAAGGCGCTCGACCAGCGCCAGCGCACGATCATCAAGGTTGCATCCGAGATCGTGAAGCAGCAGGAAGCCTTTTTCCTCAAGGGCGTCGCGCATCTCAAGCCGATGACGCTGCGCCAGGTCGCCGAGGCGATCGAGATGCACGAATCGACGGTCAGCCGCGTCACCTCGAACAAATATCTCAGCTGCGCGCGCGGGCTGTTCGAGCTCAAATACTTCTTCACCTCGGCGATCCAGTCGTCCGAGGGCGGCGACGCGGTGTCGGCCGAAGCGGTGAAGAACGCGATCCGCACGCTGATCCAGGCGGAGGATCCCAAGAAGATCCTGTCCGACGACACGCTGGTCGAGTTGCTCAACGCCAAGGGCTTCGACATTGCCCGGCGCACGGTCGCGAAATATCGCGAGGCGATGGGGATCGGCAGCTCGGTGCAGCGCCGCCGGCAAAAGGCATTGGAGGGCGTGGGTTGATTCGATTCCTGTGGTTGGTGCTCGCGTTGCTCATGCCGATGGCGGTACAGGCGCAGGACAGGCTCGTCGTGATGAGCTTCAACGTCCGCCTCCCCGCCCCTTCGGACGGCGCGAACATCTGGGAAAAGCGCCGCGACCTGTTCGTCGGGACTATCGCCGCGGCAGCGCCCGACGTGATCGGCACGCAGGAGCTGTTCAAGCTCCAGGGCGATTATCTGGTCGAGCGCCTGCCCGGCTATAGCTGGTTCGGGATCGATCGCCGCGGCGGCCATGCCGACGAGCATATGGGCGTCTTCTATCGCCGCGACCGGCTCAAGCTGATCGAGCATGGCGATTTCTGGCTGTCGGACACGCCCGAGGTGCCGGCCAGCATCAGCTGGGGCAATCTCTATCCGCGCATGGTCACCTGGGGCCTGTTCGAGACCCGGGCCGGCAAGCGATTCTACCTGCTAAACACCCATTTCCCCTATCGCGCCGAGGACGAGGCGGCCCGCGAGAAATGCTCGCGGCTGCTTCAGGCACGGATCGCCGCCCTGCCCAAGGGCGTGCCGGTGGTGCTCACCGGCGACTTCAACACCGTCCCCGAATCGACCTCGCACGCGCTGCTCGGCGAGACGCTGGCCGATGCCCGCGGCGCCGTCGCCAGGCCGGTCGGCCCGGAAGCAACCTTCCACGCCTTCAAGGGCGTGCCCGATCGCCGGATCGACTGGATCTTCACCCGCGGCTTCACCGTGCGCGGCTATCGCACGATAGATACCCACAACGGCCCGCTCTATCCCTCGGATCACTATCCGGTGGTCGCGACGTTCGGATGGTCGAAGCCGGCCCGGCGCTAGGGAAGGTGCGCCTTAGGATTTTGGTAGGTGGATAACGCTATCGCAGGTGCCATGTCCGCGGATTTCACCATCGACGTCGAGCCCGAGCGCGATCTCGTCCGCATCCGGATGCGCGGCTTCTTCACGACTGAGGACATCGACGCCTTTCTCGCAGAGCGTGCTACCGCGCATGGCCGGTTGACCTGTGGGCCCAACCAGCATCTCACGCTCAATGACCTGCGCGAGATGAAGATCCAGGCGCAGGAAAGCGTCGAGACGTTCCGTACCATGCTGGCCGACCCCGCCTATCGCTCGCGGCGGCTGGCTTTCGTGATGGGCAAGACACTGGCCCGCACCCAGCTGAATCGCGCCCTCGACCAGCGCTATGCCCGCTGCTTCGAGGATGTGGCGACGGCCGAAGCCTGGCTGTTCGCCGGCACGGATCGCGCCGCCGCCTGATCAGTTCGCCGGCTTGTTGGCCCCCGCGACCATCGCATCGAAATCCTTCTTGGTCAGCGCGAGCAGCAATCCCTTGTTGTTCTTGCCGAACGCCTCGAGTGGCACCTCGACCTTGCCCGCCTCCGCGACGATCACCGCGGCGGCCATGCTGACCGACTCGACCTTGCCGAGCACCACGCCCTTCGAATCGCGCACTTCGCTGCCGGCGGTGACGTCCCCGGGCTTGGCGGGCACCGCCCGCGCCGTCTTCGGCTTCTCGGCGTCGAGGCGCGAATCGCGCACCGCCTTGTCGATCCGCGCCGCGCTGTCGTCCGGTCCCTTGAGCTCCGGCGCGTCCACCGATCCAACCAGCACCGGCATGCCCGGCCCGGTCGATCCCTGCTGCGCCTGCGCCGCGCCGGCACCCAGCGTCAGTCCCGCGGCAATCGCCGCCAGCTTCACTGCTTTCATCTGTCCCTCTCCTGTCTTTTGCCGGGAATGGTATCGGTAACAGGAGCAGTGGGCAATCAGTCGTCCTCATCCTCGAATCCGGCCAGGTCGAGCGCCCGGGCCTTGACCTGGTGGAGCCGGCACCAATGGACCAGCGCATCCTCCCGCCCATGCGTCACCCAGACTTCGCGGGGCTCCAGCTCGCGGATCGTGCGGGTCAGCTCGTCCCAATCGGCATGATCGGACAGGATCAACGGCAGCTCGACATTGCGCTGCCGGGCACGCTGGCGCACCCGCATCCAGCCCGATGCCATCGCGGTGATCGGATCGGGCAGCCGGCGTGACCAGCGATCGTTGAGCGCGCCGGGCGGGCAGAGGATGATCCGCCCCTGCAATTCGGCCCTGGCGACGCCCGTGGCCGGGCGCAGCTCGCCAAGGTCTGCGCCCTGCTCGACATAGAGATCGCACAGCCGCTGCAGCGCGCCGTGCAGGTAGATCGGATCGTCGAACCCCATCACCCGCAGCTCGGAGATCACTCGCTGCGCCTTGCCCAGCGCATAGGCACCCACCAGCACGCAGCGCTCCGGATTGGCGCGGAGCGCGGCAAGCAGCTTGTCGAGCTCGTCATGCGTCTCGGGATGGCGGAAGACAGGGAGCCCGAACGTCGCCTCGGTAATGAACACGTCGCAGGGCACCGGCTCAAACGGCGCGCAAGTGGGATCCGGGCGGCGCTTGTAATCGCCCGAGACGACGATCCGTTCGCCGCGATGCTCGATCACGATCTGCGCCGAGCCGAGGACATGGCCGGCAGGAACGAAGCGGATATCGATGCCGTGCATGCTGATCCGCTCGCCATAGGCAACGGGATTGCCGCTCTGCGGCCCGTAGCGCGCTTCCATGATCGCCAGCGTCTGGGGCGTGGCCCACACCGCTTCATGGCCGCCCCGCGCGTGATCGGCATGGCCGTGGGTGACCAGCGCGCGGCGGACCGGCTGCGACGGATCGATCCAGATATCGGCCGCCGGCAGATAGATGCCGGTGGGTCTAGGATCGATCCAGTCGCCGAGCTTCGCCATCATGCCTATATGGTCGGGATGGCCGCCGGTTCCCAGCTCCCCCCAACATTGTCGAACTGGTTCGCGGCCCGGGGCTGGGCGCCGCGCCGCCACCAGCTCGAGATGCTGGAAGCGGGCCGGCGTGGCGAGCATGCGCTGCTGGTGGCGCCGACCGGCGCGGGCAAGACGCTGGCGGGCTTCCTGCCGACCCTGGCCGAGCTGATCGAAGCACCCGCCGACGGGCTGCACACACTCTATATCTCGCCGCTCAAGGCGCTGGCCGTCGATGTGCAGCGCAACCTGCTCACCCCGATCGAGGAAATGGGCGCCCCCATCCGCGTCGAGACCCGTACCGGCGACACACCCTGGGAAAAGAAGGTCCGCCAGCGCGCGCGGCCGCCGCAGATCCTGCTGACCACCCCCGAATCGCTCAGCCTGCTGCTTTCCTATGAGGACAGCCTGACGATGTTCGAGGGGTTGCGGACGGTGGTGATCGACGAGGTCCACGCCTTCGCCACCGGCAAGCGCGGCGACCTGCTCGCCCTCGCCCTGGCCCGCCTCCAGCGGCTTGCCCCAAACCTGCGCCGGGTGGCGCTATCGGCTACGGTCGCGGATCCGGACGGCTATCGCGCCTGGCTGGCCCCGCATGGCGATATCGATACGGTCACCCTGGTGCAGGGCGAGAAGGGCGCCGAGCCCAATATCGCGATCCTGTTGCCCGAGGACCGGGTCCCCTGGGCCGGCCATTCGGGCGTCTATGCGATCCCCCAGGTGATGGCCGAGATCGAGACACACCAGACGACGATCGTCTTCTGCAATACCCGCGGCCTGGCCGAGCTGGTCTTCCAGCAATTGTGGAAGGTCAACGAGCTCAAACTGCCGATCGGCGTGCATCACGGCAGCCTCAGCCTCGAGGCCCGCCAGCGCGCCGAGCAGGCGATGGCCGACGGGCAGCTGCGCGCGCTGGTCGCCACCGCCAGCCTCGATCTCGGCGTCGACTGGGGCGATGTCGATTGCGTGATCCAGATGGGCGCGCCCAAGGGTTCGTCGCGCCTGCTCCAACGCATCGGCCGCGCCAACCATAGGCTCGACGAGCCCTCGGAAGCCGTGCTCGTTCCCGGCAACCGCTTCGAATATCTCGAGGCCCGCGCCGCGCTCGACGCCGTCGAGCAGGGCGAGCTCGATCCCGATGTCTTCCGTCCCGGCGCGCTCGACGTGCTGGCACAGCATGTCATGGCCTGCGCCTGCGCGTCGCCTTTCGACCGTGACCAGTTGCTGCACGAAATCCGCGCAGCATTGCCCTATTCGGCACTCCCCGACGAGACGTTCGATCGGGTGCTGAGCTTCATCGCCGATGGCGGCTATGCGCTGCGCGCCTATGACAAGTTCAAGCGGCTGACCAAGGGCAGGGACGGGCTGTGGCGGGTGACCACCCCGGCCTTTGTTGCGCAGCATCGCTTGAACGCCGGCATCATCGTCGAATCGCCGATGATGGAGGTGCGCTTCAAGAATGGCCGGCGGCTCGGCAAGGTCGAGGAAGCGTTCGGCACCCAGCTTTCGCCCGGCGATGCCTTCGTATTCGCCGGGATGGCGGTGGAGGTCGAGCGCGTCGAGCTGACCGACCTGATCGTCCGCGCTACCGCCAAGCCGGCGCGCTATGTCTCGTACATGGGCGCGCGCCTCGCGATCACCGCCACCCTGTCCGAACGGGTTCGCCATTTCCTGCACGACCGCAGCCAATGGCGGCGCTTTCCCGATGATGTCCGCGAATGGCTCGAGGTGCAGGAACGTCGTTCGGCGATCCCCGCGCCCGGCCAGCTGCTCGTCGAGACCTTCCCGCACGAAGGCAAGCACCACATGGTCGTCTACAGCTTCGAGGGCTGGAACGCGCACCAGTCGCTCGGCATGCTGGTGACGCGGCGGATGGAGGCGCTGGGGCTCAAGCCGCTCGGCTTCGTCGCCAATGACTATGCGCTTGCCGTCTACGGGCTGGAGAAGATCGAGGACCCGGCCGCTTTGTTCTCGCCCGACATCCTCGAGCATGAGTTCGTCGAATGGGTGCAGGGCTCGGCTCTGCTCAAGCGCGCCTTCCGCGAAGTGGCAATCATCGGCGGGCTGGTCGAGCGCCAGCATCCTGGGAAGAAGAAGACCGGGCGCCAGGTCACCTTCTCGACCGACCTGATCTATGACGTGCTGCGCAAGTACGAGCCCGATCACCTGCTGCTGCGCGCCGCCTGGGCCGATGCGCGGGCGCGGATGACCGATGTCGGTCGGCTAGGCCATCTGCTCGATACCGCCGCCGACACGATGCTGCATGTCGATCTGCCGCGCGTGTCGCCGATGGCGGTGCCCGTCCTCATCATGATCGGCCGCGAGAATGTCGCGCAGGGCATGACCGAGGACGCGCTGCTGATGGAAGCCGAGGACATCGCGGCGGAGGCGATGCGCCTCGATTAGACACAATTCAGACAATTGCTGCGCAGCATGGATGGGTGTACCTTCACAGACATGAACAGGCTCGCAGCGCTTCTCCTGCTCCCGCTGGCCGCAACCGCCGGAGCCCATGACCTCCAGAATCCGAGCGAGCGCACCCCGCCGCCCCAGGATCCCGAGCTGACCATGCCCAGCCCGGAGGATGTCGAGGCGACGCTGCTGGCGCTGGGCGAGCTCGACGCGCGACTGACCGTTCCGGTGGCCGTCGGGACGAGCGGCCCCTACAATTTCATCATCGACACCGGTGCCGAGCGCACGGTCGTGTCGCGCGAGCTGGCCGGCTCGCTGAAGCTCGGCGCTTCCTCTCCGGTGGTGATCACCTCGATGACCGGCCGCGACACGGTCAACACCGTGCTGGTCCCCGGGCTGAGCATCAAGTCGATCGGCGAGCAGCATACCATCATCGCTCCCGCCCTGGAGGCGCGCAACCTTGGCGCGCTCGGCCTGCTCGGCATCGACACGCTGCGCAACCACCAGGTCACGATCGACTTCGAGAAGGGCGTGATGGCCGTGCGCCCCAGCACGAAGCGCAACGCCTTTTCCAAGCGCGACCGCGACGAGATCGTGGTCACGGCCAAGAGCGTGTTCGGCCAGCTGATCGTGACCGACGCCTATTACGACAATACCCGCATCCAGGTGGTGCTCGACACCGGCAGCCAGGTGACGATGGGCAACAGCGCGCTGCGCAAGCGGGTGGGTCGCGACACGCCGCGGTCGCAGAGGATCCTGCTGACCAGCGTGACCGGCGACCAGACCACGGCGGACTATACCCAGGTGCCCAATGTCACGGTCGGCCAGGTGCGCTTCGGCTCGATGCCGGTCGCCTTTGCCGACGTCACGCCCTTCGAGCGTTTCGGCCTGGTCAAGCGACCGGCACTGCTGCTCGGCATGGATGCGCTGCGCAGTTTCCGCCGGGTCGAGATCGACTTCCCCAATCGCCAGGTCCGCTTCCTGATGCCCAGGGACAACAAGCCGAAACAGGCGGGGACCGGATCGATGCTGCCGGGGGTGCGCGGCATGGGGACGATCCATACCTATTGAGCGGCGCAAAGGGCTACTGGCATTGACTTTGGCCGCCCGGGCGCGTTGACACCGGGATCATGACCAGCCTTTCGCGCGCCGCGCTCGCATCGCTTCCCGCATCCGTCACCCGGCCGGGACACGATATCGAATCCCTCCGCACCGGCGTAGTCCATTTCGGCCCCGGCGCCTTCCATCGCGCACACCAGGCCGATGTGTTCGACCGGGTGCTGGACAGCGATCCGCGGTGGGGCATTGCGGCGGTTTCGTTGCGCAGCGCGGGCACGGTCGATGCGCTCAAGGCGCAGGACGGGCTTTATACGCTTGCGGTGATCGACCGCGAGCCGAGCACCCGCATCATCGCCGCACATTCGGACGCGATCGGACCGGGCGAAGGCGCGAAGCTGCGCACGCTGCTGGCCGATCCTTCGGTCAAGATCGCGACCAGCACCGTGACCGAGAAGGGCTATTGCCTGGGCGCCGACGGTTCCCTCGACTTCAACCATCCCGACATCGTCCATGACCGCGCCCGCCCCGACGAGCCGGCGAGCGTGATCGGCTGGATCGTCTCGGGCCTCGCCGATCGCCGCGCGGCGGGCGCGCCGCCCTTCGCGATGCTCTGCTGCGACAACATGACCGGCAATGGCGGCAAGCTCCGCGCCGCCTGCGTCGCGCTCGCCGGCGAATGGGACGCCAAAGCAGGTCATGGGGGTCTCTCCGACTGGATCGCGCATGAAGTCGCCTTCCCCGATTCGATGGTCGATTCGATTACCCCGGCAAGCGACCCGGCCTTCCTGGCCAAGATCGCCGAAGAACTGGGTGTGACCGATGCAGCCGCCGTGCAGCGCGAGCGCTTCACCCAGTGGGTGCTGCAGCGCTTCGATCTTGCCGACGGGCCGGACCTCGGCGCAGCCGGCGTCACCCTGACCAACGACGTGCAGGGCTATGAACAGGCCAAGCTGCGCATCCTCAACGGCGCGCATTCGAGCCTGGCCTATATCGGCCTGGCGCTGGGCCATGAGACGGTGTTCGAGGCGGTCAGCGATCCCGCCCTCGGCGCCTTTGTCGGCCGGCTGATGCATGAGGACATCGCCGGCTCGCTCAAGCCGGTCGAGGGCCTGGACGTGCAGAGCTATGCGGGCGCGGTGCAGGACCGCTTCCGCAACCCGGCAATCCGCCACCTGCTCAGCCAGATCGCCTGGGACGGCTCGCAGAAGCTGCCCTATCGCCTGCTCGACACCGTTCGCGATCGGCTGGCCGCAGGCGAGAGCGTGGAGCGGCTGGCGGTGCCGGTGGCGGCATGGATCGCCTTCCTCCACCGCAAGGCGACGCTCGGCGAGAAGATCACCGACCCGCTGGCCGAAACACTGGCCCAGGCCGCGGCCAGCGCCGATCCCGCCAGCGCGGTGCTGGCGCTGCGCCAGGTGTTCCCGGCCCAGCTCGCCGAAGATCCGCGCTTCCGCGACGCGGTGACCGATGTGGTTCCGGCATTCCTGGAAGGCCGGGCGACGGCGCTGCTGGCGCGTTGATCCTGCAGAGGCTCGACAGCGACTCGCGAAAGTACACAAAGTACAGGCCAAGCGCGGGTTTTCCGGCGCCTAAAGTTGGCATAAGTTCCCGTAAACGCGGCGCATCCCGCAATGATCTTGCGCGAGCGTGATCCTATTTCCCCTACGATCGGCAAGAGCGGCGAGGGTACCCGGCGGCATCAGGCAAGCAGGCGAAATCCTACATTGCAAGGTTGAGAGGCTGGCTCCCCGGCGAAGGCCGGGGATCAGCAAGGGGCAAGGATCAGATCGCCTGCGGCGCCCCGTCGCGCAGCACATGGGTGCAGAGCTGCGCCTCGGGCGTGTCGTCTTCCTCCAGCGCGGCGACGGTGACCCAGCCCTCGGCGCGAAGGCCCGCGCCGATGCCGGGCGGGGTGCCGAAGGGCAGGAACAGCCGGCGGCGCTCGTCCGCGCCGATCGCGGCGTCGAGGATCGGATCGGCAAACAGCGAGAAGCCGACCGCCGTCTCCTCGCGGCCATTGCCGTGGAGGATCGTGTAGGTGCCGCCGCGGCCGATCTCGGCGCGGGCGCCGTGCGCGAACAGCGAGAAGCCGAGCCAGCTCTGATATTCGAAGCCATGGCGCTCGGTGGGATCGAGGGTGAGCGCGGCCTGGCCCCGGATGCTCGCGGCAATCTCGGCAAGACCGTCGAGGCGGGTCGCGAGCGCCTTGCCGGCGTCGATCGCCCGGAGGCGCTCGATCGCGGCATCGAAGGGCCCGGCCGCCTCGATCAGCGGAAGGTAGCGCGGATCGATCGCGGCGACGCCGGCGGCGTCCTTGGCATCGAGCCGCTCGCGCAGGGTGGCGAGCTGGGCCGGCGTCAGGCTGTCGCTGGCGAGGCAATCGACCAGGTCCGGCAGAGTGAAGTCGAGCGCGATGCCCTGGACACCGGCGGCCTGCAGCGCCTCGATCGCGACGCGTACGATCTCGGTGGCGGCGGCAACGGTATCGAGGCCGATCAGCTCGGCGCCGATCTGGCGGGTGGCGCGCAGCGGATCGAGCTCCGAAGCGGAGAGCTTCATCACCGGCCCGGCATAGGAGAGGCGCACCGGACGCGGATGGTGCGCCATGCGCGTCGCGGCGATGCGGCCGATCTGGGCCGTGAGATCGGGACGGATCGCCAGCGTGCGCTGCGACACCGGATCGACGAACCGCACCGCGTCCCGCAGGCCGCTGGCGGCCTTGAGACGCGCGCTCAGCTCGTCGGCGAATTCGGCGAGCGGGGGATCGACCTGCTCATAGCCATAGCCGCGCGCGACACCGAGCACGCGGGACTCCAGCCGCGATGCCGCATCGGCCGCGGGCGGGAGACGATCGTGGAAGCCTTCGGGAAGTAAACCGCTCATCCGGCTCCCCTAGAACATTCCGCCGCCCCGGTGAAACCCGGGACGGCGGATATCGTGCATCAGAACGCCAGTGCCATCGCAGTCTTCACGCCCGGGAGCGCGCGGACCTTGGCAAGGAGCTCCTCGCTGACCTTCTCGTCGACCGAGAGCAGCAGGATGGCTTCGCCACCCGCTTCGCGGCGGCCAAGGTGGAAGGTGCCGATATTGACACCCGCCTCGCCCAGCGTGGTGCCGAGGCGGCCGATGAAGCCCGGCGCGTCCTCGTTGACGATGTAGAGCATGTTGCCGGCGAGGTCGGCTTCGACCTTGATGCCGAACAGCTCGACCAGGCGCGGTGCGGAATTGCCGAACAGCGTGCCGGCCACCGAGCGATCGCCCTGCGCGGTGCCGACGGTGACGCGGACCATGGTGTGGTAATCACCTTCGCGGTCATGGCGCACTTCGCGCACGTCGAGGCCGCGCTCCTTGGCGAGGAACGGCGCGTTGACCATGTTCACCGTGTCCGAATGGACGCGCATCAGCCCGGCGAGCACCGCGCCGACGATCGGCTTCTGGTTGAGCTCGGCTGCGGCGCCTTCGCTCTCGATCGCGATGTTCTTGAGCTCGCCATGCGAGAGCTGGCCGACCAGCGAACCCAGCTTCTCGGCAAGCGCCATGTACGGCTTGAGCCGCGGCGCTTCCTCGGCCGAGAGGCTCGGCATGTTGAGCGCGTTGGTGACGCCGCCCGAGACCAGGAAATCGGCCATCTGCTCGGCGACCTGGATCGCCACATTGACTTGCGCTTCGGTGGTCGAGGCGCCGAGGTGCGGGGTCGAGACGAAGTTGGGCGTGCCGAACAGCGGGTGCTCCTTGGCGGGCTCCACTGCGAACACGTCGAGCGCGGCGCCGGCGATATGGCCCGATTCGAGGCCCTGCTTGAGCGCAGCCTCATCGATCAGGCCACCGCGCGCGCAGTTGATGATGCGCACGCCGCGACGCGTCTTGGCGAGGTTCTCGGCCGAGAGGATGTTGCGGGTCTGATCGGTAAGCGGGGTGTGCAGCGTGATGAAGTCGGCACGCAGCAGCAGGTCGTCGAGCGACACCTTTTCCACGCCCATCTCGATCGCGCGCTCCGGGGTGAGGAACGGATCGAAGGCGACGACCTTCATGCGCAGGCCGAGCGCGCGATCGGCGACGATCGAGCCGATATTGCCGGCGCCGATCAGGCCGAGCGTCTTGCCGGTGAGCTCGACGCCCATGAAGCGGTTCTTCTCCCACTTGCCGGCCTGGGTGGAGGCGTCCGCTTCCGGCAACTGCCGGGCGAGCGCGAACATCAGCGCGATAGCGTGCTCGGCGGTGGTGATCGAGTTGCCGAACGGGGTGTTCATCACGACGACGCCGCGCGCCGAGGCGGCGGGGATGTCGACATTGTCGACACCGATGCCGGCGCGGCCGACGACCTTGAGGTTCGGCGCCGCGTCGAGGATCTCCTGGGTCACCTTGGTCGAGCTGCGGATGGCGAGGCCGTCATAGTTGTTGATGATCGCCTTGAGCTCTTCCGGGGTCTTGCCGGTGATCTCGTCGACCTCGACGCCGCGCTCGCGGAAGATCTGCGCGGCCTTGGGATCCATTTTGTCGGAAATCAGTACCTTGGGCATGGGATATGTTCCTGATGCTTCGGTCGTCATCCCCGCGAAGGCGGGGATCCATTGTCGCTGATGCTGCGGCTCTTTCGACGACCTGCGTGAATGGATTCCCGCCTTCGCGGGAATGACGTTCTAATTAAGCAGCCTTGGCTTCGGCGTAGGCCCAGTCGAGCCAGGGGCCGAGCGCCTCGATATCGGCGGTGTCGACCGTGGCGCCGCACCAGATGCGGAGGCCCGCCGGAGCGTCGCGATAGCCGGCGACGTCATAGGCCGCGCCTTCTTTCTCGAGCAGGCCGGCGAACTTCTTGATGAAGGCTTCGTCCGCACCCTCGACCGTGAGGCACACGCTGGTCTTCGAGCGGATGCCGTGCAGCTCGGCGAGATGACCGAGCCACGGCCGCGCCGCGACGATCTTGTTGAGCGCATCGGCATTGGCGTTCGAGCGGGCCATCAGCCCGTCGAGGCCGCCCAGGCCCTTGGCCCATTCGAGCGCGAAGATCGCGTCCTCCACGGCGAGCATCGAGGGGGTGTTGATCGTCTCGCCCTTGAACACGCCCTCGGCGAGCGCACCCTTGGAGACGAGGCGAAACACCTTCGGCAGCGGCCAGGACGGGGTATATTCGGTCAGGCGCTCGACCGCGCGCGGGCCGAGGATCAGCACGCCGTGGCCGCCCTCGCCGCCCAGCACCTTCTGCCAGGAGAAGGTGGCGACATCGATCTTGTCCCAGGGCAGGTCGTAGGCGAACACCGCCGACGTGGCGTCGGCGAAGCTCAGGCCCTCACGATCGGCGGGGATCCACTCGCCGTCCGGCACGCGCACGCCCGAGGTGGTGCCGTTCCAGGTGAACAACACGTCGGTCGACCAGTCGAGCGCATCGAGATCGGGGAGCTGGCCGTAATCGGCGCGCACGACGTTAGGCTCAAGCTTCAGCTGCTTGACCGCATCGGTGACCCAACCTTCACCGAAGCTTTCCCAGGCGAGCGTGGTGACGCCGCGGGCGCCGAGCATCGTCCACATCGCCATCTCGAAGGCGCCGGTGTCCGAGCCGGGCACGATGCCGATACGGTGCGTATCGGGCAGGCGCAGCATCTCGCGCATCAGGTCGATGCAATATTGGAGGCGGGTCTTGCCGATCTTCGAGCGGTGCGAGCGGCCGAGCGACTCGGTGGCGAGCTTCTCGGGCGACCAGCCGGGCGGCTTGGCGCAGGGGCCGGAAGAGAAATAGGGACGCGCCGGCTTCGTGGCGGGCTTTGCGACAGGCGCAATAGTGGCGTCGGCGGCAGTCGAATCAGTCATGTAGTCTCTCCTTACAGAGAGCGCGCGCGGCGTTGGGACCGCGTGGCCCGCCGACGGCCCTAGCGGCGGCCCCGTGAAAGTCAATTGCGCGCAAGCCCCGATCCGCGCACATTTCTGACGTTAACCATGTCGTACGGCTATGCTGCTAGGGTGAGGCCATGCGCGTATTCAGCCTGTTCCTGCCCCTGTTCCTCGCTGGCTGCATCTTCGGCGGCGGCGACGAGCGCCCCGCCCCGCGACCGGCATCGGGACCGATTCGCGAGCGGCCGGGTGGCCCGATCACGCTCAATGGCCCGACACCGCGCGAGACGCAGCAATGCTTCGCCGACCTGTCACGCGAAGGGGTGCGCTACAGCGGCCTGCCCGACCGTGATTTCGGCAGCGGTTGCGTGGTGACCGGCGCCGTGCAGCTGCTCGACATCGGCGTGCCGGTGACCGGATTGAAGTCGATGAAATGCGGCCTCGCCCGCAGCTTCACCGCCTGGGTGCGCTTTGCCGTTGCGCCCGCCGCGCGGCAGATGCTGGGCAGCGACCTGGTCAGGATCGAGACCTATGGCACCTATTCGTGCCGCGGGGTCATCGGCAACGGCGCGGCATCGGCGGCGCGCATGTCCGAGCATGGGCTGGCCAATGCGGTGGATGTCTCGGGCTTCGTGCTCGCGGATGGCCGCAGGGTCACGATCGAACGCGACTGGCGGACGGGCGATGGCCAGGTTCGCGCGTTCCTGGAGACGATCCACGGATCGGCCTGCAAGCGCTTCGGCACGGTGCTGAGCCCGGACTATAACGCGGCGCACTACAACCACCTGCACCTCGACATGGGAAGGGGTCCGTTTTGCCGCTGATTGCAGGGCGCCTCGGATCGGCTTAAGCCGGTCGAAATGAACGATACGAGAGTCCCGAGCCGCGTTTTCCGCCCTGCCCAGCAGGAAGTGCAGAACGCCAACACCGCCAGCGGCACGCCCCAGACCGAGCATCCCGCCTACCGCCTCGCCTTCCAGGACATGGACTTCCTGTTGCGCGATGATTTGCGGCCGATCCGTTTCCAGCTCGAGCTGCTCAAGCCGCAGCTGCTGCTCGACGAGGCGCACATCAAGTCGACCTTCGTCATCTATGGCTCGGCGCGCATCCCCGAGCCGGACAAGGCCGGCGCGCTGCTCGAGCTGGCCGAGACCCCGCAGCAGAAGAAGATCGCCGAGCGGCTGGTCGAGAAGTCGAAATATTATGACGTGGCCCGCGAGCTGGCGCAGCTCGCCTCCAACTTCCCGCTCGACGAAGCCGGCAACCGCCACTTCGTCGTGACCTCGGGCGGCGGCCCGTCGATCATGGAAGCGGCGAATCGCGGCGCGCGCGATGTCGGCGCCGACACGATCGGGCTCAACATCCTGCTGCCGCACGAACAGGCGCCGAACCCGTATGTGACCCCGGGCCTGTCGATGCAGTTCCACTATTTCGCGCTGCGCAAGATGCACTTCCTGCTGCATGCGCGCGCGGTGGCGGTGTTCCCGGGCGGCTTCGGCACGTTCGACGAATCGTTCGAGCTGCTGACCCTGATCCAGACCGGCAAGATCGAGCCGATCCCGGTGATCTTCTACGGCAAGGACTTCTGGACCCGCGTCGTCAATTTCGAGGCGCTGTGCGAGGAGGGCGTGATCTCGCCCAAGGACCTCAACCTGTTCCACTTCTGCGAGACCGCCGAAGAGGGCTGGCAGATCGTCCAGGACTTCTGGAAGGACAAGGATCACACGGTGATCGCACGGCCGCGCCCGGGCATCGACAAGCCCGAGACGGTGCTCAAGCAGGGCTAGGCAAGCGTGAGGTAAAGCTCGGCCTCGATCACCCAGTCGTCGCCGAGCTCGCGCCACTTGGCGGTGTAGGTGCCCGACGCCTGCATCGCCCCGCCCTGCGCGGCGACGCCTTCCCAATGGCCATGCTCGAAGGCGATCGGTGCGACCGGCGACACCGTGATCGCATCGGGCATGCGCGTGTAGATGCTGCGGTCCTGCATCGCGAATTCGCGCTTCCAGGCGTGCAACTGCGCCTTGCGGCCGGTAATCAGCGCGCTGTCCGTCCCCGCGACCAGCACGACATCGTTCGCGAGCAGCGGACCGATCGCGGCAAGATCCGCCTCGGCCAGCGCGCGGTTGAACGCCGCGCGGCGGATGCGGATGTCGAGTTCGGGGGTCAGGTGCTGGGCCATGCCCATCCCTAATCAGGCCGGGCCGAAATCGTCCAGCAGCTGCGCGCGGCGCGGTTCGAAATCGGCGAGGCCCCATTTCGCCGCCATCTCCAGCCCGACGATCGGATCCGATCGCGTGGAGACGCGCTGGGGCACCAGGTCGCGCTTCGTGCCGGCGCAGCGGAAGACCGCCACATCCGGCGTTGCCGGCGAATCGGCGGGCTCGTCGATCACCACGGCGAGGCGCTGGCTTTCGAGCAGGACCAGCGCGCCGACCGGGAACACGCCGAGCAGGCTGCGGAACGCGCGCAGCACCCGCGGATCGAAATGACCGGTGGTGCCCATCATCCAGTCGAGCGCCGCACCGGGCGACCAGCTGCGCTTGTAGCTGCGGTTCGACGTCACCGCGTCGAACACGTCGCACACCGCCGCCATGCGGGCGTGGATGCTCAGCGTCTCCTGCGAGATGCCGGACGGATAGCCGCTGCCGTCGATTCGCTCGTGATGATGCAGGCAGACGTCGAGCGCGATCTCCGAGTCGATCCCCGAATCGCGCAGCAGCTCGTAGCCGCGCAGCGTGTGCGCCTGGACCCGGGCATATTCGTCGAGGTCGAGCGGACCGGGCTTGTTGAGCAGGTCCGCATCGATCCGCGCCTTGCCGATATCGTGGAGCAGCCCGGCGAGGCCGATCTCCTGGGTCAATTCGGCCCCAAGCCGCAGCTCGTTGCCGAGCGCAAGCATCAACCCGCAGACCGCAACCGAATGGAGATAGGTATATTCGTCGTGCAGCTTGATCCGGGTGACGCTGGGCAAAGCCGTGGGGCTGCGCGCCACCGAGGCGGCAATCGCCGAGACGATCGGAGCGAGGTTCGCCGCCTGGATCTTCCGGCCGAAGCGGATGTCGGCAAAGGTCTCGGTGACGGTGTCCTTCGCCATGCCGACGATCTCCCGGGCACGGTCGCGCTCCTGGGCGAGGCTGGCAGGGCGAGCATTGATGTGGAGCCTCGTGCTGGACAGGCGGCGCGGCGAGGGGGCCCGCGCGGCGGCTTCCGCGGCCGGCCCGGCACTGCCGAGGTCACGCCATTCGCCCGCGTTCAGGCCATCCCGCGCGCTATCCATCCACCCGGCTCAGGCGTACGAGACGGGTGGCGCACCTGCACCTTGTTGCGACCACTTAACCCCCCCGGGCATGCGGCATTAATTCCAGGATTCACGTAATTTACCGACGGTGGGGGGATCAATCGGCCGACCCGCCGAATTGGGTCAGCCGTGCGGCTCCGCGGCCAATGCCGCAAGCGTGGCCAGCATCTGGTCGAAGTGCAGGGTGATGCGGCGATTATTGGCGATGTGGCGATCGTTGCGCAGCACCTGGGCCGGCACGAACACCCCGCCATCCTTCCACGCCACGACCTCCTCCGAGACCAATGCAGCGACCCGGCGGCGCACCGTCTCGAACGGCAGGTCGATCGCGCGGGACAGCGCGCGCAGCGAAACCGGCTCGCGCAGTGCATCGGGCGGCGGCGTGTCCTCGCTCGAATAGAGCTGCGACAGGTGGGGATCCTGGGTGACGCGGCGGACATTGATCGCGGTGATCGCCGCGACGATCGTGCCAGCGGTGACATCGCCGTACAGCTCGGTCAGCGTCTCCAGCGCCCGCAGCGAGAAGGCCAGTATCAGGCGCTCGACCACGCCCGCCGGCAGGGCGGCAACGCCGGCGCCGAGCGTCGCGATCGCCGGGGCATAGCCTGCCTCCGCCAGCCGCTGCAGCGCATGCAGCAACTCGGCCTTGTCCTCGACGGCCAAGCGCGCCAGCACGTCGCTGTCGAAGAACCCCGGCGCGACACTGAACCCGGCCGCGACGCGCATGAGCAACCCGGCATCGACCAGTTCCGCGGCGCGCCGGCGCACCGTGGTGTGCGGCAGCCGCATCGAATGGGCGATGGCAGTGGCGTTGACCGGGCGGCCGAGCGTGCGGGCATCCTCGACGCCGATCCAGCGCCCGGTTGCCGGATCGCGATGGGGATGGTGGGCGATGCTGCCGCCGAGCACGACTTCGAAGACGAAGCCCGCCAGCCGCTCCTGCGGAACCAGCGCCAGCCCGCGCCGGCTGCGCGCCAGCAGCAGTTCCGAGACTTGGCGCGCGACCAGCCGGGTGGACAGCTTGCGGGAGGGCGGTGCGGACAGGTCGGTTGCGAGCATGGGTACGAGCCAAAAAGAAAGCGCCGCGGGATGGCCCGCGGCGCCTTGTTCATTCCATCAGAGCGGAAGCGTCTTCAGACGCCCTTCTTTTCCGCCTGCGCCTTGGCGGCGGGATCCTTGCTCGGCATGCCCTCGGCCGGAGTCGCTTCGTTCGAGAGGTTGCCGCCCGCGGCATGCTCGTCGGTCGCGTTGCCCTCGGCAGGCGCGGCGCCGGCGGCCGGCGGCGCCGGCAGCGGCAGGTTCGAGCCCTGCGAATTCAGATAGGCGATCACGTTCGCGCGCTCCTGCGCATCCGGGATGCCGGCGAAGGTCATCTTGGTGCCCGAGGCGAACTTGCGCGGATTGCTCAGCCACGCGTCCATCTTGTCGAAGTCCCAGCTGCCGCCCACGGCCTTGAGGGCATCGGAGAAGGCGAAGCCGGCCTTGCCCTGGGCAATCGCCTCACCCATCGTGCCATAAAGGTTCGGGCCGATGCCGTTGGCGCCACCCGATGCGATGGTGTGGCAGGCCATGCACTTCTTGAACGAAGCCTCGCCCTTGGCGAGATCGGCGCTGGCCAGGCGAG
This sequence comes from Sphingomonas sp. NIBR02145, assembly GCF_027359115.1. Taxonomy (NCBI): domain Bacteria; kingdom Pseudomonadati; phylum Pseudomonadota; class Alphaproteobacteria; order Sphingomonadales; family Sphingomonadaceae; genus Sphingomonas; species Sphingomonas sp. NIBR02145. Next base: position 3,730,439 of record NZ_CP114791.1, on the reverse strand, counting down.
TGGCGATCGGCGCGACCGCGACGGCACCGCCCTCACTCGCTTCCTCAACGCCTTCAATCACATAGCCCATGTGCTCGGGACGTTCGGCATGGAAATACATTCCGCTCGCGATCGAAAGCCCAAGTGCAGCAATCCCCCCTGCAAGTGCCCAGCCCGCGATCGTATTGAAGCGATTGTCCATGAAATGCCCCTGCGGATATGTTGCGCTTCTTTAAAACCGCCCTTGCAATGAAAGCAAGCGGGGCTTGCGGTGCGAAGTTCGGGCAGCTAGCGCCCGCGCACTATGGAGAATTTCGCAAGCCCGGCGAGAAAGCTCGTCGCGGAGATGACCGAGGCCGCTGCCAGGACCCCCGTTCGGGCCGTCGCCTTCCAGGGCGCGCCCGGCGCCAATTCGCACATCGCGGTGCGCGAAGTGTTCCCCGACGGCCTGCCGCTCCCCTGCTTTTCCTTCGAGGACGCGATCGACGCGGTGAAGGAAGGGCGTGCCGGCTGCGCGATGATCCCGATCGAGAATTCGCTGCACGGCCGAGTGGCGGACATCCACTTCCTGCTGCCCGAATCGGGGCTGTCGATCATCGGCGAGCATTTCCTCCCCATCCGCTACGCGCTGATGGGCCTGGGCCCGGTCGAGGGCGTCAAACAGGCGATGAGCCACCCCCAGGCACTCGGCCAGTGCCGCCACTGGCTGAAGGCGCAGGGCATCCAGCCGCTCGCCTATCCCGACACCGCCGGCGCCGCCGCGATGGTCGCCGAGGCTGCCGACCCCGCGATCGCCGCCCTCGCCCCGCCGGGCGCGGCCGAGCTGTACGGGCTGCGGACGCTCGGCTCCGACATCGCCGATGCTGCGCACAATATGACGCGATTCGTGGTACTTGCCCGCGAGCCGCTGGCGGCCGAGGACAAGCCCGAGGGACCGTTCATGACCACCTTCGTCTTCGAGGTGAAGAACGTCCCCGCGTCGCTCTACAAGGCGCTGGGCGGGTTCGCGACCAACGGGGTCAACCTGACCAAGCTGGAAAGCTACCAGCGCGGCGGCAGCTTCGCGGCGACCGAGTTCTACACCGACATCGTCGGCAGCCCCGACGAGGCGCCGGTGGCGCGGGCGCTGGAGGAGCTCAAGTTCCACACCAAGTGGATGCGCGTGCTCGGCACCTACCCCCAGGCGCGCGAACGCGCCTGACCAGACGCTGAAAGTAACAAAGGTTGCGCCATAGCCGGTTTTTTTCGCCGGCCGGCGGCGCTTGCTTGACTCACGCGACGAATCGTTGTGCATAGACAACATATCGTCGTGTGAGTCGCCATATTGCCGCAGATACACAACCGTATTGCCCTGTTCCGCACCGAACGCGGGATGAGCCGGCGCGAACTGGCCGAGGCGGCCGGGGTGAACCCCCAGACGATCGGCTATCTCGAGCGCGGCGACTATAGCCCCAGCCTGGAGCTGGGCATGAAGATCGCCCAGGTTTTCGAGGTTCCGGTGGAACTCGTCTTCTCGTTCGCCCCCTTCGAATCGGTCGCGAGCGCGCTGCGCCGCGCGGCCGAATGATGCCGGAGACCGCCATGTCCCGTTTCAACGAACGCCTGTTCGCCCGGCTCGACGCCGCGGCCGACCGCACCGGAATCCCCGCGCTGGCCCGGCAGGAAGTGAGACGCCGCCATCTCCGCTGGATCCCGATGTTTGCACTGGCTCTTGCCCTTGGTGGCTGGGGACTGGGGCTCGCCCGGCCCGATGCGTTCCCTATCGGCTATGGCCTGGTCTCGGCCGGATTCGCGCTGGGCGTGTTCCTGCCGATCTTCGGGCCGATCAAGCCCTGGGGAGCGGCGAAGCTCGTCGACGAATTCGACCGCCAGGTGCGCCAGCGCGCCTTCCTGATCGGCTTCGCCACGGTGACCTTCGCAGCCTTTCTGGGCATCTGGCTGCTGCTCGGGCTCACCCTGCTCGGCAATTGGAGCCGTGAGACGCTGATGGGGCAGCTGGCCAATTTCGCCTATATGCTGTTCGTGCTCTACCTGACCGTGCCGACGCTGCACGCCAGCTGGACGACGCAGCCGGTGGAAGAGGACTAGGCGGGCGGTTTCAGCCCCCTTCAGGAGCAGAGTTACACCTTCCCCCGTCATTACCGCGAAGGCGGGAATCCATTACCGCCTTCAGTAGTGGATGGATCCCCGCCTTCGCGGGGATGACGGGCTGGGTAACAGCGCGATTCGGCGGAGAAACCCTGGGCCCCGCCCTTCGCCGGGGGGCAGCTAAAGGCGCTGAACCAGACGGTTCTGTGCGCTAGCCCCCCTCCACCCACGCGGTGAGCAGGGTGTGCGCAATGGCATAGGGCGGCGGTGCCACGAACGGGGCCTCCGGATCGCGGGCGAGCGCCCTGCGCACATCTTCGCGACTGAACCAGTCCGCATGCTCCAGTTCGTGCACGTCGATCCGGATGTCGTCGTTGAGCGCTTCGCCGATACAGGCGACCATCAGCGAGGCCGGGAAGGGCCAGGGCTGGCTGGCGACATAGCGGACCGCGCCGATGCGGATGCCCGATTCCTCGCAGGTCTCGCGCCGCACCGCCTCGTCGATCGATTCGCCGACTTCGAGGAAGCCCGCGAGCGCCGAGTAGCGGCCCGGCGGCCAGCTCGGCTGGCGGCCGAGCAGCGCCATGTCGCCGCGCTCGGCGAGCATGATGACCACCGGCTCGACCCGGGGGAAATGCTCGGCGCCGCAATGGGGGCAGCTCCGCCCCCAGCCGGCATGCGACACCGAAGTGTGCGTTCCGCAATTTCCGCAGAAGCGGTTGCGGCCATGCCAGAAGACCAGCCCGCGCGCCGACGCGTAATTGGCGGCATCGGCCGGCGCGAAGCGATCGAGCATCGCGAACAGCGCCGGCGAGCGGCCCATCGGCACCGGCATCCCCTCCGGCAAGGTCGAGACGAAGCGCGGCTCGCCCGCCTCGAAGCCGAGGAACAGCAGCTCGCCCTGCGCTTCGGCCAAGCTGGTCCAGGTCAGGTGGCCGTCTTCATCCAGCACCGGGTCGAGCCCGTCGAGCACCAGCAGGCGCGCGCGCGGATCGGCCAGCGCGGTGGCGAGCAGCTCGGGATCGTGGCGAACCCGGTCGGCACGATCGAGCGTGCCGCCGGTGAAACCTGGGGTAAGCGTCATTTGCTCCGATTCACTTGGCGAGATCGGCGTACACAGCCTTGGAGACCGCGCGCTTGAGCTCGGTGTCGCCGAACAGGTTGATCATCGCGACGGCGCGCAGCTTGTGGACCGGATCGACCCAGGCGATCGTGCCGGCGGCACCACCCCAGCCGAACGTGCCCTTGCCCGGGCCGCCCGGCGCATCGGCGAGATAGACCGAGCCGCCCGCGCCGAAGCCGAGCCGGGCGCCGGTATCGCTGGTCATGTCATTGAGTGCCGAGGTGTCGGTGCCCGCCGGCAGCAGGTCCGACATGGCGAGCGCCACCGTCTCGGGCTTGAGGATGCGGGCACCGTCCAGCGCGCCGCCGTTCAGCAGCATGTGGAGGAAGCGATCATAGTCGCGCGCCGACATCACCAGCCCAGCGCCGCCATAGGGGAATTCGGGCTTCTTGAGATAGATCGAGCTGGCCGCCGGATCGGCATCAATGCGCTGGCTGCCCATGAACACATAGTTGCTGGCGAAATTGCCGACCTTGCCCGCCGGCACTGTCCAGTAGCTCTGCTTCATCTTGAGCGGCTTGAAGATGCGCGTGTTGACGAACTGATCGAACGGCATGCCGCCGGCGACTTCGATCACCCGGCCGAGGATATCGAGGCCGATCGAATAGCTCCACTTGGCACCCGGCTCGGCGATCAGCGGCAGCGAGGCCGTGCGGTTGGCGAATTCCTCGAGCGTGTCGGGCCGGGCCGGCGCCATCTGCGCTTCCATCGGCACGTTCACCTGGGCCGGATTGATGCCGAGCTTGTTATACTCGTCGAGCAGCGGTCCCTTGGTGATGATGTTGTAGCCGAGGCCGGCGGTGTGGGTGAGCAGGTTGCGCACGGTGATCGGTTTCGTCGCCGGGCGGGTGGTCAGGTCCTTGGACGGATCGACCAGCACCTTCATGTCCTTGAACGCCGGGATGAAGTCGCTGATCGGCTGGTCGAGCTTGAGCTTGCCTTCCTCGACCAGGATCATCGCGGCGATGCCGGTGATCGGCTTGGTCATCGAATAGACGCGCCACAGGCTGTCGATATCGGCCTTGTGCGCGGTGGCTTCATTGGCGACCCGGCCATTGGTGACCACCGTGACTTCGCCCTGCCCGCGGCCGGTGACGATGACGATGCCGGGCACCTTGCCTTCGGCGACATAGCGTTGGGCGAGCGCGGTCTCGGCAGTGACCTTGGCCGGTGCGGGCGGCGTGGGCGCCGTCTGCGCGAAGGCGGGCGCGGCCAGTGCCGCCATCCCGATGCCGAAACCGATCACTGCGCGCATAGCCGTCTCCTGAATGTCCGTGCCGCCTTGGCGAATACGGTGGGCAGGCCTGCCGATTCGAGATCGGCGACCGGCCACCACTCGCCTTCCACGGCGGCGCCTGCATGCGCTGCGATTGTTGCAGCCGCAAGAGCGACGTCGAGGTTGAAATGGGTGAAGCCGTGGCTGACCTGCTCGTCGAGCAGCTGCCATCCGGCGGCAATGGGGGCGCCTTCCAGGCCGGGCGGCGAGTCGGTCCAGGAACCGGTGGGCAGCGCGCGCATGCCCCCCAGCAGGCCCTTGTCCGGACGGCGGACGAGCAGCACCCGGCCATCGCGCTCGAGCCAGAACATCGTGCCGTGGCGCTGGGGCTTGGGCGGTTTCGCGCTTTTGATGGGGAAGCGTTCCGGCGTGCCGCCCGCGAAGCCGGCGCAATGCGCGCGCAACGGGCAGAGCAGGCATTTGGGCGCGCGCGCGGTGCAGATGCCGCTGCCCAGGTCCATCATCGCCTGGGCGAAATCGCCCGAGCGCAGCTCCGGGGTGATCGTGTCGGTAAGCGCGTAGATCCGGGCCTTGGCGCCGGGCAGCGCTTCCTCGAGAGCGAACAGCCGCGAGACGACGCGCTCGACATTGGCGTCGACCACCACCGCGCGCCGGCCAAAGGCGATCGCGGCGATCGCGGCGGCGGTATAGCCGCCGACGCCGGGGAGTTCGCGCAGGCCGGCTTCGGTGTCCGGGAACGCCCCGCGCCGCGCCACTTCGCGGGCGCAGGCGAGCAGGTTGCGGGCGCGGGCATAATAGCCGAGGCCCGCCCAGGCGGCCATCAGGTCGGCATCCGGCGAGGCGGCGAGCGCCTCCACCGTCGGCCAGGTTCGCGTGAACTTGTCGAAATAGGGGATGACGCTGGCGACCTGGGTCTGCTGGAGCATCACTTCGGACAGCCAGACGCGATAGGGATCGGGCGCATTGGCGCCGGGCCGCGCGCGCCAGGGCAGGTCGCGGGCGTTATGGTCGTACCAATGGAGCAGCGCGGGGGCGATTGCGAGGGGAACGATTGTACGGGGGGCGTTGTCGGGCACAGGGCCCTATGGCATGGGTTGGTGGAAATGACGAAGCCCCCCCGCGCCACGACCCGCCAGCCCAAGCCCGAGCCGCAGCGCGCGCTGCGCGCCCGCTCGGTCTCCGAGCTGCTGCCCGATGTCGGCGCGGCCAGCTTCCGCAAGTTCGGCTTCATCCAGCATTCGATCGTCAGCCGCTGGGGCGAGATCGTCGGCGAGCGCTATGCCCGGGTCTCGATCCCCGAATCGATCAAGTTCCCCCAGGGCAAGCGCGAGCAGGGCGTGCTGAGCCTGATCGTCTCGGGCGCCTTCGCGCCGACGATGCAGCATGTCGCGCCCGAGATCATGGACCGGGTGAACCGCTTCTTCGGCTATCCGGCGGTGGCGAAGATCGCGATCCGCCACGGGCAGGTGAAGGCGCCGGCCAAGGCCGCGCCGCCGCCCAGCCTCAAGCCGCTGAGCGAAGCGATGGGCGAGAGCCTGCGCGGGATCGCCGACCCTGAACTCAAGGCCGTGCTCGAGGCACTGGCCGCCGGTGTCGCCGCGAGCGACGAGAAGCCCAAGATCGGCCGGATCGACTGATGCGTATCGTGATGATGACTGCCGGCGCGGTTGCGCTTGCCCTGGTTGGCGGTGCCCTGGCCGGCGGCGCTTCGGCGCAACAGGCGCGCAAGCCGGCGGCGAAGCCCGCAGCCAGGCCCGCCGCCCGCCCGGCCGCCGCGCCGAACTGGACCGCGACCGTCGCGATCACGCCGGAGGGCGGCTTCCGCCAGGGCAATCCGAATGCGCCGGTGAAGCTGGTCGAATATGGCTCGCGCGGGTGCCCGACCTGCGGGCGCTTCGCCGCCGACGGCGTGCCGCCGCTGCGCAGCGACTTCATCGCCACCGGCAAGGTGAGCTATGAATATCGCGATTACCTGATCCACGGCGCGCCCGACCTGGCGATGGCGCTGGTCAACCAGTGCGTGCCGACCGCGCGCTTCTTCCCGGTGCTCGACGCGATCTACGCCAACCAGAAGCTGTTCGACGACCGGCTGCACAAGCTGGTCGACGGCCAGCCCAAGCAGGTCGAGGCATGGCAGAAGCTGCCGCCGGGCCAGATGGCGACCAGATTCGCCGAGGCGATGGGGCTGATCGCCTTCATGAAGACTCAAGGGTTGCCCGAGGCCAGGACGCGCCAGTGCCTGGCCGATCCGAAGCTGATCGGGCGGATCGCCAAGACCAATGCGGACGCGGTCAACGTCTATCAGGTGGACAGCACCCCCAGTTTCATCATCAATGGGCGCAAGCTGCGCGCCTTCACCTGGGACAGATTGCTGCCCGAGCTGTGGGCCAATGGCGCCTGATCGTATCGAATACCCTGGAGAAAGCAGAGCTATGCGTATCAAATTCGCCCTGATCCCGGTGCTGGCGCTGGCCGGCCTGCTCGCGGCCTGCGGCGGCGGCGGCGAGGGCAACGTCACCGCTTCGGCCCCGGTGAAGGCGGTGACCGCGCCGGCGGGCAAGGCCTGGACCGACGTGATCGTGAAGACCACCGATGGCGGCTATCGCCAGGGCAATCCCGACGCGCCGATCAAGCTGGTCGAATATGGCTCGCGCAACTGCCCCTATTGCGGGCTGTTCGGCCGCACCGCGCCCGAGCCGCTGCGCAAGAACTATATCGCCACCGGCAAGGTCAGCTGGGAATTCCGCGACTTCCTGATCCACGGCGCACCCGATCTCGCCGCGGCTTTGCTCAACCAGTGCGTGCCCGACGAGAGCTTCTTCCCGGTGCTCGACAAGTTCTTCGAGAACCAGGACACGTTCCTGACCCGCACCGAGCAGCTGGTGAAGACCCAGCCGCAGCTGATCCAGCAGCTCCAGCAGATGCCGCCGCCCCAGGCCGCGGTCGCCTTTGCCGAGCAGCTCGGCATGATCGACTTCATGAAGCAGTACGGCGTGCCCGAAGCCAAGGCGCGCCAGTGCCTGGGCGACCAGAAGAAGATCGACGAGATCGCCAAGGTCAATGCCGACGGCGCGACCGTCTATGGCGTGAACGGCACCCCGAGCTTCTTCATCAACGGCAAGAAGGTCGAGGCCGGCAGCTGGGAGCAGCTCGAGCCGCTGCTCAAGGCAGCCGGCGCGCGCTGACGCCTAGGGGGCGGGGGACGCCGTGCAGATCAAGCGGCTGCGGCTGACAGGCTTCAAGAGCTTCGTCGACCCGGCCGATCTGCGCATCGAGCCGGGGCTGACGGGGATCGTCGGCCCCAATGGCTGCGGCAAGTCCAACCTGCTCGAAGCCTTGCGCTGGGTGATGGGCGAGACCAGCGCCAAGTCGATGCGCGGCGCCGGCATGGAAGACGTGATCTTCGCCGGCACCGCCACCCGCCCCTCGCGCGACTTCGCCGAGGTTACCATCCAGGCCGACCAGGTCGGCAGCGATGACGAGCTGGAAGTCGTCCGCCGGATCGAGCGCGGCGCGGGCTCGGCCTACCGGATCAACGGGCGCGACGTGCGCGCCAAGGACGTGGCGCTGCTGTTCGCCGATTCGGCGACGGGCGCGCATTCGCCGGCGCTGGTCAGCCAGGGGCGGATCGGCGCGATCATTCAGGCCAAGCCGGGCGAGCGCCGCGCGATGCTGGAAGAAGCCGCGGGCATCGCCGGCCTGCATGTGCGCCGCAAGGACGCCGAGCAGCGGCTGCGCGCGACCGAGGCGAACCTCACCCGGCTCGACGAGGTCATCGGCGACCAGGAGACGCGCGCCGCGCAATTGAAGCGCCAGGCGCGCCAGGCCGAGCGCTACCGCGAGCTCTCCGACCGGATCCGTGTTGCAGAGGCGCGGATGATCTTCGCCCGCTGGCGCGACGCGGCGAGCGCGGCGGACGCGGCCAAGAAGGAAGCGACCGCGGCCGAGGCGCTGGTCGCCGAGCGGACCAAGGCGCATGATTCGGCGGTGGCGGTGCAACTGGAGGCGGCGGAGAAGCTCGCCACGCTGCGCGCCGAGGCGCTGGCCGTGCGCGACAAGGCGACCGAGGCGATGCACGGGCTCGCGACGCTGCGATCGGACAAGGCGGCGGTCGAGCGGCGGATCGCCGAGGTGCAGGATTCGGTGCGCCGACTGGAGGAGGATCGCGGCCGCGAAGGCGCGCTCGCCAGGGATGCCGCCGAGGCGCTGGCCCGGCTCGACGAGGAACTGAAGGCACTCGACAAGCGGATCGCCGAGGCGACGGCGCGGATGCCGAACCTTGATGCGGCGCTGGCCGATGCCGAGCGCGCGGCGCGTGATGCCGAGGTCGCGCTGGCCCAGGCGCTGGCGGCGCAGGCGAGCGAAGCGGCCGAGGCACGCGTCGCGGAGGCCGCTCTGGTGGCGGCGCGGACGCGGGTCGAGCGCTCGGAGCGTGACCGAGCGCGGATCGACGCGGAACTGAAGGCGCTGCCCGATCCCGAGCCCCTCCAGGCCGAGAAGGCACGCGCCGCCGAGGCCCGGGCGCAGGCGATCCGTCAGGCGGAGAGCGCCCGCACCGGCCTCGCCCGCGCCGATGCCGAGGAGCGCAGCGCGATCGAGTCGCGCAACCATGCCCAGGCCAAGCGCGCCGGCGCGCATGCCGAGCTCGCCCAGCTCGACAGCGAAGCCGCCGCGCTCGCCAAGGCGACCCGGCCTTCGGACAAAGACCGGCTGCTCGACAAGCTCAAGGTCGATGCCGGCTATGAGCGCGCGCTCGCGGCGGCTCTGGGCGACGATCTCGAAGCCGGTCTGGATACCAGCGCCGAGCGCTATTGGGCCGGTGCCGAGCCCCAGGCCGGGGATCCCGGCGCGCCTTCGGGCACCACGCCGCTCGGCCAGCATGTCCAGGCGCCGGCAGGATTGTCGCGGCGGCTGGCGCAGGTGCTGGTTGCCGAGGAGGACAAGGGCCAGCCGCTTGCCGTCGGTCAGCGTTTGGTGACGCTGGCGGGCGTGCTGCGGCGCTGGGACGGCTATGTCGCCAAGTCCGGGGGCGCCGCGGCGGCCGAGCGTCTGGTGCGGGTCAACCGGCTCGCCGCGATCGAGAAGGCGCGGCCGGCGGCGGTGCGCGCGGTCGAGAGCGCCGATGCCGAGCTCACCCGGATCGAGGAGAATATCGCCGAGGCGCGGCGCGCGGCGGCGGATTGCCGGCGGGTGCTGGAGCATGCCGACAATGCGGGCCGCGAGGCGGGGCGCGCCGAGGACCGTGCCACCGCGCAGCTGGAGCGGCTAGATTCGCAGCGCGCTGATCTCGACACGCGCATCCGCCGCGTCGCCGCCGAGCAGGACGAAGCCGCGACCGAGCTGAACCGCGCCGAGGCAGCCAAGGCGGCGCTCCCCGACGGCACCGAGACGCGTGCCCGGGTGCAGGCGCTGTCGAGCGATGCCGAGGGCAAGCGCGCCGCTTCCGCCAGCGCGCGGGCCGAGCGCGGCACGCTGGAGCGCGAGATCTCGGCATCGCGCGAACGCCATGCCGCGGCCGGTGCCGAGGCGAAGAGCTGGAAGTCGCGCGCCGGCGATGCGGCACGGCGCGCCAACGAGATGGACAAGCGCGCGCTCCAGCTCGCCGAGGAAAGCGAAGCACTCGCCGGCAAGCCCGCCGCGCTGGAGGCGCAGCTCGCCGAGGCCGAAGCGGCGACCGAGAAGGCACGGATCGAGAGCGCCGCCGCCCAGGCCGCCGAGCGCGACGCCGAGATCGCGGTGCGCGAGACCGAAGGCGCGGTGCGCGGCGCCAATGAAGTGCTGGCCCAGGCTCGCGAGCAGCGCGCCGGCGCGGTCGCGCGTGCCGAGAACCAGGAGATGCGCCGCATCGAGATGGGGCGGATTTCGGGGGAGCGATTCGAATGCCCGCCGCCGCTCCTGCCGCAAAAGGCCGGATTCGACGAAGCCACGGTGCGCACGCCCGAGGAGGAATCGACCGGCCATGAGAAACTCAACGCCGAGCGCGAACGGATCGGGCCGGTCAATCTGGTCGCCGAGACCGAGCTCGCCGAGCTGGAAGCCGCCTTCACCAGCAACGCCGCCGAGCGCGATGAGCTGCACCAGGCGGTCAACCAGCTGCGCGGATCGATCGGGACCTTGAATCGCGAAGGCCGGCAACGGCTGCTCGCCGCGTTCGAAGCGGTCGACCAGCATTTCCGCCGGCTGTTCTCGACGCTGTTCAACGGCGGCGCGGCACATCTCGAACTGATCGATTCGGACGATCCGCTGGAGGCCGGACTCGAGATCATGGCGCAGCCGCCGGGCAAGAAGCTCCAGTCGCTGACCCTGCTTTCGGGCGGCGAGCAGGCGCTCACGGCCGTCGCGCTGATCTTCGCGCTGTTCCTGACCAATCCGGCGCCGATCTGCGTGCTCGACGAAGTCGATGCGCCGCTCGACGACGCCAATATCGATCGATTCTGCGACCTGCTCGAGAAGATGACCGAGGAGACCGCGACGCGCTACCTGATCGTCACCCATAATGCGGCGACGATGAGCCGCATGCACCGGCTGTTCGGCGTGACCATGGTCGAGCGCGGGGTCAGCCGGCTGGTGTCGGTGGACCTGGGCGGGGCGGAGAGCCTGTTGGCGGCGGAATGAGCTTCCTGTTCGAGGGCCTGTTCGAGATCGTGCTGCAGGCGTGTGTCGAGGGCAGCGCCTGGATCATCGAGAAGCGATTTGGCGCCGCCGGCTGCCTGATCGCGATGGCCGTGATCGCGATACTCGTCGGGCTGCTGATCTGGGAGATCGCCTGAGCGGCGGGTTTTGCTGGGTGGCTTCAGTACGCATAGTCTCTCTCGTCATCCGCGCGAAGGCGGGGATGACGGCAGTATAGTTCGCATGCCGGCCAATCCTTCTGGTTGGCGCAGGCATAGCCGCTCCCTATCTCGATACCGGGGCGGCAACAGGAGGAAGTGCATGCGATCGAGCCTTTGGATCGGCCTTGCCACGGCGATGCTGGCGACCAGTCCCGCTTTTGCCCAGGACAAGCAGCAGAGCACCGCGGAGCGCGCCGGCGACATTGCCGAGCAGCCGGCCAAGGATGTCGGCGCGGTGAAGACGAAGATTCCGCCGGTTCTCCAGAAAGCGGCGGCCGCGCCCTACAGCCTGTCCGGCCTGTCGAAATGCACACAGATCGCCGACGCGTTCGATGATCTCGGCGAGGCGCTGGGACCCGATTTCGTCCAGGGCGTCAATCGCAAGAAGAGCCGCAAGGTGAAGGTGACCGGCGACACCGTGGCCGGGCTGATCGTGCCGTTCCGCGGGCTGGTCCGCGAAGTGAGCGGCGCGGCTTCGGCGCAACGCGAGCTCAATGCGGCGGTCGATGCCGGCTTTGCCCGGCGCGGCTTCCTGCGCGGCGTGTATCAGACGCGCGGGTGCAAGCCGGCGCTGTAGCCCCCTCCGTCACCCCGGCGAAAGCCGGGGTCCCGTGCGGCACCTTCCCTGCGCTACGGCATGAGATCCCGGCTTTCGCCGGGATGACGATGGAGGGTATGAAAGCGCACCCTTCTTTGCTGGTGCCCTTCCGATGAACCTCGACGCCTTTCCCCGCATTGCCCTGTTCGACGCGCCGACTCCGATCCAGCGGCTGGAGCGGGTGGAGAATGCGCTGGGGCTGAAGGGTGCGCGGCTGTTCGTGAAGCGCGACGATTTGATGGGGCTGGGCGGCGGCGGCAACAAGCTGCGCAAGCTGGAATATCTGCTGGGCGCCGCGATCGCCGAGGATTGCGACACCTTCATCACCACCGGCGCGCGGCAATCCAACCATGCCCGGCTGAGCGCGGCGGCGGCGGCGCGGATGGGCCTCAAGGCCGAGCTGATGCTGACCGACACGGTGCCGCGCGAGGACCCCGCCTATCTCCACAACGGCAACCAGCTGCTCGACGGGCTGTTCGGCGCGGTGGTGCATCATTTGCCGCGTGGGAGCGATTCGCTGGCGGCCGCGCAGGCGCGGGCCGAGATACTGCGGGCGGAGGGGCGCAAGGTCTATGTGGTCGGATCGGGCGGCTCCTCGCCGGTGGGCGCGCTCGGCTATGCACGTTGCGCGGCGGAGATCGGGGCGCAGGAAAGCGAACTGGGACTGCGGTTCAGCACGGTGATCGTGGCCAATGGCAGCCACGGCACGCATGCCGGGCTTGCCGCCGGGATCGACGATCCGCGGCGCGTGTTGTCGTTCACCGTGCTGGCCGAGCTGGCGGAGGCGGAGCGCGGCACGCTGGCGCTGGCCAACGAGACGCGGGCGCTGCTCGGGCGGGCGGCGCTGGAGGCGGAGCATCTCCGGATCGACGGTTCGCAGCGGGGCGAAGCCTATGGCATCCCGACCGAGGCGATGCTGGCGGCGGTGCGGCTGATGGCGCGGCAGGAAGGGCTGCTGATCGACCCGGTCTATAGCGGCAAGGCGTTTGCGGGCGTGCTGGCGGGGTTGGCCGGGGGGTCACTGACCGGCGATGTGCTGTTCGTGATGACGGGCGGGACGCCGGGGCTTTATGCGTACCAGCCGGCTTTTGGGTGACACTTAAATCCTCCCCCTCCGGGGGAGGAGTGTCAGGCGCCCAGGATGCGGCGGTAGAGCCGGATATAGTTCTCCGCCATCGCCTCGACCGAGAAATGCGCCGCCACCCGCGCGCGGCAGGCGGTGCGGTCGATGCCCTCCACCTGCCCCAACGCGGCGATCGCCTCGCCTACCGAATCGACCAGGAAGCCCGTCTCACCATCGACGATCAGCTCGGGCATGCTGCCGCGATTGATCGCGATTACCGGCGTGCCGCACGCCATCGCCTCGATCACCGACAGGCCGAAGGGCTCGTCGAAGTTGATCAGGTGCAACAGCGCCTGCGCCTTGCCGAGCGCGCGGAGGCGCTCCGCGCCGCCGACGGGGCCGTGATAGGCGATGCGCTCGTCGAGGAAAGGCGAGACTTCGCGGTCGAAATAGCCCTGGTCCTGGATGATGCCGTAGAGGTTCAGCCGCCGCCCGGTGGCGCGGGCGAGCTGGATCGCTTCGGCGGCGCCCTTGTCCGGGTGCATGCGGCCGAAGAACAGCAGGTCCTCGCCACCCTCGGGCTCGAAGGGGAATTCCTCCAGCCGGATGCCGTGGTGGATGGTGTCGGCGTAGCGCAAGGCCGGGTGGCGATCGGCGTTGCTGATCGCGACAAAGTGCACGCGGTCCTCGAACGGCTTGTACATCGGCAGGATGCGATCCGAGGAGAAGCCGTGGATCGTCGTCACCATCGGCGTGTCGATCAGCGGAGCATAGGCATGGGCCGGGAAATCGGCCTGGTTGTGGATCAGGTCGAACTTGTCCGCCTGGGCGAAGAGGTGCGACTGATGCGCGTACTCCCAGACCTTGGCGTCGATGTCGGGGCTCTCCTCATAGCCCATCGGCACCACGCCATCGAGCGTGCCGGCGGTGATCGAGTCCCGGGTGGCGAACAGGGTCACGTCGATCCCGCGCGCGACCAAAGCCTCGGTCAGCAGGCTCGTCACCAGTTCCCAGGGGCCGTAATGGCGCGGCGGCGTGCGCCACGCGATCGGCGCCAGCATCGCGATCTTCATCCCAGGATATAGCCTTCGTTCGGGGAGAGCAGCGCGGGGTCGTGGCCGCCGCGCGCGGAGGCGAGCACGGTGAAGTCCTCGGCCCATTCGGGGATGGCGAAGCCCTGGGGCGTGTCGCCGAGGTTGAGCACGACCAGCAGCCGGTCATGCGCGTAGCGCCGCTCGAAGGCGAGCAGGTCGCCGCCGGCATCGACCGGGTGGTAGTCGCCGAGCGCGAGTGCGCGGTGTTCGTGGCGAAGGAAGAGGAGCTTCTGGGTCAGGCGCCATAGCGAGGCGGGGTCGCCGCGCTGCGCCTCGACGTTGCGGGCGATCCAGTCGGGGTGGAGCGGCAGCCAGGGGTCGGCGGGGCTGAAGCCGGCGTTCGTGGTCGCGTCCCAGGCCATCGGCGTGCGCACCGGATCGCGGCCGAGCCCGATGCCGGGATCGCGGATCTCGCGCGGGTCCTGAACCAGGTGCGCGGGGATTTCGCCATCCTCCATGCCGATCTCGTCGCCATAATAAAGCGTGGGCGTGCCACGCAGGGTGAGGAGCAGCATCATCGCGACGCGGGCCTGCTCCGCGCCGACGCGGGTGGCGATGCGCGGGCGGTCGTGATTGCCGAGCACCCAGTTGGGCCAGCCCTCCGCCGGGAGCGCGGCTTCATAGTCGGCGATCATCTTCGCCAGGCCGGGCGCGTTCCACTCGGCGCCGATCAGCTGGAAGTTGAAGGGGAGGTGCACGCCGGGCTGCTCGGGCGTGCCGTAATAGCCGACCAGTTTCGGCACCGGCAGGTAGATCTCGCCGATCAGGACGCGGGCGCCATATTCGTCGGCGATCGCGCGCATCTCGCCGGCGATGCCATGGACTTCGGGCTGGTCGGTCGAATGGAGCTGGTGGACGCGGGTGTAATCGGCCTGGCCGGGCGCCCAGTCCAGGTTCACCGGATTGTCGGGCAGGTCGACATGCTTGACCATGTGCCACAGCACATCGATGCGGAAGCCGTCGACGCCGCGCTCGAACCAGAAGCGCAGCACGTCCAGCATAGCCGAGCGCACCGCCGGGTTGCGCCAGTTGAGGTCGGGCTGCTCCTTGAGGAAGGCGTGGTAATAATATTGGCTGGTGGCTTCGTCCCACTCCCAGGCCGAGCCGCCGAAATCGCTGATCCAGTTGTTGGGCGGCGAGCCGTCGGGCCTGGCATCGCGCCAGATATACCAGTCGCGCCGGGGATCGTCCTGGGCCGATCGGCTTTCCTGGAACCAGGGGTGCTGGTCCGAGGTGTGGTTGGGGACGAGATCGAGCAGCAGGCGGATGCCGCGTGCGTGCGCGGCGGCGAGCAGCGCGTCGAAGTCCGCCAGGGTGCCGAAGCGCGGGTCGATCCCGCAATAGTCGGCGACGTCATAGCCGAAATCGGCCATCGGCGAGGGGAAGATCGGGGAGATCCAGATCGCGTCGATCCCCAGCGCCTTGAGGTCGTCGAGGCGGCGCTCGATGCCCTTCAGGTCGCCGATGCCGTCGCCGTTCGTATCCTGGAAGGAGCGCGGATAGATCTGGTAGATGACGGCGGATTTCCACCATTCGCTCACTGGAACCGCTCCTTCGCAATGCGGGTGATGCGGCAGGCGAGATCGGCCTCGCCGCTGGCCGCGATATAATGGTCGCCGGCGTCGGCCACGCCGGTGGTGAACACCACGGGGGTAGGCAGATAGAGCTGGTGCGCGATCGGATCGGTGAGTGCCGGGTTGGCCTCGATCAGCGGGGTCTCGTCCTCGAGGCGGAGGATGCGCGAGGGATCGTCCTTGTCGAGCAGCGCCCAGAAGCTGCGATAGACGCCGACCGCGCCCTGCTTCTCGACGCCGTGATAGATCAGCATCCAGCCCTGCGGCGTGAGCACCGGCTGGCTGCCCCCGCCGATCCGCTGGGTGGAGCTGGTCCCCTTGCGCGCGCGGATGCCGGGCGTGTCGAGCGGCTTCCAATGCAGGCCATCGGGCGACTGCGCCATGTTGATCGAGGGGCCGCCGAGCCAGGGGGAGTCCTCTGGATAGGCGAAATAGACTTCGCCAAGCGGGCGGGTGAGCGCCATGTACTTGCCGCCTGGCTTGCCCTCGAACAGGATCATGTCCTTGTTCTGGTGATCGAGCACCACGCCGAGCAGCTTGTAGTCGAGCCCGTTCACCGAGTGGTACATCGCGGTGCAGTGGCGCTCGGCGGAGACGCCGCACACGGTCATCCACCAGCTGCCGCCGACCAGGCTGATCCGGGCATCCTCGACGCCGTAGTCGAGGAACGACGCCGAGGGCTCGATCGCCTTGTCGTAATGGATCTTCACGATCTTGCTCGCGTCCTTGCTCAGCTCGACGGGAAGCAGCCAGGAGAGCGAGGTGAGGCCGAGCAGGCGCGGGTTGCGGTCCTTGAGCGCGAACTGGCGCGGGTCGTCCATCTGGATGCCCGCCACGGCGTGGCGATCGAGGACATAGCCCGAAGGCGTCCAGCGCACCGCCCGGGCATGCTCGCCATCGACCGGATCGCGCAGCGCTTCCGCCACGCGGACCATCAGCAGCAGGTTACCGTTGGGCAGGCGCGCGAAGCCGGGATTGAAGGCGCCGAGGACATGGGTCGGCTCGGCCACGCCCTTGCGCAGCGGGGAGCGGGACAGGTCGACATCGTCGGGGCGGAAGATCAGGAAATCATCGTCCGCCGCCACGTCTCTACCCCCTCAACAGGATGGAACCTGGCTTTCCCCGCCTTCGCGCTGGTACTTGCCATCTCTCCAGACGTATCGCTCGGCGAAGGATCGGGTTCCCTCGAACTTCACGGTGAAATCGATACCCTTTCGGATCGCCCCGATCTTGCCCCGGACCGACTGGGCATTGTCCTCGACCGCGCCGCCATTGTCATAGACGGACTGGAAGGAGGCCACTTCCTTCGGCCCCTCCGGGTTGAGCGCGACGAGCGTGGTGAAGCTGCACGTGTATCCCTGCCAGGTGCCGCCGCCCTCGACATAGACCACCGGCCGGTCGAGGAACTTGTCGCTGACCGACCATTCGGCGAGGTCGCCGAAGCTGCCGCTCTCCGCCGCCTTGGGATAGGCCTTGCGCACCTTGAAGCCGGTGCCGTCCGCATCGAGATAATGGACCGCGATCGTGCCGGCATCGACATGCGCGGGATCGCGGACATGGCCGTGGCTGACCAGCACCGGGCCGAAGCCAGTATCGACCAGCTTGCTATCGTCGAAGGTGACCGGGCCCTGGTTGACGCCTTCGGGGAAGGACGCCTTGACCGCGGCCGCAAGCCGCGCGGCGGGATCGAGCGCGGGCGTGGGGCTGGCGCTCGCCGAGGGAGACGGCGCCGGCTTCTGCGCCTGGTTGCCGCCGCAGCCCGCCAGCACCAGCGCCGGCAGCAGGAGCGCGGCGGCCCGCCTCATTTCTCGTCCCGGAGCTGCTCGTGGTGGCGGATCACTTCGTCGATGATGAAGCGCAGGAACTTCTCGGAGAATTCCGGATCGAGGTCCGCCGTCTTGGCGAGCTCGCGCAGCCGGGCGATCTGGCGGTCCTCGCGGCCGGGATC
Organism: Sphingomonas sp. NIBR02145; assembly: GCF_027359115.1. NCBI lineage: Bacteria > Pseudomonadati > Pseudomonadota > Alphaproteobacteria > Sphingomonadales > Sphingomonadaceae > Sphingomonas > Sphingomonas sp. NIBR02145. Next base: position 3,712,902 of record NZ_CP114791.1, on the reverse strand, counting down.
GGCGGGCGGCAGGCCCGATTCCGCCTTGTAGCGCCCCACCGCCTGGGTGACCTTGAAGCGCTCGGCGAGCAGGAACACGAGCGCGGCATCGATATTGTCGATGCTCTGGCGGTAGCGGTTGAGGGTCTCGTCGGACATCGCCATCCTCTTTGCGCAGGACGTAAGGTCACGCAAGTCTTGCCTTTGTGCGCCGCACCCGCCAGAGGCTTGGCCCATGAGCGCTACCATCCATCGCCTTGGCGGCGGCCCCGCCCCCTCGCTCGATCCGATGATGGCGCTCGTCGCCCAGGACATGAACCTCGTGAACGCAGTGATCCTCGATCGCATGCAGTCCGAGATCCCGCTGATTCCGGAGCTGGCCGGCCATCTGATCGCCGGCGGCGGCAAGCGGATGCGGCCGATGCTGACGCTCGCGGCGGCGCGCCTGCTCAACTATCCGGGCACCCGCCACCACCGGCTCGCCGCCGCGGTGGAGTTCATCCACACCGCGACGCTGCTGCACGACGATGTCGTCGACAGCTCGGACCTGCGCCGTGGCCGCCGCACCGCCAACATCATCTGGGGCAACCCGGCCAGCGTGCTGGTCGGCGACTTCCTGTTCAGCAAGTCGTTCGAGCTGATGGTCGAGAGCGAGAGCCTGAAGGCGCTGCACATCCTCAGCAACGCCAGTGCCGTGATCGCCGAGGGCGAAGTCAACCAGCTCACCGCGGTGCGCCGGCTCGACCTGGGCGAGGAACGCTATCTCGACATCATCGGCGCCAAGACCGCCGCTTTGTTCGCCGCCGCCTGCCGCATCGCCGCAGTGGTCGCCGAGCGTTCGGAAGCCGAGGAGCTGGCGCTCGACGCCTATGGCCGCAACCTGGGCATCGCCTTCCAGCTGGTCGACGACGCGATCGACTATGTCTCGGACGCGGGCACGATGGGCAAGGACGCCGGCGACGACTTCCGCGAAGGCAAGATGACCCTGCCGGTGATCCTCGCCTATGCGCGCGGCGACGAGGCGGCACGCGCCTTCTGGAAGGATGCGATCGCGGGCCACCGCAATTCGGATGCCGACTTCGCCGAGGCGATCAAGCTGGTGCAGGCGAGCCGCTCGGTGGACGATACGCTCGCCCGCGCCCGCCATTACGGCCAGCGCGCGATCGATTCGCTGGGCATCTTCGCCAATGGCACCGCCAAGGATGCGATGGTCGAAGCGGTCGAGTTCGCGGTCGCCCGGGCGTATTGATTCCAGGGCACGGCAGCGGGACCCCGGCCCGGGGTGACGAAGACTATTCCTCGACGTCCTCGTCTTCATCCTCGTCGTCGTCCAGAAGATCGTCCTCGTCGGCATCGAGCACTTCCTCGATCGCCTCGACGATCAGGTCGAGCTGCTCCTCGCTGGCGGTGAACTCCAGCGTCTCGCCGTCATCATCCTCGAGATGCAGCGTGTAATCGCCGTCGCCATCGGCGGTGATCGAAAATTGAGCCAGGGTTCGCGCCATGTCCGGTCCTCCTTCGCTTGCGCGTAACACCGGCTTGGGGAAATGGTTGCAGCGCTCATGAACGATTTGCTGCCGATCCACGCCGTATTGCCCGATCTGCTCGCCGCGCTGCGTGGCGGGAGCAATGCCGTGCTGGTCGCCCCGCCGGGCGCGGGCAAGACCACGGCGGTGGCGCCGGCGCTGATTGGCGAGGACTGGTGCACCGGCGAAGTGCTGCTGCTCTCCCCGCGCCGGCTCGCAGCGCGGGCGGCGGGCGAGCGGATGGCGGCGCTCGCGGGCGAGAATGTCGGCCAGACCTTCGGCTACGCGACGCGGATGGACAGCAAGCGATCGGCCGCGACGCGGGTGACGGTCGTGACCGAGGGCATCTTCGTCAATCGCATCCAGGCCGATCCCGAACTGGCGGGGGTTTCCGCCGTGCTGTTCGACGAAGTCCATGAGCGCAGCCTCGACAGCGATTTCGGCCTGGCGCTGGCGCTCGACGCACAGGCGGCACTGCGCCCCGATTTGCGGCTGGTGGCGATGTCGGCAACGCTCGACGGCACGCGCTTCTCGGGATTGATGGGCGATGCGCCGGTTGTCGAGAGCGAGGGGCGGAGCTGGCCGCTGGAGTTGCGCCATATCGGCCGCGCGGCGGAGGCGCGGATCGAGGATTCGATGGCGGCGGCTTGTCGGCTCGCGCTGCGCGAGGCCGAAGGCGGCGTGCTCGCCTTCCTGCCCGGCGTCGCCGAGATCGAGCGGACCGCGGAGCGGATCGGCGAAGTGCCCGGTACGGTGGTGCACAGGTTGCACGGCAGCCTTGAGCCGGGCGCCCAGCGCGCCGCGATCACGCCCGATCCACAGGGGCGCCGCAAGATCGTGCTGGCCACCTCGATCGCCGAGACCTCGCTAACGCTCGACGGCATCCGGGTGGTGGTCGATTCGGGGCTGGCGCGGCGGCCGCGCTATGATCGGGCGGCGGGGATGACCCGGCTGGTTACCGAGCGGGCGAGCCAGGCATCGGTCACCCAGCGCGCCGGCCGCGCCGCGCGCCAGGGGCCGGGTGTCGCCTATCGGCTGTGGGAAGAAGCGGCGACCGCCGGCCTGCCGCGCTTCGATCCGCCCGAGATACTGGAAGCCGATCTCTCGGCGTTGGTGCTCGATTGCGCACTCTGGGGGGTGAGCGATCCGCGCGACCTGAACTGGCTCGATCCGCCGCCCGAGGCTGCCGTCTCCGAAGCGCGCAAGCGGCTTGGGACGCTGGAAGCGCTCGACGAAGCCGGCCGCCCGACCGCCCATGGCAAGGCGATCGCCGGGCTGCCGCTGCCGCCCCGGCTCGGCCATATGCTGGTCCGCGCCGCCGAGCGCGGCATGGCGGGGACGGCGGCGCAGATCGCGGTGCTGCTCGGCGAGCGCGGGCTGGGCGGCAATGACGCCGATCTCGAGCTGCGCCTGCGCCGCTGGCGAAGCGAGCGCGGGCCGCGGGCGGAGAATGCCCGACGGCTGGCGCAGCGCTGGGCGAAGCTGGTGGGCGATGACGGGATCGGCGATCCCGCCGCCTGTGTCGCCCTCGCCTTTCCCGATCGGATCGCCAAGCGGCGCGATGCGAGCGGCGAGACCTGGGCTTCGGCCGGTGGGCGCGGGTTCAAGCTCGACCCGACCTCCTCGCTCGCCCGCGCCGAATGGCTGGCGGTGGCGGAGACGCAGGGCATGGCGGCGGGCGCGCGCATCCTCTCCGCCGCGCCGATCGATCCGGCCGAAGTCGAATCGCTGTTTGCCGATCGGATCGAGACGCGGCGCAGCGTCCGCTTCGATCCCGGGACCGGGCGGATCGAGGCGCTGCGCGAACGCAGGCTCGGGGCGATCCGGCTGTCGAGCGGGCCCGATTCGGCGGCAAGCCCGGCAGAGATCGAGAAGGCGCTGCTGGAAGGCGTACGCGAGTATGGGCTGGCGCTGCTGCCCTGGTCGGACACCGCCCAGGCGCTGCGCACCCGCGCCGCCTATGCCGGCAATGATTCGCTGTCCGACGCGCGGCTGCTCGCCGAGCTGGACAACTGGCTGCCCGGCCTGCTCAGCGGCAAGCGGCGGCTGGATGCGGTCGAGGGGCTGACCAATGCGCTGAATAATCTGCTCGGCTGGGACGGGCAGAAGGCGCTCGACCGGCTTGCCCCCGCCCGCTTCGAGACGCCCGAGGGCTCGACCTATGCGATCGACTATGCCGCCGAGGGCGGGCCGATGGTGGAGGTGCGGGTGCAGGCGCTGTACGGGCTCGACACGCATCCGGTGCTCGGCGACGGCACGCCGCTGGTGCTGAGCCTCACCTCTCCGGCCGGCCGGCCGATCCAGACGACGCGCGACCTGCCGGGCTTCTGGAAAGGCAGCTGGGCCGCGGTCGCCAAGGAGATGCGTGGCCGCTATCCGCGCCATCCCTGGCCCGAGGATCCCGCCGCGGCATCGGCGACGCTCAGGACGAAAAAGGCAGATGCAAGGGCCGCCGGCCCGCGCTAAGGGAAATGACCATGACCAAGACCGCTCGCATTTTTCAGAAGCCCAAGAACGCCATGCAGTCCGGCCGTGCGCGCACGACCAGCTGGATCCTCGAGTTCGAGCCGGTCCGCCAGCAAAAGGCCGATCCGCTGACCGGCTGGACCGGCGGCGACGCGACCGCGACCCAGCTGCGCCTGAGCTTCGAGACGCTGGAAGCCGCCACCGCCTATGCCGAGCGCGAAGGCCTGGCCTTCCATGTGGTGCCGGCGCCGGAGCGCAAGCTGAAGCTCCAGGCGTACGCGGACAACTTCCGGTAAGCGCTTCACCGCTTCCACTGCACTTCTTCACCCTGAACTTGTTTCAGGGTCCAACTCTCCCCAGGCGGTACGCTGGTGGGACCTTGGATGCTGAAACAAGTTCAGCATGACGAAGGTCAGATGCCGAGCAGCGCGCCTGACAGCAACAGCAACAGCTTCACGTCGATCGCCAGCCCCTCGGCGCGCTTCTTCGCGACGAAATCGGGGAGCCCCGCCAGCGGCACGCGGTGGACGATGATGTCCTCATCCTCCAGCCCGCCGCCTTCGCCGACCTTGGTCAGTCCGCGCGCGCGGACCAAAGTGAAGCTCTCGCTGACCAGGCCGGGCGAGGAGAAATACTCGCCCAGGTCCTCGATCTCCGCGCTGTCATAGCCGGTTTCCTCGATCAGCTCGCGGCGGGCAGCCTCGAAGGGACTGTCATTCTCGCGGCCGGCCTCATCACCGACAAGGCCGGCGGGGAGCTCGAGACAGCGCTTGCCGAGCGGCACGCGAAACTGGTCGACCAGCAGGACATGGTCGTCGGCGTCGATCGCGACGATCACCGCGGCGCGGATACCCTTGGCGCGCGAGACATATTCCCATTTGCCGCGGCGCTTGGCGGTGATCCACTTGCCGGCCCAGGCAATCTCTTCTTCCATGTCGCTCACAGTTCGATCACCCGGTCGGGAAGTTCGTTCACATCGTCCGCGCTGCGCGGGAAATGCTCGGCGAGCACCAGCCCGATCTGGTGGACGGCCTCGGCCATGCCATCACCGGCCTTGTCCGCCTTCACGCCCTTGAGCAACGCCGCCATCGCTGCGCCCCAGACGTCGGGCGTGACTTTCGAGTGGATCGCCTCGTCGGCGATGATCTCGGCGCGGTGCTCGGCAAGGCTGAGATAGAGCAGCACGCCGGTCGAGCCGCGGGTGCGCTTCTCGGCGGCGGCGCGGAACAGTTCGAGCGCGCGGCGGTGGACGCGACGGTTCTTGGTCGCCGACGGCGTGAGGAACAGGCGGAGCGCGTCGAGCGCCAGCACGACGCGGGCGACCAGGAAGGTGACCGCCATCAGGATCAGCGCGATGGTGAGGTACCAGCGCGCCGGCACGGTCTGCGCCCAGCTGTCGATGAAGCGCGAATGGAGCCATTCGGCCGGCCAGGGCTGCCAGGCGAGCAGCGCCAGGACGAGCAGCATCGCCAGCACCGCCCAGTGCAGCGCGACGTCGTGATAGGGATCCGAGCGCCCGGCGACGACCGTGACGATCTCGCCATTGGTGGTCAGCTCGGCGGCGGTTACGGCCTGGGTGACCGCCATGCGGTCCTGATCGGTCAATCGCATCTCACCAGCTCCCCGAGGCGCCGCCGCCCCCGAACGATCCGCCGCCGCCGGAGAAGCCACCGCCGCCGCCGCCACCGCCGCCCCAGTCGCTGCCGCCGCCACCGCCCCAGCCACCCCCGCCACGGCTGGCCTGGTGGCCGATCTCGTTGGCGATCGACCAGAGGATGATCGGCAGCGCGCCGCTGTCGTCGCTGCGGTAGCGCGGCCCCCAGGGGCCGCGCCGCTTGCGCCGGCCGAGCCCGAGCATCGGCAGGATCACGAACAGCAGGATGATGCCCCAGAAGATCAGCCCGATCGGGAAGCCGCCGCCATTGCCTTGGCGGCGCTTGGCGGTCTCGCTGACCTTGGCCTGGCTCTGCTGGGCACGCTGCTCGGCGGCCTCGAGAGGCAGCTTCATCTGCTCGGCGATCGCCTGCGCGCCGGCGACGATGCCGCCGGCCATGTCGTTCTGCTTGAAGCGGGGGATGATCTTCTCGTTGATGATCTGGCTGGACAGGCCATCGGTCATGATCGGCTCGAGCACGTAGCCGACCTCGATCCGGACCTTGCGCTCATTGGGAGCGACGATCAGCAGGATGCCGTTATTGGCGTCCTTCTGGCCGATCCCCCAGGCACGGCCGAGCTGATAGCCGTAATCCTGGATGTCATAGCCCTGGAGATCGGGAATGGTCGCGACGACGAACTGCCGGGTCGAGGCCTTCTGGACGTCCTCGGAGAGCTGGTTGAGCTGGGCGACCTGGGCGGGCGAGAGCAGATGCGCCTCGTCGACCACCCGGCCGGAGAGCTTGGGGAAAACCGGCTGCGCCTGTGCCGAGAGCGGCACCAGGACCAGCAGCAATGCGAGCAGGCTACGCAACAGACTCATTCAGTGATCTCGCGAATGATGGCTTCGCTGCCGGCGAAGATGCCGTCGGCGAACTTGCCTTCCTTGAAGCGCGGCAGGATGTCGTCGCGGATGATCGCGCCCGCTTCCTCGTCGCGCAGTGCCTTTTCGAGGCCGGTGCCGACTTCGATCCGGACCTTGCGCTCATTGGGCGCCACGATCAGCAGCACCCCGTCGTTGAAGCATTTGCGGCCGATGCCCCAAGTGCGGCCCAGGTTCACGCCATAATCGGCGATCTGGTGCCCGCCGAGGCTCTTGACCGTGACCACCACGAACTGATGCTTCGACTTCTTCTCGGCATCGACCAACTGGTTCGAAAGCCGCCGCCGCTCGCTTACCGAAAGCAGGTTGGCGGAATCGACCACCCGGCCGGTCAGCGCCGGAAAATCATAGCCGGCGGGGGCGGGCCGCGCATTGGGCACCGCCGCCCCTTCGACCGCACCGGCGACGGGCGTCGTCTCCGCCGCCGGCGTGCATCCCGCCGCAACGGCATGCGGATCGTGCGCGAGCGGCTTGCAGGCCGCCAGCGCACCGCAGAGGAGAAGCGCCCGCAGGATCAGTTGCTGTTCCCGAAGCTGACGTCGGGCATTCTCTCCGCACCCGCCTCGGCCTTGAAGGGCACGATCGGCTTGGCGCCGTAGAAGATCTTGGCGCCGATCGCGTCGGGGAAGGTGCGGATGCGGGTGTTATAGGCCTGCACCGCGGCGTTGTAGTCACGCACCGCGATGGTGATGCGATTGTTGCTGCCTTCGATCTGGTCCATCAGCGTCTTGAAGTTACCCTGGCTCTGCAGCTGCGGATAGGCTTCCTGCAGGCGCTGGAGCGACAGGGTCAGACCGGCCTGGGCCTGGTTATACGCCGACATCTTGTTCTCGTCGGTGAGGTCGTCGCCAGTCACCTGGATCTGGGTCGCCTTGGCGCGCGCCGAGACCACATCGTTCAGGATCTTGCCTTCGGACGCAGCGGCGCCCTTCACGGTGTTGACCAACGCGGGAATGGTATCCGCGCGCCGCTGATAATTGGCCTGCACATCGGCCCAGCGCGCCTTTGCATTCTCTTCGGCGGTGGGCACGCTGTTGAGGCCGCAGCCTGCGAGCAGGGCGGCGCCGGCAAGAGCAAGAAGGGCACGAAACTTCATCACGTCAGGATCCTCCGGATCGGGTTCGAAGTGTCTTATACAGTGGCAACACCTCGGTTCGAAAGCTAAATCGGAAACGCAGGCGGTTTGCGCAAGCTCCACAAGCGTGCTTCATGGCAAAGATGCCGCGCGCTGGCGGCAGGGGTTGGGAGCCGAAGCGATGTTCAAGGAATTCAAGGCGTTCATTTCGCGCGGCAACGTGCTCGATCTGGCCGTGGCGGTCATCATCGGCGCCGCGTTCAGCAAGATCGTCAGCTCGCTGACCGACGATCTGCTGATGCCGCTGATCGGCAAGATCTTCGGCGGGCTCGATTTCTCGAGCTACTTCATCGCGCTGGGGCCGATCCCCGCCGCGCTGACCGGATCGACCGACTATGCCGCGCTGAAAAAGGCCGGCGTGCCGCTGTTCGGCTATGGCGCGTTCATCACCGCGGCGGTCAATTTCGTGATCGTCGCCTTCATCATCTTCCTGCTGGTGCGCGCGGTGAACCGCGTGATCCCGAAGCCGGAGGAAGCCGCCGCCGCCGAACCGGCGGACGTGACGCTGCTGCGCGAGATCCGCGACGAGCTGAAGAAGAACGCGGCCTAGGCCGCGGCAAGATCCTCGGCGGTGGCATCCGCAAGGCTGGTGCCGTCGAGGATACGCGCGGTCTCGTCGCGCACCCGCGCCATCGCGTGGCGGATCGCGCAGCTCGCCTCGTCCTTGCAGTCATTGCACGGGCGATAGGCAGTGCGGCTCACGCAGGGGACCAGCGCCAGCGGCCCCTCGATCACCCGGATGATCTCGCCGAGCGAGATCAGGTGCTTGGCGCGTGCCAGGCGATAGCCACCCGCCTTGCCGCGCGTGGACGTGAGGAAGCCCGCCTCGCGCAGATCGGCCAGGATCAGCTCAAGGAACTTGCGCGGCACATTCGCTTCGGTGGCGATGCGGTTCATCGGCGTTGGCGCACCCGCAATGGGCTGTCCGGCCAGATAGAGCATCGCACGAAGGGCGTAGCGGGAACGCTGGGTCAACATCGGTTCAAAACGTCCATGCCAATAGTTTGCGGCACTGTGAAGACCTTAGGACATCCCGCCTGACCTTTTCATTAATGAATCCCGCCCCTATATGGGTCCTGCCGGCTTCGGTCGGCTATGGGGATAAACGAAGGCGTGCAATAGGCGCAGCGGACCCGGGGGCGGTACCCGGCGGCTCCACCACCAGCTACCTGCTCAAGGCAGTTGCTGACGGGGCCGAACTAGGATCGACGTGTGTTGAAAAGCGCTATCTATCTCTCAGCGTGGGCCACTGTGACGGTCCATTACACAAGTGCCAACGATAACGAAGCACTCGCTATTGCGGCGTAACCCCAAGGCCTAACGGCCTAAGGTTATTCTAAAATGCGCGGTTGGACCCCACCGGGCAACAGAAGGGGATTCCAGCGGTACGGGGAGCACCGGGCAACAGAAGCTCCCCACTTTCCCATTTTACTTAAGCGAAATGCCGCAAGGGCGATCCCGGAACGGCGATCTCCCGAATGTCGCGCGCGCGCCGCGCATGGTTTCGTGCGCGCATGGACCGGCAGACCCACAAAGTGACGGCACTGATCGCCTTCGGGGTGATCGCCTCGGCGATGGTCGCCGAGGGTGCGCGGCCGCCGCGGCTTCCCCGCAGGGAAGCCACGGCGCCGGTGGCCGGCAGCCGGCGCCGTCGCGCCGGCTCCGGGGGAGGACGCCGGCTGGCGCCCTCAGCCTTCCTGCTTCAGTGACGCCATGTCGATGACGAAGCGGTACTTCACGTCGCTCTTCACCATCCGGTCGTAAGCCGTCTCGATCTCGTCCATGCGGATCATCTCGATGTCGGCGGTCAGCCCGTGCTGGTGGCAGAAATCGAGCATCTCCTGCGTCTCGGCGATGCCGCCGATCAGCGAGCCGGCGATCGAGCGGCGCTTGAACACCAGGTTGAAGACGTTCGGCGACGGGTGCGCATGCTCGGGCACGCCGACCAGGGTGAGCGTGCCGTCCCGCTTGAGCAGGCCGGTCAGCGCATCGAGATCATGGCTTGCCGCCACCGTATCGAGGATGAAATCGAAGCTGTTGGCGTGCGCAGCCATCTCGTCCGCGTTGCGCGAGACAATCACTTCATGCGCGCCGAGCTTCTTCGCGTCCTCGATCTTGGCGGGCGAGGTGGTGAAGGCGACGACATGCGCGCCCATCGCCGCGGCGATCTTGATCCCCATGTGACCAAGGCCGCCGATGCCGACGATGCCGACCTTCTTGCCCGGTCCCGCATTCCAGTGGCGCAGCGGCGAATAGGTGGTGATGCCGGCGCAGAGCAACGGCGCGACCGCGGCCAGGTCCTTCTCGTCATGGCTGACCTTGAGGACGAAGCCTTCCTTCACGACGATATGATCGGAATAGCCGCCAAAGGTGTGGCCGCCGAGATGCGCGTCCGGGCCGTTATAGGTGCCGACGAAACCGGTGGTCTCGCAGAACTGCTCCTCGCTCTCCTGGCAGGACGGGCAATGGCCGCAGCTGTCGACCATGCAGCCGACGCCGACCAGGTCGCCGACCGCGAACTTGCTGACCTCGCTGCCGATGGCGCTGACGCGGCCGACGATCTCGTGGCCGGGCACGCAGGGGAAGATCGTGCCGTCCCATTCGCTGCGCGCGGTGTGCAGGTCCGAATGGCAGACGCCGCAGAACAGGATGTCGATCGAGACGTCATCGGCCAGCAGGTCGCGGCGCTCGAAGGTGAAGGGCGCGAGCGGGGTGCTCGCCGACTGGGCGGCATAGGCCTTTGCTTGGGTGGTCATGTTGGTCCTCTGTTGCTTGGTATCGGGGTTCAGGGGAGTCAGAGCGTGTAGCCGGGCGGCTTGAACAGCAGCTCGGGATGGGCAGCGATCTCGCTTCGGTAGAAGGCAGGCCAGTCGCCCGTCGCGACATCCTCGATCGCCACCGAGATGCTCTCCGGCGGCGATCCGATCGCGGCGGTGACGGCCTCGGCCAGCGCATCGGCGAGGCGCTGCTTGTCCGCGTCGGAACGGCCCGAGGCGAGCCGGAGCGTGACATGCGGCATCAGCGCGCCCCGGCCGGACCGGCGAGATAAACGGCGTCCGGGACATGCTCGAACCACTCGACCATCTTGCCGTTCAGCGATTCCTGGATGGCGATATGCGTCATCGCGCTGCCCGGGCTGGCGCCATGCCAGTGGCGATGGCCGGGCGGGCACCAGATCACGTCGCCGGGACGGATCTCGACCACGGCCTCGCCCTCGCACTGGGTCCAGCCGAGCCCGGCGGTGACGATCAGCGTCTGGCCGAGCGGGTGGATGTGCCAGGCGGTGCGGGCGCCGGGCTCGAAGGTGACGCTGGCGACGCCGAAGCGGGGATCCTCGGCGATGGTGAGCGGGTCGATCCGCACCGAACCGGTGAACCAGTCGGCGGGCCCTTTTTGCGACGGCTGGCTGCCGTTCCGCTGAATGCGCATCTGCTGCTCCTGTGCCTGGGGCGCCTGCTGGGCGCAGGCGGGGAAGACGGGAAGGAGCGATGCCGCAGCCAGGACCAGCCGTTTCATGCGATCACCCCTTTTCCCTGATGTTCGCAGAAATGGGGTGCGAGCGCTCAGCCGATTAGGGGCTATAATATGAACGCGCTTATGAGTATTTTTCAGCAATGAATCGTCAGGACCTTGCCGATCTCTCGGCCTTCGTCGCGGTGGCGCGCGAGCGCAGCTTCACGCGTGCCGCGGCGCAGCTGGGCGTCACCCCGTCCGCGCTCAGCCATTGCATGCGTTCCCTCGAGGAGCGGCTGGGCGTGCGGCTGCTCAACCGCACCACCCGCAGCGTGACGCCGACCGAGGCGGGCGAGCGGATGCTGCGCACCGTCGCCTTCCATCTCGACGAGATCGCCACGCATGTGACCGCGCTAAACGACCTGCGCGATCGGCCGGCGGGCAATATCCGGATCACCGCCGACGAATTCTCGCTGCAGACCGTGCTGTGGCCACGGCTGCGCGGCGTGCTGGCCGAGCACCCCGACATCCATGTCGAGATCGAGACCGATTACCGGCTGGTCGATTTGGTCGCCGAGAAGTTCGATGCGGGCGTGCGGCTGGGCGACATCATCGACAAGGACATGATCGCGGTGCCGATCGGCCCGCCGGTGCGGATGCTGGTGGTGGCGACCCCGGGCTATCTTGCGAAACATGGCCGCCCGCAGACCCCGCAGGACCTCGCCGAGCATAATTGCATCAACCTGCGCCTGCCGACGCTGGGCGGGCTTTACGCCTGGGAGTTCGAGCGCAATCGCCGCGAGCAGCGGGTCCGGGTCAGCGGCCAGCTGATCTTCAACAGCATCTTCCACATCCGCGATGCCACGCTGGAGGGCTTTGGCCTTTCGTACCTGATGGAAGACCTGGTACGCGACGCGCTGGCCGATGGCCGGCTGGAGGCGGTGCTGGACGACTGGTCGCCGCCCTTTGCCGGCTACCATCTCTATTATCCCAGCCGACGCCAGCCGACGCCGGCCTTCGCGGCGATCGTCGAGGCACTGCGCTGGCGCCCGGGGCGCGAGGCCCGGTCAGGCTGACCGGGCTCCGCCTCCCCTTGCATCAACGCAGCGAATAGGCCGTGATCGTGCCCCCGGGCGCCGTGCCGTTGATGATCGGCGTCACGATCAGCCGCCCCTCCGCGCCGATCGCCAGCGTGCCCGGCGTAGGTGCCGACCAGACGGTGGCATGCGTGTCGAGCGACACCGCATAGACCTTCGCGGAGGTGGAGAAGAGGACGAGGTTGTCGGTGACAAGGATATTGCCGAGGAACGTCTCGCCTGCCGGAACCGGCCAGGACCAGCGGACCGCGCCATCCTCCTCGCCGATCGCGTCCAGCTGCCCGCGCGGATTGCTCGCGGCGAACAATACCCCCTTCGCCAGCGCCGGCGCGTTGCTGTAAGTGCCGGCGGTACGCCAGGCGATCTTGCCGCCCTCGATGTCGTAGCTGACCAGCGGGAAGGAAATGGGATAGATGCCCATTCCCGTGCCCGAATAGGCGATCGCGTTCTTGCGCGCGCCCAGGATCGGGCCGCCGGCATAGGAATAGCCGTTCCACACCCAGAAGGGATCGGCGATGCTCTTGACCAGCGCGCCATCCGAGCGGCGATAGACGTCGAGGCTGCCCGAGTAATAATAGACATACTGGTCGTCGGCCGCGGGCGTGGCGCCGTCCCAAACCTTCCCGGACACGCCGTTCGCCGTCCAGCGGGTGACGCCGTTGTCGAGATTGTAGCTGTAGACGACGTTGCCGTAATAGCCGGATGCCAGATACAGCTCACGCCCGACCGCGGTAGGCTGGGCGAAGACCGACCATTGCGAGGCGAACAGCATGTTGCGCACGAACTGGCCGTTCGCGGCCGTGAGCGTGACAATCCGATTCTCGCCGGAAGAAGTGAACATGGTGACGACCTGCAGCTGGTCGCCGCTCACCGTCGGGCCGCTGCCGTCGGAGATCGGGCCCAGGTCATAGGCCCAGCGCTGCGCGCCGGTGGCGCTGTCGAGCGCGTAAACGCTCGTGCCCGCGCTCGCCTTGCGCGTCAGGAAGATCGTGCCGCCCTTGGTCGATACCGGGCGGAAGCTGCCGGCATCGGCAAAGCTCTTGTCCCACAGTTTCGCGAACTTGGCCGGATCGAAGCTGGCATGGACATAGGCGGTGTGCCCGGCCGAGCGCTGGAACATCTCCCAATCGTTGAGCTTGACGTCGAGCGTGTAGCGGAAGGTCTGGGTGGAGCCGGGATATACCTCCGCGCACGCCGTGTCGCGGCAGAGCCGGAAGGTGACATCGCCGCTGCGCGTCTCCGCGCTGAGGCCGGCAAGGCTCTTCAGCGAGACCGTGTAGCTCTTGCCCGACTGGACGATATCGCCGTCCTGCGACAGCAGTTTGTCGTCGAAGCTGATCCGGGGATAGATCGCCGTACTCGCGGTGCCGCTATAGGTGGCGACGAAGGAGAAGCTCGCCCGGCTGTCGCTCTCGATTGCCGTCTGGCTCTGCGTCGCCTTGTCGAGCGTGACCGCCAGGGTCGGGACGGGTGTGGGAGTCGGCGTCGAGACACTGCCGCCCGTGCCACCACCCCCGCCTGAACAGCCGGCGAGCAACAACATCCCGCCGAACGGCATCAACTTGCGCATGGAAATCCCCCTCTTTGCCGCGCCACCCCGTGCCATCGGCACCGCGGATGTGACAGGCTGAGGAGTGTTCAACAAGGCACTGAGAAAAGGGATTATCCCGATTCGGTGAAATCACCCGGGCAAAGAAAAGGGCCCGCGTTGCCGCGAGCCCCTCTCATGCGTTTCGGGTTTCCCCGGACGATCAGTCGTCGGCGCCGGTGAGGAACGCCGGCAGGCCGATGTCCTCGCCGCCTTCGTCCTTCGACTCCGAGCGCTCGCGGCGCGGGCCGCGATCGCCCCGGTCACCGCGCGGACCGCGATCCCGGTCGCCGCCTTCGCGACGCGGACCACGATCGCCGCCACGGCCACCGTCGCGACGACGGTCACCGCGGTCGCCACGATCACCGCGCGGCTCGCGCGGTTCGCGGGCCGGACGGGTGTCTTCCAGCTCTTCGCCGGTCTCCTGGTCGACGACGCGCATCGACAGGCGAACCTTGCCGCGCGGATCGATCTCGAGGACCTTGACCTTGACTTCCTGGCCTTCCGACAGGGCGTCCGAGACCTTCTCGACGCGCTCGTTCTTGATCTCCGAGACGTGGACGAGACCGTCCTTGCCGCCCATGAAGTTCACGAAGGCGCCGAAATCGACGAGGTTGACGACCTTGCCGGTGTAGATCTTGCCGACTTCCGCCTCTTCGACGATGCCCTTGATCCAGTTGATCGCGGCTTCGATCTGCGAGACGTCGCTCGACGAAACCTTGATCACGCCCTCGTCGTCGATGTCGACCTTGGCGCCGGTGGTGGCGACGATCTCGCGGATCACCTTGCCGCCGGTGCCGATCACGTCACGGATCTTCGACTTGTCGATCGTGAAGGTCTCGATGCGCGGTGCGTGCGCCGAGAGCTCCGAACGGGTTGCCGACAGCGCCTTGTTCATCTCGCCCAGGATGTGGGCGCGACCGTCCTTGGCCTGGTTCAGCGCGGCTTCGAAGATCTCCTTGGTGATGCCGGCGATCTTGATGTCCATCTGCATCGTGGTGATGCCTTCGGACGTGCCCGCCACCTTGAAGTCCATGTCGCCGAGGTGATCTTCGTCACCCAGGATGTCCGACAGGATCGCGAAGTCCTTGCCCTCGAGGATCAGGCCCATGGCGATGCCCGAGACCGGACGCTTGATCGGCACGCCGGCGTCCATCATCGCGAGGCTGCCGCCGCAGACCGACGCCATCGACGACGAGCCGTTCGACTCGGTGATGTCGCTGGTCAGGCGGATCGTGTAGGGGAACTCTTCCTTGGTCGGCAGCACCGGGTGCAGCGCGCGCCAGGCGAGCTTGCCGTGACCGACTTCGCGGCGGCCCGGGGCACCGAAGCGGCCCACTTCGCCGACCGAATAGGGCGGGAAGTTATAGTGCAGCATGAAGTTCTGGTACGACAGGCCACCCAGGCCGTCGATCATCTGCTCGGCGTCCTTGGTGCCCAGGGTCGCGGTGGCGATGGTCTGGGTCTCGCCGCGGGTGAACAGGGCCGAGCCGTGCGCACGCGGGAGGAAATGCGTCTCCGCCTCGATCGGGCGGATCTGCGTGGTGGTGCGGCCGTCGATGCGCTTGCCGTCCTTGAGGATGGCGGTGCGGACGATCTCGGCTTCCAGCTTCTTGGTCAGCTTGATGCCGGCCATGACTTCCTGGGGCGAGAGGCCGTCCTCAGCGAACTTCGCCTTCGCCTTCGCACGCGCCTCGTTGAGGGCGTTCGAGCGGGCCGACTTGTCGGTCAGCTTGTAGGCGGCCGCGATGTCCTTGCCGACCAGCTTCTTGATCGAGTCCTTGAGCTTGGCGTTGTCGTTCGACGACGCGATTTCCCAGGGATCCTTGGCGGCCTGCTCGGCGAGCTTGATGATCGCCTTGACGACTTCGCGGCACGCATCGTGCGCGAACAGCACGGCACCGAGCATGATCTCTTCCGAAAGCTCCTTGGCTTCCGATTCGACCATCATCACCGCGTCATAGGTAGCGGCGACGACGAGATCGAGATCGCCGGCGGCGACCTGCTCGTCGGTCGGGTTCAGGATGTACTCGCCATCGACATAGCCGACGCGCGCGGCGCCGATCGGGCCCATGAACGGCACGCCCGAGATGGTGAGCGCTGCCGAAGCGGCGACCATCGCGAGGATGTCCGGCTCGTTCTCGCCGTCATAGCTCAGCACCTGAGCGATGGCGTTGATCTCGTTGTAGAAGCCTTCCGGGAACAGCGGGCGGATCGGGCGGTCGATGAGACGCGAGACCAAAGTCTCCTTCTCGGTGGCGCCACGCTCACGCTTGAAGAAGCCACCCGGGATACGGCCGGCGGCCGAGAACTTTTCCTGGTAGTGGACGGTCAGCGGGAAGAAGTCCTGGCCTTCCTTCACGCTCTTGGCGGCGGTCACCGCGCAGAGAACCACGGTTTCGCCGAGGGTCGCCATCACGGCGCCGTCAGCCTGGCGGGCAACCTTGCCCGTTTCGAGAGTCAGCGTCTTGCCGCCCCACTCGATCGATACAGTCTTCTTGTCGAACATTGTTTTTCCTTCACACCCGCTGCCCGATGCAGCGGGGGCCTATGGAGAGAGCCGTACGTGGCTCGTGGGACTGGCCGAATTGCCGATCCCCCGTCTGCTCCGCTGCGTGGGAGCCTGACGCCGGCACTAGCCTGCCGGGATGACAAAAAGGCGACCCGAAGGCCGCCTTTCCGGTTACTTGCGAAGACCGAGCTTCGCGATGAGGTCGGTGTAGCGACCCTCGTCCTTCTTCTTCAGATAGTCGAGGAGGCTACGGCGCTTGTTGACCAGCATGAGCAGGCCGCGACGCGAATGGTTGTCCTTGGCGTGCGTCTTGAAGTGCTCGGTCAGGTTGGCGATGCGCTCCGAGAGGATCGCGATCTGCACTTCGGGGCTGCCGGTGTCGGTGCCGCCGCGTGCGTGTTCCTTGATCAGCGCTTCCTTGCGCTCTGCAGTGATCGACATAGTCTTTCCTTCGACATCGCTTAGATATTGAAGCCGCGGACGACCCGGATTTCACCGGATAGAGCCTCCACCAGCGCGATCGGGGTATCCCCCAGGCACGCGAAATATTGGCCGTCTTCCTTGGCGATCCCGGCCAGAACCCGCCCCTGTCGGAGCAGCCCTGCCTGGTCGGGGGTGAGGGATAGAGCCGGGATGTCGTCCAGCCCCGCCCTCAATGGCAGGAGAAGTTGTTCAAGGGAGCGGCCCTTAGCGGCTTCGTCCAGTTTGTCCAGCGAAATCGCGGACTCCAGAGTGAAGGGACCAGCCTTCACCCGGCGCAGCATGGTGACATGGCCGACCGTGCCGAGCGCCAGCGCAATGTCACGCGCGAGGCTGCGGATATAGGTGCCCTTGGAGACATGGGCGGTGAGCGTGATCTGCTCCAGTTCGTCACCCCGGGCTTGACCCGGGGTCCCGCTATTGTCCGCGGCCCCGAGCAAGCGGGACCCCGGCTCAAGCCCGGGGAGACGGGACAGGCTGTGGATGACGACGGATCGCGAGGCCAGCGTCACCTCTTCCCCCGCACGGGCAAGGTCATAGGCGCGCTCGCCGTCCACCTTGAGCGCGGAATAGGCCGGCGGCACCTGATCGATCGGACCGGTGAAGCGCGGCAGCACCGCCTCGACCTGCGCCAGGGTGGGTCGCACGTCCGACGCGGCGACTTCCTTGCCTTCCAGGTCGAGCGTGTCGGTCTGCACGCCGAACCCAATGGTGAAATCATACACCTTGTCGCTGTCGAGCATCCGGCCGGCGAGCTTGGTCGCCTCGCCCAGCGCGATCGGCAGTACCCCGGTCGCCAGCGGATCGAGCGTGCCGCCATGGCCGACCTTGAACTTGCCGTACTTGCCGTCGCGCAGCGCGCGCTTGACGGCGCTCACGCCTTGCGTCGAGCCAAGGCCGAGGGGTTTATCGAGGATGATCCAACCATGCATCCGCGGCGCCCTAGCGGAGCCGCGGGCGCAGAGCCAGCATCACAGGGCCGGTATCAGGCTGCCGGCTTGGCCTTCTTCGCTTTCTTCGCCTTCACCGGCGGCGGTCCGCTGTGCACGATATTGGCGATCTGGCAGCGCTCGCGCCCCGCGAAGATCGTGTCGCCGCGATCGATCTGCGAGGCGCCCGGGAAGGTCTTGAAGCCGACGCCGATCGCGAAGGGCAGGTTGTTGCAGCGACCGAAGAACGAGACGTAATACCAGTTGCGCCGAGCATCCTGGATATAGACGCCGTCGCCGCTATCGGTGGCATCGAAGGTGCGGATGTCGCTCCGGGTGAAGAACGGGATAGAGGCCTGCTCGCCCGACTTGGGCCCGGGCGTCGGGCCCGATTGCTGGGCCGAGGCGGCGGTGGCGGCGAACATCAGCGGCAGGGCACAGGCGATAACGGTCTTGCGAAACATGGATCTTCTCCTTTGCGGAGAACGAGATGGGGCGCTCCTTGCCGCGCTTGTATAATACTTAGGCTGTACGCTGCATGAAGTGGCGGCGGCACAGCGCCACATAGCGCTCATTGCCCCCCACCTCGCGCTGCTCGCCCTGCCGCACCGCGTTGCCTTCGCCATCGACGCGCAGGTTCATGATCGCCTTGCGCCCGCATTCGCAGACCGACTTGATCTCGACCAGCGAGTCCGCGAGCGCGAGCAGCTCCGCCGAGCCGGGGAACAGCGCCCCCTGGAAATCGGTGCGCAGGCCATAGCAGAGCACCGGGATGCCGACTTCGTCCGCGAGATGCGCGAGCTGGCGAACCTGGATGGGCGAGAGGAACTGCGACTCGTCGACCAGGATGCAGGCGAGCGGCGCCTCGTAATGCGCATCCTCGGCAATGCGGCGCAGATCGGTGTCTTCCTCGAACGGGATCGCGCTGGCGCTGATGCCAAGCCGCGAATCGATCACGCCCCTGCCGCCGCGATCATGGATGCCGGCGGTGAACAACAGGGTGCGCATGCCGCGCTCGCGATAGTTGAAATCGGCCTGAAGCAGCGTGGTCGATTTGCCCGCGTTCATCGAGGCATAGTAGAAATAGAGCTTGGCCATGGGGCGATCTGCGCCCGCCGTCGCCACGCGGTCAATCGCCCCGTGCGCTTATCCTGTGGATGCAGGAAGCCTCAGCCCGCGGCGCCGTCCTCATCGCCCAGGTCCTGCGCCACCTTGGGATCGCGCAGCAGCTTGTCGATATGGCTGCCCTCGTCGAAGCTCTCGTCCGCCAGGAACTTGAGCTTGGCCGCGTATTTCATCTTCACCCGGTGGGCGACTTCGCGCTGGAGATAGGCAGTGTTGGTGCGCAGCGCCTTGATCACCACTTCCTCGTCCTTGCCGAGCAGCGGCTTCACGAACACCGTCGCGTGGCGCAGGTCGGGCGACATGCGCACTTCGGTGATCGAGACCATGTGCTTGGCCAGCACCTCGTCATGCACGTCGCCGCGCTGCAGGATCTCGCTCAGCACATGACGCACCTGCTCGCCCACGCGCAGAAGGCGGACGGAACGTTCTTCGGTGGTGGTCTGCGTCTTCATGGCCTGATCTCCGCTCCCTCCCCCACCTTGCAGGCAAGGAGAGGGAGGGAAAACAGCTTAGAGCGTACGCTCGCGCATCTCGACTTCGAAGGTTTCGAGATAGTCGCCCGCCTTGATGTCGGTGAAGTTCTGGCTGAACGTCACACCGCACTCCAGGCCGGCGCGCACTTCGGGGACATCGTCCTTGAAGCGACGCAGCGACGCGATCTCGCCCTGGTAGATGATGACATCGTCCCGGGTGATGCGCGCCTTGAGCGCCTTGCGGATCGCGCCCTCGGTGACCAGCAGACCGGCAGCCTTGCCGTGCTTGCCTGCCGAGAAGACTTCCTTGATCTCGGCGCGGCCGACGACGGTTTCGAAGGCTTCCGGACCAAGCTGGCCGGCCATGCCCGCGCGGATCTCGTCGGTCAGGTCGTAGATCACGTCATAATATTTGAACGCGACCTTGTTGCGCTCGGCGATCTCGCGCGCCTTGGCGTTCGGGCGGACGTTGAAGCCGATGATCGGGGCACCGGCGGCGCCGGCGAGCGACACGTCGCTCTCGGTGATGCCGCCCACGCCCGAATGGAGCACGCGCGCCTTGATGTCGTCGGTGCTGATCTTGTTGATCGCCGCGACGATCGCCTCGACCGTGCCCTGGGTATCCGCCTTGACGACCAGCGGATATTCCATCGCCTGCTTTTCCTTGAGCGCCGAGAACATGCTCTCGAGGCTGGCAGGAGCCTGGGTCGTGCGCTTCTGCAGCGCAACGCCCTGGCGATATTCGGCGACTTCGCGGGCACGCGCTTCGTTCTCGACGACCTGGAGCGGATCACCCGCCATCGGCACGCCGGAGAGACCGAGCACTTCGACCGGAACGGCCGGGCCGGCTTCCTTGACCTGCTGGCCCTTGTCGTTGACCAGCGCGCGGACCTTGCCGCTCTCGGCGCCGACGACGAACACGTCACCGACCTTGAGCGTGCCGCGGTTGACCAGGATCGTCGCGACCGGGCCGCGGCCCTTGTCGAGCTTGGCCTCGATCACCGTGCCTTCGGCCTCGCGGTCCGGATTGGCCTTGAGGTCGAGCAGTTCGGCCTGGATCTGGATCTTGGCGATCAGGTCGTCGAGGCCGATCTTCTTGAGCGCCGAGACTTCGACGTCCTGGGTCTCGCCGCCCATCTCCTCGACGATCACTTCATGCTCGAGCAGACGCTCGCGCACGCGCTGCGGATTGGCGCTGTCGAGGTCGACCTTGTTGATCGCCACGATCATCGGCACGCCCGCCGCCTTGGTGTGATTGATCGCCTCGATCGTCTGCGGCATCAGGCCGTCATTCGCGGCGACCACCAGCACGACGATGTCGGTGATGTCGGCACCACGGGCGCGCATCTGGGTGAACGCCTCGTGGCCCGGGGTGTCGAGGAAGGTGATCTTCGACTTGTCCTTCAGCGTGACCTGATAGGCGCCGATATGCTGGGTGATGCCGCCGGCTTCGCCCTTCACCACGTCGGTGCCGCGCAGGGCATCGAGCAGCGAGGTCTTGCCGTGGTCGACGTGACCCATGATCGTCACCACCGGGGCGCGCGGCTTCAGCGTCTCGGCCGCATCGGCCTCGGCCACGTCCAGGTCGACGTCGCTCTCGCTGACGCGCTGCAGGTTGTGGCCGAATTCGGTGACCAGCAGCTCGGCGGTGTCCTGGTCGATCGTCTGCGTGATGGTGACCGGCATGCCCATCTTGAACAGCGCCTTCACCAGGTCGCTGCCCTTCTCGGCCATACGATTGGCGAGTTCCTGCACGGTGATCGCCTCGGGGACGACCACGTCGCGGACCTGCTTCTCGCGCGGCGCCGACGAGCCACCGTACGAACGACGATGTTCCTTCTCGCGGGCGCGCTTCAGCGCGGCGAGCGAGCGGGCACGCGCGCCGTCCTCGCCGCCCAGGGCGCGATTGACGGTGAGCTTGCCCGACTGGCGGCGGTCGTCGCCCTTGCGGTCGCGCTGCTGCGGACGCGCGGGCTCGGGGCCACGGCGCACCGGCGCACCGCCCGTGGGGGCGGGGCGCGATGCGGGCGCACCGGCGCTGGCCGGGCGCGCGGCCTGAGTCGGGGCCGGGGCAGCAGCCTCGGGCTTCGGCTCGGGCTTGGGCTGCGGCTTGGGGATCTCGGGACGCTGCACCGGGGTGAACAGGCGCGGCGCCGGGCGGCTCGGGTCGAGCTGCAGCGCAACCGGAGCCGGCGGCGGGGCCGGAGTCGGTGCGGGTGCCGGAGCGGGCGCAGGCTTGGGCGCGGGCGCCGGAGCGGCGGCCTCCACCTTCGGCGCTTCCGGAGCGGGCGCAGGCGCGGGTGCCGGAGCAGGCGTGGGCTCGGGCGCCGGCGGCGCCTTGGCGGCCTCCGCTTCGGCACGGGCCTTTTCCTCTACGCGGCGCGCTTCGGCCTCGGCGGCCTCGGCACGTTCGCGCTCCTCGCGGCGGCGCGCTTCCTCGAGCGCCTGCATGCGCTGCTCGTCGGCCTCGCGCAGCAGACGGGCCTGGCGCTCCTGCGCGGACTCGTTCGAGACCGGCGGACGCGGGGCGGGCGGCGGAGGCGGCGGCGCGACCGGCTGCGCAGGTGCTGCGACCTGCGGTTCAGGGGCGGGCGCTTCCGCCGGGCCTTCGCCCGGCTTGCGGAAGACGCGCGCCTTCTTGGTCTCGACGATCACCGTGTTCGAGCGACCATGGCTGAAGCTCTGCTTCACCTGGCCCGTCTCGACCGTGCGCTTGATCCCCAGCGGCGCGCGCATGCCCAGTTTCGGCTTATCGTTGTCCGTGTCGCTCATGCGGCTGCCTAAAGTCCTTCAGTCTGTCGTTCGTCTACGGACGCTTCCGACGGAAGCGCCGATGCGCCTTGCGAAGCGGTTTCGCAAGGGCGGGAGGTGGAATCGGGTCCGATAAAGTGCAGCCACCGATCGAGTGCTTCGCTCGTCCGGGCGGCTGCTTTGGCGTCGGTCAGGCCGGCATGTACCACATTTTCGCGGCCAAGCGCCAAGGACAATATGGTGCGCGGGATCGGCAATGTTAAGCCCTTGCGCCCGCTTCCTTCTTCATCGAGGCCGACGCGCCAGGCCTGGGCGAGCTTGCGCGCCCCGTCCTCGCTCGCGTCGCTCGCATGGAGCAGCAGGTGCAGGCGGCCGCTGCGCGCGGCTTCCTGGATGCGGTCGCCGCCGATCGCGACATGCCCGGCCTTGAACTCGAGACCCAGCCGGTCGAGCGCGTTGCGCTGCAGCTGCTCCTCGATCCGCGCGCCGAGATCCTCGGGAATGCGCAGCTCGGCGCCCTTGAAGGCACGCGCAAGTACGCCCCGGAGCTTCTTGCCAGACGCTTCGAGTTCCGTCCGCGTCACGCCGATCCAGGCGCCGCGGCCCGGCGCCTTGGCGCGGACATCGGGCAGCACTTCGCCATCCGGCGACAGCGCGAGTCGAATCAGCCCGTCGCGCGGGGCTTCCGCACGCGACAGCACGCAAGTGCGCACCGGATCCTTCCCCTCCCGCGCCGCGGAAGGAGTGGTCCCCTTGGCCTTTAGCCGAGCGCTATCATTGTGAGGGTTCCGCATGCGCGTCTCCCTGCACCGGCGCGGCGTTGCGGTCAGCGATCAGCTGCCCGCCCGCACCGTAATTCTCGAGGCTCAGTTCCGTGATGTTGACCTGCACGGCAGCCGCCGGCTTGCCCAGGCGCGCGACCATGGAGGCCGTCACGTCAGCGACGATGCCGGCCTTCTGCTCGCGGGTAGCCGGGCCGGCCAGACGGATGTCGATGAACGGCATCAGGCATCACCCTCCGAGGCTTCGGCGGTCTCGGCCGCGGGGGCCTCGTCCTCGAACCAGTGGGCGCGGGCCGCCATGATGATCTCGTTGCCCTGCTCGTCGCTGAGGCCGTACTCGGCGAGGATCCCGCCCTTGTCCTGCTCGCGCTTCGGCGCGTCCTCGTTGCGGCGGCGCGGCTCGGCGCGCTTCTTCTGCACCAGCTCGTCGGTCGCCAGGTCGGCGAGGTCGTCGAGCGTCCGGATGCCGGCCTTGCCGAGCGTGACCAGCATCGCCTCGGTCAGGTACGGCATGGTGGCGAGGTCGTCCTCGACGCCCAGCTCGCGGCGGGCGGTGCGATTGGCTTCCTCGCGGCGCTCCAGCGCTTCCTGCGCGCGGCTCTGCAGCTCCTGGCCCAGCTCCTCGTCGAAGCCCTCGATCGAAGCGATCTCGTCGAGCTCGACATAGGCGACTTCCTCGAGGCTGCTGAAGCCCTCGGCGACCAGCAGCTGGGCCAGCGTCTCGTCGACGTCGAGCTCGTTCTGGAACATCTCGCTGTTCGCGACGAACTCGGCCTGGCGCTTCTCGCTGGCGTCGGTCTCGGTGAGGATGTCGATCGCCTTGGCGGTCAGCTGCGAAGCCAGGCGCACATTCTGGCCGCGACGGCCGATGGCGAGGCTGAGCTGATCGTCGGGAACGACGACTTCGATACGATCCTCTTCCTCGTCAATCACGACGCGGCTGACATTGGCCGGCTGCAGCGCGTTGACGACGAAGGTCGCGGTGTCGGGCGACCAGGGGATGATGTCGATCTTCTCGCCCTGCATCTCCTGCACGACGGCCTGGACGCGCGAGCCCTTCATGCCGACGCAGGCGCCGACCGGATCGATCGAGCTGTCATGCGAGATGACGCCGATCTTGGCGCGCGAGCCCGGATCGCGGGCAGCGGCCTTGATCTCGATGATGCCGTCGTAGATCTCGGGCACTTCCTGCGCGAACAGCTTCTTCATGAAGTCCGGATGCGCGCGGCTGAGGAAGATCTGCGGACCGCGGTTCTCGCGGCGGACGTTGAGGATGATCGAGCGGACGCGATCACCGACGCGAACCACTTCGCGCGGGATCTGCTGGTCGCGGCGGATCACGCCCTCGGCACGGCCGAGGTCAACGACCACATGGCCGAACTCGACGCGCTTCACCACGCCGGTGATGATCTCGCCCATCCGGTCCTTGAACTCGTCGAACTGGCGCTCGCGCTCGGCGTCGCGGACCTTCTGGAAGATGATCTGCTTCGAAGCCTGGGCCTGGATGCGGCCGAACTCGATCGGGGGCAGCGGATCGACGATATAGTCGCCCACGGCCGCGCCCTTCTGGAGCTTCTGCGCCTGGTTGACGTCGACCTGCTTGAAATAGTCATCGACCAGCTCGACCACTTCGACGACGCGCCACAGGCGCAGATCGCCGGTGTTCGGGTCGAGCTTGGCGCGGATGTCGTTCTCGACGCCGTAGCGATTCTTCGCGGCGCGCTGGATCGCGTCTTCCATCGCCTCGATGACGATGGCCTTGTCGATCAGCTTTTCCTTCGCGACCGAATCGGCGATGGCAAGCAGCTCGGCCTTGTTGGCGGAAATGGCGGTGGCCATCAGTCGTTTTCCTCTGCTTCGTATTCTTCGGCGCCCTCGGCGGAGAGCGGCACGGTTGCGGCAATGAGCTTGTCGGTCATCAGCAGCTTGGCGTCGGCGACGGCGCCGAACGGAACGCTGACCACCTTGTACTTGCGGACATCGATCGAGATCATGTCGCCCTCGGCGCCGATCAGCTCGCCGGTGAGCTGCTTGCGCCCGTCCTCGAGCGGCTCGACCAGGTTGAGGCGCGCCTCATGGCCCTTCCAGTCCTCGAAATCCTGCGCGCGGGTCAGCGGCCGGTCGATGCCGGGCGAGCTGACCTCGAGGCGATAGGCATGGTCGAACGGGTCCTTGCCCGCTTCCTCCAGCGCGTCGAACACATCGGAGATGCGGCGCGACAGGTCGGCGCAATCGTCGATGGTGAGCTGGCGGGTATCCGGGCGCTCGGCCATCACCTGCAGCGTCGGATCGCTGGTCCCGCCGAACATCTTGACGCGCACCAGCACGAGCCCGAGCGCCTGTGCTTCGGGTTCGATCAGCTTGGTGAGGTCGGCAATATTCGCCACGCGGGACTCCGGTAATGGTCAAGCAGCTTCGGAGCCGGAGCCCTGCGGGCCCCGACCTCGGCATGTTTGACGATGTCGAGAAAGCACTGGCGATATACGCACTTGCCCGGTTGGGGGCAAGAGGGGTTGGGAATCAGGGGAGACACCCCCTGCTCCATCCCTCCGTCACCCCGGCCTTGTGCCGGGGGGCCACCGGGAGGCAGGCGCTGGACAAGAGGTTCTTTGCCGTATTGCGCAAGGCGCAGTGGACCCCGGCACAAGGCCGGAGTGACGATCGGAAACGAAGGAAGCCGCGCCTCCGCCTACCCGGGATTATGCGCGTCGAGGAACCTGCCTACCCTCTGCAGGAAATCCGCCTCGTTCGCCGGATCGTGCATCGTGTGATCTTCGCCCGGATAGACGACGAACTCATGCGCCTTGCCCGCCCGGGTCAGCGCATCGTGCAGCCGCTCGGACTGGTCGACCGGCACTGTCTGGTCGGCGGTGCCGTGCGCGATCAGGATCGGCATGGCGAGCTGGCCGGCATAGGTGACCGGCGAGATCGATTCGAGCGACGGCGCCTTGCCCTGGATGCGGGCCCGCCAGGCACGGAAGGCGCGCTCCTCGAAGGTCTTGTGGTCATAGTCGAGCTGGGCGCGGACGTCGGAGATGCCGGCATAGCTGATCGCGCAGCGATAGGTCCGGTTGTCGCGCGCCGCCGCCCACATCGCGGCATAGCCGCCATAGGAGGCGCCCATGATGCACACCCGCTTCGCATCGATCGTGCCGCGCTTCGCCAGCCAGGCGACGCCGTCATCGACATCGTCCTGCATGCCGCGACCCCATTCGCCGTCGCCGCGCGCCGTCATCGCCCGGCCGAATCCGGTCGAGCCGCGATAATTGGGCTGGAGCACCGCATAGCCCTTGCCCGCGAGATACTGGACCCAGGGATCATAGTCCCAGCTGTCGCGCGCGAACGGCCCGCCATGCGGCATCACGATCAGCGGCAGGTCCCTGGCCGCGCGCCCGGCCGGCAACGTCAGATAGCCGTCGATCTTCAGGCCGTCGCGCGCCGCGTAATGGATGGTCGTCACCGGCGCGAGCTGCTTGCCGTCGAGCGCCGGATTGATCGCGGCGAAGCGCCGGGCCTGGCCGTCCGCGAACAGATAATAGACGCCCGGATCGCTCGCCGAGGCGCTGTAGACCAGCAGCGCGCGCTGATCGTCGCTGGCCGAGACCACGCGGTTGACCCGCCCGGGCAGCGCCGCGTCGATCGCCGCCTGGCGGCTGCGCATCGCCCCGTCGAACCACAGCATCCGGTCGCGATCATCGGTATAGGCAACGCCGGCGGGCTTGCCGTCCGGAGTCAGCTCGAACCCGTCGAGATCGGCCTTGCTATTCTCATAGACCAGCGCCCCCAGCCGGCCGGCGCGGAAATCATAGGTGTAGAGACCGATCCGCCCGGACGGCGCCTCGGCCAGCGCATAGCCCTGGTCGCTGCCCTGGACGGGCGCGAACTGGGCGATCTCGGGATCGGTGCCGGCAACGTCATTGCCCTCGCGACTGAACCCGTCAGCCTCGCCCCGGCGATAGACCAGCCAGGCCTTGTCGTCCTTGGCGCCCACGCCGGCGCGCACCACCCCGGCGCCATCGACCACCCAGTCCTGGACATGCGGCTGGGCCGCCACCGCGAGTGTCGCCGCGCCACTGGCCAGGTCGATTCGCCACACCGAAGGCGTGTCCCGGCGGCGATCGCGCGTCTTGAGCAGCAGGAAACCGGCCTTGCGATCGACATGGAGCAGTTCCTCGCCCCTTCCGGCGACGCGTGCCTGCCCGAGCTGGGCAAGCTGGCCGCGCGCCACGTCGATCTCAACCAGCCGGGTGGTCGATTTGGCCTCGTCGCGTGTCAGGCTGGCGAGCAGCCGGCCCGGCGCCAGCCAGAAATACCATTCGAGCCGCTCGCCCTGGGGCAACGCTACGGGATACGCGGCAAGATCAGGGCGCTTCGGGTCGAACAGCATCAACCGGCCCTCGGCCCCGATCCGGGCGACGATGCGGCTGCCATCGGGGGAAAGCTGCGGGTCCTCGATCGCCGCCGGGGCGAGCAGTTCGGCCGCGCTCGGCGGCGTCGCCGGCCCGGGATCGGCCCGCGCCACGGTCATCAAAGCGAGAATGGCCGCCAATCCGGCGGCGCCTGCCCGGCGAAACTGCGTCAACGAAACCCCCACCCGAGTCCGAGGGCGAGGATGATGGGAGATCGAAAATTGCGCAATACCGTAGATTTGCGCAACTTATTGAAACGGCAGCGTTATGACCTGCAATGCGCCGGCAAGCTTGGCCTTGGCAGCGCGCCCGCGACTGCACAGAATGGCGCGGCATGCGGAGCCGGCACCCAAACGGCGCGTTGGCCCCGCCGGAACCAAAGAGGGATCGTGGACATGAAGACGAAGCTTCGCGCGGCACTGCCCGCCATTGCCCTGCTCGCGGCATGCAATGCCGGTTCGGGCGTGTCCGCCGAGCCCCAGGCCACGCCCAGCCCGGCGCCCGATCCCGCCCCGCCCTTCACCATGACCCAGGTCGCCGATTTCGATACGCCCTGGGCACTGGCCTTCCTGCCCGACGGCCGCATGCTGGTGACCGAGAAGGCCGGCAAGATCCTGCTCGTCTCGGCGGACGGCAAGCAGTCGCAGACCATCGCGAACGTCGATGTCGTGTTCCAGGGCCAGGGCGGCCTGCTCGACGTGATCCCGGCGCCGGACTTCGCGAAGAGCCGCCAGGTCTATTACACCTATGCCGAGCCGCGCCCGGACGGCTCCAGCCTCGCGCTGGCCCGCGCCACCTTCGTCGACGGTACGACGCCCGCGCTCACCAATCCGCAGGTACTGTGGCGCGCCGGGGCGGACGGCAAGGGCGGCCAGTTCGGTGCGGTCATCGCCTTCGCGCCCGACGGCAAGTCGCTGTTCCTCACCTCGGGCGAGCGCCAGCGCTTCACCCCCGCCCAGGATCCCAACCAGGCGCTCGGCAAGATCCTGCACCTGACGCTCGACGGCAAGCCGGCGGCCGGCAATCCCTGGGCGGGCAAGACGGGCAGCGCGACCGTGACCGTCACCGATCCGCCCAAGAACACCGAGCTCGCCAGGACCGCGCCCAGCCGCACCGTCGCGGTGGAGGGCACGAACCTGGTTCCCGCCGAGACCTGGAGCCTCGGCCATCGCAATCCCTATGGGCTGGTGTTCGATGGCGGCGGCCGGCTCTGGGAAGTCGAGATGGGGCCCAAGGGCGGCGACGAGGTCAATCTGATCGTCAAGGGCCGGAACTATGGCTGGCCCAATGTCTCCAACGGCGACAATTACGACGGCACGCCGATCCCCGATCATGCGCCGGGCGACGGCTATGAGGCGCCCAAGGTGTTCTGGAACCCCGCCATCTCGCCGGGCGGCATGGCCTATTATTCGGGCAATCTCTTCCCGCAGTGGAAGGGCTCGCTGCTGATCGGCGCGCTTTCCGGGCGCGGGCTGATCCGCGTGGCGCTCAACGGCGACAAGGCGAGCAAGGCCGACCAATGGGTGCTCAACATGCGCATCCGCGACGTCGTCCAGGGGCCGGACGGCGCGGTGTGGCTGCTCGAGGATGCCGGACGGGTCAACGGGCGGTTGTTCAAGCTGATGCCGAAGTAAGGGCTGCGGACAAACCCGTTCCCCGGCGAAAGCCGGGGCCCGGGGTTTCTCTGCCGTGTCGCTCTTTTACCCTGGCCCCCGGCCTTCGCTGGGGAACAGGCAGGCTGGGAAGCGCAAGACCGGATCGACTGCTCCCACCGCTTGCAATGCAGGATTGCGCCTGCCGGGCTGATGCGGTCGGCTCCCCGGGGCCGGCCGCTGTTTGCCCCTGTAGGAAAGATAGGATCGCGTGCACGCAACAATGTTGCGAGATGCGACGCGGACCCGGGAAAGTGGGCAGAATAGCAGCCCGCCAAACCGCCTCTTGGCCTGTACTTCGTGTACTTTCGCGGGCCTCGCCCCAGTCGGTGTAGGACGCCGCCCTAGCGCAGGATCAGGTAGTTCATCCGCGCCGCGGCGATCGGCCGGTCGGGCTCGTCCTGCCAGGCGACTGCCTCGACATTGGCGACGCGGGTGCCGAGCCGGGTGACGATGCCCCGGGCACGCGTCGGCTTGTCGCGGCCACCGCGCATGTAATCCACCGTCAGGTTGATCGGCTTGACCTGGGTCTCGTCGGTGCCGAGCGCCTGCCATAGCGCGCCGACCGCCGCCATCTCGAGCAGCCCGCCGATCGCGCCGCCATGCAGGAAGCCGGGCCGGCCGAGCACATCGGGGCCGAAGGGCATCACCAGTACCGGCGCATCCTCGCCCGGTTCGACCGTGAGGCCGAGCAGTTCGGCGTAAGGGGGCAGGATCACCGGTATCCCTCCGTCGCCATGAAGGTACCGGCGACGTGCGCGATCGGGTCGTTCGGATCGCCGTCATGCGCCTGGCCGCGCACGAACGCGATCGAGCGGGTCAGGCGGTAGCATTCACCGCGGCCGATCACCGCGCGTCCGGGCGTTGCGGGGCGCAGATAGTCGATCCGCAGGTCGAGCGTCGCCTGGGGCACGAAGGTGCCGGCGCGCAGCCAGACCGAGACGGCGGTGGCCATGTCCATCAGCGCCAGGATCGGCCCCGATGCGAGCACGCCCGACGCCGGGTCGCCGATCATGTCCTCGCGGTACGGCAGCTCGAGCTCGGCCCAGTCCGGGCCATGGTCCCGGTAGCCGATGCCCAGCCGCGTGCCATGGCTGGCGAAGCGCAGCTCGAAGAAGCGCAGGGGATCGAAGGTGGAAGGGGCCGCTTGGCTCATAAGCCCGGCCCTAGCGCGGCGGCGGATGGCACGCAAATGGGGGCAATTACATGCTTGTAAGATGCACCATATCGACCCGCCCCTAGCCTCCCCTTTGTCGGGTCCTTCCCGGAAGAGGGGGAAATATGGGGTTGCTGAAGATCGATCTCGGCGAGATCGCCGAGCTGGGTACCAATGTCGCGATGCACGGCACGCTGGCCGCCGTGGATCGGGATGTCGATGACCTGTTCGAGCTGATCGTCGGCATCGCGATCCTGATCTACGAGATGGTGCCCGACTTCGCATGAACGGGATCGACGCGGCCACCCGCGCCGCGATCGTCACCGCCCGGGCTGCGGCGCCCGGCACGGTACGGGCGTGGCGCGCGGGGCCTGCCTATCGCACGCTCGCCGCCCGCTTCGCCGACTGCCCCGCCGGCGATGGGGAAGCAGCAATTGCCCTTGCCGCGGAGATGCTATGCGACGCCAGCTGGGCCGAGGCGCTGCTCGACCCTCTGGTCGAGGTGCTTGCGGCCGATCCGCTGTTCGAGCCGCCCTTCCGGGTAAGCCGCGATCCGCTGCGGATCGGCGCGGTGCTGTTCGAATGCCCGGCGGTGAAGCTCTCCGCCAGCGTCACCAGCGCGGCGGAGATGCGGCGCAGACCCCCGCCGTCCAGCTGCACCTTCACCGGCCGGCTGGCAGTGACGCGCTATGTCCGCGCGGGTGGCGCCACGCTGCGGCGCTGGCGCACGGCCCCTGCCGAGGCTGAATTCCGCGCTGATGCCGCTCCGCCCTGTTTGGAGGAAGCGCCGCTCCACCTTGCCGATGGCGCAGTGGTGGCGATCGACGGACGCAGCGAGGCGCAGTTGCTCGCCGATGCGACCCTTGACGTGGTCACGCTCGTCGCCACCGCCCGTGCCGGGGCACCGCTGATGCGCGAGCATGCGATCGCGGACGGCCGGCTGCTCCGTATCGCCAGCGGCGACGACCGCGCCTCGCGCACCGAGATGCTGCTCGCCTTCCTCCGCCTGGCCGGCCGCGTCGATGGCGGTCCCTGCTTCGAGCAGGCGACCCATGATCCCGCCTTCCACCTGCGCTGGGCGGCGATGCGCGAATGGCTGGCGCTCGACGCCCGCGCCGCCCTTCCGCGGCTGGGAGCAATGGCGGAAAGCGACCTTCATGCGGAGGTGCGCGAGGCAGCGGGCCGGACGCTGGCTGTGGTGCGCGCAAAGCTGGAAACGCCATGCCTCGCCTGATCGATCCCGGCACGGGCGATGCGATCGGCCTCGGCGATCTGGTCGAAGCGCTCGACGCCAACCCGGTCGATGCCCGTGACGAGGACGCCTTCGCCAGCTGGGGCCCGCTGCTTGCCCGACTGGGTCGAAACCCGGATTTCCTCGCCGATCTCGCCATCGCCGAGCTCAAGGCGAATTGCTCCGGGCAGGTCACAGGCAATGGCTATGGCGCCCAGGTCTTCCTGCTGCGCCCGCCCAATGGCCGCTATGTGCTGCGCGCCAATTTCTGGCCGGCACGCGAAGACCCGATCACCCGCGCCAGCGGCCCGGCGGCGTTCTTCTATGATCTGCCGCACGATCATAATTTTCCATTTCTGACATGGGGTTATCGCGGCCCGGGCTATTGGAGCGACTATTATGAATATGATGTCGCCCCGCTCGCCGGCCTGCCGGGCGAGGATGCAGGGCTGCGCTTCGTCGAGCGATCGCGGCTCGAGCAGGGCAAGCTGATGCTCTACCGGATGCGGCGTGACATCCACGTCCAGCTGCCGCCGGACAGCATGTCGGTCTCGCTCAACATCCTCGGCGCCGATCCCGCCCAGCCCTGGCTCGACCAGTATCGCTTCGACATCGCGCGCGGCACGATCGCGCAAGGCCTGACGGTGACCGCAGCCGAGGCGCTGGTCGCGATTGCCGTGCATCTCGGCAACGGCCTCGACCTGGCCGAACGCTTTGCCCGCGACCACCCCTGTTCCCGGATGCGGGTGACGGCGCTCGATGCCCTTGCCTCCGCGCTGCCGGGCGAGGCGGCGACGCGCTTCGAAAAGGCGGTGGACGATCCCGACCGTATCGTCGCCGGTCACGCCCGGGCGCGACTGGGTCCGTGACGGACATGATCGCCACGGAAACGGAGCTATCGCCGTTACCCTCGCACCGTGACCGCCATCGTCGCCTGTAATCTGGAGATGCCCGGCCTGGCCGAAGCCGCCGCCGCACGCGGCCTTGGGCTGGTGCGGTTCGTACCCGGCGTGGCGGCGGATGCGGCGCTGGTGAGAGGAAGGCCCGAGACGATCGCGCGCATCCACGCGATCGGATGGCAGGGACCATTGCTGCTCCTGCTGGCCGATAGCGACAGCGTCGCCCTGGCGCTCGATGCCGGTGCCGAGGACGCGATGCCCGCCTCCGCCAGCGTCGAGGAGATCGCCGCCCGGCTTGCCGCGCGCATCCGGCGCCGGCCCGAGATCGTGCTGGGCGAACTGCGCATCGATCAGGTGGAGCGGCGGGTGACGCGGGCAGGCCATCTCATCCGGCTGCTGCCCCGCGAATATGCGCTGCTGCTCCATCTCGTCCGGCAGGGGGAGCGGCCGAGCGGGCGGAATGAACTGCTGTCCGCGGTGTGGGGGCTGGGATTCGATCCTGGCACCAACGTTGTCGAAGTTCATGTCTCAAGATTGCGTGCAAAGCTCGATCGCGGCTTTGCGATTCCGATGCTGCGCACCGACAAGGGGCGCGGCTACCGGTTGTGCGCGGCGTGATCGCGCCGCTATCGTGCCCCCCATATAAGGGAGAGAGCCAAGCCATGACCGAGCAGCGTGTCACGATCGACATCCACGAAGGCGTCGCCGACGTAAGGCTGGCCCGGCCGGACAAGCTCAACGCGCTCGACCCGGCGATGTTCACCGGCATCATCGCCGCGATCGCCCGGCTGGAGCAGGAACCCGGCCTGCGCGCCGTCGTCCTTTCCGGCGAGGGGCGCGGCTTCTGCGCCGGGCTCGACATGGCGAGCATGGCGCAGAGCGGCCTGGGCGGCGCCAAGGACCTCGACATCGCCGCGCGCACCCACGGCCTGGCCAATGACTATCAGCAGGTCGCCTGGGGCTGGCGCACCCTCCCGGTGCCGGTGATCGCCGCGCTCCACGGCGTCGCGTTCGGCGGCGGGCTGCAGATCGCCAGCGGCGCGGACATACGCATCGCCGCATCCGGCACCCGCCTGTCGGTGATGGAGATGAAATGGGGCATCGTGCCCGACATGGCCGGCTATGCGCTGTGGCACGGCAATGTCCGCGACGACGTGCTGCGCGAGCTGGCATATACCGCCCGCGAGTTCGAGGCCGAGGAAGCCCAACGCCTGGGCTTCGTCACCCGCATCGCCGAGGATCCGCATGCCGAGGCGATGGCGCTGGCCCAGGCGATCGCCGGGCGCAACCCGCACGCGATCCGCGCCGCCAAGCGCCTCGCCAACCTGGAGGGCGACGCCGGCGACATCCTGCTCGCCGAGAGCCGCGAACAGGCCGCGCTGCTGCGCACGCCGAACCAGATGGAAGCGGTGATCGCCAACATGCAGAAGCGCCCGCCAGTGTTCAAAGACTGACGTCGATCGCCTCGACCCGGTCCGGATAGAAAGCGAGATGGCCCCGGATCGCCTCGACCGCGGCATAGGGCGCCTCATAGCTCCACACCGCATTCTCCACGCCGCCGACGATCGAATAATAGGACGCGTCGCCCTTGTACGGGCAATAGCTGACATGGGCGGTGCGGCCGAGCAGCGCCATGTCGGCATCCTCGCGCGGGATGTAGAGGACCGGCGGATAACTGGCCTCGCGCAGCTCGAGCGCGCGGCGCGTATCCGCGATCACCCTGCCGGCGGCACGGACCACGACATGCGCGTCCGAACGCATGATCGTGATCGGATGATCGGGCCCGGGAATCAGGATCGGCTTGCTCACCATATGCCACCTCCGGCAGGCGATATGGGGCGGCGCGAGGCCATTGCAATCGCCCCGTCACGCCGCCATACCGCATCTTCGAAAAAAACCGGGAAAGGGTGCCAGCATGCGTGAAGCAGTGATCGTCTCGACCGCGCGAACCGGGGTCGGCAAGGCGGGCCGCGGCTATTTCAACGACACCGAGGCGCCCGTTCTCGCCGCGCATGTGATGAACGCCGCGGTGGAACGCGCCGGCATCGATCCGGCGCGGATCGACGACGTGTTCTACGGCATGGGCAACCAATGGGGCACCGAGGGCGGCAACATGGCGCGGATGGCGCTTTTCGCCGCCGGGCTGCCGCACAGCGTGCCCGCCTTCAGCCTTGACCGCAAATGCGGATCGGGACTGACCGCGATTGCCCTCGCCGCGCGATCGATCATGACCGACGAGATCGACGTGGCGCTGGCCGGCGGCATGGAATCGATCAGCCTGACGATGAAGAACGCCCCGCGCTATGTGAACCAGTCGGTGATCGGCAAGGTGCCGGCGGCGTATATCCCGATGATCGAGACCGCCGAGATCGTCGCCGAGCGCTATGGCATCAGCCGCGCGGCGCAGGACGAATTCGGCGCGATGAGCCAGCAGCGTGCCGCAGCGGGGCTGGAGAACGGTGCCTTTGCCGAGGAGATCGTGCCGATCACGGTGGAAAAGGCGCTGTTCGACAAGGAAGGCAACCGCACCGGCAGCGAGACGGTGACCGTCACCCAGGACGAAGGCATCCGCGCCGGCACCACCGCCGAGGTGCTGGCCACGCTCAAGACCGTCTGGAAGGACGGGCAGTTCGTCAAGGAAGGCAAGTACATCACGGCGGGCAATGCCAGCCAGCTTTCCGACGGCGCCGCCGCCCAGATCCTGATGGAGCGGAAGACCGCCGAGGCCGAGGGCAAGGAGATCCTGGGCATCTATCGCGGCTTCCAGGCCGCCGGCTGCGAGCCCGAGGAAATGGGGATCGGCCCCGTCTTCGCGGTGCCGAAGCTGCTCAAGCGCGCGGGGCTGAAGGTCGAGGATATCGGCCTGTGGGAGATCAACGAGGCGTTCGCCAGCCAGTGCCTCTATTGCCGCGACACGCTGGGGATCGATCCCGAGAAGCTCAACGTCAATGGCGGCGCCATCGCGATCGGCCACCCGTTCGGGATGAGCGGATCGCGGCTGGTGGGCCATGCGCTGATCGAGGGGCGCAAGCGCGGGGTGCGCTATGTCGTGGTGTCGATGTGCACCGCCGGCGGGATGGGGGCCGCAGGGCTGTTCGAGCTTCCCTGACGCCCGCCTTCCTCCCTCGTCACCCCGGCCTTGTGCCGGGGTCCACCGGGAGGCGCGCGATGGGCAAGAAGCTCTTTCGTCAAAACGAGAGGCATAGTGGACCCCAGCACAAGGCCGGGGTGACGGTTAGTGGTTTTTGGCGACGGATTGATTCAGTCCAGCCCCACCGCGTCCGCCGCGCGCTTCTCGGCCGCGGCGTGCAGGTCCCAGAAACTCTCCACGGGCTCGCCGGCCAGGCGCCGCTGCAGCACTTCGAGATGGGCGCCCCAGCCGCCGCCGAAATTGCGCGCGTCCGCCGCCCCGCGCAGGCGGTTGTGGGTGAGCACCAGCCGGGTGCGGTCGGGGGCGAAGGCGAAGAGCTCGATCGTCACTTCACCGGCATCGCCATTGTCCCAGGTGAAGGCGAGGAAATGCGGCGGCTCGAAGCGCGTGATCGTCTCCGACCAGGCCTTGCCCTGATGCTGGGCGTAGCGCTCGGGATTGGGCACGTCGCCATCGGACAGGTTCTGGTGGTTGAAGGTCATGCCGAGCTTGCCGCCGACCTGCGGCTCGGTCGGACCGCCCATGAACCAGCGGGCGCGCAGCTCGGGATCGACCAGATATTGCCAGACGGTCTCGATCGGCGCGGCAAGGTCGCGCTCGAAGCGGAGCATCTGCGGGGTGATCGTGTCGGCGGCAAGCGTATCAACCATCGTGCTTCTCCGTGATACGGCCCAGGCCTTCGAGGATCATCGTCCAGCCCTTGCGGGTCTGGTCCTCATAGGCGGCCCAGGCGGGGTCCATTGCGTGGGTAAGGGTGAGCGTGCAGCCGCTGTGGCTGGGCGCGATGTCAATCGAGACGCGGGTCCATTCACTTTCCTCGACCGGTCCCGCCGCGAAGAGGAAGACGAGGCGCTGCGGGCGCTCGATGACTTCGAAGCGCAGTCGATGGGGCACTTCCCCGGTGCCGCGCCGCTCGACGATCAGCCCCTCGCCACCGACCCGCGCGTCGATCTCGCAGCGGACCATCTCGCCGTCCGGCGTGGCGAAGAGGAAGCGTGCCGCATCGGCGGGATCGAGCCAGGCATCGAACACGCGCTCGGCCGGCGCGGCGAATGCGCGGGTGATGCTGAGGATCGGGGCACTCATGCCAGGTTGACCTGCCAGGAGACTCCGAACCGGTCGTTCAGCCAGCCGAAGCGGGGGCTCCAGCCATAATTGTCGGGCGGCATCAGCACGCCGCCGCCCTCGGACAGGGCCGCGAACAGCCGGTCGAACTCGGTTTCGTCCGCGACATCGAGGAAGAAGGACCAGCTCGGGGTGAAATCGAAGCCGTGCGTGATGAAGCTGTCATGGATCATCACCGCCTGGCCGGCGATCACCGCATGCGCCCGGAGGATCGTGCCTGCGGGGCCGGGCCCGTCGGGGCCGAAGCGCTCGACCGACTCGATGCGGCTGCCGGGCACGGTCTCGATCCAGAAATCGAGCGCGGCCTGGGCCTTGCCGTGCTGGAACATCAGGAACGGGGTGGCCCGGGTCATGAGCGGGTCGCCTTCTGGTCCGCGGCGATGATCGCTTCGAGCGCATCGAGGCGGACGGTCCAGAACTTCTCCCATTGCTTCAGCCATTGCTCGGCTTCGGCAAGCGGCGCGGGCTTGAGTGCGCACATATAGCTGCGTCCCACCTTGCGCCGCGCGACCAGCCCCGCGCCCTCGAGCACCTTCAGGTGCTTGGACGCGCCGGCGAAGCTCATCGCAAAGGGCTGGGCGAGATCGCCGATCGATTTCTCGCCCTGGGC
Organism: Sphingomonas sp. NIBR02145; assembly: GCF_027359115.1. Lineage (NCBI taxonomy): Bacteria > Pseudomonadati > Pseudomonadota > Alphaproteobacteria > Sphingomonadales > Sphingomonadaceae > Sphingomonas > Sphingomonas sp. NIBR02145. The sequence continues at coordinate 3,675,837 of NZ_CP114791.1, read as the reverse complement.
AAGATGGGCGAGCATGCCGCGCCGCGTGGGATCGGCGAGGGCGTGGAAGGTGGCGTCGAGTCGATATTCAACCATGTGGTTTAATATCTGCGCGCCAGCCGGGATAGTCAACCGATTGGTTGAATAATTTTCGGCGGATTTCCGCGATTCCTCCGGAGAAATGTTGAATCTCTTGTCACGCTTGCGCGCAAAGAAGGCGTCGCGCTCGGCTTCAGCCGCGGCGCGGGCTTCGGAGGTCATGGAGGGTCCGGTGGAGTCGGCCATATGCCGACCCCATCAGACAAAATCCTACATTGATAGCGTTATTTACGCCTCAGCCGGCACCGGCGCGCGGGCGGCGCGGATGCTGTCCCAGGCATAGAGCGCGCAGCCGGCCCAGATCAGCGGGAAGGCGACCAGGTGGACGGTACGCAGCGGCTCGCCAAGCGCCAGCGCGACGAAGAATTGCAGCGTCGGTGCGATGTACTGGAGCAGGCCCATCATCGACAGCGGCAGCAGCCGCGCGGCGGCGGCGAACATCAGCAAGGGCGTGGCGGTGATGACGCCGGCGGCGATGAGCAGCGCGTTCTGGCTGGTGGAGACACCGAAGCCGCTGGTCCCCTGCCCCGCCGTATAGGCCAGCCAGACAGCGGCGAAGGGAATGAGCAGGATCGTCTCGACCGTGAGCCCGCCGAGCGAATCGATCGCCACCACCTTGCGGACCAGGCCGTAGAAGCCGAAGCTCAGCGCCAGAGCGAGCGAGATCAGGATCGCCCCGCCGCCCTCCAGCGCCATCACCAGCACGCCCGCCGCGGCGATGCCGATCGCCACGCCCTGCCAGCGCCGCAGCCGCTCGCCGAGCACGAGCATGCCGAGCGCGACATTGACCAGCGGATTGATGAAATAGCCGAGGCTCGCCTCGAGCACATGGCCCGTCTCGACCGACCAGATATAGACGAACCAGTTGATCGCGATCAGCGCCGCGCTGGCGCAGAGCAGGAGGAGGGTGCGGCCGCGGGCCGCGCGCCAGATGTCGCCTGCCCGGCCGAACGCGAAGACCAGCACGCCGAGCAGCAGCACCGACCAGACGATGCGGTGGGCGAGGATCTGGAGTGCCGGCACGTTCGACAGGATGTGGAAATAGATCGGCAGGAAACCCCAGATGCCATAGGCGCCGACCGCAAGCGCAAGGCCGCGATTGGCGGAAGCGCGGGCGGGATCGGCGGACGCGGGACTGCTGCTCATGCCGCCTCCTTGCGCGGACCTTCGACGGCGCGCAAGCAAGCCTCGCTTTGCCGTCGCAAAGCGATTGCACCGAAATGCTTCCTCGCTACTCTTGTCAGACAAGAGGGGGAATCATGTCTGACGAATGGGATCGGGAAGGCCCTTATGGCCATCCGGTAGTCGCGACTCTGGTGGGAGGCGCCATCCTGGTGCTGGCCGCCGTGCTGGGGCCGCATTTCTGCGAGCCCGTGCCGCTGCCGGCGCTGCTGGTGGGGGGGGCTGCCGCCGGGCTGGTGCTGTGGCTGATCGGATTCCTGGCGACGACGCGCCATGCCGGGCTGGGCTGGAAGCTGGGCTCGCTGGCGCTGCTGATCGGCGCGGGCGCCGGGGCGGCGCTGGTTGCGCATGGCCAGTTCCAGACGCGATCGCGCGCCGATGCCAGCAGCTTCGCCGACATGGAGCTGGGCACCGACGGCACGCCGTCGCTGCCCGCCGGCGCGGCATCGCGCGGGCCGGTCTCGAGCCTCTATCTTTCGTCGATCAAGGAAGATCAGGCCGCGGCGCGCGCCTATGGCGAGGCGCTGGGCAAGTTCGGCGCGGGGGCGCTGACCAGCCCCTATATGCTCCAGCAGAACCCGCAGGTGATCGGCCATTGCGGCGATATCGCGCAGGTCCGCGCGCTCGCCGCCGAGCAGAGCCTGGCGCGGCTCGCCCGGCGCAAGGCGCTGGCCGAGGCGATCGGCGGCGCGAGCCTGCCCAAGGCCGCCAAGCTGGGGATCGCGAAGATCGCCGGCGATGCGCAGGCCGACCCGCTGCTCGCCAACCAGCAGGCGATGCTCGATGCGACGGCGGAGCTCTGCACGCTGCTCGCGCGCAAGAGCTGGACCAACGCCAATGGCTATTTCGGCTTCGGCAGCGGCAGCGATACGGCGGCGTTCAAGGCAGTGAGCGCGAAGCGCCAGGCGATCGCGAAGGAGGCCGAGGCGCTCGACCGGGCCGCGCGCGAGCGGATCCTTGCCGGGCGCGAGCAGGTGCGCACCGCGCTGAGCCGCTCGATCTACGCGGGGGAGTAAGGCTCAGCCGCCGATCCGCAGCCAGAGCGCGGTCGCGTCGTCCGAGGTCTTGAAGCGCGGGAAGCGGGTGCAGGCGGCGTCGCCCTGCTCGATCGCGCGCAGCTCCTCGGCGATAGCGGCGAGGCCGCGGCTGCGGATCGCCTCGATCAGGGTCGTGTCGTCATAGGTGCCGTAGCTGTCGATCAGCGCGGCATAGCCGTCGCTCATCAGGAAGAGCTCGTCGCCCGGCGCACAGGCGATGCTGGCGCCGGCGACTTCCGACATATGCTCGGGATCGACGCTGAGCACGCGCATGCCGGGGCGGCCGCGGGTGGCGCGGAGATTGGCGAGGATCGGGGCGGAGCGCTTGGGGCTGCCCAGGCCGTGCGCGGCAAGGCTGGCGGCGCGTTCGGCCTCCGAATCGCGGATCTCGCGGACCGGGCCGAGCCGGGTGACCGGGCCGCCGGACCAGAGGAAGCCGACACAGTCGCCGAGCCAGCCGATCTCGAGCACGCCTTCGCCGAGCCGGGTGGCGAGCGAGGAGGCGAGCGGATATTCCCAGCGATCCTCGGGATCGCGGGTGCGGTCGCGCTCCCAGCCGGCGAGGATCGCATCGCCGACATCGCCGAACAGCGCTTCGACCGACGCGGCCGGAGAGACGGTGAAGGCACCGTGCGCGATGCTCGCCAGCCAGGCCGCGCCGCCCTGGCTGCCGACCAGCCCGGGCGGGCCGAGATCGGTCGCGCCGTCGATCACCCAGGCATGGCCGCGCACGAAGCCGGCGCGGTCGTCATTGGGAACGGAGACATCGCCGGCGAGGCTGATCGACTGGAGGAGATCGAAGTGCATGATCCCCTCCTAGCAGGCCGGCGTGACACCTGTCAGTCGCCTGGTGGCGGACGATGCGTGATTTCGACGAGTATCTTGCCGGGCGCGATGAAGTAGAAGGCGAAGGCGCCGCGCTGGTGGACGGGCGGATCGCCGGCCAGCCCCTCGGCCGCCAGCGCCGCGTGGAGCGCGGTCACCGCCACCTCGTCGGCCAGGTGGAAGCCGATATGGAAGCCCTCGGGGAAGCCCTGCGCGCCGCCACGCTGGAGGCGGCTGAGCACCAGCACGAGGCCGGCGCCGTCGACAAGGATCGACAGGCCGTTGTCGCCCAGGGTCTGGAGGTGGCGGAAGCCCAGCCAGCGCTCGAAAAAGGCGCGGGCCTCGGCGATGTCGGGGACGGGAAGGTCGAGATGGTTCAGGCGCATTGGTCGTTCCTCAAGTTGAGGCCCGGCGCGTGCGTGGGATCGTTCAGGTCACACCCGCCGAGCCACCGGCGCGCAACTGCGCCGGCGTCTCGTCGCGGGTCCCCTTGCGGGGTACAGGTTCTCCGCGGACAGCGGAGCGGCCGGGCTTACCTATCCGGTCCATGGCCCTTTATCGACGGCAGGATTTTGCGGCTTTGCGGGCGCTCCGTCAACCGGCCGGGCGGATCATGTAGCGGGCGTCCGGGCCATAGCTGGCGAGCTTGACGCGGAGTTCGGGGCTTTCCCGGGGCACGAAACCCTGGGCCTGCCAGAAACCGGCGGATTGGTTTACCGAGACCAGCGCGATCGGCGCATCGACCTGCGCGAGCAGCAAAGCGAGCCCGGCGCGGGCATTGCCGCCGCCCCGCGCCTCGGGAAGCAGGGCGAGATCGTGGAGATACCAGCTGGCCCGGCTCTCGGGCAGCGCGCCGAGCAAGGTGTCGAGCGGGGGGATGGCTCCCTGCGGCCAGGGATAGGCGATGAGGTATCCGGCCACGCCGTCCGCGCCATCGAGCACGAAACAGCTGCCCGGCGCGAGCGCGAGCCGTTCGGCGAAACAGGCCCGCCCCTCGGGATGGTCCGGGAAGGCGATGCGGGCGACCGCGACGACACCGTCGAGGTCCCCCGCCTCCATCGCCCGCCAGCGCATCAGTCGGCGAACAGCAGCACGGGGGTCTCGACCAGCTTCTTCACCGCCTGGACGAAGCTCGCCGCATCCCAGCCATCGACCACGCGGTGGTCGCACGAGATCGACAGGTTCATCAGCTTGGCGCGGACGATCTCGTCGCCCTGGAAGATCGGGCGCTCGACGATCTTGTTCGGACCGATGATCGCGACTTCCGGACGGTTGATCACCGGCGTGGTGGCGATGCCGCCGAGCGGGCCGAGCGAGGTCACGGTGAGGGTGGAGCCGGACAGCTCCTCGCTCTTCGCCTTGCCGGTGCGCGCGGCCTCGGCGAGGCGCGAGATCTCGCTGGCGAGCTGCCAGACATTCTTGTCCTGCGCATCGCGGATCACCGGCACCATCAGCCCGGCATCGGTCTGCGCCGCCATGCCGAGATGGACACGGCCATGGCGCGTGACCACGCCGGCCTCATCGTCATAGCGGGCATTGATCATCGGGAAATCGGGCAGCGCCCGGCAGATCGCGACGATCAGGAACGGCAGCATGGTCAGCTTGGGGCGCTGGCCGCGATTGTCGTTGAGGTCGGCGCGCATCGCTTCGAGCGCAGTCACGTCGATCTCGTCGACATAAGTGAAGTGCGGGATCGCGCGCTTCGATGCAGCCATGTTCTCGGCGATGCGGCGGCGCATGCCGATGACCTTGATCGGCTGATCGTCGCGCGCGCGGCTGGCATGGGGGGCGTGATAGCCCTGGGCGCTGCCGTAGCGGAGATAGGCGTCGAGATCGGCGTGGCGGACATGGTTGCCATCCGCCTTCACGCTGGCGAGATCGATGCCGAGATCCTTCGCACGCGCGCGAACCGCCGGGCTGGCGAGGACCTGCTTGTGCGGGGCCGGCTCGGGCAGGGCGACGGGCGCGGGTTCCGGAGCGGGAGCGGGCGCCGGAGCAGCCTCGACAACTTCCTCGACGCCCGGCGTTTCCGCCTCGACCTGCTCCTCGACCGGAGTCTCGGCAGCGGCAGGCGCGGCCGCTTCGGCATCGCCCTCGACTTCGATCACCATCAGCCCCGAGCCGATCGCGACCATCTCGCCGACTTCGCCGGCCAGCGCGACCACCACGCCGGAGACGGGCGATTCCATCTCGACCGTGGCCTTGTCGGTCATCATGTCGGCGACCTGCTGGTCCTCCGAGACGCGGTCGCCGACCTTGACGTGCCAGGCGACGATCTCGGCCTCGGCAATGCCTTCGCCGATATCGGGCAGGCGGAACGTGAAGCGTGCCATGCGGATCAGTCCTTCAGGATCTTCTTGAGGGCGGTGCCGATACGGACCGGGCCGGGGAAATAGGCCCATTCCAGGCTGTGCGGATAGGGCGTGTCGAAGCCGGTGACGCGCTCGATTGGGGCTTCGAGATGGTAGAAGCAGCGTTCCTGGACCTGGGCCGAAAGCTCGGCGCCGAAGCCCGAGGTGCGGGTCGCTTCGTGGACGATCAGGCAGCGACCGGTCTTCTTCACCGATTCCTCGATCGTCTCGATGTCGAGCGGAACGAGGGTGCGCAGATCGACGATCTCGGCGTCGATGCCGAGTTCCTCGACCGTGTTGGCGACGACATGGACCATCGTGCCGTAGCAGAGGATCGTCACCGCCTCGCCCGGGCGGACCACCGAAGCCTTGCCCAACTCGACGCGGTAATGGCCCTCGGGCACCTGGGCGCCGGGATGATCGGCCCAGGTCTTGGCCGGGCGGTCATAATGGCCGTGGAACGGGCCATTGTAGATGCGCTTGGGCTCGAGGAAGAGGACGGGATCATTGTCCTCGATCGCCGCGATAAGCAGGCCCTTGGCGTCATAGGGCGTCGAGGGGATCACCGTCTTCATGCCCGAGACGTGGGTGAAGATGCCCTCGGGCGACTGGCTGTGCGTCTGGCCGCCGAAGATGCCGCCGCCATAGGGCGAGCGGATCGTGATCGGCGCGGTGAAGTCCGCCGCCGAGCGATAGCGCAGGCGCGCCGCTTCGGAGACGAGCTGGTCGAGCGCCGGATAGATGTAATCGGCGAACTGGATCTCGGGGACCGGGCGCAGGCCATAGGCGCCCATGCCGATCGCCACGCCCATGATACCGATCTCGGTGATCGGCGTGTCGAAGGCGCGGGTCTTGCCATATTTGGCCTGGAGCCCGGCGGTGGCGCGGAAGACGCCGCCGAAATAGCCGACATCCTCGCCCATCACGACCACGTTCGGATCGCGCGCCATCATCACGTCCATGGCGGAGTTGATCGCCTGGATCATGTTCATCTGGGTGATCGCACCCATATCCGTGACCGTATCGGTCATGCCTGTGCCTTGCGAAGGGTCCAGCGGTCGCCCGCCGAAGGTTTCCATGTATCGAGCTTGCGGCGCGCGCCGGCGTCGCCCAGGCCATAGGCCTCGACGAACAGCTTCACCGGCGCCTCGGTGCGCGGGAAGCGGACGGCGTCGTCGACCAGCTGGTGATCGCCGCCCTCGACGACCAGTGCATAGGTGCCCGCCGGTGCGGTCTCCGCCGGGAAGAGATGTTCGCTCGCCGGGGTGGCATGGCCCATGACCGGCGGCAGCGCGTCCGCAGTGCCGGTCACCATCATCACCGGCACCTGGACGCTGCTATACGCACTATCCGGAACCAGGCCGGGCTGCTTGCCGGGTGAGGAGAAGCCGAGCACCGCCTTCACCGCCGGATTGCGCGCCTTGAAGTGCGGAAGGCCACCGCCCAGGCACAGCGAGGTGAGCGTGCCGAAGCTGTGCCCGGCCGCGATCACCGGCAGGCCGGGAAATGCCTGGGCCGCATGGGCGCCAGTCGCGCGCATATCCGCGAACCGCTCGATCAAGCCGGAGAGGAAGGTGAACTTGTCGCGCTCCGGATAGTGCATCGAATCGACATGCAAGGGCGCGAGCACGACGAAACCCTCGCCGAGCAGCACCGAGATCAGCCGCGCATAGCGCTCGGGCCAGGAGCCATGGCCGGTCGAGAACAACACCACGCCCCTGGGGCGGGCAGGCTTCCAGATGAACAGCTTGGTCGAGCGGGTCGGCGAGACGGCGAGGTCGATCGTCTCGGGATCGCCGATCGGGGCGGCGTGGAGCAGGCCGGGCGGGAGCAGCGCAAGCGCGCCGAGCGCACAAGCCCCCTTAACCAGACCGCGGCGGGTAAGGACCAGGGTCACAGGCCGGCCGCCTTCTGCTCGTCGAGCATCTGCTGCTGCTGTTCCTTGAGATGCCAGGGGATCGTCTCGAACACGCCTTCGAACATCGATTCGAAGGGCTGGTGCATGCCGTGGCCGAGGATGCCGTTCTTCTCGGCTTCCTTCTGCGATGCCTTGACCAGCTCGGCGAGCTCGAGGTCCTGCGCGGCGTGGCGCTCCTCGTCCCATTCGCCGAGCTTGATGAGATGCTCCTTGAGGCGGCGGATCGGATCGCCGAGCGGCCAGGCATTGGGCTCGCCGGCCGAACGGTACGCGGTCGGATCGTCCGAGGTCGAATGGCCTTCGGCGCGATAGGTGAAATGCTCGATCAGCGTCGGGCCCTGGTTGGTCCGCGCGCGCTCGGCGGCCCATTCGGTCGCGGCGTACACCGCCAGCGCGTCATTGCCGTCGACGCGAAGGCCGGCGATGCCATAGCCGATCGCGCGCGCCGCGAAAGTGGTCGCCTCGGCCCCGGCAAAGCCCGAGAAGGAGCTGATCGCCCACTGATTGTTGACGACGTTGAAGATCACCGGCGCCTTGTAGACGGTCGCGAAGGTGAGCGCCGAGTGGAAGTCGCCCTCGGCGGTCGAGCCCTCACCGCACCAGGTGGCGGAGATGCGGGTGTCGCCCTTGGCCGCGCTCGCCATCGCCCAGCCGACGGCCTGGGGATATTGCGTCGCGAGATTGCCCGAGATCGAGAAGAAGCCGAATTCCTTCGAGGAATACATGATCGGCAACTGGCGGCCCTCGAGCGGATCGGCCTTGTTCGAATAGATCTGGTTCATCATCGACACGATCGGATAGCCGCGCGTGATGAGGATCCCCTGCTGGCGATAGGAGGGGAAGCACATGTCATCGCTGGCGAGCGCGCTCGCCGCGCCGATCGACACCGCCTCCTCGCCGGTGGACTTCATGTAGAAGCTGGTCTTGCCCTGGCGCTGGGCGCGGAACATGCGCTCGTCGAACGCGCGGGTGAGTGCCATCGACCGGAGCATGCGGCGCTTGGCATCCGCATCGAGCCGCGGATCCCAGGGGCCGACGGCATTGCCTTCGTCATCGAGGACGCGGACCAGGCCATAGGCCAGCTCATGGAAGCTGTCGGCACGGTCGGCGGTGTCGGGCCGGCGGGTGGCGCCGGCGGGCGGCACCACGATGTCGCCGAAGTCCGCCTCGTCGCCCGGGCGGAAGCGCGGCTCGGGCACGTGCAACGCAAGCGGGGGCAGGTTGGCGCGGTCGCGCTCGCTCACATGGACTCTCCGGACATAGGTTCCCGTTGCCAAACGCTCGGGAATCACGTTTCGCACCTTTGTTATAAAATTTCAAAGACTGGCGCAAGTAGGTCAGGGGTGCTGACCTGAAATGCCGGGTGGGCCGCTGGGAATTCGAGCCCGACCGATGTTCAATACTGCTCCCCGGCTTTCGCCGGGGAAGCGGAAGGCAAGGGGTTAGGAGGCTTACGCGACCGGGAAGCCGCGCCGCTTGAACAGTGCCGACACGTCCGGATCGCGCCCGCGGAACGCGCGATAGGCGAGCTTGCGGTCGGTCTCGTTGCCGGTGGAAAGCAGGGTGGCGCGGAAGCGGTCGGCCGTGGCCTTGTCCCAGACATTGCCGGTTTCCTGGAACGCCGCCCAGGTGTCCGCGTCCATCGTCTCGGACCAGAGATAGGAATAATAGCCGGCCGAATAGGCGTCCGACGAGAAGAGGTGGCTGAACTGCGGCAACCGGTGGCGCAGCACGATCTCCCTGGGCATGCCGAGCGCGGCAAGCGCTTCCTTCTCGAACGCGGCGATATCGGTCACCGGCACTTCGCGATCATGCAGCTGCATGTCGAGGATCGCGCAGGCGAGATACTCGACCGTGTCGAAGCCCTGATTGAAGGTGGAGGACTTCTCGATCTTGTCGACCAGCGCCTGCGGCATCGGCGCGCCGGTCTTGTAGTGCTTGGCGTATTTGTCGAGCACGTCGCGGGTGAGCAGCCAGTTCTCGTTCACCTGGCTGGGATACTCCACGAAGTCGCGCGGCGTGCCAGCGAGGCCCGGATAGGTGATGTTCTGGAGCAGGCTGTGGATCGCGTGGCCGAACTCGTGGAACAGCGTGGTCGCATCGTCGAGGCTGATCAGAGTCGGCTCGCCGGCGCCGCCCTTGACGAAATTGTTGTTGTTCGAGGCGAGCGTGTTGCGGGCGCCGCCGAACTTCTGCTGGCCGCGATAGCGCGTGGCCCAGGCGCCGGAGCGCTTGCCCGAGCGGGCATAGCCGTCGAAATAGAAGATGCCGATATTCTTGCCGGTACGCGTGTCGGTAACCTCGAAGGTGCGCACTGCCGGGTCGAACACCGGCACGTCCTTCACTTCCTTGAAGCCCAGGTCATAGAGCCGGTTGGCGGCGTAGAAGGCGCCCTGGAGGATGTTGCTCAGCTCGAGATACGGCTTCACCTCGCTCTCATCGAGGTCGTACTTCGCCTTGCGGACCTTCTCGGCATAGAAGCGATAGTCCCAGGGCTCGATGGTGATCTTCGGGCCTTCCCCCCTGGTGCCTTCGGCGTCGGCGAGCGCCTGCATGTCGGCGACTTCTTCGGCGACGCGGGCGCGGGCGGCAGGCCACACCGCCATCATCAGCTTCATCGCATTGGCCGGGGTCTCGGCCATGGTGTCGTCCATGCGATAGTATGCATGGTTCTTGAAACCGAGCAGCTTCGCACGCTGCTGGCGCAGCTTGAGGATCTCGGCGATGCCGGCCTTGTTGTCGCTGGCATTGCCATTGTCGCCGCGCGAGACGAAGGCGCGCCAGACCTTTTCGCGCAGGCCGCGGTTGGTCGAGTAGGTGAGGAAGGGCGAGACCGAGGAGCGGGTGTTGACCACCGCCCATTTGCCGGTGAGCCCGCGCTCGGTCGCGGCACTGGCGAGCGATGCCTTGAAGCTGTCCGGCAGGCCGGCGAGCTGGGCTTCGCTGTCGAGGACGATCCAGGTCTCCTCGTCGGCAAGCAGCTTGCGGCTGAAATCGGAGAAGGCGGAGGCGAGCGCCTGGTTGAGGCGGCTGACTTCGGCGCGCTCGGCATCGGAGAGCGCGGCGCCGCGGCGAACGAAGCCGCGATAGCTCCGCTCGAGCAGGCGAGTCTGCTGGGCATCAAGCTTCTGCCGGGCACGCGTGTCATACGCCCCCTTCACCCGGGCGAAGAGCAGGGGATCGAGGAACAGCTCATCATTCGCCTTGGTGAGCTTGGGACTCCACTCGCGGTCGATCGCCTGCACCTGCTTGTCGGCCAGGTTGCTGGTGTAGACGCCCCAGGCCGACAACACGCGGTCCATCGTGTCGCCGGCCTTCTGCATCGGCTCGATCACGGTGTGGAAAGTGGAGGCGCTGCGCGCGTTGCGGATCGCGTGGATCTCCTGGCGCTGCTCGGCGACCGCGACTTCAAAAGCGGCGGGGAACATCTCGGCCTTGAACTTGTCCCAGGGGGGCACGCCGCCATAGCCGCCCGGCCAGGGCTTGAGCAAAGGCGAGGCATCGACGGGTTCGGCAGCGTGGGCCATCAGGCTCCCCAGGAAAGGCGTGGCAAGTGCGGCACTGGTGCCGAGAAGCGCCTGACGGCGGCTGAAGTTGCGGATCATCTGCGCGGGGTCCCCTGAATTCTGCGATTGCGGCCAGCTTAGGGGGCTGGGGCGGAATGGCAATTGACTCCGGACGAATAGGGAACACAATAAGAACATTCCGTTCTCCCGAGTCGTGAGGCCATGGCCGATCCTGCCGTCCTGAAGCAATTGCGCGAGAGCCTGAAAGGGCTCGAGACCGGCGGATTCCGCCGGCGCCCGGCATTGCCCTTCGGGATCCCGGAGATCGATTCGCGGCTGGCGGACGAGGGGCTGCGGCTCGACGCACTGCACGAAGTTGCGGCGGGCACCAGCGACATGGCGGATGATTGCGCGGCAACGCTGTTCCTCGCCGGCATCGCGGCGCGCGCCTGGGGGCCGGTGCTTTGGGTGGTCCGGCGGCGCGACCTGTTCGCGCCGGGGCTCGCCCAGTCGGGCCTCGATCCCAAGCGCCTGATCTATGCCGAAGCCAAGGACGATGCCGAGCTGCTCGCGGTGATGGAGGAAGGGCTGCGCCATCGTGGGCTCGGCGCGGTGATCGGCGAGGCCAAGCGCGCGGACATGACCGCGACCCGCCGCCTGCAGCTGGCGGCCGAGGGCGGGCGGACGATCGCCCTGCTGATGAAACGCGCGGCCCGCGAAGGCAGCGATCCGATCGCCATGCCATCGGCGGCGGTGACGCGCTGGCGGGTGACCTGCGCGCCCTCGACGCCCCTGCCCGTGGCCGGTGTCGGCCGACCACGCTGGAAGCTGGCGCTGGCACGGCAAAAGGGGGGAGAAGGTTTCGAGACAATCGTGGAGGCATGCGATGCAACGGGTCGCTGCGCTCTTCCTCCCGTTATGGCCAATCGAAAGGCTGTGGCGGGCGGAACGGCGCCCCGCCGCGCAGCCTGACGCGCGCGCCCTCCCCACGCCCCAGGCGCCCTTGCGCAAGCCCGCACAGCATGCGGGGCATTGGCGGCCGGGCGCGAAATGGGCCCGGGAGGATGACTCTCTCCCTCTCCCGCTTGCGAGAGAAGCTCAAGGTGAGGGTGGCTCGGACGCGGCTCGTTCACACCCTCACCCGACCTCGCTGCGCTCGGCCACCCTCTCCGACAAGCGGGAGAGGGAATTGGAATTCGCCCCGCTTATCACCACCCTGCGCAACGGCAGCCGGATCGAGATCGCCGCCGCCTGTCCCGCCGCCCAGGCGCTGGGACTGCGGCCCGGCATGGCGGTGACCCAGGCACGCGCGCAGGTCCCCGGGCTCGACATCCGCCCCGCCGATCCCGAGGGCGATCTCGCTTCGCTCAGAAGCCTCGCCATCCTCGCCGCCCGGCGCTGGTCGCCCTGCGTGGCGCTGTCGGGCGAGGACGGGCTGTTCCTCGATCTCTCCGGCACCGCGCATCTGTTCGGCGGCGAAGCGAAAATGGCGCGACACATCGTCCGCCTGCTCGCGCGCGCCGGCTTCACCGCGCGGATCGCGATCGCCGACACGCCCGGCGCCGCCTGGGCATTGGCACGCTATCATGGCCATTGCCTCTGCCCGCCGGGCGAACAGGCGCGTGCGCTGGCCGGGCTGCCCACGCCGGCGCTGCGCATCGACGAAGCCGCAGCGGAGCTGCTCAAGCGATTGGGAGTCGACCGGATCGGTCAACTCGCCGCCCTGCCCCGCGCACCGCTCACGCGCCGCTTCGGCGCTGCGACGGTCCTGCGGCTCGACCAGGCGCTGGGTCGTATCGCCGAGCCGCTCGATCCGGTGATCCCGCCCGAAAGCATCGCCGTGCGGCAGCGCTTCGCCGAGCCGATCGCCAGCGCCGAGGCCATCGAGCATTGGCTGGGCCAGCTCACTCCGCGCCTTGCCGCCGCGCTCGAGGACGAAGGGCTGGGGGTGCAGGCGCTCGAATGCATCGCCGATCGGATCGACGGGGTGCCGCAGCGCATCCGCATCGGCCTGGCCCGGCCCAATCGCGACCCCGCGCATCTGCTCCGCCTGCTCAAGCGGCGGATCGAGGATGTCGAGCCGGGCTATGGGATCGACGCGATCACCCTGCATGTCCGCCGCGCCGCGCCGCTCGGGCCCGAACCGGTGGTCGAACGGCTCGACGAGGAAGCGGCGCCCGACATCACCACGCTGGTGGACACGCTGGCGACCCGGATCGGCCAGGACGCGATGTGGCGGATGCGTGCCGTGGAAAGCGACATGCCCGAGCGCTCCCTGGCACGGGCGCCGGTGCTCGACCCTCCCATACGCAACGGCGAGCGTCCGAAGGTCGACGATGTCCGCCAGCTCGATCGCAGCGCCGCGCTCCATCCCTGGCATCCGGCCTGGCCCAAGCCCGCCCGGCTGCTGCGCCGGCCCGAACGGCTCGATCACGTCATCGCCGAGCTGCCCGACCAGCCCCCCCGCCGCTTCACCTGGCGCGGGCGCCCGCACCAGGTGATCCGCGCCGATGGGCCCGAGCGGGTGCAGGGCGAATGGTGGAAGCGCGATGCCGAGCGGCTGAGCGTGCGCGACTATTTCCGCGTCGAGGACGAGGCCGGCCGCCGCTACTGGCTGTTCCGCGCCGGCGATGGCGAGCGCGCGGCGACCGGCGACCTCAGCTGGTATCTCCACGGCGTGTTCGGATGACCTATGCCGAACTCCAGGTGACGACGCATTTCTCGTTCCTGCGCGGAGCGTCCTCACCCGAGGATCTGTTCCGGCAGGCCGCCCTGCTCGGCCTGCCGGCGCTCGGCATCGTCGACCGCAATTCGGTGGGCGGCGTGGTGCGCGCGCTGGTGGCCGCCGAGCAATTCAGCGCGCTCGGCGTGCCGATCCGGATGATCGCCGGCTGCCGGCTCGACCTGGTCGATGGCAGCTCGGTGCTGGTCTGGCCCGAGGATCGCACGGCGTGGAGCCGGCTCACCCGGCTGCTCACTCTCGGCAAGTCGCGCGCCGATGCGCAGAAGGGCGAAAAAGGCCAATGCTTCCTCCATTGGGACGATCTGGCCGACGCCGCACAGGGGCTGGTCGGCGCGCTGGTTCCGGGGCTGGCCGATACCGGTGATCCGGTTTCACTCCGCTGGATGGCGGATATCTTCGGGGCGAGCGGCCATCTCTGCCTCACCCAGCATCGCCGCCCGGGCGACGCACTGCGACTGCACGAACTCAATCTTGCCGCCGAGCGCTTCGGGCTCACCCCGCTCGCCACCGGCGATGTCCTCTACGATACGCCGGACCGGCGGATGCTGCAGGACGTGGTCACCGCGATCCGCGAGAAATGCACGATCGACGAACTCGGCTTCCGCCGCGAGCGCAACGCCGACCGGCACTTAAAGTCGCCCGCGGAAATGGCGCGACGCTTTCGCGACTATCCGCAAGCGCTGGCGGCTTCGGAAGCGATCGCCGAACGCTGCACCTTTTCGCTGCGGGAGCTGAAGCATCAATATCCCGAGGAAGAAGTCCTCGATGGCCGCACCGCGCAGGAAGCGCTCGCCGCGCTCGCCTGGAACGGGCTCAAGCAGAAATTCGCGGGCAAGCCCTCGCAGGCGCATCAGGACCTGCTTCGGCATGAGCTCGGGCTGGTCGAGCAGATGGACTATGCGCCCTATTTCCTCACCGTGAATTCGATCGTCCAGTTCGCGCTCAGCCAGCAGATCCTCTGCCAGGGGCGGGGCAGCGCCGCCAATTCGGTGATCTGCTTCGCGCTCGGCATCACGTCGATCGATCCGATCGTCCACCAGCTGCTGTTCGAGCGCTTCATCTCGACCGAACGCAAGGAGCCGCCCGACATCGACGTCGACTTCGAGCATGAGCGACGCGAGGAAGTGATCCAGTGGATCTATGACAGCTATGGCCGTGACCATGCCGCGCTGACTGCCGTCGTCATCCGCTTCCGCTCGCGCAGTGCGCTGCGCGAAGTCGGCAAGGCGATGGGCCTTCCCGAAGACATGACCGCGGCGCTCTCCTCGCAGGTCTGGGGTTGGTCGAACGACGTCGACGACAAGCATGCCGACGCGCTCAACCTCGATCGCAGCGATCCGCGGCTGGCGCTGACGCTGGAACTGGCGCGCCAGCTGGTGAACACACCGCGCCATCTGTCGCAGCATCCGGGCGGCTTCGTGCTGACCCGCGACAAGCTGCACGACCTGATCCCGGTCGAGCCCGCGGCCATGGCCGAACGCCATGTCGTCGAATGGGAGAAGCTCGATATCGAGGAGCTGGGCTTCATGAAGGTCGATATCCTCGGCCTCGGCATGCTCGGCTGCATGCGACGCACGTTCGACCTGCTGGCGGAGCACAAGCGGACCTACCTGACATTGGCCTCGCCGAAGATGCAGGAGGAAGACCCCCTGACCTTCAAGATGATCCAGCAGGCGGACACGCTCGGCGTGTTCCAGATCGAGAGCCGCGCGCAGATGTCGATGCTGCCGCGAATGAAGCCGGTCTGCTTCTACGACATCGCCATCCAGGTCGCGATCGTCCGGCCAGGGCCGATCCAGGGCAACATGGTGCATCCCTATCTGAAACGCCGGCAGAATCCGGAGCTGGTCGATTATCCCTCGCCCAGGCTGAAAGCGGTGCTGAAGAAGACGCTGGGCGTGCCACTGTTCCAGGAGCAGGCGATGCAGGTGGCGATCGTCGGGGCGGACTTCACGCCGAGCGAGGCCGACCGGCTGCGCCGGGCGATGGCGACCTTCAAGTCGAGCGGCGATATCGGCGAATTCGGCCCGAAGCTGATCGAAGGCATGCGCCGCAACGGCATCAACGAGACCTTCGCCGCGCAGCTGGTCGAGCAAATCAAGGGCTTCAGCAATTACGGCTTCCCCGAGAGCCACGCCGCCAGCTTCGCCAAGATCGCCTATGCCTCGAGCTGGATGAAATGCCATCATCCGGACGTGTTCTGCACCGCGTTGCTCAATGCGCAGCCGATGGGCTTCTACGCGCCCGCGCAGCTGATCCGCGATGCCCGCACCCACGGTGTCGAGGCGCGCGCCGTGTGCATCAACGACAGCGACTGGGACACGCGGATGGTACCCGAGGGCCCGAACCTGCGCGAACAGGACGCACGTTTCTGCGGCACCGAGGCGGATTGGAAGAGCCTGCAGCCGATCCGACTCGGCATGCGGATCGTGCAGGGACTGGCGCAGGAAGATGCGCGCAAGGTCCTCGACGCCCGCGCAGAAGCCCCCTTCACGTCGATCGAGGATATCTGGCGCCGCTCCCGGGTGAAGCCGGCCGCGCTGGAACGGCTCGCCCGCGCCGATGCCTTCCAGGCGCTGGGCCTCAACCGGCGCCAGGCGCTCTGGGCGATCAAGGGGCTCAGCCAGGCACCGCTCGACCTGTTCGCCGCCGCCGATGCGCGCGAGGGTGCAACCGTGGCCGAAGTGGTCGAGCCGCAGGTGGCCTTGCTGCCGCTGAGCGCCGGCCGCGAAGTGGTGGAGGATTATCGCGCGACCCAGCTCTCGTTGCGCGCCCATCCCCTCACGTTCCTGCGTGATCGCCTGGCGGCACGACGGATCGCGCAGTGCGCGGACCTGCTGAACATGAAGGATGGCCAGAGGGTGGAAGTCGCCGGACTGATCCTGGTCCGCCAGCGACCGGGCAGCGCCAAGGGCGTGGTGTTCGTGACCCTGGAGGACGAGACCGGCATCGCCAATGCCGTACTCTGGGCCGACCGGTTCGAGGCCAATCGCCGCACCGTGATGTCCGCCACGATGCTGGCGATCAAGGGCAAGGTGCAGCGCGAGGGGATCGTTATCCACCTGGTCGCCGAGCAGATCACCGACCTCACTCCGTGGCTGCGCGAAGTCGGCGAGCTCGAACTTCCCCGCATGACCATGCCCGGTGACGGCGCGACGCATGGCGGCGAGATCGATCCACGCGACCGGCTCAAGCTGCCGCGCCAGCGCGCGCTCGAAAGCTGGCCGCCCCGCCGCAGCCTCAAGACGCCGGACCTGATCCCGGTACGCTCAAGGGACTTTCACTGATGCCTGGAAACCGTTTCTTCTATGCGCTTCGTCCCTCGCCGCTCGCCCGCAACCTGATCGGGGTGCAGCGCGACCAGCTGGGGCTGGCCGAGACCATCGTCGAGAATGACCGGCTGCACATCACGCTCGGCATCACCGAGGATTATGCGCGCCAGCCCTATGCCGAAATGAAGCGGCTGATCGAGATCGGCGAGCAGGTCTCCGCCGCGCCGGTGCCGGTACGGCTCGACCGGGTGTCCGCCGGCAACGAGACGATCGCGCTCAAGCCCAGCCGCAGGATCGATGCATTGGCCGAACTGGGCCGCAAGCTGCAGGACGGGCTGCGCCACGCCGGACTGCTGCGCGGTGCCTGGGATTTCCACCCGCACGTCACTCTGCTCTACCGCAAGGGCCGGCCGTTCACGCGGACGATCGAGCCGATCGGCTGGGACGCGACCGACTTCGTGCTGATCCATTCGATCCTGGGCGCGCACCGACATATCGAACTGGGCCGCTGGCCGCTGGTCGATCGGCAGGGCGGGTTCGGCTTCTAGAAACCTAATCCCAGCTGCGGCACGTCACGGGTGACCACGCCGTCCCGCACCTCCACACCCTCGATCGCGAGCATCTGCGCCTTGGAATGCGAACCGCCGGGCGCCGAGAAGCCGCCGATCCGCCCGTTCGCCGCCGTCACCCGGTGGCACGGAATGATCAGCGGCACCGGATTGGCCGACATCGCCTGGCCTACATCGCGGGCGAATTCGGGGCCTGCATCGAGCAGCTTCGCGATCGCGCCATAGGTCGCCGTCTCGCCCCAGCCGAGGCGGCGGACCGCGGTGTAGACGCGATCGAAGAAGGGCTGCTGCGGCCCGAGATCGACGGGCACGGCTGCAAAGTCGACACGCTCCCCGGCAAAATAGCGCAGGGCTTGGTTGATTACCGCCTGCACCGGCGGAGACGGAACCACCGCCCTCGCGTCCGGAAGGCGCCGGAGCAGCGCGCGTTCGGCCTCGCCCGCGGTGCCCGCCGGCAACCGGAAGCTGTTGATGCCCGTGCCGTTCCAGCCGATGGCGGCGAAGCCCGCCACGGTCTCGAACACGGTATAGAAGCACTCGTCGGCCATGCGATGGAGATCGGCACTCGTTCCGCCGTTCGCAACCGGCTCAGCGCTCGTTGCGACGCCAGGGGCGGCCACGCCCGATCGCGCGCGCATCACCAAAGGGTAGCCGCGTCTCGAAGCGATCGAGCTCCAACCCGGAATCGTTGTCGCCGAGCATCTGGGCCCGCCGCAGCCACAGGCGGTAGCCGTGCAAATCCCCGATGTTGAACCGGCTCATCGCAAGATTCTGCGCGGCAAGGCACGCATAAGGGCCACCCCGCATCCACACACGCCGGTAGAGCCAGGCCGGTGTTCCCGCCCGAGACATCACGCCCAGGTCCGCCGGATCGTTGCCCTGGCTGAACAGCCCGGCCAGTTCCAGCATCGCATGCGCATGACCGCGCCGAGCGAGATGGCGGAGGATCGGCCGGTAATGGCCATTGGCCCGCCGCTGCATGATCGCGCGGGCGCGCTCGAACAGCCGATCCTCCCGCGTCATTCAGCCCCCGACGGTCTGCTCGATCACGCCGAAGATCGGGTGGTGCTTGTCGTCCTCGGCCCAGATGCGAACCGTGTCGCCCTTCTTGAGGAACGGCGTGACCGGGGCGCCGCCGCGGATCGTCTCGATCGTGCGGATCTCGGCGAGGCAGGAATAGCCGACGCCGCCTTCGCTCACCGGCTTGCCCGGGCCGCCATCCTCGCCCCGGTTCGAAACCGTGCCCGAGCCGATGATCGTGCCGGCGCCAAGCTTGCGCGTCTTGGCGGCGTGGGCGACGAGCGTGCCGAAATCGAAGGTCATGTCGACGCCGGCATCGGCCCTGCCGAAAGCCTGCCCGTTCACATCGACCATCAGCTTGCGGTGCAGCTTGCCGTCCTGCCACCAGTCGCCCAGCGAATCGGGCGTGACGAAGACCGGCGAGAAGGCGCTGGCCGGCTTGGACTGGAAGAAGCCGAAGCCCTTGGCGAGCTCGCCCGGGATCAGGTTGCGCAGGGAGACGTCGTTGGTGAGGCCGACCAGGCGGATCGCGGCGAGCGCCTCTTCGCGCGAAGCCCCGAGCGGCACGTCGCCGGTGACGACCACCACTTCGCCCTCAAGGTCGCAGCCCCAGCTCTCATCGGCGAGCGGGATCACGTCGCGCGGACCGAGGAAGCCGTCACTGCCGCCCTGGTACATCAGCGGATCATGCCAGAAGCTGTCGGGCATCTCGGCATTCCGCGCCTGACGCACCAGCGCGACATGGTTCACATAGGCCGAGCCGTCCGCCCATTGGAATGCGCGCGGCAGCGGCGCTGCGGCGAGCCGTTCGTGGAAACGCTCGCGCGGGATCACCTCGTGATCGAGATCGGTCGCGAGGTTGCGCAGATCCGCTTCCACCCGGTCCCAATTGTCGAGCGCCGCCTGCAGGGTCGGGGCGATCATGTCGGCACTGGCATACCAGGCCAGATCGGTGGAAACGACGACCAGCTTGCCGTCACGGCCGCTCTTCAGGCTTGCGAGCTTCATAAGTCTCTCCTTTGCCCCATCCATAGCCGTCCGCGCGGCCAAGTCGAGTTGATCCAGTCAGTTGACTCGGCCGCGCACGCCCCGCATCGAAGGGCCATGGGGGCTGCGTTGCGCTTTCTGGATCACGAAGGCGAGATGGCGGCGCGGATTCGCGCATTCGACTGGTCGAACCATGTGCTCGGCCCGCCCGAAACCTGGCCCGAGGCGCTGAAATTCGCGCTCGATGTGGCACTGGGCTCGACCTTCCCCACCGCGGTCTATTGGGGACCGGAGCTCTTCCTTCTCTACAATGACGCCTGGGCTCCGATCCCGGCCGAGCGGCATCCCTGGGCATTGGGCCGGCCCGGCGGCGAGGTATGGGCGGATATCTGGGATATCGTCGGCCCGCAGATGCGCGAAGTGCTCGACACCGGCCGCGGCTTCGCGATCTACGACCAGCGCCTGATGATGGCGCGGAACGGTCGCCCGCAGGAAACCTGGTGGAACTACAGCTTCACCCCGGTGCGCGATGCCGAAGGCCGCGTCGCCGGCATGCTCAACCAGGGCAATGAGACCACGCGCACGGTGCTCGCCGAGCGCGCACGGCTCGCCGAAGTGGCGCGTCTGCGTGACCTGTTCGAGCAGGCGCCGGGGGCGATCGCGCTGCTCCACGGGCCCGAACATCGCTTCGAATTCGCCAATTCCGAATATCTCGCGCTGGTCGGCGGCCGGCCGGTGCTGGGGATGACCGTCGCCGAGGCGCTGCCCGAGGTGGTCGACCAGGGCTTCGTCTCGCTGCTCGACAGCGTCTATGTGAGCGGCGAGCCGTTTCGCGCCGACGGCATTCCGGTACTGCTCCAGCGCCAGCCCGGCGCACCACCCGAAACGCGTTTCCTCGATTTCGTCTACCAGCCGATCAAGGACGCAAACGGCAACCCGACCGACATCTTCGTTGCCGCCAATGACGTCACCGAGCGGACCACCGCCGAGGAAGCACTGCGCCGAAGCGAGGAGCGCCTGCAACTGGCGCTGAACGCCTCGCTCGGCGTCGGCACCTGGGTCTGGGACGTGCCCGCCAACCTGGTTACCGCCGATGCGCGCTTCCTGCGACTATACGGGGTGGACGAAGCGCTTGCCGGCAAAGGCACCCCGATCGAGCAGTTCTTCGTCAACGTGCACCCCAAGGATCGCCCCAGGCTCGAGGCGGGGATCGCCCGCACGCTGCAGGAGCGCATGCCGTTCAACGAGGAATATCGGCTGCTCCAGCCCGACGGTACCGCGCGCTGGGTGAGCGCGCAGGGCCGGGCGACCTTCGACGAGAATGGCGATCCGCTGCGCTTCCCCGGCGTCGCCTTCGACATCACCGAGCGCAAGCTGGCCGAGGAAGCCGCGCGCGACGCTGCCGAAGAGCTCCGCGAAGCGAACGAGGCCCAGGCATTCCTGGGCGCGTTGGCCGACCAGCAGCGCACGCTCGATACCGCCGACGCGGTGATGCGCTTCACCGCCGCCGCCCTGGGCGAGCAGATGCGGCTCGACCGGGTGAGCTTCTACCGGGTGCACGGCGCCGAAGTGCGCTTCGGCCCCTCCTGGGCCAGCGACCGGCTGGCGCCGCTTGAAGGCACGCTGGCGATCGAGGCGCTCGGCGACAATGCCCGGGCCTATCGCATCGGGCACAGCGTCGTGCTGGACGACATCGCGAGACAGGCGCCCGGCCTCGCCCATTTCGCCGGTGCCGGCGTCGGCGTCCCGCTGCTGCGCGGCGGGCAATGGGTGGCCGTGATGTCGCTCAATACCGCCGAGCCGCGCCGCTGGTCGCCGGAGGAAGTCGCGTTCATCGAAGCGGTGGCCGAGACGACCTGGGATGCAGTGGAGCGGATCGAGGCCGTCGCGGCGCTACGTGAGAGCGAGGCCAAGTTCCGCGCCATCGCCAATTCGATCGACCAGATGGTGTGGTCGACCCAACCCGACGGCTATCACGATTACTATAATGACCGCTGGTACGAATATACCGGCGTGCCGGCGGGCAGCACCGACGGCGAGGCCTGGAACGACATGTTCCATCCCGAGGACCAGGAGCGCGCCTGGGCCGTCTGGCGCCAGAGCCTGGCCACCGGCGCGCGCTACCGGATCGAATATCGGCTCAAGCATCGATCGGGCCGGTATCGCTGGGTGCTCGGCAGCGCCCAGCCGGTGCGCGACGAGCAGGGCGCGATCACCCGCTGGTTCGGCACCTGCACCGACATCCAGGACATCGTCGATGCGCGCGAAGTCCTCGCCCGGTCGCGCGAGGCGCTGGAAGCAGCGGTGCGCGAGCGGACCGAGCAGCTGATGGCGGCCGAGGCACGGTTGCGCCAGGCACAGAAGATGGAGGCGGTGGGCCAGCTCACCGGCGGCATCGCACACGACTTCAACAACATGCTCGCCGTGGTGATCGGCGCGCTCGACCTGCTCGAGCGCCGCGTGAAGCAGGGCAACCGGGACCTCGACAAATATATCAGCGCCGCCCGCGAAGGCGCCAATCGCGCCGCCACGCTCACCCAGCGGCTGCTCGCCTTCTCGCGCCAGCAACCGCTCGCCCCGATGGCGATCGATGCCAATGAGATGGTGCGCGGGATGATCGAGCTGCTCGTCCGCACGCTGGGCGACGATGTCACGGTGGAAACCGTGCTGCCCGCCGGCGTGTCGCCGCTGCTCGCCGATCCCAACCAGCTCGAGAACGTCATCCTCAACCTGTCGGTCAATGCGCGCGACGCGATGCCGCATGGCGGCAAGCTGGTGCTCGCCACCGCCAATGCCCGGTTCGAGGCGGCCGAGGCGGCGGAGCTGGAACTGCAGCCCGGCGACTATGTCGAGATCGCGGTGACCGACAGCGGCACCGGCATGACCCCCGAAGTGGCAGCGCGGGCCTTCGATCCCTTTTTCACCACCAAGGGGGTCGGCAAGGGCACCGGGCTGGGCCTGAGCCAGGTGTTCGGGTTCGTCCGCCAGTCAGGCGGCGCGGTGGGGATCGATACCGAGGAAGGGCGCGGCACTACCGTGCGGCTCTATCTGCCGGCCCATTCGGGCGCCGCGCTGCAGCCGCGCACCGAAACCCCGGCCGCTGCTCCGGCACGAGGGCATGAGGGCGAGCTGGTGCTGGTGGTCGAGGACGAGGAGCGGGTACGCAACTTCTCGCTCGAGGCGCTGCGCGAGCTTGGCTACCAGGTGGTCGGCGCCCGCGACGGGCCCGAGGCATTGCGGCTGATCGACACCGGGCTGCGCGTCTCGCTGCTGTTCAGCGACGTGGTGATGCCCGAGATGACCGGCCGCGAGCTGGCGGAGCATGCGCGCGCCAGGGTGCCGGGGCTCAAGGTACTGCTGACCAGCGGCTATGCCCCGGAAACCGCCCGGGTGGCCGGCGAGACGATCCTCGCCAAGCCCTTCGACCTGGACCGACTTGCCGCCGCGGTGCGCACCGCGCTGGACGCATAAAGCCTTGACCGAATCGCGCATGCAGGCCATGCGCGCCGCGGCTTCGGCGCCCCGCGCCTGTGCCCCCGTAACGCCCAGCCGCCGAGTCCTGTCGAAGGGCGGCTTGTGGCCCGCCCCGGCAGGCGGAGACGTGTATCCATGGCAAATGTAGCGGTTATCGGCGCCCAATGGGGTGACGAAGGCAAGGGCAAGATCGTCGACTGGCTCGCCGAGCGTGCCGACATGGTCGTGCGCTTCCAGGGCGGCCACAATGCCGGCCACACGCTCGTCGTCGGCGAGAATGTCTACAAGCTCTCGCTGCTCCCCTCGGGTATCGTGCGTGGCACGCCTTCGGTGATCGGCAATGGCGTGGTGCTCGATCCCTGGGCGCTCAAGGCCGAGATCGAGAAGCTGCGCGGCCAGGGCGTGGAAGTGACGCCCGACACGCTGAGCATAGCCGATACCTGCCCGCTGATCCTGCCGCTGCACGGCGAGCTCGACGGTCTGCGCGAGGACGCCAGCGGCGCCGGCAAGATCGGCACCACCCGCCGCGGCATCGGCCCGGCCTATGAGGACAAGGTCGGCCGCCGCGCGATCCGCGTCTGCGACCTGGCGCATCTCGGCGAGCTGGAGCCGCAGCTCGATCGCCTGCTCGCGCATCACGACGCGCTGCGCGCCGGCTTCGGCGTCGGCCCGATCGACCGCGCCGCGCTGGTCCGGCAGCTCGAGGAAATCGCCGGTTTCGTGCTGCCATTCGCCAAGCCGGTGTGGCGCGACCTCAACGCCGCGCGCGAGCGCGGCCGCCGCATCCTGTTCGAGGGCGCGCAGGGCGTGCTGCTCGACATCGATCACGGCACCTATCCGTTCGTCACCTCGTCGAACACCGTGGCAGGCACGGCTTCGGCCGGTTCGGGCATCGGCCCGGCGGCGGTCGGCTTCGTGCTGGGCATCGCCAAGGCCTATACCACCCGCGTCGGATCGGGTCCGTTCCCGAGCGAGCAGGACAATGAAGTGGGCGAGCGGCTCGGCACGCGCGGCCATGAGTTCGGCACCGTCACCGGGCGCAAGCGCCGCTGCGGCTGGCTCGACGCGGTGCTGCTGCGCCAGTCGGCCGCGGTCTCGGGCATCACCGGCATCGCGCTGACCAAGCTCGACGTGCTCGACGGGTTCGACGAGATCCAGGTCTGCACCGGCTACAGGCTGCACGGCGAGGAGATCGACTATTACCCGTCGAACGCCGCCGATCAGGCCGCGGTCGAAGCGGTCTACGAGACGATGCCGGGCTGGCAGGAAACCACCGCGGGCGCGCGCAGCTGGGCCGAGCTGCCCGCCGCCGCGATCAAGTATATCCGCCGCGTGGAAGAGCTGATCCGCTGCCCGGTGGCGCTGGTCTCGACCAGCCCCGAGCGCGAGGACACGATCCTGGTCCGCGATCCTTTCGCGGACTGATCTGGTCTGGTCCGCAATCCCTTCGCGGACTGATCTGGCCTGGTCCGCGATTCCTTCGCGGACGGATCGAACCAAGGCTATGCGCTACCCGTCCGGCCAGAGCGGGTAGCGCAACGCCCTGTGGCTTAGTTGGGCTTCTTCTTCTTGCCCTCATATTTGCGGTCCCGCTTGTCCGCTTCGTTCGATGCCGAGGCATCTTCGGCGGGAGCAGCGGGATCCGGGGCCGTCGTGGCCGTGCTGGCGTCCGGCGCAGGTGCCGGCGCAGTAGCGCTCGGATCGGGCGCCGGCGCAGGGGCGGGCGTCTCGGTCGGCGTCGTCGTGGTGGACGGATCGGTAGGAGTGGTGGTCTGGGCGAAGGCCGCCGGAGCGGCAAGCAGCGCCGCGGCGCCGATCAGGGTTTTGAGCAACATAACTGGGCAATCCTCCTTCGGTTTTTGCCGAGGACCGTTGGAGCGGTTGCGCATGTCTGGATTGTTTCCAAGCGTTTCAGCCAGCCCTGCGAGGCACACGGCTGGGCAGCGAACAGAGCCGGAAGAGAGATGGGCCGAAATGTGGCAGACAAGTAAAAGCCGGCCGAATTCGCCGATCCGGCCGGCTTTCGAAGCCTGAACTGGTTTCCGCGGTTACCGAACGAATCAGCCGACCTGGGCGCGGTGCAGCAGCTTCTGGTCGGCCAGGACCAGCGCCATCATCGCCTCGACCACCGGCACGCCGCGAATGCCGACGCACGGATCATGCCGACCCTTGGTGCGGATCTCGGCTGCCTCGCCTGCGCGGTTGATCGTCTCAACCGGCGTCAGGATCGAACTGGTCGGCTTGAACGCCGCGCGCACCCGCACCGGCTGGCCGGTCGAGATGCCGCCGGCGATGCCACCCGCATGGTTGGCAAGGAACTCGGGACCATCGGCACCGGGACGCATCGGATCGGCATTGGCCTCACCGGTCGCCAGCGCGGCGGCGAAGCCGTCGCCGATCTCGATGCCCTTCACCGCGTTGATCGACATGATCGCGGCGGCAAGCTCGCTGTCGAGCTTGGCATAGAGCGGCGCGCCCCAGCCCGCCGGCACGCCGGTCGCCTCGCAGGTGACCGTGGCACCCAGCGACGAGCCGGCCTTGCGTGCCGCGTCGACCAGCGTCTCCCACTGGGCCGCCGCTTCGGCATCGGGCGAGAAGAAGGCGTTGCGGTCGATCTCGGCGGCGTCGAAGCGCGAATAGAGGATCGGCGCATGGCCGATCGCCTCGACCCAGCCGGTGATCGTCACTTCGGGAATGACCAGCCGGGCGATCGCGCCGGCCGCCACTCGCGCCGCCGTCTCGCGCGCCGAGCTGCGCCCGCCGCCGCGATAGTCGCGGAAGCCGTATTTTGCGTCATAGGCATAATCGGCATGGCCGGGGCGATAGGCGACCGCGACTTCGGAATAGTCCTTGGAGCGCTGGTCGACATTCTCGATCATCAGGCTGATCGGCGTTCCCGTCGTCCGCCCTTCGAACACGCCGGAGAGGATGCGGACCTGGTCCGGCTCCTGCCGCTGGGTGGTGAAGCGCGACTGGCCGGGACGGCGCTTGTCGAGATAGGGCTGGATATCGGCTTCGGACAGCGCGATCCCCGGCGGGCACCCGTCGACGACGACGCCCAGCGCCGGGCCATGGCTCTCGCCCCAGGTGGTGAAGCGGAAGACGCGTCCGAAGGTATTGTAGCTCATCGCCTTGCTACTGTCCGATCCCACAAGGTTTTGAAAGCGAGAAGCACGGGGATGGCGACCACCAAAGAGAGCGCGAAAACGCCAAAGCCCGCCAGTGAGAAGAAGGAAAGATCGAGCAAGTTCAAGGCGGCCCAAGGGAAGAGGACCAGAATATACAATCCAGGCAGCCCTCTCGCGGCCTGCAGCAACGCCGGCCCTGTCGGCACCCGTGATTTGCGGCTCACGACCAACCGATCCACCCCCCACGAGAGCGGCAAGACAAACAGAAAGAGATTGGCGTTCAGCTCAAACATCGCGGCCCAGCTCTGCGAACGCCGATGCATGCGTCGCGGCGCCGCGCACCCCGCACGGCATGGCGCCGCCCTGGAGCGGCAACGCCATCAGATACTCACCGGCATAGGGCGAGGCAAATCCCTGCGCCCATTCGGCCACGAAACCAAAACGCTCATAATAGCCCGGCTCGCCCAGCACGAAGCAGAGCATCGCGCCGGCCGCCTGCAGCTGCGCGATCCCGGCCTGGACCAGCGCCTCGCCGACACCCTGCTGGCGCCAGGCCTTTTCCACCGCCAGCGGCGCCAGTGCGACTGCCGCGATCGGCTTGTCCGCGATGGTGACGTCCATCCGGCTGAACGCGACCATGCCGGCAAGCGCGCCGGTTTCCTCGTCGTCGGCCACCAGCGTCAGCACCATGTCGCCGTCGATGCACAGCCGCTGGACCAGCCGCGCCTCGTCCTCCGCCGGGAAGGAACGGCGCAGCAGCGCGTCGATCGCCGCCACGTCCCCGCCGGTAGCGGGGCGCACGACGATGCTCACGAGAGCGCGATGTCCGGCGCGTCCTCGGCCTTCATGCCGATCACGTTGTAGCCCGCATCCACATGGTGGATTTCGCCGGTCACGCCAGCGGAGAGATTCGAAAGCAGGTACAGGCCGGCGCCGCCAACGTCCTCGATCGTCACCGTACGGCGCAAAGGCGAGTTCAGCTCGTTCCACTTGAGGATATAGTTGAAGTCGCCGATGCCGCGCGCCGCCAGCGTCTGGATCGGGCCGGCCGAGATCGCGTTCACCCGGATATTCTCCGGTCCCATGTCGACCGCGAGATACTTCACGCTGGTCTCCAGCGCGGCCTTGGCGACGCCCATCACGTTATAGTGCGGGATCACCTTCTCGGCGCCGTAATAGGTCAGCGTCAGGATCGAGCCGCCCTCCGGCATCATCGCGCGCGCGCGCTTGGCGACGGCGACGAGGCTGTAGGCCGAGATGTTCATCGTCATCAGGAAGTTGTCGAGCGTGGTATCGTAGAACTTGCCGCGCAGCTGCGACTTGTCCGAGAAGCCGATCGCATGGACGACGAAGTCGATCGTCGGCCACTTCGCCTTGAGCGTGTCGAACGCCACATCGAGCGCGTCCATGTCCGACACGTCGCAATCGATCAGCGTGTCCGAGCCCAGCTGCTCGGCCAGCGGCTTCACGCGCTTCAGCAGCGCATCGCCCTGATAGCTGAACGCCAGCTCGGCGCCCTGCTCGCGCAACTGCTTTGCGATGCCCCAGGCGAGGCTCTTGTCATTGGCGAGGCCCATGATCAGCCCACGCTTGCCCTGCATCAATCCGGTCACGACGCACTATTCTCCATTCTTACGCGGCTCCTCTAGACCCGTTTCGGGCGTTTCCGCCAGAGCCGCGTTCAACTCGGCGCCGACTACCAGCCCCAGCCCAACGAGGAAGAAGAAGATCAGTGCGATCATCACGCCTGCAAGGCTTCCATAGGTCAGATCGTAATTTCCCAGCGTACCGAGGATTTTGGGCAACAGGGCGGTAACCAGCAGCCACCAGGCCGCCGTGAACAGCGCGCCCGGCCATTTCGGGCATTTGCTCTTCCGGTATCGGCTGGGGGTGAGCGAGTAGAACAGGATGTAGAGCGCGCCGAACAGCGCGATCGCCGGGGCGATCTTGCTGAGCGAGACGATGCGCTGCGCCTCGGACGCCCAGGGGAAGATATTGTAGAGGAACTGCTCGACGCCGGTGAGGATCACCTGGAAGCTGAACGCCGCCATGGTGATGATGACCGAGGCGATGATCATCCCGATCGCCCCCAGCCGATATTGCCAGAAGGGCGTGCTCGAGCGGACACCATAGGCCTGGCGCAGGATGCCGCGGATCGTCTCGATGAAGCCGGCCACGGTCCACAGCCCGACGATCGCGCCGAACCAGAGCAGATTGCCCGTCCGCGCCATCAGCACGTCGGACACCGGCTTGCGCAGCAGGTCCGCCACGTCGGGCGGCACGGTGTGGAGAAAGGCCTCGAGCGTGTGAATCCCCTCCGAGCTGCGGCCGAACAGCTGGGCGATCGCCGCCGCGACGATGAAGAAGGGGAAGAGCGTTACCAGGCTGAGATAGGCAAGGTTGCCGGCATAGGTGAAGCCGTCGTTGAACGTGCCGATCACCACCCGCTTGGTGACATGCCAGAATTTGGGTCCCAGGCCGATGCGGGCGAGCAGGCCGAGGATGCGGGATCCAAGCCCCGGCTTCGCCTGCGCGGCGCCCGTATCTTCCCCTGTCGTCACAAGGCGTTAGACGCCCATGCGGCCACGCGGGTTCCCCTTGTCGGTCCAGCCCCGGGCGAACTCGATCAGCGCATCGTCATTTACCGGCAGCTCGACCATCAGCGTGACGAGGAGGTCGCCGCGGCCGCCACCGGTTCCTGGCGCCTTCTTGTGGAAGCCGCGGCCCTTGAGGCGGAGCACCTTGCCCGAGGACGAGCCCTTGGGAACCTTGAGCATCACCGCGCCGTCCGGCGTCGGCACCCGCACTTCGGCGCCGAGCACGGCTTCCGACAGCGTGACCGGCAGGTCGAGCCGGATATCGTCGCCCTGGCGCTCGTAGAAACGGTGCGGCTGGATCTCGATCGTGACGATCGCATCGCCGGGCTCGCCGGCGCCTTCCTCGCCCTTGCCGGCGAGGCGCATCTGGGTGCCGGTCTCGACGCCGGCGGGCAGCTTGAGGTCGAGCGTCTTGCCGTCGCGCAGCGTGATCCGCTGCGGCGCCAGCTTCGCCGCATCCTCGAACGACACCGCGAGGCGATAGGCCACGTTCGCGCCCTTGGGCGCCGCGCGCCGGCCGAAATCGCCGAAGCCGCCCGAGAAGCCGCCGCCACCGCGCCGGCCGCCCATGCCGCCGAACAGCCCCTCGAAGATGTCGCCGAAGCCACCGCCATCGCCGCCGCCGAAATCGGCGCGGAAACCGCCCTGGCCGGCGCCGGGATTGCCTCCGCCAAAGCCACCGCCGAAGCCGGCCCCGAACGGGTTCACGGGATTGCCCTCGCCATCGATCTCGCCGCGATCGAAGCGGGCGCGCTTGTCCTTGTCGGTCAGCAGGTCATAGGCCTGAGTGACCTGGCTGAACTTCTCCGCCGCCTTGGGATTGTCCTTGTTGCGGTCCGGATGCAGCTCCTTGGCGAGCTTGCGATAGGCCTTCTTGATATCGGCCTCGCTCGCGCCACGTGCGACATTCAGGACGGAATACGGATCAGCAGCCATCAAAACCCCTTTGGACGCGCCGTATTTCGGCGTGTCTGGTTCCTAACGCAAGAGTTGCGGATAAAACTCCCGCCCGCGAGAAAGCCGACTGTTCCAGTGCTTCCCCGGCGAAAGCCGGGGCCCAGGGCCGCAAGGGACATGGCTCTGTTACCCTGGACCCCGGCGTTCGCCGGGGAGCAGAGAAAGGGAGGGAATTAGGTGCCCGCTTCCTCCAGCGGCTCGACATCGACGGACACATGCATGTCCTGCGCACCCGAGCCGAGCACGATGCCGTCGATCGGGGCGATCTCGGCATAGTCGCGGCCAATCGCCATCACGACATGATCCTCGGCCATCCAGATGCCGTTGGTGGGATCGACGCCGACCCAGCCGAGATCGGGCCCGGCCCAGACCAGCACCCAGGCATGAGTGGCATCGGCGCCGACCAGCCGGGGCTGGCCCGGCGGCGGCAGGGTGCGCAGATAGCCCGAGACATAGGCGGCGGGCAGCCCGGCGGCACGCAGGCCCGAGATCATGATCTGGGCGAAGTCCTGGCAGACCCCCCGGCGCTTGTCGAAGGCGGCGCGCGGCGGCGTATCGACCAGGGTCGCGCTGGGATCGAAATCGAATTCGCGCTGGATGCGGGTGGCGAGCGCATAGGCGGCTTCGAGCACGCCGCGATCCGGCGACAGGTCGGGCGCGCACCATTCGGCGATCGCGCCGTCGAGCGGGATCTGCGGCGAGGGGAAGAGATAGGATGCCGGGCTGGCCGGCGAGGCATCGCGGCTCTCCCGCGCCAGCCGCGCGATCCCGGCCAGCGTCGGATCGGACGGCGACGGCACCGGGATCGGGCGCTCGACCCGGATGCGCGCGCCGCTCTCGATCGTCAGCGTGCTGGTGGCGTTCTCCATCACCAGCCGCACGACATTGGCGAGCCCGGCTTCGGCGCGCGCCGGAAAGGTGCGCCCGCCCGGCTCGACCGACAGCGCATAGTCGAGCACTTCCTGCCCCGACCACAGGATCGGCTTGAGCCGCAGATTGCAGCGCGCGAAGCCGACCGGCTGCGCATAGTCGAACCGGGTGACGTGGCGGATGCGGTAGAGCATCAGGCGAGGACGAGCCCGGCGGCGCGCAGCGGCTCCGACCCTTGCAGGAAATAGCGGCGCGCGATCGCGTCCGACAGACTGGCGAGGCGCTGCTCGAGCACGGCGAGCAGCGCGTCGTCGGTGCGCATCGCGTTCGACGTCACCAGGATGGCGGCCAGTTCGCGCGCCTGCTCCTGCTGCGGCTCGGCCAGGCCATCATCGGACAGCACCGGCAGCTTGTTGAGATGGCCCGAGATCGCCGCGACCTGATAGGCGATGCCGCGCGGATTGCCCGGATC
Source organism: Sphingomonas sp. NIBR02145 (assembly GCF_027359115.1). Lineage (NCBI taxonomy): Bacteria > Pseudomonadati > Pseudomonadota > Alphaproteobacteria > Sphingomonadales > Sphingomonadaceae > Sphingomonas > Sphingomonas sp. NIBR02145. The sequence continues at coordinate 3,644,851 of NZ_CP114791.1, read as the reverse complement.
GAGCGTGACGAGATCGAGCACCGGCACCCGGGCGATCCCGGTCAGATAGCGCTGGCGATAGCTGATCTGGCTGTCCGCCAGGTCGAGCAGCGTGCCGAGATCGTCGCTGGTCGCATCCGCCCGGCCAAAGGCGCGCAGGAAACCGAGCGTCGCCATCGCCCGCTCGACGCGCCGGCCCATATCGTGGAATCGCCAGGCATCGGTACGGCCCATATGCTCGGCGGCGAGCCCGGCCAGCGCCGAATAGCGCCGCTGCAGCGAGCCGGCCTTTTCGAGCAGCGTGCCGCGCGTCGGGAAGGGCGCGTCGAGCAGCCGGACCATGTCGGCGGCCAGCCGGTCCCGCGAGACCTGGCCGATCAGCCGCGCCTGGGCGTTGATCGACGCGACGCTGTACCAGCCCTCGCCATCCTCCAGCGCCGTCCGGGCAAGCTGGGTGAGATCGGAGCGCTTGAGGCCGCCCGGCACCGGCGCGGCGTTGCTGCGGACCAGGATGTCGATCAGCTTGCGCACCGTATCGGCGGCGAGCGCGGCGCCGGTATCCGCACTGATCGAATTGCCGAGCAGCACCCGGATCACCCCGAGCTGCGCCTCGCCGCGCTCGAGATAGCGGCCGAGCCAGAACATGTTGTCCGCCACCTGGCTGGGCAGAGTCCCGGGGTTGCGGCGCAGCTGGGTCGAATCGCCCGAGGGCAGCAGCGACACCGGCTCGACCGGATCGGGCCCATGGACGCAGACATCGGCGGACCACATGCCCTCGCCCATCACCGCGGCACGGGCATCGGCATGCTCGCCGATCCGGGCGAAGCCGCCGGGCAGCACCGTCCAGGCGCCATCGGGTCCACGCGCGGCGAACACGCGCAGGGTGAAGGGCCGCGCGGCGAGCCGGTCCTCGGCGACCACCGGCATGGTCGAGAGATGGACGACTTCCTGTCCGACATAATCCTGCGGCCGGCGCGCCATGTCGGCGAGCAAAGCGGCGCGCGCCTCGCCCTGAATGGCGGAGCCCAGCACCGCCTTGGCCCCGGGCAGGCCGAGCGGCGGGACGCCGAAGGCGGACTTGACCAGCAGCCGGTCGAGCTCCGCCTCGACATGCGCCCGGGCATCGTCCTGCCCGCACCACCAGGTCGCGATATTGGGCAGCCTGAGCCCTTCGCCGGTCAGCAGCTCGGCGAGCCGCGGAAGGAAGGCGGCGAAGGCGGGCGCCTCGAGCAGCCCGGCGCCCGGCGCATTGGCGATGACGACATTGCCCGCGACCATCGCATCGACCAGCCCCGGCACGCCGATCGTCGAATGGCTGTCGAGCGCGAGCGGATCGAGCAGGCGCGGATCGAGCCGCCGCCACAGCGCGTCGACGCGCTTCAATCCGGCGATGGTGCGGACATAGAGCTTGTCGTCGAGCACCGCGAGATCGGCGCCCTCGACCAGCAGCCAGCCGAGATAGCGGGCGAGATGCGCCTGCTCGGCATAGCTCGGGTTGAGCCGGCCGGGGGTGAGCAAGGCTATGCGCGGCTCGGCGCGGCGGCAGCGTGCGGCCAGCCCCTCGCGGAAGGCCGCGAAGAAAGGCGCGTGGCGGGCGATGTTGAGCCGGGTCTGGAGCCCGTCGAGCGTCTGCGCCATCGCCAGCCGGTTCTCCAGCGCATAGCCGGCGCCGGCGGGCGCGCGCAGGTGATCGGCGAGCACGCGCCATTCGCCGTTGGGCCCGCGGCACAGGTCGATCGCCAGCGCCTGGAGATGATAGCCGCCCGGCGGCACCGAATTGGTGAGCGGGCGCAGGAAGAAGGGGCTGCCGGTGACGAGCGCGGCGGGGACATGCCCGTCGGCGACCAGCCTGCCCGGGCCGTAGAGATCGGCGAGCACCTGCTCCATCACCTCGGCGCGCTGGGCGATGCCGGTAGCGATGCCGTCCCATTCGGCCTGGGGGATCAGCAGCGGGATCGGCGAGAGCGGCCAGGGGCGCTCCTCGCCCTCGCCGGCGATGCGGAAGCCGGTGCCGATATCCTCGGCATGGCGATGCGCGCGTTCGCGGGCGGTCTCGAGATTGTCGCCGGCGAGCCCGGCCAGTTCCTCGAACACGGCGGGCCAGGCATCTCCGGCGGCGGCGCGCGCGCAGAGCACGTCGTCGCGCGGGGCGGACGCGCAATAGTCCGCGATCCACCGATCGGCGATCGTTCCCGCGTCGAACAGAGGTGCGGCGCTGCTCGCCAAGCTATCGTCCCCAGCTATACGGGGCGACTAGTGGGGCAATCGCTGCTGCGTGGCAACATGGGATGCGTACGTACGGCCATGCCGTGCACGCATCCCGTTGCGGTTCAGCGGACGAAGGTGAGCGTCGAGATGTGCATCACGCTGGCCACGTCCTGGCCGCCGAGCTTCGCCGGGGCGGTCTCGGTGTGCGAGGCGCTGACCAGGTAGCGGCCGGCGCCGAGCTGCGGCACGGTGATGCGGCCCGCGGCATCGGTGACGAAGCTCTTCTGCCAGCGATCGGGAGTGATGATCGACAGCTTGGCGTCGGCAAGCGGCTTGCCGCGGAAGAACAGGGTGAACTGGTCGCTGTTCGCTGCCACCGGCACCAGCTCGAGATCGAGCTTGTGGCTGGTCTCGCTGCGGCCGGCGCGGGCGTAGAAGATCGCGCCCTGCTTCGCCTCGCCCGCCTGCCAGGGCTCGAACACCGCATCGTCGCGCACGCGGACATCGCCGGTGCCCGGGATCGCGGCCTCGATATGGTTGGCGCGGCGGGTGAGCGCCCCCATGCTGCCGACCAGCTGCGGCTTTTGCAGCTTGGGGAATTCGGGGTCGCCCTGGGCGGGCACCGCTTCGTTGGGCTCGCCCAGATAGATGCGCGCCGGGCCCTTGCCGTCATGCTCGACCCAGATCTCGTGCGCGGCGGCCGGGGCGGCGATCAGCATCGCGGCGGCGGCAAGCAGAAGCTTCTTCATCGTCACTCTCCTCGCTTGGGACGAGGGAGGCGCCGGACACGCCTCCCTGCCCCCTTATCAAAAGCGGTAGCTGGCGCCGACCGTGAAGTTGCGCGGCGCGCCGTAGCGATACTGGCTGAACGTGCCCATCTGGCTGTAATAGGTCTTGTCGAGCAGGTTCTCGACATTGGCCTGGACCGACAGATTGTCGCTCACCGCATAGCGCGCCATCAGGTTGACCAGCGCGAACCCGCCCTGCTCGAAGCGGAACGGCGCCGCGGTGACCGGGTTGGCCGCGACGGTATAGGCTTCGCTGCGATAGTTGACGCCGCCGCCGAAGGTCAGGCGATCGAGCGTGTAGGTGGTGAACAGCTTGAGCAGGCGGCGCGGCTGCTCGGTATTGGCGGCGACGCCGTCGCGGTCCTCGGCCTTGAACTGGCTATAGCCGAAATTGATGTTCCAGCCGGGCAGCAGCTTGCCGGTCGCCTCGATCTCGAAGCCCTGGCTGGTCACGCCCTGCGCGGCGACATAGGTCTGCTGCGGCAGGCCGCCGCCCGGCGGGGTGACCATGATGTCGGGCTGGCCGACATTGTCCTGCTCGATGCGGAACAGCGCGACCGAGGTCTGCAGCGCATCGTTGAAGAAGGCGCTCTTGAGGCCGACCTCATAGGCCTTGCCCTCCAGCGGCGCGATCAGCTCGAGCGTGCGGGTGCGCAGGTTCTGGGGCTGGAAGATCCGGGTGTAGCTCGCATAGAGCCGGTGGTTCGAGGTGATGTCGAGCAGCGCGCCGACATAGGGGATGAACTCGTCGCTCTTGCCGTAGTTGCTCGAGCCGCTCCACGCGAAGCCGCGCTGGTGCCAGCTGGCGAGGCGGCCGCCGGCGATGATCTTGAGCGGATCGGCGATGTTGAGGCGGACCGCGCCATAATAGCCGGTCTGCTCGATCCGCTCCTGCTCGTTGCGCACCGCCGTGGTGCCGAATACCGGCTCGGGGAAGAGCGCGCCTTCGCGGCCCAGGACGGGCACGTTGGTGGCCCAGGAGTTCAGCCCGGTGCCCCAGGCCGGGTTATTCTCGGTATAGGGCGCCACGAAATTGTCGGTGTAGCGGTTGAGCACGCTGTGCAGCGCGCCGAGCACGACTTCGTGATCGCGGCCGAACAGCTTGACGCTGCCCTTGATCTGCCCGTCGAAGCTTTCCTGCGTGCTCACGCCCTTCGACTTGTAGGGGTTGCTGCTGGCGATCGTGCCGGTCGCGCGATCGGCAGTGCCGTACATGTAGAGCAGCTGGGTATCGCCGGTGTTGCGCAGCTGGTTGTAGTTGGCGGTGATGCTCCAGCGATCGCCGATCTCCTGGCGGATCGTGGCGAAGATGTTGCGGTTGGTCGAGTTCCAATAGGTCCAGTCGGCCGCGGTGGTCTGCGAGCGGTCCAGGTCGGTGGTGACCGATCCGTCATTGTAGAAGGTCGGCAGCGCACCCCAGGTCGCGCCCTTGGGCTTGGTGTCCTGATAGCTGATGCCCGCGCGGACCAGCGTGGTGTCGGTCACATCGGCATCGACCACGCCGTAGAGCACGTACTTCTTGGTGTGCAGCAGATCGGTGAAGTTCTTGCCATTCTCGTAGCGGCCCACCGCGCGAACGCGGATGCGACCATCCGCGTCGAGCGCGCCGCCGACATCGGCCGAGACGCGATAGGTGTTCCAGCTGCCGGCGCTGGCGTCGACATAGCCGGTCCATTCCTTCGCATCGGCATGCTTGCGGACAAGGTTGACCGAGGCCGAGGGATCGCCGGCGCCCGAGAGCAGGCCGGTCGCGCCGCGCACGATCTCGACGCGCTCATAGATCGACATGTCGATGCTGGTCTCGCCATTACCGCCGGCGAGCGTCCAGGCGGCCGGAACGCCGTCCACCTGGGTATTCCGGATCTCGAAGCCGCGCGCGTAGAAGGTGTTGCGGACGTCATCGACTTCGTTGACCGCGACGCCGACCGCGTTGTTGATGACATCGGCGACGCTGATCAGATTCTGGTCTAGGATGCGCTGGGCGGTGACGATGCTCACCGATTGCGGCGTCTCGCGCACGGTAAGGCCCAGCCCGGTCGCGGTGTCGATCTTGTCGGGGATCGTATAGCGGCCGCTGACGACGATCTCCCCATCCTCCGCCGGCTTCTGCGCGTCCGCCGTCTGGGCGAAGGCGGGCGTAGCGAGCGCGCACAGCGCGGCACCGAGCGAGAGGGTAAGCTTGAACGTCAAGATTGCGGATCCCTTTTCCTGCGGATGGTGCGTCACGCTTCCGGCGACGTCGCGCAGGGCCCTAATACTATTGAGAATCGTTTGCAATACATCTTCACTTCCTCGTGAATGCGCGTTGCGCAAGCGCGGTTGCGCGGCGGCAAACCTTTGGATGATTGGGAAGACCGGTTTCCGGGCGCATATCCGCGAGCATCCCGCCCTCCATTGGAGTTGCGCCCCATGCCCCCGATCCCGCTCGACCGCCGCGGCTTTTCCCGTGCCGCCCTTGCTTCGCTTGCCGTAACGCTGGCCGGCCCTGCGCTCGCTCGCCCCGCGCCCGTGAAGGCGCGCAACGTGGTGCTCGTCCACGGCCTATTCGCCGATGGCTCGTCCTGGTCCGAAGTGATCCCGCTGCTCCAGGATCGCGGGCTCAACGTCACCTCGGTGCAGAACCCGCTGACCAGCCTGCCCGACGCGATGGCCGAGGCGACGCGCGTGCTCGATCGCCAGGACGGGCCGACCGTGCTGGCCGGGCACAGCTTCTCGGGCATGATCGTCACCGAGGCGGGCATGCATCCGAACGTGTCGTCGCTGGTCTATGTCGCCGCACGCGCTCCCGATGCCGGCGAGGATTATGCGGCGCTCGCCGCGAAATACCCGACGCCGCCGGCGAGCGCCGGCATCGTCTATGACGGCGACGAGGGCCGGCTGGGCGAAACGGCGTTCCTGCGCGATTTCGCCGGCGACCTGCCGCCCCGCAAGGCGAAGGCGCTCTTCGCGGTGCAGCAGCCCTTCCACAAGCTGCTGCTGACCGGCCGAACCACCCAGGCGGCGTGGCGCAGCAAGCCGAGCTGGTATGCCGTCTCGACCGAGGACCGCACGATCAACCCCGATCTCGAGCGCTTCATGGCGAAGCGAATGGGCGCGACGACGATCGAGCTCAAGTCGAGCCATGTCTCGCTGATCTCGCATCCCCAGGCGATCGCGCGCCTGATCCTGGAGGCGGCGGGGCAGGCCTGATCCGCGATCGGGCTTGCAGTTTCCGCGCGAGCCCGACACCAGTCCGCGCAAGGCATCGCGGAGGGGATCAGTGAGCGAAATCGTGGAAACGCCGGCAGCGAACGGCGCTGCGGCGGCAACGGAAGTCGAGGCGCCCGACCGGACCGCCACCGGCAAGGCGCATTTCGAAGTCCTGGACGGCCTGCGCGGCACCGCCGCGCTGATCGTGGTGATCTTCCACATCCAGGGCATCACCGTGATGTGGGACGGCGCCAAGGTGGTGCTGCACCACGCCCCGCTCGCGGTGGATTTCTTCTTCGCGCTGTCGGGCTTCGTGATCGGCTATGCCTATGACGATCGCTGGGAGCGGATGACCACCGGCCGCTTCATCGCGCTACGGCTGATCCGGCTGCACCCGCTGGTGATCCTCGGCGCCTTGCTCGGGCTGGCGAGCTATCTGTTCGATCCCTTTGCCGGCAAATTGCAGGCGGTGCCGCTGGCCTCGGTGCTGGGCGCCTTTGCGCTGTGCCTGTTCGCGCTGCCGAGCTGGCCGCTGGCCAATCGCTGGACCGACACCCACCCGCTCAATGGGCCGATCTGGACGCTGTTCCAGGAATATATCGGCAACCTCGCCTATGCACTGGTGCTGCGCCGGCTGCGCGCGCGCTGGCTCGCGCTGCTGGCGGTGGCGAGCGGCGTGGTGCTGGCGATCGGGGCGACGCTGCACGGCACGCTCGACCAGGGCTCCTATTGGGAGACCTTCTGGATGGCGCCGGTGCGGCTGTTCTTCCCGTTCCTCACCGGACTGTGGCTCTACCGGGTGCGCGACCGGCTGCCCGATATAAGGATCGGCTGGCTGCCGCTGTCGATCGCGATGCTCGCCGCCATCGCCGCGCCGACGCTGCCGCCGGTGGGCGGGATCAAGGTCAACGGGCTCTACGAGGCGCTGGTGGTCATCCTGCTGTTCCCCGCGATCCTCGTCGCGGGCCGCCATTCCGAGGCGGGGCGCGGCATGCTCTGGCTATGCAAGGCGAGCGGGCGCATCTCCTACCCGATCTACATCACCCATTTCCCGTTCCTCTATCTCTGGATGAACTTCGTCGCGACCGGGAAGGCCTCGCAGGGCCAGCTGCTCGCGATCGGAACCGCGCTGGTGCCGTTGCTGCTGCTGGTGGCCTGGCTGGCCTATCGCTTCTGGGACGTGCCGATCCGCACCCGGCTGGGGGTCTGGCTGCGCGCGCGGGGCTGAGGATCGGCGATCCCCGGCCCCGCGCACCGGTTCAGCGCGTGGCCGGCGTCGCCACCGCAGCGGCGGGAGCGGGCGCCGGTGCCGCGACCGGCTGGGGCGGCAGCTCGGGCAGGTCCTCGACCCCGGGCAGGTCCCAGCGATCCATGGTCATCGCCGAGCAGCTATAAGTGGCGCGGTCGCGTAGCGGCGCGGGCTTCAGCGATGCGGCAAGCGCGGGCTGGCCGGCGCTCAGCACGCCGCGCGCATCCTCGATATGCGAGGTCCAGGCCATGGCGTTGAGCCATTCGCCATTCGCCAGCCCCACGCCCATATAGGGCACGAAATCGCCCAGATAGACGGTGTCGCCCGCCTCGACATGGAAGGTCGGCGCGCCGAAGCAATAGGTGTTCGAGCTCGGCAGATTGCCCGCCGCGCTCGACGAGATCACATAATCGCCCGGCGTGATCCGCATCGCATGCACCTCGTACAGCGCCTTGCGATCCTTGCTCCTGGCGTTCAGCGTATAGGTCGTCGTGTCGCCGGTCTTCTTCCAGTCCCTGGGCCGGTAGAGCAGGTCGCGGACGTTCACGTCGTAGCGGGTGATCGAGAAATTGCCCGACTTGCCGGCACTGCCCTCGTCGGGGCGGCGGAAGCCGAAGACCAGCACCGCCTCGCCCGGCGCGACCACCACGGGCACCTTGGGATCCGCCTTCTTGCCCAGATAGAGCGTGCCCGGCCCGGTCAGCGGCGCATCGAGCTTGAGCTTGCGATCGGGGCCCACCGTGAAGCTGGTGCGCTCGGTGATCCCGCCCATCACCTGCTGGGCGCCGACGATCGAGTTGAAATAGTCGTTGCGCTCGGCATCGGTCATCGCGCCGACCTTCGCGGCGGTGTCCGAGGGCACGTCGATCAGCCGCCAGCCCTTGATCAGCAGGCAGGCGCGGCGATTGGCGCGGCGCTGCTTGCCCTGCGAGATCGCGCTGCCGATCAGGCCGCCGATCAGCCCGCCCGCGCCCGCCGCGACCGGCGAGATGATCTGCGGATTGTAATAGACCGGGATCATCCCGCCCGGCGTGCGCGATCCCCGCGCGATCAGCCGGCAATCCTGCCAGTCGGCGTCATATTGCGCGCGCGTGGCGCCGGGCTTGTTGTAGAAGCGGGTATCCTTGAGGTCGCGCGCCGCATCCTCGGCGATTTCCTCGGGCGTGTCGTCGGTGGCGGCCGGCTTTTGCGCCACCGGCGCGGGCTTGACCTCGTCGATATGGGCATAGGTCACTGCCTGGCCATGGGCCGATTGCACGGTGAACGCCGCGGCGACGGCCGCGGTCATAAGAAGCCTGGAGCGCATACATCCCCCTATTTGCGCATTTTGGAATAGGGAGGATTAACCAGCTTTGGGACCTCGTCCAGACGGAGTTTCAACCAGTTGCGGGCTATCTCAAACGTCCGGCAGCACCTGCTCGGCAAGCCCCCAGCCCTGCAGCGCGCGGCCGGTGGCGCGCGCCAGCAGCTCGGCACTGTCCCGGATCGAGAAATGCCTCGGGCTGTCGATGTCGCGCAGCTCGCTCCACGTCACCGGCGCCGCCACCGGCGCGCCTTCGCGGGCGCGGGCGACATAGGGCAGCACCGCCGTGCTGCCACGCTGGTTGCGCAGGTAGTCGATGAAGATCTTGCCCTTGCGGCTCGCTTTCTTGAGGTTGGCGGTGAAGCGCTCGGGCTCCGCCTCCGCCAGCGCGCGGGAGAAACGCTCGCAGAAGCTCTTCGCCGCGGGCCATTCGGCTTTAGGGGTCAGCGGCACCACCACATGCACGCCCTTGCCGCCCGAGAGCAGCGGCCAGCTGGTCAGCCCGAGCTCGGCGAGATGCTCCTTGATGTCGGCCGCCGCCTTCTTCACGTCCTCGAAGCCCAGCCCCTCGTCGGGATCGAGGTCGAACACCAGCCGGTCGGGCTTCTCGACATCGGCGACCAGGCTGCCCCAGCCGTGGAACTCGATCGTCCCCATCTGGACGCAGGCCATGATCCCGTCGGCGTCGTCGAGATAGAGATAGGGTTCGACCGAGCCATCCTTCTCGCGGATATCGACATGGTGGACATGCTCGCCGAAGCTGCCGGCGTCGTGCTTCTGGAAGAAGCATTGCCGCGCCCGGCCCTGCGGGCAGCGCACCAGGCTGATCGGCCGGTTGGCGAGCCAGGGCAAAGTGATCGGCGCGGTGGCGAGATAATAGTCGGCAAGGTCGCCCTTGGTGAGATCGTCGCCGGGGAAGATCACCCGCTCGCGGCTGCTGATCTTCACGGCGGAGGCGGGCGCTTCCGGTAGCTTGGCGGGCTTCTCGGCCACCACCTCCTTCGCCGGCTTGTCCTCGCGCAGGCCGATGAAGCTGGCATGGCGCACGACATTCTCGGCAGTGAATTCGGCAAAAGCGATCTCGGCGACCAGCTTTGGCTGCACCCAATGCGCGCCGCGCGCTTCGGCTTTCGGCACCTTGGCGGCCGGCTTGTCGGCGGCGATCCCGTCGAGCCGCTCGCGCAGGGCGTGCAGCGTGTCAGTGCTGAACCCGGTGCCGACCTTGCCGGCATAGACGAGCCCGTCCGGCCCGTTCAGCCCGAGCAGCAGCGAGCGGAAGCCGCGTCCCTTCGCGCTCGACGGCAGCCAGCCGAGGATCACGAACTCCTGGCGGCGGATGCACTTGGTCTTGAGCCAGGCCCTGGTCCGGGTGCCGCGATAGGGCGCGTCGGCGCGCTTGGAGACGACGCCCTCATAGCCTTCGCGGCACATCGTCTCGAACAGCTTCTCGCCGCTGCCCAGCACATGCTCGGAGAAGTGGATGCGGGCATCCGCCCCCTCCAGCAGCGCGCGCAGCCTTTCCTTGCGGGCGAGCTGGGGGAGCTTGCCCAGGTCCTCGCCGCCCGCTTCCAGCAGGTCGAAGGCGAACATCACCAGCCCCTCGCCGCCTTTGGACAAAGCTTCCTGGAGCGAGGAGAAATCGGGCTTTCCGTCCTTCAGCGCGACGATCTCGCCGTCGATCAGCGCCGGGCCGGGCAGGCTGGCCGCGGCTTCGGCGATGCCGGGGAAGCGATCGGTCCAGTCGAGCCCGGTGCGGGTGTAGATCTTCGGGCCGCCCGCGCCGATGCTGAGCAGCGCGCGATAGCCGTCATATTTCACCTCGTGCAGCCACTGGTTGCCGGCGGGCACGGTGTCGACCAGCGTCGCGAGCTGGGGCTTCTGGAATGCGGGCGACTTCATTCCTCCCCGAGCTTTGCTCGGGGAGGGGGACCGACGCGAAGCGGCGGTGGAGGGGCCGGCGCGCTTCGCGCCGGTTACACCGTCGCGCCCCTCCACCCCCGGCCTTCGGCCGGCGGTCCCCCTCCCCGAAGCAAGCTCGGGGAGGATTTTAGAGGGCTTCCCCTCCGCGATCTCCTGCATCGTCCGCCCGGTCTTCACGCTGGTCAGCGCGGTCTCGACCAGCGCGTCGGTGGCGCCGGCATATTGGTCGTCGATCTTGCGCAGCAGCCAGTTCTCGGACTTCTCCTTGCCGCGCGGCTTGAGCCGGATCAGCAGCCACTCGCCCCGCATCCGGTCGCCGTCGAGGGTGAAGTGGAGATGGCCCTTCTCCAGGTCCTTTTCGCTCTTGCCCTTGATCGGTGCCCAGGTCCCGTCGTCCCACAGCATCACCGTGCCGCCGCCATATTCGCCCTTGGGGATCACGCCTTCGAAATCGGCATAGGAAAGCGGATGGTCCTCGGTGCGCACCGCCAGCCGCTTCTCATCCGGATCGAGGCTCGGCCCGCGCGTCACCGCCCAGCTCTTGAGCACGCCGTCGATCTCCAGCCGGAAATCCCAATGCAGGCGGGTCGCGTCGTGCTTCTGCACCATGAAACGGTGCCCGCCGCCCTTGGCCAGCTTGCCCGCCGGCTCCGCCGTCTTCGCGAAATCGCGCTTGGCGTTGTATTTGGCGAGGAGATCGGGGGACTTGGCCATCAATCCGTCATCCCGGCGAAAGCCGGGATCTCCCTGTTATGGAGCGAACGCCTGCCGCACGAGATCCCGGCTTTCGCCGGGATGACGAGGAACATCCTCACGCCCGCTTCTTCGCCGGGGCCTTGGCCGCCGGCTTGGCCTTCGCCGCCCGGCTCGCCTTCGCCTCGGGCTTCTCCAGCGATTTCTTGAGCGCCGCCATCAGATCGACCACGTTCGAGCCGCGGCTCTCCTTGCCGTCGCCCGCATCCTCGATGATTTTCCTGCCCTTCGCCTTTTGCTTGCGCGCGATCAGGTCCTTGAGCGCATCGACATAGCGATCGTGGAATTTCTTCGGATCGAAGGCCGCGACCTTCTTCTCGATCAGGCTTTCGGCCAGCCCGAGCAGCTCGGGATCGGGCGCGTCGTCGGGAATGTCGCGGAAATAGCCCTGCGCCTTGTTGACCTCATCGGCATAGCGCAGCGTCTCCAGCACCATGCCGCGCCCGCAGGGCTTGAGGCTGACGACATATTCCCGCCCGCGCATCGCCAGCTGGCCCAGCCCTACCTTGCGGGTGCGCCGCAACGCCTCGCGCAGCACGATGAACGCTTCCTCGGCCAGGTCGTCGGCGGGCACGACGAAATAGGGGCGTTCGTAATAGAGCACGTCGATCTCGTCGGCATCGACGAACTGGGTGAGCTCGAGCGTCTTCTTCGATTCGAGCTTCACCGCATCGATCTCGTCCTGCTCGAGCAGGACATATTCGCCCTTCTCGACCTCGAACCCCTTCACGATCTCCTCGGGCTCGACCGCGCCGACGCCAGGGGCGACCTTCTCATATTTGATGCGCTTGCCGCTCGGCTCGTGGATCTGGTGGAAGCTGATCTGCGCGCCCGATTTGGTCGCGGTGTAGATCTCCACCGGGATCGACACGAGCGCCAGCCGTATCTGTCCCTGCCAATAGGCGCGCGCCGCCATCTCGCTCTCCTCGTTGCGAAGCCGATTCAATGTGCCAGCAAAGGAGTCGTTCCTCGACACCCGTTCGGGGGAGGCGTAGAGCCCCGGGCCATGAGCACCGATCCGTTCGAACTGTTCGACAGCTGGTACCGGGAAGCGCGGGAAAGCGAGCCCAACGACTCCAACGCGATGACGCTGGCGACCGTGAGCGCGGACGGCCAGCCTTCCGCCCGCATCGTCCTGTTGAAGGGCCACGGACCGGACGGCTTCGTCTTCTACACCAACCGCGAAAGCCGCAAGGCGCAGGAACTGCACGAAGGCACGAAGGTCGCCCTGCTCTTCCACTGGAAGTCGCTGCGCCGCCAGATCCGCATCGAGGGCGGCGTCAGCTTCGCCACCGATGCCGAGAGCGACGCCTATTTCGCCAGCCGCGCGCGCGATTCCCAGCTCGGCGCCTGGGCATCGGACCAGTCCCACCCGCTCGACAGCCGCGAGACGTTCGAAGCCCGTTTCGAGGACGTGAAGGCGCGGTTCGCGGGCCAGGACGTGCCCCGCCCGCCGCATTGGGGCGGCTACCGCGTCACTCCGACGCGAATCGAGTTCTGGCAGGACCGTGCCCACCGGCTGCACGAGCGCCGGCTGTTCACCCGCGCCGGCGCCGGCTGGTCCGAGGGCCTGCTATATCCATGAGCTCCTGGCGATGAACAACCTCGCCCGCCGCGCCGCGCTCGCCAGCGTCTGCTCCGCGATCCTGCTGGGCGCGCTCAAGGCATGGGCCGCCTGGACGACCGGGTCGGTCGCCGTGCTCGCCAGCCTGGCGGATTCGGTGCTCGACCTGTTTGCCTCGCTGGTCACGCTGGGCGGCGTCCACTGGGCCTCGCAGCCGGCCGACGAGAATCACCGCTTCGGGCATGGCAAGGCCGAGGCACTGGCCGCGCTCTTCCAGGTCGTGGTCGTCGCCATCTCGGCGCTCGCCATCCTGATCCGCGCGATCGAGCGGCTGCAGACCGGCGATGTCTCGGCTTCGCCCGAATCGGGCATCATCGTCAGCATGATCGCGATCGTCGTCACGCTCGCGCTCACCCGCTATCAGCAGCATGTGATCGACCAGACCGGCTCGGTCGCGATCGGCGCGGACCGGATCCACTATACCTCGGACCTGATGCTCAACGCCGCGGTGATCGCCGCGCTAGCGCTCGATGCCTGGGGCCTGCGCGGCGCGGACCCGGTGTTCGGCATCGCCATCGCCTTCTGGCTGCTGTTCGGCGCCTGGCGCGCCAGCGAAGCCGCGATCGACCAGCTGATGGACAAGGAATGGCCCGAGGAGCGCCGCCGCGCCTTTGTCGAGGTCGCGGCGCGCAATCCGGCGCTCCGGAGCCTGCATGACCTGCGCACCCGCTCCAGCGGCAATCGCGACTTCGTCCAGTTCCACATCTCGATGAACCCGGCGATGACGATCCTCCAGGCGCATGACGTGGTCGAGGCGCTGGAGACCGAGTTGGGCGCGGCCTTTCCAGGCACCGAGATCCTGATCCATGTCGATCCGGACGGCCATGTCGACGAGCCCGAAAACCCGATGACCGAAGCCAATTTGTTGAAGGACGCCGAGTGACCCTGCCTTTCGCCCAGATCGATGCCTTTGCCGACCGTCCCTTCACCGGCAACCAGGCCGCGGTGATGCCGCTGGAGGCCTGGCTGCCCGACGAGACGCTCCTGGCGATCGCGGCGGAGAACAACCTCGCCGAGACGGCGTTCATCATTCCCGATGCGAGCGGCGAGGCCGATTTCGAGCTGCGCTGGTTCACCCCCGCCGTCGAAGTCGCGCTGTGCGGCCATGCCACGCTGGCGAGCGGCCATTTCGTGCTGTCGGCCGATCCGGCGCGCGAGCGCGTGACCTTCCGCACCCGCAAGGCCGGCATCCTCGAAGTGCGCCGTGACGGCGATTCCTATGCGATGGCGCTGCCCGCCTATCCGCCCGAGCCCGCCGAGGTGCCCGGCCTGCTCGAAGCGCTGGGCGTCGGCATCGGCGAGACGCTGCGCCATCCCAATGGCTATGACCTGACCGTGCTGGAAAGCGCCGAGGCGGTGCTCGCGCTCAAGCCCGATTTCCGCAAGCTCGCCGCGATCGGCGACACGCTCAACATCGTGACCGCGCCGGGCACCGATACCGACGTGGTCAGCCGCGTCTTCGCGCCGGCGGCGGGGATCGACGAGGATCCGGTCACCGGCTCGGCGCATTCGGTGCTGACGCCCTATTGGGCCGGGCGCCTCGGCCGCGACACGTTCAGCGCCTATCAGGCCTCGGCGCGCGGCGGCCATATCGCCTGCGGGCTCGCCGGCGACCGGGTGATCCTGGGCGGCAAGTGCGTGACCGTGATCGTCGGCGAATTCGCGCTCGAGGGCGCCGGCTAGGGCCTAGCGCTTGCGCACGAACTCGGCGCGCAGGACCAGGCCCTTGATGCCTTCATACTTGCAGTCGATCTCCTGCGCGTCGCCGGTCAGGCGGATCGACTTGATCAGCGTGCCGCGCTTGAGCGTCTGCCCGGCGCCCTTGACGGTCAGGTCCTTGATCAGCGTGACCTGATCGCCATCTTGAAGCAGGTTGCCGACCGAATCGCGGACCTCGACCGTCTCGGCCGCATTGGCCTTGGCAGCGGCCTCGGCGGCGGGGATCCACTCCCCGCTCGCCTCGTCGTAGATATACGCGTCGTCGCTCACTTGAAGGCCCGCGCGATCAGGTCCTCGGTCGAGGGATCGAATCCCTCCCCACCCGCACCCGCCGCCTTGGCCATTTCCTTGCCAAGCTCGACACCGAACTGATCAAACGCGTTGATGCCGAGCAGCACCGCGTTCACGAAGGTGCGCTGTTCGTAGAATGCGAGGATCGCGCCGAGCGTACGCGGATCGACGGTGTCGAGCAGCAGCGTGGCCGACGGGCGGTCGCCCGGATAGTCGCGCGCCAGATCGTCATTCTTGCGGCCGGCCATCAGCGCCGCGCCCTGCGCGAACATGTTGAGCAGCAGCTGGCGGTGATGCTCCTCGGCCAGGCCATCGCCCGGCTCGATCGAGCCGATGAACTCGAGCGGCACCAGGCGGGTGCCCTGGTGGAGCAGCTGGAACACCGCATGCTGGGCATCGGTGCCAACGCCGCCCCAGGTGATCGGCGCGGTCGGATAGGTCACCGGCTCGCCCTTGGCGGTCACGCGCTTGCCGTTCGATTCCATCTCGAGCTGCTGGAGATAGCTCGGCAGCAGCGCAAGGCGCTCGTCATAGGCGAAGGTGGCACGCGTCTCGCAGCCGCGGACCTGGGTGTAGTAGAGGTCGGCGAAGGCGGCGAGGACGGGGACATTCTCCTCGAACGCGGCAAGGCGGAAATGGCGGTCCATCTCGGCCGCGCCTTCGAGCAGTTCCTCGAACGCGTCCCAGCCCAGCGCCAGCGCTGCCGGGAAGCCGATCGACGACCAGAGCGAATAGCGCCCGCCAACGGATTCGTTGAAGGGCAGCACACGCGTCTCGTCGATGCCGAAGGCAATCGCCTTTTCCGGCGCCGCGGTGAGCGCGACGAGCTTGCCGTACGGATCGGCGACCCCGCCCTGCATCAGCCAGGAGATCGCGCTCTCGGCGTTGAGCATCGTCTCGGTGGTGGTGAAGGTCTTCGAGGCGATCGCGATCAGAGTGGTGGCAGGATCGAAGCGATCGAGCGCGGTCTCCAGCGCGACGCCGTCGACGTTCGAGACCACCGCGACTTCATAGCGATCGGCGTCGCGGCCGAGCGCGTCGACCAGCAGGTCCGGGCCCAAAGCCGAGCCGCCGATGCCGATATGGATGATGCTGCGCACCGGGCCGAACGCCTCGGCCTCGATCGCGTCGATCAACGCACGCATGCGGGCGTGATAGGCCTGGGCACGGGCGACGCTGTCGGGCGAGCCTTCGCCGCGCTCGGCGGTGTGCTCGACCGCGCGGCCTTCGGTGACGTTGATCTTCTCGCCGGCGAACAGCGCGTCGCGCTTGGCGACCAGGCCCATGTCGGCGGCAATCTTCGAGAAGGCGGCGATCAGCTCGGGCGTCAGGTGCGTCTTCGACCAGTCGAAGTGGATGCCGGCGACGTCGGCGGAAAGCTTGGCGACACGATCGGCGTCGCGCGCGAACAGCTCGGTCAGCGTCGAGGCTTCGAGCGATTTAACGGCGGACCAGTCGGGCAAGCTCATGTTCATCTCCAATTGCGACAAGTTGCCCCTATCGTCCCATTCTCTCCACCGCCACTCCATTCATCGGCTTGACCTCACCGCCCGGCCCAAGCAGAGCAGCACCCCATGGAAAACACGCCTGCCGATTCCCTCGACGACAAGCCCGCCACCCCCGCCAAGGCGGCCGTGGAGGACAAGCCCAAGAACGAGTGGAAGGAGCTTGGCGTCTTCCTCGTCAAGCTGGCGCTGATAGTGTTCGTGGTGCGCAGCTTCATCTTCTCGCCCTTCTCGATCCCGTCGGAATCGATGATGCCGCGGCTGCTGATCGGCGACTATCTGTTCATCACCAAGTGGAACTACGGCTATTCCAAGCACTCGCTGCCGTGGAGCCTGCCGCTGATCCCTGGCCGCATCTTCCCGGGCACGCCGGCACGCGGCGACGTGGTGGTGTTCAAGGCGCCGGGCCATAATGGCGAGGACTGGATCAAGCGCGTCGTCGGCCTGCCGGGCGACAGCGTCCAGGTGGTCAACGGCCAGGTGATCCTGAACGGCAAGGCGGTGCCCAAGCAGAAGGTCGCCGATCTCGAGCTGCCGATCACGCCGAACTTCACCAACTGCCCCACCCTGTTCCAGAGCGTGAGCGCCAAGGGCGACGCGGTCTGCAAGCTGCCGCGCTTCCGCGAGACGCTGCCGGGCGGCAAGAGCTATAATGTGCTCGACCAGGGGCTCACCCCGCAGGACAATACCGAGGTCTATCATGTGCCCGCCGGCCATGTGTTCCTGATGGGCGACAATCGCGACAATTCGACCGACAGCCGCTTCTCGCAGCCGCCCGAGGGCCAGGGCATCTCCTATGTCCCGCTCGAGAATATCGAGGGCAAGGCGGTACTGAGCTTCTGGTCGACCGACGGCAGCGCCAACTGGTTCCTGCCCTGGACCTGGTTCACCGCCGCGCGCTGGAGCCGCATCGGGGAAGGCTTTTGAGCGCTCCCGACCTCGGGGAGTGGATCGCGAAGACTTTCGGCCAGCGCCCTTCTGACCTGGCCCCTTATCAGCGTGCGCTGACGCATGGCAGCCAGGCGGCGGAGAATTACGAGCGGCTCGAGTTCCTGGGCGACCGGGTGCTCGGCCTCGCCATCGCCGAATGGCTGTACGAGCGCTTCGCCAGCGAACCCGAGGGCGCGTTGTCGCGGCGGCTGAACGCGCTGGTGACGGGTGCGATGTGCGCCGACGTCGCGCGCGAGGTCGGCGTGCCGCCGCTGCTCCGTCTCGGCAAGCAGGCGCGCGGCGACGGTGCCGCGGACAGCGACAATGTGCTGGGCGACGCGATGGAGGCGCTGATCGGCGCGCTCTATCTCGAATTCGGCTTCGCGCCGGCGCGCGACTTCGTCCGCAAGGCCTGGGCCAGGCATATCGACGCGCATGCCAGCGCGCCGCGGCATCCCAAGTCTGCGCTGCAGGAATGGGCGGCCGCGAACAATCGCCGCCCGCCCGAATATGTGGTGACCGACCGCTCGGGCCCCAACCACGCGCCGCGCTTCACCGTGAAAGTGTCGATCGGCAGCTTCGCCGACGCGGAGGCGCAGGGCACGAGCAAGCAGGACGCGGAAACCGCGGCCGCGGCGGCACTGCTGGCGAAGCTCAAGGCTTGATCTCCCCTGCACAAGGCAGGCGCATTGGAAAACGATATGACTGATACTCCGGAAACCCAGCACTGCGGCCTGATCGCAATCGTCGGCGCGCCCAACGCCGGCAAGTCGACGCTGGTCAATGCGCTGGTCGGCCAGAAGGTCGCGATCGTCAGCCCCAAGGCGCAGACCACGCGCACCCGGGTGATGGGCATCGCGATCGAGGAGGCGACGCAGCTGATCCTGGTCGACACGCCGGGCATCTTCACCCCCGAGCGCCGGCTCGACCGGGCGATGGTCGCCGCCGCCTGGGAAGGCGCCGAGGGTGCGGACCTGATCGCGCTGATCGTCGATGGCAAGGGCGGCATCGGCCCCAAGGTCCAGACCGTGATCGAGAGCCTGAAGGGCCGGCGCGAGCGCAAGATCCTGATCCTCAACAAGGTCGATGTCGCCGACAAGCCGCGCCTGCTCGGCCATGCGGCGAAGCTCAACGAGCTGCTGCCGTTCGACGAGACCTATTTCGTCTCGGCCCAGACCGGCGACGGCGTGCCCGAGCTGAAGGCCGCGCTCGCCGCCGCGATGCCCGAATGCCCCTGGCACTTCCCCGAGGACCAGGTGAGCGACGCCACCGACCGCATGCTCGCCGCCGAAGTGACCCGCGAGCAGCTCTATCTCCAGCTCCACCAGGAGCTGCCCTATTCCTCCGCGATCGAAACCGAGCAGTACAAGGAGCGCGAGGACGGGTCGGTCGAGATCCACCAGCAGATCCTGGTCGAGCGCGAGACCCAGCGCGCGATCGTGCTCGGCAAGGGCGGCACCCGCATCAAGGAAATTGGCGCCCGGGCCCGCGCGGAGCTCTCCCGTCTCATGGGCGTAAAGGTTCATCTCTATCTTCACGTGAAAGTAAGGCCGGAATGGCAGGAAGACCGTTCGCTTTACCGTGAGATCGGGTTGGACTGGGTCGAGTGACGAAGAAGCTCAAGGTCGCCATCGTACAGGATTCGCCGGTTCCCCTCGCCATCGGCGCGGGGTTGGACAAGGCTATCGCGAAAGCACGCGAGGCGATCGAGAAGGGCGCGCGCGTCGTCGCCTTTGGCGAGGGTTTTCTGGGCGGCTACCCGGCCTGGCTCGACCAGGTCGCCCCGGCGCGGCTCTGGGACCATCCCGGCACGCGCGAGTTGCACGGCCTGCTGCTCGACCAGGCGGTCCGCGGCGAGGACCCGCGCTTCCAGCCGCTGCAATGGACCGTGGACATCGCCGATGTGGCCGTCTCGATCGGCGGCTATGAGCGCGTCCGCCAGAGCCTCTACGCCACCCAGTTCCTCTTCCGCCCCAAGGCGCCGGTGCTGCGCCATCGCAAGCTGATCCTCTCGCCGGCCGAGAAGCTGATGCTCGGCCAGGGCGACGGCTCGACCATGGGTCTGCACGAGGCGAAATGGGGCAGGATCGGCCAGCTCGCCTCCACCGAGCACTGGATGCCGCTCGCCCGCGCGGCAATGCATCACGAAGGCGAGACGGTGCACGTCGCCGCCTGGCCCGAAGTGGGCGACATCGCGATGCTCGCCTCGGCCCATTATGCCTTTGAAGGCCGCGCCTTCGTGCTGGCGGCGGGCACCATCCAGTACAAGCAGGAGCTGATCGCCGGCTATGAGAAGGCAGGTGGGGACGGATCGGCGCGCAAGCTGCTCGACCGGCTGCCCGATGGCCAGATCCAGCACGGCCACAGCGCGATCATCGCACCCGACGGCGTGGTGATCGCCCAGGCAGGCACCGCACCCGAGATCCTGATGGCCGAGATCGACCTGGACGAAGTCGGCCGCGGCCTGGCGACGATGGACGTCGATGGCGCCCAGGCGCGGCATGACGTGTTCGAGCTGTCGGTCGATCGACGCACCCGTGCCGGCATCATCGAGAAGGGCGACAGCGAGGCGGCCTGATCAGGCCAGCATCGCATCCACCCATTCCGGCACCAGCGTACCCGCCGGCCCCAGCCGCGTTTCGCCGAACCAGTGGCTGCCGGCGCTCGGGTCGAGGTTGAGTTCCAGTGTCTGCGCTCCGTGATAGCGCGCCGTCTGCACGAACCCGGCCGCCGGATAGACCGCGCCCGACGTGCCGATCGAGACGAACAGGTCCGCATCCGCCAGCGCCGCCTCGATCACGTCCATGTGATAGGGCATCTCTCCGAAGAAGACGATGTCGGGCCGAAGCGCCGGCGTGCCGCAATTGGGGCATTCGGTGCCGGGCGGCAGGCTGTCTTCCCACTCCACATTGTCCCCGCACGCCGCGCACAGCGCCGACTTCAGCTCGCCATGCATGTGGAGCATCCGGTTGGCGCCGGCGCGCTCGTGCAGATCGTCGACATTCTGGGTGACGATCAGCAGCTGCCCGGGCCACTCCGCATCGAGCCGGGCCAGCGCGACATGCGCCGGATTGGGCGCGACCTCGGCAAGCTTGGCCCGCCGCGCATCGTAGAAGCGATGGACCAGCTCGGGATCGTGCGCGAGCGCCTCCGGCGTGCAGACATCCTCCACCCGATGCCCTTCCCATAGCCCGCCAGGGCCTCGGAAAGTGGCGATCCCGCTCTCCGCCGAAAGCCCGGCGCCGGTGAGAATGACGATGTTCTGGATGTCACGCATGACGGCAGGATAGGAGCGAAGTGCCCTGGCCGCTACCGGCTCAGCGCTGGTGCGATGCCTTGAACGTCTCGTCGAGCGCGCGGTGCAACGCAATGGCAGCGGAGCTCCAGCAGCCATAGTCCTGCGGCACCGCCCATGTGCCGGCGCCACTGGTCAGCACCATGATCGGCGTGCCGCCATTGCTGACGATGATATCGCCACGCTTGCCGGCGCGGCAGGCATCAAGGCCCTCTTCCTGCGCGCGGCCATAGGCTTCGCGGATGGCCGAAAGGCGCGCCGCATCGCCCTGGCCATGCTCGATCGGACGCACCAGCTTCGGATCGCGGCACACCGTTCGCGCCGCCCGCGGGGTGAGCCTGTAGTCACCAATGCGCAGATCGACCTGGACATTGCCTGCGGGGCACCATTCGGAATGGCCGATAGTAGCGAAGATCATAGGGATGCCGGCGGCATAGTCTGCGGGAGCGGGAGCCGGCGACGGCGCCAGGAGGAGCAAAGCTGCGGGGATTCCCATCATGTGGAAATCCTCCCATCCCCAACCCGATTCGGCAACGCTGCCGCGCGGCCCGATTGTTCCGATCCCGTGCATTTGCCCCAAGCTCGCCGCAAATCGGGGTTTACCTTCCGCCCATGCTCGCAGCTCTCCTTCTCGTCGCCTTCGCTGCGCAGGATCGCGCGCCGATCTTCCCCAGCCCCGATGATGCGGGCGATGCCGCGATGGTACCGAAACGCCCCTGCCGACCGGGCGGCGATACGATCATCGTGTGCGGCAACGCCAACGGCAGCCGCCTCCCCACGCTCGATGAGGCGCGCTGGGCGGAGAAGCCGCTACGCCCGGACTTCCGCCTGCCGGGCGGCGGCAAGGGTACGGTCGAAGCAGTATCCCGCTCGGTCGGGCCGGGCGTCATCGTGCCATCGGTGATGGTCACCGCCACCATCCCGCTCGGCAGGAAGCCGAAAAAGCCGGACGAAGGCGCGCAATAATCCATCGCGCTCAGGGCCAGCCTGTGCCAGAGGGACGGGCATGACCAGCATCGGCATTTACGGCAGCCTCGGCCGGATGGGGCAGGCGATCGCGGCGGTGGCGCCGGAACTGAACGCGAAGGTCGCCGGCGGTGCCGATGCGCAGGACGATCCCGCGGCGATCGCGGCGCGAGCGGACGTGCTGATCGACTTCTCCGCCCCCCAGGCGCTCGAAGCACATCTCGCCGCCGCGCGCGCGGCGGGCAAGCCGATCGTGGTGGGGACTACCGGCCTCTCGCCCCAGCATCACGCGCTGATCGATGAAGCCGCCAGGGACATCGCGGTGCTCCAGACCGGCAACACCTCGCTCGGCATCGGCCTGCTCCAGCGGCTGGTGCGCGAGGCGGCGGCGCAACTCGGGCCCGACTGGGACATCGAGATCGTCGAGATGCATCATCGCCACAAGGTCGATGCGCCCTCGGGCACCGCGCTGATGCTCGGCAAGGCTGCGGCGGCGGGCATGGGTACGACGCTGGCCGAAGCCGAAGTCACCGATCGCGCCGGCACGGTGGGCGCCCGCGCCTCGGGCACGATCGGGCTGGCGAGCCTGCGTGGTGGTTCGGTGGTGGGCGATCACAGCGTGGTGTTCGCCACCCAGGGCGAGCGGATCGAGCTCACGCACCGTGCGGACGACCGCGCGATCTTCGCCCGTGGCGCGGTGAAGGCCGCGCTGTGGCTCGCCGGCAAGCCTGCCGGCCGCTATTCGATGGATCAGGTGCTGGGCGGGTGAAGCGCGAAGACGTCTTCGAGTTCTTCTCACGTCTCGCCGCGGACAATCCGCATCCCGAGACCGAGCTCGAATATGTCAACGACTTCACGTTGCTGGTCGCGGTGGTGCTCTCGGCCCAGGCGACCGATGCCGGGGTGAACAAGGCGACGCGCGCGCTGTTCCGCGAAGTCGATACGCCGGACAAGATGGTCGCGCTCGGCGAGGATGGCCTCAAGCAGCACATCAAGACGATCGGGCTGTTCAACACCAAGGCGAAGAACGTCATCGCCCTGTCCGAAGCGCTGATCCGCGATCACGGCGGCACGGTGCCGGCGGACCGCGATGCGCTGGAGGCGCTTCCGGGCGTCGGCCGCAAGACCGCGAATGTGGTGATGAACACGGCGTTCGGCGCGGAGACCTTCGCCGTCGACACGCATATCTTCCGCGTCGGCAACCGGACCAGGCTTGCGCCGGGCAAAACGGTGCTCGCGGTGGAGAAGAAGCTGGAGAAGGTGGTTCCCCAGCCTTTTCGCCTGCACGCGCATCACTGGCTTATCCTGCACGGCCGCTACACCTGCAAGGCACGCACCCCCGAATGCTGGCGCTGCGTCGTCGAGGACCTTTGTCCCTACAAGCCCAAGACCACCGCGCCAAGGAAGCCGAAGACGGCACCCGCGCATTGAGGGGCTGGCGCCGCCGCAAAGGCTTTGCTAGGCGCCCTGTTCCAGGCACCCGTAGCTCAGCTGGATAGAGCGCTGCCCTCCGAAGGCAGAGGCCACAGGTTCGAATCCTGTCGGGTGCGCCATTTTCTCCGAGAACTGACTCCTTCCGTCGTTAGCCCGTCAGGCGCGCCGGATCGACCACGACGTGGCGAATCCGCCGCCGGTTCCAGGTATAGGTGATGTGCACCAGCCCGTCGGCCGACTGGATCACCGCCGGATAGGCATAGCCATCGGGCAGCGGCTCGGTTTCCAGCGTCAATGCCGGGCTCCAGTGCACGCCGTCGCGCGACAGCGCGATGTTGAGCGGATAGCGCTTGCCCTTGCCGGGCGTCTCGGGCCGATGGGCGGAGTGATTGTAGACGATCAGCTGGCGCCCGTCCTGCAGCGTCACCGCATCGGTACCCGAATTGGGGTTGGGGAGATCGACCGCGAACAGCTTGCCCCAGCTCTTGCCGTCATCGGCCGACTGGGTTGCCGCCAGCACGCCCTGGCGGGTGCGGGCGATCGCCTCCAGCTTGCCATCGGGCAGGAACAGGATGCTGGGCTGGATGGCATCGAAACCCGCCTCGGAATCGACGGGAACCGGTGCAGTTGCCGTCCAGCTCCTGCCGGCGTCCTCGCTGCGCTCGAAGTGCAGCTTCCACGCCCAGCTGGTGCCATCCTCGGTGCTCGACGGCGAAAGCCAGGCACCGCTCTTCAGCACCACCGGCTTGTTCTTGATCGGGCCGAGGATGCCATCCGCCAGCCGCCGCGGCTTGCCCCAGCTCCGCCCGCCATCGGTGGAGGTGACGACCATGCCCCACCATGTCTGCGGGCTCGGGCCCAGCTTGTAGTAGAGATGCAGCGGCCCCGCCGGATCCTGGAACAGGACCGGGTTCCAGGTCGGCAGGCGCGTGCCGTCCGGCTGGATGCCATTGGCGACCGATTTCGGCGTCTCCCACCCCTTCGCGCCACGTCGGGCAAACCAGATTTCCACATCCGGATTGCGCTCATGCGTGCCGCCGAACCAGGCGGCGGCGATCGCGCCATCCCGGGTCTGGACGATCGTCGAGGCATGGCTCTGGGGATAGGGCGCGCGCTCATAGATGAACTCGCGCAGCAGCACGGCACCCTGCTGATCAGCCGCTTCCCGGGAAGCGGCGGGAAGCGTCGCTGGAATCGACAGTGCCAGGGCAAGCATCAGGACGCGGATCATCGGGGAACTACCTTTGTGCGAGCTACAGGAGGCCTGTTCAGCATGGCACGGCAGCGCGGGGCAAGCCTTTTGGGCTCAATTAATCACATCAATCGGATGGTGAAGTGCCGCGCACGCACGGAACAGGCGCCTACCGCTACGGGTTCTGCCGTGCGGAGGCACTTATGGCGACGACGTTGCAGAAAGGGATGATCGTATTTGCCGGGATCGCCGTGATCGGCGGCGGACTGGCGGGTATGGGCCTGGCCAGCTTTGCCCAGAGCGGCGCATTCGAATTCTACAAGCAGACGCTGCCGCCGGCGCAAGGCGATATCGCCGCCGCTCCGGTGCGCGACGGCTATTATTCGGCCGCCAGTCCGGCGCCGGCCTATCCAGAGAATCCCTATCCGCCGCGCCCGCTGACGATTGCCCGACCGGCCGAACCGATCGACTATCAGCGTGCCGGGCGGATCGATCCCGAGCCTGTTGTCGCCGAAGAGCAGGCCGCCTTGCCCGAACCGGGCCCGGTGATCACGCCACGCCGTGGCTCCTGGACGGCACCGATGGAGGACGAGCCCCTTCCCGAGACCGACACCGCTGCGGACGAAGGCGCGTCCTGAGCGGCTTGCCCCGTTTCGTCCACAGGCGTAGCGCTGCCCCATGACCGACTCCACCAAGCCGCTCGACTATGTCGAGGCACATATCGATGACGCCCTGGACCGCCTTTTCGCGCTGATGCGCGTCCCCTCGGTCTCGACCGATCCGGCCTATGCCGAGCAATGCCAGCATGCCGCGCGGCTGCTGTCCGACGAGCTGAACGACCTGGGTTTCACCGCCCGTGTCGCGCCGACGCCCGGGCATCCCATGGTCGTCGCACATCATGACGGCGATGGGCCGCACATCCTGTTCTATGGCCATTACGATGTGCAGCCGGTCGATCCGATCGAGCTGTGGCGGCGCGATCCGTTCGATCCGGTGATCGAGACGCGAGCCGATGGCGCGAAGCAGATCGTCGGCCGCGGCGCGTCGGACGACAAGGGCCAGCTGCGCACCTTTGTCGAGGCATGCCGCGCCTGGAAGGAAACCGAAGGCCGCCTGCCCTGCAAGGTGACGATCCTGTTCGAGGGCGAGGAAGAATCGGGTTCGAAGAGCCTCGAACCCTTCCTCCACGCCAATGCCGAAGAGCTGAAGGCGGACTTCGCGCTGATCTGCGACACGCTGATGTGGGATACCGAGACGCCGGGCCTCACCATCGGCCTGCGCGGCATGGCCGCCGGCCAGGTGACGATCCGTGCGGCATCGCGCGATCTCCATTCGGGCCTCTATGGCGGCGCGGCGCGCAATCCGATCCAGCTGCTCTGCACGATCCTGGGCGAGATGAAGGATGCCGATGGCCG
This sequence comes from Sphingomonas sp. NIBR02145, assembly GCF_027359115.1. Classification (NCBI taxonomy): domain Bacteria; kingdom Pseudomonadati; phylum Pseudomonadota; class Alphaproteobacteria; order Sphingomonadales; family Sphingomonadaceae; genus Sphingomonas; species Sphingomonas sp. NIBR02145. The sequence goes on along the minus strand of NZ_CP114791.1, from coordinate 3,619,091 downwards.
GGTGACGCTGGACGGCTTCTATGACGGCGTGCCCGAGCTCGATCCCGCCGTGCGCCGGAGCTGGGACGCGCTGGGCTTCGATCCGGCCGAGTTCCTCGGTGAGATCGGCCTGAGCGTGCCGGCCGGCGAGAAGGGCCATGACGTGCTCGAGCAGATCTGGTCGCGCCCGACCGCCGAGGTCAACGGCATCTGGGGCGGCTATACCGGCGAGGGCTTCAAGACGGTGATCCCGGCCGAAGCGCACGCAAAGGTGAGCTTCCGCCTGACCGGCAACCAGGACCCGACCAAGGTCTGGGCATCGTTCGAGGAACATGTCCGCTCGCGCCTGCCCGCCGATTGCGCGGTCGAGTTCACCGGCCGCGGCCCGGGCAGCCCGGCCGTCAGCGTTTCCAGCGACAGCCCGCCGCTGGAAGCCACCCGCGCGGCGCTCGATGCCGAATGGGGCAAGGCCGCGCTGATCGGCTGCGGCGGCGGCATCCCGGTGGTCACGTCGATCTCGAAGATCCTCGGCATGGACACAGTGCTGGTCGGCTTCGCGCTGACCGACGACAATATCCATTCGCCCAACGAGAAATACGACCTCAAGAGCTTCCACAAGGGCATCCGCTCCTGGGTGCGCATCCTCGCGAAGATCGGCGAAATGGCAAAGGTGCCGGCCTGATCCCGCTGGCCCGAATCGGCCGGCTGGGCTAGATTCGGGCGATGCGGACAGGGGTTCATATCATCGCGATGATGCTTGGCGGCGCGGCGCTGACGGCGTGCCAGCCCGATGCGGCCAAACCGGTGCAGAAAGCCGAGGCGCATGATGCCCCGGCATCGACACCGGCCGCACTCAAGGTCGCCACCGCGGATGCGCCGCTGCACGACTGGCTGGTCGGCAGCTGGTCGTTCGAGAGCAGCTGCGCCAGCGACTTCATCGCCCACTATGCGGCGGACGGCAGCCTCGACAATAGCGGCGAGATGGGCGGCTGGGCGCTGGCCGGCAACACCGTGACGGAGACGATCCGCGAGCGCTACGACAGCGCGGCAAGCGACGGCGCCGAGAAGGTGAACCCGCCCGAGACCCGCAGCTACACGATCGAGCGCGCCGACAAGGATCACGGCACGATCACCTATCAGGGCCGCAAGGTGCCGATGCTGCGCTGTTGACGGCGCGGCCGCGAGGATCGATAGCGGAGCCATGGTTCCCCTTTCGTTCGCCGGCCATGACCTGATGGCGCTGCCCGAGGGCGCGCTCTACTGGCCGGCGCGCGAGGCGCTGCTGGTGGCCGACCTGCATTTCGAGAAGGGGAGCTGGTTCGCGACGCGCGGGCAGATGCTGCCGCCCTATGATTCGATCGCGACGCTCCACGCGGTGGCGGCGCTGGCCGAGCGCACCCGGGCGCGCGAGCTCTGGTGCCTGGGCGACAGTTTCCATGATTCGGAAGGCTGCGAGCGGCTGCCCGCCGATGCCCGCGCGCTGCTGACCGACCTGACCACCCGGCTCGACTGGCGCTGGATCACCGGCAATCACGATAGCCTGCTGATCGACCCTTTTGGCGGCACGATCCTCGAGGAAGCCGTGGTGGACGGGCTGGTGCTGCGCCACGAAGCCGAGCCGGGCGATCCCCGGCCCGAGCTTTCCGGCCATTTCCATCCCAAGCTGCGCCTTCGGGTACGCGGCCGGCAGGTGGGGCGGCGCTGCTTCGTGGCTTCCGCGACCAAGTTGATCCTGCCGGCATTCGGCGCGCTGACCGGCGGCCTCGACGCGCATCATCCCGAGATCGTCCGCGCGGTGGGCAGCAAGGCCCAGGCGCTGATCGCACTGGAGGACCGGCTGCTGCGCTTCCCGCTCGCCGCCTAGTCGACCCGGGTCGGCTCCAGGTCGGCGCATTCCACCGGCCCCTGGCCGATCACCGTGCATTTGGCGTTGCCTAGCACGCGCACCACACCGCTCGACGTCGCGTTGATCCGGGCATTGTAGCGCACGTTCATCGCCAGCATCCCACTGCTGCCCGAGATGAGCTGGGCATCCGCCGTGGTGAAGCCGGTCGCATCGAGATTGCTCGCGCCATAGAGCCGCACCCGGGTGTGCAGCGCGGTCCCGGCCAGCGTGATCGTCCCCGAACCGGCGAGCGTCACGCCGATATCCTGCGCATCGACGGCGGCGAGCTCGATCCGCCCGTCGCCATTCTGCGACACGTCGAGCCGGTCGCCGCGCATCTCGGCGATCCGCAATTGCGTGCCGCCATTGGTCTGCACCACGCGCAGCCCCGGCACGGTCACGCGGATCCGCGCGCCGCCGGCCAGCTTGCCGGCTGTCGATTCCCAGCTGTTCAGGCCGGAGTTTAGGATCAGCGTGCCCGCCTGGACGCGGACGCCGACCGCGTCGATCGCCGCGCGGTCGCCGCTGATCGTCACGCCGGCCGACCCCGGCACCACCTCCACCGCGAACGGGCCGTCCACGCGGAGCCGATCGAAGCCGGTGACCATGACGACCCGCTCGTCGCCCGGCGCGGTGGCGCCGAGCAGGAGCAGCATTGGAGCGAGGGCGAGCCGGTGCATGGCCCCACCCTCGCGCGGGTTCAACGCCGAGGCAAGCTCAGGAGCAATGCGCCTCGCCCGGACCGGTCGCGCTGATCGCGCATTTGGCGCCGCCGGTCAGATCCACATCGCCAGGGCCCGCGATCGAAATCGATGCGCCGCCACTGACATTGCCCTTCAGGCTGCCCGGCCCGAGGATCGAGATGCTGGCGCTCTTTGCTGCGAATTTCGCTGCGTCGATGTCGCCGGTGCCGCGGATCGAGGCATTCAGCCGGTCGCCGCTTCCCGCAACGGTGATGTTGCCGGTACCGGTGATCGAGAGGTCCGTATCGGTGGCAGCGAGCGCGGCGATGTCGATATCACCGGTGCCGGTGATCGCGCCGTGGAAATCGCCTTCCGCCTTGTCGATCTTGATGTCGCCGGTGCCGGTGAGGTTCACGGCCGTGAGGCTGGGCAGGGTGACGCGCACCTTCACGCCATGATCCTCGTGATTGCCCCACGAGAACCCGTGCCGGTCCTTGCGCGAGACGAGCAGCGTGCCGTTCTCGACCCGGACCACAAGCTGGTCGAGCGCCGCGGTGTCGCCTTCGGCCGAGACGGCGAACTGCGCGCCATTGGTCACGTCGATATCGTCGGGGCCGCGCAGCTCGATCTTGGTGAAGCCGCTCGCATCGTAGCTGCGCTTGGCGATCACCCCGCTCGGCTTGGTATCATGCCCTTCCTTGCCGTCCTTCTCCCAGCTGGCGTGGCAGGCGGCGGTGCCGGTGAGCGGCAACAGGGCCAGGGCGATCAGGGCTGCACGCATCGAAACTTCCTCCCGAAACCATGTGTATTGCACAACCAATACACTATCGATCAGACAAGGAAAAGGGGCGGTTTTCAAGGCCGCCCCTCTCCATGGTTCAATGCCTGAAAGCGATCAGGCCGGAACCTTGTCCTTGTTGTGGATAGCCGCGGCCTTGCGCAGGATATCCAGGATCTTCTCGAGCGCGGCCGGCTCGTCGATCTCTTCCATCGCCGCGAGCTCGCGGGCGAGGCGGCTTGCGGCCGCTTCGAAGATCTGACGTTCCGAATAGCTCTGCTCGGGCTGGTCGTCGGCGCGGAACAGGTCGCGGACCACTTCGGCGATCGACACCAGGTCGCCCGAATTGATCTTCGCTTCATATTCCTGGGCGCGGCGCGACCACATGGTGCGCTTCACCTTGGGCTTGCCCTTGAGCGTGTCGAGCGCTTCCTTGAGCGTCTTGTCGCTCGAAAGCTTGCGCATGCCCACGCTCTCCGCCTTGTTGGTCGGGACGCGCAGGGTCATCTTCTCTTTTTCGAAACGCAGGACATAGAGCTCGAGCTGCATGCCCGCGATTTCAGACTTCTGGAGCTCGATTACACGGCCAACGCCGTGCTTGGGGTAAACGACATAATCGCCGACATCGAAGGACAGCGCCTTAGCAGCCATGTGCGAGGAACCTTTCGTGATAACCGGCCCCGACGGGCTCGGCGTCCACCCCGGCGAATGCAGGGCAGGCAGATCGGGGCGACTTCTCTTTGCTTCTCCGGGCGGAGGTGAGTCTTCCTCCGTCGCGCCCCATTTAACACGCTTGCAATAAAATTACCAGCCAAACGTCACCGTTTGTCTGCGCAAAAATGCGATTTCTCGCAGATTTCTGAGGATTTGGCGGCCGGGGCCGCCAAATCGGGTAAGCCTAGCTGCCCGAACCGGGCTCCGCCGAGAAGAACTGCTCGAACTTGTCCGGCACGTCCTTCATCGCATCCGCATCGGCGGGCACATCGCCCTTCTGCGTGATGTTCGGCCAGGATTCGGAATAGGTCCGGTTCAGCTCAAGCCACTTCTCGAGGCCGTTCTCGGTATCGGGCAGGATCGCCTCGGCCGGGCACTCGGGCTCGCAGACGCCGCAATCGATGCACTCGTTCGGATTGATGACGAGCATGTTCTCGCCCTCGTAGAAGCAATCGACCGGACACACCTCGACACAATCCATGTACTTGCACCGGATGCAATTGTCGGTGACGACATAGGTCATGGAAACGGCCCCTTGGAACGGAAAACTGCCGGTCCTGCTATGCCTGTGGTTTCGCTGCGTCAATCATATGGCGCTTCCTGCGAGACGTTCGCAGCGACACTGAGGTCCTGGTAGCAGGCGCGCCCTTCCGCTGGCGGGCCGCGCCGGGAGGGCAGTTGCTCCACCCGGACGACACGCACCTTGCCGTAGAGCGGAAAGGCGATGACGCAGCCGACACGCACACAGGCGGAGCTGCGCTCGATCCGACGCCCGTCGATGCGCAGCGTGCCCTTCTCGGCGATCGCCTGTGCCGCCGAGCGGGTGCCGGCGAGGCGCGCCCACCATAGGAAGCGATCGACCCGCATGGTGCCCGCATCAGCCATGCTTGAGCTCCGCGAGCACGGCAAAGGCATTGTCGCGCGGCGGCGCCTTGGGCTTGGGCGGTGCGACCAGCCCCTGCCAGATCCAGCGCTGCGGCTCGCCTTCCGGACCACGCGCCGTCCGGAAGCCGAGCTGCGCCATCAGCCTGCCGAGCGTTTCCGCAGTGAGGCCCATCGACGTGGCAAGCGCCGGATCGGGCGCGAAGGGCTTGCGCCCCTTGCGGCTGTCATGCGCGGCACGGGCGATGCGCTCGACCAGATCGACGCGGACGGCCTGGGCGCCGAGCGGGCGATAGCCATGGACGAGATCGGCGCCGGGCGCGGTGCGCGGCAGCACCGCCGCGCCGTCGCGTGGGGCATCGGCCAGGCCCATCAGCTCGCGGCGCCGGGCGGCCGAGCCGGGCTTGAGCAGGGCCGGCGCGAAGATGTCGAGCGTGCCGATCGTGACGCCGATCTTGCGCAGCCGCTGGCGCGCCGGCGGATCGAGCGCCTCCACCAGCTGAGCCGCGGCACGGCGCGGGAGCAGGCCGCCAGCCTCCAGCAGCGCATTGGCGAGGGCGCGGAGCGGCGAGCCGGCCTGCGGATCGCGCGTGACTTCGTCGAGCTTGCCGAGCACGGTCAGGCGCTTGCCGATCTGCTCCGCGAACCAGCGATCGAGGCGTGCCTGAACGGCGGCCCTTGCTTGCTGGTCGAGCACATCAAGCGAACGGTCGAGCCGGATGCGCGGTCGGGCGATATTGGCACCGGGCTCCAGCGTCGCCACCCCGACGCCGCTCCAGGCAAGCACCGAACCGGCGAGCGTGATTGCGCCATCCTCCGCCTCGGCCAGCGCCGCGCCACGCTTCCTGAACTCGCCGCCCAGCCGTTTCTCCGCCGCCGCGAGCAGCATGCGCTTGTCGGCCGCCCGCGCCTCGGGCGCGACAGTGAAGCGGAAGCCGGTGAGCGTGCCCAGCGCATGCTCCTCGACGCTCACTTCGCCCTCGGGCCCGATCGTCACCGGCAGGTTCGAGGCATCGGCGCCGATCTGGCGGAGCAGCACCGTGGTGCGCTTGTCGACAAAGCGCTGGGTGAGGCTGGCATGGAGCGCATCCGAGAGCTTCTCCTCCACCGCGCGGGTGCGCTCGGCCCAGTGGATCGGATCCTCCAGCCAGTCGGCGCGGTGGGCGATATAGGCCCAACTCCGCGCCGCCGCGATGCGCCCCGCCAGCGTTTCGACATCGCCGCCCATATTGTCGAGCCGCTGGATCTCGTCGGCGAACCACTGGTGCGGGACATGGCCGCGCCCCTCGGACAGATGCCCGAACAACCGGCCGACGAAGCGGCTGTGCGGCTCGGCACCGAGCTTGCGGAAGTCGGGCAGGCCGCAGGCCGCCCAGAGCCGCCTGACCATCGCCGGCGCGCGCACCCGCTGGCGCACCCAATCCTCTTCCGACAGCCGCTTGAGCACGGCCAGGTCCACCGCTTCGGGCGCGGCGCGCAGCACTTCGCTGGTCGGTTTCGCCTCGAGGCTGGCGATCAGCGCCTCGACGCTGGCGAAGTCGGGCTCGCCCTGGCGCCAGAACAGCTTCTCGAGCGGCGGCACCCGGTGCGCCTCGATTGCGAGCACTTCCTCGGGGGTGAAGGCATTGGGGCCGTCCTCGTGGAGTGCGCCGAAGGTGCCGTCGCGCTGGTGGCGCCCCGCGCGCCCGGCGATCTGCGCCATCTCCGCCACGGTCAGCCGGCGCTGGCGGCGGCCGTCGAACTTGGTGAGCGAGGCGAAGGCGACATGGTGGACGTCCATGTTGAGCCCCATGCCGATCGCATCGGTGGCGACGAGATAGTCGACTTCGCCCGCCTGGAACATCGCGACCTGGGCGTTGCGGGTGCGGGGGGACAAGGCTCCCATCACCACCGCCGCACCGCCGCGCAGGCGGCGCAGCGCCTCGGCCACCGCATAGACTTCCTCGGCACTGAACGCGACGATCGCGCTGCGCCGGGGGAGGCGCGACAGCTTCTTGGCGCCGGCATAGCTGAGCGTCGAGAAGCGCGGCCGGCCGATAATCTCCGCATCGGGCACCAGCGCCTTGAGCATCGGTTTCAGGCTGTCCGAGCCGAGGATCATGGTTTCCGCAAAGCCGCGGGCCCGCAGCAGCCGATCGGTGAAGACATGGCCGCGCTCGGGGTCGGCGCCGAGCTGCGCCTCGTCCAGCCCGACGAACGCCACCTCGCGCTCCAGCGGCATCGATTCCGCCGTGCACAGGAACCAGCGCGCCTTGGGCGGGCAGATCTTCTCCTCGCCGGTGATCAGCGCCACCTCGGCATCGCTGCCCTTCATTTTCACAACGCGATCATAGACTTCGCGGGCGAGCAGGCGCAGCGGGAAGCCGATCATGCCGCTGGCATGACCCGCCATCCTCTCGACTGCGAGATGCGTCTTGCCGGTGTTGGTGGGGCCCAGCACGGCAGTGATCGGAGAACGCGCGAAACGACTCATTGCGGCTCCCAAGATCGTTCCGAGTCGCCCCTTAAGCAACTCCCCCGAGTTTGCGAATCGCCTTAACCATGTTGGAAACACTGGCGATTATAGTGAATGCCTCGCTTCATCCGCGCGGCGCCACAGCTCGCCGCACGATGCGGCCCCCAACAGGGTACTTAATTTGACTTTAAGTCCTGCCTTGCACACTGATTTCGTCGGTAGCCGGGGGTTTACGGCACGACATCGACGACCTTTTGGGGGGCGTTACGCCTTGTACCTGCGTAGTGACCATGGAGAGGGCCTGACCGGCGGCGGCGCATCCGCGCTTGCCAAGGCACCCGCACATGGCTTCGCAGCACGGTTGAGCGAGAAGCTCGCCGACTTCGAATTCGCCCCCGATCTCGGCTCGCGCATCGGCTCGCTGACCTGGTATCGCGGCGCCGCGACCTGCGTCGCCCTGATCACCGCGACGCTGCTGCTCGCCCCCGGCTTCGAGAACCCGATCTACGGTTCGGTCCCCGCCCCGGTCTCCGGCGCGGAGTTCGAGGCGACCCAGGCCCAGGCGATCAAGCCGCTCGGCATGGGCTCGACCACCGGCACGCGCATGGCCGCGACCGGGCTGGTCGCCCCGCTGACCGATACGCCCGAACGCCCGATCATCGAGCTCGACACCAAATATACGGGCTCGCTGCTCGGCTCGCTGCTGCGCTCCGGCGTGGGCAAGACCGACGCCAACATGGTCGAGCAGCTCGTCACCAAGGCGGTGGCCAGCGGCGACCTGCAACCCGGCACGATGCTCGACCTGACGCTGGGCCGCCGCACCGACAAGTCGCAGCCGCGCCCGCTCGAGAAGCTGGCGATGCGCGCGCGCTTCGACCTGGCGATCGAAGTCGCCCGCAACGGTGGCGCGCTCAGCCTCAAGCAGATCCCGATCGCGATCGACCGCACGCCGCTGCGCATCCAGGGCACGATCGGCTCGTCGCTCTATCGCTCGGCCCGCGCCGCCGGCGCCCCGGCCAAGGCGGTGGAGAGCTATATCAAGACGCTGGCGACGCGCACCGCGGTGTCGCGGCTCGGTTCGGACTGCAAGTTCGACATCATCGTCGGCCAGGCCCGCGCCGCGACCGGCGAGGTCCAGCTCGGCAGCCTGATGTATGCCGGCGTGAACGGCTGCGCCAGCAAGGTGCAGCTCGCGCCGTTCGAGCAGGGCGGCAAGACCAGCTGGTTCGACGGCGCCGGCAAGGGCAACTCGACCGGCGCGATGGCGATGCCGGCCAATGGCCGCTTCTCCTCGGGCTTCGGCATGCGCCGCCACCCGATCCTGGGCTATACCCGCATGCACAAGGGCGTGGACATCGCCGCCCCCTGGGGCTCGCCGGTGTTCGCCGCGAGCGACGGCGTCGTCCAGGTTGCCGGGCGCAGCAGCGGCTATGGCAACTTCATCAAGATCGGCCACGGCAATGGCTATGGCACCGGCTATGGCCATCTGAGCCGCATCTATGTCCGCAATGGCGAGCGTGTCCGCCGCGGCCAGCGGATCGGCGCGGTGGGCAATACCGGCCTGTCGACCGGCCCGCACCTCCATTACGAGCTCTATCGCAACGGCGTGGCGGTGAACCCGCGCTCGGTGTCGTTCACCTCGACCCAGCAACTCACCGGCGGCGACCTTGGCGAGTTCAAGGCACAGCTCGGCCGCCTGCTCGCGGTGCCCGTGGGGCATGGCGCGGTGAAGGACGCCGAAGACTGAGGAGGCGCCGGCGTCCGGCCAATGCCGGCGTCCCGCGCGTTCCAACAGCGGATCCGGGAAAACTCGCGAAAGTACACGAAGTACAGGCCAAGAGCGGGTTTTAGCCGCCGGAATTTTGACCTTCCCGACGGAAACGCGCCGCATCCCGTAACATTGTTGCGCGCGCGTGATCCTATTTTCCCTACAGGTTGAAGGAGCGGCCGGGTGGCGGCCCGGCAGCGCGAGCCAAGCAGGCGAAATCCTACATTGCAACCGCGCCGATCCTCCGGACGCGGATCGAGATGGCTTTTGCACTGCACCGCAAACGCGGTATCGCTGGCGCACAATGGATCTCTACCTCCCGATCGCCAACCTGTCGGTCAATGCGCTGGTCATCGTCGCGCTCGGCTTCGGTGTCGGGCTGCTTTCGGGCATGTTCGGCGTGGGCGGCGGATTCCTGACCACGCCGCTGCTGATCTTCTACGGTATTCCGCCCACCGTCGCTGCCGCCTCTGCCGCGAGCCAGGTGACCGGTGCCAGCGTCTCGGGCGTGCTCGCCCATTTCCGGCGCGGCGGGGTGGACGTGCATATGGGCGCGGTGCTGGTGGTGGGCGGCGTGATCGGCAGCATCGCCGGCGCGGGGCTGTTCACCCTGCTCCAGAAAAGCGGCCAGATCGATGTGGTGATCGGCATACTCTATGTGCTGATGCTCGGCTCGATCGGCGGGTTGATGCTGCACGAATCGGTGCAGGCGATCCGGGTGACGCGCGGCGCCCGGCCGCCGCGCGCGCGCAAGCGCCGCCACCATCCGCTCGTCGCGATGCTCCCCCTGCGCTGGCGCTTCTATTCCTCCGGCCTCTACATCTCGCCGCTCGCGCCGCTGCTGCTCGGCTTCTTCACCGGCATCCTTACCGTGCTGCTCGGGGTCGGCGGCGGATTCATCCTGGTGCCGGCGATGCTCTACCTGCTCGGCATGGGCACCCAGGTCGTGGTCGGTACCTCGCTGTTCCAGATCCTGTTCGTCACCGCCGCGGCGACCATGGTCCACGCGACCACCACCAAGGCGGTGGACATCGTCCTCGCCGCCCTGCTCCTCCTCGGCTCGGTGATCGGCGCGCAGATGGGTGCGCGCTTCGCGCTGGCGGTGAAGCCCGAATATCTGCGCTTCATCCTTGCGGTGATCGTGCTGCTGGTGGCGATCCGCATGCTGCTCGGCCTCGCCTGGCAGCCGGACGAGATCTACTCGGTCGAGCTGCTGTGAGGCGATTGCTCCTCCTGGCACTCGCGCCGCTGCTGATGGGCCAGGCCAAGCCCAGGCTGGTGCCCGATGTTTCGCAGCGCGATATCGAGATCGCCTATTCGTTCACCGGTGCCGAGCTGCTGCTGTTCGGTGCGATCCTCTATCCCGGCGGCCGCGCGCCGGGGCAGGACGAGAAGCCGGCCGACATCGTCGTGGTGGTGAAGGGCCCCACCCAATCGGTGCAGGTGCGCGAGAAGGAAAAGGTGGCCGGCATCTGGGTGAATGCCGAACGCATGCGCTATCGTTCGGCCCCGAGCTTCTACGCCATCGCCTCGTCGCGGCCGATCGACAGGATCGTCGATGAGCGCACGCGCGCGATCTACGAACTCGGCGTCGAGAGCCTGCAGCTCTCCCCGGCATCCAGCGCCGCCCCCGAAGTCCAGACGCGCTTCGACAAGGGACTGGAAGACCTGCGCACGCGGGCCGGCCTCTATTACCAGGCGCCCGGTGCGGTGGAGATCACCGACGGCGTGCTCTACCGCGCCCGGCTCAAGATCCCGGCGCGCGTGCCGATCGGCAAGTTCACCGCCGAGACCTTCCTGATTCGCGACGGCCGCGTGCTCGCCGCCGCGGTGCGCCCCATCGAAATCCGCAAATCCGGCTTCGAGCGCTTCGTCGCCCATTCGGCAGATCACTATTCGGTGCTCTACGGCATCGTCGCCGTCGCCCTCTCCATCCTGTTCGGCTGGGGCGCCGGGGCGGTGTGGAAACGCTTCTGAAAGCTTCGGGACTCACCCAATATTTACCTCCCCGCGCGCATAGTTGGGAGCGGTAACGGGGAGCAGCCGAATGGACGGCCAGTTTGGCGCGCGCGGGTTCGATGGCGCGGCGTCGGTTTCATCTTCCGAGGGCATGCCCTCGCGGGCGCCGGTCGAGCCGATCGGCGCGGTGCTCGAGATCGCCGGCTCGTCGAGCCAGGTGCTGATCGATCCCGAAGCGCTGCATGCGCTCGAGGGCAATCCCGATCCCACCGTCGCCAATGCCGGTCAGGTCGGCAGCCAGGTGAAGGTGCGTGTCGGCGCGACCTGGCTGATCGCCAATGTCCGCTCGCTCAAGCTGCAGGGCGATCACATCGCCGCCTATATCGACTTCCTCGGCGAGGGTGACGAGGAGCGGCTGACCGGCAAGCTCTACAAGTTCCGCCGCGGCGTGACGCGCTATCCGACGCCGGGCGCGCCGGTCTTCCCGGTCTCGACCGCCGACCTCAAGCAGATCTACGCCGCCGAGGACCGCGCCCATATCGAGATCGGCAATGTCTATCCGACCAAGGATATCCGCGCCGCGCTCTATGTCGATTCGATGCTCGGCAAGCATTTCGCGCTGCTCGGCTCGACCGGCACCGGCAAGTCGACCGCGGCCGCGCTGATCCTCCACCGGATCTGCGAGCTGGCGCCGCAGGGCCATGTCGTGATGGTCGATCCGCACGGCGAATATGCCAGCGCGTTCAAGACCACCGGCGCGCTGTACGACGTCAGCAACCTGCAGATGCCGTACTGGCTGATGAACTTCGAGGAACATTGCGAAGTGTTCCTGACCAGCTCCGGCTCGGACCGGCAGATGGACGCGGACATCCTCGCCAAGTGCGTGCTCGCCGCCAAGCAGAAGAACCGGCTGGCCGCCGAGATCGGCAAGCTCACCGTCGACGCGCCGATCCCCTATCTGCTGAGCGACCTGACCCAGATCCTGCAGCTCGAAATGGGCAAGATGGACAAGGCGACCGACACGGCGCCGTTCCTGCGCATCCGTTCGAAGATCGACGAGATCAAGGGCGACCCGCGCTACGCCTTCATGTTCTCGGGCATGCTGGTGGCGGACACGATGGCGAGCTTCCTGTCGCGCGTCTTCCGCCTGCCGGGCGACGGCAAGCCGATCTCGATCATCGACGTGTCGGGCGTGCCGAGCGAAATCACTTCGGTGGTGGTCGCGGTGCTCAGCCGCATGGTGTTCGACTTCGCGATCTGGTCGCGCGGCGAGAGCAAGCGGCCGATCCTGCTCGTCTGCGAGGAAGCGCACCGCTACGTCCCCAACGAGCGCAACGCCGATGGCTCCTCGGTCGGCCGCATCCTCAGCCGTATCGCCAAGGAAGGCCGTAAATATGGCGTGTCGCTGGGCCTGATCACCCAGCGCCCGTCGGACCTGGCCGAAGGCGTGCTTTCCCAGTGCGGCACGATCCTGTCGATGCGCCTGAACAACGAGCGCGACCAGGCCTTTGTGAAAGCGGCGATGCCCGAAGGCGCGCGCGGTTTCCTCGATTCGATCCCGGCGCTCCGGAATCGGGAATGCATCGCGGTGGGCGAAGGCGTCGCGACGCCGATCCGCCTGCTGTTCGACAGCCTCGAGGACAACAAGCGCCCGGCTTCGGACGATCCGCTGTTCTCCGAACTGTGGCGCGATACCGGCGGCGAGGAGCAGATCCTCGAGCGCACGATCCGGCGCTGGCGCGCCCAGGGGAAGTAAGCCTCAGAAGTCGGCACCCAAGGTGAGCGCGAGACCGGATCCCGGCCTTGCCTCGCCCGCCACGCGCTGGCGCCAGTCGAGCGCCAGCCGCAGGTTGCGCACCGCCAGCGTCGCCGAGGGGCCGATATCGAGCCGCCGCGCATCGCGCTGCGCCGCGCCCCAGGCACCGGCGCCCAGCCCCAGCCGCACGGGCCCGCTCGTCTCGACCGTTCGCGTGCCGCGCGCGGCACCATCGGCATAGGGATCGGCGCGCCGCCGCAGCACCGCGCCGGCCTGGCCATAGGCTTCCAGCCGGAAGCCGCGCCATTCGGTATCCAAGCCGGTAATCAGGCCGAGCCCGGTGCCGCCCGGATTGCCGTCGAGCCCGAAACGACGTTCGGCGATCAGCCGCACCGGCGCGCGTGACGGCTGCCATTCGAGACCCAGCGCCGCTTCGCGCCCGCTGCCGGACAGAGGCGTGGTGATCCGGCCATAGGCAGCGAGGCGATGCCGCGGCGATACCAGCCACGCGACCCGCGCACCCGCCTGCCCGCCGCCGATCTGCCCGCCGGGGGCCGCGCCGCTGCCGCCCGCGCCGCGCGCTACCATCCACGCACTCAGCGACCAGCGATCGGGCAGAGGATCGAGGCGCTCGGGGGCGGCCGCGACGCTTGCCACGGAGCGGCCCGGCAGGGTGAGGAGCGGCGGCGGGACCGCATAGGCCTCGCCATATTGGGCAAGCGCCATCAGCGCGAGCTGCACCCTGGGGTTATCGTCCCCCAGAGGCGTGCGATATGCCGGCAGGGGTGCTGTTATTGCCGGACGCAGCGACACCTCGAAATGCCGGGCGGTCGGCTTGGGTACCATGGGAGCGCCGGCGGGGGCGGCACGCGCGATCGGGATTGCCGCGTCGATCGCCGCCGGCAAGGACCCGGTCTGCGGCCACAGGATCGCAACGCGCGCGCCCACCCAGGCGACCGCTACCATCGCCAGGAAGCGTAGCGGCCGGCCCCGGCCGTTCATCCGCCGCTGGCCGGGGCGAGATCGGGAAACTGGTGCGCGGTCTTGTCCCAGCGCGGCGGTGCCCCGCGCAGCATCCGCACATAGGCGAACAGCGCCCGCCGTGCCGCGAGCAGCGCGACCGCGTTGCTCGTCAGCACCCGTGGCATCGACCACAGCGCCTCGCGCCAGCCATAGGCACGCCGGACAAAGGCGGCGCGTACCGCAAGCCGCCAGACCAGCAGCGCGAGGTTCACCCACAGAACCGCCTGCATCAGCACGGAAGGCGTAACCGGCGTGGTGCCCGCCAGCAGATGCCCGCCAAGCGAGGTTGCCCAGCCTAGGATCGAGAGATAGGCGAGCGCCAGCACCGGTATCTCCAGCGTTGCCCGCCGGTCGCGCATCCGCATCCAGTTGTCGCCGATCTGGCGCCAGCCGCCCCAGCCGGTGCGGTCCCAGCCGGCCAGGGCGATCCCGATCATCCAGCGCGACTTCTGGCGCACGGCCGCATCGAGCGTGGCCGGGAAATAGGCCCGCACCGCAACCAGCGGACCGCCCGGTGCCTCGGCGATCCGGAGCAGATGCGCCGGCGCGCCCATCGCCGCGAGGGTGAGGCCGAGCTCGTAATCCTCGACCAGGCTCTCGGCATCGAACGGCCCGCCACCGCGCAGATCCGCCAGCCGCGCCAACATGTCGCGCCGGATCGCGCAGCCCACCCCGGCAAAGGGCAGGCCCGCACCCACGGTCTGCCGCACGACCAGCGCCCGGCCATGGGCTTCCGCGAATTCGTCCAGGTAATGCCCGGCGAAGAAGCGCGAATGGGCGTGCGCCAGCGGCAGCACGGGCAGCTGCACGGCGGCATGCGCGATCAGCCCATGCGCATAGGCGCGCAACTCGAGTGGATGGACGACATCCTCGGCATCGTGGAGCACGATCGCGCTGGCGGTGAAACCCTCGGCTTCCTCGTCCCGCAGCAGGGCCCGCCACAGGGTGTTGAGGCAATCCGCCTTGGTCGTCCCCCCCGGCCGTGGGCCGATCACCAGCCGGATGCGCGCATCCTCGACCACGGCGCCGGCGACTGCCGCGATCGTTGCCGGATCATTGGGATAGGCGCCGACATAGATCCGGTAATCGGGATGATCGAAGCGCGCGAGCGCCGCCCGCAGCATCGCCCCGATCACCGCCGCTTCATCCCATGCCGGCACGAACACCACGATCCGCCCCGGTGGCACCGGCCCGCCCAGCGCGGGGAGCCTCGCCGGGGGTCCCCGCAGGCGCTGCGCGAGATAGATCAGGTCGACGAGCAGGTCATCGAGGCCGCCCACCACGAACCATAGCGCAGCGAACAATGTCGTCTCACGCGCGACCGCATCGATCGCAATGAGCAGCCCTTCCCCCACCGGCGCAGTATCCCCCTCCGATTCGGACGGGGAATTTAGCCGTGCCGCCCTCGGAACGATCAAGGGCAATGGTGCATTTCCCTCCGAAACGGAGGCGGTTAATTCGTCGCTGGACTTGGCAAGGGTCACGGCTATCGTGCGCCCGCTGCCTGAGGGGGAAGTCATCATGAAGCTTGTTGCCCGGCTTGGCGTATTGGCTCTGGTGCTGGCACCGATCGGCGCAGTCACCGCATTCGGCGACAATGGCCCCCAGGTGGAAATGGCGACGCCCGGCGTCGGCGACGGCGCGATCGAGCGCTTCACCGCCCGGTTCAACGTTCCCATGGTACCGCTGGGCGACCCCCGCGCCGAATCCCCCTTCAAGGTCGAATGCCCGGTCGGCGGCCAGGGCCGCTGGGTCGACCAGCAGACCTTCGTCCATGAATTCGCCTCGCCGCTCCCCGGTGGCGTCACCTGCAAGTTCGTGCTGCGCGACGGGATCAAGAGCCTGTCGGGCTACGACCTGCAGGGCCAGAAGGAATTCACCGTCGATTCGGGCGGCCCGATCGCCCGCGCGGTGCTGCCAAACCGCTATGGCAGCGAGATCGAGGAGGACCAGGTGTTCGTCGTGGCGGCGAACCTGGCGCCCGATCGCGCCTCGGTCGGCGCCAATGCCTATTGCTCGGTGGACGGGCTGGGCGAGAAGATCCCGGTCGATGTCCTCCCCGCCGATGTCGCGCCCAAGCTGCTTGCAGATCTCGGCACCGATCGCTGGGAAGTGCAGAGCTTCCTGAGCGAGGCCGGCCTGCCCCAGTCGCTCCCCGCCAAGGCGGAGGACCGGGCCAAGTCGCTCGCCAGCGTCGTCGCGGTGAAATGCCGCCGCCCGCTGCCCGCCGGGCGCGACATGGCGCTGGTCTGGGGCAAGGACATCAAGAGCGCCTCGGGCCGCACCGCCGGCACCGACCAGCGCTTCGACTTCTCGGTGCGCAAGGAATTCAGCGCCCGCTTCGAATGCTCGCGCGTAAATCCCACTGCCGGCTGCAGCCCCGTGCAGGACGCCTGGGTGCGCTTCTCCGCGCCGATCCCCAAGGCGCAGGCGGAAGCGATCCGCATCAAGACCGCCGACGGCAAGGAACTCGCGCCGATCTTCGGCGATGACGACAAGAACAAGGCGGCGGTCGCCGACCTCAAGTTCAAGGCGCCGCTGCCGGCCGAGACCACCGCCAAGGTCGTCTTCCCCGCCAACATCACCGACGAGAGCGGCCGCAAGCTCGCCAATGCCGAGCGCTTCCCGCTCGACGTCAAGTTCGACGCGCCGCCGCCGCTGGTGAAGTTCGCCGGCAATTTCGGCATCCTCGAAGCGAAGGAAGGCGGCGTCCTTCCGGTCAGCGTCCGCAATGTCGAGCCCGATCTCCAGGGCAGCCAGATGGCGGTCAACGGCCAGAGCCTCAAGGTTGAGGGCGGCGACGGCGAGATCGCCAAGTGGTTCCGCGTGCTCGCCGATGCGGCCGAGGACAAGTCGGACGAGATCAAGCGCGGCGACGAGACCATCCGGATCAACCAGACCGGCGCCAAGCCACTGCTCACCCCCGCGGTCGGCCAGCCGCTCAAGATCGGTTTGCCTGGCAAGGGGAAGGAATTCGAGGTTGTCGGCATCCCGCTAGGCAAACCGGGCTTCTACATCGTCGAACTGGCCAGTCCGCGGCTCGGCGAGGCACTGCTCGGCCGCAAGGCGCCGCGTTACGTCGCCGCCGGCGCCCTCGTCACCAACATGAGCGTCCATTTCAAATGGGGCCGCGACCAGTCGCTGGTCTGGGTCACCGCGCTCGACAGCGGCAAGGGCGTCGGCGATGCCGAGGTGCGCGTCACCGACAGCTGCACCGGCCAGCTGCTCGCCAAGGGCAAGACCGATGCCTCGGGCCGCCTCGGCGTCCCCGCCGGCCTGCCCGAGCCCGAGACCTATTCGAGCTGCGAAAACGGCAATTCGAGCCCGCTGATGATCTCGGCGCGCAAGGCCGACGACTTCAGCTTCACGCTCACCCAGTGGGGCGACGGCATCCGGCCGTACGACTTCGACCTCAACTATGGCTGGTCGGCGCCGGAGGAGAAGTTCCACACCGTGTTCGACCGCTCGCTCGTCCGCCAGGGCGAGACGGTGCACATGAAGCACATCGTGCGCACCCCGGTGGCGGCGGGCTTCACCGCTTCGCCGGCGTTCAGCGGCACGCTGCGCCTCAGCCATCGCGGCTCGGACACCCAGTATGACCTGCCGCTCAGCATCGACCAGAACGGCGTCGGCGAGACCGAATGGACCGCGCCGCAGGGCGCCAAGATGGGCGATTACGACCTGACCGTCCTGACCAAGGACGGCGAGGGCAAGGAGCGGACGATCTGGACCGGCCAGTCGTTCAAGGTCGACGAATACAAGCTGCCGACGATGAAGGCATCGGTCGCCGGGCCCAAGGACGCCGCGGTACGCCCCTCGGCGCTGCCGCTCGACCTGTTCGTCGGCTATCTCTCCGGCGGCGGCGCGGCCAGCCTGCCGGTCGAGACGCGGATCGGCTATTTCGCCGACTTCAAGACCCCCGACGGCTATGACGGCTACACCTTCGGTGGCCGGGCGATGACCGAGGGCACCAAGCCGATGAACGGCGAGGGCGAGGACGAGCAGGTCCAGCTGCCGCCGACCCAGACCCTGCCCGCCACGCTCGGCGCCGACGGCACCAGCCGAATCAATGCCGAAGTGCCCCAGTCGCTCGAGCAGAACACCACGATGCTGGTCGAGATGGACTATCAGGATGCCAACGGCCAGGTGCTGACCTCGTCGCGGCGCATCCCGATCTTCACGTCGGCGGTGCAGCTCGGCGTCAAGAGCGACGGCTGGCTGATGAAGCAGGACGACCTGCGCCTGCGCTTCGTCGCGCTCGACACCGCGGGCAAGCCGCTCGCCAACCAGGCGATCTCGGTCGAGCTCTACAGCCGCGAGATCCTGACCGCGCGGCGCCGGTTGATCGGCGGCTTCTACGCCTATGACAACCAGATGAAGACGACCAAGCTGGGCGCCACCTGCTCGGCGACCACCGATGCGCAGGGCCTGGCGAGCTGCCAGCTGAACCCGGGTGTGTCGGGCGAAGTCTATGCCGTCGCCACCACCAAGGATGCCAATGGCAATGTCGCCCGCGCGACCAAGTCGGTGTGGCTGGTCGGCGATGACGACTGGTGGTTCGGCGGCGACAATGGCGACCGCATGGACGTCATCCCCGAGAAGCAGGAATACAAGGCGGGCGAGACCGCCAAGTTCCAGGTGCGCATGCCGTTCCGCGACGCGACCGCGCTGGTCACGGTCGAGCGCGAGGGCGTGCTCTCCAGCTTCGTCGTCGGGCTGACCGGCAAGGATCCGGTGATCGAAGTGCCGATGCCGGGCGACTATGCGCCGGACGTGTTCGTATCGGTGATGGCGGTGCGCGGACGCGTGTCCGGCTGGCAGAACTGGCGATCGAACATGGCGCGCGAATGGGGCGCGCCCTGGTCGAAGGACGGCGGCGAGCCGACCGCGACCGTGGACCTCGCCAAGCCCGCCTATCGCCTGGGCATCGCCAAGGTGAAGGTCGGCTGGGAAGGCCATAAGCTCGACGTGGCGGTGAAGGCCGACAAGCCGAGCTATGCCGCGCGCGACGTGGCCCAGGTCGATGTCACGGTGAAGAGCCCCGACGGCAAGCCCGCCGCCGCGGCCGATGTCGCCTTCGTCGCGGTGGACGAGGCGCTGCTCCAGCTCTCGCCGAATGACAGCTGGGACGTGCTGACCGCGATGATGGGCGACAGGCCCATCTCGGTGCTGACCTCGACCGCGCAGACCCAGGTGGTCGGCAAGCGCCACTATGGCAAGAAGGCGGTGGAAGCCGGCGGCGGTGGCGGCGGCGGGGACCTTTCGGGCCTCAACCGCGAGAATTTCCAGCCGGTCCTGCTCTGGAAGGGCAAGGTCGCGCTCGACGCCAATGGCCATGCCCGGGTGCCGGTGACGCTCAACGACGCGCTGACCTCGTTCAAGCTGGTTGCGGTCGCCACCTCGGGCCCGCAGCTGTTCGGCACCGGCAGCGCGAGCATCCGCTCGTCGCAGGACCTGACCATCTATGCGGGCGTGCCGCAGCTGGTGCGCACCGGCGACCAGTTCGGCGCGATGTTCACGCTGCGCAACGGCTCGAGCAAGCCGATGAAGGTGACCGCGACGGTGGCGCTGAGCCCGGCCTATGCGACCGGCAAGCCGCTGACCGTCGAGATCCCGGCGGGCGGCGCCGCGCCGGTGGTATGGAACCTCACCGCGCCGCCCAAGGACGGCAAGCTGAGCTGGACGGTCACGGCGAAGACCACCGACGGCAAGTCGAGCGACCGGATCACCGTCGCCCAGCAGGTGGCACCGGCGGTGCCGGTCGAGACCTGGGCGGCGACGCTCGGCCGGGTCGGCACCGGCACCCAGTTCGTCATCGCTCCGCCGGCGGGCGCGCTGCCCGGCTTCGGCGCGGTCGAAGTGAGCCTAACCGACAGCCTCGCCCCGCCGCTCTCCGGCGTGCGCGAATATATGTCCGACTACCCGTATAACTGCCTCGAGCAGCGCACCTCGCGGGCAATCGCGCTGGGCGACACGGGCATGTGGAACCTGATCGCCAGCGACATGCCGGCCTATCAGGACGGCGACGGGCTGCTGCGCTACTGGCCGGGCGACTGGCCCGGCTCGGAAGCGCTGACCGCCTATATCCTTTCGGCCAGCGGCGAGGCGGGCCTGCCGCTGCCCGAAGGCCCCAAGGCCAAGATGCTCGAGGCGATGAAGGCCGTGCTCGACGGGCGGCTTCGTCATGAGGATTATGGCGATGTCCGCCTGCAGCGCGTCGCGGCCTTCACAGCGCTGGCGCGGCAGGGCGCGGCGACCTCGGCGATGCTCGGCCAGATCGGCATGGCGCCGGCCGAAATGCCGACCGCGACGCTCTCCGACTATGCGATGGCGCTCGGCAAGGTGCAGGGCCTGGCCAATGGCCAGCAGCTCCGCGTCAATGCCGAGCAGGAGCTGCGCAAGCGCCTGGTCTATGAGGGCACCCGCGTCGATATCTCCGACAAGGGCCATATGGCCTGGTGGCTGATGTCGTCGGACGACGAAGCGGCGATCAAGGCACTGCTCGCCACGCTCGGCCGCCCCGGCTGGGAGAATGACTCGGCCAAGCTGATGGTCGGCATCGCATCCCGCCAGCAGCGCGGGCATTGGGACACCACCACCGCCAATGCCTGGGGCACGATCCTGGCGCGGCGCTTCATGGGGCTCTATCCGGCCGAAGCGATCGCGGGCGTCACCACGGCGAGCTTCTCGAGCTTCAGCCCGGTGAGCCTCAGCTGGCCGCTGGCCGAGCAGCAGCGCCAGTTCAGCTTCCCGCTGCCTGCCGCAACCACGCCGCTGGTGCTGAACCAGTCGGGTGGTTCGGGCCCCTGGGCGTTCGTCCGGGTGAAGGCGGCGGTGCCGCTCACCCAGCCGCTGATGGCCGGCTACAAGGCGACCAAGAAGGTCGAGGCGGTCAAGCAGGCGGTGCCCGGCAGCTGGTCGCGCGGCGACGTGGTCAAGGTGACGATCAGCGTCGAGGCCTCGGCCGAGCGCAACTGGGTGGTGGTCAACGATCCGATCCCGGCGGGCGCGACGATCGTCGGCAATCTCGGCGGCCAGTCCGAGATGCTCGCCAAGGACGCCGGCACCAGCGAAGGCGTCTCGCCCAGCTATATCGAGCGCGGCAATGACAGCTGGCGCGCCTTTTACGGCTGGGTGCCGCGCGGCAGCTTCACCGTGTCCTACGTGATGCGGCTGGATGCGGCGGGCAGGTTCAACCTGCCCTCCACCCGGATCGAGGCGATGTATTCGCCCGAGATCCGCGCGCAGCTGCCCAATGCCGTGATGACCGTGGCGCAGCGGTGACGGCGAAGGAGGCTTTCGACCACCTCCTCGCCTTCGCCCGCCGCTGGACGAAGCGCATCGATGATGCGCCCGAGGCGCTGCATGCCTGGGCGGGCCGCGAGCGGGCGGCGTGGAAGGAAAGCGGGTGGCGCGGAATCGTCACGCCGCCTCGCGTCACCGGCACGCTGCTCACGCTGCTGCTGGCCGGCTCGGCCGGCTTCTGGTGGGTGACGCGCCCGCCCGCGCTGCCCGATTACGGTGCCGTCCGCGCCGGCTGGCATCCGTCCGAGGCCTGGCTCTACGATCGGCACGGCGTGCTGATCGATTCGAGCCGCGTCGATTTTCAGGCCCGGCGTCTCGCCTGGACCCGGCTCAACGACATATCCCCGGTGGCCCGCGACATCCTTGTCGCCGCCGAGGACCGGCGCTTCCGCGAGCATGGCGGCGTCGACTGGATGGCGCTGAGCGGCGCGGCGCGCGACCGGATCGAAGGCAAGCGCGGACGCGGCGCCTCGACCTTGTCGATGCAGGTCGCCGCCTATCTCGCGCCGGATCTCGCCGCGCCCGGCAGCCGCGGGATGCGCGAGAAATTGCGCCAGATGCGCGCGGCATGGTCCCTCGAATCGCGCTGGACCAAGGACCAGATCCTCGAGGCCTATCTCAACCTGGCCGGGTTCCGCGGCGAGGCGCAGGGGATCGGCGCCGCCGCGCTCGGCCTGTTCGGCAAGACCCCGGCGACGCTCACCCGCGACGACGCGCTGCTGCTCGCGGCGCTGCTGCCCAATCCGCAGGCCAGCCCAAGCGAAGTCGCCCGGCGTGCCTGTGCGCTCAGCCGCGACCAGGATTGCACGCGCTTCGCCGGTGCCGCCGCCTCGATGCTCGGCCCGGCGCGCAGCCTCGCGCTCGATCCCGGGCTCGCCCCGCATCTCTCCGCCGCCTTGCTGACCAAGCCGGGCGCCAGGATCACCACCACGCTCGATGCCCGCATCCAGCGCGTCGCGATCACGGCGCTCAAGCGCCAGCTCCAGGGGCTGGGCGGCAGCCGTGCCCGCGACGGCGCGGTGGTGGTGGTGGACAATCAGAGCGGCGACGTGCTGGCCTATGTCGGCGGGATCGGCGGCGAGAGCACCGCGCCCGCGGTGGACGGCGCCTCTTCCTATCGACAGGCCGGATCGACGCTGAAGCCGTTCCTCTACGCGATGGGCATCGAGAAGGGCTATCTCACCGCCGCCTCGATCCTCGACGATTCGCCGGTCCAGCTCGACACCGCCTCGGGCCTCTATGTCCCGCAGAATTACGACAAGGCGTTCAAGGGCCCTGTCTCCGCGCGCATCGCGCTGGCTGGGTCGCTCAACGTTCCGGCGGTGCGCACGCTGCTGCTCACCGGCGTCGATGCGTTTCGCGACCGGCTATGGGACACCGGCTATCGCGGGCTGGTCGAGGACGGTCAGTACTATGGCTATTCGCTGGCGCTCGGCTCGGCCGAAGTGACGCTGATGGAGCAGGTCGCCGCCTATCGCAGCCTCGCGCTCGAAGGCCGGTGGAGTCCGCTGCGGCTGACGCTGGACGCGAAGACCGACGCGCTTCGCCGCACCACCAGCCCCCAGGCCGCCTGGATCGTCGCGGACATGCTGGCCGACCCCAATGCGCGGGCCGGCACCTTCGGCGTCGATTCGGCGCTGCGCCTGCCCTTCTGGGCAGCGGTGAAGACCGGCACATCAAAGGCGATGCGCGACAATTGGTGCGTCGGCTTCACCGATCGCTTCACCGTGGGCGTGTGGGTCGGCAATCTCGAGGGCGATCCGATGCGCGCGGTATCGGGCACCAGCGGCGCGGCGCCGGTGTGGCGCGACGTGATGCTGGCGCTCAACGAAGCCGATCCCGGCAAGGCGCCGCCGCGTCCTGAGGGCGTGGAGGAACGCCAGATCCGCTTCGCCGCCGGCATGGAGCAGCCGCGCCGCGAGTATTTCCTGAAAGGGACGGGCATGGACCGCATCGCCTATGCCCCCGCCGAATCGCGACGGCCGCGCATCACCAATCCGGTGGCGGGCAGCGTCTATGCGCTCGATCCCGATATCCCGGTGGACAATCAGCGGCTGGCGATTTCGGTATCCGGCCAGGCGCTTGGCCACCGGCTGATCCTCGACAAGCGCGACCTGGGCACTGCCGATTCGAGGCCCCTGATCCTGGCGCCGCCGGGCAAGCATCGCCTCGCGCTGGTCGACCTCGACGGCAAGGTGATCGACCAGGTGCTGTTCACCATAAGATAGCGCGAAAACGGGTGAACGGTTCGGGAGCGAAACGCTGGTTTGTGCGTTTCACCCGGCGGTCCCAACCCCTTTCGGGGCCGTGTCTACGGGCACCGGCCGCGCGGCCTGAAAGGGCAGCGCGGCCGAAGCCTTTGATCTGGCGCGATTACCAGTAGAAGCTCGGGATCGTGCGGATCACAATGCCGCGACGGGTGTCGATCAACAGCACGTCGTTATAGTGGCGCACCCAGCTCTGGTAGCGGCCGGCGCGCGGCAGGTGATAGCGCCACGGATCGGCGATCACATAGCGCGGGCCGTAATAGCTCGGCCCGATCCGGCCGCCGACGCGGAACGAAGTGTAGCGGAACGGCGCGTTCCAGTTACCGCGGCCATAGAGCGCGCGGTTGCGGTCGCGGTTGAAGCGCCAGTCGTCGCGGCCCCAGGCGCGGTCACGGTCGCGCAGGTCCTCGCGATATTCGCGGTGCGCATCACGCACGTCGCGGCGCTCGTCCCGGATGTCGCGGCGATCACCGCGGCGCTGGGCGTCGCGCAGCTCGCGCTCCTCGTGGCGGATGTCCTGTCGGTCGCGGCGCAGTTCCTGGCGCGACTGGGCGCTGGCCGCGCTCGGGATCGCCACTGCGGGCAGCGCGACGGCGGCGAGCAGCAGGGCGGTTGTGAACTTCTTCATGTCTTCCTCCAAACCACTGTCCGGACTTGTTTTCCGGTAGAGCGCCTGTTTGGAGCAGCCACGCTGAACGGCCCGGGAACGGGGTCGTCAGCGAAATGAAAGGCTGGAAAAGCTGGCCCGGAGACTAGGGGCCGTTGCCGCCGCCGCCGCCCGGACCGCCGGTGCCCGGCGCGCCGACCGTGCCGATATTGCCGAACAGATCCTCGAAGAAGCCGCGCTTGTGGCCCAGCGTCGGGGTGGTCTTGCCGTACGGATCGACCGAGGCGATCAGCTCCTTGCCCATGCGATCGACCGCCGCGACATTGCCCTTCGCATCGAAGGTGATGCGCAGCGTCGTCTGGTCCTTGGCCTTGAGCGACTGGTAGCCGAGGTTCGCGCTCTGGCGGGAGATGTAATACCACTCGCCTTCGTTGAACTGGCTGGTGAAGGTCGGACGGCCGAGCGTCTGGAGCACCGATTCGCGCGTGTCGATGCCGGGCTGCACCGAATCGACCAGTTCCTTGTCGATGATATAGCCCTGGTGCGTGCGCACGGGCACGCAGGCGGTGGTGCCAAGCGCGGCTGCCAGCAGGGCGGCGCCAAGCGCACGGGCGGGAATCGGCATTCTGGTCTCCAGGCAAACGCGTACCGGCGCCCGATGCACTTGGTTGCATCGCGGGCCGTTCGCCTCAATATGCGGCAAAATGCGGCCAAACAAGGTCGCGACCCCATATTGCCAGAACCATAGCAGGACCGAACCGGCACATGCGCTTGCTCAAGCAGCTTTTCCAGGCGCCCGACCGCGGCACCGCCCCCCTTCTCTACGCCGCGATCGTCGCGCGCGGCCGCCAGCCCCATTGGTATGAGGCGGGCGCGGTGCCCGACACGATCGACGGCCGGTTCGACATGATCGCCGCGGTGATGAGCCTCGTCCTCCTGCGCCTCGAGCAGGACGAGGCGGCGGTGCCGTTCAGCACCCATCTCACCGAAGTGTTCATCGACGACATGGACGGGCAACTCCGCCAGATCGGCATCGGCGACATCGTCGTCGGCAAGCATGTCGGCAAGATGATGGGTATGCTCGGCGGGCGCCTGGGCGCCTATCGGACCGCGCTGGCGGACGACACGCTGGGCGACGCGCTGGTGCGCAACCTCTATCGCGGCGAGGCGCCCGGGCCGCAGGCGCTCGCCCATGTCGAGAACGAGCTCCGCGCGCTGCATGCGAAGCTGGGCGACACCCCGATCGCGACCTTGCTCGCCGGAGACCTCGCATGATCCAGAGCGAATTCAACCGCCCCCAGCGGCTCGACACGATCGGCGCCGGCGAGAGCCAGGTCCAGGTGCAGGCCGAGCCGAACGAGCGGATCGCGCTGGCCGAGCGGTTCGGCCTCAAGTCGATCGACAGCCTGGCCGCCGACTATCGCATCCGCCGCGACGCGCAGGGCATCATCGCCACCGGCCACCTTTCGGCCAGGGTCGTCCAGGCCTGCGTGATCACCGACGAGCCGGTACCCGCGAAGATCGAGGAGGATTTCGCGATCCGCTTCCTCCCCGAGAGCGACGGCGATGCCGGCGAGGAAGAAATGGAGCTGAGCGAGGACGAGTGCGACATCGTCTTCTATTCGGGCGGCGCGATCGACCTGGGCGAGGCTGCGGCGGAAACGCTGGCGCTGGCACTCGATCCCTATCCGCGCAGCGCCAGCGCCGAGGCGGCGCTGCGCGACGCCGGGGTTATCAGCGAGGAAGAGGCAAAGCGCCTGGCCGAGGAAAGCGGCCCATTCGGCGGGCTTGCCGGGCTACGGGACAAGCTGGGCAAGGGCTGATGCGCGGCGCTATTTGATACGCTGCAGTTCCCCGGCGAAGGCCGGGGCCCAGCGTTTCCGTGCCGTCTCGCTCGTGACTATGGACCCCGGCTTTCGCCGGGGAACAGCCAGGAACTCGCAGGCGATATAGTCAGGCGTGCCCCACCACATGCAGATGCGGCGCGCGGCTGTTTACCCACACCTCTTCGCGCGCCACCGGCGACCAGGGCAGCCAGCGGAACCAGGTGTAGATCGTCCGCCACACCGCATCCTCGCCATTCCCTTCGGCGCGCTGGAGCAATGTCTTGTAGGGGCGCGCCGCGCGCGGCCAGTAGAACAGGTGCAGGCGGATCTCCCCCTCGACCAGCCCGTCGAACGTCTCGATGAACTTGGTCTCCGCGTCGGCATCGGCGTCGAGATGGAATTCGGCGGTGAACAGATCGCTGCGGATCATCAGCAGGTCGCGCGACCAGACCAGCTTGAGCGCGATGCGCAGCCCATATTGGACGGGCAGCTCGAGCGCGAGATAGTCCGGGCCGGCATCGGCGCCGCGCATGCGCAGCGCATGCCGTTCGGCCAGCACCGTGAACAGCGCCCGTGCCCGCGCAACATGCCAGTCGCTGAAATCCATGCCCCCTAGATGCGGTACCGATGGCCGCACCGCAATGGTACGCGCCTTGCGTTATCGTATTAGCCGAGCAATACACCGTGCCTAAACCGCGATCCGGGGAAAACATCTTGGGAAAATCCGCCCGCCTGCCCTTCAGCGTCCTGCTGGTGGTTGCGATACTGGTCCTGTCGCAGCAGGTGCGCGATCTCGCCAGGGCGATCGGCCACCCGATCCCGGCGCTCAAGATCCCCTATGGCGGCGCGATCCTCGACAATGGGCTCGCCGTGCTGATCGTGCTGGTCGCGGGCCTGCTGATGCTGCGCGGAGCCGGACTGTTCGACCGGATGGGCCTGCGGTCGAACGGCTGGCGCGGACCGGTCCTGGTCGCGGTGGCGACGATCCCCGCCTGGGTGGGGCTCTTCATGCTCGGCGGGCTGTCGCATGACTGGCGCTGGCTCGATCTGGCGATGCTCGCCCTCGCCTTCCCGCTGGCCGAGGAGATCGTGTTCCGCGGCTTCGGCTTCCTCTTCACCCACCGCGCGCTCGGCTGGCCGCTATGGCTCGCGGTCGGCGCGCAGGCGCTGCTGTTCGGCCTGGTCCATTGGTGGGGCATGGGCGGACCGGCGGGTGGCGACATGGCACTGCAGGTGCTGATGATCACCGGCATCGGCGGCGTGGTGATGGCATTGCTCGACCGGCTCGACGGCAACACGATCTGGAGCGGGCTGCTGCTCCATGTCTCGCTCAACGCGGCGTGGAACGTCTTCAAGGTGCCCGACGAAGCGATGTTCGGCTGGACCGGCAATGCGCTGCGCATCGGCGCCGCGGTGCTCGCGCTGCTGCTGGTCTGGGGTTTTGGCTCGACGACACGCGGGCGGCGCTAGATTTCTTGCCGTCATCCCCGCGCAGGCGGGGATGACAGGAATAGCCGGCCGGATCCGCCCTACGCCCCAGTCCCGATCCCGCGCGCCAGCATCTGCGCGACGATATCGGCGATCGCCTCGGGATCCACGTCCTCCTGCCACACGCTGTAGCGCAGGCCGAGGAACACGTTCATCCCCATGATCGCCCAGGCATGGACCTCGTTGACGTCCTCGCGCACCTCGCCGCGCGCCGCCGCCGCCTGGAGCCGCTTGGCGATGCGCTCGGCCGTGCTCGCATAATGGAGCCGGAAGCTCTCGGGATCGACGAACTCGGCTTCGTCGATGATCCGATAGATCTCCTTGTGCGCCCGGGCGAAGCGGATGAAGGCGAGCAGCGCCGCCTGCTCCGCCGCGATCTGGCCGCCGGTCGCGCCCTTGATCGCCGGGGCGACATGCTCGCGCACCTGGTCGCTCATGTCGCGCACCAGCGCGCGGAACACGTCGTCCTTCGAATCGAAATAGGTGTAGAAGCTGCCCAGCGCGACGCCGGCCCGCCTTGTGATCCCGCTGATCGAGCCTTCGTGGAATCCCTTGGCGCCGAACTCCTCCGCCGCCGCATCCAGGATCAGGCGCAAGGTGCGCCGCCCGCGCGCGGTGCGCGGTTCCTTGCCGGCGCTCGCTTCGCTGCCGCCGATTCCCGGTGCTGTGGCGCTCATGCCACGCCCCTCCGCCATTCTGGTTCCTCTTCCCATTTATCCAAGTTGAAACCCGGTTCAGGTTTCAGTATAGCCTCGGACGACCACGTGCAACCCGCGTTGAATGACGGGTTAGACTGATGGGGAGGAAGTCTGGATGTCACGCCTGAATTGTGCCCGTTCGATTCTGTTCGCGGGCGCTGCGCTCGCCGCACTCACCACCAATTCCGCCTTCGCGCAGGAAGCTGCCGCGCCGGCCGCGCCCGAGGCGCAGGATAGCGCACTCGACAATACCGGCGAAATCGTCGTCACGGCCCGCCGCCGCGAGGAGAAGCTGCTCGACGTGCCGACCGCGGTCACCGCGCTCACCTCGGCCCAGCTCGACCAGGCCGGTGCGGTGGATCTCACCGATCTCCAGATCGCGTCGCCGAACACCACGCTGAAGGATGCGCGCGGCACCAACTCGACGCTTGCCGCCTTCATCCGCGGCGTCGGCCAGCAGGATCCGGTCCCGGGCTTCGAGGCCGGCATCGGCATCTATCTCGACGACGTCTATCTCAACCGCCCCCAGGCATCGGTGCTCGACATCTATGACGTGGAGCGGATCGAAGTGCTGCGCGGCCCGCAGGGCACGCTCTATGGTCGCAACACGATCGGCGGCGCGGTGAAATATGTCACCAAGAAGCTCGACGATCGCCCGACGGTGTCGGTGCGCGGCAATTACGGCTCGTACAACCAGGCCGATGTGATCGTCAGCGCATCGACCCCGATCGGCTCGATGTTCAAGATCGGTTTCTCCGGCGCCCGCCTCACCCGCGATGGCTTCGGAGAGAACCGCAATCTCCATATCGAGAACTACAACAAGAATGTCTGGGCCGCGCGCGGCACGCTCGAGTTCGAGACGCCGGACAGCCGCATGTCGATCCGCATCACCGGCGACTATACCCATGACAAGTCGAACGCGCGCAACGGCCACCGCCTGTTCGCCGGCCTGCTCACCGGCTCGCCGGTGCTGTCCAATGTCTATGACACCAATGCGGGCCTCGCGAACCCGAAGAACGATGTCGAGGCCGGCGGCATCTCGATGACGATCAACGCCGATGTGAGCGACCACATCACGCTGCGCAGCATCAGCGCGTACCGCGAGGACACCTCCTGGACGCCGATCGACTTCGATTCGACCCCGTCGGTCGATGTCGACGTGCCCGCCTATTACAAGAACAACCAGACCAGCCAGGAATTCCAGGCGCTGATCCATGGCGATAAGCTCAACGGCATTGTCGGCTTCTACTATCTGGGCGCCAAGGCGACGACGGGCTTCGGCGTGCTGCTGTCGACCACGCTGCCGGGCTTCAACGCCTATACCGCCGGTGATGTGCGCACCGAGACCAGCTCGATCTATGGCGACTTCACCTTCGACTTCACCCCGCAGCTGAGCCTGACGCTCGGCGGCCGCTACACCTGGGATCAGCGCAAGAGCTATGTCTTCAAGGCGAGCTATCTCGGCCTGACCCCGGATTTCGGCGGCACCCCGGTGCCGGTGGGTGCGCCTTCCACCGATTTCCGCGGCACCGCCAATTTCAAGCGCTTCACCCCGCGCGCGACGCTCAGCTTCAAGCCGAGCGCGGACCACATGGTCTATGCCTCCTATTCGGAAGGCTTCAAGGGCGGCGGCTTCGATCCGCGCGGCTCGGGCACCTCGGCACCGATCAGCAATCCCTCGGCCGGGCGCACCTATCTCGACATCTACAACTATCTCTCCTTCGATCCGGAAACGGTGAAGAGCTATGAAGTGGGCTGGAAGGGCGCGGCGTTCGATCGTCGCCTGAACTGGTCGCTCGCCGGCTTCTATTCGGACTATTCCAACGTCCAGATCCCGGGCTCGGTCGGCTGCCTGATCAACAACGTCCAGAGCTTCTGCGGCATCACCACCAACGCGGCGAAGGCCGACATCAAGGGCATCGAGCTCGAGACCAACGCCGTGCTGGCGCGCGGCTTTGCCGGCCCGGGCTCGAGCTTCTTCTTCAACGGCGCGCTCGGCTATATCGACGCCAAGTACAAGCGCTTCATCGGCCCGACCGGCGTCGATGTCTCGGCGGTCCGCGTCTTCCAGAACACGCCGGACTGGACGCTGGCCGGCACGCTCGGCGCCACGCTGCCGGTGGCGAGCGGCGATCTCTCGGCGACCACCACCGTGTCCTATCGCGGCCTGACCCACCAGTTCGAGACGGCCAGCCCGTTCCTCGACCAGCCGGGCTACACGCTGCTCGACGCGCACCTCGTCTACACCTTCGGCGACGGGCGCTATTCGATCGGCATCCACGGCAAGAACCTGACCAATGTCCACTACAAGACCGCCGGCTATCAGTATATCAGCAGCCGGATCGACGGCACGCCGATCCTGACCCCGGCGGGCGGCTACACGCCGACCCTGGGCAAGGAAGGCGTCGCCACGGCCTTCTACGGCAATCCGCGCCAGATCTTCGGGTCGTTCAGCCTCAAATTCTGAGTATGGTGCACTGCACCTAAATTACCGAGCCGGGCGTCCCTTGACGTCCGGCTCTTTTGATGTCGAGGTACGGCCATGAACGCTTCCGCTTCAAACCCCGCGACCCGCCCCGGCTATCGCGGCGTGGTGCTGGCGATGCTCCTGCTCGTCTACACCTTCAACTTCCTCGATCGGCAGATCCTCGGCATCCTCGCCAAGCCGATCATGGAGGACCTGCACCTCACCCGCACCGAATTCGGCGCGATCGGCGGGCTCGCCTTCGCGGTGCTCTATTCGGTGCTCGGCGTGCCGCTCGCCTATCTCGCCGACCGCACCAGCCGTTCGGGGGTGATCGCCGGGGCGCTGGCAGTGTGGAGCCTGTTCACCGGGCTGTGCGGGGTCGCCACCGGCTATTGGCAGCTCTTCCTGTTCCGCCTCGGTGTCGGCGTCGGCGAGGCAGGCGGCGTCGCGCCTTCCTATGCGGTGATCGCCGATTACTTCCCGCCCGAGAAGCGCGCGCGCGCGCTCGCCATCTATTCGCTCGGCATCCCGATCGGCCTGGCGCTCGGCACCCTGCTCGGCGCCTATATCGCCGCCCTGGTCGACTGGCGCGCGGCGTTCATCACCATGGGCGTGATCGGCATCCTGATCGCGCCGATATTCCGCTGGGTGGTCCGCGACGTGCCCCGGCCCGCCGTCGCCAGGGGCGACGCCGCCCCGGTGAGCGCGGTGTTCGGCATCCTCGCCGGCAAGCCCGCCTTCTGGCTGCTCGCCTTCGGCGCCTCGTGCAGCTCGCTGTGCGGCTATGGCCTGGCGCTGTGGACGCCGCTGGTGCTGATGGGCAATTTCGGCTTCGACCTGGTGACCACCGGCCAGTTCATGGCCTCGCTGCTGCTGATCGGCGGCACCGCGGGCGTGTTCGCCGGCGGCTGGTTCGCCGACCGGCTCGGCAAGGGCGACCGCGCCTGGTACGCTTGGCTGCCCGCGATCGCCTGGCTGATCACCGCGCCGCTGTTCGCGATCGGCTTCCTCACCTCCAACCCCTGGATCGCCTGGCCGCTGCTGGTGATTCCCAACGGGCTCAACATCCTGTGGCTCGGCCCGGTAACCACCGCCGTGCAGCACATGGTGCCGCAGCACATGCGCGCCACCGCGTCGGGCAGCTTCCTGATGATCAACAACCTGATCGGCATGGGCCTCGGCCCGCTGCTGATGGGCTTCCTCGGCGAAGAGCTGAAGGCCAGCTACGGCGCCGAGGCGCTGCGCTACGGCGCGGTGTTCTGCCTCGGCTTCTACGTGCTCGCCGGCATCCTCGCGCTGTTCGCGGCCAAGCATGTCCGCAGCGGCTGGGTGGAGCAGACGGCCTAGGTAGTTTCCCGACTCGGCGCTTTCCTGAATCGCGAACGAGTCGCAAATCGGCGAAAAGCAACGCGCGTTCCGAGGGGAAGCCTTACCGGGACGGCCGGGCGGGGATGGGACCGCCCGGCCACCCCTCGGGTCTGCGCTCAGCGCTCGCGTGTCGCCGCGAACTTCACCCTGGGATAGCGATCGGCAACATAGCCGACCTCCCAGCTCGACTTGGCCATGAACACCGGATTGTCGTCGCGGTCCTTGGCCATGGCGCCCCGGTTCAGGCTCATG
Source organism: Sphingomonas sp. NIBR02145 (assembly GCF_027359115.1). Classification (NCBI taxonomy): domain Bacteria; kingdom Pseudomonadati; phylum Pseudomonadota; class Alphaproteobacteria; order Sphingomonadales; family Sphingomonadaceae; genus Sphingomonas; species Sphingomonas sp. NIBR02145. The sequence goes on along the minus strand of NZ_CP114791.1, from coordinate 3,586,931 downwards.
AACTCCGCCAGGTCCTTGGGATCCTCGGCCGAGATCCACCGCGCCGTCTCGAACGGAGCCATCTCCAGCCCCGCCGCCACCTTGTACTCGGCATCGAGCCGCGAGATCAGCACGTCGAGCTGCAGCTGGCCGACCACGCCGATGATCCAGTTCGAGCCGATCTCCGGATAGAAGACCTGGGTCACGCCTTCCTCGGCCATGTCGTCCAGCGCCTTGCGCAGCTGCTTGGTCTTGGTCGGGTCCTTCAGGGCGACGCGGCGCAGGATTTCCGGCGCGAAGTTCGGCAGCCCGGTGAAGCGCACATCCGCCTTCTCGCTCAGCGTGTCGCCCACGCGCAGCACGCCATGGTTGGGGATGCCGATGATGTCGCCCGGGAACGCCTCGTCGGCCAGTTCACGCTGCTGCGCGAAGAACAGGATCGGCGAGTGGATCGCGATCGGCTTGCCATGCCCGGTCGGCGTCAGCTTCATGCCGCGCTTGAAGGTGCCCGAGACCAGCCGCATGAACGCGATGCGGTCGCGGTGGTTGGGGTCCATGTTCGCCTGGACCTTGAACACGAAACCGGTGACCTGGCCCGCATCGGGCGCGACCGGCGCCGGCTCGGCCGGCAGCGCGTGCGGCGGCGGGGCGTGCGTCGCGATCGCCTCGATCAGCGAATCGACGCCGAACTCCTTGAGCGCCGAGCCGAAATAGACCGGGGTCAGGTCGCCGTGGCGATAGGCCTCGCCGTCGAACGCCGGATAGCCCGCCTGGGCCAGCTCGACATCCTCGCGCAGCTTGGCGAGGTTCTCGGGCGAGATGATCTGGTCGAGCTGCGGATCGTCGAGCCCCGAGGTCTGCACCACCTTGCCATGGAACTCGCGGCTGTCGCCCTCGGGCAGCAGCAGGCGGTTGGTGGCGAGGTCGAAGATCCCCTCGAAGGTACCGCCCATGCCGACCGGCCAGGTCATCGGGCACACGTCGAGCGCGAGCAGGTCGGCGATCTCGTCGAGCGTCTCGAACACGTGGCGGCCTTCGCGGTCGACCTTGTTGACGAAGGTGATGATCGGCACGTTACGCAGCCGGCAGACCTCGAACAATTTCCGGGTCTGGCTCTCGATGCCCTTGGCGACGTCGATCACCATCACCGCCGAATCGACCGCGGTGAGCGTGCGATAGGTATCTTCCGAGAAGTCCTCGTGGCCTGGCGTGTCGAGCAGGTTGAAGGTCACCCCGTTCCGCTCGAACGTCATCACGCTCGACGTCACCGAGATGCCGCGCTGCTGCTCGATCTTCATCCAGTCCGAGCGCGCACGCCGCGCCTGGCCGCGCGCCTTCACTTCGCCGGCGAGATGGATCGCGCCACCGAACAGCAGCAGCTTTTCGGTGAGCGTGGTCTTGCCCGCGTCAGGGTGCGAGATGATCGCGAAGGTACGGCGGTCGGAGGGAGAAGGCATCGCGGCCCTCTAGTCGTCGCGCAGCCTCTCGGCAACGCCTGCGATTTCTCGCACCTGTACTAAACTGCTCCCCCAGGCGATCCGCCCTAGACCCGGAGCGAAACCCGCATCGTGAAGGTCCGCGCCTCGCCCGGCGCGAAGCGCAGCATCAGCGGCTTGTCCCAGATCTCGCCGGTGAAGCCGTACGGATCGGCGATGCCGTGCCAGGGCTCGATGCACAGATAGCGCGCGCCCGGCTTCATCCACAGCCCCAGCGCCGGCGTATCGGGGAAATCGCAGACCAGCTGCGGCCCGCCCAGCGCGCCATAGCTGAGCGACTGGCTGCGCACCGGATTCCACACCAGCGCATCGCGCTCGAACAGCTCGTCATACAGCTCGAGCATCCGGTCCTCGACCGGGCTCTCCCAGCTGTCGGCGTCCATCCAGCCGCCCTTGACGATCGCCGCCAGTTCGCCGGGCTCCTCGTCGGCGAAGACGATCTGGTGCTCCTCCTTGCTCGAGCCATAGGGCAGCGGCCAGGCAAAGGCAGGGTGGAAGCCGAAGCTCGCCGGCATATCGACATCACCGGTGTTGGTCACCGTGATCTCCATCAGCAGCGAAGCGTCGATCAGCGTGAACGCCGCATCGAGCGCGAAGGCGAACGGGTAGACCGCGCGCGTCTCCGCATTGTCGACCAGCCGGAACACCGCCCGGTCCGGCGCCTGCTCGACCAGCGCGAAATCCTGCTTACGGGCGAAGCCGTGCTGGGGCAGCGTGTATTCCTTGCCGTCCAACCGATATTTGTCGTCCATCAGCCGCCCGACGATCGGGAAGAGCAACGGCGCCCGTCCGCTCCAGAAGGCGGGATCCGCATCGGTCATCAGCTCGCGGCCATCCGCATCCCGCAGCGAGGAGAGCTCGGCGCCGAACGGATTGATCGCGGCGGACAGGGACTCGGACTGAATAGAGATCATTCTGGACCTAATAGATCATGGGGAAGACGGCGGCGGATACTATAATCCGGCGACACAGGGGCAAGAGGGGGCAGCCTGAAGGCCAGGCCGCCCGGGAGGAGACACCATGAACAGTCAGACAATCGATGTCATCGGCGATCCCGCGCTGATCGCGGCGATCGCGGCGCTTGCACGGCAGGAGGGCCATGCCGCCTCCGAGCCGATGCTGACCGAATCGATCAGCGACGCGCTGGACGCGCCGTTCGGCGTCGACGAGATCCGCCAGGTCTGCGAAGTCGTCACGATCATGATGGGAGCCGGCACCTCGGTCGTCGGCTTCCTCGCCGCGGTAAAGGCGCTGCTCAAGCGCAGCGAGCCAAAGGGCGGCGGCGAGACCGCGGTGATCGTCAACGATACCCAAAGCCAGGCCCGGATCACCAGGCTGACGCCCGATACTGACATCAGCCAGATCGGCGGCTAGCCATGCTCCCCATCATCCAGTTCGATCCGGCCACGATGTCGTTGTTGTACGACGCCCAGCTGATCGGCGGACTGGATGGCGGCGGGCCGATCCAGCAGGCGGTCGCCGCGGTCACCCAGGGCAGGTCCGACGAGGCGATCGCCATTCTGGCATCCATCGACGACGACAGGACCTTCAACCGCGGCCTGCAGATGGTGTCGGCGATCTGGCACGAGAAGCGCCATTTCCTCGATTTCGTGTTCAGCAATTACGGCGCGTTCCGCTTCCGCCAGTTCGTCGAAATGTACGCGAACATGCCCCTCATCCTTCGCGAGGGGCAGGAGGCGGGGAAGATCCATGTCCCCCTCGAAATCTATGCCGATCCCGTTCGCAGCGCGGTCGCGAAGGTCGAGAACCCATCCGCCCACTTAGCCACCCTGGCATCGGTACTGACCCGTCGGCGAAAGATGATCGAGAGGGACCGGGCGCAGGAACAGACGCGCTTCGGGAGGCTCGAGCTGGGCGGCGAGGCACAGCTCGAATGCATGGCCTTCCTGGCACAGCTCGATTTTGTCGGCACCTATTTCGGCGAGGAGGGCATGCGGCGATTCTACGGCTCGCTGTTCGATGCCGGGCAATTCGCCGCCAAATATCTCTCGCTGATCGAAACCGCCGGGCGGCTGGGGGTGGTGCAGGGAGATGTCACGGCCGAGGATGCGATCACGATCGACCCGTCGCTGCTCGAATGCATCCTGTTCGCATCGCTGCAGACCGACTATTTCGGCGCCTCTGCCCCCGGCTATGCGGCCACCTCCTACCCGGCGGAACGCTTTGCCGCGATCTCGGTGGAACTCACCCAATCCGGCAAGCTGCCGCAACCCGGCGCGCCGCCGCTCACGCCCGAGGATTGCTGGGAACTCGTCGATCAGGCGTGCCGCACCATATTTGGCGAAAGCATCGAGGGGGCCATCGCCAGGGATCTTGCCCTGTTCCGTGCGCAGACCGTCGACAAGATGCGGGGAAACATCCCGCCGGCGCTCGAGACGATGTTGGAGGACTATCTCGGCCTGCGCGAACGCATGCTCGAGGAATTTCGCGAAGACCCCGGCAAGTTCATCTTCTCGGCAAGATTCACCTCGGATCTCGCCGATCGCCTGCAACCGAATTACGTGATGGCGGCAAGCGGCGGAGATCTCGGCGATCCGCCGCCCGGCTACCATCTCATCATGGGCTATGATCATGAGAAGGGAACGGCGGGCGGCCAGGACCTTCCCTATCGCAAATGGTGGTGGGCCTGCGCGCCGACGCATCAGGCGGCAGGCGCAGCGCCGGACCGGCTGGGATTTGCCAACCCCTCGGTCTGGTACTCGGTGATGGACTTCTACGCCCCCACCGCCAAGCTTCTCATGAACGGACGCCGGCTCAGGACGCTCATCGGGCCCGAACTGCTCTTCGCCCAGCAGCGGCTGACGAATGATTTCCAGATAGAAATCGAGATATATCCGAGCTTCGCCTTTCCGGACGAGACGCTGCCGGTGGAGGTTTTCTACTATTACTACGGCACCGACCGGCTGAAATGCGACATGTCCTCCGTCCCGCTCACGCGCCCGGAAGGCGTGGCGATAAACCCCTGGACGCTACGGCGATGGCCGGGGCTCGCCCGGCACATGATCACCACGCTCGGGGATCATGACTTCGCCTATTTCACCTTTGTTCGCGACTGGTCGCCCTGGGTGATATCCAGCGCCGCCTATGACGAGATCCGGCCCTTGATGGCGTGAGCGCGCTCAGCCCTCGCGGTGGATCGCGAAGGCCTGCCAGCTCTGGTTGACCGGCATCAGCTCGAGGCTGTTGATGTTCAGGTGCGGCGGCAGCGTCGCCACCCACAGGATCGTCTCGGCGATGTCCTCGGCGGTCATCGGGTTCACGCCGCCATAGAGCTTGTCCGAGGTTTCCTGGCTGCCGGTGCGCACCAGGGTGAACTCGGTCTCGACCATGCCGGGCTCGATCGAGGTGACGCGCACCCCGGTGCCGTGCAGGTCGGCGCGCAGGTCGAGGCTCAGCTGGCGGACGAACGCCTTGGTCGCCGCGTACACATTGCCGCCCGGATAGGGATAGGTCGCCGCCACCGACGACAGGTTGATGATCGCGCCCTTGCGCGCCACCAGCATCGGCAGCAGCTTGTGGGTGATCGAGACGAGCGCGGTCACGTTCGTGTCGATCATCGTCTTCCACTTGGTGAGCGACGCCGCCTGCGCGGGCTCGAGGCCCAGCGCCAGCCCGGCATTGTTCACCAGCAGGTCGAATTCGCGGAAGCCCTCGGGCAGCGAGTCCAGCGCCGCGTCGCGGGCTTCCTCGTCGCGGATGTCGAAGGCGAGGGTGCGGACATTGTCGCGCTCCAGCGGCGCCAGCCGCTCCGCCCGCCGCCCGGTCGCGACGACATTCCACCCCGCATCGGCAAAGGCCAGCACGCAGGCCTCGCCAATCCCCGAAGTGGCGCCGGTGATGAGTGCGGTTGGCATGGGCTGGCTCCTTGTGCTGCGGTGCCGCGGCTATGCGGCGCGCGAAGCGGCAAGGCAACCGGCTCTCGCCCCAATCCGTCACCCTGAGCTTGTTTCAGGGTCCAACTCTCCACGAGCGATATCGCTCGCGGCGCATTGGATGCTGAAACGAGTTCAGCATGACGAGATTGGTACTCCATCCTCCCGTCAAGGGAAGTGCCGGTCAGCCCCGCAGCACCGCGCCCTGCTTGGCCGCGGCGGCGACCACCTTGTCGGCGACCGCCTTCAGCTCCTCGTCGGTGAAGCTCTTCTCGCCCGGCTGGAGCGTAACTTCGATGGCCAGGCTCTTCTGACCTTCCGGCACGCCGGTTCCGGTGAAGACGTCGAACAGCCGCGCATCGACGATGGTCGCCTTGTCCGCGCCCTTGACGCTGCGGACCAGGTCCCCTGCCGCCAGCGTCGCCGGCACCAGGAAGGCGAAGTCGCGCGTCACGGCCTGCAGCGCGGGCGGCGTATAGGCCGTGCGCATGAAGCCGGTGCCGCCGCGCTTGCCGGGCAGCGCATCGAGATAGAGCTCGACCGCGGCGACATCGCCGTCGAGGTCGAACGCCTTGAGCACGCTCGGGTGGACCATGCCGAATGCCGCGAGCACCGTCTTGGGCCCCAGGCGCAGCGTCGCCGACTGGCCCGGGTGCCAGACCTCGCCGGCCTCGCCCATCACCTGCAGGTTCGCCACCGGCGCGCCGGCGGCCTCCAGCAGCGCCAGCGCCTCGGCCTTGGCATCGAACGCGGTGAAGGGCTGCGCCTTGCCACCCTGCCAGCCGCGCGGCGTCTTCGCGCCCGCCAGCAGCACGCCGAGCGTCACCCGCTCACCGTCCGCCAGATAGCGCCGGCCCAGCTCGAACAGGCGGACCGAGGTCGCGCCGCGCTTGAGGTTGCGCTCGGCAGCACCCAGCAGGCCCGGCAGCAGCGACGGGCGCATGACCTTCATGTCCTCGCTGATCGGATTGGCCAGCGTCCAGGCACCGCCGCCGAAGGGCGCCGCCTCGCTCTCCGAGACGAAGCTCCAGGTCACCGCCTCGTTGAGCCCGCGCGCCGCCGCCGTGCGGCGCAGCTTGCGCTCGAGCTTCTGCTCGGGCGTCGCGGTCGGCTTCGCCACGCCCGGCACCCGCGAGAGCGGCGTGGACGGCACATTGTCGATACCCTCGATCCGGATCACTTCCTCGACCAGATCGGCCGGGCCGTCGACATCGCGGCGCCAGCTTGGCGCAGTGACGCGCAGCGCGTCGAAGCCCGCATCCAGCTCGACCGGATCGCCATTGCCGTCGAGCGGCTGGACCGTGAAGCCCAGGCTCTCGAGGATCTCGACCTGCCGCGCCGCCGGCACCGCCAGCCCGCCCAGCGTCTCGGCGAGCTTCGGATCATAGCCGGTGGTCACGCCGACCTTGGGCAGCGTGCCGGCGCGCGTCACTTCGCTCGCCGTGCCGCCGCACAGCTGGATCACCAGCCGCGTCGCGATCGCGATGCCGTCCTCGAGGAACTGCGGATCGACGCCCCGCTCGAAGCGCGAGCGCGCATCGCTGGTCAGGTTGAGCTTCTGCCCCGCCCGCGCGATATGCTCCGGCTCGAAATAGGCGCATTCGATCACCACGTCGGTGGTGGTTTCGGACACGCCGGTGTCCTCGCCGCCCATGATCCCGCCGATATCGTGCACGCCGTTGGCGTCGGCGATCACGGTGATCGTCTCGTCTAGCGTATAGGTCTTCTCGTTGAGCGCCAGCACCTGCTCGCCGGCCGTCGCCTTGCGCACGGTCAGCGCGCCCGACAGCTTGGCCTTGTCGTACACATGCAAAGGCCGGCCGAGATCGATCATCACATAGTTGGTGATGTCGACCAACGCCGAGATCGGCCGCTGGCCGATCGCCTTCAGGCGCCGCTGCATCCATTCGGGCGACGCGCCGTTGGTCACGCCCGAGACGGTCTGGCCATAATAGGCCGGGCACCCCTCGGGCGCCTCGATCCTCACCTCGGGCCCCGCGCCCGCAACCGCAACCGGCTCGGCATCGAGCGGCTTGAGCGTACCCAGCCCCGCCGCCGCCAGGTCGCGCGCGATGCCGCGCACGCCCATGCAGTCCTGGCGGTTCGGGGTGATCGAGATGTCGAACACCGGGTCGTTGAGATCGGCATAGTCGGCGAACGCCGTGCCCACCGGCGCATCGGCCGGCAGCTCGATGATCCCGTCATGATCCTCGCCCAGCTCGAGCTCGCGCGTCGAGCACATCATGCCGTTCGATTCGACCCCGCGCACCGCGGCGACCTTCAGCTGCATGCCATTGGCCGGCACCACCGCGCCCGGCGTCCCGAGCACGCCGACCAGCCCCGCGCGCGCATTGGGCGCGCCGCAGACGACCTGCAGCACCTGCTCGCCGGTATCCACCGTCAGCACCTGCAGCTTGTCCGCCTGGGGATGCCGCTCGGCGGTCAGCACCTTGGCGACGCGGAAGCCGTTCAGCTTCTCGCCCGGATTCTCCACGCCTTCCACTTCGAGGCCGACGCGGGTCAGCGCCTCCTCGATGTCGGTCAGCGAGGCGTCGGTGTCGAGATGCTCCTTGAGCCAGCTCAGGGTGAACTTCATGCGCCCACTCCCCCGCTCAGCGTGGGCACGTCGAGTGCCGAGAAGCCGTAATGCTTGAGCCAGCGCAGATCGCCGTCGAAGAAGGCGCGCAAGTCGTCCATCCCATATTTGAGCATCGCCAGCCGGTCGACACCGGTGCCGAAGGCGAAGCCCTGCCATTCGTTCGGATCGAGGCCGCAGCTCTCGATCACCTTGCGGTGGACCATCCCGGAGCCGAGCACTTCCATCCAGCCGCCATTGTCGCTCTTGCGCGGATCGCCGCCGATCACGCGCTTGCCGTTCTGCCAAGTGAAGCCGACGTCCACCTCGGCCGAAGGCTCGGTGAACGGGAAGTAGCTCGGGCGCAGCCGCAGCACGATGTCGTCGCGCTCGAAGAACGCCTTGAGGAAGGTCTCCAGCGTCCATTTCAGGTGGCCGAGCGTGATCCCCTTGTCGATCACCAGCCCCTCGATCTGGTGGAACATCGGCGTGTGCGTCGCATCGCTGTCCGAGCGATAGACGCGGCCCGGCGCGATGATCCGGATCGGCGGCTTGTCCTTGACCATCGTGCGAATCTGCACCGGCGAGGTGTGGGTGCGCAGCAGATACTTCTGGCTGCCGTCTTCCTCGCGCGGGAAATAGAAAGTGTCGTGCATCGCCCGCGCCGGATGCGTCTCGGGGATGTTGAGCGCGGTGAAATTATGCCAGTCGTCCTCGATCTCGGGACCGGTGGCGACCGCGAAGCCGAGATCGGCGAAGATCTCCGCCAGCTCGTCCATCACCTGGCTCACCGGATGCACCGAGCCGGCGGCCACGCCGTCGACCGGCAGCGTCATGTCGAGCGTCTCGCTGGCCAGGCGCGCGTCGAGCGCCGCCTTCTCCAGCGTGCCCTTCCGCGTCGCCAATGCCTCGGTCACTGCCTCGCGCAGCGAATGGATGCGCGGGCCGGTTTCCTGGCGCTCTTCGGGGCTCATCCCGCCCAGGGTCTTGAGCAGGCCGGTGATCGCCCCCTGCTTGCCAAGCGCATGCACGCGCACGGCCTCGACGGCGTCGAGCCCCGCCGCTGCATCGATCGCGCCGAGCAGGTCGGTGCGGAGCTGGTCCAGATCGGTCGTCAACTTGTCACCTCGTCATTCCCGCGGAGGCGGGAATCCATTCACACTTTCGGTAGCGGCTCGAAGCCCAGCCCGATCGCAAGGTCAACCCATTCCGGGTTCGATTGCTCGATCAGGTTCAACTTCCAGTCGCGATTCCATTTCTTGATCCGCTTTTCACGCAGGATCGCGGCTTCCATGTCGCCATGCATCTCGTACCAGACCAGGCGCAAGGCATGATGCGCATGCGCGAAGCCTTTCGTGATCCCCTGGCGATGCTTGTAGAGCCTGCCCACCAGGTCGGAGGTCACGCCGGTATAGAGCGTTCCCGCCCGTCCGCTCGCCAGGATGTAGACGCACGGATATTTCTCCACCGCCACCCTCCCTCACACCGTCATCCCCGCGAAGGCGGGGATCCATTGCCGCTGAACAGGAGGAAAGAACCCCGCCGTCAGCCTAAATGGATTCCCGCCTTCGCGGGAATGACGAAAGAAGAAGCGGCACAAAGAAAAAGGGCGCCGGTGTTGCCACCGGCGCCCCATTTTCTGGTGCTCGCGCAGGTCGCCTTAGGCGGCCTGGGGCAGAGCCGCCTTCGCCTGCGCGATGATGGCGGTAAAGGCTTCGCCTTCGTTCATGGCGATATCGGCCAGGACCTTGCGGTCCAGCTCGATGCCGGCGAGCTTCAGCCCGTGCATGAACTGCGAATAGGTCAGGCCTTCGGCGCGGACACCGGCGTTGATGCGCTGGATCCACAGACCACGGAAGGTCCGCTTCTTAACCTTGCGGTCGCGATACGCGTACTGGCCGGCCTTTTCGACGGCCTGACGGGCGATGCGGATCGTGTTCTTGCGACGACCGCGATAGCCCTTTGCCTGCTCAAGAATGTTCTTGTGCTTGGCCTTGGTGGTTACACCACGCTTAACTCGTGCCATTTGTCAGGCCCTCCTTACTTCAGACCGTAGGGCGCCCACGCCTTGATGTGTGCAACATCGGCGTCGGCGAGCACGGAGGTGCCGCGGTTCTGGCGGATATACTTCGCGTTGTGCGAAATCAGGCGGTGGCGCTTGCCGGCGACTCCATGCTTCACCTTGCCAGTGGCGGTGAACTTGAAGCGCTTCTTTACGCCGCTCTTCGTCTTGAGCTTGGGCATTTTCGTCTCCTTATAGTTCGACGATTGCGGACACGCGCGGCAGCCCATTCAGCCGGCGCATCCCTACGATCGCGGAAAGCGGGGCCCCTAGCCGAAGAGTCGGGAGAGCGCAAGGTGAGTCTCTGGACTCCCCTCCACCCTACCTCGTCATCCCCGCGAAGGCGGGGATCCATTGGCACTGAAGCCGGATGGAGCCGCACCGCCAGCCAGAATGGATTCCCGCCTTCGCGGGAATGACGAGGGATAGTCTGGGATGCCGGCAAATCCCCGAATCGGAACCCCTTGGCATCGCCGGGCTTTCTCCCAGCATGGCCGATCGCGAAGCCCCGATAACCGCAGCCGACCCGGCACCAGCGCCCGCCGACGCGCCCGCGCGCCCGATTCGTGCCCTCGGCACGCCCCTCGCCAGCGTCATCGCGGTCGCCGCCACGCTCCTCGGCCTGGTCGTCCTCGCCTGGACGATCCTGTTCGTCACCAAGGGCCGCTTCCTCAAGCACAGCTTCGAGCGGATCGTCGCCCAGCAGACCCACCGCGAGGTGAAGGTCGCCGGCGACTTCCAGCTCTATTTCAACCCGCTCAACGTGAAGTTCGTCGCCGAGGGGATGACGATCTCCAACCCCGCCTGGGCCGGCAAGGGCAATTTCTTCGAGGCGAAGCGCATCGATTCGCGCATCTCCACCTGGGGCCTGATCACCGGCCGCCGGCGGATCAACTGGCTGGGCCTCGAGGACGGCCGGATCGACCTGCGCTGGGACAAGGACGGCAAGCGCAACAGCTGGACGTTCAGCGAGGAAAAGGGCGAGCCGCTCGACCTGCCGGTCATCCGCCGCGCGCTCGTCCAGGGCACGATGATCCGCTACATCGATCCGCGCATGCATGTCGAAGCCGGGATCCGCATCCACACGGTGGAAGCGAAGGACACCCAGTTCGCTTCGTCGATCGGCTTTGACGGCGCCGGCACGGTGCGCGGCACCCGCTTCGTCATGAACGGCGCGCTGCTCACCCCCAACGCCACCGTGTCGGGCGGCAGGAACCAGCTCAAGCTCCATGCCGAGGCGGTGCGCACCCAGGTCGATGTCTCGGGCACGCTCCCCGGCGCCACCGAGATCGAGGGCGCCGACCTCCACATGAATGTCCGCGGGGCGAACCTGGCGGACGTCTTCATGCTCGCGGGCATCGCCGTGCCCGACACACGCACCTATCGCCTCACCTCGGCGCTCACCAAGCGCGGCGACGAATGGCGCTTCACCGGGCTCAAGGGCCGCTTCGGCGACTCCGACCTCGCTGGCAAGATGACCGTGAAGATGACGCGCCCGCGCATGCTGCTCACCGCGCAGCTCGCCACCGACACGCTCGACATCGTCGATGCCGGCCCATTCATCGGCTACAATCCGAACACGCTGGCGGCGAAGGGCGCCGCCGGCGCGATCACCCAGGTCTCCGGCACGCCGCGCCTGCTGCCCGATGCGAAGCTCCGCATAGACGCACTTCGCAACTTCGACGCGAAGGTCCACTGGACGGTGCGCGACGTCCGCGCGCCGAGCATGCCGGTGTCGAACATCGAGCTGGGGCTCGATCTCGACAACATGCTGCTCAAGCTCAGCCCGCTCAATTTCAGCATGGCGCGCGGCACGGTCAGCTCGGACATCAGCATCAACGCGCGCAAGCAGCCGGTCTTCACCGATTACGACATCCGCCTGTCGCCCACCCCGATGGGCACGTTGCTCGCCGGCTGGGGCGTCCAGCAGAGCGGCACCAGCGGCACGGTCAAGGCGCGGGTGCAGATGACCGGCCTCGGCGACAGCGTGCGCGAATCGCTTGCCAATTCGAACGGCCGCATCGCGATCATCCTGCCGCGCGGCTCGCTATGGACGCGCAACGTCCAGCTGTCCGAGATCGATATCGGCACCTTCGTCCAGAAGATGTTCGAGAAGAAATTGAAGGAGCCGGTGCAGATCAATTGCGGGCTGATCGGCTTCACCGTGCGGAACGGCGTGGCCGCGGCGGATCCGATCCTGATCGACACGCAGAAGAACGTCATCCTCGGCCGCGGCGGCTTCAGCTTCCGCAACGAGAGCATCGACCTGGCGGTGCGCGCCGACAGCAAGAAGTTCAGCCTGTTCTCCGGCCAGTCCCCGGTCGGCCTGAACGGCTATTTCGCCCGGCCGGGCCTGAACGTGATCTCGCCCGAGCTGGTCGCCCGCGCCGGCGTCGGCTTGGGGCTGGGCGTCGTCGCCAGCCCGTTCGCGGCGATCATAGCGTTCGTCGATGTCGGCGATGCCAAGGCGGCCGCCTGCGGCCCCGTCCTGGAAGGCGCCCGCGCCGCCGCCCAGCGCACCACCAAGGGCAAGCCCCGCGACGATGTCGGCAGGGGGACGACGAGCAAGTCGGAGAATGGCGGGCGCAGCCGGGATTAGGGAACGCCCTGAAATACCACCGGCATCCCCGCGAAGGCGGGGGCCAGTCCCGGCGCACTATCGAAGGCACCGGAACCTCGCGAGCGACATCGCGGCTGGACCCCGGCCTTCGCCGGGGAGCGGCATCCACCCAAATCGGTTCGCAAACCGGATTGACGCCACCTCCGCGATGCCGGACCCTCTCCCCACAAACCGCCATCGGAAGGGGAACGATGCGCATCCACCTGCTGCTCGCCGCGACTGCCGGCCTGGCCCTGGCCACCATACCACCCGCCACGCCCGAGGCACGCGCGTCCACCGTGCCCTTCTGCGGCACCGGCCTGGTAGCCGGATTGGCGATCTGCCTCAGCTGGAACATCAAGCGCTCGGAATATCGAACCCTGGTAGCGCGGGCCAATGCCGGCGACCGGGATGCCGCGCTCACCCTCGCGCAGTTCGAAGACGAACGCGACGATATCCAGTCCGATGGCCGCAAATGGTGGGCTCGCGCCGCACAGCTCGGCGAATGCCAGGCCATCCGCAAACTTCGCGATGATGCCGCAAGTGCCGGCAATGCCCGCCTCGCCGCGCATTGGCGGAAACAGGTGGACCGGTATCGTTGCACGGTTCGCGTTTACGGCGAGCGTTGGATGGGTTCGCGCTGGCTGCTCGGAAAGCAATAGCCACGCCCCGACCTGCCCGGCTTGCAAAATAGGATTTCGCCTGCTGGGCTTCCGCAGCGGGCTTCGGCCCGCCGCTATTTCAACCGTCGGAAATCGCTCAATGGTCGTGGTGGTGATGGCCCTGCCCGCGGCAGGCCAGCGCCTCGAGGATCTCCTCGATCCGCGCCGGGTCGCCGGCGGCGATCACTTCGCCGTTGCTGCCGGCGTGGAGGGGATCGCCCTGCCAGTCGCACATCCGCCCGCCGGCGCCCTCGACGATCGGCACCAGCGCGGCGAAGTCGTGGAGCTTGAGGCCGGCCTCGACGACGATGTCGAGCCAGCCGCTGGCGACGCAGCCGTAATTATAGCAGTCGCCGCCCAGCACCACGCTCGCCACGGCGCTGTCGAGATGCTCGAAGGCGTGGAGCTGGTCGTCGTCGAACAGGGCCGGGCTGGTCGTGGCGAGGATCGCGTCCTTGAGGTCGCGGCAGCGGCGCGCCTCGGCGGGCTTGCCGTTGAACAGCGTCGGGCGGCCGGCGACGCCGAGCCAGCGCTCTTTTGTCACCGGCTGGTCGATGATGCCGAGCAGCGGCCAGCCGTCCTCGATCAGCGCGATCAGCGTGCCGAAGATCGGGCGGCCGGCGATGAACGCGCGGGTGCCGTCGATAGGGTCGAGAACCCAGGTCTTTCCGCTGCTCCCCTCCCGCGTTCCGAATTCCTCCCCCTGCACGCCGTCCATGGGTCTTTCGGCGATGATCAGCTTGCGCATAGCCTCTTCCGCAGCCCGATCGGCCAGGGTTACCGGGGACTGATCCTCCTTGGCCTCCATGCCATGGGCACCCCGGAAATAGGGCAGGATGGCGGCGCCGGCCACATCGGCAAGGCGTTCGGCAAGGGCGATATCGGCAGCGGTCACGGGCATGGGGAAGCCCTAGCGTTCCGATTTTGACTCGCCAAGGTCACAAACCTTTGTCACTCCACCCGCCGATGCGCCGCCTGCTGATCCCGATCGCGTTCCTCGCCGCCACCCCCGCCGCCGCGCAGACCTTGCGCGCCGTGCCCGCCCAGCCCGCTTCCGAAGCCGATGCGCTGCGCGGGGTCGAGGTGTTCCTGGTCAATGAAGGCGAAGCGCCGGTCACCGATTCCGGCCCACGCCAGATCGAGATCACTGCGGTCGATGGCACCCGCCTGGTCCTGGAGCGCGCGCCGGGTCCGCTGCCGACGGTCGCTCCGCACGGCTTCGCCAAGGCGCGCTATGTGCCGGTCGGCATCGCCGGCCGCGCGGTTCCGCCGAGCGAGCAGCACGCCGCCGCCGACATGCCCGAAGGCGAGACCGTGGTGCAGAGCTCGACGGGCAGCTCGGGCGCCTTTGTCGAGCGATTCGAACCGCACGAGCCGGTCTATGGCGCATTCGGGCTAAAAGACGCCGGCGGCAAGCTTCAGGTCAGCCTTGCCTTCCGCCCGTTCAGCGAGAATGCCCCGCTCAAGCTCGGCAACCTGCGCTTCGCCTATACCCAGACGATGTTCTGGGCGCTGAACCAGCCCTCGGGCCCGTTCCGCTCGACCAACTACAGCCCCGAGATCTACGCCGACATTCCCCTGGACGAGACCACAAGGGTCGCGCTCGGCTACCGGCACGATTCGAACGGGCGCGGCGCGCTCGATTCGGTCGACCTCAACCGCGTCTACCTCCGCGCCGAGAAGACCTTCGACCTGGGCGGAGACTGGCATGTCGATGTCGCCCCCCAGGCCTGGTTCTATGTCGGCCAGATCCGCACCGCGCCCGACGTGAAGGACTATTTCGGCTATACCAGCCTTACCGCCGCGATCGGCCAGCGGGACGGAATCAAGCTCTCGCTCACCGGCCGCGGCAATTTCGAGACCGGCAAGGGCGCCGCCGAATTGTTCGTCTCCTACCCGCTCGCGCGGATTGCGAAGGGCGTGGGCTTCTATATCTTCGGCCAGGCCTTCACCGGCTATGGCGAGGCACTGGACGACTATCGCAAGAACGACACCCATGCCCGGATCGGCATCGCACTGACGCGGTAGGCCGGGGAGAGGATCTAAGGAGGATCGCCATGCGCAAATTGCTGATCACTGCCGCCGCCCTGTCGCTCGCCATGCCGGCCACCGCCGCGCTCCAGACCGGCCAGGCCGCGCCCGACTTCACCGCGCCCGGCGCGATGGCGGGCAAGCCCTTCACGGTGAACCTCAAGGCCGCGCTCAAGAAGGGCCCGGTCGTCCTCTATTTCTTCCCCGCCGCCTTCACCGCAGGCTGCAACGCTGAGGCCCATGCATTCGCCGAGGCACTGCCCAACTTCCAGAAGGCCGGCGCCACGGTGATCGGCATGACCGCCGGCAATGTCGAGAAGCTCGAGGCCTTCTCGGCCGAGAAGTGCGCCGGCAAGTTCGCCGTCGCCGCAGCCAGCCCGGAGATCATCAAGGGCTATGACGTGCTGCTCACCGGCAAGGACGGCAAGCCGACGACGATCACCAGCCGCACCTCCTATGTGATCGCGCCGAACGGCAAGGTGCTGTTCGTCCATTCGGACATGAGCCCCGCCGATCACATCCGCCTGTCGCTCGCCGCGGTCCAGAAGTACAAGGCCTCGCACAAGCACTGATCCGCGGCCTCGACATTTTCACGATTCCGCATGCTTTGCTCACCGGATGTTAGCAGTTGCACCGTAATTCCGTGTCCAGACGGCATTGAGGGTTGATGCCGTCGGACCAATTTTCTGGTGAGGCATTGAAGCAGATGGGCGCGGCGAAGGCCGTTCGGGTGGCAAGCGGGTCCCAGGCCGCGCGTAACCTGTACGACCGAATCGGTGAGTTCCTGGTGGATCAGCGGCTCGACCCTGATCCCGCGAACTATGCCTTTGCCTATCAGTTGCTCGCCAATCCCGACGGGCCGCTCGCGCGGGCGGTGCATGCGCTCACCGATGGCGGCGTCCGCCTCACCCGGCGCGACATCGAGACGCTGGGCTGCGACACGCAGCCCGTCGCCGGCAATCCGACCGCGACGATCGAAAAGGCCCAGGGCCTGGTCGCCCAGACCCAGATGCAGGTCGAGGGCTTTCAGGACATGGTCACCGCGATCCATGCCGAGACCGTCGATTTCGGCCGCGACCTGGCCGCCAGCGCGCGCGCGATGCGCAGCTCCGGCGCCGACAATGTCGAGGTCGAGCGCCTTACCGCGACGATGCTCGAGCGCGTGCGCTCCGCCGAGGAGCGACTGGAAAGCGCCAACCGCGAAGCGAACGAGCTGCGCACCAAGCTGGAAGAAGCACGCGACAACGCCCGCAAGGATCCGCTGACCGGCCTGCCCAATCGCCGTGCGTTCGAGGAAGCCTATGCCGCCCAGGCCGCGGCGGGCACCCGGATCTGCATGGCGGTGTGCGACGTCGATCACTTCAAGTCGGTCAATGACCGGTTCGGCCATGTCGTGGGCGATCGGGTGCTCAAGGCGCTCGGCGAAGCGCTGTCGGACACCTGCAAGGGCCATCTCGTCGCCCGCTATGGCGGCGAGGAATTCGTCGTGCTGTTCAGCGGCGTGGACATCCGGACTGCCCGCGAGATACTCGATCGCGCCCGCATCGCCGTGTCGGCCAAGCGCTACCGCCTGCGCGAGACCGATGCCCCGCTTGGCGAGATCACCTTCTCCGCCGGCCTGAGCGCCGCGGCGGAAGGCGAAATGTTCGGCACCGTGTTCCACCGCGCCGACCAGCTCTGCTACGCCGCCAAGAATGGCGGCCGAAACTGCATCCGCCTCGATTGACCGGAATCGGACAGTGACTGTCCGCCTTTGATTGGGAAAATGCACCATTGCTTGGCGTGAAATTTCCCAACTGCGCGTAACTTTCTATCGCAGCCCTAATGAAATCAATCACTTAGAAAATTGGCACGCTCCCTGCAATTCATCTGGCATCGGCAAGGCCGGATGGTCCGGCAACCGAAACACAGGGAGTAAGTTAAAATGGCCGTACGTATCAGCTCGTTCCAGCACAGCGTTGCAGTCATCGGCGCCGTCGTTCTCAGCTATGGCATCCTGCTCTTCTCGTCGTCCGCGCTTCCGATCGCATGATCGGCGCCGGACACGACGGAAGGGAGAGGATAAGCATGACGCGTAGCCTGATGATCGGTGCGGCATCATTCGCCATCACCGCAATGACGATCGCCACGGTCGGCCTGCAGGGTTTCAGCCACTTCGGCTGAACCCTGCGAGCCGCCCGGCGGCGGCCACCACCAGGCGGAAGCTCGGTCCGCCCAAACACCCGAGAATCAGCGGCCCGGACAGGGCCTCCAGCCCGGCGGCGGCACCATCCGGAAGGGATGGAACACCCCCGCCTTCAAGATACCCTCGTCGTACAGCATCGCCAGGAATGCCTCATGGCGGACATAGCGGCGAAAGGCGTGAAACGGCTCCGGCTCGCGGAAGCCATAGCCGAGCATCCCGCAATAGCGGCCCTCATCCCGAACGGCTTCGCCCACCTCCGGCTTCAGCCCGAAATCGGTGGGATTGAGCTTGCCGCTCAACCCGATGAACTTGTCGAGCACCGGATCGCCGCGATTGACCGTGTAGCGCAGGCTCTCCAGCTGCGGCCCGAGATCCCGCAGCTTGCCGCAGGGCTGCCTGTCCACAATCGCCGCCTGCTGGTCCTGATCGCAGAAATCGATCCGGCCGATCGCCGGCGCCAGCATCAGCGCATGGATGCGATTGCCCCGGTCCGGCAAGGGCTGCGGCGTGAGCAACGCCGAATAATCGCCATGCCAGTGCGCCGAGACTTCGCGCGCCCTGGCAATGAAATCGCGATGATAGACCGGATTGCCCAGCGCGCTCAGGATCACCGATGCGCCGCGGCTATGGCTGATCAGATAGACCTGCTTGCCCTCGATCCGCGCCAGCACCCGGCGCAGTCCGCGCGAACCGGCGAGCTGGCTGGTCGCGGTGGCACGGAACCAGATCTTGCCCGCACCGAGCAGCTTGCCGGTAAGCCCATCCCAGTTGAAGCGGATCACGCCGTCGTCCGGCCCGAGATCGAGCTGCGCCTCGATCGTGTCGAAGGGCGGCTCGCTGTCGTCGATCTCGCTGTTGAAGCCATGGATCAGCACGAAGATCCGTTTCTTGCCCCGTGCGAAGGCCTCGATATCGGCAAGCTGCCGGGATTCCTCGCGCGCGATCAGGGCGTCCAGCCCGGGCTTGCCCAGCGCTTCGTCGAGCAGGCTGCCAGCCTTCAGCTTGCCGCGATCGGCATAGCTGCGCCAGCCGTCGGGATAGAAGGTGCCGTTCATATCGACGAACAGCTCGGCACGCCTGGCCGCAGCCGGATCGAGATCGGCCGGTGCTAGGAAGCGCTCGCGCTGCGGATAGGCATGCGACCAGCAGCCGCCCAGCAGGACGGCAAGCGCCAATAGAAATGCGCGCGCAAACCCTTGTCGCATGATGCTCCCCGCGAGGCGAGCATCAGGTGGCAGGCGGGCGCGATCGCGGCAAGCGGCTTTCGAGCAGGGCCGCTATCAGGCGGTGGCGCTTGCCCCGACCGGGCCGATCGGCGCTTCCTCGCCGCGGGAATAGGTGCCGGTGAGCAGCCCCGCGGCGATCACCCTGCCTTCCATCGCCCGCAGCACGGCGCCACGGCCCGGATTCTCGCCCGGGTCAGGTCCTTCGGTCAGCGCGAAGATCTGAAAGGCGTAGTTATGCTCGCCATGCCCATTGGGCGGATCGGGCGGCAGCCAGCCCTCGACGAACACGCTGTTGCGCCCAACATCCTCGCCCTCGGCACCGCCGGCGCCATCGGGCGCGATCTCGCCCTCCTTGAGGTTGCCGTCGATGAGCAGGCCCCAGACGATCCCGTGCACCACCGGCTGCGGCGTCGGCGCATCGGGATCCTCGACGATCAGCACCAGCCGCGCCGTTCCCTCGGGCACCCCGGTCCAGAACAAAGGCGGCGACACGCCCTCGCCATCGGCGGTGAAGCGATCGGGCAGGCGCCCGTCATTGGCGAAGGCCGGGCTGGCAAGGTGGATCACGCCTTCGCCGGCCAGCTCGGGCCGGACGATCGCCAGCTTGTCGGCACCGGCACGAAACGGGCTCAGCGCCTTGCCGAGCCAATGGGGAAGATGTTCGAGCATCGCTTTCTCCTCGGCAGCTGAACCGATGAGAAAGCGGGAGGCTCCCATCTGTCACGTCATCCCGGCCCCGAGCCGGGATCCCGCTTCTCCTTCGCCAGCCTGAGGCAGCGGGACCCCGGCTCAAGGCCGGGGTGACGATGAGAGCTACAGGTCGAGCTTCTCGTAATCGGCGGGGGGCGGGATGCCTTCCATCCGCTCGCTGAGCAGCGGGCGGAAGCTCGGGCGGCTCTTCATGCGGATGTACCAGCCCTTGGCCTGCTCATGGCTCTTCCAGTCGATGCCGCCGAGATAATCGGCGATCGAGATCTGCGCGGCTGCCGCCAGATCGGCCAGGCTCATCGTCGGGCCGGCCAGCCAGGTGCGGTGATCGAGCAGATAATCGATGTAATCGAGATGGTTGACCGCCGCCTTCATCGCATTGCGCAGCGCCTGGCCATCGGGCGACTGCTTGTAGACGATGCGCTTGAGCATCCGCTCGTGGAGCAGGGGCGCGGTGATCTCGGCATAGAAATTGGTGTCGAACCAGATCGCCAGGCGGCGGATCTCGGCGCGATCGGTGGCGGTGCCGTTGAGCATCGGCGCCTTGTTCACCGTCTCCTCGAAGAACTCGCAGATCACCTGCGAATCGATCAGCGTCACGCCGCGCTCGTCATCGACCATCACCGGCACCTGCCCGGTCGGGTTCAGGTCGAGAAACTCGTCGCGCCGCAGCCAGGGCGATTCCCGCACCGGCTCATAGCCTACGCCCTTCTCGCCCAGCAGCAGCCGGACCTTGCGCGAGAAGGGACAGAGCGGGAATTGGTAAAGCTGCCACATCCAGTCGCTTTAGGACTCGGTACGCGCCCGCGTAAAGCGATTGCCGGGCAAAAGCGCTTATTTGGTCGTAAGCGCCCCACGCAGCGGCGCCAGCGCGGCGCGCAGGCGGGCGGCGGTCTGGTCGAGCGAGTCCTGCATCTGCAGCGCGCCCTCGGTCAGCTTGCCGGCAATCACGACGGCGCTGCGGGCGTCGTTATGGAAGTTCTTCTCGAAATTGGGATCGCGGCGGCGCTGGATATCGCGCAGCGTATCCTGCTCGCCGATCGTCGGGTCGATATAGCGCGCGGCGGGGCCGACGCGGGTATCGAGCACGATGCCGGCCAGGTTGGTGAGCATCGCTGCGGCGCCTTCCTGCACCATCGGATTGTTGAGCGCGCGGGCGAGCGCCTCGGTCTTGTCGCGGGTGCTGGGCTCGGGCTGGGACTGGGCAAGCGCCGGCGTGGCGGCGGCGCAAAGCAGGGCGGCGGTCAGGGCAAGACGCATGTTACGCTCCGGAGGGCGGACTCGGATATGCGCGCTTTATATCACAAAGACTTGGCAGATAAGCAGGGGCTTGCGACGAGCCGTTCAGCGCGGATTGCCGCCGCAGGAATCGGCCTTCAACGCCCAGGCGAACTTGCCGCGATCATTCTGGTATCGCGTGAGGGCAACCGTATCGCCGCGACGGCACCGATCGAGCAGGCCCGGATCGCCGGTGAAGCGCTGCACGCCGCCGCCCGGCATCGTGACTTCGATCACGGCGATCGGTCCGTGCGCCAGCGTGTACTTGCCTCCCGACGGCACGCCTTGCCGAAGGTCACGGATGGTACCCGTTCCCACGATCTGCGTGCCCTCGCGGCGCGGCAGCCCTTCCCAGCTCGGCCAGGCGAAGAATGCCCCGACCGCGAGCAGCACCAATGCCGCGACACCTTCGCGCCAGTAATCCCGGATGGGATGCCGGGCGGGCCGGGCCGTCACCTCATTCCGCCGCCACGGCCTCGGCGGTGTCGTCGTTGAGCGGCACCGGCAGGCGGGTCAGCATTTCCTTCGGCACGACCTGCCAGAAACTGCCGAGCACACGGTCCCAGTCCTCGAGCAGTCCGGCCGCCCATTTGCTGTCGGTCGCCGCGACATGCGCCTCGACCAGCGCGCGCAGCCTGGCTTCCCAGTGCGCCGACGAAAGCCGCTGCCAGATGATGCTTTCCGGATTGGCACGCGAGGCGAAGCTGTCGTCCGGATCATAGACGAAGGCCATGCCGCCGGTCATGCCCGCACCGAAGTTCATGCCAACATCGCCGAGCAGCACCGCGGTTCCACCGGTCATGTACTCGCAGCCGTTCGCGCCGCAGCCCTCGACCACCACTTCGGCGCCCGAGTTGCGCACCGCGAAGCGCTCGCCCGCCTGGCCGGCGGCGAACAGCGTGCCGGAGGTCGCGCCGTAGAGCACGGTGTTGCCGATGATCGTGTTCTTCCAGCTCTCCACCGGCGAGCTGACCAGCGGACGCACCACGATGGTGCCGCCCGACAGGCCCTTGCCGACATAGTCGTTGCTGTCGCCGAACACTTCGAGCGTCACGCCCTTGCACAGGAAGGCGCCGAGCGACTGGCCGGCCGAGCCGCGCAGGCGGACATGAACATGGCCGTCCGCCAGCGTCGACATGCCGTACAGGCGCGTGATCTCGGACGACAGGCGCGTGCCGACCGCGCGGTGGGTGTTCCGCACATTATAGGTCAGCTGCATCTTCTCGCGGCGCGCGAAGACCGGGGCGGCGTCCTTGATCATCTGCGCATCGAGGCTGTCGGGCACTTCGTTGCGGAAGGTCGACAGGCTGAAGCGGCGCTCGGCGTCGTCGGCATCGACCTTGGCGAGGATCGGGTTGAGATCGAGATCGTCGAGATGCTCGGCGCCGCGGCTGACCTGGCGGAGCAGCTCGGTGCGGCCGATCACTTCGTCGAGGCTCTTGAAGCCCAGCCGCGCGAGGATCTCGCGGACTTCCTCGGCGATGAAGGTCATCAGGTTGATGACCTTCTCCGGCGTGCCGACGAACTTGGCGCGCAGCTTCTCGTCCTGGGTGCAGACGCCCACCGGGCAGGTGTTCGAATGGCACTGGCGGACCATGATGCAGCCCATCGCAACCAGGCTGAGCGTGCCGATGCCGAACTCCTCGGCGCCCAGGATCGCGGCGACGACGATGTCGCGCCCGGTCTTGAGGCCGCCATCGGTGCGCAGCTTCACCCGGCCGCGCAGGCCGTTGAGCGTCAGCGTCTGGTTGACTTCGGTCAGGCCCATTTCCCAGGGCGTGCCGGCATATTTGACGCTGGTCTGGGGCGAAGCGCCGGTGCCGCCGACATGGCCGGCGACCAGGATGACGTCAGCATGCGCCTTGGCGA
Organism: Sphingomonas sp. NIBR02145; assembly: GCF_027359115.1. Taxonomy (NCBI): domain Bacteria; kingdom Pseudomonadati; phylum Pseudomonadota; class Alphaproteobacteria; order Sphingomonadales; family Sphingomonadaceae; genus Sphingomonas; species Sphingomonas sp. NIBR02145. The sequence continues at coordinate 3,564,368 of NZ_CP114791.1, read as the reverse complement.
CGCCTGCCGCCACGGTGCCGATGCCGGCCGAGCTGACCAGCTTGACGCAGACACGCGCGCGCGGGTTGATCATCTTCAGGTCATAGATGAGCTGGGCCAGATCCTCGATCGAATAGATGTCGTGGTGCGGCGGCGGCGAGATCAGCGTGACCCCCGGCGTCGCGTGGCGCAGCTTGGCGATGAACTCGGTAACCTTGAAGCCGGGCAGCTGCCCGCCCTCGCCGGGCTTGGCGCCCTGCGCGACCTTGATCTCGATCTCGTCACAGGCGTTGAGATATTCGGCGGTGACGCCGAACCGGCCCGAGGCGATCTGCTTGATCGTCGAGTTGGCGTTGTCGCCATTCTCGTAAGGCGTGTAGCGCGCCTTGTCCTCGCCGCCCTCGCCTGACACCGCCTTGGCGCCAATGCGATTCATCGCGATCGCCAGCGTCTCATGCGCCTCGGGGCTCAATGCACCCAGCGACATGCCCGGCGTGACGAAACGCTTGCGGATCTCGGTGATCGCCTCGACCTGGTCGATCGGCACACCCTGATCCGGGAAATTGAACTCGAGCAGGTCGCGCAGATAGACCGGCGGCAGGTCGCGCACGCCGCGCGAGAAGGCCATGTAGGACGAGTAGCTGTCGGTCGATACCGCCGTCTGCAGCAGGTGCATCAGTTGCGCCGAATAGGCATGCGTCTCGCCGCCATGGCGCTGGCGATAGAAGCCGCCGATCGGCAGCGTCGCGACGCCGCGGTCATAGGCCAGCTCGTGGCGCATCATCGCCGAGAGGTGGAGCGAGGCATAGCCCTCGCCCGAGATCTTGGCGGGCATGCCCGGGAACAGGTCGTTGACCAGCGCGCGGCTGAGACCGACCGCCTCGAAGTTGTAGCCGCCGCGATAGGAGGAGATCACTGCGATCCCCATCTTCGACATGATCTTGAGCAGGCCCTCGTCGATCGCCTTGCGATGGCGCTTGAGGCACTCCTCGATGCTGATGTCGCCGAACAGGCCGCGGCCGTGGCGATCCGCGATCGAGGCTTCGGTCAGATAGGCGTTCACCGTGGTCGCGCCGACGCCGATCAGCACCGCGTAATAATGGGTGTCGAGGCATTCGGCCGAACGGACATTGACGCTGGCATAGGAGCGCAGGCCGCGGCGGACGAGATGCGTGTGCACCGCCGCCGCCGCCAGCACGCCGGCGATCGCCGCGCGATCGGCCGAGACATGCTCATCGGTGAGGAACAGCTCGGTGCAGCCGGCGCGGACCGCCTGCTCGGCTTCATAGCGGATGCGCTTGATCGCCTCGCGCAGGTCCTCCGGGCTGCCGCCCGCCGGGAAGGTGCAGTCGATCTCGGCCGACTGGCTGCCGAAATGGGCGCGCAGCCGCTCCCAGTCGCCATTGGTCAGCACCGGGCTTTCGAGCACCAGCACCTTCGAGCCCCCGCCATCGGCATCGAGAATGTTGGCCAGGTTCCCGAAGCGCGTCTTGAGCGTCATCACCTGGCGCTCGCGAAGGCTGTCGATCGGCGGGTTGGTGACCTGCGAGAAATTCTGGCGGAAGAACTGGCTGATCAGCCGTGGCTTGTCCGAGATGACCGCCAGCGGCGTATCGTCGCCCATCGAGCCGATCGCTTCCTTGGCGGTCTCGACCATCGGAGCAAGGATCAACTCCATGTCCTCGAGCGTCTGCCCTGCCGCAACCTGGCGGCGCGTCAGCTCGGCACGGTCGAAGCGCAGCGGCGCTGCCTCCGGCTCGGGCAGGTCCGCCACGGTCATGAACTCGCCGATCATGCCGGCATAGTCATGCTCGCCGGCGACCTGGTCCTTGATCGCCTTGTCAAAGAGCAGCACGCCCTGATCGAGATCGACGGCGATCATCTGGCCCGGACCCATCCGGCCCTTGGCGACCACGGTCGATTCGGGAATCTGGACCATGCCGGTCTCGGAGCCGACGATCAGCAGTCCATCGCTGGTCTGGGTGTAGCGCAGCGGACGCAGCGCATTGCGGTCGACGCCGGCAACCGCCCAGCGACCATCGGTCATCGCCAGCGCGGCCGGACCGTCCCACGGCTCCATCACCGAGGCGAGATACTTGTACATCGCCCGGTGCCCCTCGGGCGTCGTATCGTCCCATGCCTCGGGCACCAGCATCAGCTTGGCGGTCGGCGCGTCGCGGCCCGAGCGGCAGATCGCCTCGAACACCGCGTCGAGCGCGGCGGTGTCCGATGCGCCCGCCGGGATCACCGGCTTGATGTCTTCGCTGCGCTCGCCGAACGCGATGCTCGCCATCTTGATCTCGTGGCTGCGCATCCAGTTCTTGTTGCCGCGGATCGTGTTGATCTCGCCGTTATGGGCAAGGCAACGGAACGGCTGCGCCAGCCACCATTGCGGGAAGGTGTTGGTCGAATAGCGCTGGTGGAAGATCGCGACGCGGCTGGTGAAGCGCTCGTCCTTGAGGTCCGGATAGAAGTCCGACAGGCTCTCGGCGAGGAACAGCCCCTTGTAGATGATCGAGCGGGTCGACAGCGAGCAGATGTAGAAGCCGCTGATCTGCGCGGCGATCACCGCCTTCTCGATCCGGCGGCGCACCAGATAGAGCTCCTTCTCGAACTCGGCGGCGTCCATCGCGTCCGGCTGCGGACCGGCGATCATGATCTGCTCGATCTCGGGGCGCGTCGCCTGCGCCTTCATGCCGATGACCGAGACATCGACCGGCACCTGGCGCCAGCCATAGATGGTGTAGCCCGCCTCAATGATCTCGGACTCGACGATCGTACGGCATGCTTCCTGCGCGCCCAGATCGGTGCGCGGCAGGAACACCATACCCACGGCCAGCCGGTTCGGCAGCACGCGGTGCCCGCCCGCGGCGATCGCATCGTCGAAGAAGCGCACCGGCAGGTCGACATGCAAGCCTGCACCGTCGCCCGTCTTGCCATCGGCATCGACCGCGCCGCGGTGCCACACCGCCTTCAGCGCATCGATCGCCGACTGGACGACGCGGCGCGAGGGCTGCCCGTCGGTCGCGGCAACCATGCCGACGCCGCAGGCATCGCCCTCGAACTCGGGACGGTACATGCCCTCGCGAGCCAACCGCTCACGTTCGGTGGAAAGGGTGCTGATCATTGCTGCCTCGAACTGCTCGTTGCCGTGCGTACTGCCTGCCGCACCTTGGGAAGAATTGCCTGGGCCACGCGCTGCCCGGTTGTGACGCTGTTGTTGACCACCGCGGTCGCCAGCGCCCCGGTGAGCGCATGTTCCTTCGTGCCGACGGGCGATGCCCGATAGGCCACCACCACGGGATCCGCCTTGGCCGCGGCCACTTCGGCGGCGCCGCCCGGCGAGGAGAAGCTGCGGATCACGCGCGCCGATTGCGGACTGGCATAATAGCGCTCGATCTCGACCAGCTCGGCGAGCGAGAAATGCTCCCGATAGAATGCCGCGACGGTATCGGTCAGCGCCGGTGCGAAGGCCGCGTCATATTGCTCGCCGGCGCCCTGCTGGGCCGCGCGCAGCGCCGCATCGCGTGCCGCCGGGTGCTGCTTGAAAAGTGCCCGGCTCCCCGCGTCACTCTCAAGCCCCTCGGCGAACTTCTTCACAAAGGAATCGACAAATGCCTGCCGTGCGTCAGCACTGGGCGCGAAGGTGAGGTTCGCGATACGCTTCGCGAGCGCGGCAGCGGGCGATGCCTCGGCCACGCCCTGCGCGAGCAGCGGCGCCGGCGCCAGGAGCGGCGCGAGCAGCAGCGTCGCGGCAAGGCGCCACGCCTTCACTGGCCGCCCTTCTTCTTCGCCAGATACTCCGCCGCAGCGCGGGTCGCGAAACCTTCCATCTGCGGGCGATTGGCGGCGACCAGCTTGAGCGCCCAAGCCTGGCTGGCCGCGGCGATCTTCGGGTTGAGGCTGCCCATCTTCTGCGCCGCGGTGCTGCCGGCGAACGCCATCAGCGCCGGATAATCCTCGGGCGTCATCTTCGCCATCACCGCCGCCATTGCCGCCTGCTGCATTTCCTGCGGCGACTGGCCCGGCGCGTTGCCCATCGCCTCATAGACTTCGGCGCGCACCTTCTGGCCCGTCGGGCTGGCGAAGAAGGTCAGCGTGTCGGCGATCTCGCCCGGGGTGAGCTCGGCCTTGAGGATGGTCTCGATCTCGCCGCGCAGCGACGGCAAAGCCGCGACCAGGATGCGCGTGAACTGGCCGCGCAGCTGCCCGCCGACCTGCTCGCGCAGCCCGGGATTGGCGTCATAGGCCGCCTTCATCTTCGGGTCGGCGGCCAGCTGCTGGTCCATGCCGAGGTCGAAGGCGCGGCCGGCGATGCGCCCGATCGAATCCTCGGGCGCCATCAGCGCGACGAGCTTCTGGAGATCACCTTCGGCCGCAGGCGCGCTCACCGGCGCGGCGGCAAAGGCCGAGGCCGGGAGGGCGGCGACACCAAGGGCAAGGGCGGCAAGCAAGGGCTTCATCGGGACGACTTCCTCAGGCAGCCCGCGCGGTATCGGCACGGGCGCGCATCCAGGCATGCATGTGCGCCGCGACATCGCGGCCGTCGCGAATCGCCCAGACGACGAGACTCGCGCCGCGGACAATATCGCCCGCTGCGAAAACGCCGTCGAGGCTGGTCATCATCGTGCGCCCGTCGGTGCGCAGCGTGCCCCAGCGGGTGACGCCCAGTTCCTCGGCACCGAACATCCGCGGCAGGTCCTCGGGCTCGAAGCCGAGCGCCTTGATGACGAGATCGGCCTTGAGCTGGAACGCGCCGCCCGGATCGACTTCCGGCGCACGGCGGCCCGAGGCGTCGGGCGCACCGAGGCGCATGCGGCTGGCGCGCACGCCGGTGACCGTGTCGACGCCGTCAAAGGCTTCGGGGGCGGAAAGCCAGACGAACTCGACGCCTTCCTCCTCGGCATTGGCGGTCTCGCGCTGCGAACCCGGCATGTTGGCACGGTCGCGACGATAGAGGCACTTCACCGAGGTGGCCCCCTGGCGCACGGCGGTGCGCACGCAGTCCATCGCGGTGTCGCCGCCGCCGATCACCACGACATGCTTGCCGTTGGCATCGAGGCTGCCATCATCGAACGCGGGCACGGCATCGCCAAAGCCCTTGCGGTTCGACGCGGTGAGATAGTCGAGCGCCTCGACGATTCCCTTGGCGCCGACGCCGGGCGCCTGGATGCCGCGCGCCTTGTAGACGCCGGTGGCGATCAGCAGCGTGGTGTGGCGCTTGCGCAGTTCCTCGAGATTGGCCTCGCGGCCGACTTCGAAGCCGAGATGGAAGACCACGCCGCCCTGCTCGAGCCGCTCGATGCGGCGCATGACGACATGCTTCTCCAGCTTGAAGCCGGGAATGCCATAGGTGAGCAGCCCGCCGGCGCGATCATGCCGGTCATAGACATGCACGTCATAGCCATATTCGCGGAGGTATTCGGCGGCGGCGAGCCCGGCCGGGCCCGCACCGATGATGCCGACCGACTGGCCGCGCGCCGGGCCGACCGCGACCGGTTCCACCCAGCCTTCTTCCCAGGCGGTGTCGGTGATGAACTTCTCGACCGAGCCGATGGTGACCGCACCATGCCCCGAGAACTCGATCACGCAATTGCCTTCGCACAGCCGGTCCTGCGGGCAGATGCGGCCGCAGATCTCGGGCATGGTCGAGGTGCTGTTCGACAGCTGATAGGCTTCGCGCAGCCGCCCCTCGGCGGTCAGGCGCAGCCAGTCCGGGATATGGTTGTGGAGCGGGCAGTGCACCGAGCAATAGGGCACGCCGCATTGCGAGCAGCGGCTGGCCTGTTCCTCGGCATTGGGCACCGCATAGCGATCCGCGATCTCGCGGAAATCCTCCGCACGCAGTTCCGCCTCGCGCTTGCCGGGATAAGCCTGCGCCGTTCCAACGAATTTGAGCATCGTTTCCGCCATGCAGCGCGCCTAACGCCGCAAGCGAGTCGATAAAAGTCAGTAAAGCTGACCTATATTGTGTTTTTCGGCGGTTTCGGCACAAATTTGAAAGATTATTGCGCCATTTTATGGCCGATTCGGACCTTATCGCATCGAGAGCCAGGCGATCGCACCGATGCCGGCGATGATTCGGTACCAGGCAAAGGGTGCGAAGCCGTGCTTGGAGACGATGCCGACGAACAGCTTGATGACCACGATCGCGACGAGGAAGGCCGTGACGAAGCCGATCCCGATCTCGTCCCAGCCGACCCGGGCCGATGCGATCGCGTCGCGATTCTTGGCGAGCTCGAGCACGGTCGCACCGAGCATGGTCGGGATGGCGAGGAAGAAGCTGAACTCGGCTGCGGTGCGCCGCTCGACGCCCAGGCTGAGCGCGCCCATGATCGTTGCGCCCGAGCGGCTGACGCCCGGGATCATCGCGATGCACTGGATGAAGCCGATGCCGATCGTGCGGACCAGCGGGATCTCGGCAATGCCGTGGATCGTGGCGGTCTTCGCCAGCCGCTCGATCACCAGGATGGCGATACCGCCGATTACAAGCGCCCAGGCCACCACCATCGGCTGGCCAAGCAGCGCCTCGATATGCTTGTGGAGCGCGAGGCCGATCACCGCCGCCGGGATGAAGGCGATCAGCAGGTTGCGCACGAAGCGGATCGAGACCGGGTTCAGCTTGATGAGCCCTTCAGCCACTGCCCAGAAGGTCCGCCAGTAGAGCACGACCACCGCCAGGATCGCGCCGAGCTGGATGACGACGTTGAACATCCCCCAGGTCGCGGAATCATAGCCCATCAGCTCGGAAGCGAGGATCAGATGCCCGGTCGACGAGACCGGCAGGAATTCGGTGATCCCCTCGACAATGCCGAGGAGGATCGCGACGAGGGTTTCGCTCATGCGAGATCAGGCTCCGATGCGCCGACGGGCGCGGATAGAAAGGGTCAGGCGGCGAGCTTGCCGAAGCGGCCATGGCGCCGGTAGCGCACCAGCCAGGCCGGTGCGGCGGTGGCGAGCGGCGTCGGCACCACGCCCAGCGCGGCGAGCCCGGGCAGGTCGCCCGCGACATTGTCCGCCTGGAGCATGCGCCACTGGTCGCGCGTGATCGGCGTGCCCGGCAGTGCCGCGATCAGCGCGCCGATCGCATCGGGCAGCTCGACAAAGGTCGGGTTGTGGCCCGTCGCCCCTGCCAGCCAGCGGAACAGGCCCGCCATGGTCAGCGTGTCGGCACCGGCCAGCGCATAGGTCTTGCCCGCATGCGCTTCCGGATCGGCGAGCGCGGCGGCGACTGCCCTGGCGACGTCGACGACATAGACCGACTGGAAGCGCACGTCCGCGCGCAGCACCGGCACCACCGGCCCCATGCCGACCATCGCGGCGAAGCGATTGGTGAACTGGTCCTCGCGGCCGAAGATGAAGGACGGGCGCAGGAGGATCGCGTCCGGGAACGCCTGGCGCACCGCCGCCTCGCCCGCCGCCTTGGTCCGGCCATAGGCGGAGGCGGAATCCGCCTCGGCGCCCAGCGCGGAGAAATGGATCAGCGTCCCGACACCGGCCGCCTTGGCGGCTTCGGCGACATTGCGCGCGCCCCCGGCGTTGACGGCATCGAAATCGCCCTTGAGCACGCCGGCCAGGTTGATGACGGCGTCGGCGCCGGCCACCGCGGCGGCGACCGAATCGGGCCGGGTCACGTCGGCGGCGACGAACTGGGTCTGGCCGAGATCGCCGAGCGGCTTGAGGAACCAGGCGTCGCGCGGACGGCGCTGCGCGATGCGCACCCGGGCGCCCGCGGCAAGCAGTTCCTGGGCAACATAGCGGCCGACGAAACCGCCGCCGCCGATCAGCACTACGAGTTTGTCCTTCATGCCCTTTTCCCGGCTTCCCGCCTTGTAGAATATGCCTCGCGGCAGACCCCTATCCCATGCCCCGCACCGGGCGGGGAGGCAAGCACCACATGGTTTGGGTGCGCCATGCCTGCGACCGGCGGTGGCCTAGACTTTCCGCGAGACGCAGCGAAAGCCGATATGGCTGGTCGCGCTATCGATCTGCTGGGGATGGCGCGCCGCCGGCCGGTAGCGCTGGCAATAATTGACCGCGCACAGATGCGAGCCGCCCTTGAGCACCCGCCGCCCGATCTTCGCTCCCGGCGCATGCGACTCGAAACTGTCGCCGATCGTGGCGCCGCGCGGGTTCACCGCCTCGCAGCAGCTGCCCTTGCCCGGCTGCGGCGCGCCATACCAGTCGCGCGTCCACTCCCAGACATTGCCGATCATGTCGGAAAGGCCATAGCCATTGGGCGGGAAGCTGCCGGCCGCCGTCGTGCGATACTGGTCGTCGGGCTTGAGCGTCGCGAAGGGGAACATGCCCTGCCAGTAATTGGCGAGGATCGCGCCGCCCGGCGCCAGCTCGTCGCCCCAGGCATATTCCTTGTCGACCAGCCCGCCGCGCGCCGCGAACTCCCATTCGGCCTCGGTCGGCAGCGCCTTGCCCGCCCATTTGGCATAGGCATCGGCATCCTCGAACGCGACATGGACGACCGGATGGTCCTCGATCCCCGCGATGCTGCTGTCCGGACCGGTCGGATGCCGCCAGTCGGCACCGGGCACGAACGCCCACCACTGGCCATGATCGTCGAGCGATACCGGCTGGGGCGTGCGCTGGAAGACCAGCGAACCCGGCACCGCCAGCGCCGGGTCCATCCCCGGATAGTCCTTCGGATCGGGAGCCTTCTCGACAAAGGTCCGGTATCCGGTCGCGTCGATGAACGCGGCAAACTGCGCGTTGGTGACCGGCGTCGCATCGATCCAGAAGCTGTCCACCCGCACCCGGCGGAGCGGGCGCTCCTCCTCGTAGAATTGCTCCGATCCCATCATGAAGCTGCCGCCAGGGATCAGCTTCATGCCCTGGTGCGAGACCGGGCGGGCGGCGGAGCGGGGCGCGACCTTCTTCATCGCCCTTCCTATGCGGGTCCGCCGCCCCGCCGATCAAGCCCGCGCGTCAGCCGCCCGTCGATCAACCGATCGTCATCAGGCTGGCATTGCCGCCGGCCGCGGTGGTGTTGATCGAGATCGACACTTCCTCGAGCAGCAGGTCGAGCGGATAGCCCGAGGCACCGGCCGCGAAGAGCGAGACGATCGGTCCCTCGCGCCCGGCCAGCTCGGCGGCCAGCGGCCCGGCCTCACCCTCGACCAGCGCAGCGGCAAGCGGCTCGGCGGCATCTGGCGCAAAGGCAGCGGCGACATCCGCCGGCAGGCCTTGCGGCAGCGGCACGCCCTCAATCGTGCCGCGATTGCCGGTCGCCAGCACCGCCGCCATCTGCTCGTACAACCCCGCCGGCGTCTCCGCCCGCAGCAGCACCCGGCCACGCGGATGGAGTGCATAGAGGTTGCGCTCGCCCACCGGCCCTGGCAGCTCGCGCTCCAGCCCCAGCGCCGATTCCGCGCCGTAGCGCCGCGCGGTCGCCGCCGCCCTGTCCTCGCCCTGCGCATCGAGCCAGCCGATGAACCCGGCGAGCAGCGTCGGCGCCGCACTGGTCGATTCGACCGCGACCGGCGCATCCGCGACCATCCGCCCCAGATAGAGCGGCCCGCCTGCCTTGGGCCCGGTGCCCGAAAGCCCGCGCCCGCCGAACGGCTGCACGCCGACGATCGCGCCGATCACATTGCGGTTCACATAGAGATTGCCCGCCTTCACCCGTGCGGTGACTTCGGCAACGGTCTCGTCGAGCCGGGTGTGCAGGCCGAAGGTCAGGCCATAGCCGGTCGCGTTGATCGCATCGATCAGTTCGCCCAGATCATCACGGGCGTAGCGCAGCACGTGCAACACCGGACCGAACACTTCGCGCTCGACATCGGCGATGGCATCGATCTCGATGATCGTCGGCGGCACGAAGGTGCCATGCCCCGCGGCAGCCGGCAGGTCCTGCTGTTCGATCCGATGGCCGCGCGACCGCATCTGCGCAATGTGGTTCTCGATATTGCCGCGCGCCTCGGCAGTGATCACCGGGCCGGTATCGACATTGAGCGCATCGGTCCGCCCGATGCGCAGTTCCTTGAGCGCGCCCTTGAGCATCGCCAGCGTGCGATCGGCGACTTCCTCCTGCAGGCACAGGATGCGCAGCGCAGAACAACGCTGGCCGGCGCTGTCAAACGCCGAGGCGATGACGTCCGCCACCACCTGCTCGGCCAGCGCGGAGCTGTCGACGATCATCGCATTCTGCCCGCCCGTCTCGGCGACCAGCGGGATCGGCTTGCCGGCGGGCGACAGGCGGGTAGCGAGCTGGCGCTGGATCAGCCGGGCGACTTCGGTCGAGCCGGTGAACATCACCCCCGCCGCCTCCGCCGCGCCGACCAAAGCCGCGCCGATCGGACCGTCGCCCGGCACGAGCTGCAGCGCATCCGCCGGCACGCCCGCGTCATGGAGCAGCGCCACCGCCTGGGCGGCGATCAGCGGCGTCTCCTCGGCCGGCTTGGCGAGCACCGGATTGCCCGCGACCAGCGCCGCGGCAACCTGGCCGGTGAAGATCGCCAGCGGGAAGTTCCACGGGCTGATGCAGACCACCGGACCCAGCGGCACTTGCCCGGCCCCGAAGGTTGCCCGAGCCTGCGCCGCATAATAGCGCAGGAAATCGATCGCCTCGCGCACTTCGGCGATCGCATTGGGCAGCGACTTGCCCGCCTCGCGCACGATCAGCCCGAGCAGCACCGGCATCCGCGCCTGCATCGCATCGGCGGCACGCTCGAGCATCGCGGCACGCTCGGCGACCGGGGTGGACGCCCAGTCCGACGCAGCCGCGCGTGCGACCGCGGCCGTCGCAGCCTCGGGCGAGGCCTCGACCACCACGCCGACTTCGTCGCGATGATCGGCCGGGTTCAGCACCGTGCGTTTCGTGCCCAGGCCATCTGCCGGCGCCGAACGCCAGTCGATCGCGGCGCTCTCGCGCAGCGCCTCGCTCAGCGCCGCCAGCGCATCTTCATCGCTCAGGTCGAGCCCGTCCGAGTTACGGCGATCGGGATAGAGCGCATGCGGCAGCGCGATCTGGTCGTGCGGCGCACCCGGCTTCGCCATCGCCAGCACCTGCTCGACCGGATCGGCGACAAGCTCGGAAACCGGGATCTCCGGATCCGCGATCCGGTTCACGAAGGAGGAGTTGGCGCCATTCTCCAGCAGGCGGCGCACCAGATAGGCAAGCAAGGTCTCATGCGTGCCGACCGGCGCATAGATGCGGCACGGCCGGTTGAGCTTCGCGCTACCCACCACCTGCTCGTAAAGCGGTTCACCCATGCCGTGCAGGCACTGGAACTCGTACTTGCCGACCGCGAAGTCCGGGCCGGCGAGCTGGTAGATCGTCGCCAGAGTCTGGGCATTATGGGTGGCGAATTGCGGGAACACCCGGTCGGTCGCCGCCAGCAGCTTGCGGGCGCACGCGACATAGGCGACGTCGGTGTGGAGCTTGCGGGTATAGATCGGGAAGCCGTGAAGCCCGTCGACCTGGGCGCGCTTGATCTCCGCATCCCAATAGGCGCCCTTGACCAGGCGCACCATGATCCGGCGGTGCGCGCGGCCGGCCAGTTCGATGATCCAGTCGAGCACGAAGGGGCAGCGCTTGCCATAGGCCTGGACGACGAAGCCGAGCCCATCCCAATTGGCCAGGTCCGGATCGAGCGCCAGGCTCTCGAGCAAGTCGAGCGACAGCTCCAGCCGGTCGGCTTCCTCGGCATCGATGTTGAGGCCGATATCGTAGTGGCGCGCCAGCGCTGCCAGCGTCTTCACCCGGGGCAGCAGCTCGCTCATCACCCGGTCGGCCTGGGCGCGGCTGTAGCGCGGATGCAGTGCCGACAGCTTGATCGAGATGCCCGGTCCTTCATAGATGCCGCGCCCGGCGGACGCCTTGCCGATCGCATGGATGGCATTCTCGTAATCGCGGTAATAGCGCTCTGCGTCCGCGCCGGTCGTCGCTGCCTCGCCAAGCATGTCATAGCTGTAGCGGAAGCCCTTGGCCTCTTCGTGCCGCGCGCGCTTCAATGCCTCGGCGATCGTCTCGCCGGTAACGAACTGCTCGCCCATCATCCGCATCGCCAGGTCGATCGCCTTGCGGATCACCGGCTCGCCGGCGCGCGCGACCACCCGCATCAGCGCGGCGCCCAGCCCGCGATCATCGGCGCTGTCGACCAGCTTGCCCGTCACCACCAGCGCCCAGGTCGCCGCGTTGACGAACAGCGACTTGCCGCCGAGATGCGCGCGCCAGTCGCCATCGGCCAGCTTGTCGCGGATCAGCGCGTCACGGGTGGCGTCGTCGGGGATGCGCAGGAGCGCCTCGGCCAGGCACATCAGCGCCACACCCTCCTCGCTCGACAGCGCATATTCCTGGACCAGCGATTCGACCGCGCCGCTGCGCTTGCGGGCGCGCAGCCCGGTGACGAGCTGCGTAGCGGTTGCACGGATCGCGGCGCGGGTGCCCTCATCAAGCGTCGCCGCCGCGATCAGCGGGGCCAGCGCCTCGGCCTCATCACGCCGATAGGCGGCGGTGATCGCCTGGCGGAGCGGAGTCGGCTCGCGGACGGGTGGAGCAAAGGCAGCGAAGGGCGCGGGCTGGGTCATAGGCACAATATAATCGCTTCGCGCAGGTCGATCCGACTTATCCGCGCCACTTCGCAGGCGGGATCGCCATATTATCGCACATCTGCTAGGCGGAAATCATGAAAAAACCCGCCCTCGCAGTCGAATTGGACGATTTCGACCGCAAGATCCTCGCCGCTCTGGCCGAAGATGGCCGAATGACGGTCACCGAACTCGCCAAACGCATGGGCCTGTCCAAGACCCCGGCGCAGGTTCGCCTGAAGAGGCTGACCGACAGCGGCGTGATCCGCGGCTTCCGCGCGATCATCGATCCGGCAAGACTGGGGCTCGATCATATCGCCTTCACCGAGGTGAAGCTGGCCGATACCCGCGAAAAAGCGCTGCAGGAGTTCAACGCCGCCGTCCGCCGCATCCCCGAGGTCGAGGAATGCCACATGCTGGCGAGCAATTTCGACTATCTGCTCAAGGTCCGCACCGCCGATATCCGCCGATATCGGATCGTGCTCGGCGAGAAGATCTCCAGCCTGCCGCACGTCGCCAGCACCTCCACCTATGTCGCGATGGAGACCGTCAAGGATTGAGGCGAGTGCCCTTGGCGCCGAAGTTCAGCCGCCGCGTGACGTTATAATCAAGCACCGCCATCACGAAATACGCCGCCGCCTGCTTGATCCGCATCCAGGGGCCGGTGCGCGCCTTGTAGAGCTCGGGGGTGATCCGCTCCGACTGCGCGATCTCGCCGTCGATGAAGCCGCGGATATAGGCAGCGAACGCCCTGTCCTCGATCCGGAACATCAGCTCGAGGTTGAGGAACATCGAGCGGATGTCGAAATTGGCCGAGCCGATGTTCACCACGTCGTCGATCAGGAACAGCTTCGCGTGCAGCTTGGTCGGCTGATACTCGTAGATCTGCACGCGCTTGCGCAGCAGGCCAGCATAGGTGAAGCGCGCCGCCCAGATCGCCGCGCCGTGATCGAGCTTGGAGGGCAGCACCAGCCGCACCTCGCCGCGCTTGCCCGCCCGGTCGAGCCGGCGGAGCATCGCCGGATTGGGGGCGAAATAGGCGGCGATGATGTCGATCGACCTGGCCTGCTCCATGTCGCGCTTGACCACCCGCGCCCAGGGCGAGAGCCGCCGCATCGGCCCGCCGAGCAGCCAGCGGGTCTTGCCCTCAGGCTCGCTCCAGGCACGCAAGGTGCGGCCGAGCCGGCGCAGCGACGGCCGCGGCTGCCTGGCCCAGTTCGACAGCGAATCGAAATAGCCGACCAGCCGCCGCGCCGCCGGCCCCTCGACCAGCAGGCCGAGGTCGCGCCATGCTTCCTCGGCGATCGTGCCGAAATAGCTGTCCTCGATGTTGAACCCGCCGACGATCACCCGCTCCTCGTCGGCCAGCGCCAGCTTCTGGTGGTTGCGCAGCAGGTAGCGCCGCCCCCAGCGCGGCACGAAGCGGCACACCTCCACCCCCGCCTCGTGCAGCGGGTCGAAGAAGCGCCGGCTCTGGGCATGCTCGCTGCCCAGCCCGTCGACGATAAGGCTGACCTTCACGCCGCGCGCCGCCGCGTCGATCAGCGCCTGGCGCACTGCGGCACCGGCCTCGTCATCGACATAGATGTAGTAGAGCACGCGCAGCGACCGTTCGGCGCGGCGCATCAGGTCGAGCAGCGCTTCCAGCCGCTCGGGGCCGTCGGGCAGCAGCGTCAGCCGGTTGCCCTCGACCTCGAAGCTCGGCTGGGAAAATTCCATCGGGCCGTGATGCGGGAGCGGCGGGACGGGGGCAAGGGGGGCGAGCGCTTCCATGCGGTTCCACTGAACGTTGCGACAGCGTTCCCAACGCGCCGCACCCGATTCGGTTCGGCAGCCGGGGCCGCAAGCCCATTTTCTTGACTTTTCCACAGCCGGGCCCTAGATCGCCGCCTTTCCCGGACACTCCGTTTTTCAAGGAAGCGTAGATGGCGCGCGTCACTGTCGAAGATTGCGTCGACAAGGTTCCCAACCGTTTCGATCTCGTGCTGTTCGCGGCGCAGCGTGCCCGCCAGATCTCGGGCGGCGCCGAGCTGACCCTCGATCGCGACCGCGATAAAAACCCGGTCGTCGCGCTGCGCGAAATCGCCGAAGAGACCGTGCGCCCGACGCACCTGGAAGAAGCCGTGGTGTCGAGCCTGCAGCGCGTCCAGATCGACGACGAGGAAGCACCGGACGAAGTCGGCTCGATCGCCGCGTCGGCCGAGGCGCTCCGCCTCACCGCCGCTGCCCCGCCGCGCAACCAGAATCTGGGCGGCGACTACGACGGCTGAGCATGCGGCCCGAGGCCAGCGCAAGCTGGCCGAGGACAAGCCGCATGCCGGCCGGCGGGCATCGCCCGATCGACGGCGTGGCTTTGCCGCGACGGGCAAGAGATAGAGAAGGGCCGGGGGCAACTCCGGCCCTTTTGCTTTGTTTGGCTATTCCCGGTCGAAGCCGGCGAAGGGGCTGAACGCTACCCCGTCTTCCGCGAGGTGCGCGGCGATCTCGTCCTGAGAAGGGAATTCTTCGCTGAATTCAGGCCACGCTTGGGCAACATATTCACCCCAGCCGGCCAGTGGCAGCATCAGGCCTTCGGGCAACACATCTTCGAAATCATAGCCCATGGCCTGAAGCGCGCGGACACTCTTTACCACCGCTTCACGCGGCTCGGCGGCAACCGAGAAAGCCGTAACATAGGCCGCGATCAAAGGGCTGGGCAGAGGCTGCGTTCCAGGGCGGACCTTCAGCCGAATGCCATGGATCGTGACGTCCTCACGCTTGCGGCCGGACAGTTTCACGCCCCGTCCGGCTCCGCCTTCCGCCCCTTGAAGCCCTGCGCCACCACGAACCACTCGACCGACCCCTTGCGGCTCGACGGCGGCTTGGCGTGCTTCACGGTGGCGAAGCTGCGCTTCATCGCGGCGACGAACTGCGAATCGGCACCACCGGCAAACACCTTGGCGACGAAATCGCCGCCCGGCTCGAGCACCTGGATCGCGAAGTCGAACGCGGCCTCGACCAGGCCCATGGTCCGCAGCGCGTCGGTCTGCGGATGGCCGACGGTGTTGGCCGCCATGTCCGAGATGATGAGGTCGGGATTGCCGCCCAGTTCCTCGATCAGCCGGTCGGGCGCGGCATCGTCCATGAAGTCCATCTGGAGGATGATCGCGCCATCGATCGGATCGACGGGCAGCAGGTCGATGCCGACCACCGGCGCCTTGGGCAGGCGCCGCCGCACCACCTGGGTCCAGCCGCCCGGCGCGATGCCGAGGTCGAGCACCCGCTTCTTGCCCTTGAGGAACCCGAACTTCTCGTCGAGCTCGATCAGCTTGTAGGCCGCGCGGCTGCGATAGCCCTCGGCCTTGGCGCGCTTGACGTACGGATCGTTGAGCTGGCGTTCGAGCCAGCGGGTCGATTGCGCGGTGCGCTTGCGCGCAGTCAGCACGCGGGTATGGCCGCGTCCGCCGCCTCTGCTCACAAGATTCTCCCGTTGATCAGGCGGCGGAGGATTCCCTCGCGAATGCCGCGGTCGGCGATCCCTAGCCGCTCTGCGGGCCAAAGGTCGAGGATCGTTTCGAGAATCGCGCAGCCGGCGACGACCAGATCGGCGCGTTCCGATCCGATGCACGGCACCTGGCTGCGCTCGGCCATGCTCATGCCCGAGATTCGCTGGCTCACTTCGCGCATCGCCGGCGCGGGCACGATCAGGCCGTCGACCACCGAGCGATCATAGGCCGCAAGCCCCAGATGCACGCTGGCAAGCGTGGTGACGGTGCCGGAGGTACCCAGCAGCCGCCGGGTGCCGCGCGGGGTGCGAAGGCGGCTGGCGAAGGGCGCGAAGCTCTCCGCCACCCGCGCCCGCATGCTCGCATAGAGCGCGGCCCGGTCTTCGGCGGTCTCGGCGCTGCCCGATGCCTCGGTAAGCGAGACGACGCCCCAAGGCGCGCTGTGCCAGTCGAGGATGCGGGGCACGTCGCCGCCGCGCGAATCGACCAGCACCAGCTCGGTCGAGCCGCCGCCGATGTCGAACACCAGCGCCGGGCCATCGCCGGGCTCGAGCAGCGCATGGCAGCCGAGCACGGCAAGCCGCGCCTCTTCCTCGGCAGTGATGATGTCGAGCGCGATGCCCGTCTCGCGGTAGACCCGCTCGATGAACGCCGATCCGTTCGAAGCCTGGCGGCACGCCTCGGTCGCCACCGATCGGGCCAGGATCACATGGCGGCGCTTGAGCTTCTCGGCGCAGATGCGCAGCGCCGCGATCGTACGTTCGATCGCGGCATCGGAAAGCTTGCCGCTGGTGGCGAGCCCCTCGCCCAGCCGGACGATCCGCGAAAAGGCATCTACCACCGCGAAACCCGCCCCCTGCGGACGCGCGATCAGCAGCCGGCAATTATTGGTGCCGAGGTCGAGCGCCGCATAGTGGCGCGCTTCTCCCGGTCGGCCGCGCACCGGGCGTTCCCGGGGCCGCTCCATCGGCGGCGGTGCCCTCCGGATTTTTCCGGAACCACGGCCGCGGGGCATCTTGGCAGTGCCATCCCCCATCATATCACTCGCTTATGTTCTGTTCCGTCACGGCTTTTCTGCCGCCGGTGCTTGAAAGCGAGGCTAGCGGAGAGCGGAGGCGGGAGCAAGAAGCCGACTGTACCGGGCCCGTTGACAGCGCCGGATCAGCACCGTATTGCGCCCCGCCTGCCGGCAGTGATGCCGCGTGATGCCCCGTCGTCTAAAGGTAAGACTACGGACTCTGACTCCGTCAATTGAGGTTCGAATCCTCACGGGGCATCCAATTTTCCTTCTGAATGAAGATCTTGCGCGAGAATGCGCTCCACATCCGATGGCATCGGTGCCGACGGAAGCGAATGCAATCTTCCGCAATCATCAGAATAAATCCGAGACGGGCAAATAATCCTCAAGGATATTTTGGCGATTCCGTCGAGAAGGCTATTCATTCTTCTCATACATCCATAGCCAAGCTTCAGAATACTTCAGGCACCCTTGGCAAGATTCGGCACACCATTCTGCCGGCATCTTGCATATGCTGAACTGACTTTTGGCCTGCTCGTCGCAAAACCCGCCGGAATGACCGACTTGGTCTTCTGGATAGCCGCCTATGTCGCAAAATGCGGGCCGCATCGCGCCCGAGCCCCCACCGGAAACACCGCCGAGCCGCGTCCGCGCCCGGCCATCCGAACCAGTAAAGAGGGGCTTATCTCGTGAAATCGACCCACAGCTTGAAGAATCGCACGTCCGCGCGCCGGTTTCAGGGTCGCGCGGGGCTCCTCCTGGGCAGCGCATTGCTGCCGCTCATCCTGGCCGGGACCGCGCACGCCCAGAGCACCGAACCGATGATTCTCGAGGAAGGCCAGGCCCCGCGCGAAGTGCATCTGGGCACCGGCGACGACCGGGTCGTTGCCGATATCGGCCGAGTCAACGCGGATACCGGTGTGCTCGACCTGAGCGGCCTCGTAACCGGCACGCTCACCGATGCCGGCGGCCTCGACACCCTGTGGCTGCGCGCTACCGGTAGCCGGACCGCAAATCTGGTCTTCACCACGCCGGCGAGCGGCACGGGCAGGCAATTCGTCACGGCGGACGGCACCCCGTTCGATGGCGGTATCGTCTATGAAGCCTCGGGAAACGACACGGAACTGCGCCTCGAGAATCGCTCGCGTTCGGATCCGCCCGGCGCCAATGCCAAGATGAAGCTCAATCACGAGCCGGTGCGGCTTGCCGGTGACGGCACGATCTTCGTCGGCGCCAGCCTCGATGCCCAGGACCAGGGCGGTGCCGCCGCAACCGATCAGAAGGCCATCTATGTGGAGCCGGGCTCCACCCTGGCCCAGCAGGGCGGCGATGGCGACGCGCTGCTTACAGTCGTGATCGCCGCCGACATGGACGGGCGACGCTCGGATACCGGTCTTGTCGATGTTGCCTATGCCCAGGAGCTCCGGCTCATCGACAGCGCCCGCGTGCGCTTCCAGCAGGGCCTCGGCATCGCCGGTGGATCCGCCGACATCTTCCTGGAAGCGAACACCACTATCGCCTCGACCGACCCGGAGATGGGGGACGTCCGGCTGATCCAGAGCAGCGGACGAGTCTTCAATTCGACCAAGATCACAGTGGGTTCGGTGAATGGCGGTACGACCGCCGGCGGTGTCGGCGTCGAGCTGATCGGCGGCAAGCTCTACAATACGCTCACCGAGAACAGCACGCGCAGCGGCGTGGCGAGTGGCGGTCTCGGCATCGTGCTTGCCAGCGGCAACGCGGTGCTCGCCAGCGAGGGCGCGAATTATATCGAGAATGTCGGCCGGCTCGAATCGGTGGTCGATGCCACGATCCGCAACGAGGGCCAGGTGCTGGTCACCCGCAACGCGATCAGGCAGTTCGCCAATGGCGGCTCGCAGGCGGGCGTGATCGTCGGTGGCACGCGATACATCCCCCTGACGGGATCCCTCGCTCCGACCGATAAGCTCGCCTATCAGGGCACCGGCTACGCGACCGACGTCCTAGTCAATTCGGGGACGATCGAAGGCGACGTCCAGTTCGCCGACGGCGAGAGCATGTTCCTCTACACCGGCGCCACCAATGGGGTGAACGGCCAGATCGACGGCGGCTATGGGATCGACGGCTATGGCAAGTCGTTCGGCGCCTCGGCGACCTACACCGCCAGCAACGCCATCCTGAGCCAGCCCGGCATCATCAATTTCGAGATGCACGGCATCGAGGCGAATGGTGCGGATACGGTTGTCACCGTCGCGAGCGCGGAGACGCTCGGCAATGGCCTGATGGCCATTGGTGACGGCACCGTGGTGAACAGCGCCAATATCGACACCGACGGCTTCGGTGTCTGGATCCGCGATATCGAGGGCGTCGGCAACAATATCGACTTCGTCAATCGAGGTAACATCCGGTCCAGCGAGGAGAGGGGCGTCTACGCGGAAACCCTGTCCAGCTTCCGCAACGAAGGCTCGATCCGAACGGAGACCTCGCTCGCGGTTCTGGTCAATGCCTTTGCCAAGGGGCCCGGATCGACCTTCCAGTTCACCAACACCGGCCTGATCGAGAACAGCAGCGCCTATGAATCGGCCGCGCTGGTTCTGTTCGAGAACCAGGCGACGACCGAACTGATGGGCGACATCGTCAATTCGGGCACGATTCGCACCACGGGCCATGTCGGCCCCACTGGTGACGCCCAGTACGCGCTCGCGGTGCAGAGCCGCATGTCTTACGGCCTCGGCACCAATTATCTGATGCGGGTGACCAATAGCGGCACGCTCGAAGCCACGGGCCAGGGCTATTCGGGCCTGCTGCTGTCCGGACACAAGATGGAAGTGGTCAACGACAGCCTGATCCGCGGTACCAACGCGGCCAGCGGCGGCGTTCGTTTTGCCACTGGTACCGACGGCCCGCGTCCGCGTACCGCCGCCTCGCTGACCAATCGCGGCACGATCAGCGGCGGCTCGGGCGCGGTCAGGGACGACGAGTTCGGCACCACGATCTCCTATGGCGCGCTGTTCGATTTCGGCGCGGCAACCGCAGGGGCGAATGCCAACGTCGTCAACCTGGGCACGATCGAAGTCGGCGCCGAAGGCGTCGCGATCGGCGTCGATGGTGGCAACGACCTGGAAGCGACCTTCACCCTCGACAATCGTGGCACGATCCGCGGCGGCGCGGGCTACACGCTTGGCGAGGAAGACTTCCTGGCAACCGCGCGCCTGCTGGACGATGGCGAGTACACGATCGCCGGTGCGATCCACACCCGGAACTCCACCGATCTGATCACCAATAGCGGCACGATCATCGGCAACATCCACCTCGGCGATCTCGGGGATTCCTTCGCCAACTACGGCACGCTCAACGGCGACCTCAATCTCGGCGGTGACCATGACTACTACGTCACGGGCTCAGGCGCCCAGATCATCGGCAGCGTCGATGGCGGCGACGGCATCGACGGGATCGCAGTCGATCTGACCGGCAGCGATGCCAAGAAGCTCGACATGAGCCAGTTCCGCAACTTCGAGGGGCTGACCAAACTGCAGAACAGCTTTGGCACCGGCACGGTCTCGCTCTTCGGCTCGATCGACCAGATGTCGATGCGCCTGAGCGACATCGCGCTGCGGATCGATGCCGGCGACACGATCGGTTCAGCCTCGGGCAGCACGGGATACACCTTCGACAATGCCGGTGCGGACAGCGTCGAATCGCTGACCAACAATGGCACGATCACCGGTGGCGTCGCACTCGGCGGCGGGGGCGATACGCTCGTCAACACCGGTACCATCGGCTTCGACGTCGACATGGGCGACGGCGATGACAATGTCGTCAACTCCGGCACCATCCATGGCAACCTGAACCTTGGCGCCGGCAACGACCGCTATGAGGCACTTGGCGGCGGCCTGGTCACCGGCGCGATCGACGGCGGCGACGGTACCGACACGTTCGTCTTCCGGATGCACGGCAACAGCGGCTCCATCCCCGGCGGCTTCACCAATTTCGAGTCGTTCGGCGCTTATGGCCCCGGTACCCTCACCCTCGGCCTCGACCGCAATTATGAGACGATCGAACTGTGGGAGCAGGCCAACCTCACCCTGCTCGACGGAACCGGCACGGTCGACCTGATCAAGGGCGACGACACCGCGCAGGCGGTGACGATCCAGGATGCCGACTTCACCGGCGGCGTGTCGCTGGGCGGGGGTGACGATACGCTGTCGATCGCGCTTTCCGGCGTACTGCGCGGCGCACTGGACGGCGGCTCGGGCACCGACACGCTCAACCTCAACCTGACCGGAGCCGCGTCGATCAACGACCTGTTCGGCTTCGAGATCGTCAATGCCGCGGGCGTCGCGCCGCTGACGCTCACCGGGCATCTCGGCGCGGGCCAGCAGATGAACTTCGACGGCGCGGACAGCCACTTCATCATCGGCACCGGCGCTGTGTTCGAAGGCAGCGCCAATGGCGGCGATGGCACCGACACGCTGGAGATCAACACCGGCGCGGCGAACAACCGCACGATCGTGGCAGGGCAGCTCACTTCGTTCGAAAAGCTGGTGGCCGGTGGTGCAGGCACGCTCGCGCTCCAGGGCGAAGCCTATCATTTCCAGACCGCGCAGGTGGAGGGCAACCTCTCCATCGGCACCGGGGCCTCGCTCACCTCGTCGGAAGGCGTGCACTTCGGCGCCGGCGACAATCGCCTGACGCTGCACGGCACCGGCACGGTCGGCAGCCCGGTCGATGGTGGTGGCGGCACCAACACGCTCGCTTTCGAGCTCGATGCCAACAACAGCCGCAACCTGAGTACTGCCGGCACCTTCACCAATTTCCAGCAACTCTCGACTTCGGGCACGGGCGCCTTGGTGGTCGACAGGGACGCGACCTATCAGCAGGTTCTGCTCGAAGGCGGCACCCTGAACATCGCCGGCGGCGCGACGCTCGCCGCGCCGGTACTCGGCAATGCGCAGGTCGACAGGCTCGGCCTTGCCGCGGGCGCCACGCTGAACGGTTCGGTCAATCTCGGCGGCGGTGACGATACGGTGAACAATGCCGGCACGATCCACGGCGACGTGCTGCTGGGCGACGGCGACGACCGCTACATCGCCCGTTCGGGCAGCACCGTCACCGGCACGATCGACGGCGGCGCGGGCAACAACACCTTCATCTTCAACCTCGCCGGCGCGAACGGCAGCATCCCGGGCTCGGTCACCAACTTCAATTCGTTCGGCGTCTATGGGCCGGGCACGCTGACGGTGAACCTCGACCAGGGCCAGACCTATCACAATCTCGAGATCCTCGAGAGCGCGAACCTGGTGCTTTCCGGCACCAACGGCTCGGTTGCCAATGTGATCGGCGACGACAGCAGCCAGTCGGTCACGATCGACGGCAGACTGACCGGCGGCGTGTCGCTGGGCGGTGGGGACGACAGCCTGACCATGCATCTGTCGGGCCTGCTCCAGGGTGCGCTCGATGGCGGCGCGGGCACCGACACGCTCAACCTGACGCTCGACGGCGCCTCGTCGATCGCCGGCATGTTCGGCTTCGAAGTGGCGAATATCGCCGGCACAGCGCCGCTGACGCTGGCTGGAGACCTGGGCGCCAACCAGCGGGTGAACTTCACCGGCAACACCGACAACGAGCTCATCATCGCGGCCGGCGTGAAGTTCCAGGGCAGGGTCGATGGCGGCGCGGGCAATGACACGCTGCGCGTCCAATCCGGCATGGCGGACAGCCGCACCGTGGTGGCATCGCAGATCGTCTCGTTCGAGAAGCTGATCTCCGAGGGCGCCGGATCGCTTGCGCTCACCGGCGGCGACTACAGCTTCGATTCGGTGACCGTGACCGGCGGCAATTTCGAACTGGGCGCCAACACCCGACTCAGCACCGCGACCGGCGTGACCTTCGACGGGGCGGACAATCGCTTCACGCTGGGCGCCGGCGCGACCGTGGCCGGCGGCGTGGATGGCGGCGCGGGCAATGACACGCTCGTGCTGCACCAGGCCGACAATACGGTTCGCCTGCTCAGCTCCGTACATCAGACCGGTTTCGAGCGGCTGGAAGCGTCGGGCGGCATCTCGGGCGAGCTGAGGATCGACCAGAATGCCAGCTTCGCCAACGGCGTCGGCATCGATGGCGGTGTGTTCAACGTGACGGCGGGCAACACCCTAACCGCCAACGTGGCCGGTGGCGCGAACCGTGACATCGTAACCGTATCCGGCCGGATCGAAGGCAATCTCGACCTGGGCGCGGGCCATGACTTCCTGACCATCTCGGGCGCGGGCACGATCACCGGCGCGCGGAACGGTGGGGATGGCACCGACACGCTGATCTTCAACACCAGCGGCACCTATGCGGCACCGACGCTGCTCGATCCCAACGCCTATACCGGCTTCGAGGCGCTCAACGTCGATGGCGGCGTGATCTCGACCACCGGCACCAGCAGCTGGGCCGCGATCACCCTCACCGGAGGACGGCTGATCGGACAGGCGGGCAGCGTGATCACCGCGACCAGCGGCGTCCTGATCGCCCGTGGCGCTACTTTCGGCACCGCCGGCACGGTGAACGGCAACATCCTGGTCGAGGGCACCCTCTCACCGGGCGCATCGCCGGGCACGATGACGGTGAATGGCGACGTCCATTTCTTCAGCGGCTCGAACCTGCTGCTCGAGCTCTCGCCGACGGCGAGCGACCTGCTCAACATCTCGGGCAAGCTGGTTATCGCCAATGGCGCCGGGATCGACATCACCGGCACGCTCCGCAACGCACCTGGCGCACGGCTCGACCTGGTGGTTGCGCAGGGCGGCATCACCGGCCGCTTCACGACGATCAACAAGTCGAACGACATCTTCGGCTTCGTTGTCGTCAACGGCAACCGGCTGCAGCTCCAGAGCGAGTTCCAGAACAGCGACACCTATCCACTCAACACTCGCGCGAGCATCGCCTACGCCAATGCCACGCTGGGCGCAGGCAAGAGCGTGCAGACCTATACGGCGGCGCTGCCGGCGCTGGTCAGCGCTACTGGCAGCGTGAATGAGCAGGCCTTTGCCCAGCTGACACCGGAAGCCTATGCCTCGGTCATCCAGCTCGGCATCGAGAACAGCCTGTCGCTGTTCGACAGCGTATCGGCGGACAGCGCCGCCAATGCCGGGCGCCGCGGCTTCTTCGCCTTTGGCCGCTTCACCGGCGGCACTGCGGATGTGGGCGGCGATTCCTACACGGGCGCCGTGAAGACTCATGGCTCGAGCCACGGTTTCCAGGGTGGGTTCGGCTATGGCCTTGACGAGGATATCCAGGTTGGCGCCTTCTTCGGCGGCGGCAGCAGCCGGCAGACCATGGCCTGGCTCGGCGCGCGTACCGATTGGGATCAGCTCTCGGGCGGCATCTTCGCCGATGCGCGACTGGGCGGGTTCGGACTGCACGGCGTCGCTGCACTCAGCAGCGGCACGGCGGAAACGAAGCGCCAGCTGCTCGCCGCGCCGACTGCGGTGAAGTCGAGCTACAATCTCAAGAGCTGGCTGGCTGCAGGCGGCGTCGATTACCGCCTGCGTTTCGGCAAGCTCGCGATCACGCCGCGGGCCGACCTGATCTACATCCATGCCGGACGCGAGGGGCTGAGCGAGCAGGGCGGCAACGGCTTCGCGCTCAACGTCGCGCGGCTCAACAAGAACAGCCTGTTCGGACGCGCGTCGCTCGCCGTTTCGGGCAGCTTCCAGGCCGGCGGCGTCGGGATCACGCCCTATGCCGAACTCGGTGTGCAGCAGCGGCTCGGCAGCGGCTCGCTGTCCGCCTGGGGCGGGCTGCAGGACACGACCGAGGGCTTGTACGCCTTTGGCGTCGAGCGGAAAGCGACCGCGGGCCGGGCCGCACTGGGGCTTGGGCTGGACGTCACGCCGGGCGTGCGCGTGCAGGGCGGCTATACGGTTGAGTTCTCCGGCACCAAGCGCCAGAGCTTCACCGGTGGCCTCTCGATCCGCTTCTGATCCGCGACGCGTTCACGCGGCATCGGAAAGGGGGGCGGTCCGGATTGTCCGGGCCGCCCCTTTTCGTTTCAGGTCAGTAGAAGGCGCCGCGGATCACGTCGACGACGCGGCGGGTGCGGATGTTCACCAGCAGCAGGTCCGGACCGTAGCGCACCCAGCGATAGCCCGGGGGCGGCGCGCCGAGGCCGAGATCGTACCAGCTGTCATAATAATAGTTGTTCGACAGGAAGAGCAGCGGCAGCAGCCCGCCGATCGACCAGCGCTGGTAGCGATAGCCCGGCGGATAGCGGAAGGGCGGACGGTGGATCGGCCGGAACTGGGGCGGGCGGCCTGCACCGGGACGGTGCGGCGGGCGAGCGACCGGCGGACGCGGCGAAGGCGGACGCACCACCGGCGGGCGCGGCGCGGGCGGACGAGTTCCCGGATGCCCGGGATTGGGCCGGCCAGGACCACCCGGTCCACCGGGGCCGCCATGATTGCCTCCCGAAGGCGGGCGCTGGCCTGATTGGCCAGGGCGATCGCCGCCCGGACGGTGCTGCTGCGCCTCGGCAAGCGCCGGGGCCAGGAGTATCGCCATTGCGGCGAGGGAAGTCAGCTTCTTCATGCTTGCTCTCCGACTTCGAGAAAACCCACCCCCGAAACGATCCGCCCCCGGAAAAGCTGCGCCGATCAGCCCTTCTGCCGGCTCTTCATCAGCGGCTGGATGCGCGTGCCGAAATTCTCGACGCCCTCGAGGAAATCGTCGAAGGTCAGCAGCACGCCCCCGGTGTTGGGCACTTCCGCCATCTCGTCGAGCATCCGCGCGACGCTTTCATAGCTGCCGACCAGCGTCCCCATGTTGATGTTCACCGCTCCCTCAGGCGCGGCGAGCTGGCGGACATTGGTCGTCGGATTGTTCTTGTCGGCCGCGCCCTGGTCGATCAGCCAGCGTACCGCATCGATATCCAGGCCGTCGCGGTACGACTGCCACTTGGCCATCGCCGCCTCGTCGGTCTCGTCGGCGATCACCATGATCAGCACGAACACCTTCACGTCGCGCCCGGTCTTGGCGGTCGCCTCCGCCAGTCGCTCATTGTTGAAGGCGAAGGCCTTGGGCGTGTTGACGCCCTTGCCGAGGCAGAAGGCATAGTCCGCCCATTTCGCCGAGAAGGCGAGACCCTCGTCCGACGAGCCGGCGCAGATGATCTTCATCTCGCCCTGCGGCGTGGGGCGGACGAGGCAATCGTCCATCTGGTAATATTCGCCCTTCAGGTCGCTACGCCCGGTCTCCCACAGCTCGCGCAGGATCTGGGCGTACTCGTCGAGCATCTGGTAGCGGTTGCGGAAATGCTCGTCGCCCGGCCAGAGACCCATCTGGCTATATTCGGGGCGCTGCCAGCCGGTGATCAGGTTCAAACCAAAGCGGCCATGGCTGATCGAATCGATCGTGTTGCACATGCGCGCGGCAAAGGCTGGCGGGATGATCAGCGTCGGGCAGGTGGCGTAGATCTTGATCTTCTCGGTGACCGCGGCGAGCCCGGCCATCAGCGTGAAGCTCTCCAGCCCATATTCCCAGAACTCAGTCTTGCCGCCGAACCCGCGCAGCTTGATCATCGAGAGCAGGAAATCGAGGCCATGCTCCTCGGCCTTCAGGGCGATCGCCTTGTTCATGTCGAAGCTCGGCATGTACTGGGGCGCGTTCTCGCTGATCAGCCAGCCATTGTTGTTGATGGGAACGAAGACGCCGACTTCCATGTGATTAGCTCCCCAGAAATGCGCGCACGCGGGCCTCGAAGCCCGTCGGATCGGTAACGTTGCAGGCGTGCCCTCCCCAGGGCATCCGGACAAGTTGCGCCCCCGGAATGGCTTGCGCAAGCACTTGCGAGCAGGCTGGCGGGACCAGCGCATCATCGTCGCTGGCGAGCAGCAGCACCGGCGTCTCGAGCGGCGTCGCTTCCAGCCGGCCGATCAGGTCGAACGCGAGCGCTTCGAGGATGCGCGCCTCGACCATCTCGACCGGGAAGCCGGCGACATGGTGCCTGGCCTCTTCGTCCAGCCGGTCGCTATTCTCGGAGATCCACTGCGGCGGGAACAGAAAGATCGGCTGGGCATCGACATATTTGCCGGCGCCATAGGCGCGCAGCAGCGCCAGCCGGGCATCGAAGCAGCGCCTGGTGTAGGGATCGAGCCGGCCCCAGCCATTGACCACCACCAGCCTGTCGACCCGCTCCGGCGTGTCGAGCGCCAGGCTCAGTCCGCCCATGCCGCCGATCGCATGGCCGAGGATCGAGGCCTTCTCGATCCCGAGTTCGTCCATCAGCAGCCGGATATCGTCGCCGATGCTTTCCAGCCGCGGGGTGACCGTCCGGTCCGAGCGGGCGGTGCCGCGATGATCGTAGAGAATAAGGCGGTAATGCTCGGCAAGCGCGGGCAGGTTGGGCCGCCAGTAATTGCCGGAACCGCCCATGCCGGCGGAGAGGATCAGCGGCGGTCCGCTGCCATGTTCCTCATAGTAAAGGCCCGCCGCCTCGGGCATCAGCCGATATGCGCCACCGAGGCGATCTCGACCAGGCAATCGGGCTTCACCAGATCCGCCTTGATGCAATAGCGCGCTGGCTTGGCGCCGGGGAAATACTCGGCATAGATCTGGTTGAAGACGGGGTAATCGGCGAAATCCTTGAGGAAGATGTGGTTCATCGCCACGTCCTCCAGCGTCGCGCCGGCCGCCTCGAGCGTGGTCTTAATGACTTCGAGGATGTGCCGGGTCTGGCCCGCGGCATCGCCGACATGGAGGACGATACCCCCCTCGCCGAGCGCCAGCACGCCCGAGACATAGACGGTGTTGCCCGCCTTCGCCCCGGCCGAATAGGGCGCGATCGGGGTAGGGAACTGGGGCGGGTTGATCGGTTCGAAGGGCATTGCTTACTCCCGGGGCAATTGGCCGAAGCTGCCGCAGAAATCGGCGGTGGTGGAGACCCAGCCGAAGAACTTCTCGACATTGTAGACCGTGGCTTCCTGCATCATCGGCGGGCCGAGATGATGCGTCGCGTCCTCGAGCATCACCCCGAAATATTCGAGGTGGAAGCCGTCGCGCAGCGTGCTCTCGACGCAGACATTGGTGGCGATGCCGACGAAGACGATGTTGCGGATGCCGCGCGCGCGCAGCGTCGAATCGAGCTGCGAGTTGAAGAAGGCGCTGTAGCGGGTCTTGTGGAGGCGGATGTCGCCGGGCTTCGGCGCCAGCGCATCGACCAGCTCATAATCCCAGGTACCGCGCGCCAGCAGCTTGCCGCTGAGCTCGGGCCGGGCGCGCATCGCCTTCAGTGCATTGGACTTGTGCCAGTTGGGCGAGCCGGGGCCGCCCGCCTCGACATAATCGGCATCCCAGCCATTCTGCAGATAGATGACCGGCATGCCGGCGGCGCGGGCGGTATCGAGCACCGCGGCGATCTTGCCGATCGTCCCGGCCGAACCGGAGATGTCGAAGCCGGCCTGGTCGACATAGCCGCCGGGCGAGGCATAGGCGTTCTGCATGTCGATCACGACGATCGCCGTTTCATCGGCATGCACGCGGATCGGCTCGGGCCGGGCGGGAAGCGTGACGATGCGCGGCCCCTGGAGGTCGCGCCCGACGGTAGGTTCGCCTGTCATTTCGGGGAGTGTTCCCGAGAATGGCGCGGGGCACAAGCCCCCTACATCAGGGGCCGGCCCGACTCGCCAAAGTACACGAAGTACAGGCCAAAGCGGATTTTGCGGGCCGCTATTTTCCCTATTTCCTCGGGAAAGCGCCACATCTCGCACGATCGTTGCGCGCGGCTGATCCTATCTTTCCTACAGCGTCAAAGAGCGACGGCCCGGGGAGCCGGGCGCTCGAGCCGAGCAGGCGAAATCCTACATTGCAAGGTGCAGCATGCCGTTTGGTTTCCCCGGCGAAAGCCGGGGGCCAGAACCAAAAGCGATACGGCAGAGAAACCCTGGGCCCCGGCTTTCGCCGGGGAAGCGGGGAGGGGCAATCCTAGCGCGCCTCGGCGAGCAGGGCCGCCGCCTTGGCACCCGCCCAGTCCATCTCGCCCGACAGGCGCCAGACTTCCTTGCCGGCCGAATCATAGAGGATGGTGGTAGGCAGGTTGGCGTTCATGCCGAGGCTGAACGCCATGTCGGGATCGGTCCAGGGCTTGAGGTTCTTGAACCCCGCCTTGGCGAAATAGGGATCGACCAACTCGCGGCCCTTCATGTCCTGGCTCAAGGTGATCACCGGCAGCGCATCGCCCTTTTGCCCGGCGAGCGTGTCGAGCGTCGGCATCTCGGCGCGGCAGGGAATGCACCAGGTCGCCCAGAGGTTGAGGAGCACCGGCTTGCCCTTGAACGCGGCCAGCGTGACCTTCTTGCCTGCCGGATCGACGAACGCGAAGTCCGGCGCGGCCTCGCCCTTGTGGCTGCGATCGAGCTGCCCCTTGTCGGCGACGGCAGCGGCCGGCGCCGCATCCGATGCCGCATTAGCCGCGGAGATAGTTTCGTTTGCTTGGCTTCCGGGCCCGGAGCGCTTATCGCACCCCGCGATCATCAGGGTGCCGAGCAGGAGAAGTGAGATAGCCGAGCGCAAGGACAGCTCCAATGCCATGTGGGGTGGGCGCTTCGCCGAAGGCCCGTCTGCAGTCATGCGCGAGATTAACGCATCCATTCCCTTCGACAAGCGGATGTGGCGCCAGGATCTGCGCGGGAGCCAGGCTCATGTGACCATGCTGGGTGCGCAGGGAATCGTCGCGGCCGAGGACGCAGCGGCGATCCACGCGGGCCTGAGCGAAGTCGCGGCCGATTTCGAAGCCGAGGGCGTGCCCGAGGACCTGGCGCTCGAAGACATCCACATGCTCGCCGAATCGCGGCTGGCGCAGAAGATCGGCCCGACCGCGGGCCGCCTGCACACCGCCCGCTCGCGCAACGACCAGGTGGCGACCGATTTCCGCCTGTGGGTGCGCGACGCGGTCGACCAGGCCGAGGCGGCACTGGGCGCGCTGCAGGATGCGCTGCTGGCGCGTGCGGAGGAACATGCCGACAGCGTGATGCCGGGCTTCACCCATCTCCAGGTGGCCCAGCCGGTGACGCTCGGCCATCATCTGATGGCCTATTTCGAGATGTTCGCGCGCGACCGCTCGCGGCTTCGCGATGCTCGTGCGCGCCTCAATCTCTGCCCGCTCGGCTCGGCGGCGCTGGCCGGCACCGGCTTCAACCTCGACCGCGAAGCGACGGCAAAGGCGCTCGGCTTTGACGGGCCGACGCGCAATTCGCTCGATTCGGTTTCCGACCGCGACTTCGCGATCGAGTATCTCACTGCCGCGTCACAGGCAGCGCTGCATCTCAGCCGCCTGGCCGAGGAGTTCGTGATCTGGGCAAGCCAGCCCTTCGGCTTCGTGTCGCTGAGCGATCAATGGTCGACCGGCAGCTCGATCATGCCGCAGAAGCGCAATCCCGACGCCGCCGAACTGGTGCGCGGGCACAGCGGCCGAATCACCGGCGCGCTCGTCTCGCTGATGATCACGATGAAGGGCCTGCCGCTCGCCTATTCGAAGGACATGCAGGACGACAAGCCGCCGGTGTTCGAGGCGCATGACCTGCTCGGCCTCAGCATCGCGGCGATGACCGGCATGGTGGAAAGTGCGACTTTCCGGCTCGACCGGATGCGCGCCGCCGCCGAGGCCGGTTTCTCGACCGCCACCGACCTGGCCGACTGGCTGGTGCGCGAAGGCGGCATCCCATTCCGCGAGGCACACCACATCACCGGACGCGCGGTGGCGGCAGCGGAAGCGGCAAGCATCCGTCTCGATCAGCTATCGATCACCCAACTCAAGGAAATCGACGCACGGATCGATGAACGCGTATATGACGTTCTGAGCGTCGATGCCTCGGTATCGAGCCGGACGAGCTTTGGCGGCACTTCGCCGAAGCGCGTACGGGAAGCCATCGCGGCGGCGCGCAAGAGCCGCGAGGAGGAAGCGTGATGAAGCGACTGGTGCTGCTGACCCTGGCCCTGGTGGGCGGACTTGCCCTGGCGAGCTGCGGCAACCGTTCGGCGCTCAAACCCGCGGCGACGGCGTCGCTGCCGGCAGCGCCCTATGGCGCGACTGCGACGCCGTCGCCCGGAGACCTGCTTAACCCGCCCGTCCAGACGCGCCCGGCACGTAGCGACGACCTTATCCAGAGTTCGGACCAGCGGCGCAGCGACGCCTACGACCTACCGCCGCGCTAAGCCCAATAGGAAGTTTTCCCGTGTCTCATTTCGAAGTGATCGGCGGCACCCTGCACGCCGAGAATGTTCCGCTCGCCCGCATCGCCGAAGCAATCGGCACCCCCGTCTATGTCTATTCGACCGAGGCCTTTCGCGAGGCCGCCCGCGCCTTCCGCAAGGGGCTGGAGCCGGTCGGTCGGCACCATGTCGCCTTCGCGGTGAAGGCCAATCCGAACCTCGCGGTGCTGCGCCTGCTCGCCAATGAGGGCTTCGGCGCCGATGTCGTCTCGGGCGGCGAGCTGTCGCGTGCGCTCGCGGCCGGCATCCCGGCGAACGACGTGGTGTTCTCCGGCGTCGGCAAGACCCGCAAGGAGCTCCACCAGGCGCTCGACGCCGGGATCGGCCAGTTCAACCTCGAACTCGAGGAAGAAGGCGTCGTCCTTGCCGAGATCGCGCATGCCAAGGGCATGGTCGCGCCGGCGGCGCTGCGCGTGAACCCGGACGTCGATGCCGGCACGCACGAGAAGATCTCGACCGGCAAGGCCGAGAACAAGTTCGGCCTGCCGATCGACCAGGCCCCGGCGATCTTCGACCGTCTGGCCAAGCTGGAAGGCATCAACCTGCGCGGCGTCGCCGTGCATATCGGCAGCCAGCTGCTCAGCCTGGCGCCGCTGGAAGCCGCGTTCGAGCGCGTCGGCAAGCTCGTCGCCGAGCTGCGCGCCGCCGGCCACACGATCACCCATGTCGACCTGGGCGGCGGCCTGGGCGTGGCCTACAAGCCGGAGGACGTGCCGCCGACCTCGGCAGCGTTCGGCGAGATGGTCGCGCGGGTGACGAAGGACTGGGATGTCGAGCTGATGTTCGAGCCCGGCCGCCACATCTCGGCCAATGCCGGCGTGCTGCTCACCGAAGTGCTGTGGGTGAAGCCGGGCGTGACCAATCCCTGGGTGGTGGTCGACGCGGCGATGAACGACCTGCAGCGCGTCGCGCTGTACGACGCCTATCATGGCTTTGCCTCGGTGACGCCGAGCGGCGAGACCATGGTCGCCAATGTCTGCGGCCCGGTGTGCGAGAGCAGCGACGTGTTCCTGAAGAATCGCGAGATCGACGCACTGAAGAGCGGCGACCTGGCGGTGCTGCAGAGCGCCGGCGCCTATGGCGCGACCATGGCGAGCACCTACAACAGCCGCGCGCTGGTGCCCGAGGTGCTGGTGTCGGGGGAGCGATTCGAACTGGTCGCGGGGCGGATCACCGCCGAGACGATCATGGGCGAAGAACAGGTTCCGGACTGGCTGAAGTAAGATGACGCTGACCGCCCTGCCGATCTTCGTGAAGCTGGCAGGGCGGCCGGTGATCCTGATCGGCAGCGGCGAGGCGGCGGAGGCCAAGCGCCGGCTGCTCGAACGCGCGGGCGCCGAGATCGTCGACGAGGCGGCGCAGGCCTCGCTGGCGATCGTCGCGACGGACGAGCCCGAACCGATTGTCGCGCGGCTGCGTTCTCGCGGCGTGCTCGTGAACACCGTCGACCGCCCGGACCTGTGCGACTTCACCCTGCCCGCGATCGTCGAACGCGATCCGGTGCTGGTGGCGATCGGCACCGGCGGCGTCTCGGCCGGGCTCGCCGCGGCGCTGCGCCAGAAGCTGGAGGCCGAGCTTCCCGCCGACCTGGGCGAGACCGCAAAGGCGCTCCATGCGGCGCGCACGGAGCTGCGCGCACGCTTTCCCGACATCGCCGACCGCCGCCGCGCGATCGGCGCGGCGCTGGCGGAAGGACTCGGCAGCGACGTGGTTGCGCGCATGCGGGCGCCGGAAGATGCCCGGCTGGTGCGCATCACGCTTGCCTCGGACGACCCCGACGATCTGACATTGCGCCAGGCGCGCGCGCTTGCGCAGGCCGAGCGGGTGTACCATTTTCCCGGCGTGCCGACTGCCATCCTGAACCGCGCCCGCGCCGATGCGCCGCGCATCGCCTGCTCCACCCCACCCGAAGTGCCCGGCCCCGGGCTCTCGATCTGGCTGGAGCCCGGCGCATGAGCGGCTTTGCCTATATCGTCCATGACGGGAAGGTGGAGCAGCCCATCCTGAAGGAAGCGCTGGGCAAGGATGCCGCGCTGAGCTGGATCCATCTCAATACCAATGACGAGCGCGCCCAGCTCTGGCTGAGCGGCGAGGCCAAGCTCGCCCAGCCGGTGATCGAAGCGCTGACCGCGATGGAGACGCGCCCGCGCTGCGACCTGTTCGGCCCGGCGGCGCTGATCAACCTGCGCGGCATGTCCTCCGACGCGCTCGACACCTCCGATCCGCTCGCCTCGATCCGGATGTACGCGCATGGCGGCTGCGTCTTCTCGGTCTCGCGCAAGCAGCTCAACGCGGTCCAGCCGGTGCGCAAGCTGGTCGAGGACGGCAAGGTCCTCGATCCGGGCGACCTGATCGCCGCGATCGCCCAGGCGATCACCGAGGAGCTGGACCCGATGGTCGCCGAGCTGGGCGATTCGCTCGACGATTGCGAGGAGCAGATCTCCCGCCACCGCGCCTTCGACCTGCGCCGGCTGGTCAACGAGACCCGGGTGAAGGCGATCGGGCTGCGCCGCTTCCTCTATCCGCAGCGCGCCGCGCTGGAGAAACTCGCGGGCCTGCCGGTGGAATGGCTGGCCGAGGACGACCGGCTCCACCTCGCCGCCGCCGCCGACCGGGCCGCGCGCATGGCGGAAGAGCTGGAGAGCATCCGCGAGCGCGCCGCGCTGACGCACGAGACGCTGACCGACCTGCGTTCGGAACTGATCGACCAGCGCTCGCTGATGATCGCGGTAGTGGCGATGGTGTTCCTGCCGCTCACCTTCATCACCGGCCTGCTCGGCATGAACGTGGCCGGCATTCCCTGGGCGCATGAGCCTTGGGCGTTCTGGGGCGTGGTGGCGCTGTGCGTGGCGGTCGCGGTGCTGATCACCGGCTATTTCCTCCGCCGGCACTGGTTCGAACGCTAGGCGCTCAGGCGCGCTGGAGGCGATCCAGCTCTGCGCGGGCGGCGGCAAGCTCGCCGCGTGCCTCGCCCAGTTCGATCGCGCGCGCGGCGATGCGGGCATCGAGCGCCAGGTTCGACCGCTTGAGCTCTTCCATCCGGTCCGAACGCGCCATCGTGCGCTCGATACGGGCGGCCAGCTCCTCGAAGCTGTAGGGCTTGGCGAGATAATCGTCGGCGCCGGCCTGCAGCGCCTCGACCGCGCCGGCGGGATCGTCCTGGCTGGTGACGACGATCACCGGCAGGTCCGACGTGTCACGCGTGCCGCGGATCTCCTGCAGCACGTGCAGGCCGGAGACTTCGGGCATCACCCGATCGACCAGCACCATGTCGAAACCGCGTGCCGAGATCAGCTCGAGCGCCTGGGTGCCGCTGTCCGCCAGCACGACGAGATAGCCGAGCTGGCCGAGCCGATGCGCGAGGACATGCAGGTTGGTCCGGCTGTCGTCGACCGCCAGAATGGTGCGCGTGGCACGTCGGCGATTGCCAATGCCTTCCTGTGCCGAAGCCTCGTCCATGGCCGGCAGCATAGCGCTGCAACAATCACGAAACAGTTAAGCGGCGCGCAACCAGCCCGATCAGCGATCGAGGAAGCTGAAGATCTGGCCGACCATCACGTCCATCGGGGCGCTGCACTTGTCGAGCGCGTCGCCCGGCTCGATCGTGTTGATCGCCAGGCCCATCGGCGTCGGCCAGCCACGCAGCGCATGGGTGATGGTGCGGAGCGCCTGCAGCGTCGAGACCGCCGCCTGCCAGCCTGCCGCGGTGGCGATCAGGCCGACCGGCAGCCCGTCGAAATAGGGGCGATCGTCCTTGCTCATCGCCTCGACATAATCGAGCGCGGTCTTGACCAGGCCCGAAAGCGTGCCGTGATAGCCGGGCGAGCCGACGATCACCGCATCGGCCGAGCGCAGCGCCTCGAGATAGCGCATCACCGCCGGATTGCCCTCGACATTGCCCGGCTCGTAATGCGGAAAGGCGATCGCCTCGCCGGTGAGCAAGGTGGTGCGGGCGCCGCGCGCCTCGGCCTTGGCGAGCGTGGCCGCGAGCAGGCGTCCGGTGGCGGATTCGGGTCGCAGGGTGCCGCCCAATGCGACGATATGAGGTGCCGACATGGCTTCCCGCTAGCCCAAAGGCTCGGCAAGCGCCAGCGTGGACCTGAGGTGCGGGCTGCGGCTATGCATCGGCAGAATCGCGCATGGGGGAGCCAAATGGTCGCAGCAACGCACGGTCCGCTGGCGGGGCTGCGCATCGTCGAACTCGATATGCCGGGCACGGTGCTGTTCGCCGGCATGCTGCTTGCCGACCTGGGCTGCGACGTGATCCGGATCCGCCGGCCGGGCAGCGAGGGCAGCGCCGTGGCCGCGCCGCTCTATCGCGGCCGATCGCAGGTACTGCTCGACCTCAGCCAGGCGGCGGGGCGCGAGCAGGCGCTGTCGCTGATTGCCGAGGCCGACGGGGTGATCGAGGGCTATCGCCCCGGCGTGGCCGAGCAGATCGGCCTCGATCCGGCGCGCTGCCTCGCGCTCAATCCCCGGCTGGTCTATGCCCGCACCAGCGGCTGGGGCCGCGAGGGACCGCTTGCCGGCACGCCCGGCAACGACATCAACCACCTTGCCTTGTCCGGCGCGCTCCATGCGATCGGCCCGGCCGCCGCGCCGGTGCCGCCGCTCAACCTGATCGGCGAATATGCCGGCGGCGCGCTGTATCTCGCGCTCGGGCTGGTCTCCGGCATCCTCGCCGCCCAGGCCACCGGGCGCGGCCAGGTGATCGAGGCATCGCAGATCGACGGCGTGGCATCGATGATG
The DNA here is from genome assembly GCF_027359115.1 of Sphingomonas sp. NIBR02145. Classification (NCBI taxonomy): domain Bacteria; kingdom Pseudomonadati; phylum Pseudomonadota; class Alphaproteobacteria; order Sphingomonadales; family Sphingomonadaceae; genus Sphingomonas; species Sphingomonas sp. NIBR02145. The sequence continues at coordinate 3,528,368 of NZ_CP114791.1, read as the reverse complement.
TCGCTCTATTATGCGCTCCACGCCTCGGGCCGCTGGGTCGATGCCCGCACCGCCAACATGGTCGATGGCGGCGCGCCCTATTATCGCTGCTATGCCTGTGCCGATGGCCGCCATGTCGCGGTCGGTGCGCTCGAGCCCCAGGCCTTCCGCGCGTTGTGCGCCGGGCTGGGGATCGCGGCGGACCGGTTCGACCCATATGACCGCGCCGCCTGGCCGGCGCTGACCGAAGTCCTCGCCGCCGCCTTTGCTTCGCGGGGGCGCGACGAATGGGCGGCGCTGTTCGAGAGCGGCGATGGCTGCGTGACACCGGTGCTGTCGCTGACCGAGGCACCGCTCCATCCGCAGAACCGCGCGCGCGGCACCTTCGCGGCGCGGGACGGCGGCGTGCAGCCCGTGCCGACGCCGCGCTTCTCGGCGACGCCCGCCGAGGCACTGCCGCCGGTGGACGAAAGCGTGGAGGATGTGCTGGCGCGCTGGGGGGCGGCCTAGGACGGCCCGCATTCAGGATTCTGCGGTTAGGCTGGCGGTTCCCCGGCGAACGCCGGGGCCCAGGGCAACAGAGCGATACGGCAGAGAAACCCTGGGCCCCGGCGTTCGCCGGGGAACTGAAAGGGTTGCGTGTCGGAGCCCCTAGGCCGCCGGGCCGGTCTTCAGGCTGCTCCAGGCGCGGGCGATCTCGTCGAGGCTGTTCGCCGCGTCGCGGAACGGTGCGGGATCGGTACCGACGGCGGCCTGCAGGATCTGGCCGCGCAGGCCGTGATAAAAGGTGGCGAGCGTCTTCGAGACATCGCCGCCCTTCTCGAAATCGAGCCCGGCCTCGAGCGCGAACAGGATCGCCGTCGCCCGCGCGACCCGCTCGCCGCGCACGGCATAATTGCCACGCTCGACCGCCCAGGCGGCCGTGCGCAGCGCGGCGACGCCTTCCTCGTAGAGCAGGCCGACCAGCGCGTGCGGATCGCCACCGGCGGCACGGCCGACGATGTCGATCTGGCGATAGGTTTCCGCGGGGTTGGCGGCGAGGGCCGAGGCGTAGCGCATCAGCTGCCGCTGCTGTTCCAAGCGGCGATCTGCTGCGTCAGGAAGCTCTGGGTCGACTTGTAGGCAGCGACCTTGGCATCCATCGCGGCGAATTGCTGCGTCATCCGATCGCGCATGTTGGCGGTATCGGTGACGACCTTGTCCTGTTGCTCGGAGAGCTTGTCCATCTGCTTGGTGTAGGTCTTGTTGCTCGACGTGAGCCCCGTCTCCTTGCCCGGCGTGCTGCTGCCGATCGCGGTGGCGACCAGGCTGGACAGCGCCTTGCTGATCCCCGCGCCTTCCGCGAAGATCGCCTCGACATCGTCGGGATAGGTGGACAGCACCTTGGACAGGCGCGCGCTGTCGACCGAGAGCGTGCCGTCGCGATTGGTCTTCACGCCGATATCGGCGAGCTTGTGCGGCACATCGTCGGTGGCGCCCGGCACCAGCTCGGCGAGCGACAGGCTCTTGAGCTGGCGCAGCAGGTCCTTCGCCGCCGGATCGGTGCGCAAGGGGCCGGTGATCGGATCGGTGGCGTCCTGCACCGACTTCAGCACCTGGTTATAGGTGTCGACGAAGTTGGTGACCGCCTGGCTGATCGCCGCGGTGGGCGTGGCGGCGCCGATCGCCACCTTGGTGCCGACCTGCGCCGCGACGAGATCGAGCCGCGCGCCGGGGATCAGGCCCGAGATGCTGTTGGTCGGGTATTTCGCCTCGACGCCGTCCATCGCGACGCGAGCGTCCTGCGCGACCTGATTGACCGACGAACTCGCGCCGACGCCGACATTGAGCGCCGACAGGTCGCCGGTGCCGCTCAGCGTGAAGGCCTGCGACGCGCCGGTCGCGCTCTTCAGCACCAGCCGCGCGCCATTGTTGTCGCTGAGGATCGAGGCGGTGACACCCGCCTTCTTGGCGTTGATCGCGTCGGCGATGCCCTTGAGCGTCGAATTGCCCGAGCCGACCGTGATGTCGATCGAGGCAGCGGGACCCTGGGTGAAATCGGTCATCGCGCCGTCGGTGACGGTGGCGGTGCCGAAGCTGAGCGTGAGCGTGCCGGTGCCGATCGCCGTCGCGCTGCCGCCCGAGAAGAGCTGCGAGCTGGTCACCTGGCCCTGGGCGAGCTGGCGTACCTCGACGGTGGCGCTGAGCCCCGACAGGTCGGCGCCGGGCAGCCGGGTGATGTTGAGGATGCCGGTGTTCGAGCTGGTCGGCTGGGTCGACAGCGAGCCCGAGCCGGTCAGCGAAGTGAGCGCCGCCGAGAAGTCGCTGATATTGCTCTTGATCGTGCTGATCTGCGAAATCTGCGCGGTCAGCGCGTCATTCTTCTGGGTGAGCATCGCGTTCTTGTTGGTGAACGCGTTGGTGACCAGCGAATTGACCAGCGCGGTGATGTCGATCCCCGATCCCGTACCAAGGGTGGTGGCGATCGAAGGCGTCGGAGTCGCAGTGGTGGCCGTTGTCGTGGTCATGTCTACCTCTCCCCCGGTAAACGGCCGGTGCCGCGCCGATTTTAGTGCGCGCGTGCCTGTTTGCGGCCGTTTTCGTCGAAAAGTGCGGTGTCGGGCACGGTGACCGGCGGCATCACCGCATTGGCCCGCTTGCTGAGCTGGAAGACGAAGGCGAGCACGGTGGCGACCGCCATGTAGAGATCGTCGCGGATCTCCTGGTTTTCCTTGCTGGTGTAATAGACGGCGCGGGCGAGCTGCGGGATTTCGAGGATCGGCACGTCGAGCTCGCCGGCGAGCTCGCGGATCGCCAGCGCGGTAGCTCCGCGGCCCTTGGCGACGAGCACCGGCACCTGGTCCTTGCCCTGTTCATAGCGCAAGGCCACCGCGAAATGGGTCGGGTTGGTGATGACCACGTTTGCGGTGGCCACTGCCTTGCGGAAGCCTCCCTTGAGGATCTGGCGCTGGCGCTGGCGCTGGGCCGCCTTGGCCTCGGGCGAGCCTTCGCTCTCCTTGTGCTCGTCGCGGACTTCCTGCTTGGTCATGCGCAGCTTGGCCATGTGGCGCAGGATCTGGATCGGCAGGTCGACGCCGGCGATCAGCAGCAGTCCACCGGCCATGACGAAGAGCAGGGTGAGGAACTCGCCGCCCATCGCCCCGATCGCGCCGTGCAGGTCCGCCTCGACCAGGCCGAGCGAGCGGCGCGTCATCGACCAGAGCAGCCAGGTGCCGATGCTGCCGAGCAGCACGACCTTGAGCAGGCCCTTGCCGAGCTCGATCCAGCCATTGGGACCGAAGATCCGCGCAAGGCCGGAAGCCGGGTTGATCCGCGAGGCCTTGGGCGCGAACAGCTTGGAGTTCCAGCGGATGCCGGCCAGCCCGGCATGGCTGAGGATCGCGCCGATCACCGCGAGCAGCAGCAGCGCGAGCATCGGGGTGGCGAGCTTCCAGCCCGCCTCGGCGATCGGACGCCAGGGCTCGAAATCCTCGACGTCGGCAACCCCGAAGGTGAAGCTGCCGACCATCACTTCCTTGCAGGCGCGTACCAGCGAGGGGCCGAAGAACATCATCCAGCTGCAGCCGAGCAGCACGATCAGCGCGGTGCCGAAATCCTTCGAGCTGAGTATTTGCCCGTCGTCTATCGCCTTGCGCTTGCGCTTGGCTGTTGGGGCTTCTGTCTTTTCGCCGCCGGACTCCGACATCAGCCGAGCACCAGCTGCGGCATCATCGTGAGCGATTCGCGGACGATGACGACGAGGTAGTCCCCCATGGCAGGGAGCGCGAGCAGCATCGCGACGACGCCGAAGAGCAGGCTGGCGGGCAGCCCCACCGCGAACAGGTTGAGCGCCGGCGCGGCGCGGCTGAGCATGCCGACGATCAGGTTGAGGCAGAGCAGCAGGAAGCCGATCGGCAGCGAGAGCAGCAGCCCGGCGAGGAAGGTATAGCCGCCGAACATCGCGATGCCGAGCAGCCGATCGGGTGCGATCCAGGCGCCGGGGGGCATGACGTCATAGCTGCGCACCACCAGCTCGACGAGGACGAGGTGCCCGTCGAGCGACAGGAAGATCAGGGTGAGCATCAGCGACAGGAAGGTGCCGATCGCCGGGGTTGCGTGGCCGCTATTGGGATCGACCGTGTTGGCGAAGCCCAGGCCCATCGACATGGAGATGACTTCGCTGGCCACCATCGGCGCGGAGAATGCGACCTGCAGGACAAAGCCCATCGCCAGCCCGGTCAGCGCTTCGGCGGCGATCGCGAGGAAAGTGGTGAGCGAGAAGATCTCGGCCGGCGGGGTGACGTGCGCGACGTTGAGCACGAGCACGCCGATCGCGCCGGTGAGCGCGATGCGCGCGGGCAGCGGGATCGCCATTGCGCTGAACACCGGCGCCGCGACGAAGGCCGCGCCGATCCGCACCATGGCGAACAGCAGGGCCCAGAGCTGCGGCTCGATAGAGAGGCCGAAGCCCATCAGCATGGCGGCGTTACTTCACCAGATCCGGAATGCGCTCGAAGATGCTGACGGTGAAATCGCCGAGCAGCCCGAGGATCATCGAGCCGAAGATGATCAGGCTGATGCCGACCACGATCAGCTTGGGCACGAAGGTGAGCGTCTGCTCCTGGATCGACGTTGCGGCCTGGACCATGCCGAGGACGAGGCCGGCGAGCAGCGCGGGCACCAGGATCGGGGTGGCGGCGAGCGCCAGCACCCACATCGCCTCGCGCCCGATGGTGAGGAAGTAATCGGCGTCCATCGTGCTAACTCACGAAGCTGGAGGCGAGCGAGCCCATCGTCAGCGCCCAGCCGTCGACCAGGACGAAGAGCAGCAGCTTGAAGGGCAGCGAGATGATCGTCGGCGACATCATCATCATGCCGAGCGCCATCAGCACGGTGGCGACGACGAGATCGATGACGATGAAGGGCAGGAAGATCAGGAAACCGATCTGGAAGGCAGTCTTGAGCTCCGAGGTGACGAAGGCCGGCAGCAGCACCGAGAAGGGCACGTCCTGCGGCTTGGCATAGGGACCGCTCTTGGCGAGCCCGGCGAACAGGGTGACGTCCTTGGTGCGGGTCTGCTTGATCATGAAGCCATGCAGCGCCTCGCCCGACTTGGAGATCATCTCGGTCGCGCCGATCTTGCCGGCGGAATAGGGCTGGATGGCAGTCGTGTTCATCGTGTTGAGCGTCGGCGCCATCACGAAGAAGCTGAGGAACATCGCCAGGCCGATCAGCACCTGGTTGGGCGGAGTCTGCTGGAGACCCAGAGCCTGACGCAGGAGCGCCAGCACGATGATGATCCGGGTGAAGCTGGTCATCATCAGCAGGATGCCCGGCAGCACCGTGAGCAGGCCCATGATGATGAGGACCTGCAGCGACAGGCTGAGCGGGGCATTGCCGCCACCCAGATCGCCCAGCGCGCGATCGACCGCATCGCCCACGCCCGGAGTCGCCACCGGCGTCGGCACGGCCGGCGCCGCGCCCTGCGCGAAGGCCGGGAAGGCGAACAGCACCAGGAAGGCGAGGATGCCGATGAACAGCGCGGCGCGCCCGCCCATCGTGCGGGGGGCATGGACGATCGCGCGGGTCATTGCTGCTTGTCCACCAGGGTGACGCCGCTGCGGCTCACCGAGACGAGCAGCTTCTGGCCTTCGAACTCGATGACGGCGAGGCGCAGGCCCGGGGAGAGCATCATCGTCTCCTTGAGCTGCACCATCCGGGTCGTCTGGTTCTTGGGCAGGCGCGATTCGAGCTTGCGCCAGGCATAGAGGCAACCGACCAGCAGACCGCAGACGAGCGGCAGCAGCACGATCAGCTTGATGATGTACCAGGTCATGGGATCAACGCGCCGCGCGCTTGTCCGGGCTGACCAGCTCGGTCATCCGCACGCCGAACTTCTCGCCGACCGTGACCACTTCGCCGCGGCCGATCAACGTACCGTTGACGAACACGTCGAGCAGCTCATTGGCTTCGCGATCGAGCTCGATCACGCTGCTTTCGCCGAGCGCGAGCAGCTCGCGCAGGGTCAGCCGGGTCGAACCGATCTCGACGGTGAGCTTGACGTCGACATCCTGCAGCAGCCGGAAATTGGCGGCGACGGCAGTATCGACCTGAAGGGAGGCCGTCATGTCGTTCATTGGAAGTCCTCTGCGTTGAGCGGTTCGAGCGAAGTGAGGCGGACCGCGGCGCGGCCGTTGGCGGTGCCGACAAGGCCGGTGCCGAGGCGGCGCTTCGCCACCATCACCGGAACCTCGGGGCCGAAATCGATCGGGATGACGTCGCCTTCCTTGAGCTCGAGCAGGCGGCCGAGCGGCATGATCGGTTCGGCAAGGACCGAGCGCACGGGCAGCGTCACCGCCATCACCGCGCGGGTGAGGCCGGAACGCCATTCGGGCTCCACCTCGTCCTTGTTGCCGTGGACCTTGACCATCAGCGCGGCGCCATGCGGCTTCAAAGCGGCGACGGGATAGAGAATGTCGAAGAAATGCGGGCGGTCCTCGCCGGCCGCGAGGCCGAAGCGCGTGACCACCACCGGGTCGTCGGCGCCGAGATCGGGCGCGGCGGCGAGATTGGATGCGCCCTCGGCCCGGAAGGCGATGCGCGACAGCGGCTCCCAGGCCTTGTCGAGCAGCAGCGCGCTGGACTGGGCGAGCCGGGCAACCAGGGCTTCAGCCGCGGGCGTGAACTCATTCGGCAGCGGATTGGGTGCTTCACCGTCGCCGCCGAAGAATGCATCGAGCATCTCGAAGACCAGCCCGGCCTCGAGCACGAACTGGGCGCGGGCACGGGCATTGCCCATCACCATCGGCTGCCAGGCGGAAAGCATTCCGCCCCGCTCGGCCTTGTAGTCGGCAAAGCGCTGGACGGAGAGCGGCTCTGCCCAGGCACGCAGGTCCTTGCGCAGCAGCCCTTCGAAACTGCCCTTCAGGGACTTGGCCAGGCGCGCGCTGAGATGCTGCAGCGTGACCAGGTCGCCGAACGGATTCAGGTTGGCCGTCCCCAGCACCGGCGCGTGTTCCGCGCTGGTCCGGGGGCGTTCCCGCCGATCGGCCGAGCCGTCTGGTGAAGGGCTGTTAACCATGCCCGTTCACTGAACGATGAAATTGGTAAAGTAGACGTTACTAACCCCGCCAAAACCTTCCTTTTCCTTCAAAACGCCGTTGATTGCCTTGGCCAGCCGGTCCTGGATGTGGCGCTTGCCCTCGGCCGTGAACACCTCGTCCTCGGTCGTCTCGCCCAGCGCCATCAGCACCGCCGAGCGAATCGCGATCTCATGCGTCTTGATGTTCTCGAGGACGCGCTCGTCATAGGGCGTCGACACCGCGATGCCGACCTGGACGAAATGGACGCTGTCCTGGAGGTTGGAGGTGAACTCCTTCTCCATCGGATAATAGCTCGACGCGTACTTATCGCCGCCTTCGCCCTTGGGCGTCGGCTTGCCGCCATGGCCAGGGGCCTCGCCGCCCTCTTCACCGCCATGGCCGCCCTCGCCGCCTTCCTTCATCGAGGCGCGCTTCTCGTCGCTCTTGGGCACGAGATGCGGCTCATCCTTCTCCTCGGCATGCGCCGCAGCGCTGAACCAGCCCGCCTGCATGCCGTAGAAGGCCGCGCCACCGCCGCCGCCGAGCAGCACGACCGGCAGGCCGACGAGCAGCAGCAGGTTCTTCTTTTTCTTCTTCGGCGCCTCGGTGGCGCCCGCATCCTTGATATCGGCCATCATCTATCTCCGCGGGCCTCAGGCGACCCGTTCATCCTGACTGGTGGAAGAGGAAGCCTCGCGCCGCTGACCGGGCAGCGGCGCCGAAGGCTGGTTGCGCTGGGGCTGCGCATCCTGGCGCTGGCCCTGATTCATCTGCGAGCTGGCGGTGTTCGTACCGGTGCCGCCGCCATTGGAGCCGGCCGCATTGGTATCGACGCTGGTCGAGCCGATACGGATGCCGCGCTCCTGCGCGATCTCGGCAAGCTTGGGCTGGGCGTCGGCGATCAGCTGGCGCGCCGACTGGGTATCGGTGCTGAACTGGACATGCAGCCCGGCATCGTCCTGGCGGATCGCGATATCGACCTTGCCGAGCCCTTCGGGCATCAGGCTGATCTTGGTCTCGCGGACGGGCGCGGCATCGCGCAGCGCCTCGATCCGATCGAGCATCTTCGCGGTCCATTCCTGATGCTGCGTGTCGAGCGGCGCATCCTGTGCCTGACCGGCGGCTGCAACAGCGGAAGTGGTCTGGGTACCGGTCGTCGGCGCGGCGAGCGTGGAAAGCGCGGATTGCGGATCGCCTGCGGCGGTCGCACTGCCCTGCGTGCGCGGGCGATCGAAGGCGGCGAAGATCTGATCCGCGACCGACGGCGACGCGATAGCAGCGCCTTGCGCCTCAGCCGGTGTGACATCGGCAATCGACAGCTTCTGCGGCACCGCCGGCTTGTCGAGCGTGATCCGCACTACCGGCGCCTCTGCCGCGGCCTGGCGCAGCTCGCGCGGGGCCTGGGGCAGCGGAGCCTGGGATACCGGCCCGGCATCGGCGGCCGCGTCCGCAATCGTGGTCGTCACGGCAGTGGCCATGGCAGCTTCGACGGCGGGATCGACCGGCACGGCGCGCGCGGCTTGCACGGCGGGACCCGTAGCAGGCGAGGGCCCTGAAGCGACGACAGCGTCGGCTACGGGCTGGCGCGGCGCAGGCACGGCGGGACCCGCTTCGGCCACCGGCTTCGCTTGCGGCACCGCCGGCGCGGCGACCTGCGGGGCGGCCGCCTCGGCACTGGTCGCCTTTGTCGGCGCCTCGACGGCCGGCATTTCCGGCAGCGCAACCCCGGCCCGGGCATGGCGCTTGCCGCCTCCCTCGACGGTGACCGCCGACGCGACCTCGGCCTGCGCCTCGGGTTCGACTGCCGGCGTGGCTGCGGTGGCGAACCAGGCGAAAGGCGGGGGTGGCGCGTCCTCGGCGCTCGCATCCTTGTCGCCGCCATCGGCCTCGGCGCCAGCCTGCTCCTCGCTGCGCCCCTCCAGGCCCAGCACGGCATCCGGCAATTCCTTGCCGCCCTCGGCAACATCCTGCCGGCCGGGCACCAGGACCGCCGCTTCGCCCGGCTTGCCCTGGGGAGCGGCGACAGGCGCGGCGATCTTGGGCATCAGCGCTCCCAGGGCCAGCGCAAAGCCGCTCACATCCGCGGAAATCGCGGCATTCGGCTTGACGGGCCCTACGGTTACAGTGGGAAGCGCGGTGGCGAGCTGGATCAACTTCTGGTCCCCGTGAAACTGGTTCACGGAGTACTCAGCAAATATCGTGCCGATTTTTGCCCATGGGCGGAAGCTGCTCGAGCTCGCGCAATGCCTTGAGCGCGGCATCGGCTTCGGCACGGGTAATCAGCTTCTCGATGGCGTTCTGGTCGCGCCGCGCCTCACGCGTGGCGGCACGGGCCATTTCCAGGCTCTGCTCGGCGACTTCGACCCGCTTGTCGGCGGCAAAGGCGGACTGGTGGAGACGGTCGCGGAAATGCGCAGCGGCGGCGAGGCTCGACGCCGATTCGGAAGCGCTGGGCGCGGGCGCGACGTTCGCGGCGAGGTTAGCGATACGCTCGCGAAGCTTCGCTTCCTGATCGACCTTGGCGAGCGCACGAACCTCGTCGGCGCGCACCAGATCGAGCTGGAGCGTACGGACGCGGAGCAACCGGTCGAGCTTCTTGACCGACCTAGCCATGACCGAAGACGCCGACCAGCTCGGTCACGGCATCGGGCAGCGAGACGATCTCGTCGGATGCCTGGCGGATATATTCCATCACCGCCGGGTGGCAGGCGATCGCCGCGTCGATCTCGGGATCGGCGCCGGCGCGATAGGCACCCATCAGGACGAGGTCGCGATTCTCTTCATAGGTCGCGAGATGGCGGCGCAGCACGCGGGCGGCGGCGACATGATCCCTGGGCACGATATCGGTCATCACGCGGCTGACCGAGGGGCCGAGATCGATCGCGGGATAGACGCCGCGTTCGGCAAGCGCGCGGCTGAGCACGATATGGCCGTCGAGGATCGAGCGGGCCGAATCGACCACCGGATCATTGCCGTCATCACCATCCGCCAGCACCGTGTAGATCGCAGTGATCGATCCGCCGGTATGGACGTCGGTGCCGGCGCGCTCGATCAGGCTGGGCAGCATCGCGATGGCCGAGGGCGGATAGCCGCGCGCGGATGCCGGCTCGCCCAGCGCCAGGCCGATCTCGCGGCCGGCATGGGCGACGCGGGTGAGCGAATCCATGATAAGCAGCACCTTCTTGCCCTCGGCGCGGAACGCCTCGGCAATGGCAGTGGCGCGCAAGGCACCGCGAATGCGGAGCACCGGCGAATGATTGGCGGGCACCGCGACGACCACCGAGCGCGCACGGGCGGCGCCGGCGACCTTGGTCTCGAGGAAATCGGCGACTTCACGGCTACGCTCGCCGATCAGGCCGATGACGATCACGTCGGCCTGGGCGGCGCGGACCATCATGCCGAGCAGCACCGACTTGCCCACGCCCGAGCCGGCCATGATGCCGACACGCTGGCCCTGGCCGATGGTGAGCAGCCCGTTGATCGCGCGCACGCCGACATCGAGCGGCTGGAGCACGCGGCCACGGTCCAGGGGCGACTGGAGCTTGCCGGCGAGCGGCCAGCTACCCGCGCCGCGGATCGGGCCGAGCCCGTCGATCGGCTTGCCCGAGCCATCGACGACACGGCCGAGCATCGCCGCACCGACTTCCGCTTCGCCCGGCGCGCCGATCGGGCGGACCGGGGCGTTGGGGAGCAGGGCGGCGGGGCCACCAAGGTTCATCAGCAAGGTCTTGCCGGCGCGGAAGCCGATCACCTCGGCTTCGACCCGACTGTCGCCATCGCCGATCGCGCAGACCGTGCCGACGGGAAGCTGGAGGCCGACCGCCTCCATCAGCAGCCCGTCATAGGAGGACAGGCGTCCGGAGATGCGCGGGCGCGGGGCGAAATCGCTGCCGCCCAACCCCTGCAGATAGTCTTCGGCGAACAGGTTCAGCATGCGGGCGGAATCGGCACGCGGTCGATCGCCTGGGCGAGCTGTTCGAGCCACAGATCGGGGCCGTCCTCGACGATGGTCGAGGCGCTTTCGATGACGAAGCCGCCGCGCTGGACATGCGGATCGCCGACCGGGAAGACGCTGGCGGGCAGCTTGCCCTGGACGAAGGCGACATCGTCGGGATTCAGGCGAAGCAGCGCGGATTCGGCGCTGTCGGCGAGCAGGTCGACCGCGGCGTTGATCCGGGTGGCGAGGACATCGGGCGCGACGCCGACTTCGCCGACCAGCCTGGTGACCAGGTGGAGCACGGTCTGGCGGAGCTGGCCGGCCATGCGATCGCGATCGAAATGGGCACCGCTGGCGAGCGCGGCCGAGACCTGATCGAGCAAGGCCGTCTCGCGCGCGCGGACGGCATCGGCCTCTACCAGTGCGGCGGCATGGCCTTCCGCGAAACCGGCATCATGCGCGGCGGCGATCGGATCGATGAACGGGCCCGGCTCGACATGGTGCTGCGTGTCGGCGGCGAAGGGATCCCAGCCTTCGGTGGGATTGGCCTGGGGATTGGCGGGCGCGAAGTGGCGCGGCTGGGCCGGCGCTTCCTCGAACACACGGCGGCCGATCCGGTCGACCTCCGACGGCGCGAAGCCGACCCCGTCGCCAAAGGCGCGGGCCAGGACATGTTCGGCGGCGCGGATCCGCCCGGAAAAGCCCGGTGCGAACTCAGACATAGTCGTCGTCCCCGCCCTTTGACGGCATCTGCAGCGTGCCGTCCTTCACCAGGCCGCGCGCGATGGCGATCATCGCCTTCTGCGCATCGAGGACATCGGCCATCTTCATGGGCCCAAGCGATTCCATCTCGTCGCGGATGCCATCGGCGGCGCGGCTCGACATGCAGCCCAGGAAGCGTTCGCGCACCTCTTCCTCGACGCCCTTGAGCGACTTGACCAGGATCGTGGTGTCGATGTTGCGGATGAGCGTCGACAGGTTCTTGTCGTCCAGCTCGAGCAGGTTGTCGAAGACGAACATCGCCTCCTCGATCGCACGGGCGACCTCACGGTCGATCTTGGCGAGCTTGGGCATGACGCGCTGCTCGGTGATCTTGCGGGCGCCGGACAGGATCTTGGCCGCTTCGCGCGTGCCGCCGAGCTGGAGTCCGCCGCTCGACTTGCGGCCGCCCATGCCGGCACGGCCCTGGAGCATCGTCTTGAGGGTCTCGATCGCCTCGGGCGGGATCGGGCCGAGCTTCGCGATGCGGCGCAGGATCTGCGGCTGCGCGGCTTCGGGCAGATGCTCGAAAACCTTGGCGGCGATATCGGGATCGAGATTGGCGAGCAGCACCGCGGCGATCTGCGGATGCTCGTTCTCGATCATCCCGGCGATCTCCTCGGGCTCGAACCAGTCGAGCCATTCGATCGAGGCGGCCTGGCTGGCGGGCATGACGCGGGCGAGCACGCCCGAGGCACGCTCGGGGCCGAGCGCCTTGTTCATGATGCTCTCGATCCGGGGCGCAGGATCGAAGGTGACGCCGGTGCGCTCGCGTGCCTTGAACACGAAATCGTCGAGGACGATCTCGACCTCGGCTTCGCTGACATCGGCGACGTTGAACATCGCCTTGCCGAGCGAACGCACCTCTTCCGGGTCCAGCTTCTGGAGGATGGCGGCAGCCTCCTCCTCACCGACCAGCATCATCAGGACCGCGGCGCGCTCGACGCCGTTGAAGCTGCGGATGGCGTTCATTGCGCGTCTGCCTTGATCATGTCGCGCACTGCCAGAGCGGCGCGGGCCGGATTGTCGCGCGTGAAGCCGCGGACCAGGCCGACGCGCTCGTCATAGCTGTTGCCGGCGCTTTCGAGCATGTCGATCGAGACCGGCGGGGCGCCCGGGCCGGCTTCCTCGCCGGACGGACCGCTCATCGACAGCGCCGGACGGTTGCCGGCGCCGGCAGGCTCCTCGCGCTTCTTGAGCAACGCCTTGGTGAGCGGGCGGACGCCGAGGAAGAGGACGAGCAGCGCGATGACCAGCGCAGTGGCGTTGCGCGCGGCGAGCGGAACCCAGGGCGCGTCATACCAGGCCGGCCCCTTGTCGGCGGCATCGGCAGTGGTGGTGAACTTGCGGCTGATCACGGTGACCTGATCGGCGCGGCCCTGATTATAGCCGACCGCGGCCTGGACCAGCTGGGTGACCTGCTGGATCTCGACCTGCGAGCGCGGCTTGCCCGATTCCTCGCGCAGCAGCACCGCGACCGAGAGGCGCTTGATGCCGCCCGGGGCCTGGCGGGTGACCGAGACCTGCTTGCCGGTCTCATAGGTGCGAGTGAAGCTGTCGCTCTGCTTCTGCGGCGTCGCCTGGCTGGCGCCGGCCGCAGTGGTGGTGCCGGGGGCGGCAGCTGCACCGGGGGTCGGCTGGGCGTTGGGCGCGGTGATCGTGCTGGCGGGCGGCGGTGTGTTGGAGAGCGCGCCGGGAATGCCGCCGGGAGCCTGGCCATCCTTGGAGCCGGTCCAGGCGCCCTGCTCGGCGGCGAGGACGGCGCCTTCCTTGTCATAGCTTTCGCGGGTCGCCTGGTTCTCGTCCAGGTCGACATCGGCCTGGACTTCGGCGGTGAAGTTGCCTGCGCCGACCAGCGGGGTCAGCAGCTGGACGAGCTGCTCGCGATACTTGTCCTCGATGCGGCGCTGATAGTCGATGCGGGCGTCGCTGGCCGAATTGGCGTCGCCGCCCTTCTTCGAGAGCAGGGCACCCATCTGGTCGACGATGGTGACGCCCTCCGGCGCCATGCCGGGGACCGACGAGGCGACGAGGTTGACGATCGCGCGGGTCTGCGCGTCGCCGAGCGCGCGGCCGGGTTGGAGCTTGAGGATCACCGAAGCGGTGGGCTGCGCCTTGTCGCGCACGAAGACGCTGGCCTCGGGGGTGGCGAGGTGGACGCGGGCCTCGGCGACCGAATCGATCTCCTCGATCGAGCGGGCGAGCTCGGTCTCGCGGGCCTGGCGCAGGCGCTCGCCCTCGACGGCGCGGGAAACGCCCATCGGGAGCTGGTCGAGGATCTGGTAGCCGCCAGGCGCTGCCTTGGGCAGGTTCTGGCTGGCGAGCAGCATCCGGGCCTTGTGGAAATCATCCTCGGCGACGGTGATCGAGCCCGAGCTGTCGATGCTCGACTTGATGCTGGCGCCGTCGAGTGCGGTGGTGATCGCCGCCTTGTCGGCATCGGTCACGTTGGCGAACAGGATCCGCTGCGGCGGGGTCGAGACCAGCGACCAGGCGAGGAAGCCGGCGGCGACCAGGCCGATCAGGAAGATCAGCGGCATCGCGCGCTTCACGGCGGGCTGGGCGAGGATGCCGCGCATCTGGGCGAGCGGCGCGCCGAAACGGCCCGCGGAGGCAGGCAGGAGGGGCGCATCGGTGGAGGTGAGGGCGTTGCTCATGGATTACACCGGCATGCTCATGATGTCCTTGTAAGCGGACAGGAGTTTGTTGCGGACCTGCAGGGTCGCCTCGAAGCCGACCGAGGCTTGCTGGCGGGCGAGCATCACCTTGGCGATGTCCACGGTCTCGCCGCGTTCATAGGCCTCGGACAGTGCACCGGCCTGAGCCTGGGACTGGTTGACCTGCTTGAACGCCTCTTCCATCGACGAGGTGAAGCTGGTCGACTTGGTGCCCGAGGCGCCGGTGATCGTGCCGGCGGGCGTCTCGTTGGCCTTGGCGAGCGCGGCGTTGCGCTCGAGGATCTGGGCGCGGAGCGCCATGACCCGATCGACGCTCATCGCGCCGCCGCCGATACCGTCAACGCCGCTCATGCCGAAGCCCTCGCCTTACCGAAGTCGATGCTCTCGCCCTGCTCGCGCGCCTTGGCGAGGCGGTAGCGCAGGGTGCGCTCGGAGATGCCGAGCCGCTTCGCCGTCTCGATCCGGCTGCCGCCGCATTCGGCGAGCACGTCGCGGATCGCCGCGAATTCGTGGATCTGGACGATGTTCGACAGCGTGCCCGCAGTCTCGACCTCGATACGGCGCGCCACGGGGCGGTCGAAGATCAGGTGCTCGGGATCGATGGTGCGGCCGCCGCAGAGCAGCAGCGCGCGCTGGATGACATTCTCGAGCTCGCGGACATTGCCGGGCCAGTCATGGCCAAGAAGCGCGTCGAGCGCGGCGTTCGAGATCCACGGCATCGCGCCGCGGCCGCCGGCGTGGCGCACCACCATCGCGGCCGACAGCGCGGCGATGTCGCCGGGGCGATCGGCGAGCGCGCGGGTGGCGAGCGGGAAGACCGAGAGGCGATAGTACAAGTCGGCGCGGAAGCGGCCGGCGGTGACTTCGCCCTGCAGATCGCGGTTGGCGCAGGCGATGACGCGGACGTCGACCTTCTCCGGCATGGTCCCGCCGATCGGCACGACTTCGCGCTCCTGCAGCACGCGGAGCAGCTTGGCCTGAAGGTTAAGCGGCATCTCGGCGATCTCGTCGAGCAGCAGGGTGCCGCCATGCGCGGCGCGGAAGAAGCCCTGGCCGCCCGAGGAGGCACCGGTGAACGCGCCCTTCTGGTGGCCGAACAGCATCGCCTCGAGCATAGTCTCGGGCAGCGCCGCGCAGTTGATCGCCACGAACGGCCCGTCCTTGCGGGCGGAGTTGTGGTGGATCGCGCGGGCCAGCACTTCCTTGCCAGTGCCCGTCGGGCCGTTGATCAGCACGGTGATGTCGGATGCGGCGACGCGCTCGGCCAGCGCGAGCAGCGCCAGGCTCTCGGGATCGGCGGCGACGGGCTCGTGCGGGCCGCGCAGCAGCGCGGTCGCGAAGCCGGCACCGACCGCGGCGTCGTCCGAGGTATAGGAAAGGCGGGCGGGGTTGCCGTCGCCGAACGCGATCGCCTGACGGCCTTCGTCGCCGAGGATCAGCGTGCGCGCGGCGGCCGGGGGCACTTCGCCTTCCGCCACCAGGAACAGGTCATGCGCGCTCGCGCGGCCGTCCTCGCCCGCGCCGATCGCAAAGCCCTGGGCCCGCAGCGACGAGACGAGCGCATATTTCTGGCGAAGCACGGCGGCCGACGGAAGGATGGATCGCATTGTTACCCCCTGAGACACATCCCCTTTTGAGACTAATCTGGTTAACGACGCGTAAAATTGCCCATTTCGAGACCGCTTTGGTCCGGGCGCGTCTACGCGTGCGCACGTAGAGCCGAAATTTTTCGCTTAAGCCGGGCGAAAGCCGGCCGTTCCTTGCCTTGGCGGCTCCGAGCTCCCGTTCAGGGGGGTACGCGGGAAGCCGACGAGCATGGAGTAACGAACATGACTGTTATCGCGACCAACACCGCGGCGCTGCGCGCCGCCAATGCTTCGAGCGGCGCCAACAAGGCGCTGAGCACTGCCATGGAGCGCCTGTCGACCGGCAAGCGCATCAACAGCGCGAAGGACGACGCCGCCGGCCTGGCGATCGCCAACACCATGACCGCGTCGATCCGCGGCATGAACCAGGGCATCCGCAACGCCAATGACGGCATCTCGATGGCGCAGACCGCAGAAGGCGCGCTGAGCGAAGTCACCAACATGCTGCAGCGTATCCGCGAGCTGGCCGTCCAGTCGGCTTCGGGCACCTATTCGGACGACGACCGCAGCAACCTGCAGACCGAAGTGACCGCGCTCACCACGCAGATCACCAACATCCTGAGCAACACCACCTTCAACGGCGTCGCCCTGTTCGACGGCACTGCGGGTGATTCGGGCTCGGTCACCATCCAGGCCGGCGCCAACGCCGCCGACAAGGTGACCCTGGACTTCAGCGACATCGACCTCGACGACGCCGTCGCGGTCGACATCTCGGACGCGGACGGTGCGGAAGACGCGCAGACCACGATCGACGACGCTCTGAAGACCGTGAACACCGCCCGCGCCAGCCTCGGCGCCGGCCAGAGCCAGCTCGAGTCGGTGGTGAACAACCTGCAGTCGAACGTGGCGAACCTTAGCGACGCCCGCAGCCGGATCGAGGACACCGACTTCTCGACCGAAACCGCGGCGCTCGCCAAGGCACAGATCCTCTCGCAGGCTTCGACGGCGATGCTCGCCCAGGCGAACCAGAGCCAGCAGACGGTTCTTTCGCTTCTCCGATAAGCGCGTGCCGGTCGGGGTGTCACCCCCCTGACAGGCGCCGCGGCCGGTCACCCCTTGCCATACCAAGGGGGCGCATGGGGAACCCCGGTGGTCGCGTACCACCGGGGTTTTTCTTTGCGCATGTTCCCGTGCGCTCCACGCGGACCGGAATGTCGAGATGGATCGGCCGATTCCCGGCGAAGGCCGGGGCCCAGTTGCAATGTCGTTCGAGAGGTTCCAGCGCCGACGATAGGGCGCTGGGGAACCGTAAGGCCGATGAACGCCCGGGCTTACTTCTTCTCCGGCCGGCCGCCCGGCTTCCATTCAGGCTTGGCGGCGCTGTTGGCCAGCGACTGGAGCGGCGCAACCAGCGACTGGATCGCGCGGGTCATGAACGCGATGTCGAGATTCTCCAGCGTGTCCTGCGCGGTGTGATAGTTGGGCGTGACCGCCCAGCCCGAGATGGTGTGCGCCACCACCCCGCGCACCGCGAGCGAATAATTGTCCGAACGCTCGAAGAAATGCTGGTCCGGATAGGGATCGGAAGTGACCAGCGCGCCATGCGCCTTGAGCGTCTCGCCCAGGGTCGAGCGCTCGAAGCCGGTCATCATCATCGTGCCGGCGGGAAGCTTGGGATCCTGCGCGCCGATCATCTCGATCTCGATATTGGCGACAATCTGGTCGAGTGGCACCGGCGGGTGATCGCCGAAATAGCTGGAGCCATAGCCGCCGATCTCCTCGCTGCCATAGGCGACGAACAGCAGACCGCGCTTGGTCTGCTTCGCCGCAGCCAGGGCGCGGGCGAGCTCGAGCACCGCAGTGGTTCCCGAGGCATCGTCATTGGCGCCGTGCATGATCGTGCCGTCGGGCCGCACGCCGAGGTGATCGAGATGCGCGCTGACCAGGATCACGCCCGCCTTGGGATCGCTGCCCGGCAGCCAGCCGATCGCATTGGTGGTGATCGCTTCTTCCTTCACCACCGGCAGCACGAAGCTGACGGGCGCGCCGGCCTGGGCGATCGCCTTGTCGAAATCGGCCGAGGGCAAAGTCGCGAGCGCGGCGTAGCTCGGCGGCGCCTTGCCCTCGAGCCCGGCGGGCAGGCGCGGCTTGCCGCCCAGGCCCTTGACCATGTTCTGGGTCATCTCGCTCTCGCGGACGATGACCAGCTTAACGCCCGCGGCAGTGGCGGCGCGAACCAGCGCCATCGGCGAGCCCTTGCCGCCGGTGACGAACAGCACGTCGACATGCGGGACCTTGGCGGGATCCTCGCCGTCGAACACCGCCGAAGTGCCCGAGACCGGATCGACCGAGCCGACCAGCACGGTAGGCGCTGCCGCCGGCTTGCCGCCGATCGTCAGCGTCGCCGGGCCGCCGGCCGCATAGCGGATGATCTTCGCGGGCTGCAGATAACCGGGCATGCCCGGCGCCGGCTTGAGCCCATAGCCTTCGAACTGCGAGGCGACATAAGCGGCGGCGATCGCCTCGTCGCGGGTGGCGCTGCCGCGGCCCTGCAACGCATCGCTGGCAAGGAAGCTCTCATGCGCGCGGACCCATTCGGGGCGGACGGTCCATTTGTCCTGCGCGAGCGCCGGCGAGGCCGTCATTGCGAACGCCAGCGCGCCGGCCAGGAACAGATGCTTGGTCACGTGAAATCCCCCGAATTGTTCGGGGCGGATGTGTGCGGCATGCGCCGGGGCCGCGCAAGCGGGGCGCGGGCGGAAAGTTTCGAAAGTTACGATTTGGCGCCGCAGCACAGTTATCCGGGCGAAAGCCGGGATAACGGATTATGTCAGCCTTCGCGCGAGGCCCTTTTTCAGCTTCGCATGCGCCGAGGCCTTGATCTGGCAGATGCGCGCGGCGCCGACGCCGAGCACCTGGCCGATCTCCTCGAGGTTCAGTTCCTCGACATAATAGAGCTGGATCACCTGCTGCTCGCGCTCGGGGAGTTCGGTGATCGCAGCGATCAGTGCCTGGCGCTGGTCGCTTTCGGCGAGCTGGTCGAAGGCATTGGGCTCGTCGGACATGAACCAGGGGCTCTCGTCCGAATAGGTGTCGTCGATCGAATCGAAGCGCACCGCCTCGGCATTGGCATAGTCGGTGCGCAGCTTCTCGGTCGTGACGCCGAGCCTGGCCGCGACCTGGTCGTCATCGGGCGCATGGCCCAGCTCCTGGGTCAGCACCGATACCGCCTCCTGATAGGCCTTGCGCCGGCGCATCGCCCCGCGCGTGGTCGTCGCCTGGCGGCGCAGCTCGTCGATCATCGCGCCGCGCAGCCGGGTGGCGAGATATTGCTCGAAGGTCACCTGCCCGCGATCCTCGAAGCTCCCCGCCGCCTCGATCAGCGCGACCAGCCCGACCTGGATCAGGTCCTCGACCTCGACCAGCGAGCTCATCGAACCATGGATGTGCCAGGCGATGCGGCGGACCAGCGGCAGGTGCTTGCGCACCAGCGCCTCCGGATCGCGATGCGGCGTGGTCGGCGTATAGACTAGGGGCGAGAGAGCCAGTGATGCCATGGCGTCAAGTTTCCCTGGGGTGAAAGCATTCATGCGGGCAGCGCCTCCGGCGCACCGATCACGGCGATGACTTCGACGGCCTTGTCCTCGGGCACTTCGAAGAAGCTCATCACCGGCGTGTCGGGCAGGACGTTGCGGACGAGCTTGCGGATCGCGATGCGGATCGAAGGCTGGACGACAAGCGCGAAGGGCTTGGCCTCGGCGATTAGCGGCTGGGCGGCGCGCTGGAGCGCATCGGCGATGCGGCGGCCGAGATCGGGCTCGATCGTGTGGCGGCGCGACGGATCGGAACGAACCGCCTGGCCGAGCAGCGCTTCGAGCTGGCCTTCGAGTGTCATCACCCGCAGCGGCTCGCGCACGCCGCACAGGCGCTGGATGATCAGCGGGCCGAGCTCGGGACGGATCAGCTCGATCAGCTCCTCGGCATCGAGCGTGCGCTGGGCGGCGACGGCGATGGCGGCGGCGATGCGACGGAATTCCTTGAGCGGGATGCTCTCGGCGAGCAGGCCGCGCAGAATCTGGGTGAGCGTGGTGAGCGGCACCGGCGCCGGGGTGAGCGCCGCGACCAGCTGGGGCGAGCGCTCCTTGAGCCCTTCGAGCAGCGACTGGACCTCATCGGCGCCGAGCAGATCGGACGCGTTCTGGATCAGGCACTGGTTGAGGTGCGTGGCGATCACCGTGCCCGGATCGACGACGAGATAGCCAAGGCCGATCGCAGCATCCGAATCGCCTTGGGCGATCCACATCGCGTCGAGCCCGAAGGTCGGGTCCTTGACCTGCTTGCCCTGGAGGCGGCCGGCGGCCTGGCCGGTGTCGATCGCCAGCACCTCGTCGGGCGAGACATTGTCCTCGGCCATGACGACGCCGCCGATGACGATGCGATAGGTGAAGGGCGCGAGGTTGATGTCGTCGCGCACGCGCACCTGCGGGACGACGAAGCCGAGCTCCTTGGAGAGCTGCCGGCGCACCCCGGTGATCCGGCCCATCAGCGGGCCGCCGCGACGCTCGTCGACCAGCGGCACCAGGCCGTAGCCGATGTCGAGCATCACCTGCATGTTGTCGGTGACTTCGTCCCAGCCGATCTTCGACAGGTCGGTCGGCTCGGCCGGGGGCGCGGCGACAATCTTCGGACGGAGCGAAACCTTGCGGAGGTGCCAGGCGGCGAAGCCCGCGCCCGCGGCGGCCGGCAGCATCAGGAAATGCGGCATGCCCGGGAAGACGCCGAGCAGGCCGAGGATGACCGCGACCGGGGTCCAGGTCTTGTGGCTGGCGAACTGGCTGCCGATCTGGCCAGCGAGATCGTCGCTCGACTTGACGCGGGTGACGATGGCGGCGGCCGCGATCGAGAGCAGCAGCGCCGGAACCTGGGCGACCAGCGCGTCACCGATGGCGAGCAGGACATAGGTCGAGGCTGCCTCGCCCACCGCCATCTGGTGGCTGGCGACGCCGAGGATCAGGCCGCCGACCACGTTGATCGCGAGGATCAGCAGGCCGGCGATCGCATCGCCCTTCACGAACTTGGACGAACCGTCCATCGCGCCGTAGAAATCGGCTTCGGTCGAGACTTCGAGGCGCTTGGCGCGGGCATCGTCGGGAGTGATCAGGCCGGCATTGAGATCGGCGTCGATCGCCATCTGCTTGCCGGGCAGGGCATCGAGGGTGAAGCGGGCCGACACTTCGGAGACGCGGCCGGCACCCTTGGTCACCACGATCATGTTGATGATGACGATGACGGCGAACACGACCAGGCCGACGACATAGTCGCCGCCGATCATGAAGGTGCCGAACGCCTCGATCACATGGCCGGCGGCGCTTTCGCCCTCATGGCCATGGACCAGCACGACGCGGGTCGAGGCAACGTTGAGGCCGAGGCGGAACAGCGTGGCGAACAGCAGCACGGTGGGGAAGGCGGAGAAGTCGAGCGGCTTCTGCGCGTTCAGCGCCACCATCAGCACCGCGAGGCTGATCATGATGTTGAGGATGAAGAAGGCGTCGAGCAGGAAGGCCGGGATCGGCACCACCATCAGCGCGACGAGCAACAGGATCGCGCCGGGCAGCGCGAAGCTCTTGGCGGCGGGCACTGCGCCCGCGGGAAGCGACATGGCAGACACTAGGGGTTACGCTCCCAGGTTCGCGAGCATGAGATAGGCGAGGCGGGCGTTTTCCGGCGTCGGGCGCAGCGGATCGATGCGGCGGCCGAGCGGATCGCTGGCATTGGCGCCCTGCGAGACATTGAGCTGGGCGAGTGTGTTCTGCACCCAGTGCCGGTCGCTATCGACAGCGCCGTTGCCGAGTACGACTTCATTGTCGCCATCGCTCCAGGCGCGGGCGGCGGCGCTGAAACTGCCATCCAGGCCGTCCGAGGCGAGGCCGCTGGCACCGCCTGCGGCAGCGCCCTGGTCGAGCTTGCCGGCGAAGCGGCTGTAGATCTCCGAAAGCGTGCGCGGCTGGCCGTTCGAAGCGTAGAACACGCTGCGATTG
This sequence comes from Sphingomonas sp. NIBR02145, assembly GCF_027359115.1. Lineage (NCBI taxonomy): Bacteria > Pseudomonadati > Pseudomonadota > Alphaproteobacteria > Sphingomonadales > Sphingomonadaceae > Sphingomonas > Sphingomonas sp. NIBR02145. Next base: position 3,506,330 of record NZ_CP114791.1, on the reverse strand, counting down.
GCGCGTGCGGCGGCGGGGAACATGCTGGCGCCGGTGCGGCCCGGGCTCTCCGCCATCGCGCTCAGGAACTTGTCGGCGCCGCCCAGGCCCAGAAAGTGCGCCATATAAAGGTCGGTGCCGGTGGCCGGGCGGCCAAGGCTGTCCTCGAGCGACGCCTTGTTGTCGGCGGCATGCTCGGCGGCCATCAGCGAGGCGGTCTGCGGATCGCTGCGCAGGTTGAGGATCGCGCTGCGGGCGGCGGGATCACTCACCACATAGCGCCCGGTGCTGGTCTGCTTGATGCTGTCGGCGGCCCAGGACAGGCCGTGCTCGGCGCCGTGCTGCTTGACCACGCCGAGCCAGCTCTGCTCGATGAACTGGTAGAGGCCGGTCGCCGAGGAGGTGCCGGCGCGCGCGTCCGCCTTCAACCCGCTCTCGACCTGTGCCTGGCCGAGCAGATAGTTGAAGTCGATGCCGGTCTTGCGGCTCGCCGCGGCGATCGCCGTCTGGACGCTTGCCCTGGTATTGACCGAAGTGACGCTCATCTGGTCCTGATCCGGATTGCCCTTATTCGGGGCTATCGGAGCAAGTACCGTGCCAGTTCTGGTTAATGCGGGTTAGGGACGCCCGCTCAGGCGAGGGCGTAGCCGCCGGCCTTGTAGGAAGGCGCCTGCTGACCGGAAAGGATTTGCAGGCGGCGGCGAACATTTGCCGCCATCAGGTTCACATAGATGCGGCAGGTCTCGTTGAGCTTGTGCGCTTCCGCCGCCAGCTCGCGGATCTCGGGGCCCGGAGCCTCGCCGTCATAGAGTGCCACCGTGTCGATCGCGGCAAGCTTGGCCTGGGTGGCCTTTTCCAATCCGGCGACATCGCTCGCCTTCAGCGCCGCAATCTCGGCATGGAGGCATTCGATCACCTGGATGAGCGCGTCGCGCCGGGTCATTGGTTCGGCTTCCATTCGAGCTTGTACGCGAGCAGGCGATCGGCGATCTCGGCCGGATAGAGCGGGAAGCGCTTCTCCTGGATCGCCTTGCGGATCCGGGCGACGCGCTCGGCATCGACCGGCGGCCGGGCCGCCTCGCTGCTCGCTATATCCGCCGCGGCGCTCTGCACCGCCGGCGTGTCGCTCGCCACCGGACGCACCGAAGCGACCCGGGCAGCGGGTTCAACGGGCACAGTGCGACGGTCGGTAACCGCGCCTGCCTTCGTGCCGATTGATTCCACCATTGCCTGCAATCCTCGCTATGCCTGCAGCCCTTCAAACGGCCGCCGCACGCGAAACTTTACCGAAAAATTTCAGCCACCCTCGGCATAGCCCGGCAGGCGCGCACGGCCGGGCTCGATCGCGATCGCCTGGATCGGCGGCTGCTTGTCATCGACCTTCACGCTCATCCGGCCGCCGGCGGGCGCGTCGTTCACCGCAACGCCCTGGCGCGAGATCGAGAAGCCCTCCGACCCCGCCTCGACCGTAACGGAATCGCCGCGCTTGATCACCGGCTCGGCCTTCACCGCAACGGGCGGGCGGACGACGATATTGGCAGGCATCGGCGCAGGCACCGCGGCCTTGGGCCGGGGTACCGCGGCGACCGGCACGAAGATCTTCCAGGCCGGCGCCATGCAGCGAACCACGACCGCGTCATGCCCCTCGCTGCGCCATTCGAGCTGGGGCGCGGCGCAGCGGGTGAGCTTCAGGCGCGCATCGATCGGCGCGATCGCCCCACCCTGCTCGCCGACCGACTTGCCGGTAAACTGCGCGACGACGGTATCGAGCACCGCAGTCGACTGGAAATCCTGCGCGCCGGCGGGCGCGGCGGCGATCATGGCAATGGCGAGGAGCATCTTCTTCTCCTTGTGGAAAGAGCGGCAAGGGGCGGCAATTGCCGGACGGCAAATCATTGCCGCCCCCCTTCAAAGCCGAGGGCGAGGACGGCGCGGCGCTGGCCGCGCCCGGTGGAAATCACGATGCGCGACGGATCGATCGCATGCTCGCGGATGAGCAGCGCGGCGACCGCACGGGCACGATCGGCAGCCAGGATCGGCCCGCTGCCGGTGGCCGGATCGACGTCCTGCGCCGACCCATCGACTTCGCCGGTGATGCGCAGGCGGGTACGCGGATCGCGCGCAGCACTGCGTGCCCATTCGAGCGCTGAGGCCGTATCGACCGGCACGGCCGAGCCCGGTGCGAAGCCGGTTGCAGTGGCGATATCGACCGGCATCGGCGCCGGCACTGCCACGCTTTCACTCGCGCCGAAGCCCGAACGGATGCCCGCGGCGAGCTTTATCGGATCGACCTGGCTGGCCTGGAGGAAGACGAAGAAGCCGACGAGCAGCAGCGACAGATCGGCCAGGGTGACCAGCCAGGGCGCGCGCGTGGGCTCCTCGTCGTCGAACACGGTCACGCCGCGATCTCCTTGAGCGTACCGCTGCCCGGCTCGATCCCGGCAAGCGTGGCCAGTGCCGGCTGGAGGCGGAGTCGCTCCTGCGCCTCATGCCGGGCACGGCGCTTGAGCCGCGTTGCGACGGGCAGCAGTGCAAGATTCGCGAGCAGCGCGCCATAGAGCGTCGCGAGCAGCGCCACGGCCATCGCGCCGCCGATCGCCTGGGGGTCCTTCATCGCGGCGAACATGCCGACCAGGCCAATCAGCGTGCCGACCATGCCCATCGCCGGCGCAAGCTCTGCAGCGCCCGACCAGACTTCCCAGCCGCCACGATGCCGCTCGAACCGGGCGCAGCGGCGCTGCTCGAGCAGGGTCTCGACGTCCTTGGCACTCGCGCCATCGACGATCGCGGCGACCGCGACGGCGATGTCCGGATCCTCGATCTTCGAGCGATCGAGCGCGATCACACCATGGCGCCGCGCGATCCGGCCGAGCGCCGAGACCTGGGCGACCAGCGGCTCGACATCGAAGCGGCGGCGCGGCAACTGGCCCAGCGCGACAACACCGCGGGCAAGATCGCCCGACGCGTTGCGCAGCACGGTGCCCGCCACCACGCCCCCGCCGACAATGGCGAGCGCGAGCGGATCGAGGAAAGTCCCGAGCGCGGGAAGCACATTCATATCCATGCCCGCATGGGTGCAAGAGGCGGGCCAATTGCGTGCGCCTCAGAGCCCGGCAACCTGCCCCGCCCCGACCGGCAACCCCGTGCCGACACACCGGCAAAACCTTGCCGCCCCTTGCCGTTCCTGAGGGGAATAGCGGTTTTTTCGCCCTTCCGGGCAATTTGGCACGACGGTTGCAGGGACCCCGCCGAACTTTTGTGCGGGAGACGTGCAATGCCCAATGACAACCTCTTCGGCGTACATGGCACAGCGCTCGCCGTGCGCTCGCAGCGCATGGGCATGCTGGCATCGAACATCGCGAATGCATCGACGCCGGGCTACAAGGCCAAGGACGTGGACTTCCGCGCCGCGCTCAACAGCGCGACCAGCGGTACCGGCTCGATCGATACCGCGATCGACGCCAACACGCTCTACCGCGTGCCGCTCCAGCCCTCGGCCGACGGCAATACCGTCGAGCTGACCACCGAGCAGACCGCCTTCGCCGAAAACGCCGTCGCCTATCAGACGACGCTGTCGTTCCTGAACGGCCGCATCGGCCAAATCACGCGCGCGCTGAAGGGAGAATAAGAAATGGGCGACCAGCCGCTTTCGATCTTCCAGGTCTCCGGCCGCGCGATGAGCGCGCAGCTGGTGCGGATGAACACCACGGCTTCGAACCTGGCCAATGTCGGCACGGTCTCGTCGAGTGCCGAAGCCGCCTATCGCACGATCAAGCCGGTGTTCCGCACCGCCTTCGACCAGGCGAGCGGGATGTCGACCGTCGATGTCGAGCAGGTGGTCACCGCGGGCTCCGAGCCGACCAAGCGCTACGATCCCGGCAACCCGATGGCCGACAAGGACGGCAATGTCTGGGAAGCCGCCGTGGATGAGACCCGGGAGCTGGTCGACATGATGGAGACCGCCCGGAACTACCAGAACAACGTCGAGGTGATGCAGACCGCCAAGTCGCTGATCATCGACACCCTCAAGCTGGGCCGCTGATCATGAGTGATTTCGATACTACCCTCGCCGGACTGGGCATCTCGCGGTACAACACCACGAGCACCACGAGCGGCACCACGCTCGACACCAAGGACACCTCCAACCTCGGCAAGACCGACATGGACGTATCCGACTTCCTGGCGCTGATGACGGCCCAGCTGAAGAACCAGGATCCGTTCGAGCCGGTCGATAACAGCCAGATGGTCGCCCAGATGGCGCAGTTCTCGTCGCTCTCCGGCATCACCGAGATGAGCTCGACGCTGAAGTCGATCTCCAGCCAGCTGAGCACCTCCACGCTCAACGACGCGATCGGCTATGTCGGCAAGACCGTGCTGGTCCAGGGCTCGACCGCCTATCCGCGCACCACCGGCGGCCTCGCCGGCGCCGTCGCGCTGGAGAAGGACGCGACCAACGTCACGGTGTCGATCAAGGATGCCAACGGCAACGCGGTCAAGACGATCGAGATGGGCAAGGAGACCAAGGGCGCGGTCGCCTGGGACTGGGACGGCAAGACCGATGCCGGCGAAGATGCCGGCGACGGCCCGTTCACCGTCAGCGTCACCGCCACCGACGGCACCGGCAACGTCAAGGCCTATCCGCTGGTCTGGGCGCCCGTCACCGCCGTCTCGATGGGATCCGACGGCAAGCCGCTCTTGACGCTTCCGGGCATCGGCAACGTTTCCACCGACGCCGTCTGGCAGGTCGGCTGAACCAGTTTTTCCAAGGAGTAACGGAAAATGTCCTTCTTCACTTCGCTCTCCGGCCTGCAGGCAGCGCAGACCGACATGTCGACGATCTCGCACAATCTCGCGAACGTGCAGACCAACGGCTTCAAGAAGAGCACCACCCAGTTCGCCGACGTCATCGCGTCGACCGCCAACATGAACCCGACCCAGATGGTCGGTTCGGGCGTGGTCGTGAAGGCAGTGCGCCAGCAGTTCGGCCAGGGTGGCTTCACCCAGTCGTCCTCGGCGCTCGACGTCGCGATCTCGGGTGACGGCTTCTTCATCGTCAAGGGCGACGAGAAGAGCGGCAACGGCGTTGCGTACACCCGCAACGGCAGCTTCCAGGTCGATGCCGACCGCTATGTGGTCGACGCCCAGGGCAACAAGCTGCAGGTTTATCCGGTGGACGGCTCGGGCGCGGTGGTCGCGACCGGTCTTTCCTCGACCGTCAGCCTGCGCCTGCCGCAGACCAGCGGCACGCCGCAGGCCACCGAGAACGTCAAGCTGGGCCTCAACCTCAACGCCGGCTCGGCGCTCCCGGCTGACAACGTCAAGTTCGACAGCACCGAATACAAGTTCGACCGCTTCGACCCGACGACCTACAACCAGTCGGTCCAGACCACGGTCTATGACGCGAACGGCAACGCGCTGACGCTGACCAACTATTTCGTCCGCGAGACCAAGCCGAGCGACACCGACGCGACCAGCAGCTGGAAGGTCTATTCGTTCGTCGGCGACCAGCAGCTGAACGCCGGCGACGATCCCAACACGATCTCGCAGTTCGAGCTGAAGTTCGACAGCACCGGCAAGCTCTCCGAGCCCACCACCCCCGTGACCTTCATGGGCTTCCTGGCGCCGGGCGCGACTTCGGAGCAGGTGCTCAAGCTCGACCTGACCCAGGGCACCACCCAGGTCAGTTCGCCGTTCAGCCTCAACTCGACCAAGCAGGACGGTTCGCCCGTCGGCCAGATCGAAGGCGTGACCATCGGCGACGACGGCACCGTGACCGCGAGCTTCTCGAACGGCGACACCCAGGCACTGGGCAAGGTCGTGCTGGCCAGCTTCACCAACAATGCGGGCCTGCGCCAGCTCGGCAACTCGACCTGGGCCGCCACCGGCTTCTCGGGCGATGCGCGCCTTGGCGAGCCGGGCACCAACGGGTTCGGCGGGCTGATGTCGGGCGCGATCGAGCGCTCGAACGTCGACATCACCGAGGAGCTGGTCAATCTGATCGCGGCGCAGCGCAACTTCCAGGCGAATGCCAAGGCGCTCGATACCGCCAGCCAGATGTCCCAGACCATCTTCAACATCCGCAGCTGATCTGATCGGCTGAGGAGGAGCAACCCATGGACCGGCTTGTCTATACCGCGATGTCTGGGCTCAGGAGCCAGATGCAGTCGCAGGCGACGATCGCGAACAACATCGCGAACGCCTCGACCATCGGCTTCCGCGCCGAGCGCGTCAGCTTCGACCGGCTGGTCCTCCAGGGTACGGGCATGGATTCGCGCCAGCTGGCGGCGGAAGAAGTCAACGACATCGACCGCACCAAGGGCACGATCGTCCAGACCGGCAACCCGCTCGATGTTGCCGTGAACGGCGATGCCTGGATGACCGTCCAGGCGACCGACGGCAGCGAAGCCTATACGAGGCGCGGCGATCTGAAGATCGCGCCCTCGGGCGTGCTGGAAACCGGCGACGGTTTCCCGGTGATGGGGTCGGGGGGCCCCATCACCGTGCCGCCCGCCGACAAGGTTTCGATCTCCGAGGACGGCACCGTCTCGATCGTGCCGCGTGGCGGCGATCCGACGCAGCCGCAGGTGGTCGACAAGATCAAGCTGGTCAGCACCGACGGTTCGCAGACCGTCAAGGGGCTGGACAATCTCCTCCATGTGAAGGGCGGCGGCGTGCTGCCCGAGGACATGGACGCCAAGGTGACCTCGGGTTCGCTCGAGCAGTCGAACGTCAATCTGACACAGGCGCTGGTCGACATGATCGAGAACCAGCGCGCCTACGAAGTGCAGGCCAACCTGCTCAAGGAAGCGAAGAACATGGACGAGAGCACCGCATCGCTGATGCGGATGCCGTCCTGATAGGGAGTAAGACCGATGGGTTCGGCAGCATTGCACATCGCGCGCACGGGTCTCGACGCCCAGGATACGCGCATGCGGGTCATCTCGAACAACCTCGCGAACGTGAACACGACCGCGTTCAAGAAGGACCGCGCCAGCTTCCAGACGCTCGCCTATCAGGTGGTCACGGCGCCTGGCGCCGCCTCGACGGCTGAGACCAAGTACGCGACCGGCCTCAACCTCGGCACCGGCGTGCGCGTGCAGGGCACGCAGCGGCTGGAGACCCAGGGATCGCTGCAGACGACCGGCAACGGCCTCGACATGGCGATCGACGGCAATGGCTATTTCCAGATCCAGCTGCCCGGCGGCGGCCTGGGCTATACCCGCGCGGGCAATTTCTCGCGCTCGGCGGAAGGCCAGCTGGTCACCTCCGAGGGCTATCAGGTGATGCCGGGCGTCACCATTCCCGAGGGCGCGATCTCGGTCACCGTCGGCACCGACGGCACCGTCTCGGCGCAGATGCCGAACCAGACCGACCTCACCCAGATCGGCCAGATCCAGATCGCCAGCTTCCCCAATCCGGCGGGCCTGCAGGCGGTGGGCGACAACTATCTGATCGAGACGCCGGCAAGCGGCACGGTCGCGCTCGGCAATGCCGGCGTCGATGGCCGCGGCACGATCCGGCAGGGCATGCTCGAAGGCTCGAACGTCAACGTCGTCGAGGAGCTGGTCGACATGATCGAGACCCAGCGCGCCTATGAGGTGAACTCGAAGATGATCTCGGCGACCGACGAGATGCTCAAATACGTCAACCAGAACATCTGAGGCGACGGATCATGACGCATCTCACCCGCATCGCCGCCGCCGCACTGACCGCCGCCGGGCTCGCCTTCGCCGCGACGCCGGCCCAGGCCCAGTTCCTCGGGATCGGCAAGAAGAAGCCAAAGGAGGATTTTTCCGTGACGCTTCCCAGCGCCGCACCCGCGACGCCGGCGCCGGCCAATGGCGGCATCTTCCAGGTGAACGACGGCTACGCCGCGCTCTACGAAGGCCAGCGCGCGCGCCGCGTGGGTGACCCGCTGTCGATTCTGCTGGTCGAGAAGACCGCAGCGTCCAAGTCGGCCGGCACCAAGCTCGACAGCTCGGGCGGCTTCGGCCTGACCCCGCCGAGCACCGGTGCGCTGTCGCTGTTCAAGGAAAGCGACGCCAGCGTGAGCGGCAAGCGCAACTTCAACGGCACCGGCACCGCCGACCAGGCCAATGCGCTGTCGGGCGAGATCAGCGTCACGGTTGCCGCGGTCTATCCGAACGGCACGATGCTGGTGCAGGGCCAGAAGCGCGTGACGCTCAACCGCGGCGACGAGTTCGTCCAGATCAAGGGTATCGTGCGCGTGGCGGACATCGACGCGAACAACCGCGTGCTTTCCACGCGCGTCGCCGATGCCCGCATCGCCTATACCGGCAAGGGCGATGTCGCCCGCGCCAGCCGCCAGGGCTGGCTGAGCCGGTTCTTCTCCGTGATCAGCCCCTTCTAAGCCGGAGCAGACCGATGATCCGCCGCTTCCTCGCGCTCGCCGCCCTCGCCCTTCTCGCAACTGCCCCGGCACACGCCCAGCGCGTGAAGGACCTGGGTGGGTTCCAGGGCATCCGTACCAACCAGCTGACCGGCTATGGCGTGGTCGTGGGCCTTCCCGGCACGGGCGACGACAATCTGGAATATACCGTCCAGTCGATGAAGGGCGTCACCTCGCGCTTCGGCCTGCAGCTGCCCCAGGGCGTGGCGCCGGGCCTGAAGAACGCGGCGGTAGTGATGATAACCGCCGAGCTGCCCGCCTTCGCCAAGCCGGGCCAGAAGCTCGACATCACCGTCTCGTCGATGGGCAAGGCCAAGTCGCTGCGCGGCGGTACGCTGATCCTCACGCCGCTCCAGGGCGCCGACGGCCAGATCTATGCGATGGCGCAGGGCAACCTTGCCGTGGGCGGGCTCGGCGCCGAGGGCGCCGACGGCTCGAAGATCGTGGTCAACACGCCGAGCTCCGGCCGCATCCCGGAAGGTGCCACCGTCGAGCGCAGCGTCGATACCGGCTTCGACAAGTCGCCCTTCATCACCTTCAACCTCGCCCGTGCCGACTTCACCACGGCGCAGCGGGTGCAGGACGCGATCAACCTTCGCTTCGGCCCCGGCCGCGCCCGCGCGATCGACGGCGTGTCGATCGCCATCCAGGCCCCCGAGGGCCGCGACGTGCGCGCCGAGCTGATGAGCGAAGTCGAGAACCTCAAGGTCGAGGCGGCCGAGGCCGCTGCCCGGGTGATCGTCAACGCGCGCACCGGCACCGTCGTGATCAACTCCGCCGTCCGGGTCAGCCCCGCTGCGGTAACACATGGTAAACTGACCGTTCGTATTGATGAGAACCAGCGCACCAGCCAGCCCGCGCCGTTCAGCAAGGGCGAGACGCGCACCGAGCAGCACAGCACGGTCGGCGTCGAAGAGGAGAAGCACCCCATGTTCCTGATGGACCCGGGCCCCAAGCTCTCGGACGTCGTCAAGGCGGTGAACGCGATCGGCGCGTCGCCGGCGGACCTGGTCGCCATCCTCGAGGCACTCAAGGAAGCCGGCGCGCTCAAGGCGGAGCTGATCATCCTGTGAGCAACGTGCTTGGCCCCATCGGCAGCCCGTCGGGCGGCGTGTCGACCGACACGTCGCGCCTGGCGAACAAGGAGAATCTCGAAGCCGCCGGCCAGCGCTTCGAGGCCGTCTTCACAGGCATGATGCTGAAGTCGATGCGCCAGGCCAAGCTCGGCGACGGGCTGTTCGACAGCAAGGGCGAGGACCAGTTCCGCGACATGCAGGACCAGCAGCTCGCCCAGAGCATGGCCGTGCACGCTCCGATCGGCATCGGTAAGGCGATGACCGCCTTCCTGGCCAAGAGCATGAAGACCGAGACGGCAGCCGAACCCGGCACCGCGCCCACCGCGACAGAAGGAGGCACCGTCAAATGACCGACCTGCTTTCGATCGGCGCCAGCGGCGCACGCGCCTACCAGTCGGCACTCGCCACCACGTCGGACAATATCGCCAATGCGGCGACCACCGGCTATTCGCGCCGCGTCGCCACGGTGCGCGAAGTCGTCGCCACCGGCGGCAACACCAGCGCGATCAATTCGGGCCTGGGCGCCAATGTCGGCGGCGTTATTCGCGCGGCGGATGCCTTCAAGGCGACCGAAGTGCGCAGCGCCAGTTCCGACCTTGCCCGTACGCTCGCCGGCGCGACCTGGCTGGGCCGCATCGATACGGGCCTGACGCAGAACAATCTCGGCGGCCAGCTGACTGCCTTCTTCACTTCGGCAAAGGCTGTGGCCGCGGATCCGACCGCGCTGCCGGCGCGCGCGACCCTGCTCGAGAACGCGGCCAGCGTCGCCGCCGCCTTCGGCGCGACCGGCAAGGCGCTCGACGGCGCGATGACCGACCTCAAGGCCTCGGCCGACACGGCGGTGACCCAGCTCAACAATCTTTCCGCGAGCCTCGCCAAGGTGAATGCCGGGCTTGCCCGCGCGACCGACGGCACCGCCGGCCAGGCCGCGCTGCTCGACCAGCGCGACCAGATGCTCGAGCAGATGAGCGCGCTCACCGACGTCAACGTAAGCTTCGATGCCTATGGCCGCGCTTCGGTGCGCGCCGGTGGCAGCTCGGGCCCCGCGCTCGTCGACGGCGCGCAGGCAGCGATCGTTTCGCAGACCAGCAACGACGAAGGCGCCTTTGCCTTTTCGGTACGCCAGCCGACCGGCGAAGTGCAGATCATGTCCCCGAACGGCGGCGCGATGGCCGGCATTGCCGAGAGCGGCAGCCGCATCGCGACGGCGCGCGACCAGATCAGCCAGATGGCGCAGGATTTCGCCGAGGGCGTCAACGCCGTCCAGGCGGCGGGCGGCGACCTGCAGGGCAATGCCGGCCAGCCGATCTTCGCGGTCGGCGATCCCGCCTATCAGCTGACCGCGGTGATGAGCGATCCGCGCGGTATCGCGGCCGCTGCGGCCGGTGGCGGCACCCGCGACAACAGCAATCTCGCCGGGCTCGAAGCGCTGCGCACCAGCGGCAATTTCGAGCAGGGCGTCACCGATCTCACCGCCGCCAACGGCGCGGCGCTCGCGGGCCGCAACAGCGTCGCCGATGCCCAGTCGTCGATCCGGGACGCCGCCGTTTCGGCGCGCGATTCGATCAGCGGGGTGAACATCGACGAGGAGGCCGTCGATCTGATGCGCTTCCAGCAGGCCTATCAGGCGTCTACCCGCGTGATCCAGGTCGCGCGCGAAACGCTCCAGTCGATCCTCGATATCAGGTAAACGATCATGCGCATCTCCACTTCGCAGATGTACAGCCGCCCGGTGTCGCTGATGACCCAGCTCACCGCCGAGGCCGACAAGACCCAGACCCAGATCGCCACGACCAAGCTGGGCGTGACCGCGGTCTCGGACGCGGCCGCCTATGTGAAGCTGCAGCAGATCCAGCGCGCCACCACGGGCGATTCGACCTACAAGGCCAACATCAACGTCGCACAGGGCGTGATCGCGCAGACCGACCAGACGCTCGACAGCGTCGAGACGCAGCTCCAGCGCGCGCTCGAGCTTGCCACCCGCGCCGCCAACGACACGCTGTCGGATTCGGACCGTGCCGCGATCGGCGAAGAGCTGAGCGCGATCCGCGACACGCTCTACGGCCTGGCCAACACCAAGGACGACATCCGCGGCCAGCCGCTGTTCGGCGGCGCGGCCGGCGATACCGCCTATGTGAAGAACGCCGACGGCTCGATCAGCTTCGCCGGCACCGGCGATCCTTCGGGCATCCCGGTGGCCGATGGCGAGAGCATCCAGCCGACGATCAGCGGCGCGCGTGTGTTCACCACCGGCGATGTCGATATGTTCAAGACGATCGGCGACCTGGCCGATGCGCTCAAATCAGGCACCAATGTCCATGCCGCCGGCGACACCGCGCTGGCCGGCATCAACGCCTCGCTCGACCAGGTGACGCTGGCGCGCGCTTCGGTGGGCGCACGGGCGGCGCGGCTCGATCTCGAGGCTGACCGGCTGACCGCCGTCGCCGAGACGCGCGAGAGCACCCGATCGGGAATCGAGGACACCGATATCCCGACCGCGGTCGCCAATCTGCAGAAGACGCTGACCGTGCTGCAGGCGACCCAGGCCAGCTTTACCAAGCTGACCAGCGTCTCGCTGTTCGACTACCTCAAGTAAACTACCGGGAAGACGCGATTTTCCGGCCGCTAGACGGCCCGCGCGCAAATCCAAAGCGAAAGCGCGAAATAGTTGGCGCCGGTAACGAATTAACCATGTTTTTCCGCTGAATATCACGGCGAAACGGTCGTTAACCGAGACGACAAATCGGGGGTTTCGCGCACATGTTTCCGGCAATCGGCCTCGTCATCCTGCTGGCAATGGTCTTCGGTGGTTTCGCGATCACCGGCGGCGCGCTCGGCCCCGTGCTCGAAGCCATCCCGCACGAGATGCTGATCATCGGCGGCGCCGCCGCCGGCGCGCTCGTCATCGGCAACTCCACCAAGGAGCTGAAGGCGCTCGGCGGCGGCCTGGCCAAGGTGCTCAAGGGCCCGAAATACAAGAAGCAGGACTATCTCGACACGATCTTCCTGGTCTCGAAGCTGATGAAGATGCTGCGGACCGAAGGCCCGATCGCGCTCGAGCCACATGTCGAGGATCCCAAGTCCAGTGCGATCTTCGCCGAATATCCGCGCCTGCTCGCCGATCACACGCTGATCAACCTGATCACGGACACGCTGCGCCTCGTCGTCGTCTCGTCCGGCACGCTCGACGTGCATGCGGTCGAGGAAGTGATGGATAACTCGATCAAGACCCACCATCACGAAGTACAGGGCCCGCAGACCACGCTCCAGTCGCTCGGCGACGCATTGCCGGCACTCGGCATCGTCGCCGCCGTGCTCGGCGTGGTGAAGACGATGGGCTCGATCGACAAGCCGCCGAGCATCCTCGGCGCGATGATCGGTTCGGCGCTGGTCGGCACCTTCATGGGCGTGCTGCTGGCGTACGGCATCGTCGCGCCGCTGGCCGGCCGCCTGCAGCAGGTGATCGATGCCGATGCGGCGATCTATCACGTCGTGAAGCAGATCATCATCGCTTCGCTCCACGGCCATCCGCAGCCGCTGGTGATCGAAGCGGCGCGTTCCAGCATCGCGCACGCCAACCAGCCGGGCTTCGGCGAAGTGTTCGACGGGCTGAGGGGCCGGTAAGTGGCCGCGCAGCGCGCACCCCATGGAAACCAGCTCCAGCCGAAGATCATCGTCAAGAAGATCATCGTCGAGGGGCATGGCGGCCATCACGGCGGCGCCTGGAAGGTGGCCTATGCCGACTTCGTGACCGCGATGATGGCGTTCTTCCTGCTGCTGTGGATCCTCGGCGCCACCACCGAGAAGCAGCGCAAGGCGCTTGCCGACTATTTCGCGCCGACCCTGGTCGAGCTCAAGCAGAACAGCGCCGGCTCGAACGGCCTGTTCGGCGGCGAGGCGATCAACCAGCGCGACAACTATCCCGGCAAGGCATCGCAGACCGGCACCAAGTCGCTGACCGTGCCGGTGGGCGGCGCCGGCGGCAAGGATGTCGGCACCGGCAGCAAGGGTACGCTCAAGGACCAGCGCGCGCTGACTCAGCAGGACCAGAAGAATTTCGAGGAAACCGCCAAGCGCATCCGCCAGCGCATGCGGATGACTCCGGCGCTTTCGAAGCTCGCCAACCATGTCCGCTTCGTGCCGACGCGCGACGGCATGCGGATCGACCTGCTCGACGATGCGAACTATTCGATGTTCAACCTGGGCACGACTGCCCTGGTGCCCGAAGCGAGCGCGCTGATCGGCACGATCGCCGAATCGATCAAGGGCATGGAAAACCCGATCATGATCCGCGGCCATACCGACAGTCTCGGCTATGGCGATCCGCTGGCGATGAACAACTGGATGCTCTCCAGCGGCCGCGCCGAAGCCACGCGCCGGCGCCTGCTGTCAGGCAGCGTTACCGAAACGCGCTTCGAGCGGATCGAGGGCGTGGCCGACCGCGAACCGCTGATCGTCGAGAATCCCGCCGACCCGCGCAACCGCCGCGTCTCGATCACCCTGCTCTATCGCCGGATCATGGACCAGGACCAGCAGGGCCGCTTCCGTCCCGGCCTGCGCGCCAGCCGCGAAGCCGGCGCGCCGCTGGAGCATTAAACCAGCGCGCCGAAACGCGCCGGCGCGTTTCCTCAGAAGAACTGCTTGCGGAAGGTCAGCTTGACCGTGCGGCCGAGAGGATCGCGCAGGTTCGGCGCATAGGCCGCCGGCGTCAGGCCATTCTGGTCGGTCACCCGCTGGCGGGCATTGAAGATGTTATCGACGCGCAGCTGGATCCGCGAACCGCGGAACCAGGGATGCTTGAGCAGGAAATCGATGTCCTGGCCCGGGTTGTACTCGGCGAGCAGGTTCAGCTTGGCGAGGCTGCCGAAGTTGAGCTCGCTGATGCTGCCCGGGATCGCCGCGCTGCCGGTGCTGGTATGCGTGCCGCTGGTCCAGTTGCCGTTGAGCTGGACGAGCATCGCGTCGCGCTTCACGCCCGCGGTGATGTCGATGCGGTGCGCGGCAATCGACTGGGCGCTGTCGCCGCTCAGCCGGTCGATCACGGGCAGGCCTGGACGGATCTGGATCTCATCCTTGAGCACCCAGGTGTGATAGGCGCTGAAGATCAGGCGGTTGCCGCCACCCCCGCCGCCAAAGCCGCCACGGCCGCCGCCCGGACCGCCACCAAAGCGCGGACCGCCGCCCTGACCGCCGCCACCGGCACCCGGCCCCTGGCCCGGCGCATCGGTCTGAACCCGGCCCTGGCCCTGCTCCTGCCCCTGGGGCTGCGGCTGGTTCTGGCCCTGCTGCCCTTCAGGGCGCGGGCCGCGGAACTGCTGGCTCATCGTGCCGCCGAACAGGCTCGATTGCTGGCCGAAGCGGCGGAACTGCTCGAACATCGCGGTCATCTCGGCCGGCATGGGCTGGCCGGTGCGGCGCGATTCCTCGCGGGCCTTCTGGAAGGCCTCGCGCCGCGCCTGCATCCGCTTCTGCTGCGGCGAGGCGATCGGCAGGAACAGGTTGAAGCCCCAGCGCAGTTCCGAATGCTCGGTCCGGTCATAGTTCACCGGGCGCGAATCGATGCTGAGCAGCCGGCCGGCGCCGTCGCGGACAAAGCGATCGGGGAACGCCGCCTCGACTTCGGCCGAAGCGCCGGGGAAGCTCTGGATCGCGTTGCGGAAGCGCGAATTGGTGTAGTTCACCACGATGCCGAGATTGGTCTCGGTGAGTGGCCGAATGTTGAGCCCGGCGCGGAACACGTGCCGGCTGTCGGCGCTCAGCAGCGCGTTGCCGCCGGTGATCTGGCTGATGTTGACGCTTTCGCCGCGCACGAAGTCATAGACGGTCACATTGGGCGTGGTGATCACCGGATTGCCGAGCTGGCCCGGCGTCGGCGCGTTGCTGTCGTCGATGACGCTGACGATCGCCTGGACCTGGGTGATCGGCGACCAGTTGAAGCCATAGCCGGTGGTGGTCAGCCGGCCGAAGTCCGAGAGCTGCTCGACTTCGATATTGGCGTTGATCGAGAAGTCGCCGATCGCATCGAGCACCGCGCGGCGGCGGCTGGCGATCGGCACGCTGATGTTGCCGCGGATGCTGCCGGTGTCGCGCGAGATGTCGCTGTTGCTGAACACCCCCGAGCGGAAGGAGCGGCCCGAAAGATCGTTGGTGCGCCCGGCCACGCGGATGCTCGTGATGACGTCGCCCGCCGGCAGCTTGAACAGCGCGCCGTTGGTGAGGAACTCGACATTGCCGACCTTCGTGGTCGATTCGGTCCAGTCGTTCGGCCGGATGACGAGCGCGCTGTAGGGCAGTTCGCCGAACGGGTTGAAGCTCGCGTCATTGGCGTTGAGCAGCGCCTGCATCTGCGAGGGATCGATGCCGCGCGTCGTGGTCGAATCGCTGCCCGTCTGCTGGTAATTGGCGTTGAGCGACCAGCGCCAGCTCTTGATCCAGGGTGCCGAATCGCCGTTGATCGTCACTTCGCCGCGCAGCGCCTGGCTGCCGCCCGAGCGAGTGAGCGGGTTGAGATTGTCGTAATAGCGCAGCAGCTGGACGTTCTGGCTGAAGGGCGACCAGCGATTGCCCGCCGGCAGGGTCAGCGTCGCGCTGGGCAGGCCGAGCCAGGATTCATTCTCGGTAACGTCGAGATTGATCGTCGCGGTCGCGCTCACCTTGGGCGAAAGCGCACGATTGTAGATGCCGCTGACGTTCAGCGTCTTCGCCGGGCCGATCAGGGTGCGATAGGGCGTGAGATCGGTGACGTTGGGATCGTTGGCATTGGCCGCATAGGCCGAAAGCGGCAGCAGGCCATTGGCTGCGTTCGCCGGCACGCCGGCGACGGTGACGGACGACCCGACCAGCGCGCTCAGCGCCGGATCGATCTGCGCACCGCCGATGCCGGTGATGTTGCCGGTGGTGTCGAACAGCGAATTGCCCGCGCGGGTTACCCCGCGCTCGCTCTCGAGGAGCGCTGAATTCTGGTTGTACTTCACATCCAGCGTCACCCGCCCGTCGCGGTTGAGCTTGAGGATGTTGACGTTGCCGCTGCCGGTGAAGTTGCCGCCGGCGGTGGGCATCTGCCCCTCCAGCACGGTGGTGAGCGCCTGGAAGCGCCGGCGCAGCACGAAGTTGATCACCTTCTGCGTGGCCGCATAGCCATATTGCAGCGCGACTTCCTCGGGCAGGATATCGATCCGCTCGATCGCCTCGGTCGGCAGGTCGCGGACTTCATTCATGCTCGAGCGGCGACCGCTGATCAGGATCACCGGCTGCTCGTCGCCGCGGCCCGAACCGCTGCCGAGCTGCGCCTGGAGCGCCGTGATCAGCTCCGACACGTTCGAGGCGCCATAGGCACGGATATCGGCGGGGTTGAGCTGCACCTCCGGCTTCACATCGGTCTTCACCGCACCCGGAAGCACGCCGTTGACGACGATCGCGCCTTCATCCCCCATCTCGTCGCTGCCGCTGTCTTGCGACGCCGCCGGCCGGGCCGGCTGCTGCGGACGGTCCTGCGCGGGCGTGGGTGTGGGCTGCTGCTGCGCCTGGGCCAGTGCGGCTCCCGGCATGGCGCCGACAAGCAACCCCGCAATAGCAGACCCAAGCATCAACGTAGAACGCATGAATTCCCCACCCTTTTCGAAAACCCCGGCAGTGCAGTGACACCGCTCGCATGAACAAGGCGTGGCTAAGCGCGACTTGTCGCAGAAGTTTGCCCGGTTCTCGAAAAAATTGCGGCACCGCGGCGATGTCGCCGGGTGCCTGCATTTTTCACTGGTGCGGTCGAGAAGACTCGAACTTCCACGGCCTTTCGGCCACAACGACCTCAACGTTGCGCGTCTACCAGTTCCGCCACGACCGCACGTGAAATCCGCTGGTTGGGATACCAACGGCTGGTAAGGCAGCGGCCCCTAGCAATGCGTTTCGGACATTGCAAGCGGTTCCGCCACGCTTTTCCAAACGAAGCGAAATCCGCTAAGCGCGCCCTCCCATGCGCCTCTCCCCCGATCTTTCCGCCGAGATGCGCCGAATCCTGTCGCTGGCATGGCCGGTGGCGTTGACCAGCCTCAACTGGACGATCCTCCACGTCACCGATGTCGTCGTGGTCGGCTTCACCGGCACCGAGCAGGTCGCGGCGCTGGGCGCTAGCCGCGCGCTGACCTTCCCGGGCATCGTGATGGGGCTCGGGGCGCTGACCGGCGTGCTCGTCCATGTCTCGCGCGCCGACGGCGCCAGGGACCTGCCCGGCACCGGCCGCGCGCTGCACCAGGGGCTGCTGCTCGCGATCGTCCTTGGCCTGCTCAGCGCCTTGCTGCTCTTCGCCTTTGCCGAGCCGATGCTGCTCGGCATCGGTGTGGCGAGGGAAGTCGCGCCGCTTGCCGCCGATGTCGTGCGGGTGATGGCGCTCGCCTATCCCTTCCAGCTGCTGATCATCGCCGCGAGCTTCTTCCTCGAAGGCGTGAGCCGTCCGCAACGCGTCACGGTGGTCAACCTGGCGATCCTGCCGGTCAACGCGCTGCTCGCCTGGGCATTGTCTGCCGGGCATCTCGGCCTGCCCGCGATGGGCGCGACCGGTGCGGCGCTGGCTACTGCGATTGCCTCTGCCCTCGGCGCGGCCGGAATGGTCGGCGCGGCCTGGACGCTGCCCCGCGCCCGCCAGCGCGGCGTACAGGACCTGGCGCATCTGTTCAGCCGCGATTCGCTGACCGGCGCGCTTGGCCTCGCCAAGTTCGGGCTGGTGCCCGCCATCGCCTCGGGCCTCGAGCTGGTAGGCTTCTCGATCCTGATCGCGCTTTCGACCGAACTGGGCGACGTGACCACCCACGCCTTCCAGATCGTCTTCTCGATCCACAACGTCACTTTCTCGGTCGCGCTGGGGCTGGGATCGGCGGCGGGGGTACGCGTAGGCAATGCGGTGGGCGAAGGCGCCCCCCAGGCCGCGGCTCGGCGTGCGGCGATCGCCGCTGCGCTGGCCGCGCTGGCGACGGGGCTGCTCGCCGTGCTGCTGGTACTGGCGCCCCACCCCTTTGTCGCGCTGTTCCCGGCGGTGGCCGAGGTGCGGACGCTCGCACTAATGATGCTGCCGGTCTGGGCCCCCTTCATCCTGTTCGACGGGGTGCAAGTGGTATTCGTCTATGCGCTGCGCTCGCTCGGCGACCAGGTGGTGGCCGGGATCAACTCGGTGATCGCCTTCTTCATCGTCACGGGCGGCGCAGGCCTGCTGCTCGTCCGCACGCTGGATCTGGGCGCGACCGGATTGGCGCTGGCATCGGGCATGGGCATGGTGGTCGCCGCGACCTTGCACGGCACCCGGCTCTGGTGGGTCAGCCGCCGATTTCGGTAGCGAAGGTCAGCCGGGCCGAGCGCGCGCTGCGCGGCGGATCGACCTGGGCCGAGTTGAAATCGATCACCTGCTTCGGGCCAAGCTCGCGCACCTGCGGGGTGACCCGCCAGCTATAGACCAGCCGGTTCTGCTCGTCCTTCAGCTCGATGCGGATATCGGGCACATGCTGCTTGTCGGCCGTGGGATTGGCCACCTTGCCCGAGATGATGAACAGCTCGCTCCCGTTGGTCTGGGTGCGCAGCTCGACATTCTTCTCGGTGAACACCAGCGGCGTCTCGACTTCGCCGCCCAGGCCAAGACCGATCCCGAGCTGGGCGGCAAGGCCGGGCGCGCCCGAATAGAGGATCGCACCGGTGCCGAGCAGCATCGAGAAGCCCGCGACGAACGCCGCGGCAGTCCAGCGCCGGGCCGGATTCCGGCGGGGCTTGAACGGCGGCTGCGGCGCGAAGGGATCATAGTCGGGCGTGGCGCCGGCAGCGGCCATGATCGAGGCATCGTCGAACACGCGCGGCGCGGCGGGCGCTTCCCGCTTCGGTACCTCGGCCTCGCGCTTGGGCGCCTGGGTGACCGGACCGTCCGACGCCGTGGCACGGGTGGTCAGGTCGAGCGCGACCGGGGCCTGGAACCAGCTATGCTTGCAGCTCGCGCAGCGCACGGTGCGGCCGTCGGCGCCAATGGCGCTGTTGGGCACCAGATAGCGGGTTCGGCACTGGCTGCATTCGAGGATCATTACGCGCGGCTCACGACACGGGGGCCTGTCGCCCGATTGTCACGATTCTAGACCCATCGATTCGCGGCCACAAGAGTCCCCGTCCCGAGTATCCCCAGCTTCTTGAGCGGGGCGGGTCTCTGTGCGATGGCAGGTGCAAGGGAAGCGCCGGGAGCCTGATGGCCAGCATCGTTCAATTCGAGAATGTCGGCCTGCGCTATGGTTCAGGCGACGAGACTCTCTCGGATGTCAGCTTTTCGCTGAACACCGGCAGTTTCTATTTCCTCACCGGCCCGTCCGGTGCGGGCAAGACCTCGCTGCTCAAATTGCTCTACCTCGCCCAGCGGCCGAGCCGCGGCACGGTGCGGCTGTTCGGCGAGGATGCCGGCGCGCTGCCCCGCACCCGGCTTCCCGGCTTCCGCCGGCGGATCGGCGTGGTGTTCCAGGACTTCCGGCTGGTCCCGCACCTCTCCGCCTATGACAATATCGCGCTCCCCCTGCGCGTCGCCGGCGTGTCCGAGAGCGATATCGAGGCGCCGGTACGCGAGATGCTCGCCTGGGTCGGCCTCACCGACCGCGGCCGCGCCAAGCCGCCGACACTTTCGGGCGGCGAGCAGCAGCGCATCGCCATTGCCCGCGCCGTGATCGGCCGCCCCGAGCTGCTCGTCGCCGACGAGCCGACCGGCAATGTTGACCCCGACATGGCCGAGCGGCTGCTGCACCTGTTCGACAGCCTCAACCGCCTCGGCACCACCGTGGTGGTGGCGACGCACGACTTCCACCTGCTCAACCGCATCCCCAACGCGCATATGATGCGGCTGGAAAAAGGCCGGCTGAACGACCCCACCGGCGCGCTGCGCAACCCGCCGCCGGGGCGCGCATGAAGCTGAGCCTCAATCCCAATGCGCCCGACCGCCGCCTGCTCGACGAGAGCCGGCGGACGCGCGCCATGACCTGGATCATGGCGATCATGCTGTTCCTCACCGTGCTGGCCGGCGCGCTGGGGCTGGGCATGTTCGCCGCGACGGCGCAGCTCGATCGCCAGCTGGCCGGCCGGATGACGATCCAGGTCGTCGAGCCCAATGCCGCCACCCGTGACAGCGAAGTTAAGGCACTGCGCGCCGCCCTGCCGCGCGTGGCCGGCGTGACCCGTGTCGCCGAAGTCGATCGGCAGCGGCTGGCCGAACTGCTCAAGCCCTGGCTGGGCGATACCGGGCTCGATCCCGACCTGCCGATGCCGGCGATGATCGATGTGGAGACGCGCGGCGGCAACAGCGCCGCCGTCGAGCAGACCGCCAGGGCGATCGCGCCGAACGCCCGGATCGACCGGCACGCCCAGTGGCTCTCGCCCGTGCGCAGCTTCATGACCACGATGAGCTGGCTCGCCGTCGGGCTGATGCTGCTGATCGCCACCGCCACCGCCGCGGTGGTGCTGCTTGCCGCGCGTTCGGGGCTGGACACGCACCGTGACACCATCGATGTGCTCCACATGCTCGGCTCCACCGATGTCCAGATCGCCCGCCTGTTCCAGCGGCGGATCGCGTTCGACACGCTGCTCGGCGGCCTGATCGGCACGCTGGCGGCGCTGGGGCTCGTCTGGTTCCTCCAGTCGCGCATGGCGCTGGTCGGCTCGGAGATGCTGAGCGGTGTGGCGTTGCAGCAGCGCGACTGGTTCCTGCTCCTGCTGCTGCCGCTCGGCTTCGCGCTGCTCGCCACCTTCGCCGCACGCAAGACCGTGCTGCGCGCGCTGGGCCGCACGCTGTGATCCTGCGGCTGATTGCCCTGGTCGTGATCGCCTGGCTGCTCGGCTTCGCCGCGTTCATGCTCTCGCTCGGCCATCCGCTCGAGGGCCGCAAGACCGATGCGATCGTGGTGCTGACCGGCGGGCCGAAGCGGATCGACCGCGCGCTTGCCGTGCTGCGCGCCGGCGATGCGGAACGGCTGCTGGTCAGCGGAGTCGATCCCGATGTGCGGCCGGGCGAGTTCGCGGCGGAGTACAAGATCGACCGCAAGCTGATGCGCTGCTGCGTCGACCTGGGCTGGCAGGCGGTCGATACCCGTTCGAACGCCGAGGAGACGGCGGAATGGGTGAAGGAGCATGGCTACAAGACCGTGCGCCTCGTCACCTCGGACTGGCACATGCCGCGGGCGCGGCTGGAGCTTTCGCATGCGCTGAAGGGCGTCGAGGTGATCGGCGATCCGGTGCGCAGCCAGCCGGGCTTCGCCATGCTGTTCCGCGAATATCACAAATATCTGGTGCGGCGGATCGCGCTGCTGATGGGCGCCAATTGATGAACCTGCTGCGCACGCTGATCTTCTCGATCTTCTTCTACGGCCTGTCGATCCTCCTGGTGCTGCTGGTGCCGCTGGTCGCGCTGCTCGGCGGCGATGCGCTGCGCACCTATGCGATGGCCTGGGTGGCGCTGATGACCTGGTCCGCCCGCTGGATCCTGGGCATAAGGGTGCAGATTGAGGGGACGATCCCGAAAGGCCCGGTGCTGTTCGCCGGCAAGCATGAATCGCTGTTCGAGGCGCTGGAACTAAGCCGGCTGCTCGGCTCCCCTGCCACGGTGATGAAGCGCGAGCTGGCCCAGATCCCGCTCTGGGGCTGGGCGGCGCGGCGCTACGGCGTGATCATCGTCAACCGCACCGCCAATGCCGCGGCGCTGCGTTCGATGATGAAGGACGCCAAGGCCGCCCTGGCGCAGGGCCGCTCGGTGCTGATCTTCCCCGAAGGCACGCGCGTGAAGCCGGGCGAGGCGCCCGAGCTGCGATCGGGCTTTGCCGGGCTCTACCGGATGCTCGAGCTGCCGGTGGTGCCGATCGCGGTGAAGAGCGGCCATGTCTGGCCCAAGCGCGGCATCAAGAAGCCGGGCGTCATCACCTTCCGCTTCCTCGACCCGATCCCGCCGGGCCTGCCCCGCGCGGAGGCCGAGGCGAAGGTCCATGCCGGGATCAATGCGCTGAACGGCTGAGCGCGCTCCAGCAGGGCCTGCGCGGCGACTCGCCAAAGTACACGAAGTACAGGCCAAGAACGGGTTTTTGTCGGCGCTATTTTCCCCATCTTCTCCGGCAACGCGCCGCATCCCGCAACGATCTTGCGCGGGCGTGATCCTATTTCCCCAACGGATTCAAGGCGCGGCCGGCCGCAAAGCCGACCGCCCAAGGCAAGCAGGCGAAATCCTACATTGCAAGCCCGTTGGAGGTCTCAGTCGTGAACTGTTCCCCGGCGAAAGCCGGGGTGCAGATATCGCGGGAGGGCGACGCGCTATTTGTGCGCGCGGCCGAAGTCCGGGGCGGCATCGTCCTGGCCCTGCTCGATGATCGAGCGGCGGATCGTGCGGGTGCGGCTGAACAACTCGAACAGCTCGTCGCCCTTGCCCCAGCGGATCGCGCGCTGGAGCGCGGTCAGGTCCTCGGAGAAGCGCTGGAGCATGTCGAGCACCGCTTCCTTGTTGGCCAGGAACACGTCGCGCCACATGGTCGGGTCCGAGGCGGCGATGCGAGTGAAGTCGCGAAAGCCGCCGGCCGAATATTTGATTACCTCGGACTGGGTGACTTCCTCCATGTCCGATGCGGTGCCGACGATCGTATAGGCGATCAGGTGGGGCAGGTGGCTGGTGACGGCGAGAACGCGGTCGTGATGATCGGGCGCCATCGTCTCGACCTGGGCCCCCAGGCGGCGCCAGAACTCCAGCACGCGCTCGACGGCGAAGGGCGCGGTGCCCTCGACCGGCGTGATGATGCACCAGCGGCCCTGGAACAGCGAGGCGAAGCCGGCTTCGGGCCCGCTATTCTCGGTGCCCGCCACCGGGTGCGCCGGCACGAACACGGCGCCGGGCAATGCGGCATGCACCGCCTCGACCACGCTTTCCTTGCACGAGCCGACATCGCTGACGATCGCGTCCGCGGGCAGGTCCACCGCGATCTCCGCCGCCGCCGCGCCCATCGCGCCGACCGGGACGCAGAGGATGACGAGGTCCGCGTCGATCACCGAGGTGCCGGCGGTGTCCGCGATATCGTCGCACAGGTCGATGCGCACCGCCGTCTCGCGCACCGCCGGATCGGCATCATAGCCGGTCACCCGCACGCTTGGCATGTGCTGGCGGATGCCGCGCGCGATCGACGAGCCGATCAGGCCCAGCCCGATGATGGTGATGCGCGCGAAGGGCAGCATCAGTCCTCGCCAGCCATCTTGCGGAGCGAGGCCATCACGCCGCGCGTCTCATCCTCGGTGCCGATGGTGATGCGCAGGCCATGCGGCAGGCCCTGGCCGGGCAGCCAGCGGACGATATAGCCGTCTTCCATCAGGCCCTTGTACGCCGCCTCGGCGGTGAGCTGGCCTTCGAACAGCACCAGCACGAAATTCGCCTGGCTCGGCACGGCGCGCAGGCCCTTGTTGCCCAGCTTGGCGATCTCGGCGGAGAACCAGCGGCGCCACTCGGCATTATGCGCCTTGGTGTGATCGACGAAATCGGTATCGCCCAGCGCCGCGACCGCCGCCGCGGTGCCCGCGATGGTGATCGAGAAGGGCAGGCGGATGCGGTGCATCGCCTCGATGATCGGCGCCGAGGCATAGCCCCAGCCGATCCGCTCGGCGGCAAGGCCGTACATCTTGGAGAAGGTGCGCGTCACCAGCACGTTCGGCGCGCTGCGGGCCAGCTCCATGCCGCCATCATCGTCGTCGCCTTCGATATATTCGGCATAGGCATGGTCGAGCACGAGCAGCACGGTGCTCGGCAGGCCGGCGTGCAGGCGCAGGATCTCCGAGCGCGGCGCATAGGTGCCGGTCGGGTTGTTGGGATTGGCGACGAAGACGACCTTGGTCTTGTCGGTCACCGAGGCGAGGATCGCGTCGACATCGGTCGCGTAATCCTTGTCGGGTGCCACCACCGGGATCGCACCGACGCGGCGAGTCGCGATCGGGTACACGGTGAAGCCGTAATGGACGTAGATGATCTCGTCGCCCGGACCGGCGAACGCACCGGCGGCGAGGTGGAGCACTTCGTCCGAGCCGTTGCCGTAGATGATCCGCGCGGGATCGAGGCCATATTTGGCCGCGATCGTCTCGCGCAGCTCGACGGCGCTGGCATCCGGATAGCGCTCGAGGCTGGTCGCGGCGGTGAGGAAAGCCTCCCGCGCCTTTTGCGAAGTGCCGAGCGGATTCTCGTTGGACGAGAGCTTGGTCACCTTGCGGCCGTCATCGGTGGTGGAGCGCCCCGGCACATAGGGGGCGATTTCCATGATCCAGGGCTTGGGAACGGGTGCGGTCATGGTCGCGCGGCTTGGCGGAATGGTTACCGGATGGCAAGGGTCCGGCGCTAGGGCTTCATGGTTAAGCAGGAGCCGAGGAGGGGCAATGCGGGGGAACAGCATCGTCTGGCGCGCACTGGAAGCGGCGCGACGACGGAATCTGGAAGCGGCGGGCGAGGCCATGCCGATCAAGGGCACGAGCGGCGCGACACGGCGCGCGGTGCTGCAGGCAATGGCCGCTGGCGGCGTCGCCACTGCCCTGCCCCGCCCGGCCATGGCGCGCTCTGCCGGCCGGGTGGCGATCATCGGCGGCGGCATCGCGGGCCTGACCGCGCTGCATCACCTGCGCGAGGCGGGCGTCGATGCGTTCCTCTATGAGGGGCGCAACCGCACCGGCGGGCGGATGTACACGCACAGATCGGGCGACTGGACGTTCGAAGTGGGCGGGCAGCTGGTCAATACCGACCATTATGACATGCACGGGCTGCTCAAGCGCTTCGGCGTGGCGCTGCTCGATCGCAAGAGCGAGCCGCACGACACGCTGATCCTGGCGAATGGTCGCCTGATTACCGACACCGAACTGGCCGAAGCGCTGCGCCCGATCGCGGCGCAGATCGCCAGGGATGCCGACCGACTCGACAAGGACCAGGCACGAGTCGCGCCCGATCTCGATCGGATGTCGATCCACGACTATCTCGACAGGCATGCCGCGCTGATTCGCCAGCCCTGGCTGCGCCAGCTGCTCGAGGCGACCAGCCGCACCGAATATGGCGTGGAACCGAAGCGCGCATCGGCGATCGAGCTGATCTTCAACCTGCCCACTGTCGATGGCGCGCGCGCCGAGGTGCTGGGCGGCGCCGACGAACGCTATGTGATCGAGGGCGGCAGCTCGGCATTGGTCGAGGCGATGAGCGCGCATTATGCCGATCGCATCGCCACCGGAAAGCGCCTGCTCCGCGTCGAATCGGGGCTCAGGCTCCATTTCCTGGACGGCTCGACAGAGGCCGCCGATACGCTGATCGTCGCGGTGCCCGGCCCCCTCACCCGCCAGATCGATTTCCGCGTGCCGCTGCCCGCCGCCTGGCGTGCGTTCATCGGCGAGATGGAGCTGGGGCTAAACGAGAAGGTCCAGTCGGGCACCAACGCGACGCCGTGGCGCCAGCCGATGGGCGTGGGCGGCGAGCTGTGGCAGACCGATGCCGATGCCGGCTGGGCACTCGGCTGGGACGGCAGCGTCCACCGCAAGGATGGCATCTCGCCGGTCTGGACCTGGTTCCTGGGCGGCGACGAAGTGCTGCGCGCCGAGAGCGAGGCGCCTTCCGCGCTGGCCAGGCGCTTCGCCGCCAGCGCCGCGCCGGCGATCCCCGGGCTGATCGAAGCGGCGACCGGCCCCTTCACCCGGACCAACTGGCATGCCCAGGCGCTCACCCTCGGCGCCTATTGCAACTATGCCCCCGGCCAGCTCACCCGCTTCTCGAAGCTGCTCTGCGTCGAGGACGAGGGCGGCAACCAGGTGCCCCATGCCGGGCGGATCTGGTTCGCCGGCGAGCATCTCTCCGACGCCTTTCCGGGCTATATGAACGGTGCGGCCCAGACCGGTCGAATGGCGGCGGGTGCGATCCTGGGCAAGCGGATCGCGGCGAAGGCGGGGTAGTTCCTGTTCCCCGGCGAAAGCCGGGGCCCAGGGCCAAAAGCGACGGGGCAGAGAAACCCTGGGCCCCGGCTTTCGCCGGGGAACAGCTATACAGCTGTGTTGCGTCTATCCGACACAGCCCGTAACGAGCGCGCATGTCCGACGATCCGCGCTATGGCACTGGCCGCTCGGTGACGCTGCCGGGGCCGTTGCGTCTCGACGGTGGCGTGCTGCTGTCGCCGGTCGACATCGGCTACGAGACCTATGGCACCCTCGCCCCCGATGGCGGCAATGCGATCCTGGTCTGCCATGCGCTGACCGGCGACCAGCATGTCGCCTCCGAGCATCCGCGCACCGGCAAGCCCGGCTGGTGGACGCGCATGGTCGGCCCCGGCAAGCCGATCGATACCGGCCGCTATTTCGTGATCTGTTCGAACGTGCTCGGTTCGTGCCTGGGCTCATCGGGCCCGGCGACGATCAACCCGGCCACCGGCAAGCCCTGGGGGATGAGCTTCCCGGTGATCACCATCCGCGACATGGTGCGCGCGCAGGCGATGCTGCTCGACCATCTGGGGGTGGGAAAACTGTTCGCGGTCGTCGGCGGATCGATGGGCGGGATGCAGGCGCTGAGCTGGGCGGCGACCTTCCCCGAGCGCGTTGCCTCGGCCGTGGTCATCGCCAGCGCGGCGCGGCATTCGGCGCAGAACATCGCCTTCCACGAAGTCGGCCGCCAGGCGGTGATGGCCGACCCCAAATGGCGCGGCGGCGACTATTACGAGGACAATGATCCGCCCGTCGCCGGCCTGGCCGTGGCGCGGATGGCGGCGCACATCACCTATCTCTCCGAGGCCGGGCTCACCGCCAAGTTCGGGCGCAAGCTGCAGAGCCGCGAGACCAAGACCTTCGGCTTCGACGCCGATTTCCAGGTGGAAAGCTATCTGCGCCACCAGGGGCTGGCGTTCGTCGACCGGTTCGATGCCAACTCCTATCTCTATATCACCCGCGCGCTCGACTATTTCGACTTGGCCGAGGAGCATGGCGGGCTGCTCGCCGATGCCTTCAGGGGCGCCGACACGCGCTTCTGCGTGGTGAGCTTCGATACCGACTGGCTCTACCCGACGAGCGAATCGCGCTCGGTCGTGCACGCACTGAACGCGGCAGGCGCGCGGGCGAGCTTCGTCGAGCTGAAATCCCCCTTCGGCCATGACGCTTTCCTGCTCGAAAGCCCCGAGCTCGACAGGGTGGTGCGCGGTTTCCTGCAGGCGGGGGTGGCATGAGCGACTATCGCATCTCGTTCGACAAGGCCGAGCTCGACCTCGACCTGATCCATGCGTTCCTGAGCGGCTCCTATTGGGCCAAGGGGATTCCGCGGCACATCGTCGAGACGTCGATCAGGAACAGCTTCTGCGCCGCCGTGTTCGCCAAGGACGAGGCGGGGCAGGACGAGCAGGTCGGCTTTGCCCGGCTGATCACCGACTTCGCGACCTTCGCCTATCTGGCCGATGTGTTCGTGCTGCCGGCGCATCGCGGCAAGGGCGTGGCCATGCAGATGCTCGAGGCGGTGCAGGCGCATCCCGAACTGACCGGGCTGCGGCGCTGGCTGCTGTTCACCCGCGACATGCAGCCGCTCTACGCCAGGCTGGGCTGGACGCCGATCCCGCATCCCGAGCGCTGCATGGAGCGGCACGACGTGGACCTCTACACGCGATGAGTCTGCGGCCCGACCTTGCGATCATCGCGGCGAATGTCGCGGCGGGCAGCCGCGTGCTCGATGTCGGCTGCGGCGACGGCGCGCTGATGGCGGCGCTGCGCGACACGCGCCAGGTCGATGCGCGCGGGCTCGAGCTCGATGCGGGCGACGTGGCTGCGGCGGTCGGGCGCGGGCTCTCGGTGGTGCAGGGCGATGCCGATACCGATCTGGCCGACTATCCCGACAACAGCTTCGACTATGCGATATTGAGCCAGACGCTGCAGACCACGCGCCATCCGGATCTGGTGCTGGAGAACCTGCTGCGGATCGGCAAGCACGCCTTCGTCTCCTTCCCCAACTTCGCGCATTGGCGGGTGCGCGCCTCGCTGCTGTTCGGCGGGCGGATGCCGGTGACCCGGCTGCTGCCGATCGAATGGTACGCGACGCCGAACATCCACCATGTCACCGTCGATGACTTCCGGGCGTTCGTCCGCAACCGGGGGATCACGCTCGAGGGCAGCTGGTTCCTGTCGGGTGACCAGCACACCGGGTCGGCGATGGCGAACCTGTTCGCCGAACATGCCGTGTTCCTGCTGAGGAGATAGGACGATGCGAACGGTGAAGCGGCTGCATCCGGCCTTTCGCGACGATATCGGCGATCTGGTCACGCGTCGCCCGGTGCCGGGGCCGGCGATCGGCCATGTCGGCGCGTTCCTGTTCCTCAACCATCATGGGCCGCAAAGCTATCCGCCGAACAATCGCGGCCTGCCCTTCGGCACGCACCCGCATCGCGGCTTCGAGACGGCGACCTTCATCCTCGAGGGAGAGCTGGCGCATACCGACAGCGCCGGGCATGCGAGCATTATCCGCGCCGGCGGCATCCAGTGGATGACCGCGGGCAGCGGCATCGTCCATGCCGAGGTCTCGCCCGCCGATTTCAGGCGCGATGGCGGGCCGATGGAGATCCTCCAGCTTTGGGTGAACCTGCCCGCCCGGCTGAAGATGACCGCGCCCCGCTATGTCGGGGCACAGGCCGGGGCGATCCCGGCGGTGACCGCGGACGGCGCAACCGTGCACCTGATCTCGGGTGCGTTCGGCGGCGCGCAAGGCGTGGTCGACTCGCTGACCGGCGTGTTCCTGACCTGGGTCGAGATCGAAGCAGGCGGCAGCGTGACCTTTGACGGGCTCGAGGGGCGCGACGTGTTCCTCTATGGCGCGCGAGGCGTGTTCCACGTGGAAGCCACCGCGGTGCCGCACTTCCACCTCGCCGAGCTGACCCCGGGCGACGGCGTGACGATCACCGCGACCGAGCCGGCGCTGTTCCTGTTCGGCCATGCCGAGCCGATCGACGAGCCGATCGTGGCGCACGGCCCCTTCGTGATGAACAGCGAAGCGGAGATCCGCCAGGCCTTCCACGACTACCAGGCCGGCAAGTTCGGCGTGGCGGAGATCGTGGAAGCCTAGTTCTTCACGCCCCAGTTCACCGTGACATTGGTACGCGCGGTGCCCGATTCGGCCATCACCCGCAGCGTGCGCGCATCGCCCTGGGCCGCGCTGAACGACCTGCCGTCCTCGATGCTGAGCGCCAGGCCCGACGCCATCGCCTGCTGCTTCGACCAGGTGAGGATCGAGGAAGGCGTGGCGAAATCGGTGTAGATCACCGTGCCGCTGCGCTTGCCGGTTACCGCGACATCGCCGCTGGTGCAGCTGATGATTTTCGCTTCCTTGTAGATCGGCACCCAATCGGGCTTGCCCGCGCAGGTACCCGCCGCAACCGCGGCGGGCGTGCCCTTGGACGCGGCATCGATCACATTCTGCGCGGCGGGATCGTCGGTGGTCTTGGGGCCGCCACAGGCAGTCGCCAGAAAAACCAATCCAATTACAGCGCCGCGCATGGCAATCCTTTCACCGATCAGAACGGGACGTCGTCGTCCAGATCATCAGGGAACCCGCCACCGAAGCTATTGTTGCCGGCACCGCCGGCGGCACCGCCCGAGCGCTGACCGCCGCTGTTGAAGTTGCCGCCGCCCCGGCTGGAGGACTGGCCGGCGAACTCGTCGCCACCGCCGCCCCAATCGTCACCGCCGCCCGAGGAACGACCGCCGCCGAAGCCGCCGCCCGCGCCACCGCCGCCACCCGGCGCGCCGTCGAGCATGGTCAGCACCGAGTTGAAGCCCTGGAGCACGATCTCGGTCGAATAGCGGTCCTGCCCCTGCGCGTCCTGCCACTTGCGGGTGGTCAGCGCGCCTTCGATGTAGACCTTGCTGCCCTTGCGCAGATAGCGCTCGGCGACATTGGCGAGGCCTTCGTTGAAGACCTTGACCGTGTGCCACTCGGTCTTTTCCTTGCGCTCGCCCGAGTTGCGGTCCTTCCAGCTTTCGGACGTGGCGATGCGCAGCTCGACGACCTTGCCGCCGTTCTGGAAGCTGCGGCTCTCGGGATCGCGCCCGAGATTGCCCACCAGGATCACTTTGTTGACGCTGCCCGCCATGGAAACTCCGCTTCGAATTCTGTAGATGCTTGAGGCAAGGATATGGCCGAGATCATCAACCTGAACAAGGCGCGCAAGGCCAAGGCACAGGCCGACAAGGCAGTTCGTGCACAGGAAAATCGCGCGCGCTTCGGACGCAGCAAGGTCGAGAAGCAGGCCGAAGCCACCGAAAAGGCCCGGATCGCCAGGACGCTGGACGACGCCAAGCGCGATTGAGCGTCTCGATCCCGTTCCCCGGCGAAAGCCGGGGCCCAGAGTCACAAGCGACACGGCAGAGAAATCCTGGGCCCCGGCTTTCGCCGGGGAGCAGGTTAGAGGCAGCCGCTACAACCCCAGCGCCACCGCGCTCCAATAGGTCAGCCCCGCCGCGACATAGGCCAGCGCGAAGAGATAGCCGATCATGAACATCGGCCATTTCCAGCCATTGGTCTCGCGCCGCGTCACCGCGATCGTCGAGATGCACTGGGGCGCGAAGACGAACCACATCAGGAAGGCGAGCGCGGTCGGCAGTGTCCAGCGGGCGCGCAGATTCTCGGTGATCGTCGCCTCGCCCCGCGCATCCTCGGGATTGTCGACCGCATAGACGGTGCCGATGGCCGCCACCGCCGCCTCGCGCGCCGCCATCGCGGGGAGCAGCGCCAGCGAGATGTCGTGGTTGAAGCCGATCGGCTTGACCACGACCTCGATCCCGCTCGCGATGCGGCCGGCGATCGAATATTCGCTCTGCTTCTGACCCGCAGGCGCCTGGGGGAAGGTGGCGAGCAGCCAGAGGATCGCCACGGTCGCGGCAATGGTGGTGCCGGCGCGCTTGAGGAAGATCATCGCGCGCTGCCACAGGCCGAGCAACACGTCGCCGATCCGCGGCGCCTGGTATTTCGGCATCTCCATCATGAAGCCCGACGTCGCGCCCTTGGTCACCGTGCGGCGGAGCAGCAGCGCCGCGCCGAACGCGCCGGCGATGCCGAGGATATAGAGGCCGAACAGCACCAGCCCCTGCAGGCCTATACCCGGGAGGATCGCACGATCGGGGATCAGCGCGCCGATGATGATCGCATAGACCGGCAGGCGGGCCGAGCAGGTCATCAGCGGCGCGATCAGGATCGTGGTGAGCCGGTCCTTCTCGTCGGCGATGGTCCGCGTCGCCATGATGCCGGGCACGGCGCAGGCGAAGCTGGAAAGCAGCGGGATGAAGGCGCGGCCCGACAGGCCGACGCTCGCCATCACCCGGTCCATCAGCATCGCGGCGCGGACCATGTAGCCGGTCGCCTCAAGCACCAGGATGAAGGCGAACAGGATCAGGATCTGCGGCAGGAACACCACGACCGCGCCGACGCCGGCGATCAGGCCCTGGGTGAGGAAATCGCGGACGAAGCCGGCGGGCAGCGCGCCCGAAACCGCGTCCTCGATCCAGGCCATGCCGGCCTCGATCCAGCCCATCGGCGCCTCGGCCCAGGCGAAGACCGACTGGAACATGACGAACATCAGCGCGAGCAGGATGATCGGCCCGGCGACCGGATGGAGCACGATCGCGTCGATCCGGTGCGTCCAGCGGCGCGCGGCGGTCTCGGAGATGGTGACCGCGGTGGCGATCTGGCGGGCGCGGCGCTGGAGCACGACCATCTCGTGCTGGACGCCGTCGCTCTTGCGCAGCTTGTGGTCACCGCGGACCACATCGCCCAACCGCTCCTTGAGCATGTCGAGCCCACGCTTGCGCACCGCGACGGTGGCGACCACCGGCACGCCGAGCTCGCGCTCGAGCGCCTGGGGATCGAGGATCAGCCCGTCGCGCTCGGCCATGTCGACCATGTTGAGCGCGACCACCACCGGCAGGCCCAGCGCGATCAGCTGGAGCGTGAAGCGCAGGTGGTTGTCGAGATTGGTGGCATCGACGACGACGATGATCGCGTCGGGCAGCCGCTCGCCTTCCTGCTTGCCGACCAGCACGTCGCGGGTGACCTGCTCGTCGGGGCTCGAGGGATCGAGGCTGTAGGTGCCGGGCAGGTCGAGCAGCTCGACCGGGCGGCCATCGGGCAGCGAGAAGCGGCCGGCATGGCGCTCCACGGTGACGCCGGGATAGTTGCCGACCTTCTGGCGAGCGCCGGTAAGGGCATTGAACAGGGCGCTCTTGCCGGCATTGGGATTGCCGACCAGCGCAACCAGCGGGGCCGCGTTCATGACCGGGGGCTGACCTGGATCGCCGAGGCGACGTGACGTCGCAGCGCGACGGTCATCCGGCCGATGCGGCAGGCGATCGGCCCGCCGCCGAGCAGGCCGGACTTGTGGAGCAGCTCGACTTCCACGCCCTCATCGAGCCCCAGCTCGCGCAGGCGCCTGCCCTCGGGCTCGCTCAGCTTGCTCCAGTCGACAGTGGCGACGGCACCGGGCTTGTGGCGGGGCAGGCTGGCAAGCGGAATGGGCACGGGAATCGCAGCGGGGGCATTCATGCTGCGAGTCATTATCAATTGCGCCCGGGATGCGCCAGTGCGGTTTTATACGGCGGGATAGCGCAGCCGTCCGATGAAGCGCGACAGGCTGAAATGATGCTCGGGCGGGGTCAGCCACTTCGCCTTGGTCCGCTCGAACTGCATGATGTTCTCGATGCGGCGGGCAAGGAAGGCGCGGGTATCGGCCTGGCCTTCGCTCTCATCGTCGAGGAACACCGCGATCGTCGAGCCATAGACGGCGCCGAGCGTCATGCGCTTGGTATAATGGTTATAGTCGGTGGCGGTATCGCCCGCGGCACGCCAGATCGCATCGGCGGCGCGCCAGCCGAGCTTCGCGCCGAGCGCGGCGTTCTGCGGCATGGCGAGGATGGCGAGCGCCCGGCGCAGCGCCTCGCGGTGCGGAGCGGCGAGATCGAGCCGGGCCTCGACCAGGGCGGTGATGCGGGCGCGGATCTTCATCGCCGCCAGCTGCTCGGGCGTGAAACGGGCGAGCATCGCGGCATCGATATGGGCGAACCAGGCGTCGATCATCGCGACCGGGCCATCGGTGAAGGCGAGATGCGCGACATCGCGGTCGACGCCGAGCGTATCGGCGGCGGCGTCCAGCGCGCGGTTGTTCCAGCCGTCGAACGCCGCATTGGCCGCCACTTGCGGGGCAAGCGCGGCGCGCAGTTCGTCGAGAGTCGCGTCCTTCAGGTCCATCATTGCGATTTAACCCCCTCAGCTTCCGGCGCAAGCCGCGAGCCGCCGCTGCGCACCAGCACGAGCGCGATCGCGACGAGGACGGCACCGATGAAATCGGCCAGGCCGAGCTTCTCGCCATAGGCACTCCAGCCGACGATCCCGGCGACGATCGGCTGGGAGAGCAGGCCGATGCCGACCACCAGCGGCGGGAGATGGCCGATCGCGTAGATCATCAGCCCCTGCCCCACCACCTGGCTGGCCAGCGCGAGGCCGACCAGGATTCCCCAATGCTGGGGCCAGAAGGTCTCGCCCATCAGATGGGCCGCGAGCGCCAGCGGCAGGATGCCGGCGAGCGTGGAGAGCGCAAGCGCCGGGATCGGCGCCATCGCCTCGCGCGCCTTGCTCATCAGCACGAAATAGACGGTGTAGAGCGTGCCGGCGAGCAGGCAGAGCAGGTCGCCGACGAGATGATCGGGCGATAGCTGGTAGGAGCGCCCGAGCAGCAGCCCGGCGCCGGCCGCAGCGAGCGCGAGTGCGAGGCCCTGGGTCCGCGTCGGCCACATGCGGGCGACGAGGAAGCCATAGATCGGGTACATCAGGGTCGCCGAATTGCCGAACAGCGTGGCGTTGGCGAGCGTGGTCTGCAGGATGCCGACATGCCAGCTCGCCAGATCGGCGGCGAAGGCGATGCCGCCCAGCGCGATCGCCGGCCACAGGCCGCCTGCCGCGGCGAAGGGGCGCTTCTGCCCGGCAAAGGCCAGCGCGATCAGGATCGGCGCGGCGATGGCGAGGCGCCAGAAGCCGGCGGATACCGGCCCGACATCGGCCAGCCGCACGAACCACGGCCCGAAGGCGAGCGCGATGTTGCCGGCAAGCAAGGCGAGGATCGGCAACGCAGAGCCGGTTTGCGGCGACGAAGCTTTTCTTGAAGGGGCGGGCCGATGCATGCGCCCCCTTAGCCACCTATTTGGCCGTCGTCACAGTCGTTAGGGAATTTGCGACGATGCCGAACCTGTTCGATCCGATCCAGCTGGGCGCGATCCATGCGCCGAACCGCCTGTTCATGGCCCCCCTCACCCGCGGCCGCGCGACGCGCGCGCATGTGCCGACGCCGATCATGGCGGACTATTATGCCCAGCGCGCCAGCGCCGGCCTCATCATCTCCGAAGCCACCGGCATCAGCCAGCAGGGCCTCGGCTGGGCCTATGCCCCGGGCCTGTGGAACGACGAACAGACCGATGCGTGGAAGCCGGTGGTCGAGGCGGTGCACGCAGCCGGCGGCCGCATCGTCGCCCAGCTCTGGCACATGGGCCGGCTGGTCCATCCCGATTTCCTCGGCGGCGAAGCCCCGGTCTCGGCCTCGGCGAACACCGCGCCGGGCAGCGTCCGCACCTATCCGGCCGAGGAGAGCGGCGAGATCAAGCGCCCCTATGCCCAGGCCCGGCCGCTGCGCACCGACGAGATCCCCGGATTGCTTGACGATTATGCCCGCGCCGCCCGCAACGCGATCCGCGCCGGCTTCGACGGGGTGCAGGTCCATGCCGCCAATGGCTATCTGATCGACAGCTTCCTGCGCGACAATTCGAACTTCCGCGAAGACCAGTATGGCGGCTCGATCCCCAATCGGGTGCGGCTGCTGAAGGAAGTCACCCAGCGCGTGGTCGACACGATCGGCGGCGATCGCACCGGCGTGCGGCTCTCGCCCAATGGCGAAGTGCAGGGCATCAACGACAGCAACCCGGCGCCACTTTTCGAAGCGGCGGCGGCGACGCTCGACGAGATCGGCATCGCCTTTCTCGAGATGCGCGAGCCGCGCCCGGGCGGCACGCGCGGCCTGCCCGATCATCCGCCGGTCCATCCGGGGATGCGCAAGGTCTTCAAGGGACCGCTGATCCTCAACGCCGATTATCACCTCGACGACGCCCAGGCCGCGCTCGATGCGGGCGAGGCCGATGCGATCGCCTATGGCCGCACCTTCCTGGCCAATCCGGACCTGCCGCTGCGCCTGCGTGAGCGCCTGCCGCTCAACCCGCAGCGCGAGGAGCTGTTCTATATCGGCGGGACCGAGGGCTATACCGACTATCCCGCCTGGGATGCCAAGGCCGCCTAAGGCTGCTTGATGTCGATCCGCATCTCGTAGCTGGATGCGCCGAGCGGCTTGAACCTGCCCACGAAGCTGTCGACCCAGGGGCCGCTGCCGCCGTCGCGGACGAGCAGCTGGCGGCCCTGGTGGCGAACGCTGACCCGGTAATCGTCGAACGGCACGCCCGTCGCCACCCAGCCCTCCCCGGTCTGACGCAGGCGGCGGGTGAGCGGTGCGCCGCCCTTCGAGGGCACCAGCGTCACCTCGACTTCGCCGAGCGGCGTGAAGTCCATCACCGCGGTCTGCACCAGCACGATGCCGCCGACGCCGTAGCTGCTCTCGCCGCTGCCTTCGGTATAGCCGAGCCGGAAGTTGCGCACGGTCGCGGCGGTGCTGGCGAAGTTCGCTTCATTGGTAGGGATCAGCTTCACCTGGATGCGCTGCCCGTTGACGTTGAGCGTGGCATAGCCGGAGACGCTGTATTCGCCCGGCGCCATGTCGGCGATGCGGATCCGGTAGGTGCCGTTGGGGCCGGTCCTTGTCCCGCGCTGGTGGCTGGCGCCATATTGCATCGCCCGGCCGCCGCCGAACGACTGGTAGTTCACATAGATCTCGGCGCCGGCGACCGGCCTGCCCTGGTCATCGACCACCCGGCCGCTCACGCTGCCCTGCTGGGCCTGGGCCTGGCTGGGCGAGGGCGCGCAGGCACAGCCGAGCGAGATCAGGGCAAAGGCAATGGCATAGCGGAACATGGATCCCTCCCGAAGGTGTCCCGCGCGGGCTGCCGCGCGGGAGGATCGGGAGCAATCGAACCGCGACGGGCGCGGACCATGTCTCGACGGAGCTATTGCGGCCGGTCGATCGCGGTCAGCCAGGTAGCGCCGGCGGTGCGCAGGCCGGCGCGGGTCTTGGGATTGAACGCCAGGAAGCCGAGCACCAGCAGGATCGGCCAGCCGATCAGCGTGACGAAGAAGCCCAGGACGACAAGACCGATCAGCAGCACCGCAACAAGCTGCGTGACTCCGTCCTGGTCGAGCCGGATACGCCGCGGCCCCTCGCCATCATACCAGCGCGCGCTGACGAAACTGAATCCCTCCCCTCCAGCATAGCGCCCAAGGGGTTCGGGCGAGCCTGACGGGCGGGGTGGGGATTGAACCTGTGATTGCGGTCGCGGTGCTTCCTTGGCGCGCCGCCGGTCGGCAAATAGTTCGGGCCTGGATACGACAACAGGCGGGGAGGAAGACCGCCCCGCCTGCGTATCGATCACGATCAGGCGACGCCCCTGCTCCACTACACGGTAGCGGGTCGGGGGCATGTCCATCGGATCAGCCGAACTTGCTCTTGAGCGCCAGCATCGCCAGCGCCGCCTTGGCAGCCTCGCCGCCCTTGTCCTTCTCGTCCGGCTTGGCGCGGGTGAGCGCCTGGGCCTCGTTCTCGACAGTGAGGATGCCGTTGCCGATCGGCAGCGAATCCATCGCCAGCGCCATCAGGCCGCGGGCGCTTTCGTTCGAAACGACCTCGAAGTGATAGGTCTCGCCGCGGATCACCACGCCAAGCGCGACGAACGCGTCGTAGCGGCCGCTCTCCGCCGCCATCGCCACCGCGCCGGGAATCTCGAGCGCGCCGGGGACGGTGATGGTCTCGTGGCTGTGGCCCGCTTCCTCGATCGCGGCGCGCGCGCCTTCGAGCAGCAGGTCATTCAGATGCGCGTAGAAACGCGCTTCGACGATCAGGACACGTGCCAAGTCATTCTCCGGTATCGATGGGACGCTCGCCGACGATCGACAGGCCATAGCCGTCGAGTCCCACGAGCGTGTGGTGCGTATTGGTGAGCAGGACCATGTCCTGCACGCCGAGTTCGGTGAGGATCGTCGCGCCGACGCCATAGTCGCGCAGCTCGTCCATGTCCTTTTCCTCGAGCGTGCCGGCGCGTGCCTGGAGCGCGACGGTGAACTGATCGGGGCGCGGCTTGTTGATCACCACGACCACGCCAGAGCCCTCCTCGGCAATGAGCTCCATCGACCGGCGCAGCAGACCGCCGCGCGCACCGCCCTCGCCGAAGATGTCGGAGAAGGGCGACAGCGCGTGCATGCGGACGAGCGTGGGCTTGGCGGGATCGATCTTGCCCTTGACCAGCGCGACCTGCTCGCTCTCGGTTGCCTTGTTCCAGAAAGTCAGCGCGGTCCACTCGCCGCCCCACTCGCTCTCGAACCGCGTCTCGGCACGCTTCTCGACGAGATGGTCGTGGCGGCGGCGATAGGCGATCAGGTCGCGGATCGTGCCGAGCTTGAGATTGTGGAACTGGGCGAAGGCGATGAGATCGTCGAGACGGGCCATGGTGCCGTCGTCCTTCATGATCTCGCAGATCACACCCGACGGATTGAGCCCAGCAAGCCGCGCCAGATCGACCGCAGCCTCGGTATGGCCAGTGCGGACAAGGACGCCGCCGTCCTTGGCGATCAGCGGGAAGACATGGCCGGGCGAGGTGATCGCATCCGGACCGTTGGTCGCATCGATCGCCACCGCGACGGTGCGCGCACGATCGGCGGCGGAGATGCCGGTCGAGATGCCTTCCTTCGCCTCGATCGAGACAGTGAAGGCGGTGCCCAGCGGGGTGCCGTTGATGCGTGCCATCGGCTCCAGCTGAAGCTGCCGGCCGCGCTCGGCGGTAAGCGCCAGGCAGATCAGGCCACGGCCGAAGCGCGCCATGAAATTGACCGCGTCGGGC
This sequence comes from Sphingomonas sp. NIBR02145, assembly GCF_027359115.1. NCBI lineage: Bacteria > Pseudomonadati > Pseudomonadota > Alphaproteobacteria > Sphingomonadales > Sphingomonadaceae > Sphingomonas > Sphingomonas sp. NIBR02145. Next base: position 3,467,828 of record NZ_CP114791.1, on the reverse strand, counting down.
GTCGCCATCTGGGCGGGGATGACGAGGTCGCCCTCATTCTCACGGTCCTCGTCATCGACGAGGATAACCATGCGGCCGTTACGGGCCTCGTCGATCAGCTCCTCGGGCGAGGAGAGGAAACCATGCTTCAGGCGGGCGAGTTCAGGCTTTGCCACGGAGCGCCTCCATGCGCTGCAGGTAACGGGCGAGCACGTCGATCTCGAGATTGACGGCCTGCCCTGCTTCAAGTGCGCCGAACGTGGTAACGGCGGCGGTGTGCGGAATGATGTTGAGGTCGAACTCGACGCCTGCATCGGTGTCGCGCACCGCATTGACGGTGAGCGAGACGCCATCGACGGTGATCGAGCCCTTGGGCGCCACATAAGGCGCGAGCTCGGGGCCGGCGGCGATCACGATGTGATGCGAGCCGCCGATCTCCTCGATCGACTTGACCGTGCCGATGCCATCGACATGGCCGGTGACGATATGGCCGCCCAGCTCGTCGCCGAGCTTGAGCGCGCGCTCCAGGTTGAGCTTGCGGCCCGAGGTCCACATGCCCTCGGCCGTGCGGCTGATCGTCTCGCCCGACACGTCGAACGCGACCCAGGCAGGGCCCTTGTCGACCACGGTCAGGCAGACGCCCGAGCAGGAGATGGACGCACCGAGATCGATGCCCCCGGTTTCATAGGCGGTGGAGACGCGGACATGCAGGTCGCCCTGCTTCTCGGTTGCCTCGACGGTGCCGATATCGGTGACGATTCCAGTAAACATCAGGCGCGCTCGTAGGCCTCCATCCTGTCCTTGCCAAGCATGCGGCTTTCTACCAGCCGCCAGCGATCCTGGGCATCGCCCAGCCGGGTGAGACCAATATCCCCAAGCGCCGGCCGCCCGTCGCCGCCGATCAGGATCGGCGCGCGGTAGAGCAGCAGCCGATCGACCAGGTCGGCGCGCAGGAAGGACGCTGCGGTCTCGGCCCCGCCCTCGACGAACAGATGGTTGATGCCCTCCAGCTTCGCAATGTCCGCCGGGGATTTCAGTTCACCGGCAGCAGAAAGCACCAGCCTGCGCGGCGAACGATCCTCGAGGCCGGGCAGGCGGACGTCGAGCCGGGGGGTGTCGATCTCCATCGTCCGCCGGCCGACCAGGATCGCCTCGTGCCGGGCACGCTCGAGATGGGTATGCGCCCGCGCCTGTTCACCGGTGATCCATTTGCTCTCGCCCGAAGCAAGCGCGATGCGGCCGTCGAGCGAGGTGGCGAGCTTGAGCGTGACGAACGGGCGCCCCCGCTCCAGCCGGGTGAGGAAACCGGCCATCGAACGCCGCGCCTCTTCGGTGCGGACGCCTTCGGTCACTTCGATTCCGGCGGCACGCAGGCGGGCGGTCCCTGCCCCATTGGTGCGTGGATCTGGATCGCCGAGTGCGATTACCACGCGGGCGACGTCGGCAGCGGCCAGCAGGTTGGAGCATGCCGGTCCGCGCACCGACTCATGCGCGCAGGGTTCGAGCGTGACGTAGGCAGTTGCGCCGCGCGACTTCTTGCAGGCCTGCGCCAGTGCCATCGCTTCGGCATGCGGCCGGCCGCCGGGTTGGGTCCAGCCGCGTCCGACGGCGATTCCATCGCGCACGATCACGCAGCCGACATTGGGATTGGGCGCAGTCCGCCCCCTGCCCCGCTCCGCCAGCGCGAGCGCAGCCCCCATCCAGCGCGTGTCGCTCAGAAGCCGTGCTGGGTCAGCCAATCGTCATATTTCTTGAATTCGGCCTGACGCTTCTTCTGCGCCGCCTCATATTCGGCCTTGCGCTTCAGCTCCTCGGGCAGGTCCTTGGCCTGCTGCGCCTTGATATCGGCGTCGCTGCGATCGAGGCGCCATTGCTGCACATAGATGATGTCGCGCTTGTAGGGCGCCTCGACGGCCGAATCCTTCACGAACATGTAGAGGATCACCAGCGTGACCACCATGGCGAGCATCATGAACCACAGCTCATAGGTCTTGCGGGTGGCAAGCCAGCGCCTGAAATCGCCAAAGGCGAGCAGCGGGTTGAATCTCTTGAGGTAGTCCATCTTGGTGCCGAAGATAGGAGCGCGGGGGCCCGAGAGCCAGCCCCCGCGCTATCAAGAACGTCCCGTTACTGGTCCTTGATCTCGAAGGTGACGCTGAGCGTCATCCAGCTTTCCTCCGCGACGCCGCCGCGCGTCGCCGGCTTGAAGCGCCATTTGGACAGTGCCTGGCGCCTGGTCGCGTCGAAGAAGGCGGCGCTGGTGGCACTGACCTGCTCGACCGATTTCACTCGACCATCGGCGCCGACCAGCACCCGGACCGAGACGCGTCCGTCGCGCTGGGCACGCAGTTCGGAGGCGGGATAGGCGGGCTGGAAGTCCTCGGCGTAGCGCGGGTCACGGCGCGCGCCGACCAAAGGCAGCACCGCGGGCTCGACGCGCGGTTCCGGCTTGAACACCGGGCCAGTTTCGACCGGCTTGCTGTTGTCCGGTGTGACCGACGGGATATCCGGCGTGGTTTCGATCCTGTTGTCGGTGGGCATGGTCTTGATGACCGGATCGGGCGCAGTGACGGGCGGCTGCATTGCCGGCTTGGGATCGGGCTTGGGCTGTTCCTTGGGTTTCTCGACCGGCGGCGGCAGCCGCTCCTCGACCGGATAGGTGGTGAGGGTGGTGTCCCTGATGATCCGGACGAAGTTGGGCGAGGAATAGATCATCCCGATGATGATCGCCCCGCTGAAGAGCAGCGACGCCCCGATACTGACGGTGCGCGATTGCTGGGGCCGGTAGCGAGTTTCAGCGTACATGGCGTTGCACTCCATCTCCATTGCCGGACTGAGCCGACTCCAGTGATGATACAACATTACATTTTGCGTGCAAATGTTTTTGCGATCATGTGCCGCGCAGGCGCTCCAGGGCAGCATCCTTGCCGATCAGCGGGAGCAAAGCCGCCATGTCCGGGCCATGCTCGCGGCCGGTAAGGGCGAGGCGCAGGGGGAGGAACAGCGCGCGGCCCTTGCGGCCGGTCGCTTCCTTGAGCGCGCCGGTGAGCGCCGGCCAGGGGTCTGCCCAGTCGAGCCCGGTGGCGATCCCGGCGGCCTGGGCGAGGAAGGCGCGGTCCTCCTCGGCGATCTCGGCATGCACCGGGCCTTCGACCACCTGCCACCAGTCGGCGGCTTCGGCGACAGTGGAGAGGTTGGGGCGGATCGCGTCCCAGCCTGCTTCGCTCATGCCGGCGGGCAGGCGATCCTGCACGGCTGCATAGCCGAGCTGGTGGACGATGCGGGCGTTGAGCTGGGCCAGTTCCTCCTCGTCGAACCGCGCGGGCGCGCGGCCGAACCGGGCGAAGTCGAAGCTTTCGACCAGCGGCGCCGAATCGACAAAGGGCTCGACGGGATCGCTGGTGCCGAGTCTGGCTAGCAGGGCGCGCAGGGCCTGGGATTCGATCCCTGCTCCGCGGAAATGATCCAACCCGAGCGAACCGAGCCGTTTGGAGAGCTTGCCTTCGCTGCCGGTGAGCAGGGCCTCATGGGCAAAGCGGGGCGGCTCGGCACCGAGCGCGGCGAACATCTGGAGCTGGGTCGCGGTATTCGAGACATGATCCTCGCCCCGCACGACATGGCTGATGCCCATGTCGATATCGTCGATCACCGAGGGGAGCAGATAGAGCCAGCTGCCGTCGGCGCGGCGCACCACCGGATCGCTCATCGTCTTCGGATCGAAGCGCTGCGGGCCGCGGACCATGTCGTCCCACTCGATCATGGCGTCATGGTCGAGCTTGAAGCGCCAGTGCGGGCGGACGCCCTCGGCCTCCAGCTTCGCCTTGTCCGCATCGCTCAGCGCCAGCGCAGCGCGGTCATAGACCGGCGGCAGGCCGCGCCCGAGCAGCACCTTGCGCTTGAGCTCCAGCTCCTGCGCCGTCTCGTACGCCGGATAGACCCGCCCCGCGGCCGCCAGCTCGGCCAGCCGCGCCTCGTAGCGATCGAACCGGGCCGACTGGCGTTCCTCGCCATCGGGATGCAGCCCCAGCCAGGCGAGATCAGCGCGAATCGCCGCGACGAAGCGCTCCTCCGAGCGCTCGCCATCGGTATCGTCGATCCGCAGCAGGAACCGCCCGCCATGCCGCTTCGCGAACATCCAGTTGTGGAGCGCGGTGCGGATATTGCCGACATGGAGCGTGCCGGTGGGGCTCGGCGCGAAGCGGGTGGTGACGGTCATGTGCTGCCCTTAGCCGTGCCGTGAAAGCCACGCCACCGATGCATTAGCCGTGTATAAGCACTTCCCCGTCTTGCCCCGCCGGGAATCGGCTGACAAAGGGGCGCAACGGGACACGCTGGAGATTTTCGATGAAATTGTTGGCCGGCAATTCGAACGCGCCGCTCGCCAAGGCGATCGCCGAGTATCTCGAGATTCCGCTGACCCAGGCGAATGTCCGCCGCTTCGCGGATGAGGAGATCTTCGTCGAGATCCTCGAGAATGTCCGCGGCGAGGACGTCTTCGTGCTCCAGTCGACCAGCTATCCGGCGAACGACAACCTGATGGAGATGCTGATCATGATCGATGCGCTGAAGCGCGCATCGGCCAAGCGCATCACCGCGGTGCTCCCCTATTTCGGCTATGCCCGCCAGGACCGTAAGCCGGGTCCGCGCACCCCGATCTCGGCCAAGCTGGTCGCCAACCTGGTGACCACCGCCGGCGCCGACCGTGTCCTCTCGGTCGACCTGCATGCCGGGCAGATCCAGGGCTTCTTCGACATTCCGACCGACAATCTCTTCGCCGCACCGGTGATGAGCGCCGACATCCACAGCCGCTTCCCCGACAAGAAGTGGATGGTGGTCTCCCCCGACGTGGGCGGCGTGGTCCGCGCCCGCGCGCTGGCCAAGCGGCTGGAGAACGCTCCGCTCGCCATCGTCGACAAGCGCCGCGAGCGCCCGGGCGAATCGGAAGTGATGAACATCATCGGCAATGTCGAAGGGCGCTTCTGCATCCTGATCGACGACATCGTCGATTCGGCGGGTACGCTGTGCAACGCCGCCGCCGCGCTCAAGGCGGCGGGCGCCGAGGACGTGGTCGCCTATTGCACGCACGGCGTGCTTTCGGGCGGTGCCGTCGCCCGGGTCGATGGTTCGGCGCTGGCCGAGCTGGTCATCACCGACTCGATCGGCAACCACGCCGTGATCGCCGAGAGCAGCAAGATCCGCCACCTGACGATCGCGCCGCTGCTTGCCGAAGCGGTCAAGCGCATCGCGGACGAGAGCTCGGTCTCCAGCCTGTTCGACTGATCTGCTTCCCCTCCCTGGAAGGGAGGGGAGTTCAGCGGATCGCCTCGGCGACGAGAGCGATGCCGACGCCGATCATCAGCACATAGATCGCGGTGTAGAAGCGCGCCGCATCGACCTTGCGCACCAGCCAGACGCCGGCGACGGTGGAGACGAGCGCGAGCGGCAGCAGCGCGGCCGAGGTCATGAGGTTGGCCCGGGTGAACTGGCCGAGCGCGAGATAGGCCGGCACCTTGATCCAGTTGGTCGCGGCGAAGAAGATCGCGGTGGTGCCGACAAGCACGTCGCGCGGCAGGTTGCGCGGCAGCACCCAGAGCTGGAAGGGCGGCTGGCCGGCATGGGCGATCTGGCTGGTGAAGCCCGAGGCGATTCCGAACAGCGATCCGATCCAGTCCGGCCAGCGGGCAGTGTCCTTCGGCGTCGCGTTGCGGGCGGCCCAGAGCCGATAGGCGCCGAACAGGATCGAGATCGCCCCGACCATCGCCATCACCGCCGCCGAGGGAACGCTGGCTGCGAACCAGTAGCCGAGCGCGATGCCGAGCATCGAGCCGGGCAGCATCCAGCCGAGCAGTTTCCAATCGACGGTGCGGCGGAACGCCCAGACACCGACCACATCCTGCGCGATCAGGATCGGCAGGGTGATCGCGGCGGCGCGGACCGGATCGATCGCGAAGGCGAGCAGGGGCAAGGAGAGGGCGCCCATGCCGGCGAACCCGCCCTTGCTGAGCCCGAGCAGGATCACCGCCGGCACGGCGAGCGCGTAGAAATGCCAATCGGTAATCATGGCGCAGGCGCTACGGACAAATGCCGGCAAGCGAAAGTGGGCGCTGCGATCCTCCTTCGTCATGCTGAACTTGTTTCAGCATCCAAGGCGCCGCGAGGGATATCGTTCGTGGATAGTTGGACCCTGAAACAAGTCCAGGGTGACGGGGAATTGCGGGTAGCGCTGCCCTTCGGCGCCATCGGAGGTTGGCGCGGGGCGGCGTCATGCGCCTTCGCCTGAGACCCCGGCTTTCGCCGGGGTGACGGTTAGGTTAGGGGCAGGGTCCATGGCAGAGGATCGCAGCGGGCAAACCGTCGTCATGTTCATTTCCGAGCGCACCGGCACGGACCCGGCGGGCTATGCGGAGGCCGCGGCGCGGATGGATGCGCTGGCGGCGCAGCAGCCGGGCTATCGCGGCGTCGATCATGTCGGCAACGACCAGGCCCAGGCGATCACGCTCAGCTATTGGGCCGACGAAGCCAGCGCCATGGCCTGGCGCCAGCATCCCGAACATGCCGAGACGCGCGAGGCCGGGCGCGGGCGCTGGTATAGCTGGTACATGCTCCATGTCGCCGAGATCGGGCGCAGCTATAGCTGGCAGCGGCCGTGAAGTTCCGGCGGGTCGACGGCACCTTCGGGCTGCTGTTCACCGTCATGCTCGTCATCGCGGCGGGCAATACCGCGCTGCAATCGGTGCTGCCGGCGCTCGGCCGTTCGCTCCATGCGCCCGACAGCGCCGTCGCCGCGGTCTTCTCGGTCTCCGCCCTGCTCTGGGTGATCTCCGCCCCCTTCTGGGCCAACCGGTCCGACCGGCATGGCCGCCGCCTGATGGTGCTGATCGGCATCGCCGGCTTCACCGTGTCGCTGGGCCTGTGCGGGCTATGCCTGGCGCTGGGGATCAATGGCTGGCTGGGGCCGGTGGCGACCTTCATCGCCTTTGTCGCCGGACGGGTGATCTACGGGACCTTCGGATCGGCGGCGCCGCCGGCGGTGCAGGCGATCGTCGCCGGGCGGACCAGCCGCGAGGAGCGGACCCAGGCGCTGACCCTGCTCGCCTCCGCCTTCGGACTCGGCACGATCCTGGGCCCGGCGATCGCACCCTATCTTGTGATGGGGCATCTCTGGCCGGGAGGACCCTTGATAGGGCTCGCCGGCCCCGCCTTTGCCGCCAGCGCGATCGGCGCGGTGATCTGGATCGCCGCCGCCCGGGGCCTGCCCAAGGACGAGGGCCATGCCCATGGCGCCGCGATCTCCTATCCCTCGATCGGCGGGCAAGGCACCGGCGCCACGGTGACCGCCGCCACCGCCGAGGAGACCAGCGAGAATGTCCGCTATTTCGATCCGCGCATCCGCGCCTGGATCATCGCGGGCCTGATCATCGGCCATGCCCAGGCGATGACCGGCCAGGCGATCGGCTTCCTGGTGATCGACCGGATGCAATTGCCCCCGGTGGAAGCGCTGCACCCGACCGGGCTGGTGCTGATGATCGGCGCCGGCGCGTCGCTGCTCGCGCAATGGGGACTGATCCCGATGCTCGACCTGCGCCCGCGCGCGCTGATCCTGACGGGTGCCGCGCTGGGGCTGCTCGGCTGCGTGGCGACCGGCACCGCGACGACGCTGTACGGCATCGCGATGGGCTATGCGCTGATCTCGCTGGGGATGGGCTTCGCCCGGCCGGGATTCACCGCTGGCGCCTCGCTGGGGGTGGGGGCGGAATCGCAGGGATCGGTGGCGGGCAAGGTCACATCGGTGAACGGCGCGGCGTTCGTGCTCGGGCCATCGATCGGGGTGGGGCTATACGAGGTGTGGCGGCCGCTGCCGTACCTGACCGCGGCGGGGGCGCTGGGGTGCCTGCTGGTCTATGCCTGGGTGGCGACGCGGCGGGCATGAACGCGCCTCCCCTCCCTTCCAGGGAGGGGATCGAGGGGTGGGTAGAGGCCTGGCAATACGGATGCCGCATCGCCAGGCCATTCCGGAACGCGAGCACTCCACCCACCCCCAGCCCCTCCCTTGCAGGGAGGGGAGCGATAGGGGTCAGTCCGCACCCTTCGGGCCGCGGCCCTGGAGCATGCCGGGAGCGATGAACCCCAGCGGCTGGATCGCCGAGGCCTGCTGCTTCAGCCGGCCCGACATCGCCTGGTACTCATTCTCCATCTCGGGCGTGACCGTGGCGCGCGAATCGGCGAGTGCCTCGTCGAAATGCGCCTGCGTCACTTCCTTGGTCTGGAGCGACTGGCGCAGCGCGACCAGGCCGGCGCGGCGGACCACATCCTCCAGATCAGCACCGGTATAGCGCTCGGTCTGCTCGGCGATCGCCTTGAGATCGACGTCGCCGGCGAGCGGCATCTTCTCGGTCTGGATGCGCAGGATCCTTTCCCGTCCGGCAGCATCGGGCACGCCGACATAGATCAGCTCGTCGAACCGTCCGGGACGCAGCAGCGCCGGGTCGATCAGGTTCGGCCGGTTGGTCGCCCCGATCACCACCACAGACTGCAGCTCCTCGAGCCCGTCCATCTCGGACAGAATCGTATTGACCACGCGCTCGGTCGCCTGGGGCTCGCCCAGGCCGCCGCCACGCGCCGGCACCAGCGAATCGAGTTCGTCGATGAAGATCACGCAGGGCGCGACCTGGCGGGCACGGGCGAACAGGCGCGCAATCTGCTGCTCCGATTCGCCATACCATTTGCTGAGCAGGTCGCTCGACTTGGTGGCGATGAAGTTCGCCTCCGCCTCGCGCGCGACGGCCTTGGCGAGCAGGGTCTTGCCGGTACCCGGAGGGCCATAGAGCAGGAAGCCCTTGGCCGGGCGGATGCCGAGGCGGCGGAACGCGTCGGGATCCCTCAAGGGCAGCTCGACGCCTTCCTTGAGCCGCATCTGGGCATCGTCGAGCCCGCCGACATCCTCCCAGCGGACGCGCGGCGCCTCGACCATCACTTCGCGCATCGCCGAAGGCTGGACGCGCTTGAGCGCCTCGAGGAAGTCCTCGCGGGTGACGGCAAGGGTATCGAGCACCTCGGGCGGAATCGTGCCCTTCTCTAGGTCGAGCTTCGGCATGATCCGGCGCACCGCCTCAATCGCCGCCTCGCGGGCGAGCGCCGACAGGTCGGCGCCGACAAAGCCGAAGGTGGTGCGGGCGAGCTCGCCGAGATCGACCTTGTCGCCGAGCGGCATGCCGCGGGTGTGGATGCCGAGAATCTCGCGGCGGCCCCGCTCGTCCGGCACGCCGACGACGATCTCGCGGTCGAACCGGCCCGGCCGGCGCAGCGCCTCGTCGATCGCATCGGGGCGATTGGTCGCGGCGATGACGACGATGTTGGCGCGCGCCTCGAGCCCGTCCATCAGCGTGAGCAGCTGGGCGACGAGGCGCTTCTCCGCCTCGCCCGAAACCTGGCCGCGCTTGGGCGCGATCGAATCGATCTCGTCGATGAAGACGATCGACGGCGCCGCCTTGGCCGCTTCCTCGAAGATCTGGCGCAGGCGCCCCTCCGATTCGCCATAGGCCGAGCCCATGATCTCGGGCCCGTTGATCAGGAAGAACTGCGCGTCCGACTCGTTGGCGACGGCGCGGGCGAGCCGCGTCTTGCCGGTGCCGGGCGGGCCATGGAGGAGCACGCCCTTGGGCGGATCGACGCCCAGGCGCTGGAAGAGCTCGGGATAGCGCAAGGGAAGCTCGACCATCTCGCGGAGCTGGTCGATCGTGCCGGCCATGCCGCCGATATCGTCATAGGTGACGTCGGCGCGGCGGCCGTCGCCGCCGACCTCCTCATATTCGGGGCGCAGCTCGACATCGGTATTCTCGTCGATATGGACGATGCCCTTGGGGCTGGCCGAGACGACGTTGAGGCGAATCTCCTGCAGCGCATAGGCGGGCGCGCGGAGGAACTGGGCGACCTGGGGCGGGATGTCCGCGCGCTGCTGGGCGTTCGTGTTGACGACATCGCCCTGGGCCAGCGGGCGCTGGAAGAAGACGCGCTTGAGCGCCTCGCCGCTGCCCTGGAGGCGGAGATTCTGCTGGGCAGGCGCGAACACCACGCGAGTCGCGGGCTTGGACACCGCCTTGCGCACCTCGACGAAATCGCCCGAGCCGACACCGGCATTGGCGCGCTGGAGGCCGTCGATGCGCAGGATCTCGAGGCCCTCGTCCTCGGCATAGGGCAGCACGGCAAGCGCCGGGGTGGCGCGCTTGCCGACGATCTCGATCACATCGCCTTCGGTGAGGCCGAGCCGCGCCATCAGGGCGCGCGGCAGATGCGCGAGGCCACGGCCGCTGTCCTCGGGCCGGGCATTGGCAACTTGCAGCTTGATCGGCTGCGCTTCTTCGTCCGCCATGTTTCTGTTCTCCGCAGGCGTTGTGCGGGGAACATGGGGTGCGGATTTCGCCGCCGCAACGGCGGAGGCGGCAGCGCCCGGCACCGGGCATAGCCCGGCGCGAATCGCGCGGCCAAAAAAAAGGCCGATCTCGAGGACCGGCCGGGAAAGTTTTAGGAGAGGATGCCTGAAAGGCACGTGCTTTGTGCAGTGCGGCCGGTTTTTGTGCAAGTGCGAAAAGAAACATTAACGCGTGCACAACTTGCAATCGGTGATAACAAAGGTGATATATGGCTAACACCCAAAAGGGCATTGGCGTGGAGCAAAACCCACGCCAAGGATAATGACGCAGCGCAACAAAAAGAGAGCGAGATGCGACGACTTCCTCCCCTGACGGCAATCGAGGCGTTTGTGCAGGTCGCGCGACTGGGATCGATCAAGGCTGCCGCCGAGGAGCTGGCGCTTTCCTCGCCGGCACTGAGCCGCCGCGTCCAGGCGCTCGAGCGCTTCATCGGCAAGCCGCTGTTCGAGCGGCGCCACCAGGCGCTCAAGCTCAACGACGACGGCGACCGGCTGCTCGGCATGATTGCCCCGGCGCTCGATACCATGGCCGATGCGGTGGAGACGATGACCAGCGGCACCGAGCTGCTGCGCCTGCGCCTCGGCCTGTTGCCGCTGTTCGCGACCCAGCGGCTGATGCCGCACATGGGCGACCTCAAGCGCAAGCATCCCGAGCTGCACCTCGACGTCGACACCGGCGGCCATGCGGTGGCGCGGCTGGGCGACGGGCTCGACGCGGCGATCGTGGTGGCGCGCGACATCGACCCGACGCTCTACGCCAAGCGGCTCGACCGCAACCGCGTCTATGTGATCGGCGCGCGGTCGCTGCTGGAAGGGGCCGACCCGATCACCCGGCCGGAGCAATTGTCGAAGCTGACCGCGCTGGTCCACCGCGACATGGCGGATACGTTCACGGCATGGCGCGCGGCGGCGGGGCTCTCGGAGCAGGAAATCGAGCCGGCCGCGATCGACCATTTCGATTCGGGCACGCTGATGCTCGAGGCGGCCGCGCAGGGCCTGGGCGTCGCCTTCATGCTCGAATCGCATTTCGAGGCGGCGCGCGACGACCGGCTGGTCCAGCTCTTCGACCTGACCGTGGAGAGCGATTACAGCTACTGGTTCGTCTGCCGCCCGCGCGCGCTGACCACGCGGCCGGTGAAGCTGTTCCACGACTGGCTGATCGACGTGCTCGAAGCCGATCGCGTCGCCTAGATACAAAAAGCCCCTCCGGATCGGGAGGGGCTCTTCGTTCGATCAGGCCTCGGTACGGGCCTTGACGATCTTGCCCGGCTCGCGCGGCGGCTCGCCCTTGGGAAGCGCATCGACATGCTCCATGCCCTCGGTGACCACACCCCAGACGGTGTACTGGCCGTCGAGGAAGGTCGCGTCGTCGAGGCAGATGAAGAACTGCGAGTTGGCGCTGTTCGGATCCATCGTGCGCGCCATCGAGCAGACGCCGCGGACATGCGGCTCGCGGCTGAACTCGGCGGGCAGGTTGGGCAGCTTCGAGCCGCTCATGCCGGTGCCGGTGGGATCGCCGCCCTGCGCCATGAAGCCGTCGATCACGCGGTGGAAGATCACGCCGTCATAGAAGCCTTCGTCGGCAAGGGTAGCGATGCGCTCGACATGCTTGGGAGCGAGATCGGGACGCAGCTGGATGTGCACGTCGCCGGTATCGAGGGTCATGACGAGCTTGGTGGGTTCGGACACGCAGATTACTCCTGAGAAGGATTTGCACTGCACCTAGTAGCGCGCGGGGCGACTTGCAAATCACGGCCGGCAATGGCAGCGGCGAAGGAGGGGCGAACAAGGGAGGTCGAACCGTGAGCGAGACCGAACTTCAGGCGGACAACAGCGCGCCCGAGCCCCAGCTCGACGAGGATGATCGGCTGCGCCCCGAGTTCGTCGATGCGGTGCTCGACGCGGTCCATGACGGCGATGCCGCGCGCGCGCACGAACTGGCCGAGCCGCTCCACCCCGCCGACATCGCCGACCTGGTCGAGCTTGCGCCGTCCGAGGAACGCCCCGCGCTCGTCGCCGCCATTGCCGACCTGATCGACGGCGACGTGCTGGCCGAGATGAACGACTGGGTCCGCGAAGCGCTGGTCGAGTCGCTCACCGCCACCCAGGTCGCCGACATCGCGGCCGAGCTCGATACCGACGATGCCGTCGCGATCATCGAGGACATGGATGTCGAGGACCAGCGCGAGGTGCTGCGCGCGCTGGACCCCGACGACCGCGCCGCGATCGAGGAAGCGCTCTCCTATCCGGAGGAATCCGCCGGCCGCCTGATGCAGCGCGAGCTGATCGCGGTGCCCGAGCATTGGAGCGTGGGCGACGTCCTCGACTATCTCCGCAAGAACGAGGACCTCACCACCGATTTCTGGGAGATCTTCGTGGTCGACCCGGGCCACAAGCCGGTCGGCACCTGCCAGCTCTCCTGGGTGCTGCGCACGCCGCGCGTCGTCTCGATGGGCGATGTGATGAAGCGCGAGCAGACGCTGATCCCGGTCGACATGGACCAGGAAGAAGTGGCGCTGCGCTTCCAGAAATACGCGCTGATCTCCGCCGCCGTGGTCGATCCGAGCGGCCGCCTGGTCGGCATGATCACGGTGGACGACATCGTCCACATCATCTCCGAGGAAGCCGGCGAGGACGCGTTGCTGCTCTCCGGCGCCGGCGAAGGCGACATCAACGAGCCGGTGATCGACTCGTACAAGGGCCGCGTCCGCTGGCTGCTGACCAACCTGCTCACCGCGCTGGTGGCTGCGACGATCATCAGCCTGTTCGAAGGCACGATCCAGAAGATGGTCGCGCTGGCGGCGCTGATGCCGATCGTCGCCGGCGTCGGCGGCAATGCCGGCACCCAGACCATGGCGGTGACGGTGCGCGCACTCGCCACCAACCAGCTGACCCAGTCGAACACGCTGCGCGCGATCCAGCGCGAGATCTCGATCGCGCTGCTCAACGGCGTGACCGTTGCCTGTGTGATCGGCACAGCGGTGGGGCTGTTCTATCACCATGCGGCGCTGGGCGGGGTGATCGCGGCGGCGATGATGACCAACATCTTCATCGCGGGACTTGCCGGCGTGGTCGTCCCGGTCACGCTCGACCGGCTCAAGGCCGATCCCGCGGTGGCCAGCTCGATCTTCGTGACAATGACCACCGACTCGATGGGGTTCCTCGCCTTCCTGGGCCTGGCCAGCGCGAGCGGGCTGGTCGGTTGATTGGGGCGGGCCGAACGCCCAGATTAGCGCCGTGCCACTCCATCTGACCAAGGTCGCCTTTGGCTGCGACTCCGTAGACTATCTCGCCCAGCGCCTCGCTTCGCGCGGCGACGTCTGGGGGCTGACCACCCGCTACCTGCCCAAGCGCCACGAGGAGATCGGCGGCGAGGGATCGCTGTTCTGGATCCTCAAGCACCAGCTGGTCGGCCGCACCCCGATCGTCGGGTTCGGCGAAGCCGAAGGCGGGCGTACCGCAATCCTGATGGAACCGCGGCTGATCCTGGTCGCCAACCGCCCCAAGCGTGCGCACCAGGGCTGGCGCTATCTCGAAGGGACGGACGCGCCACCCGACCTGGGCGAGGCCGGGGCAGGGATGGAGGAACTTCCGCCGGCACTGATGGGCCAGCTGGCGGGGCTGGGGCTGATCTAGTTCGTGATCTTCTCGCAGGCGGCGAGCGCTTCGCCGGCGAGGTCGTCCAGAAGCGGCATGTCCGAAGGCTCCGCCCATATGCGGAGATCCCCGATCAGCGAGGGGTGCGCGCACAGCAGCGCGGCCTCGAGCATCGGCGCGCACACGCTTTCCCCGCCGAGCGCCTCCTGCACCAACGGCAGGGCGATCTCGGGATCGCGGATCGCGAGGCCGAGCATGGCCTCTCCGCGAATCACATCCTCCTCGTCCGACGCAGCGCGGAACAGCGCCTCGCGAACGGCCGGCGTATCGATCTCCTCCTGGGCGAGCAGCATGGTCGCCCAGTCGCGGTTCGATGCATCGTCATCGCGGGTCAGTGCGATGACCTGTTCGAGATTGGCATCGTCGGCAAGCGCCTGCTCCTCGGCGAGGATCGCCTTGAGCAGGGCGGACGAAGGCTCGTAGCGCTCGCCCTTCGCCATCTCAGTTCACCAGCAGCGGATAGGCGTTGCGGAACGCCGCCACTTTCGGCTTGTCCCAGCGCACGATGTAAGGGTGCGTCGGGTTCCGCCAGAAGAAGTCCTGGTGATAGGCTTCGGCCGGATAGAAAGTGCCCGTCTCCAGCTTCGTGACGATCGGCCGGGCGAAGGACTTGGCCTTGGTCAGCTGGTCGATATAGGCGGCGGCGACGCGGCGCTGGTCCTCGTCCTGCGGGAAGATCGCCGAGCGATAGCTGGGGCCGCGATCCGGGCCCTGGCGGTTGAGCTGGGTCGGATCGTGCGCCACCGAGAAATAGACGCGCAGCAGCGTGCCGTAGCTGACCTTGCGCGGATCATAGGCGATACGCACCGCCTCGGCATGGCCGGTACGCTCGGTCGATACCTGGCGATAGGTGGCGGTCTGCGCGGTACCGCCGGCATAGCCGTTGGTCACCGAATGGACGCCCTTCACCGACTGGAAGACCGCTTCCATGCCCCAGAAGCAGCCGCCCGCCAGCACCGCGACCTGCTCGCCCTTGCTCGGCTTCACGTCGAGCGTGGGGACCGGCACGGGAACGGCACGCTCGACAACGCCCGCCGTCGATAGCGCAGGGGCAACGAACAGCGCGGCTCCAAGGAGCGCGGCAGCGGGAAGCGACCATTTCAGCATGACCGCAATGTCGGGCTTGTTCGCCCTCAGCGCAAGGCCGCGCACGCTTCCTGGATTCGGCCGCACGCCTCGGTGAGCAGCGCGTCCGACGTCGCGTAGCTGATCCGCAACGCCGGCGAGAAGCCGAAGGCCGCGCCGTGCACCGCCGCGACCCGCGCCTCGGTGAGCAGATAGCCGACCATTTCCTCGTCGGTGGTGATCACCTGGCCCTTGGGCGTGGTCTTGCCGATCAGCTGGCTGAACTCGGGATAGACGTAGAAGGCGCCTTCCGGACGCGGGCAGGTCATGCCGTTGATCTGGTTGAGCATCGAAACGACGAGATCGCGGCGGCCCTGGAAGGCGGCGACGCGGTCCTTGAGGAAGCTCTGATCCCCGTTCAGCGCCGCGACCGAAGCCGCCTGCGAAATGCTGCACGGGTTGGAGGTCGACTGGGACTGGAGCTTGCCCATGGCCTTGATCAGCCATGCCGGGCCGCCCGCATAGCCGATGCGCCAGCCGGTCATCGCATAGGCCTTGGAAACACCATTTGCCGTGAGCGTGCGATCGTAGAGCGACGGGCAGACCTGCGCGATCGTGGCGAATTCGAAGCCGTCGTAGAGGATGTGCTCATACATGTCGTCGGCATAGATCAGCACATGCGGGTGCCGCTCGAGCACCTCGCCGATCGCACGCAGCTCGGCGGCGCTATAGGCAGCGCCGGTCGGGTTCGACGGCGAGTTGAGCACCACCCACTTGGTCTTGGCGGTGATCGCCGCATCGAGCTGCTCGGGCTTGATCTTGTAGCCCTGCTCGGCGCCGGCCGAGATGAAGACCGGCTTGCCGCCGGCGAACTCGACCACGTCGGGATAGCTGACCCAATAGGGCGCCGGGATCACGACTTCGTCGCCCGCGTCAATCGTCGCGCAGAAGGCGTTGAACAGGGTGTGCTTGCCGCCCGAGTTCACGCTGATCTGGTTCTCGGCATAGGCGAGGCCGTTGTCGCGGGCGAACTTGGCGACGATCGCCTGCTTCAGCTCCGGCGTGCCGTCGACATTGGTATATTTGGTCTTGCCCGCGCGGATCGCTTCGATCGCGGCTTCCTTGACGAAATCGGGCGTATCGAAATCGGGCTCGCCGGCGCCGAGGCCAATCACGTCGATCCCCTGGCGCTTCAGCTCGAACACCTTGCTCGTCATCGCGAGCGTGGCGGAGGGCTGGATACGATTGAGCGCGGCCGAGGTCTGCATGAATGGCGCCTTTTCCGGGAGGGGAGACGCCGGGCCTATAGGACCGCGTTCTAGGCTTTCGCAACCGTTACGGCTGAAACCAATCCGCGCAGCGCATTACCGACATAGAAGCCGCCCTGGAGATCGGCCGGGGTGAGATCCCCCTCGACCGCGCGGCCGCTCTCGATCAGCTCGGCGCGCAGCACCCCCGGCAGCAGGCCGCGGGCGAGCGGCGGGGTGACCAGCATGTCGCCGCGCTCGACGAAGATCGAGGTGAAGCTGCCCTCGGTCAGGAAGCCCTGGTCGTCGGTGAACACCACTTCCCAGGCACCGGATTCGCGCCGCGCATCGTCATAGAAGCCGCGGCGGCTGGTCTTGTGGGCCAGGCGGAAGTCGTCCCGCGCGACTTTGCGGGGCTGAATCGCCACCTGCACCGGGGTGGCGGGCGCTTCGGGCAGCGGCGCGATGCCGATCGCGATGGCGCCCGACGGCGCGAGCAGCAGCCGCACCCGCGCCGGCGCGCGCAGGCGGAAGGTCGCCGCCTGCAGCTCGTTGCGCGCCTCGTGCCGGTCGAACTCGAAACCGAAGACGCGGGCGCTCGCCTTCATCCGCGCCAGATGCCGCTCGAGCAGCACCAGCCCGGCAAGCGGATCGAATCGCATCGTCTCGATCAGGTCGAAGGGCTGTTCGCCGGCCGTGACGAAGGCGCCCTTGGCGAGGCACTCGTCCCATTCCTCAAGGGCGTTCGAATCAGCGACCACGCCCGATCCTAACCCCAGCACCGCGCTTGTCGCCCCCTGATCTATCGTCAATGTGCGGATAGCCACGTTGAAACTGGCGTCGCCATCCGACGCGATCGCGCCGATCGCCCCGGTATAGATGCCGCGCGGCCCCTGCTCGACCTCGGCGATCACCTGCATCGCGCGCAGCTTGGGCGCGCCGGTGACCGAGCCACAGGGGAAGAGCCCCGCCAGCACCTCGACCGGCCCGGCATCGCCCGAGGGATAGGCGGTGACGGTGGAGACCATCTGGTGGACGGTCGGGTAGCGCTCGACCTGGAACAGCGACGGCACCTTCACCGTGCCCGGCTGGGCGAGGCGCGTGAGATCGTTGCGCATCAGATCGACGATCATCAGATTCTCGGCGCGCTGCTTGGGATCGGCGGCCAGCGCGGCGGCGATCGCATCGTCCTCGGCCGGAGTCGCGCCGCGCCGCGCGGTGCCCTTCATCGGGCGCACGGTGATGCCGTCCCTGTCCTCATTATACTCGAAGAACAGCTCGGGCGAGAAGGACAGCACCCACTCGCTGCCGGTGAAGACCAGCGCGCTGTGCCCGGCGGCGGCGCGGCGGCGGATCAGCGCGTAGAGCGCGGCCGGGTGGCCGGCGAAGGGCACATCGGCGCGGAAGGTGAGGTTGGCCTGATAGATGTCGCCCGCCTGGATATAGTCGGCGACGCGGTCGAACTGGCCGCGATAGGCGGCGGCGGAGATCCGCGGCACCGGCGCACCGGCCCAGGCACCCGCCGGATCGGGAAGCAAAGCTTCGGCATCGACGCGCTCGGCATGCGGGAAGATGCCGAACCACATGCACGGCCCTTCGCCGCGCTGGACCCGGGCGTGCGGCTCGATCCCCGGCGAGGCTTCGTAGGAACAGAAGCCGGCGAGATGGAAGCCGTGATCGAACCAGAGCTGCATCTGCTGGAAGGCGCGCTTCACCTCCTCCGGCGAATCGGCGCGCACCGCGCCCTGCGGCGTGTGGAACAGCCGGGCGCCGGCGCCACCGGGCCGGGCATCGTCGAGCAGGACGAAAGGAGTATCGGGCAGGGTCATGCCGTGCCCCGCATGCAGCCGCTTCGCACCGACGGCAAGCCCGTGTTGCGGCGCGGGGCACCGCGGCCTATCTCCGCGCCATGGCAAATCCCCCGATGCGCGCCGCGGTGATCCCGGTCACCCCGCTCCAGCAGAATTGCACGCTCCTGTGGTGCACCGAGACGATGCGCGGCGCATTCGTCGATCCGGGCGGCGACCTGGACAAGCTGCGCGCGGCGGCGAAGCAGGCGGGGGTGACGATCGAGAAGATCCTCGTCACGCACGGCCATATCGATCATTGCGGCGCCGCCGGCGAGTTCGCCAAGGAACTGGGCGTGCCGCTGGAAGGGCCGCACGAGGCCGACCGCTTCTGGATCGCGCGGCTCGACGAGGATGGCCGGAAATACGGCATCCGCGGCACCGTGTTCGAGCCGGACCGCTGGCTGGAGCAGGGCGACCAGGTGACGGTCGGCAACCTGACCCTCGACGTCTATCACTGTCCCGGCCACACGCCGGGCCATGTCGTGTTCCACCACCCCGAATCGAAGTTCGCGACGGTGGGCGACGTGCTGTTCCAGGGATCGATCGGTCGCACCGACTTCCCGCTGGGCAACCACCAGGACCTGCTCGACGCGATCGTGCAGCGGCTGTGGCCGCTGGGGGACGACACCACCTTCGTCCCCGGCCACGGGCCGCTGAGCAATTTCGGGCACGAACGAAAGACGAATCCGTTCGTGGCCGATTCGGTGCTGGCACGAGGGTGATCCAAAATCCTTCGTCACCCTGAACGCGCTTCAGGATGACGAAGCAGAAAGGCTCAGCTCTTCGGACCGACCTTGAACACGGTCACCGGCGCTTCGCGGTACTGGCTACCGATATAGATGCCGTAGCCGGCGAGGCCGAGCATGGTCAGCAGGGTGAGTACGATGCCGATTCGGCGGCCCAGGCCCCAGCCATCCATGCCGAAGGCGTGGAGGACGCGGCCGAGAATCAGCGCGAAGCCGACACCCCACAGCCAGATGCTGGGGCCACTCGCCAGCTCGACCAGCGCGAGCAGGACGAGAATCAGCGGGACATATTCGGCGAAATTGAGCTGGGCGCGCATGCGGCGGACGAGCCGATCGTCGCCGCCATCGCCGATGAAGACCTTTTCGGCGAGTCGCAGCCGGCTGATTCGCAGCGCGAGCCAGAAATTGACCACGGCGGCGGCACCGGCGGTGCAGAGCGTAACGGGCAGGATGATCATATAAGGTGTCCCCTCCAGAGGGTTCCTCCTACACTCCCTTGCGTCGCCCGCAAGAATCGCTATAGGCGCGCACTCGCTTTCGTGACCGTCCGCTGGTCCGGCGAGCGCCGGAGCTTCCGTCGCTTGCCCGCTGGGCCGTGCGGGCGTATCGCGATTTTGACTTTTGTTTCGTTAGAAGGTGCCGAAATGGCCGTTCCCAAGAGAAAGACTACGCCGTCGCGGCGTGGCATGCGTCGCTCTCATGACGCTCTGGTTCCGCAGGCGTTCCAGGAATGCCCGAACTGTGGCGAGCTGAAGCGTCCGCACGTGCTGTGCGGTTCGTGCGGCCACTATAACGGCCGTGAGATCGTCTCGGCCGAAGACTGATCGGCAACGATCGGGCTGAGATGCGCGGGGGCATGCGGGTATGACGAATTCCTCTCGAATCGCCGTCGATGCGATGGGCGGTGACGAGGGAATTGCGGTCATGCTCGCCGGTGTCGCGCGCGCGCGCCGCCGATTCGAGGGCATGGAGTTCATCCTCGTCGGAGACGAGGCGCAGATCCGCGAGGGTCTGAAGAACCACCCGAACCTGACGGCCGCCTCCGAAATCGTCCATGCACCGGACGTCGTCGCCTCGGAAGAGAAGCCGAGCGCGTCGATTCGGCGTGCCAAGACCACCTCGATGGGAATCGCCATCGACCTGGTGAAGAAGGGGCAGGCGGGCGCCGCCGTCTCTTCGGGCAATACCGGCGCGCTGATGGCGATGGCCAAGCTCTCCCTGCGCACCATGCCGGGGATCGACCGGCCGGCACTCGCCGCGCTGATGCCGACTCTGGGCGAGAACGACACGGTGATGCTCGACCTGGGCGCCAACACCGAAGTCGACGCCCGCAACCTCGTCCAGTTCGCCGTGATGGGTGCCGCCTATGCGCGCACCGCGCTCGACCTGCAGAACCCGCGGGTCGCGCTGCTCAACATCGGCACCGAGGACATGAAGGGCACCGACTCGATCCGCGAAGCCGCGGCCGAGCTGCGCAAGGCCGATCATCTCCGCCTCGATTTCCAGGGCTTCATCGAAGGCAACAAGCTTTCGCGCGGTGATGTCGACGTGATCGTCTGCGACGGTTTCTCGGGCAATATCGCGCTGAAGACGGTGGAAGGCACCGCCCGATTCGTCGCGGACTTGCTCAAGCGCGCCTTTTCCAGCTCGACCCGCTCGAAGATCGGCTTCCTGATCTCCAAGCCGGCGACCGAGCTGCTGCGCACGCACCTCGATCCCAACAACCATAATGGCGCGGTCTTCCTCGGCCTGAACGGCATCGTCGTGAAGAGCCATGGCAGCGCCAACGAACTCGGCGTCGATACCGCGATCGGCTTCGCGGCGAAGATGCTGCGCGACGATCTCAACCGGCGCATCGCCGAGGATCTCGGGAACTTCGAAGCAAAGGCGGCGTAGACACAACAAGATGACCCTGCGTTCCGTCATCATCGGCACTGGCTCCGCCCTGCCGCCCCGCCGCGTTTCCAACGCCGAACTCGCCCAGGAAGTGGATACGAGCGACGAGTGGATCGTCGAGCGCACCGGCATCCGCTTCCGCCATATCGCGGCACCCTACGAGACCACCGGCACGCTGGCGGCCGAGGCGAGCAAGGCCGCGCTGGCCAGCGCCGGCATCGCCGCCGCCGATATCGACCTGATCGTGCTCGCCACCGCGACGCCGGACCAGACCTTCCCCGCCACCGCCACCAAGGTCCAGGCGCTGCTGGCGATCGACGATTGCGTGGCGTTCGACGTCGCCGCGGTCTGCTCGGGCTTCCTTTATGCGGTGCAGGTTGCCGATTCGATGCTGCGCGCGGGCGTCCACAAGCGGGCGCTGGTGATCGGCGCCGAGACGTTCAGCCGCATCCTCGACTGGGAAGACCGCGCGACGTGCGTGCTGTTCGGCGACGGCGCCGGCGCGATCGTGCTCGAGGCGCAGGACAGCGCCGACGAGGGCGGGCGCGGCATCCTGGCGACCAAGCTCCATGCCGATGGCCGCTACAACGACATGCTCTATGTCGATGGCGGGCCCTCGACCACCCAGACCGTGGGCAAGCTGCGGATGAAGGGGCGCGAGGTGTTCCGCCACGCCGTGGTCAACCTCGCGTCGGTGATGCAGGAATCGCTGGCGCTGGCCGGGCTCAAGCCGAGCGACGTCGACTGGGTAGTGCCGCACCAGGCCAATGCCCGCATCCTCGATGCGACCGCGCGCAAGCTCGACCTGCCGGCCGAGAAGGTGATCGTCACGGTCGACCAGCATGCCAATACCTCCGCCGCTTCGGTTCCGCTCGCGCTTGACACCGCGGTGCGCGACGGGCGTATTCGCCAAGGAGACCTGCTGGTTCTGGAAGCGATGGGCGGCGGCTTTACCTGGGGCGCGGCGGTCGTCCGTTTCTGATAGCTGCGAAAAATCGAAGATATTCGTTGCGGAACCTCAATGTTCCCGTTTGCTGTGTCGAAACAATCTGATAGGACAGACTCGACAGAGATCAACTCAAGGGGGAGTTGCCGAATGACGGCCGCGGGAACGCTGACCAGAGCCGATCTAGCCGAATCGCTGCACCGGGAGGTGGGCCTTTCGCGCGCCGATGCCGCGCGCCTCGTCGAGCAGATCCTCAGCCATATGTGCGAGGCGCTGGCCGAGGGGCAGAACGTCAAGATCTCGGGCTTCGGCAGCTTCATTCTGCGTGACAAGGGCGAGCGCGTCGGTCGCAACCCCAAGACCGGCGTCGAAGTGCCGATCGCGCCGCGCCGAGTCCTCACCTTCCGTGCAAGCCAGATGATGCGCGACCGCATCGTCTCGGCGAGCTGAGGGGGATTAGCCCATGCCGGGGGCCGAAAAGGCTGCTGGCGCGCTACGGACGATAGGGGAGCTCGCCCAGGAAATCGGGCGCCCCCAACACATCCTTCGCTACTGGGAAACGCGCTTCCCCCAGCTCCGCCCGCTCACCCGGGCGGGCAATCGCCGTTACTACCGCGCCGAGGATGTCGCGCTGGTGCGACGGATCCACGACCTGCTCTCCAACCAGGGCTATACGATCCGCGGCGTGCAGAAGCTGCTCGCGGCGGAGAAGGGCACCAAGGTAGCGCGGGCCGCCGCCGGCACCGCCACGCCGGGCGCCACCGTCGACAAGCAGGGGTTGAAGGCCGTGCGCGATTCGCTCAGCCAGGCGCTGGACGAGGACGGCAGCTAGAAGCTCAGTTGTAATCCGGCCCCAGGGTCGGATCGAGGTCGCGCGGACGGGTGAAGCGGACCAGCGCGCCTTTGCCGGGCTTCACATCGCCCCAGTCCGCCACGTCGAAGCGCATCTCGGCCAGGGTCGCCGTGGGGTATTTCTGCTCGACCGAAAGGCGCAGGTCACTATCGGCCGAGAGCAGCAGCACCAGCTCCTCCAGCCCCGGATTATGGCCTGAGACCAGAACCGAATCGGCACCGGCGGGCAGCTCGTGGACGAGATCCAGCAGCGTCGCCGCCGAGGCGAGGTAGAGGCGCTGGTCCCAGTGCGGGGCGAGATCGCTCCCATAGCCGGTGGCGACCTGCGCCAGTGTCTCGACAACCCGCACCGCAGGCGAGGCGAGGACATGGTCGAAGGCCAGCCCCTCGGCCCTGAGGTGCCGGCCCATCATCGCGGCGGCGCGCTGGCCCTTGGGATTGAGCGGCCGATCGAAATCGCGGGCGACCGGATCGTCCCATCCGGACTTGGCATGGCGGAGCAGCGTGAGCGTCTTCATGGATTCCCCGTCAGGCGTTCGCGGGGGCCTCTTGCCCCAGCTTTGACGCCAAGGAAAGCCGGACGCGATCAACTGCCTGATCCAGCGTGACGCGCGTCACCCGCGTGCCCGGCGGAAAGGCATCGAGCAGGCGCGACGGGCTGGCGGCGGAGAGCAGCACGAAGGTGCCGCGATCGTCCGCCCGGCGAATCAGCCGGCCGAACGCCTGGGCGAGGCGCGCACGCACGATACGGTCGTCATAGGCGGTGCCGCCCCCGGCGAGGCGCCGCGCGGCATGGAGTACGCTCGGCTTGGGCCAGGGAATCCCCTCCATCACCACCAGCCGCAGCGAATCGCCGGGCACGTCCACCCCATCGCGCAGCGCATCGGTGCCGAGCAGCGAGGCACGCGGATCGTCGCGAAAGATATCGACCAGCGTGCCGGTGTCGATCGGATCGACATGCTGGGCGAGCAAAGGCAGCCCCTCGCGCGCCAGCCGGTCGGCGATGCGGGCATGAACGGCGCGCAGGCGCCGGATCGCGGTGAACAGCCCGAGCGTGCCGCCCTCGGCCGCCACCACCAGCCGGGCATAGGCATTGGCGAGCGCGGCAGTGTCGCCGCGCTTCACATCGGTGACGATCAGCACTTCGGCCTGGTCGGCATAGTTGAACGGGCTGACCGCCGAGAAGCGCTGGGGCGGACGCATCAGATGGACCGCGCCCGACCGCGCCTCGGCCACGTCCCAGTCGCCCCCGGCACGCAGCGTCGCCGAGGTGATCAGCGCACCATGCGCCTGCTTGAGCACCGTCTCGGCAAAGGGCTTGGAGGGATCGAGCCAGTGCCGGTGCAGGCCGATATCATATTCGCGCCCCTCGACCCGATCGACCGCCAGCCAGTCGACGAACGCCGAATCGGCAGGGCCGCCGATCCGGGCGATCAGCGCGAGCCAGGCACCGACGGTATCGGCACGCCAGCCGAGCGACGCGACCGCACCTTCGATCCGGGCACGCGCCGGGCCATCCATCCAGTCGGGCGCCTCGGTAAGTACCGCTTCGAGCCGGCGGCCGAGATGGACGAGCGGGCGAAGCAGCGCGTCGAGCGCTTCGCCGGCAGGGCCGGCCGCCTCGACCAGAGCCGCATCGGGCTCGGCCAGTTCGGTCTCCAGGCCATAGCCCGCTTCGGCCGCGCCATTGACGTCCCGGGCATAGACCAGCCCGCGCACCGCGGCGAGGAGATGCTCGACCGGGCCGAAGGGCTCGCCCTCGTTCAGGCGCTGCAGCCAGCCGTCGCTGGGCAGTGCCTGCGCGGCATTGACCGCCTCGGCAATCGCGCGGCCGCCTTCCTCGTCATAGCCGGCAACGTCGGAAAGGCGGGCGGCAAGACCCCGGCGCCGGCCGCGCGAACCCGATTCGGGACCGGTCACCCATCGGCGGATCTCGATCGCTTCCTGCCCCGTCAGCGCGGCGGCGAACATCGCGTCGGCCGCATCGAACAGGTGATGTCCCTCGTCGAAGACATAGCGGGTCGGGCGGCTCGCCGTCTCGCGACCCCGCGCCGCGTTGACCATTACCAGCGCATGGTTGGCGATGACGATGTCCGCGTCGGCCGAGGCGCGGGCGGCGCGCTCGATGAAGCATTTCCGATAGTGCGGGCAGCCGGCATAGATGCATTCGCCGCGCCGATCGGTGAGCGCGGTCGAGCCGTTGCGGCGGAACAGGGTGGGAAGCCAGCCCGGCAAGTCGCCGCCGACCATGTCGCCATCCGCCGTATAGGCCGCCCAGCGCGCGACCAGCTGCGCGAGGATCGCCGCACGGCCCGCGAAGCCGCCCTGCAACGCATCTTCCAGATTGAGCAGGCAGACATAATTCTCGCGGCCCTTGCGGGTGACGATCCGCTTCTTGCGTTGATCGGGATCGGCGACCAGCCGCTCGCCTTCATGCCCCAATTGTCGCTGCAGCGCCTTGGTGAAGGTGGAGACCCAGACCGCGCCACCGGCCTGCTCGGCCCAGAGCGAGGCGGGGGCGAGATAGCCGAGCGTCTTGCCGATGCCGGTGCCCGCTTCGGCCAGCACCAGGTTCGGCGATTCGCGCATGTCGCGCGGAGCGAAGGCGCCGGCCGCGGCGGCGGCATAGTCGCGCTGGCCCTGGCGCTGCTCGGCACCGCTGCCCGTAAGACGCGCCAGGCGATCGGCGACGTCCGAATCGCTGAGCGTGACGGTGCGCGGCGCGACGCGGGGCGGCTGCTCGGTCCATTCGGGCAGCCTGGAGAACAGCCAGCGCTCGGCCTGGGCGGGCTTGGCCAGCCGCTGGCTGAGCGCGGGCGCCCAGGGCCAGCGCAGCCGGAACAACGACTGCACTGCGTTCCAGGCGCCTTCGCGCTCGGGCCAATCGCCTTCGGTGACCGCCAGCAGCTTCGCCGCCGCGGCGCGCAGGAAGGGGGCGATGTCGGCGTCATTCATGGGCGCTTCGAGCCCGGAGGCGCGCGCCAGCCCCTTGGGCGTGGGCACCATGAAGCGTGCGGGATGGAGAAAGGCGAACAGCTCGAGCAGATCGAGGCCGGACAGATCGGCATAGCCGAGCCGCTGGCCGATCAGCGGGGCGTTGAGCAGGATCACCGGCGTATCGGCGGCGATGCGGATCGCCTCGCCCCGGCTGATCGCGCGGCAATCGCCATCGGGCGTCGCGATCCAGACGCCGCCATGGCTGGCGTGGAGGGCGGGATAGGGCAGGGTCATTGCGCGCCCGGCCGCAACACGGCGAGGAAGCGATCGGCATCGGGCAGGCCGCGCAGATCCTCGTGGCGCACGTCATCCCTGGTGCGGATGGTGAGCGCGACCCAGGCGCGGCGGCCTTTGCGCTCGACGATCGCGGCCTCGATCAGCTCGCCAAAGGCGAGATCGCGGTAGAAGCGCCCGGACAGGGGAACCGCCCAGGCGATGCGGCGATCGGTCACCACCACCGTGCCGAACAGGTCGAAGAACCAGGCGCGCAGCCGCTCATGAAAGACAGCGAGCACATAGAGCGCGAGATAGCCGAACAGGCAGAATGTCATGCAGGAGAAGAACAGGCCGACGATCACCATGGGCTCCGCGCTCCAGATCATCCATTGCGCGCCAAGGAAGAAGAGCAGCGGCAGGCAAACCGCGAACAGCAGGAAGGCACGGCTGGTATCGAACGAGGCGAGGCCGGGCCGCCCGCGCCATCGCACCGACTCGCCGGGGAGGAGCGTGTCGATTTCGGCGGGCTGCTCGATCGCATCGAGCGCACCGCATTCGACGCCTAGCCCGCGCAACGCGGTCAGCACCCGAGCGGCGTCGCGGCTGCCGAGCAGCATGAGAATCCGCTGCCGGTTGCTGCCGACAATGCGCACCCGGTGCCAGGCGCCATAGCCGTGCACGATGACACGGCGGATATCGGCGATCGCGATCCGATCGGTCATGCCATCGAAACGGCTTTCCGCCGCCTGCCCATCGACGCGGTAGAGCTGGTTGCCACTCCGTACGATCGTCAACAGGATCGCCCCAAGGGCAAGCCCCAGGACCAGCAGGACGAGCCCAATGGCACCCCAGCTGACCGCGGCGGCGGTTTGATCGTCGAGCGGGAAGCTTTGCCCGCCGATCTGCAACTGCGAAGTGCCGGGAATCCGCGGCATGAGCCCGGCAGCCAGCCAGCCGCCGGCGAACAGCCCCAGCGCGATGAACGGCGGCAACCAGAACGCCAGCGCGGCGCTGCGCGAGCTGTGCCCCTCCCAAAGGGCCGGCCTGGGCAGATCGTCGCCATGGCTGGCCGGAAGGGCGGGTTGCGCGGTCATGTACGCCTTTCGTTCTAGCGCCGCTTGCCCGGCAAAGTGAAGGGAGCGGAGCACATTCTTTTCACCCGCGCGCGAAGACGAGCGGGGGGCGGGGTGCGCGCGTGGGCGCATTCCAGTAAACGCCCGGATAACTTCAAATATTTCACCCGTCAGTTCCATATGGGACTGCGGGCTTGCTCCCAATTTCCTCTAGTCATCGACAGTCGCAAATCGCCGGAGATCTCGATCCCGGCAGCCCCACAAAAGAAAAGATTCAACCATCCTTTCATCGTGGAGACTTGTCATGCCTGATACACTTCCAGCATTCCCGACCATCGACAGCCTGAACTGGTCGCCGCCTTCGCAGACCGACCCCGTCGAAATGGTCCGGTCCACGCGCAACCTGATCATCTATGCAGATGCGGACAACGCCAACTACCAGGACAATGTCTGGGACCAGGAAAGCGGCGACGGCGCGCCACGGCTCAACAATTGGTGGGACGGCAGCGCGCCGGTGGCCCGCCAGTTCGTGCTGCGCAAATATTGGAAGATGGTGCCCGGCACCTTCACCCATCTCTCCCCCGGCACCCAGCTGCAGAAGAGCTGGGAATATGACCATGGCATCTCGACCACCGACACCGAATCGATCACCGCGCAGATGGGCTTTTCGGGCGGCGGGCTCAGCGCCAGCCTGAGCGCGACGCTTTCGCATTCGGTGACGATCAACGACCTGCAAAAGACCACCACCCAGTTCACCATCCAGCCGCCCGCCTCGGGCACCCGGGTGTGGCTGCTATGGGACCTGATGTACCAGTTCATGATCGTCCGCAGCGACAGCAACGACCCGATCCCGCAGGGTACCTATCGCGGCGACGTCGATTTCAGCAACGACGACCATTATTCCGGCGCCTATCTCAACTATCGCTGGACGAACCTGACCGTGTCGGCGGGCATATTGTGCCCGCAGGACCGGGTCTTCGCCTGAAGGCGCTTCCGGCCTCTTCCCTAGCGGAGAGGCCGGATTTGCAGCCTCGTGCTCCCAGGAAACTTGCAAAAACCCGCCCGTTCGCGCACGCGCGACCCATCATGACAGACGATGCTATCCTGCGCGCAGCTGCGCTCGAGTCCAAGGCCTGGCCCTACGAAGAAGCGCGCAAGCTGGTGAAACGCTATCCGCAGGGCAAGCCCGACGGTTCGCCCGTGCTGTTCGAGACCGGCTACGGCCCCTCGGGCCTGCCGCATATCGGCACCTTCCAGGAAGTGCTGCGCACCACCATGGTGCGCCACGCCTATGAGGAGATGACCGGCAACAAGACGCGGCTGATCGCGTTCAGCGACGACATGGACGGCCTGCGCAAGGTGCCGGACAATGTGCCGAACCAGGCGCTGCTCGCCGAGCATCTCGGCAAGCCGCTGTCGCGCATCCCGGATCCGTTCGAGAAGTTCGAAAGCTTCGCCGCGCACAACAACTCGATGCTGCGCGAATTCCTCGATCGCTTCGGCTTCGAGTATGAATTCGCGTCCTCGACCGACTATTATGGCTCGGGCCGCTTCGACGAGACGCTGCGCAAGGTGCTGCGCAACTACCAGGCGATCATGGACGTGATGCTGCCGACGCTGCGCGCCGAGCGCCAGGCGACCTATTCGCCGGTGCTGCCGGTGAGCCCGAAAAGCGGCGTCGTGCTGCAGGTGCCGGTGGAAGTGATCGATGCCGAGGCCGGCATCATCCGCTTCGAGGATGAAGGCGAGACGATCGAGCAGTCGATCTTCGGCGGCCAGGCCAAGCTTCAGTGGAAGCCCGACTGGGGCATGCGCTGGGCGGCTCTCGGCGTTGATTATGAGATGTACGGCAAGGATCTGATCGACAGCGGCGTGCAGAGCGGCAAGATCACCCAGGTGCTGGGCGGCAGGCGCCCCGAGGGGCTGATCTACGAGCTGTTCCTCGACGCCAAGGGCGAGAAGATCTCCAAGTCGAAGGGCAACGGTCTCTCCATTGAGGAATGGCTGACCTACGGGCCGGACGAGAGCCTGGCCTTCTACATCTATCGCGAGCCCAAGAAGGCGAAGTCGCTGCACCTGGGGCTGATCCCGCGCGCGATCGAGGAATATTGGCAGTTCCGCGCCAACTATCCGACCCAGGAGATCGCGCAGAAGCTGGGCAACCCGGTCCACCATATCCATGGAGGCAAGGTGCCGGCCGAAACGCTGCCGGTGACCTTCGGGCTGCTGCTCAACCTGGTCAGCCTGCCGGGCGTGGGCAATCGCGAGACGATCTGGGGCTTCCTGCGCCGCTATTCGCCGGACCTGTCGCCGGAGAGCCATCCCGAGCTCGACCGTATGGTCGGCTATGCGATCCGCTACGCGAAGGACTTCGTCGAGCCTACGCTGCTGCGCCGCGCGCCGAGCGAAGCCGAAGCGGGTGCGCTGCGCCAGCTCGACGCGCAGCTTGCCGAACTGCCCGAGGACGCCTCGGCCGAGGATATCCAGAACATCGTCTACGAGATCGGCAAGACCGATGCGTTCGAGAACCTCCGCGACTGGTTCAAGGCGCTCTACGAGACGCTGCTGGGCAGCGAGCAGGGGCCGCGCATGGGCAGCTTCATCGCGCTCTACGGGATCGAGAACAGCCGCAAGCTGATCACCGAGGCGCTGGACAAGGCATGATCCGCATCGCCGCCGCCACACGCGCCTTCATTGCGAGCGAGGCGGCGGGCGGCGTGGTGCTGATGGCGGCATCGGCGTGCGCGCTGATCGTCGCCAATTCGCCGCTGGCAGCGGATTATTTCCATGTGCTCCACGTGGAACTGGGGCCGCTCAGCCTGCATGGCTGGGTGAACGACGCGCTGATGGCGGTGTTCTTCCTGCTCGTTGGCCTGGAGATCAAGGCGGAGATCACTGAGGGCCAGCTCGCCAGTTGGTCACAGCGCACCCTGCCGGTGATCGCGGCGGCTAGCGGCATGGCAGTGCCGGCGCTGGTCTATATCGCCGTCACGGCCTCCACGCCCGGACTGACGCGCGGCTGGGCGATTCCGGCGGCAACCGACATCGCCTTTGCGATGGGGCTGCTCGGGCTGCTCGGCAAGCGCGCGCCGGCATCGCTCAAGCTCCTGCTCACCACCATCGCGATCGTCGACGACATGGGCGCGGTGATCATCATCGCGCTGGCCTATACCGCCAAGCTCAACCTAGTCGCGCTGGCCGGCGCGGGCGTGCTGCTGGCGGCGATGCTCGCCTGCAGCCGCATGCGGGTGACACGGCTCGGGCCCTATCTGGTGCTGGCGGTGCTGCTGTGGCTCTGCGTCTTCGCCTCCGGCGTGCATGCGACCATCGCGGGCGTGGCGGCGGCGCTGGCGATCCCCCGCGCCGCCGGACTGAAGCTCGAACATGCGCTCAACCCCTGGGTGGCGTTCGGAATCGTGCCGCTGTTCGGCTTCGCCAATGCGGGCGTGGCGCTGCCCGGATGGGAGGCACTGCTGGCGCCGCTGCCGCTCGCCGTCGCGCTCGGGCTGTTCGCCGGCAAGCAGGTCGGCGTGTTCGGAAGCATATGGCTGGCGGTGAAGGCCGGCATCGCCCCGAAGCCACATGCGCGCTGGGGGCAAATCTATGGCATGGCGCTGCTCGCCGGCATCGGCTTCACGATGAGCCTGTTCATCGGCGGGCTGGCCTTCCCGGGCAACGCCGTGCTGACCGACCAGGTGAAGATCGGCGTGCTCGCCGGATCGCTCCTGTCGGCGCTGGCCGGTTACCTGGTCCTGCGCTCGACCAGCACCGCTACCACCAGCACCATGAACCCGCCGAGCGAGAGCAGCGCACCGACCCAGCCGGTCGACGTCCAGCCATAGCCGGCGGCGATCGCAAGGCCGCCCAGCCAGGGGCCGAGCGCATTGGCGGTGTTGAAAGCGGAGTGGTTGAGCGAAGCTGCGAGCCCCTGGGCTTCGCCGGCCACGTCCATCAACCGGGTCTGCAGCACCGCGCCGAGCGCGCCGAGGAACCCGATCGCGAAGATATCGAGCGCGATGCTCCATAGCTGATGCGCGGCGAGCGGATAGAAGGCGAGCGCAACCGCGCTGCCGAGCAGCAGCACCGCGGCAGTGGGCATCAGCGCCCGGTCGGCGAACTTGGGCACGATGATGCTGCCCAGCGTCGCGCCCATGCCGAAGATCGCCAGCACCAGTGGGATCATCGCCGGCGACGCCTTGGTCACCTCGAGCATGGTCGAAGCGACATAGGTGTAGACGCAGAACATGCCGCCAAAACCGATCGCGCTGATGCCGAGCGTGAGCCACACTTGGCCATTGGCGAGCGCGCCGAGCTCCTTGAGCGGGCTCGCGCCATGCTGGGGCGGATCGCGCGGGGCGAGCGCCGCGACCAGCACCACCGTCGCCAGTGCCAGCACGCCGACCACGACAAAGCCCCAGCGCCAGCCGACTGCCTGGCCCAGCCAGTTGGCGAGCGGCACGCCGAGGATCGTCGCCACCGTGAGGCCGAGCATCATCCTGCCAACTGCCTGCGACCGCTTGTTCATCGGCACCAGCGAAGCGGCGACCAGTGCGGCGATGCCGAAATAGGCACCGTGCGGCAGGCCGGAGAGGAAGCGGAACAGCAGCAGCCAGTGATAATTGGGCGCCGCCGCGCTCAGCGTGTTGAACAGGGCGAAGGCGCCCATCAGCAGGAGCAGCGTGAAACGGCGCGACAGCTTGGCCGCACCCACCGCAATCAGCGGCGCGCCAACCACCACGCCCAGCGCATAGGCGCTGATGACATGGCCGGCCGAAGGCGCGTCGATGCCGAGCCCCTGCGCCATGTACGGCACCAGGCTCATCGTTGCGAACTCGGTGGTGCCGATGGCAAAGCCGCCCATCGCGAGCGCGAAATGGACGAGGCCGACATTATGGGTCGGTGCGCTGGTGCTGGTGGGGGCGTGCATTGGCGCCCAAGTGGCCATGCTGCACTGCAGCGTCAATGCCTGTAGGGCGCAACATACGAATGCAGAAGCTGCATTCAGCCTTTGAAGCAGTTCTCCCTGTGCCAGCCAAGGAACAAAGGATGCGGATGATCGGCCGCCCGTGCAGGCAGCCGCGCGCGCCCGGAGCGGTTGAGCAAGGCCGCGATGCTATCCCGATCGTTGACGTGACGCGAGACCAGGATCGAGAGATCGTCAGCCAGCGAAAGCAGCCCGCGATCGAACATCCAGTGCACCGTCCCGGACAAGGCGAGCCCATTGGAGACGATGTCCGGGCCATTGGCCTCGACCGGGCGAATATGTGCAGCTTCTGCTTCGGCGCGGCCGCCGCCATTGATTAGCTTCAGACCGGTCAGCGCACAGCGTGCGTCATAGGCATCGAGCACGGTACGTCGGAAAGCACGGTCCCGCAGCGGCCGCGAGACCAGTTGCTGGATCCGTTCACGCTCTTCGAAATGAAAGACCGGTCCTTCTTCGCGCACCCGATTTGCGGGCTCATCCCGGCGCGGCAGCAACGCGTCCTCGTCATGCAGCCCGAGATTGATGATCCGGATGAAATCCTGGGTCGAGATCGGACGTACCGCGGCCTGGGTTCGGCCGGAATTCTTCTGCGCATCGTTAAGCACGCCTCGCTCGACCACGACGCCATCGATCTTGAATGGCACCGGCGTGCTGAACTGTATGAAATCCCCCTCGGCGATCATCGCATAATACATGCCCGCCTGCTCGGGGTCGGGCACGATCGAGGCCACACGGGCCATCGCCCAATAGCCTCGCGTGCGCTTCACCTTCACCGGTTCGTAATAGAGGATCCAGTCGCCAATACAGGCCTGTGCCCGCCCGAGATACTGCTTGGGAAAATGATAGCGGATTGCTGGCGTGTCCCGATAATTCGAGTCTTCGCGGTGAATGAACACGCCGTTAGCCATACGTAATGACTATCGGGCCAGATCGGCCATTGGCAAGCGATCCGAAAGACTAGCTAGCCGAACATCCCCTCGCCAAGCTTGCCCTATAAGGAAGGGTAACTGCGAAAAATACAGGTGCGCCGTGCGCTTGAGAGGCGCAGGCGCGTTGGCGGACGATGACTGAAACTGGCGGCTATTCCCGTGGCACTCCCGGATACAGGCGCCTGACGCTCGCGATGCTGTTCGCCGGCTTCTCGACCTTCTCGCTGCTCTATTCCGCCCAGCCGCTGCTGCCGCTGTTCGCCAGCGAATTCCATCTGAGCGCCGAGGCCGCCAGCCTCGCCATCTCGCTCGCGACCGGACCGCTCGCGGTGGCGATCGTCGTTGCCGGCATGCTCTCCGATAAGCTCGGGCGGAGGCCGCTGATGGTAGGCGCGATGTTCGGCGCGGGGTTGCTGACCATGCTGACCGGCCTGGCGCCGGGCTGGGACGCGCTGCTGGCCTTGCGCTTCCTCACCGGTATCGCGCTGGCCGGCATGCCGGCGGTCGCCATGGCCTATGTCAGCGAGGAGATCGAGCCGCGCTCGGTGGGGCCGGCAATGGGCCTCTATATCGCGGGCAGCGGGATCGGCGGCATGGCCGGACGCCTGGGCGTGAGCCTCATCACCGAACTGGTCGACTGGCGCTGGGGGCTGATCGGAGTGGGGCTGGCCGGGCTGGCAATGGCCGAGGGCTTTCGCCGTCTCGCCCCGCGCTCCCGCCGCTTCGTGGCGCAGGAAGTCCATCCCAGCGCCGTGATCGCCGCCGGAGGTGGCCTGTTCCGCGACCGCGCCATGCCTTTGCTCTATGCCGAGGCGTTCCTGCTGATGGGCGTGTTCGTCACCATCTACAATTATGTCGGCTTCCGCCTGCTCGCGCCGCCCTTCGGGCTGAGCCATGCGGCGATCGGCGCGATCTTCCTGCTCTATCTGCTCGGCTCGGTAAGCTCGACCTGGTTCGGACATTTGGCAGAGAAGCGCGGACGCCGGCTGATCTTCTGGATCCCGACTGCGATGCTGCTGGTCGGCGTGGCGCTGACTGCCTCGACCTGGCTGGCCCTGGTGGTGGCGGGGATCGGCATCGTCACTATCGGCTTTTTCGGCGCCCATTCGATCGCCTCGAGCTGGGTCGGCAGGCGCGCGCGGGCCAGCCGGGGGCAAGCAGCGGCCTTCTACCTGTTCTTCTATTATCTGGGATCGAGCGTGCTCGGCTCGGCGGGAGGCTTTGCCTGGACCGGCTGGGGCTGGGGCGGCGTTGCCCTCTATTGCGGGGTGCTGACCGTGCTCGCGCTGGCCATTGCTGCCAAGCTCTCGACCATCCCACCGCTGCCGTTGCCCGAGGTCACGCCGCCGCGAGCGATGGGAACGGACTAGGCATCGAAATCCCCTTCCGCCTTCAACACCACCAGCGGCTCCAGGCACGCCGAAGGATTGCCGCCTTCTCGGCCGATCTCGCGCGAAAGGCAGGCACCGGCAGCCTGCACCAACCTGATCCGCTCGGCATAGCGCCGCGCCTCGCAGATCGCCGCGAAGCTGCCCGATGACGGACCATTGGCACCGGTCATGACCCCGACCAGCCCGCATTCGCGCTGGATATAGCCACGCCAGCCGGCGAGCAGCGCGGCGACGCTTTCGGCGGGAAAGGCATCGCCGTGCGAGGGCGGAAGCTGCGCGACCTGGCGCAGCAGCACGGCATCGGCGCGATCGAGTTGTTTCGCCGCCTTCACCGCCTCCATCTGGTCGCGGCGCAATTCGTCGATCGACTGGGCCCGCACCGGCAGGACCGGGAACAGCGCCAGAGCAGCAAGCAGGGGAGCAAGTCGTCCTATCATGGGGGACGACTATGCCGGGACCTGAACAAAACAAAAGGGGGCGTTCCGGCGAGGAACACCCCCTATATTGTTCGCCCGAGAAGGGATCAGAGCTTCTCGGTCAGCTCCGGGACGATCTTGAACAGGTCGCCGACCAGGCCGATGTCCGCGACCTGGAAGATCGGGGCATCCTCGTCCTTGTTGATCGCGATGATCGTCTTGGAGTCCTTCATGCCAGCGAGGTGCTGGATCGCACCCGAGATGCCGATCGCGACATAGACTTCCGGAGCGACGATCTTGCCGGTCTGGCCGACCTGATAGTCGTTCGGGGCGTAGCCCGCGTCCACCGCGGCGCGCGAGGCGCCGACGGCGGCGCCGAGCTTGTCCGCCAGCGGATCGATCTGCGCGTGGAACTGCTCCGACGAGCCGAGCGCGCGGCCGCCCGAGACGATCACCTTGGCGCTGGTCAGCTCCGGACGCTCCGACTTGGCGATCTCGGCACCCGCGAAGGTGGAGAGGCCCTTGTCGCCTTCGCCCGATACGGCTTCGATCGCGCCCGAACCGCCGGTGGCCGCCGCCTTGGGGAAGGCGGTGCCGCGCACGGTGATCACCAGCTTCTTGTCGCTGGTCTGCACGGTGGCGATCGCGTTGCCGGCATAGATCGGGCGCGTGAAGGTGTCGGCACCCTCGACCGAGAGGATATCCGAGATCTGCATCACGTCGAGCGCGGCAGCCACGCGCGGCGCGATGTTCTTGCCGGTGGTGGTCGCCGGGAAGAGGACCGCGTCGTGCGTGCCCATCAGCGACACGATCAGCGGCGCGATGTTCTCTGCCAGGAAATGCTCATAAGCCGCGTCATCGGCGACATGGACCTTGCCCACGCCTTCGATCGCCGCCGCCGCCTGGGCAACGCCATCGACGCCCTTGCCGGCGACGAGGAGATGGACTTCACCGAGCTTCGCCGCAGCGGTGACCGCCGAGAGGGTGGCGTCCTTCAGGCTCTGATTGTCGTGCTCGACCCAAACCAGCGTCTTCATTTCGCGACTCCCAGACCCTTGAGCTTTTCGACCAGCTCGTCGACCGAGCCCACCTTGATGCCGGCCGTGCGCTTGGCCGGCTCGACGACCTTGAGCGTCTTGAGGCGCGGGGTGACATCGACGCCGTAATCCGCGACGGTCTTCTTCGCGACCGGCTTGGACTTGGCCTTCATGATGTTCGGCAGCGTGGCGTAGCGCGGCTCGTTGAGGCGAAGATCGGTGGTGACGATCGCCGGCAGCTTGAGATCCACGGTCTCGAGGCCACCATCGACTTCGCGGGTGACCTGTATGCCGTTGCCGCCCAGCTCGACCTTCGAGGCGAAGGTGCCCTGGGGCCAGCCGAGCAGCGCGGCGAGCATCTGGCCGGTCTGGTTGCTGTCGTCGTCGATCGCCTGCTTGCCGAGGATGATCAGCCCGGGCTGCTCTTCTTCGGCGACCTTGGCGAGGAGCTTGGCGACGGCCAGCGGCTCGATTTCGTCATCGGTCTGGATCAGGATGCCGCGATCGGCGCCCATGGCGCGTGCGGTGAGCAGCACATCGGTCTCCGCCTTGGCGACGCCGATGGTGACGACGACCACCTCGGTCGCGGCGCCCTTTTCCTTGAGGCGCACGGCTTCCTCGATCGCGATCTCGTCGAACGGGTTCATGCTCATCTTGACGTTGGCGAGATCGACCCCCGTCCCATCCGCCTTCACGCGGGGCTTCACATTGTAGTCAAGCACGCGCTTGACCGGCACCAGAACTTTCATCGAAATCCTCTCCATCGCTGGAAGAACGGCAATGCCAACCGCTAATGCCCGAGATTCCGGCCAAGTCCACCCCAAACAGTGATAGGGCATACCCAATCATCGAAAAATCGGTGCGGATGGCCGTTTTGCCGAGGCACCGCGAGTTCACCCGAAATTCAGACGCGAACATGCAGCTTCGTGAAGAAAGGGAGAGGACAGATGGGGAAGTACCAGCTGATCATCGGAGCAGCGCTGGCCGCAAGCGTCGCCACCGCGCCCGCGCTTGCGCAGGATGCGCCGGTTTCCGCCAAGGAGAAGAAGCCGCCCGCAACCATCGCCAGGCCGGGCGGCGCGGTCTCGTCGAGCTATGCGCGCTGCGCGCCCGGCAGCCCGATCGGCGGCATCGTGGTGAAGGGCGGGGTGAACCCGACCAGGCGGGAGGGCGCGGCCGAGCCGGAATGCCAGTCCACGACGGGCGGCGAAGCGGTGGAGGGCCGAGCCTATACCGGCGGCCGGCGCAACGAGGACGCGCCCGCAGCTGCGGTTGAGGCGACGGCGGCCGGGGACATGCCTGCGCGCCTGTCGATGACGCCGACCACGGCCAAGGCGGTCACGCCATCCGCGCCGGCGGGCAAGAGCATCAGCGAGAAGGGCTTGCCCGCATCGAAGCCGCACTGAACGAAAAGGGCGGGAGAGACCCGGTCTCTCCCGCCCCTTCGATCCAGGACGACTGTCAGCCAGTCAGGTCGCTCAGGCGGCGACCTTCTTGACCTCGGCCACGATCTTCTTGGCGGCGTCGCCCAGATCGTTGGCGGGGACGATCGCAAGGCCCGAATTGGCCAGGATGTCCTTGCCCTGCTGGACGTTGGTGCCCTCGAGGCGCACGACCAGCGGTACCGAGAGGTTCACTTCCTTCGCCGCGGCGACAATGCCCTCGGCGATGATGTCGCAGCGCATGATGCCGCCGAAGATGTTGACCAGGATGCCCTTCACCGCCGGATCGCTCAGGATGATCTTGAACGCCGCGGTGACCTTCTCCTTGTTGGCGCCACCGCCCACGTCGAGGAAGTTGGCCGGGAACATGCCGTTGAGCTTGATGATGTCCATCGTGGCCATCGCCAGGCCAGCGCCGTTGACCATGCAGCCGATGTCGCCGTCGAGCTTGATGTAGGCGAGGTCGTACTTCGACGCCTCGAGCTCCATCGGATCCTCTTCCGACTCGTCGCGCAGCTCGGCGAGGTCCTTGTGGCGGAACATCGCGTTCGAATCGAAGCCGACCTTGGCGTCGAGGACGAGGAGGTTGCCCTGCTCGGTCAGCGCGAGCGGGTTGACTTCGATCTGCGCGGCATCGGTCGCCAGGAAGGCGGCGAACAGCGACGACGCGACCTTGGCGGCCTGCTTGCCCTGATCGCCGGTCAGGCCCAGCGCGGCAGCGACGGCGCGGCCGTGGTGCGGCATGAAGCCGGTCGCGGGATCGACGTCGAAAGTGTGGATCTTCTCGGGAGTCGAATGCGCGACTTCCTCGATGTCCATGCCGCCCTCGGTCGAGACGACAAAGGCGACGCGGCCGGTGACGCGGTCGACGAGGAGCGCGAGGTAGAACTCCTTCGCGATGTCGGCGCCGTCGGTGATGTAGAGGCGGTTGACCTGCTTGCCATGCTCACCGGTCTGGATCGTCACCAGCGTGTTGCCGAGCATGTCGGTCGCGTGGGCACGGACCTCGTCCAGCGAGAAGGCGAGGCGGACGCCGCCCTTCGCATCGGGGCCGAGCTCCTTGAACTTGCCCTTGCCGCGGCCGCCGGCATGGATCTGCGACTTCACGACGAAGAGCGGTCCGGGCAGCTTCTTGGCGGCCTCGACGGCCTCCTCGACGGTGAACGCGGCGAAGCCGGCAGCGATCGGCGCGCCATACTTGGCGAGCAGTTCCTTGGCCTGATATTCATGGATGTTCATGGGACGCGCCCTCGTCTTTTGTGGCGGGAAGGAGTTTGCGGGTGCCTTAAGCACGGCGCGCGCGCGAATCCAAATCTTTTCGCAGTAAATGCGATTGCGACAAACTTGCAATAAGTCGTCGTAAAGCCGGTATGGCGGGAAGTGCCGCCCACCGCTAGGGAATCGCCATGACCCTCGTCCTTGCCGCCGCACTGCTGTCTCGCCCTCTGCCGAACCTGGTGTTGCCCATCAGGCGCTCGACCGGCTCATCGGGTGCTGGGACGCGCCGGGCGAAGTGATGGGCAAGCGCGTCGCGACTCGGGTGCGGGCCGCGTGGCGGCTGGGCGGGCGCTACCTGCTGCTGGAATCGCACGGCCTCGATCCGGCCGATCCCTATGACGCGGCGATCATGATCGGTGACCATGACGGGGACAGGCTAAGCGCGTGGTGGATGGACAGTTTCGGCGCGGGCTACAGCGCCGCCGGCAAGGGCCAGGCCGACAAGGCCGGCGCCATCGCGATCGACTATGCCTATCCCGATGCGCTCTACGCCAATCGGCTGACGCCGCAGGGCAAGGGCTGGCGCTGGACGATCACCGAGCGCAAGCTCGACGGCAGCGAGAAGCCCTTTGCCAGCTATACGCTGAGCCCGGCCAAATGCGACGGCACGGCCTTCGCCTTCTGAGCCGGAACGCCTATCTAATGCTCATGTCGCCCTGGATCGGCCTTGCCCTGTTCCTTGCCACGCTCGCCGGGATGGAGCTGTTCGCCTGGGCGATGCACCGCTGGGTGATGCACGGGCCGGGCTGGTTCCTGCACGAGAGCCACCACCGTGCCCGCACCGGCTGGTTCGAGTGGAACGACCTCTACGCGGTGATCTTCGCGGTGCCCTCGATCATCCTGATCTATGGCGGCGTACAGGCGGGCTGGTGGCTTGGTTCCACGTGGATCGGTGCCGGAATCGCCGGCTATGGCGCGATCTATTTCGGCTTCCACGACGTGATCGTCCACCAGCGGGTGCGCCATCGCTATGTCCCGCGCTCGCGCTACATGAAGCGGATCGTCCAGGCGCACCGACTGCATCACGCGGTCGAATCCAGGCAAGGCGCGGTCAGCTTCGGCTTCCTCTGGGCCGCGCCCGCCGACGAGCTGAAGCGCCAGCTCAAGGCTCGTGGCAGTTCGGCCCGCATCCGCACGAACCCGGATTGACGACTCATCCAGTGCCGGACACATGCTTGTGTCCATGGAGCATCTGAACCTCCCCGAGTCCGAATGGCGCAAGCGCCTCAACCCGGAACAGTTTCACGTGCTGCGAGAGGCCGGGACCGAACCCGCCTTTTCCGGCCGCTTTACCGACAACAAGGCCGATGGCCTGTATCTCTGTGCCGGCTGCAAGCTCGAGTTGTTCGACAGCGCCGACAAATATGATTCGGGATCGGGCTGGCCCAGCTTCACCCGGCCGCTCGATTCGGAGAACGTCACCGAGCATGCCGATGTCAGCCATGGCATGCGCCGCGTCGAACTGCGCTGCGCCCGTTGCGACGGGCATCAGGGCCATGTCTTTCCCGACGGGCCGCCGCCGACCGGCCTGCGCTACTGCATCAACTCGGCCAGCCTCGATTTTCGTTCACGTGGTGGCAACCACAATGCCGCTAGCGACCGGGCTTGAGCGCCTGATCCTTGTGAGCGGGCCGAATAGGGCTTAATCGCACTCCCCCGATGCCATCGAAAAACCTGCCAGCCGTGATCCGCACGCCCAAATGGCGTGACCTTGCCTTCTGGAAGCGCCTTGCCTTCTGGACTCTGATCAGCGGGGGCAGCCTGGCGCTGCTTGCATTCATCGCGCTGCTGATCGCGGTCTATTCGACCAAGTCGACGCTGCCGAGCTTCGACGAACTCAAGTCGTCGCCCAACGGCCAGATGATCCGCGTCCATGCCGCGGACGGCACCGTGCTAGTCTCGCTCGGGCCGAGCTATGGCGAGTGGATCAAGTACGACCAGATCCCGCAGGTGATGAAGGACGCGATCATCGCCACCGAGGATCGCCGCTTCGAATCGCACTGGGGCGTCGATCCGGTCGGTGTCGCCCGCATGTTCTGGCGCGCCAAGCAGCTGCATGACGAAGGCCGGCGCCTCCAGGGCGGCTCGACCATCACCCAGCAGGTGGCACGCACCATCTTCCTGTCGAACAAGTACGACCTCGGCCGCAAGGTGCGCGAAGGCATCATCGCGCTGTCGATGGAGCGCAAGTTCACCAAGAACGAGATTCTCGAGCTCTATCTCAACAAGGTCTATTTCGGCGGCGGCGCCTATGGGATCGACGCGGCGAGCCGGAAGTTCTTCGGCCATCCGGCGACGAATCTGAGCCTGGCCGAGGCGGCGGTGATCGCCGGCCTGGTCAAGGCGCCGTCGCATTATTCGCCCACCGCCGACGCCGACGCTGCGATCGGCCGCGCCAGCGTAGTGCTCGACCTGATGGCCGAGACCGGCAAGATCACCGAGGCGCAGGCCAAGGGCACCGATCCGCGCACCGTGGCACTTGCGCCCGAACCCAAGCAGAACAGCGTACGCTACTTCACCGACTGGGCGCTGCCCCAGCTCGAAGTGCTGATCGACGAGACCGAAGCGCCGCTCGAGGTGTGGACCACGCTCGACCTGGGCATGCAGCGCGCCGCCGATGACGCGATCCGCGCCAATGCCCCGAAGAACGCGCAGGGTGCGCTGGTCAGCCTCGACCGCGACGGCGCCGTCCGCGCAATGGTCGGCGGCAAGGACTATGTCGCCTCGATCTACAACCGCGCGACCCAGGCGACGCGCCAGCCGGGCTCGGCGTTCAAGCTGTTCGTCTATCTCGCCGCGCTGGAATCGGGCCACAAGCCCGACGACCTGGTGGTCGACGAGCCGGTGACGATCAATGGCTGGAGCCCCCGCAACAGCTCGGGCGCGTTCCGCGGCGAGATGAACATCCGCACCGCCTTCGCCTATTCGGTCAATACGATCGCGGCGAAGCTCGGCCAGGAGGTCGGCTTCGGCGCGATCGCCGACATGGCGCGCCGCTTCGGCATCACCACGCCGGTGGACACGCATCCGGCGATGGTGCTCGGCACTTCGGACGTGCGCCTGATCGACATGACCCGCGCCTTCGCCTCGGTGGCGAACAAGGGCGTGGCGGTGACGCCCTATGGCATCACTCGGGTGACTGCGAACGGCGCGGTGATCTACCAGCACGAGGTGGACACCAGCCATGTGCTCGTCGCGCCTTATGTCGCGGCGCAAATGACCGACCTGATGCAGACCGCGGTCGCCACCGGCACCGGCCGCGCCGCGCAGATCGGCCGCCCGGTCGCAGGCAAGACCGGCACCACCACTTCGAACAAGGACGGCTGGTTCGTCGGCTTCTCCTCGGGCCTTACCACGGGCGTTTGGATGGGCCGCGACGATGCCAGGGTCGTCCCCGGCCTGCAGGGCGGCACCGCCCCGGCGCGTGCCTTCCATGACTTCATGATCAAGGCCGTAGCCAAGCGCCCGGTCGAGCAGTTCGACACCCAGGTGACCCTGCCCGAGTACCAGCTCGACGAAGAGAACGCCGCCTATGGCGAGCCCGACAATGGCGTGTTCGTCGATGAGGACGGCAATCCGGTGCCCGAAGACCAGCAGCCGCGCGGCGACGGCACCGAACAGGTCCAGCCGATTCCCGGCCAGCAGGGCGGCCAGGGCGACGAGCAGCTCGACCAGGACTGGATCGACCGGATGACCGGCCGCCGTCCCTCGGCGCCTGCGCAGCCACAGCGCGATCCCCGGGACACACCGCGCGACGCGCCGCGGCAGCAAGCGCCCCAGCCGCGGGACGCGGCGCCTCGCGGCGAACAGCAATAACACTTTGTGAGCCCCCTCCCGGAAGGGAGGGGAAGTATCACCGCCCGTACCAGTGCAGCCCGGCGCCGTTGCGCTTGAGCCAGGCCCGGGCCCGCTCGGGATCGCCCTCGTAGAGCTCGGCCACCACCCGGTGGAACGCCGGCGAATGGTTCATATGGATGCGGTGCGCCACTTCATGCGCCACCGTGGAGCGGCGGACGAAACTCGGGGCGAGCAGCAGCCGCCAGCTGTAGCGAATCTGGCCCGACGAAGCGCAGCTGCCCCAGCGGCCGCGCGGATCGCCGATCGATACCTTGGTGACCGTCACCCCGGCACGCTCGGCATATTCGGCGGTTTCCTCGCTCAGCAGATCGAGCGCCGCCTGGCGGAGCCAGCGCTCGATGCGCTTCTCCAACCCCTCGCGCGGGCCACCGCAGAGCAGCTGGTCGCCGATCAGGCGCGGGGTGCGGCCGGCACCGGTCGCGGGCCAGACGATCTCCACTTCTGCATCGCCGATCGGAATCCGCGCGCCCGGCTCGAATGGCCGTGCCTCGGGCATCTTGGCCTGCTGCGCCGCAATCCAGCCCTGATGCTCACGCGCCCAGTCCATCGCCTTCTTGAGCGAAGCGCGCGGGGGCAGAGTGAGCTTTATCCGGCCACTGCGCGGATCGACCGAGAGCCGCATCCGCCGCGAGCGGGCGTTGCGGACTACCTCGATCTCGGGGTCGCTCAAAGTTCGCGGTCCACCAGGTGATGCTCGAAATCGATCACGTCGTCCTCGCTGACCGTCCAGCCGCGAGTCGATTCACCGGCCTTGTGGACCGCTTCGGGATCGCCGCTCACCAGATAATGCCAGTCGGGCAGCGGCTTGCCCTCGCTGCGCAGGCGATAGGCACAGGTGGAGGGAAGCCACTCGATCTCGGGCACGTTGCGCACCGTCAGCCGCACGCATTCGGGGACATAGGCGTGGCGGTGCTTGTAGTCCGAACAGCGCCCCATCCGCCGATCGAGCAGGCGGCAGGCGACGTTGGTGGCGTGCAGCTCACCCGTCTCCTCATCCTCCAGCTTGTGGATGCAGCATTTGCCGCAGCCGTCGCAAAGGGCTTCCCATTGCGCACGGTCGAGCTTTTCCAGCGGCAGGTCTTCCCAGAATTTCCCGGTCATTTCACCCAGTGTTCGAGCTCCGCCACAAGGGCCGGAGCATCCTTCTCGATCGGCAGCGACGTGATTGGCTTGCCGTCCCGGTCCATAAGA
The DNA here is from genome assembly GCF_027359115.1 of Sphingomonas sp. NIBR02145. Classification (NCBI taxonomy): domain Bacteria; kingdom Pseudomonadati; phylum Pseudomonadota; class Alphaproteobacteria; order Sphingomonadales; family Sphingomonadaceae; genus Sphingomonas; species Sphingomonas sp. NIBR02145. The sequence goes on along the minus strand of NZ_CP114791.1, from coordinate 3,424,349 downwards.
TAGGCAATCTGGCTGTGTCCTACCAGATAGGCGCCGCCCGGACCGGGTGCTTCCTTCTTGGCATAGACCGCATATTGCCTGGTAACCGCCTGGATCGCCGCCGGAGTGCCGGTGAGCCCGACGATCCGGTCGTCGAAATTGCGGACGAACTCGCCGACCACCTTGGGCGTGTCGCGCTCGGGATCGACGGTGATGAAGATCGGCACGATCGCCTTCGCCTTGTCCGGCGCCTGCTTGTCGAGCGTCTTCATCGCCTGGCCGATCTTGAGCATGTCGTTCGGGCAGATGTCCGGGCACCAGGTGTACCCGAAATAGACGATGCGATATTTGCCGGCGAAATCGCCGTCGCGAACCGTCTTGCCCGCGGGATCGGTGAGCGCGAACGGCCCGCCGATCCGCGCCCCGGCCAGCGGGGGCTCATCGGCCGCGCCGCCGCTGCAGCCTGAGACGATCAGTAGCAAAGGCGCAAAGGCCTGAAATATCCTGCTCATGGTATCGCCAGCCATGATCTGATAGTTCGGGGCTTGCAAGCACTGCCGCTATGGGGTTTGGGCAAACACATGATCGTACGCGTAATGGGCGCCGCCGGCGCCGCCCTGCTGATGCTCGCCGCCGTGCCGGCATCGGCCCAGCAATTCTCGGACAGCTACAACTTCCTCAACGCCATCCGCGAGACGGACGGCGCCAAGGTGAACAAGTATCTCGAGAACAAGTCGCTCCGCATCGTCAACGCGAAGGATCGCACGACCGGCGAGGGCGCGCTGCACATCGTGACCAAGCGCAATGACGCGACCTATCTGCGCGTGCTGCTCCAGCAGGACGATATCAACGCCAACCTGCCGGACGGCCGCGGCAACACCGCGCTGATCATCGCCGCGGAGCGGGGTTGGGGCGAGGGCGTGCAGATCCTGATCAAGTACGGCGCCAATGTGAACATGGCGAACAGCAGCGGCGAGACCCCGCTGATCCGCGCCGTGCAGGTCCATGACATCGACGTGGTCCGGCAGCTGCTCGATGCCGGCGCCAATCCGGACCGCACCGACAATGTCACCGGCAAGTCCGCCCGCGACTATGCCCATGACGAGACCCGCTACCCGCAGATCGCCAAGCTGCTCAACGAAGCACCCAAGGGCGGCAAGAGCAGCGGCGCTGCCGCGCCGGCAGGCCCGAAGCTCTAAGCCCCGGCACGGAAGCCGGGCCCTTCCCGGCTTCCCCCCTCGAACATCGAAGCTGCGGCCGGGCGCCAAAGTACACGAAGTACAGGCCAAGAGCGGGTTTGTGCGCGCCTTTCGACGGCCCGGCACCGGCCGGAAGCGCGCCCCAAGCAGCCCTATTGCGCGCGCGGGATCCTATTCTTCCAACAGGCCTAGAACGCCGCCTCCGCATCGGGATCCAGCATCTGGATCACCCGGCGCGCGGCGCGGCGGGCGAAGGCGAGCGTAGTCTTCTTGCGGGTGGGTGCCGGCAGCGGCACCGTCGCCGCTTCACGCATCACCGCCGCATCATAGCGATCGGCGACGATCAGCCCGGCGCGCGCCGGCAGGAAGCCTTCCTGCTCGAAGGGCCGCAGGTCGAAGCCTTCCGGCACCGCCCAGAAGAAACGGTCGCAATGCGCGAGATAATCGGTCCATTTGCCGTCACCGAGCAGATCGGCGCGCGAGACCTTGATCTCGACGATGACGATGTTGCCGCGGGAATCGATCGCCATCAGATCGGCGCGACGGCCGCCCTCGAGCGGCACTTCGGCCAGCGCGACGCAATCATGGCGCAGCAGCAGGCGCGTTACCCCGCGCGCCACATCGGCGGCGATCAGGGGGCCATCTGGCAGCGGGTCTTCCGAAAGCGAAACGGCCGGGGAGGTCATCCCCGGCCGTTTAGAACATTAAGCGAACGCGGGGAACCCCGCGACTCGGCTCAACGATAGAAAACATGGTTGCCGACCGAGCCGACACGGGCGCGCTTCCAGCTCGGCTTCACGTAGCGGGCATGGAAATACAGCGCTTCCGGCACCGGCGAATCCCACTGGTCCTTCATTGCGACCTGGGCGACCGCGAGCGCCTTCTTCCACTGGCCGTTCGACGGCGGGGTCGGCAGCTTGCCGCCGCGCACGAAGGAGAACTGGCCGCGCTGGGTGACGACGCCGCACACCGAAGTGGGGAAACGGCCCGACTCGGTGCGGTTGAGGATCACATCGGCAACCGCGAGCTGGCCCGAAAGGGGCTCGCCCTTGGCTTCGTAATAGATGCTGACGGCAAGGCAGTTGAGCTCGCGGTCGAGCGACGCGGGCGCATCCTGCGCAGCCACGGCATCAGACAGCGAAGCGAAATCTTCGTCCGCATCGACATTGGGGATCGGCTGGACGATTTCCGTCTTTTCCTGGACCGGAGTCGGCGCGGCCTGGGGGGCCGGCGCGGGAACCTGCTGGAGGTTCTGGACGTTGACCTGATGAACCGGCGCATCCTGCACGGTGTTGGTCACGTCGAGCGTGGCGGCATTCGCAAGTGCGCCAGCGCAAAAAGTCACGGCCGCGAAACCCGCGGCGCGATGGATGAACTTCATTAGGGTTCGTTACTGTGCGGTTGGTGCGCGGCCGGCCCTGTTTCTCATATGGGCCGCCGGGCTTCCCCCCCGACTGCGTAACCGACCGACTTCACACCCCGGCAGGCACAACGCGATTGAAAGTGGTCGGCCCTTTCGCCGCGCGCGAGGCTTATGTCAATTCAATGTCATCGTTTCAGCGGCGAACCGTTCGCCGTCTGCGATATCCAGTTCAATCACCCAAAGATCTGAATCGCGCGCTCGACGCCGCTGCCAATAGGCGGTGACTTCGCCGTCGTCGGCAAATAACTGGGGTCCCGAGCGAATTAGGGCGGCGCCCCCATCAGGACCAAGGCCACGCTCGAAGAAGCGCGGATTGGCGCCGCGTTCGACTAGCAGCAACAGCACCGCTCCGGCCGTCGCGTCCCCCTTGGCCAGCACCATCGCGCTGCCGCCGGCACCCTCGGCACGGCGGATCAGCGCGTTGACCAGCACGCCGGTGGCGAGCCGCGCCATCAGCCCTGCGCGTAGCCGGGAAGCGTGGCGAGCGGGATACGCGAGCGCATGAAGGTGCCGGTGCCGCGCGCCGCTTCCTCGCCGGTCGCATCGATCAGCCGCGCCTCGCCCACGAACACGCGACGCTGCCCGCTAACCCAGCGCCCCTCCGCCACCACAGGGCCAGGCCCCAGAGGCTTGGTGAGCAGCAGGTTGAACTGGGTGGTCAGCACGAAGCGATCGGTGACCAGGCTGTTCACCGCGTAAAAGGCGGCGTCATCGAGCATCTTGAAATAGCTCGTGCCATGCGCCGCGCCGGCGGCGTGGAAATAGCGTTCGTCGATATTGAAGCGGATGCGCGCGACGCCGGGTTCCGGGATCTCGAGCACGGACTCGAACAGCCGGTTGATCGGCGCCGCGGCATAAAGGGATTCGAGCGCACGGAAATGCGCCTCCGCCCCCGTGGGAGACTCAGGCTGCGTCACGCGTCTCCACGCCAGCGAGCAGGGCATAGAGCGCATCGCGCGAGCCCGCGCCGCGCAGCTTGGCGGCGATGGTCTTGTCGCGCAGCAGCCGCGAGACACAGGCCAGCGCCTTGAGATGCTCGGCACCCGCGCCGACCGGCGAGAGCAGCATGAACACCAGGTCGACCGGCAGTTCGTCCACCGCGCCGAAATCGACGGGTTTGTCGAGCCGGACGAATATGCCGCAGACGCGGCGGATGGATTCGAGCTTGCCGTGCGGGATGGCGATACCGGCGCCAAAACCGGTCGAACCGAGCTTCTCGCGCTCGGAAAGCGTTTCGGCCACACCGCGGGCGTCGAGGCCGTAAGCCTCGGCCGCCGCGGCCCCCAGCGCCGCGAACAGCGCCTTCTTGCTGGCAACACTCACGCCGGAGAGCACTGCCTCCGGCACGAGCAAATCACTGATCGTCGTCATCGAAATTCCAGTTGAGGTCCGCCCCCCGGGGCCTGCCTAATACTCAGGCGGCGCGATTGGGTTCCACCCATCCGATCGTCCCGTCGCCGCGCCGATACACCATGTTATGGGCGCCCGTCGCGCTGTTTTTGAACAGCAGCGCGTTGGTATTCCGCAGGTCGAGCATCATAACTGCGTCCGAAACGGTGGCATCCGGCACGTCGACACGGGTCTCCGCGATGATCAGCGGCGCATCCGAGGCCTCGTCCTCATCCACGCTTTCCTGGAACAGCGTGTAGCCGGCATTGTTGTCATAGGATCCGTTGTCATAGGCGCCATTCTCGGCGAAGGCGTTGACCACGCCATTCTGCCGATCCTTGAGCCGGCGGGTATAGCGGCGAAGCTGCTTGTCGATCCGGTCGGCCGCGCCGTCGAACGCGCCATGTGCCTCCATGCCCTTGTTGGTCGCCTTGAGGACCAGGCCCTGCATCACGTGCATCACGATGTCGCAGGTGAAGCCGTTATCGTGCGGACCCTTGCCGAAGGTCGCCTGGGAGGAGAGGGCGCGCGAGAAATATTTGTCGGCGATCCCCTGGAGTCGTTCGGTCACCTGCTCCTTGAGCGCGGCGCCAGTCTCGACCTGATGCCCAGAAACCCGAATGTCCATCGTTCACCTCCACTTTTATGAGGACCCTAGCTGGGGCGGGGTCCGGACCGATTGACCGCGGTCAACTACCGGGATCAACTGGTCGGGGCGGTGCCCCAGAGCGGCTCCTCCATCTTGGAAAGAAAGGCTGCGTGGCGTTCGAGTTCCGCCGGACTCGCAGCAAATTGTCGTGCGGGACGCACATGTACCCGTGTCGGCGCTTCGGCGGCGGTCTCGCGGACCACCGGCGCGTCCACCGCCAGGCCAAGCGTGATCTGCCGGCCGCCGGTCAGCTCGACATAGACCTGCGCCAGCAGCGAGGCGTCGATCAGCGCGCCGTGCAGCGTGCGCTGGGTCAGATCGATGCCATAGCGCGAGCAGAGCGCATCGAGCGTATGCTTGGCGCCGGGATGCTTCACCCGCGCGATCGCCAGCGTATCGACCATGCGGCTGAGGTCGACGATGGGCCGGCCGCTGCGGATCAGCTCGCCATTGATGAAGCCGAAGTCGAAATTGGCGTTGTGCGCGATCATCGGGCTGTCGCCGATGAACTCGAGCATGTCCTCGACCACATCCTCGAACAGCGGCTTGTCCGAGAGGAACACGTCCGACAGGCCGTGGACGTTGAACGCCTCGATCGGCATCGGCCGCTGGGGATTGATATAGACGTGGAAATTGCGCCCGGTGAGCACGCGATTGACCAGCTCGACACAGCCGATCTCGACCAGCCGGTCGCCACCAGAGAAGCTGAGCCCGGTGGTTTCGGTGTCGAACACGATTTCACGCATTGCGACCTTATCCTCCCGCGCGGCCCGCTAGGCAAGCGATGACATTACGTACCACCGCGCGCGTCTCCCCGATCGTCCCGCCGGTGGGGACGACGAAGTCCGCGCGGTCGCGCTTTTCCGAGTCGGGCAGCTGGCGGGCGAGGATCGCTTCGAATCGCGCCTCGGTCATGCCCGGCCGGGCCAGCACGCGCTCGCGCTGCACTTCGGGGGGTGCGGAGACCACGGCGATCTTGTCGACATGGCGCCAGCCGCCCGCTTCGAACAGCAAGGGTATGTCGAGCACCACCAGCGGCGCATCGCGATTCGCCTGGAGAAAGGCCTCGCGCTTGTCGGCGACAGCGGGGTGGAGGATCGCTTCCAGCCGGGCAAAGGCAGTGGGATCGGCCATCACCGCCTCGCGCAGCAGCGTGCGGTTCACCCCGAGTTCGCTGGTGGTGTCGGGAAACTCGGCCTCGATCGCGGCGACGGCTTCGCCGTCCGGGCCCTGGAGCCTGTGGACCTCGGCATCGGCATCGAACACCGGCACGCCGTCTTCGGCGAACATCGCCGCCACGGTCGACTTGCCCATGCCGATCGACCCGGTGAGGCCCAGGGTGACCGGACGATCGCTCATTTCAGCAGCAGCGCGCGCAGTTCGTCGTCGCGGTCGCGCGGAGGCTCGGCGCCGAAGAACAGCTCGAAGGCGAGCGCGGCCTGGCCGACCAGCATCTCGAGCCCATCTACCGTATCGAGATCGCGGTCGCGCGCCTGGGCGAGCAGCTCGGTCTCGAGCGGGGCATAGACCGCGTCATAGACCACCGCATCCTCGGGCAGCGGCGACAGGTCGATCTCGAGCGGCGGCTGGCCGACCATGCCGAGCGCACTGGCATTCACCAGCAGCGCGGCCGGGGGCAGCTTGGCGGTGAGCGGCAGCGCATCGCCCCTGATCCCGAAGCCGGAGAGCAGCGCTGCGCCCTTCAGCACATTGCGGTTGAGCAGGGTGACCTTGCCGACGCCGACACGGGACAGCGCGAACAGGATCGCGCGCGCCGCACCGCCGGCGCCGATGACCACGACATGCCGGCCCTCGAGGTCGAGCCCGGCGATCGGCGCATAGAAGCCGCCGGCATCGGTGTTGGTGCCGATCAGCGCACCATCCTCGGCGCGTACCACCGTGTTGATCGCGCCGATCGAATCGCGGACGCCGCCGCGATCCTCGACGAACTCGAGCGACGCCTGCTTATGGGGCAGGGTTATGTTGCAGCCGCGCCAGTCCGGATCCGCCTTCCGCGACTCGAAATAGCCGGCAAGCTCCTCGGGCTTCACATGCGCGCGGCGATATTCGGCTTCGATGCCGAGCTGCTCCAGCCAGAAGCCATGAATCAGCGGCGACTTGGACTGGGCGATGGGGTCGCCGATCACCTCGGCATATGCAGTCATGACGTCAGAACCCCGCGGGTGCGCAGATAGGAAAGGATCGGCAGCAACGGCATGCCGAGGATGGTGAACTGGCTGCCGTCGGTGCGGCTGAACAGCTGGACGCCCGGCCCCTCGATCCGGAAGCAGCCGACGCACCCGGCGATCGCAGGCCATTCGACATCGAGATATTCCTCGATGAATTCCTCGGACAGCGGCCGGACATGGAGCTTGGCGCGATCGACAAACCGCCACACTGCGCGGCCACCCTCGGCGATCACCGCGGCGCTGTAGATGTCGTGCGTCTTGCCCGACATGCGGCGGAGATGGTCGGCGGCCTGCTCGCGGCTCTCCGGCTTGTCGAGCAGCGAGCCGTCGTCGAGCGCGACCAGCGAGTCGCCGCCGAGTACCAGCGCCGTGGGGACAAGGCCGGAGACCTTGAGCGCCTTCAGCTCGGCCAGCGCATCCGCCAGGTCGCGCGGCGCGATGCCGCTCGCGAGCAAAGATTCCTTGGCCGAGGCTTCGTCGACCTGTGCCGTCACGGCTTCATGCGGCACGCCGGCATCGTTGAGCATCGCGCGGCGCGAGGCGCTTTGCGAAGCGAGTACGAGTTTCATGCTTTTCCTTTTTCGAGCGTCCGCTCGTTGCACAGCTGGATGATCGCCGCCGCGGTTTCCTCGATCGAACGCCTTGTGACGTCGATCACCGGCCAGCCATTGTCGGCGAACATCCGCCGCGCATAGGCGACTTCGCGGGTCACCGCATCCTGCTCGACATAGCTCGTCTCGGTGGCCTGGTTGAGCGAGAGCAGGCGGTTGCGACGGATCTGGATCAGCCGGTCGGCGCTGGTGGTGAGGCCGACGATCAGCGGATGCTTGAGCTTGTAGAGCTCGGGCGGCGGCGGCGATTCCACCACGATCGGGATGTTAGCGGTCTTGTAGCCGCGGTTCGCCAGGTAGATCGAAGTCGGCGTCTTGGACGAACGCGAGACGCCGGCGAGGAGGATGTCCGCCTCTTCCCAATCCTCGGCGAGCAGCCCGTCATCATGCGCGATGGTGAACTGGATCGCATCGACACGGGCGAAATAGGCGGCATCCAGCGTATGTTGCCGGCCCGGCCGCGCCTTGGCTTCCTGGCCGAGCAGGTTGGACAGTGCGTGGTTGACCGGATCGAGCGGCGCGATCGCCGGCAGGCCCATCGCGCGGCAGCGGCTCTCCAGCGTGCGGCGGATCTCCGGGTTCACCAGCGTGTAGAGCACCAGCCCCGGATTCTGGGCGATCTCCTGGAGGATCCGCTCGAGATGCGCTTCGCTGCGCACCATCGGCCAGAAGTGGCGGAGCGTTTCGACATCGTCATATTGGGCGAGTGCCGCCTTGGCGATGTTCTCCAGCGTCTCGCCGGTGGAATCGGAGAGGAGGTGGAGGTGAAGCCGCATCAGTGACCCTTGTGGAAGGCGCGGAGCGCCGCTGGGTGTGAATCTGTGGATAACATGGCTGACAGCCACTAGCGCAACCCGGCGGATGAACCAATCGGGTCAGTTTGGTGACTCCCACTGGTGATTCGTCCACAGCCGCGTCCCCAACTTGTGATTCCAATCCACAGCCTGTTGAAAACGGGGACGGCGTGCGCGAATCCGAGGACTCCCGAGGGGCCGCCAGAGTCAAACTGTTGGCAACTCGCGGACGAGTGCATAAGCCCCGGCTTTCACGCGCCAACAGACTCCAACAATCTCTAGATTCATTCTTTATTGTTTTAGGAACGAGGCCCTGACCGACTCCCATTCCAAGCCGCTGCTCGAGACGCTCCAGGGTGTTCGACAGGAGACTCCGCCCGTCTGGCTGATGCGTCAGGCCGGTCGCTATCTGCCCGAATATCGCGCGCTCCGGGCCGAGAAGGGCGGATTCCTCGAACTCGCGCTCGACCCTGAAGCCGCGGCCGAGATCACCCTCCAGCCGATCCGCCGCTTCGGCATGGACGGCGCGATCCTGTTCTCCGACATCCTGATGGTGCCGATGGCGCTGGGCCAGAAACTCTGGTTCGAAACCGGCGAAGGTCCCCGCCTCGCGCCGACCGTGACGGCCCGTCAGATCCTGGATGGCCTTGAATCGCGTCCTGAGGCCCTGCAGCCGGTCTATGAGACCGTTCGGCAGGTACGGGCCGCCCTCGACCCGCGAACCACCTTCCTGGGCTTCGCAGGCAGCCCCTGGACCGTTGCCACCTATATGATCGCCGGACAGGGGAGTCGCGAGCAGGCCGAGGCGCGCAGACTCGCTTATGGCGATCCCGGACTCATGCAGGCGCTGGTCGATCGCATCGCCGACTGCACGATCGACTATCTGGCGGCACAGATCGATGCCGGCGTCGAAGCCGTACAACTGTTCGACAGCTGGGCCGGCAGCCTTTCGCCCGAGCAGTTCGAGCGCTGGGTGATCGCGCCGACCGCCCGCATCGCCGCGGCGGTGAAGGGCAAGGCACCGGTGATCGGATTCCCCAAGGGCGCCGGTGGCAAGCTGCCCGCCTATGCGCGCGAGACCGGCGTCGATGCGATCGGACTCGACGAGACGGTCGATCCGGCCTGGGCCGACGCCGTGCTGCCGGAAGGGCTGCCGGTGCAGGGCAATCTCGATCCGCTCGCGCTGATCGCCGGCGGCGATACGCTCGATCGCGCGGTCGACCGGATCCTTTCGGCCTTCCCAACCCGTCCGCATGTGTTCAATCTCGGGCACGGCATCCAGCAGGACACGCCAATCGAGCATGTCGAGCGGCTGCTGGCGCGGATCAGGGGGTAGAGATGGCGGGATTCCTCGGTGGGGCGTATCTTTGGGTCAAGGCGTTCCACATCATCTTCGTGATCTTCTGGATGGCCGGCCTGTTCCTGCTGCCGCGCTATCTCGTCCATCACCAGGAAGCGCTGGGCACGCCCGAGGCAGCCGCCTGGGAAAAGCGCGAGGCGCTGCTCCGTCGAATGATCCTCACGCCCTCGATCGGGATCGTCTGGCTGCTCGGCCTGATGCTCGCCGCCAATCTCGGCTTGTTCGAAAGCGGAGCAGGGCTCGGCTGGCTCCATGCCAAGCTGCTGATCGTGTTCCTGCTTTCCGGCTATCACGGCTGGGCGGTAGGCTATTCGAAGAAGCTGGCGAAGGGGCAGGGTGCGATCGCGCCGCGGACGCTGCGGCTGGTCGGCGAAGTGCCGGCGCTGGCGGTGATCCTCATCGTGATCCTCGCGGTGGTGAAGCCCTTCTGAGCGTTGGCGCAATTTAGTTGCGCCATTTCGGTTTGTCGCCGCAACTTACCGCTTGCCGCAAAAGCGCATACCAGACCGCGGAGACCGGTTGACTTGGGGGTAGGCCACTCCTAATTCGGCGCTGTGGACCGGGTCACCGGGCCATCCCTCCTCCAAGCATCGTTATTCGCGCGCGACTCTACCCGCCGACCGACGCTCCCCCCAGCATCCAAGCACCCGGACTCCCAATGCATCTCAAGGACCTCAAGAAGAAAGCCCCCGCCGAACTGGTCTCGATGGCCGAGGAGCTCGGCGTGGAGAGCGCTTCGACGCTGCGCAAGCAGGACCTGCTGTTCGGCATCCTCAAGGCAGAGGCCGAGAATGGCGAGCAGATCCTGGGCCTGGGCACGATCGAGGTGCTGCCGGACGGCTTCGGCTTCCTGCGCAGCCCCGAGGCGAACTATCTCGCCGGCCCGGACGACATCTATGTCTCGCCCAACCAGGTCCGCAAGTTCGGCCTGCGCACCGGCGATACGGTGGAAGGCGAGATTCGCGCGCCCAAGGATGGCGAGCGCTATTTCGCCCTGGTCCGCCTGGTCTCGGTCAATTTCGATGATCCCGACGCGGTCCGTCACCGCGTCAACTTCGACAACCTCACCCCGCTCTATCCCGAGAGCAAGCTGACGCTCGACCAGCTCGACCCGACCCAGAAGGACAAGTCGGCCCGCGTCATCGACATCGTCTCGCCGCAGGGCAAGGGCCAGCGCACGCTGATCGTCGCGCCGCCGCGCGTCGGCAAGACGGTGATGCTGCAGAACATCGCCAAGGCGATCACCGACAACCATCCCGAAGTCTTCCTGATCGTGCTGCTCATCGACGAGCGCCCCGAGGAAGTCACCGACATGCAGCGCTCGGTGAAGGGCGAGGTGATCTCCTCGACCTTCGACGAGCCGGCCCAGCGCCACGTGCAAGTCTCTGAAATGGTTATCGAAAAGGCAAAGCGCCTGGTCGAGCACAAGAAGGATGTGGTCATCCTGCTCGATTCGATCACTCGTCTTGGCCGCGCCTACAACACCGTGGTGCCTTCGTCGGGCAAGGTGCTGACCGGCGGTGTCGACGCCAACGCCCTGCAGCGCCCGAAGCGCTTCTTCGGCGCCGCGCGCAACATCGAAGAGGGCGGTTCGCTCTCGATCATCGCCACCGCGCTGATCGACACTGGCAGCCGCATGGACGAAGTCATCTTCGAAGAGTTCAAGGGCACCGGTAACTCGGAAATCGTCCTCGACCGCAAGGTGGCGGACAAGCGCATCTTCCCGGCGCTCGACGTCGGCAAGTCGGGCACCCGCAAGGAAGAGCTGCTGGTCGACAAGGCCAAGCTCACCAAGATGTGGGTGCTGCGCCGCATCCTCATGCAGATGGGCACCGTCGATGCGATGGAGTTCCTGCTCGACAAGATGAAGGACTCGAAGACCAACGAGGATTTCTTCGACTCGATGAACCAGTAAGCTGTCCCACGCTCCACGTGGAACAGGACGAAAAGGCCGGGCCCAGCGCCCGGCCTTTTTCGTTTTGATGCTGGACGCGCCCGACGCTTGCATGCCGCTGCAAGCGCGTTAGGGCTTAGCCGATGCTCGACATGCTCCTCAGCGCCGCCGCAGCCGGAATCGGCTCTCCTGCCGATATCTGGCAGCATATCCTCGCCGATTTCTCGAACTTGGGCGATCCGTCCGCGCTCGCCGCATTCGGCTCGGTGCTGATGATCGACCTGGTGCTGGCGGGCGACAATGCGATCGTCGTCGGTGCGCTTGCCGCGGGGCTCCCCGCCGAGCAGCGCAAGAAGGTCATCCTGATCGGCATCGGCGCCGCGCTGGTCCTGCGCATCGCCTTTGCGCTGATCGTCAGCTGGCTGATGGGCATTGTCGGCCTGATCTTCGCCGGTGGCCTGCTGCTGCTCTGGGTGAGCTGGAAGTTCTGGCGCGAGATCCGCGAGGGCGGCCCGCACGCCGATGAGGTGGAATCGGGCCTGAAGCCCGCCAGGAGCTTCGCCGCGGCCGCCTGGGCGGTTGCGGTCGCCGACGTCTCGATGAGCCTCGACAATGTCCTGGCGGTCGCCGGCGCGGCCCGCGAGCATCCCGGTATCCTCGTCGTCGGGCTGCTGCTCTCGGTGGCGCTGATGGGCATCGCGGCAAACCTGATCGCCAAGCTGATCAACCGCTATCCCTGGATCGCCTATATCGGCCTGATCGTGATCGTCTTCGTGGCGTTCCGCATGATCTATGAAGGCTGGGTGGGCACGCACGAGACGCCGGGGATCACCAGCTTCTTCTGAAGATGATTACCAGGTCTCCCGTGCTTGCGGGAGGAGAGGGAAGGCCGGGCATTGCCCGGCCTTTTCCGTTTCACAGGCTGGTGCGACCTAATGCGCCACTGCCTTGGAAAACAGGTTCATCACCACCACACCGGCGATGATCAGTCCCAGCCCAAGCATTGCCGGCATATCGAGCTTCTGCCCCTGGAAAATCCAGGCGATCGCCGTGATCAACACGATCCCCACGCCGGACCAGATCGCATAGGCGATTCCCGTCGGGATCGTCCGCAGGGTGAGCGACAGGCAGTAAAAGGCAGCCGCATAGGCAATGACCGTGACCAGGCTCGGCACCAGGCGGGTGAAGCCTTCGGACTGTTTCATGAAGCTGGTGCCGAGTACTTCGGCAGCGATGGCGATACTCAGGAAGAGATAGTTCATGGCGGACTCCGATTGGGTTCGGAGCCGCAGGCCATGCGTCGCGCCGAACCGGGTTCGTTGGACGCCGAGGCTGAGAAGAACCCGCGTGCGGGCGCAGGAGCCACCACCCTGCTGCTCTATTTTCGACGGCTCGAACTCTAGGCTGATGCGATCCGCCTGTCACGTCGCCGGCAGGAGCGAAAGGCGGTGCGCTCACAGGAACACGCCGCCTTCAAAACAACTTATCCCAGGTTCTTCGCAAAGAACTCGGCAGTGCGAGCGTCGGCCAGCCTGGCAGCTTCATCCGAGCGGCGCTTGCCGAAGGTGTCGGCGAAGCCGTGATCCTCGCCGGCATAGTCGTACAGCGTGACCTTGGGGTGATCGTCCAGGCCGGCATGCATCGCCGCCTGGGCTTCCGGGGTCACGAAGTGATCGGCTTGGGGAATATGCATGAGCACCGGGCGCGAGATGCCGTGCTTCTCGCCGAGCAGATTGTCGATGCCCACGCCATAATAGCCGACGCTTGCATCGCTGTCGGTCCGGGTCGCGCTCATGAATGCCAGGCGTCCACCCAGGCAGAAACCGACCACGCCGACCTTGCCGCCCTCGCCGAGCTGGGCACGCGCCGCGCGGATCGTTGCCTCGATATCGCGGATCCCGGCGTCCTGGTTGAACTTGCCCATCAGCGCGAGCGCCTGCTGGAACTGCTCGGGCACATCGGCATCGAGCTGGATGCCCGGCTCGAGGCGCCAGAACAGATCGGGCGCGAGGCTGAGATAGCCCTTCGCCGCCCAGTCGTCGCACTTTTGGCGGATGCCCGGGTTCACGCCGAAGATCTCCTGGATCACGATCACCGCTGCCTTGGGCGTGCCCTCGGGCCGGGCGACATAGGCCTGGAAGCTGCCGCTGCCGTCGATCGTATCGATGCTGATCATTTCGCTCACAATAGAGTCCTTCCGGAATGAAGCCGCTCATGTTCGAGCAGCCAGGATTTGGTCTTGGGTCCGTCGCCGCCCGAATAATTGCCGAGGCGGCCGCCATCGGCGAGCACGCGGTGGCAGGGGACGAGGATGGGAAAGGGGTTGCGCGAGCAGAGCTGGCCGATGGCGCGGGCGCTGGAGCCGGTCTGGCGGGCGAGTTCGCCGTAGCTCAGCGTCTCGCCATAGCCGATGCCGATCATCGCGGCGCGCAGCTCTGTTCCACGTGAAGTCGGCAGCGGCTCGAGCGGCAGGTCGAAGTCACGGCGATCACCCGCGAACCAGGATTCGAGTTGCTCGAGCGCGGCGCGGACGGCAGTGGCGCGGGCAGGGCGGGGCGCGTCGATGCCACCGATCGTCACGGAAACCAGCATGTCTTCGCTACCTTCGACCCGCACCGGACCGATGGGCGTTGCGATCACACCATGGTCGCGCGCATACATGCAGCCGAACTAGCAGCCGCACCGCGGCGCGCGCAACGGAGATGGCCATGAAGATCAATGTCGAGGTGGATTGCACGCCCGAGGAAGCGCGCCGGGCGATGGGCCTGCCCGACCTGGGGCCGGTCCATGAGCGTTATGTCTCGATGATGGTCGATGCGATCAACAAGCATGGCAGCCCCGAAGCCTTCCAGCAGATGCTGCAGAGCTGGTCGCCGATGGGCGAGGCCGGCATGGGCTTCTGGCGGGCGATGTTCGATGCCGGCACCGGGAGCAAGACCGACAAGTAATGGATACGATCTACGCGGTTTCCAGCGGCGCTCCGCCCGCCGCGATCGCGGTGCTGCGGGTGAGCGGTCCGCATGCTTTTGAAATGGTGCGGGCTTTCGCCGGCGATCTGCCGAAGCCGCGCCGCGCTGCGGTGCGCGCGTTGCGGGATCCCGCGGATGGCGCGCTGCTCGATCGTGCGATCGTGCTCTGCTTTCCGGGGCCGAACACCGCGACGGGCGAGGACCTGGCCGAATTCCATCTCCATGGTGGCCGCGCCGTGGTCCGCGCGGTCGAGGCGGCGCTGGCTGCCCGGCCGGGGCTCCGGTCGGCCGAGCCGGGCGAGTTCACCCGGCGCGCGCTGATCCATGGCCGGATCGACCTGAGCGAAGCCGAGGGGCTGGGCGACCTGCTGATGGCCGAAACCGAGGCCCAGCGCCGGTCGGCGATCCGGTCGGCGGAAGGCGCGGTGCGTCGCGCCGTCGAGGATTGGACGGATCGGTTGCTCGGGCTTGCCGCCCGGGTCGAGGCCGAGCTCGATCATAGCGATGAGGATGACGTCGCCGACGCAGCGCTGCTCCCGGTGATCCGATCGGGTGCGGCTTCCCTGGCGGCGGATATCGAAGCGATTGCCGATCGCCCGCCGGTCGAGCGGTTGCGCGACGGCATAAGGGTCGTGCTCGCCGGACCGCCCAATGCCGGCAAGTCGTCGTTGCTCAATGCGATGGCGGGTCGTGATGCGGCGATCGTCTCGCCGATCTCGGGTACCACGCGCGATCGGATCGAGGCGCCCGTGGTGCGTGGCGGGATCGCCTGGCTGCTGATCGACACTGCCGGCCTGGCGGCGCTGCCCGGCGACGAGATCGAAGCGATCGGCATCGCCCGCGCCCAGGCAGCCCAGGCGGAGGCAGACATCCTGCTCTGGCTTGGCGACGAGACCCCGCCCGCGCACGATCATCTGCTTTGGCTCAATCCTCGCGCCGATCTGCCGGGGCGGGGAGCAAGCGAGGGGCGGCTATCGCTGTCCTCGCGAACGGGCGAGGGTATAGATGCGCTCTGGCAGGCCCTGGCGAGGCTTGCGGGCGATCTGCTGCCACCACCCGATCAGATGGCACTCAATGCGCGTCAACGGGAGCTGTCCCAGGGCGCGGCCGCAGCGTTGCGGGCGATTGAGCGCGAAAATGACCTGCTGCTGATCGCGGAGCATCTCCGCTCCGCCATGCGCGCCTTCGACGCGATCACGGGCCGGGCGGGGGTGGAGGCGATGCTCGATGCGCTGTTCGGGCGTTTCTGCATAGGTAAATAGATGTTCCACGTGGAACGCTTTTGACGCGGCGCGTGCGATTCTGTAGCGCGCGGGCAATGGATTTCGACGTCATCGTCATTGGCGGCGGGCACGCCGGCACCGAAGCGGCTGCCGCCTCGGCCCGCCGCGGCGCGCGCACCGCCCTGCTCAGCTTCGACCTGTCCAAGCTCGGGGCGATGTCGTGCAACCCGGCGATCGGCGGCTTGGGCAAGGGACATCTGGTTCGCGAAGTCGATGCATTCGACGGGCTGATGGGTCGCGCGACCGATGCCGCCGGCATCCATTACCGGATGCTCAACCGGTCCAAGGGCACTGCCGTCCAGGGACCACGCGTCCAGGCGGACCGCGTCCGCTATGCCGCCGCGATCCAGAAGATGCTCGGCGAGCAGCCCAACCTGCATCTTGTCGCAGGCGAGGCCGAGGCGCTGGAGCTGGCCAACGGTGCGGTCGCCGGCGTCCGCCTCGCCGATGGCAGCCTGCTCGAATGCCGCGCCGTGGTCCTCGCCACCGGCACCTTTCTCGGCGGCCGCATCTTCCGCGGCGAGGAGCGCGAGACTGGCGGCCGCGTCGGCGAGGGCTCGGCCATCCGCCTGGCCGGGCAGCTTCGCCAACTGAACCTGCCGATGGCGCGTCTCAAGACCGGCACCCCGCCGCGTCTCGACGGCCGTACGATCGACTGGGCGCGGATCGAGGAGCAGCCTTCCGACGGCGATCCCTGGACCATGTCGCCGCTCACCCCGGGCCGCGTCCTGCCCCAGCTCCATTGCGGCGTCACCCGCACCACCCAGGTCACGCATGACGCGATCCGCTCGGGTCTCGATCGCTCGCCGCTGTTCACCGGCGCGATCGATGCGCAGGGGCCGCGCTATTGCCCGTCGATCGAGGACAAGATCCACCGCTTCGGCGATCGCGACGGCCACCAGATCTTCCTCGAGCCCGAGGGCTTGGACACCCATCTGATCTACCCGAACGGCATGTCGACTTCGCTGCCGGTCGATATCCAGGTGGCGATGGTCAATTCGATCCCGGGGCTGGAGCGGACGGAGATCGTCACGCCCGGCTATGCGGTCGAGTATGACCATATCGATCCGCGCGCGCTCGATGCCACGCTGGGGCTTCCCGCGATTCCGGGTGTCTGGTGCGCCGGGCAGATCAACGGCACTACCGGCTATGAGGAGGCAGCGGGGCAGGGGCTTGTCGCGGGCCTCAACGCCGCCGCCTATGCCTGCGATCTCGCGCCGCTGATCCTTGATCGTGCGACGTCCTACCTCGGCGTGATGGTCGACGACCTGGTGCTGCAGGGCGTCACCGAGCCCTATCGCATGCTGACCGCCCGTGCCGAGTTCCGCCTCCGCCTGCGCGCCGACAATGCCGGCACCCGGCTGGGCCCGATCGCGGCCGAACAGGGTTGCCTCGGCGCCCAGCGTCTCGCCTGGCTCGTGGCGCGGGCAGAGGGCAGGGCAGCGCTCGACCAGGTTTTTACCGCCGAACGTACCGCCAGCGCCCTGGCAGCTCGTGGCGCTTCGGTCGCCCAGGACGGCGCCAGGCGTCCCGCCCGCGAATGGCTGCGCTTCCCCGGGATCGAGCTGCACCATCTCGACCTCCATCCGAACACCGATCCGGACCTGCTCGCCGAGTATGTCGAGGACGCCCGCTACGCGCCCTATCTCGAGCGCCAGGAAGCCGAAGTTGCCCAGCTCCGCGCCAATGACGCGGTCAAGCTCCCCGCGACCATGGACTTCGCCGCAATCGCCGGGCTCTCCAACGAGATGATCGAGAAGCTCTCCGCCTCGCGCCCCGAGACGATCGGCGCCGCGGCACGCATCCGCGGCATCACGCCGGCGGCATTGTCCGCCATCCTCCTTCACGCGAAACGGCGCGCCGCATGACCGAAGACGAAGCACGCGACTGGATCCGTGCACATTTCAATGTTTCACGTGAAACGCAGCTACAGCGCTTCGGCGAGATCCTGCGCGAAGAGTCCGCGCGGCAGAACCTGATCTCGTCCGCATCGTTCGACGAGCTCTGGACCCGCCACTTCGTCGATTCCGCCCAGTTGATCCCGCTGGCGGCGGAGGCCGGGGAGGGCGCCTGGGTCGATGTCGGCACGGGTGCCGGCATGCCCGGGCTGGTCGTCGCGATCCTGATCGATCGCCCGGTGGTGATGGTCGAGCCGCGCATCCGCCGGGTGGAGTTCCTCCGCGCTGCGGCGGAGCAGCTGGGCATCACCGACCGCGCCACCGTCGTCCATGGCAAGATCGAAAGCTATCAGCCGGAGCAGAAAGCGGCGATCGTCTCGGCCCGGGCCGTTGCCGCTTTGCCCGATTTGTTCAAGACAACCGCGCATTGCACCGACTCTTCCACAATATGGTTGCTCCCAAAGGGCCGAAGCGTGCAATCGGAGGTGGAAGCGGCGCGCGCGAAATGGCAGGGTGCGTTTCACGTGGAACCCAGCATCACGTCGCCGGAATCGGGGATCGTGGTCGCGCGAAAGGTACGCCCCAAATGATCTGCATCGCTATCGCCAATCAGAAGGGCGGGGTGGGTAAGACCACCACGGCGATCAATGTCGGCACCGCGCTTGCGGCGACTGGCCAGCGCGTCCTGCTGATCGATCTCGATCCGCAGGGCAATGCCTCGACCGGCCTCGGCATCAGCCGGGCCGAGCGCGAGCATTCGAGCTATGACCTGCTCGTTACCGATGTCGACCTGGTCGATGTCGCAACGCCGACCAAGGTCCCCGGGCTCGATATCGTCCCGGCAACGCAGGACCTGTCGGGCGCCGAGATCGAGCTGATCGAGTTCGATGCGCGCACCCACCGGCTCGACAGCGCGATCGCGCGCCATCATGCCCAGCGCTGGGACGTGATCCTGATCGATTGCCCGCCCTCGCTCGGCCTGCTGACGGTCAATGCGATGGTCGCCGCGCACGCGCTGCTGGTGCCGCTCCAGTGCGAATTCTTCGCGCTGGAAGGCCTTGGTCAGCTGCTCAATACGGTCGAGCGCATTCGTGGCCGGTTCAACCCAGGCCTGTCGATCCTCGGCGTGGTGCTCACCATGTATGATCGCCGCAATCGCCTGACCGACCAGGTTTCGGACGATGTCCGCGCGGTGCTCGGCCGGGTCGTGTTCGACACCGTCATCCCGCGCAACGTGCGTCTCTCCGAAGCGCCCAGCCACGGCCTGCCGGCGCTGATCTACGATCATCGCTGCCCGGGCTCCGAAGCCTATATCGCGCTCGCACGTGAAGTGATCGATCGCCTGCCCAAGCTCAAGAAAGCCGCATGACCGAACCCACCCGCAAGCCTCGCCCCGGCCTTGGCCGCGGGCTGTCCTCGCTGCTCGGCGAAAATGTTCCCGAAGCACCGGTCTCCGGCACGCCTGATGTCGCCTCGGGCCTGCGCATGCTGCCGGTCAGCTCGCTGGTGCCCCACCCGGACCAGCCGCGCCGCCATTTCGACGAGGAGGCGCTGGAAGAACTGGCCCAGTCGCTCAAGCTGCGCGGGCTGATCCAACCGATCGTCGTCCGCCCGACCGGCCATAATTACCAGATCGTCGCCGGCGAGCGCCGCTGGCGCGCGGCGCAGCGCGCCCGGCTGCACGAGGTCCCGGTCATCGTCCGCGACTTCAACGAAGCCGAGACGATGGAAATCGCGCTGGTCGAGAATATCCAGCGCCAGGACCTCAACGCGATCGAAGAGGCCGAGGCCTATGCCCGGCTGATCCGCGAGTTCGGCCATAGCCAGGAAGCGCTGGGCAAGCTCGTTCACAAGTCGCGCAGCCATATCGCCAACCTGCTCCGCCTGCTCGATCTGCCCGAGGGCGTGCGCAACATGGTGGTGGTCGGCGAGCTCGACATGGGCCATGCCCGCGCGTTGATCGGCGCGCCGGAGGCGGAGAGGCTCGCGCGCGAAGTTGCGACCAAGGGGCTTTCGGTGCGCGAGACCGAGAAGCTCGCCCGCCACGCCAAGCCCAACAGCAAGCGCAAGCCCGAGCCGAAGATCCGCGACGCCGATATCTCGGCGCTCGAGCATCAGCTGGGCGACGTACTGGGCCTCAACGTCCGCATCGCCCACGGTGCCAAGGGCGGCACGCTGACGCTTTCCTATTCGACGCTCGATCAGCTCGACATGGTCTGCCAGCGGCTGAGCGGCGAGCGGATCTGACGACCTAGCCTAGCGAGAAGCAACGCATTGCGCTTTCCCGGCGAAAGCCGGGGCCCAGGGTTTCTATGCGGTCCCGCTTGTGACTCTGGGCCCCCGGCAGGCCGTGGCCTCAGCCCTTCGCCCGTGCCGCCTGGCGGGCGATCGTCACCGCCTCGGCTTCCGCCAGAACTTCCCCCGCGCTGCCCGAATGCATCATCGCCCGCTCGGCCGCGCGCACCCGGTCGATCGCGCGAATCAACTGGGCGCCATTCCAGCGGCGCAGGGCGCGGCCGGTAGCGGCCTTCTCGCGGAAAAAAACGCGATGCTTTTCAAGTACTTCGTCCATATCGCCGCCGCGGTCCAGGTCGATCCGCATCTCGGCCATCGCCTGTAGCCGCCGGGCGAGCTGGCGCATCAGCGGCACGCCGATGCCTTCGCCCAGCCGAGCCAGCTCGAATCCAACATCGCCAACCCGGCCATCGACCACGGCGGTGATCGCATCGCTCAGGTCCGAATCCCCCAGGTCCGCGCCGATCGCGTCCAAAGCGGCGCTGTCGGCGTCCCTGGGGCGATCCGGCGCCGCATCGAGGAAAAGGGCCAGCTTCTCGATTTCGCGCGCCAGGATGGCCCTGTCGCCGCCCGTAGCGGCTGCCAGGCGCTGGGGCACGTCGCCCATCAGCCGCAGGCCATGCTCGCGTGCGACATTGGAGGCGAGCCGGGTCGCATCCACGCCCTCGGGCACGTAGCAGGCATGGGCATAGGCGTTCTGCGCGGCGATCACCGACTTCACCAGCTTGCCGCTCGCCTTGAGCCCCGGGCCGATCGCCACCACCGGGTTGCCGGCCTTTTCGGCGGTCAGCAACAGCCCGATCGCCTCGGCCGCGCCTTCCTCGACGCCGAGCACGCGGACATAGCGGGTGCCGCCGAACAGCGAGAGCGAGGCCGCTTCATCGGCGAGCCGGCCCGGCTGCTCGCGCAGGGCCTTCATGTCGAGGTCGATGCGTTCCGCCTCGGGGCCCAGCGTCTTGCCGAGCTTCGATGCCAGGTCCGCGGCACCCGCTTCGTCGGGGCCGTGGAACAGATAGAGCCGCGTATCGGGGTTGAGCTTCTCGATCGCGGCGCGGATCTGCGTCGCGTTGGCCTTCACTGGCCGCCCGCCCCGGGCGCGGTCTGCGCATAGCGGGCGACGCGCGCGACGATCTGGTCGGCGACGATGCCCGAAAGCCGCTCGAGCGCGCTCTTCTCGGCCGCGATCGTCGCATATTCGCTGCCGACCACGTCGATACCGGCATCGGAGCCGGCAGTGGCGTCGAGCACGACATTGCCGTTGCTCAGGTCGATCAGCTGGTATCGGGCGCGCAACGTGCGGCGCTCACGCGCCACCGAATCGTCGCGCTTCACGCCCAGGCCCGAGATCTGGTCGTCCAGCTTCACTTCCAGCCGGAAGCGGGCAGGCACGTCATTATGGTCGAGCCGGTCCTTGAGCGCATTGGCCACCAGCCAGCCCGACTGGCCCTGGATCGGCGCGACTTCGACCGCGGAAAGCGTGGAGCGCACCGCGCCGTCCGGCCCGCCGCCATAGAGCGGACGCAGGCCACAGCCCGACAAGGAGCCGGAAAGCGCCAGGGCGCCGGCGACGAGGAGCGCGACATGCTTCATGCGACGATGTTCACCAGACGATCGGGCACCACGATCACCTTCTTCGGTTGCTTGCCTTCGAGCGATCGAACGATCTTGTCGCTGGCAAGTGCCGCGGCCTCGACGATATCCTTGGCCGCGCCCTTCGGCATTAGCAGCGTATCGCGCAGCTTGCCATTCACCTGGACGGCGATGGTGACCTCGTCATCGACGAGCAGCGCGCTGTCCACGGCGGGCCATTCGGCGTCGGCGATCAGCCCGCTTTGGCCCATATCGGCCCAGGCCTGCTCGGCGATATGCGGCACCATCGGCGCGACGACGCGCGCAAGCGTGCGGATTGCATTCGTTCTGGACGCGGAAGGTTGCGCCTTCTCGATCGCGCCGACCAGTTCGTAGAGCTTGGCGACCGACTTGTTGAAGGTCAGCGCTTCGATATCTTCTGCCACGCCGGCGATCGTGCGGTGCAGGCGCTTGTCGAGGTCGCGATCCTCGCCGGTGCCAGCTTCGCCATCCGCAACGCTATGGAACAGCCTCCAGAGGCGGTTCACGAAGCGCCAGGCGCCCTCGATGCCATTCTCGCTCCACTCCAGGTCGCGCTCGGGGGGGCTGTCGGAGAGCATGAACCAGCGCACCGCGTCGGCGCCATACTGGTCTACGATCGGCTCGGGATCGACCGTGTTCTTCTTCGACTTGGACATCTTCTCGATGCGGCCGATCTCGATCGGCTCGCCCGAGGCGAGTTCCACCGCGCCGGCGCTGTCCTTGCGGATTTCCTGCGGGGAGAGCCAGCGGCCGTCGAGGCTCTTGTAGGTCTCGTGCGTCACCATGCCCTGGGTGAACAGGCCCTGGAAAGGCTCGGCCACGTCGAGCTTGCCGATATGGCGCAGCGCCCGGGTGAAGAAGCGGGCATAGAGCAGGTGCAGGATCGCATGCTCGACGCCGCCGATATACTGGCCGACCGGCAGCCACTGCTCGGCCACTGCCTTGTCGAACGGCTTGTCCGTGGGCTGGCTGGCGAAGCGGATGAAATACCAGGAGGAATCGACGAAGGTGTCGAGCGTGTCGGTCTCGCGACGCGCGGGCGAGCCGCACTTCGGGCAATCGACATGCTTCCAGCTCGGGTGCCGGTCGAGCGGGTTGCCGGGCACGTCGAAGCTGACGTCCTCGGGCAGCACCACCGGCAGCTGGTCGCGCGGCACCGGCTGGGCGCCGCAGCTCTCGCAATGGATGATCGGGATCGGCGTGCCCCAATAGCGCTGGCGGCTGACGCCCCAGTCGCGCAGGCGCCACACCGTCTGGCCCTTGCCCCAGCCGCCTTCCTCGGCGCGCTGGATGACGGCGCGCTTGGCGTCGGCCACGTCCATCCCGTCGAGGAAGTGCGAGTTCACCAGCGTGCCCGGGCCGGTATAGGCCTCGGCATCGTGGAATTCGGGCGCGGTCTTGTCGCCTTCGGAGACGACGCGACGGATCGGAAGCGAATATTTGCTTGCGAACTCGAAGTCGCGCTGGTCGTGCGCCGGCACGCCGAACACGGCGCCGGTGCCATAGTCCATCAGCACGAAATTGGCGATGTAGACCGGAACTTGCCAGGCGTTATCAAAGGGATGCGTCGCGGTGAGGCCGGTGTCGAAGCCCAGCTTCTCCTGCGTCTCCAGTTCGGCCGCGGTGGTGCCGCCCTGCTTGCACAGCTCGATGAACGCGCCAACTTCCGCGTTCGAAGCGGCCAGTTTCTGCGCGATCGGGTGATCCGCCGCCACCGCGATGAAGCTCGCCCCGAAGATCGTGTCCGGCCGGGTCGTGTAGACTTCGATGCTTTCGCCGTCTGAAAGCGTCCAGTTGAACTGCAGGCCCTCGGACTTGCCGATCCAGTTCTCCTGCATCAGCTTGACCTTGTCGGGCCAGTGCTCGAGGCCCTGGACGCCGGTCAGCAGGTCGTCGGCGAATTCGGTGATCTTGAGGAACCACTGGCTCAGCTTGCGCCGCTCGACCAGCGCGCCCGAGCGCCAGCCGCGACCGTCGATCACCTGCTCATTGGCGAGCACGGTCATGTCGACCGGGTCCCAGTTGACCGCCGATTCCTTGCGGTAGACCAGGCCATTCTCGAAGAAATCGAGGAAGATAGCCTGTTCGTGGCCATAATAGTCCGGCTCGCAGGTGGCGAGCTCGCGGGTCCAGTCGAGCGCGAAGCCGAGCCGCTTCAGCTGCGCTTTCATCGTCGCGATATTGGCGCGGGTCCAGCTGCCCGGATGGACCTTCTTCTCCATCGCGGCATTCTCGGCCGGCATGCCGAACGCGTCCCAGCCCATCGGGTGGAGCACTTCCATGCCCTTCATCCGCCGGAAGCGCGCGAGCACGTCGCCCATCGTGTAGTTGCGGACATGCCCCATATGGATGCGCCCCGAGGGATAGGGGAACATCTCGAGGACGAAGCTCTTGGGCTTGGGCGAATCGTCACGCGCGGCGAAAGTGCGGTTCTCTTCCCACACCTTCTGCCACGCGGCGTCCGCCTTCAACGGGTTGAAGCGAGACAAAGTCAGTTCCTGCAATCTTCTCGCGGCTCCGGCCTGCTTCGCCGGGCGGAGGAGCAGGCTGGAACCGACACTAGGGGATTAGTCGTTGGTCACCGCAGCACGGCGAAGGTCGCGGGCGCGGGTGAGGATGATGTCCTCGAGCTTCTGCACCGTCGCGGCCTGCACGGGTGCTGCGACCCAGGCGCCGTTGCGATTGACTTCGCGCAGCGCGGCGACACGCAGCGCATCGGCGCGCAGATCCTGGTCGAGGATCGTCACGGTCACCTTCATGCGCTCGGTCTGCACGTTCGGGTTCACATACCAGTCGGTGACGATGACGCCGCCGTTGGAGTCCGTCTGCAGCAGCGGCATGAAGCTCAGCGTGTCGAGGCTGGCGCGCCACAGATAGGAGTTCACGCCGATCGTGGTGATCTTCGACGCCGCGAGATCCGCCTCGGGGCGCTTGTTGTGACCGCCGCACGCGGTGATCGAAAGAGCAAGCGACCCCAGGATCGCAGTGCGCAACAGGCGGTTCATCGTCACATTCCTAGCAGGCGAGAAAAGTCGGGGAGCATCTATAGTGGCGCATGTGGCGGGAGCAAGGCGGGAAGCCATGCCCCGATTCGCACGATTGAAACACTTCTCGTTAATGGCCCCGCAAGCAGATTCTGTGGGTCTGATGCAACACCGTCACGAAATTTGTGCCACCGGTGGAACCTCGCTTCGGAATCATGGTAGTCGGACCTATCTAGGGAATCATGACGATGCGAGTCGGACGGATCAGGACGGGAATTGCACTGGGGGCGCTTGGCGCTGCCGGTCTCCTGCTTGCGCCGTCGATTCAGGCCCAGACCAGCAAGGCCGAGCGCGTTGCGGCGGCCAAGCGCGCGGCGATGCCGGCGCGCGGTGGCATGGGCATCTTCACCCCTGCCGCGGCGGATCCCAAGCTCGCCGCCGTACTCGCCCGTTCGGGCCTGCCCGAGGGCAGCTTCCGCTTCACCCCGGCCGAATCGCGCGGCAATGCCCGCGGTGTGACGGTCGCGGTCCGTGCCAGCTCGAGCCGCGCGTTGCGCAGCCGCGACGTGACGCGGGACGTCGCTGCGGCGGCTACCCCGGTCAGCCTGGCCCCGATCTCGTACAATCTCGGCGTCTCGGTCGGCTGGAAGCGTCTTGCCGTCTCGGGTGACGTCACCCGCGTCGAGCTGGTCGACCAGCCGGGCAGCCGCGAGCGCGCCGATATCGGTGTCAGCTACACCGGCAAGCGCCTGAGCGGCCGCGTCACCGCCACCTCGGATCGTCCGCTGAACAACACCCCGGTGCTGATCGGCGACAAGCCGAGCTACTCGATCGACGTCGGCGGCAGCTATTCGCTGACCCGCAACCTCGATGTGACTGCCGGCGTGCGCTATCGCAGCGAGGAAGATCGCCTGCCCAAGCTCAACGAGAGCCGCCGCGAGAGCCAGGCGGTCTATGTGGGTACCGCCTTCCGCTTCTGACGGTGCAGCCGTCATCCCGATGAAAGTCGGGATCTCGGGCAGTTAGTCCTTCGCCTTCGTCCACGCGTCGATTGCCGCCCATCCATATATCCCGAACGGCCTGAGGCTCGCCGCCTTGCGCGCGTCCATGCCGCCCAGCGCGATCACCGGCACGCCAAGCCCGCGCACCAGCATTCCGAAGCGGGCCCGTCCCAATGCCCGCGCGCCAGGGTGCGAGCGGGTAGGGAAGGCGGGCGAGACGAACAGCGCATCGGCACCGGCCCGGATTGCGGCGACCGCTTCGCGTCGATCATGCGCCGGCGCGGTGCGGAGCCCGTGGCCGCGCCGGCCATGTACGCCCGCCTCGCCACGCATCGGTTCGATTCCGGCTCGGACCAGCACCAGCCCCCGCCGCCGCGCTACCTTCCGCACCCGGGCAAACAGCGCCCGGCGCTCGGCCACCGGCAGGCCATAGTGCCGGAACACCACGCCCGATCCCCACGGCAGCCGCTCCAGCGCCTCCCAAAGCGCATCGCCCACGCGCTCGTCGGTCATCAGCCAAAGGCGCGGGAGGGGGTGGCGGCGGCGCATTGCCCTGCCTATAGCGCGCTTCATGCCGATAGACGAAGCCAGCCAGCGCCTTGCCGATGTGCGCGCCCGGATCGTGCGTTCCGCCAAGATCGCAGGCCGCAAGCCCGACAGCATCACCCTGATCGCCATCTCCAAGACGCAGGATGCCGAGGCGATCGCCCCGCTGATCGCCGCCGGCCAGCGCGTGTTCGGCGAGAACCGTGTCCAGGAAGCCGAGGCCAAATGGCCGAAGTTGCGCGAGACGACTCCCGATATCGCGCTCCACCTCGTCGGCCAGCTCCAGTCGAACAAGGCCGAGGATGCGGTCGCGCTGTTCGATGCGATCCATTCGGTCGACCGCCCCTCGCTGGTGGGCGCACTGGCCAAGGCGATGGACAAGGCCGGCAGGCGCCCCGCCTGCTTCCTCCAGGTCAATATCGGCGACGAGGAGCAGAAGGGCGGCTGCCCGGTGCTCGAGCTGCCGGCGCTGCTCAGGGAAGCACAAGCGGCTGACTTGCCGGTCCAGGGCCTGATGTGCGTGCCGCCGCTTGAGCTGGAGCCGGCGCCCTATTTCGCGCTGCTCGCCAAGATCGCCCGCGATCACGGGCTCGAGGGCCTGTCGATGGGCATGTCTGGCGATTTCGAAACCGCCGTGACGATCGGCGCCACCCATGTCCGCGTCGGTACCGCGCTGTTCGGCGCCCGCGCATGAAGTACGACGCCATATTGTTCGACTTCGACGGCGTGCTGCTGGAGAGCGAAGCGGCCGGCAATCGCCAGATCGCCGCCTATCTCACCAGCATCGGCCACCCGACTTCGCCTGAGGATTCGATGGCGAACTTCATGGGCCTGGCCGGTGCCGATTTCCTGGGCGCGATCGAGAACTGGATCGGCCGGGCAATCCCCGACGACTTCCACGCCGTGCGGGCGGAGGAAGACGCGCGCGTACTCGAAGAGGGGCTTCCAGCCGTGGCCGGGGCCATACGCTTCGTCGAGGACCTGCCCAGGTCGCTGCCCCGCGCGATCGCCTCGTCCAGCCGCACCGAATGGATCGACCGGCATCTGCGCCATCTCGGCATCCGCGATTGCTTCGGTGACCATATCTATAGCGGCCGCGAGCATGTGACGCGCGGCAAGCCGGCGCCGGACCTCTATCTCCATGCGGCTGCGGCGATCGGCGTGCCGATCGAACGCTGCGTGATCCTCGAGGATTCGCCGGTGGGGGTAACCGGCGCGGTTGCCTCGGGCGCAGACGTCATCGGCCTGTGCGCCGGCTCGCACTGCGCGCCCGACCATGCCGAGCGCCTCCGCGCGCTGGGCGTGAAGCTCATCGCCCACGATTTCGACGAAGTGGCCCGGCTGGTCGCCTGACTCTTCCTTCTTCGTCATCCCCGCGAAGGCGAGGATCCAGAGTTGCGAAGGACTTGGCGCCATTACCATGGATCGCCGCCTTCGCGGGATAGCGGGAGGGGCCTAGAACCCTCGCGCTTCCCTCGCGAGCAGGTATTCCCGCAACGCCATGGCGTCACTCAGCGCATTGTGCGGCCGCCGGCTCAGCGCCGCGCTGTCGAAGCCGAAGGCGTCGCACAGCTCGAAGCGGATGCGGTCGATCGGATAGCGGTGCCCCGGCGCGACGATCAGCAGCTGCGCGGCATGGGCGATGTCCTCGGGCCAGTCGGCGACCAGCACGGGATCGGGATCATTGCCCAGATAGGCGGCAAAGCCATGCCCCATCGCCGCGCGGCTGATCGGCGCCACATCGAGCGCCGGCAGGATATGCTCCGCCACCCAGGGCGTCGGATCGGGGCAGGGGAGCGCGGCGTAGAAGGGCGCGCCGCTATCCTCCGGCACCAGCGCCAGCGAGATCAGCGGCCCGCCGAACCCGTTGAACTCGGTGTCGAGGAAATACCTCAGAGCTGGTGCCCCGTCCGGTCGCGCTTGGTCGCGAGATAGCGTTCGTTGTGCGGGTTGGGCGGCAGGAAGTGGGGGACGCGTTCGGTCACCGTCACACCTGCGGCTTCGAGTGCCGCTACCTTGTCGGGATTGTTGGTGAGCAGCCGGATGCGGTGCTGGCCGAGCAGCGACAGCATCTTCGCCGCCGTGGCGAAGTTGCGCGCGTCCACCGCGAAGCCCAGCCGGGTGTTGGCATCGACCGTGTCGAAGCCCTGGTCCTGCAGCGCATAGGCGCGCAGCTTGTTGATCAACCCGATCCCGCGCCCTTCCTGGCGGAGGTAGAGCAATATGCCCCAGCCGCTTTCCCGGATCGCCCGGATCGCCGCCTGAAGCTGCGGTCCGCAATCGCATTTGAGCGAGCCCAGTACGTCGCCGGTCAGGCATTCGCTGTGCAGGCGAACGAGCGGCGGATTGCCGTTGGGCTCGCCGATCAGCAGCGCGACATGCTCGCCGGGCATCTCGTCGGTGCGAAACGCGACGATCTCGCTGTCCTCGGCGTCGAGCACGGGGAGGCGCGCGCGGGCGACGATGCGCAGGCGATCGGCATCCTCATGCGCGTCGATATCGGTGGCGGTGATCGTCTGCTCGCCGGCAGCCTTGCGGACGAAGAAGGCCGGCAGCAGCCCCGCCACCCGGGCAAGGCGCAGCGCGGCGGCGGAAAGCGCGGGCTCGGCCAGTGGGATCGCCCGGAAGGGGCCCTTGAGCGGCGTGGCGAGGTCGAATTGCGGGTCGGCAAGCGCGGTCGCGGTGTCGAAATCGAGCCAGGGCGCGCGCTGGACCAGCACCGGGGCGTCGGGCGTCGCGGCATCGCGCTGGTTGGCAAGCTTCAGCGTCGCCGCGCGGCCGGCGGAGAGCAGCAGATCGGCCTCGCCGCCCGCGTCGAACGCCGCCAGTCGCGGCGCGTCGGCGGTCTCAACCGCGAGCAGCGCCAGGTCGCCGATCGCGATCGGCCATCCCCGGCGCAGCGCGTCGACCGCGCGAGCAGCGTCATGCGCGCTCAAAAGTCGAACTCCGTGATGATCGGCACATGGTCCGAAGGCTTGAGCCAGGAGCGGCAGGGCTCGCACACCTTGTGGCTGGTCGCCTTCGCGGCGACGTCTGGGCTTGCCCACATATGGTCGAGCCGGCGCCCGCGATCCGATGCGGCCCAGTCCTTCGCGCGGTAGCTCCACCAGCTGTAGTAGCGCGCCGGGGCAGGCACGAAGTGGCGGCCAAGATCGACCCAGTCGTTCGCCGCCTGCAGTCGGCCGAGCGTCTCGACTTCGATCGGGGTGTGGCTGACCACGTCGAGCAGCTGCTTGTGGCTCCACACATCGCTTTCCAGCGGTGCGACGTTGAAGTCGCCGGTCAGGATCGAGGGGACGCTGAGGTCCTTGGACCAGGCGATCATCCGCTCGAGAAAGTCGAGCTTCTGGCCGAACTTGGGGTTGAGCTCGCGGTTCGGAATGTCGCCGCCGGCGGGCACATAGACATTCTCGAGCCGCACGCCGCCCGGCAGCCGCACGCCGACATGGCGCGCCTCGCCATTGGCCTGCCAGTCGAACCGGTCGTCCTCGACCACCGGTACCCTGGCAATGATCGCCACGCCGTGGTGCATGCGCTGGCCGTGCTTGATGATGTGGTCATAGCCGAGCGCGCGGAAGGCGCCTTCGGGGAAGTCGCCGTCGATGACCTTGGTTTCCTGCAGGCAGAGCACGTCGGGCGCTTCCTCGCGCAGGAACTGCTCGACGATCTCGATGCGGAAGCGGACGGAGTTGATGTTCCAGGAGGCGATCTTCATCGCGCCGGATTTAGGGAGTGTTTCGGCTCCGCACCAGTGGGGAGCGCCAGACATGGAAAGGCCCTCGTCCCGGGGGCAATGGAACGAGGGCCGACCTAGCGTTCGTCACGCAGGCGGGAAGTGGAAATCCCGGGTAACAGGGGGAAAATCCCGGGTACGCCCCACATCCGCAAGACTGGTTCTAGGGCAGGCAACCTGTCGCCAGCATGAACGATGTTCAGCTTCAGCGCGGGCCCTGGCGCCGCGGGTCGTTCCAGCGGAACGTTCCGTCGCTCACATTGGTGTTGAACTGCTGGTTCGACAGCCGGATCGAGGTCCGGTTGTTCTGCGAATCCAGCGCCACCCAGCCCTGGAGCATCAGCCCGGCCGGGGCCGAGGCGTTCTTCTGGAAGATCAAGGTGATCCGGCCATATTCAGGGTGCTTCGAATCATAGACCTCGACCGAGACGACCTGGTCGCTTCCGGTCGGGATTACCTTGGCGAAACCGGCGATGTCCTTTTTCGGGTTGAGCAGCACGGCAAGCGGCGAGTTGCCGATCGGCCAGCGCTCGACCTGGCGGACCTGGTAGTCGATGAAATAGAGGCTGCGCCCGTCCGCGACGATCAGCTGGGGTACGCCCTTCTGATACTGGAAACGGATCTTGCCCGGGCGCTTGAGCGTCATCGTGCCGGTCAGCGTGCGGCCGTTGCGATCGGTCTGCGCGAAGCCGGCGACCATCGAGTTCACCGCCTGGAGATGCTGCTGCACCTGGGCGAGTTCATTGGCCGGGGCGGGCGCCGCGGCCGAGACCAGCGCCGGCGCCGTAGCCGAGATCAGCGCTGGCGCGCCAAGGGCGAGGCTGAGAGCGAGGGGCCGTGCAAACACGTGTCGTTTCTCCAAATTGCGGGGAAATGCCCTGGAGGGCGGGGCTTGAATGTCCCCTGAACCCCCAGGCCCTGCGATTCGATCCCGTTACAATTGCCGGCCGTCGGTATCCATCAGCACTTCGCGGCGGCCGACATGGTCGGGGCGCGAGACCAGCTCGTCCTTCTCCATCCGCTCGATCAGCCGCGCGGCGGAGTTGTAGCCCACGCGCAGCTGGCGCTGCAGCCACGAGGTCGATGCCTTCTGGCTCTCCGCCACCAGCTGGATCGCGCGGCGATAGAGCTGGTCCTCCGGCGAATCGTCGCCCTCGGGCGCGCCGTCGAGGCTGAATCCGCCATCTTCGGGCTCCTCGGTGACCGCCGAGATATAGTCCGGCGTCCCCTGCGAGCGCCAGAAATCGGCGACGCCCTGCACTTCGTCGTCGCTGACGAAGGGCCCGTGCACGCGGACCAGCTGCTTGCCGCCCGGCATGTAGAGCATGTCGCCCTTGCCCAGCAGCTGCTCGGCGCCCTGCTCGCCCAGGATGGTGCGCGAATCGATCTTGCTGGCGACGTAGAAGGACAGGCGGGTCGGCAGGTTCGCCTTGATCACGCCGGTGATGACGTCGACCGAGGGGCGCTGCGTCGCCATGATCAGGTGGATGCCCGCGGCGCGCGCCTTCTGCGCCAGCCGCTGGATCAGGAATTCGACTTCCTTGCCCGCAGTCATCATCAGGTCGGCGAGCTCGTCGACGATCACCACGATCTGCGGCAGCGGCTGCAGCTCGAGCGCTTCCTCCTCGTACATCGGCTTGCCGGTGTCGGGGTCATAGCCCACCTGCACCTTGCGCCCGAGCTTCTGGCCCTTCGCCTTGGCCTGGCGCACCTTGTCGTTGAACGAGGCGAGGCTGCGGACATTGGCATGCGCCATCATCCGGTAGCGGTCTTCCATCTGCTCCACCGCCCATTTGAGCGCGCGCACCGCCTTGGCTGGCTCGGTGACGACGTCGGCGAGCAGGTGGGGGATGTCCTTGTACATGCTCAGCTCGAGCATCTTCGGATCGATCATGATCATCCGGCACTGCTCGGGCGTCAGCCGGTAGAGCAGCGACAGGATCATGCAGTTGAGGCCGACCGACTTGCCCGAGCCGGTGGTACCCGCGACGAGCAAATGCGGCATCGGCGCCAGGTCGGCGATCACCGCGTCGCCGGCGATGTTCTTGCCGAGCACCAGCGGCAGCGTCGCGCCCTGGTCCTCGAAGCTCTGGCTGCCGATCAGCTCGTGCAGATTGACCGATTCGCGCACCGCATTGGGCAGCTCGATGCCGATCACGCTGCGCCCCGGGATCGTCGCGATGCGCGCCGAGGTGGCGGACATGTTGCGCGCCACGTCGTCGGCGAGCTGGATCACGCGGCTCGCCTTGATGCCGGCGGCCGGCTCGAACTCGTACATGGTGACGACCGGACCCGGCCGTACCTCGACGATCTGGCCCTTCACGTTGAAATCGTCGAGCACGCTCTCCAGCAGCCGGGCGTTGCGCTCCAGCGCTGCCTTGTCGATTCCCGCATTCTTGTTAACCGGCGGCGCCTTGAGCAGGTCGATCGAGGGCAGCTGGTAGCTGTCCTTGAAGTCGAGGCTGGTCTGGGTCGGCGGCTTGGTCCGCGCCGGCGAGGGCGTGACGTTGCGGTCGGCGATCACCGGGCCCGGGCGATTGTCGGGCACCACCGTCTTGCGCGGCTCGCGGCCGTCGCGGATCTTCGGCTCGGCGAATTCGCGGTCGTCGAACACTTCCTTCTGCGGCGCGCCGAGCAAAGGCGCCTTGGCCGGGCCCTTCAGGTTCGGGATGCTCGGCAGAATCACCCGCTCGGGCAGCGAGAAGTCGAGGCTGCGCCACCAGATGAACAGGCCGATCAGCCCGCAGACCAGGCCGAGCCCGCGCGCCGCCCACCAGCTGATCGCCGGATCCCCGGTGAAGCCGATCAGCCAGTTGAAGAAGCTGGCGATGCTCAGGCCGACCACACCGCCCCAGCCGCCGGTAAGCGACAGCAGCGCATCGCTGGAGAAAAAGGCGAGGGCGGTGGCGATGAACACCACGCCGATCGCGACGCCGCGCGTCATCGGCCCCCAATTGCCGACGGGCCGGTCCTTGAGCAGCCGCATCGCGACGATCAGCCCTACCGGCAGGAACAGCCACACCGCGGGGCCGAGCAGCGCATAGAGCAGGTCGGCGATCCACGCGCCGGGATCGCCCATCCAGTTGCGCGCGGGCCCTGCCGCGGCAGTGTTCATCGACGGATCGGTCGGGTGATAGCTGCCCAGCGCCACGCCGAGCGCCAGCACGCCCAGGAACAGGGCTGCTCCGCCGATAACCGCGCCGCTGCGGCGCGCGCCGGCCTTCATGGTTTCGCGCCAAAGCGGCGCTTGTGCCCGGGACGCCATGCCCAGCCTCCAGATTTTCAGGGGTGCGAACCGGTTAATCGCGCGAGCGGACTCCGCCGTCAAGCGTTCCCGCCACGTTCCGCCGCATTGGGGTACGCCCTCGCCCCTTCATTCTTCCCGTCATCCCCGCCTTCGCGGGGATGACGGGAAGGAGTGGGGATGACGGGAGGAAAGCGAGGCGCTACGGCACGCCAATGGATCGCGCAGATGTCCTCATTCTCGGCGGCGGGCTGGTCGGCTCGGCGCTGGCCACCGCGCTCGATGCGCATGGCATTTCCTCGATCGTGGTCGATCCGGCCGATCCGGAGCAGATCCTCGCCGCCCGGCATGACGGCCGCGCCTCTGCGATCGCCAGCGCGCCGATGCGCATGTTCGAAGCGATCGGTGTGGCCGATCGGCTGGCGGGAAAGGGTTGCCCGATCCAGGGCATCCGCGTCTCGGACGGGCTCGAACCCGGCAAGCTCGATTTCGCCCCCGGCGAAGGCGACGGCGCGCTCGGCCACATGTTCGAGAACCGCATCCTGCGCACCGCGCTTTACGAGGCCGCGGTCGCCGCGCCGCTCGCGGATGTCCGCATGCAGACCCGCGCGCTTCACGTGGAACGTGGCGAATTCGGCGTCACCGCGACGCTCAGCGACGGCAAGCAGGTTTCCGCCCAGCTGCTGATCGGTGCCGAGGGCCGCAACTCGCCCACCCGCGAGGCCGCCGGGCTCAACACGGCGCGCTGGAGCTATGACCATGCCGCCATGGTCGCCACGCTCGGCCACGAGCACAGCCACGAGAATATCGCCTTCGAGATCTTCTATCCCGAGGGTCCCTTCGCGATCCTGCCGCTGCTCGACGACGAGAACGGCCATCGCTCGGCGGTGGTGTGGACGGTCAATGCGCGCGACGCTGCGGGCATGATGAAGATTTCCGAGCGCGCCTATCTCGCCGAGGCGGAGAAGCGGATGGGCGGCTTCCTGGGCAAGCTCGGGCCGCTCACCGCGCGCTTCAGCCACCCGCTCGGCTTCCACCACGCCGCCTGGATCACCAGCGACCGGCTTGCGCTGGTCGGCGACGCCGCGCACGGCATCC
This sequence comes from Sphingomonas sp. NIBR02145, assembly GCF_027359115.1. NCBI lineage: Bacteria > Pseudomonadati > Pseudomonadota > Alphaproteobacteria > Sphingomonadales > Sphingomonadaceae > Sphingomonas > Sphingomonas sp. NIBR02145. The sequence continues at coordinate 3,390,200 of NZ_CP114791.1, read as the reverse complement.
ATCCGATCGCGGGGCAGGGCGTCAATGTCGGCTTCCGCGATGTCGCCACGCTGGTCGAGGTGCTGGTCGACGGCAAGCGTCTCGGGCTCGACATGGGCGATCCCCAGCTGCTCGCGCGCTACCAGCGCTGGCGCGGGCTCGACACCTTCATGGTCGCCGCCGCCACCGATGGGCTCACCCGGCTGTTCGGCATCCCCGGCAGGACCGCGAGCGCGGTTCGTCGCTTCGGTCTTTCCGCGGTCGACCGCCTGCCGCCATTGAAGCACTGGTTCATGGCCGAGGCGCGCGGCGAAAGCGGCGATGTGCCGAAGCTGCTGCAGGGAATCACGGCTTAGAATTCGCACTTGCTCCCCGGCGAAGGCCGGGGCCCAGTTGCAATGTCATTCGAGAGTTCCCTGCGCCGTCGACAGTGCGCGGAGCCTGGGCCCCGGCCTTCGCCGGGAAGGAGCTGAAAGGGACCCATATGCCGGTGCTGCCGTTCGCATTGCTGTTGCTGCTCCAGGACGCTCCCGCGCCGATCGCCGCCGAACTGGTCGAAGTCGCCCCCGGCCCGAAGCGCTATTTCCACGCCGGCGATGAGCGGGAAGGGTGCCCGGCACCCAGCGCCGCCTGCCGCCGCAAGGGCTATGTCGTCGCCGGAGACAGGCTGGTCGCCTGGGAAGCCAGCGGAGCGCTCACTCGCGTCACCTATCTTGCCCCAGGCAGCACCCGTCCGAGTGAAGGCTGGGTCGAGACTGCCGCGCTGCGCCGGGTGGCGCCGGCCCCGCCGAAAGCCAGTGACTGGATCGGCGGCTGGAGCGGCTGGGAATCGGAGATCGACATCACCCGGGGGGCGAAACCCGGCACTTTCCATCTCGGCGGCAACGCCACCTGGGGGGCGCATGATCCCGAGCGGGTGAAGCGCGGGGGTGTGAACTCCGGCATGTTCAGCGCCGATCTGCCCGAACCCAAGGGCGGCAGCCTCGCATTCGCCGATTCGGAAGAGCCCGCTTGCCGCATCACCCTCCGCCTGCTTGGTCCCTATCTGCTCGCTGGCGACAATGGCCAGTGCGGCGGGATGAATGTGACCTTCAGCGGCATCTACCGGAAATGAGCGATCGGCTCATCGCCCTGCCGAACTGGCAGTTCGCCCTGCTGCCCGCGGCACAACTCCTGGTCTGCCTGTTTGGCTGGCAGCTCCTGCTCGGCTCGCTGCTGTGCAACAGCTCACCCTGGACGTCGCTCAGCGTGGCGGCGGGCCTTCTCTGGTGCCTGGCCGCGGCGTCGTTGCCGCTCGGCTTTGTCGCGATCGGGCTGCGCCAGTTCCGGCTGAGCTATCTGGTGCTGGTCGTGCTGGGAACGGTGACGCTGGCGGCACAGCAGCTGCTGATCGGCCAGGGCCTGCTGCGCTGCAACTGGTTCTAGCGCGCCGGAGAATGCCGCGGCGTGCCGTTGCGCACCATGCGCAGGGGATCGCAGCCGCTTCCCGACCTTCGCTGATTATTGCAGCGTGACCTCGTCGTCCCCGTCGTGGCGGCCGTAGAATTGCATCAGCTGCACCACCAGCTCGCTGCGCTCGGCCAGCGTGTCCGCCTCGAGCAGCGCCTGTTTCGATGCCGCGTCGAACGGCGCGATCTGGGCGATGCCGTTGACCAGCGATTCGTCGTCGAGCCGGCTCACCGATTCCCAGTCGACCGCATAGCCGAGCACGTCGGCGAAGCGGCGCGATTCGATCTCCAGCGCGGCGCGCTCGGCCATCGCGAGCACTTCGATGTCGCCCACCGCCTCCAGCTCGGCTTCGACCTGGCGGAACGGCGTCGTGACGTCGAGCTCGCGCCGGATGATGAAGCGTGCCAGCCCCTCGAGCACGATGTCGAAGCGCCCGTCGTCGAGCGCTTCCACCTCGGCGATGCGGCCGACACAGCCGATCTCGAACAGGCCGGGCGGGTTGGCGGCGTCGCGCGGCTGGATCATCCCGATGCGCCGGTCGCGGACCAGCGCGTCGGAGACCATCGCCCGGTAGCGCGGCTCGAAGATGTGCAGCGGCAGGTGCATCCGCGGGAAGAGCAGCGCGCCGGCCAGCGGGAATACCGACAGCCGCGTGATCTTCCCCGAAGGCGTCATCCGAACAGGATCGCCGAAAGCTTGCGGCGCTGGGCGGATACCCAGGGATCTTCCAGGCCGACTGCCTCGAACAGCTTGAGCAGCCGCTGGCGGGCGGCGCCTTCGTTCCATTCGCGGTCGTCTCGCACCATGGCGAGCAGCGTTTCGGCGGCGCCGTCGCGGTCGCCCGAGGCCATCTGGCCGCCGGCGAGTTCGTAGCGCGCTTCCATGTCGCCGGTGGCGGCCTGGGCGGCGAGGCCCGACAGGTCCTCTACCGGCTGGGCTTCCTTGGCGAGTGCGATCGCGGCGCGGGCCTGCTCGATCTCGGCACCCTTGGCGTCCTCGGGCAGGGCCGCGAGCACCGATTCGGCTTCCTCGGCGCGGCCCAGCGCCAGCAGGGCACGGGCGCGGCCGGCGGCGACCACGGGATGCTCGGGCACCAGCTCGGCGATCTGCTCGAAGATCGACAGCGCGCGTTCCGGATCATTCTCCGCCAGCGACTGCTCGCCCATCTCGATCAGCGGCTCCAGCTCGGCTTCGGCCTGGGCCTCGGTGCTCTGCACCGGCAGCTGGCGCAGCAGCTGGTCGAGCATCGTGCGCAGCTGCGATTCGGTGCGCGCCGAGCTGAGGTCGGCGACCAGCTGGCCCTGGAACATCGCATAGACGGTCGGGATCGAGCGGACCTGGAACTGGTTGGCGATGAACTGGTTCGCGTCGACATCGACCTTGGCGAGGATCACGCCCTTGCCGGCATAGTCGGTCGCCACCTTTTCCAGGATCGGAGTCAGCGCCTTGCAGGGGCCGCACCATTCCGCCCAGAAATCGATCATGACGAGGCTGGTCATCGAGGGCTCGACGACGTCCCGGCGGAAGCCGTCCACGGCTTCCTTTTCCGCGGGGGTGAGTCCAAGCGTGGCCAAGGTGTCTGCTCCTGAAAAAGATGCGCTTCGGTTCGTCGCGATATGTGGGCTTTCAGGGGCGATGCGCCAAGCCTTTAAAAAAACTGTGGCGATAGGGGTTGCGGACCCAAAAAGCCGGTGCTAGTGGCCGCGCCTCACCCAGCCCGGTGGCGCTTCGCTGCCCCGGACTAGAACGCCAGAGCGGGCGTAGCTCAGGGGTAGAGCACGACCTTGCCAAGGTCGGGGTCGAGGGTTCGAATCCCTTCGCCCGCTCCAGCGTTTCCCACCGGATTTCCGGTGCCTGGGAAACGAACTTCAGAAAATCTGTCACCTTCCGCCGGCGTTCGACGATTCGATCCGCGCCTAGCCTATCGGATGGCTTGCGCGGGCCCGGGGTCGGATGACAAAGTGTTGCCGATGATCGCACGGCTCGCTCTGGCGCTTGGCGCCGCTCTTCTCGCTTCCGCCGCTTCCCCGCCCGACGGGATCGAGGGCGTATGGCGCAACCCGCACAACAGCGTCCACATCCGCTACGAGCCCTGTGGCAAGGGCGCGATCTGCGGTACCGTCGTCTGGGCCAGCGACAAGGCGATCGCGGATGCCAGGCGCGGCGGCACCGAGAACCTGATCGGCACCCCGATCTTCCGCAATCTCTACAGGAACGGCCCGAATCGCTGGAAGGGCAGCGTGTTCGTCCCCGATATCCGCAAGACCTTCTCGGGCACCGTGACGATCGACGGCGACCAGATGATCGGCCGGGGATGCCTGGTGCTCGGCGTCGGCTGCAAGTCGCAGACCTGGTCGCGAATCACCGAGTGATTCGGAACGCTGGGTTTCCGTAAGCGGCCTTGTTCGAGGGGGCCGGGCTTTCCACTTCAGCGGGCATACAGGTTCCAACCGCAAGAAGCCCCGCCATGTTCGGAAAAGTCCTTCGGGCGATTCTGCCCGCATTCGTGCTGTTCTCGCTCGCCACCCCCGCATCGGCAGGTTCGCCGCCCGACGCGCCGATCGCCAGCGAGTGGCGCAATCCCAGCAACAGCGTCCACATCCGCATCGACAATTGCGGCGGCGCGGTCTGCGGCACGATCACCTGGGCCAGCGACAAGGCGATCGCCGACGCCAGGCGCGGCGGCACCACCCAGCTGGTCGGCACCCGGTTGTTCCGCGACCTCAAGCCCGCCGGCCAGGGCAAGTGGAGCGGCAAGGTGTTCGTCCCCGACATCCGCCAGACCTTCTCGGGCACGATCCAGTTCCAGGACGGCGACAAGATGGTCGGCAAGGGCTGCGTGCTGTTCGGCATCATCTGCAAGGCCCAGACCTGGTCGCGGGTGCGCTAAGCGGGTTTGACCGCCAGCTTCGGGCTGGCGGCCTCCCGGCAAGCGGCTAGGGTGCGCGACATGAGCAGTGCACCCATTCGAGTCGGCATCGGCGGCTGGACCTTCGAGCCCTGGCGCGGGACCTTCTATCCGGAGAAGCTCTCGCAGAAGAAGGAGCTGGAATACGCCTCGCGCCAGCTCACCGCGATCGAGATCAACGGCACCTATTATTCGAGCTTCAAGCCCGCCACCTTCGAGGGCTGGGCGAAGACCGTGCCCGACGGCTTCGTCTTCGCGGTCAAGGGCTCGCGCTTCTGCACCAATCGCAAGGTGCTGGCGGACGCCGGCGAATCGGTCGCCAGGTTCGTCGGCCAGGGCGTGGTCGAGCTCGGCGACCGGCTCGGCCCGCTGATGTGGCAGTTCATGGCCACCAAGAAGTTCGACGCCCAGGATTTCGGCGCGTTCCTCGACCTGCTCCCGCGCACCCATGAAGGCGTAAAGCTCCGCCACGCCGTCCAGGTGCGGCACGAGAGCTTCGCGGTGCCCGAGTTCGTCACCCTCTGCCGCAAGGCCGGCGTGGCGATCGTCTATGCCGATTCGCGGCAATATCCGGCGATCGCCGACATCACCGGCGACTTCGTCTATGCCCGGCTCGAGGCGGGCGAGGACGACAATCCCCATTGCTATCCCGACGCCGAGTTGCCGCGCTGGACCGAGGCGGCACGGACCTGGGCCTCGGGCGGCCGCCCGGCCGGTCTCCCCTATGTCGAGGACCAGGACCCGCCCGCGGTGCGACGTGAAACCTTCATCTTCTTCATCCATGGCGGCAAGGTCCGCGCACCCGCGGCGGCGCAGGAGCTGATCCGCCGGCTCGACGAGTCGAGCCAAGCCTGACGTCAAACCGTCGGCCCCGGTCGCGAGACTGCCCGAATCCGTCGCAATTCCGCCGTTTTCTCGCGGCGGGCGCGCATTTGCGAAACCCCACGGAAACAACTCAGTAAAAATGCGTGCCTTTCGGGATACAGCCGATTGGCAAAGCGCAACTTTATACCAACCGCCGCTTTACGCGCGAAACCCCTGCTCTCATCCAACGCACCGCACATGCCGTTTCAGGCGGTTTGAGCCAGTTCGTACCCACGCAATGTGCGCGTGGGGCAGTATGAAAAGGGTATCATGTTTACGCGTAACATCGCTCGCACGCTGCGTGCAGGCACCGCCTTGTCGGCGCTGACCCTGGCCACCAGCCTCCTCGCCGTCCCCGCCTTCGCGCAGGACACCGCTCCCACCCCCACCGCCGAACAGACCGCTCCGGCGGCCGACGAAGCCCCCGAAATCGTCGTCACCGGCTCGCTCTTCGCGACCAAGGTCACCACCTCGCCGGTGACCACCGTCACCGCCGACACGCTCGATGCCAAGGGCATCACCACCGTGCAGGACGGCCTGCAGCGCCTCGCCGCCAATAACGGCCCGACGCTCACCAACAGCTTCTCGGCAAACGGCGCGTTCGCCGGCGGCGCCTCGGCGATCTCGCTGCGCGGCCTGTCGACCAACTCGACGCTGGTGCTGTTCGACGGCATGCGCGCGGCCTATTATCCGCTCGCCGACGACGCGACCCGCAACTTCGTCGATCTGAACACGATTCCGGACGACATCATCGACCGCGTCGAAGTGCTCAAGGACGGCGCTTCGTCGAGCTACGGCGCCGATGCGATCGCGGGCGTGGTCAACATCATCACCAAGCGCAGCTTCCAGGGCGTCTCGGCCCGCGCCGAGGCCGGCGTCTCGCAGGACGGCATCGCCGCCAGCCAGCGCTTCTCGGTCACCGCCGGTACCGGCGATCTCGATCGTGACGGCTTCAACGCGTACATCAGCGGCTTCTATTTCCACTCGGACGCAGTCTACACCAAGGACCTGCGCGCGCCGTTCAACTCGGACGACCAGACCAGCATCGGCGGGCCGAACAACCTCGTGAACGGCGACAATTTCGCACCGACCTATGCCGGTTCGAACATCTATGCCGCGCCGGGTTCGGGCGGTCGCTACCAGCTGCTCCAGTCGGGCTGCGCCAATGGCAACCTGACCCAGACGACCGCCGCCCAGCAGGCGGCCAGCGGCCTGCTGCCGACCTCGATCTGCCAGCAGGACCTGACCAACCAGTATGGCGTGGTCGCGCCGCAGGTCGATCGCTTCGGCGTCTCGGCGCATGTCGCCAAGACCTTCGGCGATTCGACGGAAGCCTATCTCGAAGTGAACTTCCAGCAGTCGCGCAGCCAGTATAGCGGCGCTGCCTCGTCGATCTACGCCAACGCGCCGGCCGGCATCTACTATGCGCCGTTCTCGACGCGTGGCACCGGCGCCGCCTTCGCACCCGGCTCGGGCGCGCTGACCCTCCCGGTCTATGTCTGCGCCGCGCGCGTGAACTGCACCGCGGCCAACGGCACGCTCAACCCGAACAACCCGTTCGCGGCTTCGGGCCAGACGGCGACGATCATCGGCGCGATGCCGAACCTGACCCGCCAGGACGAGACGCGCAGCCGCGTGTACCGTGCCGCTGCGGGCATCAAGGGCACCTTCGGCGACGACTGGAACTACAAGGTCGACGCGACGGCGATGCACACCGACCTGCGTCGCACGATGAACGGCTATGTCTATATCCAGCACCTGCTGGATGTGATCGCCGACGGTTCGTACAACTTCGTGAACCCGGCGGCGAACAGCCAGGCGACGCTGAACTATCTGGCGCCGGAACTGAACGTCGATGCGTCCTCGGATCTCTACCAGGTCCAGGCGAGCGTCAACAAGTCGCTGTTCGAGCTGCCGGGTGGCCCGGCGCAGCTCGGCTTCGGCGGTTCGTTCTTCTACGAAGCGGTCGATTCGCCCTCGGCGAACAGCGACATCAACGGTCCGACCCAGCGCTACTTCACGATCAACGCGTTCGGCACCAAGGGCAACCGCACGGTCACCTCGGGCTTCGGCGAGCTGAGCCTGCCGATCCTCCAGCAGGTCGAGCTCAACCTGTCGGGTCGCTATGACCATTACTCGACCGGCCAGGGCTATTTCTCGCCCAAGGTCGGCGCGAAGATCACCCCGATCGACATGCTGACGGTGCGCGGCACCTGGTCGCGTGGTTTCCGTATCCCGTCCTTCGGCGAGTCGAACGCACTCCCGACGACCGGCTACGTGACCAACTCGGCTGGCCTGTTCAACGATGCATACCTGGCCCAGTATGGCTGCTCGGTCGCGACGTTCAGCACCGCCTGCCCGCAGTATCTGCGTACCGCGAGCTACGGCCAGACCACGCTCGCTTCGCCGGATCTGAAGCCGGAGAAGTCGCGCAGCATCACGCTGGGCGCGGTGTTCACGCCGATGCGCAACGTGTCGCTCTCGGTTGACTACTTCAACATCAAGAAGACCGACGCGATCACCTCGCTGTCGTCGGCCGCGGCCCTCCAGGCCTATTATTCCGGCCAGGCGATCCCGGCTGGCTACACGGTCATCCCGGATGCGGTGGATCCGGCCAACCCGTCGGCGCTGCCGCGCGTTGCCTATGTCCAGTCGCACTATGTCAACGCCAACACCCAGAAGGCGGAAGGCATCGACTTCGGAGCGAACGCTCGCTTCAACGTCGGCGCGGTGACCTGGACGAGCAACCTCGACGCCACGCTCATGCTCGAGCTCAGCACCACGCTGGCAGACGGCACGCGCGAGACCTATGTCGACACGCTCGGCAACTACAACCTCACCGCGGGTTCGGGCACCTTCCGCTGGAAGGGCAGCTGGATGAACAGCTTCGCGATCGGCAACTACACGGTTACCGGTACGGCCAACTACACCTCGGGCTATGACCTCTCGGCCATGGACCAGGGCAATGCGTACAAGGATTGCGGCCTTGCGCCGTCGCCCGCGTACACCGGTTGCCGCGTGAAGAGCTACTTCACCTTCGACCTCAACATGACCGCCAAGGTCGCGGACAAGTTCACGATCTACGCGAACGTGCTGAACCTGTTCGATCGCCTGCCGGACTATGATCCGGTCACCTATGGCGCGTATCTCTACAACCCGGTCCAGGCCGGCGACGGCATCTATGGTCGCCGCTTCTCGGTCGGCGCGAAGGTCAATTTCTGATCTTTCGTCAGGACTGATACGAAAGAGGGCGGTCCCGAAAGGGGCCGCCCTTCTTCTTTGGGAAGGCGGCTGTCCCTATCGCGCGCTCCCATCGCTCCCAGTAATCCGCCGCCCTGTCACTCCGTCGCCATGCTACTCCGTCATCCCCGCGCAGGCGGGGATCCATTGCCGCTGCGGGCAATGAGACTCGCTTCGGCAGCCAGAATGGATCCCCGCCTGCGCGGGGATGACGATGGAATGCTTTCCAGCGTTACCGTTCCCCGGCGAAGGCCGGGGCCCAGTTTCGGCGCAGCATCGATGGCGCAGGAACCTCTCGAACGACGTTGCGACTGGGGCCCCGGCCTTCGCCGGGGAACAGTCAGGCGGTGACGGGTGAATCCGACTGCAATCCTCCCCCGGGGGAGGATTGCACGCGTGCCCTATATCGCCCCCTAAGGCCGCTTCGGGCTCGCCCGGTCCGCCACCATCCGCTCGCCGTCGATCGTGATAGGCGAGGCGATGCCCGGCAGCCCGTCGCGCTCGATCCTCATGCCGCGCGCCACCACCTGCGGATCGGCGAACACTTCGCCGACATTGTTGATCGGCCCGGCCGGCACGCCCTCGGCCTCCAGTGCCTCGTACAGGTCGGCCTTGGCCCATTGCCGGATCGCCGCGTCGAGCAGCGGGATCAGCGTATCGCGATTCATCACCCGCGCCGGATTGGTCGCGAAGCGCGGGTCGCTGCCATAGTCGAGCCCCAGCACCCCGCAGAGCTTGCGGAACTGCGAGTCATTGCCCACCGCGATGATCAACGCGCCGTCGCGGGTGTCGAACGCCTGATAGGGCACCAGGTTCGCATGGCCGTTGCCCATCCGCCCCGGCACCTTGGCCGGGTTGGCCATCCAGTTGAGCGCCTGGTTGGCGAGTACGCCCACCTGGGTGTCGAGCAGCGCCATGTCGATATGCGCGCCTTGCCCGGTGGCGTCACGGCGTCGCAGCGCCGCGAGGATCGCCACCGCCGAATAGACGCCGGTGAAGATGTCGGCATAGGCGATGCCGGCCTTTTGCGGCGCGCCGTCGGGCTCGCCGGTCAGGCTCATCGCGCCGCCCATGCCCTGGATGATGAAGTCGTATCCCGCGCGCGGCGCATAGGGGCCGGTCTGGCCGAAGCCGGTGATCGAGCAGACCACCAGCCGCGGGTTGAGCGCGCGCAGGCTCGCGGCGTCGAGCCCGTATTTGACCAGCCCGCCGACCTTGTAGTTCTCGATGACGACGTCCGCCTCGGCCACCAGCGCGCGCACCGCCGCCTGCCCCTCCGGGGTGGCGATGTCGATCGCCCGGCTCTCCTTGCCGCGGTTGCAGGCATGGAAATAGGCGGCGTCAAGAGTCGAGCCGTCCGCGTCGTGCAGGAAGGGCGGGCCCCAATGGCGGGTATCGTCGCCTTCGCCCGGCCGCTCGATCTTGATCACCTCGGCGCCCAGGTCGGCGAGCAGCTGCCCGCACCAGGGTCCCGCGAGGATCCGCGCCAGCTCGACGACCCTGATCCCCTCCAGCGGCTTCACGGCCGGTGGATCTCGTAGATCAGGTGCGGCTTCATCTCGCCGGCCATCAGCCGGTCGACAATGCCCGGCCGCGCGGTGCCGCCGATCTTCTCCATGGCCTTGCGCGAACGCACATTGTCCACGCCGACGGTGAACACCGCGGTGCGCACATAGCGGTGGATATGATTGAGCATCAGCCGCTTGATCTCGCGATTGTACGTCCCGCCCCAGAATGCGCGGGCGAGATAGGTCCAGCCGATCTCGATCTCGTCGGCCTCGGGCTCCCAATTGTCGAAGCGCGACGATCCGATCACCTGGCCGCTGGCCTTGTCGATGATCGTCAGCGCGCCGCCACTGGCCAGGCCGGCGTCGAAATAGGCGCGGAACACCGGCTCCTGCCAGCGGTCATGCGCCGGGTGGACTTCCCAGACGAGCGGATCGCTCGCCACCGCGTAGAGCGCGTTCCAGTCCTCCGGCGTGCTGGGACGCAGCGTCACCAGCGCGCCTTCGAGGGTCGGCTGCCGGTCGGGCGTCATCAGAACGCCGCGATCCCGGTGATCGCCCGGCCCAGGATCAGGCCGTGGACGTCGTGGGTGCCTTCGTAGGTGTTGACCGTCTCGAGGTTGATCGCATGGCGCAGCACATGGAATTCGGCCGAGATGCCGTTGCCGCCATGCATGTCGCGGGCGATGCGGGCGATGTCGAGCGCCTTGCCGCAATTGTTGCGCTTGATGATGCTGATCGCTTCCGGGGCGAGCGTGCCCTCGTCGAACATGCGTCCGGCCCGCAGCGCCGCCTGCAGGCCGAGCGCGATCTCGGTCTCCATGTTGGCGAGCTTGAGCTGGACCAGCTGGTTGGCGGCCAGTGGCTTGCCGAACTGGGCGCGGTCGAGCGTATATTGCCGCGCGGCGTGGAAGCAGGCCTCGGCGGCGCCCATGCTGCCCCAGGCGATGCCGTAGCGCGCGCGGTTGAGGCAGCCGAACGGCCCCTTGAGCCCCTGCACCTCGGGCAGCAGCGCGTCCTCGCCCACTTCGACGCCGTCCATCACGATCTCGCCGGTGATCGACGCGCGGAGCGACAGCTTGCCCTCGATCTTCGGCGCGGAGAGCCCCTTCATGCCCTTTTCGAGCACGAATCCCTTGATCCCGCCGCCATGCGCCTCGCTCTTCGCCCAGACGACGAACACGTCGGCGATCGGCGAGTTGGTGATCCACATCTTCGAGCCGGTGAGGCGATAGCCGCCGTCGATCTTCGCCGCGCGGGTACGCATGCCGCCCGGGTCCGAGCCGGCATCCGGCTCGGTCAGCCCGAAGCAGCCGACCCATTCGCCGGTCGCCAGCTTGGGGAGGTATTTCCGCTTCTGTTCCTCAGTGCCGTATGCGTTGATCGGGTGCATCACGAGCGAGCTCTGCACCGACATCGCCGAGCGATAGCCCGAATCGACCCGCTCGACCTCGCGCGCCACCAGCCCGTAGGACACATAGCCCAGCCCCGCGCCGCCATAGGCCTCGGGGATCGTCGCGCCGAGCAGCCCCAGCGCGCCCATCTCGGACATGATCTCGCGGTCGAAATGCTCGTCGAGATAGGCCCGCGTCACTCGCGGCAGCAGTTCGCCCTGCGCGTAGTCCCGCGCGGCATCGCGGACCATCCGCTCCTCATCGGTCAGCTGCGCATCGAGCCCGAAGGGATCCGCCCAGTCGAACCGGCCCATCTCCGCCATTTCCTCGTCCTTCTCTAGTTCTCGGCCGTCCTAACGGCTCCGCATCCCGCTGCGTGTCGGGATGGCTTCATGGGGTATAGGATGCGGCTATCCCGCCGGGGGCGCAGGCGGCGGCGTATCCATCGCCGCCCGCTCGATATCGGTGAGCGCCACCCGCGCCGCGACATAGCGCCGCGCCGCCGCGGTCCAGCTCTCGGCGCTCGACACGCCCGGCATGTGCGCCACTTCCGCCAGCGCCGCCTCGACATCGCCGCGATCGAGCGCGCGCCGCGCCCGGCGCAGCCGCTCGGCCGGCAGCGGGCTCGGCGTATCGGCCTGGCGCAGCACCACCAGGTTGCCGAGCATCCGCCGCACCTTGTTCCACAAACTGTCGTTGGGATCGTTCGCCAGCCGTACCGCCAGCGTATCGAGCGCGAGCCGCAAATCCTCCAGCGTCACCGGCTGTGCCGCCGCGCGCAGGATCGCGGCGACCGATTCGCCGTTCCGCTCGCCGAAGCGCTGCTTGAGCTGCCCCTCGAGCGGCCCCAGCGGCTGGCCGCGCTCGATCGCGCGCCGCGTCGCAAAGGCGACCAGGATCCGTTCCGCCCGCGTCGCATAGGCCGCGGCCCCCCGCGAGCTCGCCTCCGAATCGCGGATGCGCAGCTCGATCTGGTCGAGCTTGCCCGCCAGCATCGTCTCGCGCGCCGCCAGCGTCGCCAGATCGGTGCCCGGCGGCAGCGCCGGCACGGACACGCTGGCAGGCGCGGGCAGCGGCGCGGGCGCCGGCGCGCGCGGGGAAAATCCGCCGGCCAGGCCGACCGCGCCGATGCTCACGCCGATGCCGGCGGTAAAGGCGATGGTGCCGATCAGGCTGGCGCTCCGCCACCACGGCACGCGCGGCTGGGGCGCGAGGGTCTCGTCGCTCATATGCCCTTAATCGCTGCCCGCACCCGCCCGGTCAATCGGCGAGGTGCAGCGCAAGCGCGATCAGCGTGTCCGGCCGCATGTCGCCGGCGACTTCGACCCGCCGCCACCCGGTGCCCGCCGCCGCGGCCGCCCGCGCGCTGATCGCGGCGATGCTGGTGATCGCGCGGTGGTCGGGCGCCACCAGCTCGGCGAGCCGCGCCCCGGCCCGCGCCGACTGGACCAGCGCCACACTGCCGCGCAGCCGCACCGCCTGCCCGGGCGCAACGTCGAGCGGCGCGCTGGCATAGACGGGGATCGCCCGCGTCACGACGCCGCCCGCCCGCAACACCGCCTCGCGCCCGCCCAGCCACAGCGCCCGGGTCACCCCCGCCGCCTCGGCCGCGGCGACCAGCGCGTCCGCGCCGCCTTCGCCGACATGCGCCACCCGGAAGCCCGCCCGCGCCGCGGCCTCGGCGGTCACCCGCCCCACCGCATATACCGGCAGCCCGAGCAGCCCGCCCAGCTGGCCGCCCCCGTGGCGCAGCGCATTGGCGCTGGTCAGCAGCAGCGCGTCGAACCCGGCCGGATCGGGCGCGTCCCACGCCACCGGTGCCGCCGCGAACAGCGGCAGCCGGATCGCCGTCCGCCCTGCCGCCTCGATCGCCGCCGCGGTCACGCGGTTGCCGGGCTCGGGCCGGAGCACGGCGATCGGCCGGCTCATCCCTCGAACAGGCGGCGCACCGTTTCGGGCGCGCGCTCGAGCAGGTCGCGCGCCAGCGCCGCCGGCAGGTCATGGTCGAGCGGCGCGCCTTCGATCGCGCCATGGACATGCGCGGTGCCATCCTCGCTCAGCAGCTCGGCCTCGAGCGTCAATATGCCGCCCTCGATGGTCGCCAGCGCCGCCACCGGCGAATGGCAATCGGCCTTCAACGCCGCGAGCAGCGCCCGCTCGGCGGAGACGCAGCCATGCGTCACCGCATCGTCGATCGCGCCTACCAGCTCGCGGGCATGCGCGTCGTCGGCGCGGATTTCCACGCCCACCGCGCCCTGTGCCGGTGCCGGCAGCATCACATTGGTGGGGATCTCGACGCCGACGTCATGACGTCCCAGCCGCGCCAGCCCCGCCGCCGCCAGCAGCGTCGCATCGGCCTCGCCGGCGGCCAGCCTGGCCAGCCGCGTATCGACATTGCCGCGGAACAGCACCGTCCTGAGGTCCGGCCGCAGTTTCCGCACCTGGGCGGCGCGGCGTGGCGAGCTGGTGCCGAGCACGCCGCCCTGCGGGATCGCGTCGATCGATTCGGCCCCCACCAGCCGGTCGCGCACATCGGCGCGCGGCAGCATCGCGGCGATCGCGATCATGTCGGTGCGGAAGGTCTCGACATCCTTCATCGAATGGACGCAGGCATCGATCTCGCCGGCGAGCAGCGCCCGGTCGAGTTCCTTGGTCCACAGCGCCTTGCCGCCGATCTCGGCGAGCGCGCGGTCCTGCACCTTGTCGCCGGTGGTCTTGATCACGACGATCTCGAAGGCGGCATCGGGCAGGCCATGCGTCGCCATCAGCGCATCGCGCACCATGTTCGCCTGCGCCAGCGCCAGCGGCGAACCCCGCGTCCCGAGTTTGAAAACGGTCATGCGAAATGCCTTACCGGCTGATGCGCCGCTTGTCGAAGCGGCTGCTCCAAACTGCTTCCCCGGCTGATATTGAAGCGTATACCCCTCCGCCGTCATCCCCGCGAAGGCGGGGATCCATTCTGGCTGGCCCAAGTGAGTCTCACCGAACGCAGCGGCAATGGATCCCCGCCTGCGCGGGGATGACGATCGCTGCGGGCAAGACGCCCCACACCCACCAAAATCCCCCCGCCACTTCGACAATCGCCCCGCGACACCCTAGATGCGCAACCAACGGAGCATGAAGAGAACACAATGGCCCTGATCCTCGGCCTCGAATCGAGTTGCGATGAAACCGCCGCCGCCCTGGTCACCACCGATCGGCAGGTGCTGGCGCACAAGCTTGCGCGCCAGGAAGCCGCGCATCGTCCCTATGGCGGCGTCGTCCCCGAAATCGCGGCGCGCGCGCATGTCGAGGCGATCGGCCCGCTGATCCAGGGTGCGTTCGAGGAAGCCGGCGTCACCCTCGCCGATGTCGATGCGATCGCCGCCACCGCCGGCCCCGGGCTGATCGGTGGCGTCATGGTTGGCCTGGTCACCGGCAAGGCGCTGGCGCTCGCCGGCAACAAGCCGCTGATCGCGGTCAACCATCTCGAAGGGCACGGCCTGTCGCCGCGCCTAACCGATCCCGATCTCCACTTCCCCTATCTGCTGCTGCTCGTCTCGGGCGGCCATTGCCAGCTGCTGCTGGTCGAGGGCGTCGGCAAATATCAGCGTCTCGCCACCACGATCGACGATGCCGCCGGCGAAGCCTTCGACAAGACCGCCAAGATGCTCGGCCTCGGCTTTCCCGGCGGCCCGGCGGTCGAGGAAGCCGCCGCGCGCGGCAACCCCAAGGCGGTGCCGCTGCCCCGCCCGTTGCTCGGTTCGGCCGAGCCGCATTTCTCCTTCGCCGGCCTCAAGAGCGATGTCGCCCGCAAGGTCGGCCTCTACAGCGCCGAGGATATCGCCGCGTCCTTCCAGCAGGCGGTGGTCGATTGCCTGATCGATCGCACCCGCCGCGCCATCGAGCGGGTCGAAGCGACCGCTTTGGTCGTCGCCGGCGGGGTCGCCGCGAACAAGGCGGTGCGCACCGCATTGGAGCAGCTTGCCGTCGAATCGAACCTGCGCTTCGTCGCGCCGCCGCTCTGGCTGTGCACCGATAATGCGGCGATGATCGGCTGGGCGGGAGCCGAACGCTTCCTCGCCGGTTTCAGCGATCCGCTCGACGTGGCGGCGCGGCCGCGCTGGCCGCTCGATCCGGATGCGGAAAAGGTCCGTGGTGCGGGAGTAAAGGCATGAAGATTGGCGTCATCGGCGGCGGTGCCTGGGGCACGGCGCTCGCCCAGGTCGCGGCACGCGGCGAGCAGGACGTGCTGCTCTGGGCGCGCGAGCCGGAAGTGGTCGAGAGCGTCAACGCGCGCCACAGCAACGATCTGTTCCTGGCGAACGTCCCGCTCAGCCCGAGCATCCGGGCCACCGGCAACCTCGCCGATCTGGCCGGCATGGAAGCGCTGCTGGTCGTCGCCCCCGCCCAGCATGTCCGCGCGGTCCTGTCCGAAACCCCGGTCGGCAACACGCTGCTGGTGCTCTGCGCCAAGGGGATCGAGGCCGGCACCAAGCTGCTGGTCGGCGAAGTCGCGCACCAGGTCGCGCCCGATGCCCCGCTCGCGGTGCTCTCCGGCCCCACCTTCGCGCACGAGGTCGCCGCCGGTAAGCCCACTGCCGTCACGCTCGCCTGCGAGCATGAGGCGCTGCGCACGCGCCTGTCCGATCGCCTCGCCGGCCCGGCCTTCCGCACCTATGGCTCGGACGATGTCGTCGGCGCGGAGATCGGCGGCGCGGTCAAGAACGTCCTCGCCATCGCCTGCGGCGTGGTCGAGGGCGCCGGGCTCGGGCTCAACGCCCGCGCCGCGCTGATCGCGCGCGGCTTTGCCGAGATGACCCGCTTCGGCATGGCCCGCGGTGCCCAGGCGGAAACGCTCACCGGCCTGTCGGGCCTTGGCGATCTCGTCCTCACCTGCTCCTCCACCAATTCGCGCAACTTCTCGCTCGGCCTCGGGCTGGGGCAGGGCCGGAGCGCCGCCGAGTTGATGGCCGATCGCAAGACCGTGGCCGAAGGTGCCTTCACCGCGCCCGTCCTCCGCGAAGCCGCCCGCGATGCCGGGGTCGACATGCCGGTCACCGAAGCGGTCAACGCGCTGCTCGAAGGCGCGCCGGTGGCCAAGGTGGTCGAAGCCTTGCTCAGCCGCCCCTTGCGGGAAGAAAAGCTGTGAAATGGGCGGCGATGCTGCGGGGGATCAACCTCGGCAAGCGCCAGCTCAAATCGGCGGAGTTGAAGGCCGTGGTCGAGGGGCTCGGCTTCACCCAGGTGAAGACGATCCTCGCCTCGGGCAATGTCGTGTTCGAAGCGGGGGACGCCACGCCTGAGGCACTCGAGCGCGATCTCCATGCCGCGCTGGAAAAGGCGACCGGGCTCAAGTCCGATGTCTATGTCCGCAATCGCGCCGATCTTGCGACGCTGGTCGCGGCCAATCCCTTCCCGAAGGAAGCCGAGGAGCGCCCGAGCTTTCTCGTCGTCACCTTCCACCGCGAACCGCCAAGCCAGGCGGCGATCGACAAGCTCCTCGAAAGCCATGACGGCCCCGAGCGGATGGTGATCCTCGGCCGTGAGCTGTTCACCGATTTCCCCGAAGGCCAGGCCCGCTCGAACCTGATTCCCGCGATGCAGAAGGCCAAGCTCGCCCACGCCAATACCGGCCGCAACTGGAACACGGTGCTCAAGCTGCTGACGGCGCTGGGGGAGTAACCTTCCTCAATTGCTTCCAAATTCCGTCATTCCCGCGAAGGCGGGAATCCATTCTGGCTGGTTTTGGTGAGACTCACTGCATTCAGCGGCAATGGATCCCCGCCTTCGCGGGGATGACGAGGAAGAAGAGGAAGAAGAAGTTCTGGGTCAGCCACCACCCAGTTCCCCGGCCCAGTTCCCCGGCGAAGGCCGGGGCCCAGTCTCGGCGCACTGTCGATGGCGCGGGAACCTCTCGAACGACATGGC
Organism: Sphingomonas sp. NIBR02145; assembly: GCF_027359115.1. Lineage (NCBI taxonomy): Bacteria > Pseudomonadati > Pseudomonadota > Alphaproteobacteria > Sphingomonadales > Sphingomonadaceae > Sphingomonas > Sphingomonas sp. NIBR02145. Next base: position 3,372,951 of record NZ_CP114791.1, on the reverse strand, counting down.
AACGGGACCCCGGCCTTCGCCGGGGAACATGCTAGAAGTCGACGGCGATACCCTTGCGCTCCCAATCGCCATAGCGAGTCGGGTCGAGCGCATCGGGCTCCTTCTCCGCCGGCGCGGGCTTGGGCACGGGCGGGCTGGGCGTCAGATACGCAGGCGGTTTCACATTTGCGGGGCGCTGGGCCATAGGCTGCAGATCGTCCTTCCAATCCACGAGGTCAAGTGAAGCCCCCACGTCGCCCCAATCCCCGCCAGTCCGCGCCCGATGGCCCCGGCGTCCCCACCCGTCGCGCGGCGCTGAAGCTGCTCGATGCGGTGCTCCGGCGCGGGCTGGCGCTGGAGCAGGCGCTCGATTCGGCGGCGCAGGGTCTCGCGCCCAATGATCGCGGGCTTGCCCATGCGATTGCCGCCGAAGTGCTGCGCCGCTTGCCCGATCTCGATGCGCTGATCGATTCGGCGACCAAGCAGACGCTGCCCGAGGATGCCAAGGCGCGCTTCGCCTTGCGCATCGCTTTGGTGCAGGCGCTGGCGCTCGGCACGCCGGGCCATGCCGCGATCTCCACCGTGCTGCCCTTGGTCGATGGCGGTCCGCGCAAGCTGGTCCATGGCGTGTTCGGCACTTTGGTCCGCCAGGGCGTGACCCTGCCCGAGCCGCCGGCGCTGCCCGATGCGGTGGCGCTGCGCTGGCACGCCGCCTGGGGCGACCAGATGATCGAGGATGCCGAGCGCGCGATTGCGGTGCCGCCGCCGCTCGACCTTACGCTGCGCGATCCCGCGGTCGTGCCCGATCTGCCCGGCACCAGCCTGATCGCCGGCCAGCTTCGTCTCGACGAGAAGGGGCCGGTGGCGATGCTGCCCGGCTATGCCGAGGGCGACTGGTGGGTGCAGGATCTCGCCGCCTCGATGCCGGCGCGGCTTTTGGGCAAGGGCGCGGGCACGGTGCTCGACCTGTGCGCGGCGCCGGGGGGCAAGACGCTGCAATTGGCGGCGGCGGGCTGGCAGGTGACGTCCGTGGACGTGTCGGAAAGTCGTCTGGCGCGACTTCACGAGAATCTGGAGCGCACCGGTCTTGAAGCGCAGGTGGTCGAGGCCGATCTCCTGAAATGGGTGCCTTCGGGGACGGTGGATGCGATCCTGCTCGATGCGCCGTGCAGCGCGACGGGCATCTTCCGCCGCCATCCCGATGTGCTCCACCGGGTACGGCCCAGCCTGATCCGCGAGATGGCCGAGCTGCAGGGCAAATTGCTCGCCCGCGCGGCCGATTGGGTAAGGCCCGGCGGCACGCTGGTATACGCGACTTGCTCGCTGGAACCGTCGGAGGGCGAAGAGCAGCTCGAATCCTTCCTCCTGCGCGACCCGCGATATAAAATTGCGCCGATCGCGTCGGAGGAGCTGCCTCAGGGCGTGCATGCGAAGGAAGATGGAACGCTGCGGTTGCTGCCGGGAATGCTGGCGGATGCCGGCGGGCTGGACGGCTTCTTCATCGCGCGGCTGGTCCGCATGGCCTGATAAGGTTGCGCGCGAATCGCGGGGTGCCTAAGGCTTTGTCATGGCCGTCCGCATCGCACCTTCGATCCTCTCCGCCGATTTCGCCAAATTGGGCGAGGAAGTCCGCGCCATCGACGCCGCCGGCGCCGACTGGATCCATGTCGACGTGATGGACGGGCATTTCGTCCCCAACATCACGATCGGCCCGGCGGTGATCAAGGCGCTCCGCCCGCACACCGCGAAGCCGTTCGACGTCCACCTGATGATCGCGCCGGTCGATCCGATGCTCCAGGCCTTCGCCGATGCGGGCGCCGACTGCATCTCGGTGCATCCCGAGTCAGGCCCGCACCTCCACCGCACGCTCCAGACCATCAAGGGCCTGGGCAAGCGCGCCGGCGTGGTGCTCAATCCGTCCACGCCGGTGGAGTCGGTCGACTATGTCATGGACATGATCGACCTGATCCTGGTGATGAGCGTCAACCCCGGCTTCGGCGGGCAGAAGTTCATCGAGAGCCAGCTCGGCAAGATCGCCGAGTTGCGCAAGCGGATCGATGCCAGCGGCCGCGCGATCGACCTCGAGGTCGATGGCGGCATCGATCGCGAGACCGCACCGCGCGCGATCGCGGCAGGTGCCGACGCACTCGTCGCCGGCACCGCGACCTTCACCGGCGGGCCGGGTCAGTACGCGGCGAACATCGCCGCGCTACGAGGCGGGTGAATGACCAACCGATCGACTCCGGGGCCGACGGAGTCGAGCAGGGCAAGCGGCTCATCCGCACCGGCGGCGAGCGCGGCCTCAGCCTCGCCGAGCGGCTGTCCGAACATTTCCAGCGCCTCGCCTGGCGGAGCCCGCTCCACAATATGCGCCTGAAGGGCCGGCACCCCCTCAAGCTGATCGCGGTTGGCGAAGACCCGTTCTTCGGCGATGTCGAGCGCGGCAATGCCCTGCTCGACGGTGCCGTCTGCTTCCGCGGCGAGCAGCGCTCGATCGCCAGTCTCGATTTCGCCCGGCCGGACTGGTCGGTGGCGATGGGCGAGTATCTCCACGGCTTTGGCTGGCTGCGCGACCTGTCGAGCGTCACCACCCGCGTCACCGCCGCGCCGATCGCCGAGGCGCTGATGCAGCGCTGGCTGTCGGCACATGGCGACAAGGTTTCCGAGCCGGCATGGCGGGCCGATCTGGTCGGCCGGCGCATCCTCGCCTGGACGGCGCATGCGCCGCTGATCCTCTCGGCCAACGACCTCGTCTATCGCTCCTCGGTGCTCCACGCGCTGGCCAAGGGCGCGCGCCACCTCGACCGCGCCGCCGATCGCGTCGCCCCTGGACCGGGGCGGATCGCGGCCTGGTGCGGCGTGCTCGTCGCCGGGCTGATGATCCCGGGCGGCGATCCGCGCCGCTCCTTCGGCGAGACCGGGCTCAAGCGCGCGCTCGAACAGTCGATGTTCGACGATGGCGGCACCGTCGGCCGCTCGCCCTGGAGCCAGCTCGACGCGGTGCAGCTGCTGGCGATCCTGTCCAACGCCTATGAAGCGCGCCGGCTCGAGCCGCCCGCCTTTGTCGCCTCGGCGCTGAACCGCATGGTCACCGCGCTGCTCGGCGTCTGCCATGGCGACAAGGGGCTGGGCAGCTGGCAGGGCTGCGCCCCGGTTTCCGGCGCGATGATCGAGCAGGTCGTGGAGGCGACCGGTGTGCGTACCCGCCCGCTCAAGCAGGCGCGCGAATGGGGCTATCAGCGGCTGAACGCCGGCAGCACCGTGCTGATCATCGATGCGGCCCCGCCGCCGCTCGCCCGGCTTGCCGCCGGCGGTTGCGCCTCGACGCTTGCCTTCGAGCTTTCCGACGGACCGCACCGGATCGTGGTCAATTGCGGTGGCGCGAACATGGCGACGGCTTCGTTGCCGAACGCGCTCACCGAAGGGCTGCGGACCACTGCCGCGCACTCCACGCTGGTGCTCGCCGACAGCAACTCCACCGCGATTCATCCCGACGGCTCGCTTGGCCGCGGCGTCGTCGAAGTCGAGCTGGCGCGTACCGAGAGCGAGAATGGCAGCCGGGTCGAGGCCAGCCATGACGGTTATGTCCGCCGCCTCGGCTTCACCCATCGCCGGTTGATCGCGCTGGGCGGCGACGGGCGCGACGTGCGCGGCGAGGACATGCTGCTCCCCGCCGACAAGCGGAAGCGCAAGGCCAACACGCCCTTCGCGATCCGCTTCCACCTCGCCCCCCAGGTCGAGATCTCGCCGACTGCGGACGGGCAGGCCGCGATCCTGCGCCTGCCGAGCGGCCATCTCTGGCAGTTCCGCTGCAAGGGCGGTTCGCTGGCGTTCGAGGATTCGATCTGGATCGACGGCGCCGGCAAGCCGATGGCGACCAAGCAGCTCGTCATTACCGGTGAATCGCTGGCGGGCGGCGCCAATGTGAGCTGGCTGTTTCACAGGGCGAAATAGGTGGCGCGGGTCGAGATATTCCAGGGCAAGGACGACCTTGAGCCGTTCCTCACCAGCGAATTCGGCTTTCTTCCCCGTATCGGCGAATATCTTGCGATCGAGGCCGATGGCTATTTCCATCACTATAACGTCGTCGAGATCTGGCACCGCCGCGATGAGGGCGGGGGCGACTTTATCCCCTGCATCCGCGTCGAACTTGACGACTAGGGGTTGCCAGCACCGCCCCGATCCGTAGAGGGGCATGCCGCATGGACCAGATCAAGATCAGCCGTGCGCTACTCTCCGTCTCCGACAAGACCGGGATCGTCGAACTCGCAACCGCGCTTGCCGCACAGGGTGTCGAGCTCGTCTCGACCGGCGGCACCGCCACTGCCCTGCGCGATGCCGGGCTGGCCGTTCGCGACATCTCCGATCTCACCGGCTTTCCCGAGATGATGGACGGCCGGGTGAAGACGTTGCACCCCAAGGTCCATGGCGGCCTGCTCGCGGTGCGCGGCAATGCCGAGCACGAGGCCTCGATGGCCGAGCATGAAATCGGCGCGATCGATCTCGTCGTGGTGAACCTCTATCCCTTCGCCCAGACCGTGGCGCGCGGCGCCGATCGCGAGACGATTATCGAGAATATCGATATCGGCGGCCCGTCGATGGTCCGCTCGGCCGCGAAGAACCATGAGAGCGTCGTGATCCTCACCGATCCGGCCGATTATCCGCTGGTGCACGGTGCCACGACGACGCTCGAGCAGCGCCGCAAGTTCGCCGCCAAGGCCTATGCCGCCACCGCCGCCTATGACTCGATGATCTCGAGCTGGTTCGCCTTCGCCGATCAGGGCGAGGCCTTCCCCGAGATGCTCAACCTCAGCCTCAAGCGCGGCGCGGCGCTCCGCTATGGCGAGAACCCGCACCAGTCGGCCGCCTTCTATGCCGCGACCGGCCCGGCGGCGCAGGGCATCGGCCAGGCGCGCCAGGTGCAGGGCAAGGAGCTGAGCTACAACAATTACAACGACGCCGACGCGGCGCTAGAGCTGATCAGCGAATTCCGTGATGGCCCGCCGAGCGTGGTGATCGTCAAGCACGCCAATCCCTGCGGCGTGGCGAGCGCGGACACGCTGGCCGAGGCCTATGCGGCTGCCTTTGCTTGCGACACCGTTTCGGCGTTCGGCGGCATCATCGCGGTCAACCGCCCGCTCGATCGCGCTACGGCCGAGCAGATCACCTCGATCTTCACCGAAGTCGTGGTCGCGCCGGGGGCCGATGAGGAGGCGCTCGCGCTGTTCGCCGCCAAGAAGAACCTGCGCCTGCTGCTCACCGACGGCCTGCCCGATCCGAAGCGCCCGGGCCTGATGGCCAAGTCGATCACCGGCGGCTGGCTGGTCCAGAGCCGCGACAATGGCGGGATCGACGCGGGCGACCTCAAGGTCGTTACCAAGCGCCAGCCGACCGAGCAGGAACTCGCCGACTGCCTGTTCGCCTGGACGGTGGCCAAGCACGTCAAGTCGAACGCGATCGTCTATGCCAAGGGCGGCTCGACCGCGGGCGTCGGTGCCGGCCAGATGAACCGTCTGGAAAGCGCCCGCATCGCAGCCTGGAAGGCCAAGGACGCCGCCGAGAAGGCAGGCTGGGACGAGACCCGCACGATCGGCTCGGCCGTGGCCTCGGACGCCTTCTTCCCCTTCGCCGACGGCCTGCTGGCCGCGGTGGAAGCCGGTGCGACCGCGGTGATCCAGCCGGGTGGCTCGATCCGCGACGACGAAGTGATCGCCGCCGCCGACGAAGCCGGCCTCGCGATGATCTTCACCGGCATGCGCCACTTCCGGCACTGATCCGATCTCCCCCCTCCCTTTCGGGGGAGGGGGCTTACAGTTTCTCTTCGGTCGGCAGCGTCGCTTCGCCCGCGCGCGGCATCTTGCGGAACAGCGCCTTGTCCTCGGGGCCGAAGCCGAACTTGATGATCACGAACAGATAGGTGATCAGGATCGCCGGCATGCCGAAGCTCAGCTCGGCCCATTCGGCGCTTTTGGGCAACGAAGTGAACGCGCTGCCGACCAGGCAGGCGATCGCGATCGCCGCGAAGAAACTCGGCCGGATGGATACGACCGGCGCACCCGTAAGGCGGTAGAGCAGGGCGGCCTTCACCGCCGATCCGATGGTGAGCGACACCGCCAGCGCCAATGCGGGACCGGCGGCCTGGATCGGCTCGGACCAACCCTCTTCGCGGGCCACCACCACGAACACGAAGCTCAGCACGATCTGCAGCAGCAGCACGCAGACCGAGATCGCCAGGTTCTTGTGCCGGGCGATATAGACCAGCCCGGTCTCGCAGACCGCGCCGGTCGAGGCGAGCACCTCGGCGACGAGCAGGATGCACAGGGCACCCGCGCCGATCACGAACTCCTTGCCGATCAGCCCCATCACGCCCTCGGCGGGGATCGAGAACATCACGGCGAGTGCCGCCTGCGCGCTGGTCACCCAGAAGCCGACCTGGCGGACCTGCTTGGCCACCGCCACCTTGTCGCCCTCGGCCAGCGCCTTGGTGACGACCGGCCCCAGGATCGGATCGAAGCTCGACTTGAGCCGCTGCGGCACCGAGGCGACCTGCTGCGCCATGTAATAGACGCCGACCACCGCCGGGCTGAACAGCAGCGCGAGGATGAAGCGATCGACATTGCGCGTCGCCCATTCGATCGCGTCGGCGCCGGCGAGCGGGGCGTTGGCGCGCGCCAGCCCCCAGATCGAGGAGGGCCGCGGACGCCAGCCATGCGGCAGGCCGTAATCCTTGACGAACGGCACGATCGAGGCACCAAGCGCGGCGATCATCGACAGAGCATAGGCGTAAAGCAGCCCATCGCGTGCCGAGACATAGGAGAAGCCCCAGGCAGCGATGCTGATCGTCCAGGGCTCGATGATCGCCCGCGCGGTCACCGCGGCGCCGATATTGTGGCGATAGGCGCAGGCCGAGAGCGCCACGTCCGACAGGGCCGGGCACAGCACCACCAGCGCGAGCAGCGGCTCGAGCCCGGTCACCGGGCTGTTGGGGAACATCGCCTGGGGGAAGAGGACCAGCACTCCGCTGGCGATCAGCGAGGCGATCAGCGCCACCACCATCGCGTCCCATACGACATGGGCATGGGGCCGGTCGGTGCGGGCGAGCGCCTGGGCCAGTCCGCGCTTGAGGCCGAGCGTGGCGAGCAGCGCGGCGACTTCGATCACCAGCACCGCGATCGCGTAGCGGCCGACAATGTCCGGGCCATAGGCGCGGCCCGCGATGAACAGGAAGGGCAGGCGCGCGACCAGCCGGATGATGAAGCCCAGCATGTTGGTCCGCCCGCCCTTGGCGAGCGCATTGATGTCCTCACCGCCCGAAGGCGCGATCACGGCCTCGCTCAATGCGCCGCGCCCCAGCTCGGGCCCACGCCGATCTCGACGCCGAGCGGCACGGTCAGCTTCACCGCCGGCTCGGCCGCGGTCGCCATCACCCGCTGAATGACCGGCTTGGCGGCCTCCACATCCCCCTCGGGCAGCTCGAACACCAGTTCGTCATGCACCTGGAGCAGCATCTTCACATTGGGCAGCCCCGCTTCGAGCAGGGCGGGGCCCATCCGCGCCATGGCGCGCTTGATGATGTCGGCGCTGGTGCCCTGGATCGGTGCATTGATCGCCGCGCGCTCGCTGCCGGCGCGCTCGTTCGGGTTGGAGGCCTTGAGCCGCGGAAAGTGCGTCTTCCGGCCGAACAAAGTGGTGGTGTAGCCGCGCTCCTTGGCGAGGCTCAGCGTGTCGGCGATGTAGCGGTTGATCCCCGGGAAGCGCTCGAAATAGCGGTTGATCATCGCCTGCGCCTCGTCGGGCGTCACGTCGAGCCGCCCGGCCAGGCCCCAGCGCGAGATGCCGTAGAGGATCGCGAAGTTGATCGTCTTGGCGCGGCCGCGGGTGTCGCGGTTCACTTCACCGAACAGCTCCATCGCGGTACGGTTGTGGATGTCCTCGCCCTGCTCGAAGGCTTCGCGCAGCGCGGGCACGTCGGCGATATGCGCGGCCAGCCGCAGTTCGATCTGCGAATAGTCGGCCGAGAGGATGACATTGCCCGGCTCCGCCACAAAGGCATCGCGGATCTGCCGCCCGGTCTCGGTGCGGATCGGGATGTTCTGGAGATTGGGGTCGGTCGAGCTCAATCGCCCGGTCTGCGCGCCGGTGAGCGAATAGCTCGTATGCACGCGGCCGGTCGCCGGATTGATCTGCGCCTGCAGCGCATCGGTGTAGGTCGACTTGAGCTTGGTGAGCTGGCGCCAGTCGAGCACCTTGAGCACCATCTCGCGGCCCGGCGAATCCTTGTCCGCCGCGATCCGCTCGAGCTCGTTGACATCCGTCGAATAGACGCCGGACTTGCCCTTGCGCCCGCCCTTGATCCCCATCTTGTCGAAGAGGACGTCGCCGAGCTGCTTGGGGCTGCCGATGGTGAACTTGAACCCGGCAATGCCGTGGATCTCTTCCTCCAGCGCCGCGATCTGGTGCGAGAAGTCGGTCGAGAGCTTGTGGAGGACCTGCGCATCCACCTTGATGCCCTCGCGCTCCATGCCGGCGATCACCGAGACCAGCGGCCGGTCGACCATCTCATAGACGCGGGTCGAGCCTTCATAGGCCAGCCGCGGCTTGAAGCGCCGCCACAGCCGCAGCGTGACGTCGGCATCCTCGGCGGCGTAGCGGGTGGCGGCCTTGAGATCGACCTGGCCGAAGCCGAGCTGGTTCTTCCCCGTGCCGACCACGTCCTTGTAGGCGATGCAGCTGTGCGATAGGTGCGTCGCCGCCAGTTCGTCCATGCCGTGGCCGTGCAGGCCGGCATCGAGGTCGAAGCTCATCACGATCGTGTCGTCATAGGGCGCGACATCGATCCCGACACGGCCCAGCACGATCATGTCGTACTTCAGATTGTGCCCGATCTTGAGGACCGCGGGGTCCTCGAGCAGCGGCTTCAGCCTGGCGATCGCCACCGAGCGATCGATCTGCACCGGCTTCTCGGCGAACATGTCGGTACCGCCATGGCCGAGCGGAATATAGCAGGCGAGGTTGGGGTGCAGCGCCATCGACACGCCGACCAGCTCGGCGCGCGTCGCATCGACGCCGGTCGTCTCGGTATCGATCGCGACCCAGCCCTGATGCCTGGCGATGGTGATCCAGCGATCGAGCGCGGTCTCGTCGGTGACCGTCTCATAGCCGTCGTGATTGCAGGGCGGGTCTTCCTCCAGCCCCGGCGTCTCATGCGTCTCGACCGGCGCCTCGGCCACCGCCGACAGCCGGTTGAGCAGGGTGCGGAAGCCGTGATGCTCGAGGAAGGCGCGCAGCGGCGCATCCGGGATGCCCTGCAGCGCGAAATCCTCGAGCGGCTCGGGCAGCGGCACGTCGCTCGCGAGCTGCACCAGCTGGTGCGACAGCCGCGCCATATCGGCATGCTCGATCAGATTGTCGCGCATCTTGGACGGCTTCATCGCCGGTGCCGCCTCCAGCACCGCCTCGACCGTGCCGAACTCCTGGATTAGCTTGGCGGCGGTCTTGGGGCCGATGCCCTTCACGCCGGGAACATTGTCGACACTGTCGCCCATCAGCGCCAGCACTTCGCCCAGCTTCTCGGGGCCGACGCCGAACTTCTCCTCGGTGTCCGCCGGGCCCAGCCGCCGGTTGTTCATCGTGTCGAGCATGTCGACCGACGGATCGGTCATCAGCTGCATCAGGTCCTTGTCGGAGCTGACGATGGTCACCTGCCAGCCCTGGGCCAGCGCCGCCTTGGTATAGCTGGCGATCAAATCGTCGGCTTCCCAGCCGGCTTCCTCGATGCAGGGCAGCGAGAAGGCGCGCGTCGCGTCGCGGATCATCGGGAACTGGGGCACCAGATCCTCGGGCGCCGGCGGGCGGTGCGCCTTGTACTGGTCGTACAGCTCGTTGCGGAAGGTGTGCTCGCTCTTGTCGAGCACCACCGCCATGTGAGTCGGGCCGTCGGCCTTGTTCAGCGTGTCGACCAGCTTCCACAGCATGGTCGTATAGCCATAGACGGCACCCACCGGCTCGCCATGCTTGTTGGTGAGCGGCGGCAGCCGATGATAGGCGCGGAAGATATAGCCGGAGCCATCGACGAGATAGAGATGAGGCATTGCCGCGCCGGGATAGCCGAGCCGGTGCGCCGAACAAAGCCCCTCAGGCCATTACGATATTTTGCAGGGTGAACTGGAAGGGCGAGGCCTCGTCGCCCGGGCCACTGCCGGTCATCACGATATCGGCGCTGGCGATGCCGAGCAGCGAGATCTCGCTATTGTCCTGCGCCACGCTGATCGGAACCGGCGAATCCGCCGGCGTCATATGGGAGAAGGTGCCGATCCAGAGCCGGGGTTCCAGCACGAACTCGGCCCTTGCCCCCGGATGGATGACGGCACCGCCCGAATATAGCCTGCCGTCCTTGTAGATCTGCGCGGTGATCGCCCCGCTCGGCAGGGTATTGATCAGCTCGATTGCCTGGGGGTTGCTCGCCGGACCAGTCATCTGGATCGTGTCGCCGGCATTGGTGAAGGTCGCTGTGAAGCTCTGGCCGGGCTCGGCCGGCAGGCGCGGCGTATAATTGCCGTCGCTGTCGAGATAGCTGATCTGCGAAGCCGCCGGAACGGTGAAGGGGTGATTGCTGCCCGGCCCGCAATTGCGAATCACCTTCCAGGCGGCTGCGGGACCCGCTTGGGCAGGGGGCAGGTTCTCCGAATAGAACAGTACCTGCGTGTTGTGGGTGTCGTTCGATCTGTTGATGAAGTTGAGCCGGATATCCACGCGACGAGCTCCCCCGGAAGTTTCAGGGACTATCCGGCGCTTTCGTTACGCTGGCGAGTCGAGATTACACCGAATCATGGAATATCACCCCGAGTACATGCCGATGCCCGGCGCGGATTTCGCTGACGCCATGACGCATCGCCACGCGGTAATCGCCCCGGCTGCCGCGCACTGGGCGCTGGTTGACCGCGAAGACCACCGCATCGCCCTGGCGTAGCGGCACCACAGAGACACGCGATTGCATGCGCGGGCGTTGCTCGGTCAGCACGAACTCGCCGCCGGTAAAGTCTTCACCCGGCGCGGAGAGCAGCACCGCGAGCTGGAGCGGGAAAACATGTTCGCCATACAGGTCCTGGTGCAGGCAGTTGTAATCGCCCGGACCATAGCGAAGCAGCAACGGGGTAGGGCGGCGCTGCCCCGCTTCGTGGCAGCGCGCGAGAAAATCTCCATGCGCCGGCGGGAAACGCTGCTCGATTCCCATCCGGTGGTTCCAGAGATTGGCGATCGCGGCGAGCGGCGGATAGAGCCCGGTCCGCAGCTGCGCGACGATGTCCGGCAGCGGATAGGCGAAATAGCGATATTCGCCGCGGCCAAAGCCGTGCCGCGCCATCACCACCCGGCTGCGGAAGCCGGCTTCCGCATCGTAGAACGCGGCGGTTCCGGCGCATTCGGCGGGAGAGAGCAGGCCGGACAGCACGGCCCAGCCCTGTGTGTCGAGCGATGCGGCGATCGCGGTCCAGTCGAAACGGTCAAGCATGGCGCCGGGCTAGCGGGTTGCGGCCCCGCGCGCCTTCCGCTGCTTGCGCCCGAACTTACTTGCCGCTGGTGAAGGCCTTCCACGCCGGATCGGCAGTGTCCTGCACCGGCGGCGTGCTGCCATGATGCGCGACGATCGCCTGCGCCACCTGCTGCATCAGCATCTGGCGCTCGCGGATCGGGCGGCGAGTGTCGCCGATCATCACGGCCAGCGCATAGGAAGTGCCGTCCGGCGCGGTGAGGATGCCGACATCGTTGAAGCCCGCGGTGCGCGAACCAAGGTCCTGGCCTGTCCCGGTCTTGTGGCCATAGACCCAGCCGGCGGGCACCGCGCCATGCACGCGGTAGCGCCCGGTCTTGGCGCCATCCATCGTCCGGATCAGCCAGGCGGTCGAGGCCGGCGACAGCAGTTCGCCGCGCTTCAGCCGGGCGAGTGCCACCGAGATGCCGGCAGCCGCCGCGCCGTCGGGCGGATTCTTCACATAGGATTCGTAGGCCGCGAGCCGGACTGCCGGCGACAGGCGCGAGCGGGCGACCATGAAGGCGTTGCCCATCGAATATTCCTGCTTCCACTCCAGCCCGGCAGTGCCTGCCTGGAGCAGGCGCTCGCCGGGGCCGAAGCGCACGCCGGTGATGCCCTTGCGCGCCAGGAAGGCGCGGATGGCGTCCGGCCCGCCGACCAGCCGGAGCAGCTTGTCGTTGCAGGTGTTGTCGCTCATCTGCATCGCGCGGCGCACGATCTCGCCGACCGTGGTGGTATAGCCCTGGTCGCCCTTGACCAGCGCGGCGATCGGCTGGTGGAACAGGGTGAAATCGGCCCTGGTGATGGTGATCGGGTCTTCGAGGCGGATCTTGCCCTGGTCGATCTGGTCGAGCACCGTCATGGTGACCCAGAGCTTGGACACGCTCTGCTGCGGCATCGGCCGCGCGGCGTCGTTCGAGGTGACGATCCAGCCGTCGCGCACATTGGTCACCGCCACGCCGACCAGGCCGTCGAAATTGCGGGTGATGCCGTCGATCGCGCTGACCAGCCCCTGCGGTGCAGGCCTGCTCGGCTTCCAGGTGGCTGCGGTCGGCTTGGCGCTGCCTTCCCAGGGGAAGGCCAGGCTCACGCCGTAGCTGGCGGGCGCGAAGGTCGCGAGCGAGGGATCCCCGTGCACCGTGCAGCCGACCAGCATCGCAGGGCCGAGGCCCGCGATCGTCACTGCCCGTTGAAATCTCGAGAAGTCCTCGAACTTAAACACTTTTACCCGACCCTTTACCCGTTCGGAATCATGTAGCGGATGTGCGTATCGCGAAAGGCCGCGCTATCCCGGGTTGCGACGAATGCCAGTCTTGTAGCGGTGAAGCGTGAACATCGCGGAAACCGGACGCACTTTTTGGCCAGAACGCAGGGAAAATCCTGAGGTTTCAATTGCCGCCGGCGGCGAGCCAGGCGTTGAGACTGGTCGCGGCCGGATCCGGCGTGCAGCTGCCGATGCGCCGCGCGACGCAGCCCGGCGCATCGGTGATGCCCGGCGCGGCACAGCTTTCGAGGCGATATTGGCGGGGCAGCTCGGCGACATGCGTACGCGGTGCAACCACTACGTCGAATGCATCGGCGCGCCGCCGGGCTTCCGCCGGCGTCCCGATCACATAGATCGGGGTATCGCGCCGATACAGCGCATAGGCGCCGGCAACGGTGTCGCGCGGGCGATACAGCGCGAGGCCGCAGGTCGCGGGCGGCCGGCCGGCACGTTCCAGCGCGGCGGCGAGATCGCTCTCCATCGTCCAGTTCGGGCGGAAATGCCCCATGGCCAGCGCCGCCGAGGTCCCGCCCCACAGCAAGAGCGTGCCGGCGGTGGCCAGCGCCAGCCGGCGGCGGGGCACGCGGCGCAACAGGTCGGCGCTGCCGATCGCCGCCAGGATCACCAGCAGCGCGGTGCTCGCCAGCACGAAGCGATATTCCTTGTGGCCGATCAGCGAGTGGAAACCGAGATGGACCAGCGCGATCCAGAGCAGCGCCGGGTAGCGCTTCGCCCCGACCCAGGCGAGCAGCAGGATCGGCGCCGCGGCGAGGGTCCAGTACCAGGTGATCAGCGCGAAATAGCCGGTGACCGGCATCGTGCCATAGGCCTTGGCGCGTCCTTCAACGATGTTGATCCGCGCCGCCTCGATCATCCAGCGGAAGGGGACGGCGCCCATGGCGAGATTGGCCAGCGCATCCACTGCCAGCGCGCCGCAGCCGCCCGCGATCATCGGCAGCCAGGCGCCGCGCCCGTCCCCGCGCGCGGTCAGGATCGCCAGGGTGAGCAGGGCAGGGGCGTACTGGATGCGCGCGACGAAGCAGAGCCCCATCAGCAGCCCGGCAAGGGCGAACTGGCGAGGTCCCGGCCGGTCCCGCGCGAGCAGCAGCCAGACCGCGCCCATCAGCAGCGCCAGCCCGGTCGGCTCCGAAAGCGCGCGCGGGGCGAAGAAAACCAGCTCGAACCAGGTCGCCGCGACGAATCCGGCAACGATCCCGTGCAATCGCGACAGCCTGAGCCCGAGCGCCACCGCCGCGCCCACGATCACCAGCGAGAGCGCCGCCAGGGTGAACCGCACCAGCAACAGGTGCAGCGTCGTATCGGGGGACAGTGCGTGCCCCAGCCCCATCGGCAGGCTGAGCAGCTCGGGAATCAGCCAGCTGCGCAGGCCGGCGCGATAGTCCCAGGTCTGCACCCAGGGCCCGGCGACAAGATGCCAGGCGGGCTCGAGATATTGCCAGATCTCGTCGAACCAGCCGACCATGAAGGGCACGGAAGCGACGGCGCGCAGCACCGCCGCGAGCAGGAGCGAGCTCCAGAAGACGCGCTTCGCGCTTAGGCCCCAGAAGATCCTTTTGCCGCTCAGGGCACCAGCACCGTGTCGACCGCCTGCGGCAGCGTCTCGGGATAGTCGAGGTTGTAGTGCAGCCCGCGGCTCTCCTTGCGGTGGAGCGCCGAGCGCACGATCAGGTCGGCGCTTTCCAGCAGGTTGCGCAGCTCGATCAGGTCGGGCGTCACCCGGAAATGGCCGTAATAGTCCGCCACTTCCTCGCGCAGCATCTTGATCCGGTGCGCCGCGCGCTCGAGCCGCTTGGTGGTGCGCACGATGCCGACATAGTTCCACATGAAGCGCCGGATCTCGGTCCAGTTTTGCTTGATCACCACTTCCTCGTCGGAATCGGTGACCCGGCTCTCGTCCCAGGGCCGGATCGCCGGCACCGGGTGCAGCGCGTCCCAGTGCGCGGTGATGTGGCGGGCCACCGCCTCGCCGAACACGAAGCATTCCAGCAGCGAGTTCGACGCCAGGCGATTGGCGCCGTGCAGTCCGGACTGGGTGACTTCGCCCGCCGCATAGAGATTGGGCAGGTCGGTGCGCCCGTCGCGGTCCACCATCACGCCGCCGCAGGTGTAATGCTGGGCGGGGACGACCGGGATCGGCTCCCGCGTCATGTCGATATCGAGATCGAGCAGCCGCGCATGGATCGTCGGGAAGTGATGCTTCACGAACTCGGCGCCCATATGGCTGATGTCGAGATGGACATAGTCGAGGCCGAGCCGCTTGATCTCATGGTCGATCGCCCGCGCCACGATGTCGCGCGGCGCCAGCTCGGCTCTGGGATCGAACTCCGGCATGAAGCGCTTGCCCGCTTCCTCGCCGGCATCGGGGGGCAGCAGCAGCCGCCCGCCCTCGCCGCGCACCGCCTCGGTGATCAGGAAGTTCTTGACCTCGAGATTGTAGAGGCAGGTCGGGTGGAACTGCATCATCTCCATGTTCGAGATGCGGCAGCCCGCGCGCCACGCCATGGCGATGCCGTCCCCGGTCGCGCCCCTCGGCGCGGTCGAGAACAGATAGGTCCGCCCCGCGCCGCCGGTCGCCAGCACGGTCGCCCGCGCGGTGAACAGCTCCACGCGGTTCGTCGCCCGGTTGAAGGCATAGACGCCCCAGACATTGCCCGCGCCCGAATAGCGCTCCTCATGCCGGCTGGTCGCCAGGTCGATCACCACCTGGTCGGGCACCAGGGTGATGTTCGGATGGGCCTGCGCCGCCTTCAGCAGCGCCGTCTGCACCGCCAGGCCGGTGGCGTCGTCGACATGGACGATGCGGCGATGGCTGTGCCCGCCCTCGCGAGTCAGATGCAGCGCGCCGCCCTCGGTGTTGAACGGCACCCCCAGCTCGGCCAGCCGACGGATCGCCGCCGGTGCGTTCTCGACCACCATCTCCACCGTGGCGCGATCGTTCAGCCCCGCGCCGGCGATCATCGTGTCCTCGATATGGCTCTCGAACGTGTCGCCGGGCTCGAGCACCGCGGCGATCCCGCCCTGCGCCCAGGCGGTCGAGCCCTCGGCGAACCCGCCCTTGGCGAGCACGGTAACCTTGAAACGCTGGGCCAGGTTGAGCGCGGCGGTGAGCCCCGCCGCACCCGATCCGATCACAAGAACGTCGCTGCTATGGGGATCGTCCGACATGTCTCTTCCGCTGGTTCCTGCCCGGACTAGGCGTTAGGCAGGGGTGCTGCAACGGGAGAGAGACATGCGCCGCCAAAGCCTGGGTTTAGTCATGGCCGCCCTGGCCGCCTTCGGCGCGGCCCCCGCGGCCGCCAAGGGCTGCACGCTCGGTGCCGTCGGCCAGACGGTGCAGCTGCGCATCGGCGACACCGGCCGCGCCGCGATGCTCCATCTCCCCACCGGCTTCTCCCGCGCCCGTCCGGCGCCGCTGGTCCTGCTGCTCCATGGCAGCGGCGGCACGGGTGCCGCGATGCTGGAGAATTCGAAGCTCGCCACCGCGGCCGACGCGCATGGCTTCATCGTCCTCGCCCCCGATGCCGGCATCCCGCTGGAAAAGGGCTATGTCTGGAACATTCCCGGCGTCCCCACCGTCTCGGGCAGGATCCCCGGCCCGGGCGATGCTGATGACGTCGCCTTTCTCGGCAAGGCGATCGACTGGCTCGCCGCCAATCGCTGCATCGATACCAGCCGCGTCTATGCCACCGGCCTGTCGGGCGGCGGCCGGATGACCAGCTGGCTCGGCTGCGTCGCCGCCGCGCGCTTCGCCGCGATCGCCCCGGTGGTCGGCCTGCGCGCCGGCAATCCGCTGGCGAGCGACAAGCGCGTCCCCGATCCCGCCACCTGCCAGCCGTCCCGGCCGATGCCGGTGATCGCCTTTGCCGGCGATGCCGACGGCACCAATCCGATCCAGGGCGGTGGTGCCGGCTATTGGCAATATACGATGGCGACGGCGCTGCGCCGCTGGGCCGATCTCGACCTGTGCCGCACCGGCCCGGTCCAGCGCGACCTGACCGACAAGCTCTACGAGGTCCGCTATGCGAACTGCCGCGCCGGCACCGAAGTCGCCGGCCGGATCACGCGTGGCGCCGGCCATGTCTGGGCGGCGGACAATGACGCGATGTGGGCCTTCTTCGCCCGGTACCGGCGCCGCTGATGGACGAGGCGAAGCGCCGCGAGATCGCCGCCCGGCGCGAGGCGATGCGCGGGCGGATCGGCCGCGAGGAACAGCGCGCCGCCCTGTGGGGCGATGACGAGAAGCTCGCCGCCGCCGGCACCCCCTTCCGCCTGCGCTACCGCGACCACGAGGACCGGCCGGACTGGCGCGGCGACCTCGTTCCCGCCGGTATGTTCCATCTCGACTGGAGCGCGATCCCGCACATTCACGAAACCATATTCGAGCACGAGCGCCCCGATTTCGCCCGCGCCGCGCTCGCCGCGCGGATCGGCCCCGACGACTTGCTCTGGGTCGTCCCCGGCAACGGCCTCGCCCCGATCATCGAGATCAGCCGTGCCGGCTTCGACCTCCATGCCGGTATGCTGATGGAGCTGGGCTCGGAAATGTGGCTGTCCGGCGTACCCGACTGGCTGATCGAGTTCCGGAAATGGGACGTGCGGATTGCCGGTTAGAAGCAATCCCGCTCCTCGGCGTTCGCCGGGGAACAGGGGCGAAGCCTCACCCATTCGCCGCCCGGGTCAGGTCCAGGAACCCGTCAGATACGCCTCCCGCATCGAGGCGTCGACGATGCCCAGCCCGGCTCCCTGCATCCGGCCGCGTATCGCCGGATTGAGCAACTCGAAAATAGATATGGAATCGTCTGCTGTGGAGGGTGTATTATGCGGAAGCAGCTTAGGCAGAATGCTTCTGCTGTTTTCCAAAAATAAGCAAAGGAATTGCTTATGTATTATGCGAGGTGTTCAAATGACTATTTGTGTTTCTATTGCAGTCGCGCTTGGTAGTTTTAGTTATAAGTGGTTCTTGGGTAGCGTTCTTCTGGTCTTGCTGAGGTGGAGTCTTGACCGGATTCCCGGCGGCGGGAAGTAATTGACCATCGGCATGCCGGGGCGGGACGCCGCTTTCGGCATATGGCTGCCGCGGCAAGGCGCGGGAGGCGGGCGGACTGGCCCGTTGCCGGGCAGAGGCCCTGCAACGGGCCTCGCGCACGAAGGCGGCGTCAGCCGTTCGCCGCCCGGGTCAGGTTCAGGAACGCGTCCTCCAGATCCGCCTCACGCGTCGAGACATCGACGATGCCGAGACCCGCGCCCTGCACCGCGCCCAGCACCTCGCCGGCATTCGCCTGGTCCTTGCGGTAGGTGATGACCAGGGTGCGCTCGCCCTTCATCTCCACCTTCTGGAAACAGGCATTGTCCGGCACCGTCGCCACGTCGCGGTCGACGGTGACTTCGACCACCTTTTCCTGCGCCATGCCCACCAGCTCGCGGGTCGGCTTGTTGGCGATCAGCTTGCCGTGGTTGATGATCGCGATCCGGTCGCACAGCTGCTCGGCTTCCTCGAGATAATGGGTGGTCAGCACCACCGTCACGCCGCGCTGGTTGAGCTCGCGGACATAGGCCCAGAGCTGCTGGCGAAGCTCGACGTCGACACCGGCGGTCGGTTCGTCGAGGACGAGCACGGGCGGCGAATGCACCATCGCCTTGGCGACCATCAGCCGGCGCTTCATCCCGCCCGAGAGCGTGCGCGAATAGGCGTCGGCCTTGTCCTCGAGGTGGACGGCGCGCAGCAGCGCCATCGCGTCGAACTTGTCCCGGGGCACACCGTAGAGCCCGGCCTGGATCTCCAGCGTCTCCTTCGGCGTGAAGAAGGGATCGAAGATGATCTCCTGGTTGACGATGCCGATGCTCGCCTTGGCGTTGCGCGGGTGCGCATCGATGTCGAAGCCCCAGATCGACACGGTGCCGCCGGTCTTGTTGACCAGCCCCGCCAGGATGTTGATCAGCGTCGACTTGCCCGCGCCATTGGGGCCGAGCAATCCGAAGATCTGCCCGCGCGGCACGTCGAAGGTCACGCCGTCGAGCGCGCGCTTGCCGCCCTGATAGGTCTTGCAGAGAGAGTCGATCGCAATGGCCGCCTGAGTCATGCCCGCCGCATAGACGCTTGCGCGCCCGCGGCAAAGGTCAGGCGGCGTGGACCGCTGCGTTTGCCTCGGCCAGCGGCAGCCGGATCGTCGCGCGATAGCCCTGCTCGATCGGCGCCCCGTCCAGCCGGGCGGCGGCGCCATAGAGCATGCCCAGCCGCGCCCTGGTGTTGGCCAGGCCGATGCCATGGCCGGGGCGGGAAGGGGGGCGCCGGGGGCCGGCGCCGCGATTCTCCACGATCAGCAGCAGCGCATCGCCCTCGCGCCGCGCCGCGATGTCGAGCGTCGAATCGCCGGCGGTGGCTTCCACGCCGTGCTTGATCGCATTCTCGACCAGCGGCTGGAGCAGGAAGCTCGGCACCTGCTGGCCCAGCATCCCCGGCTCGGCGGCGATCGACACCTGGAGCCGGCTGCCGAAGCGCGCGCCCTCCAGCTCCAGATAGCGTTCCACCGTCTCCAGCTCGTCGGCCAGCGGTACCATGCCGGTATCGAGGTCCATCGTCGCGCGCAGGAAGCCGCTCAGCCCTTCCACCATCTGGTTCGCCTCGCCGATACGCTCGGTGAGGATCAGACTGGAGATGGCGTTGAGCGAGTTGCACAGGAAATGCGGGTTGAGCTGCAGGCGCAGCAGGTTGAGCTCGCTTTCCAGCCCGGCGACGCGGGCGGCGGCGAGCTCCTGCTCGCGCAGCCGGATACGGCGCACCGTGCCCAGGATCACGAACAGCGCGGCGGTGCAGCCGTCGATCAGGAAATAGATCACCGTCACCAGCAGCAGCGATTGCGGCGAATGATCGGGCACGCGCGTGTCCATGAAGGCATGGACGAAGAACTGGCCGCCGAAATCGGCCGCCATCTGGAGCAGCGCGGTGACCAGCAAGGCGGCGAGGCCCAGCGGCAGCGCGATCCACAAGGGCCGGCCGCTCGCCCAGCGCAGCGCGAGATAGATCAGCGATGCGAGCAGGATCGCCGCCAGCGTGCCCCAGATCAGCGTGATCCATTCGCCCAGGCCCGCCATCTGGCCGGAAACCGCGATGCCCGGCACGATCACCGACAGGGCGGCGGCCCAGAGCACGATGGTAAGCTGCGCCGCCTCGCGGGGCGCGGGCGCGACGATCTCCAGGGTAGGGGACATACCTCTTCCGTTTCTCGACGCGGGGGTGCCTATAGGGGATAAGCCACCACGCTGTCATCCCGCCGGGTCATGCTGTGCGTTGCGAGCGGCGATGCGCGGCGTTATAGGCGCGGCATGACCGCGCACCTGCCCGAGCTTATCCGCACCGCTTCCGCCCGCGTCGCCTGTGACGGCACCGGCCCCGGCCTGCCCGCCGCGCTTGGCCATCCGCGCGTGTTCCTGCAGATCGACGAGCATGGCTATGTCGATTGCGGCTATTGCGATCGCCGCTTCGTGCTGATCGGCGGCCCGGCCGACGGCGCCGACCAGAGCCAGCTTCCCGATCACCCGGCTGGCGCGAGCGTCTAAGCACAAATCCGGCGCATTGTTGTTTCAGCTGTTCCCCGGCGAAGGCCGGGGCCCAGTTGCAATGCGCGTTGTGAGGGCGGACCGTGCTCTCGATTGGCGTCGAGACTGGGCCCCGGCCTTCGCCGGGGAACGTAAGGGGCGCACTATGTTGCGCTCTCGCCGACGTGACTCTTCGCCGAAGCGACCTATATTCCCCGGATGAGCATTCCGACCGATCCGCGCAGCTACATCTATCGCGACAGCCTCGATCCCGAGACGGCCGCGAAGCTCACCGCCGAGGCGCTGGCCAGCGCCGAGGATGGCGAGCTCTATCTCCAGTATCGCAAGACCGAGGCGTTCGGCTTCGACGATGGCCGGCTGAAGACCGCGTCGTTCGATACCCAGTCGGGCTTCGGCCTGCGCGCGGTGTCGGGCGAGACCACGGCCTTTGCGCACGCCAACGAGATCACGCCCGCCGCGATCCGCCGCGCGGCGGAGACGATGGCGCTGATCGAGCCGGGCAAGGCCGGCAAGGCGCCGCCGCCCCAGGGCAATAACCGCCATCTCTACACGCATCAGGATCCGCTCGATCTGGTGCCCTTCGCCGACAAGGTGAACCTCTGCCAGTCGATCGACGCGGCGGCGCGGGCGCGCGATCCGCGGGTGCAGCAGGTCTCGGTCGGGCTCACCGGTTCGTGGAGCGTGGTCGAGATCGTCCGGCCGGACGGCTTCATCGCCACCGATATCCGTCCGCTGGTGCGGCTCAATGTGAGCATCGTGGTCGAACAGAATGGCCGGCGCGAGACGGGCAGCTTCGGGCTGGGCGGGCGCACGCTCTACGACAACCTCTTCCAGCCGGAGACCTGGAACCGCGCGATCGACGAGGCGCTGGCCCAGGCGCTGGTCAATCTCGACGCGGTCGATGCGCCGGCGGGCGACATGACCGTGCTGTGCGGTCCGGGCTGGCCGGGCGTGCTGCTGCACGAGGCGGTCGGGCACGGGCTCGAGGGCGATTTCAACCGCAAGGGCACCTCCGCCTTTTCGGGACGGATCGGCGAGCGGGTTGCGGCGCCGGGCGTGACGGTGGTCGATGACGGTTCGCTGACGGATCGTCGCGGTTCGCTGTCGATCGACGACGAGGGCACGCCGACGCGCGAGACGATCCTGATCGAGGACGGCATCCTCAAAGGCTATATGCAGGACCGTTTGAACGCGCGTTTGATGGGGGTTTCGCCCACCGGCAACGGGCGTCGTGAATCCTTCCAGCACGCCCCGATGCCCCGCATGACGAACACGTTCATGAAGGGCGGCAAGGACGATCCCGCCGAGCTGCTGAGCCGCGTGAAGAAGGGCATCTTCGCCAAGTCGTTCGGTGGCGGGCAGGTCGATATCGTCTCGGGCAAGTTCGTCTTCTCCTGCACCGAGGCCTATCTGATCGAGAACGGCAAGCTCGGCGCGCCGATCAAGGGCGCGACGCTGATCGGCGACGGGCCGACGGTGCTCAACAAGGTCACCGGCATCGGCAACGATTTCGCGCTCGATGAAGGCGTCGGCATGTGCGGCAAGGGCGGGCAGAGCGTTCCGGCCGGTGTCGGCCAGCCGACGCTGCTGGTGGACGGGCTGACGGTGGGCGGCACCGCGGCGTGATCCGGGCCGGGCGTCGCCTCCACGCGGCGCTCGTCACCTGGCCGGATGCGCGTGGCTGGCGTGCAGTGGGGCGGGAGTTGCTCTGGGGGCTGCCCCTCATCGCACTGCTCGCCTTCGCCACCGGCCTCGCCCATTTCGATCCGATGCCCTTCGGCCTTCCTTGGCTGGGCGTCTTCTTCACCCTGATGCTGGTTCCGGCATTGGGCGAGGAGCTGGTCTTCCGCGGCCTGATCGTCCCGCCGCCGGATCGCCCTTTCCCGCTATGGCAGGCGGCACTGGCGGTCGGCATGTTCGTCCTCTGGCACCCCTTACAGGCACTGACCTTCGGCCCGCCCTGGTCGGCGATATTCCTCGACTCGCGCTTCCTGATGATCGTCGCGGTGCTCGGTGCTCTGCTCGCGCGCCTCTACCGCGCGACTGGCAGCATCTGGCCCTGCGTCTGCACGCATTGGCTTATCGTCGCGGGGTGGAAGCTGTTGTTCGCCGGGCCGATCGGATAGGAAATGGGCATGAACCAGGCGCTTCCCGAACTCGACTGGACCAGCTGGCGCGGTACCGCGCAGCACCTTCACCTGATCACCCAGATCATCGGCAAGGTCCGCCTCGCGCATACCCCCTGGCTCAACCATAGCTGGCATGTCGTGCTTTATCCGATGGCCTGGGGTCTGACGACCGGGCCGATCCCGTGCGACGATGCCACGCTGCAGCTCGATCTCGACCTGCTCGAAAGCGAGCTCCGGCTTACGACTGACAGCGGCGGCGAGGCGAGCATCCCGCTCGGGCCCGGAAGCGTCGCCGATTTCCACGCCGCGCTGGTCGCCGCGCTGGCCGCGCTGGGCACGCCGGTGGCGTTCAATGGCGTCCCGAGCGAAGTCCCCGATCCGGTGCCCTTTGTCGAGGACACCGCGGAGCGCCCCTGGGATGGCGGAGCGGTGCGCGACTTCCACCGGGCGCTGCTCTGGATCGACCGGGTCTTCCGGCAGTTCCGCACCGGTTTCCTCGGCAAGGCCAGCCCGGTCCATTTCTTCTGGGGCAGCTTCGACCTCGCGGTCACCCGCTTCTCGGGCCGCACCGCGCCGAAGCACCCGGGCGGATTCCCCGGCCTGCCCGATGCGGTGACCTGCGAAGCCTATAGCCATGAGGAAGCCAGCGCCGGTTTCTGGCCGGGGAGCGACGCGTTTCCGAAACCAGCCTTCTACGCCTATGGCTATCCGGCGCCCGAGGGTTATGCCGATGCCGAAGTGCCGGCCCCGGCCTATTTCGACAACGGCCTCGGCGAATGGCTGCTCGACTATGATGCCGTCCGTACCGCGGAGGACCCGCGTGCGATGCTGCTCGGCTTTCTCCAGTCGACCTATGATGCCGCGGCCGATCTCGGCAAATGGGATCGTGCGCATCTGGAGTGCTCGCCGGGTGTTCCCCGCAAACCGCGGATCGTCTAGAAACGCGGCATGGCCGAGTTCTTCGATGCGCTCACCGACGATCACTGCGCCTTCATCGCGCGCCAGCCGATGTTCTTCGTCGCGACGGCGGCGCCTGAAAGCCGGGTGAACCTCAGCCCCAAGGGCATGGACTGTTTCCGCGTGCTGGGACCCAACCGCGTCGCCTATCTCGACGTTGCCGGCTCAGGCAACGAGACGCATGCGCACCTGATCGCCGATGGCCGCATCACCATCATGTTCTGCGCCTTTGACAGTCCCGCGCTGATCCTGCGCCTCTATGGCCATGGCAAGCCCCTGCTGCCCCAGGATCCGGAATGGGCCGAGCTGGCCGCGCATTTCGCGCTGTTGCCCGGTACCCGCCAGATCTTCGATGTCAGCGTGGACAGCGCGCAGAGCAGCTGCGGCTGGGCAGTGCCGCACATGACGTTCGATCGGGAGCGCGAGACGCTCAGCAGATATCATGTCAAGCACGGCGCCTCGGCGCGCTTCGCCAAATATGCGGTGCGCACCCACAGCATCGACGGCCTGCCGGTACGCAATCCCAGCGAGGAACCCGTCTGATGGCGCTTGTCGAGATCGGCCGGTTCGACCGGCAGGAAGCTTTCATCGTCCAGGGCCGGCTGGAGGACGAGGACATCCCCAGCTTCGTGTTCGATGCCGGCACCAGCATCGCCGACGGCTCGTACCTGCTGATCCCGGTTCGGGTGATGGTCGACGACGAGGATGTCGAGCGCGCCCGCGCGATTCTGGACGCCGCAGTCTAGCCGAGCAGCAGTGCCGTCGCCTTCTTGGCGATCCGGATCAGTTCCTCGCGCGGCGTGCCGGCGCGGGCTCGGGTGCTCAGCGAATGGATCACCGAGGAGGCGATCTGCGCATCGCCCAGCGGATCCGCGCTGCCGGCCTGCGCCATCAGCTTCTCGATCCAGCCATCCTGCAATGCGACAAACGCCGCCAGGGCCGCGCGGATGTCCGGATCGGTCACCGCCTCGGTCGCGGCCGTATTCACCGCGATGCAGCCCGAGGGGCCGTCCTCGCCGGTCAGGAACCCCTCGATCGCGCCAATGAACAGTGCCTTGAGCATCTTCTCGGGCGGATAGGCCGCTTCATGGAGCGCCCGGAAGGTCGCGTCGACGCTGGCATGGGTGCGCGCCAGGCCGGCGAGATACAGCGCCTTCTTGTCGCCGAAGGTGGCGTAGAGGCTCGGCCGGTTCACTCCCGTCGCCTCGGCCAGGTCGTCGAGCGATGTGTTCGAATAGCCGAGCGTGCGGAAGCGCTGGAGCGCGGCGCGCAGCACCGCTTCCTCGTCGAACTTGCGCGGCCTTCCACGGCCCCGGCTGGCTATTTTTGTATCGGTTCGCATTAAATTCCTTGACCCGATTATTTTTGTGCGAGATCGTACAAAAATACAAGGGAGACTCGTCATGAAGCTCTATTTCACCCCCTTCGCCTGTTCGCTGGCGGCGCGCATCGCGCTGGAAGAAGCCGGGCTCGACGCCGATTATGTCCAGGTGCCCCGGGATTTACGCCTGGCCGATGGCAGGGACTTCACCGAGATTTCGCCGATGGGCTATGTTCCGGCGATCGAGACCGGCACCGGTTTCGTCCTCACCGAAGGGCCGGCGGTGCTCACCTATATCGCCGAGCTGGCGCCCGAGGGTGCGCTCAGCTTCACCGGCTTTTCCGACGCACATTACCGGATGCTCGCCTGGCTGAACTTCGTCAGCACCGAGCTGCACAAGGCGGTGTACATGCCGATCCTTGGCAAGGACTATTCGGAGGCCGAGCAGGCGGCGGCGCGCGCCCGCCACGCCCGGCCCTTCACCGTGCTGTCGAAGCATCTGGAAGGCCGCGAATTCCTCCAAGATCGCTTCACCGTCGCCGATGCCTATCTGGTCGCGGTGCTCAACTGGTCGGAGTTCAGCAAGGTGCCGCTCGCCGACTGGCCGGTGCTTGCCGCCTATCGCGAGCGGATGCGCGCCCGGCCCGCGGTCGCCCGGGCGATGGCTGCCGAATGGCCGCTGCTCAAGGCCGCCTGACACCCTTCCGCGCTCCGTGCGTGGCCGCATCGCGGTCGCTCCCACCACACCTGCCCCTTCCGTCTCGTGCGGGAGGGGCATTTTTGTTGGAATCGGGCGAATCGCTGGGTTAGGCCTGTGTCATGCCCGCAACGATCAACTGCGACGTGGCGATTGTCGGCGGGGGACTTGCCGGCGGCCTGATCGCGCTCGCGCTGCGCCGGCGGCGGCCCGATGTCGATGTCCGCATGGTCGAGGGCGGCAGCCGGATCGGGGGCAACCATCTCTGGTCCTTCTTCGCCAGCGATGTCGCGCCGGCCGATCGCTGGCTGACCGCGCCGCTGATCTGCCATGGCTGGCGCAGCTATGACGTCGCCTTTCCCGCGGTCTCGCGGACGCTGCGCACCGGCTATTATTCGATCGAATCGCGCCGGTTCGACCAGGTCGTCCGCGGCGATTTGCCTGAGCAGGCGGTGATGACCCGGCGCGACGTCGCCGAAGTCACGCCCACCGCCGTCCTCCTCGCCGATGGCGACCGGATCGAGGCGAAAGGGGTGATCGATTGCCGTGGCCCCGGCGATCTCTCGATGCTCCATTGCGGCTGGCAGAAATTCTACGGCCGCGAGCTGGAATTGCGCGGCGAGCATCATCTCGAGCGCCCGGTGGTGATGGACGCGACGGTCGAGCAGCTCGATGGCTATCGCTTCCTCTACGCCTTGCCCTTCTCGACTACCGGTGTCTTCGCCGAGGATACCTATTACAGCGACACGCCCGATCTCGATCCTGTGCTGCTCGGCAGCCGGCTTGATGCCTATGCGGAGGGGCGCGGCTGGAAGGTCGATCGTATCGTCCGGGAGGAAGGCGGCGTGCTGCCGGTGGTGATGGGCGGCAGTTTCGAGGCGTATTGGCGTGCCGGCGGAGACAAGGTCGCCAAGGCAGGCTCTCGCGCCGGTCTCTTCCATCCGCTGACCAGCTACAGCCTGCCCGATGCGGTGCGCACCGCCACGCTGGTCGCGGCGGCGAGTGATCTCGGTGGCGCCGCACTGCACAATCTTCTTCATGATTTCGCGCGATCGACATGGCGCCGCCGCCATTTCTACCGCATGCTGGCTGCCATGTTGTTCAAGGCCGCCGAACCCGAGGAGCGTTACCGCGTGCTGCAGCGCTTCTATCGTCTCGATCCCCAGCTGATCGGCCGCTTCTATGCCGGCCATTCGACCCTGCTCGACCGGCTGCGCATCGTCTCGGGCAAACCGCCGGTGCCGGTCGGCCGCGCGCTGTCGGCGATCCGGGAATCGTACCGGTGAAGCGCGCCGCGGTGGTGGGTGCCGGGCTCGGCGGGCTGGCCCTGGCGATCCGGCTGCAATCGGCGGGTGTCGAGACCGTGGTGCTGGAAGCGCGCGACAAGCCCGGTGGCCGCGCCTATTTCTGGGAGCGCGACGGCTTCACCTTCGATGCGGGCCCCACTGTCATCACCGCGCCGGAAGTGCTGGAGGAGCTCTGGCAGCTCTCCGGTCGCCGCATGGCCGATGACGTCAGGCTCATGCCGGTCACGCCCTTCTACCGGCTGTTCTGGCCCGATGGCACGCGCTTCGACTATTCCAACGACGATCATGCGCTTGCCGCCGAGATCGCCCGGCTCGAGCCGCAGGATGTCGCCGGCTATGGCCGTTTCCTCGAATATTCCGCCGGCGTGTACGAGGAAGGCTATGTGAAGCTCGGCCATGTCGCGTTCCAGGACTTCATGTCGATGGTCCGCGCCGCGCCCGCGCTCGCCAAATACGGCGCCTGGCGGTCGGTCTACGCCAAGGTCGCGAGCTTCATCCGCAACGAGAAGCTGCGCCAGGCATTTTCCTTCCACACGCTGCTCGTCGGCGGCAATCCGATGACTGCCAGCTCTATCTACGCGCTGATCCACCAGCTGGAGCGCAAGAGCGGGGTCTGGTGGGCCGAAGGCGGTACCAATCAGCTGGTCGCCGCGATGGTTCGCCATTTCGAACGGCTTGGCGGCACGATCCGGCTCGGCGATCCGGTCGCGCGAATCGAGACGCTCGGCGATCTCGTCACCGGGGTGCGGACGATGAGCGGCTATGAGCTGCAGGTCGATGCCGTGGCCTGCAACGCGGATGTGGTCCACAGCTATCGCGACCTGCTCAAGGGCTCGCGTTCCAGCCAGCGCGCGGCGCAGCGCCTGCAGCGCAAGCGCTTCTCGCCTTCGCTGTTCGTCGTCCATTTCGGGGTGCGCGGGACCTTTCCGGACATCCCGCACCACTCGATCCTGTTCGGCCCGCGCTACCAGGGGCTGCTCGAGGACATTTTCGAGCATGGCGTGCTGAGCGAGGACTTTTCGCTCTATCTCCATCATCCCAGCGCCAGCGATCCGGCGATGGCGCCGGAGGGGCATGCGACCTTCTACGCACTCGCTCCGGTGCCCCATCTCGGCAAGTTCCCGGCCAATTGGGACGAGATCGCCCCGATCCTCGAGGAGCGCATCCTCGCTGAGATCCAGCGTCGGCTGATCCCCGACCTCAAGGATCGGATCGTGACGAAGTTCAGCTACGCCCCGCCCGATTTCCGCGACGATCTCGGTGCGCATATGGGCTCGGCCTTCAGCCTCGAGCCGATCCTCACCCAGAGCGCCTGGTTCCGTACCCACAATCGCGACGATGCGATCCACAATCTCTTCTTCGTCGGCGCCGGCACCCATCCGGGCGCGGGCATCCCGGGCGTGGTCGGCAGCGCCAAGGCGACCGCGGCGCTGATGCTGGGGGACGGGAAGTGACTCTGATCGACTTGCCCCGAAGCGCGTTCTGGCCGAATGCGGGGCGATCCATGACTTTCGGAAAGACCAGAATATGAAGCGCGTCGCAGTCTATTGCGGTTCGGCCAGCCCGGCCGATCCCGTCTATATCGAGGCCGCGCGCCATGTCGGGCGCACGCTGGCGGAGCGCAACATCGGCATCGTCTATGGCGGCGGCAAGCTCGGCCTGATGGGCGCGGTGGCGGATTCGGCGCTGGAGGCGGGCGGTGAAGTGATCGGCGTGATCCCCGAGCTGCTGGTCAATGCCGAAGTCGCGCATCGCGGCTGCACCGAGCTGCACGTCGTCGCTACCATGCACGAGCGCAAGGCGCGCTTCACCGACATCGCCGACGGTTTCATCAACCTGCCCGGCGGCACCGGCACGATGGACGAGCTGTGGGAAGCGCTCAGCTGGGCGCAGCTCGGCTATCACACCGATCCGGTCGGCCTGCTCAACATCGCCGGCTATTATGACAAGCTCGTCGAGTTTTGGGAGCATATGGGCCAGGTCGGCTTCGTCCGCCCGCAGCACCAGAACATGCTGATCGTCGACAGCACGCTCGAAGGGCTGCTCGACAAGATGGTCGCGGCCAAGCCGGTCGAGACGATCGTGCAGATGCGACGCGGCGATCTGTGAGTTCCACGCTTCCTTCGCGTGCCGCGCTCGTCGCGACCGCGCAGGAATCGATCGCGCGCGGTTCGGGCAGCTTCTCGGCCGCCAGCCGGCTGTTCGACCGCAGGATGCGTGAGCGCGCCTGGCTGCTCTATGCCTGGTGCCGCGCCTGTGACGATCTTGCCGACGGCCAGGATCATGGCCACGGCGCCAGCGAAAGCGACAGGCAGGCGGGGCTCGCCCGCATCCGCCTGCTCACGCAAGCGGCGCTGGATGGGCAGTGGATCGGTGATCCGGCGTTCGACGCACTGCGCATCGTCGTGGCCGAGGCCGGCATCCCGCACCGTTTCGTCTGGGACCTGGTAGAGGGCTTCGCGCTCGACGCCGACGAGTGGCATCCCCGGCACGAGGTGGATCTCTATCGCTATTGCTATCATGTCGCGGGCTCGGTCGGCTGCATGATGGCGATCATCATGGGCGTGTCGCCCGCCGACGACGCGACACTTGATCGCGCCTGTGATCTCGGCATCGCCTTCCAGCTCGCCAATATCGCCCGCGATATCGAGGCGGACGACCGGATCGCGCGCTGCTATCTGCCCGATGACTGGCTGGTCGAGATGGATATCCCGCCCGGCCAGCACATGAAGCCGCCCTTCCGCCAGCGCCTTGCCGTGTTGGCCGGGCGGCTGGCGCGGGGAGCGGAGGACTATGCCGCGAGCGCCCGTGTCGGCACCCCGAAGCTCGGCTTTCGCTCGGCCTGGGCGGTGCTCGCCGCGACCGGCATCTATGGCGCGATTGCCGAGAAGGTTGCCGCACGCGGTGAACATGCATGGGATCACCGGGTCTCCACGTCGGGCTTCGAGAAGCTCGGCTGGATCGCCCGGTCCTGGTGGCAGGCGCTGCGCCGCCGGGATCTCTATCCCGCTGCACCGCGCGATCCCGATCTCTGGACCCGCCCGCGTCCCGATTGAACGCGGCCGCCGCCGGCTTGGTCGCGGGACGGAAGACGAACGCCCGCGGATGGGGGAACCCGCTCGCCATGCGTATCCTCCTTTTCCCGCTCGCTTGTCTGGCGCTTGTCGCTGCGCAGGATGCGCCCCAGGGTGCTTCCGAACTGGCCGGGCAATGGGATCAGACGTCCACGCGCACCCAGCTGGTGCGCGTGCCGGTGCTCCGCGATCGGCCGACTGCTTCGCTTGCCGGCCGCGGCATGGTCACCGGGCGGGGGCCGGTGACCAGCACCGTGCTGCGCGACGAGGAAGTGCCGATGCAGGTCCATTATATGGTCCGCCTGCGCATCCAGCCCGATGGCCGGTTCAAATGGACCACCGAGAAGCGCCGCACCGCTTCGCCGACCAATGACTGCGAGATCCGCGAAGGCACGCGCCGCGACGGCATGGCCGGCTATGCCGATGGCCGGCTGGTGCTGAAGAGCGAGTCCGTCCGGGCGCTCAGCCTCGATTGCGACGGCACGGGCGATGAGACGCGCGAAGCCGGGCGTGTCGACGTCTATGCGGTGCGCCGCCAGGGCAATATGCTGGTCCTCCAGTCCGCCGACGGAGAAGTCTGGCAGCTCCAGCGGGTCGGAGGCTAGGCCGGCCGCGCGATTCCGGAGACGATGGCGCCTGCGAGCAGCGGTGCCGCAACTGCTGCGAACTGCATCCAGAGCGGATGGGGCGCGATCAGGCTATGGATCAGCGCGAAGCCGATCGCCAGCAGCGCGACGATCCAGCCGCTTGCTGGGGTGCCGGCGATCCGCACCGCCGCCACGCCGCCTGCCAGCGCGCCGAGCGCCCAGCTGCCGACGGTGATCGTCTGCGGAGATGGGTTCATGCCGGGCATGAAATCCTCGGGGATCGCATAATGCATCCCGATCCAGCGCAGGCCCAGGATCACCCCAATCCCTACGGCAACTCCTACCACGACACCAAGCAGCTGCTTCATTCCGTTTCCCCCGGAACAGTTTCGCATCTGCAACATAAATGAAACGGGAAGGCGGTGCTAGCGGCCTTTGCCGTCCAGTTTCGGGGCGCCCTGGCGTGCCATTTCCGGCGTCTGGCGCTGGCAGGCGCCGGCGATTACCGGGTAATCGAGGTCGGTATTGCGGCGCAAAGCATCGGCCACCGCCTCCTGGCAACGCGCAAAGCTGGTGTAGCGCGCGGGCTCGATCCGCGCCTGCCGGCAGTCGAGATTGTCGTCGCTGCAACCCATGATCGCGAGCAGATAGAAGACCTGGTCCATCGCCGCCTCCTTCAAAGGTTAACAACGGCTCGCGCGTCCAACCGTTGCATCGCGGCGCCGAGCGCCCCAAATCACGCGTGATGGCTTCCAATTCCGATGCACCCGCCGGCGAGCGCCCGATGCTCGCCACGCTGCGGCGTTTCCTTCCCTATCTCTGGCCCAGGAACGCGGCCGGTCTGCGCGTGCGCATCGTCATCGCGCTCGGGCTCGTCGTCATCTCCAAGCTGGTCCAGGTCTATGGCGCGCCCTTCGCGCTGCAGGGGGCGATCGACCGGATGGCGGGCGGGTCACGCGACGCGGTTTGGCTCGTGGTGGCGCTGGTCACCGGCTATGCGCTCGCCCGTTTCGGCACGGTGCTGTTCGACAATCTCCGCAACGCGGTGTTCGAGAAGGTGGGGCAGGATGCCACGCGCCGCCTCGCTGCCGATGTGTTCCGGCATCTGCACCAGCTGAGTCTGCGCTTCCATCTCGAGCGGCGCACCGGCGCGATCACCAAGGTGGTCGAGCGCGGCACCAAGAGCATCGACACGATGCTCTATTTCCTCCTGTTCAACATCGCCCCGACGATCCTCGAACTCGCGCTCGTGGTCGGCATCTTCTGGACGCGCTACGGCGTGTGGCTGGTCGCGGGCACCATGGCGATGGTCGTGCTCTACATTGCCTTCACCCGCTGGGTGACCGATTGGCGCTCGAAGCTGCGCGAGAAGATGAACGATCTCGATACCGGCGCGGTCGCCCATGCCGTCGATTCGCTGCTCAACTTCGAGACGGTGAAGTATTTCAACGCCGAGGAGCGCGAGGCGCGGCGCTATGAGAATGCCGTCACCGCCTATGCCCGCGCGGCGACCAC
This sequence comes from Sphingomonas sp. NIBR02145, assembly GCF_027359115.1. Classification (NCBI taxonomy): domain Bacteria; kingdom Pseudomonadati; phylum Pseudomonadota; class Alphaproteobacteria; order Sphingomonadales; family Sphingomonadaceae; genus Sphingomonas; species Sphingomonas sp. NIBR02145. The sequence goes on along the minus strand of NZ_CP114791.1, from coordinate 3,341,013 downwards.
CAGCGAGAACAGTCTGGCCTGGCTCAATATCGGTCAGGCGCTGATCACCAACACCATGCTCGGCGCGGGCATGGCGCTGGTCGTCTTCGGCTGGTCCTCGGGCAAGTTCACCGCGGGCGACGTGGTGCTGGTCTCGACGCTGCTCAGCCAGCTCTTCCGCCCGCTCGACATGCTGGGCTGGGTCTATCGCACGATCCGCCAGGGTGTGATCGACATGGGATCGATGTTCGACCTGCTCGACAGCGCCGCCGAGGTGAAGGACGCGCCGAACGCGGTGCCGCTCGCCATCGCCAGCGGCCATGTCCGCTTCGAAGGCGTGCATTTCGGCTATGATCCGGACCGCGAGATACTGAAGGGCGTCGATCTCGACATTCCGGCCGGCGCCACCGTTGCGGTGGTCGGCCCCTCGGGCGCCGGCAAGTCGACGCTCGCACGGCTGATGTACCGCTTCTATGACGTCACCGGCGGCCGCATCACCATCGATGGGCAGGATATCCGCGACGTGACTCAGTCGTCGCTGCGCGGTTCGATCGGCATCGTCCCGCAGGACACGGTGCTGTTCAACGACACGATCGGCTACAACATCGCCTATGGCCGCGAGGGTGCGACTCCCGACGAAATCGCCGCCGCCGCGCGCGGTGCCGCGATCGCCGGCTTCATCCAGTCGCTGCCCGACGGTTTCGAGACGCGGGTCGGTGAACGCGGGCTCAAGCTTTCCGGCGGCGAGAAGCAGCGCGTCGCCATTGCACGCACGCTGGTGAAGAACCCGCCGATCCTGATCCTCGACGAAGCGACCAGCGCACTCGACAGCCGTACCGAGGCGGATATCCAGGCGACGCTCGAGGCGATCGAGCATGGCCGCACCACCATCGTCATCGCGCACCGGCTTTCCACGGTCGTACATGCCGACCGGATCATCGTGCTCGAGGCAGGCCGGGTGGCCGAGCAGGGCACGCATGCCCAGCTCTTGCGCAAAAACGGTCTCTATGCCGAAATGTGGGCGCGGCAGGCGCAGGAGCGTGAGGCCGAGGGCGGAGAGGAAGTCCCCGCCGAATAGGAGGGGCGATGATCTGGTTCCTGGTTGCGCTGGCGGTGGTGATCGCTGCGCTCGTTCTCTGGTCCGGCTATGTCGCGCGCGGGGTCGAGCGCTGGGTGCCGATGGACGGCCGCCAGGTCGAAGTGCCCGGCGTGCGCATGCATGTCGTCGAGATGGGCCCGGCCGATGCCCCGGTGATCGTGATGATCCACGGCATCATGAGCCAGCTGCGCGTCTTCACCTATGCGCTCGCCGGCCGCCTCGCCGCCGATCACCACGTCATCGTGATGGATCGTCCGGGCTGGGGCTATTCCACGCTCACCGGCCCGCGCCTCGACCTGAACGCACAGGCCGATGCCGTCGCCGCGGCGATCGCGAAGTTCGGGCTGGAAAAGCCCTTGCTGGTCGGTCATTCGATGGGCGGTGCGGTCAGCCTGGCGCTGGCGCTGCGCCATCCGCAGGCGGTGCGCGGCCTAGGCCTGATCGCCCCGCTCACCCAGCCAATCGATGAAGCACCCGCGCCGCTCAAGGGGCTGGTGATACCAGCGCCGCTTCGCCCGCTGATCGCCTGGACGATCGCGGTGCCGCTCTCAATGCGCACCGGCAAGGCCAAGACGACGGCCGTCTTCGCTCCCGATCCGCTGCCCGAGGATTTCCCGGTCAAGGCCGGCGGCGCGCTCGCCATCCGCCCGGCGAGCTTCCAGATGGGTTGTTTCGAGATCGATCATGCACCCGGGGCAATGCAGGTCCAGGCGCCGCGCTATGGCGAAATCGCGATTCCGGTCTCGATCCTTTACGGCCGGCAGGACGCGCTGCTCGATCCCGAGTTGCACGGCCGAAAGACCGCGTCGGATGTCCAGAACGGTACGGTCGCGCTGCTCGACGGCGGCCATATGCTCCCGGTGACGCATGTCGACGCAACCGAAGCCTGGCTGCGCGGGCTCTAGCTGCTGCCGATCTCCGCCGGCTGGGTGGTCCAGCCCAGTCGCGGGATGGTGATCGAGCGCTTGCCCGACAGGTCGGTGCGCGTCACGAACAGCTCCTTGCTCTCGATATATTGGAGCAGGCGGCGGACGCGGCCGAGCGAGCTGGTGCCATAGGTCGCCGCGATCTCCGTGTCGCTCGGGCACGGTGCGCCCTCGCGCGCGGCACGCGCCACCAGCAGGAACGGGCCGAGCATGTCGTCGGGCAGTGCCCGCGCCGCTTCGAGCGCCTGCGCCCAGTCGTCGTCGGGGTCGCCGTGAATGCCGGCCCGTGCCGCCGAGAGCCGGCGCACGAAGCTGGACAGATCGAGCGGCGGCCGCGCGAGGCCCACCATCCGGCAGCGGACCAGGAAGTCCTGGTACAGCACGGACGGCGAACGATAGGTGCTTTCCTCGTCGGCGGTGATGTCGCGCAGCACCTCGGCGATCTTCTGCGCCGCTTCCTCCGGATCGACGTCCGGGATTTCCTCGCGCGCCGGCGTCGAGCGGGCGAGCGCCTCGAGCAGGCGATCGCTGGCGAGCTGGGGCGGGGCGGAAGGAGTCGGGGGCGTCGGCGGCGTCCATTCGGGCTCGGCGGGCGCCAGCAGCAGGTCCTTGAGCTCGGCGGAGGGGGCCTCGGGCAGCGGAGTCAGCTTGGGGCTGCCGCTGCGCGCGCTGGTCTCGACCGGGCCGATCTGCACCGAGATCGGCCGGCGCGATACCGCGGGGCCAAGCGCCAGGAAATGCCCGCGGGCCAGGTCGCGGATCGCCTCGGCCTGGCGGCGCTCCATGCCGAGCAGGTCGGCGGCGCGCGCCATGTCGATATCGAGGAAGGTGCGCCCCATCAGGAAGTTCGACGCCTCGGCCGCGACGTTCTTGGCGAGCTTGGCGAGGCGCTGGGTGGCGATCACGCCGGCCAGGCCGCGCTTGCGCCCGCGGCACATCAGGTTGGTCATTGCGCTCAACGAGGCGCGGCGCACATCCTCGGCAACCTCGCCGCCGCCCGAAGGTGCGAACAGCTGAGCCTCATCGACCACCACCAACGCCGGGTACCAATGGTCGCGCGGGGCATCGAACATCGCGTTGAGGAATGCCGCGGCGCATTTCATCTGCCCCTCGGCCTCCAGCCCCTCCAGGCTGAGCACCACCGACGCCCGATGCTCGCGGATGCGGGTGGCGAAGCGGGCGATCTCGCGCTCGCTGTAATCGGCGGCCTCGATCGAGATATGGCCATATCGGTCACTCAGGGTGACGAAATCGCCCTCGGGATCGATGATCACCTGCTGGACATGGCCGGCGCTCTTCTCGAGCAGGCGGCGCAGCAGGTGCGATTTGCCAGACCCCGAATTGCCCTGGACGAGCAAGCGCGTCGCCAGCAGCTCCTCGAGATCCATGGCGACGGCATCACCCTTGCCGTCCTGCCCCATGTCCACGCGTACCGTCATCCCATCCGCTTTGGCGCATGGAGAGGGATGGGGGCAAGCGGCATCGGTGGAAAAGCTGTGAGCGATACGCCTGCGTCTCAATCGTCACCCCGGCCTTGAGCCGGGGTCCCGCTTCTGGCGGCGATATAGGGCAGCGGGACCCCGGGTCAGGCCCGGGATGACGAGGTAGAAGGTCAGCGCTTGAACCCCAGCAGCACATTCCCCTCGGTCGAGAGATAGTTCTTCCGGTAATCGAAGCGGCGGCAATCGGAGAAGATCAGCCAGTAATATTTCATCTGCTCTGACCACCAGTAGCCCGGGCAATGGTCCGCCTGCGCCTTGGTGGTGACATCCGCCATGGTCGCATAGCCGAACGCGGCCTTGTTCCACTGCTGCATCGCCCGGAAATGCCGGGCGACCAGCGCGCGCCATTCCTCCTTGCGGTCGAGCAGCCAGTGGTTGAACGCGGCATCGGCCAGTTCGGGGCGCAGCGCATTGGTCTTGGTGGTCGGCGTGCCCTTTTCGGCGTCATAGCCCTCGGGCAGGATGCCGAACTTCGCCTGCACCTTGTCCCAGCTGCGGGTATAGGCTTCGCCCGCCGCGGTATCGCCGCCCTGGGCGAGCAGCCCGCCATAGAAGGACGAAAGCTCGTCCTGCTCCCAGTTGATCCGCTTGCCGGTCTCGAAATCGACATCGACGAACCAGGTATCGCCGTTCAACTCGACCTTCTGGTTCTCCAGGATCGCCGCGGTGCAGCTCTTGTACATCACCAGGAACTCGCGGTCGCCGAACAGCTGCCAGCCGTCCCACAGATATTCGTAGTAGCTGTCCGAAGGCGGGCCGATCGTCGCGCGGCGGCTCTTCCACTCGCCGGTCATGCAGTCGAACGAATCCGGCATCAGCCCGATCTCCGATCGCCGACCGAACAGCGCGACCATCGCGCGCTTGGCCGCCTTGTGATAGCGCGGATCGCCGGTCAGCCGGCTCAGCGTGCCGAACTCGGTGATGCAGCTGCCCACTTCGGCCGGATTGGTGATGGGATCGCGCAGCGCACCCGTCTTCAGGTTGATGAAGCGGTGCGGCAGCCCGATCGGCGAATGATCGAAACTCGGCATCAGCCGGTCGGCCAGGTCCTTGGCCTTGGCGAGCAGCAGCTTGTCGCCGCTGGCGAGATGGGCCGATAGCAGCCCGCCGACCAGCCGGATGATCGTCTCGAACACCGAGACTTCGCCGTCCACGTCGAAATCGAGATTGGCGTGGATCCAGTCCACCCCGTCCTTGAACTCGGCGTCCAGCTCCATCAGCCAAAGCGTGTCGAGCGCCTCGATCAGGCTGAGCCCGACATGCGTCCCCTTGATCGAGAAGCTCTCGGACCCGCCCGAGACCGGCATGATCTGGTCCTTGCCCCAGGCTTTCTCGCGGTAGTTCCGCCAGGCCCAGCGCATGCTCTCGCGCACTTCGCCGGCCAGCGCGCGCCAGTCCTCCTTGGCCGTGGCGGGCAGGGGAAGCAGCGCGGCGGCGCCACCGGCGATCAGGCCGCGACGGCCGATGCGAAAGCTGGACATGGCGTCAGGCTAGCGCGCGCCCGTGCCGGTGCAAACCCTGCTTGCCGGTGCCTGGCGGCTGACGGATAGTTGCGCGGAAACAGGGGGAGGACAGTGCGATGCGCGGCACGTCATGGATATTGGGCACTGCAATGATGGTGGTGGCGAGCCCCGCCGCGGCGCAGGGCGTAAAGCTTGCGATCGGCGACGAAGTCACCTTCACGCTCGACAGCGGCAAGCCGGTCGCGCCCCGGAAGGCACCGGCGATACCCACCCGGTTCGAAACTGCGGTCGGCGCGCATTTCCTGGGGCTGGAGCCGCCCAAGGCGCCTGTCACCGAAGGCCAGGCATTTCCGGAAGATCTCGAACTGCCTGCCCCGCCGGTGCCGGATGCCGGCAAGATCCGTTTCCGTTTCCTGGGCGTAGCCGGCTCCGACCATGCGATGCTGGTCATCCATAACGGCTATGCTCAGGCGCTCGTCTATCGCGCCAGGATCACCGCCCGGGGCCAGGCCGCTCCCACCGATGTCTGTCTGGTGATGCCGGGCAAGCCGAGCATCGAGCATTGGCCCTATGCGATCAGCGCGATCGAAGTGAGCGACTTCACGCTGGTCCCTTGGAAGCCCGAGGACGGAGTTCCGTGCGAATAGCCTCGACTTTCCGGGCCCTCGCCCGCTAACCGGGCGCGATGGTCCCCACCGATACGCTCCGCCGGGTCTTCGGCTTCGACGCCTTTCGCGGCGTGCAGGAGCAGGTGGTCGCCCGCGTTCTCGCCGGCGAACGCACCCTGGCGGTGATGCCTACCGGTGCGGGCAAGTCGCTCACCTATCAGCTGCCCTCGGTGATGCTGGAGGGTACCTGCGTCGTCGTCAGTCCGCTGATCGCGCTGATGCACGACCAGCTGCGCGCCGCCGAAGCGGTGGGTATCCGCGCCGCCACGCTGACCAGCGTCGACGAGAACCGCGCCGAGACGATCGAGCGGTTCCGCGCGGGCGAGCTCGACCTGCTCTATGTCGCGCCGGAGCGCGCCTCGAACGAGTATTTCCGCAACCTGCTCACCCAGGCCAAGCTCAGCCTGTTCGCGATCGACGAGGCGCATTGCGTCTCCGAATGGGGGCATGATTTCCGTCCCGATTACCGGCTGCTGCGCCCGCTGCTCGATCGCTTCCCGGAGGTGCCGCGTCTCGCGCTAACCGCGACCGCCGATGCGCATACCCGCGCCGATATCCTCGAGCAGCTCGGGCTGCCGCAGGACGGGCTGATCGTCGCCGGCTTCGACCGGCCGAACATCCGCTATGCGATCGCCCCGCGCGAGAACACCACGCGGCAGGTGATCGACCTGATCGCCGAGACGCCCGGCCCCGGCATCGTCTATGCCCAGACGCGCGCCGGGGTGGAGAAGCTCGCCGAGAAGCTCGCCGCCGAGACCGGCCGCCCGGTGCTGCCCTATCATGCCGGGCTCGATCCCGATGTTCGCCGTCGCAACCAGGCGGCGTTCGTGGCGAGCGAGGACATGGTGGTGGTCGCCACCGTCGCCTTTGGCATGGGCATCGACAAGCCGGACGTGCGCTTCGTCGCCCATGCCGGCCTGCCCAAGTCGATCGAGGCCTATTACCAGGAAACCGGCCGTGCCGGCCGCGATGGCGATCCGGCGGTGGCGCATCTCTTCTGGGGTGCCGATGATTTCGCCCGCGCCCGCCAGCGCATCGGCGAAGTCGAGCCCTCGCGCCAGGCCGGTGAGCGGGCGCGGCTGACGTCGCTCGGCGCACTGGTCGAGACCGCAACCTGCCGTCGCCGCATCCTGCTGCGCCATTTCGGCGAGGAGCCGCAGGAGAGCTGCGGCAATTGCGACAATTGCCTGAGCCCGCCCGCCGCGATCGACGCGACGGTGACCGCGCAGAAATTCCTCTCGGCGGTGTTCCGCACCGGCATGATGTTCGGGGTGGGCTATATCGAGAGCATATTGCTCGGCCAGTCGAGCGATCGCAGCATCTCCAACGGGCATGAGAGCCTGTCGGTGTTCGGTATCGTCGATGGCGAGGAAGCCGCGCTGATCAAGCCCGTCGCCCGCGCGCTGCTGCTGCGCGATGCCCTGCGCGCCAATGACCATGGCGGGCTCGAGTTCGGGCCCGAGGCCAAGGCGATTCTCAAGGGCGGCGCGACGGTCTCGTTCGTGCTGCCCCCGAAGCGCGAGCGCCGCCGGCGCGGTGGCAGCCGGGCGGGCGGGGACAATCCGGTCGGCAACCCGCTGTTCGAGGCGCTGCGCGCCAAGCGCCGCGAGATCGCGCAGGAAACCGGGCTGCCGCCCTATGTCATCTTCCACGATTCGGTGCTGCGCGACATGGCGCTGCTCCGCCCGGAGAGCATTGCCGCGATGGGCAACATCTCGGGCGTTGGCGCGCGCAAGCTCGACGCTTATGGTGATGCTTTCCTGCAAGTGATCCGCGAGGCTGCGTGAGACTCCTCTTCGCCCTTCCGCTGTTGCTCGCCGCCTGTGCGCCCGCCGTGCCGGTCGCGACACCCGCGCCTGCGGTTTCGAGCATCGCGATGGACCGCAACAGCTGGGGCCGCCCGGTCTCGCACTGGACGATCGATGCGGCGGGGAAGGGCAGCTACACCGTGCCCGAGCCCGACGTGTTCAAAGCCGAGCGGCTGGTGACGCGCGGCTTTTCGGCCGGCCCCGAGGGTTTCGCCGAAATCCGCCGCCTGCTCGCAATCGGCGAGGTGCATGCCGGCCGCGAGCTGGTCTGCGGCGCGCGGATCACCGATCAATATTATGGCACCGTCCGCTGGGGCGATGTGCGCCTGACCTATGACATGGGCTGCCAGGACAAGGCGACCGAGGAAGTGCTCAAGGGCATCACCGCCGCCGAGCGCAAGGTCGCTGCCTGGGCCGCCAACCAACCGATCCTCGAAACACAGAAGGTGGAACGCCAATGAACCTGCGCCGCGTCGACGAGAGCATCTCCGTCGCCCCCCAGATCGCCGCCGAGGACATCCCCCTGCTGGCCGAGCAGGGCTTCAGCTTCGTGGTGAACAACCGCCCCGACGAGGAAGAGATGGGCCAGCCCGAGGGCGAGGCGATCCGCGCCGCGGCCGAGGCCGCCGGGCTCGGCTATGCCGCGATCCCCGTGACCCATGCCGGCTTCTCGTCCGCCCAGGTCGAGGCGATGGCGGCGGCGCTGGCGGAGGCCAGGGGCCCGGTGCTCGCCTATTGCAGGTCGGGCACGCGCTCCTGCAATCTCTGGGCGCTGGCCGAGGCTTCGCGCGGCGGCGACCCCGTGGAGATCACCGACAAGGCTGCCCAGGCCGGCTATGACATCTCGGGCATCCGCCCGCTGCTCGACCAGCTCTCGGGCAGGGCGTGAACCAGCTTTACGTCTCCCTGGGCTCGATCGGCGCCATCCTGGTGATGACGCTGGTGGCCTGGGCGCTGGGGCTCGGTCGTGGCGCCGCGATCGCCAGCGCCGAGGAAGCGCGGGAGACGGCGGAGGGGATGATCTCCGGCTTCGACGCCGGAGAGGCACTGCTCGGCAGCGACGGCAGGGCCGCGCTCGTCCATGGCAAGGCCGGCGACGTCGCGCTTCTGAAAATGCACGGCGCGCGTGTTGCGGCGCGGCATCTGCGGCTCCCGCTCACCAGCCAGGCGACCCCCGATGGCCTCCGTGTCGACAGCGGCGACAAGCGCTTCGGGGTCGTGCTGCTGCGCGGCGTGACAGGTTACTGACAACAGGGTAAGCAAGCGCCATGCTGGTGCCCCATCTCCCCGATCCGGTGACCTATGCCATTCCCGGCTTCGTCATCCTGATCCTGGCGGAGATGGTCATTGCCCGCATTCGCGATCGCCGCCGCTTCTGCCCCAGGGATACGCTGACCAGCCTCGCGCTCGGCTTCGGCAGCACCGTCGCTGGGCTGCTCACCACCGGCCTCGTCTATGCGCTGGCGATGTGGCTATACCAGTTCCGCCTCTTCACCATCGGCTTCGCCTGGTACTGGTTCGTCCTCGCCTTCGTGCTCGACGACCTGGCCTATTACGCCTTCCACCGCGCCGCCCACCGGGTGCGCTGGTTCTGGGCGAGCCATGTCATCCACCATTCGAGCCAGCATTATAACCTGACCACGGCGCTGCGGCAGACCTGGACCGGGTTCATCAGCGTGAGCTTCGCTTTCCGGCTGCCGCTGTTCCTGATCGGCTTCCACCCGGCGATGATCTTCTTCTGTGCCGGCATCAATCTGATCTACCAGTTCTGGATCCACACCGAGATGGTCGGTCGGATGCCGCGCTGGTTCGAGGCGGTGATGAACACGCCGTCGCACCACCGCGTCCACCACGCGACCAACCCGCGCTATCTCGACAAGAACTATGCCGGCGTCTTCATCATCTGGGACCGCATGTTCGGCACCTTTGTCGAGGAGCGCGCAGACGACCGGCCGCGTTACGGGATCGTCAAGGACCTGGGCAGCTTCAACGTCCTCTGGGCCGCCTTCCACGAATGGATCGGCATCGCCAAGGACGTGTGGGCGGCTCCGGACTGGAAGTCCCGAATTGGCTATATGATCGCGCCGCCGGGCTGGAGCCACGATGGCAGCCGCGATACATCCGAGACCATAAAGGCGCGCTGGGAGGCGCGGGAGCAGCTACGGGGGGATTCGTGGAAGCAGCCGATATCGTCGTCATCGGTGGGGGATCCGGCGGGAGCGCCGTCGCGGGCCGCCTGAGCGAAGGCGGCAAGTACAGCGTCGCGGTGCTCGAGGCGGGTGGCCGCAACACCAGCATCAAGACCCGCATGCCCGGGATGATGCCGTTCCAGCGCCCCGGCGCCAACTGGGCGTTCGAGACGGTGCCGCAGCGCGGGCTCAACGGCCGGCGCGGCTACCAGCCGCGCGGGCGCGGCCTTGGCGGCTCGAGCGCGATCAACGCGATGCTCTATGTCCGCGGCCACCATAGGGACTATGATGAGTGGCGCGGCCTCGGCTGCCCCGGCTGGGGCTGGGACGACATGCTGCCCTGGTTCAAAAAGGCCGAGCACAATGTCCGCGGCGCCAGCGACTATCATGGCGACAAGGGTCCGCTCTGGGTCAGCGACCAGCTCTGGGCGCACCCGGGCTCCGAGGCGTTCATCGACGCGTGCGGCGAGCTCCAGATCCCGCGCAATGACGATTTCAACGGCGCCGGGCAATCGGGCGCCGGCCTGTTCCAGGTCACGCAAAGGAATGGCGAGCGCTGGACCGCCGCGCGCGCCTATCTCGATCGCCGCGACAATCTCGAGATCATCACCGATGCGATGGTCGAACGCGTGCTGTTCGAGGAAGGCCGTGTCTGGGGCGTCGCCTATCAGCGTGACGGCCAGGCTCGCGAGATCCGCGCCCGCCGCGCCGTGGTCCTCGCTGCCGGTGCCTTCCAGACGCCGCAGCTGCTGATGCTCTCCGGCATCGGCCCGGGCGAGCATCTGCGTGAGACGGGCCTGTCGGTGCGGATCGATCGCCCCGCGGTCGGCGGCAACCTCCAGGATCATGTCGACTATGTCGCCGCCTTCGAGACCGAGGGCAGCTTCTTCCTCGGCCGCTCGGCGGCGGGCACGCTCAAGTCGCTCGGCTCGATCGGCCGCTGGATGGTCAGCCGCAAGGGGCGGATGACCACCCCCTATGCCGAGGCCGGCGCGTTCCTGCGCAGCGATCCGGCGCTGGAGCGGCCCGATCTCCAGCTCCATTTCCTGATCGCCATCGTTGAGGATCATGGCCGCACCGCCGTGCCCGGGCACGGCTTCAGCTGCCATGCCTGCGTGCTGCGGCCGGAAAGCCGGGGCACCGTCCGGCTCCAGTCGCTCGATCCCCGCGCCGCGCCGCTGATCGATCCGGACTTCCTGGGCGATCCGCGCGACCTGGAGCTGCTCAAAAAGGGCACGCGGGCGATGTACCGCGTGCTCGAGGCACCACAGCTTGCGCAGTATCGCGGCCGCGATCGCTATCCGATCGATCTCGACGACGATGCCGCGCTCGAGCGGCTGATCCGCGCGCGCGCCGACACGATCTACCATCCGGTCGGCACCGCGCGCATGGGCTCGGACGAAGGCGCGGTGGTCACCCCACGGCTCAAGGTCCGCGGGGTCGAGGGGCTCTATATCGCCGACGCCTCGATCATGCCCCGGCTGGTCGGCGGCAACACCAATGCCCCCAGCATCGTGATCGGCGAGCGCTGCGCCCAGTTCATCAAGGAAGATCTGGCCTGATCCGCTCCCGGAGGCGGGAGAGGGAACTCCGAACATAAAAAAAGGGCCGATGGTCGAAACCACCGGCCCAGTCGTCCGCAGGAGGAACCTCGGTTGGGCGCCGCGCTAAGGAGAGGTGTGCGCGGCGCCCGATCTCGTCAGTAGTTGTAGGCGCGCTCGCCGTGCGCGTTGATGTCGAGACCTTCCATCTCGACTTCGACGCTCGGGCGGATGCCGATCGTGTACTTCAGCGCCAGGAACAGGACCGCCGACACGCCGCCCGAGAGCAGCAGCGTCACGCCCACGCCCGTCGCCTGGGTGACCAGCTGCGACGCCATGTCGTACTTGCCGGCAACCGCCGGGATCACGGTGAAGTCGATCCAGCCCTGGCCGCCCAGCGCCGGGTCGGCGACGACGGCCGTGCCGATCGCGCCGATGATGCCGCCGATGCAGTGCACGCCGAACACGTCGAGCGTGTCGTCATAGCCCAGCGCGTTCTTCACCGTGGTGACGAAGAAGAAGCAGCCGATCGAAGCGACGATGCCGAGCACCACCGACGTCATCGGGGCGGCGAAGCCGGCGGCCGGGGTGATCGCGACCAGGCCGGCGACCACGCCCGAGGCCGCGCCGAGCAGCGAAGGCTTGCCGTGCACCACCTGCTCGATGATCGCCCAGGCGGCACCCGCGGCGGCGGTGGCCACCATGGTGTTGATGAAGGCGAGCGAAGCGAACTTGTTGGCTTCGAGGTTGGAGCCGGCGTTGAAGCCGAACCAGCCCACCCAGAGCAGCGAGGCGCCGATCATGGTCATGGTCAGCGAGTGCGGCGCCATCGGCTCCTGCTTGTAGCCGGTGCGCTTGCCGATCACGAGGCAGCCGACCAGGCCGGCGATACCGGCGTTGATGTGCACCACGGTGCCGCCCGCGAAGTCGAGCGCGCCCTTGCCCCACAGGAAGCCATGGTCGTCGGGCAGGCCGGCGGTGAAGTCCGGACCCGGCCAGTACCAGACCATATGGGCCATCGGGTAATAGACGAGGATCGACCAGATCACGACGAAGAGGATCAGCGGCGTGAACTTCACGCGCTCGGCAAAGGCGCCGACGATCAGCGCTGGGGTGATCATCGCGAAGGTCATCTGGAAGACGACGAAGGTCGTCTCGGGCAGATAGACGCCGTTCGAGAAGGTCGCGGCGAAGGTGTTGGCGTCAACGCCCTGCATCAGCGCCTTGGAGAAGCCGCCGACGAACAGGTTGAGCGCGCCGCCATTGGTGAAGGCCATCGAATAGCCGATGGTTACCCAGAGCAGGCCGGCGACGCAGACGATGGTGAGCACCTGCATCAGCACCGAGAGCATGTTCTTGGTGCGGACCAGGCCGCCATAGAAGAGCGCGAGGCCGGGTACCGACATCATCAGCACCAGCGCGGCCGAGACGAGCATCCAGGAGACGTCGCCCTTGTTGACCATCGCGTCGGTCGGCACGACCGGCGCTGCGGCGGCAGGCGCCTGCGCGAGGGCAGGCATCGCGGCGAACAGGGCGCCGAGCCCCGCTCCCGCGGCAATCTTCATCGCAAGTTTCATCTGGACCCCCATCTTACAGCGCCGTCTCGTCGGTTTCGCCCGTGCGGATGCGCACGGCCTGGCCGACATCGAGGACGAAAATCTTGCCATCGCCGATCGCGCCGGTGCTGGCGGCGGCCTGGATCGCTTCCACGGCGCGGTCGGCCAGATCGGCTCCCACCACGACCTCGATCTTGATCTTGGGCACCATGTTGGTGCTGTATTCCGCGCCGCGATAGATTTCGGTCTGGCCCTTCTGGCGGCCGAAACCCTTCACTTCCGACACGGTCATCCCCGCGACCCCGACACCCGTGAGCGCCTCGCGGACCTCGTCCAGCTTGAACGGTTTTATGATGGCGATGATGAGCTTCATGTCGCCCCCTCGTTGGCGGTTATCCCGAGGGGGTTCGTCGCAAACAGCGTGCCAAGCGCAAGAATCCCACGATTCCGTGGGGTTTGGGCGCAATCAAATATTACCCATGGGTAAATTTTTGTGCAGATGCGAAGGTCTGCTCAAAAAACGGGCAGGATTCGTTACGCATCCGAAGCTGTGCTGCACAATTAATTCGCCCCCGCGCGCCTTCGGCCGGAAAATGCGGTAAGCCCTTGCCCATGATGCTTGCCATCGCCCTCTCCGCGCTCGCGATGACGCTGATCGTCGGCGTGCGCTATCTGCTGGCGAGCGGCGGCTTCGCCCTGGCGACGCGGGTGAAGCATCCCGGCCTCTATACCGGGCTCGACCGGCAGATCCGCCGCGAGATCGGCTGGAGCCTTGCCAGCGCCGCCATCTACGGCGTGCCCGCCGGTGTGGTCGCTTGGGGCTGGCAGAATCATGGCTGGACGCGGATCTACACCGATGTCCACGCCTTCCCGCTCTGGTACCTGCCGGTCTCGGTGCTGCTCTATCTGCTGGCGCACGATGCCTGGTTCTACTGGACGCATCGCTGGATGCACCGCCCGGCGCTGTTCCGCCGGATGCATGCGGTCCATCATGCCAGCCGGCCGCCCACCGCCTGGGCCGCGATGAGCTTTCATCCCTGGGAAGCGGTCACCGGTGCGGTGGTGATCCCGGCGCTGGTGTTCCTGATCCCGATCCATGTCGGCGCGCTCGGCCTGGTACTGACGATCATGACTGTGATGGGCGTCACCAATCACATGGGCTGGGAGATCTGGCCCCGCTTCGTCTGGCAGGGGCCGCTCGGAACCTGGCTGATCACCGCCAGCCATCACCAGCGTCACCACGAACATTATGGGTGCAATTTTGGACTGTATTTCCGCCACTGGGACCGGCTTTGCGGCACCGACAAGGGCCTTGGGGATTTCGATCGCGGCCATGCTGCTGCTCGGCGCCGGATCGCCCGCGGTTGAGACCGGCGGTCCGCTCGAGATCGAGATGACCGGACTGCGCTCGGCCAAGGGCGTCGTGCGGCTCTGCCTCGTCCAGGATCCGGGCGACTTTCCCGATTGCCGCGACGGCAGGGGCGCGCTCAAGCGCACGCTCCCGGCCGCCAATCCGCGCATCCGGCTCGAGGGCCTGCCGGTCGGTGACTATGCGATTGCCGTGATCCATGATGCCAATGGCAATTCGAAGCTCGATACGATGCTCGGCATTCCGCGCGAGGGTTTCGGCTTCTCGCGCAACCCCGCGATCCGTTTCGGCCCGCCCCGCTACAAGGATGCGCGCTTCACCCTGGGCGCTGATGCACAGCGGCAACAGGTTCGAATTCGCTATCTGTTATAGGAACTTGGGCGCTCCGGGCGGCGTTCTCGCGCCTGCAACATGACAGAGGGTGCCCCATGATCCGACTTTGCGGTGCGCTTGCCGCCTCGTTCCTCGCCATTGCCCCGGCCTGCGCGCAGGACCAGGCCGCGCCGCAATCGGCCGAAGTGGCCGAGGCCGCCAGCGAAGGCGCCGCGCGGCTTACCCTGGGCGTCGGCGCGGCCTATTTCCCGGACTATGAAGGCTCCAGCCACAATCGCTGGACGCCGATCCCGGTCGCCAACGGCACGGTGGCGGGGATGAGCTTCACCCTGGTCGGCAACCGCGCCCAGCTCGACGTGATCCCGAACGGCACCGGCCCTGGCTGGGATATCCAGCTCGGGCCCGTCGCGGTCTACAACATGAACCGCTCCAACCGCGATTCCATCCGCGATCCCCGCGTCCGCGCGCTCGGCGAAGTCGATTCCGCGCTCGAGGTCGGCGGCTATTTCGGCATCGGCCGCACCGGGCTGATCACCAGCGATTTCGACAAGCTCTCGGTCACGATCTCCTATCGCCGCGACGTCACCCGGGTGCACAAGGCCGGCATCTGGAACCCGGTGGTCACCTATTCGACGCCGCTCAGCACCAAGGCGATGGTCAGCCTCTCCGCCTCGGCGGAGATCGTCGAGGATCGCTATGCCCGCACCTATTTCGGCGTCACCCCGGCGCAGAGCATCGCCAGCGGGCTCCCCATCTTCCGCCCCGAGGGCGGGCAGAAGGACATCACCTTTGGCGGCTATTTCGCCTATGCGCTCACCGGCAACCTCACCAAGGGCCTGTCGCTGGTCGCCGGCGGTACCTATCGCAAGCTGGTCAATGATTTCGCCGACAGCCCGCTGGTCAGCATCGCCGGCGACCGCAACCAGTGGACCGGCGCGGCGGGGCTGGCGCTCACCTTCTGAGTGCTGGACCTCGCTTCCCCAAGCGCCTAAGACACGGCCATCCCCGGGGGACCGCTTCGTCGCGGTTGAGAGGGAGGCCGCAGCCTCCGACCCGCTGAACCTGATCCGGTTGAGACCGGCGTAGGGAGGGAGCGGCCGCCACCATACGACCGTCCTCTCCCGATTTGGAGAAGTGACGAATGGCCGACATCCCCGCCAAGACCGAACTCGCCGTCACCACCGGCGCGATCCGCGGTTCGAAGAAGATCCATGTCGGCCCGCTGAAGGTCGCGATGCGCGAGATTTATCTCGAGCCGTCGTCGGGCGAACCGCCGGTCCGCGTCTACGACACCTCCGGCCCCTACACCGATCCCGAGGCCCGGATCGACATCATGGCCGGCCTGCCCGAGCTGCGCCGCGACTGGATCCGCGCCCGCGGTGATGTCGAGGAAGTCGCCCAGCGCGAAGTCCGTCCCGAGGATAACGGCCAGCTCGGCCCGGACCGCAGCGGCGGCGTCCAGCCCTTCCCGAACGTCCGCAAGAAGGTGCTGCGCGCCAAGCCTGGCATGAACGTCTCGCAGATGTATTACGCCAAGCGCGGCATCATCACGCCCGAGATGGAATATGTCGCCGAGCGCGAGAATCTCGGCCGCGCCCGCCTCGCCGAATATGTCCGCGACGGCAACAGCTTCGGCGCGTCGATCCCCGACTACGTGACGCCGGAGTTCGTCCGCGAGGAAGTCGCCCGCGGCCGCGCGATCATCCCGAACAACATCAACCACCCCGAATCGGAGCCGATGGCGATCGGCCGCAACTTCCTGGTCAAGATCAACGCCAATATCGGCAACTCCGCCGTCGCCTCGAACGTGGCGCAGGAAGTCGACAAGATGGTCTGGGCGATCCGCTGGGGCGCCGACACGATCATGGACCTGTCGACCGGCCGCAACATCCACGACACCCGCGAATGGATCATGCGCAACGCGCCGGTGCCGGTTGGCACCGTGCCGATCTACCAGGCGCTGGAGAAGGTCGGCGGCATCGCCGAGGACCTGACCTGGGAAATCTTCCGCGACACGCTGATCGAGCAGGCCGAGCAGGGCGTCGACTATTTCACCATCCATGCCGGCGTCCGCCTGCCGTACGTGCCGCTCACCGCCAAGCGCGTCACCGGCATCGTCTCGCGCGGCGGCTCGATCATGGCGAAATGGTGCCTGGCGCACCACAAGGAGAGCTTCCTCTACGAGAAGTTCGACGAGATCACCGAGATCATGAAGGCGTATGACATCGCCTATTCGCTCGGCGACGGCCTGCGCCCCGGTTCGATCGCCGACGCGAATGACGAAGCCCAGTTCGCCGAGCTCTACACGCTGGGCGAGCTCACCAAGCGCGCCTGGGAACAGGACGTCCAGGTGATGATCGAAGGCCCCGGCCATGTGCCGATGCACAAGATCAAGGAGAATATGGACAAGCAGCTCGAAGCGTGCGGCGAGGCGCCCTTCTACACGCTCGGGCCGCTCACCACCGATATCGCGCCCGGTTACGACCATATCACCAGCGGCATCGGCGCCGCGATGATCGGCTGGTACGGCACGGCGATGCTCTGCTACGTCACGCCCAAGGAGCATCTGGGTCTCCCGGACCGTGACGACGTCAAGGTTGGCGTGGTCACCTACAAGCTCGCCGCGCATGCCGCCGATCTCGCCAAGGGCCATCCCGCGGCCAAGGTCCGCGACGATGCGCTGAGCCGCGCCCGTTTCGAGTTCCGCTGGCGCGACCAGTTCAACCTGTCGCTCGATCCCGATACGGCGGAGAAGTATCACGACCAGACGCTGCCGGCCGAAGGCGCCAAGACCGCGCATTTCTGCTCGATGTGCGGCCCGAAGTTCTGCTCGATGAAGATCACCCAGGAAGTGCGCGACTTCGCCGCCAAGCAGAATGCCCCGGTCGAGGGCTTCCTGGCGGCGGAAGATGCCGAGGCCGGCATGGCCGCGATGTCGCAGCTCTACAACGAGACCGGCCGCGAGCTGTACATGGGCCAGGGCGACCGCGAGCACGATTGACGCGAAAAGGGGCGGCCGTGCGCGTCTCGGCCGCCCCGCTTTCGTCTGGCGCCAGGCTCAGTGCCAGTGGCCGCTGCCGCCGCCGATCCCGCCCACGGTCGAGATCGATCCGGCCTGGAAGCTGCCCAGCGTGTTGCCGCTGTCGTCCATGAAGATGAAGCTGGTATAGACCGGCGTCGCCACCAGCGTGAAGCTGGAGGTCTTCGCGTACAGCTTGTTGATGTCGTCGGTATAGACGTCTCCCTTCAGTGCGCCGCCGCCCGGGAAGGTCACGCCCCAGGCCGAGCCGTCAAAGGTCTTGCCGCCGTTCAGGATCGTGCACTGGCACTTGGTGTAGACGATCAGCGACGCGACGCTGCCATTGGCGGGATAGGCCGTCGTCGCCGCCGCCCTGGGTGCGCTCTCCAGATGCGCCACGGCATTGTCGATCGCTTCCTGCGGCAGATGATCCGCAAGCAGTTTCCTGAAGTCGCTCGCGATCTGGTCGCGATCGATTTCGGTAACGGTGTCCGTCATGTGAAGTCCTCCCCACGTGGATCGGTCAAATCGAAGCGAGGATCGCCTCGATGATCCAAGGCTGATCTTGTCCCGGGCCGCACACAACCATGGCTTGGGTCGGATCGGAGCATAACCATTTCGGCTGTTTCATCGCCGACTCGCCGGGATTGCTGGCATTTCGGACCGCTGGTGGCCCGGTGCGCGCCGGAATGGCTCCGGAGCGGATCAGCCTTGCACCGCAGCCGGCGATCAGGACCAGCTGCCGGTGCCGCCATAGCTGCCCGAAACCGTCCCGAGCGCGCGGCCCTGGAAGCTGCCCAGCGCATTGCCGCTGTCGTCGAGGAAGATCAGGCTGACATAGACCGGCGTTGCGACCAGCATGAAACTGGTCGACTGGCTGTAGAGCCGCTCGGGATCGTCGGTGTAGATCGATCCGGGCGACCGGGTGGCGGGCGCGCCGCCCCAGAAATGCCCGAGGAAGGTCGGCCCGTCATCGACCACGCACTGGAGCTGGCCGGTGATCCCGCCGGTGATGATCAGGGTGGCGTCGCCGCTGCTGGCGGCGACCAGCGGGCGGCTTTCGAGATGGGCCCGGGCCGAATCCAGCACCTGCTGCGGCACCTTGCCGTCGAACAGCTGCTGGAGATCGGCGGCCTGCCGGCCGGGCTCGACGGTCTGCGTATCGGTGGTCATGAGGGCTTCCCCTGGAAGTGTGCGCCGCTCGGCGCATCGGGCCGGAGATCGACTCGACCCGCCAAGGCTCCGCCGCGCCGCCCCGATCGGCAATCGCGGCATGGGCCGCTTCGGAGCAGAGCCGTTTCGGGGCCAAATCGCGCCAAGCCACGGAGGTAGGGGCCTTTTCGCCGGGGTTCCGCGACGCCGCGCCGGAGACATGTCCGAAACGGACGCGCCTGCTGCCAAAGCGGATGCGTCACGCGATAGCCTTGCGCGCATCATCCAGGACGGGGAGGCGGCAATGGCGGGCATATGGCAGGGACTGGCCGGGGCATTGCTGCTGTTCGGCTCGCTGGCACTCGCACCTGCCGCGACGGCGCAGAAGACGGGGCAGGTGGCCAATGGCCCGGACTTTTCGGACATCACCAGCAAGGCGGCGGCAAACCGGCTGGTCCGCGAAGGCCGGCTGGTGAAGATCCACATCTTCCCGAAGGAACTGGGCGGGCCGAACGACCCGCACAACTTCGTCTATATCCCGCCCGCCGTGGAAGAGGCCCGCCAGCTCCTGATCGGCACCCTGCGCCGCTTCACCGAGGAAGATCTGATCGACAAGCTCGACGTGCAGGCGGAATACAAGGGCACCAGCATCATCCCCAGCCGCATCCACTACACGGCGACGCACAGCCGGGGCGGCCCGCCCTTCGAGGCGGTGGTGGAGGTTTGGTAGCCTCTTCGGGTTCGTTGTAATTCCCCGTGGCAGAGGGTTATGGCAATGGTCGTGGCCGACCGCATGCCCATGAATCTGACATGACGGGGGAAGAATGCAGATAGTATTGGGAACCCTGCTGGGTCTGTTATTGGCGGCTATTTCGGCTCTGATAATCTATGGGTCCGGGTATCGTTTGGCGCCAAAAACCCTTCGGCTCGGCTTCATGGATTTCGATGCGAAGAGTTTTGCTGCACTCTCACCAGTGCAGGTGTTTGCAGTCCTCAGCAGGGCGATCATAGCGCCGTCATCGGACGCAAGTGATTGGCTCTCCGCCCAACAGAACCTGCTCAAGCCGGTACTGCTGATTCACCTTGGATGGAGATTGGTTTGCGATACCTTCGTCGAGCGCTACACGCTTTATCCGACTGAGGATAACGTCCGGGCGAAGATTTCCGACCTGGGTGCACAGAACGTCGAATTTATCCTCGTGTTCGAGCGGGTCCACGCGGTTGCCGTCCGAGACAGCGACGCAATCGATGCCGAACTCGCGAAGGAATATTTTCTGCGAGCTCCATCGCTCGCGCAGCGCATCCATCCTGATCGCGATATGGAGCCCTCGAATGATATGTTCGAGCGTGTCTACCAGGCTATCGCGCTCTTGAATCGCTGACGAGGCACCGTGGTTCAATACCTAGCCCACATCGCCCTGATCGTCCGCGACTATGACGAAGCGCTCGCCTTCTACATCGGCAAGCTCGGCTTCACGCTGGTCGAGGACAGCTACCAGCCCGAGCAGGACAAGCGCTGGGTCACGATCCGCCCGCCCGGCGCGCCGGAGAACGCCACCACCATTCTCCTCGCCCGCGCGGTCGGTCCCGAGCAGGAGGCGGCGATTGGCAATCAGGCGGCGGGCCGGGTTTTCCTGTTCCTCGCCACCGATGATTTCGAGCGGGACTTCGCGGCCTATAGCGCGGCCGGCGTCCGGTTCGTCCGGCCGCCGGCGAGCCAGCCCTATGGCAAGGTCGCGGTGTTCGAGGATCTCTACGGCAATCGCTGGGACCTGATCGAGTTCGCCGCGCATCGGTGATAGGGTTCCGCGCAAAGGAAGCCCCGATGCCCGACGAACCCCACCCCCTCTTCACCCCGCAGACCGCGCGCGCCACGCTGCGCGCCGGGAAGTTCGTGATGGAGGCGGAGGCGCGGGCCACGCCGATCGGGCTGCTCGCCATTGGCGGGATGGTCGCGGCGATCCTGTTGTCGGTCCCGCCGATCCTCCATGCCGGCCGCGCCCGCAAGGCGCTGCCGCCGCCCCGCGACTGACGCGACGGGGCTCGCGATCCTGATGGATGCCCGCGCGCAACACCCGCCGGGAATCGGTCCTACACCTCTCGCAATGTAGGATTTCGCCTGTTTCCCTCGCGCCATGGAACAGCTGGACCATCGCATCGCTTTCGATCCCGCGCTCTCCGCCGGCATCGATCCCGTCAACCTTCCCGCCGTCACCCAGGGCGGTGCCGTTGCGCCGCCGGATGCGCGGCCGCTGACGCCGCTCGATGAGCACGGCCATTACCCGGACGACTATGAATGGGTGCCCGTGCGCCGGAAACATCGGCATGATGGCTGGTCCCCCGAGCGCCAGCGCGACTTCATCGAGGCGCTGGCCGATCGCGGCTCGGTGACCGAGGCGGCGCGGCAGGTCGGCATGTCGGTCGGCAGTGCCTACAAGCTGCGGCGCTCGCCTGGCGGCGAGAATTTCGCCCGCGCCTGGGAAATCGCCATCCACCACGCTGCGAACCATTTGGCAGACCTCGCTTTCGATCGTGCGATCCATGGCAGCGACGAGCCCGTTTTCGACAAGGAAGGCCGCCGCGTCGGCCGTCGCATGCGGGTCAACGATCGGCTGCTGATGTTCCTGCTGCGCGCGCATCTGCCCGAACGCTATGCCCATGCGCACCGTGACACGCTGCCGGCCGGCGCCGTGCCCTATGCGCCGCCGATGCCGCTCGCCGATGCGCTGGCCGCGCTCGCGCCGGTCCAGCCGGCCGATCCTGCCGCCGGGCTTTCGGCGGAGGAGCTGGAGTACAAGCTCGAGATTGCCGACCTTGCCGGCGACAAGCTGCCGCGCTGGCTCTACGAAAAGTCGGAGGAGGAACAGGATACGCCCTCGGCGGCGCAGCTGGCCATCGATGCGCATTTCGATGCAGAGCTGGATCGGATACGCGGCGAGGGGACGATCTGATCCGCCGAAAAACGCGCTCTTGGCGTGTACTTCGTGTACTTTGGACTGGTAACGCCGCCGCTTAGAGCCCGCGGCGGCGCTTCCAGTCGAGCGTCACGCCGATGCGCTTGTCCCAGCTGCCGTCCCAATGGGTGGCCAGGCCATGCGCCTCGAGCTCGGCGACGATGTCGCGGGCGACGGCAAGTGCCGCGTCCTCGCCTTCGGCGCAGGCGCCGTAATTGAGGTAGAGCCCGCCGCCGTCCACCGCACCCTCGGTGTCCTGCATATGGTAGAAGGCATAGCCGCGGATCTCGGCGCCGGTCTCCTCGACGGCGCGGACCTCGTCCCAGATCTCGGTCGCGCCGCAATTGCCGCAGCAGCTGAAGTTCTGGCGGGCGATCACGCCGCTCTCCTCGAGCGCGGCGAAGGCGGCGTCGAGCCGGTCGCAATCGGTCTCGTCGGGCCAGTGGCGCTCGGCGACGCGCTGCTCGGCCAGCGCCTCGCGCAGCGCCTGCTGGGCCATCGGGCGGAGCTCGTCGGGGGTCAGGTCGTCGGCAAAGGCGTCGGCCGCGTTGGTCAGGATCGCGTCCTCGTCATAGAAGCCGCTCGCCACGTCGCGGCGGATCTGGTCGCGGACCCATTCGGCCTTTTCGTCAGGCGGGGCCGCAGCAGGCGCCAGCTCCGTCTGCTCCGGAGCGCGCTTGCCGAACAGGCGGCCGAACAGCGACTTCATCATTTCCTCCATCGTCCGGAGGGCAAGATAGCAAGCCGCGGCGCCCGCGCCTATGCCGGGCGCCGCAAAATCGGGTCAGAACATGCCGGGCACGTCGCGCTGCGGCACGGTCGGGGCCTGCGGGCTCAGCAGTTCCTGGGCGCTCGGGCTGCCGGTCTCGCCGGCGGTGCGGGCACTGGCGCTGGCGCCGCTGACCGCGCTGATCGCGGTGCAGCTCTTGCCCTGGATGAAGTCGAGCGCGGCGCGGGTGGAGGCCTCGCGCGGGTCGCCCATCGGATAGGCGATGTCGTCCGACGCGCGGCAGCTCGCCTTCACGATGCTGGAGAGGCCGGTGAAATAGGCGCCCTGGTGGTCGCGATTCTCGAGCGCGAAGGCGATGATCCGGAAGCGGTCGTCGCAGGCGCTCTTGTCCACCGCGATCTGGCCGACCGGCTTGCCATAGGTGTTGGTGCCGACCAGCGCCATGTTGGTGCCGAGATAGGGCAGCATGCCGGCGGCGACGAGCTCGCTGGCCGAGGCGGTGCTGGAAGTGCCGATGAATGCGACGCGGGTCGGCGCGATCGACTGGGTCTGCGGCGCGAAGAAGGCGGTGCTGTTCTGCGCCGACTTGCTGGCGCGGAAGGTCATATAGTCGAACACGTCGGAGGTGCTGCGGTTGGCGCCCAGCAGATTGCCCATCAGCTCGGCGATCGAGACCAGGCCGCCGCCATTGTAGCGCACGTCGACGATGACTTCGGTCACCCCCGCCGCCTTGAACTGGGCGAAGGCGGCGCGCAGCGGGGAATCGGCGGTGTTGATGAAGGTGCGCAGATTGACATAGCCGACGCGGTGGCCGCCATCGTCGATGATCTTGGCGCCGTAGCGGCTGGAGACCGGGTCGAGCGTATAGTCGGTCTTGGCGATGGTCACCACGCGGGTGCCCGCCACCGTGTCGGTAACGCGGAAGCTGCGGGTGGTACCTGCGGTGTTGGGGCCGAGCGCCTCGGTCAGCCCGGCGCTGCCGCTGCTCGCGAGGATGTCGCTGACGGTGCGCAGGTTGGCGGTGGTGGTGCCCACCGCGAGGATCTCGGTGCCGCGGTCGATGCCGGCACCCAGTGCGGTCGTGCCCTCGAAGGTCTCGGCCGAGAACAGCCGGTTGCCGCTCAGGTACAGGCGGAAGCCGAAGCCCGCGGTCGCGCCGGAATTGTAATAGGCATTCTCCTCGGCGATCGAGGTGACATAGGTGAAGTAGCGGTCGCGGCCCTGCGAGCGCGCGGTGGCGGTCAGCGCGTCGACATAGTCGCCGACATTGGAATAGGGCGCCGGGTCGAGGCTGGTCGGCAGCGTCTCGGGGAAGAGATACCATTCGTTGAGCTGCGCCGCGGCCCAGAGCTGGCGCTCGCGCAGCGTGCAGCCCGCCGTGGTCGGGGTCGGCGTGGTGGTCGGCGTCGGCGTGACGCTGCCCGTCGAACCGCCGCCCGCCGATACGGAACCGCCGCCACCGCCGCTGCAGGCGGAAAGGGAAAGCGCGATCAGGGCAGTAAGGGTACGACGCATGCCAGGTCTCCGAAGAGTTTCTGGAGCCAGCCTAAGTCAAGCCGCGAGACAAGTCATCCTGTTGTATTTGCGCCACTTCGGCGCTGTTGTTCAGCGCTGCAATGGCGGCAGTGCCCAGTCGATCGGCTTCTGGCCGACATGCTCCAGAAACGCGTTGGCCTTGGAGAAATGGCGCGATCCGAAAAAGCCCGAATGGGCGGAAAGCGGCGAGGGGTGGGGGGCCTTGAGCACCAGGTGGCGCCCGCCCTTGTCGATCGAATCGACGAACGCCGCCTTCTTCTGAGCATGGCTGCCCCAGAGCAGGAACACCACCGGCTCTTCCCGGGCATTGACCAGCCGGATCACCGCGTCGGTGAAGCGCTCCCAGCCGCGACCCTGATGCGATGCGGCCATGCCCATCTGCACGGTCAGCACCGCGTTGAGCAGCAGCACGCCCTGCTCGGCCCAATGCTCGAGGAAGCCGTGCTGGGCGCGCGGGATGCCCAGGTCGGTCTCCATCTCCTTGTAGATGTTGACCAGGCTGGGCGGGGTGCGGACGCCGGGCTTCACCGAGAAGCACAGGCCGTGCGCCTGGCCCTCGCCATGATAGGGGTCCTGGCCCAGGATGACGACGCGCACCTTGTCGAGCGGGGTCAGGTCAAGCGCGCGGAACCATTCGCCGCCCGCCGGGAAGATGCGCTTGCCCGTCGCCTTCTCGCCGACGAGGAACTGGCGCAGCTGCGCCATGTAGGGATCGGCGAACTCGCCCTGCAGCGGTTCAAGCCAGCTCGGATGGAGTTTCACCTCGGCCATGGCTTCCTGTCCGGGAGCATGTGCGTGCTGTCAATCGCTGCGCGCGCGGCAATCGGTCCGAAGCGGGCAGCGGGCGCAGTCGGTGCCGTCGAACCGGCACAGCGTCTGGCCGAGCTTCTTGGTGCCGATATGGAAGTCGAGAAACTCGTCGCCCCGCCATTCGGGCATCGCCGCGGTCACCGCTTCGCTCGCGTCGCGCCCCTCCGCGCCGCGCCGCACGAAGCCGGTGCGCTGGAGCACGCGCAGCACATGGCCGTCGACGATCAGCACAGGCCGGTCGAGCGTGCTGCCGTTGAGCGTCGCGGCGGCGACCTTGCGGCCGACGCCGGGCAGCCGCTCGAGCCAGGCCAGTGCCTCGCCCAGCGGCAGCGTGCCGAGAAAGCCCAGGTCGAAGCCCTTGCGCTCGGCCGCGATCCGGCCGAGCGCGCCGATCAGGTAGCGCGCCTTGTCCTCGGCATGGGTAACCGCGCCGATGCAGCGAAGCACTTCGGCCGGTCCCGCCGCCAGCACCTGTCCGGGGGTGCCGAAGCGCGCGACCAGCCGGTCATAGGCGGCGAGCGAAACCGGGTCCTTCGTCCGCCCGCTGATCATCGACTTGACCAGCGCCCCGATCGGCGAGCGCCGCGGCAGCGGTCCGGCAAGCGCCCGCATCGGCTCCAGCGCTTGCTGCCAGCGGATTATGTCGTCATGCCCGTAAAAGCCGAAGCCCGATTGCATGGTCCCGGCATAGAACATAATAAGAACACGAACAATGGGGTGGCCCATGCGTTGCCCCGAAAACGATAAAAGAATGCAGGATAGGGAGGAGCCGATGCCGTTCACCGGAAGCTGCCATTGCGGCGCGATCGCCTTTGTCGTGCAGGAGGATCCACCCACCCGGGCGATGCAGTGCAACTGCTCGATCTGCCGCCGCAAGGCGCCGCTCCACCATTTCACCACGCCCGAGCGCTTCACCCTGCAGACGCCGATCGACGCGGTGGCGACCTATCGCTTCAACCATCACATCATCGCGCATCATTTCTGCCCGGTCTGCGGCGTCGCACCCTTTGCCGAGGGGCAGGGGCCGGACGGGCCGATGGTCGAGATCAACCTGCGCTGTGCCGACGGGATCGATCTCGATGCGCTGCAGGTGCAGTTCTACGACGGCGCCAGCCGCTGATACTGGCGGGCTCGGCGACGGGATGGCATGGGGTGGCCCATGCACATGAACCACGATCCCGCCGCCGAGCCTGCCGAGACGATCGGCTTCGACCAGTTCCTCGCGGTCGATATCCGGGTCGGCACGATCTTGGAGGCGGAGGCCTTCCCGGAAGCGCGCAAGCCTGCCTACAAGCTGCTGATCGATTTCGGCCCGACGATCGGCCGCAAGCGCTCCTCGGCGCAGATCACCGAGCACTATGCGCTGGAGGATCTGCCAGGCATGCAGGTGGCTGCCGTGGTCAATTTCCCGCCGCGTCAGATCGGCAAGATGATGTCCGAAGTGCTGACGCTCGGCTTTCCCGATGAAGACGGCAAGGTGGTGCTGTTCCACCCTTCGGTGCCGGTGCCGAACGGTGGCCGGCTCTTCTGATTGTCGGCCAGAAGATACCGCTAACATTTTCGTTGAAACAAACCGGACACAGGCATAGCCTCCCCGCAAAATAACGAGGGGAGGAACTGATGACCAAGCGACTGGCGCTCGCCGCCATGGCACTCGCAATCCCGGCGGGGCTCGCATTCGCCCCGCTCGCCGCGCAGACGGCGGCGGCGGAGCCCGAAGTGCTCAACAATGCCAATCCCGACAGTTTCCAGGTCTATGGCCTGCCGGGCGGGGCCAAGCCGACCCCGATCAAGGACGCGAAGGTCCAGTTCGGCAAGGCGATCCGGGTCGATACGCCGGGGGGCGGCAATCCGTGGAGCATCGGCGTCAACTCGCCGCTCCAGCTCGGTGTGAAGAAGGGCGACAAGGTCGTGATCGCCTTCTACGCCCGGGTCGAGAAGCCGGCCGAGGGCGCGACCACCGCAACCATCGCCAACGTCCAGATCCAGCTCGCCTCGGCGCCCTACACCAGGGTGTTCGGCAATCCGGTGACGGTCGGCCCCGAGTGGAAGCTCTACACCGCCGCCGGCCATGCCGATCGCGACTATGCCAAGGGCGAACTCGCCGCCGCGCTCCACATCAACACGGCGAAGCAGACGCTCGATATCGGCGCGCTGGCGGTACTCAACTACGGGCAGAAGCCCTGACGTTTACAGTCTGAATAGCTCCACGGGCTTTCGCCGGGGAGCCGCATTCGTCAGGCCCGTACCACCGTAACCAGATAGTTCAGCGCCTCGCCGGTGCCGGTCACGAAGCCGCGCGCCGGCGAGAAGCCCAGGCCGGTGCGGTCGATCACCTTCAGCCCGGCGGCGACCAGCAGCTCTTCCAGTTCCTCGGGGCGCAGGAACTTGCTCCAGTCGTGCGTGCCCTCGGGGATCGCGCCGGTACCTTCGGCCAGCGTGATCATCGCGATGCGCGAAGCCAGCGTTCGGTTCGGCGTGGAGAGGATCATCAGGCCGCCCTCGGCGAGCGCACCCGCCAGCGCGCCGACAAATGCCGCCGGATCCGTGACGTGCTCGATCACTTCCATCGACGTGACCAGGTCGAAGGTCCGGCCCGGCAGGTTCTCGATCCCGCCGGCGATATATTCGATGTCGAGGCCCGTCGCGGCGGCATGGGCGCGGGCTGCGCCGATATTCTCCGGCGCAGCGTCGATCCCGGTCATCCGGGCGCCCAGCCTTGCAAGCGGCTCGACCAGCAGCCCGGCGCCGCAGCCGACATCGATCGCGGTCTTGCCCGCAAGCGGCGCAAAGCCCGCCGAGTCTCCGCCCCAGTGCAGGTCGATCGCCTGGCGGATATAGCCGAGCCGGGCCGGGTTCAGCCGGTGGAGCATCGCGGAGCTACCCTTCGGATTCCACCAGTCCGCGGCGAGCTTGCCGAAATGCTCAGCTTCACGCGGGTCAATCGTAGCTTTGGTTGCGCTTCCCATGAGCCGCTCCTATCAGGGCGCCCCATTATCGTCATCCCCGCGCAGGCGGGGACCAAAGGCCCGCAAAGCAGACAGGCTCATTCCATGGCGCGTATCGTGATGAAGTTCGGCGGCACCTCGATGGCAGGCATCGAGCGCATCCGGAGCGTCGCGGCGCGAGTCAAACGCGAATGGGAAGCCGGCAACCAGGTCGCGGTCGTCGTCTCGGCGATGGCCGGCGAGACCGACCGGCTGGTCAATTTCTGCCGCGAGGCGAGCTCGCTCTACGATCCGCGCGAATATGACGTTGTGGTGTCGAGCGGCGAGCAGATCACTTCGGGCCTGCTTGCGGTCGCGCTCCAGGCACTTGGCGTGCCGGCGCGTTCCTGGCTGGGTTCGCAGGTCGCGATCCATACCGACGCGGCGCACGCCAAGGCACGTATCCAGTCGATCGATTCGGCCGGGCTTGAAGAAGGCTGGTCGCGCGGCGAAGTCGCGGTGATCCCGGGCTTCCAGGGCGTCACCAATGACGGCAGCAATCGCGTCACCACGCTCGGCCGCGGCGGCTCGGACACCTCGGCGGTGGCGGTGGCGGCGGCGGTCAAGGCCGACCGCTGCGACATCTATACGGACGTCGATGGCGTCTACACCACCGATCCGCGCATCGTCCCCCGGGCCCGCAAGCTCAAGAAGGTGACGTACGAGGAGATGCTGGAGCTCGCCAGCGTCGGGGCCAAGGTGCTCCAGACGCGCTCGGTGGGTCTGGCGATGAAGGAACAGGTCCGCGTTCAGGTGCTGTCGTCGTTCACCGGCGACGATGCCCCGATGGCGGACACGCTGCCCGGTACGATGATCGTGGGCGAAGAGGAGATTCAGGACGTGGAAAGCCAGCTCATCACCGGCATCGCGCACGACAAGAACGAAGCGAAGATCACCCTCACCGCAGTGCCGGACAAGCCCGGCGCGGTGGCGACGATCTTCAACCCGCTGGCCGAGGCCAATATCAACGTCGACATGATCATCCAGAACATCGCGCACCAGAGCGCGGGTTCGGCGAGCGCGACCGACGTGACCTTCACCGTGCCGGCGGCGGACCTTGCCCGCTCGATCGAGACGCTGAACCAGGCCAAGGGCTCGATCGGCTTCGCGGATCTGCTCCAGGATACGCGCGTCGCCAAGATCTCGGTGGTCGGCGTCGGCATGCGCAGCCATGCGGGCGTGGCGGCGACGATGTTCAAGACGCTCGGCGAGCGTGGGATCAACATCCAGGCGATCACCACCTCGGAGATCAAGGTCTCGGTCCTGATCAACGAGGACGAGACCGAACTGGCGGTGCGCATCCTCCACACCGCCTATGGGCTCGACGCGACCGACGAGGCCGCGTGATCGCTTCCTGACCGCCGGCTGCAACGAACCGTAACATGCGGCTGGATGCTGCCATGTTTCGGTCGCGGTGCCGCCGTGCGGGCGTGGTTGGGGGAAGTTCGTGATGCGGTGGCCTTCCCGTCTCTTTGCTGATTCGGGACTGCTCCGCAGGCGCGGCGCTGCCTTGCTCATCGCGCTCGTCATCGAGCTGTTGCTCCTGGCGCTCCTGCTGTTCTTCGTGCCGCCTTTGCCGGGCCGCAAGCAGGGCAACAGCCTCAATACCTTCGGGATCGAGGCGTCGAAGGGCGAGGAGAGCCCCGACAAGAAGCCTGCCGAGAAGCAGCAGAAAAAGGCCGCGCCGAAGCAGCAGGCGCAGTCCCGGACCCAGCCGCCGCCCCCGGTGCCGACTCCGGTCGAGAGCCCTGTCCCCATCGGCCCGCCGACCTTCCTCAAGCTCAGCCGCAACGATTACCAGCAGGGCGACATCGCCAAGGTGCCTTCGCGTGCGCCCGCCGACGCCCCGGACGGCGCCACCGCCGATGCGGGCGGCGGCGGCGGCGGTGCCAACGACACGCCGGTGGCGGGCCGCAAGGGCCGGCATGGCGAGACGCTTTATGTCGCCGAATGGGTGCGCGAGCCGCGCGATGCCGAGCTCTCGCCCTATATCAACGAGAACCGCGCCCGCTTCCCCGGCTTCGGCCTCGTCGCCTGCCGCACCGTGGCGCGCAACCGGGTCGAGGATTGCTACGAGCTCGACGAGACGCGCGGCACTGGCTTCGCCGGATCGGTCCGTCAGGCCGCCTTCCAGTTCCTGGTCCGTCCGCCGCGGGTGAACGACAAGCTGATGGTCGGCGAATGGGTGATGATCCGTATCGACTATCGCCGGGTGACGCGCCAACCCTGAGCGATCTCTTGCCGGGAGCCCCCTGCCGAGGCTAGGCGAGGGCGATGACCAATGCATCTTCCGTCGGCGCCGAGCGCCTGGCCCGCCGCATGGCCCGCGGCCGCGAATTCCTGGGCAGCGAAACCGCGATCATCTCGGGCGCCATGTCCTGGGTGTCCGAGCGCAACCTCGTCGCCGCCATCTCCAACGCCGGCGGCTTCGGCGTGATCGCCTGCGGCGCGATGACGCCCGAGCTGCTCGACGCGGAGATCGCCGGCACCAAGACGCTCACCGACAAGCCCTTCGGCGTCAACCTGATCACCATGCACCCGCAGCTCTTCGATCTGATCGAGGTCTGCAAGGAGCATGAGGTCGGCCATGTCGTCCTCGCCGGCGGCCTGCCGCCCGCGGGCTCGCTCGACGCGATCAAGGCGAACGGCGCCAAGCTGATCTGCTTCGCCCCGGCGCTCAGCCTCGCCAAGAAGCTGATCCGGTCGGGCGTCGATGCGCTGGTGGTCGAGGGCATGGAAGCCGGCGGCCATATCGGCCCTGTCTCGACCAGCGTGCTCGCCCAGGAGATCCTGCCCGAAGTCTCCGAGCAGGTGCCTGTCTTCGTCGCCGGCGGCATCGGCCGGGGCGAGGCGATCGCCGGCTATCTCGACATGGGCGCGGCGGGCGTCCAGCTCGGCACCCGCTTCGCCGCGGCGACCGAGAGCATCGCGCATCCGAACTTCAAGAAGGCGTTCATCCGCGCCTCGGCTCGCGATGCCGTCGCCAGCGTCCAGATCGATCCCCGGCTTCCCGTCATTCCGGTTCGCGCGCTCAAGAACGCGGGTGGCGAGCTGTTCACCGCCAAGCAGCGCGAAGTTGCCCAGTCGCTCGACGAGGGCAAGATCGAGATGATGGAAGCCCAGCTCCAGATCGAGCATTACTGGGCCGGCGCGCTCCGCCGCGCAGTGATCGACGGCGATGTCGAACATGGCAGCGTGATGGCGGGCCAGTCGGTCGGCATGGTGACCAGGGAAGAGCCGGTCGCCGAGATCATCGCCACGCTGATGGCAGAGGCGGCGCACGCGCTGGAGAAACGCGCGGCTTGATCCCTGCATAGGGAGCGCCTCAGCGGCGCTCCCGGTACAGCTGGTAGAGTTCCTTCGCGCACTGGAACGCCGTCACTGCGGCGATCACGATCACTGCGATCTCCAGGCTCTTGTCGAGGCTCTCCTGGATCCGCGCGGCCTTCACCGTGTCGGTGCCGACGACGGTGACGATCTGCCCGGCTTCGTGCAGGATCTTGGCGATCCACAGCGTGCCCGCGGTGCAGCCGAGGATCAGCGCGGCGCGCATCGGCTTCCAGTGGGGGCGCAGGAAGCCGATCAGGCTCAGCGCGATCCGCGCCCAGACCAGCGCCACCACCGGCCAGTAGAGCCCCTGCCACACCGCAGCGCCGGTGATCCGTACATCGGCGTCATGTGGTGCGAGCGGCACGGTGAAGCCACCCGCCCACCACACCAGGAAGGCGATGCCGAAGCCGATCTCGAACAGCGGCTCCCAGCGCTTCTTCGGCGGCAGGTCGAGGCGCAGCTTGCCCAGGTCGGGCAGCTCCTCGGGCTTCCACTTGGCGAGATAGGCATCGAGCCAGCCGAGCCGCTCGATCACCGCGAAGGCAAGCGTCACCAGCGCGGCATTGTAGAGCAGCGCATGGACCAGCGCGCCCGATCCATGCGCCAGGGCGCGGGCGAAATCGCCGGTCACCACCAGCCCGCCTCCGATCTGCACCAGCTCGATCACCGCGACGATCGCCAGCACCACCTTGAGCACGAACCAGTAGAAGGGGAACACTTCCGCCCCGATCAGCGCACGCTGATCGCCATATTGCCCGGCCACCGCCAGCGGATGCCCGAACTCGCGCAGCACCTGGCTCACCTCGCTCTTGTCGAGCGGTCGGCCGAGCATTTCCTCGCGATCCTCGACGCGGGCGGCGATCAGGTCGGCCAGCTCGGCGACGATGTCGTCGGCCTTGGCGGCGGGCAGGTTCCAGCGCACGGCGCCGAGATAGCGTTCGATGAGGTCCATCACTTGTCTCCCTCGGTAAGGCGGAGGATCGATTCCGATATCGCGTTCCATTCGGCGAGCAGCTGGCCAAGCACGTGCAGGCCGTCGGCGTTCAGCCGATAGAAGCGCTTGTTGCGCTTGCCTTCCTCGCGCCATTCGCTGGTCAGCATCCCCTGGGTCTCCAGCCGGCGGAGCAGCGGATAGAGCGCGCCTTCGTCGATCGGCAGCCCCGCTTCCTCCAGGCTGGTGCGCAGCGTGTAGCCATAGCGTTCCTCGCGCAGCGCCCCGAGTACCGCCAGCACCAGCGATCCGCGCCGCAGCTCGACGCGCAGTTTCTCGAACAGGTCTTCCTCGACCGGCATCGTCCTGTGCCTCATATCGTGTATGACACATACTATGTAGCACACAGTATATATCGCGACAAGGGGTCCGTCCGATCGTTACGCAAGTGATTGGAATATGCGACGAATCGAAGCGGTAACCGGCTGATTCACAAAGATTCTTCAGGACGGATTCAGCGCGTCGCGAGAAGCTGACAGCGGGGATAGAGACCGGGGGGTTTCACACATGAAGAAGGTAATCTGGGGCGCTGCGGCGCTTGTTGGAATCGCGTGCGCAGTGCCGGCGCAGGCGCAATATCGGGGGGATTCGCGGCCGCTGCCGCCAGCCGGGGCAAGTTTCAACCAGCTGATCCCGGCCGTCGCGGCCGATGGCCAGTACGACACCGTCAACCACCATATCTCGCGCGAGCAGACCGCCTGGCACGTCCGCGCCGCGCTCAATGTGGCGGCGCTCGGCTGTCGGGACGAAGCGGAACGCGAGACGGTCGCGGCCTATAACGCGATGCTCGGCCGCCACCGGGCCTCGCTGGCCGCGGCCGATACGGCGGTGAAGGCGCAATATCGGGCACGGTATGGAGCGGGCTGGGATTCGCGGCATGATCGCGACATGACCCGCGTCTACAATTTCTTCGCCCAGCCGCCCGCCCAGACCGGCTTCTGCCGCGTCGCGCGCGACGTGCTGGCCGAAGTGGGGCAGGTGCGGCCCGAGGCGTTCGCGGCCTTCGCTGCCGAAGCGCTGCCACGGCTCGAGGCGCCGTTCACCGATTTCTACCGCGACTATGACGCCTGGCGAATCGCCGATCGCGCCTGGGGCAGCCGCCTGGCCAGCCTCCAGCGCTAAAAACCTTCGCAGCCGTAACGGTTTGTGTTCGTCGGCGCATGGCGCGGGCGAACACAATCTGTTAGCGCCTTGTTCATGCCCGTTTCCGCCGCCGCCTCGGCCCGCGAAATCCTGACGCGCCTCCACGACGTGATGGCGTCGCGCAACCCGGCGCAATCGAAGCTCAATTCGGTCGTCAACATCATCGGCGAGGCACTGTCGAGCGAAGTCTGTTCGATCTACCTGCTGCGCGAAGGGTTGCTCGAGCTGTTCGCCACCCGCGGCCTGGCGCAGGAAGCCGTGCACGTCACCAAGCTCGCGCTCGGCGAGGGCCTGGTCGGCACGATCGCCCAGAATGTCGAGACGCTGAACCTTGACGAGGCCGAGATGCATCCGGCCTTCGCCTATCGCCCGGAGACGGGGGAAGAGGCGTTCCACAGCTTCGCCGGCGTGCCGATCATCCGGCGCGAGCGCTCGGTCGGCGTGCTCGCCGTCCAGCATGCCGAATCGCGGCGCTATGCGAGCGAGGAGATCGAGGCGCTGCAGACGGTGGCGATGGTGCTCTCGGAGTTGATCGCCAATGCCGATCTGATCGATCCGGCGAGCGCCGGTGGCTCCACCCGGCTCCAGTCGACCGCGCCCGAGCTCGGCCACGGCTTCAAGCTGGTCGATGGCATGGCCGCCGGTGTCGCGGTCTTCCATCAGCCGCGCATCACCATCGAGCATACCGTCGCCGAGGATACCGAGGCGGAGCGTCACCGCGTCTATGCCGCGTTCGACAAGATGCGCGAGCAGATCGACCGGATGGCCAGCCAGGCCGAGTTCGGCGTCGGCGGCGAGCAGGACGAGATTCTCGCGACCTACAAGATGTTCGCGTACGATGAAGGCTGGTCGCGCCGGATCAACGAGGCGATCGATTCCGGCCTGACCGCGGAGGCGGCGATCGAGCGCGTCCAGCAGCGCACCCGCCAGCGCATGCGCGAGATCGACGATCCCCTTCTTCGGGATCGCATGCACGATCTGGAGGACCTGGCGAACCGGCTGCTCCGCATCGTCTCGGGCCAGCTCGGCACTGCCGCGCAGATGGGCCTGCGCCAGGATTCGATCCTGATCGCCAAGAATCTGGGTCCTGCCGAGCTGCTCGAATATGATCGCCGTCGTCTCAAGGGCGTGGTGCTCGAGGAAGGCTCGCTCACCGCGCATGTCACCATCGTCGCCCGCGCCATGGGCGTGCCGGTGCTCGGTCGCGTCCGCAACATCCGCCAGCTGATCGCCGAAGGCGACATGATGCTCCTCGACACCGCCGAGGAGAGCCTGTTCGTCCGCCCGACCCAAGCGATGCTGGAGGCGTTCGAGGCGAAGCTCGAGCTCAGCCAGAAGCGCCGCGCCGCCTTTGCCCAGATGCGGAACGTGGCGCCGGTCACGGCCGATGGCCACCGGGTCGCGGTGATGATCAACGCGGGTCTGCGCGACGACATGGCCGCGCTGGACCTGACCGGTGCCGACGGCATCGGCCTGTTCCGCACCGAATTCCAGTTCCTCGTCTCGGCCACCTTGCCCCAGCGCGAGATGCAGCGCCGGCTCTACAAGGATGTGCTCGACGCGGCGGGCGACCGCCCCGTCACTTTCCGCACCGTCGATATCGGTGGCGACAAGGCGCTGCCCTATCTCAATCACGACGAGGACGGCGAGGAAGAGAACCCCGCGATGGGCTGGCGGGCGCTGCGTCTCGCGCTCGATCGCGATGGCCTGATGAAGGCGCAGGCGCGCGCGCTGATCGAGGCGGGTGCCGGCCGCCCGCTCAACATCATGTTCCCGATGGTCTCCGAACCCTGGGAGTTCGACGAGGCGCGCGAGCTGTTCGAGGCGCAGCGCGCCTGGCTTGCCGCGCGCGGCCGCAAGATGCCGACCGAGATCCGCTACGGCGCGATGCTCGAAGTACCCGCCCTGGCGGAAGTGCTCGACCTGCTGCTGCCCAAGCTCGATTTCCTGTCGATCGGCACCAACGACCTCACCCAGTTCCTGTTCGCCGCCGATCGCGCGCATCCCAAGCTGGCGCTGCGTTATGACTGGCTCAGCCCGTCGATCCTGCGTTTCCTCAAGCGTGTCGCCGATCAGTGCGCGGTGGCGGGAGTGCCGGTGGGCGTGTGCGGCGAGATGGGTGGGCGTCCGCTGGAGGCACTGGCGCTGCTCGGGCTCGGCATCGATCGCCTGTCGATCACCCCGGCGGCGGTCGGGCCGATCAAGGCGATGGTCCGCTCGCTCGATCGCGCCGCGTTGATCGATGCGATGGGCGCGATGCTGGCCGAACCGGGGCGTTCGCTGCGCGATCAGCTCGAAGCCTGGGCAAGCGAACATTCCGTCGAACTGGCTTGATCTGCCGGTAAAATACCCCCTGTCGGCGTTGACAGGGGCGGCTTGGTGAACGACAGCTTCAGCCGTGGCGGGAGCTCCGGGCGCAACCCTTCCGCTACGGAGAGTATGGATGGAAGGCGAAGCCGCCGAAGACCCGACCCTGTTCCCCACCACGGTGGGCGAGAAGCTTCGTGCCGCGCGTGAAGCGCAGGGGCTCGATCTTCCCGAAGTAGCGGCGCGTACCCGAATTCCCCAGCGGCATCTCGAAGCGATCGAGAAGGGCAATTACGCCGGGCTTCCCTCGATCACCTACGCGCTGGGTTTCGCCAAGGCCTATGCCCGCGCGGTCGGTGCCGATGAAGTGGTGATCGCTCGCGAGCTGCGCACCGAGCTGCACCGCAATCCCGAGCGCGCCGCGCCGGTGCCCGCCTATGAAACCAGCGATCCCGCGCGCGTCCCGCCGCGCGGCCTGGCGATCTTCGGCGTCATCCTCGCGCTGGTGCTGATCGCCGGCGCCATCGTCTATTACGGCACCGATCTGTTCCGCGGAAGCGCGCCGGCGCCCGAGACGCTGACCACCGAGGAGCCGGTGGCCAACACCGCCGACAATGGCGTGGTGGCCAATGCCGCGACGCCGGTGGTGCCGAATGGCGGCCAGGTCTCGCTGGTCGCGCTCGACACGGTCTGGATCCGTGTCACCGACGCCAAGGGCCAGAAGCTGGTCGAGAAGGAGCTTGCACCGGGCGAGCGCTATGACGTGCCGGCCGATGCCGATCATCCGCGCATCCGCACCGGCGGGCCGGAGAAGATCCAGGTCACGCTCAACGGCTCGAACATCGATCCGCTCGGCCGCGCCGGCACGACGGTGGATGTCGAGGTGAGCGCCGACGCGCTGCGCAACCGCAACCAGCCGGGTGCCGGGCCGATCGCCGGATCGTCGCCCACCGCTGCTGCCCCGGCCGCTGCGCGTCGCGAACGCCCGGCTGCGCGCCTCTCGGTGAGCACGCCGACCCCGGCACCGGTCGAGCCGGCTGCGACGAGCGCTGGCAACAGCACGCCATAAGGATTTCCCCCGGGACTGGCGGGAAGTGCCTTCTGGCGGTTATAGCGAATTTCCGTTCACCTTGTTTGACCTGCACCGGGGGGTGTGATCGATGCGTTTTCTTCTCGCTGCAACGGCAATGGCCGTAGTCTTCGGTGCCGCCGGCACTGCCCAGGCCCAGGATTCCGCCATCTCTGGTCGTGTCGACCGGCTTGAGCGCGAGATGCGCGCCGTGCAGCGCAAGGTCTTCCCGGGCGGCGCCGGCCAGACGGTCGAGCCCCAGATCACGCCCGAGACCAGCACCACCGTGCCGGGCATGCCCTCCAGCTCGCCGCTTAGCGACCTCACCCAGCGCGTGACCGCGCTCGAGGAGCAGCAGCGCACGCTCACCGGCCAGGTCGAGCAGGGCCAGTATCGCCTGCGCCAGCTCGAGGACGCCTTTGCCGCCTATAAGCGGCTCGCCGACAATCGCCTCAAGGCGCTCGAGGATCGCTCGACCGCCACTGCCGCGCTGGGCGGCGAGGACACTACCGTGCCCGCCGACACTGCCGGCGCCGCGATCCGTCCGCCCGCCCCGATCGGCACGCGCCCGAGCATCCCGGCGCCGTCTGCCGGCACCACGCCCGCCGCGCCCAAGCCCACCGGCACGCGCGCGCAGCAGGTCGCCGCGATCGAGAAGCCCGCCACCGGTGATCCGGCCGAGGACGGCTACACCTATGGCTTCCGCCTGTGGCAGGCCAAGCTCTATCCGGAAGCGCGCCGCGAGCTCGAGACCGTCGCGACCAAATACCCGACGCATCGCCGCGCCAGCTATTCGCAGAACCTGCTTGGCCGCGCCTATCTCGACAGCGGCGCCCCCAGCCTCGCGGCGGTGGCCTTCTACGAGAACTACAAGAAGAACCCCAAGGGCGAGCGGGCGCCCGACAGCCTCTATTATCTCGCCCAGGCGCTCATCAAGCTGAAGAAGCCCGCCAGCGAAGTCTGCAAGGTCTATACCGAGCTCGACCAGCTTTACGGCGACAAGCTGTCGACCGAGATGAAGGCCGGCGTGGCCGAGGGCCGTGCAAGCCAGAAGTGCAAGTGACCGGCTGACGCTCGACCGCGACCAGGTCGAGCGTTTCCGCCGGGACTGTGTGGCGCTCACCGGCGCCGCGCCTTCCCTCGACAATGTCCTGGCGCTCGCCGTCTCGGGCGGGCCGGACAGTCTCGCGCTGCTTCTCCTCGCCCATGCGGCCTTTCCCGGTGCGGTGATCGCCGCCACCGTCGATCACGGCCTGCGTCCCGAGGCGGCGGAGGAGGCGGCGCTGGTCCGCCGCCTGTGCAACCAGCTCGACGTGCCGCATGAGACGCTCGCCGGCACCGTCCCCGCCGCAGGCAATCTCCAGCAGGGCGCACGGGCGCTGCGCTACGCGCTGCTCGCCGACTGGGCGATGGGCCGCGCCGCCTGGGTCGCCACCGCGCACCAGCAGGACGATGTCGCCGAGACCTTCCTGATGCGCGCGCGCCGCGGGGCCGGGGCAGGGGGGCTGGCGGCGATGGCGGCCGCACGGCCGCTCGGTCCCATCCAGCTTATCCGCCCGCTGCTCGGATGGACGCGTGCCGAGCTGGAGGCGCTGGTCGAGGGCGCCGGCATCGCTCCGGTCCGCGACCCCTCCAACCAGGATCCCCGTTTCGACCGCGCCCGCATCCGCGCGCTGCTTGCCGAGGCCGGGGACCTGCCCGCCGATCGCCTCGCCGCCGCGGCGCGCAACCTGCGCGACGCCGAGGATGCGCTTGCCTGGATCGCTGATCGCGAATGGCAGGCGCGGGCGGTGGTCGCCGGCGGCAAGGTCGCGCTCGATCCCGCCGGGCTGCCCCGCGAACTTCGCCGCCGCCTCGCCGAACGCGCCGTCGCCACCGTCCGCGAAGCGCATGGCCTCAGTCCCGAATGGCGCGAGACCGGCCTCGAGCCGCTGCTCGCCGCGCTCGATTCGGGGGGCACCGGTACTCTTGCGGAAGTGATCGGGCGAACCAAAGCCGCTATCTGGCGTTTCGAGCTGGCACCACCCCGTCGATCACACTGATCGACGCTGTTCCATTGCCATTAACTTGGCCATGCCTATCTTGGGGCGTGAAAGGTACCGATTCCGCATGAGCGACAACGACAAGCAGCCGCAGGGTCCCGAGAATGGGGGCAACCCCTGGATGAAGAGCCTGTTGATCTGGGTGGGCATCCTGGCGGGTCTCGCCCTGTTCGTGACCTTCTTCGACAATCGCAGCGCGCCGGCCACTGGCGACGCGATCCCCTATTCGCAGTTCATCGCCAAGGTGAACAATGGCGAGGTGAAGTCGGTCAACGTTTCGCGCACCACCGGGCTTGTCAGCGGCGAGCTCACGGGCGGTGGCAAGTTCCGCACCAACGCGCCCGACGATCCCAAGATGATCGAGACGCTGCTCGCCAAGAACGTCCAGGTCTCGGCGCGCCCTGAGGAAGGGCCGAATATCTGGATCTACCTGCTCTACCAGTCGCTGCCGTTCCTGCTCATGCTCGGCATCGCCTTCTTCGTGATCCGCCAGATGCAGAAGGGCTCCGGCTCGGGTGCGATGGGCTTCGGCAAGTCGCGCGCGCGCCTGCTCACCCAGAAGGAAGGCAAGGTCACCTTCGACGACGTCGCCGGCATCGACGAGGCCCGCGAGGAGCTGCAGGAGATCGTCGAGTTCCTCAAGGACCCGACCAAGTTCGCCCGTCTCGGCGGCAAGATCCCCAAGGGCGCGCTGCTGGTCGGCTCGCCGGGTACCGGCAAGACGCTGCTCGCCCGCGCCATCGCAGGCGAGGCGGGCGTGCCGTTCTTTACCATCTCGGGCTCGGACTTCGTCGAGATGTTCGTCGGCGTCGGCGCGAGCCGCGTGCGTGACATGTTCGAGCAGGCCAAGAAGTCGGCCCCCTGCATCGTCTTCATCGACGAGATCGACGCGGTCGGCCGTTCGCGTGGTGCCGGCCTCGGCAACCAGAATGACGAGCGCGAGCAGACGCTCAACCAGCTGCTCGTCGAGATGGACGGCTTCGAGGCGAACGAAGGCATCATCATCGTCGCGGCGACCAACCGCCCCGACGTGCTCGATCCCGCTTTGCTCCGTCCGGGCCGCTTCGACCGTCAGGTCCAGGTGCCCCGTCCGGACATCGAGGGCCGCGTGAAGATCCTCCAGGTCCATATGAAGAAGGTGCCGCTGGCGCCCGACGTCGATCCGCGCGTCATCGCACGCGGTACGCCGGGCTTCTCGGGTGCCGATCTCGCCAACCTGGTCAACGAAGCGGCCCTGCTCGCGGCGCGTCGCGGCAAGCGGCTGGTCGCGGCGCAGGAGTTCGACGACGCGCGTGACAAGGTGCTGATGGGCGCCGAGCGCCGCTCGATGGTGATGACAGACGACGAGAAGCGGATGACCGCCTATCACGAAGCCGGCCACGCCCTGGTCTTCGCGCACGAGCCGACCGCCGATCCGATCCACAAGGCGACGATCATCCCGCGTGGCTTTGCGCTCGGCATGGTCCAGCCGTTGCCGGAGCGTGACAGCTATTCCTATCACCGCGACAAGATGCATGCCGATATCGCCGTGGCGTTCGGCGGCCGCGTCGCCGAGGAGCTGATCTTCGGCTATGACAAGGTGTCGTCGGGTGCCTCGAACGACATCATGCAGGCGACCCGCCTCGCCCGAGCGATGGTCACCAAATGGGGCCTGTCGGACAATGTCGGCCCGCTCGACTTCTCTGAGAGTGATGAGGCGTACGGCTATTCGATGGCGCGCTCCAAGCCGATGTCGGACGAGACCGCACGGCTGATCGACAGCGAAGTGAAGGCGTTCGTCGAGCGCGGCCTCGGCCGTGCCCGCCAGCTGCTGAGCGACCATATCGACCAGCTCCATACCATCGCCCAGGCGCTGCTCGAGTACGAGACGCTGACCGGCGAGGAGATCAAGCGGCTGATCGCCGGCGAGGATCTCGGCCGCGAGGATCCGGGCGCCAGCGCTCGGCCGACCGCGGTCGCAGGCACCTCGATCCCGAAGATCCGCAAGCCCAAGGGTCCGTTCGGCCAGCCGACGCCGCAAGGCGCCTGATCCGGCGGAAACGCCGCCGACACGGATGTGAATTAGCCCTTCCCGGCAACCTTGCCGGGGAGGGCTTTTCATGCGCTTTCTGATCCCGCTTGCACTGCTGTCGGCCGCCGCTGCGCAGGAGGCGCCGAACCTGACCATCGCCGATTTCCTGGGCGAGTGGCGTGCCGCGCAGGCCGAGACCGATCGCGGGGAGAAAGTCGCCAAGTTCAGCCGGCTTGCCGAGCGCCTCGCGCCGAGCTTCAGTCGCTACAAGGCGCTGCTCGATGCGGACAAGGCCGCCGGACGTCCGCCGCGTGCCTGCCCCGCCAAGGGCAGCAAGGCGACGGTCGATATCAACGCGCTCGTCGCGGATCTGGAAAAACTGTCCGAGGCACAACGCGCCGCCCCGATGGATGCAGCGATCTTCGCTCAGCTCGATCGGCGCTTCCCTTGCCCGACGGCATGAAGCCTCATCCGAACATCCCCAGCGCCACCAGGATCAGCACGAACAACACCAGGATCCAGCTGATGAAGAAGGTCAGCACCCAGGCCCGCATGAACGCGGAGAACCAGCCGATGTCATAGGCCTGCTTCAGTTGCCGGGTGATGTGGATGAAGGGCACCAGTACCGCCACCATCCCCAGCGGCCCGCTGCGCAGGCCGATCGCGGCGGCGATCGCCACCACGATGTAGAACAGCGACATGAACGAGATCGAGTAGATGATGAAGATCGTGTGGTCGTACAGCTTGTACTGGCGCTTCCAGAAGAACAGCGACCACAGGAAGGGCAGCGATAGCGGGATCAGCAGCCAGGAGAATTTGTAGCTGGCCGACTGGAGCTTGTAGAGCATCAGTGCAGGGTTCTTCTGCCACTTCTCGATGCCGTGATCGAGCGCATGCCAGCCGGTATGTGCCTCCGAAGTGGTCACATCCAGGTTGCCCTCGGCCAGCGACTTGGCGGCCTTGTCGAGCCCGGCAAGGTCGTTCTGCGCATCGGTGATGCGCTCGCGGTATCTTTGCTTGTCGTCCTCGTCCTTCGCGGTGGCCAGCTTCTTCTGTGCCTTCTCCAGCTTCTCGCGCGCGTCCTTCTTGGCATAGTCGATCGCCGCCACCGGCTTCAGATTGCTGCCGTTGAATTCGGTCGGCGCCGAGATGCCGACCCAGGAGAAGACCGCGAACATCGCGAAGACCGAGAACAGGAAGATCGCCATCGGCGAGACGAAGCGCGCGCGCTCGCCGGCGATATAGCGCTTGGTCAGCTCGCCCGGGCGCCAGGCCAGCATCGGCAGAGTGCGCCAGAACTTGCCTTCGAAATGGAAGACGCCGTGGAGGATGTCGTGCCCGATCGCGTGCAGCGAGCGGTGGACATGCCCCGCCTGCCCGCAATTATGGCAATGCGATCCGATCAGCGCGGTCCCGCAATTGAGGCATAGGCCATGGCCCTCGCCATGCCCTTCGCCTGCCCCCGGCTCGACCGCACGGCCAAGCAACGCCCCAGTCGCCAGTTCCCCGGCTGCTTCGATTTCCCCCGACATGCGGCCTTGGCTACCAGCTTCATGCTGCACGTGCTAGCGGGTGGAATCATGACTGACGCAGCAACCCTGATTGCCGAAATGGCCGCCCGCGCCCGCCTCGCCGCCACCAAGCTTGCCGCGATGCCGACCCCGGCCAAGGCGGCTGCGCTGCGCGCCGCC
The DNA here is from genome assembly GCF_027359115.1 of Sphingomonas sp. NIBR02145. Lineage (NCBI taxonomy): Bacteria > Pseudomonadati > Pseudomonadota > Alphaproteobacteria > Sphingomonadales > Sphingomonadaceae > Sphingomonas > Sphingomonas sp. NIBR02145. The sequence goes on along the minus strand of NZ_CP114791.1, from coordinate 3,298,808 downwards.
GCCGCCGCGATTCGCGCGGACGCCACTGCGATCCAAGCCGCCAATGCCGAGGATATGGCCGCCGCCGAGGCGAATGGCCTGTCCGGTGCGCTGCTCGATCGGCTCAAGCTCGACCAGAAGCGAATCGAGAGCATGGCCGCCGGCGTCGAGGCGGTGGCCGGGCTCGCCGATCCGGTCGGCGACGTCTTCGATCGGGTCGAGCGGCCCAATGGCCTGGTCCTCACTCGGGTCAGGGTCCCGATCGGCGTGATCGGCATCATCTATGAGAGCCGGCCCAACGTTACCGCCGATGCCGGAGCGCTTTGCGCGATGGCGGGCAATGCCGCGATCCTGCGCGGCGGCTCCGAAGCGATCCGTTCGAATCGTGCGATCCACGCGGCGCTGGCTCGCGGCCTGGCCGAAGGCGGCATGCCCGAGGATGCGGTGCAGCTCGTGCCCATCACCGATCGCGCCGCGGTCGGCGCGATGCTGACGGCCGAGGGGGCGATCGACATGGTCGTGCCGCGCGGCGGCAAGGGCCTCGTCGCCCGTGTCCAGGCTGAGGCGCGGGTGCCTGTGCTCGCGCATCTCGACGGGCTCAACCACACCTATATCGATGGCGCCGCCGATCCGGCGATGGCGAAGGAACTGGCGCTCAACGCCAAGATGCGCCGCACCGGCATCTGCGGGGCGACCGAGACGCTGCTGATCGATCGCGCCTTTGGCGATCCCGCGCCGATCCTCGCCGCGTTGGCCGATGCCGGCTGCGAGCTGCGCGGCGATAATGATCTCCAGGCGCTCGAGCCCCGCATGGTCGCGGCGAGCGATGAGGACTGGGATACCGAATATCTCGATTCGATCCTGTCGGTGAAGCGGGTCGACGGCGTCGATGATGCGATGGCGCATATCGCCGCGCACGGCTCGCACCATACCGATGCGATCGTTACGGCGGATGAAGCGGTGGCCGAGAAATTCCTCGCCCAGGTCGATAGCGCGATCGTGGTGTGGAACGCCTCGACCCAGTTCGCCGATGGCGGCGAGTTCGGGCTGGGCGCCGAGATCGGCATCTCGACCGGCCGGCTGCATGCGCGCGGCCCGGTCGCGCTCGAAGGGCTGACGACCTATAAATGGGTGGTCCGCGGCACGGGGCAGGCGCGCCCTTGAAGCGCATCGGCCTGCTCGGCGGCTCGTTCAATCCGGCGCACAAGGGGCATCGCAAGCTCTCGATCCACGCGATCCGGGCGCTGGGGCTCGACGAGGTGTGGTGGCTGGTCTCGCCCGGCAATCCGCTCAAGGACAAGGCGGGCATGGCGCCGTTCAAGCTGCGCATGGCCTCGGCCCAGCGCATGGCCCGCCACGCGCCGATCCGGGTGTCGGACATCGAGAAGCGGATCAAGACGCGCTACACCGCCGATACCGTCCGCAAGCTGCCCCGGCTGTTCCCCCAGCATCGCTTCATCTGGTTGATGGGCGCCGACAATCTCGCCCAGTTCCACAAATGGGAACGCTGGCGTGACATTGCCGAGCAGGTTCCGATTGCGGTGATCGCCCGTCCGGGATATGATCGCGACGCCCATGCAAGTCCTGCAATGGGTTGGCTGCGGCGCGCTGTGTGGCCCGCAGGCCAGGCGAAGAACTGGACGCGTTGGAGATTGCCGGCCCTCGTGCTGTTGCGCTTCCGCCCCGATCCTACTTCGGCGACGAGCCTTCGGGCCGCCGATCCCGCCTGGCACCGGCGTTACATTGCGTCGTCTCCATCCCAACACCACACAGGTTTGTTGCAACCCTAGGAGGCCCCTTGGCCACATCGCCCAATGTTCTGCGTTCCTCCGATGCCAATGGTGGCGTCGAGGCGCTGCACCAGCTCGTGATGGCGTCGCTCGACGACGATCAGGCGGTCGAGACGGTCTCGATCCCGCTCGCCGGCAAGAGCAGCATCGCCGACTATATGGTCGTGGCTTCGGGCCGCTCGACGCGCCAGGTCGCGTCGATGGCGGTGAAGCTCGCCGACAAGATCAAGGCCGAGTTCGGCCGCACCCCGCGCGTGGAGGGCCTGCCCACCGCCGATTGGGTGCTGATCGATGCCGGTGACGTGATCGTCCACCTGTTCCGTCCCGAAGTGCGCAGCTTCTACAATCTTGAGCGCATGTGGTCGTTCGGCGAAGCCGGCCAGGCCTGATTCGGTAAAGGGCCGCGCGGGCGATGCAGCTACACATCGTCGCGCGCGGCAAGATCGGGCGCAGTCCCGAGGCCGAGCTGGTCGATCGCTATCTCAAGCGCATCCAGTGGCCGACGCGGGTTACCGAGCTGCCCGATACCGGCGGCAGGATCCCCGACATTTCCGGCACCACCCGAATCGTCATGCTCGACGAGCTGGGCGAGAACCTGCCGTCCAAGGTGATCGCCGAGCGGCTCGGCAGCTGGCGTGACGACGGGGTGCGCGAGGCGCGATTCCTGATCGGCGCGGCGGACGGCTTTGACGATGCGGCTCGAGCCCAGGCCGACCTGCTGATCAGCTTCGGCCGCGCCACCTGGCCGCACATGATGGCTCGCGCGATGCTCGCCGAGCAGCTGTGGCGCGCCACCTCGATCCTTGCCAACCACCCCTATCATCGCGAAGGCTAGCGGTATGCTCCGCCCGCTCGCCATCCTTGCCGGCACCGTCGCGATCCTCGCCACCGGCAGTTTCGCCGCCGCGCAGGCGCCGGGTCTGGCCGAGCAGCAGGGCAGGTTGCGCGACGCCACTGCCCAGTCCCAGGCCGCCCAGGCGCGTAGCGCCGCGCTCGAGCGCCAGGCCGCCTCGGAGCGCGACCAGGCCCTGCGCGCCCGCGCCCAGGAAGCCGCCGCCGCCGAGCGGATCAAGGCCGCCGAGGCCGATATCGCCGCTGCCCGTGCCCGTATCGGTATCGTCGATCGCCAGCTGGCCGAGCAGCGCACCCGCGTCGCCGAGCGCCAGGGCCCGATCCTCCGCCTGATCGCCGCGCTCCAGTCGATGGCCCGCCGCCCCGCGGTGCTCGGCCTCGTCCAGCCGGGCTCGACCGCCGACATGGTCCATGTCCGCGCCGTGCTCGGCACCGTGATGCCCGTGGTCGAGGCGCGTACCCGCGACGTCCGCGCCGAACTCTCTCGCATCCGCGCACTGCGTGCCGATGCCCTGGCCGCGGTCAACAGCTTCCGCGAGGCCCGCCAGCGCATCGAGAATGAACGGACCGCGCTGGTCAGGCTCGAGGCCGATCACCGTGCCCGCTCGGCCCAGCTCGCCTCCAGCGCGCTGGTCGAATCGGACCGCGCCATTGCCCTCGGCGAGCGCGCCCGCGAGATCGTCGACCAGATGGAGACGGCGGGCGAAGCGGCGGAGATCCAGTCCGGTCTTGCAGCCCTTCCCGGACCGCTGCCCCGCCCGGGCAGCGCCGCACCGGCACCGGCCCGCAAGCTCGGCGCACCCTATGTGCTGCCCGTCGCCGGAGCCGTCGTCACCGGCATGGGCGAGCTTTCGCCCACCGGCGTGCGTGCCCGCGGCGTGACTCTCGCCTGCGCCGCCAATAGTGATGCCGTCGCGCCAGCCGCCGGCCGTATCCTCTATGCCGGCGCGTTCCGCGACTATGGCGGGGTCGTCATCATCGATCACGGCAATGGCTGGACCAGCTCGGTCACCGGCCTAGGCGGCATCGCGGTGCGCGTCGGCCAGCAGATCAGCCAGGGCACCCGCATCGGCCGCGCCCCGGCAAGCGACGCCCCCCGCGTCACCGTAGAGCTGCGCCGCCGCGGCGAACCCATGGACCTTGCGCGCCTGCTCGGCTGATTGTGCCGTGCAATTGCCGCGATCCCGGCCTAGATTGTCCCTCGAACGCGTTTCCGGAAAGTAGTTGTTGATGCTCCGTTCGTTCCTTCAGGTCACCGCCGCCGTCGGCGCGCTGGCGCTCGTTCCCGTCGCCTCGGGCGCGATGGCCGGCGTCGATACGTCGAGCTTCAAGGAGCTCGACACCTTCATGGAAGTCTACAGCCAGGTGAAGGCGAACTATGTCGACAAGGTCGACGACGCCACGCTGATGAAGGGCGCGATCCAGGGCATGCTCGCCGCATTGGATCCGCACTCCAGCTTCGCCGACGGGCTCGATTTCGACAATCTCAAGATCCAGACCGACGGCAATTATGGCGGTCTCGGCCTCACCGTCACCCAGCAGGACGGCGCGGTTAAGGTCGTCGCCCCGACCGAGGATACGCCGGCCGCCCGCGCGGGCATGAAGTCGGGCGACTTCATCACCCATATCGACGGCAAGTTCATCGTCGGCGGCAGCCTCGACGAAGCGATCGAGCAGATGCGCGGCAAGCCGGGCACCTCGGTCACGCTCACCGTGGTCCGCCCGGGCGCCGACAAGCCGCTCACCTTCACCATGAAGCGCGAGATCATCGTGCAGAAGCCGGTGAAGTGGGAGGTCAAGGACGGTGTCGGCATCATCAACATCAACACCTTCACCGCCCAGACCGGCGCGGACACGGTCAAGGCGATCCAGGAGATCGACAAGAAGCTCGGGCACAAGCCGCTCGGCTATATCGTCGATCTGCGCGAGAATGGCGGCGGCCTGCTCAGCCAGGCGATCGAAGTCTCCGACGTGTTCCTGTCGCACGGCGAGATCGTCTCGCAGCGCGGCCGCGAGAAGAGCGATATCGAGCGCTGGTATGCCGATGTGAACGAGCCCGGCATCACCTCGATCCCGGGCGACCTCGCCAAGGGGCTGCCGGTCGTCGTGCTGATCGACGCGGGCACCGCCTCGGCCTCGGAGATCGTCGCCGGCGCGCTCCAGGATCATCACCGCGCGCTCGTCATGGGCGTGCGCAGCTTCGGCAAGGGCTCGGTCCAGTCGATCCTGCCGATGGGCCCGCGCGCCGCGCTGCGCCTCACCACCGCGCGCTACTACACGCCGTCGGGCCGCTCGGTGCAGGAAGGCGGCATCAAGCCCGATCTGCTCGTGCCGCAGCTCACCGATCCCGACTACAAGAGCCGCCCCTCGATCCGCGAGGCGGACCTGCGCGCGCACCTGATCAACAACGACAAGGTCGATGATTCGGTGCTCGAGGATGATCAGCGCACCGATCCGCGCTTCGCCAAGACGGCGGATCAGCTGAAGAAGGAAGGCGTGGAAGACTTCCAGCTCCACTACGCCCTCCAGACCATCTCCCGCCTTGGTCCCAAGACCCAGGTCGCCGCTGCCAAGAGCAAGTAAGCCATGCGTATCGACACTTTCTGCGCCGCCCGCTGGCTCGCGCTCCTGCTGCCGCTCGCTCTGGTCGGCGGCGCGCACACCACCGAGTATTTCGGGCTGGTTCCGTGCGAGATGTGCTGGTGGCAGCGCTATCCGCATTATGCCGCGATCCTGATCGCGCTCTCGGCCTTCCTGGTGAAGGATCGCCGCGCCCAGCTCGGGCTCGTCCTGCTCGCCGGCCTTGCCGTGGCGATCAGCGGCGGCATCGGCGTGTTCCATGCCGGGGTCGAGTATAAATGGTGGCAGGGCATCACCGCCTGCACCGCCCAGGTGCACGGCGCCAACCCGATGGACATGCTCACCGACGCGCTGCGCCGTCCGCTGATCCGCTGCGACGTGCCGCAATGGACCCTGTTCGGCATCAGCCTGGCCGGGTTCAACGCGATCTTCTCGCTCACCGGCGCCGCCGCGATCTTCGCGCTGGCCCTGCGGAAGGGCCGCGCATGAGCTGGAAGCCCGGCGATCGGCGCGAGGGGACGTCCTCGATGGTCCGCGTCGATCAGGCGGGCGAATATGGCGCGACGCGCATCTATGCCGGCCAGCTGGCGGTGATGGGCGATCGCACCCCGATGGCGCGGATGATCGCCGGCATGGCGATCCAGGAGGAACGCCACCGCGCATTCTTCGATTCGATGATCGCGCGGCGCGGCGTGCGCCCGACGGCGCTCCAGCCCTTCTGGAACGTCGCCGGCTTCGCGCTCGGCGCGGTCACCGCGGCGATGGGTCCCGAGGCGGCGATGGCCTGCACCGCCGCGATCGAGACGGAGATCGATCTTCACTACCAGCAGCAGCTCGAGGAGCTCGGCACGGGCGATCCCGAGCTCAGCGAAGCGGTCGCGAAGTTCCGCGACGAGGAGCTCGAACACCGCGATACGGCATTGGAGCATGGCGCGGAACAGGCCCCGGCCTATCCTTTGCTCTCCACCCTGATCCGCGCCGGTTGCCGGGCTGCCATTGCGGTATCGAAACGGATATAAAGCGTCTATTCAGCCGTTGTCCCCGATGCACGGCATAGAGGAGTAAGCCGATGTTGAACCGGATCCTGATCGCGGGCGCGCTCGCCGCCGTCCCGATGCTGATGCCCGCCGCTGCCCATGCGCAGAGCTCGGCGCAGAACAGCGTGCTGATCATCTATGGCAACGACAAGTGCCCGACGAACAGCAACGGCGAAGAGATCGTGGTCTGCAAGCGCCTCGACGAGGCCGAGCGCTTCCGCATCCCGTCGAACCTGCGCGACCAGGGTGGGCCGCCGCAGAAGACCGAGAGCTGGGCGGTGCGCTCGCAGGACGCGGTGACCGCGGGCAATTTCGGTACCGGCAGCTGCACCTCGGTGGGCGCCAACGGCAGCACCGGCTGCTTCGTCAAGCGCGCCACCGCCGCCCGCGCCGAAACCCGCGCCCGCCGCAAGGCCGAACAGAACCTGCCGCTGCCTTGAGCTGATCGAATCGTCATCCCCGCGAAGGCGGGGATCCATTCAGGCTGGCCGAAGTGAGTCTCATCAAAGCCGGCGCCAATGGATTCCCGCCTTCGCGGGAAGGACAATGGAGATGGCGGGCCCGCGCTACTCCCGCACCGGCCACCGCCCCACCCATTCCGGCGGCTCCCGGCGCAGGCAATCCACGATGATCCACAGCATCACCGCCCCGCGCGCCGCGGCCGCCCAGGCGATGTCGATCGTGCTGGCCGCCGGCCACACGCCGTCCATCCCGGCGAAATACCAGAATTCGGCGAAATAGGCGGCGATCCCCGCCAGCGCGAACAGCGCCACCGGCAACAGGCGCGGCGCGGTCATCACCAGCAGCGGCCACAGCCACAGGTCGAATTGCGGCGAATAGACCTTGTTGGTCAGCATGAACCAGGCAAGCACGGGCGTCGCCAGCAGCCACAGCCGGTCGCGGTGCCGCTGCCACCCCAGCGCTACGATCGCCGCCGCCCCGATCGCGAAGGCCAGGGTCGCGTAGAGGTTCTTGTCCTCGATGCTCAGCGGCAGCCAGCCAAGATTGCCGAGCACGTCCCAGGTCCCCGCCGCAGTGCCGCTGCGCGATTGCGAGAACAGATAGAATTCGCTCCAGTTGCGCGGTGCGAGCAGTGCGATGGGCAGGTTCACCGCTGCCCAGGCAGCGATCGCCGCCAGCGTCACCAGCGCAGCGCGGCGCAGGCGCTGCACCCAGTCCTTGCCGCGCTCGAACAGGGCGGAGAGCCCGATCAGCGGCAGGATCACGATCGGGAACAGCTTGGCCGCCACGCCCAGCCCCGCCGCCGCCGCCGCGCGCACCAGCCGGTTCTCGCGTGCCTGGAGCAGCGCCGCCACCGCCAGCGTCACCGCGATCATGTCCCAGTTGTGCCCGACATAAAGCACCAGCGGCGGTGCTGCCGCCCACCACCAGAGCCGCTTGCGGTCGACCCCCGCGCGCCACAACATCCACAGCACCAGGAAGGCGAGGGCGATGTTCACCGCCGTCACCACGCCCAGGAACTTGGCGTCATTGGCGCGGGCGCCGAAGAACAGGTGCGTCGCTGCGCCTTCGATCCAGATCGCCGCCCCGGTCAGCACCGGATATTCGATCGGGGTCTGCAGGTACGGGATCCTGCCCTTGTCCACTTCGCGCGCGGTCCAGAAGGGCACCGCGTCGCTGTAGCAGCCGGTGATATACTGCTCGGAATCGGTCCAGCCGCCGGGCATGCAATGCTGCTTGAAGCTGAAGCCGAGCAGGCAGGTGACCGCCAGGCCGATCAACAGGATCCTGAATTGCCGGTCGATCGTCAGCCGCATTCCGCGCTCCCTTCGCCGCGCCTCCTCCCACAACCCACTGGACACTGCAATATCAGGAACATAGAAGGAACAAATGTCGCAGCTCGATCTCCGCGGAAAGCTCGCCATCCTGGCCGATGCCGCCAAATATGATGCGAGCTGCGCGTCCTCCGGCACGACGAAACGCAACGCGGCGAGCGGTCCCAAGGGCGGGATCGGCTCGACCGAGGGGATGGGCATCTGCCACGCCTATGCGCCCGATGGCCGCTGCATCTCGCTCTTGAAGATCCTGCTGACCAACAGCTGCATCTTCGACTGCCATTATTGCATCAACCGCAAGAGCTCGAACGTCCGCCGCGCCCGCTTCACGCCCGAGGAAGTCGTCGACCTCACGCTCAATTTCTACCGGCGCAACTATATCGAGGGGCTGTTCCTCTCCTCGGGCATCATCCGCTCGTCCGACTATACGATGGAACAGATCGTCCGCGTCGCCCGGCTGCTGCGCGAGGAACATGATTTCCGCGGCTATATCCACTTGAAGACCATCCCCGATGCCGATCCCGAGCTGGTCCGTCAGGCGGGCCTTTATGCCGATCGCGTCTCGATCAATGTCGAGCTGCCGACGGTCGCCGGCCTCACCCGGCTCGCGCCCGAGAAATCGGCGCCGCGCATCGAAGGCGCGATGCGGGATGTCCGCGCCGCGATCGACGACACCACGGACGCCGGCAAGCGCTACAAGTCCGCGCCCAAATTCGCCCCCGCCGGCCAGTCGACCCAGATGATCGTCGGCGCCGATGCCGCTACCGATGGCGACATCATCACCCGCGCCGCCGGGCTCTATGACCGCTTCCAGCTCCGCCGCGTCTATTATTCGGCGTTCAGCCCGATCCCCGATGCCAGCGCGGTCCTCCCGCTCCAACGCCCGCCGCTGATGCGCGAGCACCGGCTCTACCAGTCCGACTGGCTGATGCGCTTCTACGAGTATCAGCCCAGGGAAGTCGCGGCGGCGGCCGACCCCGCCACCGGAATGCTCCCGCTCGATATCGATCCCAAGCTCGCCTGGGCGCTCAAGTTCCGCGAGTCCTTCCCGGTCGACGTCAACCGCGCCCCGCGCGAGCTGCTGCTGCGTGTCCCCGGTCTCGGGGTGAAGGCGGTCGATGCGATTCTCTCCGCTCGCCGCATGCGCCGCCTCCAGCTCGCCGATGTCGCGCGGCTGACGGCCTCGATCGCCAAGGTCCGCCCGTTCCTTGTCGCTGCCGACTGGCGCCCGGTCGCCTTGTCCGATCGCGCCGACCTGCGCAGCCTCGTCGCGCCGAAACGCGAGCAGTTAGAACTATTTGCGGCCTGATCGGTTCTGACTCCCCGACCAAGGGAGAGAGTAGAATGGCCGACGCACGCATCTTCGCCGATCTGATTGCCGACCATGACCGCCAGCGCGACCTGCTCGAGCGGGTGGGGGAGACCTCGGGCGACAGCAAGGACCGCCGCGAGCTGTTCGAGCAGCTTCGCCTCGAGCTGCAGGCCCATGCGGCCGCCGAGGAAGAAGCACTCTACGCGACGATGCTCGCCGATCCCGAGCTGCGCGAGGACGCCCGGCATTCGGTGTCGGAGCACAAGGAAGTCGACGACTATCTTGGCGAACTGATGGACACCGACATGTCCTCGCCCGGCTGGCTGGTGAAGTTCAAGGAGATGCGTCACCGCTATCTCCACCATATCGACGAGGAAGAGGAAGAGATGTTTCCCACTGCGGCGAAGCATCTCAGCGCGGCACAGGAAGAAGCGCTCGGCAAGCTGTTCGAGAAGCGCAAGCCCAGGGAACTGGCGCGCGCCGAGGCCAATCCCCCCGGCGACGCGCGCGAATAGCTAGTCGGGAATCGGCACGACCAGCCCGCGCTTGCCCACTCCCAGCGCGACATTGGTGGTGAAGCGGCGGACATTGGGATTGTCAGCCATCAGCCGGCTCATCAGCGCGTCATAGGCGCCGACATCGGACGCGACGACGACCAGCACGAAATCGGCGGTGCCGGTGACGTAATAGACCTGCTGGATCTGCTCCTCCGCGGCCATCCACTGGCGCAGCCGGGCGATCAGCTCGGGCCGTTCGCGCTCGATCTCGAGCGCCGCCAGGAAGAAATTGGGCTTCCCCACCTTGAGTGGGTCGACCACCGCGACTTCGCTGACGATCACCCCGGTCGCGCGCAGCCGCTTCAACCGGCGCTGCACCGCCGATGCCGACAGCCCGACCTGTGCGGCCAGCGCCTCGGCGGTCTGGCCGGCGTCGCGCTGGACGAGGACGAGGAGCTTGCGATCGAAGCGGTCGAGATCGGATCGGGCCATCGCCGGCATCCTAGCGGGCAAATGCGCCGAAATCCGGCGATTTGATCCCCGCCTTCGCGGAAAGGCCGCGCCGCGCGGCCTTATTCCTCAGCACGAAGGAGAGTTTCATGATCGACCATATCGAGATCCGCACCGCCCGCCTCGCCGAGAGCCTGGCCTTCTACGCCGATACCCTCGCCCCGCTCGGCTACAGCCAGAAGGTCGACGGCCCGGCCAAGGGTTTCGGCAACCACGCCGCGCTCGACCTGTTCCTGGTCGAGGGCGAAGTGCCGTCGGACCTTCATTTCGCCTTCGCCGCACCCGATCGCGCCACCGTGGATCGAATCTATGCCGCAGGCCGCGTCGCCGGCCATGTCCTCGATCGCGCGCCCGCGCTCGCGCCTCATATCCACCCCGATTATTATGCCGGCTATCTGCGCGATCCCGACGGGCGGCTGATCGAGTTCGTCTGCCACCACCCCGAGCCGGCCTAACTGACAGGACTGTCAATTCGTCCTGATCGGCGTATCATCCTCCCAAAAATAGGGAGAGAGGGATGCTTCGACTCTGTGCGCCCGCCGCGTTCGCCTGCGCGATGCTTGTCGCGTCTCCGGCCCTGGCGAAGGACATCATCGTCGAGGCGGGCCCCAATGCCCAGGAACGCCTCCAGTCCGCCCTGCTCGACGCGAAGCCAGGTGACACCGTCCGCATCGGCGCCGGCCGCTTCGAGCTGACCGACGGCCTCAGCCTCGACGTGGGCGGCGTCACGGTGCGCGGTGCCGGACCGCTCAGGACCGTGCTCAGCTTCAAGGGGCAGCTCGGGGCAGGCGAGGGGCTGCTCGTCACGTCCGACGACGTTGTACTCCGCGATTTCGCGGTCGAGGATTCGAAGGGCGACGGCATCAAGTCCAAGGGTGCTGACCGGATCGTCTACAAGAACATCCGCGTCGAATGGACTGGCGGCCCCAAGGCGACCAACGGCGCCTATGGCGTCTACCCGGTCGAGAGCAGCGACGTGCTGATCGACGGCGTGACGGTCATGGGCGCATCGGATGCCGGCATCTATGTCGGCCAGTCCAACCGCATCATCGTCCGCAACTCGGTGGCGAAATACAATGTCGCCGGCATCGAGATCGAGAATAGCGGCTTCGCAGAGGTCACCAACAACCTCGCCACCCACAATACCGGCGGCATCCTGGTGTTCGACCTGCCCGCCTTGCCGAAGCGCGGCGCCGGCTGGGTCAATGTCACCGGCAACAAGGTGGTCGACAACGACACCCCCAATTTCGCTCCGCCCGGCAACATCGTCGCCACCGTGCCCACCGGTACCGGCGTGCTGGTGATGGCCGAGAACGACGTGACCGTGACGGCCAACGATCTCAGCGGCAACGGTACCGCCAACATCATGGTCGTCGCCTATCGCAAGCCGTTCGAGGACAAGGGCTATGATCCCTATCCCCGCAACATCCGCCTTGCCGGCAACAAGCATGGCCGCGCCGGCTTCGCCCCCGCCATGCCCGGCGGCGCGCTGCTTGCCAGGATGCTCGGCGGCACGCTCCCGCCGGTCTTCTGGGACGGCACCGGTGGCGACCAGGTCAAGCTCACCGGCGATGACGGTCCGGTGCTCACCCTTGCGCTCGCCCTCGGTGCCCCGCTCGACACCGCCAAGCCGCAGCTGATCAAGCTCGACAACGAGATCCCGCCGCCCTGGCAGACCTTCAAGCTGCCGCCTGCGATGGAGGCCGCCGCCAAATGAAGGCGCTGCTCGGCGCGGCCGCTTTGTTCGCCGCCGCGCTGCTCGGCCGTCCAACGGGCGTGAACGACGCCGCGATCACCGCCGAAGGCTGGCCCGCGCACCTCTCCGACTACGCCTTCTTCACCGATCTCAAGGCCCGCACCCCCGCCCCGCGGCTGATGGCCTATACCCTCGAAACCCCGCTCTTCTCCGACTATGCCGAGAAGGAGCGCTACGTCTATCTGCCCGAGGGCAGCCGGGCGACATACGACCCCGACAAGCCGCTCGACCTCCCCGTCGGCGCCGCGCTGATCAAGACCTTCGGCTATCGGACGAACGGCGTGTTCAAGCCGCTTGAGACCCGCGTCCTGCTCCACCGCGCCAGCGGCTGGACCCCGATCCCCTATGTCTGGAACGCCGAGGGCACCGACGCCGACGTGAAGCGCGCCGGCACGCGCATCCCCGTCACCTTCACCGACCCCTCCGGCGAGCGGCACAGCATCTCCTACGCCGTCCCCAACCAGAACCAGTGCAAGGACTGCCACGGCCTTGCCGGCCAGGTCGTCCCGATCGGGATCAAGGCGCGCTATCTCAACCATGGCGGCCAGCTCGAGCAGTTGCTCGCCGCCGGCATGCTCGACCGGCTCCCCGCCGACGCCCCGAAGGTCGCCCGCTGGAACGACACCGCCGCGCCGCTCGACCAGCGCGCGCGCGCCTGGCTCGAGATCAACTGCGCCCATTGCCACAACCCCCAGGGCGCCGCGTCCAACTCGGGCCTGTTCCTCGATCTCGGGCGCGCCGATCCCGAGCAGCGCGGCCTGTTCAAGCGCCCCACCGCCGCCGGCCGGGGGGCGGGCACCCGCGACTTCGACATCGTCCCCGGCGATCCCGACGCGTCGATCCTGCTCTACCGCATGCAATCGACCGACCCCGGCATCGCCATGCCCGAGCTCGGCCGCGCGACGGTCCACAAGGAAGGCGTCGCGCTGGTCCGCGACTGGATCGAATCGATGCCGAAATCCGATTCAGCGCGTTAGACCGCCTTCATCGTCATCCCCGCCTGCGCGGGGATGACGGGTTTGGAGGCAAGCGTTGCGCGTAGTTACTTTGGCAAGCGAGGATGATTTCGAGGGCTGGCGCGATGCCGCGCGCGGCCTCGCCCAGGCCGGCGTCCTCGCATCCGAGATCCTCTGGCAGGTCGGCGAAACCCCGGTCGACCTGTTCGCCGATGAAGCGGTGCTGCCCCCCGCCGCCCCGCGCCCGCTCAAGGTCCCCCGCGCGTTCCTCGACCTCGCCCAGTCGGCGATCCTCCATTCGGACCCCGAGCGTTTCGCCCTGCTCTACGCGCTGCTCGCGGGCGATCCCCACCGCGTCGCCGACGCGGCCGATCCGCTGGTCCGCCGGCTCGAGGGCATGGCCCGCGAGGTCCGCCGCGACATCCACAAGATGCGCGCCTTTGTCCGCTTCCGCGAAGTCGAGGACGCGCAACCCTTTCCCGGCACCGGCGAGCCCAACACGCGCTATGTCGCCTGGTTCGAGCCGATCCACCACATCGTCCGCGCCAATGCCCGCTTCTTCGTCGAGCGCTTCACCTCGATGCGCTGGTCGATCCTCACTCCCGAACTCTCGCTCCACTGGGATACCGAAACGCTCTCCGAAGGCCCCGGCGCAACCGCCGCCGATGCCCCGGGCGAGGACCCGGTCGAGGATATCTGGAAGACCTATTACGCCTCGATCTTCAACCCGGCCCGCCTCAAGACCGGCGCGATGCTCAAGGAGATGCCGCGCAAATATTGGAAAAACATGCCCGAGACCGCGTTGGTCAAGGAGCTGGTCGCCACCGCGCGCCAGCGGGAGACAGCGATGGTGGCGACCCAGCCCAGGCCGGGCGGCAATGTCGAGCGTGCCTGGGCGGCCCTGCGCGAGGAAGCCGCGCACTGCACCCGCTGCGACCTCTACAGGCACGCCACCCAGACCGTGTTCGGCGAAGGCCCGGCCGATGCCCGGATGATGATCGTCGGCGAGCAGCCCGGTGACCAGGAGGACTTGGCCGGCCACCCGTTCGTCGGCCCCGCCGGCGAAGTCTTCGACCGGGCGATGGCGCAGGCCGGGATCGACCGCGCGAGTGTCTACGTCACCAACGCGGTCAAGCACTTCAAGTTCGAGCCGCGCGGCAAGCGTCGCATCCATTCGAAGCCCGATGCCGGCGAGATCCAGGCATGCCGTTGGTGGTATGAGCAGGAGCGCCTGCTGGTGAAGCCCGAACTCACGATCGCGCTGGGCGCCACCGCCGCCCGCCAGATGCTCGGCAAGACGGTGACGATCGGCGCGGTGCGGGGCCGGGCGCTCGACCTGCCCGATGGCGGCCGCGGCTGGGTGACGGTCCACCCGAGCTACCTCCTCCGCCTGCCGGACCGCGCGAAAGCGGAGGACGAGTTCGCCGCGTTCGTCGAGGACCTGAAAGGCGCGGCGAAGGCGCTGGCCTGAATCAATTCCTCCCCGAGCTTGCTCGGGGAGGGGGACCATTCGCGTAGCGAATGGTGGAGGGGCCGCCGTCGCAGACGGCGGTGTACCACCGCCGCCCCTCCCCCAAGACAAGCTGGGGGAGGATTTGCGCGCTAGAACCCCAGCCGCTCCGCAATCCCCTTCACCGTCTCCGCCCTCCCGGGCGCGAACTTCTCCACCATCGCCCGGTAGCGCGCCACCGTCTCCGCCCCGGCCCGCTCCGGCGATCCGGCATCGAACGGCGGCGCCGGATCATATTCCAGGCTCAGCTGCACGAACCGTGCATGCGCCTCGCCCCGGATCGCCGCGGTCAGCGCCAGCGCGAAGTCGATCCCCGCGGTCACCCCGCCACCGCTCACCCGATTGCGATCGAACACCACCCGCTCCGGCGCCGGCTCGGCGCCGAACCAGGCGAGCTGCTCGCGCGATCCCCAATGGCAGGCCGATCGGTAGCCGCGCAGCAGCCCCGCCGCGCCGAGCAGCAGCGATCCGGTGCACACGCTGGTCACCCAGGTCGCCTCCGCCGCCACCTGCCGCAGCCAGTCCAAGGTATCGGCATCCTCCATCGCCGCCACCGTGCCGAACCCGCCCGGCACGCAGAGCAGGTCCGCGCGCGGCACCTCGGCGAAAGTGGCGGTCGGATGCAGGTCGAACAGCGCATCGGTGCGCACCGGATCGCGGGTCTTCGCCACCAGGTCGAGCGTCACATTCCCCATGCGCGACAGCACCTGCACCGGCCCGGTCAGGTCGAGCTGGGTCACGTCGGGGAACAGCAGGAAAGCGATATGCAGCGGTTCGGGCATCAGGATCCTCCAATCTCGAAGGGGTGCCCAGGCGATGCGGCGTTAGCATTCGCGCTTCCCGATGGTGCTCCATCCAGTCGCCAGTCACGCGAACAGCGGGAACCTACGCCGGTGATGCGCGTCTGTCACGCAGCACTGTCCCACCTGATCCCCGGCTTCCGCCGGGGAGCAAAACAGGGAACCCGCCAGCAAACCCCTTGCTTCACATCCGTGCATCCAATATTAGTTCGTTCGAACGAACAAGATTCGGTGCGATGACCAGCCAGATCCTGATCGACACGGCAATCGAGCAGTTCGGCCGCCACGGCTATGAAGGGGCGAGCACGCGCGAGATCGCCCGTGCCTCGGGCACGGCGATGTCGTCGATCACCTATCATTTCGGCGGCAAGCACGGCCTTTATCTCGCCGCCGCCGATCACATCGCCGCCAGCGTCAAGACCATCCAGGGGCCGGCCCTCGAAGCCGCCCGCGCCGTCGCCGAGAAGGGCAGCCGCGAGGAAGCGATCGAGGCGCTGCTTGTCGTGCTCGACGGCTTCGCGCTGATGATGCTCAGCCCACAGACCGAAGCCTGGGCGCTGTTCATCACCCGCGAGCAGCAGAACCCCACCGAAGCGTTCGACCGGCTCTATACCGGGGTGATGCAGGGCGTGGTCGAGACCTTCGTCGCCACGCTCAAGCGCGTCCGCACCGATCTCGGCGAGCGCGAGGTGCTGGCGATGGGGATCCTGCTGTTCGGCCAGTCGCTGGTGCTCCGCGTCGCCCGTGCCGCCGTCACCCGCATCCTTTCGGTCGAGACGATCGACGAGCCCACCCAGAAACTGCTCCGCGCCCGCCTGCGCGCCAACGCCCTCTGCATCCTGTCGGAGAATCCCGCATGAACCGTCGCCGCATCGCGATCCTCGTCGTCATCGTCGTGCTGGTGATCGCCGCGATCGCCACCAGCGGCTTCGGCCTGTTCCGCGCGAAGGATGACGGCGCGCTCAAGTTGAACGGCAATGTCGATATCCGCGAAGTCGATCTCGGCTTCCGGGTCAATGGCCGGATCTCGGGCATCACGGTGGAGGAGGGGGCCAAGGTCAGGCAGGGCCAGCTGCTCGCCACGCTCGATGCCGCCACGCTCGACAGCCGCATCGCCCAGGCCGATGCGAAGGTCTCGCAGGCCGAGGCCCAGCTCGCCAAGCTCCGCAACGGCAACCGCGCCCAGGATATCGCCCAGGCCCGTGCCCGGGTCGCCGCCGCCGTCGCGGTCGCCCAGGATGCCGATCGCGACTATGCCCGCCGCCAGCCTCTGGTCGAGCCCGGCGCGATCAGCCGCGACATCTGGGAGCAGACCGTCGCCACCCGCGACAAGGCCCGCGCCGATCTCGCCCAGGCCCAGCAGGCGCTGTCGCTGATGAACGCCGGCAGCCGCAAGGAAGACGTGGCCGCCGCCGCCGCCGATGTCCGCGCGGCGACCGCCGCCCGCCAGAGCGCCGCCACCGATCTCGGCGACGCCCGCCTGCTCGCGTCCACCGACGGCACCGTCGTCACCCGCGCCCGCGAGCCCGGCGCGATCGTCCAGCCCGGCGAGACGGTGCTGACGCTCGCGATCATGCGGCCGCTGCGGGTGCGTGCCTATGTCGCGGAAAGCGATCTCTCGCGGATCGGCCCAGGGATGAAGGTGGTGGTCACCGCCGACGGCAACCCGAAGCGCTACAACGGCACGATCGGTTATATCTCGCCCCGCGCCGAGTTCACGCCCAAGACGGTCGAGACCGAGAACCTCCGCACCGATCTTGTCTACCAGCTCCGCATCATCATCGACGATCCCGACGACGGCCTGCGCCAGGGCCAGCCGGTCAGCGTCTCGGTGCCGGGCGCGCGGCCCAAGCACAAGGGTTGAGGAGGTGGCGTTGCTGCCCCCTCTTCTTCGTCATGCTGAACTCGTTTCAGCATCCAACGCTCCCCCGGCGATATCGCTTGAGGCGCGTTGGACCCTGAAACAAGTTCAGGGTGACGCGGTAACTTGGCTGAGGGCGAAATGACCCAACCCCTCGCCAGCACCACCGCCCTCGTAAAAACCTTCGACGCCACCACCGCGCTCGACGGTGTCTCCATGGCGATCGAGCCCGGCCGCATCACCGGCCTGGTCGGGCCGGACGGCGCGGGCAAGACCACGCTCATCCGCATCCTCGCCGGACTGATGGCGCCCACTTCGGGGACTGTTTCGGTCCTGGGGGGTAAGCCGGGGGAAAAGCTCGAAACGCTCGGCTATATGCCCCAGCGTTTCGGGCTCTATGAAGACCTCTCCGTCCTCGAGAACCTCAAACTATACGCCGAAGTGCGCGGGCTGCCCCGAAGCGAGCAGCAGGATAGTTTCGACAGGCTGCTCGCGTTCACCGATCTCGCCCGTTTCCAGGACCGGCTGGCCGGCAAGCTGTCGGGCGGCATGAAGCAGAAACTGGGACTTGCCTGTGCCTTGGTGAAGACTCCCAAGGTGTTGCTGCTCGACGAGCCCGGGGTCGGCGTCGATCCGATCAGCCGGCGCGAGCTTTGGGCTATGGTGGGGGATCTTACCGAACAGGGCATCGGCGTGCTCTGGTCGACCGCCTATCTCGACGAGGCGGAGAAGTGCGACACCGTCTATTTGCTCAATGAAGGCAAGCTGTTGTTCGACGGTCCTCCCGCCGAGCTCACCGGCCATGTGCGGGACCGGGTGATCCGGGTGAGCGGCTTCGAGGCGCGCCGCCGCCAGTTCCTCACCCGCGCGCTCGACCGCGACGATGTGATCGACGGCACGATCCAGGGTCGTTCGGTCCGCCTGCTGGTCGCCGACGGCAAGCCGGTGCCCGATGCGCAGGCGCTTTCAGCCGGACCAGACACCAAGGTGGACACCGCCGACCCGCGCTTCGAGGACGGCTTCATCGAGCGGCTGGGCGGCGGGCCCAAGGGCACTTCCGCTCTCGCCAAACGCTACCGGACGATCCCCGAGACCATGGACTGCGCGATCGAGGCGAACGGGCTCACCAAGGTCTTCGGCGCGTTCACCGCGGCCAGGGATATGAACTTCCGCATCCCAAGGGGACAGATATTCGGTCTGCTCGGACCCAATGGCGCTGGCAAGTCGACCACCTTCAAGATGCTCTGCGGGCTACTTTCGCCAACTTCGGGGACTGGTGCGGTCGCCGGCAAGTCCCTCCGCAAGTCCGCCGCCGCCGCCCGGGCGTCGCTGGGCTATATGGCCCAGAAATTCTCCCTCTATGGCGACCTCTCGGTCCGCCAGAATCTCGATTTCTTTGCAGGGGTTTACGACCTGCCGCGCGACAAGGCGCAGCGTGCGATCGAGGCGATGATCGAGATATTCGAGCTGCACGACAAGCTCGACGTCAACGCCGGCACCTTGCCTCTGGGCTTCAAGCAGCGCCTGGCGCTGGCCTGCGCGGTGATGCACGAGCCCCCGGTGCTCTTCCTCGACGAACCCACCTCGGGCGTCGATCCGGTGACGCGCCGGGAATTCTGGATGCACATCAATGGTTTGGTCGAGAAGGGGGTGACCGTATTGGTCACCACCCACTTCATGGACGAAGCCGAATATTGCGACCGCGCGACCCTGATCTACCGCGCCGAGCAGATCGCCACCGGCACCCCGGACGAGCTCAAGGCCGAAGCCGCCCGCCTCACCGGTGCCCCCGATCCGACGATGGAGGATGCCTTCATCGCCCTGATCGAGGCGTTCGACCGCAAGCGCGAGGCGCGCGAGGCCGCATGAGGTTCCGCTTCGATCTCAGGCGCTTGGCCGCATTGGTCCGCAAGGAGGCCGCGCAGATCCTGCGCGATCCGTCGACCTTCCTGATCGCCTTCGTGCTGCCGATGATCCTGCTCTTCCTGTTCGGCTATGCCGTATCGCTCGACAGCACCCGCACCCGCGTCGGCCTGGTGATCCAGGACAGCAGCGCACCCGCGCTCCGCCTGGCGCAAGCCTATAGGAACTCGCGCTATTTCGAAGTGACCGAGGCCCGCACGGTGGCGCAGGTGCGCGACAAGCTGGTCGATGGCGAGCTTCGCGCGCTGATCGTCATCCCCCAGGATTTCGGCGCCGGGATTAAGCGCGGGCACATGCCGCCGATCCAGATCGTCACTGACGGCTCCCAGCCCAATACCGCCAATTTCGCAGCGGCTTACGGGGAGGGCGTGCGGGCGAGCTGGGCCGCAGCCGAAGGACTGGAGCGCAATCCCGGTGCCCGCGAGGCCCCGGTGATCGTCTCGGCGCGCTACTGGTACAACCCTGAACTCAAGAGCAAATTCTTCCTCGTTCCCGGTTCGATCGCCAATGTCATGACCATGGTCGGCACGCTGCTGACCGCGCTGGTGGTCGCCCGTGAATGGGAGCGTGGGACGATGGAAGCTATGATGGCCACGCCGATCTCGATGGCCGAGTTCATCGCCTCCAAGGTCATCCCCTATTTCTTCCTGGCGCAGGCCTCGATGACGCTTTGCGCGGTGATCGGGGTTTGGGTGTTCGGGGTGCCGTTCCGCGGCTCGATCTTCGCGCTCTATGCCATTTCCTCGGCGTTCCTGATGCCTGCGCTGGGCCTCGGCCTGTTCATCTCGGCGGCGACCAAGAACCAGTTCGTCGCCAGCCAGGTGGCGCTGCTCTCGGCCTTCCTCCCCACCTTCCTGCTCTCGGGCTTCATCTTCGAGATCGGCTCGATGCCCTGGCCGATCCAGGCGCTGACCTATATCGTCCCCGCGCGCTACCTGATCCCCAGCCTCGAGACGGTGTTCCTCGCCGGCGACCAATGGGGGCTGCTGCTGCCCAATATCGGCATCATGCTGTTGTTCGGCATGGTGTTTTTCACGCTCTCCTTCCGCGTCACCCGCCGGAGCCTCGACTGATGCGGCGGCTCCTTGAAGGCGCCGGCTTGCGCCGGTTGGTCGCCATGATGGTCAAGGAGATGTGGGCGGTGCTGCGCGATCCGCAGTCGCGGCTGGTGCTGTTCGTGCCACCGTTGATGCAGCTGTTCATCTTCACCTATGCGACCACGCTCGACGTCAAGAATGTCGATATCGGCATCCTCGATCGCAGCTCGGGCGCGCATTCGGTCGAACTGGTCCAGCGCATCGCCGGCAGCCCGAACTTCCGCCATATCAGGCGCTTGGCGACCCCCGCCGAGCTCAAATCGGCGATCGACAACCAGAAGGTGATCGCCGCCCTGGTGATCGACGAGGATTTCGACCGGCAGCTCGCCCGCGGCCGGAGCGCCACCATCGGCCTGGTGCTCGACGGCCGCCGCTCCAACGCTGCCCAGATCGTCACCGGCTATATCACCAATATCGCCGGCACCCTGGGTGCCGAGCTCGCCCCGCCCCAGCTGCGCGGGGCAGCGGGCGGCAGCGTGGTGACCAACTGGTACAACCCCGCGCTCGACTATATCTGGTTCACCTTGCCCTCGCTGGTCGCGATCATCACCTCGGTGGCGGGGCTTGCCGTCACTTCGCAATCGGTTGCGCGCGAGCGGGAACTGGGCACGTTCGACCAGCTGATGGTCTCGCCGCTGCGCGTCCATGAGATCCTGATCGGCAAGATGGTACCGCCCTTCATCATCGGCATGATCAACGGCAGCGTCTATCTGGTGGTGGCGCCCCTGGTCTTTGGCGTGCCCTTCACCGGATCGCTGCTGCTCTTCTTCCTGTCGCTCGGCATGTACCTGCTCGCGCTGATCGGGCTGGGCATGCTGATCTCCGCAGCCTCGCAGACCCAGCAACAGGCGTTCCTCGGCGTGTTCCTCGTCACCACGCCGCTGATCCTGCTTTCCGGCTATGCCAGCCCGATCGACAACATGCCGGACTGGCTGCAGACGATCACCTATCTCGATCCCGCCCGCTATTTCCTTACCATCGTCCAGGGGCTGTTCCTCAAGGCGATGCCGGCGGCGGCGGTGTTCCACCAGCTCTGGCCGCTGGCGCTGATCGCCTGCGTGACGCTTTCCGCCTCGGCCTGGCTCTTCCGTGCGCGCATGGAGTAACAAGATGACCCGTTCGCTCCCGCTGTTCCTGCTGCCGATGCTGCTGGCTTCCGCCTGCACGGTCGGCCCGGACTATCATGCGCCCGAGACAAAGGCCGCGCCCGACTGGCTTGAGGCAGGCGCGCCCGGCCAGGTCGATCTGCAATGGTGGGACCGGTTCGGCGATCCCCAACTCTCGGCGCTGGTCCGGCGCGCAGTGACCTCCAGCCCCGACCTCCGGGAAGCCCAGGCCCGGCTGGCCGAGGCCCGCGCCAATCGCGAGGCGATCGCCGGCGGCCGCCTGCCCAGCGTCACTGCCAAGGGCTCGGCGACCGAGAATGTGCTGAGCAACAATGGCCAGCTGCCGATCGGCAACATCCCGTTCCCCGGCTTCTCGCGCGATTTCCCGCTCTACGACCTCGGCTTCGATGCGAGCTGGGAAGTCGATCTCTGGGGCCGCCGCACCCGCCAGATGCAAGGCGCAACCGCGCGCGAGGAAAGCGCCGAATATGCCCGGCGCGATGTGATGCTCACGCTGATCGCCGAAGTCGTCCGCGGTTATATGGACCTGCGCGCTGCCCAAGCCGATGGCGCTACTGCCGAGGCGCAGGCCTCCTCGGATGCCGAGCTTGCGCGTCTCACAAAGCTCCGCTTCGACCATGGCGAAGCCTCGCGGCTCGAGCTCGACCGTGCCGACAGCGCCGCCAGGGCGAGTGCGGCAGCCGTGCCCAACGCCCGCGCCCAGGCCAGCGCCGCCGCCTATCGCATCGCCACTCTGGTCGGCGTGCCGCCCGAGCAGCTGGTGCCGGAATTGCAAATGGCGGGTCCGTTGCCGGCCAGCCCCGACGCGATCCTGATCGGCCTGCGCTCCGAGTTGCTCGAGCGGCGCCCCGATGTCCGCCGCGCCGAACGCGAGCTTGCGGCGGCGACCGCCGATATCGGTGTCGCCACCGCTGATCTCTTCCCGCGCTTCAGCCTGCTCGGCAGCATCGGCCAGCAGGCGCGCAAGCCCGGCGATCTCGTCTCGGGCGATTCCTTCCGGCTCCAGATCGGGCCGAGCTTCTCCTGGCCGATCTTCCAGGGCGGCACGATCCGCGCCCAGATCCGCGCCGCCGATGCCCGCGCGGATGCCGCTGCGGCGCGTTACGAAAAGGCCGTGGTCGGCGCGCTCTCGGACAGCGAGGCGGCGATCAACCGCTTCCTCAACGCCCGCGCCGCCGCGGAGGACGCCGCGGTGTCGTTGGAACGCGAGCAGAGTGCGTTCTCGCTTGCCCAGAAACGCGCGGATCGCGGCGAGGACGATCGGCTGACGCTCGAACGTGCCCGGCAGTCGCTGCTCGCCGCCACCCGCCGCGACCAGCAGGCCCGCGCCGCCAAGGCGCAGGCGGCGACCGCGCTCTACAAGGCGCTCGGCGGCGGCTGGAGCTGAGCGCGCCCGGAAAGCTAGCAATGTAGGATTTCGCCTGCTCCAGCTGGCGGTTGCAGGCCGGCTTCCTTCCCTTCGCAGATCGCGTTTGCCCGGCGCAGCAGCGCAAGATCGGTCGGGCAGATCTAGACGGCCGGCACGCGAATTTCGAAACACGTCCCGGTTTCCGCCGTTCCCAGCGCGATCGTGCCGCCATGCGAGGCGAGCAGCGAGCGCGCGATCGGCAGGCCCAGGCCGGTACCCCCGGCGGCGCGGCGGCTGGTGAAGAAGGGCTCGAAGATGCGCGCGCGATCGGCCTCGGGAATGCCGGGGCCGTCATCGGCGATGGTCAGCAGGATCTCGCCATCCGCCTGCATCGCCGCCATCCGAACCCGAGTTGCGCCGGCCTGGCGGCTGTTCTCGACCAGACTCTCGACGATCGCCTCCAGCATGGTGCTGGGCAGCGCGGCGCGGGGCAGGGCCTCGGGCAGGTCGAGCGTGATCGCCAGTCCGCGATCCGTCCAGGCATCGGCGATCCGGCGCAGCGGCAGGGCGACATCGGTGGCGGCGTCCGCATCGGCCTCGGCCATGTCCGCCCGCGCCAGTTCCAGCAAGCGAGTGACCAGCTGGGCCAGGCGATCCGCATCGGCGCCGGCATTGGCGAGGAAGCGGCGGCGGTCCGCCTCGTCCATGTCGGCATGATGGTCTTCGAGGATCTCGATCGCGCCGCGAATGCCGGCGAGCGGAGTCTTGAACTCGTGGCTCACCGCATGGGCGAAGTCGCGCAGATAGCGCGAACGCCGGTCGATGGCGTCCGCCATCGTCGCGAAATCGCTGTAGAGCGCCTGGATCTCGATCGCGGCGGTACGCGGCGCCTCGGGCACGGTGCCGCCGCCGCGCGCCACGTCGCGGGTCGCCTGGCTCAATATCTCGATCGGCCGCGCGATGCCGCGCGAGAGCAGGCCGCTCAATACCACCAGGGTCGCGAAGATCGCGCCGATGCCGAACAGGATCTTGCCGCGATCCTCGTAAAGGCCCCGGAACAGCGCGCGTGGTGAGCGGGAGAGCAGCAATACCGCGACCATCTTGCCGTTCACCAGCACCGGCCGGGCATGGTGGATGCGCAGGCCCGAGGCGCGGCTCAGCCATTCAAAGGCATATTCGGGACGATAGTCGCCGCGCCGGCGCAGCATCGTTTGGGGGTGGCCGGCACGCGCCGAGGCCAGCTCGGGTAGGCCGGCCAGGCTCTTGCCCGCATCCTTGCCGATCAGGATGCGGCCATCGGGGGCGAGCAGCAGGATCGAGGCGAGCGTGCCGTCCGCCGTCGTCTCTACCAGCGGTGCGAGCCGGGCGGCGGCGGCGAGCGCATCGGGGTTGGCGCTGCCGGGCACGGCCACCGGTTCGGGACGCTCGGGGCCAGGGGCGTTGCCCAGGTCGATGGTCGAGAGCGGCCCGCCCGCCATCCCGCGCGAGGCGCGCGGCGGCTCGCGGATCAGCTCGGGGCCGCTCGATCCCGGCCATTCGGCGCTGGCAACTGCCGCCAGGGCCGTCCCTTGCGCGATCAGCTCCGCCTCGGTCTGGCGGACCAGCGTGTTCTCGTAGACGCGCAGGAACAGCGCGCCGACGCCGGGCAGCGCCGCCACGAACACGAAGGTGACGAGCAGGATCGTCCGCAGCCGCAGCCGCGGCCAGAAGCGCCGGATCGGCGCCTTGATCGCTTCGGTCAGCCTTCCGAACATGCGCCGATGCGATAGCCGATGCCGGGGCGCGTCTCGATCAGGTCCTGCGCGCCCGCCTGGGCGAACTTGGCGCGCATGTTGCGGATATGGCTGTCGATCGTACGGTCGGTCAGCGCGAAGCCGGGGCCGCGCAGCCGGTCGATCAGCGCGTCGCGGCTGAACACCTTGGAGGGCATGCCCGCCAAGGTGCGGAGAATGCCGAACTCGGTGACGGTAAGCGGCACCGGCGCGCCTGCCCAGCGCGCTTCCCAGCTCTCGGTATCGAGGGCCAGCCTGCCATGACGGATCGGCGGGGCGGCGCGATCGACATCGGGCGCGTGGGCGGCGGTGCGACGGAGCACCGCCATCACCCGGGCAACCACTTCGCGAGGGGAGAAGGGCTTGGTGACATAATCGTCCGCGCCCAGCTCGATGCCGATGATCCGGTCGATCTCGTCGTCGCGCGAGGAGAGGAACAGGATCGGCAGCCCGCCCTCGGCGCGCAGGCGGCGGCAGACCTCCAGCCCATCCATGCGCGGCATGTTGATGTCGAGCACGATCAGATCGGGCGCCTGGGTCTCGGCGATCTTCAGCGCCTCCTCGCCATCGGCTGCCTCGAGCGTCTCGAGCCCGGCCTTGGCGAGGGCGAAGACGAGCAGCTGGCGGATATGGGGATCGTCATCGGCGACAAGGATGGTGCGGGGCATTGGGCATTGGATCATCGCGACGCTGCTCCGGTCAATGGCGGAGTGGCATTGGCCGTGGCGTTGGCGACGGCTGCCTCGGTGGCCCGGGCTGCGGCTTCGGCTGCGTTGGCGGCGGTTGCCGGGGCTGGTTCGGGGGCGCTCGGCGGGGCGGGCAGCTGGATCGAGCCGTCGCAGTCGCGGAAAGCACCGGGCGGCAGGGCTGCGGGCTTGGGCGGGTTGGCGCCGAGCATCTGGCGGGCAGTGGCCAGCCGCTGGGCACCGCGCCAAGTCCAGCTGCGCCAGTCGGCCTGGGCGTCGGCGAGCATCCGGAATTGAAGGTCGCGGACGAAGCGCACCCGGTCGCGGAAGCCGGGCTGGAGCGGGCGGCGCTCGAGCTCGACCAGCGACACCAGCGACGAGGAACCGCTGCGCGACAGGTAGCAGAGGTCCAGTTCCACCCCGCGTCCGCCGACTTCGCGGGCATGGCGGACATTCCAGGCGGCGGCACTGGCGTCGAGATCGACGATGCTGGCTGCCGTCAGAACCAGCGCGGCCATCAGCGCATTGGCGTTGAGCAGCCAGGCGGCGCTCTTGCCGGCAAGCAGCCGCCAGCAGATCAATGCCAGCCCGATCGCCACCAGGCCCATCCACGCCAGCGCGGCGATGCGGAAGGCGGTGAGCGAATAGGCATCGACATAGTCGAGGGTGCGCAGGATCGACGAGGCGACCAGCAACAGGTTCTGCGCCACCCACAGCACCACCAGCCGGCGGATGGCGGGGTTGGCGGCGCTCGCCGAGCCGGGCCGCAGCGCGATCAGTACGAACAGCCCGGCGAGCAGGGCCGTGGCGATCAGCGGATAGGCGCCGCGATGGGCATAGTCGGCCAGCGTCATACCCTTGGGCAGCGCCGCGCCGCTCCATAGAAAGGCAAGGTCGAGCCCGTTCTGGACCGCGAACACCAGGTTGAAGAGCATCAGCGACAGGAGCAGCGACGCGACAGGGAGGCTCGGTAGCGGCATTCCGGTGCGCGGCAGCAATGTGGTGACACGCGTCGCCCAGCGCGACGGGCGCAGGCTCGGCCAGACCACCACCACGGTCATGCCCCAGAAGACCACTTCGCCGAACCAGGGCAGGCGGACCTGGCCCAGCGTCTCGGCGATGATCGGGTTGGCGCTGGCGAACAAGGCGACGAACAGGCCGGTCATCGCCAGCGGTAGGACGAGCAACGTCAGCAGGTTCGACGGAGTGCGCCCGCCGCGCTGCGGGCGCCGGCGCGAGAGGCGGGCCAGGTCGAGCAACGGGGTAAGCGGGCCGCTCAATCCATGCGCGAGCAGGCGCAGGCCCCAGCGTCCGGCATCGTCGAACCGCCCGATTCGCGGCATCAGCGCGGCGATCGACAGCGCGCTCCAGAACAATGCCCAGCCGAGCGGCCACGGATCATAGGCCAGCACCAGCGCGAAGCCGGCCGCGATTGCCAGGGCGATCAGGCTCGCGGGGCGGCGCAGCGCCGGGCGGACGGCGAGCAGCAGGCCGATCCAGCCGAGCGCCAGCCCGCCGAACCAGGATCCCATCTCGCCGTTCAGCAGCAGCTGGTCGGCGGCGACGATCAGCAGGATCGCGGCGGGGATCTTGAGCAGGAAAAGGTAACGATGCGCCATGCGGGTCTCCCAGGTTCGGGGGTGCTGATCGCGCATCGCCGTCCAGCCCGGATGCCGAAGCCGGTGGAGAGGCTGTGCAGATAGTGTGCAGGGCGATAGAGGCGCCCGACCATGACTCAGCTTCCCGCCCTTGGCTTCGATTTCGGCACCACCAATTCCGTCGCGGCGCTCGCTGTCGATGGCCGCTCCGAGCTGGTCCAGCTTGCCGGGCCGGAGCGTGCCGATCCGGTGTTCCGATCGGCCCTGTGCTTCTGGCAGGACGAGGATGTGCGCGGCGGGCTGGCGGTGGCTGCCGGCCCTTGGGCGATCGCCGAATATCTCGAGTTCCCGGAGGGCAGCCGCTTCCTCCAGTCGTTCAAGTCGGTCGCGGCGAGCGCGAGTTTCGAGCATGCGATCGTCTTCGAAAAGCGCCTGCGCTTCGAGGAGCTGGGCCGCACCTTTCTCGGGCTGATGGCGGCACGGGCGGGCGGCGCGCTGGACGGTGGCGCACGCCGCGTCGTGGTCGGCCGGCCGGTCGAATATGCCGGCAGCCGGCCCGACGACGCGCTGGCCCGCCAGCGCTATGACATGATGTTCGCCGGCTTCGGGGCCGAGATCCATTATGTCTATGAGCCGCTGGGCGCCGCGTTCAGCTATGCCTCGCGGATCGAGGAGCCGGCGACGGTGCTGGTCGCCGATTTCGGCGGCGGCACCAGCGATTTCTCGGTGGTGCGGATCGAGGCGCCGGGCGCGGCGCTGCGCTGTGTGCCGCTGGCCCATGCCGGTGTCGGCATCGCCGGCGACCGGTTCGACCAGCGCATCGTCGAGCATCTCGTGCTGCCGCTGCTTGGCAAAGGCGGCAGCTATCGCTCGTTCGACAAGATCCTCGACATCCCCGGCGGCTGGTTCACCGACTTTTCCGACTGGTCGCGCCTCGCGCTGATGCGCAACCGCAAGACGCTGGCCGAGCTGGAAAAGCTCAAGCGCGCCGCGCTCGATCCCGAGGCGATCGGGCGGATGATCGCGGTGATCGAAGGCGAGCTCGGCTATCAGCTCTACCACGCGATCGGCGGGCTCAAGCGGGCGCTCTCCTCGGACGAGGCGGCGCACTTCCATTTCGAGGGCGGTGAGCTGGCGATCGAGGCCGATGTGACCCGCGCCGAGTTCGAGGACTGGATCGCGCCCGATATCGCCCGGATCGAAGCGGCGGTGGACCGCGCGCTGACCATGGCCGGCACCGAGCCCCAGGCGATCGACCGGGTGTTCCTGACCGGCGGCACCTCGCTGACCCCGCGTGTCCGCCGGCTGTTCGCCGAGCGCTTCGGCACCGAGAAGCTGGCGACGGGCGGCGAGCTCACCTCGATCGCGCATGGCCTGGCGCTGATCGGGCAGGAGCCGGACATCGCCGCCTGGACGGCGTGATCCAACATCCCGGGCGACGGCGACTCGCCAAAGTACACGAAGTACAGGCCAGGAGCGGGTTTTCCGGCCCGCAATTTTGACCTTGTCTACGGGAACGCGCCGCATCCCGCACGATCGTTGCGCGCGGCGGATCCTATCTTTCCCGCAGCTCCAAGGAGCGGCTGACCCCGGGTCGGCCGCGCAAGCCGAGCAGGCGAAATCCTACATTGCAAGGCTCGCCCACCCCCGAATCTTCGCTTTCAATCTTTCCAAGCTCTTGCTTGTATGCTTTAGCGCTAATTCTGCTTTGGGAATCCAGGGCGGCGACAAGCAGAATGGAGAGGGCGCGCGTGGTCACGGGATCGATTTCGGAAGAAGCAGGCGCAAAATCGGGCTGGATGCCGGCCAAGGGCGCCAGCGCGCAGGAAATCGATGCACTGGTGACGCGGGTGCTCGCCGAGCTGACCCTCGACGAGAAGGTCACGATGATGTCCGGCAAGGGCTTCTTCGATGCGCTCGCCGAGGACGATCGGATCTGGGGCGCGCGGCCCTATCGCGCCGGCGGCGGCGCCGAGCGGCTGGGCATCCCGCCGCTGATGTTCACCGATGGTCCGCGCGGCGTCACCCGGGTCGGCTCGACCTGCTTTCCCTGCACCATGGCGCGCGGCGCCACCTTCGATGCGGCGCTCGAACGGCGCGTCGGCGAAGTGATGGGTGTTGAAGCGCGCGCGCAGGATTGCAGCTTCTCGGGCGCGGTCTGCATCAACCTGCTGCGCCACCCCGCCTGGGGCCGCGCGCAGGAGACCTATGGCGAGGATCCCTGGCATCTCGGCGTGATGGGCGCTGCGATGGGCACCGGCATCCAGGCGCATAACGTGATCGCCACGGTGAAGCATTTCGCGCTGAACTCCATGGAAAACGCACGCTTCAAGGTGAACGTGACCGCCGACGAGCGCGCGATGCACGAAGTCTATCTGCCGCACTTCAGGCATTGCCTCGACGCCGGCGTGGCGACGGTGATGACCGCATACAACAAGGTGAATGGCGAGTTCTGCGGCCAGAGCCGCGCGCTGCTGACCGATGTGCTGCGCGGCGAATGGGGCTTTGAAGGGTTCGTCCATTCGGACTGGGTGCGCGGCGTCCACAAGGTGTACGGCGCCGCCGCCGGGCTCGACGTGGAGAATCCCGAGCCGCTGGTGTTCGGCGAGAAGCTGGTCGCCGCGGTCGAGGCCGGGACGATCGAGCCCGAGGTGATCGACCAGGCATGCCGCCGCATCCTCACCACCCAGTTCCGCTTCGCCGCGCAGGAAGACCCGCTGGAGGATTACTCGAAGGACCTGATCGCGCAGGACAGCCACCGCGCACTGGCCCGCGAAGTGGCCGAGAAATGCGCGGTGCTGCTCGAGAATGACGGGACCCTGCCGCTCGATCGCGCCAAGGTGCGCAAGCTCGCGGTGCTGGGTAGCCTCGCCGATATGGAGAATACCGGCGACAACGGATCGAGCCGGGTGCGCACGCCCTATGTTGTCACCCCGCTCCAGGGCCTGCGGGCGCTGCTCGGCGAGGATGCGGTGGCCTATGCCAGCGGCGAGGACCTGGGTGCCGCGACGCAGCTGGCGCGCGAGGCCGATGCGGTGGTGGTCGTCGCCGGCTTCACCGCCAAGGAAGAGGGCGAATATATCATCGGCGACATCGCGCTGGGCGCCGATGGCAAGCCGGGTCGGCCGAGCATCTCCAAGGAGCCGATCGGCGGCGACCGGCTGTCGCTGGGCCTGCCTGAGGCGCAGGTCGAACTGATCCGCGCGGCGGCGGCGAGCGGCAAGCCGGTGGTGATCGTGCTGGTCGTGGGTTCGGCCGTGCTGGTCGAGGAATGGCGCGATGATGCCAGCGCGATCCTGATGAGCTTCTATGCCGGCATGGAAGGCGGCCACGCGCTGGCCAGCCTGTTGTTCGGCGAGGTCAGCCCCTCGGGCAAGCTGCCCTTCACCGTGGCGCGCGATGCGGGGGACTATCCGTTCTTCGATCGCGATGCCGATGCGATCGAGTATGATCGCTGGCATGGCTATACCAAGCTCGACCGCGACCAGGTGACGCCGCGCTACGCCTTCGGCCACGGCCTGTCCTATGCCCGCTTCGCCTATCGCGGGCTGACGGCGCGGGTGGTGGACGGCGCGATCGAAGTGTCGGTGGCGGTGCGCAATGACGGCGACGTGGCCGCGGAGGAAGTCGTGCAATGCTATGTCGGCGCGCCTGGCGTCGAGGCCGAGCAGCCGGTCAAGCTGCTGCGCGCGTTCGACCGTGTCGCGCTGGCGCCCGGCGAGACCGGGATCGTGCAGCTGTTCGTGAGCCTCGACAGCCTGTGCTGGCGCGATCCGGCGACGCGTGGCTGGCGGCTCGAGGCCGGTGCGTATCGTGTGCTGGTCGGCGGCGCCTCCGACCAGCTGATCGAGACCCGCGTTACGCTCTGATCTCGGCCAGCCAGCGATCGACGATGCGGGCAGTGGCGATGCTGTCCGCCGCGTCGAGGCCGGGCCGGGCGAATTCGGTGGCGCCCGAGCGGATCGCGCGGTTCGCGGCTTCGAACTGGAAGCTGTAGAGATGGCGCGGCTCGTCGACCGCGATCGCCTCGCGGCTCCCGTCCGGGCGGATCAGCCGCATCGTGTTGGTCCCGCCGGTCTTGCCGCCGGCGAACCAGAACTGGTCGACTTCGAGCCGGCCGGTGGTGCCCATCACGTGCAGCACATTCTCCTGGCGCACGCTGACCGAGCAGGAGAGATCGGCCATGATCCCGCCGGGGAAGCGAAGCAGCGCCGAGGTCCATTCATCGACGCCGCTCGGCCCGATATGGCCGACGGCCCTGATCGTGTCGGGCATCGGGATGGCGCCGCCGCTGCGGGCACCGGCGATCAGCCCGGCCATCGAGACCGGATAGCCCGCGAGATCGAGGATCGCGCCGCCGCCAAGCTCGGGCTTGAACAGCCGGTGGCCGGCCCGCGCCTCCTCAGGCACCGCGAAGCCGAAGCTCGACCGGATCATCCGGACCGCGCCGATCGCGTCGGCGCGGATCAGCTCGGCGATGCGGCTGGCGAGCGGGTGGAAGCGGTACATGAAGGCTTCGCCGAGGAAGGTGCCGGCGGTGCGGGCGGCGATGAACATCGCTTCGGTCTCGGCGGCGCAGACGCCCATCGGCTTCTCGCACAGCACATGCTTGCCAGCCTGCGCGGCGGCGATCGCCCAGTGCGCGTGATGGCTGTGCGGGGTGGCGATATAGATCGCGTCGATCCCGGGATCGGCGATCAGCGCCTCATAGCCGGTGACGACGCGGATGCCGGGGAAATGCACGGCCAGCTCGGGTCGGCCGGGATTGCGGGTGCCGAGCGCGGCGATCGTGCCGGTCGTCGAGCCGGTGGCACCAGCGCGGAAGTCGCGGGCGATATTGCCGGGGCCGAGAATGCCCCAGCGCACGGGTGCGGCGCTCATGCCTGGCTCCCCTGGTGCGCCTTCAATGCGGCGAGCGCCTCGACGGCGTAGCGATGATCCTCCTCCTGGGCGAGGCCGCTGATCGCGACCGCGCCGATCACCCCGGTGCCGGCGATCCGGATCGGCACCGCGCCCCCGGCGGCGACATGGGTGCCAAGGTTCAGGCCGAAGCGATCGAATGCGCCGGGCGGGGCGGCATCGAATTTGAGGCGCATCGCATAGCTGGAGCGCTCGAAGCGCATGACCAGCGCGATCTTGCGATCGATCCAGCCGAGATTGTCCGCGGTGGCGCCGGGCAGCAGCGCACTGAACAGCCGCGTGCCGGCGCGGCGGATCTCGATCGCGATCGGGGCACCGGCCGCCGCCCCGCGCTTGCGCAGATGGCAGCCGAGCCACCAGGCATCGTCGGCATCGAAGCGCTGCAGCTGGAGCGCTTGCTCCTCGCGGTCGATTGCTTCCAGGTCCATTGCCCGCTCTCCGATTGTGGTCTAATTTAGCGCTAAATCTTATAGGTTCGGATCAATGTCAAATAGCGCAGAGGCTTGCCCATGACGACGGTTTCCAAGGCGCCCCCGGGGGCCAATCCCGCGCATGGGCCGTTCCGCCCGCTGCTGCCGGGGCAGGTCTCGCAGGTGCGCATGATAAGCCGGGACGGCAGCGAGGACCGGCTGGTGCTCGAGGCCGAGCGGCTGCTCGAGGCGCCGAACTGGACGCCGGACGGGGGCGCGCTGATCGTCAATGGCGGGGGGCATCTGTTCCGGCTGCCGCTGGAAGGCGCGCCGGTGCTGGAGCCGATCACGATTGACGGGATCGACGATGCCAACAATGACCATCTGCTCTCGCCCGACGGCCGGACGCTCTACATCACGGCGGCGCGCAAGGTGCACGCGGTGCCGGTCACCGGGGGCACGCCGCGCCAGGTGAGCCCGGAGGACGGCCTCGCCTATTATCTCCACGGCATCTCGCCCGACGGCAGCGAACTCGCCTGCGCGACGATCCGGCCCGGCGCGCCGCTGCACTGGGGCATCGCGATCGTGCCCGAAGAGGGCGGCCCGGCGCGGCAATTGCTCGAAGGGCCGGCGCCGGTCGATGGGCCCGAATGGTCGCCCGATGGCGCGTGGATCTGGTTCAATGGCGAGCTGGAAGCCAGCGTGCCCGGCGATGCCAGCCTGTTCCGGATGCGGCCGGACGGCAGCGGGATCGAGCGGCGGAGCGAAGGCAACCGGGTCGACTGGTTCCCGCATCCCGATCCCGCCGGCGAGACGATCGCCTATATCAGCTTCCCCGAGAGGACGGAGGGGCATCCGCCCAATTTGCCGGTCGAGCTGCGGACGATGCCGGCCGCGGGCGGTGCGGTGCGGACGATTGCCAGCTTCTTCGGCGGGCAGGGCTCGATCAACGTCAACAGCTGGTCGCCGGATGGGGAATGGCTGGCCTATGTGGCGTATCCGGTGGGGTAGGGGGGGCGGGCAGGCAGGCCGGCTCCTGATTTCCCCTCCCTGCAAGGGAGGGGCAGGGGGTGGGTTGCGAGCGCAGCGAGCTCGGCGACCGGCAGGTGGAGAAGAAAAGGCCGGGCATCGAGCCCGACCTTTTCTAACCCACCCCTAACCCCTCCCTTGCAGGGAGGGGAACAGGTTTCGCTTACGCAACCCCGGCCGTATCCAGCAGCCCGAGCAGGCGGATCGCCGTTTCGAGCTGCCCGCCATCCCCGGCGCCTTCGGTGAGCCGCACATGCAGTGCCCGCCACGAGGCGCGCAGGCCGCCTTCGTAGCGCGGCAGCGCGGTGCGGGTGCCGGCGGCGTCGAACAGGCGGACTTCGGCCGGGGTGGAGACGGCGATATCGTTGATGACGATCTCGCGGCGCAGGGTGCGCGAGACGGTCTCCAGCGCATAGCGGGTGCGGAAACTGCGCCGGGCGCTGACCCGGGTGCCGTTCCAGCTATCGGCGCTGTCGATCACCAGCGCGATCTCGTTCGGCGTGATTGCGAGCAGGCGCAGGCCATCGGCATGGCAGCCGAGCGTGTCGAGCAGCATCAACAGCTCGAACAAGGCGGCGCGAAGCGGGTCGACAGTTTCGGCGGCGGCATCGACGATCAGCGGTATGTCGTCCGCTTGCGCGCGGATGCTGTCGAGCGCGGCTTCGGGCAGCGCGGCGGCGGCGGCGAGCGCCAGGCCGATCGGGCGGCCGGTGGCGGCCAGGCTGCGCAGCGCTTGTGCCGAGGCGAGGCCGGGCGCGACGATCATCACCGCGCCGTTGCCGGCATCGGGCAGCGCGTCGCCGCGGACAGTGTGGACGTCCGCGCCCGCCGCATCGATCACGAAGCGATTGGGCAGGGTGGCGAGCACGGCCTGCTGGTCGGCCGGGGTCACATGGAGCTGCTTCACGACACGATCTCCATCACTTCGGCAGCGGCATCGGCAAGGTCGAGCGCGAAGGCAAGATCCTCGACCGCGACGTCGAACGGGGTGTCGAGCGGCACGCCGCGCGTCACGACGTCATGCAGGTGGCGCCACTGCGCGGCATAGCCGTTGTCCGCATGGCTGAACCCGTAGCTGCCGCGGGCATCGCTGAGCGTCGCGCGGCCCGAGCCGGCGGAGATGTAGGAGGGGCCGAAATCGACATGGAGCCGGCGCTCGGCGTTCGATGCCTCGAAGCTCCAGGAGGGCGGCCATTGGCCGGGCATCACCGCGAGCAGTTCTGCGATCTGGTCGCCGTTCCGCATCAGCACCGAATAACCGAAGGGCGGGTGGCGCCGCGCTTCGACCACTTCGCCGAGCTCGGGATAGAGCCGGCGGATCAGCGGGACGTGATGGATGGCGAGGCCGAGGATGGTCTGGCGCAGGCGCTCGCGCTGGAACTCGGGCGGCTGCTCGGCGGGTGGTGCCGGCGGCGGTGGGGAGGGGAAGGCTTCCTCGGTCGCCGCGCTCACGAACTGGGCGTTGGGCGGCACGAAGATCGCCGAGCGGATACGGGTGGCGCGCTGGCCCTCGGCTTCCCAGGCGGCGAGCCCGGCGCGGAAGCCCGGATCATACCAGTGCATCGTGCCGACCAGCACGGTCATGCCGGTCTCGGCGACGACGCGGCCGACTTCTTCCGCCTGTTCGCGGCTGACCGCGAGCGGCTTCTCGACCAGCGCGGCGCGCTTGCCGGCGCGCGCGGCGGCGACGAGCTGCTCGGCATGGAAGGCATGCGGGCTGCAGATCGCGACCACGTCGATCGCCGGATCCTCGATCACCGACGCGGGATCGGTGACACCGATGGCGTCGCAGCGCGCCGCGACGATGTCCGCCACCTCTGCGTTGACGTCCATCACTTTGCCGACGCGCCACAGCTCGGGCATCCGGGCCAGCGTCGGCAAGTGGATCGACTGGGTGACGGGGCCGGCGCCGAGGAAGCCGATGGTCAGCGGCGCGCTCATGCGAGTGCCGTCCAGCCGGCGCGATCGGCACTGGCCCGCACCGCCGTCTCGACGAAGCGCATCGTGCGCACGCCGTCCTCGATGCCGGGCAGGACGGTGCCGATCAGCGCGGTGTCGCCGTCGATCGCCTTGGCGAAGTCGCGATACTGGACCGCGAAGCCGGCAAGGATCGAGCCGCCGAAGCCGGGCGGCAGCGGCTCGCGGACCAGCAGGCCGGGCGAGATCGGGCTGAGCAGCGACACCGCGCCATCGGCCGCGACGAAGCGCAGCGTCTCGGGCGCCTCGGCATGCCAGTGCAGCGCGCCCTTCTCGCCGAACACCTGCAGCGTGAAGCCGAGGCGCTCGCCGACCGCGACCTGCGACGAAGCCAGCACGCCCGAGGCGCCGCCGGCGAAACGCATCAGGATATTGGCGTCGTCATCGAGCGCGCGGCCGGGGACGTGCGTGCGGACATCGGCGACGATCTCGCTGACCGTGTCGCCGGTGACATATTCGGCAAGGTGGAAGGCATGGGTGCCGATGTCCGAGATGCAGCCGCCCACGCCCGAGCGCGACGGATCCATCCGCCAGGCGGCGCGGGGATTGCCGGCCTGCTCCAGCGCGTTCGCCAGCCAGCCCTGGTTGAAGGTGACGACCACCTTGCGCACCGCGCCGATCATGCCCGCGGCAATGCGGGCGCGGGCCTCGCGGATGATCGGGAAGCCCGAATAGGTGAAGGTGAGCGCGTAAAGGCTGGTGCCGGCGGCGAGCGCGTCGCGCAGCTGTTCGGCTTCGGCGAGCGTCGCGGTGGCGGGCTTGTCCGACATCACATGGAGCCCGGCCTCGATCGCGGCCAGCGCGGCAGGCAGGTGGAGATGGTTGGGGGTGGCGATCGCCAGCACCTGGATGCCGTCGGGGCGGGCAGCTTCCGCGGCGATCATCTCGGCGTGGCCGGCATAGCAGCGATCGGGCGCCACGCCGTAATTCGCTCCTGCTGCGCGCGCGCGCTCGGGGTCGCTGGAAAAGGCGCCGGCGACCAGTTCGAACCGCTCGCTCAGCTGCGCGCCCAGCTGATGCATCGGGCCGATGAAGGAGCCGATGCCGCCGCCCACCATGCCCAGCCTGATCTTCGCCATCACGCGACTCTCCCATCTATGTGTTCTGATTAAGTTTAGCGCTAAACTAGAATGGGAAACTTTGTCAACCGTGGCGGGGCTAGCTTGTTGTGATACAGAGGTCGGAAACAGGGTCGCGATGCCAACCGGGAATCAGGAACGGAGCAGGATGGCGCGGCGACGCGGCAGTACAGGCGTAACAATCCAGGCGGTGGCGGAGCGTGCCGGCACCTCGACGATGACGGTGTCGAATTTCCTCAACGGCACCGGCAAGATGGGCGAGGCGACGCGGGAGCGGGTGCGCGAGGCGGTCGACGCGCTCGGCTACAAGCCCAATGCGGCGGCGCGCGCGCTGGCGAGCTCGGGCGCCGCGCGGATCGGGCTGGTCTATGCCAATCCCCAGAATGCGTTCCTCAGCGCGATGCTTGTCGGCACCCTGCATGCGGCGGCGACGCGCGGAGCGCAGCTGATGGTCCAGCATGGCGGCAACGCCGCCGACTATGAGACGCTGGCCGAATCGCTGCGCGCGCTGGTGCGCAGCGGGGCCAACGCGCTGCTGCTGCCGCCGCCCTATTCGGAAGTCGTCGCCGGGCGGCCGATCCTGGCCGAGCTCGGCGTGCCGGTCGCGGTGGTGGCGGCCGGCCGGCCGATGCCGGGCATGGTCACCGTGCGGGTCGATGATCGCGCGGCGGCGCAGGTGATGACCAATCTGCTGATAGAGCAGGGGCATCGCCGGATCGGCTTTATCGGCGGCCCGGAGAGCCACGGCTCCACGGCGGGCCGGCGACAGGGCTATCGCGATGCGCTGCGCGCGCACGGGCTGGCCGAAGAGCCCGAGCTGATGGTCGATGGCGACTTCACCTTCGAATCGGCATTGGATGCCGGCGAGCAGCTGCTCGAGCTTCCCAACCCGCCGAGCGCGATCTTCGCGGCGAATGACGACATGGCCGCCGCGGTCATCTCGCTCGCGCACCGGCGTGGCCTGCGCATTCCCGAGAAGCTGGCCATTGCCGGGTTCGACGATACGCCGATCGCGGTGAAGTCCTGGCCGCCGCTGACCACGATCCGCCAGCCGATCGCCGAGATGGCCGAGCGGGCGACGCTGGCGCTGGTCACGCGACTCGCGGGCGGCGACTCGGCCGGGGACGACGATGTGCTGGTCGATTTCACGCTGGTCGAGCGGGGAACTACGGGCTTTCTTCCCGATCGCGAATAGGTCCAGGCTGCCGCGCCCGGAGCCGGGATGCGGCCAAAATGGCACAATCCGGACAGTGAATGCCCAATCCGCATTGGGCAATGCATTCCACCATTGACAATGGCGTTGGAAAGTTTCAGCACAGGCTAGATTTAGCGCTAAGGCAACTTGCCGAAGCGACTGAACGGGAGCTTGGTCGCACGGTCGCGTCGCTCCTTAGGAGAACAAGGCGAGCCGCATAGCGGTCGCTGCTGTGGGAGGAACTGATGAGCGTCTCTAACATGAAGCTTAAGTGCGGCATCAGCGCTACGGCCCTGGTCGCGGCGGCTATGCTGCTGCCGGGCACGGCGTTCGCGCAGGAAGCTGCCGCACCGGCCGAGGCCACGCAGGAAGCGCCCGCCGCCGACATCTCTTCGGAAGGCGAGATCATCGTCACCGCGAACAAGCGCAGCGAGCGCCTGGTCGAAGTGCCGGTCGCCGTCACCGCGGTCAGCGCCGATACGCTGTCGAGCGCGCAGATCAACGACACCGCCAGCCTCACCCGCGCGGTGCCGTCGCTCCAGTTCCAGCAGGGCAACAACCCCGGCAACAGCGGCTTCCGCATCCGCGGCGTCGGCACCCAGCTGTTCAGCCTCGGCGTTGAATCGGCCGTCGCGGTCGTGGTCGACGGCGTGGTCGCGCCGCGCCAGGCCCAGGGCTTCAGCGACCTGGCCGATCTCGAGCGCGTCGAAGTGCTGCGCGGCCCGCAGGGCACGCTGTTCGGCAAGAACGCGACCGCCGGCGTGATCAACATCATCACCGCACGCCCGTCCAAGACCTTTGGCGGCAATGTCGAGGCGACGATCGCCGAGCACAACGAGTATCGCGTGAAGGGGTCGATCAGCGGCCCGATCAGCGACACGCTGCGCGCCCGGGTGAGCGGCTTCTACAACCACATCGGCGGCTACATCTACAACGCCGCCCAGGACAAGATGGTCAACGGCAACGAAAGCTGGGGCGCGCGCGGCAAGCTCGAATGGGATGCCGCTTCGAACCTCACCTTCCTGCTGACCGGCGACTATCGCGAGAACAACGCCGATTGCTGCTCGCGCGTGCCCGTCTCGATCGTAACCCCGGCGATGAAGACGCTGCTCGGCTCCTCGGTGGTCGCTTCCCCCGAGAACCGCACCATCTCGAACGACGATCTGAGCTACTACCACACCAAGTCGTCGGTGGTGTCGCTGCAGGGCGACTGGGACCTCGGCGCGGCGACGCTGACCTCGATCACTGCCTGGCAATATTATCGCCAGAACGACCAGTTCGAGCCCGACCAGATCGCGTCGAACCCGGTGCGCTATGTCGGCGCCTTCCCCTATTCGCAGTGGAACAACAACTCCACGCACCTGGGCTACAACAATTATTCGCAGGAGCTGCGCCTCGGCTCGAACGGCAGCCGCGACTTCACCTATGTCGTCGGCGCCTTCTACAACCATCTCGATCTCGACCGCTCGCTTGCGCGCCGTCGCCTGCGCTGCGCCGCCGGCACGCTGGGCCAGCCCTGCACCCAGACCAGCGCCGACTCCTCGGGCTTCGAGGGCAATTTCAAGAGCGACAACTATGCGCTGTTCGGCCAGGTCGACTGGCGCGTGGCGGGCGGACTGCATGTGATCGCCGGCCTGCGCGGCCAGTATGAGAAGCAGACCGTCACCGGCCGCGTCTTCGGCCCGCTGGTCGCCGGCGACGCGCTGTTCCCCGGCATCACCGTCAACAGCGGTACCCGTTCGCGCGACGACACCGCGCTCACCGGCAAGGCGGGCCTGCGCTACGAGTTCAACCGCAACCTGCAGGTCTATGGCAGCTATACGCGCGGCTATAAGGCCTTCGCGCTCGACATCGACGCGCAGACCCGGTTCGACACGCAGAACGGCATCGCGCCCGAGCATGTCGATGCCTATGAACTCGGCGCCAAGTGGATCGCGCCGGGCGGCAAGTTCGACATCAACGCGGCACTTTTCCGCTCGGACTTCACCAATCTGCAGATCCAGTCGCTGGTGAGCGATCCGGCCGCGGGCACGTTCATCACCGTGCTCGGCAATGCCGGCAAGTCGCGTTCGCAGGGCTTTGAGGTGGAAGCGAACTTCCATCCTTCGAGCGAGCTTTCGATCGCCGCGAACTTCACGCTGGTCGATGCCACGATCGACGTGCCGGGGCAGAGCTGCCCGATCCAGACGGTGTCGACCGGCACCTATGCGTCGAACTTCCCGGTCAACCAATGCTATGTCCGCAGCACCACGGTGAACGGCACGACGACGCTGTCGAGCGCGATCATCGACGTGGTCGGCGGCAACCTGCCCGCCACCCCGCGCTACCGCGTCGGCGTCTCGCCGCGCTACGAGCATGACTTTGGCGGCATCGCCGGCTTCGCCCAGGTCAGCCTGAACTATCAGAGCAAGACCGGGTTCGCGCTCAACCAGGACCCGCTGCTCACCCAGCAAGGCTATGCGATCGTCGACGCGAGCGTGGGCATCCACACCAGCGACAACAAATATGGGCTGACGGTGTTCGTCCGCAACCTGTTCGACCAGACCTATTATACCCAGCTCAACCATGGGACGATCCTGGCGAATGCCGCGAACCCCTATGACCTGTGGGCCAATGTCAGCAAGGATGCCGACCGTTACTTCGGCGCGACCTTCAGCGCCCGCTTCTAAGAGCCCCTCCTATCGGGCGGACCGTCCCCTCCGGTCCGCCCACCCTTTTGTTTCTATCCCGCGTGACTGAGGACTGGCCGATGCTTCCCTTCGCCCTCCTCCTGCTTTCCGCCCAGGCGGCGCCGGCGATCCCCGCCGCGGCTGCCCCCGCCGAGCGCCCGCGCGTGATCGTGCTCAGCGACATCGGCAACGAGCCCGACGATTCGGAATCGCTCGTCCGCTTCCTGCTCTACACCGACAGCTTCGACGTCGAGGGGCTGGTCGCCACCACCTCGGTCTGGCAGCGCGACAAGGTCCAGCCGCAGCTGATGCGCGAACGGATCGATGCGTATGAAACCGTGCGGCCGAACCTGCTGCGCCACTCGCCGACCTACCCCACCGCCGATGCGCTGCGCGCCGTGCTGCGCTCGGGTCAGCCGAGCTATGGCATGGCCGGGGTCGGCAGGGGCAAGGACAGCGCGGCCTCCCAGCTGATCGTCCAGGCCGTGGACCGCGCCGACAAGCGACCGGTCTGGGTGCTGGTGTGGGGCGGGGCGGTCGATCTGGCGCAGGCGCTCTGGCACGTCCGCGCCACCCGCAGCCCGGCGCAGGTGCAGACGTTCCTCAAGAAGCTGCGCGTCTATTCGATCTCCGACCAGGATGATGCCGGTCCCTGGGCGCGGCGGAATTTCCCGTCGCTGTTCTGGATCGCCAGCATCCATGGCTGGGGCCAGTACAATATGGCGACCTGGGCCGGCATCTCGAGCGACCGGCGCAATGCCGAGCAATGGCCCGATCGCGAGATGGTCACCGATGGCTGGCTGTCGCAGCATATCCGCCGCGGGCCGCTCGGCGCGCGCTACCCGCTGCCCGAATTCATCATGGAAGGTGATACGCCCTCCTTCCTGCACCTGATCCCCAACGGGCTGAACGATCCCGAGCATCCCGAGCAGGGCGGCTGGGGCGGGCGCTACATGCATGCCGCGCCGGATGGCGCCGGGCCGTTCGCCGACGTGAAGGACGTCTTCACCCGCGACGGGCGCACCTGGTCGGGCAACCAGGCGTCGGTCTATCGCTGGCGTGCAGCTTTCCAGAACGACTTCGCCGCGCGGATGGCGTGGAGCCTCGATGCCAGGGCGAACCACGCGCCGGTGGTGGTGGCGCAGGGCGTGGCCGGGCTCGCGCCGGTGCGGATCGGGGCGAAGCCGGGCGAGACGGTGACGCTCGATGCCGCCGGCACAAGCGATCCCGACGGCGATGCGCTCGACTATCGCTGGTGGCAGTACCGCGAAGTGGGCGGCATTCCCGGACAGCCGGCAGTCGAGATCGCCGATGCCGGGACACCCCGTGCGCGCTTCGTCGCGCCGGCGGTCAAGGCGCCGACCGCGCTGCACCTGATCCTCGAAGTGCGCGACCGGGGCATCCCGCCGATCACTCGCTATCGCCGCGTCATCGTGGAGGTATCGCCGCAATGAAATCGTCCCGCCGCCAGCTGATCGGCGCCTTGCTCGCGAACAGCGCGCTCGCCGCCGCCACGCCGGGCCAGGCCAGCAAACGCAAGCCGCCGAACATCGTGCTGATCGTGCTCGACGACACCGGCTATTCGGATTTCGGCTGCTTCGGTTCGGAGATCCGCACGCCGAACATCGATGCGCTCGCCGCCGACGGCCTGCGCTTCAACCATTTCGAGAGCAAGGCGATCTGCACCGCGACGCGCGCGGCGCTGCTCACCGGGCGCAACAACCATAGCCTGGGCCTCGCCGACCTGCCCTCGGGCAAGTTCCAGCCGCCGGGCACCGGCAAGGATGCCGGCGACCTCGCCGCCAACGTCCAGCTGCTGCCCGAGGCGCTGCGCGCGCGCGGCTATGCGACGATGGCGATCGGCAAATGGCATCTCGCCACCGAATTCCAGGACGGCAGCCCGGGCAACAACGCGTCCTGGCCGCGCCAGCGCGGGTTCGACTATTATTACGGCTTCATCAGCGGATGGGCAGACCAGCTCCGCCCCGATCTGGTCGAGAACAACGCCAGGATCGGCAAGCCGTCCGACCCGAACTATCATTTCTCCGCCGACATCACCGATCGCGCGATCGCCAGGCTGGCCGAGAGCAAGGCGGCATCGCCCGGGAAGCCGCGCTTCCTCTATCTTGCGTTCGGCGCCACCCACGCGCCGATCCAGGTGCCCAGGCCCTATATCGACGCTTATGCCGGTCAATATGACAAGGGCTGGGACGCCATCCGTGCCGCGCGCTTCGCCCGGCAAAAGACGATGGGAATCGTGCCGCCGGGTACGACGCTGCCGCCCGCCAATTCCGGGGACGATGCATGGGAGCCGCTCGATCCGGTAAAGAAGCGGGTCTATGCGCGGTTCATGGAAGCCTATGCCGGCTTCCTGACGCATACCGACGAGCAGATCGGCCGGCTGGTCGCGGCGCTCAAGGCGAGCGGCGACTATGACAACACGGTGTTCGTGCTGCTCTCGGACAATGGCGCCAGCGCCGAGCATGGCCAGACCGGCTCGATCGGCCAGCTCTATCCGCCCGCGCATCTCGATGCCGCCGAGCTGGCGACGCACATGCAGGATATCGGCACCGCGCAGATCGGCATGCAGCGCCCCTGGGGAATGGCGAGCAACACGCCGTTCCGCCGCTACAAATCCTGGCCCAATGCCGGCGGGGTGCGCACCCCGCTGATTGTCAGCTGGCCGGGGCATCTGCCGAACAAGGGCGCGATCCGCCGCCAGCGCATCGATGCGGTCGATATCGCACCGACGCTGGTCGAGCTGGCCGGTGCGCGCTTCGATGCGGTGGTGGACGGCACACCTATGATCCCGGTCGCAGGCGCCTCGTTCCGCAACGCCCTGTTCTCCGCGAGCGCGCCCGATCCGCGGCCGGTGCAGTTCTTCGAGCTGCGCGGCAACCGCGCGGTGCGCGCGGGCAAGTGGCGCGCGGTGGCGATCCACAAGCTCGGCACCCCGTTCGAGCAGGATCACTGGGCGCTCTACGACACGGAAGCTGATTTCGCCGAAGCAGAAGACCTCTCGGGTCGCAATCCGAACAAGGTCTCGGAGCTCAAGGCGATATGGCAGCGGGAGGCTAGCCGGTACGGCGCCCTCCCGCTGTCCGAGGGGCCGGACTATGTCCGCAAGCTCGACCGCTACCGCGACGCGTTCCTGAAGGACTGACGACCATGGGCAAGCTCCGCCGCATCATCCTGTCCGGCTGCGCCGCCATGGCGAGCGTGGCGCTGGCGGTGCCTGCCGTGTCGGGCCCGACCGGTGTGACGGCCCCGCAGACACAGGAAGCCCAGCAGCCTAACATCATCTTCGTGCTGGTCGACGATCTGCGCTTCGACATGATGGGCTTCCTCAACCCGGGCCTGAAGACGCCGAACATCGATTTCCTGGCGAAGAACGGCACCTATTTCCCCAATGCCGTGGTCACATCCTCGCTGTGCAGCCCGAGCCGCGCGACGATCCTCACCGGCCAGACCGCGCGCAACCACGGCGTGGTCGATAACAACAACAGCTCGGAAGACGGGCTGATCTTCTTCCCCGCCTACCTCCAGAAGGCCGGCTACCAGACCGCCTTTTTCGGCAAATGGCACATGGGCTTCGACACCGATGCCCCGCGGCCCGGTTTTGACAAATGGGTGAGCTTCAAGGGGCAGGGTACCTATTTCCCGACCGAGCGGCTGAGCCCGGCGCAATTGGCTGCCGGAGCGCGCCAGATGCTCAATGTCGACGGCCGCGAAGTGAAGCGCACCGGCTATATCACCGACGAGCTGACCGACTACACGATGGACTGGCTGGAAAAGGGCCGGGACAAGTCGAAGCCCTTCTTCGTCTATCTCAGCCACAAGGCCGTGCATTCGGATGCGCTGCCGCCCGAGCGCTACAAGACCCAGTATAGCGACCTCGACATCAAGCTGCCCGATACGCTGGCGAACACGCCGGAGAACAATGCCGGCAAGCCGCTCTGGGTGCAGAACCAGCGCAACAGCTGGCACGGCGCCGACAATCCGTACACCGGCAAGCCCGACCTCAAGGAGCGGGTGCGCGACATCTACCGCACGCTCTCGCCGGTGGACGACAGCCTCGGGCGGATCCTCGCCTATCTGAGGAAAAACAGGCTCGAGAAGAACACGATGATCGTGTTCTATTCGGACAATGGCTTCCTGATCGGCGACCATGGCCTGATCGACAAGCGCAACGCCTATGAGCCGTCAGTGCGCGTTCCCATGGTCGTCTATGCGTCGGGGATGGGCGTGGCGAAGGGGGCGATCAACCCTGCGCTGGTCCGCAACCTCGATCTCGCGCCAACCTTTCTCGACGCCGCGCATGTCGCGAAGCCACAGCAGATGGAGGGATCGAGCTTCCTTGGCCTCGCCGAGGGCAAGGTGAAACTGGCCGACTGGAAGCCCAGCGACTTCATCTACGAATATTATTGGGAATGGACCTTCCCGCAGACGCCGACGACCTTCGCGATCGAACGCGATCGGGTGAAGTACATCCAGTATCACGGGGTCTGGGACACCGAGGAGCTGTACGACCTCGCAAAGGACCCCGAGGAACGCCGCAACCTGATCGACGACCCGGCCTATTTCGAGGCCAAGGTCACGCTGCGCAAGGCGTTGTTCGACCAGCTGGCGAACAACAAGGGCCAGCATGTCGTGCCCTATACCGCGAAGGCCAGCCCCGGCGTGGTCTATAGGGTCGAGGGCGGCACGCACGCCGCGGACTTCCCGGCCGGCTGGTAC
Source organism: Sphingomonas sp. NIBR02145 (assembly GCF_027359115.1). Taxonomy (NCBI): domain Bacteria; kingdom Pseudomonadati; phylum Pseudomonadota; class Alphaproteobacteria; order Sphingomonadales; family Sphingomonadaceae; genus Sphingomonas; species Sphingomonas sp. NIBR02145. The sequence continues at coordinate 3,254,005 of NZ_CP114791.1, read as the reverse complement.
AAGCCCGCCGATCTGCCGACCAGGATGAACGACATCTTCCCCGACAGCCCCGCCAAGACCAAGGCAGGGCAAGCGGGCAAGCCCTATTTCCCCCAGAAGCCGGAATGACCATGACCGCAGCAACCGCCGCCGCCGACACCACGCCCTGGCCGGCCAGAACCACCGCCTGGTACGTCGCGATCCTGCTGATGCTGGCGAACACGCTGGCGTTCGTCGATCGCCAGGCGATGGCGCTGCTGGTGCAGCCGATCAAGGCCGACCTGCAGATCAACGATACCGCGATCAGCCTGCTCTACGGGCTGAGCTTCACCCTGTTCTACGTCGCGGTGGGCATTCCGATCGCGCGGATCGCCGATCGCTCGAACCGGCGCAACATCATCGCGGGCGCGATCTTCGTGTGGAGCATCGCGACCAGCCTGTGCGGCCTCGCGCGCTCCTTCGCCGGGCTGTTCGCGGCGCGCGTGATGGTCGGCGCGGGCGAGGGCGGGCTGACCCCGGCGGCCTATTCGCTGCTCTCCGACTATTTCCCCAAGGAGAAGCTGCCGGCGGCGATGGGGGTCTATCAGATCGGCCTCTATCTGGGCGGCGCCTCGGCGCTGATCATCGGCGGGCTGATCTCGACCGCGATCCCGCCCTCCTCGACCGTGATCGTGCCGATCTTCGGGGCGATGAAGGGCTGGCAGATCGTCTTCCTGCTGCTCGGCCTGCCCGGCGTGGTGCTTACCGGATTGATGCTGACCGTTCGCGAGCCGCTGCGCCGGGGCGCGGCGGTGGCGCAGGAGAAGGTGCCGCTGTCCGAGCTGTTCGCGCATATCGGCGCGCGCAAGGGCGCCTATATCGGCATCACCCTGGGCTTTGCGCTGATGATCTTCATCGGCAACGGCACTTCGGTGTGGATCCCCGCCTTCCTCCAGCGGACCTTCGGCTGGACCACCGCGCAGGTCGGCAGCCATTACGGGCCGATCGTGTTCCTGTGCGGCACCAGCGGTGCGCTGGTCGGCGGGTTCGTCGCGTCGAAGCTGCGCGCGGCGGGGCGCTCGGGGGCGAGCCTCAAGGCGTCGCTGTTCGGCTTCGTCGCGCTGGTGCCGATCACCATCGCCTTCCCGCTGATGCCGACCGCCACCGGGGCGCTGGCGCTGATCGGGCTCATGAACTTCTTCGCGGGGTTCAACTTCGGCGGGGGGCTCGCGACGCTGCTCGAGATGACGCCCAACCGGATGCGGGCGCTGGTCTCGGCCTTCTACATGCTCACGATCAACCTGATCGGCGCGGCGCTTGGTCCTACGGCGATTGCGCTGTGCACCGATTACTGGTTCGCCGATCCGCAGAAGCTGCCGGAGGCGATCGCATTGGTCGCCGGAGTGGCTTCGCCGCTTTCCGTGCTTGCCCTGTGGCTTGGCATGCGGTGCTATCGCGCGCAGACGGGGCGGGACGCCGGATAAGGGAGCGAGCAGGGGGTAGATGGCACGGGCACGACGCAAGGGGACGGGCGTCACCATCCAGACGGTGGCCGAGCATGCCGGCGTATCGGCGATGACGGTGTCCTATGTCGTCAACGGCACCGGGCGGGTGAGCGCGGCGACGCGCGAGAGCGTGCTCGAATCGGTGCGCGCGCTGGGCTACCAGCCCAATGTCGCGGCGCGCTCGCTGGCCAGCGCCGCCACCTGCCGGATCGGCATCGTCTACCAGAATTCGCAGAACGCCTTCCTCAGCGCGATGCTGGTCGGCGCGCTCAACGCGACCTCGCGGCTGGGGGCGGAACTGATGATCGGCAAGGTCGAGGCGCCGGTGATGGCCGATACCGAGGCGGCGATGCGGCTGCTGGTGCGCGGCGGGGCGAACGCGATCCTGCTGGCGCCGCCCTATGGCGAGCTGGTCAGCGGCTCCGGGCTGATCGCCGAGCTCGGCGTGCCGGTCGCCGCGGTGGCGCATGGCGGCGAGCTGCCCGACATGGCGACGATCGGGGTCGACGACCGCGCCGCGACGCGGGCGATGGCCGAGCGGCTGATCGCGCGCGGGCATCGCCGGATCGGCTTCGTCACCGGCCCGCCCAGCCATGATTCGAGCCCCTTGCGCCTCGCCGGATTCCGCGATGCGGTGGCCGCGGCGGGGCTTCCCTGGGAAGAGGGCCTGGTCCAGCAGGGGCGCTTCACCTTCGAATCCGGGCTGGAGGCTGGCGAGGCGCTGCTGGCATTGTCCAGGCCGCCGACCGCGATCTTCGCCTCGAACGACGACATGGCCTCGGGCGTCTCCGCCGTGGTCCATCGCCGCGGGCTGCGTATCCCCGAGGACATCGCGGTCGCGGGGTTCGACGACGCGCCGATCGCGGTGAAGATCTGGCCATCGCTCTCCACCGTCCGCCAGCCGGTCGAGCTGATCGGCGAGCGGGCGACCGAGCTGCTCGTCGCGCGCGTCACCGGGCGCGACGATTTCGGGGATACCCAGTCGATCCGCATGCCCTTCGACGTGATCGAGCGCGAATCGACGGCTTTCGATCGCTGATTGCCGCCCCTAGAGTGCTCCGATGACGGAAAGCACAGAGGGCGAGGCCGACAAGCGTCGGCGGGGGATTCAATCGGTCGAGATCGGGCTGGGGGTGCTCGAGGCGCTGGCCGCCTTGGGCGAGGCGTCGACGCTGGGCGCGATCGCCCAGGCGAGCGGCCTCTCCGGCCCGCAGACGCACCGCTATCTCGCCAGCCTCACCGCGGCGGGGATGACCCAGCAGGACCGCACCACCGGCCGTTATGACCTGGGGCCGGCCGCGCTCAAGCTCGGGCTGAGCGCGCTCGCCCGCACCGATGCGTTCCGCGTCGCCGATACCGCGATCGAGGCGTTCGTCCGCGAGACCGGGCGTACGGTGCAGGTCGCCGCGCTCGGTCCGCAGGGGCCGACGGTGGTGCGCTGGCACATGGGCCGCCCGGCGGTGATGACCTCGTTCGGCGTCGGCGCGGTGCTGCCTTTGCTCTATTCCGCCACCGGCCACATCTTCCTGAGCTTCGTGCCCGAGGTCGAGACCGATCCGCTGCTGGCGCGCGAACTGGCCGACAGCGAGATGACCGCGGCGGATGTCGCGGCGATCCGCAAGCGGGTCCGCGCGGACGGCCGTGCCTATGTCGAGGGTACGGTGATCCCGGGGCTGCGCGCCGCCGCCTTCCCGATCTTCGACATGCAGGGCCGCGCGATCCTCAGCGCCACCGCGCTGGTGCCCGGCGCCTACAAGGCGGACGACAGCGGCGCGGTGCTCGACAAGCTCGCCGCTTCCTGTCGCGAGGTCAGCGAAAGGCTCGGCTGGAGCGGATAATTCGTTTGACATAGGACAATCAATTGCCCGATGGATAACGGGTGCGGCGCCCCCTACTCTGCGCCGCACACCCCATTTCGTGAGTATCGGGCATGACTCTCGCCAACGACCAGCGGACCCAGCTTGAAGCGCTGTACGAGGAGATGGCGCCCGCGCATCTGACGCCGCTGTGGGAATCGCTCGCCGAGCTGGTCCGCCCGCAGCCCAAGTCGCCGGCGCAGGTCCACCGCTGGTCCTATGCCGAAGCGCGCGACTATCTGCTGCGCGCCGGCGACCTGATCTCCGCCGAACAGGCCGAGCGCCGCGTGCTGATCCTCGAGAACCCCGGGCTGGAAGGCCAGTCGGCGATCGTGCCGAGCCTCTATGCCGGGCTCCAGCTGATCCTGCCGGGCGAAGTCGCCCCGGCGCACCGCCACGCCCAGTCGGCGCTGCGCTTCGTGATGGAAGGCGACGGCGCCTTCACCGCGGTTGACGGCGAAAAGGCGATCATGCGCCCGTTCGATCTGGTGCTGACCCCCGGCTGGCAATGGCACGACCATGGCAACCCCACCGACAAGCCGATGATCTGGCTCGACGGGCTCGACATCCCGACCGTCCGCCATTTCGATGCGAGCTTCGCCGAGAAGGGCGAGGAGAAGGTCTATCCCGAGACGGTGAAGCCCGGCGACACGCTGGCGCGCTATGGCCACAACATGCGGCCGCTGCGCGGATCGCTGGCCGATCGCCGCCCGTCGCACCAGCCGCTGTTCCACTATCCCTATGCCGAGTGGCGCCCCGCACTCGATGCCATGGCCGCCTCGGCCGAGATCGATCCGCATCTTGGCCACGCCCTGGAGTTCCTCAATCCGGCCAATGGCGGCCCGGTGATGTCGACCATCGCCGCGCATGTCCGCCTGCTGCCCGCAGGCTTCGAGACGCGGCCGCGCCGCAGCACCGACGGCACCGTATTCGTCGTCGTCGAAGGCACCGGCACCGCGGTGATCGAGGGCAAGGAAATCGCGCTCAATCCGCGTGACATCTTCACCGTGCCGTCGTGGCACGAGCTTCGCCTGCAGGCCGGGAGCACGCTGGTGCTGTTCGGTTATTCGGACAAGGCCGCGCAGGAGAAGCTGAACCTCTACAAGGAGCAGAATTCGTGACGACCCTCTTCGCCCCCCAGGATCCGGTGCTCGCCGCGACCACCGACGGCAACCAGTTTCCGGTCCGCCGCGTCTTCTGCATCGGCCGCAACTATGCCGCCCATGCCCGCGAGATGGGCCGCGATCCGGACCGCGAGCCACCCTTCTTCTTCACGAAGTGGGCCGAGACCGTGGTGCCGACCGGCACGACCGTGGCCTATCCCAGCGAGACGGCCAATTTCCATTATGAAGCCGAGCTGGTGCTCGCGATCGGCAAGGGCGGGCGCAACATCGCCGCCGCCGATGCGCTGGATCACATCTATGGCTATGCCACCGGCCTCGACATGACCCGCCGCGACTTGCAGCTCGAAGCGCGCGAAAAGGGCCGCCCGTGGAGCACCGGCAAGAATGTCGAGCAGTCCTCGCCGCTCGGCCTGATCCATCCGGCCAGCGAAACGGGCCCGTTCGACAGCGGCAGCATCAAGCTGACCGTCAACGGCGTGGTGAAGCAGGATGCCGATCTCAACGAGCTGATCTGGGACGTGCCCGATGTGATCGCCTATGTCTCGCGCTTCTACCGGCTGGAGCCGGGCGACCTGATCTATACCGGCACCCCGGCGGGCGTCGGCGCGGTGGTAGAGGGCGACGAGGTCGTCGTGTCGATCGCCGGCCTCAGCGATTGCGTGATCAAGGTGGGAGCGCCGGCACGTGACTGATGCGGTGACCCTGCACGGCTATTTCCGCTCGGGCGCATCCTACCGGGTGCGCATCGCGCTCAACCTGAAGGGCATCGGATATGCCGATGCCTTCCACCATCTGCGCAAGGGCGAGCAAAACGCGCCGGAATATCGCGCGATCAATCCGCAAGGACTGCTGCCCGCGCTGGAGATCGACGGGGCGGTGCTCACCCAGAGCCTGGCGATCTGCGAATATCTGGATGAAGTGCGTCCGGAACCGGCGCTGCTGCCGGCCGAGCCGATTGCCCGCGCCAAGGTCCGCGCCTTCGCCCAGGTGATCGCCTGCGACACCCATCCGGTGCAGAACCTCAAGGTGCTCGCCAATCTGCGCGCGCTCGGGCTCGACGAGGCCCAGGTCAATGGCTGGGCGGCGAAGGTGATCGAGGACGGCTTCGATGCCTGCAACGCGCTGATCGCCGATACGGCCGGCACCTATTGCTTTGGTGACAGCGTGACCCTGGCGGACCTGTTCCTGGTGCCGCAGCTGGTCAATGCGCGGCGCTTCGGTGTCGATCTGCAGCGCTGGCCCAAGCTGCTCGAGATCGAGCGCGCCTGCCTGGCGCTCGACGCGTTTTCAAAGGCGGCGCCGGAGAACCAGCCCGACGCCGAATGAGCCGACCCGAATACGGGCGGATAGAAGGAGGACAGGATGACCGGATTTCCGATGCATCGCCGCGCCCTGATCGGCGCGGCCGGATCGACCTTTCTGGCGAGCCTCGCCGCCCGCGCGCGGGTGCCGGGTGGGTCGCGGCCCAATCTGATCCTGTTCTTCCCCGACGAGATGCGGGCGGATTCGCTGGCCTGTTACGGCAATCCGGTCACCCGCACCCCGGCGTTCGACCTGCTGGCGAAGCAGGGTACGCGCTTCGCCAATTGTCATGTCCAGACGCCGATATGTGCAGCCTCGCGCTGCTCGATGCTCACCGGGCTGCCGACCAGCGCGACCGGGCATCGCGGCTTCGGCTATCTGCTCCAGCCCGATGAGCCCAACCTGTTCCGCACGCTGCGCGAGGGCGGCTACGACACCTATTTCTTCGGCAAGAACGATGTGCTCGCGCCCGAGACCTTCGCGCGCAGCCTGACCGATTGGGCCGATCCGCCCGCCCCGGGCGCGGCACCGGGCGATCATGCTCCGGGCGCGCGCCGCGGCAAGCTCGACGGGCCGACGACGATGCTGCTGCCCGCCACCGGCGATCGCCGAGCGACCAGCGATTACGGCATCCTCCGCCGCGCGATTCAGGTGATCGAGCGGCGCGAGCAGGACCGGCCCTTCTGCCTGTTCCTCCCCGTCTTCCAGCCGCATCCGCCCTATCATGCGCCCGATGGCTTCCAGGACATGTACAAGCCCGGCGACCTGCCGCCGCTGATCCCGCCGGGGACGAAGGGGCGGCCGGCCTATCATGCTGCGATCCGCGACAAATACCGTCTGAACGAAGTCGATGATGCGGTGCTGCGCCAGGTGCGGGCGACCTATTATGGCCAGGTCTCGTACACCGACTGGCTGCTCGGCGAGCTGATGGAAGCGCTGGAGCGCACCGGCCGCGACAAGGATACCGCGCTGCTCGTCAGCTCGGATCATGGCGATTATGCCGGCGATTACGGGCTGGTCGAGAAATGGCATGGCGGGCTCGAGACCTGCCTCACCCATGTCCCGATGATCGGGCGCGTGCCGGGCGGCGTGGCGGGTAATGTTGCGACCGGGATGACCGAGCTGTACGATGTGCTGCCGACCTTCCTCGATCTCGCCGGCCTGTCCTCCACCCACACCAATTTTGCCCGCTCGATGATGCCGCAATTGCGGGGCGGGCAGGGCGATCCGAACCGTGCCGCCTTCACCGAGGCGGGGATGAACATCTACGAGCCCCAGGCCTTCGATTCGCCCTCGGGCGGCCTCTATGCGCGCAAGTCCGAACTGGCGGCGGAGCAGCCGGCCTTGGTCGGCCGCGCGGCATCGGTGCGCACCCAGCGCTACACCTTCGTCCAGCGCCCGCAGGGGCTGAGCGAGCTCTATGATCGCCAGGCCGATCCGCAGGAGCTCAACAACCTGATCGGCCAGCGCAGCCATGCCAGGGTGCAGGACGCGCTCGAGCGCCGCCTGCTCGATTGGTACATCAACACCACCGGCGTTCCCGCCGATCTGCGCAACAGCCGCGACGTCCCCAATTTCACCGCGCCGCTCGCCCCGAGGGGCGATGCTGCCGCCGCCAACGCTATCCTGGATAAGTGAGGCCGAAGATGACCAAGTCCCTGCGCCTTCTCGCGCTCCCGCTCATGGCAACGTTGTCGGCGGCCGCCGCGCCGAACGATCCGGCGCTCGTCACCATCGCCTCGGGTCCGATCGAGGGCAGTGTGGAGGGCGCGGTGATTGCGTTCCGCGGCATTCCCTATGCGACCGCTCCGGTCGCGGATCTTCGCTGGCGTGCCCCGCAGCCGGTTTCGCCCTGGACCACGGTGAGGGAAACCAAGGATTTCGCGCCCGTCTGCATGCAGCAGATGATCCCGATGGACGAGCCGCAGTCAACTTCGGCGTCCGAAGACTGTCTGTTTGTGAACGTTTGGAAGCCTGTGTCTGTTTCGGCCCGGCTTCGTCCGGTGGTGGTCTGGATCCATGGCGGCGGCCTGATGAACGGCGGCAGTGCCTCCAGGATCTTCGACGGCGCAACCTTTGCCAACAACGGCATCGTGACCGTTACGTTGAACTACCGCCTCGGCCGCTTCGGCTTCTTCGCCCACCCGGCCCTGACCCAGGCCAAGGAGGGGCCGACCGGCAATTTCGGCTTCATGGACCAGATCGCCGCGCTCAAATGGGTGCAGGCCAATATCGCCAAATTCGGCGGCGATCCCAGGCAGGTAACCGTGGTCGGTGAATCGGCCGGCGGCATCTCGATCCTCACCCTGATGGGCTCGCCCGCGGCCAGGGGGCTGTTCGCCCGCGCGGTGGTGATGTCCGGCGGAGGCCGCAATCTGCTCGCCCCCAAGACGCTGCCCGAGGCCGAGCGCTTCGGCGAGAATTTCGCCCGTAGTGCAGGCATTTCCGCCTCGGGCCCGGCGGCGTTGGCGCAGCTGCGGGCCTTGCCGGCGGCGACGGTGTCCGAGGGCGTGTTCATGGCGATCGGCAAGGTGCCGGGCGGCGACACCTATGTCGGCGGCGGCATGATCGACGGCACGATCATCACCGGCGCCACCGAGGACATCTTCCGCTCCGGCAAGCAGGCCAGGGTGCCGCTGATCGTCGGCGCGACCTCCGACGACGCCCCGATCGGCGCCCGCCCGGGCGACAAGGACGCGCTGTTCGCTGCTTTCGGCGCGGAACAGGCCGCAGCGCGGGCCGCCTATGATCCAGACGGCAGGCTCGATGCCGATGTCGTCCGCCGTGCAATGGCCCGCGACCGCGCCTTCCTCGAGCCGTCGCGCTTCATCGCGACTTCGGTCGCACGGACCGGCCAGCCGGTCTGGTTCTACCGCTTCTCCTATGTCGCCCAGTCGCTGCTGCCGTCGCCGGGTGCACGCCATGCCAGCGACGTGCCCTACATGTTCGGCACGGTGGCGGCGCGTTACGGCGACAAGCTGGCCCCGCGCGACGTGCAGCTTTCGGATGCCTTCCACGCCTATGTCGAGAATTTCGCGCGGACCGGGAATCCCAACGGAGCGGGCCGTTCGGCATGGGCACCGTTCCGGGCGGGGGACAAGGTGCTGATGGACCTGGCGACGGACGGCCAGGCGCGGATGACCCGCGATCCCTTCGCGGCGCGGCTCGACGTTGCCGAGGAGCTGTCCGGCAGTCGCTGAGCCGCTGCTATTGGAGACGGGAGGCGAGGTCCTGCTGGAACGCCAGCCGCCCGGTCTCCAGTATCCGCTTGGGTGCCACCGGTCCCGCCGTCGCCGTGAGGTCGCGCACCCAGGCCCCGACCCGCGACGTGCCATGGGCCGCCTCCAGGCTGGCGAAGACACGCCATGCCGCTTCATAGCGTGCGGCGGTGTTGCTTTCGTCGCTGACCATGTCGTCCGGCTTGAAGTTGAACGGGCCGGCGGGCGCATAATGCGGGTCCGCCTTGATCTTCTCCCGCTCCTCGGCGCTCACCTGGCGCAGGATCGCCTCGGGCTTCACCTGCATGCCGCCCCAGCGGGCAAGCGCTACCGGCTCGGTCGAAACCTGGAGCGCGCGGGCGCCCTCGAGCGCGTCCGCGCGGGCTTCGGCGGGCGCCAGGACCGCGACGACCTTGCGGCTGATCCATACGGCGTGCCCCTCATGGAACCAGCGCGGCGTGTCCGCGCCGGCGCGCTGCTGAAAGGCATGGACCTGCTCATGCGGCATGACCACGACCGCCATCTTCTGCCCGGCGGGGGTAAGCGTGCCGTCCGGCGCGGTGGCGATCGCCCAGCGCTTCTCGGAGGTATCGCGGGGCGGGATATAGTCGGCGCTCGGGGTGAAGACCACGGAGGACCAGTGGGCATTGCGCCAGACCCTGCCGGTCTCGGCATGGAGCAACCGGATCTGCGCACCCAGGCAAGCCGCCCGCGCCCAGGCAGCCGGTTGCGCGGCGGGATCGTAATAGGCGTTCATGCGGCCGCCGCTCTCGCGATCGGTGATGCGCAGATAGGGGAGGTCGCCGCCGCGCGCGGCGATCGCCTCGACCTCGATCCCCTGCAGCTGCGGGCGGGTGCCGGCGGGGGCAGCGCAGGCGGCGCGCGCCTGGGCATCGAAGCTGGCGGAAGGCGCCGATAGCGCGAGGGCAAGCGTCAGCAAGGGCATCGATCGACTCCGATGGGTGGATTTCAGGCCGGGATAGGCAGCGGTGCAGCGGGGTCGACCAGCCCGGCCGCGCGCAGATCGCGCCAGAAATCGGCGGGGATGCTTTCCTCGAGCGCGGCGCGGTCCTCGGCGATCCGGCCGGGGCGACTGGCGCCCGGGATCACCGCGGCGACGGCGGGATTGGCGAGCGCGAACTGCAGCCCGGCCGCCTTCACGCTGATGCCGTACCGGTCGGCGAGCGCCTTGATCCGCGCCACCTTGTCGAGGATGGCGGGCGTGGCCGGGGCATATTCGAAATTCGGGCCGCCGACGAGCGCGCCGGAGCTGTACGGCCCGCCGACAACGATGCCGAGCCCGCGCTCCGCCACCCTGGGCATCAGGCGCTGCAGCGCGCGGCCATGGTCGAGCAACGTGTAGCGGCCGGCGAGCAGCGAGCCGTCGGGGCGGGGGGCGTCGAGATCGAGCAGCAGCTCGATCGGCTCGACGCGATTGACGCCCAGGCCCCAGGCCCTGATCACGCCCTCGTCGCGCAGCCGGTCGAGCACCCTGAACGCACCGGTCCGCGCGGTCTCGAACATCGCCAGCCAATCGTCGCCGTAAAAGTCCTGGGCGATGTCGTGCACCCAGACGATGTCGATGCGGTCGGTCCGCAGGCGCTTCAGGCTGTCCTCGATCGAGCGGAGCGTGGCGTCGGCCGAATAGTCGTTGATCACCTTGTTCGGGCGGCCATGCGCGAAGACGGCGCCTTTCTCGCCATTGTCGCGCGGGCCGTCTTCCAGCGCTTCGAGCACGACGCGCCCGACCTTGGTGCTGATCACATAGTGATCGCGCGGCTTGCCCTGCAGCGCCGCGCCCATGCGGAGCTCGGCCAGGCCGGCGCCGTAGAAGGGGGCGTTGTCGTAATAGCGTATGCCGTCGTTCCACGCCGCCTCGACGGTGGCCAGCGCCTCGTCTTCGGGGATGTCACGGAACATGTTGCCGAGCGGCGCCGCGCCGAAGCCGAGCCTGCTGCCGATGATGTCATGGAGTGCCATGGCTTCATTGCCCTCGCTTGGCCGCGCCGCCCTGCGCCGCTTCCTCGATCACCGCGGCGACTGCCTCGGGCTTCGACACGAAGACCGCATGGCTGCCGGAGACTTCACGGAGCGTCGCCCGGGCGCGCTGCGCCATGCCGCGCTGGCCGGCGGGCGGGATGATGTGATCGTCCTTCGGCACGACGAACCAGCTCGGCCTGCTCTTCCAGGCCGGCACGGTGATCTTGCCCTCCAGCGCCTTCGCACCCCAGGGCTGCTGCGAGTCCGCCATGAACCGTGCCGTCTCCGGCGCCACATCGCCGGCGAAGAGCGCGGGGAATTGCGCCTTGTCGAGCGTCAGCGTGCCGTCGGGACTCGGGATGATCGGCAGCGGGGGTGCGCCCGGCGGGGCGCTGGCGACGATCGAGGAAACCGACTCTCCCTGGTCCGGCGCGAAGGCGGCGACATAGACGAGCGCGGTGACCTTGGGATCCGATCCGGCTTCGGTGATGATCACCCCGCCATAGCTATGGCCGACCAGCACCACCTTGCCCTTGATCGTCGCGAGCGCGCGCCGGGTGGCCGCGACATCGTCCTCGAGCGAGGTGGTCGGGTTCTGCAGAACGACCACCTCATAGCCGTCCTTGCGCAGGATATTGTACACGCCCGCCCAGCCCGACCCGTCGACGAAGGCGCCGTGGATGAGGACGATGGTCGGGTGTCCGGCATCATCGCCGGCAAGGGCGGGTGCGGCGCTGGTGGCGAGGCTCGCGGACGCGAGCGCGGCAATGGCCTTGTTCATCTGGGTATCTCCTATTTCGGGGGGGTCAGGGGCGGTTGTTGAGGATCTGCATCCGCATGGCCTTGACCGGGCCGTCGGCGAGCTCTGGCAGGCGCGCGAACCAGGCCTGGACGTGCGGCGTGCGGTTGTGCGCTTCGAAATCCGCCTGCGTGGCGAAGATCTCGTAGAAGATGAAATGGCCGGGCCGCTCGCGATCCTCCTGGAGGAAATAGAGTAGGTTGTTGGGTTCGGCGCGGACCTTGGCGACGAGCGGCAACGTCGCCTGGCGCAGCGCGTCCTCCTTGCCGGGCCTGGCCTGGATCTCGGCGACCACGGCATAGGCGGCGGCGGGGATTTCGGCATAGCGAATGCCGGCGTGATCCTGTGCCAGCGCCGGTGCGGCAGGCGCTGCCGTACCGATCAGCATGGCGAGCACGAAGCGTGTGGAAAGGCGCATCTTGCATCTCCTCTGGAAGAACGGGGTCAGCCGGCGATCCAATTGCCGTGGAAGCCGGGCGGGACGATGTGCGGCACGCGGATGCGGGCGAGGGGCGGTGCCTCGAAATCCCGGGCATCGAGGATCGCCAGGTCGGTGGTCCCGGCGGCCGCGTCGATCACGAAGCCCATCAGCCAGCCTTCATCCTCTCCGGCATCGGCGTGCGCCGGTACGAAGATGAATTCGCAGGGGTGACGGTCCGGACCGAAGTCGTGCGCCTGGCGCGTGCCGGTGGCGAGGTCGTGCTTGAACAGGCCGGTGCCGAGGAACGGATCGACCATCGCCATGGTATAGGCATAGCGATAGGTCTGGCCGAGCCGTCGCTCGTCGCAGCGTGGGAACTCCTGCGGTGCCGGATCGAGCGTGGTGCGCCGGACCGCTCGCGCAACCGGATCGAGCGTCCAGCGCTCCAGGCTGCAATGCTCGGAATCGGGCCCCGAGGTTCGCCGCCAGAACATCCGGTCATGGACGACGAGGTCGAGGACCACGTTGCCGTCGGCCGAGTCATGCGCGTTGACGGCGTGGAAGACGAAGCAGGGATCGACCGGGCACCAGATCACGTCGCCGGCATCGCCGTCGCGCGGCAGCAGACCGATGCGCGGCTTGTGTCCGGCATTCCAGCGATAGGGGAATTGATAACCCGCGATCGCCGCGGTGAGCGAGAAAGTGACGGGCAGGTCGAACAGGATCGCGAACCGGCCGGTAAAGGCGAAGTCGTGGATCATCGGGCCGTGGCGCACGGGCACCTTCACTTCGCGCCGTACCTCGCCCTCGGGGCCGATCGCCAGGTAGCGGATCGCGCTCCATTTCGCCGCGTCGTAGCTGACCGCGAGCATCTCGCCGGTCAGCGGGTCGACATGCGGATGCGCGCTGAGCCCGCCGTGCAGCGTGCCGGCGAAATCGGTGTAGCGCTCGGTCTCCAGCGTCTTTCCGATCACCACTGGCGTGCTGCCCGCCTCGATCAGCCCGAAGGTCTCGCCGCCATAGCCGATCACATTGGTGTTGACCGTGTCGAACAGATGGCGCGGACCCGGTGTCCGTTCCTCGCCGAGCGCGTCGCTCACCGCGTTGGAGCGGATCCAGCGATTGCGGTACCAGAGCGCCCGGCCATCCTCGATGCGGATGCCATGGATCATGCCGTCGCCGGCGAACCAGTGATGCTTGCCCGGATTGGGGTGCATCGGATTGGGGCCCATGCGCAGGTAACGCCCGCGGAGAGCCAGCGGAATTGTGCCGAAGACCTGGAGGTCCTCGATCGTCAGCTCCTCGCGCATCGGGGTGTTGACGCCGGTGATGTAGGGCGTGTCCTGCGCGGTGGCGGGGCGGCGCCCGAGTAGCGAACCGAACATGGGCTGATCCTTCGCGATGGAGGATTAGGGGCGCGCCACCAGGCGCTGCCGCGCGGCGCGGGCGTTGTCGAAGACCTGCTTGACCGGGCCGAGCGCCTGGACGAACTCGAGCTGCTCGCCCTCCGGCCCCTTGCAGTAGATCAGCCGCCAGCCGTTCGACTTGCCTTCGGTGATCGGATTGGAATTGGCCTGCAGCGGCGCTGCCTGGCGCTGGGCCTCGGTGGTGACGGTCAGCACGCGATTGGCGCGGACCTGAGCCATGCCGCGTCGGGTCGATTCCGCTTCCAGGTCATGGATGAACTGGTTGAAGTCGACATCGTCGCGGATGTGGAAGCAGATGTGCATCATCCGCGGAAAGGCCGGGCTCATATGGTCGAGCGGCTCGGCAAAGCTGCGCGGTCCGCCCAGCGGCTGGTCGGCGTCGCGATATTGCAGCAGTTCGAGCACGACATTGTCGAACTGGATGAAGCGCACGTCGAGCCGCTGGGAACCGCCTTTGAGATCGGGCACGCCCATCGTCCGCGGATTGACGCCGCGCACCCGGGCCTCGATCTCCTGGTCGGTCAGCAGCGTGTTGTGGATGCGCTCGCCCTGGAAATCGCCGTCGCGCATCACTTCGGTGCCACCGAGAACATCGGTGTAGAAGGTGAAGGCGCGTTCCATGTTCTGGACCGTCAACCCGAAATGCTGGACGCCCTGCAGCCGCATCCCGAGCGCACTGGCGCCCGCTTCTTCGGCGCTGGCGGGCACGATCCCGCCGGTTGCCAGCAAGCCCGCCATCGCGGCGCCGCCACCCGTCTGCAGCAGCTCGCGCCGATCGATTCCGGAGCGTCCCATCTCGTCGGTCATCGTCTGTCTCCTTCGTTCGATGTCATCGCCGGTCCTGCGCCGGCCGCTTCAGGTGAAATCGCGTGGAACGGCGCTCCGCCATGGGGGAAGGGTTGTCCGGGGGCGCGCCGTTCCTGCCTGGCGTTCATTGCGCCAGATATCCGCCGTCGATCGCGAGCTCGGTGCCGGTGACGTAGCTGGCCTCGTCGCTGGCCAGGTACAGGCAGCCATAGGCGACCTCGCTCGGCTGGCCGCCGCGCCGCATCGGCGTCGCGTCGATCACCGCCTCGTTGAGCGCTGCGTCCTGTGCATCGGTGAGCGGCGTGCGGATGAAGCCCGGCAGCACCGCGTTCACGCGAATGCCGTCGCCGACATAGGTGATCGCTGCGTTCCTGGTCATCTGGAGCACCGCGCCCTTGGCGGCGTGATAGCTGTGTGCGCCGGCAACCGCCGCACTGCCCCAGATCGATGCGACGTTCACGATGGCGCCCGCCTGTTGCAGCCGCATCACCCGCACCGCTTCGCGCATGCCCAGGAACACGCCGGTCTGGTCGACCACGATCATCCTGAGCCAGGCTTCCAGGCCGAGTGCGTGGAGCGGCTCGTACGCGATGATCCCGGCATTGTTGACCAGTATGTCCAGCCCGCCCGCCTGTTCGACCACCCGGTCCACCGCGCGGGTCCAGTCGGCTTCGCTCGTCACGTCGAGCGTCAATGGCGTGACCCCGTCCAGATAAGGCCGGGCCGGCGGCGCGATATCGGCGGCGAACACCACGGCGCCTTCGCGAACGAACAGGTCGGATATGGCTTGGCCGATGCCGCTGGCGGTGCCGGTGACGAGGGCAACTTTCCCTGTAAGCCGCATGGCGATCGCTCCCGCTCGACGATGTGTTGATCGCTGTCTGGCGGATCCGGCGCCGCGCTTCGATGTCGTACGGGGTAGCCCGCAGCCACACTTTCGAGGGAAGCCGGAACGGGGCGAGGGACCCGGGCACGGCGCGAAATGGCCGCTTCCCGGGGCTGATCCTCAAACGGGGGAAAAGCTGCTACGCCCTTTGGTGCCGACAGGCTCGGCATGCCGCGACAGGCCTGGATGACGAAGGCGAGGGGGGAACGCCGGTGCGCATGCTGATTGCCGCTTGCCGGGGATTGCTCGCCGCGTTTCTCGCGGTTGCGGCCTTTGGTGCCGTCCCTGCCGCCGGACAGGAAATTCCACCCCGTCTCGAGCAATTCCGGCACGATCGCTGGATGACCTATGAAGGCGCGCCTGCCGGCATGGCCCGGATCGCGCAGACGCCGGATGGCTGGATATGGATATCCGCCGCCGAGGGCCTGTTTCGCTTCGACGGACTCACCTTCGAGCGGATCCCGGTGGAGATGGGCTCGCCCCTGGAACGTGCCTCCGCCGGGCCGCTGCTGGTGACTCGCTCGGGGGAACTATGGGTCGGCTATGGCCAGAGTGCCGGCGTTGCGGTCTATCGTGGCGGCAAACTCCGCCATGTGCCGATGCCCAGCCCGCCGGCGACGATCAGCTATCTGGCGCAAACCCCGGACGGAGCGATCTGGGCGGTGGCCGGCTATCGCAACTTCGCCAGTGAGCGGCTGTTCCGGTTCGCCAACGGCCGCTGGGAGAATGCCGAGGCGCGGTACGGGGTAGCGGACGGCTATCTGAGCGAGCCGTGCGTAACGGCGGACGGAACGATGTGGATCACCCGCTCCGATACCCGGAGATCGATCCTCCTGTTTCTCCGCCCCGGCGCGACGCGGTTTCAGGCCAGTGGCTTTCCGCTTACCGGATCCCGCTGCTTTACGGATCGATGGGGCCGGTTATGGGTCCCCGGCAAGCGCCTGGTGATGCTGGCCGGGCGGGACGGCAAACTGCTCGATCACCCGCCCGGCCTGCGGCAAGCCGCGACCGCGCCGCCGATATTGCGGGCCTTCGGCGCCGATGGCGGCCTGTGGGGCCTGGCGCTGCGCAAGGGCGTCTATTATGCGCCCGGCGTGGCGCAAGCCGGGCGCGGTGCCAGCGATCAACCCGGGCTGTTCTCGGTCGCCGACGGGCTGACCTCGGAAAGCATCGCCGATCTCTTCATCGATCGCGACGGCAACATATGGGTTGCCACGCAATTGGGGCTCGACCGGTTTCGGCGCGCCACCGCGGTGCGCGAGCCGTTCGTCACGGGCAATTTTTCCTACGGCCTCGCCATGAGCCAGAGCGGTTCGGAAGTCTATGTCAGCTCCGACCAGGGGGTGTTCCAGCTTTCGACCGGCCAGCCGCGCAAGCTTCTGAACGATTGGCCGGACGGGCAATGCCCGGCGCGCAGCAAGGGGCTCTGGCTGATCTACAGGACGCGGATCGTCCGGCTCCAGCAGGGGCGCCAGGTCGCGATCCCCCGGCCCATGGACGAGGGTCTGACTTCCGTCTGTGCCGAGGATCGCTTCGGCCGCCTCTGGGTCGGGACCGTCAGGAATGAACTCAGATGGCATGATGCGCGCGGTTGGCACGTGCCGGGGCGGCAGCTCCCCAAGCCGCAATCCGCGGATCTCGTGATCACCGCGGCCGGGGACCTGGCCTATACGACCGGCAAGGAGCTGGTGCAGGTGATTGGCGAAAAGGTCAGCATCACGCCGCTTGGCAAGCATGACCCCGGGGTGATCACCCATTTGTCCGCGGGTATCGATGCTCTGTTCCTGAGCGGAAGCAACGGCCTGTTGCGGATACGCGGAAACAGGATCGATCGCCTGGACTGGCGGCGCGTGCCCTGGGCCGCGCAGCTGCGGGATCTGCTGCAGACGCCGGCGGGCGACACATGGCTGATGCGTCGCGACGTCATCTCCAGGGTCTCCACCCGGGATCTCGAGCACGCCTTTGACAATCCGGGCGCAGCGCTGGAGCGTGTTGCGCTCGACCTGCGGGACGGTGTCCGGATTTCCCAGAACCTTGCCTTTGCTGGCCCCCAAATGGCGTTCGGGGCTGACGGCCGGGTGTGGCAGCTCAACAATAATGGCGTCGCGTTCATCGATCCGGCCCAGCTTCTGCGAAGGGCGGTCCGCCCGCCCGTCACGATCCAGGCGCTGACGAGTGCTGGCGCCGTCCATCGCGATCCGGCCGCGCTGGTCCTTTCGCCGGGGACCCATGCCTTCGATATCGACTATACCGCGCTCTCCTACGCCCATCCCGAGCGGCTGCGGTTCCGCTATCGCCTGGAGGGTGTCGATGCCGACTGGGTCGATGCCGGCAGCCGTCGCCTGGCGTCCTACGCCAATCTCGGCCCGGGTTCGTATCGCTTCCGTGTCATCGCCTCGGACAATCGGCAGGACTGGAGCGATCCGGGCGCGACGCTCGACATCGTCATCAAGCCGACCTTCGTGCAGGGCTGGCCGTTCAAGCTGCTCTGCGCGATCCTTCTGCTCGGCCTGCTCTGGCTCGCTTACGCGCTGCGCCTGCGTGCCGTCGCCAACCGCATCCAGCTGCGCATGGCGGACCGGATGGCCGAGCGCGAGCGCATCGCCCGGGAGCTGCACGACACGCTGCTCCAGGGCATCCAGGGGCTGATGATGCGCTTCCAGGTGGTGGCCGACCGGATCACCGATCCCGTCACCCGGCAATCGCTCGACCGCGCGCTGGACAGCGCCGATGCGGTGGTGATCGAGGGGCGCGAGCGGGTGCGTGACTTGCGCTGTGTGCCGGAAGCGGGAGAACTCGGGCACAAGATCGATGCGCTGGTGGAGACGATGGCCGAGGGGGACGGTCCGCGGATCCGCCTGTCGGTCAATGGTGGGCAGCGTCCGCTGCGTGCGCTGGTGACCACCGAGACGCTGCGCATCGTCGAGGAGGCGCTCCGCAACGCCCTGCACCATGCGGCGGCGCAATCGATCTCGGTCGGACTGGAATATGGCCACCGGCAGTTCGTCCTGAGTATCCGCGATACGGGTGCCGGCATTCCCGAAGAGATACTCGCCGCGGGCAGCCGTTCGGGGCATTATGGTCTGATCGGCATGCGCGAGCGTGCTAGCCGGATCGGTGGGAGGCTCGATATCGTGGGCAGGAAAGGCGACGGGACGGAGGTCGTGCTGCGCGTGCCCGCGCGCGCCGCCTATGCCGGGCGCCGCCGTGTTGCCGGCTGGCTGCAGGCGATCCTTGGGGGAGTGCGGGACGCGTGACCGCGGGCAATCCCATCCGTGTGCTGGCGGTCGACGATCATGCGGTGTTCCGCGACGGCATCGCCGCCATCCTCGCGCCCGAGCCGGACATGGTCCTGGTCGGCGAGGCGACCAATGGCGTCGAGGCTGTCGATGCGTTCCAGAATCTGCGCCCGGACGTCACGCTGATGGACCTCCAGATGCCGGTGCGCAGCGGCATGCAGGCGATCGCCGAGATCCGGGCGCAGGCCCCCGCGGCGCGCATCGTCGTGCTCACCACCTATGACGGCGACGTCCAGGCCGTGCGCGCGCTCAAGGCCGGCGCGTGCGGCTATCTGCTGAAGAGCTCGCTCCGCAAGGAATTGCTCGAGACGATCCGCATCGTCCATGCCGGCGGCCGCTATGTTCCCCCGGCGCTGGCGCAGCAGATCGCCATCCATTCGGCCGAAGAGCCGCTCAGCGTTCGCGAGGTGGCGATCCTCCAGCACGTGGCGGCCGGCAAGCCGAACAAGGTGATCGCCTGGGAACTGTCCCTGTCCGAAGAAACGGTGAAAGCGCATCTGCGCAGCGTTTATTCCAAGCTCGATGTCAACGACCGCACCCAGGCGGTTACCGTCGCCTTGCGGCGCGGCATCATCGCCTTGTGAAATGATAGAGGCCGCGCACGGCAGGAACCCGGTCCTGGCGGCCCGTGAGTACAATTTAAGTAATTGATATTATTGGAATAATGGCGGAGCGGGAGGGATTCGAACCCTCGATACGGTTTTGCCGTATACTCACTTTCCAGGCGAGCGCCTTCGACCACTCGGCCACCGCTCCGCATGTCCCGGAAGTTGCGTGCCCTAACGATTGACGGGGGCGGAGGCAAGCAGCAGTCTTGCGCCATGCTGAAGCCCTTCCTCGCGCTTGCCGCGCTCGCCGCCATTCCGACCGCAACTGCCCAGACCGCGCCGTCGCCGGCCGATCCGGCGCCCGAGGACTGGAAGGCGGTTCCCGACAACGAGATACTGGTGATGACGCTGCAGGGCGGCCACCAGGTCTATATCCGCCTCGCCCCGCGCTACGCCCCCGCGCACGTCGCCAATATCCGCAAGCTCGCCGAGGCGCATTGGTGGGACGCCACCAGCGTCTACCGGGTGCAGGACAATTACGTGACCCAATGGGGTGGCGGCGACGACAAGACGGCGCTCCCGCCCGGCGTGATCGAGAACCCGCCGGCGGAATATGAATGGCCGGGCTTCGACGCGGTGAAGAGCGTCACCTTCGCCAAGCCGGACAGCTATGCGGCCAAGACCGGCCTCAGCGCCGATGGCTGGCCGCTCGCCAATTACGGCGCGGTGAGCTCGCTGACCCATTGCTACTCGATGGTCGGCGTCGCGCGCGACCTGGCGCCGTCGACCGGCAGTGGCGCCGAGCTCTACACCGTGATCGGTCACGCCCCGCGCCCGCTCGACCGCAACATCGCGATCATCGGCCGGGTGATCGAGGGCATGCAATGGCTGTCCAGCCTGCCGCGCGGCACTGCGCAACTGGGTGTCTATGCCAAGGACCAGACGCCCACGCCGATCCTCTCGGTCCGCCTCGCCAGCCAGCTGCCCGAGGACGAGCGTCCGCATTTCCAGTATCGCAGCACTGATAACCCGCGCTTCGCCGCCTGGATCAAGGCGCGCGAGAATCGCGACGGCGCGTTCTTCACCGTGCCGATGGGCGGCGTGGACGTGTGCAACGCGCTGCCGGCGGTGCGGCGGGCGCAATAGGATTGAGATACGCTGGCCGTTCCCCGGCTCGCGCCGGGGATCCGTTCAGGGAGTGCGGCTGTTACTTGCCCACCCAGTCCGAAACTTCGACCGCGACCTGATTCGCGGCCTTGTTGAGCGCCTCGGCGACCAGCTCGGGCTTCACTTCGGCTAGCGGTGCGCGCGCTTCGAAGCGGCGCTTCTGGAACTTGGTGGCATCGTCACCCTGCACCAGCAGCGCGTCATAGATCACCACCGCCTCGTTGGTATCGGCATCGACGCCGAAGCTGCGCAGCTCGCCCGACAGGGTAGCCCCCGGATCGACCTGCGACTGGCGATAGCTCAGCACCGGGCGGCCGGTGCGCGCCGAGATGGTGTCGCCGAGCAGCCGGGCAAACAGACGCGGCGGCGCCTCCACCCACTGCGCATCCTTCACATAGGCGACGGCATTGCCGCCCTGATGGACGGGCACGCGCGTCGTCGCGAGTTCGTGCGGGACCACCGGGAACAGCACGGTGACCGTCGAGCCCGAAGCCGGGGTCTGCACGTCGCCGGGCTTGACCTGCTCGGCGGCGCGGATCGTCATGAACGGCACCTTGGGCGGCTTGCCGCCGAACGAGATGCAGCCGGAGAGCATCGCGGCGAGCGGGGCGGCCAGCAGGAGCGGGGCGAGCTTCTTCATCGCGTCTCTCACTTCTTGGGCTTGTAGTCGGGGAGCTTGGGGCTGCCGACCAGGCTGGACGCGCCGCCCTGGTCGAGCTTCTCGGAGACCGAGGAAAGCGACTGTGCCATGATCCGCAAATCCTGGATCAGCTGGCCGATCTCGGGCACGGTCTTCTTGGAGAAGGCCTGCACGCCCGGCCGCGCATCGCCGAGCATCGCCTCGAGCGCATCCATGCTCTTCTTGGCCGACGCGATGGTCTTGTTGAGATTGGCGATCGTCGGCTTCACGTCATCGGCGACGACGCCATTGGCGGTCTGCGCCAGCTGGCCGATCTGCTCGGTGGCAACGCCGAACTTCTGGATGGCGACCCGCGTCTCGGCCAGCGTCGCCGCGATCTCCGGTCCGCGATCGGCGAGAGCATCGGTCAGGCGATTGGTGTTCGCCAGGATGCCGGCGATCGAGGCCTGGTTCTTGTCGCTCATCAGCTCGGTCAGCCGCTCGGTGAGCGTGGTCAGCCGCTCGAGCAGCTTCGGCGCCGAGGAGAAGATCGCGCCCAGGCCGCCCGGCTTGGTCGGGATCACCGGCACGCCGAGCGGGCAGGCCGCCTTGGGGTTCTCGTGCGGGCACTTGATCTCGGGCGCACCCTTTACCGCGCCTTCGAGCTGGATGGTGCTCGGGCCGGTGAAGCTGCTCTGGATCGTCGCGGTGGTGCCTTCGAGGATCGGCACCTCGTCCTTCACGGTGATGCGCACGCGCACCAGCTGGGGATCGGGCTTCCAGAACTCGATCGCCTTCACCTGGCCCGAGGGCACGCCGGAAAAGGCCACTGCCGAGCCCGGATTGAGCCCATCGACCGCCTGGCGGAAGAAGATGTCATATTCGCGCTCATTGCCGCCGGAGAGGCGGGCGAGCCAGACGATGAACAGGGCCAGCACCGCGAGCAGGATCAGCACGACGGCGCCCACCAGCACGTGATTCGAACGCGTTTCCATCAGCCCCTGTCCTCAGTCGCGTGCCCGGCATTTGCCTTGACGCTGCTGACCGCGGCGCGTCCGCGCGGTCCGTTGAAATATTCCTGGATCCACGGATGGTCCAAGGCGAGCAGCTCGGGAATCGTTCCCACTGCGATGACCTTCCTGTCCGCCAGCACCGCGACGCGATCACAGATCGCATAGAGCGTGTCGAGGTCATGGGTGATCAGGAACACGGTGAGCCCCAGCGTCTTCTGGAGCGAGGCGGTGAGTTCGTCGAACGCCGCCGCGCCGATCGGGTCGAGCCCGGCGGTCGGCTCGTCGAGGAACAGCAGCTCGGGATCGAGCGCGAGCGCACGGGCCAGGCCGGCGCGCTTCTTCATGCCGCCCGAAAGCTCGGCGGGAAATTTGGGCGCGGCCTCGGGGGGCAGGCCGGTCATCACCACCTTGTAGGCGGCGATTTCCTCGAGCAGCGCCTGGTCGAGCCTGGGGTAATATTCCTTGAGCGGGACCTGGACATTCTCCGACACGGTGAGCGTGGAGAAGAGCGCGCCGCCCTGGAACAATATGCCCCAGCGCTTGCGGATCTCGGTTGCCTCGGTCTCGTCGCGCCCGATCGTGTTCTCGCCGAACACCTGGATCTCGCCTTCGATCGGGGTCTGCAGGCCGATAATCGAGCGCATCAGCACCGACTTGCCGGTGCCCGAGCCGCCGACCACGCCGAGGATCTCGCCGCGGCGCACGTCGAGATCGAGATCCTCGTGCACCACCTGCTCGCCGAAGCAGTTCTTCAGCCCGCGGACGCAGATGACGACATCGTCGTCATGGGGAAGCGTGGGCGCGGTCATATCCAGCCAACCTGGGTGAAGAACACCGCGAAAAAGGCATCGAGCACGATCACCAGGAAGATCGCCTGGACGACGGCGATGGTGGTGCGGCGGCCGACCTGTTCGGCATCCGCCTCCACCTGCATGCCCTGGAAACAACCGGCGATCGCGATGATCGCGCCGAATACCGGCGCCTTGACCAGCCCGACCCAGAGATCGGTGAGGGGCACGACCTCGCGGATACGCTGGACAAAGGTTACCGGCGGGATGTCGAGCTGCACCCAGCAGAGCAGCCCGCCGCCGATGATTCCGATCAGCGCCGAATAGAAGCCGAGCAGCGGCAGCATCATCACCACCGCCAGCACGCGCGGAACGACCAAAGCTTCCATCGGCGAGACGCCGATCGTGCGCATCGCGTCGATCTCCTCGGTCAGCTTCATCGTGCCGATCTGCGCGGCGAAAGCCGAGCCCGAACGCCCGGCGACCATGATCGCCGTCATCAGGATGCCGAGCTCGCGCAGGGTGATGCGGCCGAGCAGGTTGATCGTATAGACTTCCGCGCCGAACTGGCGGAGCTGCACCGCGCCCTGCTGGGCGATGACGATGCCGATCAGGAAGCTCATCAGCCCGATGATGCCGAGCGCCGAGACGCCGACCACTTCGAAGCGGTGGACGGTGGCGTTGAAGCGGAAACGGCTGGGATGCCTGGCTACGTTCCAGAAGGCGATCAGCGTCGCGCCGAAGAAGCCGAGCAGGCCGTAGAGCGTGTGGAAGGCGGTGAGCACCGCATCGCCGACTTCGGAGAGCAGGTGGACGAACGGGCTGGCCGGCTTGCGCGGCAGCTCGATCGGATGCTCGGCGGCGACGACCTGGTCGAACAGATGCTGGCTTGCCGGCTGAAGCCCCTCGACCGGCGCTTCCTTGTCGCGTGCGAAGCGGTGGACCACCCAGGCGCCGACCGTGTCGATCCGCTCGACCTGCGACAGGTCGATGCGGCTGACATCGCCTTCGACCGCATCGAGCCGGTCGGGCAGGTCGCCCAGGCTGGCGAGCGACAAATTGCCGGTAAAGCGGAGGACTGCGCCGCCGCTGCCGGAATCAACCCGTTCGAAATCGGCCAAGGCGCTCATCGCGCGCACCTTTCGGCGATTCGGGCTGGATCGGCAAGCGCCTCCGCTCGTAGATGCATCAATGCACTGTCTCGCAATCTACGACATGGACAAGACCATCACCGCCGCGCCGACCTGGACGCGCTTCCTGGTGGCGGCGGCAAAGGCGCGGGCGCCGTGGCGGCTGGCGCTGTTCCCGGCGGTGGCCGTGGCCGGGATCGGCTATCTGCTCAAGCAGGTCGATCGCGCGGGCCTCAAGCAATTCTCGCAGCGGCTGCTGCTCGGCGGCGCGGTCACGCCGGAGGAGATGGCGAAGGTCGCGGAAGCGTTTGCCGAGCATGAAGTGACCCACGGCGTGCTCCACGGCGCGCGCGAACGGATCGCGGCGGACCGGGCCGGGGGCTACCGGATCGTCATGGCGACCGCCTCGCACGGCTATTATGCCGCGGCGATTGCCCGGCGCCTGGGCATCGAGGACGTGATCGCAACCGAGGCTAAGCGCGATGGGCAAGGCCGAATTCTCTCCCTGATTGAAGGCGATAACTGTTACGGGCCCGTAAAGCTCCATAGAATCGAGAGCTGGATGGCGGGGCAGGCGATTCCGCGCGGCAGCGCCCATGTCCGCGCCTATTCGGACCATGTCTCCGACGCGCCGATGCTCGACTGGGCGGACGAGGGCTATGCGGTCAACGCGCATGGCCCGCTGCGCAGGCTCGCCGCGGATAAGGGCTGGCCGATCCTCGACTGGAGATAATAGCCACGGCGTTCGTTCTTCCCTCCGCACACAAGATGCGGAGAGGATCATGGCCAAGACGCTGGAACAACTGGCGGAAATGATGAAGGACGTCGATTTCGCGATGCTCTCGACGCATAGCGAAGGCGGCACCATCGCAGCCCGCCCGATGAGCAACAATCGCGACGTCGACTATGACGGCGACAACTGGTTCTTCGCCTGCGAGGACACGCGGCTGATCGCGGACCTGAAGGCGAATGCGCAGGTGGGCCTCGCCTTTCACGGCAAGGCCGGGCTGCTCGGCATGAAGCCGGTGTTCGTCCATGTCGAGGGCGTCGCAGAGTTGATCCACGACAAGGCGGCGTTCGAGGACCATTGGACCAAGGGGCTTTCGCTCTGGTTCAAGGAAGGTGTCGATACGCCGGGACTGGTGCTGATCAAGGTGCACGGCGTCCGGGCGCATTACTGGGACGGCGAGGACCAGGGCGAGATCGTGCTGGAAGGCGTTGCTGTCTGAGGCAGGATGGGCCCAATGCGTCCGTCATCCCGGCGTTGAGCCGGGATCCCGCTTCTTCTTCTGCGGGGCAAGGCAGCGGGATGACAGCCCAAGGCCGGGGTGACGAAGGGCGCAGCTACAGCAGCGTATCCACCGTGTGGATCAGCACGCCGACCAGGCCGCCGACCAGCGTGCCGTTGATGCGGATATATTGCAGGTCGCGGCCCACGGCATTCTCCAGCCGGCCGGTGATGGTCTGCGCGTCCCAGCCCTTGATCGTGTCCGAGACCAGCCGGACGATGCCATCGCCATAATCGGTCGCGGCACCCACGGCGCTGCGGCGCGCGAAGCGGTTGATCGTGTCGGCGAGCTTGCGGTCCTCCTGCAGGGTGACGCCGAACTGGCGCAGCGTCTCGCCCATCTTGCCGCCCAGCGCCTTGCCGGGGTCGCGCGCCAGGCGGAGCAGCGCGGTGCGGCTGGTTTCCCATAGCCCGTCGATCCAGCGCTGGAAGGCCTGGTTCTCGAGCATCTCGAGCTTGAAGGCTTCGACGCGCTCGCGCAGCTCGGGCTTGTGCTGGAGGTCGTATGCGAGCCGCTCGAGCCCTTCCTCGGCCTTGAGGCGCAGGGGGTGGCCGGGGTCCTCGTTCATTTCGACGAGCAGCTTCTCCAGCCCCTCGATGATCTTGTTGGCCAGCGTCTCGTCGAGCCCGGTCCAGCGCATGATGCTGCCGGCGCGGCTATGGACCATCTCGCGGATCAGGTGCTCGTTGGCGTCGAGCGCGCGGGCGGCCCAGCGGGTCATGCCGTCGAGCAGGGGCAAGTGGCGGTCCTTGGCGATCGCGGCGCCGAGCGCCTGGCCGAGCAGCGGGGCGATGTCGATCGCGCGCAGCCGCGCGGCGATCGCGCCCTTGGCCATGCCGCCGAGGCGCTCCTGGTCGAGCGATTCGAGGAAGTCAGCGGCGAGCCGGCTGGCGCCGCGGCCGATGCGGCCGTCGCCATGCACCGGATTGGCGAGCCAGCGGCCGGCGGCGGCGGCGATGTCGAGGCGCTGCATGCGCCGGGCGACGACCTTGGGGGTCAGGAAATTGTCGCGCAGGAACTGGGCGAGGGTGGAGGCGATCCGGTCCTTGTTGCGCGGGATGATCGCGGTGTGGGGGATGGGAAGGTGGAGCGGGTGGCGGAACAGTGCCGTCACCGCGAACCAGTCGGCGAGGCCGCCGACCATCGCCGCCTCGGCAAAGGCGCGCACATAGCCCAGCGCCGGGTGGAGATGGTCGAAGGCTCGGGCGAGCAGGAAGATCGCCGCCATCGCCACGAGCAGCCCGGTGGCGACCAGCCGCATCCGGCGCAGCGGCGCCGGCACGGCCTCGGATGAAGAAAGGGGAGCGCGCAACTTCGTCACACGCTCCCCAATACATCAGACGCGATCAAGTTCACTCCGCCGGTTGCGGTGCATCGTCCCCGGGCTTGTGCTCGATCGTGCCGCCGCCATGGCCATGGCCGATCACGCGGCTGCCGTCATCGCCCGGTCGGAAGGTGAGCAGGCGGCGCGACAGCTTCGGTCCGAGCCAGTGCTCGAGGCCGACCGCGAGGCTGAACAATGCGGGGACCATCACCAGGGTGAGCACCGTCGACAGGATCAGGCCGCCGATCACGGTCATGCCCATCGGCGCGCGCCACGATCCGTCGCCGTTGAGCGACAGCGCGGTCGGCACCATGCCGGCGACCATCGCCACCGTGGTCATCACGATCGGCTGGGCGCGCTTGTGCCCAGCATCGACGATCGCGGTGAACTTGTCGACGCCCTTGGCCATCTCCTCCAGCGCGAAGTCGACCAGCAGGATCGAGTTCTTCGCGACGATGCCGAACAGCATCAGCATGCCGATGAACACCGGGAGCGATAGCGGCTGGCCGGCGATCCACAGCGCGATCAGCCCGCCCAGCGGCGCGTTGAGCAGCGAACCCATGTTCACCAGCGGCGACATGAAGCGGCGATACAGCAGCACCAGCACCGCGAAGACGAGGAAGATGCCCGTCGCCAGCGCGATGAAGAAGTTGTTGAGCATCTCCGCCTGCCACTTGGCGTTGCCGACGGTCATTTCCGCCACGCCGATCGGCAGGTTCTTCATGATCGGCAGCTGGTGGATCTTCTGCAGCGCCAGGCCCGAGACGATCGCCTTGCCGGTCTTCGGATCGGTCGCCAGGTCTGCGCCGATGACGACGCGGCGCTGGAGGTTCAGGCGCTCGATCTTGGTCGGGCCCGTGCCGAATCCGATATCGGCGACGACGTCGAGCGGCACCGAGCCGCCGGTCTGGGTCTGCACCGGCAGGTTCTGGATCGTCGATAGCTTGGCGCGCGCATCTTCCTGCAGCGCCACGCGGATCGGGATCTGGCGATCGGACAGCGAGAACTTCGCGCTGTTCTGATCGATGTCGCCCAGCGTCGCGATGCGGATCGCGTTCGACAGCGCGGCCGTGGTCACGCCCAGGTTCGCCGCCAGGTCGAGGCGCGGCTTGATTACGATCTCGGGGCGGTTGAGGTCGCCGGCGATGCGCGGAGCCACCACTTCGGGCATCTTCTGCATCTGGTCGACCAGGGTGAGCGCGGTCTTGGTGAGCAGCTCGGGATCCTCGCCGCCCAGCGTCACGGTCAGCGCGCGGCCGCTCGAGCCCCAGCCGCCCTGTGCGCGGAAGCCGACACGGGCATCGGGGATGGCGAGCAGGTCCGGCGTGATCCGCCGGGTGAACTCGTCGCTGGTCTCCTTGCGATCGTCCTTGAGCATCGCGGTCACGCGGCCGCTGCCGACGAACGCACGCTCATAGACGTTCTGGACGTCGGGCTCCTGGCGCAGGCGCGCCGCCACGCGGCGCACCACGGCGTCGGTCTGTTCGAGCGTGGTGCCCGGCACCATCTCGACATTGGCGGTGACCTGGTCCTCGTCCTGGGTCGGCTGGAAGGTCATCGGCAGCATCGCGAAGAACACCACGGTGAGCGCCAGCGAACCGACAAAGCCGGCGATCGCCGACCAGCGATGGTGCAGCGTCCAGCGCAGCAGCTTCACATAGCCGTCCATGATCCGGCCTTCGCCGTGCGAGGCATGGCCGTGCGCCTTGAGGAAATAGGCCGCGATCATCGGAGTGACGAGACGTGCCACCGCAAGGCTCATCAGCACCGAGGCGACGACGGTGAGGCCGAAGTTCTTGAAGAACTGGCCCGACACGCCCGGCATCAGGCCGACCGGCAGGAACACCGCGACGATCGACATGGTGGTGGCGAGCACCGCGATGCCGATCTCGTCGGCCGCGTCGATCGCCGCCTGATAGGCCGATTTGCCCATGCGCATGTGGCGGACGATGTTCTCGATCTCCACGATCGCGTCATCGACCAGCACGCCGGCGACCAGGCTGAGCGCGAGCAGCGTCATCTGGTTGAGCGTGAAGCCCAGCATGTCCATGAACCAGAAGCTGGGGATCGCCGAGAGCGGGATCGCCAGTGCCGAGATGAACGTCGCGCGCCAGTCGCGCAGGAACAGCAGCACCACGATGACCGCGAGCACGGCGCCCTCGATCATCGCTTCCATTGCCGAGTGATATTGCTGCTCGGCATATTTGGACCAGTTCGACAGCAGCTCGAAATGGACCTTGGCGTTGTTCTTCTCGAGCTGCTGGAGCTTCTTCTCCGCCTCGTGGAAGATCGCGACGTCCGACGCGCCCTTGGCGCGCTGGATGTCGAACGAGATCACCGCATGGCCGTTGAAGCGCGCGGCGCTGCGCAGTTCGGCATAGCTGTCGGTCACCGTCGCGATGTCGGCGAGGCGCACGGTGCGGCCATTGCCGGTCGAGATCTGGGTCTGGCCGAGCGCATAGGCGTTCTTGGCGTTGCCGAGCACGCGGACCGACTGTTCATAGCCCGAGATCTCGGCGCGGCCGCCGGCGGCGTTCATGTTCACCGCGCGCAGCTGCTGGTTCACCTGGCTGGCGGTGAGCCCATAGGACTGAAGCCTGGCCGGATCGATCTGGACGCGAATCTCGCGGTTGACGCCGCCATTGCGGTTCACCGCCGACATGCCGGTGATCGAGAGCAGGCTCTTCGCCACCGTGTTGTCGATATACCAGCTCAGCTGCTCGACGGTCATGTCGGGCGCGATCGCGGTGAAGCTGGCGATGTCGTTGTCGCTCGCCGAATCGACGCGGCCGATCTGCGGCTCGAGGATGCCGTCGGGCAGGTTGCCGCGGATCTGCTGGACCGCGCTGCGCACGTCCTCCACCGCGCGATCGATCGGGGTGCCGATCGCGAGCTGGACGACGGTCTGCGACTGGCCCTCGGTCACCGTCGAGTTGATCTCGTCGATGCCCTGCAGGCTGCGAACGGCGCTTTCCACCTGCTGGGTGATCTGCGTCTCGAGTTCGCTGGGCGCGGCGCCCGGCTGGCTGATCGCGATCCAGACGATCGGGAAATCGATGTCCGGATTGTTGTTAACGTCCATCCGGTTGAAGCTCATCAGGCCCGCAACCGTGAGGAACAGGAACAGGACGATCGGCGGAATCGGATTCCGGATCGACCAGGCCGAGATGTTCCGGAAGCTCATCGCTTGGATCTCACTTCTTCAGGAGCTGGGGGATGACCTTCTGGCCCGGGTTCAGGAACGCGCCGGCGGTCATCACCACGCGCTCGTTGCCGGTCAGGCCCTGCGTCACAGAGACGCCCGAATCGGTCACCGCGCCGGTGACGACGGGCGTGCGGACCGCCTTGTTGTCGCGGTCGAGAGTGTAGACATAATTGCCCTGCGCATCGCTCTGGATCGCCGACTGGGGCAGGATCACGGCGTTCTCGGCGCCGGTGATGATCTGCGCGCTGGCGAAGCCGCCCGGGCGGAGCGCCGGGTTATAGGCGAGCTGGATGCGGGCAATGCCCTGGCGGGTGTTCGGATCGATCACCGGCGAGACCTGCCACACCGTGCCGCTGAACACCTGGGTGCTGCCGGTCGGCGTGATCTGCGCGGTCGAGCCGACGCGGGTACGCAGGAGGTCTGCCTCGGCGAGCTGCGCGCGCAGCTCCATCTGGCCGCCCATCGCCATGCGGAACAGCACGCCCGAACCGCCGCTGACGATCTGGCCCGGCTCGACCTGGCGGGTGAGCACCAGGCCGGCTTCCGGCGCGCGGATGTCGAGGCGGTGGTTGCGTGCCTGAGTCTCCGCGAGCTGGGCGCGGGCGACGCGGACGCGGGCCGAGGCCTGGTCGCGCGCGGCGGTCAGCCGGTCGATATCGGCCTTGGACACGAAGCCGTTCGAGACGAGGCTCTGGGCGCGGTCTAGATTGGCCTGGGCGAGCTTGGCGTCCGCTTCGGCGACGCGCACCGACGCGGCGAGCGAATCGGCGGTCTGGACCTGGACCGAGCGATCGACAGTGGCGAGGACCTGCCCCTTGCCGACCCAGGTGCCCGGCTCGACCAGGACGCGGGTGACCAGGCCACCTTCGCCGACGACGCCAACCGGCATCTCGCGCTTGGCGGCAAGGCTGCCGGTGCCGCTGATCACGGTCTGCACGGCCTGGCGGCCGGGCGTGGTGACCGTGACGGTCGGCATCTGCGACTGGTTGCCGCCGGACTTGCTGGCCGCCTTGGTGGCGCCGGCGTCCTGCGTGCCGCTCATGAACTTGCCCATGGTGAAGAAGCCGGCGACGACGATCGCGAGGACGATCAGCGTAATCCAAAGCCACCGCCGCGACTTCGGCGCATCCCCACTATATTCCAGCCGCTCCTGTCGTCCGAACATTCCTGCCTCGTAATTCATGTGCGACATTCCGATCCGGCCGAAATCGGCCGCTGCCCCCAAGTTGATCGCACTGTATTAGATGAATAAGGCACCGGCTACAAGAGCCGTTTCGCGTGGCCGGGCAAATGCCCGTTCCGGCCATTTTCCGCAAGTATCCGGGATGTTTCCAGAACCGTTTCCGTCAAGAAACAGTTGCAATGAAGTCGCACTAGCGCGACCTTCCGCGCGGCTCGGGGGAGACGGGCCGAATCGAGGAGGGAATTCATGCCGCACGGGATTATTGGGTGGCTGCTCATCGGCCTGGTGGCCGGTGTGCTGGGCAAGCTGATCATGCCGGGCAAGGATCCGGGCGGGGTGATCGTGACGATCCTGCTGGGCATCGCGGGGGCGCTGCTGGCCTTTTACCTGACGCCGATGCTGGGTCTCGAAGTGCGCGACAGCACCTGGCAGGCCTATGCCGCCGCCACCGCCGGTTCGGTGGTGCTGCTGGCGCTCTACCGGCTGATCATGGTGCGCCGGGCGTAATTTCTTCGGGACGCGGGCCTGCGCCGGCCCGTGCCCGATTTCCGTTCAGCTTCCATTTGTCCCGCGCGCGGCATGGCTGTGTGCGGGACAATCATGTTGGAGTGAATGATGATTCGACTGGCTCTTGCCGCTTCTGCCGCCGCGATCACCGTTGCGGCGCTTCCCGCTGCCGCGCAGAGCGACGCGCGCCCGGTGCTGATCGACGGCACCGTGCTCGATGTCAGCGCGACCGGCACCAGCACGCGCGTGCCCGATCTCGCGGTGATCGAGGCGGGCGTGGTCACCCAGGCGAGCACCGCCGCGGTGGCGATGCAGCAGAACAATGCGCAGATGACCAAGGTCCTGGCCGCGCTGCGCAAGTCGGGCGTGGCCGAGCGCGACATCCAGACCGCGACGATCAACCTCAGCCCGCAATATCGCTATGCCCAGAACGAGCCGCCGGTGATCACCGGCTACCAGGCATCGAACCAGGTCTCGATTCGCTTCCGCGATATCGCGAAGAGCGGCACGATCCTCGATACGCTGGTGCGCGAGGGTGCCAACAACATCTCGGGCCCAAACCTGACGGTCGACAAGCCCGAGGGCGCGCTCGACGAGGCGCGGACCGATGCGATCAAGAAGGCGCGGGCGCGGGCCGAGCTCTATGCCCAGGCGGCGGGGCTCAAGGTCGATCGCATCCTGGCGATCTCCGAGGGCGGATCGCTGCCGATGCCGCCGGTGCCGATGATGGCGATGCGGGCCAGTGCCGGGATGGTTGCCGACAAGCTCGAGGTCGTGGCGGGCGAGCGCGAGCTGAACGTTACCGTCTCTGTGCGCTTCCTGCTCAAGTAATTCGCGCATGAAAAAGGGGCCGTCCCTGGCGGGGCGGCCCCTTTTGAATCCTGGATCCGGTTAGCGCAGCGAACCGCGACGGACCAGATTGACCAGCGCGAGCAGAACGATCGCGCCTACCAGCGACACCAGGAACGTGGTCGGGTTGATCACGCCGCTGTTGATGTCACCGCTGCCGAACAGCCAGCCGCCGATAAAGGCGCCGACGATGCCGACAATCACGTTCAGGAAAATGCCCTGCTGGGCATCGGTACGCATCACGATGCTGGCGAGCCAGCCGACGACACCGCCGATGACCAGCCAAACGATAAGGCTCACCATAAGTCCCTCCGTTATCTAGGCCCGCGGACCGGGCGACGAAGGAAAAATGAGCGGGCGCTCATGTTGGTTCCGTTCCGATATTTTGCACGGAAACGGGAACTTTTCCCGAGAACCATAAAGAAAAAGGCCCACCCCGGGCGTGCCGGGGCGGGCCGATGCCTGCTCTTCGAGGAAGAGATCAGTATTTCTGCTGGCGCTCGTAGAGCGAGCGATAATGCTGGATGCGCGTGACGCGCAGGCCCGGCATGCCCGAACGGTCGATCGCGCGCTGCCAGCCCGCGAATTCCTCGACGGTGAGGCCATAGCGCTCGCAAACCTCATCGACACTGAGCAGCCCGCCATTGACGGCGGCGACCACCTCGGCCTTGCGGCGGACCACCCAGCGGGTGGTGTCCGCCGGCGGCAGCGTCTCGAGGGTAAGCGGCTCGCCGAGCGGGCCGATCACTTTCGCGGGACGGATCTTCTGGTTCTCAATCATCTACTCGCCTTTCGGGGCGGGGGGCCCCCGCTACGCAAACTGAACACACCCACCGATATTCGTCGCTCTTTGAACATCGGCTAAAACGCCTCGGTAAATTCGCTCTTCATTCTTCCTGACGACGGGTTAGCGCGCGCGCCGCGAGGCGGTGGAATGCCCCGTGCGCAGGTGCGAGAAGCTGCTCGACCGGCGCGATCAGCGCCAACCGGGCCTGCGCGCGTGCCGTGGGACTCGCCGCCTGGCGCGCCGCCACGCCGACCAGCAGTACCGCCAGTTCGGTCGGCATGGCGGTGATCGCCACGTCGCGTTCCAGTCTGGCAAAACTCAGGTCCACGCGCTCTTCTACCCATCCGACAAGTTGAACTCGGATTTGGGCTTTCTACCCAAAAGTCTTGAAGGGTCCGTAAAGCAGGTGAAAACGAGCGCTTAACCAGCGTTACCGGAATCCAACCGGGGTGGCGCGGGGAACTACGAGTGCCTAAATGCGCGCGATCATGATCGCAGGAGACTTCCAGCTCGAGGCGCCATTGAAGGCGCGCCGCATCGTCGTCGCCATGTCGGGCGGGGTCGATTCCTCGGTCGTGGCCGGGCTTGCCGCGGCCACCGGCGCCGAGACGATCGGCGTGACGCTGCAGCTCTATGATCATGGCGAAGCGGTTGGCCGCGCCGGCTCGTGCTGTGCCGGGCGCGACATCCGTGATGCCCGCGCGGTCTGCGACAAGCTCGGCATCGCGCACTATGTCTTCGACCATGCGTCGAGCTTCAAAAGCGAAGTGATCGACGATTTCGCCGACGAATATCTCGCCGGGCGCACGCCGATTCCCTGTGTGAAGTGCAACATGGGGCCGAAATTCACCGATCTGTTCGCACTCGCCCGCGACCTGGGTGCCGATTGCCTGGCGACCGGCCATTATGTCCAGCGGGTGATGGGGGCAGAAGGCGCCGAGTTGCACCGTGCGTACGACCCGGCGCGCGACCAGAGCTATTTCCTGTTCGCGACCACCGCGGCTCAGCTCGATTTCCTGCGCTTTCCGCTGGGCGGCATGCCCAAGCCGCAGGTGCGCGAACTCGCGGCGCAGCTCGGGCTGGCCGTGGCGGGCAAGCCCGACAGCCAGGACATCTGCTTCGTGCCCGACGGCGACTATGCCACGCTGGTCAAGAAGCTGCGGCCCGAGGCGGAGACCCAGGGCGAGATCGTCGACGAATCGGGCACGCTGCTCGGCCGCCACAAGGGGCTGATCCACTTCACCGTCGGCCAGCGCCGCGGGCTCGAGATCGGCGGCGCGCCCGAGCCCTATTATGTGCTGCGGCTCGATCCGGTCACCAGGCAGGTGATCGTCGGTCCCAAGCGGGCGCTGGCGGTGCGCGCGGCGCGGATCGAGGGGATCAACTGGCTGGGCGGCTCTTATGCGGGCCCGATGACCGCCAAGGTACGCAGCCTCGCCAAGCCGGTACCCGCACGGCTCGAGGATGGCCGCGTGGTGTTCGAGACGCCGGAATATGGCGTCGCCCCGGGCCAGGCCGCGGTGCTCTATGCCGGCGAGCGCGTGCTCGGTGGCGGCTGGATCGCCGAGACCGAGCGGGCGGAGCTGGTGCCCGCCTGACAGGCGGTTGCCGGACCCGTGCCGATGTGTATTATGCAAATAACACACATCGGAGACCCGCATGTTCCTCGCCGCCGCGCTTTCGCTAACCTTGCTGCAGTCCGCGTCTGATCCGGCGCTCCTCGCCGAAGTGAAGGCGGCGGATGCGGCGCTGTTCGAGACCTTCTTCGAGCGCTGCGATCCGGCGCGGCTTGCCTCGCAGGTCACGCCTGATTTCGAGATGTACCACGACAAGGACGGGGTGGTGGCGACCAGCGGGGACGCTTTCGTCGCGCTCTATGCAAAGGGGTGCGAGGCGAAGAAGGCGCCCGATGCCTGGCGCAGTCGCCGCGCGCTGCTGCCCGAGACGCTACGGGTCGATCCGGTGCCCGGCTATGGCGCGATCGAGGAAGGCGACCATGTCTTCTACGAGCGCCAGGGCGACGGGCCGGAGAAGCTGGTCGGCAAGGCGCATTTCGTCCAGCTGTGGAAGAAGGGGCCGGACGGCTGGCGTGTGGCGCGAATCCTCAGCTACGCGCACCAGGCAGTGCGATAGACTGGTTTCCGCTGCTTCGGCGGCCGTGCCCCGCATTGGCATCGGCGCCCCCACGCCCTATCTCCCGGCCTCGAATTGAGCGGGAAGGATTAGCGCGTGGCCGAATACGATTATGATCTCTTCGTGATCGGTGCAGGTTCAGGCGGCGTCCGCGCCTCGCGCGTCTCGGCTGCCTATGGCGCCAGGGTCGCGGTGGCCGAGGAATATCGCATCGGCGGCACCTGCGTGATCCGCGGCTGCGTGCCCAAGAAGCTGCTCGTCTACGGCGCGCATTTCGCCGAGGACCTGAAGGACGCCCGCCGCTTCGGCTGGAACGTGCCCGAATGCGATTTCGACTGGGCGGTGCTGCGCGACAATGTGCTGGCCGATGTCGATCGCCTCAACGGCCTCTACACGCAGACGCTGCACAACAACCAGGTCGAGACCTTTCTCGAGCGCGCCACCGTCACCGGCCCGCACGAAGTGACGCTGGCGAGCGGGCGCAAGGTCACCGCCAAGTACATCCTCGTCGCCACCGGCGCGCATCCGCATGTGCCGGAATTCCCGGGCAGCGATCTCGGCATCACCTCGAACGAGGTCTTCCACCTCGACACGCTGCCCAAGCGCGTGCTGATCGCCGGCGGCGGCTATATCGCCAACGAGTTCGCCGGCATCTTCAACGAGTTCGGCAGCCATGTGACCCTGGTCAACCGCACCGATGTCATCCTGCGCGGCTATGACCATTCGATGCGCGACCGGCTGCTCCAGATCTCGTTGATGAAGGGCATCGATTTCCGCTTCCATTGCGAGTTCAAGTCGATCGAGAAGCTGGAGAGCGGCGCGCTCAAGGTGACGCTCAGCAAGCACGAGCCGATCGAAGTCGATTGCGTGATCTTCGCCACCGGCCGGGTGCCCAATACGACGGGGCTTGGTCTTGAGGATGTCGGCGTGCAGCTCGACGCCAAGGGCGCGGTGCAGGTCGATGCCGACAACATGTCGTCGGTCGATTCGATCTATGCGGTGGGCGACGTGACCAACCGGGTGCAGCTCACGCCGATCGCGATCCGCGAGGGGCAGGCCTTCGCCGACACGATCTTCGGCGGCAAGCCGCACCAGGTCGATTATTCCTGCATCCCGAGCGCCGTGTTCAGCCACCCGCCGATGGCCGGCGTCGGCATGACCGAGAGCGAGGCGCGCAACAAGCTCGGCTCGATCGCGGTCTATCAGAGCGATTTCCGCGCGATGAAGAATGTCCTCGCCGATCGCAACGAGCGCTCTCTCTACAAGATGATCTGCGACGGCACGACCGGCCGGGTCGTCGGCCTCCACATGATCGGGCCGGACGCGCCGGAGATTCTCCAGGCGGCGGCGGTGGCGGTGAAGGCGGGCCTGACCAAGGACGCCTTCGACCAGACCGTGGCGCTGCACCCGACCATGTCGGAAGAGCTTGTGCTGATGAAGTGATCGGGAAGTTCATGCCGAAGGCGTGAACCGGAGGCTGCGGGGCAGGCTCCGCCGATCACTTCCCCGGAGGAAGGGGGCGGCCGGGCGATCCCTCGACGGTACTCTTGGCAAACCGCCCGGCCGCCAACCGCGCCAGCGTCGGCCCCAGCGCCAGCACCGCGAGGAACCGCAGCGCCTGCATCGCCATCACGAAGGGCTGGTCCACCGGCACCGAGGTCGCGATGATCGCCACCGAATCGAGCCCGCCCGGGCTCACCGCCAGATAGGCGCTCACCGGGTCGATGCCGGTCAGCCTGGACAGCAGCAGCGAGAGCGCGGCGGAGAAGCCGATCAGCGTGAAAGTGGCGAGCAGCACGCGCGGCAATGCCCGGCCGGCAACCGTAAGCGTCTCGCGGGTAAAGGCCAGGCCGATCCGCCAGCCGACCAGCGCATAGCTTACCGCCAGCACCGGCTCGGGCAGGGTCATCCGCAACATGCCGAGCGCGTGCAGCGTGATCCCCGCCGCCATCGGCACCAGCAGCGCGCCGGCCGGGATGCGCAGCTTCAGGCCGACGAACGCGCCGATCCCTGCAACGGACAAGGTCGCCAGCGAGGGGATCAGCGGTGCGGGGGCCAGCATCGTCACCAGCCAGTCGCCGCCATGATGTGCGCCGAGCGCCGCCGCGAGGATCGAGGCCACCGCCGCGACCGAGACCACACGGGTATAGGTCATGAACGCCACCAGCCGCGCGTCCGCGCCGAAGGCATCGGCCATCACCACCATGGCCGAGGCGGCGCCCGGCATCGATCCCCAGATCGCGGTGCTGCCGGGCAGCACCTGCCAGCGGCTGAGCAGATAGCCGAGCAGGCTGCTCGCGCCGAGCGTAACCGCGGTAACCCCCAGGAACAGTGGCCACTCTGCCATCACCCGCGAAAAGGCGCCGACATCGAGCGTGCCGGCGATCAGGCAGCCGATCACGGCCTGGGCACAGACGAACAGCGGCCTGGGCAGGCTCAGCCGGGCGCCGCGCGCGGAAAAGGCGATCGCCGCCAGCATCGGCCCGAGCAGCAGCCCCGCCGAAAGCCCGATCCATTCCAGGATCGCCGTGCCCACTGCCGAAGCCGCGAGCAGGCCGAGCCATGCCCCCGCCTGGCGCCCGCTCAACTGTCGTGGGCGAGGATCGCGTCAGCCTCGTCCAGCGGCACCTTGCCGGCGCGGCGCGACAGCCAGGTCGTCGCGGCGATGTCCCAGGTGACGTTGCCGACGGTGCGCATGATGTCGGGCAGCGTCTCGACCGCGACGAGCAGGCCGAGCGGGCTCACCGGCGCGCCGATCGTTGCCGCCACTGGCGCGATCGCGCTGACATAGCTGACCGTGCCGGGCAGGCTGACCGAGCCGAGCGAAGTGAGGGTGGCGACGACCACGCCCACCGCCAGCGTGGCGGGGCTGAGCGGCACGCCGAACCATTCGGCGACATAGATGGCCACCGCGAAGTTCATCGCCGGGCCGGTCGCGCGGAAAATCGCCACGGCGAGCGGCAGCGTCACGCCCGATACGGCCACCGGCACGCCGAGCTTGCCCGAGCCCTCGATCATCACCGGCAGGGTCGCCAGCGAGCTCTGGGTGCTCAGCGCCACCGCCTGGCTGGGCAGCGCGGCGCGGGTATAGGCGCCCAGGCGCACCCGTCCGCCGAACACTGCGACCGGATAGGCGAAGATCGTAACCGCCAGGCCGACGCCCGCGACGATCAGGATGTAATGGATCAGCGCGCCGAACGCGCCGGTGCCGGCCTTGGCGCCGACAACCAGCGCCAGCGCGAACACGCCTACGGGTCCGACCCACAGCACCCAGTCGATCACCACCAGCATCACGTCGCGGAGTGCCTTGAAGAAGTCGGTGAGCAGCTTCTGCGCCTCGCCGCCCACCCGGGTCATCGCGAAGGCGAAGATCAGCGAGAAGATGATCAGCGACAGGAACGCGTTCTCGGCCGCGGCCTTGACGATGTTGGCCGGGATGATCGCCGCCAGGAAATCGCCGATCGGCGGCACCGGGCCGATCTTCTCGGCGCCGGCCAGCGCGCCGCGCAACGCGGTGGCGGATTCGTGCGGCAGCGGGGCGAAATGGAGGAACAGCGGGGTCAGGATCGCGGCGGCGGTCGCCGACAGCGCCAGCACGATGACGTATAGCGCGATGGCGCGGGCAGCCAGCCGCCCGGCCTGGGCGGCCTCGGCGGTGGCGGCGACGCCGGTGATCAGCAGCGCCACGACCAGCGGCACGATCGTCATCTGCAGGCCGTTGAGCCAGGCCTGGCCGATCGGCTGGGCCCAGTCGGCCGCGATCGTCGCACCGGACGGCGCGTACGCGGCGAGCAGCGCGCCGACGACCAGTCCGGCAATAAGCGACAATAGAATACGAGTTGGTTGCGACATGCTCGCCCTTTTGGAGTTTCCGCGCTAATCCGGTGGCGGTTGAGGGCCTGCAAGGTCGCGAGAAAACGGCACATGGCAAGAAAATATTTCGGGACGGACGGAATCCGGGGGGCGACGAACCTGTCGCCGATGACCGCGGCGATGGCGATGAAGGTCGGCATGGCGGCAGGCGCGCACTTCCGGCGCGGCGATCACCGCCACCGGGTGGTGATCGGCAAGGACACGCGGCTTTCGGGCTACATGCTCGAGAACGCGCTGGTCGCCGGCTTCACGAGCGTCGGCATGGACGTGGTGCTGCTCGGGCCGATGCCGACTCCGGCGGTGGCGATGCTCACCCATTCGATGCGCGCCGACATGGGCGTGATGATCTCGGCGAGCCACAATCCCTATGCCGATAACGGCATCAAGCTGTTCGGGCCCGACGGCTTCAAGCTTTCGGACGAGGACGAGCTGGCGATCGAGGCGCTGATCGACGGGGAGGTGCCGCTCGCGGCTTCGGCCGATATCGGTCGTGCCCGGCGCGTCGAGGATGCGCGCGGCCGCTACATCCACTTCGCCAAGTCGACTTTCCCCGAGGAGCTGACGCTCGACGGGCTCAAGATCGTCGTCGATTGCGCCAATGGCGCGGCATATCAGGTCGCGCCCTCGGCGCTGTGGGAGCTCGGCGCCGAAGTGATCGCGATCGGCGTCACCCCCAACGGCAAGAACATCAATGACGGCGTCGGCTCGACCGCGCCCGACACGCTGTGCGAGACCGTGGTCGGCTCCGGCGCGCATATCGGCATCGCGCTCGACGGCGATGCGGATCGCCTCATCGTGGTCGACGAGCAGGGCAAGGTGGTCGATGGCGACCAGCTGATGGCGACGATCGCCGGCGGCTGGGCGCGGCAGGGCCGGCTTGCCGGGGGCGGCCTGGTCGCCACCGTCATGTCGAACCTCGGGCTCGAGCGGCACCTCTCGGCGCAGGGCCTCGGTCTGATCCGCACCTCGGTGGGCGATCGCCACGTCCTCGAGAAGATGCGCGCGTCGGGCTATAATGTCGGCGGCGAGCAGTCGGGGCACATCATCCTGTCCGACTATGCCACGACGGGCGATGGTCTGGTCGCAGCGCTCCAGGTGCTGGCCGAGCTGGTTCGCGCCGGCGCGCCGGCCAGCGAAGTGCTCCATCGCTTCGATCCGCTGCCCCAGCTGCTCAAGAATGTCCGCTTCAAGGGCGGCAAGCCGCTGGAGGATCCGCGCGTGAAGGACGTGATCGCCGCGGCCGAAGCGGAGCTGGACGGCAAGGGCCGCCTCGTCATCCGCGCGTCGGGCACCGAGCCGGTGATCCGGGTGATGGCCGAGGGCGACGACAAGGCGCAGGTGGAAGCGGTGGTCGACCGCATCTGCGACGTGGTGCGCGAGGCTGCCGCCTGATGCTCGAGATGCGCCCCGATTGCGAGCGCTGCGGCGCCGATCTGCCGGCGGACGAGGGCGGCGCCTTCATCTGCTCGTTCGAGTGCACCTTCTGCGCCGATTGCGCCGATGCACTCGACGAACGCTGCCCCAATTGCGGCGGCGAACTGTTGGACCGGCCGGCGCGTGTCGGTAAGGCGCTGGCGAACAATCCGGCGAGCACGGAGCGCCGGTACAAGGGTTGAAACCCAGGGGCTGAGGCATGCCGCTATTCTTCTTCCGTCATGCTGAATTTGCTTCAGCATCCAATTATCCACCAGCGGTATCGCTTGAGGCGCGTTGGACCCTGAAACAGGTTCAGGGTGACAAAGGAATAGAGGTATGACTCCCCGGATACTCATCATCGCCGGCTCGGATTCCGGCGGCGGCGCCGGCATCCAGGCGGACATCAAGACCGTCACCATGCTCGGCGGCCATGCGATGACCGCGATCACCGCGATCACCGCGCAGAACACCTTGGGCGTCACCGGCGTGCATCCGGTGCCGACCGAGATGGTGCTGGCGCAGATCGATGCCTGTGTCGCCGATATCGGCGTAGACGCGATCAAGATCGGCATGATCGGCTCCGCCCGCACCGCGCTGGCGGTGGCCGGGAAGCTCGCCGAGCTGCCCGGCATCCCGGTGGTGTTCGATCCGGTGATGATCGCTTCGAGCGGCGCCACCCTGGCCGATGACACGACCATCGCCGCGTTCGAGCGGCTGATGGACCGCGCCACCGTCGTCACCCCCAATATCCCCGAGCTGGCGGCGCTGGGCGGCGATGCCCGCGCGCTGGTCGAGGCGCATCGCTGCGCCGTGCTGGTCAAGGGCGGGCATGTCGAGGGGCCCGTGGT
The DNA here is from genome assembly GCF_027359115.1 of Sphingomonas sp. NIBR02145. Taxonomy (NCBI): domain Bacteria; kingdom Pseudomonadati; phylum Pseudomonadota; class Alphaproteobacteria; order Sphingomonadales; family Sphingomonadaceae; genus Sphingomonas; species Sphingomonas sp. NIBR02145. Next base: position 3,212,744 of record NZ_CP114791.1, on the reverse strand, counting down.
CACCGATCGGCTCTATTCCGCCGATCCCGAGGATCCGCCCGAGATCGAGTGGAGCAATCCGCGCATCGACAGCGACAACACCCATGGCACCGGCTGTACCCTGTCCTCCGCCATCGCCTGCGGGCTCGCGGTCGAATGGGACCTGCCCGAGGCGATCCGCCGCGCCCGCCGCTTCGTCCGCATCGCGATGCGCGAGGCGCCCGGGCTCGGCCGCGGCCATGGCCCGATGGGGCAGCAGGCGGTGCGGCTCGACCTCAACATGAGCTTCTTCGAGCCGATGCTGAACCAGGTGACCGTGCCCGCCGCCGATCTTGCGGCGAGCGAGCGCTTCTACCGGCTGCTCGGCCTGCGCCAGGTCGTCCGCGCGAGCCCGCGCTATGCCCGGTTCGAGACCGAGGGCGGCGCCACCTTCAGCATCGCCACCGATCCCGGCTACACCGCCCCGGTCGTCTATTTCGAATGCGGCGACCTCGACGTCACCGTCGCCTATCTCCAGCAGCAGGGAATCGTCTTCGAGCAGGATCCCAAGGACGAGAATTGGGGCTGGCGCGAAGCCCGGCTGCGCGATCCGGCCGGCAATTCGGTTCGTCTCTACCAGGCTGGCGAGATGCGCCGCTATCCGCCATGGCGGGTCCAGGATGCCTGATCTCAAGTTCGAGCGGAAATATGGAAAGCTGCACGGCGGCCCGGTCGCCGGGGTGGACGAGGCCGGCCGCGGCCCGCTCGCCGGCCCGGTGGTCGCCGCCGCGGTCATCCTCGATCCCAAGTGCATTCCCGAGGGCGTCGACGATTCCAAGGCGCTGACCGCGCTCAAGCGCGAGCGGCTCTGCGCCGAGATTCTCGCCTGCGCCCAGGTCGGCCTCGGCATCGCCACGGTCGAGGAGATCGACAGCCTCAACATCTTCTGGGCGACGATGCTGGCGATGACCCGCGCGGTCGAGGCGCTCGGCCCGGCGCCCGCCTTCGTGCTGGTCGACGGCAATCGCTGCCCGGACTGGACGCACCGGAGCCATGCCGTGGTCGGCGGCGACGCGCTCTGCCTGTCGATCGCCGCCGCCTCGATCGTCGCCAAGCATCGCCGCGACACGATGATGATCGAGCTCGACGCGCTCCACCCCGGCTATGGCTGGGCGAGCAACAAGGGCTATGGCGCGAAGGTCCACCAGGAAGCGCTGCGCATCCTCGGCCCGACGCCGCACCACCGCAGGAGCTTCGCGCCGGTCGCCCAGGCGCATTTCGACTTCGGGATCCCGGCCGCCGAATGATTCGGCGATCTCCAGCCCGCTATGCCTTGGGGCGGCGCTGGCCGAATCATTGATTCGGGCGATCCCGGTCCTTCCGCCGCGCCGTCATCCGCTTCCGGCGAGCGCACGACAGGCGAAATGAGTCTTTTTCGCCACACCCCATATCTTGTGCCTGTGGATAACTTTGCGACTCAGCATGTGGATAAGTTCGTGGAGCGTTCTACAAGTTAACGGAATCGCAGGTTTTTTCGTTAACCAATCAGCGCTTGACGCGAGGCCATTCGCCGACAGAAACCGCCTCTCCAACAAGGGGAAAGAGGTTAATGGGGGTTCTCGAAAAGGGCAGACTCAAGCCGGCAACGGTGCGTTCATGGGTCGATGTGTTGCCCTACGATACGATCCTGCAGCAGGACTGCATCGAGGCGATGCGCGCTTTGCCCGCAAAGTCGGTCGACTGCATCTTCGCCGATCCGCCCTATAATCTGCAGCTCGGTGGCGACCTGAACCGTCCGGACGGCAGCGCCGTCGACGCGGTCACCGACGAATGGGACAAGTTCGACAGCCTGGCCGCCTATGACGCGTTCACCCGCGAATGGCTGGCCGAGGCGCGCCGCATCCTGAAGGACGACGGCACGATCTGGGTGATCGGCAGCTATCACAACATCTTCAAGGTCGGCTCGGCGATCCAGGACCTCGGCTTCTGGATCCTCAACGACATCATCTGGCGCAAGGCCAACCCGATGCCCAATTTCAAGGGCACCCGGTTCACCAACGCGCACGAGACGCTGATCTGGGCGAGCACCGGCGAGAAGGCGAAATACACCTTCAACTATCGCTCGATGAAGACGCTCAACGACGAGATCCAGATGCGCTCGGATTGGGAATTCCCGATCTGCGGCGGCCAGGAGCGTCTCAAGAAGGGCGGCACCAAGGTCCACCCGACCCAGAAGCCCGAAGCATTGCTCTATCGGATCATGCTCGCCAGCACCAAGCCGGGCGACGTCGTGCTCGATCCCTTCTTCGGCACCGGCACCACCGGCGCGGTCGCCAAGCGGCTTGGCCGCCGCTGGATCGGCATCGAGCGCGAGACCGCCTATGTCGAAGCCGCCAGGGAGCGCATCGAAGCGGCGCTGCCGCTCGACGAATCGGCGCTCAAGACGATGCAGGCGCCCAAGAGCCAGCCGCGCGTCGCCTTCGGCCAGCTGGTCGAGAACGGCTTCCTGAAGCCCGGCACCGTGCTGACCGACGGCAAGCGCCGCTGGAAGGCCGTGGTCGGCGCGGACGGTTCGCTCAGCTGCGACGGCCAGGCCGGCTCGATCCACAAGCTTGGCGCGACGCTGCAGAACGCGCCGTCGTGCAATGGCTGGACCTTCTGGAACTATGAAGCCGCCGACGGCCTCAAGCCGATCGACGCGCTGCGCCAGAACTACTTGCTGGCGACCCAGCCGTAAGCCTCTCTAGCCCCTCCCCTTCAGGGGAGGGGCTCAAGAAGTTTCCCCTTCCCATGCGGGATCACCTCTGGAACGGTCGCCGCATGACCTTCGATCTCCCCGCAACCGCGCGGCTCTATCTCCGCCCCGTCCAGCTCGCCGATTCGCCGGTCAGCCGCGACGGCGAAGTCGTCCGCCTCGCCGGCGGGCTCAGCTGGTGTTCGGCCTTTGAGCTGATCGCGCGGGAAGGCGGCAAGCGCGTGTTCCAGCGTACGATCACGGTCGCCGATCTGCCGGACGATCCCCGCGTCGCCGCGATCCTCCAACGCATCACCGCCCCGCGCGCGTCGCTGAAGCTTGGCGAGCGCGTCGTCCGGCTCGACCAGCCCCAGGTGATGGCGATCCTCAACCGCACGCCCGACAGCTTCTCCGATTCGCGCGCGCTCAGCGAGGATGTCGATGCGGCCGCCGGCGTGGGCGTCGACATGGCCGCGGCGGGCGCCGCGATCCTCGACATCGGCGGCGAATCGACCCGGCCCGGCGCCGCCGAAGTGTGGGAAGGCGAGGAGATCGAACGCGTCGTTCCCGTGATCCGCAAGCTCGCCGCCGGTGGTGCCGCGATCTCCGTCGATACCCGCCGCGCCGCGGTGATGGCGGCGGCGCTTCAGGCCGGGGCGCATATCGTCAACGATGTCGCGGCGTTGCTCTACGATCCCCAGGCGCTGGAAGTGGTCGTGAATGCCGGTTGCCCGGTCGTGCTGATGCATTCGCCCGAGCCGGAAAAGGGCCCGCACGGCGGCGATGGCTATGGGGACGTGCTGCTCGACGTCTATGACTGGCTGGAGAAGCGGGTCGAGGACGTGGCCGCGGCCGGTGTCGATCGGGCGAAGATCCTGGTCGATCCGGGCATCGGCTTCGGCAAGTCGCTGCAGGACAATCTCGTGCTGATGAACGGCCTCGCGCTGTTCCACGGGATCGGTTGCGGGCTGCTGCTCGGCGCCAGCCGCAAGCGGATGATCGGCGCGCTGTCGAACGAGGCGCCGGCGGATCAGCGGCTCGGCGGCAGCCTGGCGCTTGCGCTCAAGGGTGCCGATGCCGGGGCGCAACTCATCCGTGTTCATGATGTATTCGAGACGGTTCAGGCGTTGAGGGTCTGGCGTGGCCTGCGCGATTCGGCGCTGATCGCCCGCTAGGAGAAAGCTGATGCCGTTCGCCCTGACCCTCGCCCTGCTCGCCGCACCGGTACCCGCGCCGGCCCAGGAACCCGGCGCGCAGGATGCCCGCGATACGGTCCAGGCCTATTACGCTGCGATCGAACGCGGCGATTTCCGCACCGCTTATGGTCTGTGGGATCGCGGTGGCCAGGCCAGCGGCAAGAGCTTCGCCGCGTTCCGCCAGGGCTTCGCCGCGACGGCGCACAGCCGGGTCGAGGCGCGCAATCCGATCAACGCCGATGCGGGCATGAGCCAGCGCTGGATCACCGTGCCGGTCGATGTCTATGCCACGCTCAAGAACGGCAAGCGCCAGCATTTCCGCGGCAGCTACACGCTCCACCGCGTCGTTGCCGGGGTGAGCGCCAATCCGGCCGATGTGAACTGGCACCTCTCCAGGGCGAAGCTGGTCGCGGTCCGCTAGGGCGGCTTGCAATGTAGGATTTCGCCTGCTCGTCTCGGGCGGCCGGTCCCTGGCCGGCCGCTCTCTGAGGCTGCAGGAAAATAGGATCACGCGCGCGCAACAATATTGCGGGATGCGCGCCTAACCCGGGGAATCAGGGAAGATTGCGGGCCGTAAAACCGGCTCTTGGCCTGTACTTTGTGTACTTTGGCGAGTCGCGGCCTCCGCCGTGTTGGAGCGCCTAGAACCAGCCCGCGGCTTCCAGCCCCGGTGCCTGCGCGCGCGCCACCGGCGCCTCGATCCCGCCGGTCAGCAGCAGCCGGACATTGCGTCCGTCGCGCCGGGTGCCGGTCACTGCTTCGCGCGCCACCCACCAGCTGCGATGGACCAGCGCGCCCGGCATGCCGTCCAGCTCGGCCACGGCATCGCGCATCCGCATCAGCAACAGGGTCGAGCCGTGCCGCGTGTGGACGCGGACATAATGGTCCTCCATCTCGAGCGCGATCGGTGCCGCGCGCAGGTGCGGGGGCAGGCGCTCGGCCAGCCGGGGCAGGCCGGGCTCGCTGGTCGGCGCTTCCGGTTCGGGCACCGGCGCGATCCTGGCAAGGCGCCGCTGGCGGGTGAACCAGAACAGCGTGCAGACCAGCCCGGCCAGCAATGCCACGTTGAAATAATGCGCGATCCATTGCTCTAGGGGCAGCCAACGCCCCGGATGCCAGATCAGATTGGCGGCCCAGACCACCACGCTCATCGGCACGCTCGCAAGTACGCAGGCTGCCGCCCATAGCGACCATTCGGGCAGGTCGAGCCGAGGCGCAAAGATGCTCGCCGCCCGCATCGCCGGGAAATAGAGGAAGTAGCCGGCATAGCTCATCGCCAGCCAGTAGAGCAGCCTGAGGCCGAACGGCGCCGCGAAGCTGCCGAACGGGCCGATTAGCGCCAGCACCACGCCCACGCCCAGAATGATCGTGCAGTCGATCAGGATTCGCCGTGCGCTGCCCAAACCCGTTCGTCCCCCGTCCCGTTCGCGCTTCGCCAAATGGCAGCGCCCAGAGCATCGCTGCCCGCCCACGCAGCAATCGGCCCGGCGGCGCAGACGCGATTGTCCGGCCGTCGCCGCCGGCCATGCTGGTCCCGCCAATAGCGTCGGGAGGCAAGCAATGGCCAGTCATGCAGGAGTTCGGGAAGGTGCGATGGGCGGGACGAAGGATCTGTCGGGTTTCGCCAAGGGGGCGATGCTCGCAGTCGCCACGGTGCTGGCGGGCGCGACGATCGTCGCGGTGGCGCGGGTGCTGATCGGGGTGACGCCGTCGACCTATGAAGCGAAGCAGGTCGCGGTGCTGATCCATCTGTCGAGCGTGCTGCCGGCGATCCCGCTAGGCCTATGGGTGCTGCTGGCGCGCAAGGGCGACGCGACGCACAAGCTGCTCGGGCGGATCTGGGGTGTGCTGATGCTGGTCGCGGCAGGCTCTGCGATCTTCATCCGCAACATGAACCATGGCCAGTTCGGCTGGATCCATCTGTTCGTGCCGCTGGTATTCGTCACTCTTTACCGCGCAGTCCGCGCCGCACGGGCCGGCGACATCGCCGCGCACAAGCGGCACATGTGGGGCATGTATGCGGGCGCGCTGCTGCTGCCCGGCCTGTTCGCCTTCCTGCCCGGCCGGCTGCTGTGGAACTGGCTGATGCTCTAGCCGAGCCCGGCCTTCCGCCTGGCTGCCGGCCTCGCCAGGTCGCGTGCCGCGTCCCGCCCGATCCAGCGTGCGGCGGGAAGCGGCGCGGCGGAGAGCCGCTCGGCGAGTTCGCCGGCCGAGCGGTGCAGGGCGGGATTGCGCATGCCGATCGCCCGCAGCGCCCAGCTCACTCCCTTCTTGACGAAGTTGCGGTCGTCGCCGGCCTGGGCCTCGATCAGGGGCAGCGCCTCGAGGAACGGGGCGTCCGGCAGCTTCTTCGCGTGCAACGCCAGCCCGGCGAGCAGCGCGAAGGCGCCGCGGCGGACGAATTCGCGCTCGTCGCCAGCCCAGCGGTACACGGCGTCCCAGGCCAGCGGGCTCTTGTCGAACAGGTCGAAACAGGCGGTGTCGCAGGTCGCCCAATTGTCGAAACCCGCTGCCCAGCGGTCCATGCCTTCGGCAGTGAGGGTCTTGGGCTCGCCGACGAAGCAGGCGAGCAGCCGCGCTTCGTAAATGCCGGCATCCCAGAGCTGCTCGGCGAGTGCCTGGTTCCGGCCGAGCGTCCTGGCGAGGCCGCGGAGGGTGCCGACCCTGATGCCGATCACGCGGTCCGCCGTGGCGATGCCGAAGCGCGGCATACCTTCGGCCACCCCCGGTTCGGTGGCCCGTTCGAGCAAGTGGAGCGCCTCGGCCAGCATGGCCGCAGGCTAGGCTCAGGCGGCGCTCTGGTCGATCCCCAGCTCGCCGAGCTTGCGGTAGAGCGTCGAGCGCCCGATCCCGAGCCGGCGGGCCACCTCGGTCATCCGTCCGCGATAATGGCCGATCGCCAGGCGGATCACATCGGCCTCGATCTCGTCCAATGCACGCAGGTTGCCGTCGGGGCGGAACAGGGTGACACCGGCATTGTTCGCGCCGGGCGCCTGATGGCCATTGCCCATGGGGCGGCCGGCGGCGAGCTGGGCGATCTGCGGGAAATCGGCGCGGGTCAGCCCGTCATTGTCGCAAAGCACCGAGGCGCGGAACAGGGCGTTCTGGAGCTGGCGGACATTGCCCGGCCAGTCATAGCTGCCCAGCAGCTGGAGCGCGTCGTCGGTGATGCCGAGCTCGCGCAGGCCCGGCTGGTCGGCGATGCGGGCGAGCAGGTGGCGGGCAAGCGCAGGGATGTCGCCGGTGCGTTCGCGCAGCGGCGGGATCGTCACCTGGACGACATTGAGCCGGTAATACAGGTCCTCGCGGAAGCGTCCGGCCTCGACTTCGGCCTGCAGCGTCTTGTTGGTCGCGGCGATCACCCGGACATCGACTTCGCGGGCATGGCGCGCGCCGATCGGCTGGATCTCGCCCGACTGGAGCACGCGCAGCAGCTTGACCTGCGCGTCGAGCGGCATCTCGCCGATCTCGTCGAGGAAGATGGTGCCGCCATCGGCGTCGGCGAATCGGCCGATCTTGCGCTCGAAGGCGCCGGTGAAGGCGCCCTTCTCGTGCCCGAACAGCTCGCTCTCGACCAGGTTGGCGGGGATCGCCCCGCAGTTGATCGAGATCATTTCCTTCTTGTTGCGCGGCGAGGCGGCGTGGATCGCCTCGGCAACCACTTCCTTGCCGACGCCGCTCTCGCCTTCGATCAGCACGGGCACGCGGGCACGGGCAGCTTTGGCCGCGATGGCCAGGGCCGCGCGGAACTGCGGCGCGCTGCCGACGATCTCGTCGAAGGCGAGCGGGGCGGAGAGCTTTTCGGTGAGCGGGCGCAGTTCGCCTGCGGTCTTGCCGCCGACGGCCGCTTCCAGCGCGGCGAGCAGGCGCTCGGCGGCGAGCGGCTTGACCAGGAAGTCGGTCGCGCCGGCACGCATCGCGTTGACGGCGTTGGCGACCGAACCATTGGCGGTGAGCATCAGGATCGGCAGCTGGGGCCGGCGCTCGCGCAGCTCGGCGATCAGCGCCGCCGCATCGGCGTCGGGCGATGCATGGTCGAGGATGATTGCGTCGAGCGCCATCCCGTCGGGCGTGCCCAGCGTGGCGATGCCGGTCTCGGCCTCGCTCGCGAAGATCGTCTTCCAGCCGCGGCGCGCGGCAATTGCTGCGACGAGGCGGCGCTGGGCCGGCTCATCGTCGATCAGCATCAGGAGGCGCTGGCCGTTGCGCGTCATCGCTCTTCCATGTCCCTACTGTCCCGTTTCAGGCCGACCGTGATAAAGCAGATGGGTAAAGGCGGGCTTAAGCTTGCTGAAGCTGCGGCGGGGTTGAGGGAGCCGGCGCTGGGGGCTACAGTCGCTGCATAAAGTTTCAGGGGAGAGACGAATGGCTGACACCGGTGACAATGCCGCGCAGCTCAAGGCGCACGAGCAGACGTGGAATGGTTTCAAGGCGATGATGACCTGGGGCACCGTCGGTGTTGCCCTGATCGCTGCACTCGTCGTCTTCCTGATCTCCGCCAAGTGAAGATCGCGGTTCTGAAGGAAGCCGCCGCCGGCGAGCGGCGTGTTTCCGCGACTCCGGAAACGGTGAAGAAGTTCGTCGGGCTCGGTGCCGAAGTGTCGGTCGAGGCCGGTGCGGGCGCGGATGCATCGATCGCCGACCAGGCCTATGCCGATGCCGGCGCCACCGTTGGCGCGCGGGCGGCGACGCTCAAGGATGCCGATATCGTGCTCGGCGTGCAGGGGCCGGATCCGGCCGGCCTTGCCGGTGCGAAGCCCGGTGCCTGGATCGTCGCGGGGTTGAACCCGTTCGGCGAACGTGCCCGGGTCGATGCCTATGCCTCGGCCGGGTTCGAGGCGCTGGCGATGGAGTTCATGCCGCGCATCACGCGCGCGCAGTCGATGGACATCCTGTCCTCGCAGTCGAACCTGTCGGGCTACAAGGCAGTGCTCGACGCCGCGGCCGAATATGGCCGCGCCTTCCCGATGATGATGACCGCGGCGGGCACCGTTTCGGCCGCCAAGGTCTTCGTCATGGGCGTGGGCGTCGCCGGCCTGCAGGCGATCGCCACCGCGCGTCGCCTCGGTGCGCAGGTCTCAGCGACCGACGTCCGCGCGGCGACCAAGGAGCAGATCCTGTCGCTCGGCGCCAAGCCGATCTTCGTCGAAGCGGTGAAGGGCATCGAGGGCGAAGGCACCGGCGGCTATGCCACCGAGATGAGCGACGAGTACAAGGCCGCCCAGGCCGAGCTCGTCTCCTCGCATATCGCCAAGCAGGACATCGTCATCACTACCGCGCTGATCCCGGGGCGCCCCGCGCCGCGGCTGATCAGCGATGCCCAGATCGCCACGATGAAGCCGGGCAGCGTGATCGTTGACCTCGCGGTCGAGGCCGGCGGCAATGTCGAAGGCGCGGTCGCCGGCGAGATCGTGACGATCCACGGCGTGAAGATCGTCGGGCACAGGAACGTGCCGTCGCGTCTCGCCGCCGACAGCTCGGCGCTGTTCGCGCGCAACCTGTTCAACTTCCTCTCCGCCTTCTGGGACAAGGAGCAGGGCAAGCCGGTCCTCGACGAGGAAATCGGCAATGCCATCCGCCTCACCCAGGGCGGCAAGGTCGTGAACGAGCGGTTGCTCGCCGCAGGTTGATAACTCCGTCCCGCATGGCGCCGAAGGTTAGTCTCGGCGTGGGGACGGCGAACAAGGCTTCCGCGATCAGTTGCTGCGCGTGGAAGCTTCGTGAAGTTTGGAAGGCTCAAGACATGGACTTCATCTCGATCCTGTCGATCTTCGTACTGGCCTGCTTCGTCGGCTATTACGTGGTCTGGTCGGTCACGCCGGCACTGCACACGCCGCTGATGGCGGTGACCAACGCGATTTCCTCGGTGATCATCGTCGGCGCGCTGATCGCGTCGGCTGCAACCGGTTCGGAGGTTGCCAAGTGGCTCGGCCTTGTCGCCGTGGCGCTGGCATCCGTGAACATCTTCGGCGGCTTTGCCGTCACCGAGCGCATGCTCGCCATGTACAAGAAGAAGGGCTGAGCCGATGCACGAGGGGGCAGCAATCAATCCCTGGGTCGCCTTTGCCTATCTGGTGGCGGGCATCTGTTTCATCCTCGCGCTGCGCGGGCTCTCCAGCCCGGCGAGCAGCCGGCGGGGCAACCGGCTCGGCATGCTCGGCATGGGCATCGCCGTGATCACCACGCTGATCACGCACGAGATCGCCAGCCCGATCGAACTGGGCGCGGCGATCGCGATCGGCGGCATTATCGGCTTCGTGACGGCACGCCGGATCGCGATGACCGCGATGCCGCAGCTCGTCGCCGCCTTCCACTCGCTGGTCGGCATGGCGGCGGTGCTGGTCGCGGCGGCGGCGTTCCTCAATCCTGCCGCCTTCGGCATCCTGGGTGCGGACGGCGAAATCCTCAGCGTCAGCCGGGTCGAGATGGGCCTGGGCGTGGCGATCGGCGCGATCACCTTCTCGGGTTCGGTGATCGCCTTCCTCAAGCTCAACGGCAACATGTCTGGCAAGCCGATCCTGCTGCCGGGGCGCCATGTCATCAACCTGGCCGTGCTGGCCGGCATTCTCGGTCTGGTCGGCTATTTCGTCACCGACCAGAGCCCTTGGGTCTTCTGGACCGTGACTGCGCTCAGCTTCGTGATCGGCTTCCTGCTGATCGTGCCGATCGGCGGTGCGGACATGCCGGTCGTGGTGTCGATGCTCAACAGCTATTCGGGCTGGGCAGCGGCGGCGATGGGCTTCACCCTGCACAACACGGCGATGATCATCACCGGAGCGCTGGTCGGCTCCTCGGGTGCGATCCTGAGCTACATCATGTGCCGCGCGATGAACCGCAGCTTCATCAGCGTGATCGCCGGCGGCTTCGGCGCGACGGCGGACGCGGGCGGTGGTGCGGCGGCGATCGACCGGCCGTGGAAGCGCGGCTCCGCGGAGGACGCGGCCTTCCTGATGAGCCAGGCCGAGCAGGTCATCATCGTGCCCGGTTACGGCATGGCGGTCGCTCAGGCACAGCATGCGCTGCGTGAGATGGGCGACAAGCTCAAGGAGCACGGTGTCCGCGTGAAATACGCGATCCATCCGGTTGCGGGACGCATGCCGGGCCATATGAACGTGCTGCTCGCCGAAGCGAACGTGCCCTATGACGAAGTGTTCGAGCTGGAGGACATCAACAGCGAGTTCGCTCAGACCGACGTCGCCTTCGTCATCGGCGCCAACGACGTGACCAACCCGGCCGCCAAGACCGACAAGTCGTCGCCGATCTACGGCATGCCGGTGCTCGATGTCGAAAAAGCCAAGACGGTGCTTTTCATCAAGCGCTCGATGGGCGGCGTCGGCTATGCCGGTGTGGACAACGAGCTGTTCTACCGCGACAACACGATGATGCTGCTGGCCGACGCGAAGAAGATGGTCGAGGAGATCGTTAAGAGCCTCGACTGACGCGGATGCCGGGAACGAATGGGGGACTTGGCATGGCGAGCGTTGGTTCGATTCTGGGTGGGGCGTTCGGGCTGCTGCGCGAACGCCCCGGCTCGGTGGCGATCTGGGCAGTGACTTATTGTGTCGGCGCGCTCGCGATCTCGCTGGTGATGGGCTTCGTGGTTGCCGGCACGGTCATGCCCATATCCGCGGATCCAAGCACGGCGATGTCGGTATGGGCAGGGCCGATGTTCAGCCTCATGCTGCTCATGAACCTGTTGCTGCTATTCCTCGTCGTGGTGCTGATGAACGCGGTGTTCCGCGTGATGCTGCGCCCGCAGGAGGGCGGCTTCGCCTTCATGCGGATCGGGATGGACGAGTTCCGCATGTTTGGGCTGGTCATCATGGTCTGCGTCGCCGCCTTTGCCGCGATCCTGGTGGGTGAGCTGCTGCTGCTACTGGTCATCACGGTGCTCGGCTTCGCGCTGGGCACGGGCATGATCACGGGGGCGATCTCGTTCCTGCTGTTCCTCGCCTTTGTCTGCGCGGTGGTCTGGGCGGAGGTGCGCATCTCGCTGATCTTCCCGCTTACCTTCCATCGCCGGCGGATCAGCGTCGATGCTGCCTGGGAGCTGACCCGTGGCCGCTTCTGGATGCTTTTCGCCTGTTATTTCCTGATCACGCTGATCTTCGCTGTTGCGATCGGCATCGTGGTGTCCTTCGTGATGGGGGATTATTTCGCCGCGCTGATCGCCGCCAATGGCGATCAGGAGCAGATGCGGGCTGCCGCCGAAGCATTTGCTGCCCGGCAATTCGCCATGCCGCTGGCCACCCAGATCCTGTTCGGCGTGGTGGGCGCGGTGTTCTTCGCCGCGGGGCTTGCGCTGGGCCCGGGGCTGCTTGCCAGCGCGACCCGGGAACTTCTCGGCGATGAGAGCGAAGCTTCGGTATTTGCAGCCGAATCCGACGGATCAGTCGTGGACTGATCCGGAACGGACAGGCAATGATTCGGTCGCCTGTCTGGGTCGCGCCACAAGCTCCGAAACGGAGCGGATAGAGCAATCCGTTTCGGAGGTTGGGCCTCTCCGGGACATTCTACCCGAGCAGGCGATGGCGAACCCCTCCGCGGCCCCTTTCCCGACCCGCGACACGCTGGCGCAGGCGTTCAACGCGCTGCTCGTTACGGGCGCGGGCAGTGCCGAGTTGGTGGAGGCAGCGACCACGGCGGGAATCCGGATCCGCGACATGGTTGATCCAGACGGTGCCCTGCCGCTGCTCGACGCGGCGCGGCTCGACCTTGTCCTGCTCGATGCACGCGCGGTTGCGGAAGCCCCGTTGTTGTCGCTGCTCGATACCCTGGCGGCGCGCGATGGCCAGGCCGGACCGGCGCTTGTCGCGATCTTCTCGGCGGATCGGATCGACCTCGCCGGCCCCTTGCTCGGTGTCCCGCGCACCCAGCTTCTCTGCGATCCGAGCGCATCCGAACTGCTCGCCGCGCTGGTGCTGGCGCGTGCACGGGGCGAAGCGACGCCGCACGCTTCGTGGACTGATGTCACCCGCGATTCGGAGACCGCGCGCCTGCGCCGGCTCAACGAGGAAGTCGCGCGGATCGCCGATGCGCTGGCACGGCTGACGCGAGGCGAACTTGCCGAAGAGGACGAGATCGAACGACGGACGGGCGTCCGCGCGCCGGACCTGGGCTATCGCGGGCCGGACGAGCCGGGCCCCGATATCGCCTCGGCGGAGATCCGGGCCGTGATCCGGTCACGCCGCCTGCGCGGGCAATATTTCGAAGCGGAGCTGTTCGCCGATCCTGCCTGGGACATGCTGCTCGACCTGTTCGCGGCCAGTCTCGAGCGCCGGCGCGTATCCGTTTCCAGCCTGTGCATCGCGGCTGCGGTGCCGCCGACCACGGCGTTGCGCTGGATCGGTACCATGCACGAGGCCGGCTTGTTTGGCCGCGAGGCAGATCCGGGCGATCGCCGCCGTGCCTATATCGTGCTGAGCGAAAAGGCGCTTGCGGGCATGCGCGCCTATGTCGGCGCGGTGCGCCGCGCGGGGCTCGGCCTGGTCTAGCCCGGCACTGGGGGCTTGCCCCGAGGCCCGGGCTTTGGCATCGGGGCGCCACCGGCATCATGCCCGGGCGCTTAGCTCAGTTGGTAGAGCATCTCGTTTACACCGAGAGGGTCGGCGGTTCGAGCCCGTCAGCGCCCACCATCCCCCGATATCGCAGCCGATGCGCGGTTCAATGTACCGGCGCGGGAGCAGTGCCCGAGCCTGTGGTGACCGGGGGCGTGGCGGTGCCTGTTGCAGTTCCTGAGCCGCTGCCGGTTCCCGATCCGCTCGTCGGCGGCGGTGCGGTGCCGGACGCCGGCGGGGGTGGCGTCGAGGTGCCGCCGCCTGTGGTTCCGGTTCCGCGTGGCGTAATCGGCGCGAGCGCGGGCGGCGTCACTGTCTGGGAGGGGGCGAGGCTCGATGCCCCGCCCGTGGGCGCCGGTGTCGGCGGGTTGGCGGCGCCATTGGCGGTGATGCGGGCGCGATCGGTCTCCGCCGCGATGGCCGCCTCGCGTTCCGGATTGAGCGTGTTGAGCCGCAGCCGCTCCACGGTGTTCTGCGAGGCGATCCGGTCGAGCGGCACCTGATCGGTGCGGAAATGCAGTTCCACCGAACTGTCGAGATCGGCCGAGACATTGGTGCTCTCGTTGGTGGTTACATCGTCGGTGCGGACATAGCCGATCGTCGAATTGACCGATGCCGATGCGCTCCAGAAGCCGAACCCGCCCGAAGCGCTCGCGCCCACCGTGGTTCGCGTGTCGAAGCCGCTGTGCTCCTGCTCGCGCGCGGCGGATTGCGCATCGATGTGGAAGCGCATCGAGGCGGCGATGCGGCCCGAATCGATCACGATCCGCTGCATGCCCATCTGCACCATCGTCGCCAGCATCTGCTGGCGGTTGCGCGCCAGGCTGCTGCGCACGAACGGGATCAGCTGCTGGGCATCGGTGCCGGGGATCGCGGTATCGGGCTCGAGGTTGAGGGCTGCGCGCACCGCATCGACTGTGGGCGGGGCGCCGACCGGGATCAGGCGGACCGGATCGGGGGTGTCCTCGGGATCGGGGATGTCGCGGGGGTCCGGGGCTTCGGGTTCCTCGATGCGAAAACTCTGGGGGAACTGGTCGGCGAGCCAGCGCTTGGCGGGATCGTCGCTTGAGCCGCCGGTGGAGGCGAAGCCGTCCAGGGACTGGGAGACGCCGCGGACCAGCTCGATATATTGCTGGAGCTGCTGCTGGTTGGTGTCGACCATCGCGCGGAAGATTCCGTTCACCAGTTCCGCGACGAATCGCGGGAAGCTGATGGCCCGCAAAACGGCGTGGGTGGTGCCCGCCACGCCGGCTACCGCGGTGCCGGAATAATGTTCGCCGGCGCTCATGCCGGCGGCGACTGCCGCCCCCCCTTTTCTCGGCGCCGCCTCGGCTTCGAAGAGCTGGGCGGCATGGGCTATCCGCACCAGCGCGTTCGCGATTTCGCGCTGGTCGGCGGTGGGGAGGGATTCGAAACCCTCGGCGCCGACCAGCGAATCGCGGACCGCGCCGCGGACTTCCGGCGGTGGATTGGCCAGCGCCACCGCCATCGTTCAGCTCCCCAGGTCGCGCCAGCTGGGGCTCGCACCAGCAGCGGGAGGACCGCCATTCTGACCGCGGACGATCGACAGCGTCTCATCGACCCAGTCGACCGCCGAATCGACCACCGGATCATTGGGCTGGACCAGGGCCCCGCCCGCCGTCTCGATCGTATCGACATGCTCGGCCAGCCAGGCGAGCACCGCCATCCCGGCACGGCCCCGCCGGAGCAGGGTAAGCGTCGGCCGCGGCGTGCGGCGGAACTTGCGATCGATCGCCCCCACCGCATCCCAGAGCGTCCGCGCATGCAGCAGCGTGCGCACCTGCCCGTTATTTAGGATCGCGATCGCCTGAGACAATGTGTCGAGGATCTGGCGGGCGAGCATCAGCACCATGCCGCTAGCCGCGCCCGAGACATTCTCGGCGACCTGGATCACCGCCTGGCGCGCGCGCCCCTGGCTGCCGCCGTCCGCCGCCTTCATGATCGCGTCGCACAGGTTGAGCAGCAGCTCCTCGAACTCGCCATTGGCCCGCGCACTGGCATCCTCCGGACCCGTCGGCGCCCCGAACAGTCGGCCGAACAGCGACAGCCGCTCGGCCTCGTTCGGCCGCTCGTCGCGGCTCTGCCAGAAGCGCTCGACCGCCGGCGCGGCATCGCCGATCTCGCCGTCGAGCGCGCCGGTGCGCATCAGCCGGGTGAAGTCGTCCGCCGCCTGGATCAGCCCCGCCATCTCCAATGTCGAGGCGAGATAGAGGCTGGCGATCGCGCGGATCTGCGTCGCGTCGGCGCGGGCGGCCGGCGGCAGCTCGATATCGCCGAGCTCGGCGAGCATCGTCGCATGGGCATGGGCCGCGAGCAGCAGCCGCTCGGCATCGTCCACCGCGCGGACCAGGCCGAGCGGCACCGAGGTCTCGGCTTCGAGCGCCAGGGCAAGGGCATTGGTGTGCAGCATCGCTCAGGGTCCTGCCGGGGCGGGGGTGGGCGTGGGCGCCGCAGCGCCGGGCGCGGGCGGGCGTGCGGCACCGCCGCGCGGCGGCGGCGGGATCGAATTGCCCTGGATCGCGCCGATCATCTCGGGCGTCGCCATCTTCTCGAGCGGCAGATAGTCCGACTTGAAGTTGACCCGCACCTCGCCCTGCATCTTGGCGGCAAGCTCGAGCTGCGACTCGCTCGTCTCGTTGACGGCGGTGCTCACGGTGGCGACATGCGACTGCTCGTTGACGTTCACCGAGCCGCCGCCAAAGCCGAGGAAGCTGCCGCCGAACGCGCTGACGTTGCGGTTGCGGCTCGACTGGCGGTCATAGGCCGAGGCGCGATAGTCGCGCTTGGCCTGGTCGGTCGCCCGCATGTCGAACTTCACCTTGGCGGTGATCGAGCCGTCGGTCACCACGATCCGGTTGATCCCCAGCATCACCATCGAGGCAAGCAGCTGCTGGCGCGACTTGGCCATGACGATGCGCGCGGCGTTGACGAAGCCGATCTCGGCCTCCTCCTCGCTCAGGTCCGACGGAGCCGGGCCGCTCATGCCGAGCGTCGCGTGGATTTCGCTCAGCGCGGCTTCCTCGTCCTCCCCGGTGACGCGCAGCTTCGACTTGCCGCTGTCCTCGTCGACATCGAGCGCGAGCAGGTCGGGGAAGCGATCGACCATGTAATCGCGGCCCTGACCCATGCCGATATTCTCGGCCATATACTCCTCCGCGGTCTTGGCGACGGCGGAGATCAGCTCGGCATAGGCCCGCATCTGCTCGATCGTGGTCTCGACGATCGACTTGAAGACATTGTTGATGAGCCCGCCAACAAATGCAGGAAAATCAACATTATGGACGAGATTCGTGAACTGTTCCGTCCCCTGCGCGGCGGCACCGGCGACGAAGTCCTTGCCCGCGAAGCCGGGAGACTTGGAGAGGTTCTGGCGGGTCTGCTCATTGGCATCGGCCAGCCCGCGCGCCGGCGCGGCCATCGCACCTGCCGCGGGTGGCGGGGCCCCCAGCGCCGTGTCCTCGACCACTCCGGCGGGATCATCGATATAGGCAAGCACCTTGACCATGTCGTTGGCGAGCTTGGCCTGTTCGAGGCTGCTCAGCATCGCGAAGGCCGGGATGCCGGTGAGCATCGCCTGCACCTTGGGGCGGACCCGGGCGATCGCGGCGGGCGTCATGCCGCCAGGGCCGCCGTACAGCGCCGGTGCCTGCGGATCGGGCTCGGAGGCGAGGGCCTGTGCCATGGCTCAGGCGTGCGCCGGTGCGGGCGCCGGCGTGGCGGCAGGCGCGGGCGCCGCCGGGGCCGGGGCCGGGGCCGGTCCCGGCGTATATTGCGGCTTGTTGTGATCGACCGGCTTGGAGCGCATCTGGATCGCCGCGATCATCTCCGGCGTCGCCATCTTCTCGAGCGGGAGATAGTCCGACTTGAAGTTGACATCGACCAGGCCGGCCAGGCTGGCCTTGGCGCTGATCTGGTCGGTGCTCTGGTCGCTTGCCACCGCCTGGGCGGTCATCACCGGCTTCTGCGAATATTTGTATTTGCCCTTGGTGTAGTAATCGGAATCGTAGTTGCCGCTGTAGCTCGACTTCCCGCTCTGATAGCTGCCGCTGTAATCGCCCTTGCTGGTGCCGCCGCGCTCGCTCTCGCCTTCGCCGTCGGTGGTGACGGCGAGGTTGCCCGAGGCGTCGCGGGCATAGTCGCGGGCCATGGCGGTGCGCGACAGGGTGCGCTGGCTCGACGCGTTGAAGTCGTAGAGGATCTTCGCCTGGATCTTGCCGTTGGTGACGACGATGCGCGACAGCCCCATCATCACCATGGTGGCGAGCAGCTGCTGGCGCGACGTGGCGATCTGGCCGCGCGCCGCCTTGATCAGCGTTTCCTGCACCTCGGGATCGGTGACGTCGATCGAATCGATTTCCTTGTCGGCATGGCTGCCCAGCGTGTCGCGGACGCGCTGGAGCCCGGCATCGAGATCGGCGCCGTCCTTGACCCGCAGCTGCGCGGCGCCGCCGCCGGAGAAAGCATCGGCGCCGATATCGAACAGATCGGGGAACTGCTCGCAGAGCTGGTCCTTGCCGTCATCCGAGGTGGTGTTGTCGTCGCGGAACTGGTTGAGCGACTTGGACACGTCGGAGACCATCTTCGAATAGGCCTCCATCTGCTGGATGTTCGAGGTGATGATGGAGTTGAAGACTCCGTCGATAAGCCCCGAAACAAACTCGACAAAATTCACTTGCCGCATGAATTCGCCGGCGGCCTGGGCACCCGCCATCAGCGAGCCGGCGGAGAATTCCTCCTTGCCGATATCGTCGACCGCCTGCTTGTTCGATTCCCACTGGCTCTTTTCCGCCATCGGCTGCGCGGTGACCGACTGGGTGCCGGCCTCGGCCTGGCCGACCAGCGCATCGGCGATCATCGCGGTGTCGCGCGCCACCTGCATCTGCGTGTCCGGCGGCAACTGGTGGAAGGACGGGGTGGCGGCGAGCATCTCGCGCACCTTGGCGCGCACCTCGGGCCGGGGCGTCGCCTCCGGGGCGACAATAGCGGGAGCGTTCATCTCTTCGATCCTCGACTGGCCGGCCGGAGCCGGCACATCCTGTCTCAGGCAGCGGCGGGCATCGGCGCGCCGACCAGCGACGCCGCCGGGCTGATCTCGAACTCCACCGGGCGGAGATAGAGCTTCACCTTGGGCGGGCCGCTGGGGCCGATGCGGATGCCCAGGATGGTGAAGCGCCCGGGCCAGACATCGTCGGCCGGGGTGAAGGCTTCGAGGAAGCGCTCGAGCGCCGCCAGCTCGCGCGGCCGCTCGCGCAGGTTCATCGTCAGCAGCTGGAGGAAGTTGGGCGGCACGTCCGGGATCGCATCGAGCATGATCTGGAGATCGAGCTCGACGCCCTGCGGGCTGCGCCCGAACGCCACCAGCGCCGCGCCGTCGGGCACGTCGAAGCGGCCGCCGAGCGCGACGCCGACGATCTGCAGGATGCTGCCCAGCCGCTCGCCCAGGCCCAGCTCGTCGAGCATCGGCCGCATGTCGGTGATGCGGAAGCGGTTGGTGAGCAGGAAGGTCACCCATTGGCTGCCATAGTCGCGCCCCGCCACCAGCGTGGTGAACACCGGGCGCAGGCCGGGCATCGCCGCCATCGCCTGGCCGATCAGCCGGGCGAGCGCGGGATTGACCTCGTTCATCGGATTGCCGTTGCCGCCCTCATAGGTGACGGTGGCGCTTTCCAGCCCGCCCTGATCGAAGCTCGATCCGAAAAAGGCGCCGTAGCGCAGGCCGCCGGCGCGCGTGAGGCCGCGCTGGCTCTCGCTCGCGCCGTCGAACCAGTGCAGCGCCTCGCGGCCGAAATTGTCGCCGACCAGCCGCCGCATCTCGCGGCTGGCCATGTCGCGCCGCTCGCAGCCCGACGCCTCGGGACCGAGCGGCTCCATGTGGAAAGCGAGCGCGCGGCTCTGGTTCGATCCGAACACCGGCTCGATCGGCGCGGAGCCCGGGACCAGCGCATTGGCGGCATAGCGCGGATCGCCCATCGGCAGATCGAAGCTGTCCTCGAGCATGCGCCCGACGAAGCTCAGGGGGTTGGCGGTGCGCAAGGTGCGCGAGGCGCTGAACAGCCGCCCCTTCACCTGCGTGCTGAGTGGCTCATAGCCCATGGCGATGCTCCTTCCGCCCGGGGGTCAATAGCCATAGCCGTTGCGGGCATGGCCGTTGGATTGCGCCGACTGGGCATAGCCCATGCCCATGCCGAGCCCGGCGCTGTCGAGCAGGTCGCGCGCGATCGACGGGATCTGGATCGGCCGGCTCGTCATGTTCGGGGCTTCGCGCGGCTGCGACATCTGCTCGATGCGGCCTTCGTCCATCGCCGAATCGGCGAGCCACATCTCGCAGGCATTGACCAGGTCATAGTCGTTCGGGTGCGACACCGCCGACTGGCCGCGCGGCCGGGTGGGCGGATTGCTGACCACGCCGAGATCGATCATCGGCGAAGTGGGATCGCGCAGCCGGTCGTTGTTGTTGGCGATCCAGCTGCTGATGATCGCGCCGCTGGTGGCCAGCATCCGGTATTTGGAGCTGTTGCGCGCGCCGCCGAGCTCGGTCTGGGCGACCTGGTCGATCACGCCCCACATGTCCTTCTGCCCGATGGCGAGGAGCAGTTCCTTGTCCTGGAGCAGGCTGATCATGTCGTTGATCTGCTTCTGCAGGTCGGCGGCGGCATAGAAGGCCATGCCATAGCCGTGCAGCGACATGTTGGTGGCGAGGTCGCGCGCGGCCTTCTTCACCTGCTGCTGGTTGACCGCCATCGGCGTCGCGGCGCGGATCAGCGCATCGACCCGGGCCTCGCGCACCAGGGTGGAGACCGAGGAGACGAAGCGCAGCCACAGGTCCTGGAACTCGACATTGACCTTCACGCCGGGCTGGCCGGTCGGCAGGCCGAGCATCATCGCGTAGAAGCCCTGGCGCTCGCTCTCGCTCATCCGGTTCGGCGCCTCGCGCCAATAGTTGTAGAGCTGGGTGCCGGCCGGTCCCTTGATCAGCGCGAGGTCGCCGCGCTGCGACATCTCGACCAGCTTGTCGACCACCTGGAAGGCCTTCAGCTCCTCGAAGGCCGAGGCGAAGATGAACGAGCCCATCAGCTTGCAATGGCTGGCGACGACTTCGAAGGCGGTGGTCGCCTCGAGATCGGGCAGGTCGATCAGCACGTCGTGCATCGCCTGGTCGTCGCCGAGCGCCTGGACCTTGTCGAACTGGTCCTCGACCAGCCGCTTGAGGTTGACGTCATGGGCAGTGACGCCGCGGCCGACCAGCCCCTCGAACACCTTGGCATATTCGGCGCTGGAGACGCCGGGCTCCTTGCGGTCGCCCTGGATGTTCACCGCGGCGCCGACCTGCTTGAGGGTCCGCTCGGCCAGCTCGATGCGGCCGGCGATGCGGCCGACGGCGCGGAACAGGCCCTCGCCGAACTCGGCGGTGTTGGGATCCTCGGGATCGGGCTGCGGGGTCTTGCCCGAGACGACCAGCCGGGGCAGCGCGGTGCCGTTATACTGGAGCAGGCCGAGGATCAGGCCGACCCGGGCGACTTCGGCGTCGCGCTCGGCCTCGGTGGCCTTGTCGCCCGCCATCTCGGGGAATTGCAGCACGCCCTGCTCATGCTCGACGGCGCGCGGGCGCAGGCCGCTCTCGGCGGACTTGAGCGCGGCGCGGGCGGTGGCGAAGAGCGGGTCGAAGTAGAATTTGCCCTTGTCGCTGTCGATCAGCGCCTTGAGCTCGCGGACGCGGGCGAGCTCGGCGGCGTCGGTCTGGCTGAGCTGGCCCAGCTTGGCGAGGCGCGCGGTGAGGTTGTCAAAGCTGCTGGTGATCGCTTCGCGGGCGGCCTTTTCACGGGCGGCGATATCGACGAAGCGGATGGTCGGGATCAGGATGTCGGCCATTTGCAGGGTTCCTTTCGAAAATCTTGGTCCATCTCGGGGAGGGCGCGGGGCGCCTAGGGAGCGGGGCGGGCTCTAGCCGTCATCGGCGCCTCCCAATTCGGTGGTGTCGTCGGCGTCGATCGCGCGATCGAGCAGTTCGAGCGCGCGGGCGGCGTCCAGGATGCCGGCGCCATTGCCGGCGGCGAGATCGGGGCGGTGCGGCTGGGCGCTGGCGATGAGGAGCTTCTTGGTCGTCTCCGGGTCGATCGCGGCAGCGCGCTCCTGGGCGCGGGCGACGAGCAAGGCGGCGGCGCCGGCGACGAAGGGCGCTGCGAAGCTGGTGCCGGTGGCGCGCTGATAGCCGTCGAGGTCGGCGGTGCGGATGTTCACACCGGGGGCGCAGAGCGCGACATGGTCGCCGCTGGTCGAGAAGCCGGCCATGCGGCGATCGGCATCGACGGCACCGACCGCGACGACCTGGGGGAAGGCGGCGGGCCAGTAGACCCGCTTGTCGCCGCTGTTGCCCGAGGCGGCGACCAGGGTGCAGCCGCGCTCGGTGGCATAGGCGACGGCTTCGCTGTGCGGCTTGGGCATGCCGGGCTCGATCGCCTCGTCATCGGTGCCGAAGCTGCAGTTGATGACGTGCGCGCCGAGCTGGGCGGCCATGACCAGCCCCATGTCGAGGTCGCTGATCGCGCCGATGCCGACGGGCTTGTGGTCGGGCGGCTGGGCGGCGCCGAGCGAGCGGATCGGCAGCAGGCGGCAGGCGCCGGCGAGGCCGGGCGGGATGCCGGCGCCACTGCCGCCGATGATCGCGGCGCAGGCGGTGCCGTGGCCGACATAGCGGTCGGTCGGGTCGGTATCGGCGCCGCGATTGTCGCCGAGCAGCCGGATGCCGGTGGCGAGCTGGCCCTCGCTGAGCTGGACGGTGTCATAGCCGCGGCGCAGCCGGTCGCCGGTATCGAGCGCCTGGCTGGAGAATTCGGGGTGGCGCAAGTTGATGCCGCTGTCGACCACCGCGACGATCACCCCGCCATCGCCGGCGCAATAGGACAAGGCGCGCCGGGCATTGACCATGTCGCGTGGGTCCCAGCCGGCATTGTCGTCGTCCTCGTCGCGGCGGGGGTGCCGGTCGGGACCGTCGAGGCCGATCGTGCAGAGGTAATTGGGCATGGCGGACTCGACGATGTCGAGCTGCATCAGC
This sequence comes from Sphingomonas sp. NIBR02145, assembly GCF_027359115.1. Taxonomy (NCBI): domain Bacteria; kingdom Pseudomonadati; phylum Pseudomonadota; class Alphaproteobacteria; order Sphingomonadales; family Sphingomonadaceae; genus Sphingomonas; species Sphingomonas sp. NIBR02145. The sequence continues at coordinate 3,190,226 of NZ_CP114791.1, read as the reverse complement.
GACACCGCGAGCGAGCCGATATGGGTGTCGGGCTCGACGTCGAAGCGGAGCACCCGGGCGATGCCGCTGATCTCCTCGGCCTCGCTATAGCCCCGGTTGCGCGCGCCGATCGTGTGGAGCGCCTGGGCGGCGGCGTGGAGGCGCGAGACGCGGACGGCGCCGCCGAAGGACTTCACCACCCGGTCGAGGATCTGGTGCTGCGTCGTCTCGGCGGGCGTCGCGGCCTTGCGGCGGATGTCGAGCGCGGCGGGGATGCCGGCGGGCACTTCGCCGAGCTTCAGCCGGACGAGCAGGCTGCCCGGCGCGGCATAGGCGCCGGCGCGGTGCGCCCAGGGCTGGACGAGGCGGCCGAGCCGGGCGGTCATGGCTGGGCTCCGTCGAAGCCGTTGACCGGCGTCGCGGGCAAGGGCCGGCGCGGCTGCTGGTCGAACCACAATTCGGTCGGCGCGCGAGGATCGTGCGTCAGGCTCATCTGCCCGGCGAGCTGGTCGTGATCGGGCGCCAGGACGAGCTCATTGTCATGCGCCTGGACGACATTGACCGGCCGGCCGGCGATCATCACCTGGGGCGGCATCCCGCCGCGCAGCAGGTTGCGGCCCTTGACCCGCAGCCGCTGGCGCAGCTCGTCGGTCTGGTCGCCCTCGTCAGTGCCGTCGCGGCTGACATCGTCGACCATCGGGCGCGAGGCGCGGGCAAGGACCTGCTCGAGCTTGTCGGGCGCGAGGCGGGTGATCCGGCCGACCGAGCCCGAGATGCCGCGCCGCTCCATCTCGTTGAGCTTCTCGACGGTGCGCACGCCGATCCCCTCGAGCCGGCGGCGCTCGGCGGGATCGAACTCGTCGCCCAGCGCCGAAAGCGGCACTTCGTTCTTGTCGTCGATCGACATGGGGACCGCATTCTCCTCGATCATCGGCTTGGTGATCGCGGTGAAGACGAGATGGAGGACGGTCGGGTCCTTGTCGCTCGGTCCGGCCGGACGGATGCGCAGCTCGCCCTGGTTGAGCTCGAGATGCGCCTTCAAATCCATCGAGATGTCGCGGATCGCGAAGGTGAGCGGCAGCCGGTCGTTCTGCGCCTTCAGCGTCATGCGCGCCTGGGCCGTATCGAGCTGCGACTGCACCGCCTGGATGAAGTCCTCGAGCGCCACCGCTTCGCCGGTATCGCCGTTCATTGCACCTCCTCCACCGGCAGCGTGCCGATGTTGAGCGAGAGGCGGCCGACCGGCCGGTCGAACCAGGTGCGGGTGCGCGTGCGCGGGACATCGGCGCGGACCATCGGCCCGGTGGGACCGGCCTCGACCGTCGCCTCGATCGGCAGGTCGAACGCGACGCTGGTCGCGCGCAGCCCCGCCGCCGGCAGCGCGGTGACGCCGTCGAGCAATTCGCCGATCAGGTCCTCGAGCGGGCGGCGGGCGGCGTCGGTCATGCAGCACCTCCGGGCGGAACCGGCAGCGGCGCGGGCGAGGCGGGTGCCGCCGGCGATGCAGGTGCGGCGACGGCGGGGACCGGGGCGGGCAGGGCGGCGGGGGCCGGCGCCCGTGCCGGCATCTGGGCCGGGCGCGCGGCGCGTTCGAGCAACGTGCGCCGGGCATCGTCGACGAACCGGTCGAGCGGCAGCGTCTCGCTGGCGAAGTTGATCTTCACTTCGCCGAACAGCTCGGCATTGAGCTGGCTGTCGGTCTGGGCGTTGACCCCGACGGTCGACACCTTGGTGACCGGCGCCTGATAGGAGGTGCTGCCGCGCGTCGACCAGCTGCCCGACGGCGTGGCGTTGCCGGGATCGTCGCTCACCGCATAATCGACCGCGGTCTTGTCGGACGCCGCGGCGCGGAAGCGCAGCCGGGCGGTGATCGAGCCGTCCTTCACGACGATCCGGTTCATGCCCATCATCACCAGCGTCGCCAGCGTCTGCATCCGGTCTCCGGCGAGCCGGTCGCGCGCGGCGGGGACGAGCTGCTCCTCGATCAGCTCGGAGGTCAGCTCCTGCCCGCCAAGACCATAGTCGGAGAGCCAGGTCGGCGAGTTGCTCTCCCCGGAATCGCCGCCAGCGCTGCCACTGCCCCCGCGCGGCACCAGCGTGCCTTCGCTCTCGCCGCGCGCCAGCCCGATATCGCCGGGATATTGCGCCATCAGCCAGTCGCGCGCCTGGTTGGCGGTGACATTCTCGTCGCGGAACTGGGAGAGCGGCTTGGAGATCGCGGCGACCAGATCGGCATAGCTGTCCATCTGGCGGATCGACGAATCGACCATCGCATCCCAGGTTCCATGAATCAGCGAAGCCACAAAATCGGGAAAGTTCAGTTCATCCGAAAGTGCGCCGGCACGCCGGCCGATCGTCTCGGTGGCGGGCGGCGCCTTGCCGCCCGACGCACCCGAACCGGCACCCGGCGCGGTCAGCTCGTCCTGCTGGGCAGGCTGTTGCTGCGCGCCCTCACTGCCCCAGAAAGAGCCCGCCATCGCGTGCGAGGGCACGGCATGGCTCGCCTGGCGCGAGGTGGCCGCCGGGGGCGGCGGAAGGTAGCGATCACCCGACATCGATCACGCCAGAGCGAGCGGGCGGGGTGCGTTGGTCGGGTTGCCGCCCCCGGGCCGCGAATGCTGCACCCAGCGGCTCTCGATATCGTGAGTGCCGTCGGCGTAGAGCGTGATGCGGGAGTTGGCGACCTGATCGTCGGCGATCACCTCGTCGAACGTGTAGGTGATGTTGATGTGGAGCGCGGGCACCTGCGCCGCTCCGGGCGCGCTGGCATGCGAGCTGCGCGCATAGAGGCGGGCATCGTCCTCGATCGTCGCATTGACGGTGAGGCCCCAGCCCGCGGCATCGTCATGGCCGATATCGTCGATATAGATATGGCCGAGCGAGGTGCCGTTATACTGCCAGCGGATCCGCAGCCAGCAATAGATGTCGTCCATCCCGAAGGTGCCGCCGACCACCGGCCAGTCGCGCAGCTCGATCGCGCCGTCGAGGAAGGCGGCGGAGCGGGAGGGCGCGCGGTCGTTCGGGTGCTTGATCCCGCCCCAGCTCGCCAGGTTGGTGTGAATGTCGCCGCTGTTCTGGGCGATGATCTGCACCGCGGTGCCGGCGATCGTGGCGGCGGCGCCGAGATCGAGCGCGCGGCTGCGGGCGACCGGGGGCTCGGGCAGGGTGCGCGGCGCGGCCATGGCGAAGCCGGCGGGCGCGGTGGTGCTCCGGTTGATCTGGCGGCCGGCGGGCACGCCGGCGCTGAAGATCTGGACATTGGCCGGATTGCCCGTCGCCGCCATCTCGTACTCGGTCTGGAAATCCTCGTAGCGCAGGATGTAGCGGCTGCCATGATCGTGCGTCGCGGTGTGGCGGCCGGGATTGCCCGGCGTGCCGACCGGCCGGTCCCAGGGATCGGCGACGCGGACATAATATTGGCCGCCGCTCGAATACATGCCGACGACGAGCACCGCATGGCCCGAGCGATCGGCCGAGCTGGCCATCTTGCCGACATAGAGCGGGCCGTTGTTCTCGATCAGCTGGGCGAAGCCGTCGGTCGAATAGCATTGCGGGGCATGGGCGGTGAGGCCGAGCTGGACCGCGGTGGCGGCGTGATCGACCCAGGGCAGGATATTCTCGATGTTCCTGCCGCAGCGCGCGCCGATCGATTCCGGGGTGATGCTCTGCTGGTTGCGCCAGCCTAGCATCATCGCGATCGTCGTCGCCCAGCAGCCATTGTCGGTGGGCTGCGCGACCAGCTGGACATTGTCCCAGTTGATCGACCAGTCGGGTGCCGACATCGCGCTGCTGGTACGCGGCGCGGCCATCGCATAGCCGGCCGGCGGCGTGGTGCCGCTGTTGATCTGGCGGCCCGCGGGCACGCCGGCGCTCAGGATCTGGACGTTCACCGGATTGCTGCCCGATGCGGCCATCTCATATTCGGCCTGGAACGCTTCGTAGCGCATGATGTAGCGGCTGCCGTGATCGTGGCTGTCCGGATAGGCGCCGGGCTTGCCGGGGGTGCCGACCGGACGATCCCAGGGATCGGCGATGCGGACGAAATACTGGCCGCCGCTCGAATACATGCCGACGACGAGCACGGCATGGCCCGACAGGCCGCTCGAGGTCGCCATCTTGCTCACATAGAGCGGGCCGTTGTTCTGGATCAGCTGAGCGAAGCCGTCGGTCGAATAGCATTGCGGGGCATGCGCGGTGAGGCCCAGGCGGGCCGCGGCGGCGGCATGATCGTCCCAGGGCAGGCCCTGCTCGATATCGTTGCCGGCACGCTGCGCGATCGATTGCGGGGTGATGCTGCGCTCGTCGCGCCAGCCGAGCATCATCGCGATGGTCGTCGCCCAGCAGCCATTGTCGGTGGGCTGGGCGACCAGCTGGACGCCGTCCCAGTTGATCGACCAGTCGGGCGCGGACATCGCGCTGCTGGTGCGCGGCGCCGCCATCGCGAAGCCGGCCGGCGCGGAGGTGCCGGTGTTGGGCTGGCGGCCGGCGGGGATGCCGGCATAGATGATCTGGACATAGGCGGGGGTACCGTCCGCCGCCATTTCATATTCCTGGGCGAAATCCTCGTAGCGCAGGATGTAGCGGCTGCCGCGATCATGGGTGCTGGCATAGGCGCCCGGTGCGCCCGGCGTGCCGACCGAGCGATCCCATGGATCGACGACGCGGACATAATATTGGCCGCCATCCTCATACATGCCGACGACGAGCACGGCATGGCCCGACAGGTTGGTCGCGCTCGCCATCTTGCCGACATAGAGCGGGCCGTGGCGCTCGATCAGGCTGAAGAAGCCCTCGGGCGTGTAGCATTGCGGCTGGAGCGTCCCCAGGCCGAGCGCGGCGGCGACGGTGGCGCGCTGGTCCCAAGGCAGGCCATGGTTGATGTCGCGGCCGCAACGCTGGGCGATCGTCGCCGGCTCATAGCATTGCTGGTCCTTCCAGCCGATCAGCATCGCCAGCGTGGTCGCCCAGCAGCTATCGTCGGTGGGCTGGGCGATCCAGTCGACGCCGTCCCAGTTGACGCTGCGGCTTGCCGCCTGGGCGCGGGCATAGGCGAGCGGCACCGGCCGGGCGCTCCCCTCGAGCTTCTCGAACAGCGGGTTGAGCGCGGTCTCGGCCAGACCGAGGTCGAGCGCTTCGCCGATACGGGTGGCGAACTGCCCGCCGATGCGGGTGGCGCGATCGCGCGCGCCGCTGCCGGGCAGGCTGGGCGGCACATAGGCGGCCGCTTCCTGGCCGAACTGCAGCGCGAAGCCCGCGCCGATCGACACGGCGCCGCCCAGGCCCTGATTGGCGCCGTCGAGCCACAGCTCGGCGCCGACCACCAGCTCCTCGCCGGCATTGATCGCGGCGACCTTGCGCAGGCTGGCGAAGCCGTCGATCCCGCGGGCATTGTAGCCGAGCTTGAACTTCGCCTGGAGCGCGAGCTTGAGATGCTCGATGAAATCGCTGACGCCCTGGGCATCGAAGCTGGAATCGGCGGTGCCGAACAGGGCGGCCTGGCCGTCGGGCGCGAAGACCGCGCCCACACCGGCGCCGAATACCGGCGTATCGAGCGCCGGGCCGACCGAGATGGTCACGCCGCTGCGCGCGGCGAGCTGGGGCAGGGCGGCGAGGAAGGCGTTGAGCGGGTTGATCAGCCCGGTGATCCCGAACCCGGCCTGCCAGGCGGCGACGAAGGTGCTGCTTGCCGCGCCGAAGCGATAGAGGCTGGGCGGGTTGACGTCGCTGCCCGCCGCCGCCGCCGCGCCGCGGACCTTCTCCATCAGCCAGGCGAGTGCGTCGTTCGCGCTCAGGCCCGAGCTCATGTTGAGCGCGACCTGGCCGCGCGATCCGGCCGACATCGGGCCTGAGCGGGCGAGGCCGGCGGCCTTTGCAGGAATGTCGGGCATCGGGCCGAAGCCGTCGTCATAGGTGCCGCCGCCGCCGCCCGGTGCGGGGGCCGTGGTGACCGGGGCGGGGGCGGCGGGGGTCGCCGGCCGGCTGCCGGGAGTCGGCACGTCGCCGGCCCATTCGAGCACCGGCGCGGTGCGCGACGCGGTGTAGCTGCGGCGCAGGCTGCGGCCGGTGAAGCTGTTGAGCGCGACATAGGGGCTGCCCTCGCGCGGCAAGGCATCGACGCTCAGCCCGCCCACGCCGGTCGCCAGCCCGAAATAGAGCTTCTGCGCGCCGATGAAGCGGGCGAGCACTTCGGGCGGCACGACGAACACGCCGTCGCCGCGCGGCACGCTGAGGCGGCCCTGCTCGTCACTGCAGTAGAAATTGGCGGCGGTGCGACGCGGCTTGTTCGCCCCGTCGAACAGGGTGACGTCGGTCGCCAGCACCACCTGTGCCTCGACATTGGGCTGGTCGACGCGGACGGCGAACCCCAGCATCGGGAACCGATCGCTGACCTCCATGCGGTTGGGACGGATCTGAGCAGTCATGGATCACCTGTCGTTGCTGGAAGGGGAGTTGCGGCCGGCATCGTCGCTGCCGGGGGCGGAATCGGGTCGGGTGCGGGCGGCGCGCAGCGCGCGGGCGCGCTCCTCGAAATCGCCGAGCGAGGAGAGGACGATGTCGAAGGGGGAGCTGTCCTGGCCGATCTGCGCGATCGGGCCGTTCTCGCGCTCATGCTCGTGCACCGAGCGGGCGAGCAGCTCGGAGAGCATCTTGGCGTAGGAGGGGGTGAGCACCAGGCGGGTGTGGATGCCGATCGTGCCGACGCCCTCATGGCCGCTGGGATAATATTGGCCGAGGTCGATCAGGAATTCGAAGGGGTTCTGGCCGAGCTCGAAATAGTTGACGTAGCTGGCGGGCGCGCGGCTGGCGTCGCGCATCGCCATGTCGGTCTCCACATCTGCCAAGCCGCCCTGACTCATCCGGCACGCCTCCTGCCGGACAGAGGAGCAAGCGCTGTGCCAGCTTGTGAAAAGCTTGCGAATCAGCGGGTTGGGTGATCGGGCTAGGGGATAGTACGTAACATTGCGGCAGCGCGGGCGTAGCGATGTTACGCGCGGCTGTTACAGGATCGGGCCGTCCTCCGCGCCCTCCGGGCCGCCACGGGTCATCTCGTACTTGGTCATCTTGCGATAGAGCGTCATGCGCGACCAGCTGAGCGAGCGGGCGGCCTCGGCGCGGTTCCAGTCGGTGCGGTCGAGCGCGGCGCGGATGCGGGCGCGCTCGTCCTTGCCCGAGCAGTCGAAGCTGCGCTGCAGCCGCACGAAGGCGTCGGGGATATGGTCGAGCCGGATCGCGCCGCGCGGCGGATCGATGAAGATCGCCTCGACGAAGTTGCGCACCTCGCGGATGTTGCCCGGCCAGTCATAGTGGAGCAGCACGTCGAGCAGCTCGTCGTCGGGCGCGGTGACCTGGCAGCCGCAGCGGCGATTGAAGCCCTCGACGAAATGGCGGATGTAGAGGGCGATGTCCTCGGCGCGCTCGGACAGGTCGGGCAGGGTCAGGCGGGCGACGTTGAGGCGGTAGTAGAGATCGGGGCGGAAGCTGCCCTGCTCGACCTGCTGCTCGACGTCGCGATTGGTCGCGGCGATCACGCGCAGGTCGACCTTGACCGGCTTCTCGCGCCCGATCGGCTGGACTTCCTTCTCCTCGAGCAGCCGCAACAGCTTGACCTGGCTGAAGGGGGAGAGCTCGCCGACCTCGTCGAGGAACAGGGTACCGCCGGCGCCGGCGATCACCGCCTTGCCGGTCTGGCTGCGCACCGCCCCGGTGAAGCTGCCCCGCTCGAAGCCGAACAGCTCCGCTTCGAACAGATTGTCGGGCACCGCGCCGCAATTGATCGCGACGAAGGGACCGTCGTGCCGTTCGCTGAGCGCATGGATGGTGCGGGCGCAATGCTCCTTGCCGGTGCCGGTGGAGCCGGTGATCAGCGTGGGCGCATCGCTGCGCGCGATCTTGGGCACGATGCTGCGCAGGCGCACCATCGCGTCACTGTCGCCCAGAAGCCTGGTCTCGAGATCGTCCACCCGCTCACCCGACAGCATCCCGCGCCCGCTCCGGAGGATCCGGAGCAGTTGCGTCACGTGAACACGAAGAAGCGCGCGATGCGCCTCTTTCGGAAATGGTCATGTACTTGTGAGGCGGCCGCGATCGAATGGCGGCCATGATATCTAAGGCGACTCGACGGGCCTGTGGATAACTTTAACAGACCGGACAGTCGACTCCATTTAATGGTGGACGTTTCGTCTACTTTTAGACTGTGCGGGAATTGGCGAGTCGAAACCGCTCGACTCGAATAGATGCCACCGATCCGGACCTGATTTGGATCAATCTCCTTCCGCGCCATGCCGGACAAGCAAATGGCGGAGAGCCGGATGGGCTCCCCGCCATGCGGGTTGCGATGCGGTACGAACTCAGTTCGCGGTGAAGGTCGGTGCGCCGGCCGCGCTGTACTTCACCGTGACATAGCTGTTGTCGCACACGTTGATGGCGGTCCACACGCCGCTGCTGCTGTCGGCGAAGTTGAGCTTCACGTCGTATTTGCAGCCGGCGCCCTTGTCGAAATGCACGGTCATCCGCGCACCCGGCTTCACCGTGGCATCTTCCTTCTTGAAATCGGGATCGACCTTGTTGGGCTGCCAGGTGGTGGTTCCCGTCGGCGCGATCTCGACCGTCTTGATCGCCTTGCCGCTATTGTTGATCAGCACGAAATCCCAATCGTCCGCCATTGCCGGCGCGGCGATCGAGAGCGCGGCGATTGCCGCAAGACTCAGTTTCAGCATGACATGCCCCTCCTGCTTTTCCGGCAAAATGCGCCTGTCCGGAGCGCTCCGCAAGGAGATTTCAGAGAGGGCGGACCAGCCGGATCGCCTCGGCGATCCAGGGCGGATCGGCGACCACCTGCTGGCGTGCACCGGCGCCGAAAGGGAGGAGATGCAGCCGCTCGCCCTCGCGCCCGATCAGCCGGGCGAACAGGAAGCGGCCGGCGGGCCGCGGCACCAGCACATCGCGGTTGAGCGCGCCGCCAAACCCCTCCGGCGCGAGCGTGCGGCACCAGATCTCGTCGCCGGTGCGATAGTCGCCAACCCCGGCGGTCACCACTACCGCGACCATCCCGGGTTCGGCATGCGGAGGCACGATCGTGGCGGTGTTGCGCGGCGCCTGGGCGGCCCCGGCTTCCAGCAGCGCGGCCACGGGGATCTCCGGACGCTCGGGCAGCTTGACCAGATCGGCGGCATCGACGCCCAGCGCGGCGGCAATGCGATTGAGCCAGCCGACCGAGACGGTGCGGGTGCCCATCTCGAGCCGGCCGACGGTCTGCGCCGTGGTCGGCGGCACGCAGCGCGCCGCGACTTCCTCCAGCGTGAGCCCCTTTGCCCGGCGCACTTCGCGGATGGCAGCAATCATCGCAGCCTCCAGATAACCAAATCGGTTTCTCTCTTTCCTACAATCGATCCCACATGGCAAGAGGAGCGAATCGGAACAAAAGGAGATCGTCATGCGGGAACTGGTGGAGCGCGTGGTCGAGGATACTGCGGGGCTGAAGCGTCGTGTCACCGTCAACCTGGCGGAGTCGCCGCTCGCCTGGCTGGCGTCGCGCGGCCATGTCAGCACGAGGCAGCTCGAAGCGGGAGAGCGGCTGCGCAGCGATTACGAGATGGCGGCACTGGGCCCGCGCGTAACGATGCGCTGGGATCCGGCACCGGTGGCCCGTACGCCGGGTGGCGTCGCCGAGCGGCTGGATCCGACGCTGGCGCAGATCTCGGCGCGGCGCCGCTTCGATGGCGCGGTGGAGGCAGCGGGGCCGGGGCTGGCCGACATCCTGTGGCGCGTCGTCTGCGCCGGCGAGGGTATCGGCCCGGCGGAGAAGGCGCTGGGCTGGCCGAGCCGCGCGGGCAAGCTGGTGCTCTGCTTCGCGCTCGACCGCGTCGCCGATTTCTACGGGCTCAAATAGCGGGTTCGGGCTCGACGGCGCCCTTGCCGACGAACCGGCCATAGGCCCAGCCGATCCCGATCAGCGCCAGGCCCAGGCCGAGGAAGGAGAGGATGCGGAGCACCCCGTCGAGCGCGGCGGCGTCGACCAGGAAGACCTTGAAGGTGGTGGCGGTGAGCAAGGCGAGGCCGAAGATGCGCAGGTCGCGGCTGCCGCCGGCAATGCCGCGCCACAGCCAGAACAGCGCCAGCGCCAGCATCGCCGCGCTGTAGCCGCCATTCTCGGCCGTGCCGATCGATCCGGTGAGCAGGTCGCCATGTGCTGCCTGGCGCACGGCGGCGAGCAGGGCGAGGAGCACAAGCAGCGCCGCACCCGGTCGCCAGCGCACCGGCAGGGTCCATAGCCAGAAGCTTGCCAGCCCGAGATGCAGCACGGCGGCATTGAGGAGCGGCAGCGGGCCGACGGATTGCTGCTCGAGCAGGGGGCTCAACAGGAACAGGTCGAACCAGGCGATGCGGAACAGGCCGAGCGCGAGCAGCGCATGGCCGATCGTCGTGGCCTTGCCCTGGCGGAGCAGCCACCAGCCGGCGGCAAGGCTCGCCTGACTCAGCACCGCGCGCTCGATAAAGCCCCAGGCGAGGAAGCGCGGCAGCGTGGCGATGGCGAGAGGCTGCTTGGCGATCGCATAGAGGAGCAGCACGCCCAGCGCGATTGCCGCGATCGACATGGTGCGGCGGAGGCGGCCGAACAGGGCGGGATCGAACAGCAGCGCGATGGCCAGCGCGACGGGCAAGGCGAGTTCGCGCAGAAGCTCGGCCGGCGACGGCAGCAGCGGATAGGTGAGCCGCTCGCCGGAGAGCGAAGCGAGGATCAGCTCGCTGAGCGCACCGAGCGGCAGCGCGGCGGCGACCAGTGCCGCGGCGAGCGGATAGGCGGGCAGCGCGTAGAGGCGCGGGGCACGGAGCCTGCGCGCCCACCAGGCCAGTGCCGCGGCGACCAGGGTGAGCGGCAGCGACAGCCAGTCGCCGGGGACGAACTGGCCCAGCCCCAGCCCGGCGAGGAATGCCGCCAGTGCGGTGGCAGCGACCAGCATGGGATTGCCGGTCTCCGATCGGATCCGCCAGGCGAGGCTGAACGTCGCGATCGCAGCAAGCAGCTCGACAATGCCCCAGGCCTCGGCGGGAAGCAGAGCGGGTGCGCGCAGATGGGCGACGAGGAGCGGTCCGGCAGTGCCGAGCAGCGCGATCGCTACCCAGATTGGTTGGCGGCGCGCGAGGACATGGCCGGGAAGCGCGAAGAGCGCGGTGGCCAGGATTGCCGCGATGGGCGTGAAGCCGCGGTCGGGCAGGCCGATCGCCAGCATCTCCAGAACGAGCAGCAGGGCAAGGGCAGCGAGCGCGCCGGGCAGGTAGACGACGTCCCGCCAGGCGAGGATCAGCGCCGCGCCGGCCAGGACGAGGTAGAAGCTCCAGGGCAGCCAGCCGAAGTCGAGCGCCGGAGCAAGGATCGCGAGCTGCAGGCAGCCGGCCACGAGCGGCGCGAGGCGGAGCCAGCGATTGCCGGCGCCCGTGGCGGGCAGCGCGGCGCTCGCGCCGAAGGCGAGCAGCATGGTGAAGCCGCCGACCGCGGAGAGATCGTCGCTGCGAGCCACCAGCATCGCGATCAGGAAGTTGATCCAGGCAAAGCCCGCAACGCAGGCGGCGAGCGCCAGCCAGGCCCAGCCGCGATGGATGGCGAGGCCGAACAGCGCGGCGGTGAACAGCCCGAGATAGACGAGCAGCGGCCCGATCCCCGCGGCGTCGAAGCCGGCGACCATGGGGGCCGCGAAGCCGCCGACCAGCGCCATCACCGCGGTTGGCGGGCCATGGCGCAAGGCCAGTGCGAGCGCGCCTCCGGTGACCAGCAGGACGAGCAGGAAGGCGGTGAGGGGCGCGATCAGGTGGTAGAGCGCGGCCGCCATGTAGAGCGTGCCGTAGAGGCTGGCGATGCCGGCCCCGGCGAGCGCCTGGGCAACGCGCGGATCGTCCGCAGTGGCGGGCAGCCGCCGGGTCGCTTCGCTGCCCGCGATCAAGGCGATGCCGAACAGGGCGGCGAGCAACGTCCGTGTCGAGGGGCTGAGCAGGCCGCTCTCGATCGAGTAGCGGACCAGGAAGAAGCCCGCGAGTACCAGTGCCGCGCCGCCGATCCAGATCGGCAGCTTGCCACCGATCAGCGTCTCCAGGCTGAACTGCGGGAGTTGACGGGATTCGGAAATGGGCCGCCGTGGCTCGGGTTCAGTCCTGGCCGCACGCTCCGGGGGCGGCTCGGCGGCCATGACCGACGCTTCGGCCATCTGGTGCTGTGCGGCCGCGGGCGAGGCCGGGCGGGCGGAGGGCTCGCGCCCGTCTTCCTCGAGAGCAACGATCCGCGATTCGACACGGCGCAGTTCTTGTTCCAGAAAGGCCATGCGCCGCAGCACGATATAAAAGGCCGCAGCCGCGCCCAGCGCGAGGAGAAGGGTGAGACCAGTCACTCACCCGATCCTCGCACAGTGGAGCGCACCTGTCGCGCACAACCCGGTTGCCCCGTGCAACCGATCGGATAGGCCTTTTTGCCAAAAGCCTGGGAGAGGTTGGCATGATCGTGTTTGGTTCGACGCTTTCGCCCTATGTGCGCAAGGTCATGGTGTTCGGTGCCGAGAAGGGCCTGGAACTCGAGTTGCAGCCCGCCGGGATGGGGCGGGGGAGCCCGGAATTCATGGCTGCCAGCCCGTTCGGCAAGATGCCGGGCTTCAAGGACGGCGATTTCCTGATCTCGGACAGTTCGGCGATCGTCGCCTATCTCGATGCCAAATATCCCGAACCCAATCTGATCCCTGCCGAGCCGCAGGCCCGCGCCCGCACGATCTGGTTCGACGAGCTCGCCGACACGATCATGATGGCGGCCGGGAGCGCGATCTTCGGCCAGCGCTTCGTGCGCCCGCGCGTGCTCAAGATGGAATGCGACCATGCGGCGGCCGATGCCGCCGAGCGCGACCTGATGCCGCCGATCCTGGCGTATCTGGAGGGCGCGATCCCCGCGAGCGGGTTCCTGGTCGACGATCGGCTGACGCTGGCGGACATCGCCGTGGCGAGCCCGCTGGCGACGCTGGGCTGCATCGGCGTGACCGTCGATTCGGCACGCTATCCGCGGCTCGCCGCCTGGGTTGCCTCGATGCATGCCCGGCCGAGCTTCGCGGCGATCATCACGCGTGACCGCGCCATGGTCGATGCAATGGGCGGGCCGGTGGCGCGCGAGGCGGTTGCCGGCTAGGGTTGGACCTAGCCAGCACCGCGCGGCGCGCCTATCTGGGCGCCATGCGGTTCGCCTTCATCAAATGCCATGGCTCGGGGAACGACTTTCCCCTGATCGACGCACGCGCGCTCACCCTGTCCGACGCGGACTGGGCGGGCGTGGCGCGGGCGCTGGCCGATCGTGCCGGGCCGGTGGGCGGCGACGGGCTGCTGCTGCTCACCGCGGGCGACGATGCCGGGCATGATTTCGGCATGCGCATGTTCAATTCGGACGGATCGGAGGCGGAGACCTGCCTCAACGGCCTGCGCTGCACCGCGCGGCTGGGCTTCGAGCTGCTCGGGCTCGACCATGCCCGGGTGCGGCTGAAGACCAGCAGCGCGGAGGTCGCGCGCGCCGAGCCGCTGGCGCCCGGCGTGGTGACGATCCGCGAGACGGCCGGGCCGGCTTCGACGCGCACCGCCGATGTCGGGCTGCGCGTAGACGCAGCGGAGATCATCGACGCGCCGATCCCCGGCCTGCCGAGCGCGCGCGCCTTCACCGCGATCGCGATGCCCAACCCGCATCTCGTCACATTTGTTGAATCGGTTGATGAGGCCGAGCTGGTCGCGCTCGGCGACTGGTGCGAGGCAGGCCCCGAACTGATCCCGGCCCGCGCGAATGTCTCCTTCGTCGAAGTGCGCGGGCAGGACCTGTTCGTACGCACCTATGAGCGCGGCGTAGGGCTGACCGACAGCTGCGGCAGCGCCATGGCCTCCTCGGTCTATGCCGCGGGCCGCACCGGACGGGTGCCCTTCGGCACGGTGATGAAGGTGTTCAACAAGGGCGGGCTGGTGATGGGATCGTCCGATGCGGACGGCATGGTCACCATTCGCGGCAACGCGACCTTCCTCTACGACGCGACGATCGCCGTCGATCCGGCGGCGGGCATTGCGGAGACGCCGCTGGTCCATGCCCGGCGCGAGGACGAGGTCGTGGCCTGGGCCGCGGCGATCCCGGCCTAGGCTTCGACGAACCCCGCCAGGTTGGCGAGCGAGGATTTCAGTCCCTGGACATGGTCCTGCTTGCCGATCCCCTGCGGGACGTCCTCGCAGGTGATCGCGACGCGGGTGGCGCCGTCGGCCGGCTCCAGCGTCCAGGTCATGCGCATCGTGCCGGCAAAGGCCGGGTCTTCCGAATCGAACACCGCCGCCTGGACGATGCTCCGGCCCGGGTTCAGCGCGGTGAAGCGCACCTCGACGACATCAGCATGTTCGGAGGTCTTGCCCGGCGCGTCATGCTCGGGATCGTCGTACGACAGCGCCATGCGGTAGCCGCCGCCCGGCCGCGCATCGAATGCCAGCATCTCGCCGGTCATCCCTTCGGGCGGGAGCCAGCGCACCAGCTCCGCGGGATCGATGAAGGCGCGCCAGATCCGGCTGGCCGGCGCCTTGACGAGCCGGGAGGCGCGATCGGTGCGCGAGACCGTCCTCACCCGAACTCCACGGCCTCGAAGCGCACGGGGCGGCCGATCGCCCGGTTGGCGAGCTCGGCTTCCCACATCACCCGGTTGCCGCGCACGATCGTGCCGATCGGCTTGCCGGTCAGCTGCTTGCCGGTGAAGGGCGACCAGCCACAACGCGAGGCAAGCCAGCTCTCCTCGATCGTCCAGCGTGCCTTGAGATCGACCACGGTGAAATCGGCGTCATAGCCGACCGCGATCCGGCCCTTGCCGGCGATGCCGAAGATGCGCTGCGGGCCGGCGCTGGTCAGGTCGATCACCCGCTGCAGCGTGGTGCGGCCCTCGGCGACATGGTTGAGCATCAGCGGCAGCAGCGTCTGCACGCCGGGCATGCCGCTGGGGCTGTCGGGATAGGGCTTCGCCTTTTCCTCGCGGGTGTGCGGCGCGTGATCCGAGCCGAGCACATCGGGCACGCCCTGGTTGAGCCAGTGCCACAGCCCGTCGCGATGCGCCGCCGAGCGGATCGGCGGGTTCATCTGCGCGAAGGTGCCAATCGTGGGATAGGCCTCCTCGCCCGCCAGCGTCAGGTGCTGCGGGGTGACTTCGCAAGTGGCGATGTCCTTGTGCTGGCCCAGCAGCTCCAGCTCGGCGGGGGTGGTGACGTGGAGCACATGGATCCGCCGTCGCGCCGCGCGGGCGAGGCCGAGGATGCGGCGGGTGGCCAGCATCGCGCTCTCGTCGTCGCGCCATACCGGGTGGCTCGAAGGATCGCCGGGGACGCGTTCGCCCAGGCGGTCCTGCATGCGGAACTCGTCTTCGGCATGGATCGCGACGCGGCGATGGCCCGAGGCGAGCACGCGCGCGAGGTTGGCGTCGTCCGACACGAGCAGGTCGCCGGTCGAGGCGCCCATGAAGATCTTCACGCCCGCGGTGCCGGGCAGGCGCTCGAGCTCGGCGAGATGCTCGGCATTGTTGTTGGTCGCGCCGACATAGAAGGCGTGGTCGCACCACATGCGATCCTTCGCCCGGGCGAGCTTGTCCTGCACCGCCTCGGCCGAATCGGTGTTGGGCTTGGTGTTCGGCATCTCGAATACCGCGGTCACGCCGCCGAGCACCGCCGCGCGCGCGCCGCTTTCCAGGTCTTCCTTGGCCTCGAGGCCGGGCTCGCGGAAATGGACCTGACTGTCGATCACGCCGGGCAGCACGTCGAGGCCGGTACAGTCGATCGTCTCGCCAGCTTCCAGCACGCCGCCGATCGCGACGATGCGGCCATCCTTCACGCCCACATCGGTTTCGGCAGGGCCACCGGGTAGGTGCACGCGACCGCCCTTGAGCTTCAGATCGACAATCATATTCCGCGCCTCTTCCGTCGCCCCCGGCCACCCCCTACCTGTTCGGCATGACCGATACCAGCACCAGACTAGCCGACCGCGCCCTGATCCGCATTTCGGGCGAGGATGTTCGTGGATTCCTCCAGGGGCTGGTGACGCAGGACATGGCGGGTGTCACGCCGGAGACGCCGCAATGGGCAGCCTTGCTGACGCCGCAGGGCAAGGCGCTGTTCGATTTCATTCTCTGGGCGGACGGTGATTCGATCCTGGTCGATTGCGAAGCGACGCAGCGCGAGGCGCTGGTGCGGCGGTTGAGCATCTACCGGCTGCGCCGCCCGATAACGATCGAGCCGATGGAGGGTGGGGTGCATTGGTCGCCGAATGCGGGGCAGGGCGTCCCCGATCCGCGCCTCGCGGCGCTCGGCCATCGCTGGCTGGGCTCGGCGGAGGGTGATGAAGCGAATGGTTGGCGGGGACATCGCCTGCGCCTCGGTGTCACCGAAGGCGTCGAGGAGCTGGGCCAGGACAAGACGCTCTGGCTCGAATGCAATGCCGGCGAGCTCGGCGGTGTCAGCTTCACCAAGGGCTGCTATGTCGGCCAGGAGAACACCGCGCGCATGCATTATCGCGCCAAGGTCAATCGCCGGCTTGTGGTCGCGCCGCTGGGCGAGCCGGGCGACCGGACGCGTATCGCCTATCCGGATCTTGGCCTGATGGTGGAATTGCGTCGGGTGGAGTCGCTTGGCAATGCACTGATGCCGCAGTGGCTGGCGGCGGCGCTGCAGGCGGAGGCGAGCTAGATTCCCCGCCAGCCCAGCCTGCCGGGCAGCGCGGTTGCGGCGTAGTCGATCTGCAGCACGCGGCGGCGTTTCGGTCGCGTGGCGGCATTCGAGGCATGAAGGATCGGCGTCGCATACGCCCAGACATCGCCGGCCTCGGCCAGGCAGGCATGGATGCCACAGGCTGCCACGGTCCGCTCGATGTCGCTCTCCGCAACCAGGGTTCGATGTGATCCGGGCGCAATCAGCAAGGGGGCGTTGTCGAGCGGTACCGGATCCAGGTGGACGCGCAGCGTCAGCATTCCGGCGAGCAACGCGAATGGTGGCGCGACATGGTGCATGCCGTGCTTGATCGTCCATGGGCCGAAACCGGCCACGTCGCAGCGTGCGGTGACGGCAATGGTGCGATCCTGATGCCAGCCCAGGGCCCAGTTGGTCCGGTGGTTCTTGTCGAACAGGATGGCGCGCACGGGCCGGGCATCCGGACCGAGGCGTCGAGCGGCGATTCGCCCGATCGTGCCTTGCGCTTCGAGCAGGTCCGGCAGGTCCGTTACCTCGCGAAGGCGTAACCCGGGACGATCGGCGGGCAGGCCGGCAAGCGCGGCCTCGATTCCGTTCCGTGCTGCCAGCGCCGCAGCGCGCAAATACTCGGCGCCATCGCGCTCCAGGGACAGCGGCATCGTCGAATCGATCATCCGGATCGGGCTAGTGCGGCTCATGCCCGGAGCGCAACTGCCCAAAGAAAAAGGGAGGCCGGTTTCCCGGCCTCCCCAATTCTGTCAGTCCCTTGGGACCGGTCTGGCTTAGTAGCCCGAACCCGGACCGTAGGTGACTTCCACGCGGCGGTTCTGCAGCTCGCGAACGCCGTCGGCAGTCTCGACGCGCGGCTTGCTCTCACCGAATGCTTCGGTCGAGATCGCACCGGCACCGATGCCACGAGCGGTCAGGTAAGCCTTCACCGAGTCAGCGCGACGCTGCGACAGGCCAACGTTGTAGCTGGCCGAGCCCGAGCGGTCGGCGTGGCCGGCCAGCATCACCTGTGCGTTGCCGCAGTTCTGGTAGTTGCTGATGGCGTTGTCGAGGATGCTCGCGGCTTCCGGCGTGATGTCCGACTTATCCCAGTCGAAGAACACGATGTACGGTCCCGGGGTGCAGACGACAGTCGGCGTCGGGGTCGGTTCCGGAGTCGGGGTCCAGGTCGGCGTCGGAGTGGGCTCCGGCGTCGGCGTCGGGGTCGGCTCGGGGGCCGGCGCACCGAAGTTGAAGGTCAGACCGCCGAGGATCGAGTGCGAACGGAACCGACCGTTGAGGGTGCGGCCCGAGGCATCCACCAGCGCGGTGGTCGAGCTGTTGAAGAAGCGATACTTCAGCGACACGTCGATCGAGTCCGACAGCGGAGCGCGAATGCCGGCGAGAGCCTGCCACGCGAACACGGTGTCCGAATCGTTCAGCGAGTCCTGGTAGCTGTTCAGAGCGAGCTTGCTCTTGACGCGCGCGACACCGACACCAGCGCCGACGAAGCCCTGAAGGCCATCATCGTCACCGAAGTCGAGCAGGCCGTTCACCATGAAGCTCAGGGCCGAAGTGCGGCCACCGGCATAGGCGTAGTTGCCCGGAGCGGCGTTGACGGCAGCGCCGGCAGCGGTGCGAACCGGCATCGTCACGGTGCTGACGATACGATTGACCGAAGCCTCGCGATAGCCAACTTCGGCTTCCGCACGGAACGGACCGAAGTCGTAACCGACGGTTGCGTCAGCGTCCCAGCCAGCCTTGTGGTGCGCAGTTACGACATCCTTGGCAGCGCCGATGTCGAACTTGATGTCTTCGACGAGCATAGCGCCGCCTTCGACACCCACATACCACGCATCGTCGCGGGCGAGGGCGGGCGTGCTCAGCGCGGTGGTCGCAAGTGCCAGAATTACGGCAAGCTTCCGCATCTTAATCCCCTTTCATGATTGTCACTACGGACAGCGAAAAACTCAGTACCGAAACGAAAGTTTCTGCGCAAGCGCACAAATCCGGGGACTGTTGCAGGAACGTCACAGTCAGCCGGAATGGATCAGGCCATGCGCACGCAATGCAACGATCACCGCAGAAATTGCGGCCCGCGCTGGCGCATCAACCACCGTCCCGCCTTCTGGTTCCGCAATTTCCGGCATTTGCGCGCCGACCACCTGTTGCCCTTCGACGACAACCCGACCATGCGCTTCGCCCTGGTGCCATTCGCCGTCGCGGAACAGGGCGTATCCGGCACCGTGGCCAAGCCAGAGGCGCATGCCCTCGCGCGGAGTTGCGAAGCGCCAGCCACCCTCCGTCCAGCCGGCGACGTCACCCCCATGACCTGACCAGGCTCCCACCGGCGCGCCACCCACGATCCAGCACTGGCCGGGAGCGGGGGTTTCCGGTGCGATGTTCAGGTCCGTCCCTTCGGCCGCCGCCTGGACCAGCAGGTCGAGCCGGACAAGCGCTTCATTGTGATGGATTTCCTTCTGCGCCTGCCCGGCGTCGAGCAGCGGCAGGTCGAGTCGGCTGGTCATCTCGGTCATGCGGATTCTCCTTGATCGGGCAGGGTCAGCGTTGCGGGCGGGGAGGTTCCGGTGATGCCGAGCTGACGCACCTCGATTCTCGCCCCTCCTGCGATGGCGGCGGCCCCTAGTGTTATTTCGGGCGCCAGCGTCTCCACGGTCCATCCGATGCCGTTGTTCGGGATCAGGGTTACGCGGTAGCGCTCGCCGCCGGGCTCCGGAGCCAGGTCGCGCCCGTCCTCCCATCGCCAGTCCGACCGGCTGCGGCGCACCCAGGTCAGCCGGACCCCGCCGTTCGATAGCCTGCGGGCGAAGAGCTGAACGGGAGGGAGTGGCAGCAACGAGATGCCATTGATGGCAGCGAACGCCTGTGCGGCTTCGCCTACGTCTCCCGCGCCCTCGGCCAGCAGCCGCACCTCGGTGCCGATTGCGCCTAGCGGTACGTCGGTCATAGTGACTGTCCGGGCGTCGAGCAGCACGAAGCGGTTGCTCTCGACCTGGCTCCCGATCGCATTTTCGGTGCCACGCCGGCCGCGCCACAGGCCGGAAAGGCGCCATTGTCGTGCATCGAGCCGCTCGGCGCGCCTGAACTGGATCAGTTCGTCGCCCAGCATCGCGAGATTCGCTCCTGCGTCGAGCGCGATGTCATCCGCATGGTCGAGCAGCATTGCGGGATTGGCGAGTTCGACGACGACATGGTTTCTCCGGTCCTCGATCTGCGGCGCTGCGCGTCCGGGAGGCGTGCGGATCCGGCCGAGTACGGCGATGCCTTGCGTGCCGCCGATTTCCTGCCATGCCGTGCCGCCGTCGATGCTGAGCAGCAACGCCGCCCGGCGCCATCCCTCGGCTTCGCCGGCCGCGGCAATCGCGATTCTCGGGGTTGTTGCGGGCGCATCGTCGATCGGCGGGAGCTCGAACGCGTGCAGGATCGTACGTCCGATGGCCACGTCCCCGGCGCCGAGGGCGCGGCCTCCGCTGCCCGGCAGGGGGGCGACTTCGGGGGCCAGGGCAACGCAGTCGAGGGACACCGACATGCCCTCGAACTTCCAACCATCGACACGCCAGATGCCCGGCGTGCCCGCGATACGCACCCGGCTGCCGGGCGAGACGGCAAGCGCTTCCCAGCCCAGATGCACCGTCCGGCGGGTGCGTTCTGTGTCTGCGCGGAGCAGCGCGGCCTCGGCCAGCGTCCGCGCGGTCCCGGCGTCTATCGCGGCGGGCAGCTCGATTCGCATGTCCCGGCTGGCTGGACCGGTACCGCCGGCGCGCTGCAGGCCGATCTGCCAGTCGCGGGCTGGGTCGTAATGGCTGAGGCTCAGCGTGCGCGGCACCCGGGTCGCCGAGGCGACGCTGCGGTTCCCGCGCCCGTGCCCGCCGACGCCGCTGTCCTCGATCGTGATCGCCTCGCCGGTGCCGCAGTGCAGCATCGGTCCCTCGCCGAACCAGCCGCCCGCAGCCTGGCCGAGCACTTCGACTATGCTGGCCAGGCTCGCGCCCTGCGCGGCGAAGCCTGCCAGCGCAACGCTCGGATCGGCCTGGTTCAGCGCGCCCAGCGCCACGGCGATGTCGCCGGCCGGCACCGGGGCGGCATCGGCCTCCACTTCGAAGCTGAGCGACGGGATGCGGTTCCCCCAGGGGCCGAGTTCGAGATCCTCGAACACGGCATAGGCGATGCCGCGATGCGCCGGCGCGCGTCCGGCACCTTCCGCCGCCACGATCAGCGGATCGGCGGGCTGGTCCTCGCCGCCCAGGTGCAGCCGGAAGCCGGTGCGGGCCTTGAAGTCGCCGGCGCCGCCGCGCAGCAGCTGGCCGTCCGCCCAGATCCGTCCCACGCCCAGGATCGGCCGCGCCGAAAGCGCCACCGCCAGGCTGGCGGTGTAGCTGTAGGTCGTGGTGCTCGGGCGCCCCTTGCCGCCCGATTGCCGGTCGCGATGCTCGACCAGGTCGGTCGCCCAGATCACCGATCCGGCCACGCGCATCGTCCCGAAGAGCTTCGGGACCTGCGTGCCATAGGAGGAAGTCTGCACCTTGAGGTCGCTCAGCCGGGGTCCCTCGCGGCCCTTGGGCTTGAACAGGATCTCATGGTCGATGACGTTGCCGATCATCGATCCGATCGCCGCGCCCGCCGGACCGCCGATCAGTCCGCCGGCGACGGTGAGCACCAGGGTCGCCATTGTCAGTCCTCCGATTTTCGCCAGCGGCCGATCACCGGCCAGGGGAGCGGGTCGGGCCGCTCGACTACCCGACGCAGCATCGCGTCGGCATGGATCAGCCCGGTCCCGCTATCGATGCCGAGGTGCAGCTGCCCCGGCCCGCTCGCGAGCAGTACCAGGTCGCCGGGTTGCCGCGCTTCGGTCATGACCAGCCCAAGCGACGCCGCCACCCTGGACACCCGTGCCCGGTCGTCGCTCCGCATCGCATAGCCAGCGGGTATCGCGGCGCCATATGCCCAGCCCGCCAGCCCGACACAGTCGAGCCCCTCGCGTGTCCGGCCCCGCGGCCGGAAGCGCACGCCGATCATCGCGCGGGCACGCGCAAGCACCGCGCTCATCCGCCCGGATAGCGGGTCAGCAGGTCGATGCCGGGCAGATAGGGCTCGCCCCGGAAGTTGACCGCATTGCCGAACCGCTCCGCGCAGGTCGCCAGGCGCCGGTCGCACCCTTCGACGAGCAGCACGCGTCCCGGCGCGTCGAAGCGCGGCGGCCGGCGCAGGGTCAGCGTCGTACCGGCGGAGCCGAGGATCGCGTCCTCCAGCCCCGAATTGGCGCCGCTGATCCAGCGCAGCCGCCCCTGGGCATAGCCATTGGCCACCGGCTCCCCGGTATCGAGGGTCACCACATTGTCGGCGATCGCCGTCACTCGGGCGAAGCGCCGGCGCCCCGCCATTGCCACCCGGCATCTTTTGTCGCCCAGCTCGGCCCGGCATTCGGGCGAGGTCTCCTCGACCACCGGCCGCTCGAGTGCTGCCATCGCCCCGCGCAGCTCGGCGGTGAGCATGCCGTCGCGCGTCTCGAGCCCGCCGATCGTCCCTTCGCCCAGCGCCACCTGCCGGGCCGGATCGGTCCAGTCACAGGCGAAGATCGCCACCCGCGCGCCGTCCCAGCGCCCGGCGAGCAGGTCCGCCTCGCCGATCGCCTCGCTGGTCAATGCACCGGTCACGTCCATGCTCGCCGGATCGAGCCCGGCCCCCCGCGTGATCGCGCTCGGCACCATGCCGGGTGCCGCCCGGTGGACCAGCCCGTCCCATTCGATGTCCCGGTCATGTGCGGTCAGCCCGATCGTCACCCCGTCGCGCCGTTCGATCCGCCAGCACAGCGCCAGCGTGGTGAGCGCTTCCGCCAGCCAGCTCATTCGCGGATCTCCACCAGCGGCACCGAGGCGAGCGCCCCGGCCTGGAAGGTCGCGCGGCTCACGCGCAGCTGATCCTCGGCGACTCGCTCGGGGCGCAGCGCATAGAGCTCGCGCACCGCGCCGCCGTCATCGGCCAGCACCTGGACATAGCCATTGCCGTGCAGCAGCAGCTGCGCCGCCAGCGTCTCGATCAGCGGCTGGCCGCCGCTGCGCGCCGTCACCAGCGCGAGCAGCGCCGGATCGCTGGCCTTCAACGCCGCGCTGCCCGCGCCCTCGGCGACCAGCTTCACCGCCCGCTGCGCCACCGGATTGTGGCAATAGGCGTCGCGCACCTGTGCCTCGTAGCTGCGCGGCCATTCGCCCATGCTGCCGGCGAAGCTGCCCGCGCGCGACAAAGCCGGCCGCGCGCCTTCGCGCACGGACTTTCGCCCGAACCATTTCATGCGTTGCTCCTGAAAATCGAGGGTCTGCTGGTTTGAAACGGAAGCTGCGAAGACGGACCTCTAAAATCCTCCCCCGGAGGGGGAGGAGTGATTAATGGCCAAGCCCTAACCCCCGCACCCACCAACCGCCCCCAACTCGCCGGCGCTCAGCTTCCCGTCGCGGTCGCAATCCCGCGTCCAGTATCCCGCCGCCAGCCCGGCGCGCGCGGCATCGATCGCCGGCCCGCTCCCCGGCACCGCGGCCGAGACCATCGCGCCAACCTCCGCCCGGTCCAGCCCGCCATCGCGGTCCGCATCGAAGCGCGCCACCAGCGCCGCGCTTCCCACATCCAGCGCGGCCCGCCCGATCGCGCACCCGCACAGCATCAGCATCCCGGCAAGCGCAGCCGCCCGCCAGGCCCGGATCGGCCCCGTCATCGCTTTTCTCCTGATTGAAACTCCCCTCCCTGCAAGGGAGGGGCCGGGGGTGGGTGGATGCTGGCGATACTGCAGCTGGACGCAATGCCTCGCCGTATCGCGGGCAGGGACCCACCCCCCATCCCCTCCCTTGCAGGGAGGAGAGATTTCATGACCTCGCTTATTCTTCCGTCATCCCCGCGCAGGCTGGAATCCAGGGTCCAGCAGGACAAACCCTCGATCCCACCCGCACGGGGATGACGCTGGGCGAGCTTGCCCGCCCAACTTCAAAAGCCCCACTCTTCACAAAACCCGGATCGCCGCCTTGCCCCTGCGCCCGAGCATCAGCTCGTGCAGCGCCCAGACCAGCGCGTCCGCGCGGTCCGGCGATCGGCCCGGCCCTTCATAGCCGCCGCCCATCACCAGCCCGCACAATTCGTCCTCCAGCGCCGGGAAGGCGCCGGCGTGCCGCACCTTGCCGCCTTCGTAGAGCAGGCTCACCGGCTCGGCGCGTGCCGCCTTGCCCTGGCTGGCATGCACCAGGGTCACCGGCAAATTGCTGTCGGCGCCGAGCAGCACGGCCTTCACCATCGCGCCGCCCTGGTTCTTCTCCGCCACTATCCGATCGGCATCGTGCCGCGCGGCACAGGCCGCCACCGCATGCGCCCAGCGCTCGGGCGATACCCCGTGCACGCTCGCATCCTCGAGCACATAGGCCTTGCCGTCGCGTCCCAGCGCCGCCGCCACGATCCCGCAGCTGTCGCCGCCGATCCCTGCCGGCGGATCGACGCCGATGATCCGGCGTACCAGCTCGGGCAATGCGTCCGCCCGGCAGGCGTCGAGCAGGTCGCGCGTCCACAGCGCGCCTTCCACCTGGTCGAGCATCTCGCCGTCCAGCTCCTGCCGGCCGAGCCTGCTGCCCGCATATTGCGCGGTCATCGCCTCGACGAAGCTTGCCGGCAGCCACGGATTGTCGCGCGTCTTGCCCAGGGTTTCGTGCACGCCGGGCAGCGCCATCACCATCCGCATCAGCTTGCCCGGGCGCGGAGTGGTGGTCACCACGATCTGCGGCATCTCGCCCACGCGCAGCGTCATCGCCAGATTGTCCCAGGCCGCCTGGCCGCCGCGCCCCCATTTGGCGAGCTCGTCGCACCAGGCGAAATGATGCTCGGGGCCGCGCAGGCTGTCGGGTGCCGCAGCCGAATAGACCTGGGCCTGCGCTCCGTTCGCAAAGCGCAGCGCGCCGGTGGTCCGGTGCCACACCGGTTCCTCATCCTCGCGGGCGCTGGCAAGCAGGCCGCCTTCGCCTTCCACCATCACCCGCTGCACATCGGCTTCATTGGCGCCGACCAGCGCGATCCGCGCACCGGGATGCGCGCGCGCCCGGGCGAGCACCCATTCGGCACCCGCGCGGGTCTTGCCGAAGCCGCGTCCGGCGCGGATCAGCCAGATCCGCCAGTCGCCTCCGGGCTCGGCCTGCCCGCGATGCGCCCATTGCCACCAGCGCTCGACATATTCGCGCTTCTGCGGCGCGCTCAGCGCGCGGATCGCATCGGCCCGCTTGTCGGGCGGATAGGTGAGCAGCCGCTCGAACGCGTCATTGGCCATCCTGCTTCTCCGCGCGCTCCGCGGCTTCGCGGGCCCGGGCGCGATCGATCGCGTCGAGCTTCCGCATGATGGCCGCATCGGTATCCTCGGGCCGCGCCCGCTTGAGCGGCGGGCCGCCCTTCCATTTGCCCTTCAGGCTGTTGCGATGCAGGCCGAGCAGGCGGATCGCCTCCTGCACATCGATCTCGCGCCCGTCCGCGCAAGCGATCGTCCTGCCGCCGCCGGCCAGGATATGGCCGAGCAGCTCGGTCTCCAGCATGTCATAGCCAAGCGCCAGCGCCTTGCGCCATTCCTCGGCGAATTCCTCGTCCTTGCGCCGCAGGTGATAGACGCTCGGCGGCGTCACCCCGGCGACATCGGCCGAGGCGCGGACATTGGCGGTGCCCGCGAGGTGATCGAGGAATGCTTCGCGCTTGGTCTTGGACCAGCGCACCCAGTGCCGTCGCTTCTTCTCCACGGCGCCTCTCCCGAAAAAGAAAAGGGCCGGATGGCGTTGCCGCCCCGGCCCGACTCGCAATTCTTCAGCGTTCCTGTTTTGTGCCATATCAGCGTGACGATGTCAAGCAAAAAGTGCCTATATGGTTCGTTGAAACGTGCGATTTCCGGTTCGCGGGAGGGGAATCCAAGGGAATGGCGGGTTCAGCGGCTCCCCGGCGAAAGCCGGGGAACCGGAAGGGCTGAATCTCGAGGCGCAGACCTCAGAAGGGCAGCCAGCGCGCCTTTTCGCTGAACTTCATATAGCCGGCGTTGACGCCCAGCCGCCAGCCGACGCCCAGGCGCACCGGGATCAGCACCACGTCGCCGCGGCGCATATAGGAGGCGGAGAGGCCGCCGACGAAATAGGCGCGGCCCTCGCCCTGGGGGAAGCGCTTGTAGAGGTCCTGGGTGTCGTAGAGGTTGTAGACCAGCACGAACACCTTGTTGGCGTCGCCGCCCAGGTCGAAGCCGATCGACGGGCCGGTCCAGTAGACTTTCCGCTGGCCCTCGACCTTGTGGAACAGCATGCCCGAACCATATCGCAGGCCGACGCCGATCGCGCCCGAGGCTTCGCTGCCGGCGATATAGCCATTGGGCTGGCCCTGATCCTTGAGGATGTCCTCGATCAGCTTGGCCAGGCCCGATGCGCCCTTGCCGAACACGCCCTCGGCGGCGCCGACCAGCTCGTCCTGCTGGTAGGTGGTGGCCTGGTCGCGCGAGGTGCCGCCCTGCTGGGCGGAGGGGGCGGGCTGCTGCTGCTGCTGGCCGGCCGGGCCCTGCTGCTGGGGATAGGGATCCTGCGGCGGCGGGGCGGGCACGTCCTGCTGCTGCGCCGGCCGGTTGTACGGGTCCTGCGCGGGCGGAGGCGTGTTGATGTCCGAATCGATCGCGGTGTTGGGATCGATCGTGGTCATCTGCTGCTGGGCGGCGGCGGGCATGGCCGTCATCGCGAATGCGGCCGTCGCAGCCATCAACACCAGTGCACGAACGTTCATCGCGGAATTACCCCAGCTCATCAGATTGGCCCTTTTGTAGGGGGCGGGGCTGTCGCGGCAATGAACGAGCGGCAAATTGAGTCGATTTCACGTCAAGCTGGGCGTTGATTGCTGCGAAACCCGTCGCTATAGGCCCTGCCTTCGAGCCGTTATCCGGAGACGTGGGTGAGTGGCTGAAACCAACGCTTTGCTAAAGCGTCATACGGGAAACCGTATCGAGGGTTCGAATCCCTCCGTCTCCGCCACCTTGGTAATGTGCTGATATTACTTATATTTTTAATGTGATGCCGGCCCGGCCCGCCCGATTCGCAGGTCTTGGCAGCCGCCGCCAAAGCGCTTAGGCAGGGATATGCCCAGCTGGCAGCCCAAAGCGTCGATCCCGCGCACAGAGAAAAAATCCCGCACCCGCAAGCCGCGGCCCCGTTCGCTGCGTCTGCACGGCACCGTCGCGCGCACCCTCGGCATCCGGATCGTCTCCGGCCAGATCACGCCGGGCGAGATCCTCGAGGGCGAAATCGCCGCGAGCGAGCAGTTCAAGGTCTCCCGCACCGCCTATCGCGAGGCGATCCGCATTCTCGCGGCGAAGGGGCTGGTGCACTCCCGTCCCAAGATCGGCACCCAGGTCAGCCCGCGCCGCGAATGGCATCTGCTCGATCCCGACGTGCTCAGCTGGATCTTCGCCGGCGAGCCCGACGATTCGCTGATCGAGAGCCTGTTCGAGTTGCGCCGAATCGTCGAGCCCGACGCCGCCCGCCTTGCCGCGCTGCGCCGCACGCCCGAGCAGCTCGCCCGCATGCAGGAAGGGTTGGCGGGGGTCGGCAGGCATGGATTCGATTCGGAGGAGGGGCGCTGCTGCGATGAGGCCTTTCATTCGGCATTACTCGAGGCTTCGGGCAATGATTTCATCATGTCGCTCACCAGCGGGGTCGCTGCCGCGATCGAGCTGACAACGGCGTTCAAGCAGCAGCACCTTCCCGCCCCGCACGACGCGCTGCCCGTCCACCTCGCAGTGCTCGAGGCGATCGAGGCGCAGGACGCGGACCGGGCACATGACGCGATGGCCCGGCTGGTAGAGCGCGGCTTCCAGGATACGATGGAAGCGCGCGATCCCGCCAACAACGCCGTCGGCCGTCGTCGCGCCTGCTGAACGCGACAGCTTTTCTATCGCCCGCCGCAACAACCGTGCTGACAAGCGCATTTGCATTTTGCCATAGCGCTGCCTAAGTCCCGCGCGAGCGATGTTACCGCTAACTTAATTCGAAAGACAGGAGAGCAGGCATGGCGCTGACCGGCGATTTGTTCATTGCATCGAAGCGCGTTCACCGCGACGGACCGGGCTTCCAGGCCGTCGCCGCGTCGACCGGCGCGCCGCTGGAGCCGAGCTTCAGCATGGCGACCAAGGAAGACGTCGAAGCCGCGACTGCCGCCGCCGAGGCTGCTTTCCCGATCTATTCCAACCTGCCGCGCGAGAAGCGTGCCGAGTTCCTTGAGGCGATCGCTGAGGAGATCGATGCGCTGGGCGAGACGCTCACTGAGCGCGCTATGCAGGAAAGCGGCCTGCCGCATGCCCGCCTCACCGGCGAGCGCGGCCGGACCTCGGGCCAGCTGCGCCTGTTCGCCAAGGAACTGCGCCTCGGCGAATATCTGCGCGCCCGCATCGACCACGCCATTCCGGATCGCCAGCCCGCCCCCAAGCCGGACCTGCGCCTGCGCATGATCCCCGTCGGCCCGGTCGTGGTGTTCGGCGCGTCCAACTTCCCGCTCGCCTTCTCGGTTGCCGGGGGCGACACCGCCTCGGCGCTCGCCGCGGGCTGCCCGGTGATCGTGAAGGGTCATTCGGCGCATCCCGGCACCTCGGAACTGGTCGCCGGCGCGATCGAGCGTGCGGTCGCGCGGACCGGCATGCCCGAGGGCGTGTTCTCGCTGATCAACGGCGCGGGCAACGAAGTCGGCTCGGCGCTGGTCAGCCACCCGGTGGTCAAGGCGGTGGGCTTCACCGGCTCGCGCGGCGGCGGCACGGCGCTGATGAAGCTTGCCGCGAGCCGCCCGGTGCCGATCCCGGTCTATGCCGAGATGAGCAGCATCAACCCGGTCTTCCTGCTCCCCGCCGCGCTCGAGTCGCGCGCCGAGGCGCTGGGCAAGGCCTATATCGGCAGCCTGACCATGGGTGCCGGCCAGTTCTGCACCAATCCGGGCCTGGTCCTCGCGCTGGAGAGTCCCGCGCTCGATCGCTTCCTCGCCGCTGCGACCGAGGCGGTTTCCGGCGCGGCAGCACAGACCATGCTCACCCCGGGCATCCTCAAGGCCTATGAGCAGGGCGTTGCCCGCTGGGCCGCCGCGCCGGGGCTGAACCAGGTCGCGCAGGGCCAGGAAGGCTCGGCGAGCTGCGGCCGCGCCGCGCTGTTCACGATGACCGGCGCGGACTTCATCGCCGATCCGAGCCATGCCGAGGAAGTCTTCGGTGCCGCTTCGCTGCTGGTGCGCTGCGCGACGATCGAGGAGCTGCTCAAGGTCGTGTCGCTGCTCGAGGGCCAGCTCACCGCGACGCTGCACCTCGACGATGCCGATACGGAAGTCGCAGCCAAGCTGCTGCCGCTGCTCGAGCGGCTCGCCGGGCGCATCCTCGCCAATGGCTGGCCGACAGGTGTCGAAGTGACCGACGCGCAGGTCCACGGTGGCCCGTTCCCGTCGACGGCGGATGGTCGCAGCACTTCGGTCGGCACGCTGGCGATCGACCGCTTCCTGCGCCCGGTTGCCTATCAGGACCTGCCGGCGGCACTGCTGCCAGCGGACCTGCGCGACGGCGACGCGGGCATCCCGCGCCGCATCGACGGCAAGCCGACCCTGTAAGGGCCCACTTTCCCTCCCTTCCAGGGGGAGGGGAGTATTGGTTGTTCGTCCCGCCTGCGCGACGTTCGGCCCGGGCCGGGTGCATGCCCGGTCATCGGATGCTAGCATGGGGATCTTCCTGCAACGGAGGGTCTCCATGCGTTTCCTGCTTGTCGCCACCGCTCTCAGTTTCGCCGCCCTGCCTGCCCATGCGCAGGAAAAGGACGAGGCGGGCGCCCGCGCCGCGGTGAACCACTATCTCGCCGGCCATGCGACCGGCAGCGCGGCCGAATTCTCCGCCGCATTCCATCCCAAGGCGATGCTCTACTGGAACCGCGAGGGCGCCTTTGCCGAGCGGACTCTCGCCGACTTCATCGCCGCCGCCGCGACGGGCAAGCCCGCCGCAGACGAGGCCCAGCGCAAGCGCTCGATCGAGAGCCTCGACGTCACCGGCAATGTCGGCATGGCCAAGGTGGTGCTCGACTACCCGGCCGTGCGCTTTGTCGATTATCTCTCGCTGGTGAAGGCCGATGGCGAGTGGCGGATCGTCAACAAGATCTTCCAGGCCGAGCGCAAGGCGAACCAGGGCGTGAGCCCGTAAACGACCGCTTTTTGCATGACGGGTTAGGAAGCCGTTGTTCTCCAGCACGCCTCAAGTTGCTTGAGAGACGTATCGACCCAGGCCGCAAGCGGAGTGCCTATGTTCGAACTAATCGTCAGCTTGCCCATGTTATCCGAGGACGGCGCCGTGAGCGAATAGCCCGTGCCATCCAGCGTGAGCGCCGTGGATTTGTCCTCCAGGCCATAGGGTGCCGGTGACGGCACTTGAATTTTCCGCATGGAGGCGATGACGGACCTGACGGCAGGGCATGTAGCGCTGTCGGCCCATGCGATTTCCGGTACCGCGTTGAGCGAATTTTTGGTGCGACGAAGGATGTATCGGAATTCCGCGTCCGTGCCCCGGTCCCCGGTCGCGATGTCGATATTTTCGCTGATATGATTGAGTGCCCCGGTTCGACTGAACTGCGCCCATTGTCGAGGCAGGTCAGACAGAGCAGGGTCGTTCATAAAAGCAAGCAAGACCGCGAGCATAATAGTCTCCCGAGCATCGGCTTCCGAAATTTACACGCTATTCTTGTAGCCGCAACTGGGGTGTTTATTGCCGGTGCTGCCTTTATCAGTCCATGACCTGACCAAAGGCCTGCTCGACACTTTCCGCCGTTCGGAAGCGGAAGGCGATGTCGTGGCGGTAAGACTCGCCCGGATCGAGCCGTGCCGACGGGAATTCCGGCCGGTTAGGGCTGTCGGGGAATTTCTGCGGCTCGAGGCACAGCCCCTGGCGCGTGACATAGGTTTTCCCGCTCGTGCCCGGCGCGCCGCCTGCCAGATGGTTGCCCGAATAGAATTGCAGCCCGGGCTCGCCGGAATGGAGGTCGAGCACCCGGCCCGAGCCCGGATCGAATAACGTGGCGACACAGCGCGGAGCACCGTCGATCACGAAATTATGGTCATAGCCATGGCCGAGCTTCAGCTGCGCATCGTCCGCGCCAATCCGCTCGCCGACCCGCCGCGGGGCGCGGAAATCGAAGGGTGTGCCGGTCACTTCCGCGAATGCCCCTGTGGGGATCAGTCCCGGGCCGACCGGCGTGGTGCGGCTGGAGGAAATCCGTAGCAGGTGATCGAGGATCGTCGCGCCGCTCGCCTCGCCGGCCAGGTTGAAATAGGCGTGGTGGGTGAGGTTCACGACAGTAGGCGCGTCGGTGGTCGCGCTCAGCGCGATGGCGAGCCCGTCCTCCTCGATCGTGTAGCGCGCTTCCATCGCCAGCGTGCCGGGAAAGCCGTTATGCCCGGCCGGGCTGACATGCCGGAAGGTGACCGACTCCGTCGATCGCGCGGTGATCTTCCAGATCTGCTGGTCGAGCCCGAGCGGCCCGGAATGAAGGCTGTTCGCCCCGTCATTCGCGGTGATGCGGTACTCGACGCCGTCGAGCGTGAAGCGCGCGCCGCCGATCCGGTTGGCGTAGCGCCCGGCAACCGCGCCATAGAAGCGGGGCTGCCCGCGATAGTTTTCGAGGTTCGCGAAACCGAGCACCACATTCGCCGGATTGCCGTGCCGATCGGGCACCTCCAGCATGCGCAGCGAAGCGCCGAGCGTCAGCAGCTCGGCGCGAAACCGGCCGCGGGCAATCGCGACCGTCTCGATCGGATCGCCCGCGACCATCGTCACTTCGGCGTACCCGGGCAGATCGAGTTGGCGGGATCGGAGACGATCCGCGCGTCGGACAGGCTGAACACCAGCGGATCCGAAGCGGTCACCACCACCGGTGCCGACACTGCGTTCATGTCGGTCCCGTTGGTCTGGTAGCATTTGAGCAGGATCTTCACCGTGCGCCAGGTGCCGGTCTCGCCGGTGAACAGGCTGGTCGCATCCAGGCCCTTGCCATTGCCCATGCCGAGCGTCACCGGCCCGCTCGCCGCGCGATCGAGGCGGTAGGTGAGGGCGAGCGACAGGTCGCCATTGGCTTCGCGGCCAAGGTTGATCGGCGCGCCTCCGCCGATGCTCAGCCGCGCCTGGCCACCGGTCCAGCTCAGCTGCTGCGCGCCTTCCTGGGTCTGGGGCCCGTCGATCGGCGCGCGGGTGATCTTCGATTCGGTGGCGAAGGAGAAGGGCTTGGGCGTCACGCCCTTGGCGAAATAGACGCTGGTGTTGAGCGACGAGGCATCGAAGCCCGGATCCTCGCCCAGCAGGGCGACCTTGCCCGGCTTGGCGTAGCTCAGACCATAGCCGAGCGCGAACAGCGGGTCATAGCCCGGCTTGCCCTTGTTGAGGGTGAACTGGCCCGCGGTCTTGGGCCAGCTGAACGACAGCGTGCCGTTGAAGTCCTTGCGCGGCTTGCCGGCCTTGTCGCCGATAATCACGTCCGCCACGCCCGCGCCTTCACTGCCCGGCAGCCAGGCGGCGACGAACGCGTCGGAGGCGTTGATCTCCGGGTTCACCCAGAGCGGCCGGCCCGAGAGGAACACCGAAACGGTCGGCACGCCGGCGGCCTTGAGCTTCTTGAGCAGGGCCAGCGCCTGCTTGTCGCCGGGCTGGAATTCCAGCGTCGGGATATCGCCGCGCATTTCGGCATAGGGCTGCTCGCCGAACACGACGATCGCGACATCGGGCTTGGCGGTGAAGCTGCCGTCCGCCGAAAGCGTCGCGGTGCCGCCGCCTGCCTTCACGGCTTCGGCAATGCCCGAGAAGATCGTCTGGCCGTTGGGGAACATCGAATTGTCGTTGCCGTCGCCCTGCCAGCTCAGTGTCCAGCCGCCGGTCTGCTGCGCCATCGAATCGGCGCCGGGCCCGGCGACCAGCACGTTGGCGGAAGCCTTTACCGGCAGCACGCCCGTGTTCTTGAGCAGCACCAGCGACTTGGCCACCGCCTCGCGGGCGACCGCGCGGTGCTCGGCATTGCCCAGCACCCCGGCCTTGCCTTCATAGGGGCGGGCCGGATCGAACAGGCCGAGCTTCACCTTGACGCGGAGGATGCGGCGCACCGCATCGTCGATGCGCGCCATCGGGATGGTGCCGTCCTTGGCATGGCGCACCGTGCTCTCGAACAGGCCCTTCCAGCTGTCCGGCGCCATCGCCATGTCGAGCCCGGCATTGAAGGTCTGGGCGCAGTCCTCCTTGGTGCAGCCCGGCACCTGGCCATGGCCGTTCCAGTCGCCGACGACGAAGCCTTCAAAGCCCATCCGGCCCTTGAGCACATCGGTGAGCAGCGACTTGTTGCCGTGCATCTTGGCGCCGTTCCAGCTCGAATAGCTGGCCATCACGGTGAGCGTGCCCGCCTGGATCGCCGGGACATAGCCCTGCGCGTGCGTCTTGATGAGTTCATCCTCGGAGACGCGGGTATCGCCCTGGTCGACGCCCTCGAAGGTGCCGCCATCGCCGAGGAAGTGCTTGGCCGAAGCTGCGACCCGCCCCTTCTGGATACGATCCCTGGTGCCGGGTTCGCCCTGCAGCCCCAGGATCATCTCGCCGCCATAGGAGCGGACCACCGCAGGGTCCTCCGAATAGCCTTCATAGCTGCGGCCCCAGCGATCATCCTGCGGCACGGCGAGGGTCGGGCCGAACGCCCAGTCGGGCCCGGTCGCGGCGGTTTCTTCCGCGGTCGCCTTGCCGATGCGGCGGATCAGCGCGGGATCGTGCATCGCGCCGAGCCCGACATTGTGCGGGAAGATCGTCGCGCCGATCACGTTGTTGTTGCCGTGCACCGCGTCGATGCCGAAGATCAGCGGGATCGGGGCATGCTTGCCGCGCGGTTCCATCGCGACGGCGCGGAAGGCCTTGGCGGTCTCCACCCAGGGGGCCTGGGGCGAGCGATCGGGTGCGCCGAGCGGCGGCGAGCTGCCGCCGGCCAGGATCGAGCCGAGCGGATATTGGCGCAGCTCCTCGGGCTTCATCGCGCCGATATCGGCCTGGATCATCTGGCCGACTTTCTCCTCCAGCGTCATCTGCGCCATCAGATCGGTGATGAATTTCTCGGTCGCGGGATCGACCAGGCCCTGCGAGCCGGCGGTCGGCCATTTGGCGGGATTGGCGATCTGCTGGCCAGACAGCGTTGTCGGCGCGTGCTGTGCAAAAGCGGGCGATGCGGCCCAGATCATGGTGGTCGACAGCAACAGCTTCAGGCCAGGCCGCATTTCACTCTCCTCTTTTCTTGTATCTGGTAGCGATAACAGAAGTTCATCGGGCGAGTCCACGCTCCAGCCAGCGCGCGGCTTCGTCGGGACTTGATTTGTTACTGTCGCGATCGACCATATAGTTTGCCTCGCGCATCCGCTCGACCGGGATCGCGCCGATCAGCGGGCGGAGTGCGGCCTGGAAGCGGACATCGTCGCCGCGCTTCGGGGTGAGCAGCAGGATCGCGTCATAGCCGGGGATCGCGCCCTTGGGATCGCTGAGCACCGCCAGCTTGTCCGCCGCGATCCGCCCGTCGGAGGAGAAAGCGGGGATCACGTCCGCCGTGCCGCTCGCCAGCGCGCGGTACATGAAGGTCGGCTGATAGGGATGGGCGGATTTGAAGCTCAGGCCATAGGCCTTCTTCACCGCCGCCCATTCGGGCCGCTCGAGGAACTCGACATCGGTGGCGAGGCTGAGGCTGCCGGCGATCGGCGCGAGGTCGGCGATGCTGGCGATGCCGCGCTTCCTGGCATCGTCGCCGCGCATCGCAAATGCATAGGCGTTCTCGAAGCCGAGCGAGCCGAGCAGGGTGACCCTGTGCCTGTCCTGCGCCCATTTGGCGACGCCGGCGACGATCGCGTCGCGCGGCGGTACGTCGCTGCGGCGCATCTCGTTGGTCCAGATCGTGCCGGAATAATCGACATAGACGTCGACATCGCCGCTCGCGAGCGCGCTGAACGCGACTGCCGATCCCAGCCCCTCGCGGTAGCGGACCTTGTAGCCCGCCGCCTCCAGCCGATGCCCGATCAGCCGGGCGAGGATATATTGCTCGGAGAAGCCCTTGGCGCCGATCGTCACCGTGCCGCGTGCCGAGGGCAGGGCCGGGACGAGCGCCACGGCAACCGCGACCAGCAGGGTGCCGAGGCTTGCCCAGGCCAGCGCGCGCCTGCGCCTGGCAATGCCATATTCCGCCAGTCCGAGCAGCCCGTCGACCGCCAGCGCCAGGCAGGCGGCGGCGATGCAGCCGGTCAGAACCAGCGACCAGTTCTGGGTCTGCAGCCCGGCGAAGATCAGGTCGCCCAGGCTCGGCTGGCCGACGGTGGTGGAGAGCGTCGCCGCGCCGATCGTCCAGACCGCGGCGGTGCGGATGCCTGCCATCAGCACCGGCAGCACCAAGGGCGTCTCGACCAGCCACAGCTTCTGCATCGCGGTCATGCCGACGCCGTCCGCCGCCTCGATTACCGCCGGGTCGATCGTCGCGAGCCCGGTCACACCGTTCCGCAGGATCGGCAGCAGCGCGTAGAGCGACAGCGCGAGCAGTGAGGGCAGGAAGCCCAATGCCGGTATCCCGCCGCCGACCAGCGAGGAGAGCGAAAGCAGGATCGGGTAGAACAGCGCGAGCAGCGCCAGGCTGGGGATCGTCTGGACCAGGCTGGCGAAACCCAGAGCGATCCGCCCCACGAGGCGGTTGCGCGCGGAGAGCACGGCAAGCGGCAGTGCGATCACCAGTCCGAGCAGCAGTGCCGCCAGCGCCAGCAGCAGATGCTGGGCGAGCAGCTCGGGCACCCGGGCGAGCGCGCCGCTCAGGGCTCGAGCTCCGCCAGCCGGTGCGCCTGCGCGCGGGGTACCGCGACCAGTGCATCCGCTGCCGCGCCGCCCTTGCCGGCAAGCAGGTCGCGCGGGTTGGCATCGGCGACGATGCGGCCCTTCTCCATCACCAGCACGCGATCGGCGAGCAGCAGCGCCTCGGCCATGTCGTGGGTGACCAGGATCGTGGTGAGCCCCATCCGGTCGTGCAGCGCGCGGATCGCCTTGCCCAGGCCGTCGCGCGTCACCGGATCGAGCGCGCCGAACGGCTCGTCCATCAGCAATATGCCCGGTCCCGTTGCCAGCGCCCGCGCCACGCCGACGCGCTGGCGCTGCCCGCCCGAAAGTTCATCCGGCATCCGCGTGGCCATGTCGGCCGGCAGCTCGACGAGTTCCAGCAGCTCGGCCACGCGCCCGGCGCTATCCTTCTCGCCCGCCAGCCGCAGCCCGATCGCGACATTCTCCCCCACTCGCATATGGGGGAACAGCCCGACATTCTGGAAGACATAGCCGATGCGCCGCCGCAGTTCCGGCGCGGGGCCGGCATCCACCGGCTCGCCGCCGACCAGCACCGCGCCTTCGCTCGGTTCGATCAGCCGGTTGACCATCTTGAGCAGGGTCGACTTGCCCGAGCCCGAGGCACCGACAAGTGCGACGAAGCTGCCCGCCGCAACCTCCAGCGATATGCCATCGACGGCCTTCACGCCCCCCGGCCAGACCTTGCTGACATTTTTGAAGGTAACGGAGCGGCTTTGCTCTGGCATCGTGCAGCGTTGTGCGAGATGAAATGGCAAAGGTCAAAAAAGGGAGAGTGGGGCAATGGCCAAGGCGGCATTCATCACCGGCGGCGCGTCGGGTATCGGTCTGGCGGTGGCGCAGAGCCTGGCGGCGGATGGCTGGCTGGTAGGATTGGCCGACGTCAACGCGGACGGCCTCGAAGCGGCAAAGGCGACAGTCCCTGGCGCCGAGACCTATGCGATGGATGTGCGCGACCGCGATGCCTGGGTGAAAGCGCTGGCCGATTTCGCGAGCAAGAGCGGCGGCCGGCTCGACTTCCTGTTCAACAATGCCGGGATCGCGGTGGGCGGACAGCTCGAGACGATGTCCGATGCCGACATCGAGCGCGGCCTGGCGATCAACATCAACGGCGTCGTTCATGGTGCCCGCGCCGCGCACGCCCTGCTCAAGGCAACGCCGGGGTCGGCGATGATCATCACCAGCTCGGCCGCCGGCATATCGGGCAATGCCGGCATGTCGATCTACAGCGCCGGCAAGTTCGCGATGCGCGGCTTTGCCGAGGCGCTCAACGCCGAATGGGGGCATGAGGGCATCTATGTCGGCTCGCTGATGCCGAGCTTCATCGACACGCCGCTGCTCAACCACGTCACCCAGGACTCGAACCGCAACGTGCGCGAATCGGTGACTGCTGCCGGGCTTGAGATCACCCCGGTGAGCGAAGTGGTGAAGACGGTCCGCCACATGCTGGATGTGCGCAAGGACGTCCATACCCGGGTCGGCAAGACCGCCCACCGGCTCTGGTTCATGCAGCGCTGGATGCCCGGTACGCTGCGCAAGCTGCAGCGTCGCGCGTTCAAGTAACGCTCAGAGCAGCGCGTCGATCTGCTGCGCCATCTGGATGTCGCGGGTGGAGAGCCCGTCGGCGTCATGCGTGGTCAGCAGGATCTCGACCTTGTTCCACACATTCGACCATTCGGGGTGATGATCGGCCTTTTCGGCGATCAGTGCTACGCGGGTCATGAAGCCGAAGGCCTGGTTGAAATCCCGGAACTCGAACTTGCGGGTGATCGCATCGCGTTCCGCGTCCCAGGTCCAGCCGGGCAGCGCGGCGAGCGATTCCTCGCGAAGTCCATCCGTCAACCGCGCAACCATCACTGCCTCCTTGCCGTAGCTCCGTTCCCCGGCCTATTCCGGGCGACATGACCGGGCAAGCCCCAGACGCCGCCATTATCGAGCGCCTCGCCCGCGCTGCCCTTGCGCGCATCCCCGAGCCCTTCCAGGGCTATCTCGCCGACATCGTGCTGGTGATCGAGGACTTCGCCGATGACGAGACGCTCGACGCCATGGGCATCGAGGATCCGTTCGACCTGACCGGTCTGTATCGCGGGCGCCCCGTCGGCGAGAAATCGGCCTGGGACGGGGTGACCATGCCCGATGAGATCCACCTCTATCGCCGGCCGCTACTCGACGAATGGGTGCACACCGGGGTGACGCTCGAATCGCTGGTCAACCACGTCGTGGTCCACGAGGTCGGACATCATTTCGGCCTGTCCGACGACGACATGCACGCGCTGGAAGACTCGGCCGAGTGACCCGCCTTGCCCTTGAAGGGGTGGCCTGCCTGCGTGGGGGGCGGCTGCTGTTCGAGGGGCTGGACCTGGTGCTGGCGCCGGGTGAGGCGGCGTTGGTCAGCGGGCCCAATGGCGTCGGCAAGTCGAGCCTGATCCGCATCGCCGCCGGCCTGCTCGCGCCCGCCGCCGGCAGCGTCGAAGTCGAGGGCGACCGCGCGCTGATGGCCGAGGCGCCGGCGCTCGATCCCGAACTCCCGCTGGGCAACGCGCTGGGCTTCTGGGCCGGGCTCGACGGCAGGCGCGACGCGGTGCCGGACGCGCTGGCCGCGGTCGGGCTCGCCGACATTGCCCGGGTGCCCGTCCGCATGCTCTCCACCGGCCAGCGGCGGCGCGCCGCGCTGGCACGGGTGGTGGCGGGCGGGGCGCCGATCTGGCTGCTCGACGAGCCGGCCAATGGGCTGGATGTGGCTTCGGTGGCGTTGCTCGAGGGGCTGATTGCCGGCCACCGTGCCGCCGGCGGCATCGCGCTGGTCGCCACCCATCTGCCGATCGCACTGCCTGATGTCCGCGAGGTTGCGCTGTGAGCGCCTATGCCGCGATCGTCTGGCGCGAGCTGCGGCGGGCGTGGAGCACCGGCGGACTGGCGCTGCCTGTCGTGTTCTTCCTGCTCGTTGCGATCCTTTTCCCCTTTGCGGTCGGCCCCGATGGGAAGCTGCTCGCCCGCATCGCGCCGGGGGTGATCTGGGCGGCGGCGCTGCTCGCCGCGTTGCTCCCGGTCGAGCGGCTGGTCGCGCCCGACCTGGAGAGCGGGGTGCTCGACCAGCTGGCGGTGCGCGGGCTGCCCGATGCCGGGATCGCTGCCGCCAAGGTCGCCGGGCACTGGCTGGGCTTTGCGCCGGCACTGCTCGTCGCGACGGTGATCGCCTCGGGCCTGCTCCAGTTGCCCGGCGATGCGCTGGTGCCGCTGCTGCTTGCGCTGCTGATCGGCACGCCGGGACTGGCCGCGCTGGGTGTTGCCACTGCCGCGCTCGTCGCCGGGCTGCGCGGGGCAGGGGCGCTGGCGGGGCTGGTGATGCTGCCCTTCGCCGTGCCGCTGCTGATCTTCGGCGCCACCGCCGAGCAGCCGGGTGCGCTCAAGCTGCTCGGCGCGGTAAGCCTGTTGCTGATGGCGGGCTGCCCGTTCGTGGCGGGGGCGGCGGTACGAATGGGGCGGAACTAGATCCGTTTTGGAAGTACACGAAGTACAGGCCAAGCGCGGTTTTTGCGGTCCTTATTCTCCAGCAGGCGCGCGTGTCGGATTGCGCCCTTGGTGGCGTCCTATCTTTCCAACCGGTTGAAGCGCCTGGCGGTCAATATTGGCTGAGGGTGCCGTCCTGCAAACCTGTTCCCCGGCTTTCGCCGGGGAGCGGTTTAGGCAAATGGCGCTAGCTCAGGCCTCGGGCGGCAGCTCGTCGCCATAGACGACCATCGCCGAGCCATCCGCCAGCGCATCGGCGGCGGCGGCGCGCAGGACCGGGTCCTCGGTCGCGCCCGGATCGGCGACTTCCATGCCCTTTTCCAGCCGGACCAGCATCCAGCCGGTGCCGAGCGCGACGCCGGCGGCCTTGGCCTGGGCTTCCTCGAAGCTGTCGGCCGAGACATAGATCAGCATGGCGTGGCGCCCGCCCGGGCGGCGGCCCTCGACCGTGTCCGCCACCGCGGTCGCCAGGAATACCGAGAGTCCCATCAGCCGCGGCTCCAGCGCGCGAAGATCGCGGTCGGCAGTTCGAGCCCGCGTGCTTCCTCGCGCACCGCGAGTTCGCCGCATTCCACCTTGCCCGGCAGGTGCGACACATGCTGGCGGAGCAGCTCGCCGATCGCCAGCGCCGACATGCGCACGGCATAGACGGTGAGGAACAGGAAGCGAGAATTGGCATCGAGCAGCTTTGTCGTGTCGGCGATCAGGCCGGGCAGGCCCTCTTCCAGCTTCCACACTTCGCCGTTCGGCCCACGGCCCCATTTCGGCGGATCGAGGATGATCCCGTCATAGCGCCGTCCGCGCCGCACTTCGCGCGCGGTGAACTTGGCGGCGTCGTCGATCATCCAGCGGATCGGCAAATCCTCCATGCCCGACAGCGCGGCATTGGCCTTGCCTTCGGCCACCGATTTCTTCGAGGCGTCGACATGGGTGACCTTGGCCCCCTTGGCGGCCATCGCGAGCGAACCGACGCCGGTATAGCCGAACAGGTTCATGAACTCGGGCGCGTCCATCCCGTCGATCTGCGACCGCATCCAGTGCCAGACCGGCGACATGTCGGGGAAGAAGGCGAGGTGGCGGAAGGGGGTGTTCTGCGCGGTGAAGCGCACTTCCTCCCAGCGCAGCGGCCAGCCTTCGCTCGGCACCGGCTTGGTGAAGTTCCAGCGGCCGCCGCCATCCTCATCGGCGCCGGGTACGAACTCGCCATGCGCGTCCCAGTTTTCGGACGCGGGCGCCCACATCGCCTGGGGCTCGGGGCGAATGAAGCGATATTTGCCATAGCGCTCGAGCTTGCGGCCATGGCCGCTGTCGACCAGCCCGTAATCGGCCCAGGGCTCGCCGGTGAGAGTGATGAGGTCCATGGGGGGTCTTTAGAACGCAACAAAACGCCCGTCATCCCCGCGAAGGCGGGGATCCAGAGTAACAGAGCGATGTCCTGCGTGACTCTGGATCCCCGCCTTCGCGGGGATGACGATTATTTGCGGATGAGGGTTTAGCCGCGCGGCCTGGCGCGCTCGGCGATATAGGCGCGCACCGCGTCGAGCGTGCCGGGCAGCACGTCGTAGCGCTCCTGCCGCTCGAACAGGTCGCCCACGCGTGCCGGCAGCGACGGGCGGATGCCGGTGGCGCGCTCGACGGCGTCGGCGAACTTGGCCGGGTGCGCGGTCGCCAGGGTGACGACCGGAACATCGGCGGGGATGTCCGCGCGGCGCGCGGCGGCGAGGCCGATCGCGGTATGCGGGTCGATCACCTGCGCCGCCTCGGCCGAGGCCCAGCGCATCGCGGCGTTCATTTCGTCCGGGGTGATCCGGTCGCTCGCGAAGATCCTGGCTGCGCCTTCGGTCTGGGCATTGGTCAGGCGCATCGCCTTGCTCGATTCGAAGCCGGCCATCTGCTCGGCGACGCTGCCGCCGGCGAGATCGGAGAGCAGCCGCTCGAAGTTGGAGCTGACCTGGATGTCCATGCTCGGCGCGGCGGTCGGCGTGACGGTGCCCGCCGAATAGTCGCCGCTCGACAGCGCGCGATGGAGGATGTCGTTGACGTTGGTGGCGACGACCAGCCGCTCGATGGGGAGGCCCATGCGCGCCGCGACATAGCCGGCGAAGACGTCGCCGAAATTGCCGGTCGGCACCGCGAAGGCGACCTTCTGCGCCGGCGCCCCGAGACGGACGGCGGCGTAAAAATAATAGACCACCTGCGCCATCAGCCGGGCCCAGTTGATCGAGTTGACCGCGCTCAGGCGGAAGCGGCCGGAGAAGTCGGCGTCGTTGAACAGCGCCTTCACCATCGCCTGCGCGTCGTCGAAGCTGCCCTCGATCGCGATGTTGTGGACGTTGGGCGCCAGCACCGTGGTCATCTGGCGGCGCTGCACGTCGGAGACGCGGCCCTTGGGGTGCAGCATGAAGATGTCGACGCCGTGCCGCCCGGCGACCGCGTCGATCGCGGCGCTGCCGGTGTCGCCCGATGTCGCGCCGACGATGGTCAGCGGCTCGCTGCTGCCGGTCAGGAACTTCTCGAAGAGCAGGCCGAGCAGCTGGAGCGCGACGTCCTTGAAGGCGAGGGTGGGGCCGTGGAACAGCTCGAGCAGGAAGTGGCGATGATCGAGCTGGGCGAGCGGGGTGACCGCAGCCTGGGAGAAGCGGCCATAGGCCTGCTCGCACAGCGCGCGGAGCTCGTCCTCGCTGAGGTCGTCGCCGGTGAAGGGCAGCATCACGCGGACCGCGGTCTCGACATAGGACAGGCCCTTGAGGCCTTCGATCTGCTCGCGGCTGAAGCTCGGCCAGCTGGTCGGGACATACAGACCGCCGTCGCTCGCCAGGCCGGCGAGCGTCACGTCACGGAAGCCAAGCAGCGGCGCAGCGCCTCGGGTGCTCTGATATTGCATGAGGGCGGGGCCTAGCGGGGAGCGGGGAGGGGGACAAGATAGGCTATGTTTAGGCGGCTCTCGTCGTCGAGATTTGAGACGCGTTATGCAACTGGACCCCGGCCTTCGCCGGGGAACTGAAAGTGCGTTGGTCAGGCTTTCGGCTTCTGCCGCCAGCGCAGCGCGAGGACGTAGATCACCGAGGCGATAAGCGCGAACAGGAACCATTGCACCGCATAGGAGAGATGGTTGTTCGGCACGCTCGACAGGTCGGGTTTCGCGGTCGGTTCGAGGCCCGGCGCGGCGCTTTCCGAAATAAGCATCAAATGCTTGGGTTCGCTGTCGAACAGGCCGGCAAGCAGCGGGCGGTGATCGGGGGCATGGGTGATCGTG
Source organism: Sphingomonas sp. NIBR02145 (assembly GCF_027359115.1). Lineage (NCBI taxonomy): Bacteria > Pseudomonadati > Pseudomonadota > Alphaproteobacteria > Sphingomonadales > Sphingomonadaceae > Sphingomonas > Sphingomonas sp. NIBR02145. Next base: position 3,147,876 of record NZ_CP114791.1, on the reverse strand, counting down.
CCCGTCACCTTGCCGCCGCTCCATGTAGGAAAGAATGTCGGATTGGCCGCCACGCCCATATCGACCAGCAGTAGCGGGCCCTCCGCGCCGGTGCGGCACCGGGCGATATGGCGATAGCCATTGGTGCCCTTGATCGAGCGCCCGCCCTGGGGTTGCCAGTCGATCACTTCGAGGCAGAAGGCATCGGCGCGGCGGAAGAGATTCTCGTCTCCCACTGGGAGGCGTGGAAAGGCCATTTTCGGCTTGCCGAGATTCTGCGCATAGAGCTGGAGCGCGGCGAGCTTCGCGCTCCGGCGCTCGAGTTGCCAGATGCCCAGGCCGATCATCGCGGCGACGGCGAGCGCGACGATGATCGTCGGGATCAGCGGGAAACGCGGCATCATTCCTCCCGAACGCGCCCTTCGCCCGCGCGGTTGCGATATTCGAGCGCGAGCAGCAGCCCCTTGGAGAAGCGCAGCGACAGGATCACCAGCGCGGCGGTGATCGGAATCCACAGCAGCGCATGGATCAGCAGGCCGGGCTGGAAAGTGAATTCGACCCAGAGCGCCAGTCCGGTGACCAGCGCGCCGATGCCGAGGGTTAGGAACACCACCGGCCCGTCGCCCACGTTGAACCGGGTGAAGTCGAGCCCGCAGGCACCGCATTTGTCGGCAAAGCCGACGAAGCTGCGGAACAGCGTGGCCGCCCCGCAGCGCGGGCAGGCGCCCCTGGTCCCCGAAAGGATAGGGGGAGGCGACACCGGGCCGCCTCCCCCTGGATTATCGTTGGTCGTGTCGGTCACGTCAGCCGTGGACCGGCGCGCCCCAGCCGCCCCAGACATAGATGGAGGCGAAGAGGAACAGCCACACCACGTCGACGAAGTGCCAGTACCAGGCCGCCGCCTCGAAGCCGAAATGCTGCTTCGGGGTGAAGTCGCCCTTGTACGCGCGCACCAGGTTCACGATCAGGAAGATCGTGCCGACGATGACGTGGAAGCCGTGGAAGCCGGTCGCCATGAAGAAGGCGCCGCCATAGCTCGAGCCGCCCTCGCTCGCCGCCTTGAAGGGGAAGGGAGCCTCCATATACTCATAGGCCTGGAAGAAGCTGAACGAGATGCCGAGCAGCACCGTCAGCCACAGGCCCTTCTTGAGCCCCTCGCGATCGCCGTTGATCAGCGCGTGGTGCGCCCAGGTCACGGTGCAGCCCGAGCAGAGCAGGATCAGCGTGTTGAGCAGCGGGAACTGCCAGGCGTTGAGCACTTCCATGCCCTTGGGTGGCCATTGCCCGCCGACTGCCTCGACGTGCGAGGGGAAGAGCGAGAAGTCGAACCAGGCCCAGAACCAGCCGACGAAGAACATCACTTCGGAAGCGATGAACAGGATCATGCCGTAGCGCAGGTGGAGCTGCACGATCGGCGTGTGATCGCCGGCATGCGCTTCCTGGATAACCTTGGCCCACCAGCCGAACATGGTGATCGCCACGAGCGCGAGGCCCGAGAAGAAGACCAGATAGGCGCTCGTGTAGCTGTGCATCACCATGATGCCGCCGATGGCGAGCACAAAGGCAGCAAATGCACCGAAGAGCGGCCAGATGCTGGGTGGAAGGATATGGTATTGGTGGTTCTTTGCCCCGGCCATCGATCTTCCCTGTCCTAAGCTTTTGCTCGGAGCTTAGGGCGCGAATTCGCTTCCCGCAACAACCCTCGTGCCTGGCGGATTCAGGATCCGTGCGCGGTGGCCGCCGCTGCCTTCACCGCGGGCGATTCGGACGGGTAGAAAGTGTAGGACAGGGTGATTTCCTGCACGTCGCGCGCATCCGGATCGTCGAGAATCTTGGGATCGACATAGAAGATCACCGGCATGCGCACCGTCTCGCCGGGCTTGAGCGTCTGCTGGGTGAAGCAGAAGCACTGGATCTTGGTGAAGTATTTGCCGACGAACGTGGGGGTGACGTTGAACGTCGCCGTGCCGGTCACTTCATGGTCGCCGGTGTTGGTGGCGGTGAAGAACGCCATGTCGCGCCCGCCGATATCGATCGTGTCCGACCGGCGTTCGGGCTGGAACTTCCAGGGAATGCCCTTCGCCACGTTCGAATCGAAGGCTACGGTGATCTTCTGGCCGACGCTGCCCGGCGCGCGCAGTCCGCGCTGGGTGGTGCCGTTCAGGCCCGTCGCCTCGCAGAACATCCGGTAGAGCGGTACCGCCGCGAAGCCGAGCCCGGTCATCGAACACACGCCGATGCCGGCGAGGATGGCGACGCGCAGGTTGCGGCTCGGCCACTTCATCCGGCGTGGCCCAGCTGGATCTTCACGATCGAGATCGCGAACACCAGCACCACGAACAGCCCGAGCAGCACCGCCATCACCACGGCGCGGCTGCGCTGGCGGGCGCGGACCAGTTCGGCCTCCTCGAGCGGAGTCGCGGGAGTCTGGATCAGATCATCGGTCATGCGAACCACCTGTCGATAACGAGCGCGCCGAAAACGACGAACAGATAGAGGATCGAGAATTTGAACAGCCGCTTCTCGGGCGCCATGTCGTCATCCGGCCCGGTGCGGCGGATCGCCACCTGCACCGCCATGGCGAGGAACAGGCCGGACATGACCGCGGCGGTGATCCCGTAGATCGCGCCGGTGAAGCCGAGCGGCCAGGGCGCGGCGGCGCACAGGATCATCGGGATCGTGTAGAGCCCGATCTGGATGCGCGTCGTGCGCTCGCCCGCCACCACCGGCAGCATCGGCACGCCGGCATTGGCGTAGTCGGTCTTCACGAACAGCGCGAGCGCCCAGAAATGCGGCGGGGTCCACAGGAAGATCAGCGCGAACAGCAGCACCGGCATGGTGCTGACATCGCCGGTCGCCGCCGCCCAGCCGATCATCGGGGGGAAGGCGCCGGCGGCACCGCCGATCACGATGTTCTGCGGCGTCCGGCGCTTGAGCCAGATCGTGTAGACGAACACGTAGAACAGGATCGAGGCGGCGAGGATCAGGGTCGCCGCCAGGTTGATCGCGAAGTACATCAGCACGAGGCTGAAACAGGCCAGCCCCACGCCGAAGTGCAGCGCCGACTGGCGGTCCATCCGCCCGGCCGGCAGCGGGCGCTTCTGCGTCCGCTTCATCTTGGCGTCGAGATCCGCCTCGTACCACTGGTTGAGCGCACCCGCCGCGCCCGCGCCCAGCGCGATGCACAGGATCGCGGTGAAGCCGAGGATCGGGTGGATGTGCGCCGGCGCGGCAAGCATGCCGCAAAGCCCGGTGAAGACGACAAGGGTCATCACCCGCGGCTTGGTCAGCGCGAGGAAGTCACGCCAGTCGGCGGGAAGCGAAACGGTGGCGGCGGAAGTGCTCATGGTCGTGCCACCGGCTATAGGACAGCACGAGCCGGCGGCAAAGTGGACGATTTGACCCCCGCTGGGCCGTTCAGTGTTTCACCGCGGTATCGAGCGGCACGGCGGGCCTGGGCGGCACCGGCGGCTCGCCGATCCAGGCGAGGCCGCGCGCCAGGTCCAGCGTCACCACCCAATTGCGCAGGAAGGGCATGCCGAGATTGCCGTCCATGATCATGTCGGGCGTGAAGGCGTCCGGCGTGGTCGCACGGATGTCGCCGAGGATCTCGAAATCTGCCGGCTGCTTGCCTTCCACCGCCGGGTCCATGCCCACCAGCCCGGCGACCGGCTTCGAAGCGAGCACGGTGCCGCCATTGCCCGAATCGAGCTCGAACCAGAGCGTGCCCTTCTTCGACGGCACCGCGGCCATCACCGCCAGCGCGCCGCCATCGACTTCACGCTTCAGCCGGATGCGCAGCGGGCGCATCTTCGCGATTCGCGCGGCACGGCTTGCCTCCGATTCGAGCGTCATCACGCCTGCGGCGAAGTCGAAGGTCACGGTACGGCCCTCGAACAGGTTGAGCCCGATGATCCCGTCGAGATCGACGTCCTTGGGGTTGAGCTTGCCCATGTTGATAAGGCCGAGGATCGGCGGCTTGAGCGTTGTCCCGGCCACCATGATCGGTACGGTCTCTCCGCAATGCGGCCCATCATGACGGGTGCCCATCATGTTGTAACCGGTCAGCCGGCCCCAGGGTTCGCATCCCGCCCGCTTTGCGCTTTCCGGCGAGACGAGGGTGATCCCCGCACCGGTGTCGAGCAGGTAGAGCCCCTTCCTGCCGCCAACCTCGGCTTCCATTGCCCAGCGGGTGCGCCAGGGCTTCATCTGGATGACTGCGTCGGGCGCCGCGGGGACCTGTTGCGCTTCGGCGGCGGGGATGGCGGCAAGCAGCAGCGCGAAGGCGGCGGGCAGGAACTTCATCTTCTGTCTCCCTGTGGTCCCGGGCATCGTTTCGATATCGCATCTTTCGCGATGATGAACTTTCGGCCGCGTCGCGACCAGATCCGCTCCTCACGCGACAGGGACGAAACGAAAGCGCCCCGGAAGTCTCCTCCCGGGGCGCTTTGCATTGTCAGCCTTTCGGCGCTGCTCAGTGGTGTCCGTGATCCTCGATCACCGGCAGCGTCTCGAACTGGTGGAACGGCGGCGGGCTGGACAGCGTCCATTCCAGCGTCGTCGCGCCTTCGCCCCAGGGATTGCCCTCGGCCTTGCGGCCGGCGACGAGCGCCCAGATGATGTTGACGAAGAACAGCACCATCGACGCGGCCATGATGAAATAGCCGATCGTCGCGACATGGTTCCACAGCGCATAGGCGTCCGGATAATCCGGATAGCGGCGCGGCATGCCCTGCAGGCCCAGGAAGTGCATCGGGAAGAACAGGATGTTCACGCCGAGGAAGAAGAACCAGAAGTGCAGCTGGCCGAGCAGCTCGCTGTACATCCGGCCCGACATCTTCGGGAACCAGTAGTAGAAGCCGGCGAACAGCGAGAACACCGCGCCGAGCGACAGCACATAGTGGAAGTGCGCGACGACGTAATAGGTGTCCTGCATATAGTCGTCGACGCCGCCGTTCGCGAGCACCACGCCGGTGACGCCGCCCACGGTGAACATGAAGATGAAGCCGATCGCCCAGACCATCGGGGTCTTGAAGCTGATCGAGCCGCCCCACATCGTCGCGATCCACGAGAAGATCTTCACGCCCGTGGGCACCGCGATCACCATGGTGGCGGCGGTGAAGTACATCTTGATCGTCACCGACATGCCGGTGGTGAACATATGGTGCGCCCACACCACGAAGCCGACCAGGCCGATCGCGACCATGGCATAGGCCATGCCGAGATAGCCGAACACCGGCTTGCGGCTGAACGTCGCGATGATGTGGCTGACGATGCCGAAGCCCGGCAGGATCATGATGTACACTTCGGGGTGGCCGAAGAACCAGAACAGGTGCTGGTACAGGATCGGGTCGCCGCCGTACTGCGGATCATAGAAGGCGGTACCGAAGTTGCGGTCGGTCAGCAGCATGGTGATCGCGGCGGCGAGCACCGGCAGTGCCAGCAGCAGCAGGAAGGCGGTGATCAGCACCGACCACACGAACAGCGGCATCTTGTGCAGGGTCATGCCCGGCGCGCGCATGTTGAAGATGGTGGTGATGAAGTTGATCGCGCCCAGGATCGAGCTGGCACCGGCAAGGTGGAGCGACAGGATCGCCATGTCGACCGACGGCCCGGGCTCGCCATAGGTGGAGAGCGGCGCATAGACCGTCCAGCCCGTGCCCGCGCCGATGCCGACGAAGGGCGAGGCGAGCAGCAGCAGGAAGGCCGGGATCAGCAGCCAGAACGAGATGTTGTTCATGCGCGGGAACGCCATGTCCGGCGCGCCGATCATGATCGGCACGAACCAGTTGCCGAAGCCGCCGATCATCGCCGGCATGACCATGAAGAACACCATGATCAGGCCGTGCGCGGTGATCAGCACGTTCCAGAAGTGCATGGCGTCGTCGAACTTGGTCTCGTTGCCGTGCAGGAAACTCAGCCAGTAGGGCAGGTACTGGATGCCGGGCTCGGCGAGCTCGACGCGCATCAGGCCCGAGATCGAGCCGCCGATGATGCCGGCGACGATCGCGAAGATCAGGTAGAGTGTGCCGATGTCCTTGTGGTTCGTCGACATGAACCAGCGGGCGAAGAAGCCCGGCTTGTGATCGGCATCATGGTGATCATGGGCATGGTCGTGCCCGTGATCATGCGCGTGGATGGCGGTGTCGGTCATCTCAGTTGCCCGTCGTGTTGCCGGCGGCGGCATTGGCGGCCGGCGCGGTCTCGTTGGTGGCGGCCGGTTCGGCGGCGGCGTTGGTCTCGGCAGCCGGCGCGGCCGCGTTCTGCGCGGCTTCGGCGGCTGCGGCAGCGGCAACCTCGTTCGGCATGGTGCCGCCCTTCGACTTCACCCATTGGGCGAATTCGGCCGGCGACACGGCTTCGACCGCGATCGGCATATAGGCATGGCGCGCGCCGCACAGTTCGGAGCACTGGCCGAAATAGAGGCCGGGCTTCTCGATGATGAAGCTGGTCTCGTTGAGCTTGCCCGGCACCGCGTCGAGCTTGATCCAGAAGGCGGGGACCGCCCAGCTGTGGATCACGTCCTGCGCGGTGGTGACCAGGCGGATCGGCACGCCGACCGGCAGCACGACGCGGGTGTCGGTCGCCAGCAGGCGGGGGCCGTCGGCATCGGTGCGGAAGCGCTCGCCCTTGCCGACCTGGCTTTGCTCCTTGAGCATGTTCGCGGTCAGCTGGATGCCGCCATTGTCCGGATATTCATAGCTCCAGAACCACTGGTTGCCGATCGCCTTGAGGGTGATCGCATCCTTCGGCGCCGGCTTGAACTGCGCGGCGAGCAGGCGGATCGAAGGAACCGCGATTGCGATCAGGATCAGCACCGGCACCAGCGTCCAGACGATCTCGATCGGCGTGTTGTGGGCGGTCCGGCTCGGCGTCGGATTGGCGGCGCGGCGATAGCGGACGATCACCCAGAGCAGCAGGATCAGCACGAAGATCGAGATGATCGTGATCAGCGGCAGCAGCACCACATTGTGGAACCAGTGCGCTTCGCGTCCGGTGGGCGTCACCTGCGGCTGCAGCGAGATCGCATCGGCGATCGGCTGGCCGATGCCCGGGGCCGCCTTGGTCTTCGGCTTGCCTGCGGCATCGAGTGTGGGATCAGCAATAGCGGGAGTCGCGGCCGCCGCCGGAGCGGCGGTGTTGGCGACCGGTGCCGCGGCATTTGCGGCGGGCTCCTGGGCGGATGCGGGCGTGGCGAACGCCATCCCCGCCGCCAGGAGGATCGAAGTCAACCCAAGCATGCGCATCGTCTATCTTCACCCTGTTCCGCAAGAGCCCCGGGCTGGGAAAGGATTACCCCCAGTGCAATCGGGGTATACGAGTCATGCATCCATTCTCAACCCTTTTTGATCGGCCGTTGCGGTCGATAGAGGCTGGTCCTAAGGGAAATCGACAATCCCGGGAATGATGGAGTGAGCATTGGAAGGCAACGCAGTTCTGGATGAGTTTCGTGCTGCAGGTGCGTTGCTCGAAGGTCATTTCATCCTGTCTTCCGGGCTTCGTTCGCCCATCTTCCTGCAAAAGATGCGTATTTTCGAGGACCCTGCGCGAACCGAGCGTGTGTGCAGTGCACTAGGAAAGTTGATTCGCGCGTCGTTCGGCGAAGTCGACATGGTCGTCTCGCCCGCGATCGGCGGAATCATTCCCGGCTACGAGACGGCGCGGGCACTTGGCTGCAAGGCCGTGTTCGTTGAGCGCGAGGACGGCGAATTCCAGCTGCGCCGCGGCTTCGAGATTCCCGAAGGTGCGCGGATCGTGATGGTCGAGGACATCGTAACCACGGGCCTGTCGTCGCGCGAATGCATCGCCGCGATCCGCAAGCATCCCGGAAACCTGCTCGGCGCCGCCTGCATCGTCGACCGTTCGAACGGTACCGCGGACGTCGGCGTGCCGCTCGTCTCGCTGCTCAAGATGGACGTGCCGGCCTATCCGGCCGACCAGCTCCCGCCCGAACTGGCCGCGATTCCCGCGACCAAGCCGGGCAGCCGCGCGATTGCCTGAGGTGGGCGGTCCGCTTCGCCTGGGCGTGAACATCGATCACGTCGCGACCGTGCGCAACGCGCGCGGCTCGGGCTATCCCGATCCGGTGCGCGCCGCGCTGCTCGCGGTCGAGGCGGGTGCCGATGGCATCACCGCGCACCTGCGCGAGGATCGCCGCCACATCACCGATGACGACATCGCCCGGCTGGTCGACCAGCTGACCGTGCCGCTCAACCTCGAGATGGCGGCGACCGAGGAGATGCTGGCGATCGCCCTGCGCGCGCGTCCGCACGCGGTGTGCATCGTGCCGGAGAAGCGCGAAGAACGGACCACCGAGGGCGGGCTCGATGCCGCCGGGTTGCACAACCATCTCGCGCCGATGGTCGAGAAGCTGCGTGCCAATGGCAGCCGCGTCTCGCTGTTCATCGAGCCCGACGAGCGCCAGATCGACGCGGCGCTCCAGCTGGGCGCCCCGGTCGTCGAGCTGCACACCGGCCGCTATTGCGAGCTGGAGGAGGGCGCGCGCGAGGCTGAGCTCAAGCGCATCGCCGATGCCGCCGCGCTGGCGGTGAAGGCGGGGCTGGAGCCCCATGCCGGCCACGGCCTGACCTTCGACAATGTGATCCCGATCGCGGCGATCCCGCAGATCATGGAGCTGAACATCGGGCATTTCCTGATCGGCGAGGCGATCTTCGATGGCCTGGCACCGGTGATCCGCCACATGCGCGCGCTGATGGACGCGGCGCGGTGAAGTCGCCACGCCGCGCGCCTATCGGGCTTGCGCTGGTGTCACTGCTGCCGCTGCTGCTTGCCGTCCGGGCGGCGTTGCTTCCGATCGAGATTCTCTACGGCAAGATTCCCGACCCTCCCGGCGATCTGCTTCTCAGAGCGATAGTGCGCGCAGGAATTATCCTTGCCCCTGCGATACTCTTCCAGGTCCTGGCCTGGATCAGCTATGTGCGCGGGAACGGCATCCGGTGGTGGCTGTTCCTGATGCTGCTCGCCGCCCCGGCCAGCATTTTGACCTTCCTCTGGACGGGACCCTAGATGATCCTCGGCCTCGGCTCCGACCTCTGCAATATCGAACGCATCCAGAAGTCGCTGGACCGTTTCGGCACACGTTTCGAGCAGCGCAGCTTCACCGATCGCGAGATCGCCAAGGCGAAGACCCGCCCGCACAATTATGCCGCCACGCTCGCCAAGCGCTTCGCCGCCAAGGAGGCTTTCTCCAAGGCGGTGGGAACCGGGTTCAAGGCGGGCGTGTTCATGAAGGACATCGGTGTCGTCAACGCGCCCTCCGGCGCGCCTACGCTGGCATTGACCGGAGGCGCGAAGGCGAGGCTTGACGCCATCACCCCTCCGGGTCACGTCGCCAAGGTGCATCTGACGCTGACGGACGATCATCCCTGGGCGTTCGCCATGGTGATGATCGAGGCGGTGAAGGAAGGTTGATGGGGGCGGACGAGCTCGCGTTGAGTCACGAAGCGTTCGAGGAAGAGGCCGAAGCCCGACCGCACACCGACTGGTGGGCGGAGGCGCGCGGCATCCTGTGGCTCGTGCTCGCCGTGCTCGGCTTCCACAGCCTGATCGCCAAACCCTTCTTCATTCCCAGCGAATCGATGCTGCCCGGGCTGCTGGTCGGCGATCGGCTGGTCGTCACCAAATATCCCTATGGCTATAGCTGGGTGACGCCGACCTTCCATGTGCTGCCGCACATGCCCGGCCGCATCCTGGGACGCCTGCCCGAGCGCGGCGACGTGGTGATCGTCACCCCGCCCGGCACCAATACCGACTATATCAAGCGGGTGATCGGCCTGCCCGGCGACATGATCGGGGTGCGCGGCGGCATCGTCTATCTGAACGGCAAGGCAGTGCCCCGCCGCGCGATGGGCGATCGCTACATTCCGGTCGATACCAACACCCGCTGCGACGACGATCATTATCATGGCTTCCTCGTCACGCGCGGCGGCAAGCAGTTCTGCCGCTTGCCGATCTTCCGCGAGACCCTGCCCAATGGCCGGTCCTACGACACGGTCGATCTCGGCTTCCGTGCGGGGCGCGGCGACAATTATCCCGAGATCCGGGTGCCCCAGGGCAAGGTGTTCCTGATGGGCGACAATCGCGACAATTCGGCCGACAGCCGCTTCCCGCTCTCGCAGAACGGGCTGGGCGGGCCGGTGCCCTGGGAGAATATCGGCGGTCGCGCCGAGTTCATCACCTTCAGCCTCGACGGCAGCGCCAGCTGGAACCCGCTGACCTGGCCCAAGTCCTTCCGTCCCGGCCGCGCCGGCACCACGCTCCACCCCCAACGGGATAACCAGTGATGAGTGATGCGCTCGAATCCGCGAAGGTCCATGTCGTCCAGGAGCCGGGCCCCAACGAGCTGCGCGATCCCGTGGTCCGCGCCGAGCTGAAAAAGGCGAGCGTCTGGTTCGGCCTCGGCATAGCGGTGGCGCTGTTCGTGCTGCTGGTCCAGCCGATCCTGATCATCTTCGGCGGCCTGGTCTTCGCCTCGATGCTGGATGGCGGCGCGCGCCTGCTCGGCCGCATCCTCCCGATCCCGCGCACGCTGCGCATCGTCATCGTCATCCTGCTGGTGATCGCCTTTTTCGGCGGCATCTTCTACCTGACCGGCATGCAGATCGCTGCTCAGGCGGAGCAGCTGCGCACCACGCTGGAAGTGCAGGCCAACAAGGTGGCGCAATGGGTGGCCGAGCTCGGGCTGATGCCGGGCCGTTCGGACCTGACGGGCCTGGCCAAGGAGGCGCTGGGCAGCGTCGGCAAGCTGACCTCCGCGGTCGGCTCGGTGTTCGGCGCGGTCTCCTCCTTCCTGATGATCGTGATCATCGGCCTGTTCGTGGCGCTGGAGCCGCGCATCTATGAGCGCGGGCTGCAATGGCTGGTGCCGAGCGATGCGCGCGACGCCTTCGCCGTCACGATCAGCCGCATGGCGACGACGATGCGCCGCCTGCTCGCCGGGCGCCTGCTCGGCATGCTCTTCGAAGGCGTGCTCACCGCGATCCTGCTGTGGTTCGCCGGGGTGCCGATGGCGCTGCTGCTCGGCATCATCACCGGCGTGCTCGCCTTCATCCCCAATATCGGCGCCTTCATCTCGGGCGTGATGATGGTCTCGGTTGGCTTCAGCGCCGGCACCGAGACCGGCATCTGGGCGATCATCATCTATTTCGGCGTGCAGAATTTCGACGGCTATGTCGTGCTGCCGCTGGTCGCGCGCCGCACGGTCGACATGCCGCCGGCGCTTACCCTGTCGTCGCAGATCCTCGCGAGTACCCTGTTCGGCGTGCTCGGCCTGGCGCTGGCCGATCCGATCGTGGCGATGATCAAGGTCGCGCTGGAGAGCGAGGCGGAGCGCGCCGCCCGCGCCGCCGACGAACAGGGTCCGCGGGTCAAATGGCGGGTGCGCCTGCGCAAGAGCTATGACCAGGATGCACCCACGCCGCTCGAGCCACCGACGAGCGCGGCATGATCCTCTACGATTATTTCCGCTCCTCGGCTTCCTACCGCGTCCGCATTGCGCTGAATCTCAAGGGCGTGGCGGTCGAGCGGCGCGACATCCTGCTGCTCGAGAACCAGCAGCGCAGCCCCGAGCACCTTGCCCGCAACCCGCAAGGTTTCGTGCCGGCGCTGGAGGCGGATGACGGCCATGTCATCACCCAAAGCCTGGCGATCCTCGACTGGCTCGACGCGCGCTTTCCCGAGCCGAGGCTGATTCCCGCCGATCCCGATGCCCGCGCCGCCGCGCTGGCCCGGGCGCTGGTGATCGCGGCGGACACCCACCCGCTCAACAATCTCCGCGTCATGCGCCGGCTCAAGGACATGGGCGTGGACGAGGCAGGGCGGAACGACTGGACGCGCCACTGGATCGCCGAAGGTTTCACCGCGCTGGAAGCGATGGCGGGGGACGGCCCGTTCCTTGGGGGCGATGCACCGGGAGTGGCAGACCTGTTCCTGGTGCCCCAGATGTACAATGCCCGGCGCTTCGACACGCCGCTGGATGCCTTTCCTCGGCTGGTCGCGATCGACGCGGCCTGCGCCGCGCTGCCCGCCTTCGCCGCTGCCCGTCCCGACGCCGTGGCGCCGAAGTGAGGCGCCTGGGGATCGTGGCGGGCTTGCTGCTCGCCGCGCCGGCCTTTGCCCAGGACCGTGATCCCGATGAGATTGTCGTCACCGGGCGCGGGCTGGAGGCGCCTCCGGGCGATGCCGCCTATGATGTGGTGACGATCGATCGTGCGCGGATCGCCGGCACCGCCAGCGGCCGGCTCGAAGATGTGCTGCGCGATGCTGCCGGGCTCGCCCAGTTCCGCCGTTCCGATTCGCGTTCGGCGCATCCGACCTCACAGGGCATTACGCTGCGCGGCCTGGGCGGCAATGCCTCGAGTCGGGCGCTGCTACTGCTCGACGGCGTGCCCCAGGCCGATCCGTTCGGCGGCTGGGTCGCCTTTCCGGCCTATCTCCCCAATCGTCTCGCCGGCGCCCGCATCGTCCGGGGCGGCGGCAGCGGCTATGCCGGGCCGGGCGCGCTGGCCGGCACGATCGAGCTGGAGAGTGGCAGCCCCGCACAGCTCGGTGCCCTCGGCCTTGATGCGCTCTATGGCAGCCGCGACAGCATCGACGTCTCGGGCGTCGGCGCGGCAACCCTGGGGCGCGGCTTCGTCACGCTTGCCGGCCAATATGCCCGAGGCGACGGTTTCACGCCGATCGTCGAGGGTGATCGCGGCCCGGCGGATCGGCCGGCGCCCTATGAGCAGGCGGCGGCGGCGCTGCGCGCGGTCACCGACCTTGGCGGCGATGTCGAGCTGCAGGCCAATCTTTCCGCCTTTACCGACCACCGCGATCGCGGCGTCGATTTCACCCGGGTGAAGAGCGAGGGCGCCGATGCCAGCATCCGCCTTGTCGGCCGCGGCACCTGGGGCTGGTCGGCCCTCGCCTATCTGCAGACGCGCGGTTTCGCCTCGGGCTTTGCCAGCGTCAACGATACGCGGACCACGGCGACCGCCACGCTCGACCAATATGCGGTGCCCGCTACCGGCATCGGCGCGCGCTTCGAGATCGCCCCACCCATTGGCGGCGGGGTGACCCTGCGTCTCGGCAGCGACCTGCGCCGGGTGTCGGGCCAGACCGAGGAGCTGTTCACCTATGTCGCCGGCCTGCCCACTCGCCGCCGGGTCGCGGGCGGCGAGAGCCTGACGGTGGGCGGCTTTGCCGATGCCAGCTATGAAAGCGGTCCGCTGACGCTCAGCCTGGGCGGCCGGCTCGATCATTGGGACATTACGGGCGGATCGCTGCGCGAGACTTCGCTGGCACCGGGACCGGTGTTGGCTGACAGCCGCTTCCCCGATCGTCACGGCTGGGAAGCCACCGGACGGGCCGGTGCGGCCTGGCGATTCGGCGCGGTGACCCTGCGCATGGCCGGCTATCGTGGCTGGCGCCTGCCGACACTCAACGAGCTCTACCGTCCCTTCCGGGCCGGTGCCGACGCGACTGCGGCGAACGCCGCGCTCGATCCGGAGCGGCTGACCGGTGCGGAGGTCGGTGCCGACTGGCGGCCGAGCCGCACGCTCAGCTTCCGTACGACCGGTTATTGGAACCGGCTCGACGGCGCGATCGCCAATGTCACGATTGCCCAGGGCCCCGGCACCTTCCCCGGCGTTGGGTTCGTCTCGGCGGCGGGCTTCTATCGCCAGCGCCGGAATCTCGACGCGGTGACGGCGAAGGGCGTCGAATTCGACGGCCGCTGGACGTCGGGCGATCTCAGCCTGGGGGCTTCCTATGCCTATACCGATTCGCGGGTTTCCGCCTCGGGCGTGTCCGCGCCGCTCGACGGGCTTCGCCCGGCCCAGACCGCGCGCCACCAGGCGAGTGCGACTCTCGGTTGGAGCCGGGACGATGCCGGCGCCTCGCTGACCGCGCGCTACGCCGGGCCGCAGTTCGAGGACGACCAGAACACACGAACCTTGAAGGGCGCCTTCACGCTCGACGCCGGTGCGGTGCTGCCGCTCACGCGCAGCTTCGCGCTCCAGGCGCGGGCAGAGAATATCTTCGATGCCGAGGTTCAGGCCGGGATCAGCGGGCCCGGCGTGATCGAACGCGCCCTGCCGCGGACCTTGTGGCTGGGGGCGAAGATCAGGCTGCGGTGATCGATCTTCGTCATCTCGGCTTCCGCCGGGATGACGGCTACTTCTCCCCAACTAGCCGATCGAACAGCGCGAGATATTCCGCGATCGGATCGCCGCTCACCGCGACCGGCGCGGGCCGCACCGCGTCTGCACGCAGCCAATGGTCCAGTGCCGCGACCAGCCCCTCGGCGTCCTCGCGGTCGATCACCGTTCCCAGTTCGGGCGCATGGACGATCTCGCGCACTGCAACACTCGATTCGGTCGAGACCACCGGCGTCCCCACCGACAGCGCTTCACGCAGCACGCCGGGTACGCCTTCATAGTCCGAAGTCAGCACCGCCACTGCCGCGCCTTTCAGAGCGGGCAGCGGATCGCCGGCATGGCCCGGCATCGTCACCCGGTCACCGAGCCCCAACGCCGCCACCTGCGCTTCGAGTTCCGCGCGAGCGCCGCCTTCGCCGAGCAGGAGGAGCTTCACCTGTTGATCCACCAGCCGGGGCAGGGCGGACAGCAGCCGGTCCCAGCGCTTCTGCGGTTCGAGCCGGCCGACGCCGATCAAATAGCGTCCGTCGGGCAAGGTCACGGGCGCCGCGCCGGCGATCGTAGCGGCCGGTGGATTGGCGATGACGCTCACCCGCGCGGCAGGCATGCCCATTTCGGCGATCGCTTCCGCCGCCATCGCCGGGGTCATCGCTACGACATGGTCGAGGAAGCGCGGGTGGAGCTTGAGCCACTGGCGATAGCGCCAGGCGGCGCCTGGAGAGAGTTCGGGGCGCACCAGTGCGTTCGAGACCTTGCCGACGATCGGCGGTGATGTGCGGCCCAGCCGCAGGCGCGCGAGCGCGGTGACGCCGGTATAGCGATTGCCGGGGCAGAACAGGATATCCGGCCGTACCCGCCGCACCTCGCCGGCAAGCCGGAACAGCGCCTGATATCGCGGGTCGCCCAGCTCGATCAGGTCGATCCCGTCTGGGATCTCGGAGGCCAGCGGCCCCTCGCGGCTGCCCAGCACCAAGGTCACCCGGCGCCCCTGGCGCAGCCACCCGGCAGCCATGCGCAGCATCGCCCGCTCCACGCCGCCGCCCTGCAAGCGCTGGGCATAAGTGAGGATGTGATGGGCGGTTTCAGGATGGGTGCAGTGCAACATAGACCTTGCGAATTGCCACTCTTACGCCCAAATCGCCCCCGCAATAAACCGCATTCTGCTGTCACCAGCCAATTTCGCGTCGTGTGAACTGGGGGCTGCAAAGCCGCATGGCGCCGGTAAAGTACTGTAATATGCCGGTTATTTAGGCAGCGGATACGAATCAGTGAACGAACCCAGTTTGGAGGCTTCGGTGAACACGAGCGTTGTCGAGGCCGTTCCCCTTCCGGGCGCGCCCGACCTTGCGGGCCTTGAGCCCGTCGAAAAGATCAAGCGTCGCTGGCCGGCGCTCGTCGGCGGTGCGCTGACGCTGCTGATGATCGTAGCGCTTGGCCGCGAGCTGTTCGGCTCGGGCTTGGCCGGCCTGTACCGCACGCTGCCGACCAACCCGCTCTTCTATCTGGTCTTCGCGCTCTATTATGTGGGGCCGCCGACCTTCGACTATATCATCTTCAAACGGCTGTGGCAGATTCCGCTCGCCGGACTCGCCGCGCTCCACAAGAAGCGCATCTCGAACGAAGTGCTGTTCGGCTATTCGGGTGAGGCCTATTTCTACGCCTGGGCCCGCCAGCGCACCCAGATGGTCGCGGCGCCCTTCGGCGCGGTGAAGGACGTCATGATCCTGTCGGCGATCGCGGGCAACGCGATCACCTTTGTGATGATGATCCTCGGCTTGCCGCTCTATCTGGGGCTGGTGCCGCCGCAGTGGAAGCTGGCGGTGATCGGATCGGTCGGGGTGCTGGCGCTGATGTCGCTGCCCTTCCTGCTCTTCTCCAAGCGCGTCTTCTCGCTGCCCCGCCGCGAGCTGTGGTGGGTGTTCATGGTCCACTGCATCCGTATCCTCACCGGATCGCTGCTCGTCGCCATCGCCTGGCATCTGGCGATGCCGAACGTATCGATCGGCGTGTGGCTGATGATGGCCGCCGGCCGCCTGCTCGTCTGGCGCCTGCCGCTGGTGCCGAGCAAGGAAGCCGCCTTCGCCGCGATCACCGGGGTGGTGATCGGCCAGGGCTCGGCGATGTCCGAGCTGATGGCGCTGATCGCCGGACTCACCCTTCTCGCCCATGTCACGCTGATCGGAGGGTTCAGCGTCCAGGCCCTGCTCATGAGGAACAAGCAGCAATGATCCGCGTCCTGACCGCCAGCACCGCCGCCCTGCTCGCCTTCGCCGCGAGCCCGGCCGCCGCGCAGCAGGATCCGGTCGACGGCACCTGCGCGATCCCCGGCGGTGCGCGGCTCTATGTCAACGTCACCGGCCTCAAGGACCGGACCGGCCGGCTCAAGGTCGAGCTCTATCCGCCGAACGAGGAAGACTTCCTGCGCGACGACACCTCGCTCAAGAAGGAAGGCAAGCCGTTCCGCCGCGTCTGGGCGTCGGTGCCGCAGTCGGGCCCGGTGCGCATCTGCATCCGCGCACCCCAGGCCGGCACCTGGGCGGTGCTGTTCACGCATGACCGCGACGGCAAGAACAAGTTCAACTTCTGGGAGGACGGCGCCGGCTTCGCCAGCAACCAGAAGCTCGGCCGCAGCCGGCCCAAGGTACGCCAGGCGCTGGTCAATGTCGGCCCGGCTGGTGGACAGATCACGATCAAGGCCCAATATCTGAGGGGCCTGGGCGGCTTCGGCCCGCTCGACGACTAGGGAAGGTGCGGCGGATGCGCATCGTCGACGTCAACGAGTTCTACTCCCCCACCGGCGGGGGCGTACGCACCTATCTCGATCGCAAGATGGGGATCATGGCCGATATGGGCCATGAGCTGACCGTGATCGCCCCCGCGCTCGAATCGAGCGTGGAGGAGCGGCCCGGCGGCGGCCGCGTGATCTGGGTGAAGGCGCCGCCGCTGATCCTCGATCGCAACTACGGCATCTTCGTCAAGGACGAGCCGGTCTGGAACCTGCTCGACGAGCTGAAGCCCGATATCGTCGAGACCAGCTCGCCCTGGCTGCCCGGCTGGACCGTGGCGCGGTGGAAGGGCGATGCGGTGAAGGTGTTCTTCGCGCATGGCGACAATATCGGCGCCTATCCGCAGCGCTGGCTCGACAGCGTGGCGACGCCGATCCAGGTCGAGCAGGCCTTTGCCTGGTACACGCGGTACATGAACCGCTTCCTTGCGTCCTATGACGCGTTCGTCACCAACGGTCCGGCGCTCGCCAAGCGTTTCCGCCGGCGCGGCATGCATGTCGATGCATCGATGCCGCTGGGGATTGAGCGGCAATGGTTCTCGCCCGACCTGCGCGACGAGAAGCTGCGCGTGGCGTTGCTCGCCCAGCTCGGCCTGCCGCCCGAGGGGCATCTGCTGCTCGGGCTCGGCCGGCATCACAAGGAAAAGCGCTGGCCGCTGGTGATCGACGCGGTCGAGGCGGCGGCGAACGACCTGCCGGTGGGGCTGATGCTGATCGGCGACGGCCCGCAGCGGCGCCAGCTCGAGGAGCGGATCGCCGGCAGCCCGCACATCAAGATCTTCCGCCCGGTCTATGACCGGGTGCGCTTCTCGCGGATCATGGCGAGCTGCGACGCGCTGATCCACGGCTCGGACGCGGAGCCGTTCGGACTCGTCGCCTCGGAAGCGCTTGCCTCGGGCCTGCCGCTGATCGGGCCGGACGAGGGCGGCTTCGCCGAGATCGCCGATCCGCTGTTCGCCGAAACCTATCGCGCCCGTGACGCCTATTCGGCGGCTGACGCGATTCGCCGCATGTTCGGCCGCGAGCAGACGATCCTGCGCAATGCCGCGCGCATCGCCGCCGGCAAGGTCCGCAGCGACGCCGATCACGCCGCCGAGCTGATGACCTATTATGCCGGCTTGCTCGAAGCCAGGCGCGGCGGCGTCGACTTGCGGGCTTCCGGCAACTCGTAGACCGAGATGTAGAGATCGCCGAGCGGCCAGCGGCCCCGCAGGCGATAGCCCAGCTCGTCCATCCGCTTCACCGCCAGCTGGTGCGATTCCGCGCGCTCGCCATAATAGGCCGGGCGCATCACCACGATCTCGGGCGGGTTGGCGAAGATCCGGTTGATCTCCTCGAGCTGATCGACGCCCAGCGCGCCATTCTCGCGCTCGCGCGACAAATGGCTGGGGAAGATCCACGGCGTCACCGTGCAGCGATCGGTATAGCTGTAGAGGATGGCGTTGCCCGAATAGACGTACATGCAGCCGCTGCCCTTGCCGATGCCATCGGCGAGCGCTTCGAGCTGCTCGGCGTTGCCGCGGTGCCACTTGGCGCTCCAGGCGGTATACTCGCCGCCCAGGCCCGCTGCGAGCAGCATCACCGGCGCTACCCATTTCCGGCCGAGTTCGGTGCCGCCCAGATATCCGGCACAGCACAGGCTGGCCGGCACCAGCACCGGCAGGGCATAATGGTTGAACCAGCTGCCGAACACGAGCAGCCCGATGACGGCGGTGATCAGCCAGCCGAAGAACAGCGCGCGCACCGGATGCTCGCTCGGGTCCTTCACCGGCACATGGCGCGACAGGCCCGAGACGATCAGGAGCAGCCCCAGGATCAGCGCGATCTTCAGGAAGGCGCGCAGCAGCACCAGGGGCGGATCGCTCAGCCGGTCCACGATCGAACCGAAATTGGCGTAGAACCAGGCCTCGCCATGCCCCATCAGGATGAACACGGCCCAGACGATCAGCGTCGGCAGCCACACCGCCGCTGCCCACAGGCAACCGCGGCGCAGGATATGGGCGATGCTGGTGCCCAGCCGCATCTCGCGCCACATCAGCCAGATGCCGAGGAACATCGCCTCGAACACCACCGAATACTTCACCTGCATCGCCACGCCGACGATCAGCATGGCCAGCGTGCCGCGATGGATGCGGCGGCGGTCGCCGCTCTGGTCCTCGGGCTTGGGCACCACCAGCAGGAAGGCCCAGGCCATCAGCAGGTTGTAGAAGACCGGCGCCTGGCCACCCTGGCCATCGGCGAAGTTGATCATGAACAGATAGAGCAGGGCCGCGATCAGCGCACCGCGTTCCCAGCCGGCCTTTTCGGCAAGCCGCGCGATCAGCATGGCGGTGCCCACCACACAGGCCAGCGCCATCGCCTGATATACCCAGATTCCCGCCGGCACGCCGAAGGCGGCGGGCAGCAGGTAGATCAGGAACAGGCCGACGGGCTTGCGGTCCCACACATCGACAAAGGGCACCGCGCCGTGCAGCATCTGCTGCGCCGTGACGAAGTAGAACTCCTCATCGACATGGACCACCGGGTTCCCGAAGGTCAGCGCGCGCACCACGACGGCAGCAAGCAACAGGATGGACCAGCGCGGCAGCTGGGCGAACCCTGTGGTGAGGTCGGTCAGGCGAGTCGTCCGGCTCCCCAGCACTTCGGACTTGCTTGCCATCAGGAGCGCGAAGCCCCGGGCGGAAGGTGATGCGGCATGGAGTCTGGTCAGGGCCTTGTTGCTTGCGACGTGCGCTGTGCTTAGCGTCCATGGCGCACGCTGTCACGAACTCGACACGCAGGCCCGGCAAGGCTTGCGACGAAATAGCTTGGGAACGCCTCAAAATGACACTGCGCATCGATCGCCGCTCGCTCATCCTCACCGGCACGCTCGGCCTTGGCGCGCTGGCCATCCCGGGCTTCGCGCTGGCGCAGAGTCTGGCGCGCGGCTTCACCCATTCGGTTGCCAGCGGCGAGCCGGGACCGGACACGATGCTGCTGTGGACGCGCTATGTCCCGGTCAGCGGCGGACCGGTGAAGCTCAAGGCCGAGATCTCGAAGACCGAGGATTTTGCCAGGATCGTCTCGGGCGGCGAGCAGATCACCGGCCCGTGGCGCGATCACACCGCCAAGATCACCGTCCAGGGCCTCGAGCCCGGCACCGACTATTTCTATCGCTTCGTGGCGCCGGACGGCAGCTTCTCGCCGGTCGGCCGCACCAAGACGCTGCCGGTCGTCAACACGGCCAGGTTCGGCATCGGCATCTTCTCCTGCTCGAACCTGCCCTTCGGCTATTTCAATGCCTATGGCCACGCGGCGGCGCGCAAGGACATCGACCTGTGGGTCCATCTCGGCGACTATCTCTACGAGTATAAGGCGGGCGGCTATGGCCCGAAGGACGGCCCCGTCGGCGGCCGATCGCCCGAGCCGGCCGGCGAGATCATCCTGCTCGCCGATTATCGCCTCCGTTATGCCAGCTATCGCTCCGATCCGGACCTGCAGGAGCTGCACCGCGTCAAGCCGATGCTCGTCCAGATGGACGATCACGAATCGGCCAACAACAGCCGCGAGATGAGCGCGCAGAACAACCAGCCCGGCGAAGCTGACTGGAACGATCGCAAGGCGGCGGCGCTCCAGGCGTTCAAGGAATGGATGCCGGTCTCGGAAACGCCCTGGGGCAGCTATGACATTGGCGGCCTCGCTACCCTGTTCCGCACCGAGAGCCGGTTGCTCTATCGCAGCGACGAGCCCGAGCTCGGCCCGCTGTTCCGCTCGGCCGATGCGCAAAAGGCGTTGATCGAGTTCCGCGACGGCGCGCTCCAGGATCCGGCGCGCACCATGCTCGGCACCGAGCAGGAAGCCTGGCTCGGCCATGCGATGAAGAAGTCGGTGCGCGCGGGCCAGAAGTGGCAGGTGGTCGGCTTCGGCACGATCATGGGCAAGCAGCGCATGCCCGAGAATGCGATGGACTGGATCAAGGCCGATGCCGGCGCCGGCACCAAGGCCTATGTCCAGGCCGGCGTCACCGCGAGCAAGCTCGGCCTGCCGTCGGACCTCGACAACTGGGGTGGCTTCCCGGCGGCGCGTGCGCGCTTCCTCAAGTCGGCCCAGGCGGCGAACGCCAATCTGCTGGTGATCTGCGGCGACAGCCACAATGCCTGGGCGTTCGACCTTGGTCAGGACGGCAAGCCGGCCGGCGTCGAGTTCGCCGGGCACAGCGTCACCTCGCCGGGCTATGAGAATGGCAGCAGCACCGATCCCAGGATCATTGCCGCCGCGCTCGTGGCCACCAATCCCGAGCTGAAATGGTGCGACACCAGCCGCCGCGGCTATATGGCGCTCACGCTGACGCCGGAAAAGGCGACCAACGACTGGGTGTTCATGGACACCATCCTCCAGCGCACCACCAAGGCGAGCGTCGGCCATACCGCGACGGTGACGCGCGGCCGGAACGTGATGGCCTAGGCCAGCAGCAACGCCGCTGCCAGGATCGCCGCCCCGCCCAGCAGCGCGGCGGCGATCCATCCGGTTCCGGTGCGGATTGCCGCTGCTGTAGCCGCGTCGCCAACCGGCTCCGCCTCGATCCGCCGGATCGCCGCGCGCACCAGCCGGGGTGCATCGTCGCCCAGCCCGGCCAGCGTCCAGGCGAGCATCCCGCCGCTCGCCGCCAGCCGGCCCGGCGCGAAGCGCTCCGCCACCAGCCGCGCCTGCGCCCGCCGGATCGCGCCCGACAGGTCGAAGCCCGGCGCGATCCGCGCCAGCACCCCGTCCATCGTCATGAAGGCCTTGAACACCAGCAGCAGGTCGGGCGGCATCACCAGCCCTTCCTCGCGCAGCAGCCGCAGGAAATCGGGCACCATCTCGGCCATCACGATCCGCCCGCCGCCATGGCGCTGGACGATCTGCTCGGCGGCGCGGTCGATCGTGCGACGGGGCACGCCATGCCCTTCGGACCAGAGCGCCAGCGTCTCGGCCAGTGCGCGCGGATTGCCCGAGGCGAGCGACATCACAAAGCCCAGGAATTCCTCGCGCCGCCCCGGCCCTACATGGCCGATCGATCCCAGGTCGAGCAGCGCCAGCCGGTTGCCGGGCAGGCACAGCAGATTGCCGGGATGGGGATCACCGTGGAAGCGGCCATGGATCAGCACCATCTCGATGACGAGGTCGGCGCCGAGCTCGGCGATCGCGCGCGGGTCGATCCCGCGTTCCTGCAGTGCTTCCGCCGAGAGCGGCTTCACCCCCTCGATATAGTCCATCACCAGCAGCGTCTCGCTGGTCCACTCCCAATGGATCTCGGGCACTACCGCGCCGGGCTGGTTGGTCAGGTCGGCGCGGATGCGATCGGCGTTGCGCCCTTCCTGGGTGAAGTCGAGCTCCTCGAGCATCGCCTGGCGCAGCTGCCGGGCAAGCGCGACCGGCTCGAAGCGCCGCGCCTCGGCGCTGCTCCGCTCGACCAGGGCGGCGAGCTCGGCGATCAGCCGCATGTCCGCTTCCATCGCCTTGCGGATGCCCGGGCGGCGGACCTTGAGCACCACTTCGCGCCCGTCCGTCAGTTGGGCGCGGTGGACCTGCGCCATCGATGCGGCGGCAAGCGGTATGGGGTCGAAGCGGGCGAACGCGGCTTCGGGCGGCTCGCCCAGCGCCTCTTCAACCGCCGCCCGGATCGTTTCGAAATCGAGCGTCGGCGCATCGCTGTGGAGCTGCTCCAGCTCGGCGATCCATTCGGGCGGCAGCAGGTCGCCGCGCGTCGCCAGGATCTGGCCGATCTTGACGAAGCTCGGCCCCAGCGCCTCCAGCGCCAGCCGGGTGCGGCGGGGCAGGGGCACGCCGCCATCGGGTTCGTCGCCTTCGCCGGCGAAGCCCAGCCGGGCAAGCAGCACGCCAAGCCCGAAGCGGGTGGCGACCCCGGCGATCTCGCGAACGCGGTGCTGGTCTCGAGCGGTGGCGGCAATCAGCTTGATCATGCCCCGCCAACGCGAGTGCCGGGCGAACGCTCCCTAGCCGGCGCGACCCTCGAGCTTCAGCAGATAGTCTTTGGCCTCCAGCCCGCCGGCGAAGCCGGTGAGCTTGCCGGTCGATCCGATCACCCGGTGGCAGGGCGCGACGATCGAGATCGGGTTGCGGCCATTGGCGGCACCTACGGCACGGGATGCCTGGGGGCGGCCGAGCTTCATCGCGATCTCGCCATACGACCGCGTCTCGCCGAACGGGATGGCGAGCAGCTCGGCCCAGACCGATTTCTGGAAATCGGTACCGCGGAAATCGAGCGGAAGGTCGAACGCCGTCCGGCTGCCGGCGAAATATTCCTTCAGCTGTGTCTCGGCAGCGGCCAGCACGGGATGATCCGCGCCTTCGGCAACCGCGCCCAGCTTCACGCGATCGGGGGAGTCATTCTCCCACAGGATCGCCACCAGCCCCTTGCCGCTGGCGACCAGGGTGAGGTCGCCGACCGGCGAGGGGATCGTCTTGCTCGACAGGGTCATCGGGTTTCTCCTTCCCTGTCGATATGGCCTGCGCCGGGCCGATCTACTTCCCGGCGCTTGCCACCAAAGCCTCAGTCGAGCGACTTGCTGGCCTGCTCGAACATGTCCTTGCTCAGCCCCGGCGTCGCGACGATCCGCTCCAGCTCGGCGCGCATCTTGGCGGCGCGGCCCGCGTCGAAGCGCTTCCAGCGGCCGAGCGGCGGGACCAGCTTGGCGGCGGTCTGCGGGTTGAGGCGATCGAGCGCGATCAGCTGGTCCGCCACGAAGCGATAGCCCCGGCCCGACACGTCGTGGAACGCCCGCTGGTTGACGCTGAACGCACCGATCAGCGCACGGGCGCGGTTCGGATTGGCGAGGGTGAAGTCCTTGTGGTTCGCCAGTGCCTCGACGGCCTGCGCCGTATCGTCGCGCGAGGACAGCGCCTGGGTCTGGAACCACTTGTCGAGGACCAGAAAATTGCTCTGGTAGCGTTGGTAGAAGGATTCGAGCGCCTCTGTGCGTTTTTCCGAATTGCCGTTTACCAGCGTGGTAAGCGCGCCCTGGCGGTCGGTCATGTTGTCCGCCGCCTGGAACTGGCCATAAGCGAGCTCGGCCGCGTCCGCCGCGCCGCTGGCGGCGATATAGCCGAGCGCCACCGTCTTCACCCGGCGCGCGCCCTTGGCCGCGGGCGAATATTCGAAGCGATTGGCCTGCGCCCCGTCATAGGCCGCGCGCCACTCCGCATTGAGCGCCTTGCCGAGATCGCCGCGCAGCGCCTCGCGCGCCGCGAAGATCGCGTCGGGATCGACTACGCCCATCTGGTCGCCGATGAAGCTGTCCGACGGCAGCAGCACCGCCTCGGCGATGAACGCCTGGTCGAGCGACGCGTCGGTGAGCGTGTTGCGCACCGCCTCGATCACCGCGCCATGCTCGCCCTTGCCGCTGGTCACCGCGGCGACCAGCGTATCGAGCATCAGCTGCTGCATCGCCTCGTAGCGGGCGAAGGGATCGTCATCATGCGCCGAGAGGAAGGCGAGGTCCTTCGCCGTCCGGTTGGTCTCGACGATCACCGGCGCCGAGAAGCCGCGGTTGATCGACAGCACCGGCGTCTCGGAGAGGTTCTCGAACACGATCTCCTGCGCCGCGTCCTTCAAAAGCACCAGCTGCTCGTCGCACATCGGCCGCCCGGTCACGCCGCCAAACAGCTTGAGCTTGAGCGGCAGCACCATCGGCTCCTTGACCGGCTGGCCCGGCGTCGGCGGCACGCTCTGGGCGAGCTTGAGACGCGCGCGCCCGCCTTCCTGGGTCAGGTTGGCCGAGACGCGCGGCGTGCCCGCCTGGCTGTACCAGCGGCGGAACTGGGTGAGGTCGACGCCGCCGGCCTCTTCCATGCAGCGCACGAAATCCTCGCAGGTCGCCGCCGTGCCGTCGAACCGGTCAAAATAGAGATCGGTCGCCGCGCGGAACTTCTGCGGGCCCAGGATGGTCGACATCATCCGGATCACTTCGGCGCCCTTGTTGTAGATGGTCGCCGTGTAGAAGTTCGAAATCTCGATATATTCGTCCGGGCGCACCGGATGCGCGAGCGGCCCCGAATCCTCCGGGAACTGCGAGGCGCGCAGGCCGCGCACATCCTCGATCCGCTTGACCGCCTTGCTGCCCTGGTCGCCCGAGAAGCTCTGGTCGCGGAAGACAGTGAAGCCTTCCTTCAATGAAAGCTGGAACCAGTCGCGGCAGGTCACGCGGTTGCCCGACCAGTTGTGGAAATATTCGTGCGCGACCACCGCGGCGATCGCGTCGTAGTCATAGTCGGTCGCGGTGTCGGGATCGGCGAGGATGTAGCGGCTGTTGAAGACGTTCAGCCCCTTGTTCTCCATCGCGCCGAAATTGAAATCATCGACCGCGACGATGTTGAACACGTCGAGATCATATTCGCGGCCATAGACGCTCTCGTCCCACGCCATCGACAGCTTGAGCGCGTGCAGCGCGTGATCGGTCTTCGGCAGATCGGCTTCGCGCACCCAGATGCCGAGATCGACCTTGCGGCCGCTCATCGTGGTGAAATGCCCCTTGTTCGCCACCAGGTCGCCGGCGACCAGCGCGAACAGATAGCTCGGCTTGGGGAAGGGGTCATGCCACTCGGCCCAGTGGCGGCCGTCTTCGGCATCGCCCCCCTCACAATCTCCTTGGGCGATCGGATCGCCATTGGCGAGCAGCACCGGGAAGCGCGCCTTGTCGCCGGTCATGCGGACCTTGTACTTCGACAGCACGTCCGGCCGGTCCGGGAAGAAGGTGATGCGGCGGAAGCCCTCGGCCTCGCACTGGGTGCAGAGCATGCCCGAGGAGGCGTAGAGCCCCTGCAGCTGGGTGTTGCGCTCGGGCGCGATCGTCACGACCGTCTCGATCACATGGGCGGTGCCGGTGAGCGGGATCACCAGGTCGGGCCCGTCCATCGTCCAGCCCTGCGCCTCGACGCCGTCGACGAGCACCGATTCCGCCGCCAGCGCATCGCCGTTGAGCACCAGCGGGCGATCATGCGCGCCGTTACGCTCGACCTTGAGCGTTGCGCGGACCTTGGTCGCGGTGGGGTCGAGATCGAAGTCGAGCGCGATCTCGGGAACAAACCAGTCCGGCGCGCGATAGTCTTCGCGACGAATGATCTGCGGGGCCTGCGGTGCGATGCGTGCGTCTGCCATGATCCCTCGGATATAGGGGCAACTATTGGATTGGGGACACCTAATTTGGTCGGGATCCCGGCTATTTTGCATCGTCATCCCCGCGCAGGCGGGGATCCATTGGCGTTGCGACCTGTGAAACTCACTGCGGCCAGCCAGAATGGATCCCCGCCTGCGCGGGGATGACGGCAGGTTTCAACGGCTCGCCGCGACTTCAATCTCCGCGCGCCGTAACGATATCTGCCGACTTGCGCCTGCGCCAAGCCGTGCTACCGAAGCGATATACCGAGTTTCTGCCGAGAGGTTCCCCCCAACATGATCCGCAACTCCACGCCGCTCGCCCTTGCGCTGTTGCTGGCGATGCCCGCCTATGCCCAGGATGCGGCCCCGGCACCTGCGCCGACTCCGACCGCCGCCGAGCGCAATGCGATCATCAATGCCGAGCTGCCGGCCGACCAGGCCGCGCTCAAGAGCCATGTGATGTTCCTCGCCTCGGACGCGCTCAAGGGCCGCGAGGCGGGCAGCAACGAGTTCAACATCGCCGCGCAGTACGTCGCCTCGCAATTCTATGCGGCGGGCCTCAAGCCGGCCGGTGACGACGGCGGCTACCTCCAGAACGTGCCGCTGATCAGCGCCAAGCTCGACGGCCCGGGCACCCTGTCGCTCACCCGCAAGGGCGGCACGCCGGTCGCGCTCGAATTCGGCAAGGACTTCGTCTCCTCGGCCAATCCCGAGACGCCTAATTACACCGTCACCGCGCCGGTGGTGTTCGTCGGCTATGGCATCGTCGGCCAAGGCCGTGACGACTATAAGGGCGTCAATGTGAAGGGTAAGATCGTCGCCTATTTCGGCGGCGCGCCCGAGAGCTTCCCCGGCGAAGTCGCCGCGCATTTCTCCAACCCGGCATCCAAGTCGGAGATCGCCGCCAAGCATGGCGCGGTCGCCACGATCACGCTCGAATCGCCGCGCACCGCCAAGACGCGCCCGTTCAGCGTCTATGCCGGCGCGGTGGCGCGGGCGCGCTTCACCTGGGGCAACGCCAACGGCACCGGCCATATCGCCGCGCCGGGCACGCCTTCGGCCGGCACGGTCAGCCTGGTTGGCGCCGAGAAGCTGTTCGCCGGCGCCAAGCAGAAATGGGCCGATATCGCCAAGGCGGCGGAAGCCGATGACGCGAAGTTCAAGGCCGAGGCGCTGCCGGTGAGCATCACCGTCGCCGCCAAGACCGCGCTGACCCCGGTGCAGAGCTACAATGTCGCCGGCATGCTGCCGGGCAGCGACCCGGCGCTGTCGAAGGAAGTCGTGGTCCTCTCGGCGCATCTCGATCACATCGGCGTCGGCCGCCCGGACAAGACCGGCGACACGATCAACAACGGCGCGCTCGACGACGCCGTCGGCATCGCCTCGCTGATCGAGGAAGCCAAGCGCTTCAAGACGGCCGGCACCAAGCCGCGCCGCTCGATCCTGTTCCTCGCGGTTACCGCCGAGGAGAAGGGCCTGGTCGGCTCGGACTATTTCGCCAACAACCCCACCGTGCCGCTGTCGAGCATCGTCGCCGATGTGAACCTCGACATGCCGATCATCACCTACAAGTTCCAGGACATCGTGGTGTACGGCGCCAGCCACTCGACGCTCGGCCCGATCGTCGAGCGAGCGGGCAAGGCGATCGGCGTGCCGCTGTCGGACGATCCGCTGCCCGGCGAGAACATCTTCGTCCGCTCGGACCATTACAACTTCGTCCGCAAGGGCGTGCCCTCGGTCTTCCTGTGGCCGGGTGCCGGCGGCCCGGGCCGCGCGGCGATCGATCACTTCATGAAGAACCACTATCACCAGCCTTCGGACGAAGTCGGCCAGTTGCCGGCGATCGACTGGGAATCGGGCGTGCGCTTCGTCGATGTGAACTATCGCATCGCCCGCGAGATCGCCGATGGCGACCAGAAGCCGGTGTGGAACAAGGGCGATTTCTTCGGCCTCACCTATGAAGGCGCGGGCGCGAAGTGATGATGAAGCGCGCACTCCTGCTCGCCGCGACCCTGCTCGCCGCGACTCCCGCTTTCGCCCAGGA
This sequence comes from Sphingomonas sp. NIBR02145, assembly GCF_027359115.1. Taxonomy (NCBI): domain Bacteria; kingdom Pseudomonadati; phylum Pseudomonadota; class Alphaproteobacteria; order Sphingomonadales; family Sphingomonadaceae; genus Sphingomonas; species Sphingomonas sp. NIBR02145. The sequence continues at coordinate 3,119,773 of NZ_CP114791.1, read as the reverse complement.
CCTCAGCAAGGACGAGGCGGCGCTCAAGGCGCATGTCCAGTTCCTCGCCTCGGATGCGATGAAGGGCCGCGACACCGGTTCGCCGGAGCTGACCATCGCCGAGCAATATGTCGCGGCGCAGATGCTCGCCGCCGGGCTCAAGCCGGCGGGCGTGGACGGGACGTGGTTCCAGCCGGTGCCGCTGGTCGCCTACAAGTCGGCCGATCACGGCACGCTCGTCATGACCCGCGGCGGCGTCCAGACCCCGCTCGAATGGGGCAAGGACTATGTCGCCCGCGCGGTGCCGTCCAACCCCAAGGTCGCGGTTGCCGGCCCGGTGGTGTTCGCCGGCTATGGCAGCGAAGCCGAATATAAGGGGCTGAACGCCAAGGGTGCGATCGTCGCGGTGCTGCGCGATTCGCCGCACGACCTGCCGAGCGACATCCGCGCGCATTCGTCGCAGCCCGACCAGCAGGCGGCGGTTGCCGCTCGCCATGGCGCGGTCGGCGTGATCCTGCTCGAGGGCAATGCCCGCCACGCGATCTTCCCGTTCGCGGTCAGCGTCGGCTATGCGCAGAGCGAGGCGATGACCTGGGCCGGATCGGACGCGGGCGGCGGCGCGCCGCCCTTCGCCTATCTGGGCTTTGACGGCGCGGCGAAGCTGTTCGCCGGCTCGAAGATCAAGTGGGACGCGGTGCTCGTCGCCGACAAGGCGGACAAGAAGCTGCCCACCGGCGCGATCGGCGTGACGATCACCGGCACCGCCAACACCGCGATCCGCAAGCTCAGCGCCAACAATGTCGCCGGCCTGCTGCCGGGCACCGACAAGGCGGGCGAATATGTGGTGATCTCCGCCCATCTCGATCATGTCGGCGTCGGCAAGCCCGATGCGAAGGGCGACACCATCTATAACGGCGCGATGGACAATGCCGTGGGCACCGCCTCGATGCTCGAGGTCGCCCGGCGTTTCCAGGCATCGGGCGAGGCGCCGAGCCGCTCGATCCTGTTCGTCGCGGTGACGGCGGAGGAGAAGGGGCTGGTCGGCTCCGAATATTTCGCCGCCAACCCGACCGTGCCCAAGGGATCGATCGTCGCCGACGTCAATCTCGACATGCCGATCCTGACCTACAATTTCGTCGATCTCGTCGCCTATGGCGCGGATCGCAGCACGGTGGGCAAGATCGTCGAGCAGGCCGCGGCGGCCGAGGGCGTCAAGCTGGTGCCTGATCCCACGCCCGAGGAAGCGAGCTTCGTCCGCTCGGATCACTACAGCTTCGTCAAGGCGGGCATCCCCGCGGTCTCGCTCGATCTCGGGCCGGGCGGCGAGGGGGCTGCCGCGACCAAGGAGTTCCTCGACAAGCACTACCACCAGCCTTCGGACCAGGTGGAGCTGATCAACTGGAAGCAGGGGCTGCGCTTCGTCGGCCTGAACTATGCGATCGCCCGCGCCATTGCCGATGGCGCGGACAAGCCGGTGTGGAACAAGGGCGACTTCTTCGGCACGCTGTACAAGGGCCCGATGGCTAAATGATCCTGCGCCGCCTCCTCCTCGCCGCCGCGCTGCTCGCGGCACCGCTCGCGCATGCGCAGACGGCGCCCCAGCCGCTGCCGCCCGAACAGGCGGCGCTGAAGGGGCATGTCCAGTTCCTCGCCTCGGATGCGATGCGCGGGCGCGAGGCGGGGACGCGCGACTATGAGATCGCGGCCGAATATGTCGCGGCGCAGATGCTCGCGATCGGGCTGCAGCCGGGGGTGGAGGGCAGCTGGTTCCAGCCGCTCAAGCTGGTGGCGTTCAAGCCGGCCGAGAAGGCGAAGTGGAGCCTGGTGCGCGGGTCGAGCGAGATCCCGCTCCAGTTCGGCATCGATTTCGTCAACACCCCGGCGCCGGCGACCCCGGACTTCAAGGCCGAGGGCGGGATGGTCTTTGCCGGCTACGGCATCGTCTATCCCGAGGGGAAGCGCGACGATTACAAGGGGCTCGACGTGAAGGGGAAGATCGTCGCGATCCTCCCCGGCGTGCCCAAGGGGCTGCCCAACGAAGTCGAGGCGCATTTCGGCGACGACGAGCAGAAGGCGGCGATCGCGCAGGCCAAGGGCGCGGTGGCGGTGGTCGTGCTGGAGTCCGTCGCGCAGCGCGAGCAGTTCCCGTTCGAAGCGATCGTTCCCTATTACGACTATGAGCGGAATACATGGGCGCGGCCGGACGGCACCGCCTTCGCCATCGCCGCGGGGGCGCCGCCGGTCGGCTATGTCGGCGGCACCGGCGCCGAGAAGCTGTTCCAGGGCGCGAAGATCAAATGGTCCGAGGTGCTGGCCGCCGAGCGCAAGGGCACGAAGATCCCGACCGGTCCGCTGGTCGGCACGCTCAAGGTGGCGAGCAAGACGCGGCTGGTGACCCAGTCGACCCGCAACGTGGTCGGGATGATCCCGGGCAGCGATCCCGCGCTCAAGGGCGAATATGTCGTGCTCTCCGCGCATCTCGATCATGTCGGGGTGGGCGACGCGGTGAACGGCGACCGCATCTATAATGGCGCGATGGACAATGCGGTGGGCGTCTCGACGATGCTCGAAGTGGCGCGCAAGTTCATCGCCTCGGGCGAGAAGCCGAAGCGCTCGATGCTGTTCGTCGCGCTGGCGGGCGAGGAGAAGGGGCTGCTCGGCTCCGACTATTTCGCGCATTATCCGCCGGTGCCGAAGGACAAGCTGGTCGCCGACGTCAACATGGACATGCCGATCCTCACCTATCCGCTGGTCGATGTGGTGGCGCTGGGCGGCGAGCGCTCGAGCCTGGGGCCGGTCATTGCTGCTGCGGCGGCGAGCGAGGGGCTCAAGGTCGTGCCCGATCCGAGCCCGGAGGAGATGTTCTTTGTCCGCTCCGATCATTACAGCTTCGTCAAGTCGGGCGTGCCGGCGGTGTCGCTCGATACCGGGCCGGGCGGGCAGGGCGCCGAGGCGCAGAAGAAGTTCCTGGCCGAGAATTACCACAAGCCCTCCGACCAGATCGACCTGCCGTTCGACTGGAACTCGGCCGCCAAGTATATGCGGCTGAACTATGCGATCGCCCGCACCCTCACCGACGCGCCCGAGCGGCCGCGCTGGAACAAGGGCGATTTCTTCGGGGTCCAGTTCGGGGGCTATGGAGCGGAGTGATCCCTGCTCCCCTCCCTGGAAGGGAGGGGCCGGGGGTGGGTGGATGCCCGCGATGGGGCGGCCATTGCATCTTTGGCGGCAGTATTGCCTGGACGCGACCCACCCCTCGATCCCCTCCCTTCCAGGGAGGGGAAGCTAGATGCGGCTGCTGGTGTTCGGTCCGGGCTATAGCGCCAGCCGCCTGATCGCGCGGCTTGCGGGGCAGGCGGAGGTCGCCACCGTCACCCGCGAGGACTTCGCCGGGCGGGCGGGCGAGATCGCGGGCGCCACGCATATCCTCTCCTCGGTCCCGCCGGGGGAGGCGGATCCGGTCCTCGCGGCATATGGCGCGGAGATCGCCGCGTCGGGCGCGTGGATCGGTTATCTCTCCTCGACCGGCGTCTATGGCGATACCGGCGGCGCCTGGGTGGACGAGACCGCGCCCACCGGCACCGGCCGCCGGACCGCGCGCAGCGACGCTGACGCCGCCTGGCTGGCGCTGGGTGCCCGCGTGTTCCGCCTGCCCGGCATCTACGGCCCCGGCCGCTCCCCGCTCGACCGCATCCGCGCCGGCGAGGCCAGGCGGATCGACGTGCCGGGACAGGTGTTCAGCCGGGTGCATGTCGAGGATATCGTGGGCGGCGTGATCGCCGGGTTCGACGGTCCGCCCGGCGCCTATAACCTTGCCGACGATTGCCCCGCGCCGCAGAGCGACGTCCTCGCCTATGGCTGCGCGCTGCTCCGCCTGCCGGTTCCGCCGCTGGTGCCGCTCGAACAGGCGAACCTCAGCCCCCAGGCCCGCGCCTTCTATGCGGAGAACCGGCGCGTCGCGAACGGGAAGGCGAAGCGCATTCTCGGCTGGCGCCCGCGCTATCCGGATTACCGGTTGGGCCTGCGCGCCTTGAGCGCCACGACCAGTCCGGCGACCACCAGCACCGCGCCGCCGGCCGCCAGCCACGACCAGCGATAGCCCTCGAACAGGGTGGAGAAGAGCATCGCGATCACCGGGATCAGCACCCCGGTATAGGCCGCCTTGGCCGGGCCGATCGTGCGGATCAGCCGGAAATAGAGGCTGAAGCTCACCGCCGATCCCAGCACGCCGAGATAGAGGATGCCGCCGGCATAGCTCGGCCGCCAGTCGAACACCGGCGCGCCGACCGTGGCGAGCGCGAACAGCGCGTCGAGCGCTGCGCCGCTCAGCATCGCCCAGCCGAGCATCGTCGCCATCGGATAGGCCCTGGCGGTGCTCGTCGCCTGCATGACATTCGCCACCGACGCGCACATCACGCCGCCCAGCGCGATGCCGATGCCGAGCAGCGCCGCATGCGGCCCGACCGCGCTCAGCCGCGCCTCATGGACGAACAGCAGCGCGACGCCTGCCACCGCGATGGCGGAGCCGATCACCAGCTGGCGGCCCATCTTCTGGCCCAGGAAGATCCGCGCCAGCACCGCATTGGGCACCAGCAGCAGCGCATAGACCACCGCGACCACGCCCGAGGTGATGTACTGCTCCGAACGGTAGACCAGGTTGAAGTTGAGCACGAACTGCGCGAGCCCGAGCAGCACCGCGAAGCCGATGCCGCGCGCATCCATCGCCAGGCGCTCGCCGCGCAACAGCGCCCAGCCGAGCATCGTCACGCCCGCCACGGTGAAGCGATAGGTCACCGACCAGCTCGGCGGTACCACCAGCAGCTGGTCGCGGATCACGATCCAGGTCGAGCCCCAGATCAGCGTGACGATCGCGAACGGGATCAGGACGCTGAGGCGCGTCGATTGGGGAGCTGGTTCCGCGCTCACAGCGCCGCGATGGCGTCGGCCAGCGGCCGGATCGCGTCCTCGCTCTGGTCCCAGCTGGTCACCAGCCGCACTTCGCCTTCGGCCCAGTCGTAGAAGTCGAAGCCGAGCGCACGCAGCGCCGCGGCTTCCGCCGGGCTCACCTTGAGGAACACTTCGTTGGCCTGGACGGCGTGCACAAGCCGCTCGCCCGCCGCCTGCGCCAGCAGCGCCGCGCCGGCATTGGCCGCGCGGCCGTTGCGGAGCCACAGATCGTCCTCGAGCAGCGCGAGGATCTGCGCCGCCAGATAGCGGCCCTTGGAGAAGAGCAGGCCCGCGCGCTTGCGGCGATAAAGCGTGGCGTCCGCCAGCTCGGGCTTGAAGAACACCAGCGCCTCGGCGCTCATGCCGCCATTCTTGACGAAGCCGAAGCTCAGCGCGTCGACGCCCGCGCGCCAGGTCACGTCGCCCGGATGGCAGCCGAGATGCGCCACCGCATTGGCGAAACGCGCCCCGTCCATGTGCAGCCCGAGCTTGCGCGCCTTGGCCAGCTCGCCGATCGCCGCGACTTCGTCGGGCGTATAGGCCAGGCCATATTCGGTGGCGTTGGTGATCGAGATCGCGTGGGGCTGGACCTGGTGGACGTCCGGCCGGATCGGATCGATCACCGCGCGGATCGCGTCCGGGGTCAGCTTCGAGCCTGCGCCTTCGCCGACCAGCAGCTTGGCGCCGTGCGTGTAGAATTCGGGTGCGCCGCATTCGTCGACATTGATGTGCGCATCGCGGTGGCAGACCACGCCGCCATAGGGCGGGCAGAGCGCCGCCAAGGCGAGGCTGTTCGCCGCCGTGCCGGTCGGCACCCAGAGCGCGCGCACCGCAGTGCCGAACAGGTCCGAGAACGCGCTGTCGAGCGACTGCGAGTATTTGTCGCCGTCATAGGCGGTGTCGAGCTGGTTCACCTTGCCGAGCGCGGCGAAGACCTCGGGGCAGACGGCGGCGGCGTTGTCGGAGAAGAAGCGCATGGCCGGTCCATGCGAGGACCGCGCACCAAGGTCAACAAACCAGTGCCGCAGCCAGGTCCCTCACTCGTTCCCGTTACCCCAGTCGTATAGCGATGTGCTGCTTTCATCCCTGCCGGAGGGCGGCCCGCCGCCCCTGAGGAACTGGATGACGCACCAGAGCATCAGCGCGCCGATCGGGAGTATCCACCAAAGACTGCCCATGGACTTGTCTCGCGTGCAAGTGGCTCCGGGGGCAGGGCTATCGGAAATGGACGGCGAGCGGAAGGGCTGGTCAGGGGGCGTTACCCGACATTAGCTCAATCGATCCCCGGCGAAAGCCGGATGCCGATACCTGCTAGGGCTGGCGCTTCCTTATGGTCATCGATTTGAAATAGCCCTCGGACCCTGGCCCCACCCACAGGCCGATGCCCCCTTCCTCCGCGGGAAGCTTCAGGTCGTTGACGATCAGGCTCGGCTGGCCGGCGCCATTGATGTAGAGTTGCGCGGTGGTGCCGCGGACCACGAGCTTGAGCCTGGTCCATGCGCCGGATTCCAGATCGGCATAGGATTCATATTGTCCCGGATGTTCCTTCCGCAGCCGATGCCAGGGATAGTCGGGATGGGAGATATATTGGGTGCTGTGATTGCGCCGCAGCTGGTCGGTGGCCCTGCCATTGGTCGGGCGGATGTAGATGGCCTCGAATTTCTTCGAATCCTCCGAAATCCGGAAGGCGATTCCGACGAACCCCCTGGCATCCGTATCGTTCTTGACCGGTTGCCCGGCCAGCACCAGGTCGATCGTGAAATCCCTGGCCTGAACCCCATCGAGGCGCGCGAACGTGGCATCACTGGTGGCACCGGCCCGAACGACCTCCAGGCGAAGCGCGCGCGCACCACGATACCTCACGCGGGAAGCATCGACCCCGACTGCAGTGATCTCCGCTCTGTCGAGCGACATGCTCCTTGCGGATGTCGCCGCGCGTTCCCGGGACTGCGCGGACGCACCGCCGGACGATGCAGCGAGCACCCCGAGGCACAATGCCGCGAGTTTCAAGGATCGGACTCTGGTGTCTCTCATCATCGGTGCGCTTTCCCCAGGTTGGATTCGCTATCCGTGCGCGCAGTATCCATCCATTGCCGTTCGTTCGGCGCCGCCCTTGCTGCTGCCAAGCTGAACGGAGGACGGACAAGGCCCCCAAAACCCGGGCGGTACCAGCTTTCAGTTTCCTTGGTTCCCCAGCGAAGGCCGGGGCCAGGTCCGACGAACCATCGATGGCGCGGGAACCTCTCGAACGACATTGCAACTGGGCCCCGGCCTTCGCCGGAGAACTGGATTTCGATACGCCCTAGCGCTCCTCGCCCCGCCGGTCATCCGGCCGCGCGCGATCCTGCGGTCCCGGCGTATCCGGTGCACGGTCGCGCCGTGGCCTGCGGTCCTCGGCCGGGCGCGCGTCGATCGGCGCTTCGCCCTGCTCGTCGGGATCGACGCCCTGCGGTACCACCTGGGTCTCGATGCCGCTGCCCTGGATGAACTCGCCGACGCCGTTCAGCACATCGTCGAGCGTGGTATCATTGCCGTCGGGTTCCACCGTCGGCTCGGGCGGCGGGATGCGCAGGTCGAGCGCGCGGGTCATGAAGTCGCGCCAGACGCGTGCCGGCAGGCCGCTGCCCGACAGGCCGGGATTGGGCGAATTGTCGTCATTGCCCAGCCACACGCCGCAGACGATGCCGCCCGCATAGCCGATGAACAGCGCGTCGCGATTGTCCTGGGTGGTGCCGGTCTTGCCATAGGTCGGGATCGGCAGCGCCGCGCCGCGTCCGGTGCCGGCCTCGACCACGGTACCGAGCAGGCTGCGCAGGTCGTCGAGCTGGCGGCCGTTGAACCGGGTCGGCCCGCCCAGGCGCCGCGCGAGCCAATCGCTCGCCGCCTCGTCCTCGCTCAGCCCCTGCGGGCGCACCGGATAGGAGCCGTTGGCGACCGAGGCATAGGCGGCGGTCAGCTCGAGCAGCGATACCGTGGAGGTGCCGAGTGCGATCGAGGCGTCGTCGCCAATCGGAGTGGAGATGCCGAGGTCACGCGCCGCCTGGGTCACCGCGCGCACGCCGAACTTCTGGGTCAGCCGCGCCGCCACGACATTGGACGAGCGGGCAAAGGCGCGGCGCAGCGTGATCTCGCCGGCGTAATCGCCGTGGGAGTTCTCGGGCTTCCAGTCGCCGATCTGGACGGGGCTGTCATCGACCATGCTGTCCGGCTCCATGCCCCCGCGCAGCGCGGCGAGATAGACGAACAGCTTGAAGGTCGAGCCCGGCTGGCGCCGTGCCTGGGTGGCGCGGTTGAACGGGCTCTCGCGATAGTTGCGGCCGCCGACCATCGCGATCACCCGGCCATCGGGATGCATCGCCACGATCGCGATCTGCGACTTGTTGAGCCCGGCGCCGCGCACCGCGCGCTCGGCGGCCTGCTGCGCGCTCAGCTCGAGCGTGGTCTGCACGGTCTGCTCGGTGCCGACGCCGCCGGCGCGGTCGCGCGCCTGGGGCAGCACCCAGTCGGCGAAATAGGTGCCGTTGGGCAGGTCGTCCTCGGACTTGGTGACGTTGAGCACCGCCGGGCGGATCGCGTCCGCCTTCGCCCTGGTCAGCAGCCCGGCATCGACCATCGAGGCGATCACCAGCTTCTGCCGGTCGCGCGCGCCCTTGAGGTTGCCGGTCGGCGCGAGGCGCGACGGGGCCTGCACCAGCCCCGCGAGCAGCGTCGCCTGGCTCAGGCTGAGGCCTTCGGGCTCGACGCTGAAATAATGGCGGGCGGCGGCGCGCAGGCCATAGACGTTGTCGCCGAAATAGACGTTGGAGAGATAGCGCGAGAGGATCTCGTCCTTGCTCAGCCAGGCCTCCAGCCAGAGGGCGATCAGCACTTCCTGCGCCTTGCGCCCGAAGGTGCGCTGCGAGTTGAGGAAGGCGTTCTTGGCGAGCTGCTGGGTGATCGTGCTGCCGCCCTGCGAGCCGCCGTCGCTGGTCACATTGTGGACGAAGGCGCGCATGATGCCGCGCGGATCGACGCCCCAATGGCCGTAGAAGCGCCGGTCCTCGATGCCGACGAACGCGTTGCGCACATAGTCGGGCAGCTTGGTCGCATCGACCGGGGCCGCGATCACCGCGCCGCGCCGGGCGATCGGCTTGCCCTCGGCGGAGAGCAGGGTGATCGAGGGCGGCGCCGGCGGCTGCAGCGACTTGGAGAGCGGCGCGGTCAGCGCCAGCCAGCCGACCGCGAGGAAGAACAGCACCAGCAGCCCGGCGATCGCCCAGCTCGCATAGCGCAGCCAGCTGCGCTTCTTGAGCACCACCGGCAGGTTGGTCGTGTAGCCGCCGGCGGGCAGCGGCGCGGCCAGGCCGGGCTGGATCGGCGGGGGTGGAGGCGGCGGCGGCGGAGTCGCGGCGCGGCGCCAGCGCGGGGCATAGTCCTCGGGCGCGGGCATGCCACCTGAAAGCTCGAGCGGCGGTTCGGGCTTTTGCGGCGTCACGCGCTTCAGGGCTTCGCCGATCCCCGCGCCGATCTTGTCGATCGAGCGCGGGCGCCAGGCACGCGGCTCGGGCTTCGGCGCCGGTGCGGGCGTCGGATCGGCATCGTCGCCGCCCCGGCGCAGCGGGAAGCGCACGTTCCGGGGATCGTTGCCGTCAGCCATTACTCGTCGAATCCGCCGCGTGCATGGCGCCCTTCTAGCGCAGCATCTGTGTTACTACAATAATACAGTTGATTACGAGACCGGCACGAATGCCAGGTGCTGGTAATCATAGCTGAAATCGGCGAGCGGCGAGAGCGCCTCCATGGTGATGCCGGTGATCCTGCCGTCCTTGACCTGGAAGCGGACGATCGCGTCCTCGCCGGCATCCTTGGCGAAGCGGGTGCGGAAGGTGTCGGGCCCCCAGGGCTCGAGCACGCTCTTGAACACCGGGGTCGGCGTGAAGTCGATCCACAGCTTGCCCGCCTTCTGGCGGACGACGACATCGCCGTACCAGGGATCGCGGTAACGCCCTGCATAGCTCGCCAGCGGCAGCGAGGGCGCGCCGGCCGGCGCCTTGTCGATGCCGCCCTCGACGCTGGCCAGCGCCTCGTCCTGCGCGGCCTTTTGCCGGGTCCGGTAGCTGGCGACCCAGTCGAACGCCGGCGCGTCGATCAGCCGGTCGAGGATCGCGTTGCGGATCGCGGCGGAGACGCTCTCCTCGACATTGCTCAGCACCGAGACGCCGATGCCGCGCGACGGGAGCATGCCGCTGTAGGTGACCTGGCCGGAAAGCCCGCCGCTGTGCTGGACCAGCCGCATGCCGCGATAGTCCTGGACGAACCAGCCGAGTGCATAGGCCGCAAGCACCGGGCGGGCGGGGTTGGTGTCGGTCGGGCCGTCGCTCGCCGAGGTGATCGTCTGGGGCTTCCACATCTCCTTGGCCTGCGCGGTGGACCAGAGCTGCCTGCCGTCGGGCAGCTTGCCCTGGGCGAGCTGGACCTGCAGCCACTTGGCCATGTCGCTCACGCTGGCGTTGATGCCGCCGGCGGCGTCGACCATCTTGCCTTCGTCGGGTTGCACCACTTCCTGCTTGCCGATCCCGCGCACCGGCGGCCCGAGCCGGGCATGGCGGCCGGCGACATTGTCGGTCTTGAGCGAAAGGCGCGAGCCGACCGCGTCCGTCATGCCGAGCGGGGCGAAGATCCGCGTCTCGACGAACTTGTCCCAGGGCGTGCCCGAGACGCGCTCGATCAGCAGCCCGGCGACGATGTAGAGGATGTTGTCATAGTCATAGCCGGCGCGGAAGCCGCGCGCGGGCTTGAGATGGGGCAGCGCGTTGAGCACGTCGGCGGCGACGTGGAGGCCTGCCGGGAAGAACATCAGGTCGCCGGCGCCCAGGGGAAGACCCGAGCGGTGGACCAGCAGGTCGCGCACCGTCATCATCTGGGTGACCGCGGGATCGGACATGCGGAACTCGGGCAGGTGCTTCACCACCGGGTCTTCCCAGCCGAGCTTGCCCTCATCGACCAGCAGCGCGAGCGCGGCGGCGGTGAACGCCTTGGAATGCGAGGCGATGCCGAAGCGGGTATGCGCATCGACCGCGCCGGGCTTGCCGAGGGTGCGGACGCCATAGCCCTTGGTGAAGGCGGGCATGCCGGGGCGGACGATCGCCACCGCGACGCCGGGCGTCTCGAACGCGGTGAGGAAGGGTGCGACGATCGCATCGATCGCCGCTTCGTCGAGCGCCGCCGCGAGCGCGAGGCGGGGGAAGGCGACCGTAGCCGCGCCGCCCAGCGAAAGCGCCAGCGCGGTGCGCCGGTCGATGGTGAAACCGCTCATGTTCCTATTCCCCGCAAGACATGGTTTGCGAGGATGCTAGCGCGCGCCTCTCGCTTCGTCACCCCGGCCTTGAGCCGGGGTCCCGCTGCCTTGCCCCGCAGAAGAAGAAGCGGGATCCCGGCTCAAGGCCGGGGTGACGGGGCAGGGAACACCAGAACAGGGCTACGCCAGCAGCTCCACATCCCAGTAGAGCCAGTCGCGCCAGGTATCGTGGAGATAATTGGGGGGATAGCGCCGGCCATGCTCCTGGAGCTGCCAGCTGGTCGGCCGTATCGGCTGGAGATAGAGGGGCATCGCGGCCTGCTGGGGAGTGCGCCCGCCCTTCTTGAGGTTGCAGGGCGCGCAGGCGGTGGCGACATTTTCCCAGGTGGTGCGCCCGCCCTGGGCGCGGGGAATGACATGGTCGAAGGTGAGGTCGCGGTGGCTGCCGCAATATTGGCAGGCGAACTTGTCGCGAAGGAACAGGTTGAACCGGGTGAAGGCGGGAAATTGCGAAGGTCTGACATATTGCTTGAGCGCGATGACCGAAGGAAGCTTCAGCCTCGCGCTGGGACTTCGCACCTCGCGTTCGTAATAGGAGACGACATCCACTCTATCGAGGAACAGCGCCTTGACCGCCGTCTGCCAGGGCCAGATGCTCAGCGGATAATAGCTCAGGGGCGTATAATCGGCGTTGAGCACAAGGGCAGGGCAGCTGTCCGGATGGCGGATCAGATCGGGATGATACATGCGCTCCCTCGCCCAGTTCGTGGTGGCACGCATCTCGCCGAGAAGCGTGACGCGGTGATGACAGCATATGCCGCGACTCGCGGTCAAGGGCCGTTCTGATGGTTGTCCACACCAGATTTGCACCGAGCCCGACGGGGCGCCTCCACCTCGGCCATGCCTGGTCGGCGCTGCAGGCGCACGACTTCGCGCGGGCGAACGGCGGGGCGTTTACCCTGCGTATCGAGGACATCGACGGCACCCGCTCGCGTCCCGAGCATGTCGAGGCGATCCTGCGCGATCTGGAGTGGCTGGGGCTAGGCTGGGACGGCGAGGTGACGTTCCAGTCCCGGAGGCTTGGCCTGTACGAGGAAGCTCTCGACGATTTGCGCGCGCGCGGCCTGCTCTATCCCTGTTTCTGCACCCGCGCCGACATCGCCGCGAGCCTGACCGCTCCGCACGGTCCCGACGGCGCGCTCTATCCGGGGACGTGCCGCGGGCTTGAAGCGCCCGACCTGAGCAAGCCCCATTGCTGGCGGCTGGATGTGGCGAAGGCGCTGGCGTCGCTCGGCGATCCCGAACTCCTATGGCACGACGCCTTTGCCGGCCAGGTCCGCGCCGACCCCGCCTCGGCCGGCGACGTCGTCCTCGCCCGCAAGGACGCGCCGGCCAGCTATCACCTCGCGGTCACGGTCGATGACGCCGCGCAGGGTGTCACCCATGTCGTGCGCGGGGTGGACCTGTTCGCCGCCACCCATGTCCACCGCCTGCTCCAGGCGCTGCTCGGCCTGCCGACACCCGAGTATCGCCACCACCCGCTCCTCCTCGGCCCCGACGGCACCCGCCTCGCCAAGCGCCACGGCGCGCCCAGCCTCGAGGCGATGCGGCTGGCGGGGGAGGATGGCCGCGCGCTCGCCGAGCGATTGCGCGCAGGACAACTGCCAGTTGGCATCGCCGCGGCACAGGCGTAGAGTCCGCGCATGATCTTCCTGGCCTTCCTGCTGCTCGCGGCGATGTTCGCCACCCTGTTCATCCTCATCAAGGGGCTGGTGAATATGGCGCAGACGACGAGCCAGGACCTTGAGGGCACCGGCGACGGTCCGAGCCCGCGCGCGCTCAAATCGCAAAAGCTGATGCAACAGCGCATCCTGTTCCAGGCGATCGCGATCGCCGTGATCGCGCTGATCCTGATCATGATGTCGGCCAAGGGCTGACGCGCGGGGCCACTGGCCTTTCATTCCCAAGGTTGCCTGCAATGACTCTCCAGACCTGGTGGCTGTTCGTCATGGCCGTGTTCCTGCTGTCGGGAACGCCGGGGCCGAACATGCTCCACATTCTCCAGCGCAGCGTCGATTTCGGCCTGCGCCGCACCGTCGCCGCGATGGCCGGGTGCCTGGCCGGGCTGGTGACGATCCTCGCCGCGTCGGCCGCGGGCCTGACGGCGCTGCTGCTCGCCATTCCCGGCGCGTTCGAAGTGCTGCGCTGGGGCGGCACCGCCTATCTGGTCTGGCTCGGCATCAAGGCATGGCGCGCCGACCCGACGCCGCTCGACGTCGGCGACGATGCCGCGCTCGCCGACCGGCGCCTCACCGCCGCCCAGCTGTTCCGCGGCGGCTTCGCGATCAGCATCTCCAACCCCAAGGCGCTGCTCTTCGCCGCCGCCTTCTTCCCCCAGTTCGTCAGCGCCGCCGCGCCCAAGGCCCCGCAGTTCGCGATACTGGTGCTCACCTTCGCCGTGGTCGAATGCTTCTGGTATCTGGTCTATGCGCTGGGCGGCCGCGGACTTGCCCGTCATCTCGGGCGGCCGTCGCTCAAGAAATGGTTCAATAGACTTACCGGCTCGATCTTCATCGGCTTTGGTGTGTTGCTGCTACGTTTCCGGCACAACTGAGTCCGCGGCGCTTCCTATAAGTTTGGGGTAAACAGGAGGATGCCCCATGACCTTCGGAACTTTCATCGCGCCTGACACCACGCTTCACGACGTCCCGGATCCTGCCGCCAAGCTCGGCGTTCCGATCCTCTCGGGCTATCAGACGCGCCACCAGATATCGGAGCTGCTCGGCCAGAATCGCATCTTCGATTCGATCGCCGAACGGGTCCGCCTGCTCAGCCTCGCCTATGAGGACCAGTGCTCGCCCCAATATTATTACGACATCGTCCGCACCCTGCGCGACTTCAACGGTCAGTTCGATCGGCTGGTCGAAGTCGGCGTCTATATGGGCGGCTCCACCGCCTATCTCGCCGGCTGCATCGATGCGTTCGACTTCGATCTCGACCTGGTCGATTTCCGCTCCGAATTCCTGCTCTTCACCTATGAGCGCGTCCGCCGCATGTTCCCGGAAGCCGCGCGCCGCATCCGCCTCTTCCATGGCGACGTGCCCAGCTATGTCCGCCATGTCATGCTCGAGGAGCGCGGCCACAGAAACATCGTCCATCACGACGGCGCGCATGATTTCAACCAGGTGGTGAAGGACTTCTCCGCCTTGTCCTTCGCCAGGGAGGATCTGGTAGCGCTGATCGCGCAGGACACGCATCTGCGTGGCACGCTCGAGGAGATGAACTTCGTCGATCTGGCGCTCTACGCGGTGTTCGGCACCGAGCTGAACTATGCCTCGATCGGCGTCGCCTATCACGGCGATACCGAGATGACCCGGCCCAACCGCTTCCAGGGCAATTACTTCATGCCCGGCGTGGCCGAGGGGGTGGTGCTGCCGATGGCGGCCAACCAGTTCCTCTATCCCCATCCCGCGCTGGGGATGGAGCATTTCCTGCCGCCGCGCCGCGCGGATATCGCCCGGGCCGCCTGATCCGGCTTCCCCCGTCATCGCCCGGGGCGTAGAGTCCCGGGCGATGGTCAAGCTCAACAAGATCTACACCCGCACCGGCGACGACGGCACCACCGGGCTGGTGGACGGCTCGCGCGTCTCCAAGGCGAGCCTGATCATGGCGGCGATCGGCGATGTCGACGAGGCGAACTGCACGATCGGCGTCGCCCGCGCGACGCTCGGCCATCATGCGTTCGGCGGCATGCTAGCGCACATCCAGAACGACCTGTTCGACCTGGGCGCCGATCTCGCCACGCCCGCGGGGATCGAAGGCGCGCTGCGCATCACCCCCGGCCAGGTCACCTGGCTCGAGGAGCGGATCGACCATATCAATTCGGCTCTCGAACCGCTGACCAGCTTCGTCCTTCCGGCCGGCGCTCCAGGTGCCCCGGAACTCCATCTCGCCCGCGCCGTCACCCGTCGGGCCGAGCGCACCGCTGTCGCCGCCGGCGCCGGGGTGCAGCCGCTGGCCTATCTCAACCGCCTGTCCGATCTGCTGTTCGTCGCTGCCCGCGCGGTCAACCAGAGCGAGGCGGGGGACGTACTCTGGGTGCCCGGCGCGTCGCGCTGAGCATTTTCTAGTCAGGCGGAATCGCCTGACGACCCGGAAAATGCGAAAAACAAAAGATAAATCGCACGGATTCGATCTAATTCGAATCCGCGCGAAGCGATACCTTGGCATAGCTTTGCGCCAGGCCGGTGCGCGCTATCTCCCGGTAAATGAACAGGCTTTTGCGTGAACAAAATCGCGGGGGCTTTCGTTGACTCGACTACCGGGGGCAATCCGGACACCTATATCTCGCCGGTTGACGGTGATTGCGCGCGCCGCTAGGAGAACATAATGAGAACGGAAACGGGATCCGCTCCGGCTTCCAGCGCGCTCGGCGCGAAGTTCCTTCGCACCCGCGGGCTGAGCGAAGCGCTGGTCCGGCCGCTCTCCGATGCCGACGCGACGATCCAGTCGATGGACGATGCCTCGCCCGCCAAATGGCACCTCGCGCATACGACCTGGTTCTTCGAGACCTTCGTGCTGCGCGATCATGTGCCGGGCTATGCGCTGCACGACACACGCTGGCCCTTCCTGTTCAACAGCTATTACGAAGCCGAAGGCCAGCGCCATGCGCGTCCTCGCAGAGGAATGCTCTCGCGCCCCAGCCTCGACGAGGTGCTGGCGTACCGCGCCCATGTCGATGCCGCGCTGGCCGATGCGCTCCCCGATCTGCCGCCGGCGGCGCAGGCGCTGGTCCTGCTCGGCTGCAATCATGAAGAGCAGCACCAGGAACTGCTGCTCACCGACATCCTCCACCATTTCTCGGTCAATCCGCTTGAGCCCGCCGTCTGGCAGGGCGCGCCGAAGGTTCCGGTGGCGATGCCCGGCCCGGTCGGCTGGATCGAGGGGCGTGCCGGCCTGGTGGATGCGGGATTCGATTCAAGCGATTCAACATTTTCGTTCGATTGCGAGGGGCCGCGCCACCAGGCACTGCTTACGCCGCATGCGATTGCCGACCGCACGGTCACCAATGGCGAATGGGCGGCGTTCCTCGCCGATGGCGGCTATCGCGACCCGCGCCACTGGCTGTCGGATGGCTGGGCCTGGGTGAAGTCGGAGGGGATCGAGGCGCCGCTCTACTGGCGCCGAGACGGCGATGTCTGGACCCGCTTCGGGCTCGACGGCCGGCGCCCGGTCGATCCCGCTGCGCCGGTTACCCATGTCAGCTTCTTCGAGGCGGATGCCTATGCCAGCTGGGCCGGCGCGCGCCTGCCCAGCGAGTTCGAATGGGAAGCGGCGGCATCCGCCTTCGACCCTGCGGGCGGCAACCAGCTCGACGCCGCCGGCCCGATCGAGCCGCGCCCGTCCACCGGCGGCCCGGCCTTTTTCGGCGATGTCTGGGAATGGACCGGCAGCGCCTTCCGGCCCTATCCCGGCTTTCGTCCGGTCGAGGGTGCGGTCGGCGAGTATAATGGCAAGTTCATGAGCGGGCAGTTCGTGCTGCGCGGCTCCTCCTGCGCCACGCCGCGCGGCCATAGCCGGGCGAGCTACCGCAACTTCTTCTACCCCCATCAGCGCTGGCAGTTCACCGGCGTGCGCCTGGCGAAGGACCTGTGATGGGTTCCGGGCGCCAGCACCCCTTCATCGTCATCCCCGCGCAGGCGGGGATCCAGGGTTTCTCTTCCGCGTCGCCCGGGGCTCTGGATCCCCGCCTGCGCGGGGATGACGGACAAAGCAGAAAGGCCGGCCGATAATGCTGAAACAGGAACTCGAAGACGGCCAGACCAGCCTGGCCGATCCGCATTTCCGCGCCGATGTGCTGAGCGGCCTGGAAGCGCGGCCGCGGGCGATCCCGGCGCGCTGGTTCTATGATCGCCGCGGCTCGGAACTGTTCGAGGAGATCACCCGGCTCCCCGAATATTACCCCACCCGCACCGAGACCGAGCTGCTCCGCCAGACCGGCCCCGAGCTGGGCGCGCTGGCGGCGCGCGGCGCGGCGGTGGTCGAGTTCGGTTCGGGCTCCTCGGTGAAGACGCCCTTGCTGCTGCGGGCGATCGATCCCGCCGCCTATGTCCCGATCGACATCTCGGGCGATTTCCTCCGCCAGTCCGCCGCCGAGCTGGGCCAGGCCTTTCCGGGCCTGCCGGTCTATCCGGTCGAGGCGAATTTCCTGCGCCCCGTGCCGCTGCCCGAGCAGGTGACCGGCATGCCCAAGCTCGGTTTCTTCCCCGGCTCGACGATCGGCAACATGCAGGCCTGGCATGCGGTCAACCTGCTGCGCGCGATGCGCGAATGGCTGGGCGACGGCGCACGGCTGCTGATCGGGATGGACCGGGTCAAGTCGCCCGACGTGCTGGTGCCGGCCTATGACGATGCCCAGGGCATCACCGCGGCGTTCAACCTCAACCTGCTCGAGCGGATCAACCGCGAGCTCGACGGCACGATTCCGGTCGAGGCCTTCCGTCACGTCGCGCTGTGGAACGACGATGCCGCGCGGATCGAGATGCATCTCGAAGCGGTGCGCGACATGGAATTCACCGTCGAGGGCCGGCCGTTCCACATGGCGGCGGGCGAGACGATCCACACCGAGAACAGCCATAAATATGGCCGCAACGGTGCCCGCATGCTGCTGCGCGCCGGCGGCTGGACCCCGATCCGGGAGTGGACGGACGACAATGACTGGTTCGCGCTGATCCTCTGCGAAGCCCAGCCGCTGCGGGTGGCGCCGTGATTGGAAGGGGCACTGCGTAGCCAGGCTCCTTGTTCCCCGGCGAAAGCCGGGGAGCGGGAACGGCTAAGTGCCTAAGGCTTCAATTCAGCGCCCGGCGCCGGTCCAGGCTGCGGCCGAACGCGACGAACAGGTAGATCGCGGCCGGCACCAGCACGATGCTCAGCACCACCTTGCTCAGCATCTGGCCGACCAGCAGCTCGCCGATCGGGAACACGCCGTAAAAGGCGACGGTGATGAAGATCAGCGTGTCGGCGATCTGGCTCAGCACCGATGCGATCGCGGCGCGCAGCCAGAGCAGCTTGCCGCCGCCGCTCTTGAGCGCGGAGAAGATGGTGACGTTGAGGATCTGCGAGATGCCATAGGCGATGATGCCGCCCAGCCAGATGCGCGGGGTGCCGCTCATCATCATCTCGAAGGCGTGCAGCCGGTCGGGCTCCATGCTCGGCGAGGCGGGGAGTGCCAGCACCAGCATCGAGAGCAGTACGGAAGTGACCAGCGGGACGAAGCCGATCAGCACCAGGCGACGGGCGGTGTCCGGTCCGTGCAGCTCGGCGACGGCGCTGGAGACCGAGACGAGCAGCAGGAAGGCGAAGATGCCGGCTTCCACGGCAAGCGGGCCGACGCCCACCCAGTTGCCGATCTGCGAGATCGGACCGAGCGAGACCTGCTTGTTGCCCAGCACGCCGGCAATGCAGACCATGCCGCCATAGAAGATCGACAGGAAGAAGAGCGAACGCGGGATGCGAATGGTGTCCATGGGCGGACGCTAGCGAGAAATGCCCGCATCGCAAGCCCCGGGGTCATGGACCTCGGGCACCCACTGGGTGGCAACGGGCTTCCAATGTAGGGAATGTTCGTGCATTGTTCCTTGGTTGCCGCCTCTCGGGGTGGCGCCGCTCTTTGAACCGTCGATACGCATACATTTGCGCCGGAGTTCCGGTGTGAAATCAATGCGTCGCCCTGCAACACGCACCGGTCCGGTGTGAACTTCCGTGTCGCCTGGCGTTTGGGCGCAACTTTCGACTCCGCAGGATTCCTGCTGTTCCTGGCCGGGTTCCATAGCATCCGGCGGGATATTGCAGGCGCGCTCCGCACAAGCTTCGCAAACGTCCGCGTATGGATGTGTCCGCTTGTGCGGGGAATGGAGCGGCTGGGCTCTGGCCTTGCGCCCTCCAGCGTGTATGGTGAGAGACTTGGGCGTTTGCCTGGGGGAATAAGCAGTTGAATCAGTTTCCGATCGGCATCTTCGGCGTGGTCGCGATCCTCGGGATCGCTTTCCTGTTCTCGTCGAACAAGCGCGCGATCAATCTGCGCGTGGTCGGCGCGGCCTTTGTCCTCCAGGCGGGCATCGCCGCGCTGGTGCTGCGGACCAGCTGGGGCCAGGCAGCGCTGCACGGCCTGTCCAACGGTGTCTCGGCGCTGCTCGGCTATGCCGGCGCCGGCACCAGCTTCCTGTTCGGCCCGCTCGCCAAGCCCGAGCTGGGCGGCCAGAGCTTCGCGATCGCCGCACTGCCGGTGATCATCTTCTTCGCGGCGCTCGTGTCGATCCTCTACCATCTGGGCGTGATGCAGTTCGTCGTCCGTTGGATCGGCGGCGCGATCGAGAAGGTGGTCGGCACCACCAAGGTCGAATCGCTGTGCGCGGCCGCGAACATCTTCGTCGGCCAGAGCGAATCGCCGCTGGTGATCCGCCCCTATCTCGCCCGGCTCACCCCGTCGCAGCTGTTCGCGGTGATGAGCGTCGGTATGGCGGGCGTCGCCGGCACTATCCTGGCCGCCTATGCCAGCCTGCTTGGACCGGCCTCGCTGCCCTATCTGCTCGCCGCCTCGTTCATGGCGGCGCCGGGCGGCCTGTTGATGGCCAAGATCATCATGCCCGACGAGCCGGTGAAGGCGGGCGAGCTTCCGCTCGGCGACGATGCCGAGGACGCGGCGATCAAGGTCGCCGAGCATGACATCGAGGAAGAGCGCGCTGCCAACATCATCATGGCGGCTGCTTCTGGTGCCTCGACCGGCGTGAAGATCGCCGTCGCGGTCGGTGCGATGGTGCTGGCCTTTGTCGCGCTGGTCGCGCTGGCCAATGGCCTGCTCGCCGGTGCCGGCAACTGGATCTACGACCTGACCGGCCATGCCGCCTGGGCGGGCTTCCTGCAGAATCTGAGCTTCCAGAAGATCATCGGCACGATCTTCGCCCCGGTCATGTACCTGCTCGGCATCTCCTGGCACGAGGCGACCGCGGCCGGCGGGCTGTTCGGCACCAAGGTGGTGCTCAACGAGTTCGTCGCCTTTATCGACCTGGGCGGGATGACCGATCTGGCGCCGCGCACCCGCGCGATCATCACCTTCGCGCTGTGTGGCTTCGCCAATTTCAGCTCGATCGCGATCCAGATGGCGGCCACCGGCAGCCTGGCGCCGAACCAGAGGCCGATGATCGCCAAGCTCGGCATCCGCGCGCTGCTCGCGGGCAGCCTGGCCAATCTGATGAGCGCGGCACTGGCGGGCCTGCTGCTGCCCTGATCCCTTGCGGGGTGCCGGCGTTAACCTTTTGGATACCGGCACCTCGTAAAATTACGTATATTCGCAGGCACAACGCTGCGCCGGGGGCGCGCTGTACCTGCCAAGAACAACCGACATCGGATGGAGAGCGGGTCGCGCGCCATCGAACGTACGTGCCGTGGATGCTCCGCGGCCTGGCGTCGGATGTGCGCTCTCCAGCACCTCAGTACCTGGAGTAAAGCGTGACCAATTTCATTGCCACCGGTCCGGACGCCCGTCCGCTCCGCATCCTGCGACGACCGCCGCCCACACCCGGCGAGGAGGCGCTGGCGCGGGTTCGGGACTGCCTGGCACTGGCCTTTGAACCCGCCACCGCCGCCGGTCCGCATGCGTCGCGGCATTTACCACGCCTCGTTGCGACCACGAAACGTTCCAGACATCTGACGGAAGCATATTCTCCGCGGGTCACAACAATCACGCCGTCGGAGGCCGACATCCGCACCGAAATCTCCTTCCAGCCCGAAGTGCCGACCATGGACCGCAGAACCGACGACCGTTCGAAAATCTCGGTCTATCGATCGGCGATGCTGCGATGGGATGGCTATGAGGCGCTGTGCCTGATCCGCAACATCTCGCCGGGTGGGCTGATGGGCAAGCTCCACACCAGCCTGCCGCCCGACGAGCCGGTGACGGTGGAGATCCGATCGGGAAACCATATCGCGGGCCGCGTCGCCTGGTCGGCTGACGGTATGGTCGGCGTGCAGTTCGACGAGAAGATCGACGTGCTCGAGGTGCTGCATGCGCCGGTGCACGGCGAGCCCGGCCTGGTCCAGCGCATGCCGCGGCTGCACATCGCGTGCCCGGTAAGCCTGGTGGCCGAGGGCATGCGGGTGAGCGTCACCCTGATCGACGTGTCGCAGGGCGGAGTGAAGGTGGAAGCCGATTTCCTGCGCGAAGGCGACGAGGTCGTCGTCGGCGTGCATGGGCTTGAGGGCCGCCGCGGCATCGTGCGTTGGGCGCATGACGGTCGCGCGGGGATCGCCTTCCTTGCGGCGATCCCGTTCGACACGCTCGCCAAATGGGCGCTCGACCGCCAGGCCGAGCTGGCGGAAGCCGGCGGCGCCTAGCGCGTCGGCACCGGCTCCGCGCCCGTATAGTCATAGAAGCCGCGCTTGGTCTTGCGGCCATACCAGCCGGCTTCGACATATTTCACCAGCAGCGGCGCCGGGCGGAACTTGGGATCGCCGGTACCCTCGAACAGCACGCGAGTGATCTCGAGGCAGGTGTCGAGGCCGATAAAGTCGGCCAGGGTGAACGGCCCCATCGGATGGTTGAGGCCGAGCTGGCAGGCGGCGTCGATGTCGGGAATCGTCGCCACGCCCTCGCCCAGCGCGAAGCACGCCTCGTTGAGCATCGGCATCAGCACGCGATTGACGATGAAGCCGGGCGCGTCGTTCGCATGGACGATGCGCTTGCCGAGCGACTGGCCGAACTTCTCGACCGCGGCGACGGTGGCGTCCGACGTGGCAAGGCCGCGGATCAGTTCGATCAGGCCCATCACCGGCACCGGATTGAAGAAGTGCACGCCCATGAAGCGCGCCGGATCGGGCGATGCCTGGGCGAGGCGGGTGATCGGGATCGACGAGGTGTTGCTCGCCAGGATCGCGTCGGCGCCCAGCACCTTGCCCACCGCCTCGAAGATCTGGCGCTTGATCGCTTCCCGCTCGGTCGCCGCCTCGATCACCAGGTCGCAGGGTGCGAAGGCATCGGTGCCGCCGACACAACGGATATTCGCCAGTGCCGCCTCGGCATCGGCGGCGCTGATCTTTTCCTTCTCGACCGCGCGGGCGAGCTGCTTGGCGATTCCGGCCTTGCCCACTTCGGCGCGCGCCTGATCGACGTCCGAGAGCAGCACGGCATAGCCCGCCTGGGCCGAAACCTGCGCGATGCCCGCGCCCATCTGCCCTGCACCGATAACGCCAACCGTCTTCATGCCGTCTCTCCTTTGGGCCGCTCCTATCGATTCGGAGTCGAATCGGCTAGGCTTGGCGCATGCTGCTGCTCGCTCTCCTCCTCGCCGTCCCGGCCCCGCAAGACGATCCCGAAAAGCTCTACGGCGACTGGGTGGTGGCCTGCGACAATCTGCATGGCTGCGAGATGACTTCGCTCCAGCCGGGCGACCAGCCGGTGCCCGAGGACGATTCGGCCTGGGACGCCAGCATGTCGCTCACTCGCGCTGCCGGTCCGGCCGGCGGTTTCACCGTCGAGGTCTGGGCATCCGGCAAGCTGGGTGGCAAGGTCACGCTCAAGATCGACGATGCCGCGCTCGCCACCGCGCTCGCCAAGGATGAGAGCGTGATCTTTACCGGCGCCGACGCGGCGCGGATCGCCGCCGCCATGCCCAATGGCAAGGCGCTGGTGGTGGCGGGCGCAGACGGCAGGGTTGCCGCGCGCATCTCGCTTGCCGGCTCCTCGGCGTCCCTGCGGCATATCGATGCCAATCAGGGCCGAGCCGGCACCGTGACCGCAGTGGTGGCCAAGGGTAGCAGGCCGGCCGGCGTCGTGCCTGCCGCTCCGGTAGCCGAGCGGGTCATGGGGATTCGCCCTGCAGGTGCGCCGGCCGTCGTGACCAAGGCGATGCGCGCGGGCATGGAAAAGCAGAGCGAGTGCGGCGGGCTCTATGACGGCGCTGACAGCGTGCCCGAGGTCGAGACCTTCGCGCTCGGCGGCGGCAAGACGCTGGCGCTGCTGCCCTGCGGCGCGGGGGCCTATAATTTCAGCAGCGTCGCCTTCATCGTCGCGGGCGGCAAGGCGGTGCGCGCCGTGTTCGATGGCGGCGACGGCACGCTGGTCAATGCCGGCTTCGGCAACGGCCGGCTCTCCAGCTACAACAAGGGGCGCGGCGTCGGGGATTGCGGCAATGCCGAAGTCTATGTGTGGGATGGACGGCGCTTCCGGCTGATCGAGGCACGCTCGATGGGCGAGTGCCGCGGCTCGTCCAATTGGCTTATCACCTACCGCGCGACGGCGGTCTTCCGCTGAAAGTTGCGGGCGCGTCCCACTGGCCCTATGGGGCCGGCATGACCAACGCCCCCGATCCCGCACTGCTTGCCAAGGCCGAAACGCTCACCGAGGCGCTGCCCTATCTGCAGCGCTATGCCGGTGCGACTTTCGTCGTGAAATATGGCGGCCACGCGATGGGTGATCCGGAGCTGCAGCGCGACTTTGCCGAGGACGTGGTGCTGCTCAAGGCGGTGGGCATCAACCCGATCGTCGTCCATGGCGGCGGCCCGCAGATCGGCGCCATGCTCAAGCGCCTCGGCGTCGAATCGAACTTTGTCGGCGGCCTGCGCGTCACCGATGCCGAGACCGCGCGCATCGCGGAGATGGTCCTGGCCGGCTCGATCAACAAGGAAATCGTCAGCTGGATCGGCGCCGCTGGCGGTCGCGCCGTCGGCATCTCGGGCAAGGATGCCGGCTTGGTCACTGCCGAGAAGGTCACCGGCCGCGAGGCCGATCCGCTCCAGGGCATCGAGCGCCATGTCGACCTGGGCTTTGTCGGCGAGCCGACCGGCGTCAATCCGGCGATCCTGCATTCGCTGGCGGCGCAGGGCTTCATCCCGGTGGTCGCGCCGATCGCGCTGGGCGCGGACGGCCACACCTACAACATCAATGCCGACACGATGGCGGGCGCGATCGCCAGCGCCTGCGGTGCGTCGCGCTTCTTCCTGCTGACCGATGTCGCCGGCGTGCTCGACAAGCAGGGCGAACTGCTGACCGATCTCGATCCTGCACGCGTCGATGTGCTCAAGGCCGATGGCACGATCAAGGGCGGCATGATCCCCAAGGTCGAAACCTGCGTCAACGCGGTGAGGTCGGGCGTTGACGCGGCGGTGATCCTGGACGGGCGCATCCCGCACGCGATGCTGCTCGAGATCTTCACCCGCCAGGGCGCGGGAACGCTGGTCCACGCCTGATCCGGCACGCGCCGGGGTTGTTGCGGGGCGCGGCCTTGCCTAAGTTCCCGCCCAACCATTCTCGGAGATCGCCTTGTCCTTTCTCATCATGCTCCTGCAGGTCGCGCAGTATCTGCTGTGGGTGCTCAGCTGGATCATCATCGTCCAGGCGATCCTGTCCTGGCTGATCGTGTTCAACGTGATCAACACGTACAACGACTTCGTCCGCTCGGTGTGGCAGACGCTCGAGGCGATTACCCGGCCGATTTATCGGCCGATCCGGCGGATCATGCCCGATTTCGGCGCGCTCGACCTGAGCCCGCTGGTCGCCCTGCTGCTGATCATCATCCTCAAGGACTATGTGCTGAACTGGGCGATCGCCCAACTCGCTCCAGCCGTCTACTGATCGGCCGGTGCCGGCCTGGCGGCGCATCGCGGATGGGATCGAGATCGCGGTCCGCGTGACGCCGCGCGCGTCGCGCGATGCCTTCCTTGCCGGCACCGACGCGCATTTCGTGGCAAGGCTCGCCGCGCCGCCGGTCGAGGGTGCGGCCAATTCGGCGCTGGTGCCACTGGTCGCCAAGGCGTTCGGGGTAGCGAAGCGCGAGGTGACGCTGATCGCGGGCGATACGTCGCGGCTCAAGCGACTTCGTGTCGAAGGCGACCCCACAGCGCTGGAAGAACTGGCGCAACGTCTCTATGGCGGGGCGCATGACGGCTGACATCATCGACGGCAAGGCGTTCGCTGCGGGACTTCGCGCCCGCGTGGCCGAACTGGTTCCCGCATTCCAGGCGGCGGCAGGGCGCGTGCCCGGCCTGGCCGTGGTGCTGGTCGGCGAGGATCCGGCGAGTGCGGTCTATGTCCGCTCCAAGGGCAAGCAGACCCGCGAGTGCGGCATGGAGAGCTTCGAGCACAAGCTGCCCGCCGAGACGACGCAGGAAGCACTGATCGCGCTGGTCGATCAGCTCAATGCCGATCCGGCAGTGGACGGCATCCTCGTCCAGCTGCCGCTGCCGAAGCATATCGACGAGCAGGCGGTGCTGCTGCGGATCAACCCGGACAAGGACGTGGACGGCTTCCACCCGGTCAATGCCGGGCGGCTGGCGACGGGCCTGCATGGCTTCGTTCCCTGCACGCCGCTCGGCTGCCTGATGCTGCTCGAGGACCGGCTGGGCGATTTGACCGGGCTCGATGCGGTGGTGATCGGCCGCTCGAACATCGTCGGCAAGCCGATGGCGGCGCTGCTGACCCGGGCAAGCGCGACGGTGACCATCGTCCATTCCAGGACGCGCAACCTGCCGCATTATCTGAAGCATGCCGATATCGTCGTGGCAGCGGTGGGCCGGGCGCACTTCGTCAAGGGCGAGTGGCTGAAGCCGGGCGCGACCGTGATCGACGTGGGCATCAACCGCACCGATGCGGGCCTGGTCGGCGATGTCGATTTCGACAGCGCGGCGAGCGTGGCGGGGGCGATCACGCCGGTGCCGGGCGGCGTCGGGCCGATGACCATCGCCTGCCTGCTGCGCAACACGCTGGTGGCCGCACACCGCAATGCGGGCGTGGCACTTGAGAAGGGCACGATATGATTCTTGCCGCGCTGATCCTTCAGGCCACTGCTCCGCAGACTGCAGTGGATGCCGAGCGGGCGTTCAATGCCGCTGCGCAGGCCAAGGGGCAGTGGACGGCGTTCCGCGAATTTGCCGCGAGCGATGCGACGATGTTCGTGCCGCAACCGGTGAAGGCGCAGGATTGGCTGAAGGATCGCAAGGACCCGCCCAAGTCGGTCGAGTGGTGGCCGACGGCGAGCTATGTCTCGTGCGACGGCAGGTTGGCGGTGAATACCGGTGGCTGGAAGCGGCCGGACGGGTCGGTGGGTTATTTCAGCACGGTGTGGCGCAAGGAAACGGGCGGCAGCTGGAAATGGATCGTCGATGGCGGGGACGCCCTGAAGGAGGCGCGACCGCGCCCGGCAGAGCCGATCGTCGTACGGGCGACCTGCGGACCCGACGGGGGGAGCATCTCATCGATTGCCGCACCCGCCGATGCGAAGGTCGGTTATGGCGAGTCGCCCGATGCAACGATCAGCTGGTACTGGCAGGTTACGCCTGACGGCGCGCGGCACTTCAACGCCTCGATCTGGAACGGCGAGGCAGATACCTCCGTCCTGACCGACGACATCGCGGCGCCCGCCAAATGATCGAGCTTTTCATCTCCACCTTCATCACCTTCTTCGTGGTGATCGATCCGCCGGGCTGCGCGCCGATCTTCGCGGGGCTGACTGCGGGCACCAGCGTGGCGCATCGCCGCGCCATGGCGCTGCGTGCGGTGGTGGTCGCGGCGATCATCCTGTTCGGCTTCGCGCTGTTCGGCGAGGCGCTGCTGCGTGCGCTCGGCATCAGCCTCAATGCCTTCAAGATCGCCGGCGGCATCATGCTGTTCCTGATCGCGCTCGAGATGGTGTTCGAGAAGCGAACCGAGCGGCGCGAGGACCGGGCCGAGAAGATCAAGGCCGAGGAACCGACCGACATCTCGATCTTCCCGATGGCGATGCCGATGATCGCGGGGCCGGGTTCGATCGCCTCGACCATGCTCCTGATGTCGCAGAACAACGGCATCGAGCGCACCGCCGTGGTGCTGGCGGCTATGGCGGCGATTCTGGTGCTCACCCTGCTTGCGCTGCTGGCCGCGGGCCCGTTGATGCGGGTGGTCGGCGCCAAGATCGAGGCGGTGGTGTCGCGGCTGCTCGGCGTGTTGCTCGGCGCGCTGGCGGTGCAGTTCGTGATTGACGGGATCAGCGCCGCGCTGGTCGCCGGGCGGGCGGTTACGGGGCACTAGGTTTCGTCATCCCGGCCTTGAGTCGGGATCCCGCTTCTTCTTTGGCAGCCAGACAGCGGGACCCCGGCTCAAGGCCGGGGTGACGGTGTAGGTTAGCGAGTAGCGGCCTTCGCCGGCGCATCCGGCAAGTCGTAGCGGATCTTCCACAGCTGGAACGGCAGCGGCGTGCCCGGGCGGACTTCGCGCAGCGTCACCGGCTCGAGCCAGTTCGGCACCTGGCCCTTGATCAGCTGGGAGTAGAAGCCGTTGGGGCCGCGGGCGCGGTAGAGCGTCGTCTCGGACATGTTCGGGCAGATCAACAGATACTGCGCGCCATGCGCCTTGGCGATCGGGCGGAAGTTTGGCGTCGGCCAGGTGAAGGCGTGGTGGACGTCGAGGATCGCCCGGCCGTTGCGATGATAGGGGCCCGCGATCGCACTGTGGTGCGTGGTGACGATCAGGCGCGGCCCGAGATCGACATGGGTGAAGATCGTCGCGGCCGGGATGTCGTTGAGCATGCGCAGGTTGCTCAGCCGGGCGCAGGCGGCATTGGCGGCGACGATCTTGTCCGGTGCGGCAGGCTTGCCCGGCTTCACGCCCTTGTCCGCCGAGAAGAAGGGCATGACCAGGCCGGCCCAGAGGCCCGACAACAGCAGGAAGGCGAGGACGGTGCCGAACACCCGGATCAGCACGCCGAGGATGCGCGCGGGCACCGCGCCGATCCAGCGGGCGAAGGGCTCGCGGATGCCCAGGAACCAGGGCACGATCACCACCAGCAGCGCGACCGAGCCGGGCACGGCGAGCAGCTGTGCGGCCGGGGCGGCGCGGACCTGCCAGAGCAGCATCGCGCTGGCGAAGGCAGTGAACAGTGCAACCGCCGCCCAGCCGGCCAGCGCCTCGCTGCGGCGTGCGCGCCAGGTGGCGAACAGCGCGCCGATCACGCCGATTACCGGCAGCACCGCCATCGGGAAGGCGGTCTTGAAGGCGTGCTTGTAGATCGGCCGCGCCTCGCGGACATTGTTGAGCCAGGTATTGGCCAGCTCGTCGGACACCTGCTCGGGTCGGCCCAGGCATTGCGGGAAGAGCAGGGCGAAGCCGGCGACGATCACCGCGCCGGCGGCCGCGGCCACGGCGAGGCGGACCCAGCGATTGGCCGGGTTGAGCAGCGACAGCCCGAACAGCAGCGCGCCGGCGGCGATCATGACGGTGAGCCAGACCGGGGTGAGCGCGTCGCAGCGCAGCACCTGGTTGGCGTTGGAGGCAAAGACCGCGAAGCCGAAGGCCGAGCCGCCGCCGAGAGTCAGCGCATAGACCTGCATGCGGCGGACATCTTCGCGGTCCCAGATCCAGCGCAGCGCGATGATCGCCCCGGCCATCGCGCAATAGGGCAGCATCTCGAGCCCGATAGTGAGCGAGGCGGCGCTGGCCAGGCCGACCGTGGCGCCGCCGCGGGCGCGCTTCGGGTCCGCCAGACCGGCGACGGTGAGCGCCAGGAAGGCAAGCTGCCAGCCATGATGATCGATCCGCATCGGCGCGTACATCGACATGGTCGAGGTGCAGCCCATCAGCACGACCAGCGCCACCGGCCAGGCCCAGGGCGCGATCAGCCGGCGTACCGCGAGCGACAGGCCGGCCATCGCCACCGACAGGGGGAGCAACGGCGCGAGTCCGCACGCCCAGCGCTCCGCCGTGGCGATGCCGACGAACGGCTTGAAGGCGAGGATCAGCCCGGCGAGCGGCAGATCGACCAGGCGCGACCAGTGGATGTCCGCTCCGCCCAGCGCCGGATCGAGGCGATACTGGCGAAGGTCGTACCAGCCCTGGCCGGCCAGCCAGGCGCGGACCTGCATCAGCCGCATATTGTCGTCGGTATCGCCGAGCAGCAGCCAATAGATGTTGCCCTGGCGATCGTGGAGGAACCAGGCGACGACGCAGAGCCAGAAGAGCGCCATCCAGCGCAGCCAGTTGCGGTCCAATTCTCGATCGAGGCGGAACCCGCCCAGTACGTCCGGCTTCAAAATCGCTTCCCTCGCATTGATGCAGGCATTAGGGCCGGCGCTCGGCACTGGGCAAGCGATAGTGACAGCAGTACTCAAGCGATTTGAAGAGATGTGGGCGAATGGCGTGCTGGGGCAGCTCGTCCGCTTCGGCATTGTGGGACTGGCGTCGACTTTCGTCTATGCCCTGGTCTACTGGCCGCTCGCCACCTATGCGATCCCGCCGGTGCTCGCCTCGATCGCGGGTTTTCTGGTCGCGGTCGTGTTCGGCTATGTCTTCCACAGCCGCTGGAGCTTCAAGGGGCATGAGGCCGAAGGCGGCGTCGGCACCCAGTCCAAGTTCGTCGCGGTCCAGTCGGTCGGCATGGCGATGAACGCTACCTTCACCTGGATCTGCACCGGCCCGCTGCATCAGCCGACCTGGGTTCCGCTGCTGCCCGTGGTCTTCGTAACCCCTGTCGTTACCTTCGCGCTCAACCGTTATCTGGTGTTCAAATAAGATGGACCGCATCGTCTACGAGCGCATGGCCGCGCATGACACCACCCATTGGTGGTACCGCGCCCGCCGCGAGATCCTTTCCGACTATCTGACGCGCTACGGCGCGCTTCCAGACGGCGCGCGCATCCTCGAGATCGGCTGCGGCACCGGCCACAACCTGCCGATGCTCGCCCAGTTCGGCGAGATCGACGCGATCGAGATCGACGAGACCGCCGCCGCCAAGGCGAGCGAGCGGCTGGGCAAGCAGGTCGGCTCCTCGCCGCTGCCTGAGCTGACCGGTGTGGCCGATGCGAGCTACGACCTGGTCGCGGTGCTCGACGTGGTCGAGCATGTCGAGGACGATGTCGCGGCATTGAAGGCGATCGCGCGCGTGCTCAAGCCGGGCGGCAAGATCCTGATTACGGTGCCCGCGCACCAGTGGATGTGGAGCGCACATGACGTGGTGAACCACCACAAGCGCCGCTATTCCAAGGGCACGCTGGTCGCTTCGCTGCAAAAGGCGGGGCTGGGCTGGCGCAAGCTGCTCTGGTTCAACTCGCTGCTGTTCCCGGTCGCCGTGGCGGCGCGCTTCGTCGGCAAGCTGACGGGCAAGGACGACAGTGACGATTCGCCGCCACCCAAGCCGCTCAATGCCGCGTTCGAGGCGGTGTTCGGGCTGGAGCGCCACCTGCTCGGCCGGCTGCCGATGCCGCCGGGCCTGTCGATCATCGTGCTGGCCGAGCCGAAGAAGTAACCGTCATCCCGCCTTTCGCCAGGATGACGGAATTGGACTAGCTCTCGCTGCGCGGCGTCACCGGCGAGACGCTGACTTCGCCCGAATCGGCGTAGCGATAACCGAGCGAGGCGTGGCCCATCACGGGGCCGGCGACATCCGCCACGATGTAGAGCGGACGGCGCTTGGACTCGACGTACAATCGGCCGAGATATTCGCCGATCATGCCGAGCACGAACATCTGCACCGCGCCTAGTACCACCACGACCAGCATCAGCGAGGTCCAGCCCGGGATCGCCGCGCCCATCAGCCAGCCGGCGACGATGTAGAGCACCAGCAGCGCCGACAGGCCGGTAAGGATCAGGCCGACATGGCTGGCGAAGCGCAGCGGCGCGGTCGAGAAGCCGGTGATCGCGTCGAGGGCGAAGCGGATCATCTTGCCGAGCGGGTATTTGGTCTCGCCGGCATGGCGCTCGTGCCGGTCATAGGGGAAGGGCACCTGCTTGAAGCCCACCCAGGCGACCATGCCGCGGATGAAGCGCGCCTGCTCGGGCAGCGACAGGAAGGCATCGAGCGCGCGCCGCGTCATCAGGCGGAAGTCGCCGGTGTCGAGCGGGATCGGCGTGTCGGTGATCTTGTCGAGCATGCGGTAGAAGAAGGCAGCGGTGATCTTCTTGAAGATCGTCTCGCCGTCGCGCTTGCGGCGGACGGCATAGACCACGTCGGCACCCTGCGAGCGCATCGCGGCGCGCATGTCGGTCAGCAGCTCGGGCGGATCCTGGAGATCGGCGTCGATGATCAGAATCTCGTCGCCCGAGCAGAGGTCGAGCCCGGCGGTGAGCGCGAGCTGGTGGCCGTGGTTACGCGACAGGTTGATCGCGACGAGGCGGGGGTCGCCGGCCGAGAGGCGCTGCATGACTTCCCAGCTCTTGTCGCGCGAACCGTCGTTGATCAGCACGATCTCGTAATCGTCGCCCACCGCTGCCTTGGCCGCGCCGGAGACGCGACTGTGCAGCATCTCGAGACACTGCTCTTCATTGTAGCAGGGGATGACGACGGAGAGCTTGGGACGCTTTTGCATGACCGGACGCTCTAACGCTGCGACGGGCCGACGTCGAGCGGCCCGTTGCACAGGCTTGTGGACACGGATGTTTGCATCCGTTGCGCGAGTCGTCCTTCGGCGGAAGCCGGAAACGATATCGTCCGCGAGAGCGGCGCGGTTGCGCCAGCAGACGCATCCAACCGCGAAAGGTTGCGCGGCTCCATCGCGCCCGTGGCGGAACCCGCGCATTTCCGGGCGTTCGCGCAGTGCTGCGCTTGGGATCCACTGAGTCAAAGAGCGGCCCTGAGGCTGTAAGAACATTA
This sequence comes from Sphingomonas sp. NIBR02145, assembly GCF_027359115.1. NCBI lineage: Bacteria > Pseudomonadati > Pseudomonadota > Alphaproteobacteria > Sphingomonadales > Sphingomonadaceae > Sphingomonas > Sphingomonas sp. NIBR02145. Next base: position 3,087,961 of record NZ_CP114791.1, on the reverse strand, counting down.
GCGGAACAAGGCCCTGTAGGACAGGCCTTTCACCCGGCGACCTCGTTACGGGGTTGACGCTCTTTGCCCCCGCGCCTAACGAACACGCGATTGAGAATCACTTGCATTAGCATAAAGGGGTTTACGGGCATGGGGCGGCATATCGCGCTTGGGGTCAGTCTTTGGGCGTTGGCGGCGGCATTGCCGGCGCAGGCGCAGGACAAGAAGGACGCCGAGCAGCAGGACTCGACGATCACCGTCACCGCCACGCGCATCCCGGCCGACGTCAAGGAAGTGCCCGCCACGGTCACCGTGATCGACGAGCGCAAGATGGCCGATGAGCTGACCACCGACATCAAGGACCTGGTCCGCTACGAGCCCGGCATCAGCGTGCCGCGCGGCCCAACCCGCTTCGGCGCGGCGCAGGGCACCACCGGCCGCGCGGGCAATGAAGGCTTCGTCATCCGCGGCATCGGCGGCAACCGCGTGCTGATCCAGGTGGACGGCGTGCGCGTGCCCGATGGCTTCGCCTTTGGCGCGCAATCCACCGGGCGCGGCGACTATGTCGACCTCGGCCTGGTCAAGTCGGTCGAGATCCTGCGTGGCCCGGCATCGGCGCTGTACGGCAGCGATGGCCTGGCTGGCGCGGTGAGCTTCACCACCAGCGACCCCGCGGACTTCCTGCAGGGCGACAAGAAGGTCGGCGGGCTGGCGCGCGCCGCCTATAGCTCGGCGGACGATGAATTCTCCGAGACCGGCGTGATCGCCGGCCGCTTCGGCGACCTGTCCGCGATGGTCGCCTATACCCGCCGTGACTATCACCAGCTCGACAACAAGGGCACTAGCGGCGGCATCGGCACGGCCCGCACCGAGCCCAATCCGCAGGACGGCCACTCCAATGCGGCGCTCGGCCGGCTCGTCTATGAGCCCGACGCACACAACCGCTTCCGGATCACCGGCGAATATGTCGACAGCCGGCTCGCCACCAATGTGCTGACCGGGCTTACGCTGCTGCCGGCCACCGGCACCACCATCGACCTGCTGCAGGCGCGCGACACCAGCAAGCGCGGCCGCATCGCCGGCGACTGGACCTGGAACGGCGAAGGCACGCTCGAGTTCGCGCGCCTCAGCGGCTATTGGCAGAACAGCAACGATCGCCAGTTCACCGACGAGGACCGCAGCCCCGTCGCCGATCGCGAGCGGCTCAACACCTTCGAGAACCGCGTCTATGGCGCCTCGGGCGAAGTGCGCCTCGGCTTTGGCGCGGAAGACGGGCTGCGCGCCAAGCTCACGCTGGCCGGGGATATCAGCTGGACCAACCAGAAGGGCCTGCGCGACGGCGTGACTCCGCCCGCGGGCGAGGCCTTCCCGACGCGTGCCTTCCCCGAGACCGACTATATGCTCGCCGGCCTGGTCGCCGCTGCGGAAGTCACCTTCGGGCCGCTGACGCTCTATCCCGCTCTGCGCTTCGATGCGTACAAGCTGACGCCCGAGAAGGATCCGCTGCTGCCAACCTTCGTCGCATCGGGCCAGGACGGATCGCGCGTTTCGCCCAAGGTGGGCGCGGTGATCAAGCTGACCGAAGGCGCCCGGCTGTTTGCCAACTATGCCCAGGGCTTCAAGGCGCCCGAGCCGAGCCAGGTGAACAACTTCTTCGCCAATCCGCCGGTCGGCTACACCAGCATCTCGAACCCGAACCTGAAGCCCGAGACCAGCGAGAGCTTCGAAGGCGGCTTCCGCTATTTCAACGACTTCGTTTCGTTCGACCTGACCGGCTTCTACGCCCGCTATCACGACTTCATCGACCAGGTGGAAACGACCGGCCGCCCGTTCCCGTCGCCGGCCAATCCCTGGATCTACCAGTGGCGCAACCTGGGCGGGGTGAAGATCCGCGGCTTCGAGGCGCGCACCGAAGTGCGCCCGGTGAAGGGCGTGACCGCCACGCTGGCGCTGTCCTATGCCCATGGCGACACGATCGGCACCAATGGCGCGAAGCTGCCGCTCCAGTCGGTCGATCCGCTCAAGGTGGTGGGCGGCATCGGCTATGACGCGGCCGACCGGCGCTTCGGCGGCCGGCTGATGGCGACCTATGGCGGGCAGAAGGAGATCGCCCGGACGCGCGGATCGAGCTGCTACACCGGCACGGCGCCGGGCTGCTTCACCGGCACCGACTTCGTCACGCTAGACCTCACCGCCTATGTTCGCGTGACCAACGACGTGACGCTGCGCGGCGGCGTGTTCAACCTGACCGACCGCAAATACTGGCTGTGGCAGGACATTCGCGGCCTGGCCGCGAGCTCCACGGTGCGTGACGCCTATACCCAGCCGGGCCGCAACGGCTCGGTCTCGATCAGCTATCGTTTCTAACCCCGCTTCTGAGGACCAAGATCATGAAGCTGCTGCTCCCGATTGCCCTTTCGCTGCTCGCGCCGATGCCGGCGCTGGCCCAGACCACCGGCGCCGCTCCGGTGGCAAAGCCCGCCTTCGAGGCGGACCGCTCCGACATCCTGGCGATGGCCGGCACCTACAAGGTGAAGTTCGACATGCAGGAGAGCACCTCCTGGCGTGCCGACTACACCCCGATCCCGGTGAAGGTGTCGGGCGGCAACGAAGTCGTCCGGGTGATCGAGGACAATGGCAAGACCATCCGCCTCCAGCACCTGCTCGTCGTCGACATGGGCGAGGGCAAGAAGATGGTGATCAAGCACTGGCGCCAGGACTGGCAGTATGAGCCGGCGAAGGTGCTGGTCTATTCGGACCGCGACGCCTGGACCTGGACCGACGTGCCCGCCGCCGAGCGCAAGGGCGCCTGGTCGCAGACCGTCTACCAGGTGGATGACTCGCCGCGCTATGGCGGCTGGGGCAAGTGGGTTGCGGTTGGCGGCCAGCGCCGCTGGGTGTCGAACGAGACCTGGCGCCCGCTTGCCCGGCGCGACGCGGTGCGCGGGCCGGTCTATGACCGCTATCTGGGCGTCAACCGCCATGCCGTCTCGCCGGCCGGCTGGATCCACTGGCAGGACAATCTGAAGATGGACGGCGCCACCACGCCGGTCGTCCAGGAATATGTCCTCAACAGCTACACCAGGTTCAGCGACTTCGATGTGAAGGCGGCGGACGATTACTGGGCGGCGACCAAGGGCTATTGGGCAGCGATCCGCGGTGAATGGGACCGGATCGCCGCGACGAAAAAGGGCATCCGCATCACCGAGGAAGCCGATCACGGCACGGTGATCGCCGGCCGCGTGCTCGAGATCGCCGACGAGATCCAGCAGGGCAAGACCAGCGAGGCCGACGGCATCAAGACCGCCAAGGCGCTGATGGATCAGGCGACGAGGGCCGCCAACTAGAGTTCCCCCTCGGGAAAAGGCCCGCTTTCCTTGGTCGGAGCGGGTCGGGGGTGCGCACGGTTCCCAAGCCCGTGCGCACCCCCTTTTTTACCTGCGTTACAGCGCGGCGAGCATGAAGGTCAGCAACTCCTCGTAGCGCAGGCTGTAGCGCTCCCCGCCCGGCACGAAGGGCCTCAGGACGTTGTCGTCATCGTCCAGAAGCTCCGGCTGATCCGCCCATGTGTCGTGGCAGAAGAGGCCATAGGCGTGGGCGTCCAGCCCTTCCTGGGCAAAGGCGTCCCGCACCTCCTGCGCGATGACGCCGAAATGCCACCGGGCATCGTCGCCCTTGTCCGCGACGGCGTCCCGGAACTTGTAGGCGCGGACCAGCGCCTTGCAGCGGATGGCGGCCGCGCGCTCCGCCGCGTCGAGGTCGCGGATCTGCTCCTTGGCATTGGCGTCGGAGGTGGAGATCGTGCCGCTGGCGGCATAGATGGTCGACCAGCGCAGCGGCCCGGAGCCGTTGGTGACGGTATTATCCGCACCTGGCTCGATCGCATTGCCGCCGCCGCGACCGACGAAGAGCAGCGTCACGCCATGGCCGCCCAGGGCGATGCCGCCGGCCGCATTGTCGTTGGTGAGATAATGATCGCCGGTGGCCGAGGTCTGGAAATAGCCGACCCGGGTGCCGTTCGCCCTTTCGAAACGGAGCTGGACGACATCCGATCGGAAGTTCGCCGCGATGTTCGATGCCGCGACGATGCTGGCGGACTGGATATTGATGCAGGGATCGCTCGGTGTCGGGTTGATGCCGAAGCCGATGCGGCCCGAGCGGATGCAGACCACGCCGGACAAGGTACCGTTGATATCGCCCTCGACGTCGATCAGCGTGCCCGAAGCGTTGGCACCGAAATAGGTGCCGAGCTTTCCGCCGGTGGCGATGCGGGATGCGATCAGGGTGGCGCGGCCGCGCTCGACATGCACCTGCCGGGCGGCGCCGGCGACGACCTGGCACCCTGCCATCAGCAGGTTCTTCGTGGTGTCGGCGCCGTTGTAGTAGAGGTTGTACTGGCCGGGATTGGCTTCGAAGTGCGAGCCGAAATAGTTGATGTTGCCGGCATCGTCATGTTCGGTGACCTTGATCCCGTCGCTGTCGGTTCCGAGCTGGTTGTTGCCTTCGATCTCGGAATTGAAGAAGTTGACGATGCCGTTCGGATTGGCGTGCGAATAGCCGCCGCGATCATTGTTGATCGCGCGGAGCCCGAAAAAGCCCAGGCTGTTGGGCGCGAAGCTGGCCGTTTCGCTCAGGTGGAAGCCGAAGCCGCTGTCGCGAAGCGTCAGGCCGTAAAAGTCGCTGATCAGGCCACCGGTGGTTTTCAGGGCGTAGTCATAGCTCGAGATCAGGCCGTCCTGGACATAGACATCGGCGGTGTCGTTGACGGCGATGCCGACCGAGCTGGTCGTCGTGCTGCGGTCCGGACCGGTGAGATTGAGGTTATGGAGCCGGAGGTTCAGCCGATATTCCGGAGCCGGATCGCTCAGGTCGCCCAGCTTCAGCGCCGGCCCATCCTGCGTCGACGTAATCTTGACGTTGCCGGCGTCCAGCGCCGCGGGGCCGCCGAGGTCGCCCTTGATGACGATCGGTGTGGTGATCGTGGTCGGAGTGGTGGGGAAGGAAGGCAGGGACATCGCGATCTCCTTTGGTTGCGAATCGATGTTCCCATTATGTTCTTAGTCAGAATCCTACATTGCAAGCGCCGGAATCAAGGGCGCCGGGCCGGCGGATGACGGGCAATGGGCTTGACCAATGTAATAGTACAACATAACGGTGATTTTTGCGCTGCGGCATGTGCGGCGGCGCGCTATGGTCGTGTTGGCGATATGAGCTTGCGGTATCAGCGGAGCGCCTGGGCGCGTGGCGGAGGTCGGCTTGCCGGCCTGCGCGCGCTCTGGGCGGCGATGCTGCTGCTTACGCTGTTCGCCTTTGGCTGGCAGAGCTTCGTCACCCAGACCCATCGGCATTTCGGGCAAGCTGGCGTTTCGCTTGCGCTGTCCGTCCAGCAGCTGGGCGGGACCCGCGTCGAGAAGGGTGGGCAGGCGCCGGCCGATACGCCGGACAATTGCCCGATCTGCCAGGAAATCGCGCATGGCGGCGCCTATCTGCTGCCCGCGCCGATCGCCTTCCAGCCGCCGGCGGCACTTGCCGCCTGGTTTGCCGTCACCCTGCTGCTCGCGCTGGCGCTGCGCCAGCAATCGCATGCCTGGCGCAGTCGCGCGCCGCCCCTCCGCTCCAAGGCCTGAACCCACATAGTCGCGAAGGGCAGAGCATGCCCTCGCACCCCGCCGGGCCGCTGATGCGCGCCCGGCGCCAAGGTCCTTGGAGTTTGTCTACATGCGCTATCTCTTCCTGCTGGGCGCGGCTTCCGCTGCCCTGATCCCGGCCGTCGCTTCCGCGCAGGACGCGCCTGCCTCGCCGCCCAAGCCTGACAGCAACACGATCATCGTCACCGGATCGCCGCTGGGCTCGCAGACGCCGACGATCGTCGCCACGGTCGATCGCGACACGATCGTCCAGACCGGCGGCGGCAATATCGCCGATGCGCTGAGCCAGGTGCCCGGGATCGCCGGCACCGGCTTTGCCTCGGGCGCGAGCCGGCCGATCATCCGCGGCATGGACGCGACGCGCGTGCGCATGCTCGAGGATGGCAGCAGCGCTTCCGACGTCTCCGATATCGGCCCCGATCACGGCGTGCCGATCGATCCGCTCTCGGCGCAGCGCATCGAGGTTGTGCGCGGTGCCGCGACGCTGCGCTATGGCAGCCAGGCGATCGGCGGCGTGGTCAATGTGCTCAACAACCGCGTGCCGACCGAGCTGCCGACCAAGGACCTGTCGGGCGAGCTGAGCGGCAGCTATGCGACCAATGCCGATACCTGGCAGACGGCGGGCCTCGTCGATGCCAAGGCCGGCGACCTCGCGCTGCACGCCGACGGTTTCTATCGGCATGCCGGCGACTATGAGACGCCGCTCGGCACGCAGGAGAACAGCTTCGTGCGCGGCTGGGGCGGGTCGCTGGGTGGTTCGGTGTTCTTCGGGCCGGACAAGGGCAGCCATATCGGCGCCGCGGTGATCCACTACGACAGCGAATACGGCATCCCGGCCGACACCGCCTGGATCGACATGCGCCAGACCAAGGTGATCGGCCGCTCGTCGTTCGCGCTGGGCGACGGTCTGCTCAAGTCGCTCGACGTCGATGCCAGCTATGGCGATTACCAGCACCAGGAGAAGAACCCGGACGGCTCGGTCAACACGACCTTCAAGAACAAGGAGTTCGACAGCCGCGCCGAGCTGCTGCTCGGCCAGATCGGCTTCCTCTCCAAGACCGCGCTCGGCATCCAGGTGGGCCACCGCGACTTCTCGGCGATCGGCGCAGACAGCTCGTATTTGTCGCCGGCGACGTCGCAGAGCGAAGCGGCCTATCTGTTCACCGAGATCCCGCTGAGCGGTGTGCTGCACATCCAGGCGAGCGGGCGGGTGGAGAATGTCCATATCGAGGGCACGCCGGCATCGGACGTGTTCACCAGGCGCGACTATACGCCGTTGAGCGGGGCGATCGGCGCGCTGCTCGAAGTGACGCCGGCAGTGAAGCTGGGCGTGACCTTCTCGAGCACGGGCCGCGCGCCGGCGCTGACCGAGCTGTTCGCGCGCGGCGGGCATGACGGGCCGCAGACTTTCGAGACGGGCGACCCCGCGCTCAAGATCGAGCGGGCCAATTCGCTCGAAGGCACGATCCGGGTGAACTCCGGGCCGTTCCGCTTCGAAGGCAGCGTCTATGGCACCTGGTTCCACAACTACATCTATGGCGACCTGACCGGGCGGACCTGCGACGATGACGGCGCGTGCGTGGTCGGCGACAGCGAGGAGCTGAAGGAGCTCAACTACGACCAGCAGGGCGCGCATTTCTGGGGGCTGGAGGGCGACCTGCGCTACCAGCTGTTCAAGACTGCGGCCGGCGGGCTCGAGGCACATGTGCTGGGCGATTATACCCGCGCCAAGCTCGACGACGGCAATAATGTCCCGCGCATCCCGCCTTACCGGATCGGTGGCGGGCTCAACTGGAAGAGCGACCGGTTCGATGCCGGCTTCCTGTGGATGCATGTCGGCGAACAGGACAAGTTCGGCGTCTTCGACACCCCGACCGACGGCTACAACAACCTCAGCGCCAATCTGGCGGTGCGGCCGTTCAAGAGCCAGCCCGGGATCGAGCTGGCGATCGTGGGCCAGAACCTGACCAACGACGTGATCCGCAACGCATCGGCCTTCAACAAGGAAGATGTGGTGATGCCGGGGCGCACCGTCCGCTTCGTGCTGCGCGTCGCCACCTTCTGAGCCGCCGTGCCGCCGCCGTGACGGGTTCGCGGCGGCGGTGCCGTGCAGGGAGATTCCCATGCGTTGCGTACCGCGGGAGAGGGGCGTGTCGCGGCTCGACTGGTTCGAGCGGGCGGCGGCGAGTGCGTCGATCCTGTGCCTGATCCATTGCGCCGGGCTGCCGCTGCTGCTGGCGGTGCTGCCGGCATTGTCGCGCGTGCTCGCGCTCCCCGAGAGCCTGCATCTGTGGCTGCTCGCCTTTGCCGTGCCGGCTTCGGGATCGGCATTGTTCTTCGGCTTCCGTCAACACCGGGCGTTGTGGCCGGTCCTCGCCGGCACGATCGGGCTGGCCCTGCTGGCTGTCGGCGCGTTGCTGCTGGAGGGCGGGCGATACGAGACGCTGGCGACGATGGCGGGGAGCATCAGCCTGGTCGCCGCGCATGTCGGCAACTGGCGGCGGCGCCATGGCGGGCGGCCGCATGGCGGGTAGGAAGCGCGGCGCCGGCTTCCTCCACGAGCGGGTGCTGCGGCTGCTCGAGCTGCGCTACCCACGGCCGCTGACCGGGCTCGAGCTGGTCGAAATGCTGCTCGACACGGGCGAAGTGGTGCCGCCGAGTCAGGTCTATCGCGCGCTCAAGCGGCTGATCGACGCGGGCGAGGCGTGCAAGGTGCTGGTCGCGGGCGGCTATGTGCCGGCCGGTCCGGCGCCAGCGATGCTGTTCTGGTGTCGCGGCTGCGGGACGGTGCACGCGGTGGCGTGTCCGGAACTGTTCGCGCGGCTGGAGGCGGGGGCGACTGAGGCGGGGATGCGCGACGTGCGCAGCGTGATCGAGGTGCCGGGGCTCTGCGGCAGGTGCGCAGGGCGGAACCCGGCCTAGCTCCGCTCGGCCGAGCTCACCACATCGGCTGCGCGGAGCGCCGCGAGCAGGCGCATCAGATGCGCGGCATTGCGCACTTCCAGGTCCATCGTGTTGGTGTGGAACGTGGTGTCGCGATTATCCATGCGCAGGCCGAGGATGTTCGCCTTTTGCTGGCCGATCAGCGTGGCGACCGCGCCGAGCGCGCCGGGCTCGTTCTTGAGCGTGATCTCGATCTGAGCGATGCCGCCCTCGGCCTTGTCGCCCCAGGTCAGATCGACCCAGTCTTCCTCGATCGTGTCGGCCAGGCTCGGGCAATCGATGCGGTGGACCTCGATCGGCTCGCCGGGGCGGCGGATGCCGACGATGCGGTCGCCAGGCACCGGGCGGCAATCGGGCGAGAAATGGAAGGCCACGCCGGGCGTGAGGCCCTTGATCTCGATCGCGTGCTGCTGCGGCGGCAGGTCATGCTCGTCCTCGCCCTCGGTCGAGCCGGGCATCAGCGCTTCCATCACCTGGAAATCGGTGAACTGGCGGCGCGCGATCGCTTCCATCAGCGTCGCCTCGTCCTGGACCTTGAGGCGCTTGAGCGCATCGGGGATCGCGCTTTCGCCCGGCGGCGTCGGCAGGCGCTCGACGATCTCGTCATAGAGCTTGCGGCCGAGCGCGATCGTCTCCTCGCGCTCCTTCAGGCGGATATGGCGACGGATCGCCGCGCGCGCCTTGCCGGTGATCGCGAAGTTGAGCCAGTTGGCCTGCGGCTCCTGCGCCTTGGAGCGGAGGATCTGGACCTGGTCGCCCTGCTCGATCTCGGTGCGCAGCGGCACGACGCGGCCATTGATCTTGGCGCCCACCGCCTGGTCGCCCAGGTTCGAGTGCACCGCATAGGCGAAGTCGATCGGCGTCGCGCCCTTGGGCAACTGGATAAGCTCGCCCTTCGGCGTGAAGGCGAAGATCCGGTCCTGGTACATCGCCATCCGGGTATGCTCGAGCAGTTCCTCGGGGCTGTCGGCATGCTCGAGGATTTCGATCAGGTCCTTGATCCAGCTGACCTGGGTATCCGGACGGACATTGCTGGTCTTGTAGGCCCAGTGGGCGGCGAGGCCGTACTCGGCCTGGGCATGCATGTCGCGCGTGCGGATCTGGATCTCGATGCGCGTGTCGCCAGCATGCATGATCGTGGTGTGCAGCGAGCGATAGCCGTTGCGCTTCGGCGTGGAGATGTAATCCTTGAACCGGCCCGGCACCATCGGCCAGCGGCGGTGGATCACGCCAAGCGCGCGATAGCATTCCTCTTCGGTATCGACGATCGCGCGGAAGGCCATGATGTCCGAAAGTTGTTCGAGCGACACGTGCCGCTCCGACATCTTCTTCCAGATCGAATAGGGATGCTTCTCGCGGCCGGTGATCTCGGCATCGATGCCGCCGCGCGAGAGGAGCAGTTTCAGGCCCGAGGAGATCTTGGCGATCCGGTCCTCGCCCTCGACCTTGAGGCTGTCGAGCCGTTTGGAGATCGATTCATAGGCTTCGGGCTCGATCTCCCGGAAGGCGAGCGTCTGCATCTCCTTCATGAACTCGTACATGCCGATCCGCTCGGCGAGCGGCGCGTAGATCTCCATCGTCTCGCGGGCGATGCGCTTGCGCTTGTCCGGGTTCTTGATGTGGACCAGCGTGCGCATGTTGTGCAGCCGGTCGGCCAGCTTGACGAGCAGCACGCGGACATCGTCCGACATGGCGAGCAGGAATTTCCGCAGATTCTCGGCGGCGCGTTCGCTCTCGGTCTGCGCCTCGATCTTGGAGAGCTTGGTGACGCCATCGACCATGCGCGCGACATTGTCGCCGAACAGGCGCTGGATGTCCTCGGGCGTGGCAACCGTGTCTTCCACCGTGTCGTGCAGGATCGCCGTGACGATCGTCTCGTCATCGAGGTGCAGGTCGGTGAGGATGCCGGCCACTTCGATCGGGTGGCTGAAATAAGGGTCGCCCGAGGCGCGCTTCTGGGTGCCGTGCGCATTCACCGAGAAGACATAGGCCCGGTTGAGCATAGCTTCATCGGCATCGGGGTCGTAGCTGAGGACCCGGTCTACAAGTTCATATTGACGCAGCACGATATCTAAATGGGGCGCGGCGCTGCTGCTTTGCAATGAAATTGAGCGCGATCCGGGAATTTCGGACCGCGCTCAATCACTTTAGCCGAACTGGTGTGGCGCCGGCGCCATAGGCTCAGTGCGCCTTGGCGTTGCACTTCTCGAGGCTGGCGGCGTCGAAATCGGTGCCATTGGCGCGGAAGGCCGAAAGCTTGCCGACTTCACGGGCGACGAGCTCGCAGACGATGCCGTCGCGGGCATTGGCCTTGGCGGCGGTGCAGGTGCCGCCATTGCACTTCCAGAGGGTCGAGCGGGTGACGAGGCTGGCCTTGGCCGGCGCGCTCACCGGAGTGGCGGCGTAATAGCCGTTCGGGGCACCCTGCGCGATGCCGGCGGCGGGGACGAGGGCCAGCGTGGCCGCGGCCGCTGCGGCGAAGAAGCGGGTCATGGAAACCTCCTGGGGTCGAATCACACTGCAACGGGTGTTGCGACTCAATATCTAATTGACATAAAGGTAAGTTGCAACGAGAAACTATTGCTGCAATGCAAGAAGTTACGGCATTCCGTAGCGTCATAAATTGCGATAGGGTGACAAGTCATGGGTGGTGCCATTCGAGAGTCCCTGCGCCAGCTGGCGAATGACTGCAGCCTTCCGGCGGCACTGGAAGCGATGGGCGAGCGCTGGTCGTTCCTGATCCTGCGCGGCTCGTTCAACGGGCTTCACCATTTCGAGGAATTCCAGTCCGAGCTGGGCATCGCGCGCAACATCCTCGCCAATCGGCTGGCGCGTCTGGTCGACAAGGGAATCCTGGTCCGCGAGCCCTGCGCCGACGATCGCCGCAAGATCGAATATCGCCTGACCGACAAAGGCTATGCGCTGCTGCCGGCGATGATCGCGCTCAGGCAATGGGGCGAGCGCTGGGAGACCGGCACCCCGGCCTATCCAGTGCTGGTCGATGCCCGCGACAGCCGCCCGATCCGGCCGGTGCAGGTGCTGAGCCATGACGGGCGCGCGCTGGGCAAGGGCGACCTGCTCTGGGCGCTGCCCGAGGACGTTGTGCGCGACGAGGAACTGGCCGAGGTGAAGGCGGCGGAGTAAATCTCTTATCCTCCCCCTGGCGGGGAAGGACTGAAGGTTAACCGCCCAACGCCTCCAGCCGGGCGCGGACGCCATCCGGGATCGGCTTCGACTTGCGCGTTTCCAGGTCGACATGGACGCTGACCATCTCGATCTCGGTGTGCAGCTCGCCGGTACTGGCGTGGCAGAGTTCGATGCGCATCGTCATGCTCGAGGTGCCGATGCGCTCGACGCGGGCGAAGCCTTCCACCATGTCGTCGAAGACGAAGGGCTTGCGGTAATCCACGCGCGCTCTGACGACGTTGAACTCGGCGTCGAGCCAGTCGGGGCCGATATCGCCCAGGTCCGCCCAGCGCCAGAATTCGCCGAGGGTGACGTCGGCATATTCGAGATAGCGCGAGTTGAAGACGATCTTCTGCCCGTCGATCTCGGAATAGCGGACACGGAAGCGGGTGGAGAATTGGAAGCCTGGGCGCATGGCGGTGGGTTGGCGCGGTGTGGGCGGCGCGTCAACCTGGGCGGTTCCCCGGCGAAGGCCGGGGGGCAGGATTTCGCTTCCGTGTCGCCTGAGGCCCTGGGCCCCGGCTTCCGGGGAACAGGAGGGAAGGCTAGGTCAGCAGCTTGACGCCGACGATCGCCAGCACCGTCGCCAGGATCGGCGTGAGCACCCGGTCGGACACGCGGGTCGCGATAAGGCTGCCGACGACGATGCCGGGGATCGAGCCGAGCAGCAGCGCCACCAGCAGGTTCAGATCGACCGAGCCCATCGACCAGTGGCCGAGCCCGGCGATGAAGGTGAGCGGCACGGCGTGCGCTATGTCCGAGCCAACCAGCCGGGCGACCGGCGAGCCGGGATAGAGGACGAGCAGGGCGGTCATCCCCAGCGCGCCGGCGCCGACCGAGGTGAGCGAGACCAGCACGCCAAGTACCACGCCGAGCAGCACGGTGAGCGCCGCCACCACCTGCTCGTCGAGCTTGGCGAAGCGCCGGCCCGCGGCGCGGACGATCTGGACACGGAACAGCACTGCAACTGCGGTGAATACCAGCGTGGCGCCGAGAATGACGGAGATCAGGTGCCCGGTATCCTTGGCGTCGCGGTGGGCGGCGGCGAGATAGAGCAAGGTGAGGATCGTCGCGGGTACGCTACCGGTCGCCAGCCGGCGGACCACTCGCCAATCGACCGAGCCGCGCCAGCCATGAACGGCGGTGCCGACCGCCTTGGTGCCCGAGGCATAGAGCAGGTCGGTGCCGACCGCGGTGGCCGGGTGGAAGCCGAAGGCGAGGACGAGCAAAGGCGTCATCAGCGATCCGCCGCCAACCCCGGTCAGCCCGACAAGCAGGCCGACCAGGATCCCGGCCAGCGAATAGAGCAGGTCGATATGCAGCACTGGCTGGGCTCAGCCTGCCTTTGCCGGGGTGTTGACGCCCATCGACTTCAGATACTGCTTCACGTTGCGCGCCGCCTGGCGCAGGCGCTGCTCGTTCTCGACCATCGCGATGCGCACAAAGCCCTCGCCATTCTCGCCGTACCCGACGCCGGGCGCGACCGCGACCTTGGCATGGGTGAGCAGCTGCTTGGAGAATTCGAGGCTGCCGAGATGCGCCAGCGCCGGGGGCAGCGGTGCCCAGGCAAACATCGAGGCGGGCGGGCTGGGGATATCCCAGCCGGCGCGGCCGAAGCTTTCGACCAGCACGTCGCGGCGCTTGTGGTAGAGTTGGCGGTTCGCCTCGACGATGTCCTGCGGGCCGTTAAGCGCTGCGCAGGCAGCGGCCTGGATCGGCGTGAAGGCACCGTAGTCGAGATACGACTTCACTCGGGTCATCGCCGCGATCAGCTTCTTGTTGCCCACCGCGAATCCCATGCGCCAGCCGGCCATCGAATAGGTCTTGGAGAGCGAGGTGAACTCGATTGCCACGTCCTTGGCGCCCTTGACCTGCAGGATCGAGACAGTCGGCTTGCCGTCGAAATAGAGCTCGGAATAGGCGAGGTCGGAAAGGATCCACACCTTGTTCTCGCGCGCCCAGGCGACGAGCCGCTCGTAGAAGGCGAGGTCGACCGTCTCCGCCGTCGGGTTCGACGGATAGTTGACCACCAGGATCGAGGGGCGCGGCACGGTGAAGGCGATCGCGCGCTCGAGGCTCTCGAAATAATGCTCGTCCGGCGTGGTCGGCACCGCGCGGATCGTCGCGCCGGCGAGGATGAAGCCGAAGGTGTGGATCGGGTAGCTGGGGTTGGGTGCCAGCACGACGTCGCCCGGCGCGGTGATCGCGGTGGCGAGGCTGGCCAGGCCCTCCTTCGAGCCCATGGTCACCACGACTTCGGTCTCGGGGTCGATCTCGACCCCGAAGCGGCGGGCGTAGTAATTCGCCTGGGCGCGGCGCAGGCCGGGAATGCCGCGCGACTGGGAATAGCCGTGCGCATCGGGCTTCTGCGCGACTTCGACCAGCTTCTCGATCACGTGTGGCGGCGGCGGCAGGTCCGGGTTGCCCATGCCGAGATCGATGATGTCCTCTCCCGCCGCACGCGCCGCTGCCCGCATCGCATTCACTTCGGCGATGACATACGGGGGCAGGCGCTTCATGCGGTAGAATTCTTCGGACATTTCCTCATCTCTCAGGGGTTGGAGCGCGGCACGACGCTGTACCGTTCGGGTTCCCTACGCCATGTTCGCGTCTGCGGGAATGACGAGTTGGATGTGGTGCGCTAAAGCAGCGCTTGAAGAGGATGCGCATGGCCGAGACGACGACCCCGCCGATTCCCGACCTGGAAGACCTGCAGCACTGGACCTGGGTGCTGGGGCGGGCCCAGCAGATGATGCTGGAACACGGCTTCGACTGGGTGGAGCACATGCCGGCGGCGCCGCCGTTCGGCGCGCTGCTCGATCCGACGGCGGCGGTGAAGGCGAGCACCGATTTCTGGGCGGACACGATGAAGCTGTGGCAGCGCTTCCTCGACCCGAGCCATGCCGAGCCTTTCGAGGAATCGCCCGAGCAGGCGCGCGACAAGCGCTTCAAGGCGCCGCAATGGCGCGAGGAGCCGGTGTTCGACTTCCTGCGCCAGAGCTATTTCGTGATCGCCGATCACATGCTGCGTGGCATCGACGCGATGGAGGGGATGGATTCGAAACAGAAGGAGCAGGTGCGCTTCGCGACCAGGGGATTCATCGATGCGCTGAGCCCGACCAACTTCCCGGCGACCAATCCCGAAGTGCTCGAGAAGATCGTCGAGACCAAGGGCGAGAGTCTGCTCAAGGGCCTGTCCAACATGATGGGCGACATGGCCAAGGGCCAGATGACCCAGACGGCGGAAGGCGCCTATGAGCTGGGCCGCAACCTGGCGATGACGCCGGGCAAGGTGGTCAAGCGCACGCCGCTCTACGAGCTGATCCATTATGCGCCGGCCGAGGGCGCCAAGCAGGTCTACGCCACCCCGCTGCTGATCTTCCCGCCCTGGATCAACCGCTTCTACATCCTCGATCTCAACCCCGAGAAGAGCTTCATCCGCTGGGCGGTGGAGCAGGGGCTGACCGTGTTCGTCGTCTCTTGGAAGTCCGCCGATGCCACGATGAAGGACGTGGTGTGGGACGATTTCGTCGAAGGCGGGCAGATCGACGCGATCGACACGGTCCGCGATCTGCTCGGCGTCGAGGGCGTGCACACGATCGGCTATTGCGTCGCCGGCACCACGCTCGCGGCGACGCTGGCGGTGCTGCATGCGCGGGGCGAGGCAAGGAAGGTGGCG
Source organism: Sphingomonas sp. NIBR02145 (assembly GCF_027359115.1). Taxonomy (NCBI): domain Bacteria; kingdom Pseudomonadati; phylum Pseudomonadota; class Alphaproteobacteria; order Sphingomonadales; family Sphingomonadaceae; genus Sphingomonas; species Sphingomonas sp. NIBR02145. The sequence continues at coordinate 3,072,526 of NZ_CP114791.1, read as the reverse complement.
AGCGCGACCTTCTTCACCGCGCAGGTCGATTTCTCCGAGGCCGGCGAGCTCGGCATGTTCGTCGATGACGACCAGCTGGCGATGATCCGCAACCTGAGCGCCGACGGCTTTCTCGACGGGCGCTACATGGCGGCGACGTTCAACCTGCTGCGCGGCCGCGACCTGATCTGGAACTACGTCACCAACAACTACCTGATGGGCAAGGACTATGCCCCGTTCGACCTGCTCCACTGGAACTCGGACGTGACCAACCTGCCGGCACGCTGGCACATGAGCTACCTGACCGACCTGTACCGCGACAACAAGCTGGTCCAGCCCGGCGCGCTGACGATCAACGGGACGCCGCTCGACCTCTCAAAGGTGCTGACGCCGACCTATGTCCAGGCCGGACGCGAGGACCATATCGCGCCGGCGCAGAGCGTCTGGAAGATGACCCATTACTTCAAGGGGCCGCTCAAGTTCGTGCTGGCGGGCTCCGGCCATATCGCGGGGGTGGTGAACCCCCCTTCGGCGCAAAAATACCAGTATTGGACCAATTCGGACAAGGTTGAGACGCTCGCGGAGTTCTTTGCGGGCGCAAAAGAGACTAAGGGGAGCTGGTGGCCCGACTGGATCGAATGGCTTGCAGCAATCGATTCGGAAAAGGTGCCGCCAAAGGGCGCTCGCGTGCCCGGCAAGGGGAAGCTTGCGGCGCTGGAAGATGCGCCCGGCAGCTACGTGCGTACGCGCTGATTTATCATCTAATTTGAACGCTTTGTGTATTTTTGTGCACTGCACAATAATGCTTGCAATGCCTGCCGGAAAAGCCTACATGTTGCATCGCAGCAATAGCTTTTAGGGAAGGCATATCATGGCCACCAAGGGACCGAAGACCGGCAAGCCAGCCGCTCCGAAGCCTGCGGCGCGCGCCAAGGCCGCGCCGGCGAAGGTTGCTGCGCCCAAGGCTGAGACGCCCGTGCAGGAGAAGGTTGCCAAACCGATCGTCGAGACGATCGTGAAAGCCCCCGTCGCCGAGCCGGCACCGGTCCTTGCGGACGCAACGCAGGAAGTGACTGAAACTGTTGAAGCCGTGGTCGAGCCGATCGTCGAGGCCGTCACGGAAACCGCAACCACCGCCGTGGAGATCGTCGAAGAGACGGTCGCCGCGCCGGCAGTGAAGGAAAAAGTGATGACCACCATCGAGAACGCCACCGGCAAGGCCCAGGCTCTGTTCGCCGAGTGGAACGACCGCACCAAGGCCGCTGTCGAGAAGTCGACCAAGCTGGTCGAGGAAGCCAATGACTTCGCCAAGGGCAATGTTGAGGCACTCGTCGAGTCGGGCCGCATCGCCGCCAAGGGCTTCGAAGGCCTTGGCCAGGACGCCGCCGAGTATAGCCGCAAGAGCTTCGAAAGCGCGACCGCCGCGCTGAAGAGCTTCTCGTCGGCCAAGACGCCGGCCGACTTCTTCAAGCTGCAGAGCGACTATTTCCGCGGCGCGTTCGACTCGTACGTCGCCGAGGCTTCGAAGAACACCGAGGCGCTGATCAAGCTCGCCAGCGACGCGGCCCAGCCGCTGTCGAACCGCGTTGCCGTCGCCGCCGAGAAGGTGAAGACCGCGGCGTAAGCCGGCGCTTCCCGCCAACCGGCGCAAGCCGGACAAATCGGCGCCGGAAGACACAGGATCAGGGCGGCCTTCCTTCGGGAAGGGCCGCCCTTTCCTTTTGCGAAAAGCACCCGGCTGTTCTCAATCAGGGTTTACGCGTGCGGCGTGGCCTTGCCCTTGGGGACGCGAGCCCATATTTTCCGCGGCGTGACAGATCCCGTGACATTCGACACCAACATGCCGCTGCGCATGGCCGAGGACGGCAATGACGACGATCGGGGCAACAACCCCTCGATCGGCCTCGCCACGCGTACTCGCACGCGCACCAAGAAGCCGACGCCCTATCGGGTGCTGATGCTCAACGACGATTACACGCCGATGGAGTTCGTCGTGCTGTGCCTGCAGCGCTTCTTCCGGATGGACATGGAAGAGGCGACTCGGGTGATGCTCCACGTCCACCAGCGCGGCGTGGGCGTGTGCGGGGTGTTCAGCTATGAAGTCGCCGAGACCAAGGTGAGCCAGGTGATCGAGTTCGCCCGGCAGAATCAGCATCCGCTCCAGTGCACGCTGGAAAAGGCCTGATCCTTTCCCGACTTTTCGCGTGATTGGAGTTCCCCGGCGAAGGCCGGGGCCCAGCCGCAGTGCAGTTCGAGAGTCTCCGGCGCCGTCGACCGTTCGTTGATACTGGATCCCGGCCTCCGCCGGGGAACGGCGTATGATCGCCCGCTGGACCCGTGATGACGGGCCCTTTGATCGTTACACCCCCGCCTAAGGGCTTGTCCGCGTAGGCGTTTTTCCGGGCGACACAGCTTCGGGGCGAATCGGTAAAAGGCCCTCAGTTCCTGGGAACCGGGGGGTTTTGGGCGGGAACGCAGGGCCGGACGGCGCGACTTGTCACCGCTGACGTCCGGCCCGACTTTTTCCGAGAATCGATGGATGCCGCTCAGCGCGCCCCGGGGAGCCAGCTGAGATCGAGCCCTTCATAGCGATTGACGTAATTGGCGGCGCGGGCGAGCGCGCGTTCGTCGAGCAAGGTGACGCGACCGCCTTCGCGCGCGATCAGATGCTCCTCCTCGAGCTGGCGCAGCATCCGGTTGACGTGCACGGCGGTCAACCCGGTGGCGTCCCCCACTTCCTCCTGCGTCAGTCCCAGCGAGAAGACATTGGCCAGGCTCTTGTCGGTGGCGCGCAGGCGATTGCGCAGCTCGAGCAGCAGCGCGGCGACGCGCGCCTTGGCGCTGGTGCGGCCGAGCGCGGCGAGCCGGTCGGTGAGCGCCACCCGCTCGATCTGCGAATAGACGAACACCATCGCCGAGAGGCGGGGATGGGCGAGCATCAGATCCGACAGCACGCCGCGATCGAACGGGCATACGACGCAGTCCGAAAGCGCGGCGAGTGTCTCGGGGGCTTCCTGATAGACGGCGCTGGAGACGCCGAGCATGTCCCCCGGGAACATGAAGCGCAGGATCTGGCGGCTGCCGTCGTCGAGCAGCACATAGCTCATCATCAGGCCCTTGCGCAGGATGTAGAGCTCGCTGCAGCCCTCATTCTCACGCTGGAGCACCGCCCCGCGACGCACATGCCGCTGGCGTTCCTCCAGTTTTTCGAGCGCATTCTGCTCGATCTCGGTCAGATCGATCAGCTCGCTCAGCTTTTCCGCAAAACAACTGCCGGACACGCGATGGCTTCCCCCCACGCGCCGATGCAAAGCAGTGCAATTGAATCAATGCATTAAAATCGATCAAGGGCGCAAAAAACGCCTGCACCCGAGCGGAGCGCCCCCTCAGACTTGCGTGCAGCGGGCGAGCGACTAGAAGCCCGGCATGGACCGTATTCTCATTCGTGGCGGCAATCGCCTCTCCGGCAAGATTCCCGTCTCCGGCGCCAAGAACGCCGCGCTCACGCTGATGCCCTGCGCGCTGCTCACCGACGAGCCGCTGACGCTGCGCAACCTGCCCCGCCTGGCCGACGTCGACAGCTTCGGCCACCTGCTCAACGAGCTGGGCGCCTCGACGGCGATCGAGGGCACGCGGCCGACCGATTTCGGGCGGGTGATGACGGTGCGCGCGGGCAAGCTGACCTCGACGGTCGCGCCCTATGACATCGTGCGGAAGATGCGCGCTTCGATCCTGGTGCTGGGTCCGCTGCTCGGCCGTGCCGGCGAGGCGACCGTCTCGCTGCCCGGCGGCTGCGCGATCGGCAACCGCCCGATCGACCTGCACCTGAAGGCGCTCGAGGCGATGGGCGCTGAGATCGAGATCGCTGCCGGCTATGTGAAGGCAAGCGCGCCGGGCGGGCGACTCAAGGGCGGGCGCTTCAGCTTCCCGGTGGTCTCGGTCGGCGCGACCGAGAATGCGCTGATGGCGGCGGTGACCTGCAAGGGCACCACCGTGCTCGACAACGCGGCGCGCGAGCCGGAGATCGTCGACCTGTGCAACCTGCTCGTCGCGATGGGCGCGCAGATCAGTGGCATCGGCACCGAGCGGCTGGAGATCGAAGGCGTCGATCGTCTGCACGGGGCGACCTATGCGGTGATGCCCGACCGGATCGAGGCGGGCAGCTATGCGTGCGCCGCCGCGATCACCGGCGGTGACGTCGAGCTGGTCGGCGCCGAGGCGAACGACATGCGCGCGACTCTCGATGCACTCGTGCAGGCCGGCGTCACGGTCGAGGAGACCAAGGGCGGCATCCGCGTCGCGGCCAATGGCCCGCTCAAGCCGCTGACGCTGTCGACCGCGCCCTTCCCGGGCTTCGCGACCGACATGCAGGCGCAGTTCATGGCGATGCAGCTGGTTGCCGAGGGCGCCAGCGTGTTCACCGAGACGATCTTCGAGAACCGCTACATGCACGTGCCCGAGCTCGCCCGCATGGGCGCGCATATCGACGTGCGCGGCCGCACCGCCGTGGTGCACGGGCCGACCAGGCTGGTCGGTGCCCAGGTGATGGCAACCGACCTGCGGGCCTCGATGAGCCTGATCCTTGCCGGCCTGGCCGCCGAGGGCGAGACCCAGGTCAATCGCGTCTATCATCTCGACCGCGGCTATGAGCGGCTCGAGGAGAAGCTGCAGGCCGTGGGCGCCGATATCGAGCGCGTCGGCGACGGCTAGGATGCCGCGGGGGCGGGGCATCAGGCTGGCGATGGGATCGGCGGCGCTGCTGCCGGCCCTTGTGCTTGCCGCAAGCTGGTTCCTCGCCTCGAAGATCGCCGCCGGCCATGCATCGGTGGTGACGCCGGCAGCGGCGCCGGCCGAGCAGGTGAAGCTCACGGCACGAGACGGCGTCGCGATCGCCGGCACCTATTGGCCGGGCCGAACGGCGAACGCGCCGGCGGTGCTGCTGCTCCACGGCGTCGGCGCCTCGCGCAACCAGACCGCGCCGATGGCCGAGGCGCTGGTCGCGCAGGGCTATGCGGCGCTGGCGATCGATCTGCGCGGGCATGGCGCATCGACAATCACCGATCACAGCTATGGTCTCGACGAGGGGCTGGACGCACGCGCCGCGTTCGACTGGCTGAAGGCGCGGCAGCATCGCGGCAAGGTGGCGGTGATCGGCGTCTCGCTGGGCGGGGCGGCGGCGCTGATCGGGCGCGACGGTCCGGTGCCGGCCGACGCGCTGGTGCTGGTCGCCGTGTTCCCGGACATCCGCCACGCCATCTACAACCGCATGGCTTCGGTGCTGACGCCGGTGGGCGGGACGATCGCCGAGCCGCTGCTCAGTTTCCAGTCGCTGCCGCGCTACGGCGTCTGGCCCGGGCGCATCGCGCCGATCGCGACGATCCGCGATTTCACCGCGCCGGTGCTGGTGATTGGCGGGGCGTCGGACCGCTACACGCCGCCGACGGAAACCCGCGCGCTGTTCGAGGCGGCGCCGGATCGCAAGGGGCTGTGGCTGGTGCCGGGGCTGAGCCACGGCGAGGTCAGCAACCTGCACGATGCCGAATGGAGCCGGCGGGTGAGCGGTTTCCTGCGCGGGACGATCGGGGCGCCCTAGCGGCTATTCCGCCGCGATCGCGATCGGCGGCAGGTCCTTGCGATGGGCCGAGGCGACCTGGTTCCGGCCATTCTCCTTGGCCTGATAGAGCGCCGCATCGGCCATGGTGAGCAGGTCGCCGGCGGTGCGGGTGGTCTCGGGGATCGAGGCGACACCGAACGAAGCCGAGATCCTGGCATCGTGGATCGCGGACAGCGCCTCGATGCGGGTGCGCAGCATCTCGCCGATCTGCATCGCATCGGCATGGTCGCATTCGGGCAGGATCACCACCAGCTCCTCGCCGCCATAGCGGCAGGCGACATCGGAGGGACGCAGTGCGCCGATGATCGCGCCGGCGACCGCGCGCAGCACGGCGTCGCCCATCGCATGGCCGTGCTCGTCGTTGAGCTTCTTGAAATGATCGAGGTCGATCATGATCGCCGAAAGCGGCGTGCCGCTGCGCTCGGCAAGGCTGGCATAGCGTTCCAGCGCATCTTCCATGTAGCGGCGATTGTAGAGCCCGGTCAGGGGATCGCGCAGCGCCTGGGTGCGCAGCTTCTCGCGCAGCGCGATATTGGAGACGGCGAGCGACATCGCGTCGGCGACCGCTTCGGCGAGCGGGCGGATCTCGGCGAGGCGCGCCGTGGCGTCCTCCGCGCTGGTGGCGACCTTGAGCATGCCCTGGATCTCGCCATGGGCCATCATCGGCACTTCGAGCACCGTCAGGCCCGACGCATGATGCTCGCAGCGGAGCATGCCGGGGCCGTTGCCGTTGATATGCGCCTTGCCGCGCTTGAGTGCCCAGCAGAGCGAGGGCGAGAGCGTCTTGAGCAGCCGCTCGTCCTCCGGCCAGTTCCAGCTCGTCGACAGCTCGAGCCGGTCGCGCGAATTGTTGAAGATGTAGAGCGCGCCGCAAAAGCCGGCGAGCAGGGTCTCGACCGTGGCGCGCAGCACGGCATTGGCGTCGGCATAGCCATTGGCGCTCTGCAGCATGTCGGTCATCTGGAGCAGGCGCTGGACGCGGCGGCGCTCCGCCTCGGCTTCGACCGCGGCGAGGCGGCGCTGCTCCAGGCCTTCGTTGTTGCGCGGCGTGGCGAAGACCAGGATCGCCAGGGCGACGCTGCCGGCCAGCATCTCGACCGCATAGGCGATGAACTGGCCGAGTTCGCCCTGCACGAACATGCTCGTGCCGCGCGCGACCATCATCAGGACGACCGAACCGGCAAGCGCCGCCGGCACGACGCGCATCAGCCGGTCAAGCGCTTGGGAGGACTTCGAGTTCATCTTCACCCATCCGAGAGCACCCGCTCGAACGGGCATACCCACTCATTATAGGGCGATCTCGGATGGGGTGGCTCAGCGGGTGGCGGTGCTCATCGAATAGGGGCGGGCGGCCTTGCCGGTCGCCCAGCTTTTGTTGGGAGTGGCGGACATGGTGAACTTCAGCTCGCCGCCGGCGACGATCTCGCCATGGGTCAGATAGCCGCGGGCCAGCGGCTTGCCGTTGAGCGTGACCTTGCCGACATATTTGTTGGCATCCGACAGGCCCTCGGCAACCACGGCGAAGCGCTTGCCGTTCGGCAGGTTGAGCGCGGCGCGATCGAGGAAGGGGCGGCCGATCACATACTGATTTGAGCCCGGTGCGACCGGATAGAAGCCGAGCGCGGTGAAGACGAGCCAGGCCGACATCTGGCCGAGATCGTCATTGCCCGACAGGCCGTCCGGCGTCGGCTTGTACTGGCTCTCGACAATCTGCTTCAGCCGCTCCTGGGTGCGCCAGGGCTGGCCGGCATAGCTGTAGAGATAGGCGACGTGGTGGCTCGGCTCGTTGCCATGGATATACTGGCCGATTAGCCCGGCAATGTCCTCGGCATGGCTGTAGTCGATCTTGGAATTGTCGAAGTCGAACATCGCATCGAGTTTCTTCACCACCGCGGCGTCGTTGCCGAGCAGCTTGAACATGCCGGCCTGGTCCTGGGGCACGAACCAGGAATATTGCCACGCATTGCCCTCGGTATAGTCCGATCCATAGTTGATCGCCGTGGGATCGAAGGGGGTGCGGTAGCTGCCGTCCGACTTGCGGGCGCGCAGGAACCCGGTCTTCGCGTCGAAGCTGTTGCGCCAGTTGCCGGCGCGCTTCTCGAAGGTCGCGGCGATGTCGGCCTTGCCCATCGCGCTCGCCATGCGGGCGATGGTCCAGTCGTCATAGGCATATTCGACCGTCTTGGAGGCCGCTTCCGGCTCCTTGTCGATCGGGACGTAGCCGAGCCTCATATACTGATCGAGGCCGCCATAGGGGCCGTAGGTGGCGCTCTTCACCATCGCATCGAGCGCGGCGTTCGGATCGAAGCCCTTGATGCCCTTGAGATAGGCGTCGGCGATCACCGGGACGGCGTGATAGCCGATCATCGTCCAGGTCTCGCGGCCATGGAATTGCCAGACCGGCAGGATGCCGAAGGGACTGACCTGCTGGCTGGCGATCAGCGAATTGACGAAATCGGCGTTCTTCTGCTCGCCCTGCGTGAGAAGAAGCAGCGGATGCTCGGCGCGGAAGGTATCCCAGAGCGAGAAGGTGGAGTGGAAGGTGAAGCCTTTGGCGGCATGGACCTGATCGTCCGGCCCGCGCCAGCGGCCGTCGGCGTCGGAGAAGACGCTGGGGGCGATCAGGCTGTGATAGAGCGCTGTCGCCGCGATCTTCTGCATCGGCGCCGGACCCTTGAGCTCGACGGCGGCGAGCGCGGTTTCCCAGGCCTTGCGGGTAGCGGCGCGAACGGTATCGAAGCCGCCAGACTCGCTATCGAGATTGGCGATCGCGCCATCCTCATCGACCGCGGAGATCGCGACTTTCACTTCGAGCGGCGCATTGAGTGGCCCGAAATCGAGCCGGGCGACCAACGCGCGTCCGGCAAGCTGTTGGGCGTCGTCGGCGCCGCGGCTCGGGCCCTGGAAGCCGCGATACTCGACCTTCTCCTCCTTGTTGAGGAAGGCATGGCCGGTGAGCGGCCGCGACGGGCGGATCGCGAAGAACAACTTGCGCGCCGGCGCCCAGCCGCGCGTCTCGCGGACGCCCGTGATCGTGCCGTCCGGCCGGATGCGGATCGAGGACCAGAGCGTCTTGCCGGGATAATTGTAGAGCGAGCTGCGCAGATCGAGCAGCAGATGCGCGTCCTTGCCGGCGGGGAAGGCATAGCGCTGCACGCCGATACGGGTGCCCGCGGTCATCTCGGCGCGGATGCCCTGCTTCGCCAGGGTGACGGCATAATAGCCGGGCTTGGCCTGTTCGGTCTGGTGATCGAAGGGCGAGCGATAGTCGTCGGGCTCGATGCCCGCCACCTCGCCCGAGACCGGCTGGATCAGGAAGTCGCCCAGGTCCGAATGGCCGGCACCCGAGAAATGGGTCATCGAGAAGCCCTGGATCGTTGGGTCCTCGTAGCGATAGCCGGCGGCGTGGCTGTAGCATTCGCGGATCTTGCAGGTCGTGTCGGTGTCCGGGCTCAGCTGGATCATCCCGAACGGTGCGACGGCGCCCGGGAAGGTGTGCCCCTCACCACCGGTGCCGATCATCGGATCGACCGATTCATAGGTGGATCCGCTGTCGCTCGTCTGCGCCGAAACCGGTGCAGTGGTGGTGAGCAGCAGGGTGGCGAGCGCGGCGAGGCCGGTGCGGAGCGGGGCGTTCATGGGCGCGGGTTAGAGCATGGCCCGCGCCCGCGTCCAAGCGAGATCAGAGCTTCATCGTGCCGGTATCGATGAACCGTTGATGCCAGGACAGCGCCTCGCCGCAGAGCATCGGCGTCTGCAACCCGTAGCTGCCCTTGAGCGCGCGGTCATAGTAATCGCGGAGCATCGGGCGATAGTCGGGATGCGCGCATTTCTCGATCACCAGCTCGGCGCGGCGGCGCGGGGCGAGGCCGCGCAGATCGGCCAGGCCCTGTTCGGTGACGATCACCTGCACGTCCTGGGCGATATGATCGACATGACTGACATGTGGCACGATCGTGGAGATCTTTCCGTTCTTGGCGGTGGAGCCGGTCATGAAGATCGAGAGATAGGCGTTGCGCGCGAAATCGCCCGAGCCGCCGATGCCGTTCTGGATGCGCGAGCCCATGATATGGGTCGAGTTGACGTTGCCATAGATGTCGGCCTCGATCAGCCCGTTCATCGCGAGGCAGCCCAGGCGGCGGACGAGCTCGGGATGGTTGCTCATCTCCTGCGGGCGCAGGATGATGCGATCGCGGAACTGCGCCATCTCTGCATTGAGCCGCGCCGCGGCATCCGGGCTGAGCGAGAAGGCGGTGCACGACGCCATGCGCAGCTTGCCCGAGGCGAGCAGGTCGAGCATCCCGTCCTGCAGCACTTCGGTATAGGCAGTCATGTCGGTGAAGGGTGAATCGAGCAGCCCGGTGAGCACCGCATTGGCGATGTTGCCTACGCCCGACTGGATCGGCAGCAGGTTCGGGGGCAGTCGGCCCTTGCCGACTTCGTGCTTGAAGAACTCGATGATGTGGCCGGCGATCGCCATCGCGCATTCGTCTGGCTTGGCGAAGGGCAGGTTGCGATCGGGCGCATCGGTCTCGACTACGGCGATCACCTTGTCCGGATCGCAGCGGAAGCTCGGCTGGCCGAAGCGATCGTCGGGGCGGACCAGCGGGATCGGCACGCGGTTGGGCGGCAGCGCCGTGCCGTAATAGATGTCGTGCATCCCATCGAGCGCGGGGTTCTGCCAGCTGTTGACCTCGAGGATCACGGCATGGGCACGATCGAGCCAGGTCTTGTTGTTGCCGACGGAGGAGGAGGGGATCAGCGAGCCATCGGCATTGATGCCGGCGACTTCGATCACCGCGATGTCGAGCGGGCCGAGAAAACCTTCCCAGGCCATCGGTGCGACCTGGCTCAAATGCATGTCGAGATATTCCATCTCGCCCTTGTTGATCCGCTCGCGCGCGGTGGGATCGGAGTTATAGGGCAGGCGCAGCTCGATGCCGTCAGCCGCGGCGAGCGCGCCGTCGAGCTCGGGGCCGGTCGAGGCGCCGGTCCACACCTTCACCCGCAGATTGCGTCCTGCCTTGCGCTCATCGGCGATCCGTTTCGCCAGCGCCATCGGCACCGCCTTGGGATAACCCGATCCGGTGAAACCGCTCATGCCGACGGTCATGTGATCGTCGATGAAGCTGGCGGCCTGCTCGGCGCTGGTTACCTTGGCGGCAAGTCCGGGATGGGCGATACGCGAAGTCATGGGTATCCTCTCGGGCGATGTTGCCCGCTCGCTAGCGCACGGTGGATGCATGCACGAATGCAGGTTTCGCATGCTGCACGCGCGAGGCGAGCACGGGGCTGACGCGGCGTGTCCGGCGCTCTAGGTTGGCGGCATGAAGATCGCCGCGCTGCTGCTGCCCGTCGCCCTTTCGGTTCCCGCGCCCGAGCAGGGCGAGCGCCTGCCGGTGCATATCGGCGGCCGCGCCGTGGCCGAGGGGAAGGCGCTGCGCTTCGGCTGGCCGGGAACCTATTTCGAAGGACGCTTCCGCGGCACCGACGTGACCGTGGCCTTCGATACCAGGACCGATTTCTATCGCGTGCTGATCGACGGCAAGGTCTTCCAGACCTTGACCAAGCCTGAGCGGACCGAGCTGCGGGTGAAGGGGCTCAAGCCCGGTGTGCACACGGTCCGGCTGGAGAAGCTGACCGAAAGCCAGTCGGGCGGTGGCATCTTCCTGGGCTTCTTCACCAGCGGCACGCCGATGGGGGCGCCGGCGCTGCGCAACCAGATCGAGTTCATCGGCGATTCGCACAGCGTCGGCTATGGCAACACCTCGCCCACGCGCGACTGCAAGTCGCAGCAGGTGCATGATACGACCGATACCAGCGCGGCGTTCGGGCCGGTCCTGGCGAAGCGGCTGGGCGCGGACTACCGGGTGATCGCCTATTCGGGCTACGGCATCGTCCGCAACTATGCCGGCAAGTTCCCGGGCGAGAACCTGCCCTATCTCTATGCGCGTGCCATTCCGGGCGAGGCCGGAGCCGCCGCGCCGGACAAGGGCTGGCGGCCGGGCGTGATCGTCATCAACCTCGGTACCAACGATTTCTCGACGCCGGTCCATGCCGGTGAGGCCTGGGCGGATGACGCGGCGCTTCGGGCGGACTACCGGGTCAAATACATCGCATTCGTCAGGGCCCGGCAGGCAGCGCAGCCTGGCGCGCGCGTCCTCCTGATGGGCGCCGAGAATTTCTACGCCGATGTCGCCGCCGTCGCCGCCGCGACGGGGGCAACCCCGGTGAAGGTGCCGGCGCTCGAAATGACAGGGTGCAACTGGCACCCGTCGCTCAAGGATCACCGGGTGATGGCGGACCTGCTCGCCGCGACGCTCAGAACGCCGAAGCGCTGAGCTTCACATCGGCGCGGACCCAGGCGGCGGCGAAGTCCTTTTCCGCCGTGCCGGCATCCTTGCCTTGCGCCTTCAATGCCTGGACGAGGCCGAACAGCGCCCAGCCGTTGTGCGGATTGCGCTTGAGGTCCTCGCGATACACTGCCTCGGCTTCCGCCGGCGTGTTGCTGCCGAGCAGGGCTGCGCCGAGCAAGTGGCGGCTCGGGAAGAACGCGTCCGAAGGCTCGTTGTACGAGAGCGTATCCTCGACCTTCACGGCTTCGCGTAGCGCCGTGAGCGCAGCCGGCTTGTCGCCGCTGTCCCAGGCGATCCGCGCTTCCGCGCGCAGCTCGGCGATGCGGAACAGCGGGGCGGCCATGTTCATGCCGGCCAACGCATCGGCGGGAGCACCGGCGATCTTCGCCTTGAGCTTCGCCAGCTCTGCTTTTGCCTCGTCGCGCTTGCCCGTGGCGGCGAGCGCGATGGTGCGGGCGGAGAGCCAGTTGACGGTAAGGTCGAGCAACCGGGCATCGGGCTGCGGCTCGGCGAGCATCTCCTGCCAGCGGCCAAAGCGGATCAGCGCTTCGTAGAGATAGCCGATGCCCCAATCCATGCCGGGCATGGCGGCGGCCTGATCGTCGGTGAATACCTTGCGGACGTCGCGCAGCGCCTTGATCGTCTCGGCGGTGCGGCCCTCCATCGAGGCGGCGGCGGCGAGGAACTGGAGATTGTGCGCCGAATACATCGGGTAATAATCGATCGCCGCGGTCTTCGCGTAATAGGCCTTGTCCGCCGCATCGGCGAGGCGATTGGCCTCGGCCGATTCCTCGTAGCGGCCCACGCGCTGGAGGATGTGCGAGGGCATGTGCACGACATGGCCGGCGCCTGGCATCATCGCCTTGAGCCGTTCGGCGGAGTCGATGGCCTTGCCCGGCGCGGTCGAGGCCTCGACGGCGTGGATATAATAATGGTTGGCGCCGGGATGATGCGGGTTGCGGGCGAGCACCGTCTCCAGGGTGGTCACGATCTCGGGCGTATCCCTGGCCGGGGTGCCGTCGGCGTTCCACAGCTTCCACGGGGTGCGGTTCATCTGCGCTTCGGCGAACAGGGTCAGGATGTCGTCATCCTTGGGGAAGGCCCTGGCGGCATCGCGCATCGCGTCGCCGAACGCGGCGAGCAGGGGGGCGCTGTTCGTCGGATCGACCGGCTGGGGGCCGGTGTAGCGCTTCGCCAGCGCGAGGATCAGCGCGCGGTTCGCCGGGGTCGCGGAGGGCGCCAAGGCTTCGGCCTTCTTGAGCGCGTCCCAGGCAACCCGCGCGCGCCCCTCGGCCATCATCGGCATGTTGTAGTTGGGACCCAGCGTCAGTGCGACGCCCCAATAGCAGATGCCGCATTTCGGATCGGCCTCGGCGGCCCTGGCGAAGCTGCGCGCGGCTTCGTCATGATTGAACGCCCAGAGCAGGCGCATGCCCTGGTCGAAATAGGCCTGGGCGGCGAGGACCTTGGTACCCGCATCGCGGTGGAAGCTGCCGAGATCGGGGAAGAGCTGGGCGCCGGCCGCCCAATCGGTGAGCGTCTGGGGGAAGCCGTGACCGGCGTGCATGCCGGCCATGTCGCTCGTCTGGGCGACGGCAGGCGGGGCCAGCAGCGGTGCGGCGAGCAGTGCGAGAAAGCGCGAAAGACGGATCATGGCCGAGTTCCCCCTCGGACCGGCAGGATACGCCTTTCGAGCCCTAACCTCAATCAGTCTCCCTGGCAGTTCCCCGGCGAAAGCCGGGGCCCAGGGTCACGAGTGAATCGGCCGGAAACCCTGGGCCCCGGCCTTCGCCGGGGATCCGTTCTCGCAAACCGATGACTCAGACCGCCTTCAGCGCCTCCTCGAAGTCAGCGATCAGGTCGTCGGCATCCTCGACGCCGATCGAGATGCGGACGAGATTGTCGGTGATGCCCAGCGCCTGCTTGCGCGCGTCCGGCACCGAGAGATGGGTCATGCCGGCGGGGTGGCTGGCCAGTGTCTCGGTGCCGCCGAGCGACACGGCGAGCTTGGCGATCTTGAGCGCGTCGAGGAAGGCGAAGGCCTCCTTCTCGCCGCCCTTCAGATAGAGCGAGAAGGTGGAGCCGGCGCCGGTGCAGTGGCGCTTGTAGATGTCCGCCTGGCGCGAGCCTTCCTCGAGGAAGCCGAGATAGCCGACATGCTCGACCTTGGGATGGTTGCGCAGGAACTCGCAGACCTTCACCGCATTCTCGCCGGCACGCGACATGCGCAGTTCCAGCGTCTCGAGGCTGCGGAGCAGCATCCAGGCGGTGTTGGGATCGCAGATCGTGCCGATCGTGTTGCGCATCAGCCGGATCGTGTTGATGTGCTCCTTCGAGCCGAGCACGCCGCCCGCCACCAGGTCCGAATGGCCGCCCGCATATTTGGTCAGCGAGTAGACGACGATGTCGGCACCCTGCTTGAGCGGCTGGGCCCAGAGCGGCCCGAGGAAGGTGTTGTCGATCGCGATCGGCGGCTTGTTGGCGCCGGTGAAGATCGCGTCGCGGCTGGCACGCACGGCCTCGACATCGACCAGCGCGTTGGTCGGGTTGGCCGGGCTCTCCAGATAGATCAGCGCGACATTGCCCGAGGCGGCCTTGCTCAGCACCGCGTCGATCTCCTCGCGGGTGGCGCCCGCCGGGAAGTCGAGCCAGTGGACGCCGAAGCGGCCGAGGATGCGGGCGATCAGCGTCTCGGTCGCCGCATAAAGCGGGCCCGAATGGACGATCGTATCGCCCGGCTTGACCATCGACAGGAACAGGGTGGCGATCGCCGACATGCCCGAGGAGAAGGCCAGCGCATCCTCGGCGCCTTCCCAGATGCCGAGGCGATCCTCGAGGATCTCCTGGTTCGGGCCGTTGAAGCGCGAATAGACCAGCCCGTCGGCGCCGCCCGGGCGCTTGCCGGTGACGCCTTCGAAGTGGCGCTTGCCTGCCGCGGCATTGGGGAAGACGAAGGTCGAGGTGAGGAAGATCGGCGGCTTCAGCGAGCCTTCCGAGAGCATCGGATCATAGCCATGGCCCATCATCATCGTGCTGGGCTTGAGCTGGCGGCTGCCGATCTTGTCAGCCGAGGGCTTGGGGCGTCGCCGCGGGGTGCCGCCGGTCAGATCGGCTTCGGTTTCGTCAGTCATGCAGGCTCTCCGGGACTCGGGTTATTTTGTTTCAACTGTAACGATCCAGGCGGAGTTGGGGAGCCTGAAACGTCCTAGAAGCCACAAAAGTCGCGGCGTGGCGGCGGAGCCGGCGGTCTGTCGATCACGTCCATTTCGTCATGCTGAACTCGTTTCAGCATCCAAGGTGCCGCAGGCGGTATCGCTTGCGGGGCGAGCGCGTCGCCCAGCCCGGACTTGGACCCTGAAACAAGTTCAGGGTGACGGTGGATATGGGCTTAGGTGAGCCCGATCAGGCTGATCTGCCGGCCGTAATCCGGCTCCTGCCGGTGCGTCGCGCGGCGGAAGCTGTAGAAATGCTTCGGCTGGGCATAGGTGTCCTGCCCCAGCATCTCGATCGTGCGCAGCCCGGCGGCAGCTAGGCGGGAGGCGACATAGGCCTCCAGGTCGAACTGCCAGTGATCCTCGCGCCGGCCTTCGGTGAAGAAGCGCTCATTGTCGGGATCGGCATCGGCGAAGCGCTGGAGGAAGCCGAGATCGACTTCGTAGGAAGCACGAGCGATGCACGGGCCGATCGCGGCGACGATGCGATCGCGGCTGGCGCCGAGGGCTTCCATCGCGGCGATCGTCGAATCGGTGACGCCGCCGACCGCGCCCTTCCACCCGGCATGAGCAGCGCCGACCACGCCGGCCTGCTTGTCGGCGAACAGCACCGGCGCGCAATCGGCGGTGAGGATGCCGAGCGCGAGGCCCGGGCGATCGGTGACCAGCGCATCGGCATGCGGGCGCACCCGCTCTTCCCAGGGCTCGGCAACGGTGACGCAATCGGCCGAATGGACCTGATAGAGCGAGACGAGCCGGCCGCCGGGCAGCACCGCTTCGGTCGCGCGGCGGCGGTTCTCGGCGATCAGATCGGGATTGTCGGTGGAGCCGAGCCCGACATTGAGGCTGGCCATCGCGCCGGTGGAGACGCCGCCTTTGCGGCCGAGAAAGCCATGCGCGATCCCGTTCAGCGCGCGGGCGCGGAAAACTTCGACTTCACTCGTCATGCCATCACTCACAATGCGCGGCGCATCAGCCGGTCTTCATCCTCATGCTCGCCGACCAGGAAGATATAGGGGCCGCGGTCCTCGAACCCGTTCTTCTCGTAGAAGCGCTTCGCCCGGTGATTGTCGATATAGACCGACAGCCAGAGCTCGTCGGCGCCGCGCGCGCGCCCCTCTTCCACTGCCCATTCGAGCAGGACCTGCGCGGCGCCGCTGCCCTTGGCGCGCTCGTCGAGATAGAGCTGGCGGAGTTCGTGGGGGCGCGAGGTCACCGTTGCAGGCAGGGTGAGCGCGCTGGTCTTGGCGAAGCCGGCCAGTCCCTGTTCGTCCTCGGCGAGGTGGAAGCGCAGGTCGGGCTGAGCGAACTCGTCGGCCCAGGCCTCGGGGGTGAAGCCGGCGAAGAAAGCCGCGAGATTCTCCGGCGTGTAGAGATGGCCGAAGGTCGCGGTGAAGCTGACCCGGAACAGCGCGTCGATCGCGGGCAGATCGGCGGGGGTGGCGTCGCGGTAGATCATTCGCTGAATCCTGCCGGTACCGGCCAGCCCGGTGCGGTGAAGGCGATCACCTTGAACAGCTCGCCCATCTGCTCGGGATCGGTCAGCCGCTCGCGATCGGTCGCGAGCTGGCCGGCGCGGTCGGGCGAAGCGAGCGACAGGCTGGCGGTGCGTTCGGTGATGCCGAGGCGGGTGAGGAACTCGCCCTGGGTGACCGGTCCGTGGACGACCAGCCCTTCGGCACGCGCGGCCTCGCCCAAGGTGGCGAAATCGACATGCGCGGTCAGGTCCGCCTCGCCGGGCTCTTCGAACGGGTTGGCATAGGCATGCCCCCTAACCGCCTGCAGCGTGTCGCCGAGGGCCGGGCCCATATAGCCATAGTCGATGACCAACGCCGCGCCGCCCTGGTCGTTCAGCCGCTTGGCGAGCTGGCGCAGCACCGCGACGCTTGCCGGCGAGGTCTCCATGATCGAGCCGGGCGCGGCATCCTTGTAGTCGCGCGGGATGATCATGTCGAAGCTGCGGTCGCCAGCGATCGGCAGGAATAGCGTGTCCTGGCATGCGATCAGCCGCTCTCGCCAGCCTTCCTGGGTGGCGATGAGCTGTCGGATCGGCAGTGCGTCGAAGAACTCGTTGGCGACGAAGACCAGCGGGGCATCGTCGGGCAGGCCGACCAGGTCGAGATGGAATTCGGCGCCCGGCACGCGCTCGGCCTGGGCGGCGCGCAGCGTCGGGCTGGTCTCGACGAGGTCGACGGGTGGGGCGAGGCCGATGCGCGACATCGCCCGCAGCGCGTCGGCCGCCAGCGTGCCGCGGCCCGGCCCGAGTTCGACATAGCGGATCGGCGGTTGCTCGGCGCGCTGCCAGATATCGGCGATCCACAGTCCGATCAGCTCGCCGAACATCTGGCTCACTTCGGGCGCAGTGGTGAAGTCGCCGCGTGCGCCCAGCGGATCGCGGGTTCCGTAATAATGCGCATTGGCGGCGCCCATGAACTGCGAGAGCGGGATCGGCCCGGCCATGGTGATGGCGCGGGCCAGCCGCTCGGCAAGCAGGGGCTCGGCGGCGTTGGCCGCGCGTTCCCCTGCCGGGGCATCGAGAGGGTTCTCGCTCAGGCTACACTCTCCGAGCCGAGGGTGGGCTCGACGCGCTGGCGGCGGGCCTTGGCGGTGACGATCAGATAGATGCCGCCGACGATCATCGGCAGGCACAGCACCTGGCCCATATGGATGACATGCTCGAAGATCGTGCCGGCGAACTGCGAATCCGGCTCGCGGAAATATTCGACGAAGAAGCGGAAACAGCCATAGCCGAGCAGGAAGATGCCGACGAGCTTGCCGGGCTCGTAGCGCGCCTTGGTGCGCCAGAAGGCGTAGGCGAGGATGGCGAACAGGAGCGCGCCTTCGAGCAGGGCCTCGTAGAGCTGGCTCGGATGGCGGGCGAGCGGGCCGGCGCCGGGGAAGACGATCGCCCAGGGCAGTTCCGCCGGCTTGCCCCACAGCTCGCCGTTCACGAAGTTCGCGAGGCGGCCGAAGAACAGGCCGAAGGGCGCGCAGCAGGCGACATAGTCATGGACGCGCAGCCAGTTCAGCCCCTGCTGGCGGCACATCAGGATGATCGCCAGCGTGGTGCCGATCACGCCGCCATGGAAGGACATGCCGCCGTCCCACAGCCGCAGGATGCGCAGTGGCTCGAGGAACATTTCCGGCGCGTAGAAGATCACATAGCCAAGGCGTCCACCCAGGATGATGCCGAGCGTCGCGTAGAAGACGAGGTCGTCGGCGTGCTTCTTGCTCATCGGGGCGCCGGGCTGGCGGATCATGCGAAGCAGATACCACCAGCCGACCAGGATGCCGGCGATATAGGCCAGCGAATACCATTTGATCTGGAAGAAGCCGAGATCGAGCGCGACCTTGTTCAGGCCGAGATCCTGGAAGTGGATATGATCGGCCGCCGCGGCAGCCAGGGTGGAAAGCAGCACTGTCGGTCCCTCCGGGTGTAGCGCCCCGATAGAACAGGCTCGGTGCAAACCCAAGTGCATCTTCAACTGGGGCGGGGATGACACATCAAGGGCCGCAGGATAGAGCGGGCGGGATGAAGGTCGATGTCGGCAAGCTCCAGAAGCTGGATCGGCGCACGCTGCTGATCGGCGGCGGCGTGGGCGTGGGGCTGGTGGTCGCCTGGGCGGTATGGCCGCGGACCTATCTCCCCAATCTCACCGCGGCGCCGGGCGAGAGCCTGTTTGGCGCCTGGATCAAGATCGGTACCGACGGGCATGTCTCGGTCGCGGTGCCGCAATGCGAGGAAGGGCAGGGCGTGTTCACCGCCATGCCGCAGATCATCGCCGACGAGCTGGGCGCGGACTGGAAGCTGGTCGGCGTCGAACCGGCGCCGCTCAATCCGCTCTACGCCAATCCGCTGGCGGCCGAGGAATTGTTCGAGCTGGCGCTGGGCGGCCTGCCCGAGCAGCTGCGCCGCACCCATGCCGCCCGCACCGGGCTGATGCTCACCGGTTGCTCGACGTCGATCCGCAGCTTCGAGGATCAGCTGCGCCATGCCGGCGCCACTGCGCGGGTGCTGCTGTGCAAGGCGGCCGCGCGCCGCTGGGGGACGGAATGGCAGAGCTGCGACACCGCCGCCGGCCAGGTGATCCACGGCAATTCGAAGCTCGGCTTCGGCGCATTGGCGGCGGAAGCCGCGGCGGAAAGCGTGCCCGGCGACGTGCCGCTGCGTACCGGCGAGACCAACCGGCTTTTCGGCCAGCCGCTGCCGCGGCTCGACGCGCCGGCCAAGGTTGATGGCAGCCTGGTCTATGCCGCCGATGTCCGTCTGCCGAACATGGTGTTCGCGTCGATCCGGATGGGGCCGATCGGCGAGACCGAGCTGGTGAAGCTGGATCGGGCGGCGGCGAACAAGATCCCCGGCATGCTCTCGATCGTGACCACGAAGGACTGGGTCGCGACGATCGCCAATAATGGCTGGGCGGCGGAGAAGGCGATCGACGCGATGCGTCCGCGCTTCAAGACGCCCGAGGAGGTGATCAACAATGATTCGATCGCCGATGCGCTGAACGCCGCGTTCGATGCCGACGGCGCCCGCGTTCATGAGGCAGGGAACCTCGCCGCCGATTTCCGTGGCGCCAAGGTGGTGTCGGCCGAATATCGCGTCGATGTAGCGCTCCATGCCGCACTCGAGCCGATGACCTGCACCGCGCATTATCATGACGGGCTGCTCTCGATCTGGCTGCCGACCCAGGCACCCGGGCTGGCGCGCGCCGCGGCGGCGCGGGCGGTCGGCATCTCGGAAGGCGCGGTGACGGTGCACGCAACGATGGCGGGCGGCTCGTTCGGCGCCAAGCTCGAGCATGAAGTGGCGGCGCAGGCGGCCCTGCTCAGCCAGAGCGTCGGCCGGCCAGTGCAGCTCACCTGGCCGCGCGGCGAGGACATGCGGCACGACCGCTATCGTCCGCCGGCGATCGGGCGGATGACCGGCAAGCTCAATCCGCAGGGACAGGTGACCGGCCTGCTTGCCAAGATCTCGACGCCGGAGACGGGGCGCGAGCTGGCGACGCGGCTGCTCGGCGGCGATCCGGTGGTGCAGGCGTCGCTAGCGCTGCCGGGCAAGGGCGATCCTTCGGCGGTAGCAGGTGCGCAGCCCGCCTATGGCATCGCCAATTATGCGGTGGACCATCATCCGGCCGCGATCGGCGTGCCGACCGGATACTGGCGCTCGGGGGCGCATAGCTATACCTGCTTCTTCACCGAGAGCTTCATGGACGAGCTGGCGCATGTCGCCGAGCAGGACGCGGTCTCGTTCCGCATGGCGATGCTTGGCGGCGAGACGCGGCTTGCCCGATGCCTGCAGACCGCGGCCCAACTCGGCGGCTGGCAGGGCGGGCAGCCCGGCAGCGGCCAGGGCATCGCCTGCCATGCGTTTCGCGGCTCCTATATCGCGGTGATGGCCGAGGCGCGGCTCGAGGGACGCAAGGTCAAGGTCGAGCGGCTGGTAGCGGCTGTGGACTGTGGGCGGGTGGTGAACCCGGACCTGGTCACCCAGCAGATCGAGGGCGGGCTGCTGTTCGGCATGGCGGCGGCGCTCGCGGGTTCGACCAGCTTCACCGAGAATGTCGCGGACGTACGCGAGCTCTCCGAGCTTGGCCTTCCGACGCTGGCGGACGCGCCGGACATCACCGTCGAGATCCTGCGCAACGGCGCCGATCCCGGCGGCGTGAGCGAGCTCGCGGTACCGCCGGTCGCGCCCGCCATCGCCAACGCGCTGCAATCGGCAAGCGGGGTGCGCTTCCGCGTGCTGCCGCTGCTCTCGGACGCCGAATGACCCTGCCCGCCGATCACCCGCCGGTTGCCGCGCCGAAGATCGGCGTACTGCTGGTCAACCTCGGCACGCCGGACGCGCCGGACGCGCCGTCGGTGCGGCGCTATCTCGGCGAGTTCCTGTCCGATCAGCGCGTCGTCGAGATTCCGCCGCTGCTCTGGCAGCCGATCCTGCGCGGCATCATCCTGCGCACCCGCCCGAAGAAGTCGGCGCATGCCTATCAGCAGGTCTGGCGCGAGGACGGTTCGCCGCTCGCCGCGATCACCAGGGCCCAGGCCCGGGCGCTCCAGGGCGCGTGGGGCGAGCAGGTGCTGGTCGATTACGCGATGCGCTATGGCTCGCCCGCGATCGGCGAGCGGATCGCCGCACTGAAGGCGCAGGGTGCCGAGCGCATCCTGATCGCGCCGCTCTACCCGCAATATTGCGGGGCGACGACGGCGACCGCCAATGACAAGGCGTTCGAAGCGCTGGCCGCGCTGCGCTGGCAGCCGGCGATCCGCACGCTGCCGCCTTATCATGACCATCCCGCCTATATCGCCGCGCTGAAGACGTCGGTGGAGGAAAGCCTCGCGAAGCTCGATTTCGAGCCCGATGCGATCCTAGCCAGTTTCCACGGCATGCCGGCGCGCACGCTGGAACTGGGCGATCCCTATCATTGCCACTGCCAGAAAACGGCGCGGCTGCTGCGCCAGGCGCTGGGCCGCGAACTGGTCATCACCTTCCAGTCGCGCTTCGGCCGGGCGAAATGGCTCGAACCGGCGACTGATGCGACGCTGGCGGCGCTGCCGGGCAAGGGCGCGAAGAAGGTCGCGATCCTGGCACCGGGCTTCTCGGCCGACTGCCTCGAAACGCTGGAGGAGCTGGCGATCCGCGGGCGCGAGACGTTCCTCGGCGCGGGTGGCACTCATTTCGCCTATCTCCCCTGTCTCAACGACAGCGAAGGCGGCATGGCGATGTTGCGTAC
Organism: Sphingomonas sp. NIBR02145; assembly: GCF_027359115.1. Lineage (NCBI taxonomy): Bacteria > Pseudomonadati > Pseudomonadota > Alphaproteobacteria > Sphingomonadales > Sphingomonadaceae > Sphingomonas > Sphingomonas sp. NIBR02145. The sequence goes on along the minus strand of NZ_CP114791.1, from coordinate 3,050,631 downwards.
AATTTTGAGCGAGGAGCTTGCGGGCTGGAGCCAGCCTGCCTAGCGTTTCGCGAAACCCCGGTAATTGGAGAGGATAAGGCATGGCACGCGTAGCGATCGTGACGGGCGGCACCCGCGGCATTGGCGAGGCGATCAGCCTTGCCCTCAAGGACGCCGGGATGATCGTCGCCGCCAACTATGCCGGCAACGAGGAGAAGGCCAAGGCCTTCACCGAGCGCACCGGTATCGCTTCGTACAAATGGGATGTGGGCGATTATGACGCCTGCCATGCGGGCGTGAAGCAGGTCGAGGCCGAACTCGGCCCGGTCGATGTGGTGGTCAACAATGCCGGCATCACCCGCGACGGCACCATCCTCAAGATGAGCCGTGACATGTGGGAGGATGTGATCCGCATCAACCTGGGCGGCTGCTTCAACATGGCGCATGCGGTGTTCCCGGGCATGCGCGACCGGAAGTGGGGCCGCATCGTCAATATCGGCTCGATCAACGGCCAGGCCGGCCAGTACGGCCAGGTCAACTACGCCGCCGCCAAGTCGGGCATCCACGGCTTCACCAAGGCACTGTCGCAGGAAGGCGCGCGTTTCGGCGTGACCGTGAACGCGATCGCGCCGGGTTATATCGACACCGACATGGTCGCCGCGGTGCCGCCCGAAGTGCTCGAGAAGATCGTCGCCAAGATCCCGGTCGGCCGTCTCGGCCAGGCGCACGAGATCGCGCGCGGCGTTGCGTTCCTCTGCTCGGACGAGGCCGGCTTCGTCACCGGATCGACGCTGTCGATCAACGGCGGCCAGCACATGTACTGATATGACGAGGGCCGCCCCTTGGGGCGGCCCTCAGCCCTCGATACGCTACGCGAGGGAAAAACGGTTCTGCCGTAACAACACCCTTGTCCTAGCGCAGTTCCCTTTATTTTCTCCTGAACGCACTGGTCATCTGGCGTTCATCTTTCCGGCACTGGTCCTCGGGCGCCCAGTCGCTATGAGCGAGCGTGATGCTGTTTCGCTCCGCAATCGCCCTGTTCTCGCTGGCTTTCATCCTGCTGCTGTCGGCGTCGGGGCGCGAGGGCCGCGACCTGTTCGGCAGGACGCCGCGGATGACGGTGGAGCGGGTGCCGCTCGATCTGCACGATCCCGCGCGCACTCGGGTGGGGGCGCTCACCTATCTTGGCGGCATCAGGCTCAGGAGCCCGGAGCGGGCGTTCGGTGGCTTCTCCTCGATGCGGATCAAGGGCGATGACTTCACCCTGCTCAGCGATGGGGGTACCTTCATCCGCTTCCGCATGGGCAAGGACTGGGCGCCGCGCGACGTGCAGTTCGGCGACCTGCCGGATGGCCCGAGAAACGGCTGGCTCAAGGCGGATCGCGATTCGGAATCGATGACCAGCGATCCGGCCACCGGGCAGGTCTGGGTCGGTTTCGAGCAATATAACGCGATCTGGCGCTATGACGCGGACCTTATCCGTGCCGAGCGCAGTGCCCGCCCGCCCGCGATGCGCGACTGGTCGGACAATGGCGGGCCCGAATCACTGGTGCGCCTGCATGATGGCAGCTTCGTCGTGCTCGGCGAGACTTCGCGGCCCAAGGGCAGCCGGATCGGTCGCGAGGGGCTTTTGTTTCCCGGTGACCCGACCATTCCGGGCACCAAGCCGGTCCGCTTCGTCTACATGCCGCCCAATGAGCTGTACGACCCAAGTGACGCGGTGCAGTTGCCGGATGGCCGGCTGATCGTGCTCAACCGGCGCTTCTCGGTGTCCGGGCTGTTCACCGCCAAGCTGACCCTGATCGATCCCCGCGCGATCCGCCCCGGCGCGGTGCTGCGCGGCACCGAGATCGCCACGCTGGCCGCGCCGCTGCTCCACGACAATTACGAGGCGCTGGCAGTGACCCGCGAAGGCGACGACACGATCCTGTGGATCGCATCGGACGACAACCAGCAATTCTGGGAATGGTCGCTGCTGCTCAAGTTCCGGATCGAGTTCGCGAAGCGCTGAGGGTTGCCGGCGGCAGGGGATCGAACCCGCACCCGGTCTCCCGGGATCGCTGTAGCGATACGTCTACCAATTCCGTCACGCCGGCGGAATCCGCACATGCGAAAAGCCCGCCCTCCGCCTGGAGAACGGGCTCGCATTGAGCCGTCGAAGGAACGGGCTGTTAGGCCGCGGTCTTCTCGGCCGACGCCTTGCGCACTTCGCGCTTCAGGCGACGGGCACGCAGCGACAGATCGTCGTCGCTGGTCTTGAGCAGCCAGTTGTCGAGGCCGCCATTGTGCTCGACCGAACGCAGGCCGTGCGTCGAAACGCGCAGGCGCACGCTGCGGCCCAGCGAATCGCTGATCAGCGTGACGTTCTGCAGGTTCGGCAGGAACGTACGCTTGGTCTTGTTGTTGGCGTGGGAAACGTTGTTACCCACCTGCCGGCCCTTGCCGGTCAGCTCGCAAATGCGCGACATCGCTTGATATCCTGGTTTGAGCCCTGGCGAACCACGGCCGGAAAGGCGGCGCGAATAACCGTAATGGGACGGAGCGTCAACCGATTCGCTCGAAGAAACGCCTTGTACCCATGCAACCGGCATGGTTGATGCGGCGTTGATTACGCAAACGATTCAATTGGGGAGATGAAGCGATGCGTGGAATTCTCGTGCTTATCGGACTGATCGCGCTTGCTGTCGTGGTGCTGATGTCGGTCGGCATGCTGCGGATCGAGCAGCAGCAGGGCGCGACCATGCCCACGATCACCTTCGATGCAAAGGGCGGCCAGTTGCCCAAATTCAAGGCCGAAACGGGATCGGTGGGGATCGGAACCACCAACACGACCGTTGCAGTCCCGACGGTAGAGATGAAGAACACCACGGTCACCTTGCCCACCATCGAAGTGAAGCAGGCCGGCGCCACTCCGACGCCGACGCCCGCCGCGAAGTGATGGCAGTGCGCCCCGGACCCATCGTGGCGGCGATCCTGCTGCCGCCGCTGGGCACGTACCTGGCAAGGGGTGCGGGGCGCGACTTCTGGATTACGTGCGGACTGACGGTGCTCGGGTTCCTGCCCGGTGTCGCGTTCGCGCTGTGGAGCGTGCTGCGCGATTCGTCCGCGAAGCCTGCCGAACCGGCAACTGCTTAACTGATCCCCGGCTTTCGCCGGGGAACACTTGGGAAGAACAGCCGTCTCGGCTACGCACCTTTCCATGTTCCCGCTCCCCGAACCGATGCGCCTGGCGCTCGATGCCGCCCGAGCGGCCGCCGAGGCCGGCGAGGTGCCGGTGGGTGCGGTGCTGGTGCATGACGGCAAGGTAATCGCCACCGCGGCCAATGCGCCGCGCACGCTCCACGACCCCACCGCCCATGCCGAGATGCGGGTGATTCGCGCCGCTGCCGAGCGGCTGGGCCGCGAGCGGCTCGAGGACTGCGACCTGTGGGTGACGCTCGAGCCCTGCGCGATGTGCGCCGGCGCGATCGCGCATGCCCGGATCGCGCGGATCTATTACGGCGCCGGCGATCCCAAGGGCGGCGCGGTGGAGCATGGCCCCCGCTTCTTCAGCCAGCCCACCTGCCACCACCGCCCCGAGCTCTACCCCGGCATCGGCGAGGCCGAGGCGGGCGAGATCCTGCGCGATTTCTTCCGCGAACGGCGCGGCTAAGCTGTCATTTCATTGCGCGGATGCAACACCGGTTGCCGCATGGCCCCCTGTGCGGATATGAAGGCGCCACACCATGTTAGCGCCTTTCCCCTGGATAGACGTAGCGATCATCTTCGCGCTGATCGTTCTCAACGGCCTTTTTTCGATGTCCGAGCTGGCGATCGTCTCGTCGCGCACTGCGCGGCTGGAGGCCATGGCTCGGGCTGGTCGCAGCGGTGCGGGCGCCCGTACCGCGATCCAGCTCGCCGCCGATCCGGGCAAGTTCCTCTCCACCGTGCAGATCGGCATCACGCTGATCGGCATCATCGCCGGTGCCTATTCGGGCGCCAGCCTCGGCGAGCCGACCGCGCAGCGAATCGCGCTGCTGGGGGTCAGTGACGAGCTGGCGCATACGCTCGGCATCGCGATCGTCATCGGCCTCACCACCTTCGGCTCGCTGGTCGCGGGCGAACTGGTGCCCAAGCAGTTCGCGCTGCGCTCCCCCGAGCCGATCGCGGTGCTCGTGTCGGTGCCACTGCTGTGGATCAGCCGCCTGACCGCGCCGCTGGTCTGGCTGCTCGATTCGACGACCAAGCTGATCTTCCGCCTGATCGGGCTCGACCGCGAATCGGAGAACCGGGTCACCGCCGAGGAGCTGCACCTGCTGGTCGCCGAGGCCAGCAAGTCGGGCGTGATCGAGGAGCATGAGCGCTCGATCATCTCCAGCGTCGTCCGCCTTGCCGATCGGCCGGTGCGCGAAGTGATGACGCCGCGCACCGATGTCGACTGGGTCGATGTGAACCTCGACGCCGACGGCATCCGCGAGGCGCTGCTGCTCACGCCGCACACCCGTCTGCCGGTGGCCGAGGGCTCGGTCGATACGGTGATCGGCGTGGTCCAGGCCCGCGACATCGCCGCCGCGCTGTTCCGCGGCGAGGCGCTAGACCTGCGCAAGCTGATGCGCGAGGCGCCGATCCTGCCCGATACGGTCGATGCGATGGACGCGCTGGGCGCGCTGCGCCGGGCCGAGGTGCCGATGGGGCTGGTGCATGACGAATATGGCCATTTCGAAGGCATTGTGACCCCGGCCAACCTGCTCGCGGCGATCGCCGGCGAGCTGGCATCGGACGTCGAGCCGGGCGACAATCCCAATATCGTGACCCGCGAGGACGGCTCGCTGCTGGTCTCGGGCCAGATGCCGGCGGACCTGCTGGCCGAGAAGCTCGGCCTCGATCTCGACGAGGACCGCGACTACGCCACCGTCGCCGGCCTGGCGCTGGCGGTGCTCAAGCACCTGCCGACCGAGGGCGAGAGCTTTGTCGAGCAGGGCTGGCGTTTCGAGATCGTCGACATGGACGGGCGCAAGATCGACAAGCTGCTGGTCGACCGGGCGGAGAAGTAACGGGCGGGCGCTGCGCCGCCCGTGCTTCCAACAGCGCGTGCGCGGCGACTCGCGAAAGTACACGAAGTACAGGCCAAGAGCGGGTTTCGCGGCCCGCCATTTCCCCTGTTTTCCCGGGAGCGCGGTGCACCTCGCAACTTTCTTGCGCGGGCGTGATCCTATTTTTCCAACCGGTTCAAGGAGCGGCCGGCCCAGGGGGCTGGCCGCGCCGGCCAGCAGACGAAATCCTGCATTGCAAGCGCGGCAGAGCCGCTCCCCGGCGAAAGCCGGGGTCCAGGGTCGTAAGCGGGACGGCAGAGAAACCCTGGGCCCCGGCTTTCGCCGGGGAACCGAGGAACGGCAGTGTCAGAGCTTTCCGAACACGCCCTCGAAGCCGGCAATGTCTTCCTTCGCCAGGAAGCTTGCCTGCTCGATCCAGCGGTCGCGGTGGATGCGGCCCTGGAAGTCGCCGAGCTTGGCGTCGAGCGCATCGGCTTCCTCGGGAGTGAGCGCCGCGAGCTGGGCGAAGCTGGTGATGCCGACGCTGTTGAGCTTCTCGCCCAGCCGCGGGCCGACGCCCTTCATGCGAGTGAGGTCGTCCGCAGCCGGCGTGGCGGGGGCGACTGCCGGTTCGGGTGCCGCCGTGACCGGTTCGGGCGCGGCTTCGGGCGCGGCCGCGACAGGCTCGGGCTCCGGTGCGGGCGCCGGCTCGGCATGCGCGGGTTCGGCGATGTCCGAAGCGAGCGATGCGGGCGACGCCTCGAGCGGCGCGGCGGCGGCGATGGGTTCGTCGGCGAGCGGCTCCGCGACAGGTGCCTCCTCGACAACGGGCGGAAGCGGCGCCGGGACGATCTCGGCGGCCGGCTCGGGTGCGGTCACGGGCTCGGGCTCCGCAACCGGGGCGGGCGCCGGGGCTACAGGTTCGGGCTCCACAACCGGAGCGGGAATCTCGGCAACGGGCTCGGGTGCCGGCGGGGCGATGGGAGCCTCGGCGAGAGGCGGTGGCGGCGGAGCGACCGGCGGGGTGATCGGCCGGGCGGTCGCTTCCTCGCGATATTCCTCGTTGAACTCCTCGATCTCCTCGCGCGCCTTGTTGCGGCGAGAGGCGAGGCGGGCCCCGAAGATCAGGATGAACAGCGCGAAGACCACTCCCGCCGCGATTGCCGCGAACGGGAGGGTCAGCCAGACCGGGGCTCCGTCAAAGAGCGGTTGCGTGCTGTCCATCTGCGCTTTCCCCGTCATGCAAGTTTGCGATTCCGGGCACCTGCATAACGTGGTGCGGCGCAGCGCGACAAGCTAGTCGCTCGACCCCGGCTTGGAGTGTCCCGAATCGGCAAGCTTCACCAGCCGGGTGAACTCGGCCCGCCAGTAGTTGCTGGAGGCCGGCGCGAGGGCGCCGATCTGGGTGTAGCTGTAGCCGTTGAGATATTTGTCGCCGCGCAGATGCTGGCCGAACGCGGCGACCGAGGTGACGAAGGCCATGTCGCCGCTGGGCGCACGGGCGCCCTGCATCAGGCTGGCCGGCACCGGGCGCTCGATCAGCTTCGAGGTCTCGCTGCCGGGCGCCTTGTAGCGGAGTTTGACGAAGGCCATCTCGCTGCCGCTCGAGGCTGCGGTGGCCGGGCGATTGGCATCGTAGCGCCGATCCGGCGTCCACCCCTGGGCATTGGCGGGGACGACTTCGTAGAGCGCGGTCACCTGATGCCCCGCGCCGATATCGCCGGCATCGACGGTATCGTTGTTGAAGTCCTCCTCGGCCAGCGCGCGGTTCTCATAGCCGATCAGGCGATACTGCTTCACCTGGGCGGGGTTGAACTCGACCTGGACCTTCACATCCTTGGCGATGGTGAAGAGCGTGGCGGAGAGCTCGTCGTCGAGCACCTTGCTCGCCTCCATCGCGCTGTCGATATAGGCATAGTTGCCGTTGCCGACATCGGCGATGCGCTCCATCATCGCTTCGTTATAATTGCCCTGGCCGAAGCCGAGCGTGGTGAGGGTGATGCCGTCGTCGCGGTTCTTCTTCACCAGCGCCTCGAGCGCCTTCTTGTCGTTGATGCCGACGTTGAAGTCGCCATCCGTGGCCAGGAAGATGCGGTTGATCCCGCCTTTCATGTAGTTGGCCCGCGCCACCGAATAGGCGAGCTGGATGCCCTCGCCGCCCGCAGTGGAGCCGCCGGCCGAGAGGCAATCGAGCGCGGCCTTCACATATTCCTTCCTGTAGGTCGGCTCGAGCACCACGCCTGCGGCGCCTGCATAGACGACGATCGAGACGCGGTCCTTCGCGGTCAGCCCGTCGGCGAGCTGGGTGAGCGCCTTCTTGACCAGCGGAAGCTTGTCGGTGTCCTCCATCGATCCCGAGACATCGACGAGGAAGACGAGATTGGCCGGCGGGCGCCCCTTCGCGTCCACGTCATAGCCGCGCAGGCCGATGCGCAGCAGCCTCGTCTCGGCGTTCCACGGCGTGGTCGAGACGTCGGTGGTCACGCTGAACGGCACGTCCTGCGAGGTCGGGCGCGGATAATCGTAGCGGAAATAGTTGATCATCTCCTCGGTGCGCACCGCGTCGGCGGGCACGTCCTGACCCTGGGTCAGGAAGCGGCGGACATTGGAATAGGCACCGGTGTCGACATCGACCGAGAAGGTGGAGACGGGCTGCTCGGCAACCGCCTGGATCGAGGCGACGGCCTTGCCGTCATAGCGCTCGGTATTGCCTGGCGCGCCATAGGGCTGGGGGCCGGCGATCCTGCCGCCGGTTACCACGGGTGCTCCCGCGACATACCCGTTTGCGACGCGCTTCTGGGCGGTGACGCTCAGCGCTTCGGCCATTGGCGCGGACGGCGGCGGCGGCGGAGCCGGCATCGGTTCGGGCGTGGGCATCACCGTCGGCAAGGGCGGCGGAGCATAGGTCGGCACCGGCCGGCGACGGACGGTGTCGCGTGTCCGGTCATTGTCGTCGCGCACGCAGCGGACCGGCGAATGGCGGTCCTGGCTGGCGGCGACCGGCCCTGCCTTGGGCAAGGGCGGCGGCGCGGCGGAGGTGGTGAGCAGGGCGGAACAACCGATCAACAGTGCGGAACGCGACATGGCAACTCTCCCCTTCAGAGTGCGGCGCGCGAGTCGCTGCGCGCCCAGGGATGGAATGTCGCGTTTTCGAGATGAGCGCCAGATGAACGAGATGTTATCATGTATCATTTCAATTTGTGTAATTTGCGCGGATTTGCCGCATTGAATCGGGCGTCGCGGTCTGTCCGGCGGGCAAACCTCCTAAGATAGGAGGGAGAATGTGAGACAGAATTGCTTCAACGGATATCGCCCAGCCAGGTTAAGTTAGGAATGTTCATCCACGGGTTCGAAGGCTCGTGGCTGAAGCATCCCTTCTGGCGCTCGCGATTCCTGCTGGAGCGGCCGGCCGACCTGGTGCTGCTCCGGACATGCGACGTGACTGCGGTGGTGATCGATCTCAGCCGCGGTGTCGGCCCCGATCCGTCCGCGCCGCCACCGCCACCGGCGCCCATGTTCCTTCCCGAGCCGCTGGCCGAGGCCGTGAAGGCCGATCGCGACTATGCCCGGCGGACGATCGCCCGGGCGCATGGCGTGGCGCGTGGGATCTATGAGAGCGCCGGCCAGGGCCTGCCGATCGATGCGCGCGAGGCGACCGCGGTGGTGGCGGAGATCGCCGATTGCGTTGCGCGCAATCCCGGCATGTTCGTCGACATGGCGCGGCTCAAGTCCAAGGACGAATATACCTATCTCCACTCGGTCTCGGTCTGCGGGCTGATGGTCAATCTGGCGCGCCAGATCGGGCTTGATGACGAGGCGATGCGCGCGATGGGGCTGGCCGGGCTGCTCCACGATGTCGGCAAGACCAGCGTGCCGGCCACGGTGCTCAACAAGCCCGGCCGGCTCGACGATGCCGAGTTCGCGATGATCAAGCGGCACCCCGAGGCCGGCCATGCGATGCTGCGCGGTGCCGAAGGGATCAACCAGGAGGCGCTGGACGTCTGCCTGATGCATCATGAGAAGATGGACGGCAGCGGCTATCCGTTCGGCCTCGAGGGCGCGGAGATCAGCCTGGCCGCGCGGATGGGCGCGATCTGCGACGTGTTCGACGCGCTGACCTCCGACCGTGCCTACAAGGATCGCTGGACCCCGCTCCGCGCGGTCACCGAGATGTTCGGCTGGACCGGCCATTTCGATCCGGAACTGCTGTTCCAGTTCTGCCGCAGCATCGGCGTGGCGCCGACCGGGCTGCTGGTGCGGATGGCATCCGGCCGGCTCGGCGTGGTGCTGCCCGATGGCGGGCAGGGCCTGCGCAGCATGGTCCGCCTATTCTACTCGGCCGAGCACCGCCGGATGATCCCGCTCGAGGATATCTTCCGCGGGATGAAGGAAGTCGTGGTCGGGCTGGAAAACCCGGCGGACTGGGGCTTTTCCGATTGGGATGCCGCGGTCCGCCTGCTTTCCGAAGGCCATAACGCGCTGCCGGATTCGCAGCGTTAGCCCTCGCGCGCGATCTCCCGCCAGCCGATGTCGCGCCGGCAGAAACCCGTCGGGAACTCGATCGCATCGACCGCTGCATAGGCCGCCGCCTGCGCGTCCTTCACCGTGTCGCCCAGCGCGGTCACGTTGAGCACGCGGCCACCGCTTGCAACCAGCATGTCGCCGTCCATCCGGGTGCCGGCATGGAAGACCTTGGCGCCGGTGGCCTCCGCCTTGTCGATGCCGGTGATCGCGCCGCCGGTCTCGGGCGTGCCGGGATAGCCGTTGGCGGCCATCACCACGGTGAGCGCGGTCTTCGCGGCGAAGGTCGGGGCCGGCTGGCTGGCGAGCTCGCCCTTGGCTACCGCGAGCATCAGCGCGAGCAGGTCGCCGGTGAAGCGCATCATCAGCACCTGGCATTCGGGATCGCCGAAGCGGGCGTTGTACTCGATCAGCTTCGGGCCGGTCGGGGTCAGCATCAGCCCGGCATAGAGCACGCCCGAATAGGGTGCCCCCATCCGTGCCAGTGCCTCGATCGTGGGGCGGACGATCTCGTCGATCGCCTGGGTCTCCAGCGCCGGGGTCAGCACCGGGGCGGGGCTGTAGGCGCCCATGCCGCCGGTGTTCGGGCCGGTATCGCCATCCCCGACGCGCTTGTGGTCCTGCGCCGATCCGAACGGGACGAGCGTCTCGCCATCGGTCAGCACGAACAGGCTGGCTTCCTCGCCTTCCAGGAATTCCTCGATCACCACGCTGGCGCCGGCATCGGCAAAGATCGCGCGGACCGCGCCTTCGGCTTCCTCATGGGTGAAGGCGACGGTGACGCCCTTGCCCGCGGCCAGGCCGTCGGCCTTGATGACGACCGGCAGGCCGAAATCCTCGAGCGAAGCGAGCGCGCCGTCGCGGCTCTCGCAGCGGACATAGCCGGCGGTCGGGATCTTCTCGCGAGCGCACAGATCCTTGGTGAAGCCCTTCGATCCTTCGAGCTGGGCGGGCAGCTTGTTCGGCCCGAACACGGCGATGCCCATGGTGCGCAGATTGTCGCCGAGACCCGCGACCAGCGGTGCCTCGGGCCCGATCACGACGAAGCCGATCGAATGGCGCAGGCAGAAATCGATCACGCCGCGATGGTCGTTCACCGCGATGTCCACGATTTCGGCATGCTCGGCTATTCCCGGATTGCCCGGGGCGGCGTAGAGCCGTTCGAGCAGCGGCGATTGTGCGAGCTTCCATGCAAGAGCATGTTCGCGGCCGCCCGAGCCGAGCAACAGGACATTCATGAGCGACCCCTTCTTCGATACACCAGCGCGGCTCGTAGCCGAGCAGGTGGCGGGCGACAACGCACCGGCGCTATCGGTCAGCGAATTATCTCTGGCCCTCAAGCGAATGGTCGAAGGCGAGTTCGGCCATGTCCGCCTGCGCGGCGAGATTTCGGGCTGGAAGCGGGCGGCTTCGGGCCATGCCTATCTGGCGCTGAAGGATACCGATGCGGTGATCGACGGGGTGATCTGGCGCGGTGCCGCCAGCGCAATCCCGTTCGCGCCGCAGGACGGGCTGGAGGTGATCGTCACCGGCAAGCTGACCATCTATCCGGGGCGCAGCAAATACCAGATCGTCATCGAGCGGATGGAGCTGGCCGGCGAAGGCGCGCTGATGGCGCTGTTCGAGAAATTGAAGGCCAAGCTCGCGGGCGAGGGGCTGTTCGACCGCGCCCGCAAGCAGCCATTGCCGTACATGCCCAGGGTGATCGGCGTGGTCACTTCGCCGACCGGCGCGGTGATCCGGGACATCCTGCATCGGCTCGCCGACCGCTTCCCGAGCCATGTGCTGGTCTGGCCGGTGAAGGTGCAGGGAGACGGCGCGGCGCAGGAAGTCGCCAATGCGATCCGCGGCTTCGATGCGCTGGGCGAGGGCAGTGCGGTGCCGCGGCCCGACCTGCTGATCGTCGCGCGCGGCGGCGGCTCGATCGAGGATCTCTGGGCGTTCAACGAGGAGGTCGTGGTGCGCGCGGTCGCCGACTGCCGAATCCCGGTGATCTCCGCCGTCGGCCACGAGACCGATACCAGCCTGTGTGACTATGCCGCAGACCTGCGCGCGCCGACGCCGACCGCGGCGGCCGAGATCGCGGTGCCGGTGCTGGCGGACGTGCGCCACACCATCGCGACGCTCGCGCACCGCACCGAGCGCTGCGTGCGCCGCTATCATGAGCGCGCCGGCGAGCGGCTGGCGGCCTTGGTCCGCGTGCTGCCGCGCCGCGACGCGCTGCTCGGGCCGCAGCGCCAGAAGATGGACGATCTCGGCGGCCGGCTCGATCGCGCGCTGGAGCGCCGCGTCACCGTGGCGCGCGGCGTGCTCGATCGCTCCGCGGGCGCGCTGCGCCCGGCGATGCTCGACCAGAAACTCTCCGCGGCGCGGCAGCTGCTGGAAGGGATCGGCCGGCATCTCGACCTGGTTCATCCCAATCGCCCGCTCGAGAAGGGCTATGCCTGGGTCGAGGCGCGCGGCACCAGGAAGGTGATCGGCACCGCCGACGCCGCGCGCGGCGCCGGTGCCGTGACGCTCCACTTCATCGACGGGGCCGTCGATGCGCGGGTTGAGCGCCCGGGCGCCAAATCCTATGATGCGCCCAAGCCCGAACAGCCCAGCCTGTTGTAAGAGAAGAGCCATTTCGAGGATGCCGCGCCCATGCTGATGTCGAACCCCGTCGCCCGCGCGGCTCGCCTCCACTTCATGGCCAATGGCTTTCGCGTGCTGACCCCGGGCGATCACGTCGTCTGCGCGGTCAGCGGCGAGAAGGTGCCGCTGCAGATGCTGCGCTACTGGAGCGTCGCCCGGCAGGAACCCTATGCCTCCGCCGCGCTGGCGATGCAGGCGATGCAGGGTTGAGGGGGCACCGCTGATGGGACTCGCAGCACGACTGCCCGCCGCCGTTCTGGGCTTCGTGCTGCTCGGCAGTGCCCAGCTTCCCGCCCTGCCGGGCTCCCCGGTCGCGGAGGCGATCGCCGCGCCGATTCCCGCCGCCCCCAATGTCGCCGGGCCCTTCGCCTTCCAGGGCCAGCTGATCCAGGGCGGCGCCGTGATCGGCACCGCGCCCAAGGGCGCCAGCATGCTTACGCTCGACGGGGAACCGGTGCCGGTAACGCCGGATCGCAAGTTCCTGATCGCCTTTGATCGCGACCATGGCCCGAGCGCAACGCTGATCGCGACCATGGGCGACGGCAGCCAGCAGCGCCAGGTGCTGGCGATCGCGCCGCGTGCCTGGGATATTTCACGTTTGGATACACTTCCGAAATATCCGGTGCCGCGTCCGGAGTTCGAGCGGGTGCGCCCGGCAGAGCTCGCGCAGATCAACGCGGCGCGGAAAATGCAGACCGATGCGACCGGCTGGCGGCAGATGCCCTTCTTCTGGCCGGCGGTTGGGCGCATCTCCACGCTGTTCGGTTCGCAACGCATTTATCGCGGTGAGCCGGGGTCCTATCATTCCGGAATCGACATCGCCCGGCCGACCGGCACGGCGGTGCTTGCACCGGCCGATGGTGTGGTCATCCTTGCTGCTGCCAAGCCCTTCACATTGGAGGGGAATTTGCTGATGATCGATCATGGCGCGGGGCTCAACAGCGCCTTCATGCACCTGTCGCGAATCGACGTGAAGCTGGGCGAGCATGTCCGCCGGGGCCAGCCGATCGGCGCCGTGGGGATGACGGGGCGCGCGACGGGGCCGCATTTGCACTGGAGTCTCAAGTGGCGTGACGCGCGGATCGATCCGCTGCTTGTCGCGGGGTCGATGCCTGTTATCGATTGAGGCGCGAATGTGTCGCGCTGCAACATAAAGCAACATAAAACGAGGTTGTTGCGCAATATTCTGCCCGTTGTTGTGGCATTTTGGCTACAGGTTTGTTGAAAGCGCGCGCAGCATGGCCTTCCCAGTTTACAGGGAGGGGGTCCACATTCACGATCCGTTCAAGCTTCGCCATCCCGACACGTGAGTTGCACACGAATGGATGGTGAAGCGGGGAGACAATCCGGCTGTAAAACAGCCGGACAACAGAGGGATCATCATGAAGAACTCGCAGATCACCCTGCGCGGTAGCACGGCGCTGTTTGCGCTCGTACTCGCGGGCGCGACGGCGGCTACGCCGGCTTTCGCCCAGACCACGCCGACGCCGACCCCGTCGACGACCGTCCCGACCACTCAGGACAGCAGCAGCCAGGACGAAGGCACGATCGTCGTCACCGGCTCGATGTTCCAGAGCGCCGCCGGTGCGGCGACCCCGTCGCCGGTCACCGTCGTGACCGCCGAGAATCTCGACAAGCGCGGCATCTCGACGGTGCAGGACGCCATCCAGTCGCTCGCTTCGAACAACGGCCCGGCGCTGACCAACAGCTTCTCGGCCAACGGCGCGTTCGCTGCCGGCGCTTCGGCCGTTTCGCTGCGCGGCCTTTCGACCAACTCGACGCTCGTGCTGTTCGACGGCCTGCGCGCGGCCTACTACCCGCTCGCCGACGACGGTTCGCGTAACTTCGTCGACCTGAACACCATTCCCGACGACATCATCGAGCGCATCGAAGTGCTGCGCGACGGCGCTTCGTCGACCTACGGCGCAGACGCGATCGCGGGCGTGGTCAACATCATCACCAAGAAGGAAGTGAAGGGCTTCAGCGCACGCGCCGAAGCAGGCATTTCCGATCGCGGCGACGCTCCGAGCTATCGCCTGACGGCTTCGGCCGGCACCGGCGACCTCGATGAGGACGGCTACAACGCCTATATCTCGGGCTTCTGGTACAAGTCCGAAGCGCTGATGAACAAGGATCGTCCGTATCCGTACAACTCGGACGACCAGCAGGGCATCTGCTTCGAGGGTCACTGCGGCGGCACCTCGGTCCGCAACGCGATCAACCCGGCCACCGGCCAGGTCGCGCTCAGCACCGGCGCCAACTTCATGGTTCGCCCGTACGACATCACCAACACCACCACGCCTGCTGGCAGCCGTTACCAGAACCTGAGCGGTTGCGGCATCGGCACGCTGGTCAACCTGACCGCGGCGCAGCAGACCGCGACGTCGCCGTCTTCGGTCTGCCAGTATGACGCGACCAACCTGTGGGGCACCATCACGCCGAACATCGAGCGCTTCGGCGTTTCGGGCCGCGTGACCGCTCGCCTGGGTGACACGATCGAGGCATATGCCGAGGTCAACTTCATGCAGAGCAGCGTGGACTACACCGGCTTCCCGGCGACCATCTACGGCACTGCGCCGACCGGCATCAACTTCCCGACCTTCGCGACCAACTCGAACACCGTTCCGCCGCGCGCGGCCGGCTCGGGCATCCTGGCGCTTCCGGTCTATGTCTGCGCCCGCGCCAACGGCGCTTCGGCGACGATGGTCAACGGCGTCCCGACGGTTCCGGGCTGCACCGCGGCCAATGGCACGCTGAACCCGAACAACCCGTTCGCGGCAGCCGGCCAGGTCGCTCGCCTGATCGGTATGGACACCAGCGAAGTCACCTATAACGCGACCCGCAACCGTGCATATCGCGGCGCCCTCGGCGTCACCGGCAACCTCACCGACAACATCACCTTCAACGTCGGTGCGACTGCGATGCACACCGACCTGCGTCGCACGCAGGACGGCTATGTCTACATCCAGCACCTGCTCGATGTGATCGCGGACGGCACCTACAACTTCCGCAACCCGTCGGCGACGCCGCAGTCGGTCCGTGACTATCTGACCCCGGTCAACGTCACGAACGCCAGCTCGGATCAGTTCCAGTTCCAGGCGAGCGTCAGCGCTGCCGTGGTCGACCTTCCGGGTGGCCCGCTGCAGATCGGTGTCGGCGGCTCGATCCGTTACGAAGCCGTGGATGCCCCCAGCGGCAACTCGGACATCAACGGCCCGACCCAGCGCTACTTCACGCTGAACGCCTTCGGCACCAGCGGTAATCGTACCATCAGCTCGGCCTTCGCCGAACTCGATGCGCCGATCACCGAGTGGATCGGCCTGAACGCTTCGGGTCGCTATGACCGTTACTCGAGCGGCCAGGACGCCTTCTCGCCGAAGGTCGGCCTGAAGGTCACCCCGATCAAGCAGATCGTGGTGCGCGGCACCTACTCGCGCGGCTTCCGTATCCCGTCGTTCGGCGAAGCTAACGCTCTCCCGACCACCGGCTACGTCACGCCGTCGTCGAGCGCGTTCACCAACGCCTATCTGTCGCAGTACGGCGCGGCCTGCACCGTGGCCAACTTCGCAGCGGGCTGCCCGGCCTATGTGAAGCAGAGCTATGGTCTGACCACGCTCGCCAGCCCGAACCTGAAGCCCGAAAAGTCGCGCAGCTGGACTGCCGGCGCGATCTTCGAGCCGGTGCGCGGCATCTCGTTCACCGTCGACTACTACAACATCGAGAAGACCGGTGCGATCACCTCGCCGGATACCGGTTCGGCGCTGCAGGCATATTATGCCGGCACGGCGATCGATCCGACGATCACGATCATTCCGGACGCGCCGGACATCAACAACCCGACCGCGAAGCCGCGTGTTGCGTTCATCCAGTCGACGCTGATCAACGCCGACACGATCAAGGCGGAAGGCCTGGACTTCACCGCCAGCGCCGACTTCAAGGTCACGGATGGCTTCCGCGTCTCGACCTCGGTCGAAGCCAGCTACATCCTGAAGCTGTCGACGATCGTGAATGGTGTTGAGCAGCGCTATGACGGCACGCTCGGCAACTTCAACCTGACCTCGGGCAACGGCACGCAGAAGTGGCATGGCAGCTGGCTGACCACGCTCGACTTCGGCAGCCTGCAGGTGAACGGCACCGTCAACTATTTCGGCGGGTACAACCTGTCCGCGATGGACCAGGGCGATGCCTATAAGGATTGCGGATCGAGCCTCGGCATCACGCCGTGCGACGTCAGCGATTACATCACCTTCGACATGAGCGCTCGCGTGAAGATCAACGACAAGTTCACGATCTACGGTGTCGTGAACAACGTCTTCGATCGCCTGCCTCCGATCGATCCGGTCACCTACGGTGCCAACAACTACAACGCAGTCCAGGGCGGCAACGGCATCCTGGGCCGCTATCTGAAGATGGGCGTGAAGGTGAACTACTAAGTCTCACCGGACTGCCAGACAAAATGGGGGCGGCTCCTTCGGGAGCCGCCCCTTTCTTTTGCCTGCGATAGCGGGAAGCATCCGCCGCCCCGGAGCCAGCCGGAACGGCGGAAGGTCAGGCGACCGACAGCGCCAGCGCCCCGTCGCCTTCGTCGATCTTCACCGTCGATCCGTCCTTCACGTCGCCGCGCAGGATCATGTCGGCCAGCGGATCCTGGAGGTAGCGCTGCACCGCCCTTTTCAGGGGACGCGCGCCATAGACCGGATCGTACCCCACCCGGCCCAGCCAGGCGCGGGCGGCATCGGTCAGGTCCAGCCCGATCTTGCGATCCTTGAGCAGCTTCGCGACGCGGTTCACCTGGATGTCGACGATCGGCGCCATGTGCTCGGCCGCCAGCCGGTGGAACAGGATGATCTCGTCCAGCCGGTTGAGGAACTCCGGGCGGAAATGCGCGCGGACGATCTCCATCACCTGCGGCTCGACGCTCTCGACCGACTGCCCCTCGCCGAGATTGGTGAGGAACTGGCTGCCCAGGTTCGAGGTCAGGATCACGATCGTGTTCGAGAAATCGACCGTGCGGCCCTGGCCGTCGGTCAGGCGCCCGTCGTCGAGCACCTGCAGCAGCACGTTGAACACGTCGCCATGCGCCTTCTCGACCTCGTCGAACAGCACGACCTGATAGGGCCGCCGCCGTACCGCCTCGGTCAGCACGCCGCCTTCCTCATAGCCGACATAGCCGGGAGGGGCGCCGATCAGCCGCGCGACCGCGTGCTTCTCCATGAACTCGCTCATGTCGATGCGCACCATCGCGTTGGGATCGTCGAACAGGAATTCGGCGAGCGCCTTGGTCAGCTCGGTCTTGCCGACGCCCGTCGGGCCGAGGAACAGGAAGCTGCCCAGCGGCCGGTTCGGGTCCTGCAGGCCGGCGCGCGAGCGGCGCACCGCGGTTGACACGGCCTTCACCGCATCGGCCTGGCCGATGACGCGCTTGCCGAGCTGCTCCTCCATGTTGAGGAGCTTCTCGCGCTCGCCTTCCATCATCTTGTCGACCGGGATGCCCGTCCAGCGCGCGACCACCGCGGCGATGTCCTCGGCGGTCACTTCCTCGCGCAGCATCGCGCCGCGGCTGGTGTTCCGGGCCTCCGCCAGCTGTTTCTCCAGCGCCGGAATCGCGCCGTAGCTGAGCTCGGCCATCTTCGCGAGATCGCCGGCGCGCTGCGCCTGTTCGAGCTCGCCGCGCGCGGCATCGATCTGCGCCTTGATCTGCGCCTCGGCGTTGATCTTGTCCTTCTCGCCCTGCCAGCGGGTGGTCAGCTCGGCCGACTGCTGCTTGAGGTTGGCGAGTTCGCTCTCCAGCGAAGCAAGGCGGTCCCTGGACGCGGCATCGCTCTCCTTCTTCAGCGCCTCGCGCTCGATCTCGAGCTGCATGATCCGGCGATCGAGATTCTCGATCTCCTCGGGCTTGGACTCGACTTCCATGCGGATGCGCGACGCGGCCTCGTCCATCAGGTCGATCGCCTTGTCGGGCAGGAAGCGGTCGGTGATGTAGCGGTTGGACAGCGTGGCCGCCGCGACGATCGCGCCGTCGCTGATCCGCACGCCGTGGTGCAGGTCGTACTTCTCCTTGATTCCGCGCAGGATCGAGATCGTATCCTCGACCGTCGGCTCGCCGACGAACACCGGCTGGAAGCGCCGCTGCAGCGCGGGGTCCTTCTCGACGTACTTGCGATACTCGTCGAGCGTGGTCGCGCCGATGCAGTGCAGCTCGCCGCGGGCGAGCGCCGGTTTGAGCAGGTTGCCCGCGTCCATCGCGCCCTCGGTCTTGCCCGCGCCGATCAGCGTGTGCATCTCGTCGATGAACAGGATGATATGCCCTTCCGCGGCCTTGACCTCGTCGAGGACGCCCTTGAGCCGCTCCTCGAACTCGCCGCGATATTTCGCGCCGGCGATCAGCGAGCCCATGTCGAGCGACATGAGCGCGCGGTCCTTCAGCGTATCGGGCACGTCGCCATTGGCGATGCGCAGGGCGAGGCCTTCCGCGATCGCGGTCTTGCCGACGCCAGGCTCGCCGATCAGCACCGGATTGTTCTTGGTGCGGCGCGCCAGGATCTGGATGGTGCGGCGGATCTCCTCGTCGCGGCCGATCACCGGATCGAGCTTGCCGGCCCGCGCGGCCTCGGTCAGGTCGCGCGCGAACTTCTTGAGCGCGTCATAGCGATCCTCGGCGCCCGCCGTATCGGCGGTGCGCCCGCCGCGCAGCTGGTTGATCGCCGCATTGAGCGCCTCGGGCCGCGCGCCAGCCGCCTGCAACGCCTTGCCCGCCGCCGTATTCAGCGACAGCGCCAGCGCGACGAGCAGCCGCTCGACCGTGACGAAGCTGTCGCCGGCCTTCTGGGCGATCTGCTCGGCCTGGTCGAGCACGCGCACGGTGTCGTTGTCGAGCCCGGGTTGCTGCTGCGCGCCGCCACCCGAGACCGCGGGGATCTTGGAAAGCGCCAGATCGGTCTCGCTCAGCGCACGCTTCGCGTCGCCGCCGGCGGCGTTGATCAGCCCGCTGGCCATGCCCTGCTCGTCTTCGAGCAGCGCCTTCAGGAGGTGTTCGGGGGCAATCCGCTGATGGCTCATCCGGATCGCGACGGTAAGCGCCGACTGGAGGAAGCCCTTGGCGCGGTCGGTGAATTTCTCGAGGTTCATGCTCGTCCCTGTTGGTTCCTGCCCCGCGAGATAGTGTTGCAAAGATGCAACACAAGGGGCGCTTCCTGCGCTAGTCGTAACATGTAGTGACACAGCCGCCCGCGCCAAGTCACGGCGTGCGCTGGGCTTTGTTGCTTGTCCGAAACCTGTAACTGCACCGTCGCGCAAATGACATGCGGGCTACCCGATGTTGCAACGCACAATCCCTAGCGCCCGTGCAGCGGGGCATTGGGGCCCTGCCAATATTTTTCAGGGAAACATGCATGCGCAAGGCTGCAATCTGGCTGCTCGCCGGTAGTTCGATTCTGATTTCTGGCACGGCGATGGCGCAGGACGTCCAGCCGGTCGCGCCGGCCTCGGCCGCCGACGAGGGCGGTGAAGAGGGCCAGATCGTCGTGATCGGGCGCGGCGAAACCCGTCAGGTCCAGCAGATCTCGGCGAGCG
Source organism: Sphingomonas sp. NIBR02145 (assembly GCF_027359115.1). Classification (NCBI taxonomy): domain Bacteria; kingdom Pseudomonadati; phylum Pseudomonadota; class Alphaproteobacteria; order Sphingomonadales; family Sphingomonadaceae; genus Sphingomonas; species Sphingomonas sp. NIBR02145. The sequence goes on along the minus strand of NZ_CP114791.1, from coordinate 3,030,913 downwards.
ACATCGCTGAGCTCGCGGCCGGCACCAGCCCGCTCAAGGCGATCGAGAAGCTGCCCAGCGTCAACTTCCAGTCGGCCGATCCGTTCGGTGCCTATGAATGGGCGCAGCGCGTCTCGATCCGCGGCTTCAACCAGAACCAGCTCGGCTTCACGCTCGACGGCATCCCGCTCGGCGACGCCAGCTATGGCAACGTCAACGGCCTGCACATCAGCCGCGCGATCAGCAGCGAGAATGTCGGCGAGGTCCGCGTCTCGCAGGGCGCCGGCTCGATCGGTACCCAGGCGACCAACAATCTCGGCGGCACGCTGGAATTCTTCTCGCGCGATCCGTCGGACAGCTTCGGCCTCCATGCCGAGGGCACCTATGGCAGCGAGAACACGGTGCGCCTGTTCGGCCGTATCGAGAGCGGCGACCTGGGCGGCGGCGTGAAGGCCTATGCCTCCTATGTCTATTCGGACATGGACAAGTGGAAGGGCTGGGGTTCGCAGCGCACCAACCAGGCCAACGGCAAGATCGTCGCCCCGGTGGCCGCCGGCATCCGCCTGGTCGGCACGATCAGCTATTCGGATCGCCGCGAGAACGACTATCAGGACCTGTCGCTCGGCATGATCCAGCGCTTCGGCTATGACTGGGACAATATCTCGAACAACTATGCCCTGGCGGTGCGCATCGCCGACATCGCCAACAATCGCGGCGACACCGGCGCCCCGGTCTCGAACGCGGCCGCCGGCACGGTCTATCCGGCGCCGATCACCTCGGTCGACGATGCCTATTTCAACGCAGCGGGCCTGCGCCGCGACTGGCTGGGCTCGTTCGGGGTCGAGGGCGACACCGGCGGGCTGAACTTCGCGCTCAAGGGCTATTACCACAACAACCACGGCCAGGGCCTGTGGTACACGCCGTACGTCCCGAGCCCGGGTGCCGGCGCCTCGCCGATCTCGATCCGCACCACCGAATATGACATGGACCGCAAGGGCGTGTTCGGCCATCTCACCGGCGAGATCGGCGGCAACAACGCGCTGACCGTCGGCGCCTGGTACGAGAACAACGCCTTCCAGCAGGCCCGCCGCTTCTACGCGCTGAGCAGCCGCACCGAAGTGACCCGCGACAGCCTCGACTTCCAGTCGAACCCGTTCGCGACCCAGTGGGACTATGACTACACCACCGACACCTTCCAATATTATGTCCAGGACAAGCTGACGCTTGGCGCGCTGACGCTGAACCTGGGCTGGAAGGGCTTCAGCGTGAAGAACCAGGCCGATCCGAACGTCGCCGGCAGCCTCGCCTCGGGCGAGATCAAGGTGACCGACTGGTTTCAGCCGACCGCGGGCTTCAACTTCCGCCTCGGCAGCGGCGCCGAGCTGTTCGGCGGCTTCAGCCAGGTGACCCGCGCCTTCACCGCCTCGGCCACCACCGGCCCGTTCGCCACCACCCAGGCCGGCTTCAACGCGCTGCTCTCGGGCTCGACCAAGCTCAAGCCCGAACAGTCGGACACTTATGAGCTCGGCGGCCGCCTGCGCTCGGGCCCGTTCACCGCCTCGCTGGCCGGCTATTATGTCAACTTCCGCAACCGCCTGCTCGGCGTGACCACGGGTGCCGGCATCGTCGGCAATCCGGTGACGCTGCAGAATGTCGGCGACGTCCGCTCGCTCGGCTTCGAGGCGACCGGCGATCTGCGCCTGGGCAGCGGCTTCGGCGCCTTCGTGTCGTACAGCTACAATGACTCGACCTATCGCGACGACGTCCGCAACGCCGCCGGCACGCTGCTCGCGGCTACCAGGGGCAAGACCGTGGTCGATGCGCCCAAGCACCTGCTCAAGGGCGAGCTGACCTATGACCTGGGCGGCTTCAACGCCCGTGTCGGCGCCAACTATATGAGCAAGCGCTACTTCACCTACACCAACGACCAGTCGGTCGAGGGCCGCGTCGTGGTCGATGCCACGCTCGGCTACAAGTTCGACCTGGCCGGGCGCCAGCTCGAGATCCAGGCGAACGCGACCAACCTGTTCGACAAGAAGTACATCTCGACGATCGGCACGAACGGCTTCGGCAATTCGGGCGACAACATGACGCTGATGGTCGGCGCGCCGCAGCAGTTCTTCGTGACGCTCAAGGCCGGCTTCTAGGCGGCTTCTCTCTCCCGGACAGCAGGGAGGGAAGGGAAAGGCCGGGGCGAAAGCTCCGGCCTTTTCCGTTTGGGAGCGTCGCCGCCCAGTCCCGCCGTCACCCTGAACTTGTTTCAGGGTCCAAGGTTGGGCTTGGCGACAGCCTCGATAATCGAGCGCTGTCGCCCGCCGCGCGTTGGATGCTGAAACAAGTTCAGCATGACGGTGATGGGAGATCAGTTCTTCTTCGGCGCAGCCACCGGAATCGTGATCACCGCCGGCGACCGTCCCGGAGCCGCAGCCGGCGCCCCCGCGGGCCGCGGTGCCTTGGGCGCGTCCTTGGCGAAGCGCTCGCCGAAGCTGTTGCCGACATACCAGCGCGGTTCCTGATCGGCATCGGCGATCTCGCGCGCGATCAGGTAATTGATCTTCGCGAACTTGGCGCCGGCCTTCCAGTCGAAGGGCTGGCGGATGTCGTCGCTCACCTTGTGGTAGTTGGTCTTCAGGAAGTCGCGGAACGCCTTCTCGCCGCCATTCTTGAAGCCGGTGACGAGGAACACCGAAGGCACGCCCGCCTTGACGAAGCTGTAGTGATCCGAGCGCAGGAACAGCTGCTCCTCGGGCATCGGATCGGGCGACAGGGTGACGCCCATCTTCGCCGCCGCGCGCTCGACGATCGGGCCAAGCGTCGAATGCTCCGCGCCGAAGGCGACGACGTCCTGGAAGTCGTAGAGCAGGATCGGCATGTCGAGATTGACGTCGGCCACCACCTTGCCGCTGCCGACCACCGGATAGCGGGCAAGATATTCCGAGCCGATCAGCCCGTCCTCCTCCGCGGTCAGCGCGACGAACAGGATCGAGCGACGCGGCCGCTTGCCGCTCTGGGTGAAGGCGCGGGCGGCTTCCAGCATCGAGGCGACGCCGGCGGCATTGTCCATCGCGCCGTTGAAGATCTTGTCCTCGCCTTCCACGTCGAGCTGGGTGCCCTCGTGATCGAGATGCGCGGAGAGCACGACATATTCATTGGCGAGCTTCGGGTCCGATCCCGGCAGGATGCCGATGACGTTGTTGCTCTTCTTGATGGTGACGGTGCTGGTCCGCTGCAGCGTGACCTTCTGCTTGAGCGCGAAGCTTGCCGGCGCCGCATCCGGCTTGGCGAGCGCGGCGTAGAGCTGCGCCGCACTGGTCGGCGCGCCCTTGAACAGCGCGTCGGCGGCGAGGCCCTTGATATAGGCGCCGATCTTGAGCCCGGGGTCCTCGCCCTTGGGGAATCCCTTTGCGTCGAGCCAGTTGCTCTGCGGCATCTGGAAATAGCTGATTGCCTGCGCCCAGGGGAAAGCGCCCTTCAGATTCTCGGGCGTCACCAGATAGATCATGCCGAGCGCGCCGTGCTTGCCGGCGATGCCCGGCTTGTCGATCTTGCCCGGCGCCATGCCCGGCGGCGTGCCGATCAGGGCGACGACGAACTTTCCGGTCACGTCGAGCCCGGCATAATCCTCCTCGCGGCCATGGCCGACGAACACGGCGTCGGCGGTGAGGGTCTGGGTCTCGTCGCCATAGAGCGGGCTCGGCCCGAACAGCACATCCTCGCCGCCCGCGAACTTCTTCGTGCCGATCGTCGCCGAGGCCGGTTTCTCGGCATCGAGCACATAGTCCGCGATGTTGACCGGCTGGTACCAGCCCTGGGTGCCGCCCGGCTTGAAGCCCATCGCGTCGAAGCGACTGGAGACATAGCGCGCCGCGATGTCGAAGCCTTCGGTGCCGTTGTCGCGTCCGCCGAGCAGGTCGTCGGCCAGGAACTCGACATGCGCGCGCACTTCGTCCGGGCTGAACACCGGCTCGCTTTGCGCCCAGGCGACAGCGGGCGCGAGGCCGAGCGACAGCGCGGCGATAAGAGGCTTCAGGCGCATGGATACTCCCGGAATGGCGCGATTTTTCCGCAGGCTAGAGGAAATGAAAGGCGGCGCAACTGACTTGCGGAGGTCATACACCGCGTTATGCTCGACCCCATCCAGACCGTTCGGGGGAATCAAGACAGATGAAATCGTTCCTGATGCTTTGCAGCGCGGCCAGCTGTGCGCTGGCGATCGGCGCCGCGATGCCGGCCGCTGCGCAGCAGGCACCTGCCGCCGCGCCGGCCACCGCTGAGGCCAAGCCGGTGCCGGTCGCCGAGCTCGTGAAGAAGGTCGACATCCCGTATGAGAGCTTCACGCTCAAGAACGGCCTGCGCGTGCTCGTCCACACCGATCGCAAGGCGCCGATCGTCGCGGTTTCGACCTGGTACGATGTCGGCTCGAAGCATGAGCCGACCGGCAAGACCGGCTTCGCCCATCTGTTCGAGCATCTGATGTTCAACGGCTCTGAAAACGCCCCGGGCGATTTCTTCGAGCCGCTCAAGCAGGTCGGCGCCACCGATTTCAACGGCACCACCAGCTTCGATCGTACCAATTATTTCGAGACCGTGCCGCGCCCGGCGCTCGATCGCGCGCTGTTCCTCGAGAGCGACCGCATGGGCTACCTGCTCGGCGCGATCACCCAGGACGTGCTCGATGAGCAGCGCGGCGTCGTCCAGAACGAGAAGCGCCAGGGCGACAACCAGCCTTACGGCCTGGTCTATTACAAGGTGCTCGAGGAACTGCTCGGCACCACCCCCTATGGCCATAACGTCATCGGCTCGATGGCCGATCTCGATGCCGCCAGCCTCGACGACGTGAAGAACTGGTTCCGCTCGCACTATGGCCCGAACAACGCGATCCTGGTGCTCGCCGGCGATATCGACGCGAAGGAAGCAAAGCCGCTCGTCGAGAAGTATTTCGGCGCGATCCCGGCCGGCCCCAAGAGCGTGCTGCCCAAGGTGACCGTACCGACGCTGCCTGCGGCCAAGACGGTGACGATCAAGGACAGCGTGGCCGCCACCCTGATCCTGCGCAGCTGGGCGGTGCCCGGGCTGAACGACAAGGATGCGGTGCCGCTCAGCGTCTTCGCCTCGGTGCTCGGCGGCCTCGCCAGCTCGCGGCTCGACAATGAACTGGTCCGCAAGGACAAGACCGCGGTGCAGGTCTCGTCCGGTATCCAGTCGATGGCGCAGCTCGGCATCTTCACGGTCCAGGCCGTGGTGAAGCCCGGTGTCGACCCGGCGGTCGTCTCCAAGCGGCTCGACGAGATCCTCGCCGATCTGCTCAAGAGCGGCCCGACCGCGGACGAAGTGACCCGCGTCGCCACCACCAAGGTCTCGGGCCGTATCTCGGGGCTGGAATCGGTCGGCGGCTTCGGCGGCAAGGCCGTGGCGCTGGCTTCGGGCGAACTCTATTCGAACGATCCGCTGTTCTTCAAGAAGGAGCTGGAGGCGACCGCGAAGGTCACGCCGGCCGAAGTGAAGGCCGCCGCGAACAAATGGCTCAACCGCCCGGCGCTCACCGTGATGGTCGTCCCCGGCCAGCGCGAGGCATATCAGGAAGCGACCGCGGTCGCCGCCAAGCCGGCCGAGGGTCCCAAGGCCGAGCCGGTCAAGGGCACGCGCGGCGCACTGCCGGCGGTGTCGCCGATCGGCGACCTCGTCTTCCCGAAGGTGGAGCGCACCAGGCTCTCCAACGGCATCGAGCTGATCTACGCCAACCGCACGGCGGTGCCGGTCACCCAGGTCGAGATGAGCTTCGACGCGGGCGTTGCCGCCGATCCGTCGGAGAAGCTGGGCACCCAGCGCCTGACGCTCAACATGATGGACGAGGGTACCACCAGCCTCGATTCGACGGCGCTGGCCGAAGCGCGCGAGCGCCTCGGCGCCGGGATCAGCTCGGGCAGCTCGGCGGACCGCACCTATCTCAGCGTCGATGCGCCGAGCCCCAATTTGGCGGGCGCGCTCGATCTGTTCGCCGATGTCGTCGAGCGTCCGGCCTTCGCCCCGGCGGAGCTGGAGCGCGTGCGCGGCCAGTCGCTGACCGGCATCGCCCAGGAGCTGACCACGCCGCAGAGCCTCGCTGCCCGCATGACCCCGCGCGTGCTCTACCCGGCCACCAGCCCCTATGCGAAGCTGGGCGCCGGCTCGGGTGACCCGGCGGTGGTCAAGACGATCACCCGCGACGATCTCGTCGCCTGGCACAAGGCGTGGATCCGCCCGGACAAGGCCAAGATCTTCGTCGTCAGCGATCGTCCGCTCGCCGAGATCAAGGCGGCGCTCGAGGCGCGCTTCGGCGGCTGGAAGGTCGATGGCCCGGCGGGCACCAAGGCGTTCGCCGCCGCCAGCCAGGCGGTGACGCCCAAGATCATCCTGATCGACCGGCCGAACTCGCCCCAGTCGCTGATCGTCGCCGCGCAGCTCACCCCGGTCGATCCCTTCGCGGACACGCTGGCGGTGGCGACCGCCAACCAGGCGCTCGGCTCGGGCTTCCTGTCGCGCATCAACATGGACCTGCGCGAGGCCAAGCACTGGTCCTACGGCGCCGGCGGCGGCTTCAACTTCATGGAGCACGCGGTTCCCTACACGATCAGCGCCCCGGTCCAGGCCGACAAGACGGGCGATTCGATCAAGGCGATCCAGCAGCAGGTGAAGGACTTCCTCACCACCAAGGGCGTCACGCCCGAGGAGCTGACCCGCGAAGTCAACGGCTCGACTCGCGAACTGCCCGGCCGCTTCGAAACCTCGGACGCGGTGCTCAACGCGATGCAGCAGAACGACATCCGGCGCCGTCCGGACGACTATTTCAGCACCATCGCGCAAAAATATCGCGCGCTCACCATTCCGCAGCTTGACGCTGCGGCACGCGCGGCTCTCGACCCGAACAAGTTCGTTTACGTGGTCGTGGGCGACGCTTCCAAGGTCCGGCCGCAGCTTGACAGCATCGGCCTCCCCGTCGAGGTGGTTCCGGCAGCGTCGCTGGCGAGCACCAAGCCGGCGGGCAACTAATCAGGAGAGCTCTCATGGCGAATGTGGATGGCAGCTGGAACACGGTCGTGAAGTCGCCGCTCGGTGACCAGGCGGCGGTGTTCACCGTGACCAGCAACGGCGATACCTTCACCGGCACCTTCTCGGGCGCGATGGGCAATGCCGAGGCCAAGGACGGCAAGGTCGATGGCGACAAGCTGACCTGGTCGATGGACGTCTCGGTTCCCATGCCGATGACGCTGACCGGCGAAGCGACCGTGGACGGCGACACGATCACCGGCACCGTCACCGCCGGCGCGTTCGGCGCTTTCCCGCTCACCGGCTCGCGCGCCTAAGCACGCGGCCGCAAGGCTAGACGAGGCGCCCGTCCCGCACCCGCGGGGCGGGCGCCTTGCTTTTGGGCTTCTCAAGCCCCTCCCCTTCAGGGGAGGGGCTTTCATAGGCCCTGCACTCCGCTATGGGCTGAACCCGGGTTCACAAAAGGGGATGACATGGCGGGCGGTCTGGTCGCATTGCTGGATGACGTGGCGGCGATAGCCAAGCTGGCGGCGGCGTCGCTCGACGATGTCGCGGGCGCCGCGGGCCGCGCCGGCACCAAGGCGGCGGGCGTGGTGATCGACGATGCCGCGGTCACCCCGCGCTACGTCGTCGGCCTCACCCCGGACCGCGAACTGCCGATCATCTGGAAGATCACGCTCGGGTCGCTGCGCAACAAGCTGCTCTTCATCCTGCCCGTTGCCCTGCTGCTCAGCGCCTTCGCGCCCTGGGCGGTCACCCCGCTGCTGATGCTCGGCGGCTCCTATCTCTGCTTCGAGGCGGCCGAGAAGATCATCGAGGCGCTCGCCGGCCATCATGCCGAAGAGGAAGTTGCCGAGATCGCCAGCCCGGAGGAGCTCGAGCAGCGCCAGGTCAGCGGCGCGGTCCGCACCGATTTCATCCTCTCCGCCGAGATCATGGCGATCGCGCTCGCCGAGCTGCCCGACGCCTCGCTGCCGATGCGTGCCGCGGCGCTGGCGGCGGTGGCGATAGCGATCACTATCGGCGTCTATGGCGTGGTCGCGCTGATCGTGAAGATGGATGACATCGGCCTGCACCTCAGCCGCAAGCCCTCGGCCGGCGCGCGCCAGCTCGGCGCCGGGCTGGTCAAGGCGATGCCGGTGCTGCTCACCGCGCTGTCGCATATCGGCGTGGCCGCGATGGTCTGGGTCGGCGGCGGCATCCTGCTGCACGGGCTCGAGGTGTTCCACCTCGGCGCGATCCCGCACTTCGTCCACCATATCGCCGAGCTCGCCGGCCATGCCGTGCCGTTCGCCCAGGGCTTCGTGGAGTGGCTGGTCGGCGCGATCGGCGCGGGCATCTGCGGGCTGATCGTCGGCGCGGTGATCGCCGGGGTGCTCCACCTGGTACCGAAGAAGAAGGCGGCGCACTGACCTTAAACTCCCCTCCCTGGAAGGGAGGGGAAGAATCAGCCCCGCTTCACGCGCGTGACATGTCCCATCTTCCGCCCCGGACGCACATCGCCCTTGCCGTAGAGGTGCAGGTGCGTGCCTGGCTCGGCAAGCAGCTCGGCCCAGCGATGGGCGTCCTCGCCGATCAGGTTCTCCATCTCGATCGCGGTGCCGGTAAGCCCGGTCGAGCCCAGCGGCAGGCCGCAGATCGCGCGGATATGGTTCTCGAACTGCGAGCACTCGGCGCCTTCGATCGTCCAGTGCCCCGAATTGTGCACGCGCGGTGCCATCTCGTTGAACACGGGGCCTTCGTCGGTCGCGAAGAACTCGAGCGTCAGCACGCCGACATGGCCCAGCGCCTCGGCGACGCGGCCGGCCAGCGTCGCCGCTTCGGTCCAGTGGCGGGCGATCTCGGCGGGAGCGGGCACGGTCGACTTGTCGAGGATGCCGTCCTTGTGCTCGTTCCAGGGCGGCGGATAGCTCGCCAGCGAGCCATCGACGCCGCGCACCGTGATGATCGAGAATTCGTGGCTGAACGTGACGAAGCCCTCGAGGATCGCCGGACGCTCGCCGATCTCCTCCCAGGCGCTCGCCGCTTCGGCCGCGTCGCGGATGCGCACCTGGCCCTTGCCGTCATAGCCGAGCCGCAGCGTCTTCAGGATCGACGGCGCGCCGATCTCGGCGATCGCCGCTTCGAGCTGCTCGCGCGTCTCGACCAGCGCCCAGGGTGCGGTGCGCCCGCCAAGCGCCGCGACGAACGCCTTCTCCCGCGCGCGGTCCTGCGCGATCGACAGGCTCTGCGCGCCGGGGCGCACCGGCACCTTGCCGGCGAGGAACTCGACCGGGCCGACCGCGATATTCTCGAACTCATAGGTGATCACGTCGCACTGGGCGGCGAGCTCATCGAGGACGATGCGGCTGTGATAATCGGCGCGGGTGTAGCTGGAAGCGGTCTGGGCGGCGACGCTCTCCTCGTCGGGCGCCAGCACATGGGTGCGATAGCCGAGCTGGGCTGCGGCGACCGCGAGCATGCGGCCAAGCTGGCCGCCGCCCAGGATGCCGATGGTCGAGCCGGGGGGAAGCGCGCCGCTCATTCGGGGTCGATCGCCACGCTCTCGGTCTGCGCCGCGCGCCACGCCTGGAGGCGTTCGCTCAGCGCCTCGTCCGACGTTGCCAGGATCGCCGCGGCGAGCAGGCCGGCATTGATCGCGCCCGCCTTGCCGATCGCCAGCGTGCCGACGGGGATGCCGCCGGGCATCTGGGCGATCGAGAGCAGGCTGTCCATGCCCTTCAGCGCCTTGGACTCCACCGGCACGCCCAGCACCGGCAGATGCGTCATCGAAGCGGCCATGCCGGGCAGATGCGCTGCGCCGCCGGCGCCGGCGATGATCACCTTGAGCCCGCGATCGGCCGCGCCGGTCGCATAGTCATAGAGGCGCTGCGGGGTACGGTGCGCGCTGACCACCTTGGTCTCGTGCGGCACGCCGAGCTTCTCGAGCACTTTGGCGGCGTGGTGCATCGTCTCCCAATCGGAGGTGCTGCCCATGATGATGCCGACCAGAGGTGCCACGTCTTGCCCCAAGCTGTTGGAAGCGCGCTGACTAGAGCGAAGGGCGGGGGAGGGCAACGGCTAATCAAATCCTCCCCCAGCTTGCTGGGGGAGGGGGACCGCGACGCGAAGCGTCGGGGTGGAGGGGCGCGGCGGTTCACCGCCGCGTTGCGGCGGCCCCTCCACCATCGCTGCGCGATGGTCCCCCTCCCCGAGACAAGCTCGGGGAGGATTAAGGTCAGCGCTCGCTCAGATAATAACGATCCACCGCGTTCAGCTCGTCGTCCAGCTCATAGACGATCGGTGCGCCGGTCGGGATCTCGAGGCTGACGATCTCCTCGTCGGGAATGCCCGAGAGATGCTTGACCAGCGCGCGCAGCGAATTGCCGTGCGCCGCGATCAGTACGCGCTTGCCGGCCTTCAGCTCCGGCGCGATCGTCTCTTCCCAATAGGGCAGCACGCGCGCGATCGTGTCCTTCAGCGATTCGGTCTGCGGGATCGGCACGCCGTGATAGCGCTCGTCCTTGGCAAGGTCCCAGGGCGAGCCCTCTTCCGGCAGCGGCGGCGGCACGTCGAAGCTGCGGCGCCAGATCTTCACCTGCTCGTCGCCATGTTTCGCAGCTGTTTCCGCCTTGTTGAGCCCGGTCAGACCGCCATAATGGCGCTCGTTGAGCTTCCAGCTCTTCTCCTCGGGCAGCCACAGCCGGCCCATCGCTTCCAGCGCGAGGTGCAGCGTCTTGATCGCGCGGCTCTGGAAGCTGGTGAAGCACAGGTCGAAGTCGAGCCCCTTCTCCTTCATCAGCACGCCCGCGGCGGTCGCCTCGGCGACGCCCTGCTCGGTCAGGTCGACGTCCCACCAGCCGGTGAAGCGGTTCTCGAGGTTCCAGGCCGACTGGCCGTGGCGGATCAGGACAAGCGTGGGCATCGGGGAACTCCTTGCAACCGGTTGAGGGCGCTCTTAGCGGCAGCAGCGACAGGGACAAGCGCAAGGGAGTCGCAAGATGGCGATCATTCGGCAAACTCTGGTGTATCAAGGCTCCGGCGGCCCGTTCGAAGGCGTGATCGCCTATGAGGACGAAGTGACGACGGCGCGCCCCGGCGTGCTCGTCCTGCCGAACGTGCTCGGCCAGAAGGAAGCCGACAACGTCCATGCCGAGAATCTCGCCAAGCTCGGCTATGTCGCGCTGGCGGCCGACGTCTATGGCCAGGGCAAGCGGACGCAGCACGGCCCCGATGCCGGCGTCTACATGAACGAGCTCAACGCCGATCGCGCGCTGCTGCGCGACCGGCTGGAGGCATCGCTCGAGGCGCTGGCCAGCTTCGGCAATGTCGATCCCGGCAAGCTGGCGGCGATCGGCTTCTGCTTCGGCGGCAAATGCGTGCTCGACATGGCGCGCAGCGGCCTGCCGATCCTCGGCGGCGTTTCCTTCCACGGCGTCTATGACCAGCCGAACTATTTCACGGTCTCGCCGATCAAGACGAAGCTGCTGGTCTGCCATGGCTGGGAAGACCCGATCGCCCCGCCCGAGAAGACCGTGGCGCTGGCGCAGGAGCTGACCGAATCGGGCGCCGACTGGCAGATCCACGCTTATGGCCATGCCGGCCACGCCTTTACCGACCAGGACCGCAAGACCTCGACCGTGCCCGGCGTGGTCTATGAACCCAAAGCCGATCGCCGCAGCTGGCAGGCGATGACCAACTTCCTCGAAGAGGTGTTCGCCTGAGCAGCGGGATTCCCGCGCTGCCCCCTCGCTGATCCCCGGCGTTCGCCGGGGATCAGCGCACCGAAAGGCTGATTCATTGATCCGCACCGCTGATCGAGTCGGGACTTGGAAGAGATGACGCCGCCCCGCCCCAAGCTGCTGGACCGCGTCAACACCCGCACGGTCGACGAGGCGGAAGTCGTCGCCTCGGTGCTGCTGGCGATCGCGGTGGCGCACTGGCTGGGCGCGGCGAACGTCTATTGGGCGGCCTTTGCCGGATATATGGTGATGCGCGGCCATGCCGGCGAGACGCTGGTGCGCGGGCTGCTGCGGATCACCGGCACCGGCGCGGGTGGCCTGCTCGCGCTCGCCGCCGCGCCGTTCCTCGGCTGGTGGCCGGCCGCCGCGGCGGCCTTGTTCCTGGTCGGCGGCGGCGCGCTCTATGCGGCGATCACTGCCAGGCGCTCCTATGCCTGGCTGTTCTTCGGGCTCACCTTCGCAATGGTCGTGCTCGACAAGCTTGCCCATCCGCACGTCGCGCTTGCCAGCTTCGTCGAGACGCGGGTGCTGGAGACGGTGGCGGGCACGCTCGCCTGCGTCGCGGTCAGCCTTGCCTCCACGCTCACCCTGCGCCGGCGCTGGCCGGCGACGCCCGCGCCGCGTCCCGCCGGGCTCGGCTGGCACCCGGAAGCCGCGCGGCACGCGCTGCAGGCGGCGACCGCGCTGGCGCTGCTTGTCGGCCTGTCCGCCTGGCTGCATGTCCCGGCGCTGTCCCAGGCCGCGATCGGGATCATGGCGGTGATGCTGGTCCCCGCCGATTCGATCGGGGCGAGCGGGCTGCTGCCGGTCAGCCGCCGGCTGGTGCAGCGCTTCCTCGGCTGCCTGGCCGGTGCCGCGCTCGCCGCGCTCTTCCTGTTCGTCGCGCACGGATCGGCGCCGCTGCTGGTCCTCGGCACCGTGATCGGCGTGGTGATCGGCAAGCATCTTGAAAATGGCGATCATGCCCATCGCTATGTCGGCACCCAGTTCGCGCTGGCGATTCTCATCGTGCTGGTTCCGGACAGCTATGCCGATGCCGAGATCGGCCCGGCCCTGATGCGACTCGCCGGGGTGCTGATCGGCTTCGCGGTGCTCGAGCCGGTGCTGCTCGCCTGGCACTGGATCGCGCCGCGCCGGCAAGTAGTGCAACAGTCAAACAGCGACGGGCCCGGCGATATCTAAGGAAACCGGCGAGTCGCCCCGGATGGTTAACGAAATGCCTCCAGCAGCAACTAGGATTCATCCGTAAGGTGCGACTACCATAAGGGTCTGCGCCGAATATTCGCGGGTCCTTGCCCGGTTCATAAACCCCTCACGACAGCAGCCGAGCGGTTGCAGAAGCAGGGGATTGCAGACCATGTCGAAGACCACGATCGCGCTTGAAGCCGCCGTTGCCACCGTCCTTGAGAACACCCCCAAGGATGCGCCGCAGACCAATCGCCAGCGCGTCACTGTCGACCGTGCCTTCGCCCAGATCCTCAAGCTGATCGCCCCGCGCATCCGCCATTTCGTCCGCCAGTATGGCCTCACCGCGCACTGGGAAGACGCCGAGCAGTGCTGCGCCATCGCGGTGCACCGCGCGATCGAGAGCTACGACCCCACCAAGGCGCAGTTCACCACCTTCGTGAACTGGCAGATCCGCGGCGAGCTGCAGAGCCTGCGCTTCCGCCTGATGACCGACCAGCGCCCCTCGGCGAAGAAGGTCGAGGCGACCACGATTTCGCTCTCCGCCCTTGCAACTTCGCCCGACGGTGACGAGATCTCGCCCGAAGCGATGATCGAGGACGAGGATGCGCTGGGCCGCACCGAGGCCGGCGCGTCGGACTATCTCGCCGAGGGCGCGGTTTCCGACCTGATCGACGCCTATGTCGACCAGCTCCGCAAGGTGGGTATCGAATCCCTCCGCCGCCGCCCCCGCGCCAAGGGTGCCGATGCGCCCGTCCGCCGCTCGGGCCCGTTCAAGACGGTCGATCCGGTCGAGATGGAGAAGCTCGAAGCCAAGCTGCAGCGCGACCGCGAGATCGTCGAGCGCCGCATCTTCGAAACCGCCACGCTCGACGAGATCTCGAACGACACCGGCGTAACCAAGGAGCGCATCCGCCAGATCACCAAGCGCGCCACCAAGACGCTGGTCGAGATCGCCACCGAGCAGCCCCGCTTCGCCGTGATGGCCGAGGATGCGCGCCGCGCCATGCCGCCGGCTCGTCCGCGCCGCAGCGCCGCGGTTGCCGCCGCCAAGATCTCGCTGCTCCCCGATCCCAGCGCGCTCCACAACCGCCTCGCCCATGTCGAAGCGATCGAGGCCGAGCGCCGCTCCTACATCACCCCGGCGCTGCCGGTGATGCAGCTGGTGATGCACTGATCCCGCGCACCGGGCTGCGCTGAACCGAAAAAGGCCGAGGCTGGGTGCCTCGGCCTTTTCCGTTTCCGGCGTTGGATCGGTCCTAGACCACCCGCGACAGGAAGCGGCTGAACGGATCCTCGCGATAGTCGCCGAACGGTCCGCAATCGGTGAAGCCGAACTGGCGGTAGAGCGCATGGGCGGCGTCGAACGCGTCGCCCGATCCGGTTTCCAGGCTCACCCGCTTGTAGCCGCGCGCGCGGGCGGTGGTCAGGATGTGTCCGACCAGCTTGGCCCCGGTGCCACGGCGCAGATGCTCGGAGGCGGTGCGCATCGACTTGATCTCGCCATGCTCCGAATCGAGCTCGCGCAGCGCCCCGCAGCCGAGCAGGTCCTCGCCATCCCATACGCTCCAGAAGGTCACGTCGGGCGTGGCGAGGCCGGAGAGGTCGAGGAAATGGCAGCTGTCCTTGGGCGAATTCGCCAGCATCCCGGCGAAATGCGTCTCAAGCAGCGCACGGACTCGCGAATCGTCGAGCCCGCCCTCGCGGATTTCCATTTCCTGCTCCCCCTTCTTGTTTTCCTTGGGCTCAGATCTCGTCGATAAATCCTGCCAAAGTCTCAAGACACGAGTGCGCCAGCGTCTTGCACCGCGCCGGCGACCAGGCGAACTCGGGGTCCGCATTCACTTCGTGGTCCTTGAACGGCATCTCCAGCGTCATCGAGACCGCGCCGAAGCGCTCGGCGAGCTGGTTGGTCGACATCGAGAGATTGGCCTGGCCCGGCGCCGACTTCTCATAGCCCAGGTCGAGCTGGAAATCGGGGGTCTGCTTGGCGAGGCGGCGGGCATATTCGTAGAATTTCTCGCCATGTTCGTCGGTCCAGGACGCGATGCCCTCATAGCCGGCCAGGAAGTTGGCCGGGATCGCCTCGTCGCCATGGATGTCCATCGCGAAATCGACGCCGGTTCCGTCCATCGCCGCCTTGACGAGGAACACCTCGGGGCTCTTCTCCATCGTCGGCGCATGCCATTCGCGGTTGAGGTTGATGCCCGCCGCGTTGGTGCGCAGATGGCCGCGGCGCGAGCCGTCGGGGTTCATGTTCGGCACGATGTGGAACACGGCCTTTTCGCGCAGGGCGAGCGCGGTCTGGTTGGTCGGATCGGTCAGGAACTCGAGCGCGCCTTCCATCCACCACTCGGCCATGGTCTCGCCCGGATGCTGGCGGGCATAGAGCCACACGGTCTTGGGGCCGGTGCCGAGCGTCAGCAGGTCCATCGGCTGGCCGTCGAGCGTCTTGCCGAGCTCGCGGTGCGCCACGCCGGGCATCAGCGCCATGCGGCTGATCAGGTCGTGGTGCCGCTCCATCGAATAGGGCGCGAAATAGGCGAACCAGACGAGATCGGTGTCGATCTCCTTGGTGAAGGTCAGCACGCCGTCGGCATAGGACGAATCGGCCGTCCGCCACGCCTCGCGGTCGGTCGACCAGCGCGCCTTGTAGCCCGGCCAGCCGAACGCATAGGCCGCGTTCCCCGCGTTCAGCAGGCGGAAGGTGAGCTTGCGCCCCTTCGCGCCCGCCACGCGGAAATGGAACCACTGGTAGAAGTCGGACAGGTGATCGGTGACGATCTCGAGGTCGACGCGGTCGCCCTCGATGCCGACGAGGCGGATGTTGCCGGAATCGAAGCCGGAATTGATCTGGATGGTCATTTCACCGTGATAGTGATGCCGGACTCGCCGGGGAAGTCCTTGAACAGCGCCCGGGCCATGCGTGCCGCCGCAACCGCCGGCTGGTCGGGATCGGTGCCGCTCACGCTGCCGCTCTGGGCGCGGCCTTCCCACACCGTGGTGTTGTCGCTGCGCCGGCGCAGCTGCACCCACAGCTCGGTCTGGTAGAGCTCGCGCACCTTGCCGCCGATGCCGAATCCGACATCGCCGCCAACGCCCACGCCGCCGCGGCGCCCGCCGCTATAGCTGCCGCCGCCGACGCCGATAGTGACGGGCGGCGGCTCCTTGAAGGCGCCCTTGCTCGTGCGGCGGAAAGCGACCGCGGCGATATAGCCCGAGGGCGTGCTGCTCACCGACTGGACATAGCCCAGCCGCTCCAGCTCGGCACGCACCGCGTCCGAATAGGCTTGGTATTCGGGCCCGAACGTATCGGTGTTGGCCATCGGCTCGACCGCCACCGTGGTGCGCTCCAGCGGCGCGCCCAGATGGTAGCGGGTCACGTCGATCGGCTGGGGACGATAGGTGGGAGCGCAGGCCCCCAGCGCGACGAGCAAGGCGATGCTGAGCGGCTTCTTCACGCGACGAACTCCTGTTTCGCGAACGGAACGTCCCCGTTTGCCCTCCAACACCGACCGCGTCGAGTCGGTTCCGTAGGGCGGTCGGGCGACTCCTGCCTTGACTTGCCCGGGATCGGACACTAGGCGAGCCCCTCTTTTCCGGCATTCCAAATTTGAGAAGCGAATCGGTCATGAAGATCGTGAATTCATTGAAGTCGCTCAAGGATCGGCATCGCGACAACCGCGTGATCCGTCGTCGTGGGCGCATCTACGTCATCAACAAGACCCAGAAGCGGTTCAAGGCCCGCCAGGGCTGATCCTGCGCGTGGAGGCCCCGTCGGCCGTCATCTTCGACGTCGGCAACGTCCTCTACGACTGGAATCCGCGGTACTTGTACGAGCGCCTGATCGGTGACGATCGGGCGCTCGACGCGTTTCTGGGTAACGTTGCCACCAAGGCGTGGCATTTCCAGCACGATGCTGGTCGCCCCTTTGCCGAGACCTCGGCAGAGCTGGCCGCCGCGCACCCCGAGTTCGCCGAGATGATCGCGCTCTGGGGTCCGCGATTCGACGAGCAGATCCCGCATGCGCTGCCGGGCATGCCGGAGCTGGTCACGGAGCTCGACGAATCGGGCGTGCCGCTCTTCGCGATCACCAATTTCTCGGGCGAGTTCTGGCCGCCCTTCCGCAACCGCGAATCGGCCTTGTTCGATCGTTTCCGCGACGTGGTCGTCTCGGGCGATGAGAAGCTGGTGAAGCCCGATCCCGCGATCTACGCGCTGGCGCTTTCGCGATTCGGGCTGGCGGGATCGGATGCGGTGTTCATCGACGATCGCGAGGACAATGTCGCCGCCGCCAATGACGCGGGCATCCATGGCCTGCTGTTCACCGGCGCGGACAAGCTGCGCGCGGACCTGAAAGGCCTGGGCCTCCTCTGAGCCCTTACCCGTTCCCCGGCGAAAGCCGGGGCCCAGGGTTTCTCGTCCGAATCGCTTGTGGTCCTGGGCCCCGGCTTTCGCCGGGGAGCCAGCTTAATTCAGCACCGGCAGCAGCGAATCAGATCGCGTCCGGGCCTTCCTTGCCCGGGTGGTTCTTCAGTTCGTCGCCGACCAGGGTCACCACGTGCAGCACGTTGGTCGAGCCCGGCGTCTTGAACGGCACGCCGGCGCACAGCACCACGCGGTCGCCCGATGCGGCGATATGATGGCGCAGCGCCATCCGCTTCGACTTGGCGACCATCTCCTCGAACGAATCGACGTCGCGGGTGTGCACCGCGTGCACGCCCCACAGCAGGCCGAGCCGGCGCGCGGTGTCGATATGCGGGGTCAGCACCAGGATCGGCACCGCCGGACGCTCGCGGGCGATGCGGCGCGCGGTCGAGCCCGAGCTGGTGAAGCAGGCGATGCCCGATGCCGAAACCGTCTTGGCGATGTTCTTCGCCGCTTCGGCAAGGGCATCCGCGGTCGTGGGATCGGGGCGCAGCACGGTGAAGTGGACGCGGTCGCCATGCGCGGGGTCGCGCTCCACCGCATCGGCGATCGAGTTCATCATCGCCACCGATTCGACCGGCCACTTGCCCGCGGCGCTCTCGGCCGAGAGCATGATCGCGTCGGCGCCGTCGTACACGGCGGTGGCGACGTCCGAGACTTCGGCGCGGGTCGGCGACGGGCTCTCGATCATCGATTCGAGCATCTGGGTGGCGACGATCACCGGACGGCCCATGCGGCGGGCGGTCTCGACGATGCGCTTCTGCAGCGGCGGCACGGTCTGCGGCGGCAGCTCGACGCCCAGGTCGCCGCGCGCGACCATCACGCCGTCGCACTGCTCGACGATCTCGTCGAGGCGGGCGATCGCCGAGGGCTTCTCGATCTTGGCGAGCAAAGCCGCCTTGCCGCCGATCAGGCGGCGGGCTTCCATCAGGTCCTCGGGGCGCTGGACGAAGCTGAGCGCGATCCAGTCGGCGCCCTGCTCGACCGCGAAGGCCAGGTCGCTGCGGTCCTTCTCGGTGAGTGCCGCGAGCGGCAGCACCATGTCGGGCACGTTCAGGCCCTTGTTGTTCGACAGCGGGCCGCCGACCTCGACGATCGTGGTCAGCCGGTCGGGCGCGACCGAGATCACGCGCAGCACCAGCTTGCCGTCATCGAGCAGCAGGCGGGCATTCTCGTGCGCCGCCTCGAAGATCTCGCGGTGCGGGAGTTCCACACGGGTGGCGTCGCCCGGCGTCTTGTCGCGGTCGAGGATGAATTCGTGGCCGGTGACCAGCTGCACCTTGCCGTCGGCGAACTTGCCGACGCGCAGCTTCGGCCCCTGAAGGTCGGCCAGGATCGTGGTCGGTCGCCCGAACTTCTTCTCCAGGCCGCGGATCGCCTCGAACAACGGCACCTTCGATGCCTGGTCGCCATGGCTCATGTTGATGCGGAACGCGTCGGCGCCGGCTTCGAACAGCTTGGCGATCATCTCCGGGGACGCGCTGGCGGGGCCGAGCGTCGCGAGGATGCGAACCTTGCGGGTGCGGGGGCTGATTGCCTTTGTCATCGTTGTCATATCCTCGGCTTGTGCCTCGGTGCCTCTAACCTCATATCGCACAGGATCAACCGCCGAGGTGGAAAATGGACGAACTCGATCATCTGGATGACGCTACCGCCGCCAAGGCGTTCCGCACGCTTGTCCGCCACCTCCGCCATCGCACCGATGCGCAGAACATCGACCTGATGGGCCTTGCCGGCTTCTGCCGCAACTGCCTGGCCGACTGGATCACCGAGGCGGATCCGTCGATCGCGAAGGACGAGGCGCGCCGCATCATCTACGACATGCCCTTCTCGGAGTGGAAGGCGCAGCACCAGGGCGAGGCAACGCCCGAGCAGATCGCCCGGATGGAAGAGAGCCTCAGGAAGAACGAAGTCCGCGACGGGGAGCTGGACGAAGCGCTCGACGAGAGCTTCCCGGCTAGCGACCCGCCTTCGATGACCGAACCGGGCCGCTGACCGGCTTTGCCGGCGGCTTGCCCGCGCCGTGTGTCGGTGGCTTGGGCAGCGCGCGCGGGGGCAGGGGCGCCAGCTTCCACTTCATCGCCTTGCCCACCGCCGCGCGCCAGATGTCATAGCCGGTACGGGTCATGTGCAGCCCGTCGCCGAGGAACAGTTCGGGGCGCGGCCTGCCGTCCGGCCCCAGCATCTGCGGCACGATGTCGACATAGCCGAGCAGCGGATCGGTCGCGGTGTATTCGCGCACCAGCGCGTTGGTCGCGCGGATGCCGTCGATCAGCCGCCAACGCGAGATACTCGGCTTGATCGAAAGGAACAGGATGCGCGTGCCGGGCAGCTTCGCCCGGATCCTGGCCACCAGCGCCTGGAAATCGGCGAAGACCTCGTCGGGGGTGTGGCCCGCCTCCAGGTCGTTGTCGCCGGCGTAGAAGACCACCGTCTTCGGCGCATAGGGCGTGACGATGCGATCGACATAGCGCACGCTGTCCGGGATCGTGGAGCCGCCGAAGCCGCGGTTGATGACATTGTGGCCCGGGAAATCCTTGGCCAGGTCGGTCCACATCCGGATGCTCGAGCTGCCGAGGAACAGCACGCCGCCTTTCGCCGGCCTGGCGACCGCGTCGCGCGCCTCGAACGCGGCGATCTCGGCGGCGAAGGGCTGCTTCTCGACCGGGATCGGGGCGGGGCGGATCGGAGCCGGCACGCGCATCGTCGGCGGCAGCTGCACCGGCACGGCCGGTTTGGTCTGCGCCAGGGCGGTGGCGGGCTGCAGGACAAGCGTCAGGGCGGCGAGAAGCGGGATTCGGCGGAAAAACGGCATGGCCCCGGGATAGCCGTCCCTGCCGCCGGGGGCAATCGACCGAAATGGATGGGGATGCGACCAGCGCGGAGCACGCGGATTGCGAGCTTGTGACTACAGACGTAAACGTTCTTCATGACCCGCCTCGCCTCCCTTCTCGCCCTGTCGCTCCTGCTTGCCGGCGGCCCGGCGCCGGTCCGTGCACAGGCGGCGGATCCGTCCGCCGAGATCGACAAGCTGATGGCGCCGTGGAGCAGGCCGGACCGGCCGGGCTGCGCGGTTTCCGTGATCCAGGGTGGAAAGTCGCTCCACGCGCGCGGCTACGGCGCCGCCAATGTCGAGGCGGGCATCGCCAACACGCCCGACACCGCCTTCCACATCGCCTCGCTTTCCAAGCAGTTCACGGCTTTCGCGGTGCTGCTGCTGCAGGGCGAGGGCAAGCTCTCGCTCCAGGACGATGTGCGCAAATATGTGCCCGAGCTGCACCGCTTCGCTCGGCCGATCACGCTGGCCCAGCTCCTGCACCACAGCAGCGGGCTGCGCGACCAGCTCAGCCTGTTCTGGCTGCAGGGGCGGCGCGGCGAAGACAGCGTCACCCAGCAGGACGCGCTGCGCGTGATCTTTGGCCAGCGCGAGCTCAATTTCGCGCCGGGCACGGCCTTTGGCTATTCCAATTCGAACTACACGCTGCTCGCGCTGGTGGTCGAGCGTGTCTCGGGCAGGTCCTTCGCCGATTTCCTCGCCGAGCGGGTGTTCCGGCCGCTCGGGATGGACCACAGCTATGTGGTCGACGACTATCACCGCATCCGCGCCGGTCAGGCAATGCCCTATGCGGCCGGCGAGAAGGAGGGGGCGCCTGGGGACAAGCTGCCCGAGCGCCGCTTCCTGCCCTATGCCAGCTATGGCTCCACCGATATCCGCTCCACCGCCGCGGACCTCGCCCGCTGGGCGGGCAATTTCCACGATCCGAAGGTCGGCGGCAGGGCGATCATCGACGCGATGCTGAAGGCCGATCCGGTCACCGGTTACGGCGGCGGCCTCTATATCGGCACGCATCGCGGCCTGGCGATCGCCGGGCATAGCGGCATCGATCCGGGTTTTGTCGGCCACTTCCTGGTGGTTCCCGCACAGGGCCTTTCGGTCTCGCTGGTCTGCAATATCGAGACCGAGGACCCCGTCTTCCTGGCGCGCCGCATCGCCGATCTCTATCTGGGCGGCCCCTTCACCGATCCGCCGCGCCCGGAAGTGAAGCTCGCCCCGGCCGAGCTGCGGCGCGTCGCGGGCAACTACCGCGATCCGCTCGGCGTCGGCTTCCTGATCGAGGCGCGCGAGGGAAAGCTGTGGATGCAGGGTTTCGCGCCGATGGTCGCGCACGGCGCGGGCGCCTTCAGCGTGAAGGACGCGCCGGTGGCGATCCGCTTCTCCGGAGAAGTGCCGGCGCGCACGCTGACGATCGACGGCCCCGGCGGCGCCCAGGTAGCGACGCGCTATGTGAAGCGGCGCGCGGTGGCGCTCACCCCGGCGGGCATGGCCGACTATCTCGGAACCTATTACAGCCCCGAGCTCGCCACGCTGGTGACGGTCGCGCGGCGCAAGGATGCGCTCTGGATCATCGGGCCGGGGTGGGAAGCCAGGATCAGCCAGCCGCCCGAGAAATATCGCGAGCACGATATTTTCGACACCGACTCGGTGACCGGCACGGTCCGCTTCCGTCGCGATGCGCGTGGCAGGGTGGTCGCGCTGACCAGCACCAATGGCCGCATCGTCAACCTGCGCTTCCTGCGCGTGACCGGGTTGCCGCAGCTTGGCGCGCTTGGGGGTTGAGCGGCGGGGCCGGCTCCGATAATCGCGCCCCTTTCCCGACTCTATTCTTCCAGGAGCTTCCACCTTGTCCGATTCGATTTCCGCCGAGCAGCTGCGCCTTTTCATCGAGCGGATCGAGCGCCTCGAGGAAGAGAAGAAGGGCATCGCCGACGACATCAAGGATGTCTATGCCGAAGCCAAGTCGACCGGTTTCGACGTGAAGACGATGCGCAACATCGTCCGCCTGCGGAAGATGGAGAAGCATCACCGCGACGAGGCGGAGATGCTGCTCGAGACCTACAAGCAGGCGCTGGGCATCTAGGACAACGCGTCATCCCGCCCCGGACCCGATCCGGGACGGGAGCTCGTGCCACGGGCCGGGCAATTGCCGCCTGAGGTCCCGGCTTTCGCGGGATGACCCAGTGGGCCGGGATGCCGAAATGGGGCAGGCATTGCCCATCCCCCCGCGCCTGGCCTAAAGCCGCGCGACCAGATTCATAGAGAAGCGCAATGGCAGGCCATTCCAAGTTCAAGAACATCATGCACCGCAAGGGCGCGCAGGATAAGAAGCGCTCGAGCATGTTCTCCAAGCTCAGCCGCGAAATCACCGTCGCCGCCAAGATGGGCTTGCCCGATCCGGACATGAACCCGCGCCTGCGTGCCGCGATCGCCGCCGCCAAGGCGCAGTCGATGCCCAAGGACAACATCCAGCGCTCGATCGACAAGGCGAGCAAGGGCGATGCGGAGAATTACGAAGAGATCCGCTACGAGGGCTTCGGCCCGGGCGGCGTCTCGCTGATCATCGAGGCGCTGACCGACAATCGCAACCGCACCGCCACCAATGTGCGCACCGCGGTTTCGAAGAATGGCGGCAATCTCGGCACCGCCGGCTCGGTGAGCCACGGCTTCGACCGGATGGGCCTGATCAACTATCCCGCCAGCGCCGGCGACGCCGAGAAGGTATTCGAGGCGGCGCTCGAAGCGGGTGCCGAGGACGTGACCTCTTCAGAGGACGGCCACGAGATCTGGACCGCCCAGGGCGATCTCCACGAAGTCGCCAAGGCGCTCGAGCCGGTGCTCGGCGAGGCCGAGGGCGCGAAGCTCGCCTGGCGCCCGCAGACCATGGTCGATGTCAACGAAGACGACGCGACCAAGCTGTTCAAGCTGATCGACGCGCTCGACGATGACGACGACGTCCAGACCGTCTGGGGCAATTACGAAGTCTCCGACGCCGTGATGGAGAAGCTGGGTTGATCCCAGCTCCCTCTCCCATTGGGAGAGGGAAGGGGCCCGCTGCCGAAGGCAGTGGGAAGGGTGAGGGTCGAAACCTCACCCCTGCGGCCCTCACCCTTCCGGCGCTTCGCGCCTCCCTCCCTCTCCCAAAGGGAGAGGGATATTGATCATCCTCGGCCTCGATCCCGGCCTCGGCACCACCGGCTGGGGCCTGATCCGCGCCGAGGGCAATCGCCTGTCGCACCTCGCCAACGGCAAGCTGAAGACCGATACCAAGGCGGCGCTGCCCCGCCGCCTCGCGCATCTCGATGCCATGCTCGCCGCGCTGATCGCCGATCACGCGCCGGAAGCGGCGGCGGTCGAGGAAGTGTTCGTCAATTCCAATGCCCAGTCGACGCTCAAGCTCGGCCAGGCGCGCGGCGTGGTGCTGTGCGCCGCCGCGCGGATCGGCATCGATGTCGGCGAGTACAAGCCGAGCACGGTCAAGAAGTCGGTGGTCGGCGTCGGCAATGCCGAGAAGGAGCAGGTCCACGCCATGGTCTCGCGCCTGCTGCCCGGGGTGAAGATCGACGGGCCGGATGCGGCGGACGCGCTCGCCGTGGCGATCTGCCACGCGCACCATCTCGCCAGCGCGCGGCTGGGGTTGCGTTGAGTTTTTCTATCTCGTCACCCCGGCCCTGAGCCGGGGTCCCGCTGCCTCGCTCCCAGACGAGAGAAGAAAGAAGCGGGAGCCCGGCTCAAGGCCGGGATGACGGTGGAGATGAATCTAGGCAGCCAGCGCCAACCCCGCTCCATCCTCGTCATCATTGGAAGCCTCACGCCTCACCGGCCGAACCCGCCGCGCCCGCGTTGCCCGGCGCCCGATCGGCAACCGTGCCGCCACCCAGCCGCGCACCGCGCCCAGTCGCAGCGTCGATGCCGCCGCCGCCGTCACCACAAGCGCGTCGACCAGCGCGCTGATCTCGAACATCGAGACCCAGCCGGCGATCTCCGGCATCGCCATGGTGAACAGGCGAAGGCCATCCTCCTCGAGGAACCAGAAGCACAGCAGCCCGATCACTCCGAGCAGCGCCCAGGTGATGACTGCGCCGCGCTCGATCCGCGCCAGCCGCGCCGCCGGCCATTCGACCAGCACCCGGCGCAGCATCCGCCCGATCGGCGTGCCTTCCGCCAGCACCAGCATGCACCAAAGCCCAAGCAACGCGACGAACATCGAAAATCCCCCAATTCCCTGTCCGTGAATTGGGAAGGCGCGCGGCATTCCGCCAGAGCAGCCGGGGTGATTTCGCTTTCCTACACCCCGTTGTTCCGCTTATGTACCGGCCATGCGCCAGGCTCTCCCTTGTCCATCGATCCCGCTTCATGCGCGCATGCGTGGGGACTCAAGAGATTCAACATTTTTGCCCGGCTGCCCGGCTGGACAGGAGGGGGAGGCGGCATGATCGCGCATCTCAAGGGCCGCATCGAAGCGACCGGGATCGACAGCGTCGTGATCGACGTCAACGGCGTCGGCTATCTCGCCGGCGCTTCGGCGCGCACCCTGGCGGCGCTCGGTGCGGTCGGCGAGTTCGCGACACTGCATACCGAGATGCTGGTCAGCGAGGACTCGATCCGGCTGATGGGCTTCGCCACTGCCGCCGAGCGGGACTGGTTCCGCCATCTGACCAGCGTGCAGGGCGTCGGCGCCAAGGTCGCGCTGGCGATCCTTTCGATCCTGTCCCCTGAGGAAGTGCAGACCGCCGTCGCCCGTGCCGATGCGGCGATGATCGCCCGCGCCAATGGCGTCGGGCCCAAGCTCGCCCAGCGCATCGTCAACGAACTCAAGGACAAGGCCGGTGGCGTCGCGCTCGGTGCCAGCGCCGGCGGTGCGGCTCCGGCGAGCGGCGCGGCGCAGGACGCCGTCTCGGCGATGCTCAACCTCGGCTTCAAGCCGGCCGAGGCGAGCGCCGCGGTCAATGCCGCCGCCGATGAGCTGGGCGCGGGCGCCACGCTCGACGCCTTGGTCCGCCTCGCCCTGCGCAAGGCCGCCAAGTGACCACCCGCACCGCCGCCTGCCGCTGCGGCCAGCTCCGCGCCGAATGCACGGGCGAGCCGGTGCGCGTCTCGGTCTGCCACTGTCTCAACTGCAAGCGGCGCAGCGGATCGGCCTTCGCCGTGCAGGCGCGCTTCCCCACGGATCAGGTGACGATAACGGGCCAGTCGACCGAATGGCTCGCCCCTTCGGAGAGTGGCGGTGCGCCGGCCAGCTTCCATTTCTGCCCGGTCTGCGGCGGCAATGTCTGGTACAGCGGCGGCGGCATCGCCGACACCATCGCCATTCCCATCGGCCATTTCGCCGACCCCGCTTTCCCGGCGCCGAGCATCTCGGTGTTCGAGGACCGGCAATGTGCCTGGCTCAGCATCACCGGCGTGGTCGAGCATTATGACTGAAAGGTCAGAGCAGAGGCGTCACCAGCCGCTGGCCCGCGAAATGCGCGTCGAGATTGGCGAGCACCAGCTTTCGCATCTCGGTGCGGCTTTCCTCGGTGGCGCTGCCCTGGTGCGGGGCGAGGACGACCCGGTCCATCGCCTTGAGGGCGTCGGGCACCTGCGGCTCATGCGCGAACACGTCGAGTCCGGCGCCGGCGATGCGGCCCTCGGCAAGGGCGGCCACCAGCGCCGCCTCGTCAACCAGGCTGCCCCGGGCGATATTGATCAGCACGCCGTCCGGCCCCAGCCGGTCGAGTATCTCGGCATCGACGATGTTCTGCGTGTCGCTCCCGCCCGGCGCCGCGATAATCAGCACGTCGCTGGCTTCGGCGAGCGCACCGATGTCGGGCACGAAACGCCACGGCACCGGCTTTGCGCTGCGGGCAGTGTAGAGCAGCTCGCCGGCGAAGGGCGCGGCGCGAAGGGCAATGGCGTGGCCGATCCGGCCCAGCCCGAAAATGCCGATGCGCCGACCGCTCGCCCGGCGCCCCAGCGGCGCGCTCCAGCCGCCGTTGCGCACCAGCGCGTCGTTCGCGGCAATCCGCCGGTGCACCGCGAGCATCAGCGCGATGGCAAGATCGGCGACATCCTCGGTCAGCACGTCCGGGGTCAGCGTCAGCGGAATGTTGCGAGCCCGCAGCGCCGCTGTGTCGATGCCGTCATGGCCGATGCCATGGATCGCGACGATCTCCAGATCGGGCAGCTGGTCGAGCAGCGCCGCGTCGAGCTTCGCCATGCCGCCGCCCACCACGCCGCGGATGCCGGGCACGGCCTCGCCTTCGTGCAAGGTGAAGCGTTCGGCCAGCGCCGCGCGGAGCGGGGCGGGCAGGTTCGAGATCAGCAACAGGTCGGGGCGGGGCATGCACCGGCCCTAGCTCCTAGGGTGCAGGCAGGATAGGGCAGCGCGATGGAAATCGAAGTCAGCGCCGAGGCCAAGGACAAGTCGCTCAACCGCAAGGTGGCGATCACCGTGGTCGTGCTGTCGGTGTTCATGGGCCTGTGCGGGATCAAGGACGGCAATATCGTCCAGGCGATGCAACAGGCCCAGTCGGCCTCGGTCGACAAGTGGAATGAATATCAGGCGACCAAGACCAAGCAGCATGTCGCCGAGGCGAGCCGCGTCCAGATCGCCGCGCTCGCCGACCCGAAGCGCGCCGCCCCGGTCCTCGCCGGACTCGACGCCGATATCGCCAAGTACAAGGCCGAGGCGCCTCGCCTGGCCGCCGATGCGAAGGCGCAGGGCGACCAATATGACGCGCTCAATGTCCATGACGACCAGTTCGACGCCAGCGACGCGGCGGTCTCCACCGCCATCTCGATCGCGGCGGTGGCGGCGCTGGTCGAGAGCGGGTGGCTGCTCTGGGCCGGCTGGGCCTTCGGCGCCTTCGGCCTGTTCATGGGGCTGTGCGGGTTCCTCGGCTGGGGTTTCCACCCGGCGCTGCTGAGCGGGGTGCTGGGGTGAGTAGGAGGGGAATCCATGAATGATGCGATAACCTTGCGTGCTCTGGCGTTGATCGAGGGCACGGACGACCCCGACGGTCTCAGGAAGATCGCGGCCAATGCCCGACGCCAGGGCAATGAAGTCGTTGCCCGTGCAGCAAAATTGCGCCTGTATTCTGTGTTGCCTTCGGAGGAGCCGGGCACGCTGGAATATGATGTTTGGCAGAGCATTTTTGCACTGGAAGGAACGCTTAGCGAGGAGCGGGACAAGACCATTCGCCTCTCCAGGACACGGCAGAAAATTTCCCGGGACCTTGAACAGCAAACCGTTGAGGATCTCGTGCTCGGAAAGCAGTCTGAAGGTTTCGATTTGCTGGTAGAGCGCGACATGGGTGAGCTGACATTTGAGGCATTGGCGCTTCGCCACCCGGATCGATTTGAAGCAGCGATACTCGACGCAGCAAAGTCGCGGCTGAGTGCCGCCGGTCTAGACGAACAAGGTAAAAAGTGACCGACACCGATCGCCTCCTTTCCTCCGGCCGACGCGCCGATGACGTGGACGCCGCGCTGCGCCCGAAGAGCCTCGACGAGTTCGTCGGCCAGCGTGCGGCGCGCGAGAATCTCCGGGTGTTCATTGATGCGGCCAAGTCGCGGGGCGATGCGCTGGACCATGTCCTGTTCTTCGGCCCCCCGGGGCTGGGCAAGACCACGCTCGCCCAGATCATCGCCCGCGAGATGGGGGTCGGCTTCCGCTCCACTTCGGGTCCCGTCATCGCCAAGTCCGGGGACCTCGCCGCGCTGTTGACCAATCTCGAGGATGGCGACGTCCTGTTCATCGACGAGATCCACCGGCTGAATCCCGCGGTCGAGGAAGTCCTCTATCCGGCGATGGAGGACCGCGCGCTCGACCTGATGATCGGCGAGGGGCCGTCGGCACGCAGCGTGCGGATCGACCTGCCGCGCTTTACCCTGGTCGGCGCCACCACCCGCCAGGGACTGCTCACCCAACCGCTCCGGGATCGCTTCGGCATCCCGGTGCGCCTCAATTTCTATGGCGTCGACGAGCTGGAGAAGGTGGTCACCCGCGCCGCCACGTTGCTCGATCTCCATGTCGCCCCCGATGGCGCGCACGAGATCGCGCGGCGTTCGCGGGGCACGCCGCGCATCGCCGGCCGGCTGCTGCGCCGGGTGCGCGACTTCGCCAATGTGCTGGGCGAGGATGTGGTGCATGCCCGGGTGGCCGATCAGTCGCTCACCCGGCTCGAGGTGGACGCGCTCGGCCTCGATGCGATGGACCGGCGCTACCTGATGATGATCGCCGACATCTACAAGGGCGGTCCGGTCGGCGTGGAGACGCTGGCGGCGGGGCTCAGCGAGCCGCGCGACACGATCGAGGAAGTGATCGAGCCCTATCTGATCCAGATCGGGATGATCGCGCGCACGGCGCGCGGACGCTGCCTGAATGCGGCGGGATGGAAGCATCTCGGGCTCAATCCTCCGTCCACCGCGCAGGAAGGGCTGTTCGACTGAGGCAAGGGGTTCCCCCACGGTAAGCGCTGCGTTAGGGGCCGGGCATGGACGTCCGTTTCGCCCCTGGCCGGTTCGAGGGCCTCGAGCATCATTTCGTCCTGCGTGTCTATTTCGAGGACACCGATCTCAGCGGCGTGGTCTATCACGCCAACTATCTCAGGTTCATGGAGCGGGCCCGCTCGGATATGCTGGCCCTGGCCGGCGTCGACCAGCGCGCCGTCCATGAGGCCGGCACCGGCGCCTATGCGCTGCGCGAGGCGAACATTCGATTCCGGGCGCCGGCGCGCCTGGGTGACGAACTGGTGGTGGTCAGCCGGCTGGTCCAGCTGGGCCCCGCCGCAGTGGATATTCATCAACGAGTCATGCGCGACGTTACCATATTGGCCGAAGCGGAAGTCGAGGCGGTGTTCGTCTCCCCGTCCGGGCGGCCCCGCCGGCAGCCGGCGGAATGGATGGATCGATTCGCGCCGCTGGTCTGGAAGGGGAACTGAACCGATCATGGAATTTATCAGCACCGACGCCGCAACCATGTCGCCGATCGGCCTGTTCCTGCAGGCGGACTGGGTGGTGCGCGCCGTGATGATCGGCCTGCTGCTCGCCTCGCTATGGACCTGGACGATCATTCTGAGCTTCGGCTTCCGGGTCAGCTCGGTGAAGAAGGCGATCGACAAGTTCGAGGGCGAATATCGCGAAGCCGACGATATCGACGAGTTCCACCGCCGCGCCGCCGGCCGCGAGCAACCGATCGCTCGGGTCTTCGCCGCCGGCGTCACCGAATGGCGCCGCTCCACCAGTGGCAAGGCTATCGACCGCGAAGGTACCCGCGAGCGTCTTGCGACGGCGATGGGCGCGACGATCGCGAACGAGATCGACAAGCTGGCCGACCGGCTGAACTTCCTCGCCACCATCGCCTCGGCGGCGCCGTTCATCGGCTTGTTCGGCACGGTGTGGGGCATCATGCGCAGCTTCACCGGCATCGCCAAGGAGCAGAGCTCGTCGCTCGCCGTGGTCGCGCCGGGCATCGCCGAGGCGCTGTTCGCCACCGCGATCGGCCTGTTCGCCGCCATTCCCGCGCTGATCGCGTACAACCGCTATTCGCACGCCGTGAACCGCGTCGAGGCGCGGCTCAACCGCTTCGCCGACGGCTTCCACGCGACGCTCAGCCGTCGCCTGGAGATGGAGGCCTAAGCCGGTGTCGATGCATCTCCCTTCGAACAAGGGGCGCGGCCGCCGCGCGCCGATGGCCGACATCAACGTCACGCCGCTGGTCGACGTGATGCTGGTGCTGCTGATCATCTTCATGGTCACGGCACCGCTGCTCACCGCCGGCGTGCCGGTGAACCTGCCCGAGAGCCGCGCCAAGCCGGTCGACCAGGACCAGAAGCCCGTCCAGATCTCGATCGACGACAAGGGCCAGGTGTTCGTCGACAACGAGCTGACCGCCGACACGGCGCTGCCCGCCAAGCTCGAGGAGATCGCCGGCCGCGCGCCGGGGCCGGACGGCAAGCCGGCGGCGGTGTTCCTGCGCGCCGACCAGGGCCTGGGCTATGGCAAGGTCATGAAGGTGATGGGTGAGCTCAACCATGCCGGGCTCAACCGCGTCTCGCTGATCACCGACGCGAGCACCAAGCCGTGAACCGGACCGAGGGAGCAGGGCTGACCGTTGCGCTGATCGGGCATCTCGCCCTGTTCGGCGTGCTGTCGGTCGGTTTCCTCGCCACCCCCAATCCGATGAAGCTGAAGCCGACGCCGATCGAAGTCGCGCTGGTCGATCAGGTCGCGCTGGAAAGCACGTCGCCGACGCCGACCAGCGAGGAGCCGGCCGCCAAGCTCTCGCCGGTGGAAGCGCCGATCGAGCCGGACAGCGCGCCGCCCGAGCCCGCGCCCAATCCCCAGCCTATCGCCAAGCCGCAGCCTGCTCCGCCCAAGCCGGCACCGGCGCCCGATGCGGTAAAGCCCGCGCCGAAGACGCCGCCCAAGGCAGCCCCGGCTCAGGCGCCGTCGCGCCCGTCCAACCGCCCGGTCGCGCCGACCGGCCGGCTCGACGGCCTGCTCAACGGCATCAACGACAAGCCGGCAAAGAGCACGTCGGTCACGCCGCCGGCCGCCACGGTCGGGCCGGAGCAGAAGGCTGCGCTCAGCGCCGCGATCATCCGCCAGATCCGCCCCCATTGGGCTCCGCCCAGCGGCGCCGATTCGGACAAGCTGCGCACGACGGTGACGGTGCGCCTCAACGAGGACGGCTCGCTTGCGGGCGAGCCGCGCGTCACGGCGCAGACCGGCATCACCGACAGCAACCGCGCCCAGGCCGATCTCGCCCGGGACCGCGCGATCCGAGCGGTGAAGCTGGCGGCCCCTTTCAAGCTGCCGCCGCAATTCTACAGCGCGTGGCGAGTCATAGCCCCGGTTTTGTACGAGGACCTGTGAAGATGAAATTTGCCCATCTGACGATCGCGGCCCTGCTGGCGAGCACCGTGGCCACCGTCGCGCAGGCGCAGGATGTGCCGGCGCCCGCGCCGATCCCGACCCAAGACCAGGACACGCCGCTCAGCGTCGATGTGAGCAACACGGCGGCCAAGGATCTGGTCATCGCGATACCGGCGATGCCGACCTCGCAGAACGTCGACACGCCGGCGGGTCCGACCGACCAGCTCGGTGCCAAGCTCGCCCAGGTGGTCGAGGACGATCTGCGCAACACCGGCCTGTTCAAGACGCGCGGGCCCTCGGCCAGCCGCGGCATCGCCTATAGCGAAGTCGCTACGCCCAATTACGGCAGCTGGAACGGCAATCAGGCGATCATCCAGGGCTATGTCCGCGCGAATGGCAATGGCTCGCTGACCGTCGGCTGCTATCTCTATGACGTGCTGTTGCAGAGCGAGCTGGTCCGCCAGGGCTTCGTCGTCTCGCCTGGCGACTGGCGCCGCGCGGCGCATAAGTGCGCCGACGCGGTCTATTCGAAGCTGACCGGCGAAGGCCCCTATTTCGACAGCCAAGTGGTGTACGTCGCCGAGACCGGCCCAAAGAACAAGCGCCGCAAGCAGCTGGCGATCATGGACCAGGACGGCGCCAACCACCGCTTCCTGACCAACGGGCAGTCGATCGTGCTGACGCCGCGCATGTCGCCGAAGCAGAACGCGATCGTCTATATGAGCTACACCCAGCGCAAGCCGTCCATCTATGTCTATGACATGGCGGCGCGCTCGAACCGGCTGCTCGTCTCGAATGTGAGCCTCAGCTTCGCGCCGCGCTTCTCGCCGGACGGTCGCTGGGTGCTGTTCTCGATGTCGCAGGCTGGCAACACCGACATTTATCGCATCGCAGCGGCGGGCGGCGAATCGCAGCGGCTCACCAACTCGCCGGGCATCGATACCGGCGGCAGCTATTCGCCCGACGGCTCGAAGATCGTGTTCGAGAGCGATCGCGGCGGCACCCAGCAGCTCTATGTGATGAACGCCGATGGCTCGAACCAGCACCGGATCAGCTTCGGCGGCGGCCGCTACGCCACGCCGGTGTGGAGCCCGCGCGGCGACCTGATCGCCTTCACCCGCACCGGCGGCGGCGCCTTCCGGATCGGCGTGATGAACCCTTCGGGCGGCGGCGAGAAGCTGCTGACCAACAGCTGGGGCGACGAGGCGCCGAGCTGGTCGCCCAATGGCCGCGTGCTGATGTTCTTCCGTTCGGCCCAGGGTTCGGGCCGGCCGGACCTTTGGTCGGTGGACCTCACCGGCACCAATGCGCGGCGCATTCCCACGCCGCTCGACGGATCGGATCCCAGCTGGGGACCGATTCGCCCCTGAAACGTTACCGCATCTGTGCTAGCGTCCGGGCAAGCGGACGAGATGCGACCAGAGAAGGAGGAAAGACCATGTCCAAGATCACGACTGGCCTGGTGCTCGGCATCGCGCTGATCGCCACTGCGGGTTGCACCAAGAAGCGCAATGTCGCCGACATTCCGCCCGCGCCGTCGGATACCGGTCCGGTCAATGCCGGCGAGGGCGACAGCGACACGGTTGCGGCGCCGATCAACGAGCAGTTCCGCCGCGAAGTGGCGAGCGACACGATCCACTTCTCGTTCGACCAGTATGACATCGATCCGGAAGCGCGCGCGATCCTGGACAGCCAGGCGCAGTGGCTGACCAGCCACCCGAATACGCGCATCACGATCGAGGGGCATTGCGACGAGCGCGGCACCCGCGAGTACAATCTCGGCCTGGGCGATCGCCGCGCCAATGCCGCGAAGAACTACCTCGCTTCGCGCGGCATCTCGCCCGCGCGGATCACCACGATCAGCTATGGCAAGGAGCGCCCGATCGCGCTCGGCTCGGACGACGCCAGCTGGGCACAGAACCGCCGCGCTGTGACCATCGTCATCAGCTGAGGCGTTTCGCCTGACAGGAAACGGGCCGCCGGAGCAATTCCGGCGGCCTTTTTCGTGTTCAGGGCTGGCGAGGCAGCGGCAGTGCCGGGCCTTCGCCGCGGGCGAAATAGTCGAGCCGGATCACCGCACCCTCCGCATCGCGTACCGGCAGGAAATAGCTGAGCTCGTCGGGCACGAAGCGGAGCGCGCCGTCGCTGCCCAGCACGGCCGGGATGCCGCCGCGATTGGGGCGGTTGATCACCAGCCTGCCGTCCTGCACCGCGATCGTGCGGGACGTTGCCGGATCGCTGCCATAGCTGCCGGCAAGCGGCCTCAGCGATTCGGCTGGAACGGCGCTGGGGCGTGGCAGCGGATAGGGCTTGCCGATCAGGATCGCCGCCATCCGCCGGGCGAGCGTCTGCGCGTCGAAGCTGTCGCTGTTGGCGAGCACCACCACCGTCGCGTCTTCGGCGGGCAGGTAGAACAGCGCCGAGGTGAAGCCGTTGATCTGGCCCGTATGCCCGATCGCGTCCTGACCGCGGATCTGCCAGCGATAGAGGCCCAGCCCATAGCGCTCCTGCACACCGACGCTTGCCAGCGCAGGTTTGCTCATCTCGGCAAAGCCAGCTGTGCCGACCACCCGGCCCTGCGACAAGGCCCGCATCCAGCGCAGCAGGTCCGCAGCCGTCGAGCGGAGTGATCCGGCGGTCTTGGGGATCGAGACGTTGAACGGCGCGGCATTGCGCAGCACGCCCTTGTCACTGGAATAGCCGCTCGTCCGGCCGGGCACGATGTCGTCCAAGCGGTCATAGGCGGTTTCGGCCAGTCCGAGTGGCACGAACAGGCGCGTCCGCATCGCCTCGTCCCAGCTTTGCCCGGTCACTTTCTCGATCACCGCTGCGAGCAGGATATAGCCGGCGTTCGAATAGCGCTGCGCGGTACCGGGCTCGAAGGCGAGTGGCCGCGCGGCGATCCGCCGCACCTGCTCGGCGATCGGCACTTCGCCATTGCCGAAGGGCGGCTGCGGCACTGCGTCGGTCTCGCTGACACCGGCAGTATGGCTGAGCAGCTGGCGCAGCGTGATCCGCGGATCCAGCGGCAGGTCGCTCAGGTAACGCACCGCCGGCGCATCGAGCGAGACTTCGCCGCGTGCCGCCATCTGGACGAGCAGCGCGCCGGTGAAGCTCTTGGTGATCGAAGCGATGCGAAACACCTGGTCGGGCGCGAGCGGCACGCCCAGCTCGACTTCGGCCATGCCGCGTGCCTTGCGATAGAGCACCGTGTCGCCCCGCGCGATCAGCACCACCGCGCCCGATCCCTTCGCATCGATTGCCGCGGCCATCGCCGAATCGGCATCGCGGGCGATCATTGCGGGGGAGGGCTGGGCCCAAGCCGGCGTCGCCAGCATCACGGTGCAGAGCATGGCAGGCAGAAAAGGTCGCATCGATTCCCCCTCTCGAACGGCGGGCACTCTCTCGAATGCGGATGAGCCGGGCATGAACCGCATTCCGATTCCGCTTGCGGGGCGTTCCGACTCGATATAAATACGATATCATAATTTCGGGAGGTAATGATGACTGACGTTCGTAGCGCCGCGCCGGCACTGCGCCAGAGCAGCGAGAAGACTGCAACCACGGCAAGCGGCTATGGCATGCTGCTCGTGGCGCTGCTCGCGATTGTCGCGGCGGGCGCGGCGCTCTCGCAGATCGACCGCATCGCCGACTGGATCGTGATCACCACGCTCCTTGTCGCGATCCTCGTCGAGCTGTTCGTGCTGTGCGGCTTCTACCTGCTCCAGCCCAACCAGGCGGCGGTGATCACGCTGTTCGGCGACTATCAGGGCACCGATCGCACCACCGGTCTGCGCTGGGCCATGCCGTGGCTGATCAAGAAGAAGGTCTCGGTGCGCGCCAACAACATCATTTCGGAGCGCATCAAGGTGAACGACCTGCGCGGCAACCCGATCGAGATGGCGGCGCAGGTGGTGTGGCGCGTGACCGACACGGCGCAGGCGCTGTTCGACGTCGACGATTACAAGGCGTTCGTGAACGTCCAGATCGAAGCGGCGGTGCGCACCATCGGTTCGCGCTACCCCTATGACGATTTCGAGCATCAGGAAGTCACGCTGCGCGGCAATCACGACCAGGTCGGCACCGAACTGCGCGGCGAGCTGATCGAGCGGCTGCGCGTCGCCGGCATCACCGTCGACGAGTGCGGCTTTACCCATCTGGCCTATGCCCAGGAGATCGCGGGTGCGATGCTCCGCCGCCAGCAGGCCCAGGCCGTGGTCGCCGCCCGCCAGACGCTGGTCGAAGGCGCGGTCGGCATGGTCGAGATGGCGCTGGCCCAGCTTTCGGCCAAGGACGTGGTGCATCTCGACGACGAGCGCCGCGCCGCCATGGTATCGAACCTGATGGTCGTGCTGTGCGGCGAGCGGGATACCCAGCCGGTGGTCAACACGGGCTCGCTCTACCAGTAAGTATCAAGGCGTACCCCGTGTCCGAACCGCCCCAGAAGAAAGCTTTCCCGCTCCGGCTCGATCCCGCGCTCTATGCGGCGATCGAGCGGTCGGCGGCGGCCGACCTGCGCAGCGTCAATGCCCAGGTCGAATGCCTGCTGCGCGAGGCGCTGGGGCGCCGGGGCGTGAAGCTGGCCGAGCCGGTGCGTGCCCGGCGCGGCCGACCGCCCAAGGCAAGGGAAGACGAAGCATGACCCGGCCCCGGCGTCCCGATGCATGGTTCGTCCGGATCCGCCGGGGCGCCAAATACAACATCACGCCGTGCACGCGGCAGGGCTGGGCGGTCACCATCGCCTATGTGCTGTTCAGCATGGCGCTTACCCCGGTGATCCTTCCGCCCGAGCCGGTGCGGGTCGCCGCCTGGTTGATCCTGTTCCTTGCCGCGACGGCGCTGTTCCTGGTCGTCGCCTGGCGCACATCCTCGCCTGCCGCGGACGACGGCAAGGCTGACTGAAAGGGTTTCGCGATGTTGCTCGCCACGCATATCCGCCGCGTGCATCTCCCCTATGTGCTCGGCATCGCCGGGCTCGCGCTGGTCGCCGGCATCGCCCTGGCGCTGTTCCAGTGATGGGCGCCCGCTTCCGTGAGCAGGGCTCGGTTCGCCCCGGCTATTGGTTCCGTCCCAAGCGCTTCGGCCTGGGTGCGGTGCCGGTCACCTGGCAGGGCTGGGCGGCGACCTTTGCCTTTGTCGCGATCGTCGGCCTGATCGTCAATTTCGCGACGCACCGCGATCGGCTGTGGCTGGTGCTGCTCCTGCCGGTGATCGGCGCTTATCTGTGGCTGATTGCCAGCAAGACCGATGGCGACTGGCGTTTCCGCTGGGGCGGCGATGCGTAACGAACGATCAGTGCCCGGCACTGGAAGGAGAGGGCCATGCGGTCGAACAGCTGCCCGAAATGCCAGGGCTCTATGGAGGAAGGTTTCACGCTCGCCGACCGCGATAGCTATCGGCGGACAACGGGCTGGGTAGCCGGGCCGCCCCGCAAGGCGCTGCTGCTCGGCCTCAAGCTGCCGCACAAGCCGATCAGCATCCAGACCTGGCGCTGCCCGCGCTGTGGCTTCCTGGAGAACTACGCCAAGGGCTAGGCGGCGCGTCGCGCGCGGTTCCGGCCGGGGACGCAAGAAGGGAGGTTGCGCATGACTGGCAAAGCATTCCGGGTTCGCCCCGGCCATTCTTCTCTGAAGGTTGTGCTGGCGCTGGCATTTGCCGCCGTGCCTCAGGCCTTTGCGCAGCAGGCGCCCGCGGGTGTCGAGATCACCGCGCCGGGGCCGCAGGGGGATCTCGCCGGCACGCTGATCGATCCAGATCCCAAGGCGCCGCTGGTGCTGATCGTGCCCGGCTCCGGCCCCACCGATCGCGACGGCAACAACCGTTATGGCGTCGCCGGCGGGCCCTATCGCCAGCTCGCCGATGGGCTGGCGAAGCGCGGCGTCGCCACGCTGCGTATCGACAAGCGCGGCATGTTCGGCAGCAGGGCGGCGGTCGCGGACGGCAATCATGTCACGATCGCCGATTACGCGGCGGATGTCCGCGCCTGGATCGAGGTCGCGCGCAAGCGTACCGGCCGCTCCTGCATCTGGCTGGGCGGGCATAGCGAGGGCGGGCTGGTCGTGCTCGCCGCCGCGCAGCAGCCCGAAGGGGTGTGCGGCGTGGTGCTGGTCGCCGCCGCCGGGCGGCCGCTCGCCGCGATCATGCGCGCGCAGTTTCGCGCCAATCCGGCCAATGCACCTTTGCTCGAGCCGCTGCTGTCGCTCGTCGATACGCTGGAGAGCGGCAAGCATGCCGACACCGCCGCGATGCCGCCGCCGCTGCCCGCCTTGTTTCCGGATGCGGTGCAGGACTTCCTGATCGACCAGTTCCGCTATGATCCGCCCAAGCTCGCGGCGTCGCTGAAGGTGCCGCTGCTCGTCACCCAGGGCGATCGCGACATCCAGATCGGTGTGCCGGACGCCCAGGCGCTTGCCGGGGCAAGGCCGGGTGCCAGGCTCGCGATCGTGCCGGGGATGACGCATGTGCTCCGCATCGCCGCGAGCGAGGAGCGGATGGCGAGCATCGCGACCTATGGCGATGCGTCGCTGCCCGTTGCCCCGGCGCTGGTCGATGCCATCGCCGGGTTCGTCACGGAGAAGCGTTAGGCCAGGGCCTCGTCAAGCAGGCGAGCAAGGCGAAGGCCGCCCTTGATGACCTGGGTGCGTGCCTCGGGCACCCACTTCTCGATCATCGGCTCGGTGATCGCGATGCGGGTGGTGATCGGCTTGCAGGTCTCGCCGCCATTCAGGTCGGCATAGACGGTCTTGGCCAGCTCCCAGCTGTCCTTGCCCCAGTCCTGCACGGTGCCCCCGCCCAGTTCGGCGCGGTCCTTGCGGCTATAGGTGCGCACGATGTTCGGGCCCGAGGTGATCGCGCGCTCGGCGAGCAGCCCGTCCCACACCGAATGGAGGTTCAGCCGGTCGGTGGTGTAGATGCCATAGCTGACCTGCGCCTTGTTGCCGCCGGCGTCATGGTCGTGCTCGGCGCCGTGCAGCGGCTGGCCGATATCGCCGACGAAATGGACCAGGAAGAGCAAGGCCTTCACCCGCTCGACCTGCGGCGCCTTGCGGTCCTTGAGGATCTTCACGTCGCGCTCGATCTGGGCGGAGACGCAATTGCCGTCCTTGCATTCGGCGGTCACGTCGAACGGCTTGCAGACGTCGGCGTCCTGATAGTGCCAGACCGAGGCGTAGCGCCAGTCATTGCCCAGCTTCTTGATGCAATCGGCCCAGACCGAAGCCTCTTCGATATTGGTCGCCGGGCAGCCCTCGGTCTTGAGCAGGTCGGTGTGGCGGAGCAGCTGGGTGATCTTCGCGCGGGTGGCCGGGGTGACGTTGCGCCAGGCGATCGCGGCGACCGTCTGGTGGCCATATTCCCAATAGGCGTTGGCGGGCGCGGCGAAGCCGATCAGGGCCGCGAGGATCACGAGAAAGCGCATCAGACTACTCCAGAGGCAGGCGCTGTCTCCCTAGCAGGATGTTCGGGCTTCGCCAGCCGGTTGAGTCCGATCAGCGGGCGCAGCCAGCCGATCCGTCGGCCGATCAGATAGGTCGCGGCACAGACGCTCGCCGTGCCGCCGAGCAGCAGCGCGAAGTCGAGCGGGGCGCTCAGGTGCAGCGGCAGCGAATACCAGGCGATCAGCACGATCGCGGGATGGTGGACGATGTAGAAGGGGAACACCGCCTCGGCGAGCGGCTTGCGCAGCGGATGATCGCGGTTCCAGCGCGTCTCGGCAATGTGGAACAGCGCGAGGATCATGCCCCAGGCCATGGCAGTGCGGGCGGCCCGATCGAGCGCCATCACTTCATGCGGCGGCACGCTGGCGCCCGGCCAGGCCAGCTCGACCGATACGACCACCGCGCCGGCCAGCGCCGCCATCGCCGCGCCCGGCTTCCAGTTGCGCGCGATCGCCGCCCATAGTCCGGGCGATCCCGCCAGCGCGAAGCCGAACAGGAAGATCGGCACATATTGCGCATGCCCGCCCCAGTCGCGCAGCAGCCCCTGGCGTTCGGGCGCCACGAACAGCAGCGCCAGCCGCGCTACCGCCAGTGCCGCCACCGGCACCCAGAGCAGGCGGCGACCCTGGGTGAGCCATTCCGCCGCTGCGTCGATCGCGCGCAGCGTCCGCCCGCCAGCGCGCGCCAGCACCAGCGCGAGCAGCAAGGTGTAGGCGGCGAGATAGGCGACGAACCAGAGATGCTCCCAGCTCGGGAACTCGCGGCCCCAGAAGATGCCGCTGCGCCAGTAGTCGAGCGCCCAGAAATGGAGATAGCCATGGGGATAGCCATTCTCCATCACCCGCACCCAC
Organism: Sphingomonas sp. NIBR02145; assembly: GCF_027359115.1. NCBI lineage: Bacteria > Pseudomonadati > Pseudomonadota > Alphaproteobacteria > Sphingomonadales > Sphingomonadaceae > Sphingomonas > Sphingomonas sp. NIBR02145. The sequence goes on along the minus strand of NZ_CP114791.1, from coordinate 2,991,591 downwards.
ATCTCGAGCGGCACCAGCACCGCCATGCCGAAGGCCAGCGGGATGAGCAGCCGCAGCGCACGGCTCCGCGCGAAATCGCCGGGCGCGCGGTCATAGAGCTTGCGCGAGGCATAGCCGGAGACGGCGAACAGCAACGGCAGCCGCCAGGGGGTGAGGAGCGCCATGGGCGGGATCAGCCACTGGAAGGCATAGCCGGTCTTGATCACCCAGTCCCAGGGCGAGAAGGCCATGGCGATGTGATAGAGTATCAGCAGCCCGAACGCAGCGATCCGCAGCCAGTCCATGCCGTAATGGCGCTGGCTGGTTCGCGGTGCAGCTACGGGAACAGGATCGTGCCGCATCAGGCCTCGGGCTAATCGAACAGCCTGCAAGCTTAACCCGGGTTGCTTAGCATCGCGTAAAGCGCGGGGCGCGCATCTGCACGGAATCTCGATATTCTGGCGACTGGCCCCCCGGGGCCAAAGCGCCTATATCGCCGCCATGTCCGTACGTCCCTGGCGCGATATCGTCCGGCGGCCCAGCCGTCAGATCATGGTGGGTAATGTGCCCGTTGGCGGTGATGCGCCGGTGACGGTGCAGACCATGACCAACACTGCCACCTCCGATGCCCGCGCGACGATCGACCAGATCCGCCGCTGCGAGGATGCCGGCGTGGATATCATCCGCGTTTCCTGCCCGGACGTCGAATCGACCGCGGCGCTCAAGCAGATCGTCCGTGCCAGCCGTGTGCCGATCGTCGCGGACATCCATTTCCACTACAAGCGCGCGCTCGAAGCCGCCGATGCCGGCGCCGCTTGCCTGCGCATCAATCCGGGCAATATCGGCTCGGCCGACCGCGTGAACGAAGTGGTCAACGCCGCCAAGGCCAATGGCTGCGCGATCCGCATCGGCGTGAATGCCGGCAGCCTCGAGAAGGACCTGCTCGAGAAATATGGCGAGCCGTGCCCCGAGGCGCTGGTCGAATCGGCGCTCGACCATATCAAGCTGCTCCAGGACCGTGACTTCCACGAGTTCAAGGTCGCGGTGAAGGCGTCGGACGTGTTCCTGGCCGTCGCCGCATACCAGCAGCTCGCCGACGCAGTGGATTGCCCGCTGCACCTCGGCATCACCGAGGCGGGCGGGTTCGTCGGCGGTACGGTCAAGTCGGCGATCGGCATCGGTTCGCTGCTGTGGTTCGGCATCGGCGACACCATCCGCGTCAGCCTTTCGGCCGAGCCGGAGGAAGAGGTCCGCGTCGGCTTCGAGATTTTGAAGGCGCTCGGTATCCGCAATCGCGGTGTCCGCGTCGTCAGCTGCCCCAGCTGCGCGCGCCAGGGCTTCGACGTGATCCGCACGGTGCAGGCGCTCGAGGACCGGCTCCAGCACATCCGCACGCCGCTGTCGCTCTCGGTGCTCGGCTGCGTGGTCAACGGCCCCGGCGAAGCGCGCGAGACCGATATCGGCCTCACCGGCGGCGGCAATGGCAAGCACATGGTCTATCTGTCGGGCGTCACCGATCACACGGTGAACGATGCCGACATGCTCGATCACATCGTCAAGCTGGTCGAGGCCAAGGCGGCGGAGATCGAGGCGGCCAGCGAGGCCGCCGCGCAAGCCGCGGAGTGACCGCACGGCAGCGCGTGGTCGCGGCGCTGCTCGCCGCCTGCGCGGGCATTGCGCTCTATTCGATCATGGACGCGGTGATGAAGGGGATCAGCCTCGTCATCGGCGCCTATGCCGCGATCTTCTGGCGGCTGGTGGCGGGCGCGGCGATCATGACGCCGCTGTTCGCCTTTTCCGGGCAGCGCCTGCCGTCGGCCCGGGTACTCCGCATCCATGCGATCCGCAGCGTGGTGATCGCGGTGATGGCGATCGCCTTCTTCTGGGGGATCGTCCGCGTGCCGCTGGCCGAGGCGATCGCGCTCACCTTCATCGCCCCGCTGATCGCGCTCGCGCTCGCCGCGGTCTTCCTGCACGAGAAGATCGGCACCCGCTCGATCCTCGGCTCGCTGCTCGGCCTGGCCGGGGTCGGCATCATTCTGGCCGGGCAACTCGGCGCGCCGCACCGGCCCGATTCGGCGCTGGGCATGATCGCGATCCTCACCTCGGCGGTGTTTTACGCGGTCAATCTCGTCATCGCGCGGCACCAGGCGCAGCAGGCCGGGCCGATCGAGATCGCCTTCTTCCAGAACTGGATCATCCTCGGCCTGTTCGCGCTGCCGGCGCCCTGGCTGCTGGTGATGCCGGCACCCGGCCAATGGTGGCTGGTGGTGCTGGCGGCCGGCCTGGCGATCGTCTCCCTGCTGCTGCTGTCCTGGGCCTACGCCAGGGCGGAGGCCCAGGTGCTGCTCACTGTCGAATATACCGCCTTCATCTGGGCGGCACTGATGGGCTGGCTGTTCTTCCGCGAGCCGCTCACGCTACTCACCATCGGCGGCACCTTGCTGATCGTCGCCGGATGCGTGATGGCGGCGCGCAGCAAGCCCGGCATCGCCGAGCCCGAAGTGGAGCCCGCCCTTTCATGATCGCCATCCGCACCGCCACCCCCGACGACGTCGCGCTGATCCTCGGCCTGGTCCGCGAGCTTGCCGTCTATGAGCGCGAGCCCGACGCGGTGGTCGCGACCGAGGCGATGCTGCACAAGGCGCTGTTCGAGACCCGCGTTGCCGAAAGCCTGATCGCCGAGCTGGACGGCGTGGCCGTGGGCTTCGCGCTGTTCTTCCACAATTTCTCGACCTGGACCGGCAAGCCCGGCATCTATCTCGAAGACCTGTACGTCACCCCCGACGCGCGCGGCGCGGGGGCGGGCAAGGCGCTGCTCCGGCATCTGGCGGGCATCGCGCTCGACCGGGATTGCGGCCGCTTCGAATGGTCGGTGCTCGACTGGAACACGCCGGCGATCGATTTCTACCGGGCGATGGGCGCCGAGGCGATGGAAGAATGGACTGTGCAGCGCGTCTCGGGCGATGCGCTGCTCAAGCTGGCCGGACGCGGCTGATGGCGATCGACCAGGGCCTGGTCGATTGGGTGGCGGAGGCGATGGAGCCGATCGGCACGGTCACCTCGAAGCGGCTGTTCGGCGGCGCGGCGCTCTATTGCGACGGGCTGGCCTTCGCGATCCTCGCCTTCGACGCGCTGTGGCTCAAGGCGGATGCGGAGAGCGATGCCGAATGGGGCGATGCCGAGCGCTTCTCGGTCACGCGCGAGGACGGCAAGGTCCAGTCGCTCAACTATCGCCGCGCGCCCGACGAGACCTATGACGATGCCGACGAACTGCGCCGCTGGGCGCTGCTCGCGCTCGATGCGGCCCGTCGCGCGCCGCCGAAGAAGCCGAGGGCGAAGGCAAGGAAGCGCTGACCGCATTCTTTGTCATGCTGAACTTGCGTCGGCATCCAACGTGCGGCGCGGGGAAGCGCTCGAGCCTCTTGCCCCTTCCTCGCGGAGGGTTCAACCCTGAAGCCAGTTCAAGGTGACGATCGCCTAGCCGCCGCCCAGCACGTTGATCGTGAACGCCAGGATGCCCAGGTTGAACACGAACGCCGCCAGGCAGTGCGCGGTCACCACGCGGCGCAGGCGCCGGCTGGAGATGGTCACGTCGCTGGTCTGGAAGGTCATGCCCAGGCAGACCGCGAAATAGAGGAAGTCCCAGTAATCGGGCTCCTTGGTGTCCGGGAATTCCAGCCCGCCCGAATCGGCGCCGTTCCGTGCCGCCGTGTAGAAGATATGCGCATAGTGCAGCGCGTAGATGGTGTTGCTGAACGTCCAGCTCAGCGCCAGTGTGCCGAGGATCGCGGGCAGCGCCCAGGGGTTGGACTTGATCCCGCTCAGCACTTCGGCGGCGATCGAGGTGAACACAGCGGCGCCCACCATTACCGTGATCAGCAGCAGCATCGGCCGGTTGGCATCGTTGCGGCAGGCGCTCTCACGCATCCCGCTGGCGCGGTGGCTCAGCAGGGGTATCGTCGAAATCAGGAAGGCGGCCGCGCCGATATCGAAGGCCAGCATGACGCCGAAATGCAGGCCAACCGCCGGCAACAGGATCCAGCCAGACGCGAGGGTCGCGGCGAGGAACAGCAGGAAGCGCGGCGGCGCCACGACATTGCCGATGCCGCGGCGATGCGGCGCGCTCATGCCCGGCGCACCCAGCGCGGGTTGATCGCACCCACCACGGCAAGCGCGAGCAGCGCCATCCAGCCATAGCTGTGCGCCTGCATCATCCAGGGATGGTGCGGTTCGCTCAGCAGGAACCAGAGCGAGACCAGCCCGCCTGCCGCCAGCGGCACGGCGGTAAGCTTGGCGACCAGGGTTCCGCGCCATGCCAGCAGCGACAACATCAGCTCGCCGATGCCGAGCAGCGCGAACTTGGTGCGCACCACGACGAACAGCATGTCGAACAGGCTCTGGGCATCGGGGCCGACCGGCAGGATCTGGAGCAGGATCACGCCCTCGACCTGGTCGAACAGCGCGGCGGCGAACAGCACGCCCATCGCGGCGAGGCCCAGCGTGCGTGCGCCGTGGCGCAGCGCCCAGGCGCCGAGGACCAGGAAGGTCGCGTAAGCGGGGATGAAGACGAGCGCGTCCCACCAGCTCGCGCTCAGCTGCGCGATGCGGAACTTCTCCGAACAGGGCGGGGCGCCGAACAGTTCGGCGAGCTCGGCGGGATTGCGGACCAGCTCGAGCGCAATGATCGGCCCGGCACCATGGGTGGGGCCGCAGGCGACGAGGTCCGGGATGCGCCCGAACCCCATCGACGCTGCCAGCGTCGCCAGCCCGGCCACTGCGCACAGTCGCCAGGCCAGCGCGCCATTCAAGCCGCGGCGGCCTCCTTGGCCTTCTTCGCGGCTTCGATCGCTTCGATCACGATCTTCTTGGCTTCCTCGGCATCGCCCCACTGGCCGATGCGCACCCACTTCTCGGACTCGAGGTCCTTGTAGTGCTTGAAGAAGTGCTCGATCTGCTGGAGCACGATCGAGGGCAGGTCCTGCCGCTCGCCGATGTCCGAATAGTAAGGGAAGGTCGAGTCGACCGGCACGCAGATCAGCTTCTCGTCGCCGCCGGCCTCGTCCTCGAGCTTGAGCACGCCGATCGGGCGGGCGCGCACGACGCAGCCCGGCACGAAGGGCGAGCGCGCGATGACCAGCGCATCAAGCGGATCGCCGTCGGGCGACAGGGTGTGCGGCACGAAGCCGTAATTCGCCGGATAGCGCATCGGAGTGTGCAGGATGCGATCGACGAAGAGCGCACCGCTCTCCTTGTCGAACTCATACTTCACCGGCTCGCCGCCGACCGGCACTTCGATGATGACGTTCAGGCTGTTCGGCGGATCATCACCCACCGGAATAAGATCAATACGCACGCTGCTGTTATCCCTTAGCTGGGCGGTTGCGCCCCTCCGGCCTCACTTGGGCTGGAGGAGTTTGTCCAGGCCAGCCTCTCCTTCGCTTGTTTTTTCGAGGTGCGGATAGCGCAGCCCGTCAAGATAGTCGATGGCCACGTCGCGGTAGCGCGAACCGCGCTTCACGGTGAGCTTGATCGGCTCCTTGCTGCCCTTGGCGGCCTTCACCGCGTCCCGCAGCTTGTCGCCGCTGAACACCGCGCCGTTCACCGCGACGATCTCGTCGGCCAGGGTGATGCCCGCGTCGAACGCCGGACTGCCCCACATCACGCCCGTAATGCCCTTGGGCCCGATCGACAGGCCGATCGAATAGGACAGGTCGGTGGCGGTCTTGGGCGTCACCTTGTTGGGGGTGTCGTTATAGACCAGCTTGTAGCCGTTGCGCTCGAACCCGCTAAGCGGCGCATGCTCCGACACGTCGTTGACACGCTCCTTGAGCAGCGTGCGCCAGTCATAGGGCAGGACCTGGTTGAGCGTCGCGACGACATCGTCGAACGTGTAGGTCAGCTCGCCGAAATCGCCGTCGCGGCCGCCGAAGAAGATATGCGCGAAATCGTCGATCGACTTGGTGCCGCCCGACTTCTCGCGCAGGATCGAATCGACTTCCATCCAGATCAGCAGGCCTTCGTTGTAATAGTCCTCGCTGCGCTGCCAGCTCACCCAGCCCTTTGGCGAGCGCGGGGTGATCACCGGATCGTTGGTGGTGTCGCCCATCGGGCGCCAGGTGCGGCCCTGGCGATTGTCGAGGTTGGCGGCGATATTGGCATAGGCATCCAGGGTATCGGCCTTGCTCACCAGCCCAGAGCGCGCCTGGAACACATAGCCCCAGAACTGGGTCTGGCCCTCATAGACCCACAGCAGCGAGCCGCGCATCGGCACGCGATAGTCCGGGGTCCACAGGTCGGCGCCGCGGCGGAACTTGCCGTCCCAGCTATGGGTGTATTCGTGCGGCAGCAGGTTGCGGCTGGTCGCCTTCTCGTCCCACTTGGTGAAATAGCCCAGGCCCGTGCCGTTCTCCGAGCTGCGGTGATGCTCCACGCCGATCCCGCCCAGTTCCTCGCTGATCGAGAGCAGGAAGCGGTAGTGATCATAATGCTCGACGCCGAAGGTCTTCACTGCCTGGTCGACCAGCTTGGCATGCGCCGCGATCTGCTCGGGCTTGGCGGCCAGCTCCTCGGCACTGTCGGCATAGGTCTCGATGGTCACGCGGTCGCTCAGCTTGAGCTGGCGGTAATAGCGGCCGGCGAGCACCGGCGAGTCCATCAGGATGTCGTAGCTGGTCTTGTCATAGCTGTAGACATTGCCGGCCACCTTGGCGTCCACCGCCGAGCTGGCGGTCCAGCCCTGGGGATAGGTCACCTTCGCCTGGATCGGCACGCGGCGGACGAAATAGCCGGCCGGATAGAGGCTCAGCGAGAAGAACTGCAGGCTCATCAGGTTGGGCGTCATCACGATGCGGCCCTGGTCGCCCACGGTGGCCGAGACGAAGTTGAAGCTTACCTCGAGCTTCTTCGCGCCCGCCGGCACGTCGATGTGGAAGGCATAGACGTCCACGGGATCGCGCTTCCACGGAATCACCTTGCCGTTCGCCTTGATGACGAGACCGCCGACCTTCTCGATCTCGCCGCGCGGGCCGTGCTTGCCGGGAATCCACTTCGGATAGAGCAGCACCATGTGCCCGCTCTTCGCGACCGGGATCGTCTCCTTCACGTTGAAGATGCCGCGCGTGATGTCGGTCGCGTCGATGTCGAGCGTCAGCGTGCCGGGATAGGCGACGTCGCGCGCATCGGGGATGGTGTTCGGATAGGGCGCGGTCTGCGCCGGTGCCGATTGGACCACCGAATTCTGGGCGATGGCGGGAGCGGAGACGGAGGCGAGCAGGGCAGCTGCGGCAAGCGCACGGATCATCGGTGGAAGCGACCTCTCATTTTCGAGTGGGAGGGTCATAGGACCCTGCGGGCGGAAGCGTAAAGACCTGCGCGTGACAGCAATCCTTCACGGGACGCTAACCATTGCGCGCTACTCGTTTCCGCCATGTATCACGATCCCAAGCTGACGGCGGAAAGCCAGGCCGATCCGCGGCCCCGCTCGGCGGTGAGTACCGGTGTCGGCATGGCGGGCCTGGCCGGCATGAGCCTGTGGACCGCGATCGCGACTTTCTACGGCATGGACGGGCCCTATTCGGCACTGGTCAATGTCGTCGCCTGTGCCCTGCCGATGGTGCTCTGGTCGATCTTTATCGACAAGGTCCACCTGAACCCCAGCACCGGTATCGACTGGTCCTCGAAGCGTACGCTCAGGGATACGCTCGACATCTCGATCACCAAGCTCACCGGCCTTTGGCTCACCTGGGGCGGGATCGCGCTGATCTATGCCACGTTCCGCTTCTGGTGGACGGGCCGCTACGCCAATTTCGGCTGGTCGATCTGGTGCATCGAGATGGCGGCTCCGGCGCTGTTCCTGCTCTCGATCCCCTATGTCCTGTGGCTCGATCGCAAGCTGGTGCAGCCGAAGGACGGTGCCTGGCATCTCGGCGCCTGGCTGATGGGGATCAAGGAGCCGATCGATATCCCGGCGATCCAGAACCATCTGCGCAGCTGGGCGATCAAGGGCTTCTTCCTCGCCTTCATGCTCTCGATCGTACCGCCCAATTTCGGCGATTTCGTCGGCTGGAACTTCGCGCGCATGTTCGACAGCCCGGCGGTGATCGCCAATTACTGCATCAGCTTCATGTTCGTGATCGACGTGGCCTTCGCCACCGCCGGCTACATCCTGACGATGCGCCCGCTCGATTCGCACATCCGCAGCGCCACGCCCTATGCGGCGGGCTGGACCGCGGCGCTGATCTGCTACCCGCCCTTCGTGCTGATGAACGAAGGCGGCGTGCTCGATTATCACCCGGGCAGCGCCGACTGGACCTTCTGGTTCGCCAATCATCCCTGGATCCTGGGCGGGCTCGGCGCGGTGCTGGTGGTGCTGACCGGCATCTATGCCTGGGCGACGATCGCCTTCGGCCTGCGCTTCTCCAACCTCACGCACCGCGGTGTCCTGACCCATGGGCCGTACGCGTGGAGCCGCCACCCGGCCTATCTGTCGAAGAACCTGTTCTGGTGGCTCTCGGGCCTGCCCTTCCTCGCCACCACCAGCTGGGTCGAGGGGCTGCGCAACGCGGCCATCATGGGCGTGGTCAGCGGCATCTATTATTGGCGCGCCCGCACCGAGGAGCTGCACCTGGGTGCCGATCCGGCCTATCAGGAATACAGCGCCTGGATGCAGCGCAACGCCCCGGTGCCGCGCTTCTTCGCCTGGGTGGGTAGCAAGCTGCGGCCGGCCTGATCCACTCCGTCATGCTGAACTTGTTTCAGCATCCAGCGCGCCTCGGAAGATATCGTTGGTGGAGAATTGGACCCTGAAACAAGTTCAGGGTGACGGTTGGTGATACGCGGCGATCACCAGTCCCCCGCAGCCCCCATCCACAGCGACACCGCCGCCGCCGCCGCCGTCTCCGCCCGCAGGATCCGCGGCCCCAGCGCGATCCCGATCGCTTTCGGATGCGCCCGGATCGCCTCGCGCTCGCTCTCGTCGAACCCACCTTCGGGCCCGATCAGGATCGCCGCCGGCCCCGGATTCGCCCGCATCGCGTCCACCGCCGGCACGCCGCCGGTCTCGTCGGCGAAGAACAGCACGCGCGCCTCGGGCCAGTCGCGCAGCAGCGCGGGCAGCTTCACCATCTCGTCGAGCCGGGGCAGGGCGGTGCGCCCGCATTGCTCGGCCGCCTCGATCATGTGCGCACGCAGCCGCTCGAGGTTGAGCTTGTCGACCACCGCGCGCCGGGTCAGCACCGGCACCAGCCGGTCGACCCCCAGCTCGCAGGCCTTCTCTGCGATCCAGTCGATCCGTCCCTTCTTGATCGGCGCGGCGCACAGCCACAGGTCCGGCACCGGCTCGCGCTCGCGCAACTGGTTGGTCACTTCGAGGATCAGGTCGCGCTTGCCGATCGAGCGCGCCACCCCGGCCCATTCGCCGGTGCGATCGTCGAACAGCTTGATCGCCTCGCCGATCTTTATCCGCATCACCGAGATCAGATAATGCGCCTGCGGGCCGTCGATCTTGATCTCGCCGGGCGAAAGCTCGGTCTCGACGAACAGGCGCGGGGCGGACTGGGGCGGCCAGGCGGGCGTAGCGGGCATGGCAATGCTCTAGACTGGAACCCAATCCGGTTGAATCATTTTCCTGTCACCCCGGCCGTGAGCCGGGGTCCCGTTTCTGCTTGGTTTGGAAACAGCGGGGCCCCCGGGGTCGAGCCCGGGGTGACGAGAAAAGGCGGCCTTAGTCGCCCATGCCACCCATGCCGCCGCCCGAGCCCATGCCGCCACCGCCATAGCCGCCGCCACCGCGACGCCCGCCGCCGCCATGCCCACCGCGTCCGCGACCACCACCGCTGCCGCGCTTGCCGGGCCTGAAGCTCGCCTTCTCGATCTTGGGCAGTTCGGACTTCTCCAGCTTGCCGTCGCCATTCTTGTCGAGCAGCGCGAAGCGCTTGTCGGCGGCGACGCGGAACTCGCGCGCATCCACGCCGCGGTCGAAATTGGTGTCGGCCACCACCACCGGCTCGGGATAGTCGAAATAGCCGAAGCGGGCGGCGCCCTGCGCGACATAGGCAGGCGCACGCTTCTGGCCGTCGCCATCGCCTTCGGTGCTTTCCGGCTGGTCGCCCATATAGCCGCCGACGCTGATCATCGGCGCGACCACCGTCTCGTAATTCTCGATCTCCTCGGGATCGAGCTCGCCATCCTTGTTCTTGTCGAGCGTCGCGAAGAAGCGCGCCGCATCGGCTTCCATTTCGTCCTGGGTAAGCACGCCGTCATGATTGGCATCGGCCTTGTCGAACCAGATATTGGGCGCGTCCGGCCCGCGGAACGGCTCGCCCATCGGGCTGATGAAGAAGCTCGGCGCATCATCGGCCAGGGCAGGGGTGGCGACAGCGGCAAGCGTCAGGCTGGCGAGGAAAAGGCGCATCGACTGTTTCCCGGGTGAAATAAAGGCAATCCGCGCCTGCGCCCGCTTTGTCGCAGGAGTATGCCAGAATGTTGCGGGCTTGATCTTTGGCGCGCAGGCGCGGAGGGACAGGCCATGGCCGAAGCGCAGCAGATCGTACCCGATACCGAGCATCGCGGGCTGGTGGGCCTGCTCCCCGCCGCCGCACGACCCTATGCCCTGCTCGCCCGGTTCGACCGGCCGATCGGCTGGTGGCTGCTGTTCTGGCCCGGCGCCTGGGCGGTCGCGCTGTCGGGCGGTGCGGTCGAGCGCTGGGATCTGATCCTCTGGCTTCTCCTCGGCAGCATCGCGATGCGCGGCGCCGGCTGCGTGTTCAACGACATCGTCGACCGCGATCTCGATCGCCAGGTCGCCCGCACCCGCAGCCGCCCGGTGGCGAGCGGCGCGGTGTCGGTGAAGGCTGCCCTGCTCTGGCTCGGCCTGCTCTGTCTGGTCGGGCTGGTCGTCTGGTTCCAGCTCCACTGGCCGGCGCGGCTGGTGGCGCTCGCCAGCATCGCGCCCGTCGCCGCCTATCCCTTCATGAAGCGGATCACCTGGTGGCCCCAGGCCTGGCTCGGCATGGTCTTCTCCTGGGCGGCTCTGGTCGGCTGGGCCGAGATCGGCACCCAGCCCTTGCTCCCGCTCGCCTTGCTCTATGCCGGCTGCATCGCCTGGGTGATCGGCTACGACACCATCTATGCGATCCAGGATATCGAGGATGACGCGCTGGTCGGCGTCCGCTCCTCGGCCCGCGCGATGGGCGCGCATATCCAGGGCGGCGTGACGGCGTTCTACGTCGTCGCGATAGCCTGCTGGGGCGCCGCGATCTGGCAGCTCCGCCCCGACTGGCTCGCGCTCCTCGCCCTGCTGCCGATGGCGCTCCACCTGCTCTGGCAGGTCGCGACGCTCGACACCGCCGACGGCGCCAACGCGCTCGCCCGCTTCCGGTCGAACCGCAATGCCGGGCTGCTGATGTTCGCCGCCTGCTTCGTCGTCGGCCAGACGCTTTGACTGCTGCCGCTTTGACCTTCGGCCCCGGCATACCTAAGTCGGCGCGATGCTGACCATTTCCGAAGCCTGTGAACGCGCCGCCGATGTCGTCGCGCGGGCGCGCCGGGCGGGCGCCGATGCCGCCGATGCCGTGTTCGCCGCCGACAGCTCGCAGTCCGTCTCCGTCCGCATGGGTGCGCTCGAGGATGTCGAGCGTTCCGAGAGCGAGGAACTCGGCCTGCGCGTCTTCATCGGCCAGCGCTCGGCCAGCGTCTCCACCTCGGACCTGAGTTCGGCCGCACTCGACATGCTGGTCGAGCGCGTCGTCGCGATGGCGAAGGAAGCGCCCGAGGACAAATGGGCCGGCCTCGCCCCGCAGGACAGGCTGCTCCACGGCGCCCCGCCCCAGCTCGATCTCGACGACGGCGCGCATGTCGATCCGCAGAGCCTCAAGGCCCTGGCCGAGCGCGCCGAGCAGGCCGCGCGCAGCGTCGAGGGCGTCACCAACAGCGAGGGTGCCAGCGCCGGCGCCTCGCGCTCGGTGATGACGCTCGCGACCAGCCACGGTTTCACCGGCGGCTATGCCCAGACCAGCCACGGCATCTCGGCCAGTGTCCTCGCCGGCGCCGGCGGCAACATGCAGCGCGACTATGCGCACCATTCGGCCCGCCACGCCGCCCAGCTCGAGGCGCCCGAGGCGATCGGCACGCTCGCCGGCGAGCGCGCGGTCGCCCGGCTCGATCCGGCCAGGATCCCCAGCGGCGCGATGCCGGTCGTCTTCGATCGCCGCGTCTCGGCCGGGCTGATCGGCCATTTCCTCGGCGCGATCTCGGGTGCCGCGATCACCCGCAAGACCAGCTTCCTGCTCGATCGGCTCGGCCAGCAGGTCTTCGCCAGGGGCGTGACGATCCGCGACGATCCGCACCGCCCGCGCGGGCTGCGCTCGCGCCCCTTCGATGGCGAGGGGCTGCCGGTCCAGCCGGTCAAGCTGGTCGATGCCGGCATGCTCGAGACCTGGCTGCTCGAAAGTGCCTCGGCCCGCCAGCTCGGTCTCGAGCCGACCGGCCATGCCTCGCGCGGCATCGGCGGCGCGCCGGGCGTGGCGCCGTCCAACCTCTATATGGAAGCCGGCCATATCCCGGCGGAAACGCTGGTCGGCGAGATCGACTATGGCATCCTCGTTACCGAGCTGATCGGCCAGGGCGTCAACGGCGTCACCGGCGACTATAGCCGCGGTGCCGCCGGCTATCTGATCGAGAAGGGCGAGATCACCCGCCCGGTTTCGGAGATCACGATCGCGAGCAACTTGAAGGACATGTTCCTCGCGATGACCCCGGCGAACGATCTCGAGTTCCGCTACGGGATCAACGCGCCGACGATCCGCATCGACGGCATGACGATCGCCGGTGCCTGAAGCCGGCCTCGCCTCCGAAGTCGCGGCGATCGCCGCGGAGGCGGGCCGCCTCGCCATGACGCGCTGGGAGACCGAGTTCAAACGCTGGGAGAAGGTGCCCGGCAGCCCGGTCTGCGATGTCGATCTCGAATTGGACGCGCTGCTCCGCGAACGGCTGAGTGCGCTGCTTCCCGATGCCGGCTGGCTGTCCGAGGAGACCGCCGACAGCCGCGCGCGGCTCGACGCGCGGCGCATCTGGGTGGTCGATCCGATCGACGGCACCCGCGACTATCTCCGCCACCGTCCCGGCTGGTCGGTCTCGGTCGCGCTGGTCGAGGACGGCGCGCCGGTGATCGGCGTGCTCGATGCGCCGGCGCGCGGCGAGCGCTGGATCGCCGAAGCCGGCAGGGGCGCCGCGCGCAACGGCGTGCAGCTCCACGTCACCCCGCGCGACCAGCTGGCCGGATCGCGCATGCCGACCGACCATTTGCCCAAGGTCGATGCCGACCTGGTGATCGTCGACAAGCCCAATTCGATCGCGCTGCGCATCGCGATGGTCGCGGCGGGCGAGGCGGACCTGCTCGCCACGATCCGCTGGGGCAATGAATGGGACGTCGCCGCCGCCGTGCTGCTGGTGCACGAGGCCGGCGGGGTGATCACCGACGTGCTCGGCCAGCCGCTCGCCTTCAACACGCCGAGCGCCAAGGCCTTCGGCCTGCTCGCGAGCGCGCCGGGCATCCACGAAGCCGCGATCGAGCGACTGGCGCACCGCGCGCGGGAAGCGCTGGAGAGCTAGTTAGTTTCCTCCCTTAAGTTCCCCGGCGAAGGCCGGGGCCCAGTTTCGGCGCAACTGGTTGGCGCGGTCTAACCTCTCAGGCAACATTGCAACTGGGCCCCGGCCTTCGCCGGGGAACAGCTGATACCATTCCGTCATCAGAACTTCACCGCCCCGCCACCGCAATCAGCGCCGTCGAGGGTATCGGCAACACCGCTTGCCCATCGGCCATACGCCGCACCTCCTCGACCACCGCCGCCTGCTGCTCCGCATCCAGCGCCACCCAGTCCGGGCTCATCCCGAACAATTCGTCCGGCGTGTCGAGCTGCGACACGTCCAGCACGAAATCATGCGTCACTTGGCTGATCTCCGGCGCCGCGAACCCGGCATCGACCATCGCGGCCGACAGCCATTCGGGATCGCCCAGCGCCACCGCGCCCTCGGGCAGCCGGGTCTTGCCGTCGAGCCTGGGGAACAGTCGCCGCCGGATCTGCGAGAGCAGCAGGAACGTCGCCGCGCCTTCGCTCCGCCAGGTGGCGAGTACACCCAGCCCGCCGGGTTTCGTCACCCGCGCCATCTCGGCCAGCCCCTTGCGCCAGTCGGGGAACATGATGACTCCGAAGATCGAGAAGCTGATGTCGAAGCTCGCATCCGGCAGGTCGAGCGCCTGCCCGTCCATCACCTCGGCATCGACATTGGACAGCTTCGCGGCGGCGATCCGCGCGACCATCCCGGCCGAGAAATCGGTGGCGAGCACATAGGCGCCGCTCCGCGCAGCGGCCAGCGTCAGCGCTCCGGTCCCCGCCGCCACGTCGAGCACCTGCATGCCGCGCGTCAGCGTCACCCGCGCCAGCGCCGCCTCGGCGAACTGCGCGGTGAAGGGATGGGCGGTGCGCTCGTAATTGGCCGCCGTCTCGTCCCAATGCGCGGGGTTCTCGTGCTTCTTCTCGGTCATTGGCTGCCTTTCGCGAATCATGTAACAATGCAAGTATCGTGAAAGCACGCGCTTGCCAACCGGCCCGGCGCGCCCGAGGAAAGACAGGATGCGAAAGGACAGCCGCCTATCCCGGATGCTCCATGTGCTGCTCCACATGGCGCGGCACGACGGGCCGATGACGTCGGAGCACATCGCCCAGATGCTCCAGACCAATCCGGTGGTCGTCCGCCGGACGATGGCGGGGCTGCGTGATGCGGGCTATGTCCGCTCGGAAAAGGGCCATGGCGGCGGCTGGGCGATCGCCGCCGATCTCGACAAGGTCTCGCTGCTCGACATCCACCGCGCCGTCGGCGGCCCGACCCTGTTCGCGATCGGCAGCGAGCATGCGAACCCGGCCTGCGCGGTCGAGCAGGCGGTCAACGAAGCGCTGGACGATGCGCTGCGCGAGGCGGAGGCTTTATTGGTGGCGCGGCTGGGCTCGGTGAGCCTGGCCGAGCTGGCCCGCAGCTTCGACGCGCGCTGCGCGGCGGGCGGCTGGCCGCATTAGGCCCTGCCAACATACTTCTTCAGTTACCCGGCAAAGGCCGGGGCCCGGTTTCGGCGAAGCTGGTTGGGGCGGTCTACCCTCGCGGGCGACAGTGCAACTGGGTCCCGGCCTTCGCCGGGGAACAGTTGGAAGCACGACGCGCCCGGATAGGCCCGCGCCTAGCCCTCTTCGCCCTGATACTTGATCTGCAGGAACCGCCCGCGCGTCGCGAGATTGTCGAGGTCGCCCTGCGCCAGCTGCGCGGTCATCTCGGCGATCTCGTCGTCGATCAGCTGCAGGCCCTGGGCAAGCTGCTGGTCCGGGGTGAGGCCGTTGCGCTCCACCCGGCGCAGCGGCTCGGGTACGCGGCCATAGCCCTTGACCAGCTCGGGCAGCTGCTCGCCGACCAGCTTGCGCACTTCCACCGCCGCCGGGCTGTTCTCGTCGAGCGTTGCCAGCTGCGGCGCCAGCGTCTCCAGCCTCACCCCGATCGAATCGACCAGCCCGCGCACCGGCGAGGGCAGGGCCGGGCGCTGCGTCTCCAGCCAGCGCTCCGTCGAGCGCGGCAGCGCCTTGAGCGGGATCTCCGCCAGCTTCTCGACATTCACCGGCGTGCTCGCCGGCATTACGGCGAAGAGCATCGTCGCCGCGATCATCAGCACCGCCACCAGCATCGCGCCCATGATGCCCAGCGGCGCCACGATCAGTGCAAAGGCGATGGCGCCGACGAGGATCGCGCCGTCCGCCGCCGCGATCCGCCCGAGCCGGCGGACCACTTCGGCCTCGCGGTGCTGGCGGTTGCGGCTGGAGACGGCCAGGTCGGTGCGGCTGCGCACGCGGTCCAGCGTGCTCCCGATCCGGTTCAGTTCGCGATCGACATCGGTGGGCACGGCTTACATCGCCTCCAGCTTGAACGTCTCCGCCCCGCCCGAGACCTGGTTCTGCGAAGCCCCCTCGGCGCGGGCGATATAGCCCTTCGACTTCTCGACTTCGTTCGACAGCGTGTTGACCGTCACCTTCATGTTGTCGAGCGCCTTGAGCTTGAACGTGTCGATCGCGTCCATCGTGTCATAGATGTTCTGGAAGGCACGCTGCAGCGTCTCGACCGGGATGGTCGAGTTCGCCGCCTGTTCGTGGATCGCCGCCGACTGGCTCTTGAGCAGCGCGCCGGTCGAATCGATCAGCCCCGCGGTGGTGCTGTTCAGCGCGGTGATCTGGTCGAGCACCAGCTTCTGGTTGGTCAGCGCCTGCGCCACGGTCACCGCGGTACGCAGTGCCGAGACGGTGGTGGTGCTGGCGCGGTCGACGCCCTTCACCAGCTCGACATTGTTCTTCTTGACCAGGTCGAGCGCGAGATAGCCCTGCACCGTCACCGCCATCTGGGTGAGCAGGTCGGTGGTACGCTGGCGGACATAGAAGAGCGCGGTCTCGCGCAGCGCCTTGGCCTTGGCGGGATCGGTGTGATCCAGCTCGTTTGCCTTGTCCTCGATCTTCGCGTCCATCGCCTTGGACAAATAGATCATCTGCTCCAGCCGCCCCATCGACGCCCAGAGATTCTGCCGCTCGGTATCGATCGCGGCATTGTCCATCAGTAGCTCGTCCTTGCCGTTGGCCAGGCTCTTGAGGATGCCGTTGATGTGCGTCTGCGACGACTGGTACTTGCGGAAATATTGCTGCATCCCGCCGCCAAACAGCTTGGACAGGAAGCCCTGGCTGCCGCCGATCAGCTTGCCGTTCTGGCTGGGATCGAGCTCCTCCACCTTCTTGCGCAGCGCGAGCAGGTCGGCGCCGACGCCGTCATTGCCCATCGCCTTGACCGGCCGGTCGAGGAAGCGGTTGGACTGGCCCGCCGCGTCGCGGATCTCCTTCTGCCCCATCGCCGCGATCGCATCGACGCGCTTGCCGAACTCGGGCGAGTTGACGTCCTGCGCGACGAGATCCTCGATGAAGCTGTCGACGCGGGTCTCCAGCTCGGTCTTCTTGGTATCGTCCACCGGCACCAGCCCGGCTGCCTTTTCCGGCGCGACGACCTTCACCGGCTCGGGCGGGGTCAGCACCAGATCCTGTTCGGCCACCAAGGTCTCGCTTGCCATTCTCGCGTCTCCAAACTGTCCGGCCTAAGCATAGGGTCATCCGGACAACAGTCCAACTGTGTCGTTTATATAATACACCCACGGGCCAAGCCAAGGGGCGCTTATTTGCTCTCGGTCTTCACCCGGCTCGAGCGATAGATCTGCTCGCCGTCGCGCAGCGGGGTGAGGCTGCAGCCGTTCTGCGGCTCGGCCCCGCCGGCGCAGAAGCGCGCGCCCTCGGCCGCGCCGGTCGCCGATTCCGCCGTCTTGCCCTTCTCCGCGCTCAGCCGCACCGGCTCGCCCGATCCGGCGACCAGCACATGGCAGCTGCCGCTGCTCGAATCGCGGCAGGTCAGCAGCAGCGTGCCGGTGGTGAAATCGGCATCGAGCACCAGGTTCACGCTCTGCTTCTCGGTGGTCGTCGCGCCCGAGCAGCCCGCCAGCAGCGCCAGCCCGAGCAGCGCCATTCCCTTGTTCATTCCCTTACTCCCTTGCGTGCCACACCCGGCAGCGCCGCTTGTGATATAGCTATATACCACACTCTGTTCGCGTCACCCCGAAACAGCTGGGCTGGAACCACGGGGCTCAGCCTTGCTCCCGCCCGGCCCGCAGCGTCCGGCCCCACCAGGTCAGCTCGTCATAAAGGTGCTGGGTCCAGCGTGCATCCTTGTCGTCCGGCGCGAAGCGGCCGCCGGTCACCTTGCTCCACACGCTCATGATGTGCACCGACGCTTCCAGCGGCGCCATGCGCAGCTCGCGCGCCACCATCGTCGCCTGCTCGATCGATCGTGCCGCGCCATTGCCGCCATAGCCGACAAAGGCCACCGGCTTGCGGTGCCATTCGGCATAGACGAAATCGAGCGCGTTCTTGAGCACCGCCGGCAGCCCGTGATTATATTCGGGGCAGATCAGGATATAGCCGTCGGCGCTCGCGATCTTCTCCGCCCAGCGCTGCTGCAGCGGGTCCTGATAGTCCCCCGCCGCCGGCGGCTTGGCAAAGGCATAGAAGGGCAGGTTCCAGTCCTTGAGGTCGATCAGCTCGGGATCGAGCTCCGGCCGCGCCGCCGCGCCCTCGACCACCCATTGGCCCACCGGCTCGGCCATCCGCCCCTCGCGGATGCTCCCCAGGATGACGAGGATCTTGAGCGGCTCGGCCATGGTCTTCCCTTCATGCGGTTCGCGCTGTCCTACACGGCGCCTTTGTGGTTCAGAATGTCCGATGCGCGCACTTGCTCCAATCCCCCCATTTGGTGAACCCGGCTCCCCTTGCCGCCGGCAATGCGCCTGCCCATCTCCCCTGAGAGACACCCCGCAGGCATGCGTAGTGATTCAAGGGATTCAACATTTTCGGGGCGGCAGGCGTTGAAGGCCGCGGCGAATCACCGGGCTTCCCGCAACGCACAAATTGCTGTACGGGCCCGCCAACTTACTTCCAGGATAGCATCATGAACCTCCGCAACGTGGCGATCATCGCGCACGTCGACCACGGCAAGACCACGCTCGTCGACCAGCTCTTCCGTCAGTCCGGCACCTTCCGCGACAACCAGCGCGTCGAAGAGCGCGCGATGGATTCGAACGACCTCGAAAAGGAGCGCGGCATCACCATTCTGGCGAAGCCGACCTCGGTCGAGTGGGCGCCTCCGGGTGGCGGCGAGCCGGTTCGCATCAACATCGTCGATACGCCCGGCCACGCCGACTTCGGCGGCGAGGTGGAGCGCATCCTCTCGATGGTCGACGGCGTGATCCTGCTGGTCGATTCGTCGGAAGGCGCGATGCCGCAGACCAAGTTCGTCACCGGCAAGGCGCTCAAGCTCGGCCTGCGCCCGATCGTGGTCGTCAACAAGATCGACCGTTCGGACGCGCGCGTGCAGGAAGTGCTCGACGAAGTGTTCGACCTGTTCGTCACGCTCGAAGCCAATGACGACCAGCTCGACTTCCCGGTGCTCTACGCCTCGGGCCGCAACGGCTATGCCTCGGACGATGCCGATGCGCGCGAAGGCACGCTGCAGCCGCTGTTCGAGAAGATCGTCGAGCATGTGCCGCCGCCCGCGCTCGACCAGGACGCGCCGTTCAGCTTCCTCGTGACGCTGCTCGATCGCGACAACTTCCTCGGCCGTATCCTCACCGGCCGCGTCCAGTCGGGCACGGTCAAGCTCAACCAGCCGATCCATGCGCTCGACATGGACGGCAAGGTGATCGAGACCGGCCGCGCCTCGAAGATCATGACCTTCCAGGGCCTGGAGCGCGTGCCGACCGACGAAGCCAAGGCGGGCGACATCATCTCGCTGGCCGGCCTGACGGTCGCCACCGTGTCGAACACCATTGCCGACACCACGGTATCGACGCCGATCCAGGCGCAGCCGATCGATCCGCCGACGCTGTCGATGCGTTTCGCGGTGAACGATTCGCCGATGGCCGGCCGTGAAGGCTCGAAGGTCACCAGCCGCATGATCCGCGACCGTCTCGAGCGCGAAGCCGAGAGCAATGTCGCGATCAAGGTCACCGAGAGCGAGGACAAGGACTCGTTCGAAGTCGCCGGCCGCGGCGAACTCCAGCTCGGCGTTCTGATCGAGACGATGCGCCGCGAGGGCTTCGAGCTCGGCATCAGCCGTCCGCGCGTGCTGTTCGGCGAGGACGAGAACGGCAAGAAGACCGAGCCGTACGAAACCGTCGTGATCGACGTGGACGATGAATTCTCGGGCACGGTCGTCGACAAGATGAACCAGCGCAAGGCCGAGATGACCGACATGCGTCCCTCGGGCGGCGGCAAGACCCGCATCACCTTCTCGGCGCCGTCGCGCGGCCTGATCGGCTATCATGGCGAGTTCCTGTCGGACACCCGCGGTACCGGCATCATGAACCGCCTGTTCGAGAAGTACGGCCCCCACAAGGGCCAGATCGAAGGCCGCAAGAACGGCGTGCTGATCTCGAACGGCAATGGCGAAGCGCAGAGCTACGCCCTGGGCCCGCTCGAAGAGCGCGGCATCCTGTTCGTCGGCCATGGCGAGGCGCTGTACGAGGGCATGATCGTCGGCGAGAACGCCAAGACGGAAGACCTTGAGGTCAACCCGATGAAGGCGAAGCAGCTCACCAACTTCCGCGCTTCGGGCGGCAAGGACGACGCCGTCCGCCTCACCCCGCCGAAGAAGATGACGCTGGAGCAGGCTATCGCGTACATCGACGATGACGAGATGGTCGAGGTCACCCCGACCAAGATCCGCCTCCGCAAGCGCCACCTCGATCCGCACGAGCGCAAGCGCGCCAGCCGCGCGAAGAACGCGGCCTGAGGCTCGAAGACACGAAAGGCGCCGGAGGGAAACCCCGGCGCCTTTTGCTTTGGGGGAGCTTCCTCTCGGAAAGGCGGGGAGGGTGCGCGCGAATGCAAATGGGTCATTTGCGCGTTAACTTCGCTTGATTTCAGCGCTCCCTTTGCCATCCTCCAGGCGGGGCGGAGGGGGCGATGCCGAGCTGGTGGGGATCACTTAAGGCGATATTCGTTTCGGGCGGCGCGTTTCTTGGAGGCGGGGCCGTGGCGGTCGGTGCTGCCTATGACAAGATCAAGGATACGCCAGGCACGGATTGGTCTGACGCCTGTATCGCCGCCTTTACGCCCGGCTTCCCCCTGATCGGCAGCATCGCCGCGATCCTCGGTTTCGTGGCGACAGCGGCGCAATTGCTCGGGCCGAGGCCGGTCACGGCAAAGGAAGCCTTGGCGATCGTCACCGACGACGGAGACCGGACGCGAGCGCTGGCCGAGGAGGCGCTTGCCAACACGGCGTTGCAGGGTGCGGAATCGGAGCAGCGCGACGCTGGGATGTCCGCACAGCTGGATGAAATCCTTGCGATCCTCAAGCAACAGGGCGGTGTCGGCGGGCAGCAGCTCGAGACCGCGGCGCGCACCGTCCAGCAACTCGCCGGATCGGAATCCGCCCGCGACCGCGAGATCGCGAACGAGGCGACCAGCGGCGACCCGGAAGGCGCCTACCGGGCGCTGGTTGCCGAAGCCGAAGCCGGCAAGCGCCGCAACGCCGAACGGTTCCGCCAAGCCGCGCGTCTCATCGCGCCATTCTCCCCCGGCAAGGCGCGTGACGCCTATCGATCCGCCGTTGAGCTCGATCCCGAGGATATGTGGAGCTGGATCGAACTGGGCCGCCTGGAGATGGCTTACACCTCGCTCGCCGAGGCCCGCGCTTGTTTCCTGGCGGCGCTGCAGCGCGTTCAGGACGAAAGGAATCGTAGCGTCCTGCACAATGAGTTCGGCGATATCCTGATCGCCGAAGGGGAATTGCGTCTCGCTCGGTCTGAATTCGAAGCGGGGTTTGCGATTTCCGAGCGACTGGCGGAGCAGGATCCAGGGGACGTCCTATTGCAGCACGACCTGACGGTGAGCAACAACAGGCTCGGTAACGTCGAGGTCGCTTCGGGCAATCTGGGTGCAGCGCGCGAGCGGTTCGAAGCGGGACTTGCCATTCGAGAGAGACTGGCGGCGCAGGAGCCGGGCAACAGTCTGTGGTGGCGCGACCTGTCGGTGAGCTACAATAATCTCGGCGATGTCGAGGTGGCGACGGGCAATCTGGGTGCGGCGCGCGAGCGGTTCGAGGCGGGGCTCGCCATTCGTGAACAGCTGGCGGCGCAGGAGCAGAGCAGCGAGCAGCAGCGCGGCTTGTCCGTGAGCTATGACAGACTTGGCGATGTCGAGGTGGCGTCGGGCAATCTGGGTGTGGCGCGCGAACGGTTCGAGGCGGGACTTGCGATTTCCGAGCGGCTGGCGGCGCAGGAGCCCGCGAACAACGCATGGCAGCGCGATCTGTCGGTGAGCTACAACAAGCTTGGCGAAGTCGAGGTGGCGTCGGGCAATCTGGGCGCGGCGCGCGAACGATACGAGGCAGGGCTTGCCATTCGCGAACGGCTGGCGGCGCAGGAGCCGGGGAACAGCGCGTGGCAGCGCGACCTGTCCGTGAGCTATGAAAGGCTCGGCGACGTCGAGGTGGCGTCGGGCAATCTGGACATGGCGCGCGAACGATTCGAGGCGGGGCTTGCCATTCGCGAGCGCCTGGCGGCGCGGGAGCCGGGGAACAGCGCGTGGCAGCGTGACCTGTCGGTGAGCTACAATCAGCTCGGCAATGTCGAAGCGGCTACGGGCAATCTGGATGCAGCGCGTGAACGGTTCGAGGCGGATCTGGCCATTGCCGAGCGGCTGGCGATGCTGGAACCGGGGAACGGCGCGTGGCAGCGTGATCTGTCGGTGAGCTACAACAAGCTTGGTGAACTCGAGGTGGCTACGGGCAATCTCGGCGCGGCGCGCGAACGGTTCGAGGCGGGGCTTGCCATTCGCGAGCGGCTGGCGGCACGGGAACCCGGAAACAGCGAGTGGCAGCGCGACTTGTCGGTAAGCTATAACCAGCTTGGCGACGTCGAGGTGGCGTCGGGCAATCTGCGTGCTGCACGCGAACGGTTCGAGGCGGATCTCGCCATTGCCGAGCGGCTGGCGGCGCGGGAGCCGGGGAACAGTGAGTGGCAACGCGACCTGTTCGTCAGCAAGGCTAAGCTGGCGCAGCTTGTGGAGGCAGAGGGAGATACGGCGGAGGCGATCGCTGGGTTCGAAGCTGCCGAGGCCGTCGTTGTACAGCTGGCGGAGCGGTGGCCCGATCATCCAGGCTTTGCGCGCGATCTTGTGCGGGTTCGTCAGGAGCTCGCCCGGGTGCGCGCGACGGATAAGCGGGGCTGATTCCCCAGCGCGCTCGCGCCGCCTTCGAGTGATTTCTCCACCCCAAGGGCTTCCCTACAGGCGGTTATCCATGGTTAGCTCCGTCTAGTCCCCGGTGGATGGGCGGAGTTTTTGATGCTGCTTGTGGTGCTGGCCCTGATTGCCGCGCAGGATGCGCCAGGCACCGTCAACCAGCCCAGGCAGGCGGCGGACGGCAAGCAGAGCTGGTCGATCCTCAACGATCCCTGCACCAGCGGCCCGCCGCGCAAGCAGAACGAGATCCTGGTCTGCGGCCAGGGCGCCGATTCGGTGCCGCGCCTGCCCTTGCCCGACGAGCGCGGGCCGCCCGACCGGCCGATGCCCAGCAACCCGGATGTCACCGGCATCGGGGCGCTCAACGCCTCGATCGCGCCCTGCGCGACGCGGTCGGAAGGCTGCACCACCGGGATCAACATCTTTGGCATGGGCACCGCGCTGATCCGCGGCATCGGCAAGATCGTCGATCCGAACAGCTGCTGCGAGGAGCCCGGCGAGTCGACTAATCCGGTCAAGCTGGTCGGCGATGCGATCGGCGGGGTCGGGCGGGTGTTTCGGAAGAAGCCCGACAAATCCGGCCGCGTCGCGATCGACCTGGACAACCTCCCGCCTCCAGAGCCCGCGGGGCTGCGCGATCTGGACATCCAGCTGCCCCTTCCTTGACCGTTGGTACCGGTGTCATCTAGCTCCTCGCGGCAAAGAGGATTCAGGAGGGATGGATGTCGAAATGGATGCTCGCCGGGCTCGGCTTGGTGCTTTCGGCCGGCATGGCCCAGGCCCAGACGGCCCCGCGGACGACCTCGCAAGTCGTGCCTGCCGAGCGCCCGCCGGCGGTGCCGATCAAGGCGTCGAAGATCATCCTGGTCGGCGATTCGACCACCCAGGTGCTGTCGGGCTGGGGCGGCAGCTTCTGCGCCTATCACGTCACCAGTTTTGCGGCGTGCGTGAACCTGGCGCGGGGCGGGCGGAGTACCTATAGTTATCGGGCGGAGGGCAGCTGGGATCTGGCGCTGGCCGAGATGAAGACGCCGGGCTTCGTGAAGACCTATGTGCTCATCCAGTTCGGTCACAACGACCAGCCGGGCAAGCCGGGCCGCTCGACCGATCTCGCCACCGAGTTCCCCGCGAACCTGCGGCGCTATGTGGCGGAAGCGCGGGCGGCCGGTGCCGAACCGATATTGCTCACGCCGCTCACGCGAAGGCAGTTCAAGGACGGAAAGCTGGACCGCGATCTCGAGCCCTGGTCGGAGTCGATCCGCAAGGTTGCTGCTGAGTTGAATGTTCCGCTGATCGATTTGAATAAGCGCAGCGCGGACGCTGTCGAAGCACTGGGCCCCTCCATGGCAAACCGCTTCGCCCAGGTGCCGCCGGTGCGGGAAGTCTCGGCAGCCGCGCTGACCGGGACAACGATCGCGAACCCCACCGCCGTTGCCGCCTCGCTGGCGGCGCCGCAGAACAACGCTGCGGTAGAGCCGCTTGGTGATGCCAAGCTGGCCTTCGATTACACGCATCTCGGGCCGGTCGGTGCCGACTTCTTCTCCAAGATGGTTGCGGACGAACTTGCGGTGGTGGTGCCGAAGATGCGCCCGCTGGTGGTGCCCTGAGGGTTTCGGCGGCCCGCGGGATTGCGGGCCGCCGGACGAGAGCTCAGTGGCGGCGGAAGCTTCGGCTGCGTGCAATCGAGCGGCCGCCGAATCCGGTCGAGGCCCGGCTGGCGCTCCAGCCGCCATCGCTGCGGACGCGGCTGTAGTTGTGCGAGGCGATAGCGCCGTCGGACTTGCGGACGACGCTGGTGCCGCGGCTGACATTGCCCTGGCCGTCTCGCGTGACGGTGCGCGAACCCTGGTAATTGGGCCGGTCGACCGTGGTCGAGTGCGACGACTGGGCATGGGCGGGCAGGGCGATCAGGGCCAGGGGTGCGATAAACAACAGGCGCTTCATGGCTTTTCTCCGTGGGTTGCTGCTCCCCTAACGGTCGACTGGAAGATTCCCTTCGCGGTCCATTTCGATCCGACGTCGCTCCCGCCATGCGCGGCGGCGTTCGAAGCGCTCGCGGATCGCCTGGGCTTGCGGGCTCTCGGAAATGGCGCGAGCGATCGGATGCGGATCGCCCTCTGCGTGCAATTGCCGGGCGCGGGCGGCGATCTCGGGATGCCGTTCGGCGACGCGACGACGCAGCGCCTCGCGCCGCTCGGGCGGCATCGCCTGGATATGGGCGCGGATCGCCGCGCGCCGCTCCAGCCGGTGGATGAGGATGGGGTTGGTCTCCTCCGGAGCAGCTGACGGAGTCGCCTGCGGCGCCGGTTTTGCCAACCTGGGTCGCGGGGGATGCACCACGGGCGCCGGCTTGGGGGCGGGCGAGAAGACAGCGGCGATGGCGGGGAGCGGGTCGGGCAGCTTGCCGAGTACACCCGAGGCTGCCGCCGCAGCGCTGGTGAGCAGCAGCACGCCCGCTCCGGTGAAGAGCGCACGGTGGCGGCGGATACTTCCCCGCAGCGTCCGTCGTGGCGGGGGCAATTGGCCGGCCAGCGCCACCGCCGTCACGTCCCTGGCGAATCCGGCACGCAATGGCGGCGGGCTTGCCCGGTCGAGTGCGGCACGTTCGCCGGCGGTGAAGGGCTCGCCGCTCATGCCGCGTGCTCCAGCGATACCAGACCGCGTGCCGCCAGTGCTTCGCGCATGGCGGTACGGGCTCGAAGCAGGAGGGATTCGAAAGCCTTGAGGTTCATGTCCATCGCGGTGGCTGCGGCGTGGTTCGGCAGCTCCTCATAATAGGTCAGCACGATCGCCGCGCGGTGACGCTCGCGCAAAGCGCCGAGTGCCGCCACCGCCTGCGCCCGTAGCCGCTCGGCATCGAGCAGCGCGTCGGCGGCGGGGCTTTCGTCGGCGCGCTCGGGCACGGCTTCGTCGCTGGCGAAGCGTCGGCGGCGTAGCCGATCGAGGCACAGGTTCATCGCCACCCGCGTCAGCCAGGCCGCGATCCCCGAGCGGCCGGTCTTCCACCCGCCCGCCTGGCTCCACAGCCGCAACAATGCTTCCTGTGCCACGTCCTCGGCCTCCGCGGCATCGCCGATCATCCGCCACGCGATGCGATGCAGCCGCTCGGCATGCAGATCGACGAGATGCGAGAAGGCCACCGCATCGCGCCGTGCGATCCGGGCCATCATCGCGTCGTCATCGCCACTCTGCATCAACACCCGACCGGCATAGACTGTCCTGCACTGCAGGGCCTTAACGGCCGGCGGTGCAAAACCCTTCGCGGCTTTTTCGGGTCAGGCGTCGCCCAGTTCGAGGATCACCGCCCATTCGTCCTCGCGCACCGGCGTCACCGAGAGGCGGGACTGGCGCAGCACCTCCAGCTTTGCGAGCCGGGGCTCGGCCTTGAGCATCGCAAGGGTGACAGGCTTGGCTAGCTTGCGCACAGGCTTCACCGCCACGCTCGCCCATTTGCCGTCGTCGCCATCCGGCTGCCAGGCGCGGGTGATCTCCATGATCCCGACCGCGGCCTTCTCCGTGTTCGAATGGTAGAACAGCGCCAGGTCGCCCGGCTCCATCTCCTTGAGGAAGTTGCGGGCGGTGTAGTTGCGCACGCCGTTCCACTCGGTGGCGCCCTCCTTGATCAGGTCATCCCAGCCATAGACATCGGGTTCGGAGCGCAGCAGCCAGTATCGCATGCCCGGGGCTTAGCCGCCTAAACCGCCGCTTAACAACCGATTCCGAACCAGTTCAGCCACCGGGCGTTATCTCCATAACCTCAGCGCCGCGACTCGTCCCTCCTCGGGCAGCCGGAGGCGCCATCAGTTGAGGAGGATATGATGTTCAAGTTCACGCAGAGGGTGGTGCTCGGCTTCGCCATGGGTGCCGCGGCACTCACCGCCTTCGCACCGTCGGCCGAGGCGCAGCGCTATCGCGGCGGCTATTATGGCGACCGCCACCATTATCGCGGCCATGACGATACCGGCACCGCGATCGTCGCGGGCATCGCCGGCCTGGCCATCGGCGCCGCGATCGCCAACAACAATGACCGCCGCTACGACTATGATCGCGGCTATTACCGCGATCACGGCTATTACCCGACCGACGGCTATTACTACCGCAACCACTACCGCTCGTATCGCGGCTGGTGCGAGACCCGCCGCGTCTGGGATCCGTATCTCGATCGTCCGGTCCGGGTGCGTTACTGCCGCTAACACTTTCAGGGGGGTGGTCACCGGCCACCCCCTTGTTACGCTGCGGCCATGGGCACCGATTCGCACCTGCAGCCGCAGCTCGCCGCCGATCCTTCCGATCCCTATCGGCGGGAGGCCCAGACCTTTCCGGAACTCAATGACGACATGGCCGGGCGCGTCGCCGCGTTCGGCAGCGTCGAGGACTGGCCGGATGGCGGCATGCTGTTCGAGCGGGGCGAGCGCAGCGTCGACTTCTTCCTGGTCCTCGAAGGCGCGGTCGAAGTGCTCGATGCGAATGCCAAGGGCTGCGAGCATGTCGTCCATGTCCATGGGCCGCGCCAGTTCACCGGCGAGCTCGACCTGTTCAACGACCGCAAGATCCTCGTCTCCGCCCGGGCACGACCGGGCACCAGGGTCGCCCGGGTCGAGCGGCTCGATTTTCGCCGGCTGATCGCATCCGAGCCGGATATCGGCGAAGTGGTGATGCGCGCCTTCATCCTGCGCCGGGTGGGGATGATGCTCCATGGCGAGGCGGGCATCGCGCTGATCGGGCCCGCGCACGGCGCCGCCACCGCGCGGATCGAGAGCTTCCTGCGCCGCAACGGCCTGCCGCATCGCCAGATCGACACCGAGACCGATGCCGATGCCGGCGGCTTCCTCGAATGTTTCCAGCTCAGCCCCGAGGATCTGCCGGTGGTGGTGGTCCGCGGCCAGACGCTGCGCCGGCCGAGCAACGGCCAGGTCGCCGATGCGCTGGGCCTCACCGTCGAGCTCGACCCGAGCCATGTCCACGACGTTGCCGTGGTCGGCGGCGGACCGGCAGGGCTCGCCTCGGCGGTCTATGCCGCCTCGGAAGGGCTCGATACCATCGTCATCGAGTCGATCGCGCCGGGCGGACAGGCGGGGACCAGCTCCAAGATCGAGAACTATCTGGGCTTCCCGACCGGCATCTCGGGCCAGGCGCTGGCGGGGCGGGCGCAGGTGCAGGCGCAGAAATTCGGGGCGCGGCTGCTGATCTCGCGCGGCGCGGTGGGGCTCGACTGCTCGCAGACGCCATTCACCGTTCGGCTCGACGACGACACCGAGATCAAGGCCCGCGCCGTGGTCGTCGCCACCGGCGCGCGCTACCGCAAGCTCGACCTGCCCAATTATGCCGCGCTGGAAGGCAATGGCATCTATTACGCCGCGACCAACATGGAGGCCGGGCTGTGCGCCGGACAGGAAGTGGTGGTCGTCGGCGGCGGCAATTCGGCGGGGCAGGCGGCGATCTACCTCGCGCGCAGCGCCGGGCACGTCCATATCCTGGTCCGCGGCAAGGGCCTGGCCGAGACCATGTCGCGCTATCTGATCGACCGGATCGAGGCATCGGACCGGATCACGCTCCATCCCTTTACCGAAGTGACCGAGCTGGAGGGCGAGCGGCACCTGGAAGGGCTGCGCTGGACCGACCGCAAGACCGGCGAGACCAGCCGCCGCCGGGTGGGGGCGCTGTTCGTCATGATCGGCGCGGTGCCCTCGACCGACTGGCTTGAGGACTGCCTGGCGCTCGATTCCTCCGGCTTCGTGCGGACGGGTAGCGGCGAGACCTTCTTCTGCTCGTCCAAGCCCGGCATCTTCGCGGTCGGCGATGTCCGCTCGGGATCGGTGAAGCGGGTCGCGTCCGGGGTGGGCGAGGGATCGGTGGTGGTCTCGTCGATCCACCGTTATCTTGAAAGCCTGCGCCAATAGCGGCAAAGGGCTCGGCCATGAGTGATACGCCTCCGGACCGCCTGTCGGTCAACCAGAACAGCCCCTTTTTCCAGCGCGAACTGCTGGAGCGCGGCATCGGCATCCGCTTCAAGGGCGTCGAGCGCCGCGACGTCGAGGAATATTGCATTTCCGAAGGCTGGATCCGCGCCGCGCTGGGCAACAAGGTCGACCGCAAGGGCAACCCGCTGACCATCAAGCTGAACGGCCCGGTGGAAGCCTGGTTCGAGCGCCCGGCCGCCGGCGAAGCGGAAGAGACGGCCGAGGGCTGATCTTCGGCCGGTTGGCTGCGCGATTCATTGAATCTCTTGATACTCCCACGCATGTGCGCGGGGGTGCGGTTTTGTGCGCCTCGGGGGAGTGTTCGACGATGAGAAAGAGCCTGTCGGGGGTGGCAGGTGAAATCCTACATTCCTAGCCCCTCCGCGCAGGAAAGACGGAGCATCAGAATTCCTCGTCACCCTGAACTTGTTTCAGGGTCCAAGGTCGGGCTTGGCCATGGCCTGGCGGATCAGGCGGTATCGCCTGCCGCGCGTTGGATGCTGAAACAAGTTCAGCATGACGGTGAGTTTGGGGCGGCGGTTCGGCAGTTCGCGGGCCGGCGCAGGTTCAGTCCGGACTTTCGAAGCTTGGCTGCCTCACCGGCGTCGCCACCCCGAACATGTTTCAGGGTCCAAGGCTGGGCCGGGCCGTAGCCTGGCGGATCAGGCGGCGTCGCCCGCCGCGCGTTGGATGCTGAAACGAGTTCAGCATGACGGTGGGGGTTGGGGCAGCGGCTCGGCAATTCCCAGACGCGGTGCCAGGTCGTTCCATTCGGGGTTCTGGCGTTCGATCAGGTTGAGCTTCCAGTCGCGGTGCCAGCGTTTGAGCTGCTTCTCGCGGGCGATGGCCGATTCCATGCATTCGGCGACTTCGTACCAGACCAGCCGGTAGACCCGGTGCTCGTGCACGAAGCCACCCGTGATGCCATTACGATGCTGGAAGAGCCGGCCGGGCAGGTCCGAGGTTACGCCGATATAGATCGTGCCTCTCGGACCGCTGGCGAGGATATAGACGCAGGGTGTTCGTTCCCGCGTCATCGGTTCATCCCCCGAACACCGCCCGTGCCGCGTCCTCGAAGGCCTTGAGCGCGGCCATGTGGGGGAAGGGGCCGTGGCTGATGCGGGCCACGCCGGTTTCCGCCACGGCCTTCGCCTCGGGCGCGCCGGGGAAGGCCATGAAGTTGACCGGGAGCGGCACGGCCTTGGCCACGCGCTCGAGCAGCGCCAGGTCGGCCAGGCCGGGGACGAAGAAGCCGCTGGCGCCGGCATCGGCATAGGCCTTGCCCCGCTCGATCGCCGCATCGGCCATCGCCGCGTCATGCGTGTCGCCCGGCGCGATCAGGAAGATATCGGTGCGGGCGTTGAGGAAGAAGTTCGGGCCCACCGTCCAGCGGATCGCCGCGATGCGCGAGGACTGCTCCACGGCGCTGTGCATCACGCGTGCCGCGGTGCCGTTGCTCGCGACGACCTGGTCTTCGAAATTGCAGCCGATCGCGCCGGTGGCGGCAAGCTTCTCGACATTGGCGGCAACCGCATCGGGATCGACGGCATAGCCGCCCTCGAAATCGACGCTTACCGGCAGCGCCACCGCGGCGACGGTGCGCCGGGCATTGGCGAGCGCGAGTTCGAGCGGCAGCGCCTCGGCATCGTCAAAGCCATGCGCGGTCGAGACCGAGGCGCTGCCGGTGGCGATCGCCTTCGCCCCCGCACGCTCGGCGACGCGGGCGCTCCCCGCGTCCCACACGTTGAACAGGATCACCGGATCGCCGGGCACGTGCAGCGCGGCGAAGCTCTGGAACTTTGCGGACATTTGGGAACCCCTCTTGTTCTCTTATTGTTCTAGATCGGCATCAGAACAACCGCAAGAGTCCGTAGCGTCCTTTTGTGTTGGGTGGCGTTAGCTGGTGCGGGTTTCGCGACAGGTGCCGCGTGTTTGCGCTACCACCCCGGCGCGTGCCGGGGCGGCGGTGCAAGATGGAAGCGCAGTCGGCTCAATGCAGCCGGGTGCTCGCCGGGGCGTTGCGGCGAATCGGGTTCGCCGGGGCGTCCGCCACCTGGAACTGCGCGGCACTGTCGGCCAGTACCTCGACTTCGTCGCTGAGCTTGCGCGCGGTGGCGGAGGTTTCCTCGACCATTGCGGCGTTCTGGCGGGTGGTGGCGTCCATCGTGCCGATCGCGCTGCTGATCCGGCCGATCGCGGCGGCCTGGGTCTGGTTGTCCTCGGCCATGGCGCCGAGCAGCTGGTGGACCTGGGCGACATGCTCCGAGATGCTGCCGAGCGCGCCATCGACCTTGCCGACCGCGCCGACGGCGTTCTGGATGTCTTCCTGGGTGACGGTCAGCTGCTCGCGGGCGCGCTTGGCTTCCTCTTCCGCGCGCATCGCCAGCGCGGAGACGAGATCGGCGACCACGGCGAAACCGCGGCCCGCCTCGCCGGCACGGCCGGCTTCCACAGCGGCGTTCATCGCGAGCACGCGGGTCTGGAAGGCGATCTTGTCGAGGCCCTCGATCACATCGTCGATGCCCTTGGCGCTGTCCGACACGCGGCCCATCGCGCCGACGACTTCATCGGCCACGGTGCGGCTCTCGCGTACGGTGAGGATCGCTTCGTCGGCACGGGCGACGACGCCGTCGGCGCTGATCGCGATCGCCTTGAGCCGGTGGTCCATCTGGCCGATCGCCTCGCTGGTCTGCTCGAGGCTGGCGGCGGTGCTCTCGGTGCGGCGGGCAAGGTCTTCCGACGCGGCGGCGATCTCGCTCGAGGCGAGGCGGATCGCCTCGGTGCCCATGCCGACCGAGCCGATCAGCTTGCTCAGGCTTTCCACCGCCTGGGTGAAGTCGGCCTCGAGCGCGGCATAGGCGGCGGGCAGGTGCCCGGCGATGCCGCTGCGCAGATCGCCCCTGGCGAGCGCGGAGAGGCTGGCGCTGACCGTCTCGATGACGGTGGTGAGCTCGGCCTCGTGGCGCGCGCGCTCGGCGGCGGTGCGCGCTTCGATCTCGGCGCGCTGGCGGGTCTCGGTGTTGAGCGCGTCGATCAGCCCGGCGAGCTGGGCCGAGAGGAAGACGAGCGCACCGGTCTCGGCGATCAGGATCACCGCGTGGAGCAGGATGCGGCCGAGGCCGCCGCCGTTGAGGAACACCCAGTCGGGCACCAGCATGCCGAGCCCGAGATGGTGGAGCGCGACGACGGCGGCGCCGGCGACGATCGCGCGCCAGTCGACCAGCATCGCCGTGGTGGCGAGCGAGGCGAAGAACAGCATGTGCAGGTCGACCTGCCAGGGCTGACCCTGGAAGACAAACAGCATCACCGCGGGCTGGGCGACCATCGTCATGGTGACCACCATGCGGGCCTGCGCATCGGTGCGGCCGCCCAGCGCCAGCCAGATCGGCCAGGCGGGCAGCGCCAGCGCGAGGAACAGGGCGATGCCCTCATTGCCCACGCTGGTGAAGAAGGTGCCGACGACGGTGGCAAGCGCCATCACGCCCATCAGGGCGGCGAGCAGCTTCATGCCCATGCGGCGCATCGCGTCGAGGGAGAGTTCGGTCATTGCTGGGGTTCCATCTGGAATTCGCCGCAGATGCGCGGCGATACGCTGACGAGAATCATGCCGCGGCGGAGCGCGGCGGGGAGCAGGCGGGCACGATCGCCCTGGACGAAGCGCGAGCGCGGCAGCGGGCCCACGGCGCCCGGGGTCCCGCCGGCTGCCAGGGCGGCATCCTCCACCGTGGCGGCGCTGGCCGGATAGAGCGGCACGAGGAGCATCGTGCCGTTCACGGGCGGCGCGAAGATCAGCAGGCCGGGGGCGAGCAGCAGCAGCGCCTGCCACGCGAGTGCGAGGGGCAGGCGGCCACGCGGCTTGGCGGTCGCCGGAGAGGCTGGGTGCTGGTGCACCCTCCATTATAGAAAAATCGCGGGCGCGCCGGTCCGGTCACGCCCGCGACTGCGGATTTTTCCTGAGGTGCGGCGCCTAGTGGACGAAGCGCGCGACGACGTCGCGGTAGCTGCGGCTCACCTTCACCTGCGCGCCCGAATCGAGCACCAGGAAACACTCGCCATTGGTGTGCGGCTTGACCTGGCGGACCAGGTCGAGGTTCACGATGGTCGAGCGGTGGACGCGCTGGAAGCGGCGCGGATCGAGCCGCTTCTCCAGATCCTTCATCGTCTCGCGCAGGATCAGCGTGTTGTCGCCGGTGTAGATGCACATGTAATCGCCGGCCGCGTCGATCCGCTCGATCGTGTCGACGTCGACGCGGAAGATCTGGCCGCGATCCTTGATGTTGATGAGCTTCTCGAAGCGGCTCGACGCCATCTCGCCATCGACGGCGGAGGCGGCGATCTCGTCGGCCGCGTCGGGTGCGACTTCGGCGAGTACTTCCTTGAGCTTCTCGATCTCCTCGACGCCGCGCTTCTCGCTCAGGCGCTGGCGCACCCGCTCGATCGTGTCGGCGAGCCGGGCGGGTTCGACCGGCTTCATGAGGTAATCCATCGCCTGCGCCTCGAAGGCGCGGATGGCATGATCGCTATAGGCGGTCACGAACACGAACAGCGGCGGTTCGACTTCCATCAGGCCCTGGACGACGGAGAACCCGTCGAAGCCGGGCATCTGGATGTCGAGGAAGACAAGGTCTGGCTTGTGCGTCTTGATCGAACGGATCGCTTCGCGCCCGTTCGAGCATTTGTCGATGATCTCGACATCTTCATGTTCCTGGAGCCGGAGCTCGAGCCCCTGAATTGCCAGGGATTCGTCGTCTACCAGGATGGTCCGAATGGTCATGCGGCCTCTCGATTAGGTTCCTCGATCTGGAACGGTATCTCGATCTCAACGCTGAACCCCTTCCCTGGGTCCGAACGCGCTTCAAATCGATGGTCAGGCCCGAAAGCCTGGGCCAACCGCTCCTTGATATTGGCGAGCCCCACGCCGGTTGAAAGAGTCGGCCGCTGCTTGGCTTCGATCAATCCCGGACCCGTGTCGGATACGGTGATCTGCACCCGTTCTCCGGCGAGCCGAGCGGAGACGGTGATTTCGGCGCCCTCCTCCTGCGGGGTCACCGCATATTTGATCGCGTTCTCGACCAAGGGCTGGAGCAGCAGCGACGGCAGCCGCGCCTTGGCGACGCGCTCGTCGATCTCGAACACCGGGCGCAGGCGATCGTCGAAGCGCATCTTCTCGATCTCGAGATAGAGCTTCAGCGTCTCGGCCTCCTGCTGGAGCGTGACATGCGCGGTCGGTTCGTTGGCGAGCGTGTAGCGCAGGAAGGAGGAGAGGCGGCTGAGCATGATGTTCGCCCGCTCGGTCTGCTTGAGCAGCACCAGCGTCGAGATCGAGTTCAGCGTGTTGAACAGGAAATGCGGGTTGAGCTGGTAGCGCAGCATCGCGAGCTGGGCCTGGCTGGCCTGCATCTCCAGCGCCTGCATCTGGTCGATCTGGCGCTCGACCACCAGGTAGAAGTTCACCGCGAAATAGAGCGCCGACCAGCCGGCCAGCACGGTGAAGTTGATGAACACCGTGCCGACGACGAGATTGATCGAGATGCTCGGCTCCGGCATCTTGATGAAGGAATAGATGAAGGCATCGAGCACCGCGTAGATCACGGTGGCGGTGCCGAGCGTCGCCAGCGTCAGCAGGATCGCGGGGATGCGCGGCAGCCGGCGGTACGTGCCGTACAGCGTCGAGAGCAGCAGCGTGAGGCAATAGCCGATGATCGCCTCGATGATCACCGCGATCACGCCTTCGACGCTGAAGCCGTTGGACAGCGACACCACGGTGCGCAGCAGCAGATAGCCGGTCCAGCCGCCCGCCTGGAGCATCCAGAAGGCGCGGTTCTTGTCCTCGAAGAACGGACGCGACAGCGCGACCGGAGGCTTTACCGGCTGCGCGAAGAACGGAGAGCTTGGGTCGAGGGTCGCCACGAACCCGCCTCTACCATCGGCGCGGCGCGAGGGCAAAACCGTGAGTGCCCGAAACGAAAACCGCCGCCCCGGTTGCCCGGAGCGGCGGAATTCGTTGCCGTCAGGCGGGTCGCTTAGAAAGCGACGACCAGCGAGCCGGTGATCGAGCGCGGCGTGCCGATGATGGCGTTGCCGACCGAGTAGCGGTTCGGGAGGCCGACGAAGCCCGACGAGCCCGACAGGCCGCCAACGTAGAACCGGTCGAACAGGTTGCTGACGTTGAGCTGGAAGTAGGTCTTCTGGTTGTCGAGCAGCTTGCCCAGGTTGAAGCGGACGTCGAGGTCGACAACCGCATAGGCCGGGATCTTCGCATAGTAGATCACGTACTGCTGCGCGCTCGGGCAGAGACCGCCGCTGATGGTGCCAGCGCAACCATAGACCGGCAGGTTCTCGTCGTTGACGAAGCGCGGGCCGGTGTACTTCGACTGCACGCCGATGTCGAACAGGCCGATGGTGCCCTGGACGCGGCCACCGACGGTCCAGTCGGGCGAGCCGCCTTCACGCTTGCCGGCCGTCTGGAAGTAGTTGACGGTGCCGGTCGAGGTCACGCCGGCCTCGATGTTGTCCTTGATCTTCGAGTGCAGGTACGAAGTGAAGGCATAGACCGTCAGGTCGCGGACCGGACGATAGGCGATCGACGCTTCGAAGCCATACTTATCGACGGCGCCGAGGTTGCGATACACGCTGGTGTCGCTCTCGATGTCGTAGACCGAGACGGTGCGGTTCTGGAACTTGGTGTACCAGCCCGACAGCTGCGCCTGGATGCTGCCGGTGTTGTAGCGGAAGCCACCTTCGAAGCTGTCCGTGGTTTCCGGCACCGGCTTCGCCTGGGGCGAACCGGCCGCATAGTAGAACGAGTTGTACAGGTTGTCGGTGCCCGGGACCGAGAGGCCCTTCGCATAGCTGGCATAGACGCTGTAGCCGTCACCGAACTTGTAGGTGACGCCGACGTTCGGAAGCGCGCGGTTGTAGTTGAAGGTGCGCTTCTGCGGCGGGGCGAAGCCGACGACGCAGGCGCGGGTGGTGATGGCGCACGAACCGGTGGTCGGACGAACGACCGTGCCGACCGTGGTCACGCCCGGCGCGAAGTAGGTGTAGGGGTTGGCGGCCGCATAGGCGGCAACCTGGCTCGGCGAGATGCACGAGACGTTGCCGTTGCCCTGCACGGTGAAGCAGCGCTGGTCGAGACGACGCTCGAAGAACGGTGCACGGACGCCGACCTTGACGATCAGCTTCTCGTCCATGAACTGGCCGCGATATTCGCCCGACACCTGGTTGAGCATCGCGATCGACTTGCGGTCACGCTTCTCGATCAGGGCGCCCTTCGAGTCCAGGATCCCGTTGTTGACCGGGAACACGTCGAACGGCTCGCCGTCGGTGCCGACCAGGCCGGCTTCGCCGGTCTGACGGTGACGACCATAGTCGAAGGTGTAGGTCAGGCGAACGCGGTTGTTGTCGTTCAGGTCATAGATCAGGTTGGCGACTGCGCCGAAGCGGCGGGTCTGGGTCTGGCTCGGCGCGATCGCGAGGATCGTGTCGAGGGTGTCGCCGTCACCGTTCAGGTCGCGGCCGACATAATAGCCGAAGCCGCCCGGCGAACCGTTGCCGGTGTTGCCGGTGGTGTTGATCACGCCGGTGTAGGTGCCCGCGCCGCAGGTGCGCAGCGTGGTGCTGCCCTGGGTGCCGCAGCCCTCGAGCAGGCTGACCGTGCCGCCGCCATTGGCCTTGGTGTACTGGTAGCTGGCGTCGAGCGTGAAGACGAGGCTGTCGGTCAGCGAGAAGCGCGAACCGAAGCGCAGGCTGCCGGTGTTCGACGGGTTGTAGCGACGATCGAATTCCTGGCCGCAGCTGGCGCCGGCGGTCGGAGCAACCGGAGCGGCCGACGGCGTGTCGGCGAGACCCGGACGTGCCGCGGTGTTGATCGTGCACGGATAGTTGATGTTGTAGTAGCGCTCGTCGCGGTTCCACGGGAAGCGGTTGGCGCTGTTCGGACCGGTGATGCGGGTGCCCAGGCCCTGGATGAAGGCCGGGGTGGTCGGGGTCGCCGGAACGAGGGTGTAGCTCGCATAGCGATCGGTGCGCAGCGGAACCGAACCGAAGAAGTTGTTGCGGTTCTCGTTGTACTGGCCGGCGAGCGAGACGAAGTCGCCATTGTCGCCCAGGCTCTTGTAGATGCGGCCGTTATACTGCTGCTTCTTCAGGCGGCCATAGTTGTTGAACGGCTGGCGGGCTTCGAGGTTCGAAGCCGAGAAGAAGGCGCGGACGCCGGTGTGGGCGATGTCGCCGGTGTCGACCATGCCGAACATGCGGAACATCGGGCGGCTCATGTTGTTGCCGATGCCGATATAGTCACCATAGGTGCCCGACAGCATCGCGCCGAACTGCTCCGAGGGAACGCGGGTGCGGATGTTGACGGTGCCGCCGACGGCCGATGCCGTGGGGCTGTCCACGTCGGTGGTGCCCAGGTTCACGCTCACCGATTCGAGCGTTTCCGGATCCTGCTGCTGGTTGGTGTAGATCGCATAGTTGCCGGTGTCGTTCAGCGGAATGCCGTCCAGCGTCTGCGAGATGCGCGAGCTGTCGAAGCCGCGGATCGTGAAGGTGCCGCCCGCGGCGCCCGTCGCGTCGTTGTTCTGGAAGCTGACGCCCGGAACCAGGTTGATGATTTCGTTGACCGTCTGGCCGGGGCGCTGGCGCGAGATCGTCTCGGCGCCCACCGTGACGCGCGTCTTCGGCTCATCGGGGATGGTGATCTGACCCGTGTTCACACGCGAACCGGTGACGACGATTTCCTCGCCCTCGAAGTCCGCGGAACCGGTCGACTGCGCGAAGGCGGCCCCCGGGATCAGCAGCGCGGCAAAAGCCACGCCCGCAAAAAGCTTGGTGCGCATTAGAGGTGTTTCCCTTTCGGTGTGTGCTTATCGTGTGCACTGAACGCGGTGCGGTTCACCGTCGTCGCCGCCCATGCTATTGTTTTATGTCGGTCCTGTGACAGTCAATCCGAGTCATGCTGGGGCGGGCTGTTAATCTGTAATTCAGGATTGTTGCGTTGCAAAAAAGTCACGCCACCGTGGCGACGATTTGCAGCCATTCGCTCTCGGAAATGACGCGAATCCCGAGGTCCGCGGCCTTTTTCAGCTTCGATCCGGCGCCGGGCCCGGCAATCACCAGATCGGTCTTCGCGGACACCGATCCGGCGACTCGCGCGCCCAGCGATTCGGCCTGGGCCTTGGCTTCGTCGCGACTCAGCGCCTCCAGCGTGCCGGTGAAAACCAGCGTTTTTCCCGAGACTTCCGATTCGCGGGTTTCGACGATGTAGGGCGGCGGCGCCACCTCGCGCAGCAGGTCGTCCCACACCGCGCGATTGTGCGGCTCGTGGAAGAAGTCCGCCAGCGCCTGGCCGACCGCACCGCCGACATTCTCGACGCCGATATGCTCGGCGATGGCCTTGTCGAGCCGGGCGCGATGCTTGGCCTCGGTCTCGCCGATCTGGGGCGGGGTGGCATCGCGCAGCGCGATCACCTCGTCGGCCAGCGCCTGCAGCGCGGGCAGGGTGGTGTAGCGCTTGAGCAGGTCGCGTGCCGTGATCGCGCCGATATGGCGGATGCCCAGACCGAACAGCAGCCGCGCCGCGTCGGGGGCGCGCTTGGCTTCGATCGCGGCGATCAGCGCATCGACCGACTTCTCCTGCCAGCCTTCGCGCCCGAGCAGCTCCTCGCGGTGCGCGGCAAGGCGGAAGATGTCCGCCGGCTCGGCGATCCAGCCGAGATCGAGGAACTCGACCAGCGTCTTCTCGCCCAGCCCCTCGATGTCGAGCGCGCCGCGGCTGACGAAATGCTTGAGCCGCTCGAGCCGCTGGGCCGGGCAGATCAGCCCGCCGGTGCAGCGGATATCGACTTCGCCTTCCTCCGCCACCGCTTCGGAATTGCAGATCGGGCAATGGGTCGGGAAGGCCCAGGGCTCGCGTGCCTCGTCGCGGGTAAGGTTCTCGACGATCTGCGGGATCACGTCGCCTGCGCGCTGGAGGACGACGCGGTCGCCGGGGCGCACGCCGAGCCGCGCGATCTCGTCGGCATTGTGCAGCGTGGCGTTGGTGACGACGACGCCGCCGACAGTGACCGGCTCGAGTCGCGCCACGGGCGTGAGCTTGCCGGTGCGGCCGACCTGGATGTCGATCGCGCGCAGGATCGTCTGGGCGCGCTCGGCGGGGAATTTGTGCGCCAGGCCCCAGCGCGGGAAGCGGCCGACGAAACCGAGCCGCGCCTGCCAGTCGAGCCGGTTCACCTTGTAGACCACGCCGTCGATATCGAAGGGCAGGTCGGCGCGCACCGCTTCGATCTTCCGGTACTGCGCCAGCGCGGCATCGAGATCGACGGGGCCGATGAACAGGTCCGAGACCGGGAAGCCCATCGCCTCGATCGCGCGGATCACCGCGACCTGGGTCTCGCCCGGCAGCGCCGTGACTTCGCCCCAGCCCCAGGCCCAGAAGCGCAGGGGGCGCGAGGCGGTTACGGTCGCGTCCTTCTGGCGCAGCGAGCCGGCGGCGGCGTTGCGCGGATTGGCGAACTGGCGGGCTTCCTTGCCGCTTGCCTCGGCCTCGGCGAGCAGCCTGGCATTCAGGGCGGCGAAATCCTCCTTGGCCATATAGACTTCGCCGCGCACCTCGAAGATTTCGGGCGCACCGCTGATCTCATGCGGGATGTCCCGGATCGTGCGCGCATTGGCGGTCACGTCCTCGCCGATCTGGCCGTCGCCGCGGGTGAGCGCCTGGACCAGCTTGCCGTTCACATAGCGCAGCGAGCAGGACAGCCCGTCGATCTTGGGCTCCGCGGTCAGCGCGACCGGCTCGGCATCGCCAAGGTTGAGAAAGCGGCGGACGCGGCCGAGGAAGTCGGCGACATCCTCGTCGTTGAAGCCATTGTCGAGGCTGAACATCGGTCGGGCATGGGCGATCTTGGACAAGGCGCCCGACGGGGCCGCGCCGACCAGCTTCGACGGCGAATCGGCGCGGACCAGATCGGGGAAGGCCGCCTCGATCGCGGTGTTGCGCCGCATCAGCGCGTCATAGTCCGCGTCGCTGATCTCGGGCGCATCCTCGGCGTGGTAGAGCCGGTTGTGGTGCGCGATTTCGGCGGCGAGCTTCTCGAGCTCTGCTGCTGCCTGTTCCGGAGTCTGGGGAAGCGGATTCATGGCGCCGGGGTTAGGCTGGCGGGCCTGCCACGATCAAGCTTGAAGACGGGCGAAGGCGTAACGATAAAGTGGGCAATGCGCCTGATCCGGATTGCTCTCGCTTCGCTGCTCTGGATCGTGGTGGCGTTCTGCCTCGTCGCCACGGCCGCGCCCTTCTTCCTCGATCGCATCTACTATACCGGGCCGGTCAGCGGCCATTTCGACGGCAAGCGCTTCTTCAACCCGGACGGCGGCGATGCGCTCGATATTTCCGCCACGCGCCGCAACAAATTGCTCTGGCAGCAGATATTCGGCGATCCGACGCGACCGGCCTGGCCCGACAAGGTTGCGGTGACGCCCTCCAAGCCGCCGGCCAGCGTGGAGGGTGAACGGATGCGCGTGACCTGGATCGGCCATGCCAGCGTGCTGGTGCAGGCGAGCGGGCTCAACATCCTCACCGACCCGGTGTGGAGCGAGACGGTCGGCCCCTATGGCTTCGGCCCGAAGCGGGTGGCCGAGCCCGGCGTGCGCTTCGAGGATCTGCCGAAGATCGATATCGTCCTCGTCAGCCACAATCACTACGACCATATGGACCTGGCGACGCTCAAGCGGCTCTGGGACCGCGACCATCCGATCATCGTCACCAGCCTGGGCAACGACACGCTGCTGCATCAGGCGGGGATTCCGTCGCCGCCGATGTTTGATTGCGGCGATTGCCCGGGTGTCGTCGCGCGCGACTGGGGCGAGGAAGCGATCGCGATCCGTTCCGAGGAGCCCGAGAAGGGCAAGCCGTATCGGGCGCCGCGGCCGGCGGTCGTCCATGTGACGCGCAGCCACCATTGGGACAGCCGCTGGTTCGCCGATCGCAATCGTGCGCTCTGGTCGAGCTTCTTGGTGCGGCTGCCGTACGGCAATTTCTTCTTCGCCGGCGATACCGGCCTCGGCGACGGCAAATGGCCAGCCGAGGCAGCGGCGCTGGGTCCGATCCGCTTCGCTGCGATCCCGATCGGTGCCTTCCGCTTCGATGAAGGGCAGATGGAGAGCGGCAGCCATATCGGGCCGAAGGACGCGATCCGGGTATGGGACGGGCTGGGCCGCCCGCCTTCGCTGGCGGTGCATTGGGGCACCTTCCGCCTGTCGCGCGAAGGCTATGCGACCCCGCCGAAAATGCTGCGCGGCATGATGCAATGCGCGGGCGAGGATCCGGCCAGCTTTGCCGCGCATCCGATCGGGCAGGGCTTCGAGGTGCCGCCGATGGGTGCTGCGCCGCGCGCGCCCGATTATGCCGGGCTCGATCGCTGCATCCGAAACGGGAATTTCGACGCGCTGCGCTGACTTCCGCTTTGGCGCGGATGCGCTAGGCTGCGGCCTCTCGAAGGGGGAGAGACAGATGCGCAAGTTCATTGCCCTGGCCGTGATCGCGGCAATGGGGATCGCCGCCGCGCCGATCCAGGAGAAGCAGGAAGGCAAGCTGCCCAACAAGGGCCGCGACATGATGCTGTCGATGGGCGCGGGAATGAAGGGCAACAAGCTCGAAAAGGCGATCGCCAAGGCCGCGGAATCGCCGCTCGGCAGCAAGGCGAATCCGGTGCGCGAGAACATGCCCGAGGGGGAAGTCGCCTATCTGCGCAAGCTGCGCTGCGAGGATGGCACCGCGCCGAAATTCGATCGCGCCGGCAATGTCGGCGAAGGGCCCTATGGCTTCATCGTCGATCTCTACAAAGTGACCTGCCCCGGCAAGGACGCGGTCGATGTCCATATCGACATGTATCATGACGGCGGCGAGACGCGGCCGGTGCCCGGCTTCACCATCGTCAACTGAGCGCCGCGGG
This sequence comes from Sphingomonas sp. NIBR02145, assembly GCF_027359115.1. Classification (NCBI taxonomy): domain Bacteria; kingdom Pseudomonadati; phylum Pseudomonadota; class Alphaproteobacteria; order Sphingomonadales; family Sphingomonadaceae; genus Sphingomonas; species Sphingomonas sp. NIBR02145. Next base: position 2,949,837 of record NZ_CP114791.1, on the reverse strand, counting down.
GGCCGTTCCGTTTCGGGCGGCCTCCGTATCTTTCAGGTGCTTGAAGGGACTCGGCGCCCGGGTTTATCCTCCCGCGAATCCGGGAGGGGGTCCCAAGTGAACGACCGCGCCGCCAGCGCCGTGCGAAGCTATGACACGACCATCGACCGCGCCGGCCTGGCGCTGGGCGTGGGCAGTATGTTTGCCGGGCTGATCGTGCTCGGGCTGCTGCTGCTCGGCGGCAAGCGCGACCCGCTCAGCCTGGTCGGCGGCTGGATGATCGGCAGCCTGATCGCCGGCATCGCGATCACCGCGGTGGGCGGGCCGGTCTGGGTGGCAATGCATGTCGCCGGGCTGCGCCGCGCGCGCCATGCCGCGCTGGTCGGCGCGCTGACCGCGCTCGCCATCTTCATCGGCGCGCAGACCTATGGCTTCGGGCTGTTCGAGATGCCGCCGATGGACAATCGCGCGCTCGTGCTACGCTGGCTCAGCGCGCTGGCGACCAGCGGTATCCTGGCCCTGTTCGCTGCCGCTACCGCCACGCTGATGTGGCGCATCGCCTATCGTCGCGAATATTGACGCCGGCTGATCGGCGCATGCCCGTGCGGCATGCGCCGTGGCGGGTCACGCCTTGCACGCGCCCAGGCGCTTGCCGGTCAGGCGGATCGTCATCGACGATTCCTTGGTCTGGCCGGGCATGGTCATGCTGCGCTTCATCGTCAGGTCATAGGCGTTGGGACCCTGGGTGCCGCTGATCGACACGCGCGAAGGGCCCGCCGGCGTGGTGCATTCCATCACCGCATCGACCTTGCCCGCCTTCGAAGCGAATTTGGGGAAGCGGCAGATGCTCTGCATCGCCGGGAATTGCGTGACGTCGAACGGCTTGACGTCCTGCGCGGTGCGGCAGCCGCTGCGCATCCGCGGCGGCTTGCCGATCTCGGCCTTGAGCGGGGCGACCTTCTCCTCGGGTGCGCCGCCGGCCTCGAGCGCGACCAGCTGCTCGCCTTCCTCCCACTGGCCCGCCGACTGGCCGGGCGCCTTGGTCTCGGCCGCCGCGCTCTGCTTGGCGACCTCTTCCATGCTGGCATTCTCCAGCTGGATCACCCCGGTCTGACGCGCGCTCTCCTCGGTCGAGGGCCCCTGGTTGCAGGCGGCGAGCGGGAGCAGCGCTCCGGCAGCGAGAATCGTCAGACGCATGATGTTCCCCTGGGGTTGGCGTGCGGGGCAGCCAGAACGGAACTTGCGGGGGATTACAAGGGGCGATTGGCGCCGCGGTCGGCGGGATACCCGGGACCCGCAGTGAATTTGAACCAAATAGGTTCAGTTGTTCTTGATATGTTCCATGGGGTCCCCACGTTGCTGCCCGGGGAGAGGTGGCACATGAAATTGAAGCGATCGAATTCCCGAAGGGCTGAGAGCGCCTTCGCGATCTATCTGCGGACGGGGTATCGTGCGGCGCCGGGCGTCGAGTTCAAGTTCAACCCCTGGCACGATACCGGGAACGGCCGTTTCACCTTTGTCGGACAGGGGCGGTTCTATCCGAATGGCTATGCGCCGCAGGATCACACGCAGCGCGACCGCGAGGCCGGCGCCAAGCTGATACGCGAAGATTATGGAGGGCGGCGGCAGCCGTCGGAGCGCGATCCCTATGTTCCGGATCGCAGCGATCTGAGTCCCTGGCATCCGGCGAACTGGAAAGTTTACGTTGTTCGACCGGGCGATAGCCTGACCAGCATCGCACGCATGCGGAAGGGGCTGACCGTTGAAGATCTCGCAGGGCTGAACCGCATTCCCGTGGGCAAGTTGCGCATAGGGCAGATGCTTATGCTGCCTACGCAGCGCTCGTTGGATGAGGGGCGGGATGCTCGCAGCAAGTTCATGGCCCTGGCACTGTATATGGGAACCCATGATGGGCGGATGCCGCCCAACCCCGCGAAGCCGCCGTCCGTGGCGGAGCAGATCAGCGCTACGTATCAACGGATTTCAAGAAATGGCTATCTGTATGAGTTGGATTTGGCCAACCGGTTCAAGCGGGTGACTGGTATTCTCACCCGCAATCCAGCGCAGGGTCGTTCGCGGAAAGCGCAAGAGATGGCGGGCGGTCCCGATCGCTTGCCCAAGGATCACGGCGGTCATGTCATTGCGCGCGTGTTCAATGGCCCCAAAGACTGGTTCAACCACTTCGCCCAGGACGGTTCCTTCAATGTGACTGCATATGCGGGGCTTGAGCGAAGTTGGAACAACGCCTTGAAGGCCGGTCAAAAGGTGAGAGTCGATATTCGGGCCAGCTATGAAGGCCTGTCTAGGCGGCCTAATTTGATAGTGGCGTATTATTGGATCGATGGCGAACCCCATATTCGCCGTTTCAAGAACACGTCCGGAGGGGGAGGACAATGACCGAAAAATCCATGGATGAATGCCTCAATGCGATCGGCCAGGCGATAGCCGACGAGATCGATGGCGACCCAGATGGTGCATTTTTGTATGCGGAGGCAGAGCCTGGAGCGATCTACGAGGCATTGTTCCTGGATAGGGGGAACAGTGTCGAATATATCGAAGCTAGCGCTGCGCTTTCTACGGTGCTCTTCGAAGCGTGGTACGCGTCTGGGCCTGGAAAAGCCTGGGCCACACTGTCCTATGCCATCGTCGGAAAAGCATTCGACGCCAGTTTCCAATATCCCGATGAGATTTCCAATGACGAAGGACCAGAGGAGCGCCGCCGCCGGGTCTTGAAGGAGAGATACGGCGACAAGCCAATCAAATATCCCACGCCGCCATCGGATCTCATCGAACTGTAACCTGCCGCGATTGCTACCGCCTCCCCCGCTTCCCATATTCCCCGCGATGGCAATCCAGATTCGCACCAGCCTGGCCGAGCCCGAGACCGGGCAGAGCTTTGTCCCCCACCGCCCGCAGCGCCCCGACAAGCTCGAGGGCGGGCGGCCGTTCAAGCTCGTCAGCGAATATGAGCCCTCGGGCGACCAGCGGTTCGCGATCCCCGAGCTGGTCGAGCAGGCACGGGCCGGCGAGCGGGATCAGGTGCTGCTGGGCGTCACCGGCTCGGGCAAGACCTATACCATGGCCAAGGTGATCGAGACGCTGCAGCGCCCGGCGCTGGTTCTGGCGCCGAACAAGATCCTGGCCGCGCAGCTCTATGGCGAGATGAAGTCGTTCTTCCCGGAGAACGCGGTCGAGTATTTCGTCAGCTATTACGACTACTACCAGCCCGAGGCGTACGTTCCGCGGTCGGACACCTACATCGAGAAGGAAAGCTCGGTGAACGAGGCGATCGACCGGATGCGCCACTCGGCGACGCGTTCGCTGCTCGAGCGCGACGACGTCATCATCGTTGCCTCGGTGTCGTGCCTCTACGGTATCGGCTCGGTCGAGACCTATTCGGCGATGATCTTCGACCTGAAGAAGGGCCAGTCGGTCGACCAGCGCGAGGTGATCCGCAAGCTGGTCGCGCTCCAGTACAAGCGCAACGACGCCGCCTTCGGGCGCGGCGCCTTCCGGGTGCGCGGCGACAGCCTGGAGATCTTCCCCTCGCACTATGAGGACAGCGCCTGGCGCATTTCCTTCTTCGGCGACGATATCGAGGAGATCACCGAGTTCGACCCGCTGACCGGCGCGAAGGTGGCGAGCCTCGACTATGTCCGCGTCTTCGCCAACTCGCACTATGTGACGCCCGGGCCGACGATGAAGCAGGCGATGGAGGGCATCCGCCACGAGCTGAGCGAGCGGCTCAAGGAGCTGGAGGCGGAGGGCAAGCTGCTCGAGCACCAGCGGCTGGAGCAGCGCACGAATTTCGACCTCGAGATGATCGCCGCGACGGGCAGTTGCGCGGGCATCGAGAACTACTCGCGTTTCCTCACCGGACGCCTGCCCGGCGAGCCGCCGCCCACGCTGTTCGAGTATCTGCCGGAGAACGCGCTGCTCTTCGTCGACGAGAGCCACCAGACGATCGGCCAGATCAACGGCATGTCGCGCGGCGACCATCGCCGCAAGGTGACGCTGGCCGAGTACGGCTTCCGCCTGCCCAGCGCGATCGACAACCGGCCGCTGCGCTTCAACGAATGGGAGGCGATGCGTCCGCAGACCGTCTATGTCTCGGCGACGCCGGGCGGCTGGGAGATGGAGCAGACCGGCGGCGTGTTCGTCGAGCAGGTGATCCGCCCGACCGGGCTCATCGATCCGCCGGTCGAGATCAAGCCGGTCGAGGAGCAGGTCCAGGACCTGATCCAGGAGTGCAAGGCGACCACGGCCAAGGGCTATCGCACGCTGGTGACGACGCTCACCAAGCGCATGGCCGAGGATTTGACCGAATATATGCACGAGGCGGGCGTGAAGGTCCGCTACATGCACTCGGACACCGAGACGCTGGAGCGCATCGAGCTGATCCGCGACCTGCGCATGGGCGTGTACGACGTGCTCGTCGGCATCAACCTGCTGCGCGAGGGCCTCGACATCCCGGAATGCGGCCTCGTCGCGATCCTCGATGCCGACAAGGAAGGCTTCCTGCGCAGCGAGACCTCGCTGATCCAGACGATCGGTCGCGCGGCGCGCAACGTCGAGGGGCGGGTGATCCTCTATGCCGATCGCATGACCGGCAGCATGGAGCGCGCGCTTGCCGAGACCGGCCGCCGCCGCGAGAAGCAGGAGGAATATAACCGCGAGCACGGCATCACGCCGGCGACGATCAAGCGCAATATCGGCGATATCATCGCGCACGTCGCCTCGAAGGACCAGGTGACGGTCGAGATCGACGCCGACCGTCCGCACATGGTCGGCCACAACCTGCGCGCGTATATCGAGGAACTCGAGAAGAAGATGCGCGACGCGGCGGCGAACCTCGAGTTCGAGGAAGCCGGGCGCCTGCGCGACGAGATCCGTGCGCTCGAAGCCGAGGAGCTCGGCCTGCCCGAGGACCAGCGCAAGGCGCCGGTCATGGGGCGGTCGAACGAAGGCAAGCCGGGCACGCGCAAGACGCGCTACGGCAAGGTGCAGAAGAAATGGGGCGGGAAGCGCTAGGCACGTCGCCACGCGCCGGCGGGCCGTTTCGTCGCCGCGGCGGTTGAGCCCTTCCGGTACTTCCCCCATAAGGCCGGGCATGCGCCGCCAATTGCTCGTCTTCGCCTCCGCGCTTGCCATTGCGGGCTGTTCGGAAACCCCGCCCATCGTGCCGCCGCCGGCACCCCGGCCGGTTCCCGTGCCCACGCCCGCTCCGGCACCCGCGCCCGCGCCGCCCCCCACGCTGGGTGCCGACTGGCGCGATTGGCCGCTGACGCCCGGGACCTGGGCCTACAAGCAGGACGGGCGCGGCTCGGTCGCGCTCTATGGCGTGGCCGGGGCCGAGGCGGAGCTGATCCTGCGCTGCGACAATGCGCGCGGCCGGGTGGTGCTGTCGCGCCGCGGTGAGGGTGCGGCGAACCTGACGGTGCGCACCACCAGCACGCTGCGCCAGCTTCCCGTCCAGCCGCTGCCTGCCGGCGCCACGCCCTGGCTGGCCGCCGATCTGGGGCCGCGCGATTCCGTCCTCGACGCCATGGGCTATAGCCGCGGGCGCTTCCTGGTGGAGGGCAGCGGGCTGCCGACTCTGGTGGTGCCGGCCTATGCCGAGATCCTGCGCGTCGCCGAGGATTGCCGCAGCTAGGCCGCGGGTCGCGGCGGCGGGCCTTTGGTAGCGATGCCGGGGGTGCCCGGGCCAGCTTCCGGCCCAGAATTCCAGAATCGCTCAGAAAAAGATTTTATACAAGACTTGTTCTGCGACTCGCGGTGATTCAAATAGTTGGCGTGCCCTTCGAGTGCACAGGCTTCTTCAACTAGCGAAAGGAGGTGATCCGATGTCTCATGGTTCAGCAATGGGGTCGGTTCAGTTCGTTCGGGAGACGCACCGCTAAGCTTCAGGCGCGATCGGAAGCCCTCCGATCGTACGGCGCCGGGAGGTATTCTCCTCCAATCAACGGCGTCAGTCCGAAGCAAAGCGGTCCGCATGGTCTCCCGGGCTGGAGCTTCCGGCCGCTGACCATGTCGGAGGTCGCCGGGTCGTCGGGAGACGCCCCGGCGACCTCTTTCATTTTGGGGAAGGCGAGATGATCGATCGCGGCAGCCCGGCATGGCGCTGGATCCGCATTGCGGGCGGTGGCCTGGTGCTGGGCCTGCTCGGCGTCGTCATCGGCAACCTGCTGTTCCCGGGCTCGGGAGCCGGCGAGGCACAGGCCCCGGCGCTGCTGCGCGACTTGCCCGGCGAATATGCCAAAGCGAGCCCGGCGCTGACGGCGCGGCTGCGTGCGCGCTTCCCGAGGGGCAGTGACGAAGCAGCGCTGATCCGCGAGCTTGCCGCACAGGGTTTCACGGTCAGCCCGCCCTCGCACGGCGCCGACTGGCGGCGGGAGGGCTTCCCCTGCATCGAGATCGCCCGCGTCTGGTGGCAGGCCGACGCCGGCAGGATCACTGCGATCGAAGGCCTCAGGAACGCGATCTGCCCCTAGCGCGGATCGAAGATCGACCAGCCGGTGTGATGGACCAGCCGCTCGAGCGCCAGCGTGCCGAGCTGCGAATTGCCGCGCTCGTTGAGCCCCGGCGACCAGACCGCGATCGAAGCGATGCCAGGAGCGACCGCGAGGATCCCGCCGCCCACGCCCGACTTGCCCGGCAGGCCGACGCGGAAGGCGAATTCGCCCGATCCGTCATAATGGCCGCAGGTGAGCATCAGCGCGTTGATGCGGCGGGCGCGGCGCGTCGAGACGATGCTGAGCCCGGTATCGGGCTGGACCCCGCCCGCCATCAGGAAGCGGCCTGCGCGGGCGAGCTGGCGGCAGCTCATCGCGATGGCGCATTGGTGGAAATAGACGCCGAGCACTTCCTCTGCCGGGCGGTGGAGGTTGCCGAAGGCGCGCATATACTGGGCAAGCGCGAAGTTGCGGAAGCCAGTGTCCTGCTCCGCCCGGGCGACGGTTTCGTCGACATGGATCGCCTCGTCGCCCGCCAGTCCGCGCACGAAGCGCAGCATCTCGCCGATGACTTCACGCGGGGCGCCGCGGCCGAGCAGGACATCGTCGACCACGATCGCGCCGGCGTTGACGAAGGGATTGCGCGGGATGCCGTGCTCGGTCTCGAGCTGGACGATCGAGTTGAACGCGCTTCCCGAAGGCTCGCGCCCGACGCGCTGCCAGAGCTGGTCCCCCACCGCGCCCAGCGCCTGGGTGAGCGCGAACACCTTGGAGACCGACTGGATCGAGAAGGGCAGATCCGCGTCGCCGGCGGCATATTCGCTGCCGTCCGCAAGGGTGATCGCGATGCCGAAATGCGCCGGATCCACGGCGGCGAGGGGCGGGATATACTGGGCCGGGGTGCCGCGATCGGGCGCTGCGGCCATCTCGGCGGCGATATCGGCAACGATCCGCGACAGGCTTTCCATCTGCCCTTGCTAGACGGCGACGGCGCGAACGCAAATCATCGCGCCGAAATAGCCGCCGGCGCCCCGCCGCGCCCGACTAGGGGTTTGCCGGTTCGCCGGTGCTCTTGGCGACGCCGGAGGTGATCTGCCCCATCTGCGACGCCGCGCTGCGGTTGCCGCGGCCATAATAGAGGCCGGAAAGATAGGCACGATCGCTGGCGGTCAGGGTCGTCGGGCCGGGCAGCGCGCCGGGCTCGAACAGGCGCAGGATGGTGTCGTCGTCGGTCGCCAGCTTTTCGGGGCGGCTCTGCATCAGGCCGCGCATCGCGGCATAATCGGCCACCTGCATCAGGTTCTTGCCGAGCGTCGCGCGCGTCTCGATCACGACATAGGCGAGCTCGATCTGCTGCTGGGTGGACTGGTTGATGATCGATGCCTGGGGGATGCGCAGCACCGGCTTGCCGTTGCCGATGGTGATCCGCGCGCCGTTCCCGCTGGTGTCGCTGTCGCTCGAACGGGATTCGCCGATCATCTGGCCATCCTCGTTATGGATGCGCGTGACGGTCCAGCTGCGCGCTGCCGCCGTGGAGGCGAGCAGGCGCTTGCGCTTGGTGGGGTCCATGTCGGTGAACTGGGTGGGATAGAGGCGGTAGAGCTCGCGAGTGAATTCGCGGCCGTCATCCACGATCACCACCACCAGATTGGGCCGGCACCTGGCGTCGCCGGGCTTCGCGCCCGCCTCCGTCGCCACCTTGCGAATGCGCGCGGCGACCTTCTGGGCATAGACATCGGTAAAGCCCGAGACGAAGGGGCAGACCTCGTCGCCGTAGCGCGCGAGCTGTCCCTCCACCGGCACCGACATCCGGCCGACCAGCGCCCGTGCCTGCTCCTTGGCATCGAGCACCTTGCCGCGGACGATGATCGTCGACTGGCCGTCGGAATCGGCGCGGTCCTGCGCGAAGGCCGGGGTGGCGAGGAGCAGCGCAGCCGCGCCGATTGCTTGAGACAGTTTCCGCACAGGTACCTCGTTGAACAAAGTGCGGCCCTTGTATCGCAAGCGATTGCGGCGGCCAACGGCGCGATGGGGTCTTTGCACCGCTCCGGAGCGAGCCGTTTCGATACCCGGACGGGGTCAGCGGGCGGGAAGGAGACGGAGCAGCCGCACATTGCCGGCGAACCCCGCGGAGCCAAGCACCAGCTTGTTGTTGCCGTCGAGCAGCGAGACCGGGGCGGGGAGGCGCAATTTCTGCCAGCCGGGCTTGCCGGCCACTGCGAGCGTAACCGGGGCGCCGCCGTTGAGCGTGATCCTCAGCGGGCCGCCGGTGTCGGATTTCACTTCGATCTCCACCGCGAAGCTGCCGCCGCCCTCGGCCACCAGCGTGTAGCGCATCCATTCGCCGGGCACGAAGTCGCTGACATACAGGCTCTCGCCCTCGCCACGGGCGATGTCGACCCCGTCGTTGCGCCAGGTCCGCCCGTTGTTCCACAGCGTGCGCGCCTTGCCGGTGGAGACATGGTAATTGGCGTTGTCGCTGTCGTGATAGGCGACGCCGTCCGGGCCGAGATCATAATCGGTGGCGCCGATCTCGGCGCCTTCGGCGGCTACCCCGAGCGGTGCGAAGGACCGGGGGCTGGGATCGTGCGGCTGGCGCAGCATCGCGTCGACCACGTCGGGATGGAAGACATTGTTCTCGTGCCGGATGTCGTGCCGGGCGAGCTGCATCAGCGTGGCATAGGCTTCCTCGGCGGTCGGGCGCGGGCCCTTGGCGGTCCAATAGGCGACCAGCTTCGCCCAGCCGGGATTGGGCACGATCTCCAGCGGGTTGTTGAAGCCGATCTTCTTGAGCGGCCAGAAGGCCCAGCCGATATCGTGCTTCTCGACCAGGCTGATCGCATCGCGGAACCAGACATTGGAGTTCTCGCCCGATTCCCCCAGCCAGAGCGGCATGTCGTAGGTCTCGCGCAGCTTGAGTACGCCGGCGATCGAGGCTTCGTCGTTGGTGTTCCAGTATTTGTGGAAGCTGAGCGCGGTGTTCTTGTCGGCGAAGGGCAGCAGGCCCTGGTAATTGTTGCCCCAGCAATTGCCCTCGATGATGATCATGTGGCGCTTGTCGACCTGGCGGATCGCGGCGGCGATATCGGTATAGAGCTGCTTGAGCGGGGCGTTGCTCGTCTCCTTGCAGCCATGGTCGCCGCCGGGCGCGGTGAAGTCCCAATTGGGCTCGTTGAGCACGTCATAGGCGCCGATGCCGGGTTCGTCGGCGTAGCGCCGGGCAAGCTCGCGCCACAGTGCGATCGTCTTGCGGCGGTTCTCGGCGTTCTGCCACAGCGAAGGCTTGTCGGGATCACGGTCGGCGATCGGCAGGTCGTTGCCCTGGCCGCCGGGCGCCGCGTGCAGGTCGAGGATCAGGTACATGCCGTTCGCCCTGGTCCAGGCGAGCAGCGTGTCGATGCGCTTGAAGCCGTCCTCCAGCCAGCTGTCCTTGCCTGCGACGGGTTCCTTCTCGATCGGCAGCGTGAGCAGGTTGTAGTGGAGCGGCAGGCGGACCGAGTTCATGCCCCAGCGCGCCATCATGTCGATGTCCGCCTTGCGCGTGTGGTTGTCGATCCAGGCCTTGTAGAATTCCGCCGTCTTCTCCTCGCCGATCAGCTCGGCGATCGCGGCGCGGATGCGATATTGCTGGCCCGAGCCCAGCTGGCCGAGCTGGAGCATATAGCCTTCCTGCAGCATCCAGCCGCCCAGCCCCATGCCACGCAGCAGCACCGGGTTGCCGCTCTCGTCGACGATGCGCTGGCCATCGGCGCGCAGGAAGGTCTGGGCTGACGCTGGCAACGTTGTCATGCAAGCGAGCAAGGCGAGCGCGAGCTTCTTCATTCCGGGCGGTCCTCTCTGTTCGGTTTTGGAGGAACCTAGCGCGAAGCGCGGTTGAGAGCGATCACAATTGTCGACGGGATGGCGCCGGAAGGCGGTTCTTGGCCTGTACTTCGTGTACTTCCGATTCGGATCAATCGATGATCGGGTGCTTGTCGCGCAGGCGATCGGCGATGCGCTCGATCGCGTCATTCTCGTCCGCCTCGCCGCCGGGGGTAATCGACCAGTTGCAATGCGGATGGGTCTCGGCGCTGTAGCGCTTCACCGGGCCGATGACGTTGCGCCAGCGCCGCCGCGTGCCACCCACTTCGCGCAGCAGGATGGCGAGGAACTGGTCGGTAAGGTCGAGCGCGTTCATGCGCCTTCCGCCGCCAGGCCCTTGAGCCGGTAGAGCATCTCCAGCGCCTCGCGGGGGGACAGGCTGTCGATGTCGAGCGCGCCGAGCTCGGTGCGCAGTACATCGACCGCTTCTTCCTCTTCCACCGCGTTGGCGGCGAATAGCGGCAGGTCGTCCAGCCCCGCCGCGAGCCCGCCGGTCTGGGCGCGGCCGGCCTCAAGCTTGTCGAGCACTGCCTTGGCGCGCTTGATCGTGATCGGGGGCAGGCCGGCGAGGCGCGCGACGGCCAGGCCATAGCTGCGATCGGCCGGGCCCTCGGCGACTTCGTGGAGGAGGACGAGATCGCCCTTCCACTCGCGCGCGCGGACATGGTGGAGGGTGAGCGCGTCGCAGCGCTCGGCCAGCCGGGTCAGCTCGTGATAGTGGGTGGCGAACAGGCAGCGGCAGCGATTGTCCTCATGGATCGCCTCGACCACCGACCAGGCGATGGCGAGGCCGTCATAGGTCGAGGTGCCGCGGCCGACCTCGTCGAGGATGACGAAGCTGCGCGGGGTCGCCTGGGCGAGGATCGCGGCGGTCTCGACCATCTCGACCATGAAGGTAGAGCGGCCCCGGGCGAGGTTGTCGGAAGCGCCGACGCGGCTGAACAGCCGGTCGACCATGCCGAGCGTCGCGCGGGCAGCGGGGACGTAGCTGCCGGCCTGGGCCAGCACCGCGATCAGCGCGTTCTGGCGCAGGAAGGTCGACTTGCCGCCCATGTTCGGGCCGGTGACCAGCCAGAGCCGGCTGCTCTCGGACAGGTTGCAGTCATTGGCGACGAAGCGCCCGCCGCTCTTCGCCACGGCGTCCTCGACCACCGGATGGCGTCCACCCTCGATCTCGAAACAGGCATGCTCGACGAGATGCGGGCGGGCCCAGCCGCCTTCGGCGGCGCGTTCGGCGAGGCCGGCGGAGACATCGATCCGGGCAAGCGCGTCGGCAGTGCGGGCAATGGTCTCGCGGTCGCCGAGCGCCCGGTTGGTGAGGTCCTCGAGATGCGCGGCTTCGGCGGCGAGCGCATGGGCGCCGGCCTGGGTAACCTTGACCGCGACATCGTGGAGCTCGGGCGCGTTGAAGCGGACCACGCCGGCCAGCGTCTGGCGATGGGTGAAGCCGCTGTCCTGCGCCATCAGCGGATCGGCATTCTTGGCCGGCACTTCGATATGATAGCCGAGCACGCCGTTATGGCGGATCTTGAGCGAGCCGATGCCGGTTCGGGTGCGATACTCGGCTTCGAGCGCGGCGATGGCGCGGCGGCCGCCGGCGCCGGCGTCGCGCAGGTCGTCGAGCGCTGCGTCATAGCCCTCGGCGATGTACCCGCCATTCGCGGCATCGACCGGCGGCTCCGGGACGAGCGCGCGGCTGAGCAGGTCGATCAGCGCACCGTGGCCGCGCATCTGCGGGATCAGGTCGGCGAGCAGTGGCGGAATGCCGGTCGCCTCAAGCCTTTCGGCAAGGCGCCAGGCGCCGTCCAGGCCGTCGCGCAGCTGGCCAAGGTCGCGCGGGGAGCCGCGCCCGGCGGCGAGACGGCCGAGCGCGCGGCCGATGTCGGGCATGGCCCGCAATGCGCCGCGGACCATGTCGCGCAGCAGGGCGTCGTCATGGAAATGGGTGACGAGATCGAGGCGGGCCTCGACGCCAGGGCGGTCCATCAGCGGCGCGGCGATGTCGCTGCCAAGCAGGCGCGCGCCGGCGCCGGTGACGGTACGGTCCACGCTGTCGAGCAGGCTGCCCTTGCGGGTGCCCGCCGAGCTGACGGTGAGTTCCAGGCTCTCGCGCGTCGCGGCGTCGATCGCCATCGCCGCTTCGGTGCGGGTGACGCGGGGCGGGCGCAGAAAGGGCAGCGAGCCCTTGGCATTATGCTCGAGATAAGCCGTGAGGCCGCCCGCCGCGGCCAGCGCGGCACGGGAGAATTGCCCGAAGCCGTCGAGCGTCGCCACGCCGAACAGCCGCTTGAGCCGGTCCTCGCCGGCGGCGCTGTCGAAGTCGACGCGCGGGCGGGTGACGGTGGCGAGTTCGTCGAAGGACGATCCGTCGCCGACCACGGTTTCGGCGGGAGAGAGGCGGGCGATCTCGGCGCCGGCGCGGTCGGTCGTCGTCTCGATGATCTCGAAGCGGCCGGTGGAGATGTCGGCGCAGGCGATTGCGACGCTGCCGCCCGCTTCTCCGATCGCCGCGCACCAGTTTGCGGTGCGGCTGTCGAGCAGCGATTCCTCGGTCAGCGTGCCGGCGGTGACGACGCGGACGATGGCGCGGTTGACCAGCGCCTTGGAGCCCATGCGCTTGCGCGCTTCCTCCGGCGTCTCGGTCTGGTTGGCGATGGCGACGCGGTGGCCGGCCTTGATCAGGCGGGCGAGATAGCCCTCCATCGCATGCACCGGCACGCCGCACATCGGGATGCGCTCGCCGTCATGCTCGCCGCGCGCGGTCAGTGCGATGTCGAGCACCGCGCTGGCGATCTTGGCGTCCTCGAAGAACAGCTCGAAGAAGTCGCCCATCCGGTAGAAGAGCAGGCAATCCTCGGCCTCGGCCTTGAGCGCCAGATATTGCGCCATCATCGGAGTGGGAGCGGTGGAGGACATGTCCGTTCCGGACTAGCCGAACGTCCCCGCCGATCAACACCCGCTCGTCGCTTTTCTGGGGAAAAGCGAGATGTGCGGTTTTCCGCACGGTTGCGCGAAATTATCAGACCAGGAACGCGGCAAACCTAGCGTCATTTGGCGGATTCCGCGCATTGCGACCTCGGAAACGCCCCCCTAAAGGAGGGGTAATCCGGGAGAGAGAAATGTCTGAGGAATCGAACGTCCAGTTTTCCGAGCGCGAGGCGCTGCTGTACCATTCGGAAGGACGTCCGGGTAAGATCGAGATCATCGCATCCACGCCGATGGCGACGCAGCGCGACCTCGCGCTGGCCTATTCGCCCGGCGTCGCCGTGCCGGTGCGCGCGATCGCCGAGGATCCGGCGACCGCTTATGACTATACCGCCAAGGGCAATCTGGTCGCCGTGATCTCCAACGGCACCGCGATCCTGGGCCTCGGCAATCTCGGCGCGCTGGCTTCCAAGCCGGTGATGGAAGGCAAGGCCGTGCTCTTCAAGCGCTTCGCCGACGTCGATTCGATCGACATCGAGCTGAAGACCGAGGACGTCGATCGCTTCATCGACGCGGTCGAGCTGATGGAGCCGACCTTTGGCGGCATCAACCTGGAGGACATCAAGTCCCCCGAGTGCTTCGTGATCGAGCAGACCCTGCGCGAGCGCATGAACATTCCCGTGTTCCATGACGACCAGCACGGCACCGCGATCATCGCCGCCGCCGGCCTGATCAACGCGCTCCACCTGACGGGGCGCGACATCAGGACGACCCGCGTTGTGGTGAACGGCGCCGGCGCGGCCGCGATCGCCTGTGCCGAGCTGATCAAGGCGATGGGCCTGCCGCACGACAATCTGCTGATGCTCGATCGCACCGGCGTGATCTATCAGGGTCGCGAAGGCATCAACCAGTGGCAGTCGGCGCATGCCGTCTCCACCGAGCGCCGCACCCTGGCCGATGCGCTGGAAGGCGCCGATGTTTTCCTGGGCCTCTCGGCCGCTGGCGCGCTGCCCGCCGAGCTGCTCAACCACATGGCGCTCAAGCCGATCATCTTCGCGATGGCCAATCCCGATCCCGAGATCACGCCGCCGGAAGCCAAGCGGGCCCGTCCGGATGTGATCATCGCCACCGGACGTTCGGACTATCCGAACCAGGTCAACAACGTGCTCGGCTTCCCGTTCATCTTCCGCGGCGCGCTCGACGTGCGCGCGACGACGATCAACGACGCGATGAAGGTCGCCGCCGCGCAGGCCATCGCCGAGCTCGCCCGCCAGCAGGTGCCCGAGGAAGTCGCCGCGGCCTATGGCACGCAGCACAGCTTCGGCCCCGACTATATCATCCCGGCGCCGTTCGATCCGCGCCTGATGGAACTGGTGCCCGCCGCCGTCGCCCAGGCGGCGATGGACTCGGGCGTGGCAACCAAGCCGATCACCGACATGAACGCCTATCGCCAGACGCTGCGCGCGCGCCTGAACCCGACGACGTCGGTGCTCAGCCTCGCCTATGAGGGCGCCAAGGCCAATCCGAAGCGCGTCATCTTCGCCGAAGCCGAAGAGGAAGTCGTGCTGCGCGCGGCGATCGCCTTCAAGGATGGCGGCTATGGCACGCCTGTGCTGGTCGGCCGCGAGAGCGTGCATGATCGGCTGCGGGTGCTTGGCGTCAATCCCGACGACTTCGAGGTCCACAACAGCGTCAACTCGCCGCTGGTGCCGGAAATGGTCGAGTTCCTCTATGCCCGCCTGCAGCGCCGCGGCTATCTCCGCCGCGACGCGGAGCGGATGGTCAATCGCGACCGCAACATCTTCGGTGGCCTGTTGCTCCAGCTCGGCCATGCCGATGCGATGATCACCGGCGTGACGCGCACCTGGGCCGAATCGATGCGCCAGGTGAAGCGCGTGATCGATCACCGCCCGGGCCAGACGCCGTTCGGCATGCACGTGCTGGTCGGCCAGTCGCACACCGTGTTCATCGCCGACACCACGGTGAACGAGCGGCCCAGTGCCGAGGAACTGGCCGACATCGCGGAGGGCGCTGCGACGGTTGCCCGTCGCATGGGCCATGAGCCGCGTGTCGCCTTCCTCAGCTACTCCAATTTCGGCAATCCCGAAGGCCAGTGGCTCGACAATGTCCGCGGCGCGATCAAGATTCTCGACGGGCGCGCGGTCGAGTTCGAATATGAGGGCGAGATGTCGCCGGACGTCGCGCTCAACGAGCGCCAGCTCGCCAACTATCCCTTCGCGCGGATCTCTGGCCCGGCCAATGTGCTGATCATGCCCGGCCTGCAGTCGGCCAACATCTCGGCCAAGCTGCTTCGCGAGCTGGGTGGCGATTCGACCATCGGCCCGATGCTGATCGGCATGGAGAAGCCGGTGCAGATCGCGCCGATGACTGCCACGGCCAGCGAACTGGTGACGCTGGCGGTGCTGGCTGCGGGCGGGATTGCCCGCTGATATAGCACGATAAAACACCTCTTGCCTGTTACATTTGTAGCATGCTACAAATGTAACAGGTTGAGGGAGGTCGAGTCGTGATCGAATCGCTGCCGCGCCGTGAGCGCGAGGTATTCGAGGCATTGTGCAGCCTGGGTGAGGGCACCGCCGCCGCCGTGCGCGGGGCGATGGCCGATCCGCCCAGCGACTCCGCGGTGCGTACCCTGCTCGGCCGGCTCGAGGCCAAGGGGCTGATCGGCCACAGCACGCGCAACCAGGCCTATGTCTATGCCCCGGTGCCACAGGCCGATGCGGTGGCGGAGACGGCGCTGCAGCGGCTGGTGCAGACCTTCTTCCAGGGTTCCGCGGCACGCGCCGCCACGGCGCTGCTCGGCATGGAGACCCGGCTGACCCGGGACGAGATCGACGAGCTCCAGCGCGCGATCGACGAAGCACGGGGAGAAGCGAAATGAGCTTCGACCTGCTGATCGAGCTTGGCTGGAAATCCTCGCTGGCCTGTGCCGTTGCATTGTTCGCGAACCATGCGCTGCGCGGGCGGCCGGCGGCGCAGCGGGTCGCGATGCTGCGTGCCGGGGTTGTGGCGCTGCTGTTGCTGCCGCTGCTGATCCTCACCGTGCCCGCGCTCGAGATCGCGGTGTTGCCCGCGAGCGCGCCGTTGCCGGCACTGCCGGAGGCGGCGGCTGCCGTCGTCTTGCCCGTGGCGACGGCGGCGCCCGCGCCCGAGATCGACTGGATCGCCCTTGCCTACATGATGGGTGGCACGCTCATCCTGCTTCGTCTCGCGCTCGGCCTGTTCACGCTGCACCGTTGGACCCGCCATGCGGTGCCCGTCTCCGATCCCGTGTGGATGGAGGCGATCGCACGGGCCGCCGAACCCTTGAGGCGGCCCGTGCGACTGCTCGTCTCGCCGCGCGTGCCCTCGCCGCTGAGCCTGGGCGTGGCGCCGGCGACGATCCTGATCGGACCCGATACCGAGCGTTCGCCCGACCGCGCCGCCGCGGTGGTTGCTCATGAGATGGCGCATGTCCGCCGCTTTGACTGGCCGGTGATGCTCGCCGCGCGGGTCGCGCTGGCGCTGTTCTGGTTCAATCCGCTCGCCTGGCTGCTGGTTACCGAGCTTGCCCGCCAGACCGAGCTGGCGGCGGACGAGGACGCGGTGACGCGGGTGGCGCGGGCCGATTATGCGCAGACGCTGCTGGCGGTGGCCGGCGGCTGCGGCGCGCATTCGGCGTGCGGCATGGCGGTGACACGCAGCGCGCTTGGCCGGCGGATCCGGCTTGTGCTCGACGCGGCGCCGCGCAAGCCGGCGAGCGGGCTGCTCTGCACCGCGCTGATCGGCAGCATCCCGCTGGGCATCGCGCCGCTGGCGGCGATGCAGCTGGTCGAGAAGCCCTACGTGCAGGTGCCCCACATGGGCGGTGACCTGCGGGCGGCATTGGCCAGGCTCGAGACGCAGCCGAACCCGGCGCCGGGCGCGCTCCGGTTCCGGGCGGCGGCGCCCGCCACGCAGGAGCGCCGGCCGCTGCGTGCGCCGCGCGCTGTCGGGCCGGAGCGGGCTTCGCTCGTCGCGCCGACTGTCGCCAGGCAGGAGCGTGCTCCGCTCGTCACGCCACCTGCCGATGTCCGGGAGCAGGCGCCTCTTGATCGCAAGCCTGCGCCGGCAAAGCCTCCTGTGCCCGGCATGGAGGAGGTTTACCTGAGCGGGGCCAAGGCGCGCGGCATGGTCAAGGCGTCGCTGGAGGCAAGCAAGCCGGAAGCGAGTGCGCCGATCAAGCTGTCCTGGAAAACCGGGCCGGATGTGAAGGCCAAGGTGGCGCAGTTGATGGAGGCGGCGGGCCAGTTGCGCGCGGCGGCAAAGGAATATCGTGAAAAGGCGCAGGACCCCGGCCTCTCGCTCGATATCCGACAGGGGTACCGCAATGCCGCAGAGACGCTGCGGACCGAGGCCTGGAAAATGATGAAGCAGGCGGAGCAGATGAAGGGCGTCCTCTAGCCTCGCGCTGACCCAGCACCGCCGAACCAAAGCGCGGCTTTCGCGCCACGGAGCCGGCTTGCCCGGTGCACTGAAGGGAGAATGACGATGCGTTCGATCCTGTTCCTGTCCCTTGTCCTGGCTGGCACCTGCGCGGCGCGGGAGCCCATGCAGCGGCCCGAGCCGTCGGCCCGGCTGGCCTATGCCGACCTTGCCCTCGACACCCCGGCGGGCCGCGACGCGCTGCGTGCCCGGGTGGAGACCGCGGTGCGGGCCTTTTGCCGGGCGCATGGCGATACCGTCACGCCGCAGCTGATCCGCAACGAGACGGGCTATTGCCTCGACACGCTGCGCCAGTCGATGGCCGACGCCATGCCCGAGCCGGTGCGTCGCGCCTATTATCGGCGTTAGGCCTCTCCAACATCGCTCGGGCGGCGACTCGCGAAAGTACACGAAGTACAGGCCAAGCGCGGGGTTTGGGGCGCCTCAAATTGATGCAATTCCCGCCAACGCCGCGCATCTCGCAACAATCTTGCGAGCGCGCGATCCTATTTTCCCAACGGCATCAAGGAGCGGCCGGCGATGGCGCCGGCTGCTCCAGCCCAGCAGGCCAGATCCTACATTGCAAGCGGCGTCAGCCGTCGATGCTAATCCCCAGCGAAGCGTTGACCAGTCCGCCATCGACCGTGATCGTGTCGCCCACGACATAGTCGCCGGCGCGGCTGGCCAGGAAGATCGCGGCGCCGGCCATGTCCTCGTCATAGCCGATGCGCCTGGCCGGGATCGCCTTGGCGACTTCGCCGCCATGGTCGCGCGCCGCCTTGTTCATGTCGCTTGCAAAGGCGCCGGGGGCGATCGAGGTGACGTTGATATGGTCGCGGATCAGCCGGGCGGCCATGCGCTTGGTCAGGTAGATCAGCGCCGACTTGGAGGCGTGATAGCTGTAGGTCTCCCAGGGATTGAGCCGCTGGCCGTCGATCGAGGTGATGTTGATCACCTTGGCCGGGCGCTCCGCCGAGCCGCCGGCCTTGAGCAGGTCGAACAGGGCCTGGGTGAGGAAGAAGGGGGACTTCACATTGAGGTCCATCACCTTGTCCCAGCCCTTTTCCGGGAAGGTGTCGAAGGGCTCGCCCCAGGCGGCGCCGGCATTGTTGACCAGGATGTCGAGCCGCTCCTCGCGCTCGGCAAGCGCAGCGGCGAGGGCCTTGCAGCCTTCCACGGTCGACACGTCCATCGGCAGGGCGATGCAGTTCGGGCCGAGCGCGGCGGCGGTTTCCTCACAGGCCTCGGCCTTGCGCGACGAGACATAGACCTTGGCGCCCTGGGCGACATAGCCCTCGGCGATCATCCGGCCGATGCCTCGCGAGCCGCCGGTGACGAGTGCGATCCGGCCGTCGAGGCGGAAGAGCGTGCTTGTGTCCATTCTGTCCTCTCCAAATTCGTCATCCCGGCGAAAGCCGGGATCCTGTGCGGCTCTTTCGCCGCGCTTCCGCCTGAGATCCCGGCGTTCGCCGGGATGACGGCTATTCTCTTCTACCCGCCCCGCTTCAGCGTCTCGCGGGCAATGATCAGCTGCTGGATCTGGCTGGTGCCCTCATAGATCCGGAACAGGCGGACATCGCGGTACAGCCGTTCGATGCCATAGTCTGCGATGTAACCGGCGCCGCCGAAGATCTGCACGGCGCGGTCGGCCACCCGGCCGACCATCTCGCTGGCGAAATATTTGGCGGCGGCGGCTTCCATCGTGGTGTTCTGGCCGGCGTCCTTGGCGGCGGCGGTCTCCAGCACCAGCGCCTTGGCGGCCAGGGCCTCGGTCTTGGAATCCGCGAGCATCGCCTGGATCAGCTGGTGCTCGGCGATCGGCTTGCCGAACTGTTTGCGCTCGCTCGCATAGGCCACGCAGTCGGCAATCAGCCGCTCCGCCACGCCGACGCACACCGCCGAGATATGGAGCCGGCCGCGGTCCAGCACCTGCATGGCGATCCTGAAGCCCTCGCCCTCGGCGCCGAGCCGGTTGGCGGCGGGGACGGGGGTGTCGTCGAACACGACATCGGCCACCCTTGCGCCCTTCTGGCCCATCTTCTTCTCGGGCTCGCCGATGCTCACCCCGGGCAGGTCGCGCGGCACCAGGAAAGCGGAGACGCCGCGGCCCCCCGGCTCGTCGCCGGTGCGGGCCATGACGGTGAAGAGCTCGGCCTTGTCGGCATTGGTGATGAAGCGCTTGGTGCCGGTGAGGCGGTAGACATCGCCATCCTTAACCGCCCGGGTCTTCACCGCGCCGCTGTCCGATCCGACATCGGGCTCGGTCAGGGCGAAGCTGGTGACGATCTCGCCGCTGGCGATCCTGGGCAGCCACTGCGCTTTCTGTTCCGGGGTGCCGGCCATGACGAGGCCCTGCGAGCCGATGCCGACATTGGTGCCGAAGCTCGAGCGGAACGCCGGGGTGGTGCGGCCGAGCTCGATGGCGACCCTGCACTCCTCGAGCATCGTCAGGCCCAGGCCGCCATAGTCCTCCGAGATCGACAGGCCGAACAGGCCGAGGGCCTTCATCTCGTCGATGACTTCCGCCGGGATGGCGTCGGCGGCCTCGACCTCGCCCTCCAGCGGGCGGAGGCGCTCGCTGACGAAGCGGCGGATAGTGTCGATCAGCGTATCGAAGACTTCGGGGTCGAGCGCCATTGCTTCACGTTCCTCAGGTTCGAAGCGGGACGCTATACCGCCAGCACGGGCTTGGGCAAGCCATACCCGATGTTCCAATCTGTTCCGGTTGACCCTCCGGGTGCGGCACCTATGCTGCGCGGCAAACGGGTCGAGAGGGAACGCAAGGGCATGGACACCAACCAGGCGGCAGTGCCCCCGACACGGCGAATCCGCACTCCCATCATGCTCGCCTATGGCTTCGGCACGGTGGCTTACGGCGTGAAGGATTTCTGCTTCTCGACCTTCCTGCTGTTCTTCTTCAACCAGGTGCTCGGCCTGCCGGCGACCGAGGTTGGCTTCGCGATTATGTGCGCGCTGCTGCTCGATGCGGTGGCCGATCCGGCGATCGGTTTCCTGTCGGACCGGACGCGGAGCCGCTGGGGGCGGCGCCATCCCTGGATGTATGCCTCCGCCATCCCGATCGCGGTGGGCTGGATCCTGCTGTGGAACCCGCCCTCGCTCTCGCATGGCAACATGCTGCTCTGGGTATTCGCCATGTCGGTGCTCGTCCGCACCGCGGTCTCGGCGTACGAAGTGCCGAGCCAGGCGCTGACCCCGGAACTTTCCGCCGATTACGAGGAGCGGACCCGGATCATGTCCTATCGCTTCCTGTTCGGCTGGGCCGGCGGGCTGGTGATGATGATCCTTGCCTATTCCTGGCTGCTCGGGCCCTCGCCGGGCCATCCCAACGGCCAGCTGGTCCGGGAGAACTACCCGGCCTTCTCGCTGGTGAGTGCCGGGCTGATGGTATTCGCGATCCTGGTTTCGGCCTGGGGCACGCATGGCGAGATCAAGCGGCTGCCCCGTGCCGAGGGCACGCGCCAGTCGCTCGGTGCGCATTTCGGCGAGCTGGGCCGGACGGTGCGGAACCGCGCCTTCCTGATCCTGATGGCGGCGGGGCTCTGCTATTATTGCGCGCAGGGCGTCAGCTTCGCGCTGTCGAGCTATATCTACGCCCATGTCTGGCGCTTCCAGAACCAGGACTTCACGATCATCGCCTTCTCGCTGCTGGTCGGTGCCTATTTCGCCTTTCTCGTCGCGCCCCGGGTCTCGCGCCGGCTGGGCAAGCCCAGGGCGGCGATGTGGCTGATGGCGGCGGCCGCCTTCTGGGTGGCGCTGCCCTATGTCCTGCGCCTCGCCGGGCTGTTTCCCGAGCCCGGCACGCCGTGGATGCTGCCTTCGCTGTTCGTCATCTACGTCCTCAATGTGACGTGCAGCATCTCGGCGACGATCCTGGGTTCCTCGATGATGGCCGATGTCGTCGAGCACTCCGAGATCGAGACCGGGCGGCGCAACGAGGGCGTGTTCTTCGCCGGCGCCTTTTTCGTGCAGAAATGCTGCAGCGGCCTGGGCATCTGGGCGACCGGCATGCTGCTCGACCTGGTCGACTTCCCGGCGGTGGCCAAGGTGGGGCAGGTCGCCCCGGCGGCAGTGGATCGGCTGACCATCCTCTTCTCCGTCCTCTACGCCGTGCTCGCCCTGGCGGCGGCGGGCCTCTATCGCTTCTTCCCCTTCGGCAAGGCCGAGCATGAGGCCCGGGTGGCCGTGCTTGCCGGCCGAAGCGCGGAAATGTCCGCCGAGGGCTGACCCCCCGGCGGACATCCTTTCCTCCCCAGGAAAGTCGTTCCTCACCCCTTCCGCCATCCCCGACGAAGCAGGGATGGCGCGGGGGAAGAGGGAAAGTCGGCGTCCTCAGGCCACGCGGCCCAGGCGGTGATAGAGGTTGGCGTATTTCACGCTCTCGGGAGCGTCCTTCACCTTCTCGAGATGGGTCGCCACCGCGTCGCGGATGAGGCGGAAATCCTCGGTCGAGAAGACGGCGCGGCTGCGCTGGGGTTCGGTCATGGCAATCACTCCTTTCTCAGGTTTCAGGCGGCTTCGGTGGTGACGAACTGGGCGGCCTCGGTGCTCTCGGCCAGCGCCGTGGTGCTGCTCGATCCGCCCGCCAGCGTGGTGGCGATCGCATCGAAATAGCCGGTGCCGACTTCGCGCTGGTGGCGGGTCGCGGTGTAGCCGTTTGCCTCGGCGGCGAACTCGGCCTGCTGCAGCTCCGAATAGGCCGCCATGCCGCGATCCTTGTAGCCCCGGGCCAGCTCGAACATGCCGTAGTTGAGCTGGTGGAAGCCCGCCAGGGTGACGAACTGGAACTTGTAGCCCATCGCGCCGATCTCGCGCTGGAAGCGGGCGATATCGTCCTTGTCGAGATTCTTCTCCCAGTTGAAGCTGGGCGAGCAATTGTACGCCAGCATCTTGTTGGGGAACTCCTTCTTGATCGCCTCGGCGAAGCGGCGGGCATCGTCCAGGTTCGGCTTCGAGGTTTCCCACCACAGCAGGTCGGCGTGCTCGGCGAACGCCAGGCCGCGCTTGATGCAGTGATCGACGCCGGTGCCTTCCCTGAGGCGGAAGAACCCTTCCGGGGTCCGCTCGCCGGTGAGGAACTCGCGGTCGCGCTCGTCGACATCCGAAGTGATCAGGCGCGCGCTCTCGGCATCGGTGCGGGCGCAGATCACCGTCGGCACGCCGGCGACGTCCGCCGCAAGCCGCGCCGCATCGAGGTTGCGGATATGCGCCTGGGTGGGGATCAGCACCTTGCCGCCGAGATGGCCGCACTTCTTCTCCGAGGCGAGCTGGTCCTCGTAATGCACGCCCGCGGCGCCGGCGGCGATATAGGCCTTCATGATCTCGAAGCAGTTGAGCGGGCCGCCGAAGCCGGCCTCGGCATCGGCGACGATCGGCATGAACCAGTCGCGCTTGGCGCCGCCTTCCATATGCTCGATCTGATCGGCGCGCTGGAGCGTGGCGTTGATCCGCTTTGCCAGCTCCGGGCCGGCATTGGCGGGATAGAGCGACTGGTCGGGATACATCTGGCCGGCGGTGTTGGCATCGGCGGCGACCTGCCAGCCCGACAGGTAGATCGCCTTGAGCCCGGCGCGGACCATCTGCATCGCCTGGTTGCCGCTGAGCGCGCCCAGGGCGTTGATGTAATCCTCGGTCTGCAGCAGCTCCCACAGCTTCAATGCGCCGCGGCGGGCGAGCGTGTGCTCGACGGGGAGCGAGCCGCGCAGCCGCTCGACATCCTCCGGCGTGTACGGACGCACGATGCCGTCGAACCGGCCGGTGGGGGCGGGGATCAGGTCTTCGAAGCGCGTCGGCATTGTGTGTTCCTTGACTAGGTTGCCCAGTCTGTATGGATATTTCTTGAGTCCCTTTGCAGTCGGTGTGTGCATTTGTGAGGGTCTGGGTGTTGAGGCGGCTTTCCTTTGCCTTGAAAGGTTGTAAATTATTTACAATTGGGATCGACTCGTTCGGAGTGAACGTATCGGGAACATGTGGTGTAGGACAGCATCTATTCTCCTCCCTGGAAGGGAGGGGCTAGGGACGGTTGGGGGCCTGGCGATACGGATGAGTCTGGTGTGACTGCACCCTATCGCGAGCATTCCACCCACCCCCGACCCCTCCCTTCCAGGGAGGGTAGTTTTTGAAGGCGGAATTGGATGGCCGAACAGAAGCTCTTCGCGGGACATGCCGTGCGCCGGCTGCGGCGGCAGCTGCTGCTGACCCAGGCGGCGATGGCCGAGGCGCTGGGGGTGTCGGCCAGCTACCTCAACCTGGTCGAGCGCAACCAGCGGCCGGTTTCCGCCACGCTGATGCTGCGGCTGGCCGAAGTGTACGACTTCGATCCGCGCAAGCTGGCGGCGGCCGAACCGGGCGGGGGGATGGAAGCGCTGCGTCGGCGGCTGGCGGATCCGCTGTTCGCCGATCTCGAGATCGACCGGCAGCAGATGGAGGAATGGCTGGCGGGCGCGCCGGGCGGGGCGGAGGCGTTCGCGCGTGCCTATGACCGGCTGGGCGGCGGCGGGCCGGCGGCGGATGCGCGGGCGGGCGATCCCGGGCGGCAGGTGCGCCGCGAGGTCGAGCGCTGGCGCAACCATTTCGCCGATCTCGACGCGGTGGCCGAGGCGCTGGCCGACGAGCTGCGCCAGACCGCCGGCGATCCCTATGGCGCGATGGCCGAGCGGCTGCGGGTGCGGCACCAGCTCTCCGTGCGCATCCTGCCGGCGGACGTGATGCCGGGGCTGCTCAAGCGGCTCGATCTGCATGCGCGGCAGGTGCAGCTCTCCGAGCTGCTCGACGTGCCGGGGCGGACCTTCGCGCTGGCCGAGCGGCTTTCGCAGGAAGCGCGGGGCGAGATCGAGGCGCTGGTGCGCGGTGCCGGGCTCGATCGCGCGGGCGAGCGGCTCTACACGCGGCATCTGGTCGGCTATTTCGCGGCGGCACTGGTGATGCCCTATGGCCGGTTCCTGCGGGCGTGCGAGCAGAGCGGCTATGACATGGAAGTGCTGCAGCGACGCTTCGGGGCGAGTTTCGAGCAGGTGGCGCACCGGCTGACGACGCTGCAGCGGTTGGGCGCGCGCGGGCTTCCCTTCTTCCTGATGCGGATCGACCGGGCAGGGCAGGTCTCCAAGCGCTTCGCCGGGGCGAGCGGATCGGCGCTGGTGGAAGGTCCCGGCCTGTGCCCGTTATGGAACCTCACCGAGGCGTTCGGCCGGGCGGACGAGACGCTGCGCCAGCTGGTCGAGACCGAGGACGGCGCGCGCTGGTTCACGCTGGCCCAGGCGCGGACCCCGCAGGGGGCGCGCGGGGTGAAGGCGCGCTTCTCGATCGGCATCGGGCTGGCGGCGGCTGAGGCGCGGGTGCTGTCCGCGGCGCGGGGCGTCGACCTGGCGGGCGAGGCGGTGCCGGTGGGGCTGGGGTGCCGGGCCTGCACCCGGCCGGATTGTGCGCAGCGCTCGGCGGCGCCGGCCGGGCGCGCGGCGCTGGCGAGCGAGCGGGAGAGCGGGGTTACGCCGTTCGGCTTTGCGGGGGATTAGGCGCGCAGAGGCATGGCAGGCATCCCCCTTGTGGAGGCCTGCTTCATCGGTAGAATTCCAACATGCCCGGCCTGCTGATGATCTATCTGCTTTTCTTCTTCGCGGCGCTGATCGGGGTGCTGCCTGTCTTCGCGATCGCCTATCTGCTGCGCAACCAGCGGTTCAATGCATGGGTCTGGGCGTGGCTGGGCACCGGCGTCGGCGTCGTCCTGATCCTGCAGGTGACGGGTGTCATCTGGACGGTGCTCAGCTGGCAGTAGCTTCCGTCACTGGTGAGCGGGCGCTGACGAACGGGCGCGAGAGTTCGGGTTTGCGGGGGACCAGGGCCAGACGTTCCGTGCGATCAAAGACTGGAAGCCGGGAATGGCCCATGGCAGGATCGAGCGATGTGGTGGTGGAAGCTCAATCGGCAGCAGAAGCTGCGAAGGGTGGCGGTGTCGCTGTGGACCACGCCTATCGTCATGCTCTTCCCGCTCTGGCTTGGATATATTTTCTACCCCTCCCTGATCCTGGAAGCGCCGGAGGTGTTTTTCCTGTTTTTCGTCATACCCTTTGGCGCGGCTGCGTTTCTCTATTGGCTCGCTGCGCGCACGCCTGCCGGCTAGTTCTCGCTCATCGCCATTCCCAGCTGGGTAGGGAGAGCGGTATGTTTCAGATCGCGCTTTTCCGGCGAGCGAGCGCCCTTGAGGTCTGCGTGGGATTAGCACCGGAAGCGCGGCAATCGCGCTAACGCCGGTGCGGGCGACCGGATAGGAAGGGCGCGCAATTCCAGGGGGACGGGCGATGTCGATGAGCATGATCACGATCAATTTCCAGAACGCGATGCTGACGACGACGACGTCGCAGATCCTTGTGCAGAACGGCAATTTCGCGCTCGACACGACGAGCGCCCTGTCGATGTCCGGCACGCTCCCGTTCTCGTCGCTCTACATCACCTCGGGTGCGATCAACTTCAATGTCGAGAGCGGGACCAGCTTTGCCGCGAACATTATGGTGCCGCTGAATGCTCCCGGTGGCGCGCCGGTGCTCGAGATCACCAATTTCGCCGGCACCGTGATCGTGACCTGGCCGACGGCGATGGGTCTGCAGACGCAGACATTGATGTCGGGCGATCCGATCACGCTCAACGGGTTTGTGAACTAGCGCGCGCGATCGGCTTTGCTGTTCCCCGGCGAAGGCCGGGGCCCGGGGTAACCGAGCAAGACGGCAGAGAAACCCTGGGCCCCGGCTTTCGCCGGGGAGCAGTTTGGGGTGTTTGGGTTACGCCGCCTGTTCGGCCAGCAATTCCGCCAGCTGGGCGAACTGCTCGGGCAGGCCTTCGCTGCCGCCGATATTGGCGTCGAGCGCTTCCTTGGAGGGGTGGCGCTCGTGGAAGGTGAGCAGGGTCTTGCCGTCCCGCTCCTCGAAGGTGACGGTGGAGATCGGGCCATCCTCGCTCTCCTCGTTGGTCCAGACGATGCGCTGGTTGGGGACCACTTCGACGTACTTGCCGAAGAATGCCCAGACCTGGCCGCCCTCGCCGTCGAACTCGATGCGATAGCCGCCGCCGACCCGGACATCGAGCTCGCGGACATGCATCGGCGCGCCGAGCGAGGCGGGTACCCACCAGCGCTGGAACAGCTCGGGCGTGGTCCAGGCGCGCCAGACGAGATGCGGCGGGGCGTCGAACAGGCGGGTGGCCTCGACTTCGGTGTCCGAGGTGCGCGTCACCTTGGTGGCGCCGAGTTCAGTGGCGTTCAGGCTCATCCAAATTCTCCTGGGCTTTGAGTTCCGCGATGACCTGGTCGAGCGCATCGAAGCGCGCGTTCCAGAGCTGGTGATAGCCGGCGATCCAGGCCGCCTCGTCGGCGAGGCCCTGCGCGCCGAGCCGGCAGGTGCGCACCCGGCCGATCTTCTCGGTGACGACCAGCCCGGCGCGCTCGAGGACGTGGATATGCTTCTTCATGCCGGTGAGGGTCATGTGGAAGCGTTCGGCAAGATCGGTGATCGACGCTTCCGCGCGTGCGAGTTGCTCGAGCACGCCGCGGCGCGTGGCGTCCGACAAAGCGGCGAAGGAAGCGTCGAGGCGGGCGGTGGCTGAAAACTGAACCATGTGGTTCAGTGTTAGCCTATCGCGGATTTGCATGCAAGCGCAGGGAACCGTGTGCGGCCGCTGCCGGTTGCCTCTGGCGAGAGAGGAGCATCCCCATGGAAACCATGCAGCTGCATCGCGGGCGGTTGATCGATCATATCCAGCTGGTCGTGCGCGACCTGGGCGCCAGCCGGCGTTTCTACGGGAAGGTGTTCGAGGTGATCGGCGTGCCGATCGCGGGCGAGGGCGAGGAGTTTTTCTGGGCGGACGAGCTGTTCATCTCGACCGCCGACAGCGAAGCGGCGGCGGGCAAGCTCACCGGCAGGCACCATATCGCCTTCCAGGCCAGGGACCGGGCGATGGTCGATCGCTTCCATGCGGAGGGGCTGGCGGCGGGCGGCACCGACAATGGCGCACCGGGCGAGCGACCCTATCATCCCGGCTATTACGGCGCCTTCCTGATCGATCCCGACGGCAACAATATCGAGGCGGTGTTTCACGGCCCGGCCGAGGTTTCGGCGGAGAGCGTGGTGGTTACGTTCGAGGCGTGATCTCAGGCCGGCTCGGCGGACGAGGCCGCGGGTTTCCTGCGCGAACGCCGGCGGCGGGGCTTCCCGCTGATGAAATCGTTGATCCACCAGGCGACGAGGACCATGCTGATGACGATCTGCGCCGAGTACAGGGCGCGCACTATGCTGTGATTGGGCGCGATGTCCCCGAAGTTCGCGGTGGTCGCCCCGCCCAGGCTGAAATAGAGAAAGTCGAGATAGCCGAGCTTCGCCTTCGCTGCGGTGAGATAGGCAGCGAACGCATCGTACAGCCTGCCGTTGAGATCGTAGATCGAGAGCTGGTGGTCCGACAGGCGCTTCTCGAGCGCGGCGGTCTCCCTGAGCCGGGCCAGATAGGCCTGCTGCGCGGGCTGGCGCTGGAACGCGTTCAGGTTCTTGAGGATGTGATCGCTGGCATCGATGTCCGCCTGGATCGCCTTGACCCTGAGCTCCGCCGCCTTGATCGCCAGGTCCGCATGCCTGATGGCATCGGGGCCCGCCGGAAGCTCCTCGTTGGTCCTGGCGTGATGGGCGTCGAGAATGTCCTGCTGCTGCCGGGCGATCGCGGCGAGCTGGCTGTCGAACGGCGCGGTCCTGGACTTGCGATAGGCCTCGGCCTGGCGCCACATGCTGGCCTGGAACGGCACATTGTCCTGCTGCTCGGCCTTGCGCCGCGCGTCGAGCGCCCGGCGTTCGCCGTCGATCACGGCGGTGCGCGCCTGGAGATCGCGATAGGCGCCGCGGATCCGGGCGACGGCGGCATCGACATCGGGATCGGTGAATTGCGGCAGCGGGCGGCCCGAGGTGACGCTGTAGGAACGCGCGGCGGCATAGAGATCGAGCGGCAAGTCGTTGAGCTTGCTCTCGACGCGGAAATAGTCGGGCCGCCACTCCCAGATCTGCTGATAGACGAACGCCATCCCGACGACCTGCACGGCCAGGGCGATCGATTTACAGTGTCGGCCAATCCGGCCGGACCAGGTGCGCTTCATGTTTCCCCCGATGCCGCGGACCATAGGGGGCGGGCGCCGGGGGAAGCAATGGCGCCTGGCCGACCTCAGCCCCTCTCCCGCATTTCCTTGAGCCAGCGGGCGCGGAGCTGGGCGGCGCTGCCGGGGATCGATGCGTCGAGGAACTCCGCCGCCAGGATCCGGTCGAGCCGGAAGGTGCGGAAATCGGCGCGCAGCTCGCACCAGGCGAGGACCATGCGGGTGGCGTCGGCATAGCCGATCATCAGCGGCCAGACGGTGCGGCTGGTCGCCCGGCCCTGCTCGTCGGCATAGTCCAGGCGCAGCTTGCGGCCGGCGCGGATCCAGGCGCGCAGCTGGGTGGCGTCGATGCCGTCGACCGGGCGATCGAAGGCCGGCACCGCGCGGGCGGCGGGATTGCCGAGGAACGGGCGCATCTCCTCGGGCAGCACGGCGGCGATCTTGGCGAGCAGGTCGCTGGCGGCGCGGGCGAGGCTCTCATCGGCATGGCCGGCGACCCAGGTGGCACCGAGCGCGACCGCGTCGATCTCGTCGGCGGTGAGCATCAGCGGCGGCAGGTCGAAGCCGCTTTCGAGGACATAGCCGATCCCCGCCTCGCCGCGGATCGGCACGCGCTGGCCGATCAGCGCGGCGATGTCGCGATAGACCGAGCGCTTCGAGGTCTCGAGCTCGGCGGCGATCGCGTCGGCGGTCACCGGGCGCGGGGAACGCCGAAGGATCTGGACGATCTGGAAGAGGCGATCCGCTTTCCGCATTTGCTTGTTCCTTGGCGGCACCAGCCCGCTCCCCCACCCAGTGTTAGGTGAACAGCGCCCCGCGCTGTTCACGTCATGCTGGGGGCATGACCGACCTAACACTCCCATAGAATACTGCCGTTGGGAGGCCGGGTGGGGGAGCGGGCCGGCACCGCAAATCTACTGCCACGCTGCTGACACCATGCTGGCAGCAGCGTGGCAGTAGGTCGAGTCCCGACACAGACAAACGGGAGTTCGGGACATGACGACGAAGACCTATCAGGGCAGCTGCCATTGCCGCGCGGTGACGTTCGAAGCGGATATCGACCTCGCGGCGGGCACCGGAAAGTGCAATTGCAGCTATTGCCGCAAGCGCCGCAACTGGGGCGTGGTGCTCAAGCCCGACCAGTTCCGGCTGCTCTCTGGCCGCGATGCGCTGGGCGAATATCAGTTCGGCACGAAGAGCGGGCATCACCGCTTCTGCGTCTATTGCGGGATCGCGCCGTTCGGCGACGGGCATGTCGAGGCGATCGGCGGCGATTTCGTCTCGGTGCAGGTCCTGTGCCTCGACGATGTGCCGCTGGCAGAGCTGGAGGCGGCGCCGGTCCGCTATGCCGACGGTCTGCACGACGCCTGGTGGCAGGAGGCCGAGGAGAAGGCGATCCTGTAGGAAGAGGCCGGCGGACGCGCCGGAGTTCTTCGCGGCCAATAGGCGGCGGATTTATTGAAGAGGACAATTATCAGATTGCGGATGTCGGCGCGGAGTAACTTGCGCTTCCGCTGTTCATGGTTACTATTTCCTTTGTTCGGGTAATCATGAGCTGGGGGGTAGCATGATATTTCGTTCGCATCTGACGGTTTTCACTCTGGTGGCGGCGTGCGCGCCGCTGCCTGTTCTGGCGCAGGGCGCCGAAGCCGTGTCCGGTTTCCGGAACGGGCTGAAGGGGCGGATCGTCGAGCAGCGCGCGCAGGGCGTGGATCCGCAGCGCGATTCGGCCAACAAGATCGATGCCGGCTATTATCGGCTGCGTTTCGAGCAGACCGCCATCGCCGACGCGGCGATCTGCCCGCGCGCGGCGTTCAAGTCGGGAGAAGAGTTCGCGAAATGGCGAAGCGACGAGGGCGGGCTCTACCAGCAGATCTTCGACAAGAAGGGCGTCTGGAGCCTCACCGCGCGGGTGGGCCTGCGCGCGCGGGGGAGCGAGCGGACGTCGCGCGAGCTGCGCCTGATCGCGGTCGAGAATCCTGAGGAGAAGAACTGCAAGCTGAAGATTGCCGGCAGCCAGCAGGGCGATGACGATGTGCTGGACGCGGCTTCGCTGCTGGTACCGTTCGACCCGACCAACACGATCTACGAGGACCGGCTCACGGTCGCGTTCAAGTCGGTCTACAAGCTGGAGCCCAACAGCCAGCGGCTCGACCAGCTCTGGGCGGGGATCAACCTGTTCGCCACCACGATCTCGGCGGGGCTCGGCCCGATCGTCGGCGCGGCGACTCCGCTGGGGAAGACCGAGACGGCGAAGCTGCTGACGACCGATGTCGAGACGGAAGCGCCGGCCAGCTTCGAGGCCGATCCCGGCCAGGGCACCCGGGCGAACCGGGTGTTCGTCTATCTGGGGTTCCCGCCGCTGCCCAGGACGCTCCCCGCGACGCTCACGGGCGGCATGACGATCTCGCTCAACTATCAGGCGTCGCTGTTCCGCAAGGGGCAATATTATTCGACGACCTTCACCCAGACCAATCCGATCCGCGCCAATGAGGTGCTCAACGCGACGCCGATCCCGGCCGAAGCCGCGGGGGGCAATTTGCGCACGGTGCGCCAGGCGCTGGCGACGGGCGTGTTCGACGGCCTGAACAATGCCACTTCGGCCGCGGGCTTCGACGGGGCCTGCTCGACCGCCCGCCCGGCGCTGAAGGCGCTCGACCTGTCCGAAGTCGATATCGATGCGTTCCTCTGGGCGGTCGCGGCCAGGTCCAGCCATGAAGCGGTGCGCGATCATCCCGGCAAGCTCACCTGTTTCGGTACCGAGGGGCGCGCCAATCTGGCCAAGCTGGGGGTCGTCGTCACCGATGAGGTGCCGCCGCCGCCACCCACGACGCAGGCGCCCCTTCTGGCGATGCATGCCGCGATGACCAGCTTCGGCGGGATCATCCAGGCGCCCCCGGGGACGCCGCTCAATCCCGACCTGACGGTGCGCTTCGCCGACAAGATCAGGATCGTCCTGGCCGACGATGCGGCGCAGGCGCTGATGCCGCAGTCCGAGATCAGCTTCGAGCGCCCGCGCGACGAAGCGCTGACTCTGCTCAACCAGAACTTCTCCAATATCGGCTGCTTCGCGCCGCGACAGGGCAGCGATACGCTGATGCTGCCGCTGCGGCCGAACTTCTTCCCACTCCCGGCCAATGGCCGGGCGGCGGCGGCGCTGGTGCTGTCTCGCGAAGCCACGCCGCGACCCTTCATCTTCTCGTTCGGCTTCGATCCGGTGCTTCAGGGCGGGAATGCGAAGATCGCGACGATCCTGATCGGACGGCGCGGGGCGGGAACCGATGATGTGGT
This sequence comes from Sphingomonas sp. NIBR02145, assembly GCF_027359115.1. NCBI lineage: Bacteria > Pseudomonadati > Pseudomonadota > Alphaproteobacteria > Sphingomonadales > Sphingomonadaceae > Sphingomonas > Sphingomonas sp. NIBR02145. The sequence goes on along the minus strand of NZ_CP114791.1, from coordinate 2,917,728 downwards.
CAAGGAACTGACCGTCAACCGGCGCCCGAAGAGCTGCACCGAGACCTGGATGAACGACGCGTTCAATCCCTGAGGCCGGGTGCGGCGGAGCCGTGGAAAATGCGAAAGGCCGGGGCGCGAACCCCGGCCTTTCCGTTTGCGTGGACCGGCGATCAGAAGGACGTGCTGAGCGTGCCGAACACCTGGCGCGGGGCCGAGGAGTGGAACACCACGATGCTGCCCGCCGCGTCGTCCGGCGCGAAGACGCTGCTGTCGAAGTTCGACGCGTAGCGCTTGTCGGTCAGGTTGGTGACGTTCAGGGAAAGCTTGAGGCTCTTGAGCCCGGCGAGATCGCCGAAATCATAGCCCATGCCGAGATCGACGGTGGTGTAGCCGCCGAAGCTCTGGTCGTTGGTGTAGGTATAGTAGCGGCGGCCGGTATACTTGCCCTGGACCGAGGCGGAGAAGCCGCCGGTGTGGAGGGTGAGCACGCTGGCAAGCATCTCCTTGGGCGTGTCCACCTGCTGCTTGCCGGCAGTCATCTTCACCACGCAGGTGGTGGTGCACCAGTTGAGATTCTCGTCATAGGTCGACTTGTTGTACGACGCCGAATTGTACCAGCTCAGCCAGGGCGTCGCCTTCCACAGCACGCCGAGCTCGACACCCTTGCTGGTGACGCCGCCGGCATTGTGGAAGCTGTTGCCGCAGCCCGGGTTCTGCTGCTGGTTGGTCGGGCAGGGGTTGTACTGCAGCAGGCGGTTCTCGAACTTGACGTAATAGCCGCTGAGCGCGACCTGGAGCGGGCCGCCGACATAGCGATAGCCGCCCTCGACGCTCTTCGAGGTTTCGGGCGTGAGATACTGGCCCTGCTGGTTCCACACGGTCTGCGAGACCGACTGCGGCCCGAGTTTGAAGCCGCCCTGGTACATGGCCATGTTTTCGGCATAGCTGGCGAACAGCTCATGGCCGGGCGCGACGTTCCAGTGGACGCCGACCTCGGGAAGGAAATTGTCCTTGGCGACCAGCGAGCCAGTGGCGAACTGGCTCGAGGCGGGCGGCGCGGTGACGGCGATGCCGCGGATCGCATAGGCGTTCGAGCGCGAATAGGTGCTCTTGAAGCCGAAATCGACGGTCAGCGCGTCGTCGAACAGGCGCACCGTGTCCTGCACGAAGAACTGGTGGGTCTTCCAGCGGGTCTCCTGCACCCACTGGGCGGTGTTGGGCACGCCGCCGAGGAACTGGGCGAGGCTGAACACGCCGGTGACGTTGGTCCAGATATAGCGCGCGGCGCTGCTGGTGTTCTGCTCGACCCACAGGCCGGCCTGGAGCTCGTTGAAGCCCAGCTTCCAGGTCAGGCTGCCGACCACGCCGGTGCGATCGATCGTGTAGCGCGTGTCGCGGATCTGGACGGGCAGGTCGTCCGCGGTCGATGTGGTGCCCTGGTTCGACAGGCCCGCGATCCAGTTGTTGCCCGCGCCCTTGTCATTGTGATGATAGACCTGGGTGCGGACGCTGAGGTTGCCGGTCAGGTCGAAGTCGCCGGCCAGGTAGAACAAATTGTCGTTGCGCAGGATCTGGCCGTTGGTGAAGGTGACGTCCGCGTTCTTCTGCGGCGAGGGGGCGGCGGCGCACTTGATCGGCGTGGTGGTCACCGTGCAGGCGGCGACGCCGAGATAGCGGTTCCAGTCGGGCGCATAGCCGGCCCAGTCCCAGCCGAGCCGGTTCAGCATGTCCTTCGACAGATAGGGATCGTCGGCCTGGTTGGTGCGCGACACGTCGGCGAAGGCCGTGATCCTGATGCCGTCGGCCTGGTACTGGAGCTTGGCGTTGAGCTGCTTGCCGTTCGACCAGTTATAGGCGCCCTGGTTCACGAACAGGTCCTGCTCGACATATTGCGCCGAGACATAGGCCGAGAAGCCGCCATGCTCGCCGGTGTCGATGCGGACGAAGCCGCGACGGCTCTTCTCGCTGCCGGCGGTGATGCTGGCCGAGACGCCCATTTCCTTCTTCGGATCGCTGCTGAAATAGGTCAGCGCGCCGCCCAGATTGCTGGTCGAGGGGATGGCCAGGCCGGCGATGCCGGTGGCGAGATCGGCGCGGCCGAGATTCTCCGAGATCAGCGCGCGGCTGATCGTGAGGCCGTTGTAGTTGTTATAGGCACCGTCGCCGAGCGGCATGCCGTCGAGCGTGTAGCCGAGATGCGTGGTGTTGAAGCCGCGGACCTGCAGGGTGAGCGACTGCTCGTTGGTGCCGAGCGCGTCGATCGACTGGGCGCTGACACCCGGCAGGAAGTTGAGCGCCTTCTGCACGCTGGTGCCCGGCGGCAGCGTGTCGAGGTTCGAGGGGAGCAGGGTGGAGACCGAGCGGGTCTGGCCGCTGCCGATCACGACGATGGTGGCGTCGCTGCCGGTGTCCTCATCGGCGACGGCGACGGTGTTGTCGGCGGTCTGGGCATGCGCGGCGGGCGCGAGCGAAACCAGCGCGGCCGAGGCCATCAGAACGGCATAAGCGTGGCCATGGCGCAGCCGGCGGCGCGAAAATTCGGTCATGTGATCTTTCCCATCCCGGCGACCGGCTGGCCGCCCTCGACCGGGCGGCTAGGCAGGGTTGGGGACGGTACCGTTACGGGAGCGCGACAGTTTGATGACGCGGGGGCGGTTGGCCATGCTGCGTTGCCAAATGGCAACAATCCGCAAGGTTCTTGGTGGCGCTTTCGCTCCGGGGAACGGAGCGTCCAGTGCCGTTTGCAAGCAATCGCGGGCAAGCGTCGGTTTTTGTTGCTGCAGCACCGTGAACATGCAGGATGCCGCCCGAAAGAGGGGAGAGCGTTTCATGCGTCGAGTGGTGCGTTTCGGATTGATGGGGCTGCTGGCATTGGGAGCCGCCGCGCCGGCCGCGGCCAGGGGGCCGGACATGGATGCCGCGGTGAAGGCGGCGATGGCCGAGACCGGGGCGAAGGGCGTCGCGGTCGCGCTGATCGACAAGGGCAAGGTCGTCTCGGTGAAGACCTGGGGCGATCGCAACGCCAAGGGCGATCCGCTGACGCCCGACACGATCATGTACGGCGCGTCGCTGACCAAGGCGGTGTTCGGCTATCTGGTCACCCAGCTGGCGGAAGAGAAGAAGCTCGATCTCGACGCGCCGATCGCGGCGATGCTGCCCAGGCCGATCCCCGACTACGGCAATCTCGATGCCTATGGGCATTGGGGCGACCTGGCCGGCGATGCGCGCTGGCGGAAGGTGACGCCGCGCCACGTGCTCAACCACGCCACCGGTTTCGCCAATTTCGCGGTGCTCGAGCCCGACGGCAAGCTGCGCTTCCACTTCGATCCGGGCAGCAATTACGGCTATTCGGGCGAGGGCATCTCGCTGCTCCAGTTCGGGGTGGAGAAGGGGCTGGGGCTGAGCGTGGAGGCCGAGCTGCAGCGCCGCTTCTTCCAGCCGCTGGGCATGACCCGGACCAGCCTGATCTGGCAGGACAGCTTCGGCACCAATTTGGCGGACGGCTGGGACGAGAACGGCAAGACCGAGCCGCATGACGACCGCAGCCGGGTGCGCGCGGCGGGATCGATGGACACGACGATCCACGACCTGGCGATCCTGGCGGCGGCGATGGTGCGCGGCCAGGGCCTGTCACCGAAGTGGCGCGCCGAATATGTGCGCGGCACCCAGAAGATCCCGAGCCGGACGCAGTTCCCGACGCTGAACAACCCGGCCAAGCCGGGCGAGGGAACGCGCGCGAAGGCGGCGCTGGGCGTGATCGCCTTTACCGGGCCGCAGGGCGCGGGCTGGCTGAAGGGCGGGCATAACGAGGTGACCGCGAACACTTTGGTCTGCCTGGAGAAGGGCCAGCGCTGCGTGCTGATCCTGGGCAATGACGTGCGGATCGAGAAGGCCTTCCCGAAGCTGGTGAAGGCGGCGCTGGGCGATACCGGCGTGCCCTATGCCTGGGAATATGGCTTCAAGGACTGAGGCCGGAGGGTTGCGGCAGCCGGTGGCGCGCCGGCTGCCGCCTTCGCGCGACCCTCAGGGTTTGCCCGGCGCCGAGGACAGGTCGAATTCGGTGAGCGGCTTGCCGTAATAGTCGCGCACGACCAGGCGCACGGGCTTCACGTCGAACGGCATCGGATAGACATAGGTCAGCGGGGCGGTGCCGTCCTTCTCCAGATAGACGCTGGTCGTCATCCGGTCCGTGCCGTCGCGGCCATAGCCATTGCCGTCATGCTTGTAGGACTGGCCGTCCGAGCCGATGAGGGTCCAGCTGTTATAGTTGTTCCAGATGCTGCGCCGGATCGTCTGGTCGTTGCGCATCGTCAGCGTCACTTCGACTGCGCCCGAGCGCTGGCGGCGGACGGCGTCGAGCCGGGTGAAGAAATAGCCGGTGTTGCGGAAATCGCCGGTGACGCTTGCCGACGTCGCGGCCGGGGCGGGCGTCGGTGCCGGAGCCGGCGTCGGCGTTGGGGCCGGAGCAGGTGCCGGTGTGTCCTTCGTGGTCGCGGTGCCCGTCTTTCCCGTCGATGCCGGTGCCGGCGCCTTTCGCCGCGGCTGCACGGGGATATCGACACTGGTCGCGGCCTGCGCCTTGAGCAGCAGGCCCTGCTTGGGCTGGGCCAGTTCCTTGATCGTGATCGAGCTGACCATTTCCTGCTGGGCGCGCGGCAGGTCGAACGAAGGCGTGACGACGACTTCCTTGAGCGCCGCGACCGGAGAACTCGGCGCATAGACGATCTGCTTCGCGACGGTCCTGGTCGCGGCGCCGGCGCCGCTGTTGAGGGTGAACTCGAAGACGGACTGCGGCGGAAGCGACATCACCGTCTTGTTCTTCGCGGTGATGCTCACCGTCATGCTGGTGGGCGTCTTGTACTGCAGTTCGCTGACCCGCACGGTCCAGCGGCCCAGGCTGAAGAACCCCTGGTCGTTGAACTTGATGGGATCGCCGCTGGTATCGGGCGGCGGGGTATCGGCCGGCGGAGGGGTCTGCGTTGGCGTTGGGGTCGCGCCCGGCGGCGCCGGCAGGTCGACGACGGCGTTCGCCTGGCTTGCCGGGAAGAGCGGGCCCCGGATCCTGTCGATCGTGGTGACCTTGACCGATTTTAGCTTGGCCCGGTCCGCCGCGGGCAGGCGGAAGGACGCGTAGACGACCACTTCCTCGCCCGTCTTGACCTGCGGGGGAAGGGAGGAGCCGGACATGGTCGTCCGCGCGAAATCGGCCTTGGGATTGCCGGTGGAAGGCGGGCGTGGGGCGCCGGCGGACAGGATGTCGTAGCTCAGCCCCGTCGCCTCATGGCTGCTCGCGCCGTTCAGGCTGAGCTGGAACGAACCGCTGGCGGTCTGCGGCAGGGGCGAAGCGTTCTTCGCGGCGATGGCGACGATGACGTTCGGGGTCTTCCCGTCGTCTTCCGGGCTATAGTAGACGCCGGCCTTGCGCAGCAGCCATCTGCCGAGCGTCTGCGGCTGCGCGCTGGCGAGGGTGAAGCCGGCAAGCGTGGCCTCGGGTGGCGGGGCCGGCGTCGGGTTCGGGTCCGATCCTGGCCCCGGATTGTTGGAGCCGCCGCCAGCCTCCTTCACCAGAAGCCGTATGCGGGGAAGGCCGTGGTCTGCCTGGAACTCGCTTGTGTAGCTGCTTGCCCATTGCCGCGGCGTGACCTCCGCGCTCACCAGCAGCGCCCGGCCGCTATAGGTCGCGCTGATTTCGTACTTGTCGGGCCGCAGGCCGCTTATGACATGGCCCTCGCCGCCCGTGTAACGCGCAGTGCGCGTGATCGGGGTGCCGCCGCCCACGGGTTTCGCCGTGACGACGACCTTGGACAGGTCCAGTGTTTCATAGGTCTGGGCAATGACGTTGATCACGCCGCCCAGGCCATAGTCGCTCAGCCGATCGGGGTTTCCCCGCAGCTCGACGAAGCGGAGCTGGAAGTTGCGGGTCGCGCCGGTGGCGCTGCTGAACTCCTCGCTGGTTTCGGGCAGCAGCTCGAACCGCCAGCCCCGATAGACGGCATAGGCATAGCCGGACCACTTGCCCTTTGGCTGGGTGACGGCAACGCGGTAATAGCCCTTGTCGTCGGTGGTGGTTGCCTTGTTGCTCTGGTTGTTGGTGCCGCCGCCGTCGGACGTGTAATAGGCCGAGACCTCGGCATTGGGGATGCCCTGGCCGTTCTCGTCGGTGACGCGGCCCTGCATATAGGTGTCTTCCTGCGCGGCGGCATCGACCGCCACCATGCAGGCCAGGGCCGCGAGGGAGACCGAGGCGGTCCGAACAAATCCCACCTGATACATGCTTACTCTCGCCACAGAAGATTTGAGCGGGACGCTGCTCCCGTGGCGACGGGCGGGACAGTAATAAGCGATGAAAGCGGAGCGTCGCGATGCGGGGCCCGCGGCGGCGCTAGCGGGCTGGCTCCGCCCGGCTCTGCAGATAGGCGATGATGTCCGCGCGATCGAGCGGATCGGAGACGCCCGAGAATTGCATGGTCGTGCCGGGGACGCGCCCGGCGGGATTGGCGATCCAGGCGTCGAGCGTCTGCGCGTCCCATGTGCCGCCGGCGTCGCGCAGCGCCGCCGAATAGCCGAAGCGCTGGCTGTTTCGCCCCATCGGCCGGCCATAGACGCCGTAGAGATTGGGGCCACCAAGGTCGGGCGCGCCCGGGTTGATCCGGTGGCATGCCGCGCACCGCCCGAACTTGCGCGCGCCGATCTCGGCATCGGCTACCTTGAGCAGCGCCTCGAGCGACGGGTTGGGCCCGGCCTTTCGCAGCCGCGCGTCATGCTGGTCGCCCGAGCATCCGGCGAGGAGGGCGGTGGCGATCAGGGCACCGGCGGAAGCGACGCGCGCGAACATGGCGCGGAGCTAGGGGCTCCCGCGCCCGGTTCCCATGGGACGAATTGTCCGGGTGGTCAGGCGCCGGCGGCGGTGAGCCTGTCGAGCTGCGCCTTGCCGAGCGTGACGTTCCAGCTGCCGACCAGCTCCTCGGCCTGGGCGACCGAGGTGGCGCTGGCGATCGGGGCGGTGACGCCGGGCTGGGCGGCGAGCCAGGCCAGGGCGATCTGGGCGAGGGTGGCGCCGGTCTCGGCGGAGATTTCGTCCAGCGCGGCGAGCATGGCCGGGCCCTTGCCCTCCATGAACGCGGTCATCCGGCCGCCACGCACCGATTTGCCGAGATCGGCTTCGGAACGGTACTTGCCGGTGAGATAACCCGAGGCGAGCCCGTAATAGGGCACGCAGCCGATATTATACTCGACGCACAGGTCCTGCAGCTCGCCTTCGTATTTGTGGCGGCTGAGCAGGTGATATTCGTTCTGCAGCGCGCGGTAGTGCGGCAACCCCTCGCGCGTGGCGATGTCGAGCGCGGACTTGAGGCGCATCGCGTGGAAGTTCGACGCGGCGATCGCCTGGACCTTGCCGGCCTGGATCAGCTTGTCGAACGCGGCGAGGACTTCCTCCTGCGGCACGTCCTCATCGTCCTGGTGCGCGAAATAGAGATCGATCGTCTCGACGCCGAGCCGCTTGAGGCTGGCGTCGCAGGCCGCGGCGATGCGCGCCGGGGCGAGCTTGGTGCCGCCCTCGCCATCGAGCATGCCGACCTTGGTGGCGACCTTGACCTTGCCCTGCTTGCCCGAGCCCTTCAGCCACTCGCCGATGATCGCCTCGGACTCGCCGCCCTGATGGCCGGGGACCCAGGCGGAATAGACATCGGCGGTGTCGACCAGCGTGCCGCCGGCCTCGGCGAAGCAGTCGAGGATCGCGAAGCTCGTCGCCTTGTCCGCAGTCCAGCCGAAGACGTTGCCGCCGAGGATCAGCGAAGGCGTCTGGATCCCGCTGGCGCCGAGGTCGCGAAGGGTTGTCATTGCTGGTTTCCGGTGCTGGCGTTGATGTCGGTCGCGGCCGCCGCCGCATCGAGGTCGCGCGACTGGCTGGCGCTCAACCCGCCATGGCCGTCATCGGAGCCGTCGCCGCCGCAGGCCGCAAGTGCGAGGAGCAGGAGGAGCGGGGCGAGACGCATGGCTTATTCGTCGCCCGAGCCTTCGTCGCCCGAACCGGCAGCGCCCGCGGCATTGCCGACCGGGACGGCCTGGTCGTAGTTGCTCTCGGCAGCGCCGAAGGCAGCGTTTTCGGCGGCGTTCACGTCGCCCACGGCTTCGCCCATCGTATTGCTGTCGCCGGCGACCGATTCATTGGCCTCGGCGGCTTCGTTCTTCGCGCTCTTGCCGCATGCCGAGAGGCCGAGCAGCGCGACCGCCGCGAGCGGGAGGAAGATCTTGCGCATGACGGGGACCCTTTTGCCGGAAAATTGCTCGCGCCAAGGGCTAACGGGGGCTGGACTCGCGTGCAAGGCGCATGCGATGCGTTGACCCCATATAAAGATATCTTTATATGTCTAACTGCCATGCAGCAGGCCCTCGCCATCTTCCGTGCCCTTGCCGATTCGACGCGGCTGCGCATCCTTGCGCTCGTCCGCTCGATGGAGCTGAGCGTGGGCGAGCTGGCGCAGGTACTCGGGCAGAGCCAGCCGCGCGTCAGCCGGCACGTGAAGATCCTGTGCGACGCCGGGCTGCTGGAGCGGCGCAAGGAAGGCAGCTGGGTGTTCGTCGGCCTGGGCGCCGATGCCAAGGTGGCGCCGGTGCTCGCGGCGCTCGACCAGTGGAGCGAAGCCGATCACTGGATGGTCGCCGACGAGGCGCGCCTCGCGGCGGTGCGCGCCGACCGGGCGAGCGCGGCGGCCGAATGGTTCGAGAGCAATGCCGGCGAATGGGACGCGATCCGCTCGCTCCATGTCGCGGAGAGCGAAGTCGAGGCCGCGATGGCCCGGGCGCTGGGGGACGGCGAGATCGGCTATCTGGTCGATATCGGCACCGGGACCGGGCGGATGCTCGAGTTGTTCGCGCCGCGTGCCGAGCGGGCGCTGGGTATCGACCGCTCTTCCGAGATGCTGCGGCTTGCCCGCGCCAAGCTTTCCGAGCAGGGACTGGCCAATGCCGAGCTGCGCCAGGCCGATCTCTATGCGCTGCCGATCCAGGATGGCGGCGCCGATCTCGCTATATTGCATCATGTGCTCCACTTCGCGCAGCAGCCCGGTGCGGCGATCGGCGAGGCGGCACGCGTGCTGGCCCCCGGCGGCCGGCTGCTGATCGCCGATTTCGCGCCGCATGAGCGCGAGGAACTGCGCAGCAAGGACGCGCATACGCGCCTCGGCTTCTCGGACGAGCAGGTGCTCGGCTGGTTCGAGGCGCATGGGCTCGCTCCGATCCAGGTGGAAACGCTGGTGGGCGGCGAGCTGACGGTGAAATTGTGGCTCGGTCGCAAGACCGGGCAGGTGAATGAAAAGGTGAGGGCCGCATGACTATCCTGGACCCGCTGGCGGCGCCGCTCTTCGCGGATGTGGCGGGCGATATCGACGTGAGCTTCGAATTCTTCCCGCCCAAGACGGAGAAGATGGAGGAGACTTTGTGGGAGTCGATCGAGACGCTGAGCCCGCTCGGGCCGCGTTTCGTCAGCGTTACCTATGGCGCCGGCGGCACGACCCGCGAGCGCACCCACAATACGGTGGCGCGGATCGCGCGCGAGACCGGCATCCCGGCAGCCGCGCACCTCACCTGCGTGGAAGCGACGAAGGAAGAGATCGACCAGGTCGCCCAGGAATATTGGGCGGCGGGCGTGCGCCACATCGTGGCGCTGCGCGGCGATCCGCCGCGGGCGGGCGAGAAGTACCAGACCCATCCGGGCGGCTATGAGAATGCGGCGGACCTGGTGGCGGGGCTGCGCAAGCTGCATCCGTTCGAGATCTCGGTCGCAGCCTATCCCGAATGCCATCCGGATTCGCCCAATCCGACCGCGGACATCGAGAATTTGAAGCGCAAGATCGACGCCGGCGCCAACCGCGCGATCACCCAGTTCTTCTTCGAGCCCGACACCTTCTTCCGCTTCCGCGACGATGCGGCCAAGGCCGGCATCGACGCGGAGATCGTGCCGGGGATCATGCCGGTGATGAGCTTCGCCAGCGTGGTGCGCATGGCGGCGATGTGCGGCACCGAAGTGCCCGGCTGGATGGAGCGGCTGTTCGAGGGGCTCGACGAGCATCCGGCGGCGCGCCAGCTCGTCTCGGCGACGCTGGCGGCGGAGCTGTGCCGCAAGCTCTATGCCGGCGGGGTGCGCCAGTTCCACTTCTACACGCTGAACCGTGCGGAGCTGAGCTACGCGATCTGCCATCTGCTGGGCGTGCGGCCGAAGGTCGGCGCCGAGATTGTGGCGGCCTGAGCCGCATATAACCACCCGTCATGCTGAACTTGTTTCAGCATCCAACGCGCAACGGGCGATGGATTCGCGGGTGGAGAGTTGGACCCTGAAACAAGTTCAGGGTGACGAGGAATTTGGACGATGACTGCACGCGAGAAACTGCTGGCCGAGGCCGCCAAGCGCATCCTGATCACCGACGGGGCGTTCGGCACCGAGATCCAGAACTGGAAGCTCGACGAGGCCGCCTATGCCGGCGATCTCGGGCTGAGCCATGACCAGAAGGGCAACAACGACATCCTCGCGTTGACCAAGCCCGAGGTGCCGGCGAGCATCCACCGCGCCTATTTCGAGGCGGGGGCGGACATCGCCGAGACCAACACCTTCTCGGCCAACCGGATCAGCCAGGCCGATTACGGCGCCGAGCATCTGGTGCGCGAGATCAATGTCGAGAGCGCCAAGCTCGCGCGCAGCATCGCCGACGAGTTCGAGGCGAAGGATGGCCGTCCGCGCTTCGTCGCCGGCGCGCTGGGGCCGACCAACAAGACGCTGTCGCTGAGCCCGGACGTCAACGATCCCGGCTATCGCGAGATCGACTTCGATTACCTCAAGGACGTGTACCGCGAGCAGATCGACGCGCTGGTCGAAGGCGGCGTCGACTTCATCCTGATCGAGACGGTGTTCGACACGCTCAACGCCAAGGCCGGGGTGATGGCGGCGATCGAAGCGGGCAATGACCTGGGCCGCGACCTGCCGATCATGCTGTCGATGACGCTGACCGATCTTTCGGGGCGCAACCTGTCGGGCCACACCGTCGAGGCGTTCTGGCATGCGGTGCGGCATGCGAAGCCGCTGACGATCGGGCTCAACTGCTCGTTCGGCGCCGAGCAGCTGCGCCCGCATGTGAAGACGCTGTCGGGCATCTGCGACACGCTGATCATGGTCTATCCCAACGCCGGCCTGCCCAACGAGCTCGGCGCCTATGACGAGGCGCCGGTGACGACCGCCGGGCTGGTCAAGGAATGGGCCGATGCGGGGCAGGTCAATGTGCTGGGCGGCTGCTGCGGCTCGACGCCGGCGCATATCAAGGCGATCGCCGATGCCGTGGCCGGGCTGCCGGCGCGGCCGATCCCCCAGGTCGCGGTGCGCACCCGGCTGGCCGGGCTCGAGCCGTTCACGATGGCGGCGGCCTAGCCGTCACCCCGGTGAAGGGTCCCATCAAAGTACTACTTTGATGGGGGCCCGATTGCCGGGGCCTCGCAGTTTTATAGCGTGCGCATGCGGCACGAGATCCCGGCTTTCGCCGGGATGACGATTGGAAGAACAGAATGACCACCGCCTCCTCCACCAACTTCGTCAATATCGGCGAGCGCACCAACGTCACCGGATCGGCGCGGTTCAAGAAGCTGATCATGGCCGGCGACTATGCCGCCGCCGTGGAAGTGGCGCTGCAGCAGGTGGAAGCCGGCGCGCAGGTGCTCGACGTCAACATGGACGAGGGCCTGCTCGACGCGTTCGAGGCGATGACCACCTTCCTCAAGCTGATCGCCGCCGAGCCCGACATCGCGCGCATCCCGGTGATGGTCGACAGCTCCAAGTGGGACGTGATCGAGGCGGGCCTGAAGTGCGTGTCGGGCAAGCCGATCGTCAACTCGATCAGCATGAAGGAAGGCGAGGCGCAGTTCCTCGAGCATGCCCGCAAGTGCATGCAATATGGCGCGGCCGTGGTCGTCATGGCGTTCGACGAGACCGGCCAGGCCGACACCCAGGCGCGCAAGGTCGAGATCTGCGAGCGCGCCTACAAGCTGCTGGTCGGCATCGGCTTCCCGCCCGAGGACATCATCTTCGATCCCAATGTGTTCGCGGTGGCGACGGGCATCGAGGAGCATAACAACTACGGCGTCGATTTCATCGAGGCTTGCCGCGAGATCAAGGCGCGCTGCCCGCATTGCCATATCTCGGGCGGCCTCTCGAACCTGAGCTTCTCGTTCCGCGGCAACGAGCCGGTGCGCAAGGCGATGCACTCGGTGTTCCTCTACCACGCGATCCCCGCGGGCATGGACATGGCGATCGTCAATGCCGGCCAGCTCGACGTCTATGACCAGATCGAGCCGGAACTGCGCACCGCCTGCGAGGACGTGATCCTCAACCGCGACCCCGAGGCGGGCGACCGCCTCGTCGCGCTCGCCGAGAAGTTCCGCGGCACCGATGCGACGGCGGAGAAGCAGGCGGCGGAATGGCGCGGCTGGCCGGTCGAGAAGCGGCTCGAGCATGCGCTGGTCAAGGGCATCGACGCGCATGTCGTCGAGGATACCGAGGAATGCCGCGCCGCGCTGATGGGCAGCGGCGGCCGCCCGATCCAGGTGATCGAAGGCCCGCTGATGGACGGCATGAACGTGGTCGGCGACCTGTTCGGATCGGGCAAGATGTTCCTGCCGCAGGTGGTGAAGTCCGCCCGCGTGATGAAGAAGGCGGTCGCGCACCTGATGCCGTTCATCGAGGCGGAGAAGGAAGCCGGCTCCAAGGCCAAGGGCCGGGTGATCATGGCGACCGTTAAGGGCGACGTGCATGATATCGGCAAGAACATCGTCGGCGTCGTCCTGCAGTGCAACGGCTTCGAAGTGATCGACATGGGCGTGATGGTGCCCTGGTCGGACATCCTCAAGGCCGCGAACGAGAATGACGCGGACATGATCGGCCTCAGCGGCCTGATCACGCCTTCGCTGGACGAGATGGTGACCGTCGCCGAGGAGATGCAGCGCGCGCAGATGACGATGCCGCTGCTGATCGGCGGCGCGACCACCAGCCGCGTCCATACCGCGCTGCGCATCGAGCCGGCGTATACGGGCCCGGTGGTGCATGTGCTCGACGCGTCGCGTGCGGTCGGCGTGGCGACGGCGCTCGTCTCGGAGACGCAGCGCGACGACTATGTCGCCAAGGTCGCGGCCGAATATGAGCAGGTGCGTGCAGCACGCGCCGGGCGCGGGCAGAGCGAGCTGCTGCCGCTGGAGAAGGCGCGCGACAACGCCTTCGAGGCGGACATGAGCCTCAAGCCGGGCAAACCGCGCATGCCGGGCGTTCACACGTTCGACGACTGGGACCTGAAGGACCTGCGCGAGTATATCGACTGGACGCCGTTCTTCCGCGCCTGGGAGCTGGCGGGCAATTATCCGGCGATCCTGACCGACGAGGTGGTCGGCGAGAGCGCGTCCAGCCTGTTCGCCGACGCGCAGAAGATGCTCGACACGATCATCGCCGAGAAGTGGCTGACCGCGCGCGGCGTCGCCGGGCTGTGGCCGTGCCGCCGCAAGGGCGACGACATCATCGTCCATATCGGCGACGAGGAGCATGTTACCCTGCCGATGCTGCGCCAGCAGATCGCCAAGCGCGAGGGCCGGGCGAACATGTGCCTGGCGGACTTCATCGACACCCAGGGCGACTGGATCGGCGGCTTCGCGGTCTCGATCCACGGCATCGAGCCGCATCTCGCGCGCTTCAAGAACGCGATCGACGATTATTCGGACATCCTGCTCAAGGCGCTGGCCGACCGCCTGGCCGAGGCGTTCGCGGAGCGACTGCACCAGTTCACCCGCACGTCGCTATGGGGTTATGCCGAGGGCGAGCAGCTCGACAATGCCGCGCTGATCAAGGAAGAATATCGCGGCATCCGCCCGGCGCCGGGCTATCCGGCCTGCCCCGAGCACAGCCTCAAGCCGATCCTGTTCAAGATGCTCGATGCGCATCACCGCACCGGCATCTCGCTGACCGAGAGCTTCGCGATGCTGCCGACCGCGGCGGTTTCCGGCTTCTATTTCGGGCATCCCCAGGCCGAATATTTCGGCGTGGCGCGGATCGGCCAGGACCAGGTGCAGGACTATGCTGCGCGGCGCGGCATCGATCTCGACCTGGCGACGCGCTACCTGCGGCCGAACCTCGATTGAGGGTATCTGCCCTCTCCCCGGAGGGGAGAGGGCGATCACTCAGGGCTGGGTATAGCTGCCCTTAGTCCAGCCCGAGGTGCCGGGGTCGGCGCAATATTCGGTCGTGGTGTCGTTGCCCGTCACATAGAGGCGGATGTGCTGCCCGGCCGAGTCCGCCCAGGTGATGGCCGATGCCTGCTGGCCCGGGAAGCTGGCGCCGGTGACCCAGCCATTGCCGTCGTTGCAGCGCTCGGTGATCGTATAGTTGTCGCTCGAATAGACGCGGATGTGCAGCGCGTGGTTGCCGTCGAACCAGCTGATCGCGCAGGTGCTGACCGGAAAGCTTGGATTATCGGCCATCGGAGTTCCCCCTCTTTGCAACGCGTCCCGATGACGCGCGGCGGGAAGCTTCCTTCTCGCCTGGGCCGGCGCAACCGGCATTGGGTCCGGATCGGTGCGGTGGCGGATCGATCTGGATAAGTTCGGGATCGTCAGGCATCTGCTAGCGTTGAGCGTCCAATCCCGTGCCGGAGCCTGCATGACCGACAGCCGACAAGCGAAAACCTCGGTCGCAAAACAGCTTGGGCCCGGCCTGATCACCGGCGCGGCGGACGACGATCCCAGCGGCATCGCCACCTATTCCCAGGCCGGCGCGCAGTTCGGCTATGGGCTGATGTGGACGATGGTGCTCACCTATCCGCTGATGTCGGCGGTGCAGCTGGTGAGCGCGCATATCGGGCGGGTGACGGGGCAGGGGCTGGCCGCGAACATGCGCGGATTCCTGCCGAACTGGCTGCTGAGCCTGCTCGTCACCATCCTGTTCATCGCCAACACGATCAACATCGGCGCCGATATCGCCGCGATGGGCGATGCCGCGCAGATGGTGGCCGGCTGGGGCGACCATTGGTTCACGGTCTTCTTTGCGCTGGCCAGCCTGCTCCTGCAGGCGTTCGTGCCCTATCACCGCTATGCGCGGGTGCTGAAATGGCTGACCCTGTCGCTGTTCGCCTATGTCGCGGTGGTGCTCGCGGTGCAGGTCGACTGGGCCGCGGCGGCACGCGGCCTGGTGGTGCCGCGCATCGACGGACCCGATGCCATCGCGACGATCGTTGCGCTCTTCGGCACGACGATCAGCCCCTATCTCTTCTTCTGGCAGGCTGCGCAGGAAGTGGAGGAAGTCGAGGACCATGACGGCGCCCGCCCACTGGTCGATGCGCCGGAGCAGGCGCCGGACGAGATCAGGCGGATGCGGGTCGATACATTCGTCGGCATGGCCTTTTCCAACCTGATCGCGCTGGCGATCATCACCGCGACCGCCGCGACGCTGCATGTGCAGGGAATCTCCCAGATCAACACGGCGACCGACGCCGCCCAGGCATTGAAGCCGGTCGCCGGCAATTTCGCCTTCGCGTTGTTCGCGGTGGGAATCATCGGCACCGGGCTGCTCGCGGTGCCGGTGCTCGCCGGATCGGCCGGCTTCGCGGTGAGCAATGCGCGCGGCTGGCGCTGCGGGCTGGAGCGCAAGGTCAAGGACGCGCCCGGCTTCTACGGCGTGATCGCGCTGTCGATCCTGCTCGGCGTCTTCCTCGACTGGTCCGGCATCCCACCGATGCAGGCGCTGTTCTGGAGCGCGGTGGTCAACGGCTTCGCGGCCGTTCCGATCATGGCGGTGATGATGGTGATCGCCACCCGGCGCAGCGTTATGGGCGAGTTCCGCATCCATGGCCCGCTGCTCGTATTCGGCTGGGCGGCGACGATCGTGATGGGTGCGGCGGCGGTGGCGATGCTGGTCTGGCAATAAGTCCCCGAGCCGCTAAGCTTCGCCGAAAGGCAGGTGAGGGGCATATGGCAGAGGGCGCAGCGGAGCCGAGCGGCAAGGACATCCGGCTGGTGATCGGCGCATCGTCGCTGGGCACCATCTTCGAATGGTATGACTTCTTCATCTGGGGCACGCTGACCGCCACCGGCATCCTGCAGCATACCTTCTTTCCCGCGGGCAACGACGTGCTGGCGAGCCTGCTTGCCTGGGCGGCGTTCGCTGTCGGCTTCGGTTTCCGGCCGCTGGGCGCGGTGCTGTTCGGCTATCTCGGCGACAGGATGGGGCGGAAATACACCTTCCTCGTCACCATCACCGTGATGGGCCTGGCGACCGCCGGCATCGGGCTGGTGCCGGGCTATGCCGAGATCGGCGTGGCGGCGCCGGTGCTGATCCTGATCATGCGGGTGGCGCAGGGGCTGGCGCTGGGCGGCGAATATGGCGGCGCGGCGATCTATGTCGCCGAGCATTCGCCGGGCGGGCGGGCCGGCTTCCATACCAGCTTCATCCAGGCAAGCGTGGTCGGCGGCTTCATCCTGAGCCTGGCGGTGGTGCTCGCGTTCAAGACGCCGATGCCCGCCGCGACCTGGGAGGCCTGGGGCTGGCGACTGCCCTTCCTCTTCTCGATCCTGCTGCTCGCGGTGTCGCTCTACATGCGCCTCAAGCTCTCCGAGAGCCCGGTGTTCAAGGCGATGAAGGAGACCGGCGAGACGGCGAGCAACCCGTTCCTCGAGAGCTTCACCTATCCGGGTAACCTGCCGCGCCTGTTCGTCGCGCTGTTCGGCATCGCGGCCGGGCTGACGGTGATCTGGTACACTTCGATGTTCTCGGTGCTGTCGTTCCTCACCGGGCCGATGCGGATGGACCCGACCACGGCGCAGCTGATCTGCGGCGGATCGGCGTTGGTCGGCTGCGGGTTCTTCATCCTGTTCGGGCATCTCTCCGACCGGATCGGGCGCAAGAAGCCGATCGTGATCGGCTATGCGCTGACTTTGGTGCTGCTCTTCCCGCTGTTCTGGGTTATCGGGAATGCGGCCAATCCGGGATTGGCGGAATCGGCCCGGCACGCGCCGGTGATCGTGCGCGGGCCCAATTGCAAATATGATCCCTTCGCCGCGAAGCAGATCGATCCGTGCGCGCAGGTGCTCGATCATCTTTCGAAGAAGGGTGTGCCCTACAAGACCCAGCGCGCCGATGCGGTGGTGGTGACGGTGGACAGCGTGCCGGTGGCGGATGCCAGCCCGGCGGGGCTCGACGCGGCGCTGGCCGAGGCGGGCTACCGGCTCGAACGGGTCAGGCCTTCGATCGGCAACGTCGCGGTGATCGTGCTGGCGATGCTGGGGCTGATGGCGCTGGCCGGCGCGACCTATGGCCCGGTGGCGGCGCTGCTCAGCGAGATGTTCCCGAGCCGCATCCGCTATTCGTCGATGTCGATCCCCTATCATCTCGGCACCGGCTATTTCGGTGGCTTCCTGCCTTTCATCAGCCAGTATATCGTTGCGCGCACCGGCGATCCCTATGCCGGGCTCTGGTACACGATGGCGGTCGTGGCGATGGCGCTGCTGGTCACCGCCCTGGGGCTGACCGAGACGGTGCAGCCGCGGAAGCACGGGCACGCAAGGCACTGAGGGCATAGCCTCCCTCCGCAACGGCCATTGCGGGGGTGGGGCGCAGGGCCTAACCGCTGGAAACATGACTGCACCCCTGCGCCTGCGGCTGGACAGCGCCGCGCTCGTTTCCAACTGGCGGCACATGGCGAAGCTGAGCGGCAATGCCGCTTGCGGCGCCGCGATCAAGGCCAATGGCTATGGGCTGGGATCGCGCGCGGTGGCCGAGCGGCTGGCGGCGGCGGGATGCCGCGACTTCTTCGTCGCCACCTGGGCCGAGGCGGAGGCGCTCGCCGATCTGGGGCTGAGCGTGTCGGTGCTGCATGGGCTGCGCGCCGAGGATCCGCTCGATGCGACCTATGCCCGGCCGGTGCTGGCCACACCCGAGCAGGTCCGGCGCTGGAGGCCGACCGGGCGGCCGTGCGACGTGATGGTCGATACCGGCATGAACCGGCTCGGTGTCTCGCCAGAAGAGGTTGGTGCGGGCCTGCTCGACGGGCTGGTGATCGAGACTCTGCTCAGCCATCTCGTCTCGGCCGACGAGGATGTACCGCTCAACGCAAAGCAGCTCGCGGCGTTCGGTGCGCTCAGGGGGCGGACCCCGGCAAAGCGGATGAGCCTAGCCAATTCGGCGGGCATCGCGCTGGGCAGCGACTATGCCTTCGACCTGACCCGGCCGGGCATCGCGCTGTATGGCGGCCGGCAGCGCAGCGGGCATGACGCAATCCGTCAGGTCGCGACGCCCGAGGCGCAGATCCTCCAGCGGCGGCTGGTGCGGGCGGGCGAGAGCGTGGGCTACAACGCCACCTGGATCGCCGAGCGCGACACCGAGGTGGCGACGCTCAACCTGGGCTATGCCGATGGCTATCTGCGCTGCTTCTCGAGCAAGGGCCTGGCATCGGCGGCCGGGGTGACGCTGCCGCTGATCGGGCGCGTCTCGATGGACCTGACGGCGCTGGACGTGAGCGCGTTGCCTTCGCTCAGGGAAGGCGACTGGGTGACGATGTCCTATGCGCTGCCCGAGACGGCGGCGCTGAGCGGGCTCTCGCAATATGAGCTGCTGACCGGGCTCGGCCCGCGCTACGACCGGATCTGGGCATAAGAAAAGGGCCGCTCTTTCGAGCGGCCCTTTCCGTTTGTCAGGTGCTTCGGATCAGAAGCGAACCTGGGCGCCCGCGTAGAAGAAGCGGCCCATGTTCGGGTAGATCGCGTCGTTGCCGGTGCCGGTCGCGTCATACGGCGGCAGCTCGTTGGTGACGTTGTCCACGCCGAAGTACAGGCGGTAGTCCTTCGACACGTTCACGCCCAGACGGATGTTCTGGTAGACGATCGGATCGTAGAACACGAACGGACGCGCATCGGGATTGAGCGCCGCACGGCCCTGCGACGGGAAGAAGGTCTCGTAGGTGAGGCTCGAGACGATCTGCTTGCCGACGTAGCGCGCGTTGTAGTTCACGTCGAACTGGCCGAGCTTGATGTTCGCGGTGAACTGGCCCTGCCACTTCGGATCGCCCAGCGTGCTGTCGATACGATCGTAGCGGTTCGGCTCCGTGATGTAGCTGTAGGACAGACGATCCATCACATAGCTGACCACCGTGCGCAGGCTGATCGCGAAGTCGTCGTTGAACTTCTTCTCGTAGCCGACGTCGATGTCGATGCCGCGGGTCGCCAGCTTGGCGAAGTTGTACGGCTGGTTGATGAAGCTGTTGCCGTTGCCGGCCAGCGCCAGGTTGAAGGTCGACTGATCGATCTGACGGGTCGACTGGCCGTTGAACGTGAGGTTCTCAACCGCATTCGTGCTGCTGCGGCGGAAGACCGCGGCGCAGAAGATGTTGTTGATGCCCGAGGGATCGTCATAGCAGCGATTGATGATCGCCTGGCCGGTCAGGCCCGAGATGACGTTCTTCACGCGCACATTGTAGTAGTCGACCGAGATCGTCAGGCCGGGCACGAAGCTGGGCGTGAACACCGAGCCGACCGTGAAGCTGTAGCCGGTTTCCGGCAGCAGGTTCGGGTTGCCCGAGTTGATGCCCGCCAGGCCGGCCGTGGTCTGGTTGGTCCAGGCACGGGTCAGCACGGCGCCCGAAGTCGGATCGGTATAGGTGATCGTCGTCGGAACACCGGCCGCGGCGCAGTTCTTCGCGCGGTTCGGGTTGGCATTGATGTTGTTCGCCGAGTTGGTGCCACCGGGCTGGTCGCACGGATCGGTGAAGCCGTTCTGGAAGGTGGTCGCCGCCGTCGCATAGAGGTTGCTCAGGTTCGGCGCGCGGACCGACTTCGAGAAGGTGCCGCGGAAGCGCAGGTCGCGGATCGGCGCCCAGATCGCGCCCGCATTCCACGCCCAGACCGAACCCGTCGTGCCGCCGTAATCGGAGACGCGCGCGGCGCCTTCGAAGGTCAGCTCGCGGATGAGCGGCAGCTTGGCAAGCAGCGGGATGCGCAGTTCGCCATAGGCTTCCTTCACCTTCACCGCCGGCGGATCGAAGGTCGCTGCCGGGTTGAGGAAGGTCTGGCCCGACGCAGTGATCGCGTCCTGGCTCGAGCGCGCGTCTTCACGGCGATATTCGCCGCCGACCGCGAAGCCGACCGGACCGCCCGGCAGGCTGAAGAAGCCGCTGGTGTCGCCCGACAGGAACGCAGTGAAGTCCAGCTGCTCGGCCCACTGGTTGCGGGTCGAGGTGTGCAGGATGTAGTTCAGCGCGTTCTGATCGTAGCGGTTCTCGCCGAACAGGTTGATCGGGTAGCAGGCCGCGTCGTCATTGGTCGTGCTGGCATCGGCGTTGACGCCGCAGACGACCTTCTGGCCGGCGCTGTTGAGCACGAAGTTCGAGCCCGCATAGCCGGTCGGTGCGAGCACCGCATTGGCTGCGCGGTTGAACTGGGTGACCAGCACGTTGCCGCCGGTGCGGTAGAAGTTCTCGGTGCGGCCATAGTTGGCTGCGACTTCGTAGCGCAGGTTGCCCGAGCTGCTCAGGTCGCCGGCGACGCCGATCACGCCGCGATAGGTCTTGCGGTTGTGGAACTCGGCGCGGGTGCCGAGATCGTTGTTGAAGCGGTTGAGCGAGAAGCTCGTCGCGCCCGGAGCCAGGATGGTCGTCAGCGTGTTGCGGGCGGCCGTGGTCAGGAACGGGTTGTTGACGCTGAAGGTCGAGGTAAGCGTGCCGCCGGTGAAGCTCGGCTGCACCGACTGCTGGTGGACCTTCACCTGCGCATAGGTGAGCTCGGCGAACGGCTTGAACGCGCTCGAGAAGTCACCGTTGATGAGCAGGTTCGCGACATAGCGGTCCTGGCTCGGCATGAGCATGGCGCCTTCGACGCCCGAAGCCGACTTGCCGAACAGGATGCCGCCGCCGATCGCGCGGTTGTCGGTCATGCCGGTGGTGGCCGGCGAGTCCTTCACCAGCGAGCCGTCCGGCTCGAACATGTAGAAATAGGCGAGCGGGCTGCCGGTCGGCGAGTTCTGGCCGGTGCAGATCGCTGCGCGCTGGGCCGCATTGGCCGCGGTCGCGGTCGCCGGGCAGGTGGTCACGACGGTGCCGCCGATCGAGCGGTTGCCGAACACGACGCCGCGCGGAACGAAGCCGGTGTTCGGAATGCCGTCGAAGTTGCGGTTCGGCGCGGTGGTGATCTGCGTGGTGATGAAGCCCGGCGTGCCGCCATAGGCACCCAGATAGTCGCGATCGGCGTAGTAGAGCTCGTTCGCATGGGTGTATTCGGCCGACGCGGTGATGTTCAGACGGCCGTCCATCAGGTTCTTGCCGGCGAGCGCGCTGACCAGGTAGGTGCCGCGATCGCCATAGGTGCTGACGCCGCCCTGTGCGCGGACGCGCAGGCCCTCATAGTCGCGACGCAGGACGAAGTTGGCGACGCCCGCGATGGCGTCCGAACCATAGATGGCCGACTGGCCGCCGGTCACGGTCTCGACGCGGTCGATCAGGTCGTACGGAATGGTGCTGACGTCGGGCGTGTAGCTGCCCGGCACTGCCGAGACGACGCGACGGCCGTTGATCAGGGTCAGCGTGCGCGCAGTGCCGAGGCCGCGCAGATCGAGCAGGCTGAGGCCGGCGGTGCCGATCGAGCCGGTCGAGTTGGCCTGGCTGAAGGTCGAGCGGAACTGCGGAAGCTGGTTGAGCGCGTCGCCGACCGAAACGTCGCCGCGGGTGCCCAGCAGCTGGGTCGCGGAGATCGTCTGGACGGGAACAGCAGCGTCGATCGTGTTCCGGATGCGAATGCGCGAACCGGTTACAACGATTTCCTCATCCGGCGCCTTCTCGGCATCGCTGGTGGCGGGCGCGGTCGGCGCCTGCGTATCCTGAGCATATGCTGCTGAGGACCACAGGAGCGACCCGGCGAGCGCCGTCGCGCTCAGCAAGTGAGAGATTTTCATTGGTTCTTTTGCCCCTTCGGACTGGATGTCCGAGGGTGCAAAGAAGCCGGACATGTTTCCGCATCGCAAGATATGGAAATAAGGGGCCGCGCAATTAGGCGGGCACTGTTGCAGAAATGCGACTGTTACACGCGATAAATTTCAATAGCAACGACATTAATGCAACATTCAGAATGTGCCTTAGCGCTTCAACACGCTAAGGCCCATTCATCGGAAATATTTCGTCACACGATGAAAACAGTCGAGCAAGCGATAAAGCCCGCTCAGCGCTCGACGCACATGGCGATTCCCATGCCGCCGCCGATGCACAGAGTCGCCAGGCCCTTCCTGGCGTCGCGCTTGCCCATTTCGTAGATCAGCGTGGTCAGCACGCGGGCACCAGACGCGCCGATCGGGTGGCCGATGGCGATCGCGCCGCCATTGACGTTGACCTTCGAAGCGTCCCAGCCCAGCTCCTTGCCGACCGACAGCGCCTGGGCGGCGAAGGCTTCATTGGCTTCGATCAGGTCGAGCTCGGCGATCGTCCAGCCGGCCTTTTCCAGCGCCTTCTTCGACGCCGGAACCGGGCCGATGCCCATGATCGACGGATCGACGCCGGCGCTGGCCCAGCTCTTCACCGTGGCGAGGATCGGGGCGCCGCGCTTCTCGGCTTCGGCGCGGCTCATCAGGACGAGCGCGGCGGCGCCGTCGTTGAGGCCCGATGCGTTGGCGGCGGTGACGGTGCCGTCCTTCTTGAAGGCCGGGCGCAGGCCCGAGACGCTGTCGAGCGTCGCGCCGGCGCGGATATATTCGTCATCGGCGACGACGGTGTCGCCCTTGCGGCCCTTGATCGTGACCGGCGCGATCTCGTCCTTGAAGCGGCCCTCGGCGCGCGCCTTCTCGGCCTTGTTCTGGCTGGCGACGGCGAACTCGTCCTGCTCGAGGCGGGTGACCTGGAACTGCTCGGCCAGGTTCTCGGCGGTGATGCCCATGTGATAGCCGTTGAACACGTCGGTCAGGCCATCCTTGATCATCGTGTCGACCAGGGTGACATCGCCCATCTTCGCACCCGCACGCAGCGCCTGGGCGTGGTTGGCGAGCGACATGCTCTCCTGGCCGCCGGCGACGACGATGGTCGAATCGCCGGTCTGGATCGCCTGGGCGGCGAGCGCGACGGCGCGCAGGCCCGAGCCGCAGACCTGCTGCACGCTCCAGGCCGGCACTTCCCTGGGCACGCCGGCAGCCATCGAGGCCTGGCGGGCCGGGTTCTGGCCCTGGGCGGCGGTGAGCACCTGGCCGAGAATGACTTCGCTGACTTCCTCGCCCTTCACGCCGGCCTGCTCGAGCGCGGCCTCGATCGCGACGCGGCCCAGCTCATGCGCGGGAGTGCTGCCGAATGCGCCGAGAAAGGCGCCGACAGGGGTGCGCTTGGCGGCGATGATGACGACGTCGGTCGGGCTGGTCATGAAAGGACTCCTGCGGTGGTCTTTGTCGTTTGGCGGCTATTTAGTGTGCGCTGCGGCAAGAAGCCAGTCGCGCAACGGCTCCCAAACCATTTCGCGCGCCCGGCCGCCGACGATCATGCCGACATGGCCGAGCGCGAGGCTTTGCCGCTCTGCCAGGCCCACGGCGGTGGCGGCGGGAACGATCCGGTCGGTGGTCGAGAGCAGCTCCAGCGCCGGGCACGCTAGGCGGGAGGGCAGGATGCGCGTGCCGTGCACCCACCAGCGTCCGCTGCCGGGGCGATCGGCGCGGAAGAAGCGCTCGAACATCTCGGCGCCGGCGGCATAGGTGAGCGGCGCGCCGGCATTGGCCCAGTCCTCGAGCGCGAGGAAGGCGGCGGCCTGGTCGCTGCCGGGCTCGAGCCGGGCGAAGCGCTCGAACTTGGCGATCGTGCGGGCGGGATCGAGCTGCCAGAAGCCGGACTGGAGCACTTCCATCGGCACAAGGCCCAACCGGGCGCAGGCGGGCCGGGCGGCTTCCCATTGCGCCGCAATGGCTGCGCGCGCGAAATCACCATAGCGGCGGAAGCGCCAGGGCGCCGCGATCGTCACCAGCCCGCGTACCGGGCGGAGCATCGCCGCGGCCATCGCCAGCGTGCCGCCCAGGCAATAGCCGGCGAGGATCGGCGGTTCCTCCAGCGCATCGAGCAGCGGAAGCAGGAGTTCGGCGATGTGGTGGTCGATGCCCTGGTCGCGATCCGCGGGCCCGGGGGTACCCCAGTCTACAAGAAGCGGTCGAACCCCTTGAGTCGCCAGCCATTCGAGCAGTGAATTGCCGGGCGCCAGATCGAGGATGAAGGGCGGATTGATCAGCGAGGGCACGAACACCACCGGCACGCCGCTGCCGCCATAATCGCGCAGGGATGCCCGTCCCGCGGCGGCGATGGCGGGCTTGGGCGCGCGTTCGGCGGGCCGTTCCGCCTCCTGATAGGCCTTCAATCCGGCAAGCGCGGCGGCTCTTCTTTCAGGCGATGTTGCAGTTTCGCTGCGCAACAGCGAAAGGAATAGCGGAAGCGGTCGCGGCCCGTGTTGCGCCGCAGAATGAAACGATGATAGATATGTTTCACTCACGCGGGGATCCTAGATGAAGAAAAGCGCTGCGGGCACTGGGCCGGTCATCATCAAGAAGTACGCGAACCGGCGCCTCTACAACACCGAAACCTCGTCCTACATCACGCTCGACCATCTGGCGGCGATGACGCGCGAGGGGCGCGACTTCAAGGTCGTCGATGCCAAGACCGAGGAGGACATCACCCATAATGTCCTCACCCAGATCATCATGGAAGAGGAGCAGCGCGGCCAGACGATGCTGCCGGTCAACTTCCTGCGCCAGCTGATCGCGCTGTACGGCGATTCGATGCAGGCGATGGTGCCGGGCTATCTCGAAGCCTCGATGGAAAGCTTCCGCCGCAACCAGCAGCAGTTCAAGTCGGCGGTCGAGGGCGCGTTCGCCAACTCGCCCTTCGCCGAGATGGCCAAGCGCAACATGGAAATCTTCGAGGCGGCGACCCAGGCGTTCAAGCCGGGCGCGACCCCGGGTGCGCCCGGCGCCGCCGCGGGTGCCACGCCGGCAGCGGCTCCGGCCACCTCGGGCGAGGACGATGTCTCCGCGCTCAAGGCCGAGCTGGCCCGGTTGCAGGACAAGATCGAGAAGCTGGCGAAGTAATCCGAGCTCCCCTCCCTTCCAGGGAGGGGCTTGAGACGACTTAGCCCCGCGCGTTCAAGCCACCCAGCGCCGCGCGGATTTCCTCCAGCGTCGGCATCTTCTGCTCGATCACGCAGCGCAGGCCGAGCCCGCCAAAGCCGTGATAATCGGTGGCGCTGGCGAAGGCGATCGTGTTGTCCCCGCGCACTTCGGCGCCGCGCACCGCATTGGCGGGAAGCGCGACATGCTCGCCATAGCGCTTGCCCGAGGAACTGGCGACGATGCGATCCTGCTCGTCGACGATCGAGATGCTGGTGCGGCTCCAGTCGCGCTCGCCGAACAGCGACCTGTCCGAGATGATCGTCGGGATATGGCCTTCCCAGTCGAACTCGACATAGAGCGCGCCGAGCGGGCGGCCGTCATGGCCGCGCGGGCGCACGCCGGTGACGAAGACGAGCACCGCGCGATGGTCCGAATAGGGGTTCAGCCAGACTTCGTCGGTGAACCATTCGTCGCGCCGGTGGCTGCGCATCGCATTGAGATATTGCGGCGCGCTCGACAGATCGACGCCGCGCACGCGCGCATGCGGATCGGAAGCGGCGATCACCTGCCCCGCATCGTTGGCGAGGAAGGTATTGAGATAATAGGGCGAAATCGAAGTGAGCATCGCCAGACGCGCATCGGCCGCGGCGATCGTCCCGGGCGAGGGATCGGTGAGCGCGGCGATCACCTCGGCGTCCGAGGCCATCACTCGGAGGTCGACGCTGCGGCCATAGAGATGGCGCGTGACGTTCTGGATCAGCGCCTGGGCAAGCTCGACCAGGCGGGTGCCCTCGATCTCGCTGACCATCTCGTCGGCAATGCCGGCGCCCATCGCCAGGCGCTCGCGCACTTCGGAGCGGAATTCGATCGAGGCACCGCGCGCCTGCTGCGCCAGCGCCTTCACTTCCTGCGCCACCACCGAGAAGCCGCGACCGGCCTCGCCCGAGCGGGCGGCCTCAATCGCCGCGTTCAGGGCGAGCAGATTGGTACGCGCGGCGATCTCCTCGCTCGTCGCGGCGTAGCTGTCTACTTCCTCGCGGAGGACCGACAGAAGGGTTCGAATTCTGCGTGGCACATGACCGTCATAAGACAGGACGGTTAATGCCTAGTTTAGCACGATAAAATCAGGGCTTGCGGAATTTGAGCGTCATCCGGTCGCTTTCGCCGATCGCCGCGTATTTGGCGCGGTCGACATCCTTCAACCGGTAGCTGGGCGGCAGCGTCCACACACCATCGGGCCAATCCGCCGTATCGCGCGGATTTGCGTTCACTTCCGATGCGCCGGCGAACACGAAGCCGGCCTGTTCGGCGAGGCGGCGCACGGTCGAGACCTTGATATAGCCGCTCGACTTCTCGCGCTCGGCGCTGGCGCTTTCGGGCAGGCGATGGTCCTCGATGCCGAGCGTGCCGCCCTTCTTGAGCATCGCGAACATCTGCTTGAAGGCTTCGGGCGAATAGTCCTGGTCGTTCCGCTTGTAGCCCATCCGCCAGTTATGGACGTTGCGGAAGGTCAGCACGACGTCGGCGGTGCCGTCCGGCACCCTGGGCTGGCCCGCCTCCGCCGGGAAGGCGACGAGCTTGGCGTGGCCGTACAGCGCCGGATCCTTGGCCTTGAAGGTCTCGACCGCCTTGCCGCCATTCGGGAAATCGGGGCCGACCGCGGCATAGTAATTGCCCTTCGCCCGGGTGAGCGGGGCGAGGATCTCGGTGTACCAGCCGCCGCCGGGCCAGATCTCGACCACGGTGTTGCCGGGCTTCACGCCGAAGAAGCTGAGCGTATCGACCGGATGACGATACGGGTCGCGCGCCACATTCGCCGGGGTACGGCTGGGCGACGAGACGGCTTCGGCGATCGCGGAACGCTGCGTGCGCGGCGCGCCGGTGGCGACGCTGGCCACGGCGACGGCAGTGGTGAGCACGGCGAGCACGGACAGGGTCTGGCGCATGCGAAATTGCTCCCTAGATGTCGCGCTCGCCTTTGGGGGGTTTTTGTGACGATGCAACTACAATTATGGCTCGGCGCGGCGGGCGCGGCAGTGATCGCGGTGGTCAGCGGCCTGGGCGAGCATCGCCGGCGCAAGCGCAGGCGGATCGACGATGTCGGCTTCGTACCCTGGCAGTTCATCCAGGTGATGGCGATGCTGGGCGCGGTGATCCTGGCGAGTGTGGCGCTGAATTTGCGCTAGAGGGCGCCTATTTCGCCCCGGGCGGGCACAGGGCGACGCCTGCGGATCGCTGATCGATCAGCAGCGCGAAGTGCTGCAGCGCATGCGCGCCGACCAGAAGCTCGGGATATTTCTCCGACACCCGCACCCTAATGTCGGCGAGCGTCGCCGCGCCGATGCGGAAGGGGCCATGCAGCGTCGCGCTGCCCGTCTTCACGATCGTGTTGGTCAGCTTGCCTTCGCCAGCCGCCTCGATCGCACCGCCGCCAACCCGATCGAACAACGCCTGCGGCAGCACGAACGCGACATTGGCGCCGGTATCCAGATTGCCTTCGGTGGCGACGCCACCGATCGTCACCGGCACGCGGAAGGCGCGCGTATAGCCCAGCACGCCCGGTTCGCCTGGCTTGAGCGCGAGGCTGCGCGTGAAGGTGAGCCTTTGCTGCGGATAGTCGATCACCAGCAGGCCATCAGCGAAGAACTCGCGGCCGAGGATTCCGGCGAATGCCGCTTCGGGCGCCATCCTGCCGCTATAGTCGCGGGTCATGACCCTGACGTCGCGACGGACCAGGCCGCCAAGCTCGACGGAGGCCAGCGTCACTGTCTCCACGCGCGCGGTGGCTACGGCGTCCGAAGTCTCGGCGCTTCCCGTGACGGGCAGGTTCAGCTTCGAGACGAGGCTGGCATCGGCACGGCCCATGCCGCTGGCGCCGGTATCCACGGCGAAGGCGAACGGTCCTTCGCCATCGACGCGCACGTCGACATAGATGCGGCCATCGATGACGCGGAAAGGTACGCTCAGCACCGCGTCGGTTTCGGCTGACCGCACCAGCGAGCATGGGGACGAGGGGGCTGCGGCCATCAAGGGCTGTGCCGGCACCATTCCCGCAATCAGGCCGGCAATTGCAGCACTTCCGGCTTTCCAACGCATGCCTGCCTCCCCATCGGCGTGTATTAATTACATAATACACCTACCTGGATTGGCGTCAACGATCGCCGGGCGGCTAGTAGAATTTCCGCAGGGTCAGCCGGCGCGCGGTGCCATCGCACAGTTCCAGCGCCACGACCCGTCCCGGCACTCCGGCGCTCCATTCGATTGGCCTGCCGGCGACCGGCGCACCATCGGCGGCACAGATCTTGTCGCCTTCTTGCCAGCCGGTCTCGGCGGCCGGCGAGCCGCGCATGACGTGGAGCACACGCAGATGCGTGCCCTCGGCGCCGAGCAGCAGCCCGCTGGTCGAGCGGAGCACCGGTGGCGGCGCCAGGCCGGGCTGGAGCACCATGCGGCCGGCGCGCGGATCGAGCAGCACGCGGTAGCGCAGCAACAGGCCGGTGCCGATTCGCCCGGCCGCGCCGGCACTGGCGGAATAGCCGCCTTCGCCTTCGATGCGGACTTCGGTCTCGGACAGGATATTGCCACCGAGGATGAAGCCGGGGATGACCGCGGTCTCGCTGACCAAGGCGCCGCCGATGCCCCAGCCCAGCGTGGTGGTGAGCGTGGCGCCGCGATAATTGGCCGAGGCCCAGGCCGGGCGGCTGAGCGTGATCGCAGCGCCGTCGCCGGTATCGACGATCATCGGGCGCAGCCGCGCGCCGCCCAGCCTTATCTCCGTGACCGGCACCTCCGATCCGCGCTGGAGCGCGAGCGACGCGGTCTGGCCGGTGAAGGGCATGCGGCCCGTGGGCAGGATGCGGAAGCGCCTCGCCGCATAGTCGATGTCGAGCGCGCAGCAGCTCAATATGTCGCTGCCGATCAGCAGGTCGGCGCCGAACCGGTCCTGGCCCGGCGCATCGGGCACGGCGATGCGGCCGCCGCGCCGGGTGAGCCCGCCCATGACCAGCGTGCCGCCGGGCGCCCAGGCGACCTCGACCCCGCCACCGATCGCCAGCGCGCGCTGGCTGCGGCCCAGGGCGAGCCGGGCACGCGTGGCGAAATCGCGGGTGGCGAGCGTGTTGGTGAGGCCGGTATCGAGGATCGCGCGGACCGGGCGGCCGTTCAGCACCGCCTCGAAGCGGATCTGGTTGGAGGGCGTCAGGTCGAAGGCGATCCAGCGCGCCTCGCTGTCGGGCGCGAGCGTGATGCCGTCCCTCGGCTCCTCGCCGGGCGCGGAAACGGGAGAAGCGGCAAGCGCCAGGGGCAGGAGAAAAGACAGCACCGACACAGATTAGCCGGTCAGGCGATCAGAGGCACGCCTCGAGCAGCGCCTGGTCGAAGCCGTACTGCTTGGCCTTGTCGAGCGTATAGGGACGCAGGCCCATCGAGCGATATTCGCCGATGATCTTGCCGTCGGCGCTCTCGTCCAGATACTCGAACTTGAACAGTTCCTGGGTGACGATCACCGGGCCTTCCATGCCGATCACTTCGGTGACGTTGGTCACGCGGCGTGAACCGTCGCGCAGGCGCTTCACCTGGATGATGAGATCGACCGAATCGGCGATCTGGCGGCTGATGGCTTCCTTCGGCACCTTGATGTCCGACATCATCACCATGTTCTCCATACGGGCGAGCGCCTCGCGCGGAGAGTTGGAGTGGAGCGTACACATCGAGCCGTCGTGACCCGTGTTCATGGCGGCGAGCATGTCGAAGCACTCGCTGCCGCGGATTTCGCCCAGGATGATGCGATCCGGGCGCATACGCAGCGCGTTCTTCACCAGATCACGGATGGTGATCTCGCCCTGGCCTTCCAGGTTGGGCGGACGGGTTTCGAGCGGCAGCCAGTGCGGCTGCTGCAGGCGGAGTTCGGCCGCGTCCTCGATCGTCAGCACGCGCTCGCCCGGGTCGATCATCTTCGACAGGGCGTTGAGCATCGTCGTCTTGCCCGAGCCGGTGCCGCCCGAGATGACGATGTTGAAGCGGCTGGCGCCGGCGATCTTCAATGCGGTCGCCATCTTCTGCGACATCGACCCGCCCTGGGCCATCATGTCGAGCGTGATCGGCTTGGCCGAGAATTTACGAATCGAGATCGCGGTGCCGCGCAAGCTCAGCGGCGGCACGATCACGTTGACGCGGCTGCCGTCCTTGAGGCGGGCGTCGGCCAGCGGCGTGGTCTGGTCGACGCGGCGGCCGACCGAGTTGCAGATGCGCTGCGCGATCTGGAACAGATGCTCCTCGTCGCGGAACTGGATGTTGGCGAGTTCGAGCTTGCCCTTGCGCTCGACAAAGGTCTGCTCGGGGCCGTTGACCATGATGTCCGAGATGGCCGGATCGGCCAGCAGCTCCTCAAGCGGCCCGAGGCCGAGCAGCTCGTCGACCAGCACCTTCTCGAGCGCGAACTGCTCGCGGCGATTGAGGGTGAGCTTCAGCTCGGCGAGGACTTCGCCGATGATCGGGCGGAACTCCTCGGCCAGCTCGTCCTTGCTGAGCGTGGCGGCGGCTTCGGGATCGACGCGCTCCAGCAGGCGCGGAAGCACCTGTTCCTTGATGCGGTGGATCGAGGCTTCGAAGCCTTCGACGCGCGAATTGCCGGCATCGCCCGAGGCGGCCTGGCGATCGGCAAGGCGTTGCAGCGCCTCGGCGCTGGCTACGCTCGGGCCGTTGGGGTCACGCTGCTCGAAGGAATCGGGTGCGGCGCCCTGGCCGGGCAGCGGCACCGAATTGATCGGCGGGAACTGTTCGCCGCCCAGCGGGGCGGGATCGACCGGGCGGGGCAGCGGTCCGCCACCCTGCATCGGGCGCGCAACGCCGAACGCCGGCCGGCCTGCCGGTCCACCACCCAATCCGCTGCGTCGTCCGAAAGCGCTCATCAGAACCCAATGTCCCCTCGACGGCAGAGTGTTACCGGCCAAGGCTTGATATTTACCTAACCCGATCACCGCCGCGCAGTTACGGATTGTTCCTGCGGGTAAACGTGCGGGGTTAAAGGAATGGTCCCCGGGCGCGGGTGCGGGCCCCGCTGGGCGGCACGCCGGCGAGTTCGCGGAAGTCGCGGGCCATGTGCGCCTGATCCGCATAGCCGCGCGCGGCAGCGGTATCGGCGAGATTGTCCCCGGCCTGCTGGACGTCCCGCAAGGCCGCACGGAAGCGGAGCAGGCGCAGATAGGTGCGCGGGGCCATACCCAGCTCGCGCGCGAAGATGCGCTGGAGCTGGCGCGGGGGCAGGCCGGTACGGGCGGTAATCTCGCCGACGCCGCGCGATGCAAGGATCGCCCGGGCGAGCGGCGGCGGCGTTGTGCCGGCCAGCGCCCGGGCAAGATTGGCGACCGGGTCGCCTTCCAGCAAGGCGGCGAGCGTCGAACCCGGCGCGAGCGCGATCCAGTCATCGGCGAAGCCGGGGCAGGGTGCGCCGCCCAGCACGTGCCAGGCCCAGGGCCAGAGCTTGATCGCGGTGAAACGGGCATCGCCGCTGAAACCGAAGCGGATCGGATGCGGTGAAAGGCCGGTGGCGAAATATCCGGGCTGGTCGCGCCGCCAGGTCGAGCGGCCGGCATAGCGGTGGATCAGCTCGATGCAGCCGTCGGGCGTTGCCTCATGCTCGACCCAGCCGGGCTGGCTGGCGGCCAGCGTCCAGACCGAGGCGACCAGCCCGTCCAGCGCGGGCGGCAGGGGCAGCTCGGCATAGTCCATTGCGCCAGCCTCGCATGTCGTGTCGGTTCAAGCCAGTGTCGGCGCGCGGGGCTATCGGCTGGTGCAAACGGGAGGATCGACGATGATTGCCAACCTCATGCTGCTTGCGGGCATCGGCCTGTCTCCGGAGTCGTTCGACTGGCTGATCGGAAAGTGGTGCACCGAGCCGCGGAACGGCCGGATGACGTGCGAGACCTGGCAGCCGGGCGGCGCCGACGGCGTGCTGCGCGGCGAGACGGTAATCACCTCGCCCAAGGGCGAGCAGCGCGAGACGATGCGGATCGAGGGGGCCGGCGACGCGCTGGTATTCCATGCCGAGCCTGCGGGCCAGGCGCCGGCCGATTTCAAGGTGAAGCCCGGCGGGGTCGGGGCGCAAAGCGTGGAGTTCCTCGATGCCGCGCATGATTACCCCCAGCGCATCCGCTACTGGCGCGAAGGCGAGATGCTGATGGCGGAGATCTCGCTGGCCGATGGCAGCAAGCCGATGCGCTGGGCGTATCGCAGGGTCACCAGATAGCGATCAGTGCCGCTCGGGCGCGATGAACAGCTGGGGCCCGGGCCAGGGGCCGTCCCAGCAGGGCTGGCGGTCATCCGGGCGGAACCTTGCCGGATCGCGCGGGGCGATCAGCGACGGCGCGCGGGAAAGCGGCGCGACATAGGTCATGTAGCCACCGGGCACGACGCCGAAATAACTGCAACGGATATGCGGCGCGCGCGGCAGGGTGACGGCGCGCCAGATCTCGAAGGCCGGAGTGATCGCCCCGATCGCGAGCGATGCGACCAGCAGGTTCCACCACAGCCGCTTGCCCGGTGATGGCGCCTTGACCAGCTGGTCGGCTACCGCGAACGCGAGCACCACCAGAGCGGGGATCGACGCGCGCATGGTGAAGTCGTTCGACTGGCCGACCTGGCCATAGGGAACCACCAGCAGCACCAGCGTGACGATCGCCAGCGTTGCCCCACCGAAACGCGCATTGCGGCCGATGAACCAGAGCGGCAGCAGATAGAGGTCGACCTCGCAGATCTCGAACACGATATATTGGTGGAGCGGCAGCGCCGCCGCACTGCCGCCGACCGCGTCGCTGCCCGTGGCCAGATAGAGCAGGGCGGGGATCGCCATCAGGGTCGCCGCGGCGGGGGCGATCACTGCAGCAGGGTTCAGGCTCCCCTTGCGAAGCGCCTCGATGCCGGCATGAGCGGCGAACGGCATCAGGCCGATCAGCGACAGCGGCGACCAGAGGGCGAGCAAGGGCAGCGGGGTAAGGAAGCCGGCGAGCGTGAGCCGGTTGTCGCGCCAGAGCAGATAGAGCAGCGCGCCGATCCAGCCGGCCAGGCAGTGCGGCGGCGTCCAGAACAGCTGGCTGATATGCGAGGAATAGACCGCGACGCTCCAGCGCTCGGCATTCCAGCTGATCGGCTGGCCCGCCAGGACCTGGCCCATCGCGTCGAGTCCGCTGAAGCCGATCAGGATCGTCAGCGCGATCACGCGGGCGCGGGTGGTGGAGAAGAGCGTGGCGCCGAGCGCGAGGATCGCGGCGAGGATCAGGC
Source organism: Sphingomonas sp. NIBR02145 (assembly GCF_027359115.1). Taxonomy (NCBI): domain Bacteria; kingdom Pseudomonadati; phylum Pseudomonadota; class Alphaproteobacteria; order Sphingomonadales; family Sphingomonadaceae; genus Sphingomonas; species Sphingomonas sp. NIBR02145. Next base: position 2,884,346 of record NZ_CP114791.1, on the reverse strand, counting down.
TGTTCTGGACGAGCAGCGCCAGCTCCGCTGCATATTGGCCTCCGACCCGGCCGACCGCGGCGGGCGCCAGATACATGCCGAGCGGCGCGCGCAGCATCTGCGGCGAGGGGGCGACATCATAGACGAAGGGCCAGGGATTGAGCGCCATGTCGCGCAGCACCGCGCCGCGCACCTGCCAGTCGGTGGTGGCGTAGAAGAAGCGCCCCTCGCCGCCGAGGAGGAAGACGACCAGCGCGATGCCGGCGCAGAAGGCGAGCAGGCGCAGGGTCGGACCGTTGCCGCGATCGGGCACCCGCCTTGCGATCCAGATGACCAGACCGGCGACGAGCAGGGCCAGCAACGCGGTGACCCCGGTCGAGATCAGGCCGAGGAAACGCCAGAGCAGGATATTGTCGAGGGCGAGCCACCCGCCGAGCAGCGCGACCAATATGCCGGGAGCAACGGTGCGGTCGCCGAGGCGGGTCGATCCGGTGGGCAAGGCTGCCTGCGGCGCTGCGGATGTTGCCATCGTTCCTCCCCCCGGATGCCGGGCTAGCGGTCATGCGAGAAGAAATGGTTACCGGAGGGGAAGGGCGATGGACAGGGGGCGCCGGGGCACATCGGGCGGCGAAGGCAGCATCCGGGATGCTGATTCACGGCGGACACCGAAAACAGAAAAGGCCGGGCATTGCGCCCGGCCTCGTCCAGCCCTGCCCATTCGGGCGGGCGAGTTTCGGGGCGGCCTTAGCCGGCCTTTTCGGCGAGGACCGTCAGGCCCTTCTCGTTCACTTCGGCGAACCCGCCTTCGATGCGGATCGTCTCCGGCGTGGTCGCACCGGCCTTGTAGATCTCGAGATTGCCGTCGCGGATGGTCGACATCAGCGGGGCATGGCCTTCGAGCACGCCGAAATCGCCCTCGGTGCCGGGGACGACGACCATGTGCACTTCCTCCGAGCGGAGGAGCTTTTCGGGGGTCACGAGTTCGAAGTGCAGGGACATTGCTTTTCTCTCAAAGCCCCTCCCCTTCAGGGGAGGGGTTGGGGGTGGGGCAGGAGTCTCACCGAGACCGGAGCCCGCGGACAGGCCCCACCCCAACCCCTCCCCCGAGGGGGAGGGGCTAGATTTGGCTTACGCCTCTTCGGCCAGCTTCTTGCCCTTGGCGATGGCGTCGTCGATGCCACCGACCATGTAGAAGGCTGCTTCCGGCAGGTGGTCATACTCGCCGTTCACCACCGCCTTGAACGAGCGGATCGTGTCCTCGATCTGCACGAAGGCGCCGGGGATGCCGGTGAACACTTCGGCGACGTGGAAGGGCTGCGAGAGGAAGCGCTGGATCTTGCGGGCGCGCGAGACGGTCAGCTTATCTTCTTCGCTCAGCTCGTCCATGCCGAGGATGGCGATGATGTCCTGCAGCGACTTGTACTTCTGCAGGATCGACTGGACCGCACGGGCGGTCTCGTAATGCTCCTGGCCGACGACGCGCGGCTCGAGAACGCGGCTGGTCGAGTCCAGCGGATCCACCGCCGGATAGATGCCGAGCTCCGAGATCGCGCGGTTGAGCACGGTCGTCGCGTCGAGGTGGGCGAACGAGGTTGCCGGGGCCGGATCGGTAAGATCGTCCGCGGGAACGTACACTGCCTGCACCGAAGTGATCGAGCCCTTGTTGGTCGAGGTGATGCGCTCCTGCAGCGCGCCCATGTCGGTCGACAGGGTCGGCTGGTAGCCCACGGCCGAAGGAATACGGCCGAGCAGTGCCGACACTTCGGCGCCCGCCTGGGTGAAGCGGAAGATGTTGTCGACGAAGAACAGCACGTCCTGGCCTTCGACGTCGCGGAAATATTCGGCGATCGTCAGGCCCGAGAGCGCGACGCGGGCGCGGGCGCCCGGCGGCTCGTTCATCTGGCCATAAACCAGGGCGACCTTCGAACCTTCGCTGATGGCGTTGCCGTCGGCATCCTTGGCGATCACGTTCGCGTCGAGGAACTCGTGATAGAGATCGTTGCCCTCACGGGTACGCTCGCCCACGCCGGCGAACACCGAGGTGCCGCCATGGCCCTTGGCGATGTTGTTGATCAGCTCCTGGATGAGCACGGTCTTGCCCACGCCGGCGCCGCCGAACAGGCCGATCTTGCCGCCCTTCGCGTACGGCGCGAGCAGGTCGATGACCTTGATGCCGGTGACGAGGATCGCGCTCTCGGTCGACTGGTCGACGAACAGCGGGGCCTCGGCGTGGATCGGCGCGCGCAGGTCGGTGGCGACCGGGCCGCGCTCGTCGATCGGCTCGCCGACGACGTTGAGGATGCGGCCGAGCGTCGCCGGGCCGACGGGCACGGAGATCTGCGCGCCGGTGTCGGTCACGGTCTGGCCGCGGGTCAGGCCCTCGGTCGCGTCCATGGCGATCGTGCGGACGGTGTTCTCGCCGAGGTGCTGCGCAACCTCGAGGACGAGCTTGTTGCCGTTGTTGTCGGTCTCGAGCGCCGAGAGGATCGCCGGCAGCTCGCCTTCGAAGGCGACGTCGACGACGGCGCCGATCACCTGGCTGATGCGGCCAACATTGTTGGTCGTCGTCGGCGCAGTGGCCGGAGCGTCGGCCTTGGGCTTCGCGGCGCGCGGCTTGCGCGCGGGCTTCTCTGCGGTCGGGGCTGCGGTGGCCATCTTACTTTCCTTGGGTCTGATTGGCGGGGGCACTAGTCCCGACGCGGGTGAAAGTCACGGTGATGTGGCGATCCTTGGCGTTGCCGCCGCTGATCGGGTTGGCATCGACGACGATCGAGACGCCGTGCTGGACGTCCTTCGCCGATTCGCGGCGCTGGAGCGCGCCGTTGATCGTGTCGCCCGGGCCGACTTCGAAGCGCGACAGGAAGCCGAGGACGATGCGGCGGACATAGCCATAGGAATCGCGGGCGCGCTCCCCGGGCTTCGCGTCATGCTTCACGTCGAAGGTGAAGCGGACGGTCTCGATCCTGTCGGCCGCGGGGCCGGTCGCCTCGAAGACACTCTCGACGGCGATGCCGTTGGGCTTTTCGGGCCAGGTGACCTTGCCGGTGGCGGCATAGCCCTTGCCCGATGCCTTATAGCCTTCGGCCTTGAAGCCGAAATCGTTGGCGGCGGCGACCACGGCGGCCGGATTGGTGAAGATGCCGCTCCAGCGATCGGCCATCACCTTGTCACGGTCGGGCGCGCGGTTCTGTGCGGCAGCCGCCTGCTGCTCGTTGAGCGCCGGATCATGCGCAGCCCCGCAGCCCGCGAGCGGGGCCGCAGCCACGATCAGCAGGAGGGGAGCCGCGAAGCGCATCAGAGGGCTTCGGCGCCCGAGATGATCTCGACCAGCTCGGTGGTGATCGCAGCCTGGCGCTGGCGGTTATACTGGGTGTTCAGGCGCTTGATCAGGTCGCCGGCGTTGCGCGTGGCGTTGTCCATCGCGGTCATCTTCGAACCCTGCTCCGACGCGGCGTTCTCGCGGATCGCGCGGTAAAGCTGGATCGCGACGTTGCGCGGCAGCAGGTCGGCGAGGATCGATTCCTCATCCGGCTCATAGGTGACGGCGGCGCCGCTCGACACGGCCTGGGCCTCGCCCTGCGGGATCGCGACCGGCACGATCTGCTGCGCGGTCGGCTCCTGGGTAAGCACCGACTTGAAGTTCGAATAGAAGAGCGTCGCCACGTCGAACTCACCGGCCTCGTAGCGGGCGATGATGTCGTTGGCGAAGGCGCGCGCATCGGCGAAGGTCAGCTTGCCGAGATCGCCCGGCTCGACCGAATGCACGATGTGCTTCGGGAACAGGCGGTTGAGCGGCGCGCGGCCCTTGCGGCCGATCGTGTAGATCTTCACCGTCTTGCCCTGCGCGATCAGGCTTTCGGCATGACGGCGGGCGAGGCGGGCGATGTTGGTGTTGAACGCGCCGGCCAGGCCCTTGTCGCTGGTGGCGACGACGAGCAGGTGAACGTCATCCTTGCCGGTGCCGGCGAGCAGCTTGGGCGAGCTCTCGCTCAGCGTCACCTTCGAGGCGAGGCTGGCGACGACGCCTTCGAGACGCTGGGCATAGGGGCGCCCGGCCTCGGCCGCTTCCTGCGCGCGGCGCAGCTTGGCGGCGGCGACCATCTTCATCGCCTTGGTGATCTTCTGGGTCGACTTGACCGAGTTGATCCGGATCTTGAGTGCCTTGAGGCTTGCCATTTAGGTATTCCGAGCAAGGGCCAGACGGCCCGCGAGACCAACAAATGCGACGCCGAGAACGCCTTCGATCCAGCGCATCGCGCTGCTCTGCTTGGCGGCACGGCCCGCGCGGGCAGCGACGAATGCGACACCGGCGAGCCAGAAGGCGCCGAGCACATAGGGCACCGCGATCAGCAGCGCGCCCTTGAGCGGCGCCTCCGGACCGGTGCCGACGAACTGCGGCAGGATCGCGAGGAAGAACAAGGCGACCTTGGGGTTGAGCGCGGTGGTGAGCAGGCCCTGCCAGAAGGGCTTGCCAAGCGCCGGCGCCGCAGTGGTGGCGGCCGGTGCCGGGCGCACCGCGCCGCGGATCAGCTTGTAGCCGAGCCAGGCGAGGTAGATCGCACCGGCGGTCTTCACCACCGTGAACAGCGCCGGGAAGACCGTGAGCACGGCGAGGAAGCCGAAGCCGCACAGCGCCATGTACCACAGCCCGCCCAGGGCAACCCCGGACACTGCTGCCAGGCCGGCCCGCACGCCTCCGCGCGCCGCGTGACCCGCGACGAGCATCGTGTCCGGGCCGGGCGTCAGCACAAGGCCGACGCTCAGCAGCGTCCACGCGAGGAGGGAGTGGTCGGCCATCGACTGCGGATCAGGCGAAGGTCTTGGCGAACGCTTCGAGCGCGGCCTTCAGCTTCGCCTTCACTTCGTCGCCCAGATCCTTGGTGTCGCGGATCGTGGTGAGGACATCGGCATGGTTCGCGCGAAGGTCGGCGAGCATCGCCGCTTCGTAGCGCACCACGTCCTGCACCGCGACGGCGTCCAGGAAGCCCTGGGTGCCGGCGTAGATCGACGCGGTCTGCTCCTCGAACGGCAGCGGCGAGAACTGCGGCTGCTTGAGCAGCTCGGTCAGGCGCGCGCCGCGGTTGAGCAGCTTCTGGGTCGAGGCGTCGAGGTCCGAGCCGAACTGCGCGAACGCAGCCATTTCGCGATACTGGGCGAGCTCGAGCTTGATCGAGCCGGCGACCTTCTTCATCGCCTTGGTCTGCGCCGACGAACCGACGCGCGACACCGACAGACCCACGTTGATCGCCGGGCGGATGCCCGCGAAGAACAGGTCGGTCTCGAGGAAGATCTGGCCGTCGGTGATCGAGATCACGTTGGTCGGAATATAGGCCGACACGTCGCCCGCCTGGGTCTCGATGATCGGCAGCGCGGTGAGCGAGCCGTTGCCATTGGCGTCATTGAGCTTGGCAGCGCGCTCGAGCAGGCGGCTGTGGAGATAGAACACGTCGCCCGGATAAGCTTCGCGGCCCGGCGGACGGCGGAGCAGCAGCGACATCTGGCGATAGGCGACGGCCTGCTTCGACAGATCGTCGAACACGATCAGCGCGTGCATGCCGTTGTCACGGAAATACTCGCCCATCGCGGTGCCGGTGTACGGCGCGAGGAACTGCAGCGGGGCGGGGTCCGAAGCGGTCGCGGCGACGACGATGGAATATTCCATCGCGCCATTCTCTTCGAGCGTACGCACCAGCTGCGCGACGGTCGAGCGCTTCTGGCCGACGGCGACGTACACGCAGTAGAGCTTCTTGCTCTCGTCGGTGCCGGCGTTGACGGTCTTCTGGTTGATGAAGGTGTCGATCGCGACGGCCGACTTGCCGGTCTGACGGTCGCCGATGATCAGCTCGCGCTGGCCCCGGCCGACGGGCACGAGCGCGTCAATCGCCTTGAGGCCGGTCTGCACCGGCTCGTGCACCGACTTGCGCGGGATGATGCCCGGCGCCTTCACTTCGACGCGGCTGCGCTTCTCGGCGATGATCGGGCCCTTGCCGTCGATCGGGTTGCCGAGGCCGTCGACGACGCGGCCGAGCAGGCCCTTGCCGACGGGAACGTCCACGATGGTGCCGGTGCGCTTGACGGTGTCGCCCTCGCGGATTTCGGCGTCCGAGCCGAAGATCACGACGCCGACATTGTCGGCTTCGAGGTTGAGCGCCATGCCCTGCACGCCATTGGCGAACTCGACCATCTCGCCGGCCTGGACATTGTCCAGACCGTGGATGCGCGCGATGCCGTCACCGACGCTGAGCACCTGGCCGGTTTCCGAAACCTGGGCCTCGGTGCCGAAATTGGCGATCTGGTCCTTGATGACCTTCGAGATTTCTGCGGCGCGGATATCCATTGTCTTAGCCTTCAGCCTTTCATCGCGTGCGCGAGGGAGTTCAGTCGGGTCTTGATCGAGCTATCGATCATCTGGCTGCCGATCTTCACGACCAGCCCGCCAAGGAGCGAGGGATCGACCGAAAGGTCGACGGCCACTTCCCGGCCGATGCGGGTGCGCAGCTGCTGCTTGAGCGCGTCGACCTGATCGGCGGAAAGCGGATGGGCGGAGGTGACCAGCGCGGTCGTCTCGCCGCGATGCGCGGCTGCGAGCTGACGGAACGCGCGGATGATCGCCGGGAGCTGGCCCAGGCGACGATTCTCGGCGAGCACGCCCAGGAAGTTCGCGGTGGTGCCGTCGAGCTTCAGGCTCTTGGCGACGGCGGCAACCGCCCTGGCGGCATCGCCGCGCGAGATCAGCGGGCTGGCGGTCAGCGCCTTGAAGTCGGCCGATTCGGCAAGTGCCTTGGCGACGGTGGCGAGGCTGTCCTCGACCTTGGCCAGGGCCTTCGAATCACGCGCGAGCTCGAACAGGGCGGTAGCGTAGCGTCCGCTTAGGCTTGCCTGGATACCGGCGGAATTCTCCACGCGTTTCGGTTCCTCTCGGAGGTTCGGGTTACTGCCCATATGAATTGGGGGCCGATTTCCGGCTCCACCAAAGTATTACTCCGGTGGCAACCCCATACGGCCCCCTATGGGTCGCGGCGCGGTTAGCATCGGTGTCACGGGGATGCAACCCGAGTCCGATTCGCTCTCGTGGAAGACTCTCTCACCGGCGGCAAAAGCGCGCGTGGACCGAATCGTTTCATATGGTAAACGATGACCCCATCATCCTTTTGGGGGAAGGGTTGGGGAAATGAACAAGCGGATTCTTGGCGGCGTCGTGCTCGCCGCTCTCGTCGCGGGCATCGCGCATGCCGAAGTGCTGAAGATCACCGGCGAGTTCGCCGCGCCTAGGCGCGAGGCCAGCCTGCTGCGCTCGCTTTCGATCGACCGGATCGGCGGCCAGGACGGTTCGGCGCTGGCGCGCGCGATCGAGCAGGGCCTGTCGGGCACGCATTTCGACCTGATGGGCGGCTATACCGGCCAGGGCAATGCCGAGGGCTCGCTGACCGGCGGCATCACCACCGGTGTGGACGAGCAGCCCTTCAAGCGGCGCGAGAAGCGCTGCGTCGAGAAGGACAGCGCCGACCAGAAGAAGTGCATCCGCGAGGAAGAGGTCGAGCTGCGCTGCCGCCGCCGGATCGTCAGCCTGAAGGCCGACCTGCGCATCGTGCGCAACCGCGACGGCCGGATCGTCTATTCGGCGACCAAGCCGTTCAGCCAGGAAAGCAGCTGGTGCGAGGGCAAGAACGACCGCCCGGCGCCGGTGGAGGACGTGATCGCCGACGGCGTGCGCAACCTGGGCTATGCGGTGCGCGAGGATATCGCGCCGACCATTTCGACCTATGACATCCGGGTGCGCGAGAGCGACAAGGGGATGAGCAAGGATCAGGCGAAGCGGTTCAAGGACCTGGTGAAGCTCACCAAGCGCGACGTGCGCGGGGCGTGCGACGGCTGGGAGGCGATGGCCGGCGAGCTGCCGGGCAATCCCTCGCTCACCTTCAATCGCGGGCTGTGCGCCGAGCAGGCGGGCGACTATCCGCGCGCGCTGCAGCTCTACCATGCGGCCCAGCGTGCCGGCGCGGCCGAAGGCGGCGTCGGTGCCGACCGGGCGATGCGGCTGATCGCGGGCAAGGAAGACGCGGCGATCCGGGCGCGGCGGCGCTAGGACGTATCGATACTAGTCATTCGCCGGCGAAAGCCGGAGCCAAAAGAAAAGGCCAGGCGTTGCGGCCCGGCCTTTCCTGTGTGTTTTGTGGCAGGCTGACGGGATCAGCGCCCGCGATTGCCGCCCTGGCCGCCCTGACGGCCACCGCCGCCCTGGCTACCCTGGCGCTGGCTGCCGCCGCTACCGGTCGGGCGGGGCTGCCACTTGCGCTTGGGACGGGCATAGTTGCGGGGCTGCTCGCCCTGCGGCTGCGCGTCGAAGCGGCGCGGACGCGGCTCGCCTGCGGCGGCGCCGGCGGCTTCCGGACGCGGGGCATGGCCGTCGCGGCGCGGCTGGTCGCCACGTGCGCGATCGTCACGCTGGCCACCGGGGCGACCGCGCTGCGGCGGGCCACCCGGACGGCGACCGTCGCGCTGCATCGCGCGACCGTTGCGGCCATTCTGCTCGTCGCGGCTGGGCGCGACATTGACGCGGCTGGTCTTGATCTTCTCGGCGGCGGCGACGAAGCCCTCGGGCAGCGGCACGACGCTGAGCTTCTGGCGGATCAGCCGCTCGATGTCGCGCAGATAGGGGCGCTCGTCATCGGCGCAGAAGCTGATCGCCTCGCCGTCATTGCCGGCGCGCGCGGTGCGGCCGATGCGGTGGACATACTGGTCCGCCACGTTCGGCAGCTCGAAGTTGAAGACGTGGCTGACGCCCGACACGTCGATGCCGCGCGCGGCGATGTCGGTGGCGACCAGGATCTTCACCTTGCCGGCGCGGAACTCGCCGAGCGCGCGCTCGCGCTGCGGCTGGCTCTTGTTGCCATGGATCGCGTTGGCGGCGATGCCGTTGCCCGCGAGCAGACGGACGACGCGGTCGGCGCCGTGCTTGGTGCGGGTGAACACCAGCGCGCGATCGATCTCGGTATCGCGCAGCATCATGGTGAGCAGCGCCTGCTTCTCCGCCTGCTGGACAAAGGTCACGCTCTGGTCGACGCGCTCGGCGGTGGTCGCCTCGGGGGTGACCTTCACTTCGACCGGTTCCTTGATGAACTGGCCGGCGAGCTCGCGGATCGTCTTCGGCATGGTCGCCGAGAAGAACAGCGACTGCCGCTTGGCGGGCAGCTCGCGGACGATGCGCTTGAGCGCGTGGATGAAGCCGAGGTCCATCATCTGATCGGCTTCGTCGAGCACGAAGATCTCGAGGCCCATCAGGATCGCGTAGCACTGGTCCATCAGATCGACGAGGCGGCCCGGGGTGGCGACAAGGATGTCGACGCCCTTGGCGAGGTCGGTCTTGTTCTTGTGGATCGAAGTGCCGCCGAAGATGGTGGCGACGCTCAGTCGCGTGCCCTTCGAATAATGGCGGGCCTGGTCGGCGATCTGGCTGGCGAGCTCGCGGGTGGGGGCGAGCACGAGCATGCGGCAGCCGCGCGGCTGGGCGCGCTTGCCGCTGGCGACCAGACGGTCGATCGAGGGAAGCATGAAAGCGGCGGTCTTGCCGGTGCCGGTCTGGGCGATGCCGAGCAGGTCGCGCCCTTCGAGCAGCGACGGGATCGACTTGGCCTGGATCGGCGTCGCCTCGCTATAGCCCTTGGCGGCAAGCGCGGCGAGAACGGTCTCCGAGAGACCGAGTTCATTGAACTGCATTGAATATCCTGTGCATACGGCCGGCGCACGCCGGACGGACTCCAGGTGCGAAGGCGGGGTCAAAAATGACGACCCGCGTGACTAGGGAAGCCGTGGAAACAATCGAGACGGAGCCTGGGCCCTTGGGGTTTCCCCGCATGCCCGATCACGCTGCCATAACGCCTCGTTGGCGGCGCATATGGCGATGAAATCGGTTTCCGTCAAGGAAGTGGCACGGACGGCGTCGGGGCACGCCGCCCGTGCCGGGTGATCGGAAGGGTCAGTTCCCGATCACCGGTCCCGGATATTCGCGGGGGCGATAGCCGAGGCGGACCGCCTCGAGCTGGCCGTGGAGCGCGGGATCCTGATAGGCGCAGCGACCGTTCATCTGGGTCGGGCAGCTCGTCGGGGTCACCTTGTCGAAGATGTCGGCGATCAGCGCATCGTCGAAGCTTCGGGTGGGGAAAGTGCCGAAGCGGATGTTGATCAGCCGGGCGAGCAGCAACGGGGTGACCCAGGAGGTGGTGGGCGTGGTGATCGGCTCCAGCGCCAGGCCGAAGCCGTCCAGCTGGAGCAGCGGGGTGGTATTCCACTGGAAGGGGCGCTGGGGCTCGACGCCGGTGTTGAGGAACACGTCCGCATCGGCCCGCGCCGGCCAGATCGGGAAGCCGCCGATCCCGCCGCGCCCGACCTCGTCGAGGTTGGAATCGAGCACGGCGAAATAGCCCGCGCGCAGGCGGTTGTAATATTGCGCGATCTTCTGGTCATAGGGCGCGTTGACGAGCCCGTCATTCTCCACCGCCGCATGGGCGGTCATCACGCCGGGCGTGCTGAACAGCGCGGCGTAGATGGGGGCATAGGCGGCCAGCTTGTCGCGCAGCACCGCTTCACCAGGCGCGGCGGTGCCGCAATCGGTGGTCCAGCTGTCGCGGATCACCTCGTAGCTGTGGCCCGCGCTGTAATTGACGTAGCGGACATTGTTGGCGCGCATCATCGCAACGAGATTGTCCGCGGTGGTCTGCGCGGCGGCGGTGAGGCGCGTCTGCACCGCGGCACTGCCCGAGATGTCGCAATAATCGGCTCGGGCGACATCGACCAGGTCGATCTTGTCGAGCAGCACCAGCGGCTGGGCCGGATTGGTGTCGGCGATCAGGCGGAAGACGGTGGCGCCATGCCCGGTATTGTCGAGGTTGAGTCCCGGATACATGCGATAGGCCATCTCGGCGACGGCGCGCAGCTGCTCGGTGGGGTCATATTCCGGATAGGCGAAGCGATCGAGCGCCTTCCACAGCGAAGTCGGCACGCGCCAGGTCGAGGTGGCGTTGGCCAGCGCGCCGGCGGTGCCGAACCGGTAATAGTTCTTGATCCGCTTGCGGAAGCGGATCGCCGCGCCGGGCAGGCGCGGGAAGTCGTCGACGACCAGCACGGCCTCGTTGCTATTCGGGTCCATGGCGAAGTCGCCCGGGCGATAGGGCTGGTCGGTGAAGCTGCACCCGGTGGTGACGCCGCCCTGGAAGCAGGTGTCCGCCTGCATCTCGGCGCGCGCGGCGGTGATGCGCTCGGCGAGCGGCCCCCGGGGCGGCTGCGGGATCGGGGTGGAGGTTGGCGTAGGGCTGGGTGTTGGCGTGGGCGCCGGGCTGGGGGTCGCGGTTGGCGTGGGTGCGGGCCCGGGTGCGCCGGCGCTGCCGCCACAGGCGGCCAGGGCAAGAGGGAAGAGGAAAGGCGCGCTGCGCGAAGCCGGGCGCGGGAAGCGGAGCAGGGGGAGGGATGCGGACATGGCCCGCGCCCAATAGGTGTCTTGCGTCATTAACTCACCGTTTCAGTTGTAACGATCGTGTTTCGACGCAGAAACATCCCTGTGGCGGTGGAATTAGCCCGGATCGCCGGATCCGCAAAGCTCTCGTTAACGCCTCTCCGGCTAGGCTCGGGGCGCCAACCATGGAGCCCAAAATTGCTCGTCGCCAAGCTTGAGATCCTCGGAGATATCGACCGCCGCGGCGCGATCCGTTTCGATGCGGATTCGCCCTCGACCCTGCGCACCCCCGATGGCGCGCCGATCGACGTGCAGGTCGAGGATTTCTCGCGCACGGGCTTCCGCTTCGGCTCCGAGCTTGACCTGCCGGTGGGTACGCTCGTCTCGCTCGGCCTGTCGGGTGCCGGATCGCGCGCCGCCAAGATCGTGCGCCGCTCGGGCAACACCTATGGCTGCGCGTTCATGAAGGCGCTGACCGAGGAAGAGATCGCGCATGCGTTCCGCGGGCAGGAGCATATCCTGGCCGATCTATCGGCTGCGCTCGCCGCGCGTTTCGGCACCGGCAAGCCGGGCACGAAGCCGACGATCCCGCCGCTGCGCCGGCTTATGCGCCGTCCGGTCCGCGAGGACTGAACTCCCGCTCCCGATAGCTGAACCAGTCGAAGTCCGCGTGGAGCCCCGCGCCGGACAGGTCCTGGCATGCCATGCCGACAAAGGCCCCGGTGAAATTGGGCTGACCCGGCGCGCTCGCTTCGTCCGAGAGGATCGACGCGTCGAACTGTTCCGGGAGCCAGTTCCACGCGTCGCCGGGCACGCGCCAGGCGAAGCGCAGCCGTTCGCAATCGACTTCGACGCGCAGCTCGATCGGGCCCTCCGGGATCGCGATGGGTGCGGTGAAGGCGTCGGCCTGGGGTGAATCGGGCAGCGCCGACATCACCCGGATATGGCGGCCGACTTCCTCGTCCCGGCTGACATGGAGGTAGTGGAATTTGGACGCATTGTACCAGGCGACCAGCCCGGCGGCCTGCTGGAAATGGCGCGGGGCATAATCGAGCGTGCAGCTTGCCGAATAGCAAAAGGCCTGTTGCCGCCGCGCGACCAGCGCCTGGGTGAACAGGCTGCCGATCGTCTCGCGGCCATATAGCCGAAGATGGCCCGGCCGGGCGGCGAGGCTGAAGATCGTCTCGGGCTCGGGCGTGCGCAGCCACTGGAAGTCGATCGGCAGAGCCGTGCTGTCGAAATCGTCGCGGATATCGACTGGTGCGCTGCCTTCGGGGCCGGGCACTTCGAGCATCGGCATGCCGGGATTGCCGGTGGTGTAGAGCCAGCCATCCTCGGCCCAGCGCATCGGCTGGATCGCGGTCTCGCGGCCAAGCACGCAGCGCCCACGATTGGGGAGTGGCCGGCCGCAGAGATAGACCAGCCAAGGCTCGCCCTCGGGCGTCTCGACCAGATCGGCATGGCCGGCGCGCTGGAGCGGTGCATCGGGGCGGGTGCGGCTGCTCAGGATGTAAGTGTCGGGGTGCAGCTCGTACGGGCCGGTGAGGCTGCGCGAGCGCGCCATGGTCACGGCATGGTTCCAGCCGGTGCCACCCTCTGCGGTCAGCAGATAATACCAGCCGTCGCGCTGGTAGAGATGCGGTGCCTCGGTGAGGCCGAGCTGCGTGCCGGGGAAGATGTTGACCCGCTCGCCGATCAGGCGCTGCTTGGCCGGCGAATATTCCTGCGCGACGATCCCGGCGAAGCGGTTGCGGCCCGGGCGGTGGTCCCACAGCATGTTGAGCAGCCACTTCCGCCCATTCTCATCATGGAAGAGCGAGGGGTCGAAGCCGCTGCTGTTCAGATGGATCGGATCGGACCAGTCGCCGTCGATGGTCTCGCAGGTGACGAGGTAATTGTGAAAGTCGCGCAGGGACGCGCCCGATGCGCCGCCGACCGTGGTGCGGCCATAGCGTTTCACATCGGTGTAGATCAGGTGAAAGCGCGCGCCATCGTGGGAGAGGCAGGGCGCCCACACGCCGCAGCTGTCCGGATCGCCGCGCATGTCGAGCTGGCTCGCGCGGTTGAGCGGCCGGGCGACCAAAGTCCAGTTGGCGAGGTCGCGGCTGTGGTGGATCTGCACGCCGGGGAACCACTCGAAGGTGGACGTGGCGATGTAGTAATCCTCACCGACGCGGACGATCGAGGGATCGGGATTGAAGCCGGGCAGGATGGGATTGCGGGTCATGCGGGCTTTCGTACGAGCGTCCAGAGCACGGCGGCGGCGATCAGGTCGAGCAGGCCGAGCGCGATGAAGAAGGGGTTATAGCCGATCGAGGCGACGAGGCTGCCCATCAGCAGCGAGAAGATCAGGATCGAGGCATTGGCGCAGGTGCCCGCCATGCCCGCCACGGTGCCGAGCTCGTCGCGGCGGAACAGGTCGCTGGCCATGGTGATGACGGTGACCGATAGGGTCTGGTGCGCGAAGCCGCCGAGGCAGAGCAGCGCGACCGCCGCCCAGGCATTCTCGACAAAGCCGACGAACATCATGCCGGTCATCAGCACCGCGCCCAGCGTGAAGGTCCAGCGGCGTGCGTCGATCAGGTTGATCCCTCGGCGCTGAAGCCACAGCACCAAAGTGGGGCCGAACAGGCAGCCGAGATCGGCGGCGACAAAGGGCAGGAAGGCGCTGAGCGCGATCTCGGCCAGGTCGAAATGGCGGATCTTCACCAAATAGAGCGGCAGCCAGAAGGTGAGCGTGCCCCAGGTCGGATCCGCCAGGAAACGCGGGATGGCGATGCCCCAGAAGTTGCGCTGGCGCAGGATCGATCCGATCGAGGGGCGTGCGCCGGCAGCCTGGATATGGGCTTCCTGGCCGGCGAGGATATGGGCGCGCTCCTCTTCGCTGATGTCGGGATGCTCGGCGGGACTGCGGTAGAAGCGCAGCCACAACAGCACCCAGAGCAGCGCCATCGCGCCGGCGACGACAAAGGCCGCGCGCCAGTTCCACATCCAGATCGACCAGGCGACCAGGGGTGCGGCGAGCGCGGATCCGGCCGAGGCGCCGAGATTGTAGACGCCGCCGGCAAGGCCACGCTCCTTCGCCGGAAACCATTCCGAGACGACCTTGAGCCCGCCGGTGTGCGAAGTGCCCTCGGCAAAGCCCAGCGCGCCGCGCAGCCCGAACAGCATCTGCCAGTTGAAGGCGAGGCCGTGCGCCATGGTCAGCAGCCCCCAGCAGCTCGCGAAGATGGCGAGGCCGGTGCGCAGCCCGATGGTGTCGAGGATATAGCCGACCACCGGCTGGAGCATGACGCCGGCCTGAAAGGCGGCGGTGATCCAGCTGTACTGATGCTCGTCGATGCCGAGATCGGGCATGAACACGGGCGCCGCGACCGCGAGGGTCGATCGGGTGAGATAGTTCACGATCGTGCCCAGCATCACGATCGCGATGATCCACCAGCGCAGGGCGCGCGTGCGTCGCCAGAAGGACATGGCCTCTCCCTTGCGGGCGTCGGGGTCGCGCCCGTTAGCGCTAACGGTGGCGGGTTTGGCCGGGCAGGGCAATAGGCTTATTGTATGAGTTATTCTTGCTCTCTTTCCTGGAAGGGAGGGGCTGGGGGTGGGTGGAGGCATGGCGATACTGTGGCCGACCGCCTGACCGCACCGTATCGCGCGCAAATACCCACCCCCGACCCCTCCCTTCTAGGGAGGCGAGCTTGCGGTGTAGCTTTGACCGCAAACGCCGGGATGTGGGGCAGGGGATAGAAGCCTATATCACTCCCATGCCCCACTCTCTCTCCCTTCCCGAAGACGCGGCCTGGGCCGCCTTCGAAGCGCGCGACCGCGCATTCGAGGGGCGGCTGATCGTCGCGGTCACCACCACCCGCATCTATTGCAAGCCGACCTGCCCGGCGCGGCGGCCCAAGCGCGAGCATGTCGAGTTCTTCGACGATGCCGAGGCAGCGCGGGCGGCCGGCTATCGCGCTTGCCTGCGCTGCAAGCCCGATGAGGTGGGGCGCGACCGGGTGGCGGTGGCGCGTGCCGTCGCGCTGATCGAAGCGGCCGAGGAGAATGTCTCGCTCGACGCGATCGCGACGGCGGTCGGCTATGCGCCGCATCATTTCCACCGGCTGTTCAAGCGCGCCACCGGCGTGACCCCGGCTGCTTATGCCCGCGGCCTCAAGGCGAAGCGGGCGGCGGCGGCGCTGGACGAAGGCAGCGTCACCGAGGCGATCTACGAGGCCGGCTATTCGGCGCCGAGCCGCTTCTACGAGACCGCCAATGCCCGGCTGGGCATGAGCCCCAGCGTGTGGAAGCGCGGTGGGGCCGGCGTGACGATTCGCTGGGCGCTCGCCGAGACCAGCCTGGGGCCGCTGCTGATCGCGGCGACCGACAAGGGGCTGTGCCGGGTCGCGTTCGAGGAGAATGCGCTCGATCTCGCGACGCGCTTCCCGGCGGCGGAGATCGTCCAGGGCGGCGCCGCGCTCTCCGCATTAGCCGCGCGGGTGGTTGCCGAGGTCGAGAGCCCCGGGCGCGATACCGACCTGCCGCTCGACGTGCAGGGCACCGCTTTCCAGGAAGCGGTGTGGCAGGCGCTGCGGGCGATCCCGCCGGGCGAGACGCGCAGCTATGCCCAGCTCGCGGCGGCGGCCGGCAGCCCGGGCGCGGTGCGCGCGGCGGGCACCGCCTGCGGCGCCAATCACGTGCCGGTGATCATCCCCTGCCACCGCGCGCTGCGCTCGGACGGCAGCATGGGCGGCTATGCGTACGGCGTCGATCGCAAGCGCGCGCTGCTCCGGCGCGAGGGAGGCGACGAATGAACTACGTGATCCAGGGGATCGACCCTGCGCCCTTCCGCCGGCTGTACGGCATGACGGACGAGGCGCTTGCCGCCGAGCAGGTGGTGCGCTTCACGGTCGAGAAGAAGCCCGATGCGCCGTGCCGGGTCGAGCTGGTCGATGTCGATCCGGGCGAGACCGTGCTGCTGGTCAACCACGCGCATCTGCCCGTCGCCTCACCCTATCGCAGCGCGCATGCGATCTTCGTGCGCGAAGGCGCCGAGGTGCCGGCCCGGTTCGAGAACCGGATACCCGAGCCGTTGGCGATCCGCCTGCTCTCGGTCCGCGCGTTCGACGGCGCGGGGATGATGACCGATGCCGATGTGGTCGAGGGCAATGCGCTCGAGCCGCTGATCGCGCGGATGTTCGCCGATCCGGCGGTCGATTATCTGCATGTCCACAATGCGAAGCGCGGCTGCTTCGCCGCGCGGGTGGATCGGGCCTGATCCAGTAGGCCCATTCCCTCGGCACCCCGGCCTTGCGCAGGGGTCCCGCTGCACTTGTCTCGTGGAGGAAGAAGCGGGATCCCGGCGCAAGGCCGGGGTGACGGAAGTTACTTCGCCGCCGGCGTCGCCGCTGCGGCCGGGGCCCCGCCCGAAGCCGCGCACTTGTATACCAGCTTCTCGTTGTAGACCGCCGGCAGCGCGGTGCGGATGTTCTGCTGCTGCGTCGCCAGCTCGGCGCGCTTGGCCTGGTCGGACGAGCATTCC
Source organism: Sphingomonas sp. NIBR02145 (assembly GCF_027359115.1). Taxonomy (NCBI): domain Bacteria; kingdom Pseudomonadati; phylum Pseudomonadota; class Alphaproteobacteria; order Sphingomonadales; family Sphingomonadaceae; genus Sphingomonas; species Sphingomonas sp. NIBR02145. The sequence goes on along the minus strand of NZ_CP114791.1, from coordinate 2,867,388 downwards.
TTCAGCGGCACGCCCTTACGCAGCGCCCGCGCCTGCTTCATCTGCTCGGAGGAGAGCAGGTAGCGGGTATTGGTATAGGTGCCCGTGGCGGGATCGAAGTCGAGCACCGAGACATTGGCTTCCTGGTCCGGTACCAGGATGCGCTGCCAGTGCGTGCCGGCCTCGGCATATTGGGTGCGGCTGTTGATGCAGCCGTCCTTGCCGACATCGAGATCGACATTGTCGGTGGCAGAGACGATCACCCGGCTGCGTTCGGGCACCAGGGTGCAGACCAGCTTGCCTTGCGCCGCCGCGGTCGCCGCGCCCGCCGCTGCCGCCGCCTTGGGCACCGGCACCACCGACGCTTCGTCGAAGCCCGGCCGGCTGAGGAACAGCGCCACCGCGCCCAGCATCAGCACGCCGCCGCCCGCCGCGACCCAGATCGCCTCTCGCTTGCGCTCGCGCGAGAGCAGCAATCCGGCGCCGCCCACGGCAAGCGCGCCGAGGACGAGCAGCACCGCGGCGCCGGCCATGTAATTCTCGCGCGTGGTCTCGGCGCGGTTGCGCGCCCGCGCGATCGCATCGTCCCGTTCCGCCTCGGCCCGGGCGGCATCGGCGCGCGAGGTCTCGTCGGCTGCCAGCCGCGCCTTGTCGTCGGCGCTGCGCTCCTGCGCCATCTGCTCCTCGACCGAGGTGCAGGGCATTTCGATGGTCGCTACCGGCTGCTTCGCCTCCGCCAGGAACGCGGCAAGCTCGCTGTCCGCGATGGCGAAGGCAAAGGTCGAATCGCCTTCGTCATTATGCGTGATCGCCGAATTGACGCCGAGCACGCGGCCGCAGCGGTCGAGCAGCGGACCGCCCGAATTGCCGCGCGCGATGCTGGCGGTGTGGAGCAGCACGCTCACGCCGCTCAACTGGCGCAGTCCCGCGAATCCGCCCTGCGAGCGCACCGGCGATTGCGGCTTGATGAAGTCGGCGGCCGAACGCGCGGTGGCGACATCGACATTGCCCGGATAGCCGAGCGCAACCAGCGCGTCGCCATCGGCGATCTTGCCGGTGAACAGGGTGAGCGGCGGCAGGCGCACGCCGGTGAACTCGATCAGCGCAAGGTCGCGCGCCTGGTCGATCTTGATCACCTTGCCCTGGTAGGACTTGTCGCCCTCGGACGGGACGACGCCGATCACGACATTGTCGGGATAGCGCGAGGCAAGCTCGACGACATGCGCGTTGGTGACCACCCTGTTGGGCGCCACCGCGAAGCCGCTGCCATGGCCGAAGCCGACCACCTCGTCATCGACCACCGCGATAGTGACGATGCGCACCACGCCGCGCGCCGAGGCGGAGATGTCGTCGGCGTGCGCGGGCCCCGCCCATGCGAAGAGCAGCGCCACGACCAGAAGCAACCGACGCATCATCGAACCCGAACCCTTTGTTTCTGGCCGGCAGCTTTCGGGCAAAAGCGGCGCGGGTTCAAGCGGGAGGCGGCGCGGTCCGTACCCCCGGACCGCGCCACCGCGGGTATCATCCCGCCTTCTTCTTGTTCTTGGCGTCTTCCTCGGCCTTCTTGGCCTTGGCCTCGGCATCCGCGATCACCTTGAGCGCGGCCTCCTTGCCGTCCTTGTCGAGCGCTTCCAGCACCTTCAGGGAGACATTCTCGCCGCTCTGGTGCGGGCCATAGGCGATCTTCTCGAACGCGATCTTGGCGCCGGGGATGTTGCCCTGCTCGAGCAGCACCTTGCCCACCTCGAAGCGCAGCCCGTCGTCGAACGGCGCATAGGTATAGGCGCCGACCAGCCCGTCCTGCGCCATCTTGGGCACCGGCTGCCCTGCCGCCTCGTAGCTCTGGTAGAAGAGCACCAGCGGCTGCGGATAGGTGGGGTCGAGCTTGTTGGCCTTGATGAACCAGCCGCGGATCGCCTTCCAGCGGGCCGCATCGGTCACCTTGGCGTCCTTGGCGATCGCCTGCTGGGCCATGCCCTTGTAGAGCAGCGCATGGATCGAGTTCGGATCGGCCGCGAGCGCGCGATCCGCTGCTGCTTCCGCCGCGACATAATTCTTCGCGTCGAACTCGGCTTCGGCCAGTTCGTTCTGCGCGCCCGGGTCGTTGGCATAGGGGGCCGCCGCCTGGCGTGCCCATTCGACCACCATCTTGGCGCGCTCCTCGTTGACGCCGCGGGTGGAATAGATCCGCGCCTTCATCGTCGCGGCCTCGCCCGCGCTCAGCCTGCGCATCGTGACTTCGCCCACCTGGACCTTGCCGGCCGGCACCGCGATGGTCGGCAGCGCGCCGCGTGCGCCATAGGCGTTGAGCTTGGCGTCGAGCTGGCCCAGGCTGCCGAACGCCTTGTTCGCCTCCTCCACCGACTTGCCCTCGTTGAGCGCCTGGATATAGGCGCCCAGTTCCTTGGCATGGCCGCCGAGGACGGAATAATGGGTGAGCAGCCAGCCGCGCCCATAGAGCGTCTGGGTGTCCATCTCCTTGTCCTTGGGATCGAGCTTGAGCAGCCGCTCGGCCGGCATCTGCGCAGTGCGGCTGATGCCATAGGCGCGATATTCGGGCGCCTTGCCGATCACCAGCGTATCGTCACCCCCGCGGTAGAAGGCGGTGCCGACGAACTCGGCGAAGCCCTCGACGAACCATTTCGGGAAGACCACGCTCGGCCAGCTCGAGAACATGAAGCTGTGGCCATATTCGTGCTGCAGGATCGTCTGCGCGTTCAGCGAATTGCCGCCATCGTCCCTCGGCACGAATGCCACCGGCCCGGTGGCACGCGCATCGAAGAAGCCGGCCGGACCGCTGCCGCCGTACAGGCGCTGGATCTCGCCGACATTGGCGACGACGAACACGTGCACCCGCATCATCGGGCTCAGCGGCTTGTCCGGCGTGCCGGTCAGAAAGCGAAGCGTCTGGTCGAATCGCTCCAGCTTCTCGGTATAGGCTTTGAGCTTCTCCGGGTTTTCTTCCGAATAGACGACGAAATGCTTCGAGCTCGCCTCATACCAATCGGCATGCGCGAGCGATGGTGCCAGCAGAAGCGTGGCAGTGATGAACAGGCGTTTGAACATGATCTTGTCCCCCAACAACTCGGAAGCTTAGGAATGACTTGGCGGCTCGGCAAGGCGGCACGATCCGTCGTTCGTGCCGGTCTTCCTCAGGCGGCGTTCGCCCAATTGCCGGCCGTCATTTCCCGCTCTTTTCGTCCGCCGGTTTCTCCAGCGTCTCGATTGCACCCTCGATGTCGCCCGCATCGATCTTCGCGATCAGGGCAGTGGCGATCTTCGCCGTAGCGCGGCCATGCGGGTCATAGGCGAGGGGGGCGAGCAAGGTCCGCGCCGCTTTGCCATTGCGCTCCTGAAGGTACATCGCAGCGGTGTCGAAGCGCAGGCCCTTGTCATAGGGTGCGAGCTGGAAGGCCGTCGCGAGTCCGTCCTTCGCGATCTCCGGCGGCGCGGCGCCCTGTTCGGCGAAGCTGCGGTAATAGAGCCAGAGCGGGAGCGGATCGCGCGGATCGAGGCGATTGGCGGAGGACAGAAGGCTGCGCACGCCGTTCCAGGTTTCGGGCCGGGTATCGCCGGCCTTGCGGGCAGCGACCATTCGCGCGGTCGCCTTGAAAGTCAGCGCGCGCAGCAGCTTCGGGTCGGCCGCCAGCGCCCTGTCCGCCGCGGCCACGGCGCCGGCATAGTCGCTTGCGTCGAGCGCGGCGCCGGCCAGCACCAGCTGCGCATCGGCATCGTTGGGCCAGGGCGCGGCGGCGCGCCGGGCATCGGCATAGATGTCGGCAGCGTTCGCGGCAGTCACGGCCACCCGGGAACGGATCCGCACGTCCATGATCGCGGAGGCGCCGGCGGGAAGCTTGCGCACCGCCACCGGACCGATCGCCAGCCGATCACCCGGGATGGTCGAGATCGGCAGGTGCCGTTTCTTGTAGACGTCCAGCTCACCATCGAGCCGCTTCAGGTCGCCGAACGCAGCCCTGGCCGCCTCGAGCGACGGCTTGCCGCTCTTGAGTGCGGCGATATAGGCGCCGAGCTGGGTGCTGCGCTGCTGCGCGCCGATCCGCAGATAATGGGTGAGCAGCCAGGCGCGCCCGTAGAAAGCGCTCATCTCCTCCTCGCTCAGCGACCTGGCGTCGGCGGTGAGCAGCTTCTCGATCGGCATGGTCTCGCCCAGGATCGCGATGCCGCGATAGAGCGGTGGCTCGCCGAGCGTCACCGATCCGTCCTTGCCGAAACGGGCAGTGGCGTTGAACTCGGCAAAGCCCTCGATCAGCCACCCTGGATAGGCCGTGTCCGGATCGAGGCTCCACATCAGATGATGCCCATATTCATGGAGCAGCACCTGCATCGGCTTGAGCGCCAGGTCGCCGCTTCCGGCGCGTTCCTGGGTGACGACCGCGAAGGATCCGCTGGCCCGGGCGCTGAAGAAGCCGGCAAGCCCGGACCGGGAGAGTTTCTCCACCGTCGCCACGTCATCGACCATGAACACGGTGACGCGGCTGGCCCGGGCGATCTCCGTATCCTTCTGGCCCACCATCAGCCGGATCGCGCGATCCAGCCGTTCCAGTCGCGTGGCGAAGGCCTCCAGCCTGTCGGGATTGCCCTCGGCATAAACGACGAAATGCGGTGTGCTCGCCTCATACCAGTCGGCTCGCGCGACCGCGGGCATGGCAAGCAGCACTAGCGCGAGAAGCACACGCAACATGATGGAAATCCCCCCGATTCCATCGCGATGCTAACCGGCGGGGCAGGCGCCCGATAGCGGAAAACCGACCGATTCAGACGAAACTATAGGGATCCACATCCACCGCCACGCGCACCTTCTGGCTCCAGCTCAGGCTGCCCAGCCAGTCGCGCAGCACCTGCTGCACGTCGAAGCTGCGCCGGGCATGGACGAGCAGCCGGTAGCGGTGGCGCCCGCGCAGCATCGCCAGCGGGGCGGGAGCGGGGCCATAGACGTGCATGTCCTCGCCGATCTCGGGCGCCGTACGGCCGATCATCCGGGCGGTCTCCTCGGCGGCCGCGCGATCCTCCGAGCTGACGATGATCGCGGCGTAGCGGCCGAAGGGCGGGGCATCGGCGTCTCGCCGCGCTTCGGTCTCCGCCGCATAGAAGCTCTCGGCATCCCCCGATACCAAAGCCTGCATTACCGGCGCGTCGGGTGCGTGGGTCTGGATATAGACGGTGCCCGGCTTCTCGCCGCGCCCGGCGCGGCCGGCCACCTGCATGATCTGCTGGAAGGTGCGTTCGGAGGCGCGCAGGTCACCGCCGTCGAGGCCCAGATCGGCGTCGATCACGCCGACCAGGGTGAGGTTGGGGAAGTGATAGCCCTTGGTGACCAGCTGGGTGCCGACGACGATGTCGATCGCGCCATGCTCCATACGGGCAACGAACTCGGCGGCCTTGGCCGGCGACCACAGCGTGTCCGAGGTGACGATCGCGGTGCGCGCCTCCGGCCACAGCGCCGCCACTTCGTCGGCGATCCGCTCGACACCTGGGCCGCAGGCGACGAGCGTGTCCTCGCTCTTGCACTCCGGGCAGATCTCGGGTGCGGGGATGGTGTGGCCGCAGTGATGGCAGGACAGGCGCCGCAGCAGCCGGTGCTCGACCATCCACGCCGTGCAGTTCGGGCATTGGAAGCGGTGGCCGCAATGCCGGCACAAGGTCAGCGGCGCATAGCCGCGCCGGTTGAGGAACAGCAGCGACTGCTCGCCTTTGGCCAGCGTCTCGTCGATCGCCTTGACCAACGGCGGTGCGATCCAGCGGCCGCGCTCGGGCGGTTCCTGGATCAGGTCGATGGGGACGATCTCGGGCATCTCCGCCAGCCCGTAGCGGCCGGGCAGCTTGAGCTCCTCGTACCGGCCGAGCTCGACCTGGTGCCGCGTCTCGATCGCCGGGGTGGCGGAGGCGAGGATCACCGGGCATTCCTCGAACCGGCCGCGCATTACCGCCACGTCGCGCGCGTGGTAATGGACCCCGTCCTCCTGCTTGAAGCTGGTCTCGTGCGCTTCGTCGACCACGATCAGGCCCAGGTTCGGATAGGGCAGGAACAGCGCCGAGCGCGCGCCCACCGTCACCATCGCCTCGCCGCTCGCGATCGCTCGCCAGGCGCGGCGGCGCTGCGAGGTGCGCAGGCCCGAATGCCAGGCGACCGGATCGCAGCCGAAGCGCTTCTCGAAGCGGGTGAGGAACGGCTCGGTCAGTGCGATCTCGGGCAGCAGCACTAGCGTCTGCTTGCCGGCGGCGATCGCGGCGGCGACCGCTTCGAAATAGACTTCGGTCTTGCCCGATCCGGTCACCCCGTCGAGCAGGAACGGCTGGAAGCTCTCCGCACCCACCGCCTGGCGCAGGATCGATGCGGCATCGGCCTGGAGCGGATTGAGCTCGGGCGGCGCGAAGCTCGGGTCCGGCATCGGATAGGGCGTGTCGGTGTCCACGACGACTGACTCGATCGCTCCGACCTTCACAAGGCCCCTGATCACCGCGTCGGACACATCGGCGACCAGCGCCAGTTCCTTGACCAGCCCCTGGCGCTCGCCGATCCGCTCCAGCGCCTGCGCGCGCTGCGGGGTCAGCCGGTCCGGAATCTCGCCCGTCGCGCGATATTCGGTGATCGTCGGCGCGCTTTCGAAGGCTGCGGAGGTGCGCAGCGCCATCGCCAGCACGGCCGAGGGCGGGCTCAGATAATAGTCCGCGGTCCACTCGACGAGCCGGCGCACCGGCGCGGGGATCGGCGGCGCGTCGGCCACGGCCATGATGTTGCGCAGCCGGTTGTCGCCGATCTCCTCGGTCGGCAGCCGCTCGGCTTCCCAGACCACGCCGGCATATTGGCGGGGTCCGATCGGCACGACGACGATCGACCCCGGCGCGACCTGCATGCCGGCGGGCACGCGATAGTCGAGGGGGCCAAGCGCGGGATGGAGGACGAGAACGCGGGCGCGCGACATGCGGCCCCTCATATGGGGTTTTGCGCGCGAAACGGAATCCCCCTATTCCGGCCGACGAAGGAGATCCCCCCGATGTTGCTCGCCGCTGCCCTGCTGCTGCTCCAGACCGCGCCCGCGCCTGCCGCCCAGACCACGGCGTGCAAGGCGACCGATGCCAGCCTGCCCACCGCGCTGCTCGGCTGGGTGAAACCGGGCGACGAATTCGTCCCCGGCAAGGCCGTCGAGCTCGACACGATCGATGCCGCGGCGCTCAAGGGGCTGCCGGCCGGCACCAAGCCGGGCAAGGCGGCGATGATCGGGTTCAAGGTCGAGACCGCCGGCGTCTATGGCGTCGCGCTCGACCAGGGCGGCTGGATCGACGTGCTGCCGGGCACCGAGGGCGGCGCGGCGCTCACTTCGGTGAAGCATGGCCATGGCCCCGAATGCTCGACGATCCGCAAGATCGTCCGATTCGATCTCAAGCCGGGCCTCTACCGGCTCTACGTCTCCGGCCTGCCTGGCGCCAAGGTGAAGGCGATGCTGGTCGTGGGCGAGTAGGAAGTCTTGCCGTCCCGCCCTGTTACCCTGGGCTCCGGCTTTCGCCGGGGAACAATTTGGGGGCAGGGCGACTAGGGCCGCAGCGTCATCCCGAAGGTGATGGCGTGGTCCATCTGGTCGCGCGCGCCGTTGCGGCCGAAGCGATACTGGTTGAGATAGCCCGTCTCCAGCCGCAGCTGGCGACCGATCGGCACGCCGATGCCGATGGTGTGGCGCACGCGCTCGATCCCGCGGCGCTGGCCCCAGCGCGTGTCGTTGAAGTTGAGATAGGTCTCCTGCGTCGCGAACAGGCCCAGCCCGCCGCGGGTCAGCGGCGTGTTGAAGCGCAATTGCCCGCGCACGCGGTGGCCGATGCCGGGTCCGGAACTGTTGAAACGCTGTTCCACGCGGATGCGGGTGGCGAAGCCGGCGCCGAGCGGGATGATGATGTGCTGGCGGGTGCGTTCCTCGTTCGGCAGCACCCGGCCGTCGTTGAAATCCTCGACATGGCGATAGCCGATTCCGAGCTCGACCTTGCCGATCTTCCAGGCGAACAGGCCGCCGATCTCGGTGTGTGCCAGCCCTTTGGCGCGATCGCCGAAGCGGACGATGCTCTCGACCGTCGCTTCCTCATGCTCGCCCACCCGCACGATCCCGCTTGCCTGCAGCCACAGCTGGTCGTCGGTCCGCTGCGCGAGCACGGGCGTGGCGGCGAACAACGGGAGTAAGGCAAGAAGCAAGCGCATCGCGCCTAAACGCATCGTCTTCATTTCGGTGCAAGCTTTTGTTGCTGGCGGTGGAACATTCATGGAACATTCCGCCGATCAGCAAGGGGGATGACAATGATTCTCACGGCACTCGCCCTGGCCGCGGCGATCCAGGGCCGCTGTACTGCGCTCGATACCCGGCTTCCGCGTCCGCTCGCCGGCTGGACCCGCGACGGCAAGGGGCTCGACACGCGGCATGCGGTGACGCTTCCCGTGCGGAGCGGCACGCTGGAGACGCGAATCACCATCCGCAAGGCGGGGCTGGTCGGTATCGCGATCGATCGCGAAGGCTGGATCGATGCCTTCCCGGCGACCGGCAGGCGGCCGTTGCGCATGACGTCGGAGCGCCGGGGCCCGCGCTGCTCGACGATCCACAAGATCCTCACCTACCGGATGCGTCCGGGCACCTATCGCGTCACGGTGAATCGGCTTAAGGGCGGTCGCGCAAAGCTCATGCTCACGCACGACTGACAAGGATTGCTCATGAAGTTCTTCGCCGACACTGCCGATACCGCAGACATCCGCGACCTGGCCGATACGGGCCTGCTCGACGGCGTCACCACCAATCCCTCGCTGATCCACAAGGCCGGCCGCGACTTCCTCGAAGTCGTCAAGGAGATCTGCGAGATCGTGCCGGGCATGCCGGTCTCGGCGGAAGTCGTCGCGCTGGATTTCGAGGGCATGATGCGCGAGGCGGAGATCGTCCGTAAGGTCGCCGACAATGTCGCGGTCAAGGTGCCGCTGACCATCGACGGCCTCAAGGCGTGCAAGGCGCTCACCAGCGACGGCACGATGGTCAACGTCACGCTCTGCTTCTCGGCCAACCAGGCGCTGCTCGCGGCCAAGGCCGGCGCAACCTTCATCTCGCCCTTCGTCGGCCGGCATGACGATATCGGCTATCCGGGCATGGACCTGATCGCCGACATCCGCACCATTTACGACAATTACGCCTTCGACACCGAGATCCTGGTCGCGTCGGTACGCAACCCGATCCATGTGCTCGAGGCCGCCAAGATCGGCGCCGACGTGATGACCGCCCCGCCGGCGGTGATCCGCCAGCTGGTCAAGCACCCGCTGACCGACGCCGGCATCGCGTCGTTCATGGCCGACTGGGCCAAGACCGGCCAGAAGATCGGCTGACTTTCTAACTCCTTCTCCCCTTGTGGGAGAAGGAACGGGCCCGCTCGCGCAGCGAGTGGGAAGGATGAGGGGGCTTGAGTCTCACTCCCCCTCACCCTTCCGCCGACTGCGTCGGCTCCCTCCCTCTCCCACAAGGGGGGAGGGAGATGTATGCTCCCCCCGTGACCGAACCCGCCCTCCCGCTCCTCTACGCGCAGCATCTCGCCCGCGACCGGCGGCGCTCGGCGCATACGGTGCGGGCTTACGGCGCCACGGCCGAGCGGCTGGTCGCCTTTCTCCAGAAGCATTGGGGTGGCCCGGTCACCCGCGAAGCGCTCGGCAAGGCGAGCGCCGCCGATCTGCGCGCCTATCTCGCGCATCGCCGCGAGGACGGGCTCACCAATGCGTCCGCCGCCCGCGAGCTGTCCGCCGTGCGTGGCTTCCTCAAATTCGCTGTCGGAGAGGATGCCGAGCTGCCGCGCCTCAAGGGGCCGCGCGTCAAGAAGGGCGTGCCTCGCCCGATCGCCCCGCACGAAGCGGTCGCACTGGCCGAAACCGTATCCGAGGAAGCGCGCGAACCCTGGCTTGCCGCGCGCGACTGGGCGGTGCTGCTGCTCCTCTACGGCGCCGGCCTGCGCATCGGCGAGGCCGTGAGCCTCACCGGCGCGGTCCTCCCGCTCGGCGCGACGATGGCGGTCACTGGCAAGCGCGACAAGACGCGGATCGTGCCGCTGCTCCCCCAGGTCCGCGACGCGATCGAGGCGTATGCGAGGCAATGCCCCTATGGCGTATCGCGCGACGCGCCGCTGTTCCGCGGGGCCAAGGGCGGGCCGATGCCGCCGGGGGTGATCCGCAAGTCGGTCCGGGCGGCCCGCACCGCGCTCGGCCTGTCGGACCGCACCACGCCGCATGCGCTGCGCCACAGCTTCGCGACGCACCTGCTCGGCCGCGGCGCCGATCTGCGCGCGCTGCAGGAGCTGCTCGGCCATGCCAGCCTGAGCTCGACGCAGATCTACACCGCGGTCGATGCGGCGCACCTGCTGGATGTGTACCGAAACGCGCACCCCCGCGCCTGATCTCCATCAGGTACAGCCGCGCCGTAACCTGCTACGATGGCGTAATGACCGATCCCTATCTCGCCGATATCGCCGATATCCAGCGCATCCCCGAAGTCGAGGCGATCCTCGCCGAGCTGTGCGAGTGCACGGGCATGGGCTTCGCAGCGGTGGCGCGGGTGACGTCGGACCGCTGGATTGCCTGCCAGGTGCTCGACAAGATCGAATTCGGCCTCAATCCCGGCGACGAGCTGGTGGTCAAGACGACGATCTGCGATGAGATCCGCGACAGCGGCCAGGGTGTCTTCATCAACGATGTCGATGCCGACCCCGCCTGGCGCACGCATCACACGCCGGCGCTATATGGCCTGAAAAGCTATATCTCCTGGCCGATCGTGCGCGCCGACGGCAGTTTCTTCGGTACGCTCTGCGCCATCGATCCGGCCTCGCGCAGCGGCCTCGCCGCGCTGGTCCCGCAGATGGAAATCTATGCCGCGCTGATCGCCGCGGAGCTCGATCGGCTCAGCCTCGCGGCTTCCAGGTGAACACCCGCCACAGATAGAGCACCGCCACCGCCGCGATCGCCGCGATCGAGACCGGGGCGATCCAATGGTCGACCGTCTCGAAATTGGTGCCCAGCCAATAGCCCACGCCGACCAGGATCGTGTTCCAGATCGCGCTGCCGATCGTCGTGTAGACCAGGAAGCGGCCGAGCGGCATGTGCATCAGCCCGGCCGGGATGGAGATCACCGTGCGCCCGATCGGCATGAAGCGGAACACCAGCACGGTGATCCCGCCCCAGCGATCGAAGAAGTGGCGCAGCTTCTCGATGTCTTCCCATTCCAGCGTCAGCCAGCGGCCCCAGCGGCGCACCAGCGGCTCGAGCCGCTTGTAGCCGAAGCGCCGCCCGATCTCCCACCAGAACAGGTTGCCGATGGCGCAGCCCGCCGTGCCGGTGAGCACCAGCAGCGCGAAGTCCATCTTGCCCTGGCCGGCGGCGATGCCGGCAACGCTCATGATCAGTTCGGAAGGGACGGGGGGAATGACGTTTTCCAGCACCATCAGCAGGAAAACGCCCAGATACCCCCAATCGAGCCAGTCGATCATCGCGTCAGCGGCGCTCCGCCACGCGGCGTTCGATCGCCTGCCAGATCACCGCGCCGGTATCGCTGCCGTTGAACTTGTCGATCGCGACGATGCCGGTGGGGGAGGTGACGTTGATCTCGGTCAGCCACTCGCCGCCGATCACGTCGATGCCCACGAACAACAGGCCGCGCTTCTTCAGCTCCGGCCCTAGCACCGCGCAGATCTCTTCCTCGCGCGCCGTCAGTTCGGTCTTCGCGGCACTTCCGCCCACCGCCAGGTTCGAGCGGATCTCGCCCTCGCCGGGGATGCGGTTGATCGCGCCGGCCACGTCGCCGTCGACCAGCACGATGCGCTTGTCGCCCGCCGCCACCGAGGGAAGGAACGCCTGCACCATGTGCGGCTCGCGATAGGCGGTGTTGAACACTTCGATCAGCGAGGAGAGGTTGGCGCCGTCGCTGCCCACCTTGAAGATCGCCTTGCCGCCATTGCCGTGCAGCGGCTTGATGACGATCTCGCCATGCACCGCGAGAAAGGCGCGCGCTTCCTCCAGGCTGCGCGTCACCAGCGTCGGCGGCATGAACTGCGGATAGTCGAGGACGAAGATCTTCTCCGGCGCGTTGCGCACACTGGCCGGGTCATTGACCACCAGCGTCTTGTCCGAGATCCGCTCGAGCAGATGCGTCGCGGTGATATAGCCCAGATCGAAGGGCGGATCCTGGCGCATCAGCACCACATCGGCTTCCTCGCCCAGGTCGAGCTGCACCGGCTCGCCGAACTCGAAATGATTGCCCGCCACCCGCTGCACCGTCACCGGATGCGCCTTCGCCCAGACGCGTCCGGCCGAATAGTTCAGGTCCTCGGCGGCATAGTGGAACAGCTTGTGCCCGCGCGCCTGCGCCGAGAGCATCAGCGCGAACGTCGAATCTCCGGCGATGTTGATCGCGTCGAGCGGGTCCATCTGCACGGCGACGTTGAGCGACATTGGGCCTCCTTGGTGAAAACGCTTTAGGTGACTTATCTGGATAAGTCACCCCATCCAGGCGTTTTCGATATGGCGAGGCAGGGTGCGCGGAGCAATGAGGATTACGTCGACCCGGATGTCGTCCCCCGGACCGGCATAGCGGGGCATCAGATACTCGGCCGCGGCCGCGACCCTGGCGAGCCGGCGCTCGTCGATCGCGAAATCCAGGTCGGCGGCGCTGGCGCGGGTCTTGACCTCGACAAAGGCGACAAGGTTGCCGCGCCGCACAATCAGGTCGACTTCGCCGGCCGGGGTGCGGACCCGCGAATCGAGGATTTTCCAGCCCTTGAGCCATAGCCACCAGGCCGCCCGGCGCTCGCCTTCGCGGCCACGCGTTTCCGCAGCGCGGCGATCCGTTGTCCTGCGGCCCCTCACGACTCGCAGCTGTGGATAACTTTGGTTACCATAGCCAGACCGAGTCGCACCGAACCGGGTTTATCGGTGCTTCCGGGGGGTCGCATCTGATGGAATCGAACGAACGCTATTATCGGCGTCGCGCCGCTCAGGAACTCGCCGCCGCCAAGCGGGCGATGACCGAGGCCGCGGCCCTTCGCCGTCGCCAGCTTGCCGAGACCTATCTCAGGCGCCTTGCCGAGCTTACCGGCGCGGACGAACTGCGCATGCTCGAGCAGGAATTCGCCTGAGGGCTTCGCGCTCGCGCGCCCTGACCGCTTCCCCGGCCCGCGCCGGGGAGTCGATTCGCTATCCCTTCATCTCCATCGCCCGCGCGTAGAGCGCCTTGCGATCGAGCCCCAGCTTCTTCGCGACTTCGCCCGCCGCCTTGCTCGCCGGCAGCCGGGTCAGCGCCTCGGCCAGCGCGGCGTCGGCGTCATCGGCCGTAGCCGGGGCAGGGGCGCCCGGCGGGGCGACCACCACCACGATCTCGCCCTTGGGCGGTGCCTCGGCATAGCGCTCGGCCAGCTGGGTGAGCGAGCCGGTCACGCATTCCTCGAACTTCTTGGTGATCTCGCGCGCCACCGCCGCCTCGCGGTCGCCCAGGCCCTCGGCCAGCGCGGCCAGGCAGGCGGAGAGCCGCGGCCCCGATTCGTAGAGCACCAGGGTGGCACGCACCCCCGCGATCTCGGCGATCGATTCGGCGCGCGCCTGCTGCTTCGAGGGCAGGAACCCCAGGAACAGGAAGCGATCGGTCGGCAGCCCCGCCAGGGTCAGCGCCGCGATCGCCGCGCAGGGTCCGGGAATCGTCGTTACCGTGTGGCCCGCCTCGCGCGCGTCGCGCACCAGCTTGAAGCCGGGATCGGAGATCAGCGGCGTGCCCGCGTCGGAGACCAGGGCGATCGCCTCGGTCGCCATCCGCGCCACCAGCCCGGGGCGCACCGCATCGGCATTATGGTCATGATAGGGGAGCATTTTCCCCTTCTGGCCAAGGTGCCGAAACAGTCCCGCTGTCACACGGCTGTCCTCAACGGCAACCAGATCGGCGTTCAGGAGTATTTCCGAAGCGCGCGGGGAGAGGTCGCCGAGATTGCCGATCGGCGTGGCGACGATATAGAGGCCGGGCGTAAGAAGAGCGTTCATCGGGGAGAGTAAATGGCAGACGCGACCCTAACACCGCAACGGGGCATCCTCCGCTGGGCCGCTTTGGGGCTCGCTGCGCTCCTCGCGGCCTGCGCCAGCGGACCTCGTGTAATCCCCGAAACCCGCCCCGCGCCGACGACCGAGGCGCCGCGCGAGCGTCCCTCGACTCGGCCGATCTCGCCGGGCCTGCCCCAGGACGTCGAGCGCCACCGCGTCGCGCTGCTGGTGCCGATGACCGGCCCCAACGCCGGCGTCGGCAAGTCGCTGGCCAATGCGACGCAGCTCGCCATCCTCGACACCAGGTCGGACGTGCTGCGCATCACCACCTACGACACCGCCGGCGGTGCCGCCAATGCCGCGCGCCAGGCGATCGCCGATGGCAACAAGCTGATCCTCGGTCCGCTGCTCGCCGAGGAAGCGCGTGAAGTCGCTCCGATTGCCCGCGCCGCGCGCGTGCCGGTGCTCAGCTTCTCGAACGATACGTCGGTCGCCGGCGGCGGCACCTATCTGCTCGGCTATTCGCCGGCGCAGTCGATCGAGCGCGTGGTCGATTACGCCAAGGGGCAGGGGATCACCAATTTCGTCGGCCTGATGACCTCGGGCGTCTATGGCGAGCGCGCCGCGACCAACTTCCTGCGCGCCGTGGAGGACCAGGGCGGTAAGGTGCTGGCGATGGAGACCTATGACGGTCGCCCCGGCTCGATGACGACCGCGATCACCAAGCTGTCGCGCTCGCCCTATCAGGCGATCCTGATCGCCGGCTCGGGCGCGAGCGGGGTGACGGCGGCGCCGCTGATCCGCAAGTCGGCGGGCGGCAAGACCGCGCGCATCCTCGGCACCGAGCTGTGGAACACCGATTCGGCGATCGGCACGAATGCGGTGCTCAACGGCGCCTGGTTCGCCAGCGTGCCCGACAATTACTACCGCACCTATGCCACCAAATACCGCACCCGCTTCGGTGCAGCGCCGTACCGGCTCTCGACGCTCGGCTATGACGCGGTGCTGCTCACCGTGCGCATCGCCCGCGAATGGCGCCCGGGAGACATCTTCCCCGAACGCCGCCTGGTCGCACCCGACGGCTTTGGCGGCCTCGACGGTGCCTTCCGCTTCGGCCGCGACGGCATCGCCGAGCGCGCGCTCGAGGTCCAGGAAGTGAAGGCGGGGACGACGGTGACGATCTCGCCGGCACCGACGGGATTCGGGAACTAGACGTCCCAATCCCTTCCCTTGCGGGATAGGAATATCCTTGGGTTCCCCGGCGCAGGCCGGGGCCCAGTTGCAATGTCGTTCGAGGGGTTCGACCGCCTGACCAACCGTGCCGATGCTGGACCCCGGCCTTCGCCGGGGAACGGCTTGGGTGCAGGGTCAGGCGTTCTTACGTAACCACCAGCTCGCGAAGAATCGCCTCGAGCACCGGCATCCCGGCATCGGTCACGACCAGCCGCATGCCTTCCCGCCGGACCAGCCCCTGCGCTTCCATCCCCGCCAGCGCCTTCGCATCCAGCGGCGCGTCCGGGATGCGCGACAGGTCCACGCCTTCGGCCAGCCGCAGCCCCATCAGCAGCGCCTCCACCCCGCGATCCTGCGGATCAAGCGGGTCCTCGCGCTCGATGCCATGCCCGTTGCGCTCGATGGCCGCGAGCCAGTTCTCGGGCTTCTTGCGCCGCAGCGTCGCGACGCCGTTCCGCCGGCCATGCGCGCCGGGGCCGACGCCGGCATAGTCGCCATAGCGCCAATAGGTCAGGTTGTGCCGGCTCTCCGCACCCGGCCGGGCATGGTTGGATATCTCATAGGCCGGCAGCCCGGCGGCGGCGGTGATCGCGCGCGTCGCGTCGAACAGGTCGGCGGCCTCGTCCGGATCATAGGCGGCAAGCTCGCCTTTCTCGAACAGCGTGGCGAAGCGCGTGCCCGGCTCGATGGTCAGCTGGTAGAGCGAGAGATGCTCGGTGCCATATGCCAGCGCCCGGCGCAGCTCGGCTTCCCAGCCGGCGAGCGTCTGGCCGGGCCGGGCATAGATCAGGTCGAAGCTCACGCGCGCGAACGCCTGCTGCGCGGTCTCCAGCGCCGCCAGCCCCTCGTCCACGCCATGCGCCCGCCCGAGGAAGCGCAGGTCCGCATCGTCGAGCGCCTGCAGCCCCAGCGACACCCGGTTAACCCCGGCCGAGGCGATGTCGGCGAAGCGCGCGGCTTCCACCGAAGACGGATTGGCTTCCAGCGTGATCTCGATGCCCGGCTCGAAGCCCCAATGCCGCTCCGCCGCCTCGATCACCGCGGCGACCGTCTCGGGCGGCATCAGCGACGGGGTGCCGCCGCCGAAGAAGATCGAGCCCAGCCGCCGTCCCGGCAGCGCCTCGGCCTCATGCGCCAGGTCGGCAAGCATCGCGCTGCGCCACAGCGTCTGATCGACGCTCTCGCGGACATGGCTGTTGAAGTCGCAATAGGGGCATTTCGACACGCAGAACGGCCAGTGCACGTACAGTGCGAGCGGGGGAGCGGTGTCGGTGGTCATGCGCTTGAGAGGCTTGGAGCGGGTAACGGGAATCGAACCCGTGTATTCAGCTTGGAAGGCTGCTGCACTACCATTGTGCTATACCCGCGAGCCATGCGCCGCCTGCCACAAGCTTGGGGGCGCGGTCAACAGGGCTGGGTCGGATCCAAACCTTCTTCGCTTCCCCGGCGAAAGCCGGGGCCCAGGGTTTCTCTGCCGAATCGCTCGTGACCCTGGGCCCCGGCTTTCGCCGGGGAGCAGATAAGCGGGGAGGCCATCTCGAATCACGGAATCGGCAGCGCCGTCGTCGCCTTCACCTGCGACAGCGCCACCGTGGAATTGATTTCCTGCACCCCCGGAAGCTTGGAAAGCTTGGTGAAGAAGAAGCGCTCATAGGCCTCGATGTCGGCGGCGACGATGCGCAGCATGAAGTCGAACACGCCCATCAGCACATAGGCTTCGAGCACTTCGGGGAAGGAGCCGATCGCCGCGGCGAACTCGTCAAGATTGGCTCGGCCATGCGCGTTGAGCTTGATCTGCGCGAAGATGTGGGCGTTGAGCCCAACCTTCTGCCGGTCGACCAGCGCCACGCGCCTGGTGATGATCCCTTCCTTCTCCATCCGGTCCACCCGGCGCCAGCAGGGCGAGCTCGACAGCCCGACCATTTCGCCCAGCTTGGCGGTCGGCATCGAGGCGTCTTCCTGGAGCACCTGCAGGATCTTGCGTTCGAACGGATCGAGGTTGGCGGGCAAATCTGTTCTCCATTTAACCGATATGGGGTGAGATATTGCCCATATGGCCTTGGACTATGCGAAGAAGGCCACATTCTCCCGCAAATCCATGGAAGAGTCATCTCAGGATTTCAGGAGCCCTTTCATGGTCGACGCGCCGCAAGTAACCGCCACCCCGCCCGAGAGCGTGCTTGTGCTGCGCGACGAGGAGAGCGGGCTGGACGGGGTCATCGTCCTCCATTCGAGCCGGCGCGGCCCGGCGGCGGGCGGGTGCCGGCTGTGGCGTTATGGCGATCATGCCGCCTTGGTCGGCGATGCGATGCGGCTGGCCGAGGGCATGACCTACAAGAATGCTATGGCCGATCTGCCGCTCGGCGGCGGCAAGGCGGTGCTCAACCTGCCCCAGGGTGATTTCGACCGGCGCAGGCTGTTCGCGGCCTTCGGTCGGGCAGTCGCGCGGCTCGACGGCAATTACGTCACAGCCGAGGATGTCGGCACCAGCGTCGCGGACATGGAAGCGGTGCGCGGCGTGACGCGCCATGTCGCCGGCCTGCCGCCGCGCGATGGCCGTCCGGGCGGCGATCCCTCGCCATGGACCGCGCGCGGGGTGTTCCTGGCGATGGAGGAAGCCGCGCGCCGCCAGCTCGGCAGCGAGCTCAAGGGGCTGCGCGTCGCGGTGCAGGGGCTCGGCCATGTCGGCTCGGCGCTGTGCGGCATGCTCCATGAAGCGGGCGCCCGGCTGATCGTCGCGGAGCCGCGCCCTGGCGTCGCCGCCGAGATCGCCTGTCGCTACGACGCGGAGATCATGGGCCGTGACAGCATCCTCGATGCCCGCTGCCAGATCTTCGCCCCCTGTGCGCTGGGCGGGGTGATCGACGGGGATGCCGTTGCCCGGCTGCGTGCCCGGATCGTCTGCGGCGCCGCGAACAATGTGCTGGCCACGCCCGAGGATGGCGACCGGCTCGCCGATCGCGGCATCCTCTATGCGCCCGATTATGTGGTGAATGCCGGCGGGATCATCAGCGTCGCCGGCGAATATCTCGGCTGGAGCGTCGACGAGGTGGCGAGCCGCGTCCATGCCACCGGGCTGCGGTTGGGCGCCGTGCTCGCCCATGCCGGGCGCGAGGGGCTGGCGCCGCACCGCGCCGCCGATGCGCTCGCTCGCGCCCGGATCACCGCCGCTCCGCTCGCGCCGGTACGCGAAGCCGCCTGAGCCATGCGTCTCGACATTGTCGGCGAATCGAGCGCTGCCCTGCTGTGCCGGCTGGTTGGCCTGGCCGCGCAGCACGATCTGGTCGCGCCCGAGATGGAAGTGCGGGTTACCGAATACGGCATGGCCGTACGGCTCGATCTCGAGCTGGACGGCCCGCCGGGCATGATCGTCGCGGAGAAGATGCTCCGCTGCATCGGTGTCGAGGCGGTCGCGCTCGACGGGGTGCCGCTCTAGTCGCTTATTCGGGCGCGAAGGCGCGCAGGAAGATGTCGGCCACCTGCCCGGCCTCGCGGTCGCGCTCGGCCGCGGAGAGTTCCTGGCCCCAGATCATCCGCTGCTGCACGCCCAGGCACAGCGAGGCGAGCACCCGCGCCGCGAACAGCGGATCCTCGCGGCGCAGCTGCCCTGCGTCCATCACCCGCTCGAAGAACGCCGCGAGCATCTGCTGGGTCGGCAACGGCGCGCGGCGGTAGAAGATGTCGCCGATCTCGGGAAAGCGCGCGACTTCCGACGCGATCAGCCGGTGCAGCCGCAGCCCGTCGGGTGACGAGACCTTGGCGATGAAGCCCTTGCAGAACTGGCGCACCGCCGCGCTCACGTCCTCGCCCGGCTTGAGCACATCGGCGAGCTGCGCGCGATAATCCTTGGTCGCGTCGTCGAGCACTGCGGCGAACAGCTCTTCCTTGGACGGGAAATAGCTCCACAGCGTGCCCTTGGATCCGCCGAGCTCGGCCGAGATCGCGGACATCGACGCGCCTGAATAGCCCTGGTCGAGGAATACGCGCTTGGCGATCGCCAGGATCGCTTCGCGGCGTTCCTCCTTGCGTGCCTCACGCTTGCCGGGCGCCTTCTCCACAATTTTTGTCATAACCGTACTATAGGGTACGATTTTGGGTTGACAAGATGCTGCGCTGCACCCATTTGCATCGCCGTACCAGACAGTACGGTATTTAAATCATGACTCGATTCTTTCTCCGCCCGCTGCTGCTTACCGCGACTGCCGGGACCGCGCTCCTTTCCGCCTGCGCGCCGGTGCCGAACCTCGGTGCCCGCCCCGAAGTGCGCGCCGCGACCGCCTATGCCGCGGACCAGTCGCTCAAGAGCGATGCCGCCAACTGGCCGGCCAATGACTGGTGGAGCGCCTATGGCGACCCGCAGCTCAGCGGCCTGATCGCCGAAGGGCTTGCCGATTCCCCCGATCTCGCCGCCGCCGCCGCGCGCCTCCGCTCGGCCCAGGGCTATGCCCAGCAGGCCGGTGCCGCGCTGCTCCCGTCGGTCGGCGTCCAGGCCGGCGCGACCGAGGGCAAGCAGAGCTACAACAACGGCGTCCCCGCCGCCTTCGTGCCCAAGGGCTGGAACGACAGCGGCCAGGTCGCCGCCAACCTCAGCTTCGATCTCGACCTGTGGGGCAAGAACCGCGCCTCGCTCGCCGCCGCCACCTCGGACGCCGAGGCCGCGCGGATCGAGCTCGAGCAGTCGCGCCTCGTCCTGTCGACCAACATCGCCGGCGCCTATGCCGATCTCGCCCGCCTCGCCGCGCAGCGCGACGTCCAGGCCAAGGCGCTCGAGCTGCGCACCCAGACCCAGAAGCTGGTCGGCGACCGCGTCACCAACGGCCTCGATACCCGCGCCGAGCTCAAGCAGGCCGATGCCGCCGTTCCCGCCGCCCGCGCCGATCTCGCCGCGACCGACGAGGCGATCGGCCTCACCCGCAACCGCATCGCCGCCCTGCTCGGCAAGGGACCGGACCGCGGCCTGGCCATCACGCTCCCCGCCGGCCCGGCCGAGAGCCACGGGCTTCCGGCGGGCGTTACCACCGACCTGATCGGCCGCCGGCCCGACATCGCCGCCGCCCGCGCCCGGGTCGAGGCCGCCGCCAGCCGCATCAAGGTCGCCCGCGCCGATTTCTACCCTTCGATCAATCTGAGCGCGCTGATCGGCTTCCAGTCCTTCGGCCTCGACAATCTGTTCAAGTCCGGATCGACCTATGGCTCGGTCGGCCCCGCCGTCAGCCTGCCGATCTTCCGCGGTGGCGCACTCGCCGGCCAGTACAAGGGTGCCCGCGCCGGCTATGACGAAGCGGTCGCGACCTATGACTCGACCGTCACCACGGCCTATCGCGAAGTCGCCGACGCGGTGACCAGCAAGAACGCGCTTGTCACCCGCCTTTCCGAGAGCCGTCAGGCGCTCAGCGACTCCGAAGCCGCCTATTCGATCGCCCGCCAGCGCTACGAAGGCGGACTCTCTACCTTCCTCGACGTGCTGACCGCCGAGCAGGCCGTGCTGCAGAACCGCCAGATCGTCGCCGACCTCCAGGCCCGGGCGTTCACGCTCGACGTCCAGCTGGTCCGCGCGCTGGGCGGCGGCTTTTCCACCAACACCGCGGCAGCGAACGCCGCCACCAAGGACTCGACCCATGGCTGATGCCGAACCCAATCTCCATGTCGCGAACGCCGCCGCCGAAACCGCGGCTCCGGAGGCTCCGGCCAAGCCGAGCCTGCGCAAGCGCCTGCTCACCGGCATCGCCGGCGCGGTGCTGGTCGCGGGCGTCGGCTATGGCGGCTGGTACGCGCTGGTCGGCAGCCATTACATCAGCACCGACAACGCCTATGTCGGTGCCGACACCGCCAGCGTGACTCCGATGGTCGCGGCCCAGGTCGCCGGCGTCGCCGTCTCGGATACCCAGGTGGTCAAGAAGGGCGACGTGCTCGTCCAGCTCGACGACAGCGACGCGCGGATCGCGCTCGCCCAGGCCGAGGCCGATCTCGCCAAGGCCCGCCGCCAGTACGGCCAGACCTCGGCCACCAGCGCGGCGCTCGCCGCGCAGGTCCAGGCCCGCAGCGCCGATATTTCCCGAGCCCGTGCCCAGCTCGTCGCCGCCGAGGCGGATTACGAGAAGGCGCGGGTGGACCTCGCCCGACGCCAGCGCCTCGCCCCCAATGGTGCGGTGTCGGGTGAGGAGCTTACCTCGGCGACCAACGCCTTCTCCTCGGCCAAGGCCAATCTGGAGCTGGCGCGCGCCGGGGTAGCCCAGGCCAATTCGACCCGCGGCGCCGCCACGGGCGAGCTGGCCGCGAACAACGCGCTGATCAGCGGCACCACCGCCAATTCGGCACCCGAAGTGCTCGCGGCGCAGGCCAGGGTCGATCAGGCCCGGCTCGACCTGACGCGCACCGTGATCCGCGCGCCGGTCGATGGCGTCGTCACGCGCCGCGCCGTCCAGGTCGGCCAGCGCGTCGCCCCCGGCGCGCAGCTGATGCTGATCGTTCCGATCAACCAGCTCTATGTCGATGCGAACTTCAAGGAAGGCCAGCTGACCCGCGTCAAGGTCGGCCAGCCGGTCACGCTCAAGTCGGACCTGTACGGCGGCAATGTCGAATATCACGGCAAGGTCGTCGGCCTGTCGGGCGGCACCGGTTCGTCTTTCGCGCTGATCCCGGCGCAGAACGCCACGGGCAACTGGATCAAGGTGGTCCAGCGCCTGCCGGTGCGCGTCCAGCTCGACCCGAAGGAGCTCGCCGAGCACCCGCTGCGCGTCGGCCTTTCCATGGACGCCGAGATCGACGTCTCGAAGAACTGAGGACCCAGGCCATGAACGGCAAGGCCGAGGAAATGGCACCGCTGAAGGGCGTGTCGCTGATCCTGGCGGGCGTGGTGCTCGCGCTCACCAATTTCATGGTGGTGCTCGACACCACCATCGCCAACGTCTCCGTGCCGCACATCGCCGGCAGCCTGGGCATCTCGGGCAGCCAGGGGACGTGGATCATCACTTCCTATGCGGTGGCGGAGGCCGTCTGCGTGCCGCTCACCGGCTGGCTCGCCGGCCGCTTCGGCACGGTGCGCACCTTCACCTTCGGCATGATCGGCTTCGGCGTCTTCTCGGTGCTGTGCGGCCTGTCGACCACGCTCGGCATGCTCGTTGCCTGCCGTATCGGCCAGGGCCTGTGCGGCGGCCCGCTGATGCCGCTCAGCCAGACACTGCTGATGCGCATCTTCCCGCCCCAGCAGCGCGCCCAGGCAATGGGCGTCTGGGCGATGACCACCGTCGTCGCGCCGATCCTCGGCCCGATCCTCGGCGGCACCATCTCGGACAGCTGGTCGTGGCACTGGATCTTCTTCATCAACATCCCCGTCGCCGCGCTCTGCGCCTTTGGTGCGATGCGCCTGCTGTCGAAGGTCGAGACCCCGACGAGCAAGCTGCGCGTCGACCGCGTCGGCCTGATGCTGATGCTGCTGTGGATCGGCGCGCTGCAGATCATGCTCGATCTCGGCCGCGAGCATGACTGGTTCAACGACACCACCATCGTGATGCTCGGCGTCACCGCGCTGATCGGCTTCCTGGTGTTCCTTGCCTGGGAAGGGACGGAGGACCAGCCGATCGTCGATCTGCGCGTCTTCCGGCACCGCGGCTTCACCGTGGCGGTGGCATCCTTGTCCTTCGCCTTCGCGACCTTCTTCGCCTCGGCGGTGATCATCCCGCAATGGCTGCAGACGAGCATGGGCTACACCGCGACTTATGCCGGCTATGCCACTGCTTTCACCGGCGTGGCGGCGGTCATCATGTCGCCGATCGTCGCCAAGCTCAGCACCAAGGCCGATCCGCGCGCACTGGTCTGCTTCGGCATCCTGTGGCTCGGCTTCACCTCGCTGCTCCGCGTCCACTGGAACAGCCAGGCCGATTTCTGGAGCCTCGCCTTCCCGCAGATGCTCCAGGGCATCGGCATGCCCTTCTTCTTCATCCCGCTGACCACGCTCGCGCTGGGTTCGGTGCGGCCGGAGGAGACGGCATCGGCGGCGGGCGTGATGAGCTTCCTGCGCACGATGGCGGGCGCGATCGGCACCTCGATCGCCACCACCGCCTGGGACGACAGCGCCCGGGTCGCGCGCAGCGAGATCACTTCGAAGCTCAACAGCGACGGCACCGTCGATGCGCTGGCCGCCCAGGGCTTCTCGCTCGATCAGGCGCGCAGCGTGATCGCCCAGCTGGTCGACAAGGAAGCCTTTGCGCTGGCGACCAGCCACATCTTCCTGATCTCGGCGATCGTCTTCGTCGCGGCGGCGATGATCATCTGGCTGACGCCGCGCCCAACGCGGGCCGTGGGGCCGGGGGCGGCGCATTAGGGGCCCTTAATTCCCCTCCCTGCAAGGGAGGGGTTAGGGGTGGGTTAGGAAAGGCCGGGCTCGATGCCCGGCCTTTTCTTTTTCCGATACCGTCTCGTTGGGCGCCCCCGGCCTTCGCCGGGGTCGCAACCCACCCCCGACCCCTCCCTTTCAGGGAGGGGAGCAGAGAGGGGGAGTGCCTGAGCCCTCACTTCCCCGTGAAATTCGCCTTCCGCTTCTGCAGGAACGCCAGCCCGCCCTCCATCGAATCCGCCGTCCCCCGCGCCGCGCGCTGGTGATTGGCTTCCATCGCCAGCGTCTCTTCCAGCGTCAGCTCGAGCGCCTGGCCCAGCCCGCGGCGGATCATGCCCAGCGCCTGGGTCGGTCCCGCGGCCAGCCGGGTGGCCAGCGCCAGCGCCTCATGTTCCAGCTGCTCGTCCGAGACCACGCTGTGCACCAGTCCCCATTCGCGTGCCTTCACTGCCGGCAGCTTCTCGCCGAGCATCATCATCTCGGCGGCGCGGGCGCGGCCGACCAGCCGGGGCAGCAGCCAGGTGGCGCCGCCATCGGGGACCAGACCGATATTGACGAAGGCCTGGAGGAAATAGCCGGTGTCGCTCGCCACGCAGAAATCGGCGGCCAGCGCCAGGCTGCAGCCGATGCCGGCGGCCGCGCCGCGCACCGCGCTCACCACCGGCACGCCGAGACGCGTCACCGCCAGGATCGTCGGGTTGTAATGGTCGGTCAGCGCCGCATGGGTGGCATTGCCGGGATCGGCCGAAGCCAGTGCCCCGCTCGCCACATCGGCACCCGAGCAAAAGGCGCGGCCGGCGCCCTGGAGCAGCACCGCACGGGCGCCGTCGAGGTTGGCAAGCGCATCGCGGATCTCGTCGAACATCGCCGGCGGCGCGGCATTGAGGCGATCGGGCCGGTTGAGCGTGATCACCAGCACATCGCCGGCGCGCGCGGTCAGGATCGTCTCGTAGGCCATGCTTCCACTCCCGTTTCTCTTCGCAACCGATAGCGGGGAAGGGAGGGGCGGAAAAGCGCGGGCGAATTTCCGCTAGGGCATCGGTGGTTGGCTGGTGGGCCTGTTGCCCGGCGAAAGCTTGGGGCCGGGATTCGCCGCCGAATCGCCCGTGGTTCTAAGCCACTTCCGAAATACCATCGTCATCCCCGCCTTCGCGGGGATGACGATTACAGGGTGCTTTAAGGGGCCGGCGCGGATACTGGCGCAGGCGCAGCCACCTCCGGCCCGTTCGCCGTCACCGTCAGCAGCGAATCCCCGCCCAGCGTGCGATACAGCGTCACCAGGTTGGTCGCTTCCACCAGCCGCGTGTTCACCAGTCCGCGCTGCGCGGTGTAGTAGGAACGCTGCGCGACCAGGTTCGCCAGGAAATTGTCGATGCCGCCGCGATAGCGCGCTTCGGACAGGCGATAGCTGTCCTGCGCCGCCGTCAGGTTCGCGGTGTCTGCCTTGAGCTGGTCGGCGATCGTACCGCGCCGGGCCAGCGCATCGGCGACTTCGCGGAAGGCGGTCTGGATCGACTTCTCATAGGTGGCGAGCGCAGCGTCACGCTGCGCCTGGCTCGCCTGCACGCCCGCGCGCCCGGCGCCGGCGTTGAAGATCGAATAGCTGCCGCTCGCGCCGCCCGACCAGTGGAAGCCGTCGCCTGAGAACAGCCCGGTCAGCGCGTTGCTGGCAAGGCCGAGCAGTCCGGTGAGCGAGATGCGCGGGAACAAAGCGGCGCGGGCGGCGCCGATCTCGGCATTGGCGGCGCGCAGCGTGTACTCGGCCTGCACCACGTCCGGGCGGCGGAGCAGCACGCCCGAATCGACGCCGGCGGGCAGCTCGGCCACCGTCGGCGCGGCTTCCTCGATCGCCGAGGAGAGCAGGGCGGGGTCGATCTCGGCGCCGACGAGCAGGCGCAGCGCGTTGACGTCCTGTGCCAGCGCGGTGGTCTGCGATGCGACGTCGGACTGGGCGCTGGCCAGCGTCTGCTGGGCCTGGGCCAGGTCGGTGCGCGGGGCGATGCCGCCCTTCAGCCGCATGTCGGTGAGCTTGACCGAGCGCTCGGCATTTGCCGCCGTATCCTGCGCGATCTTGAGCAGGCTCGCGTCCGCGGCGTGATTGAGCCAGGCGGAGGCGATGTCGCCGATCAGGGTCAGCCGCGTGGCGCGCGCCGCCGCTTCGGTCGCGAACCAGCGATTCTGCTCTGCGCGGGTGAGCGAGGCGACGCGGCCGAACAGGTCCAGCTCGAATGCCGGGATGCTCACGCTGCCGGTGAAGCTGGTCTGGCGATCGCTGCCATCGGCCTTGGAGACGGTGGCGCCGGCCCCCGCGTCTAGACCCGGGATCCGGTCGGCGCGCTGGATGCGGTACTGCGCGCGGGCGGCGGTGATGTTGGCCGCGGCGATGCGCAGGTCGCGATTATTGGCCAGCGCCGTCTCGATCAGCTTCTGGAGGCGCGGATCGCGGAAGATGTCCTGGTAGGTCACCGTGGGGAGCGCGGCTTCATTGGCCTTGAGATAGGCGTCGCCCGTCGGCCAGCCCGACGGCACCGGCGCGGCCGGTGCCTCGAGCTTGGGGTCCATCGAGCAGCCGGCCAGCGCGCTGCCCAGCATCAGGGTAAGGACGATGCGCTTCATGCCTGCGCCTCCGGCTTGTTGCGGCCGATCCGGCCGCGCACCGCCTTGAGCGAATCGCGCACGCCGCGGCGGACGAGCACGAAGAACAGCGGGATGTAGAAGATCGCCAGCACCAGCGCGGTCAGCATGCCGCCGATCACGGCGGTGCCGATCGCGATGCGGCTGTTGGCGCCGGCACCGGTCGATATCGCCAGCGGCAGCACGCCGAACATGAAGGCCAGGCTGGTCATGACGATCGGGCGGAAGCGGATGCGTGCCGCCTCCAGCGCCGCCTCGATCACGCGCTTGCCTTCCTTCTCGGCGCGCTCGGCGAACTCGATCATCAGGATCGCGTTCTTCACCGCCAGGCCCATCGTCGTGAGCAGGCCGATCTGCAGGTACACGTCGTTCTGCAGGCCCCGCAGGCTCACCGCGAACACCGCGCCGATCAGGCCGAGCGGCACCACGAGCATCGCGGCGACCGGGATCGACCAGCTCTCGTAGAGCGCCGCCAGGCACAGGAACACGATCAGCAGCGACACGCCGTACAGCAGCGGCGCCTGCCCGCCCGCCAGCCGCTCCTGGTAGGAGAGGCCGGCCCAGGCGACGCTGGTCCCCGGGATCTGCGACGCGAGCTGCTCCATCCGGTTCATCGCGTCGCCCGAGCTCTTGCCCGGTGCCGGCTGGCCCTGGAACTCGAAGGACGAGATGCCCTGGAAGCGCGAGACGGTGGTCGGCGCGGTCGCCCAGCCGATGGTCGCGAAGGCGGAGAAGGGCGCCATCTGCCCGTTGCTGCCGCGCACGAACCACTCGCTCAGGTTCTGCGGATCGGCGCGATAGGGCGCGTCGCCCTGGACATAGACGCGCTTCACGCGGCCGCGGTCGATGAAGTCGTTGACGTAGCGCCCGCCCCAGGCGGTCGACAGCGTGTTGTTGACGTCGGCCTGGGTGAGCCCGAGCGCCGCCAGCTTCTCCTGGTCGATCTGGATGTTGAGCGTCGACACGTCGGGCAGGTCCGACAGGCGTACCGCCTGCAGGTCCGGATCGGCATTGGCCGCGGCAAGCAGCTTGTCGCGCGCCGCGACGAAGTCCTCGCGCGACATGCCGCTGCTGTTCTGCAGCTCGAGCGTGAAGCCGTTCGACTGGCCGAGCCCGCGGATCGCCGGCGGCACCAGCGCGAAGACCTGCGCGTCGCGGAAGTTGCGGAAGGCGCCCGCCGCGCGCTGGACGATCGCGTCCGCCGCATTGTCCTTGCCCGGGCGATCGTCCCAGGGGACGAAGTTCACGAAGCCCTGGCCGGTATTCTGGCCGCTCGCGCCGCCGCCGCCGCCGCCACCGGTCACGGTGAAGGTGGTCTTGACGTTCTTGCCCTCCTGCTCGCGCAGATACTTCTCGATCGCCAGCTGCACCTGCTGGGTGCGGCTCTGCGTCGCACCCGCGGGCAGGCGGAACTGGACGCTCGCCGCGCCCTGGTCCTCGGTCGGCAGGAAGCCGGTCGGCAGGCGGTAGAACATCAGCACCAGCACCGCGCAGACCAGCAGGTAGATCAGCAGGAAGATCCACTTGCGATCGACGACGTAGCCGATCGTCCGCGTGTAGCGCTCGATCGTCCACTCGAAGCCTTGGTTGAACTTCTCGGTGCCCGTGCGGAACGCGTTGCCGAGGAACGGCACGCGGCGCGACAGCCAGCCGCTGCCCGGCTCGGCCATGTCCTTCTTGCGCTTGAGCACCGTGGCGGTCAGCGCCGGGCTCAGGATCAGCGCGACCAGCACCGACAGGATCATCGCCGAGACGATCGTCACCGAGAACTGGCGGTAGATCACGCCGGTCGATCCGCCGAAGAACGCCATCGGCAGGAACACTGCCGACAGCACCAGGGCGATCGCGACCAGCGCGATCTGGATCTGGTCCATCGACTTGATCGTCGCCTCGCGCGGGGTGAGGTCGGGATCCTCCTCCATCAGGCGCTCGACATTCTCGACCACGACGATCGCGTCGTCGACGAGCAGGCCGATCACCAGCACCAGCCCGAACAGGGTCAGCGTGTTGATCGAATAGCCGAGCGCATAGAACACCGCGAAGGTGCCGAGCAGCACCACCGGCACCGCGATCATCGGCACCAGCGTCGCGCGCCAGCTCTGCAGGAACACGAACATCACGATGACGACCAGGACGATCGCCTCGATCAGCGTCATCACCACTTCGTGGATCGAGAGCTTGATGAACTCGGTGGTATCGTTGGCATAGGCGTAGTTGAAGCCCTCGGGGAACTCCTTCGCCGCTTCCGCCACGGTCGACTTGACCAGCTCGGCGGTCTTGAGCGCGTCGGCGCCCGGCGCGGTGCTGATCGCGATGCCCGAGCCGGGATGGCCGTTCACCCGGCTGACCGCGTTGTAGTTCTCCGCGCCCAGCTCGATCCGCGCCACGTCCTTCAGCAGCACATGCGCGCCGTTGGTCTGGGTCTTGAGGATGATCTTGGCGAACTGCTCGGGCGTCTGCAGCCGCGATTGCGCGGTCACCGTCGCGTTGAGCATCTGGCTGCTCGGCATCGGCTGGCCGCCGATCTCGCCCGCCGCGATCTCGGTATTCTGGTTGGTGATCGCGGTCACCACGTCGCTCGGCATCAGGCTGTAGCTGGCCAGCGCCGAGGGGTTGAGCCAGATCCGCATCGCATAGGGCGAGCCGAACACGTTGACGTCGCCCACGCCCGGCAGGCGCGAAAGCGTGTCCTGCAGGTTGGACGAGAGCCAGTCCGAAACGTCGCGATTGGTGCGCTTGTCGGTCTCGTCATAGACGCCGACGAGCAGCAGCGTGTCGGGGTTCGACTTGGTGACGCGCACGCCCTGCTGCTGCACCTGGTTGGGCAGGCGGGACAGCGCCTGCTGCACCTGGTTCTGCACCTGCACCTGGGCGATGTCGGGATCGGTGCTCTTGTCGAAGGTCGCGCTGATCGTCACCTGCCCGCGCGAGGTCGAGGACGAGCTGAAATAGAGCAGCCCGTCGATGCCGGTCAGGTTCTGCTCGATGATCTGCGTCACCGAATTCTGCACCGTCTCGGCCGACGCGCCCGGATAGGTGGCGCGGATATTGACCTGGGGCGGCGCGATGTCCGGATATTGCGCGATCGGCAGCGAGAAGACCGCGCCCAGGCCCATCAGCATGGTGATGATCGCGATCACCCAGGCGAAGATCGGGCGATCGATGAATACGCGGGACATAGTGGCTTAGCCGCCCTTCGACTTGGAGGCGCCGGTGGCCTGGCCCCTGCGGGGCGTCTCGATCTTCTGCGGCGTGTCGGCCGGGACCGGGCGGATATCGGCATTGGGCTTCAGGTTGGCGATGCCCTGGGTGATCACCTTGTCGCCGGGGTTGAGCCCCTTGGTGATGACCCAGAAGGCGCCCTGGGTGCGATCGGCGGTCACGTCGCGGCGCACCGCCTTGTTGTCGGCGCCGACCACCCAGAGCTGGGCGCTGCCCTTGGCGTCGCGCGACACCGCCTGCTGCGGCACCAGATAGGCGCGGGTATCGACCGCCTGCGTGAACACCGCGCGGACGAACATGCCGGGCAGCAATATGCCCTCGGGATTGTCGAAACGGGCGCGCAGCGTGACCGTGCCGGTATTCTGGTCGACCATCACTTCGGAGAATTCGACAGTGCCGGTGCGGCCATATTCGCTGCCGTCCTCCAGCTTCACGCGCACGCTGGCGCTGCCGGGCATCACGCCCTGCTGCTGGAGCGAGCGGCGCAGCGCGAGCAGCTCGGTGCTCGATTGCTGGATGTCGACGAAGATCGGGTCGAGCCGCTGGATCACCGCCAGCGGATCGGCCTGGTTGCTGGTGACCAGCGCGCCTTCGGTGAACAGCGAGCGGCCGATGCGGCCGGTGATCGGCGCCGGCACCCGGGTGAAGTGCAGGTTGATCTTCGCGGTCTGCAGCTGGGCGCCGCTCTGGGCGATCTGCGCGCTCGCCTGGCGCGACGCGGCCAGCGCGTCGGTATAATCCTGCTTCGAGACCGCCTCGGCCTCGGCCAGGGGCTTGTAGCGATCGGCCTTGGTCCGCGCCGCCTCGGCATTGGCGCGGGCATTCTGCAGGCTGGCCGAAGCCTCGGCCACGCTGGCGGCATAGAGGCGCGGATCGATCTGGTAGAGCGTCTCGCCCTGGCGGACGATCGTACCTTCCTTGAACAGGCGCTTGAGGATGATGCCCGCCACCTGCGGCCGCACCTCGGAGACCTGATAGGGGTTCACCCGGCCGGTAAGCTCGGCGACGACCGGCACTTCGCCGGGCTGCACCACCACGAAGCCGACCTGGGGCGGCCCGCCCGCGCCCTTCTTCTGCGCGGACTGGCTGCCGCTCCCGCACGAGGCGAGAATCAGCGTGGCGGAAAGCAGGGCAAAGGCAGGAAGGCGGGATCCGCCAGCAGTGATTCGGTGCAAGTGTTCAACCCGGATCAAGGCGCCGACTCGGGGCGCGGTTCTATGCGGAAATTCTCTTGGGCAGCGGCCTGTGCAGGCGCAACACAAGAAATATGCGGGAAACGCGAAACTATGTCCCGCCGCTGGATACGTTTCCACGATATGATTACCGCGCGCAACAATCCTCGGGATGCCGTAGCGTTCCCTGCGGGTGTGGGTGTCGAACTCCCTTCCTGTTTCCCCTCCCTGCAAGGGAGGGGCTAGGGGTGGGTTAGAAAAGGTCGGGCTCGATGCCCGGCCTTGTCTTCTCTCCACACCGTCGCGCCGAGCGCCCCCGGCCTTCGCCGGGGTCGCCACCCACCCCCAACCCCTCCCTTGCAGGGAGGGGAGTAGAAGAAGTGGGAAACTCCACCCCCCGTTGCGGCAAACCCGCAACCGGCCTATTGGCGCGCGCCAATATGGCACGCATCGAAACGCCCGCCCGCATCCGCGGCTTCCAGGATATCTTCGGCGAGGATCAGCGCCGGTTCGCGCATGTCGTCGATACGTTCGATCGCATCCGTCGTCTTTATTGCTTCCAGCGCGCCGAAATGCCGGTGCTCGAATCGACTGCGGTATTCTCGCGCTCGATGGGTGAGACCAGCGATGTCGTCTCCAAGGAGATGTATACCTTCGCGCCCGGCGAGGACGAGGACGGCACGTTCACGATGCGCCCTGAGTTCACTGCCGGCATCTGCCGCGCCTTCATCACCAATGGCTGGCAGCAGCACACCCCGCTGAAGCTGGTGACCAGCGGCGCGGTGTTCCGTCGCGAGCGCCCGCAAAAGGGCCGCTACCGCCAGTTCCACCAGCTCGACGCCGAAGTGCTGGGCGTTGCCGAGCCCTCGGCGGACGTCGAGCTGCTCGTCCTCGCGGACCAGTTGCTGCGCGAGCTCGGCATCGAGGATGTGACGCTCCAGCTCAACACGCTGGGCGACGCCGAGACGCGCGAAGCCTGGCGCACTGCGCTGGTCGCGCATTTCGAGCAGCACAAGGATCAGCTGAGCGAGGACAGCCTTGTCCGGCTCGAGAAGAACCCGATGCGCATCCTCGATTCGAAGGATCCGCGCGATCGTCCGATCGCCGACAGCGCACCGGACATCGACGCGTATCTGACCGAGGAGGCCGCGGCCTTCTTCAAGGCGGTGACCGACGGGCTCGATGCCGCCGGGGTCAAGTGGACGCGCAATTCGCGCCTTGTGCGCGGGCTCGATTATTATCGCCACACTGCCTTCGAGTTCGTCACCGACAAGCTCGGCGCGCAGGGCACCGTGCTGGCCGGCGGCCGCTATGACGGCCTGGTCGGCAGCCTTGGCGGCCTCGAGACGCCGGGCGTGGGCTGGGCAGCCGGTATCGAACGGCTGGGGATGATGATCCCGGAACCGGCAGCCGAGCGCATGCAGGTGGCCGTGGTGGTCGAGGCTGCCGGTAGCGAAGCCGCGGCGATTGGCCTGCTCGCAGCACTGCGCAACAACGGTATCAGCGCCGAGCTGTTCGCCAGCGGCAGCCCGAAGAAGCGCTATGATCGCGCGATGAAGGCCGGCCCGGCGATGACCGTCTCGTTCCAGTCTCGCGACGGCGAAGTCTCGATCGCCCAGCGCGTGATCGATGGCGATGCCGTCGATGCCGATGCCGTCGCCACCCTGGTGTCCGGCGCCGCGCGATGAAGATCCCCGCCGACCGGATTGCCGCGATCGAGGCGCGGCGCGACGAGCTGCAGGCGCAGATGGCGACCGGCGACCTTTCCGGCGACAAGTTCGTCGCGGTGTCGAAGGAATATGCCGAGATCGAACCGGTGGCGCTAGCCGCCGGTGAAGTCCGCCGCCTGCGCGCCGATGCCGAATCGCTCGCGCTGATGGCGCAGGAGCCCGATGAGGAAATGCGCGCGCTCGCCGCGGAAGAGCTCCGCGCCAACGAGGCCGCGCTGGCCGCGGCAGAGCGCGGCCTCGCGCTGTCGCTGCTGCCCAAGGACGCGGCCGATGCCCGTCCGGCGATGCTCGAAATCCGCGCCGGCGTCGGCGGCGACGAAGCCGCGCTCTTCGCCGGCGATCTGCTGCGCATGTACCAGCGCTATGCCGATCGCATGGGCTGGAAGATCGAGCTGATCTCGGCCTCCGATTCGGAGTTCGGCGGCTACAAGGAAGTCGTGCTCAGCGTCACCGGCACCGGCGTGTTCGCCAAGCTGAAGTTCGAAAGCGGCGTCCACCGTGTCCAGCGCGTGCCGGCGACCGAGGCGGGCGGGCGCATCCACACCTCGGCGGCGACGGTGGCGGTGCTGCCCGAGGCCGAGGACGCCGACATCAAGATCGACGACAAGGATCTGCGCATCGACATCTTCCGGGCCTCGGGTCCGGGCGGGCAGGGCGTCAACACCACCGATTCGGCGGTGCGCATCACCCATTTGCCCACTGGCACGATCGTCATCCAGCAGGACGAGCGCTCGCAGATCAAGAACAAGGCCAAGGCGATGAAGGTGCTGCGCACCCGCCTGTACGAGCGCGAGCGCGATCGGCTGGCCTCGGAGCGCTCGGGCGCGCGCGCCTCGATGGTCGGCTCGGGCGATCGCTCGGAGCGCATCCGGACGTACAATTTCCCCCAGGGCCGGGTCACCGATCACCGCATCAACCTGACCCTCCACCGCTTGCCCGAAGTGATGGAAGGCGAGCTCGACGAACTGATCGGCGCGCTGATCGCGCAGGACGAGGCCGATCGCCTGGCCCAGCTCGACGGGTAAGGCTCTCAACTCCCCTCCCTGCAAGGGAGGGGCGGGGGTGGGTTAGAAAAGGCCGGGCTCGATGCCCGGCCTTTTCTGTTCCGGCGCGACCTTCTTGATCGTCATTCCGGTCCCCAACCCCGTCATCCCCGCGCAGGCGGGGATCCAGGGTAGCTCGGGATAAACGCGGAAATCGGACCTCCGCTTGCCGGAGATCGCAGGGCGAGCCGTACCGCCATTGCCCCTTGGCTCTGGATCCCCGCCTGCGCGGGGATGACGCTATTGTTGAGCGAGGGGGATGCTCTCGGCGCGTCACCCCTCTGGCAATGTTGGAAATCTTCTGCTTCGGTCCCGGTATGACCCGCGCCGCGAAAATCCGGATCGATCCCTTGCCCCAGCGTCCCTCCCGCACCCGCGTGGCGTATCAAGGGATTCAACATTTTCCGGCTGCCGGCTCTGTGCGGGAGGCGCGGGATGCCCGCTCCTGATCCCCGGCCCGAGGCGCCGTCGGCGGCAAATGGCAGGAGCGTGCGCGTCGGCCTCAACGAAGCCGCCCGCACGCTCGAGCCCGTCTCCGATTCGCCCCGGCTCGATGCCGAGCTGCTGATGGCGCATGCGCTCGGCGTGACCCGGGAAGCGATGATCCTGCGCCATATCGGCGATCCGGTCCCCGGAGGGTTCGAATCCCTCCTCCAACGCCGTCTGGCACATGAACCCGTCGCCTATATCACCGGCAGCCGCGCCTTCTGGACGATCGAGCTGGCGGTGGGGCCGGGGGTATTGATCCCGCGTCCGGACAGCGAAACGCTGCTCGAGGCGGCGCTCGAATATTTCGGCGCACGGTCGCCGGCGCGAATCCTCGATCTTGGCACCGGGCCAGGCACCTTGCTGCTGGCGGCGCTGGCCGAATGGCCCGAGGCGCAGGGGCTGGGCGTGGACGCGTCGGAAGTCGCGCTCGATTATGCCCAGCGCAATGCCGATGCGTTGGGGCTGGCCGATCGCGCCGGCTTCCAGCGCGGCGACTGGGCGCAGGGGCTGGAGGCGCGATTCGACCTGGTCCTGGCGAATCCCCCCTATATCGGCACCGTGGAGGATCTGCCCGAGCAGGTCCGCCGGTATGAGCCGGGCTCGGCCTTGTTCGCGGGTGCGGAAGGGCTCGACGATTACCTGCGGATCATCCCCGATCTGCGCCGGCTGCTGGCGCCGGGCGGCGCGGCGGTGCTGGAGATCGGCTGGACTCAGGCCGAACCCGTATCCGCGATTGCCCGGAAGTGCGGTTTCGCGGTGACGCTGTACAAGGATCTTGGTGGGCGGCCGCGTGCGCTGCTGCTGACTTGAAACGACGCCAGAACGACACATATTTCTGCTTGGACATTAGTGCTGCACCGGCTAAGACAGCCACGGGGTAGGGCACTTTCAACCAAGAAGTTGAAGCTTGGGCCGTGAAGAACGCACAGCCCCGATTCAGGTCATGATAGCCGCTGCAGTCCGGTGGCCATGGCAGGCGAGTTGCGCCTCCCGAGGCGTTGACGCGCATTTGTAAACTGCATCCGGGACCCAGGAATTGGACCGACGGACAGCGTAAACAAGACAGGACATACAGACCTTGATGAACAATCGTCAGGCCGGCCGCCGTCGTGGTCGTGGCGGGCAGCAGCAGCGCCAGGGTGGCAACCCCGGCCAGGGTAACGGGAATCGCATCGACAACCGTGCGCGCGGCAACGCCGCCCAGCTGCTCGAGAAGTACAAGAATCTGGCGCGCGACGCCCAGATGCAGGGCGATCGGGTCAACACCGAATATTATCTCCAGTTCGCGGATCACTATTTCCGCGTGCTGAGCGAGAGCCGGTCGCGCTTCGAGGAGCAGAACCAGCAGCAGCGCCGCAACCGCGATGATTTCGACAGCGACGACGAGGATTTCGACGTCGAGGCCGATGGCAACCGCGCCGAGGATGGCGACGACCAGCCCGAGCAGCGTGCCCAGCAGCAGCCGCGCCGCGAGCGTGAAGGCCGCGGCGATCGCGAGGGTCGCCAGGAGCGGTCGGAGCGTCAGCCCCGCCGCGAGCGCGAGCAGCGCAACGGTCACGCCAACGGCAATGGCTATGCCAATGGCCATGGTGCCGAGGGTGAAGGCGAAGCTGTTGAGGCAGCCGAAGCCCAGGCGCCCCGCGAGGAGCAGGCTCCGCGTCGTGCGCGCCGCCCGCGCCGTGAGGAAGCCCAGGCCGAGGAAAGCCATGCGATCGACGCCGCGGTGCTCCCGCCCGCGCTCGGCGTGAGCGATGCGGCCCCGGCCGAGGCCGCGGAAGAGCCCGCCAAGAAGCCGCGTCGCACCCGCGCCCGCAAGGACGCCGAAGCGACGGTCTGATGGTGATACGAAAATCGGCGGCTGGGCTCGGGCTCAGTCGCCGATTTCGATTTGGTCGCGCAGCAAGTCTTCCACCTGCGCGTCATGCCCGGTCCCGGAGCTGAGGAACATCAGCCCCATCAGCGCGGCGCCGAGCAGGATCGTGAAGAACACGCCGAGTGCGGTGGCCAGGGTCAGGGTGAAGTTCAGCCAGCCCAGCCAGTACCAGAGGATCAGCACCGAAAGCACCGCCACCGCGAAGGCAACCAGTGCCATCCGTGCCAGGACGCGGCGATAGCGCCCCCAGGCGAAGGCAGCATATTCCGGATCGTCCAGGCCCCGGGGCGCTTCCATCTTTTGCAATTGGGGACGATTCGTGGGACACACAAGCGCCTCAACCCGAACGAGGAGTCGAGCGATGACAATCGCGGCAATCCTGGGTGGCAAAGGGCGTGACGTTGTCTCGGTTGATGGTGACAGCACCGTAGCCGATGCCGTTTCGCTGCTTGCGGGCAAGCGCATCGGCGCCGTGCCCGTGATGGTCGGCAATGCCGTGGCCGGCATCTTTTCCGAACGCGACGTGATCTATTGCCTCGAACGCGAAGGCGCGGCGGCGCTTACCCGCAAGGTCAGTGAAGTGATGACCGCCCCGGCGATCACCGTTTCGCCGGACGAGGGCGTGCTTGCCGCACTGGCGCTGATGACGCGCAGGCGCATCCGCCATCTGCCGGTGGTCGAGGGTGGCACCTGTATCGGCTTCATTTCGATCGGCGACCTGGTGAAGTACCGGATCGAACGGATCGAATCCGAGGCGGATGCGATGCGCGCCTATATCCAGGCGGTCTAGGCGCCGCGGTTGCGGACCAGGTTGATCGAATCGACCAGCATCCGCCGTGCGAACAGGAACAGCAGCGCGGCATAGGCAAGCCCACCGGCGCCGACCAGCAGCGCCAGACGGAGGAGTTCGGGCACCGGAGGGAGCAGGGCGTCGAGGCCGGTGACAATCAATGCCATTGCCGCGGCGGCGAGCGCCGACGGCGCGATCGCCTCGACCAGTGTGCCGAATTTTACGCCGATCACCGGCAGCGTCCGCCAGGTCGAGAGCGCGAGATAGAGCGGATAGGCGGCGAACCAGGCGGCGACGAGCCCCATCACCCCCCAATGCACGCCGATCAGGAAGGCGATCGGCAGGCAGAGCGCGCCGGTCATGGAATTCTGCGCGCTGATCCCGGGGCGTCCACAGGCATCGCTGGCCGGGGCGAACAGCACCTGCAGCGTCATCATCGGCATGGCGAGCGCGAGCCAGTGCACAACCGGCACCGCTTCCATCCATTTGGGGCCAAGCGCGACGGCGACCAGCGGCTCCGCCGTGGCGGCCATACCGAGATAGAAGGGCATGGCGACCAGCATCACCAGCCGGACCGATTTGGTGAAGGCGGCGCCAACCGCGGCCTTGTCGTCCTTCAGTCGGGCATAGGCGGAGAAGGCGACTTCGTTGAGCGGCGGCACGAATTTCGAGACGAAGATCTGGGTGAGGAACAGGCTGGTCGTATAGATGCCCAGCATGTGCGGATCGAACAGGCGGCCGGCGATGAACACATCGGCCTGGCTCTGTGCGAACCAGAAGATCTGGCCGGTGGCCATCACGCCGCCGTAACGGGCGATGTCGCCGGCGCCGCGAAAGTCGAAGCTCG